>NZ_JBRBQR010000001.1:0-1747500 GCF_053570625.1 Desulfovibrio faecalis
GATAACGTACGGTATTTTTCGCACATTTAAAAAATGGAAGTAGCCCGCCAAGTTGGTTATGTTTTGGTGAACCACCATCAAAACACTCCATCAAGGAAGGCTACAGATGAAAATTATCAGTGAGCGTGAGAAAAGGAAAGTTCCGGTTATTGAGGTTGATGAGCAAGAATTGCGGTCGCATGTGTCCGAGGTAGTGCGCCAGAGCGTTGAGGAAACACTAAACGGCCTACTTGATGCAGAAGCGGATGCTTTATGCCAGGCCAGGCGTTATGAACGTAATGCGCAACGTGCCAGCACCCGAGCAGGTCACTATGAACGGGATTTGCAGACCAAAGCCGGAACGGTTCAGCTTAAGGTCCCCAAGCTGCGGCATGTACCGTTTGAAACCGCGATAATCGAGCGGTATCGTCGTCGTGAAAGTTCCGTGGAAGAAGCGCTGGTGGAAATGTATCTGGCGGGCGTCTCCGTACGTCGTGTGGAAGACATCACAGAAGCGCTGTGGGGCAGCCGTGTCAGTCCAAGTACCATAAGTGACTTGAATCAGAAAATTTTTGAACGTGTAGAAGAATGGCGCAATCGTCCGCTTGAACCAAGGTACCCTTATGTTTTCGTGGACGGCATCTGGCTGAAGCGCTCCTGGGGCGGGGAAGTGCAGAACGTGTCTGTTCTTGTGGCTATCGGTGTGAATACAAGCGGTTTTCGTGAAATTCTTGGTGTAGCTGAAGGCTCCCGAGAGGACAGCGAGAGCTGGCGGCAATTCCTGCGCTATTTGCGCGAGCGCGGTCTTGAGCGGGTCGACCTGATGATATCAGACAAAAGTCTTGGGTTTCTGGATGCGCTTGGAGAATTTTATCCCGATGCGAAATGGCAACGTTGCGTGGTGCACTTCTACCGTAACGTATTGCACGCAACGCCTCGCGGCAAAGCCAAGGAGGTCGCCTTGATGCTCAAGGCTATCCACGCGCAAGAAGACAAAGAAGCCGCCCGCCAGAAAGCGATTGAGGTGGTGAAAAAACTCCAGGCATTACGCCTTGATAAAGCAGCCAGGATTTTGGAATCCGGATGCGATGAAACACTTTCCTATTATGCCTTTCCCTCAACGCATTGGCGGCATATCCGGACAAATAACCCGCTTGAACGCCTGAATCGGGAAATCCGCCGACGGACACGTGTGGTAGGCAGCTTTCCGGATGGTCATGCAGCGCTCATGCTGGTATCGGCTCGCCTGCGGTATATGGCGGGTCAAAAGTGGGGAACACAACGGTACATGAATATGAAGCAAGAAGTGTTGATATAGAACCGGAGCCGTCACGCCCCTTGCAGCCGCGATATCTTTGTGGGGTATCGCTCGCAAGGCTCCGCGCCGGCTCCTCAAGACACCGCCAAAACTCACACTGACTGACAGCTACAAAATGTGCGAAAAATTCTGGACACTACCCAAAAATTCCTGCCACCTGCTGACGTTGAAACCCGGCAGCAGCCGAGCCACCAGCACAGATTCGCCGCTGCTGCGCGAAGCTGTACCGTCTGCCTGCCGCAAGGCAAGCAGCTCGTTGGCAAGTGCGTCAAAATCAGCGTTGTTGCTCATGGCGGTGCAGCAGGTAATCGTGTTGGAACTGGTCGATCTGACCGTTCAAAACGCCTTCCACATCTCCGGCTTCGGAGCCGGTGCGGTGATCCTTGACCAGCCTGTAGGGCTGCAAGGTGTATGTGCGGATCTGGCTGCCAAAGGCGATGGCGTCCTTGCCAGCGTATTCCGCCTGCCGCTCAGCATCGCGTTTTTGCAGCTCGATGTTGTAGAGGCGGGCGCGCAAAACGCGCATGGCCGTGTCCTTGTTGTGGTGCTGAGATTTTTCGTTCTGGCACTGGGCAGTAACACCTGTGGGAATGTGGGTCACGCGCACGGCCGAACTTGTGGTGTTGACACTCTGCCCGCCGGGGCCGCTGGAGCGGAAAATATCCACGCGGATGTCGGATTCCTTGATGTCCAGCTCAATATCGTTGCCCACGTCGGGGATCACATCCACAGATGCAAAGGAGGTGTGGCGGCGGCCCGATGAATCGAAAGGCGAAATACGGATAAGTCGGTGGATGCCGCGCTCGCTTTTGAGAAAGCCAAAGGCATGCGGCCCGGCAATGCGCAGGGTAACGCTTTTAACTCCCGCCTCGTCGCCAGGCAGGTAGTCCAGCTCTTCCACTGTGTACTTGTGGCGCGCGGCCCAGCGGGTATACATGCGCAGCAGCATTTCGGCCCAGTCCTGCGACTCTGTGCCGCCAGCGCCGGGGTGGATTTCAAGGATGGCGTCCTGATTGTCTTCCTCGCCGGAAAGCAGCATGACAAGCTCTGTTTCGTCCAGCAGGGCGGCAAGATCGCGGTTCTGCTGGTCAAGGGATTCCAGAGCTTCGGGGTCTTCGCTTTCAGAGGCCAGGGTCAGCCATTCGTTCATGTCGTCGTGGCAGGTCTTGAGGCGGCTGAGACGCTCAATTTCTTCTTCAAGACGCCTTTTTTCCTGCAAAACAGGAGTCAGCGCTTCGGGATTGTCCCATGCGCCGGGGCGGGAAATTTCGTGTTCGATGTCCTGCAGGCGCTTCTGGCTGGCGGCAACGTCAAAGACGCCCCCAGAGGGTGGCGAAACGTTGGGAAAGGGGCTGGCATGCGGCGCGCAGATCACTGAGTTGCAACATTGTGGATACTATGGGGGTTAAGGTGAATGGTCTGAGGCGTAAAACCGCGCAACCGGGAGGATGCACCTCCCCATGCGCGCGGCGTTGACCGCGCAAGACCAAAAAATCAGGAACAGCTGGCGGCTTTGTCGCGATCTTTTGCAAACCTGCCGCCGGGGCCGAGCAGCAGCAGGGCCAGAAATGCCAGGGCGGCCCCGGGCATAAGCCAGGGCGAAATACTGTGGAACAGGCTTGGCGCAGTCACAAGCGCCGCCTTGCCCCAAACGGCCTGAGCCTTGAACTGGCCTCCGTGCATGGTCAGCCGGGCGCGCGGGTCCACCACAACAGAAATACCCGTGTTGGTGCCGCGCAATATCCAGCGGTTCTGCTCCACGGCCCGCAAGGCAGTGAGGTAGAGATGCTGCCGTGCCGCCGGAGTGTTGCCAAACCAGCCGTCATTGCTGATATCTACAAGAATATTTGCCCCATCCGCCACGCGGTTCTGGGCAAGCCACGGGAATATTCCCTCATAGCAGATGAGCATTCCCAGAGCAAGATTGTCCTGCCGCAGCGGGGCGACAGCGGTGCCAGTCTGGTACACGCCAACCCCTTGCAGCAATGCTTCCAGAAATCCCCAATTGAGCCATTCCGGCAGATATTCGCCAAAGGGAACCAGATGTTCCTTGTCGTAATATCCGACAGTATCGCCCTTGGGGTTCAGTAAAAAGGCCCGGTTGAAAACATCGGGATCTTTTTTGCCGGGGTGGCGCTCGAGGCCCGGCGCACCAAACAGCAGAGGGCTACCGCTGCGGGCCGCCAGCTCGCGAATGCGCGGGGCATGCAGGGCATTAACCTCAAAAAAGAAAGGCATGGCTGTTTCCGGCCACACAATGAGGGGGCGGGCATCGGGTTTTTGCGCAAGGCCCTGATACGTCAGGCCCAGATACAGATCCACAGTCTGCCGCTGAAAAGCGGGAACCCACTTCTGGTTCTGGTCAACGTTGCCTTCCACATAGAGCACATCCACGCTGCCCGGCCCGGTAGGCTCTGTGACCATCGGGTTGGCGTAAAGCCGCCAGCCACCGTAGCACAGCAGGGCAATCGTGAGCACAAGGCCGGGGATCAGGCTTGCGCGGTCGGGGCAGAAGCGCCGGGGCCCGCAGGCAAAGGCAAGGCCGCACAGCAGGGCCGCCATGCTCCACACTCCAGTAAGGGCGTAACCGCCCACCATGTCCGCAGCCTGCACCAGTATGGGCCAGGGGGACAAAGCCCCGGCCATGTCCAGCCAGGGAAATCCCAGGGCAAGGGCATAGATTGCTTCAAGCAGATACCACAAGAGGCCAAGCAGTACGGCCTGCACCCAGGCGGGCCTGTGGCGGAACATGTGAGCCGCGAGGGCAAACAGGCCGCCGGCACTGCCAATGCAGGTCACGATGAACAGCGCGCAGGGAACGGCCAGCAGCCAGGGCAGGCCGCCCACGTTGTGTACGGGCAGGGTGAGCCAGTAGAGCGCTGCCATGCCGCCCGCAATGGTGCCAATCCAGCCCATGCGCAAGGCAATGGCGCGGCTTGCGGCCTCCCGGCCAAGCAATGCCAGCGCCACAGGCCACAGGAGCACCAGTGGAGGAAAGTTGATAAGATCGTTGGGAAAACCCAGCCACAGACCTAGTGCGGCAGCAAGGCACAAGACCCAGCCGCGCTGCGTGGCCCCTGGCGCTTCAGGACGGAACAGCTTCATGCTTTTGCCGCTTCTTCCTCTTCCGTGGCCGGAGCGGGCGCGGCGTGGTCAGCAGGTTCCATGCGCAGGCGGATAATAAGCTTCCTGTCAGCTTCAAGTACGGTAAAGGCCCAGCCGCGCAGGGTAAAGCGCTCGCCGGGGCCGGGGACGTGCCCCGCCTCCATGCTCAGGTAGCCGCCGATGGTGTCCACCTCGTCAGAATCCAGATCAACGCCCAAGTCTTCAATGTCTTCCAGCAGGGCGCGGCCTGTGAGTTCGTAAACGTTTTCACCGAGGGGGCGGATGTCTTCCTGACGCGGGGCATCGTGTTCGTCTTCAATATCACCCACGATTTCTTCCAGCACATCTTCGATGGTAATAAGGCCGGATGTGCCGCCGTATTCGTCAAGCGCAATGGCAATGTGCTGTTTGCGTGCGCGAAATTCCTGCAGCAGGGTGCGGATGGACTTGGTCTCGGGCACAAAGAAAGGCTCGCGCATGACCCGCGAAACAGCGGGGGCGTGATCCCCCTGATCCAGCAGGCTGCTGAGAACATCCTTGGCGTGGAGAATGCCCACGATATTGTCGCGGGTGTCCTTGTATACGGGAATGCGCGAATGACCAGAGCGCACAATGATGCGCGCCACTTCCTGAAGCGGCATGTCATCGGGAACGCAGTCTATATCGGTGCGGGGGATCATGGTGTCCTGCACCTGAAGATCGTTGAAGCGCAGGATGCCAAGGAGCATGGATTCCTCGTAGGGTTCCACCTCGCCGTCGGCTCGTGCTTCCAGAATGGCTTTTTCGAGAGATTCCTGATCGTCGTGCCCGAACAGTCTGCTCAGGCGCGACCAGATGGTACTGTGACCTTCCGTGCCGCCGTCCAAAATAACCTCCTAGGTTGGCGTACTCACTACGCGCCGCGCGCGTTTGCCTGCGGTGCAACCGCCACGGCAGAATTTTCCTGCTAACGTATTTTCACGTTTTTACTGTCAATATGCCCTAGCCAGTCAGCTTGCGCTGCTGGATATCCATTTGCATCACCCACTGGGTAATGGGCGAAACACCGCTTTTGGGGGTGCTGTGGAACCAGTTGATATCGGCCTTGCCCTGTTCCAGAACCGCCCAGTTGCTGAATTCTGTCCCCAGAACCAGAGCCGGGGTGGGTTCTTTCTGCATGCGGATATTGAGCACGTCACAGGTGCACCAGAATGTGACCACGCGGTCTTCCTTGCTCATCTGATAGATGATGAGACAAAGTAACTGGGAACCTTTGTCGAGGTCAACTGGCTTGTCTTCCAGCGATTCGGTGGGAAAGCGCAGGGCCATGCCTGTGGCGGAAATGTCGGCCACCTGCACAAGCTCGTTTTCCATGCCGGATTTGTAATGCAGCAGGGGCCTGCCAATTTCAGCCGTGTTACGGGGCATGGGTTTGGCGGGATCCATCTCCCACACGCCGATAACGCGCACCAGATCCTTGGGCGGTTTAACGCGGATGAAATGGCGCTTTTGCCCGGCGTCTATATCCTTGGGCATGGAAAGGAGAAGGCGCGATTTGTCGTACGCGCCCTTTACCTGCTGAATCTGTGCCTGGAATTTAAAGAAGGAAGGGCCTTCGGGCAGGGTGGCGCGAAAGAAGACTTCCACCGGGGTGCCTTCAAGCTCGCGTGATACATAGGAAAGAACTTCCATCTCAAGCTGGGTGGAAAGTATCCTGGCGAGGGTGCCAGCCATGCCCTTGCTGTTGTGGAGTTCCTCAACGTTAAGGTCGAATATTTCGTTCTGTTCCTGCGCAGTCTCAAGCATGCGGCGGATGATTTCCGCACGCTTTGCCGCGTGGCGCATGCTCTGCAACCGGCCTTTGACCGAGACGAGCGTGGCGCAAAGCGCCGCAAGCAGAATGCCGACAACAATAAGAAGTTGGGTGCCCGTCATAGATTCACCGATGTCAACAGTTGTGTGGCGTCATCCCTCACTGCGGGGATGCAGCAGCGCCATTGGGGTATTTTTCAGGGCGCAGCAATCCAAGTTTGTGGAGGTGAACCTCCAGGCATGCAACCGCCGCAGGGGTTACGCCGGATATCCGTCCGGCCTGCCCGAGGCTGCAAGGGCGCACCCTGTCCAGTTTTTCTACCACTTCATGGGATAACCCAGCTACTTTGGCATAATCGAGTTGCGGGGGCAAGGCCGTTGCCTCAAGCTTGGCCGAGCGGGCGATAAGTTCACGCTGACGTGCCAGATAGCCCTCATACTTGATTTCTGTCTGCACGCTCTCACAGGCGCCGGTTCCGGCGGCAGCTCTGGCCGCAGCCAGATCAGCCCCGGTCTCGGCCAGCGCTTCGTGTTGGGTCGCGGTCAGCATGGCTTCAAGCGAGTCCAGGTCAACATCCGGGCGTTTCAGGGCTTCTGCCAGAGTCTTGCCCACAGGCAACTGCGCCTCGGGTGCATCCTCGGGCAATTTGTGCCCGGGTATGCGCTTTTTGCACAGATATTCCCTGAAACGTTCGGCGGCCTCCTGTTTTATGCAAAACGCGCGCCACTGTTCGTCGCTCACAAGCCCAAGTTCACGGCCAATCCGGGTCAGCCGCGTATCGGCATTGTCTTCGCGCAGCAGCAGCCTGTGCTCCGCGCGCGAGGTGAACATGCGGTAGGGTTCCTGAGTGCCGAGCGTAACCAAATCATCAACAAGCACAGCCATATAGGCCTGATCACGCCCCGGCGTAAAAGGGGCAAGACCACGCATGGCGCACGAGATGTTCAGCGCGGCCCACAGGCCCTGCGCTGCGGCTTCCTCGTAGCCGGACGTGCCGTTGATCTGCCCCGCAAGCCACAATCCCGGCACGGCCTTGGTTTCAAGGGTGGGGCGCAACTGGATGGGGTTGGCGTAGTCATATTCAATGGCGTAACCGGGGCGCAGCACTACGGCGTTTTCCAGCCCTTTGAGGGCGTGAACCATATCGAGCTGCACATCGAGGGGCAGGCTGGTGGGAATGCCGTTGGCGTACACCTCTGAGCTGTTGAGTCCCTCAGGCTCCAGAAAAATCTGGTGCCGCTCCCGGTGCGGAAAACGGGCCACCTTGTCTTCAATGGAAGGGCAGTAGCGCGCCCCGGTGCCCTTGATGACGCCCGTGAACATGGGCGAGCGGTCAAAGCCGCTGCGGATGATTTCGTGCGCGCGTTCGTTTGTCCACGTCACATGGCACGACACCTGTTCCAGAGCTGGGCCGGGGCCGTGAAAGCTGAAGCCCGGAGGCGGGGTGTCGCCAGGCTGTTCCTCGAGCTGCGAATAGTCGATGGATGATTTGAGGATGCGCGGCGTGGTGCCGGTTTTCAGGCGCCCCAGGGTCAGACCGAGGCTGCGCAGGCTGTCTGAAAGGCCCAGCGCCGGAGCATCGCCCAGGCGGCCGCCGGGCAGATTGGTGAGGCCCATGTGGATGCGCCCGTCCAGAAAGGTGCCCGTTGTCAGCAGCACGTGGCGCGCTGCAAAGGTCAGCCCCTGGGCTGTGCGCACGCCAGTGACGCAGCCGTCATTGGTGGTCACGTCCACCACGGAATCCTGCCAGATGCGCAGGCCGGCCGTGTTGTAGAGCGTTTTTTTGAGCACGCGCTGATAGGCCTCGCGGTCAATCTGGGCGCGTGTGGCCCGCACCGCTGGCCCCTTGCTCATGTTCAGCACGCGAAACTGTATGCCCGCAGCATCGGCCCACAGGCCCATCATGCCGCCAAGGGCGTCAATTTCGCGCACCATGTGGCCCTTGGCCAGACCACCAATGGCGGGGTTGCACGAGAGGTAGCCCAGCCGGTCGAGGTTGCCGCTGATAAGCAGCACTCTATGCCCCATGCGGGCGAGGGCCACGGCGGCTTCGCTGCCAGCGTGGCCGCCGCCGGCGACAATGCAGTCAAATATGGAATCAGACATGGGCTGCGTTCATGAGGATGTGGGCAAACACCTGCGAATCCTTGATGGTAGCGGTGATAGAGGAGCGTTCGTCCGGTTGGTGGCAGGTGTTTTCAAGGCAGCCCCACACGGCGGCGGGCAGGCCCTTTTGCCGCAAAAAAGCAGCAACGGTTGCCCCGCCTATGCCCACGGCCTGCGCCTGAACGCCGTAAATGCGGGCGATGGCGGCCTTGAGCGCTGTAACAACGGTGCCGGTTTGCGGTATGGCCGTGGCGTCCTGCCGCTGCACCACGCTCACTTGTATCTGCACCGTGTGCTTTTCCGCCACTTCGGCGGCCACTTCGCGCATTTTTGCAAGCACGTTGTCCATATCCACATGGGGCAGGAGGCGGCAGTCAATGTAAAAAACATCATTGCCGGGAACGGTGTTGATGTTCGGGACATTGGCTTCGTGCTTGCCCGGCACAAAGGTGGAATAGGGCGGGTCAAACAGGGGGTTGGCATCGGCAAAGGCGGAGCGCAGAGCATTATGGCACGAGAGGGCCATGTCCGCCCCCGCCAGAAAAGCGTTGCGGCCCTTTTGCGGCGTGGAGCCGTGGCACTGGATGCCCGTGGTCTGCACCTTGAGCCAGAGCTGGCTTTTTTCTGCGATTTCAATGACATCGCCCTTGGACGAACCGGCGTCCGGCACGATGTAGAGATCGTCGGGATTAAAAAAATGCGGGGCTGTGTTGAGCAGGTGCTCCAGGCCGTAAAGGCTGCCGGTTTCTTCGTCTGCCATGAAAACAAGACCAAGTGAAAGCTCGGGGGTAATGCCCTGAGAGAGCACTTCTTCCGCCAGCAGCAGCATACTGACTATGGCCTGCTGGTTATCTTCCACGCCGCGTCCGTACAGAAAATCACCTTCGCGGCGCACCTGCCAGGGATTGCTGCTCCAGGCTGCGAGGTCGCCCGGAGGCACCACGTCCGTATGCCCGAAAAGCCAGAGGGTGCGGCTGCTTTTGCCGGGGATGCGGGCCACAAGGTTGGGACGCTGACCATCGGTAACGCGCGGGTCCGGCGCGTCAACGCGTGAAAGGGCGGTCACGCCGCAGGCTTTGAGCCAGTTGGTGATGCAGCGCACCTTTTCCATTTCGCCCTGGCCGCCGTTGTCCGGGCCAAGAGCCTGGCATGCCGTAAGAACGGCCTGAAGCTCCGCAACGCGGTCTTCCCGCCCGGCCAGCCCGCGCAACAATGTGTCGAGTGTCTTGAACATGGGTTTTCCCGTATGGCGTTACAACGCGCAAGAGGCTGCTCGCGCAGCCCCTTGAAAAAGTCTTCAGCCCCGGCATGACCGTTGTTGAACCGGCCTGTAGCGATAAGATCGCAAACTGACCGCCAGCGGCATGTCGGAACCGATGTAAGCCTGGTTGGCCTAGCGGCCACCCTTGGCGGCGCGCTTGGACGCCTTCAAAGGGTTGACCTTGGCGGCAGCGGCAACAGAGGCCTTCACGTGCGTGGCAAAGTTGCAACGGCCAGCAGTCCACTTTTTGGCAGGGACAGGGTAGCTGGAGCAGAACTCTTCGCCTTCAAATTCGCGCACGCGGTCACAGCCAGAACACTGTTCAACCACCGGGGAAAGAACAAAACCGTTGACCACCACGCCTTCAGCGGTTTTGGTGGCTTTTTCCAGAGGGGTCATAGCAAAACCTCCATGCGCAGCAGCGCCGTATTGCTAAAATAACGGCGGAATGGCCGCCGCGTTGGAATGGAAAAATATAGTTGAAAGCAATTTTCTGTCAAGTAAAAGAAGTGAAAAATTTTTCAGCCGGGCTGCGGCGCGTGAATCTCGTTCTTCTGCGGGCTGTTGTAAAAAAGCAACCGCTCCGTCTGGTCTAACCGCCCAGATAAGCCTCGCGTACGCTGGCATTGGCAAGGAGGTTTTCGGCCCGGTCTTCCATAACAACGCTCCCCACTTCAAGCACATAGCCGCGCGTGGCAAGCTTGAGCGCCGCACGGGCGTTCTGTTCCACCAGCAGCACCGTCACGCCTTTCTTGTTGATGGCCCGCACGGTTTCAAAGATGGAGCGCACCAGCAGCGGGGCAAGGCCCAGCGATGGTTCATCCAGCAGCAGGAGGCGCGGCTCGGCCATGAGGGCGCGGCCTATGGCGAGCATTTGCTGCTCGCCGCCGGAGAGCGTACCCGCGAGCTGATCCTTGCGCTCGTGCAAACGCGGAAAAAGATCAAAAATCCATTCCAGCGTGCGCTCGCGGCGAGCCTTGTCTTCAATGCAGAATGCCCCTAGGCGCAGATTTTCCAGAACGCTCATGATGCCGAAAACACGCCGCCCTTCGGGCGACTGGGCAATGCCAAGCCCTACGACCCTGTGGCTCGGCAGGCGCAGCAGGTTTTGTCCTTCAAAAAGGATTTCGCCTTCAAAGGGGCGCACCAGCCCGCTGATGGACAGCAAGGTGGTGCTTTTGCCCGCACCGTTGGCCCCAAGAATGGTGACGATTTCGCCTTCGTCCACCCTCAGGTCGATGCCGTGCAGTACTTCAACACTGCCGTAGCGCACGCGCACATTAGACAATTGCAACAGGGACATGGCTTACCACTTTTCGTCGTCTGCGCCCAGATAGGCCTCAATGACGGCGGGATCCTGCCGCACGTCTTCGGGCTTGCCCTGGGCAATCATGGTGCCGTGTTCCAGCACCACCAGTTTTTCGCAAATTTTCATCACCAGGCGCATGTCGTGCTCAATGAGCAGCACGGTGATACCCCTGTCGCGGATGGCCCGGATGGTATGCACCAGAGCGGCTGTCTCCTGATCGTTCATGCCGCCTGCGGGCTCGTCCAGAATCACGAGGCGGGGGTCGGAGGCCAGGGCGCGGGCTACCTCAAGCAAACGCTGGTTGCCGTACGAAAGGCCGCCAGCGGCCTCGGTGTAGCGATCGGCAAGACCCACAAATTCCAGCTCTTCCATACAGCGGGCAACGGCGGCTCTTTCTTCCTTACGCTGGCCCGGAGTGTGCAGCATGCACGATATCAGGCCGGATTTCATGCGGCAGTGCCGCCCGGCAAGCACGTTCTCCAGCACAGAAAGGCGACCGAAGAGGCGGATGGTCTGGAACGTGCGGGCGATGCCCAGTTCCACCACCTTGTGCGGGCGCAGCCCGGCAATGGATTTGCCGTCAAAAAAGATGCGGCCCGATTCCGGCGTATAGTTGCCGGTTATGCAGTTGAACACGGTAGTCTTGCCGGCGCCGTTGGGGCCGATAAGGCCTACAATGCTGCCAGCGTCCACGTCAAAGGTAAGATCATTCAGGGCAATCAGGCCGCCGAACATCTTGCTCATTTCTTCAAGGCGCAGCAGGGTCATGCGGGCCTCCCGTCGCTGGCAGCTGCAGGCGGCACATCCACCTTGTAGCGTCGCTGCCTCGGGGGCAATAATCCCTGAGGCCGCCAGACCATCATAACCATCATGGCAAGGCCGAAAATGAGCATGCGCGCATTGGAAAATTCGCGCAGCACTTCGGGCAGGCCGATGAAAAGAAACGCGCTGATAAGCACGCCAAGCTGGCTGCCGCCGGAAAGAATGACCACCGCAAAGATGATCACGGATTCCATGAAGTTAAACGATTCCGGCGCAATGGTCGTCATTTTTGCGGCATAGAGCGTGCCAGCCATGCCCGCCCAGAACGCGCCCAGCACAAAGGCCGCCAGCTTGTAATGGGTGACGTTGACCCCGCAGCCTTCTGCGGCCACGTCGTCTTCCTTGATGAAGTTCAGCGCGCGGCCAAAGCGGGAATGCCACAGTCCGTAGAACAGCAGCAGGCTCGCGCCCACCATGCCCCAGACCAGAAAATAGAACTGCATGCTCTTGACGATCTTGAAGCCAAAAAACATGGGCCGACTGATGCCGAAAATGCCGTTGGCGCCGCCCGTGAGGCCGAAAACATCGTTGATAAGCGCAATGCGCACAATTTCCACAATGCCGATGGTGACGATCAGCAGATAGTCGCCGCGCAGGTGGATGATGGGGCGGGCCACAATGAGGGCGAATATGGCCGCTGCCGCGCCGGAGAGCGGCATGACCCATAGTACAGGCCAATGGCAGACCGTGTTGAGAATGGCGGTGGTGTAGGCGCCCACGGCAAAAAAGGCGGCGTGGCCCATGTGGAATATGCCCGCCTGCCCCAGAATAACGTTGAGCGAAAGGGCCAGCAGGGCGTAGAGGCCAATGCTCACGCACACGTCAAGCCAGTAGGCATTGCAAAAGAGCGGCAACGCGCACAAAAAGAGGCCCGCAGCCGCATACACGGCGAAGTTGCACGGAAGTTTTTTCATAGTTTGTCCGCCGTGCGCTCGCCCAGAATGCCGGTGGGTCGGATAATCAGAATAAGAATGAGCACCAGAAAGGCGATGGCGTCCTTCCAGGCAATGGCTATGTAGCCTGCGGCAAGGGCTTCGATAACGCCGAGCAAAAGCCCGCCCAGCATGGCGCCGGGGATGTTGCCGATGCCACCCAGGATTGCGGCGGTAAAGGCCTTGAGGCCGTACGACCAGCCCATGGTAAAGTCGATCTGCCCGTAATAGATGCCCACCATCAGGCCCGCCGCGCCGCCAAGGCCGGGGCCGATAAGAAAGACCAGCGAGATGATGCGGTCAACGTTGATGCCCATAAGCTGTGCAGCGCCGGGGTCGATGGCCACGGCGCGAATGGCCGCGCCTGTGCGGGTGCGCTGGATAAAGGCCCAGAGGCCGAGCATCAGCACAACGCTGGCGGCAATGACCAGCAGCCGCACGCCGGGCACTTCAAGGCCGAGCATCCTCACCGTAAAGTCGGGGCGCAGATAGTCGGGATACACGTAGAAGCGCGCGCCGTAGATCAGCATGACCGCGTTCTGGAAAAATATGGAAGCGCCAAGGGCGGAAACCACGGCGGAGAGGCGATTGGCGTTGCGCAGGGGGCGGTATGCCGTGCGCTCAAGCAAAAAGCCAATAATCGCCACCAGCAGGGCCACCATGACAAAAACGGCGGCTACCGCCAAAAACGGATTGAGCGCGCCTGCCATATTGCAGCTGACAAGCAGGGTAAGCCCCAGATAGGCGCCAATGGTAAACAGGTCGCCGTGGGCAAAGTTGATGAGCTTGAGCACGCCGTACACCATGGTGTAGCCCAGCGCCACAAGCGCGTAGATGCCGCCCACGGCCAGGCCGTTCAAAAGCTGTTGGAGAAATTGTTCCATAATGTTCGGCGTTGGTACTCGGCATTTGGCGGGCGACCGGGATACCGGTCGCCCGCCGTAATGAACGCGTCCTCAAGGGGATTGCGCTTTTCGCCGGAGCGTTTATGCCCCGGGCGTGTATCTGTGCAACATTGGCGCGGCTAATGACCGCGCCGCACTACTTGGGCTGCAAAACGAAGTTGCCCGTGGCGTCAACCTTGTAGGTGCGGTAGAACTCGCCCACGCGGTCGCCCTTGGCGTCAAAACCAAGGTTGCCGGAAAGACCGGGCATGCCCTTGAGTTCCTTGAGCCATGCGGCCATTTCCTTGGGGGTGTCCTTGCCGGCTTCAAGCGCGCCTTCGATAACCTTGAAAGCATCGCCAGCCAGCACGGCCCACACGGAAACAGGCACGGTATTGTACTTGGCCTTGAAGGCCTTGAGGAATTCCTTGGCTTCAGGCGTGTCCATATCCTGCGGCAGCGGCGGGCTGATGAAGAAATAGCCTGTGGCGGCTTCGTTACCGGCGATCTTGACCAGATCCTGATGGTTTGCGGCATCGCCGCCCATCATGGGAACGTTCCAGCCCATTTCTCTTTTCTGCCGCAACAGCATGCCGGTTTCAGGGTAGTAACCGGTAAAGAACACAAGGTCGGGATTGGCAGCCTTAAGCTTGGTCAGAATGGCGGTGTAGTCGCGCTCTCCGGGGGTAAGAGCATCGTAAAACACCACTTTCATACCGTCTTTTTCAAGCACTGCCTTGGTTTCTTCCGCCAGGCCCTTGGCATACGAAGAATTGTCGTGCAGCAGGGCCACTGCCTTGTAGCCGCCCTTCTTGATGGCTTCGGCGGCAGATTTGCCCTGCGCGTCGTCACGCGGGCAGGTGCGGAAAAAGAGCTTCAAGCCTTTTTCCGTAAGGCGCACGCTGGTGGAGCCAGTGCCGATCTGCACCAGTTCAGCCTCGTCCAGAATGCTCTGACTGGCCTCGGTCACGGCGGAGCCGTAGGTGCCGATAACGGCCACAACACCGGCGGAAGCAAGCTTCTGCGCGGCCAGAGCGGCGGTGCGCGGGTCGCCCGCGTCGTCCTCGACAACCAGCTGAACCTTGCGGCCCTTGATGCCGCCCTTGGCATTCACATCGTCAACCAGCAGGGTAACGATGTTTTTCATATCCAGGCCTTCGGAAGCCCATTTGCCCGTAAGCGGGCACATAAGGCCAACCTTGATGTCACCAGCCAGCGCCGCAACAGGCACAAGCAGGGTAAGGGCCAGAGCCCCAAGCCAACGACCAAGTGCTTTCATGAACTACCCCCGTCAGGTATGCAAATATTGTGAGCAACGAACAAGCTTACCCTAAAAATGAAGAAAGAAAAAGCCCCCAGTATCGCCGGGCCGCGCATTGGCGCAAACAGACGCAACCCGGCAAGGGCAATAAGGCTGCGTTATAACCATGCGGCCTTGTGCGGCAGTTGTAATCAGCTATGAGTACTTGCGGCTGGTTTATACAGCAAAGCAGTGTGAATATTCTCAGGTCGTCACGATAAATTGGACGATTGTAACACGATGCTCACACGATTATTTCAGATTGGTCAAATTCTTCATGTATTATTAGCAAACTAACAAATATGTCGCATTTTGCTCATCGTTAAGACGATAAACCTGAAAACAAAAGTGACACGCGCTCGACAGCCAAAAAATAATGGGATAAGGTAAAACTGTAAAAACAGAGAAGACCTTTATTTTCTTAAATGTTTTTCTGTTGCGGTTTTCGCGGTCAGAGGTTCGGCTGTTTCAGTTTCTCTCTGCGCCCTTTCCGCCGTACCTTCCTGCAAGCATTGCCGCAACTTGGGCCGCCCAGCACTGTCTGGCGGTCAGGCGGCGATTGCGCCCTTCGTCTTTCCGCAGCATTCGCCGTCGCGCTCCATAATGGGCGCCAAGGAGGCCGTATGCGGTTCAGCTTTGACAAGGCAGCTTGCCAGAACACACGCAGGGCGCTGCACCGGGAGTGGCTGCTCGCCAACGAAAGGGGCGACTGCTCCGGCAGCAGCATTTTGTGCTGCAACACGCGCAAATATCACGGCCTGCTTATCGTCAACACGCCACATGGTCGGCATGTGCTGCTCTCTGCCCTTGAGGAATCGGTGTGCGGCGGCGACAAGGAATTCTTTTTTTCCACCCGTCAGCATCCCGGCACGCTCTATCCCAACGGGCACGAGTATCTTGAAGCCTTTCAGCTCGATCAGTGGCCGCAGAGTACCTATCGGGTGGGCGAAGTCAGCCTGAGCCGCGAGATGCTGCTTGCGCGGGATAAAAGCCTGCTGTTGGTGCGCTATGAACTGCGCGGGCCGGAGGACATCCCCCCGCTTACTCTGCGCCTCAAGCCCTTGCTTGCCTACCGCAATATCCACGCGCTCACGCGGGCTAACCCGGCCCTGCGGGCTGATACCATTGCCGTGTCCGGTGGTTTTTCCATCCGTCCGTATGAGAGCTTGCCGCCCCTGTATATTCAGGCCGCCGGAGATTCAGGCAAGGCTTGCTCGATGGCTGTGAATGCCGAGGGCGCGACGACCAGCGAAAAATGCAGGCAGCATGCCTCCGCCATTTTTGTGGCCGAGCCGGACTGGTGCCGCAATGTGGAATATTTTGAAGAGCGCGAGCGTGGCTTTGACGACAGCGAAGACCTCTTCATGCCCGGCACGCTTGAAATAGCTCTGCCGTCGTTGCCTCAGGGCGGTTACGTGTATGTGGCGGCTGGCACGGAGGCCTGCGGAGAAAACCTGCGCGCCCTGTGGGAGACGGAAAGCCGCGCCCGCACAGATGCCCATCTTGCAGGCGGCGGCCTTGCCGGGCAACTGGCGCAAGCTGGCGGCCAGTTCTGCATAACGACGCCTTCTGGTCGATCCACCGTGATTGCCGGGTATCCCTGGTTTGACGATTGGGGGCGCGACACGCTCATCAGTCTGCCGGGGCTGGCCTTTTACGCCGGACGCGAAGAATTTGGTCTGCGCGTTCTGGCCGAGGTGGGGCGGCATATCCGCAATGGCCTTGTGCCCAACATGTTTTCGGAGTCGGGCGAGCATGCCTACAACACAGTAGACGCATCCTTGTGGTATGCCTTTGCCCTGCAACAGGCGATTGCCATTGTTCCCGATGGTCTGGCCTGGGCGCGGCAACATGCCTGGGATGCCCTGAAAGCCATCATCAAGGGCTACCGCAAGGGGCCGGGCATGGGCATCTTTGTGGATGCCGAGGGCCTGCTGCATGCGGGCGACGCCCATACCCAGCTCACCTGGATGGATGCTCAGGTGAACGGCTGCCCGGTCACGCCCCGGCACGGTTGCCCCGTGGAAATCAACGCCCTCTGGTACAACACCCTTGCCCTTGCCGACAGCCTTGCCGCCGCATTTCAGGAGCCGCTGCTCACGGGCGAGCGGCAGCGAGCCGTCATGCGCGATGCATTTTTGCTCCGCTTCTGGGCAAACGAGGAGGGCGGCTATCTGGGTGACGTGTGGCGCGACGGACAGCTCGACCGGAGCGTGCGTCCCAATCAGATATTTGCCGTGTCCCTGCCGCATGCCGTGCTTGCGGACGATTTTCAACCGCAAGTTGTGGAATGCGTGCGCAACAGGCTGCTCACGCCTTTTGGCCTGCGCACCCTTGCCCCTGACGCAGCCGCATACAAAGGCAGGTACGAAGGCAATGGCGAGAGCCGCGATGCCGCCTACCATCAGGGCACGGTCTGGCCGTGGCTGCTGGGCCATTACGCAGATGCGCTGCTGCACACTGCCTGGGATCTGGACGGTGCTGTTCAGGGTTTGCTTGATATGGTTACGCCCCTGTTTTGCCAGCATCTCTGCGAAGCCGGACTTGGCAGCATCTCAGAAGTTTTTGACGGCTCCCCGCCTTATAATCCCGGCGGCTGCACCGCCCAGGCCTGGAGCGTGGCCGAGTGCCTGCGCATGCTCAAAAAACTGCAAAAGGCCGCGCCGGATGTTTACGTCCAATGGGAGCAAAGGGTGGCGCATTGTCTGGCCCATCCTGCATCCGGCGACACAACCGGCGTATGCAGGGCAACCATGACTCTGGGCGTGTCCGCGCCCGGCAGTGAAGAATAAGGGTTTCGCCATGCGAGTGCTTATGTTTGGCTGGGAATTTCCGCCCCACATCAGCGGTGGCCTGGGAACGGCATGCTTTGGCATGACGCAGGCTCTGGCAAAAAAAGGGGCGGAGATTATTTTTGTACTGCCACGAGTGGAAGGCGGCAGCGGGCAGAACAGCTTTTTGCGTCTGCGGGGGGCCTCCGGAACTCCGGTTGCGGCCCATATTGCGGAAAGCATGACGCAGGCCGGGCATGAACTCTGGGCCAGCAGCATCCGCTGCCTGCCGGTGGAAAGTCCGCTTGTTCCCTACCTCACGCCGAAGGGCTATGCCGAAGCGTTGGAAAATCTGCGGCATGAGCCAGGCAATGCGGCCAGTACGCGCGCCTTTGCACCGCATGCGGGCCATGCCGCCTGCAAAGGCGAAATCACGTTTGAACTGCACGGCGGTTACGGGCCTGACCTCATGGCCGAGGTGCAGCGTTACAGCCGTCTTGCCGGGGCCATTGCCGTGCAGGAGCAGTTTGACGTCATCCACGTGCACGACTGGATGACCTATCCTGCGGGCATGATGGCCAGGGCGCTGACTGGCAAACCGTTGGTGGCGCACATCCACGCTACGGAATATGACCGCAGTGGCCTGAACATCAACGAACAGGTGGCGGGCATAGAGCGCGCCGGGCTGAACGCAGCCGATGTGGTGGTGGCCGTAAGCCGCCTGACCCGCAAAACCGTCATTGACCGCTACGGTGTGGCGCCCGAAAAGGTGGTGGTGGTGCACAATGCCGTTGCGCGGCATGAGGCCGGGCGCTGCTATCTTGTGCCGCAACGCATACGGCATGAAAAGCGCGTGTTGTTCCTCGGCCGGGTGACATTCCAGAAAGGGCCGGAATACTTTATGGAAGCGGCCCGCCTTGTGCTGCAAAAAATCCCCAATGTCCGCTTTTTCATGGCTGGCAGCGGCGACATGCTGCCAGCGTTGATCCGCAGGGCAGGGCAGTTGCGCATGGGGCGGCGCTTCCATTTTGCCGGATTTTTGCGCGGCGAGGATGTGGACCGCATGTTCGCCCTCAGCGATCTTTACGTCATGCCTTCAGTTTCCGAGCCTTTCGGCATAACGCCGCTGGAGGCCATGCTTTACGATGTGCCGGTGCTGCTTTCGCGCCAGTCGGGCGTTTCAGAAGTGCTGGAGCACGCCCTCAAGGCCGATTTTTGGGATACGCGCGACATGGCCGACAAGATCTGCGCCGTGCTGCGTTATCCCTGCCTTGCCGCCGAGCTGGTGAAAAACTGTCGCGAAGAAATGAAATCCATCAGATGGGAAAATGCCGCTGACCAATTGCTGACCATTTACCGGGATGTCCTTGGAGGTCACTGATGCCTGCGCTATGTCTGTGTTTCAATATACATGAACCGTACCAGTTCCGCCGCTACACGGTTTTCGATATGGGGCAGAGCTCCGTTTACGAAGACGATGACCGCAACTGCGAAACCATGCTGCGCGCGGCGCGCCTGTGTTATTTGCCAGCCGCAGAAATGCTGCTCAGGCTTGTGCGCCGCCATGAAGGGGCGTTTGCGGTGTCGTTGTGCGTTTCGGGCACCGCCCTGGATCTTTTTGAGCAGTACGCCCCTGAAGTGACAGAAAGCCTGTGCGCCCTTGCGGCTACGGGCTGCGTGGAATTTGTCGCTGAAACTTCGGCGCATTCGCTGGCCTTTCTGTATTCACGCGAGGAATTTGACAGGCAGGTCAAGGCGCAAAGCGCGCGCATCAAAAAACTGTTTGGCAAAAAGCCCACCACCTTCATGCATACGGAATGCGTGTTCAACAATGACCTTGCCGCCGCCTTGCAGCAGCATGGTTTTAAAACCGCCCTGGCCGAGGGTGCGGATCAGGTGCTTGGCTGGCGCAGCCCCAATTGGGTGTACCGCCCGGTTTCCGCCCCCAAGATGAATCTTTTGCTTCGCAATACGTCCCTTTCCGACGACATGGGGCTGCGCTTTGGCGACAGGGGGTGGAACGACTGGCCGCTCACTGCCGACAAGTTCGCCTCGTGGTGCCACAGCTTGGGCGAAAAAGCGGATGTGATCAATATTTACAATGATTTTCATATATTCGGTCTGCGGCATGGGCAGGATTCGGGCATCTTCGATTTTATGTCGGCCCTGCCCGAGGCCCTGCTGCGCGACAGTCGCTTCAGGTTTGCCACGCCCGGCTCCATTGCCGGAAAGCGCGCTCCAGCCGGAGAAGTGGACGTGCCCCAGTTCGTGTCGTGGGAAGAAAGCGGCCACGACCTGACATCGTGGCTTGGCAACGACATGCAGAAAGACGCCATCCATACGCTTTACAGCCTGGCCGCCAGGGTGAGCGCCAGCGGCGACAAGATGCTGCTGCACGACTACGAGCGCCTGCAAACCGCCGACCATTTCCGGCACATGTCCACCAAGTTGTTTTCCGGCCCAAGGCAGGACAGGCCCAGCCCCTTTGATAGCCCCTATGACGCCTATATCACCTATATGAATGTGCTGGCAGATTTTGAGCTGCGACTTGAAGCCGCAGAACTGGCAGGCAAGGAACTCAAGCCCCGCAGAGCACGCAAGAGCAATGTCCGTTCCGGCACTGGTGCGTCCGTTTAAGCCAATCGGCCTTTCCATAAGGAGAAAACATGAATTTCGATAACAGCACCGTCACGTTGTTTGAGGTCAGTTGGGAAGTCTGCAACAAGGTGGGGGGCATTTACTCTGTGGTCAGCAGCAAGGCATTGCAGGCTGTAGAGCAGTTTGGCGAGGACTATTTTCTCCTTGGCCCGTCCCTGGCTGAAAATGTGGGTTTTGAAGAAACGGACGAGAATATATGGGATTCGCTTCGCCTGGCATTTGCCACAAAGGATCTCAAATGCCGCATGGGCCGCTGGAATATTCCCGGTCGCCCCAAGGCCATTCTGGTGGATTTTGCCAAGCGTTATTCCAGCAACCAGCTTTTGTATGATCTGTGGAAAAATTACGGTGTGGATTCGCTTTCCGGCGGGTGGGACTATATTGAACCCGTCATGTTCGCCACGGCTTGCAGTGCGGTTATTGCGGCCATTCATGAAAGCCGGGTCGAACCCCTTGAAGGACGCAGCGTTGCCCTGTTCCACGAATGGATGTGCGGCGCTGGCCTGCTTTCGCTCAAAAAACTGTCTCCCGGCATAGGCACGGTGTTCACTACCCACGCCACCATGCTCGGGCGCGCCATGGCCGGAACCGGGCGGGATATCTATTCCAACCTGCGCAGCATCAACCCCGCCAACGAGGCCGCAGCCCTGAACATCACGGCCAAGTGGTCGCTTGAGGGGGCCAGCGCCCGCGAAGCGGACGTTTTTACCACCGTCAGCCCCATCACCGGCGAGGAATCCACGGTGCTGCTGGGGCGGCAGCCCGATGTCATCACCACCAATGGTCTGGATATGCGGGTTATCCCCGATTATTCCGTAGAACGCTCCCGCCCGGAGGAACACCGGGCGCGCATAGTGGAGGCCGCCAACCGCTTTCTGCGTTGCGAACTGCCCGCCAACACACGCATTTTCGCCATTTCTGGCCGCTATGAAATGCACAACAAGGGCGTGGACATCTTTCTTGATGCCCTGGCAAAACTTGAGCAGAGCCTGGCTGGCACGGACGCTTCCATTCTGGCCCTGTGCCTTGTCATGGGCGGGCATACGGGCGTTAATACCGCTGCGGTTTCTGGCGACCCCGAGGCCAACGACAACGGCCTGCCCTTTATCTGCACGCATTTCGCCTGGAATGCGCCACAAGATCCCATACTCAACGCCTGCCATCGGTTGGGCCTGAACAACCGGCCGGAAAACAGGGTCAAGGTCATCTTTGTGCCAGCCATGCTCAATGGAGAAGACGGCTTTTTGAATATGCCCTACGATGAAGTCATGTCGGCCTGCGATGTGGGATGTTTCCCCTCCTGGTACGAGCCGTGGGGGTATACGCCGCAGGAAAGCGCGGCCTGGGCCGTGCCCACCCTTACCACGGATCTTTCCGGTTTTGGCATGTGGGCGCGCACGCAGTTGCAGGAAGGGGCCGCTGCGTTCAAGGGCGTGTGCGTCATGCCACGCCGGGGCATGAACTTTGAGCAAAGCGCCACAGTGCTGCACGAGCATCTGATCCGCGCCGCCACTTGCGCAGTGGATGATTTGCCCCAATGGCGCGCGGAAGCGCGCGCGCTGGCAGAAAAATCATCGTGGCAGTTCTTTTTTGAAAACTACGTCAGGGCTTTTGAGATAGCTTTCAAAAAGGCCTCCACCCGGATTAACTGTGACTGCGGGCATGCGGCGCTTGCGCGGGTGCTTTCCACATCGTGTTCCGCCACGCCATTTTTGCGGCCCATCATGGCCGTTGCCGAGGTGCCGGAAGAGCTTTCCCGCCTGCGCGACATTGCCCACAATGTGTGGTGGTGCTGGCACGACAAGGCCAAGGCACTGTTCATGGCCCTGAGCCCCTCCCATTGGGAAAGCTGGCGTAATCCGCTCAAGATGCTTGAGCAGGCCGACCCGGAGCGCTTCCGCGATCTGCTGGAAAACGAAGACTACATGAATCTTTACCGTGAGGTCGTCGCCAAGTTTGACGCCTACATGGCCGAACCCATCCGCTCGCTCAGCACGGATGTGACGCCAGAAGCCCCCATTGCCTATTTTTCTACAGAATACGGCCTGAGCGAATCCATCCCCATTTATTCCGGCGGGCTGGGCGTCCTCTCTGGCGATCATCTCAAGTCTGCTTCGGACATGGCCATTCCTCTGGTGGGCGTTGGCCTTTTATACAAAAACGGCTACTTCCGGCAGGATATAGACGCAGATGGGCGACAGGTGGCCCAGTATCCCGTCAACAACTTCGGCCTCATGCCCATTTCGATGGTCTACGATGCGGACAACCAGCCGGTCTATGTGCAGCTTGAACTGCCTGGCCGCCTGTTGTTTGCAAGGGTGTGGAAGCTGGCTGTGGGCCGCATAACCCTGTACCTCATGGATACGGACACCCGCCGCAATACGGACGAAGACCGCCGCATTACCGACAAGCTCTACGAGGCCAACCGCGAGGTGCGCCTGCTGCAGGAAATGCTGCTGGGCATGGGCGGCATGCGGCTGCTGCGCACGATGCGCATAATGCCCAGCGTGTTTCATATGAATGAAGGGCATTCGGCTTTTATGGCCATGGAACGCCTTCAGGAATGCCTGAGCATGGGCATGAACTATACCGAGGCAACTGTGCGGGTGCGCTCCAACACGGTGTTTACCACGCATACCCCTGTGCCTGCTGGCAACGAATCGTTTTCTCTGGAGCTGATGGAACGGTATTTCAGCGGAATTGCGGCCAACCTTGGTTTGTCCTGGCAGCAGTTTGTGCAGCTTGGGCAGATAGAGGGCGGCAACAGCAATTCCTTTGAAATGACGGTTCTGGCTCTGCGGCATTCGTGCTGGGCCAACGGTGTGAGCCGTTTGCACGGCGTTGTTTCGCGCCACATGTGGAACAACCTCTGGAAGAGCCTGCCTGTGGCGGAAACGCCCATCGGGCACGTTACCAACGGTATTCATGTGCCGTCCTACGTGGGCAGCTGGATGCATGAACTGCTGCACCAGTATCTTGGTTCTGGCTGGATGCAGTCGCCTCCCGGTTCCGGCGTATGGGACAAGGTGGACCATATCCCTGACGAGGCCTTCTGGGCGGCCCGCATGCACCAGAAGGAAGCCCTGCTTGACGACCTGCGCCGCCGGATTCCGGAATTTATCCAGAAGTTCCATCTGTCTTCTGATGAACGCAAACGCATGGAATCCATGCTCAAACCAGATACCCTCATCATTGGTTTTGCCCGCAGATTCGCCCCCTACAAGCGCGCCACGCTGATTTTTGCAGACCCGGACAGGCTGGCCCGCATACTCAGCAATACCAACCGCCCTGTGGTGCTGGTATTTTCCGGCAAGGCGCATCCTGCGGACGAGGCGGGCATCAACATGATTCAGGAAGTGCTGCGCATGTGCCGGGACGAGCGCTTTCTGGGCCGCATCTTCTTTGTGGAAAACTACAGCCTGGCTGTGTCGCGCATTATGGCGCAAGGCTGCGACGTTTGGCTGAACACGCCGCGCAGGCCGCACGAGGCCTCGGGCACCAGCGGTATGAAACTGCCAGTCAACGGCGGCATCAACCTGAGCATTTCTGACGGCTGGTGGTGCGAGGGCTACAACCGACAGAACGGCTGGACCATTGGCCCTGTGGTTTCCACAGAACTGCCCAGCAGCGAGCAGAATGACTACGCCGATGCCGAGGCCCTCTATTCACTACTGGAAAATGCGGTTGTCCCCCTGTATTTTGAGCGCAATGCAGAAGGTCTGCCCCTGGAATGGGTTGCCACGGCCAAGCGTTCGCTCAAAAGCCTCACGGCCATGTACAGCAGCAACCGCATGCTCAACGATTATATCCGTCAGTTTTATCTGCGGGCGGCGCGCCGGCGCAACATGCTGCGCGATAACAACTGGGAGGCCTGCCGTGCGCTTGCCGCCTGGCAGAATGATTTGCCTGCGCGTTTTGGCACGGTCAAGGTGGACGAACTGACCATCAGCGGTGTGGAAAACAACACCATGGTCTGCGGCGAACCGGTGAGTGTGCAACTGCGCATGCATCTTGGCGAAATGAAGCCGCAGGAAATACTGGTGCAGCTTGTGATCGGGCAGGCGCTCATCAACGGCAGCTTCCGCGACAAGCCGGAAATCCTGCGTCTCGAGCCAAGAGCAGAAGAAAACTGCAAGGAATGCATGCGCTATACCGCAAGCTACATTCCAACATTCAGCGGGCATTACCGATACGGCGTGCGCATCATGCCCGTGCATCCGGCGCAGGCTTCGCCACTGGAAACGGATAATATTCTCTGGGCCTAGTGTGTTACCGCTCTTTGCGGGATGAAAGCGTAGTTCTGCCGCGCTCCGTGTTTGATACGGGGCGCGGCAGTTTTTTTGCTGGGGAGGGCAAAGTGTGCATTGTTGAGCATTGCCAAGGTGCCAGGGGTGTTTTATGGTATGGAACTCTGCCCATAGCCAGGCGCGTGAATTCCTGCGCGGGCGGTACCACAACCGTGGAGGAAATGTATGATCCACCGCCGCGCTCTTTCGTTCCGGTTTTCTCAAGCACTCCGTGTGGCTTGTCTGTCTGCCATCCTCGTTATGGGGTGTCTCATGCTGGTTGCCTGCGCTGGCAAAAAAACTGGCGAAGCAGACGATATCCGCAGAACGGTAGTGGCGCTGGCTGCAAAAAAAGCAGCATTGCCGGAGGTTCCAGGACTTTCTGTCGCCTTGCTGCGCAAGGGGGAGGACACCCCCGTGTGTGCCGCTTTTGGCAATGCCTCGCTGGAAAACCCAACCCCCCTGACCACTGCTTCGCGGTTCAAAATAGGTTCTGTCACCAAGGTTTTTACGGCAACGCTTATCCATCGTCTCATTGAAGAGGGCAAGCTGGACTACAACACGCCCATAATTCGATTTTTCCCCGCCTATCCCAACGGCAAGAATATTACCGTGCGCAACCTGCTGGAGCATACATCGGGCATGCCGGAAATGCTTGCCCTTGCGCAGGTACAGCAAAATTGGGCCCGTTACTGGTCAGCAGAGGATCTCATTGATATGGCGGCAAAGCAGCCGCCTCTGTTCCTGCCAGGTACGCGGCAGCAATATTGTAATACCGGTTTTCTCATGCTTGCTGTTATTGCCGAAAAGATTACGGGTCGCCCCTATGGGGAGCAGGTGCTCGACATGTTTGTGGGCAAGCTGGGCATGAAGTCTCTGCTGGTGGGAGTGGACGGAGCGGTGGTCCCTCGCCTAGCGAATGGTTACACTTCTAGCGGGAACGAACTGCAACTGCCACTGGCAGCCAGTATTGCCATTGCCAAGGGCACAGGCAACCTTGAAGCCGCGCCGGATGATGTGGTGCGCCTTGTAAATCTTGATCGTGTGCTGAAGAATAACGTTCTTGAAGTGTTGCCTCTCAGGCCTCTGGTTTTGCCAGATGGAAAGGAGGCCGTATCCGTCTCAAAGAATAATCATTATGTCAGCAGTGAACTTGATGGTTGCACACTCTTTTTATTTAACGAACCCAGCATTGATCTGACAGGCAAGCTTGGATTATTCCCCGGCTTTGGCTCGGTGTATTTTTATGACCGCCAGACAGGCTATGCCATTGCTGTGAGCGTGAATAACGAAAAGGCCATTTCGCATGCCATAGCGCTGGGAGCGGAAATATTGCATGCCATGAGGCAGCGGAGCGCGGAAACGGCACGTTAATCTGCGCCAACTTGGGCATACGCCCTGTGAATGCATGAAACAAGGATGCGGCTGTTCTCTGGAACAGCCGCATCCTTGAGTATCAGGCAACAATCCTTATTGCAGAGGGTCACCCTGCTCTGCATCTCCATTCATTTCTTTATAGAACACGCATCTGTTTCTGCCCAGTTTTTTTGCGGCATAAGTGGCCTTGTCTGCCTTATTGAACAGTTCAGCATAGGTTGTGCCATCCCGTGGGCTGCATGCCACGCCAACGCTGGCGGTCAGGGTGAGGCATGAGTGCTGGTCGCAGCACTGGGTGTGCAGCTGTTCCACAAGTATGTGGGCACGCTCGCGTATGCCAAGCAGCGACATCTTTTCTGTACAGAAAACCAGAAACTCATCGCCGCCGATGCGTCCCACAATATCCACGCCACGGAAATTACGGCGGATGATCTGGGCCATGTCAAAGAGGGCCTTGTCACCCATGGCATGGCCGAATCGGTCATTGACGCCCTTGAAATTGTCAAAATCAACCATGAACATGGCGTAGAATTGCGGCAGGGGGGATTCGTGCGTTTCCAGAAATTGCGATACGGCTTTCTCCGTAGATATTTTGTTGCGCATGCCGGTGCCGCCGTCGCGTGTGGCCTGGGTGCGTAATTGCAGCTCCAGAGATTTTTGCTTGTCGATATCCGTAATAATGCCAATGGAATAGATAGGGGAACCCTGGGTATTGGCTATGTTGGAGGCCTCAATGCGAAACCAGCGGTATTCCCCATCGGCATCACGTAACCTTGCCTCAAGGGTGCATTTATGCTGGTGCGGCGCAAGGCGCACTTCCTTTTGAAAAGCCACAAGGCGTTCCTGATCGTCAGGAAACAACGGGATGGCCGGGTCGTTCTCCAGGATATTGAAAACAGCGCCAAAGGTGTGCAGCCATTGAGCCGAGCAGGAAAAATATCCGTTGACCAGATTTTGCTCAAATATGTTGATGTCGTGCTGTTCCAGAATAAACTGGTAACGCTCATCGGATATGCGCTTGGAAAGGGCCGCTTCTTTATTGCGGGTAATGTCAAAGACAATGCTTTGTATGTAGGATCGGCCGTGTTCAATGTTGACCACAGATCCTTTGTGGTACAGCCAGATCAAGGCTCCGTTCTTGGTGCGTGTGCGGTATTCCACATCTATGGGCTGGCAGTTTTTCATCTGCTTGCGCATGGTGCGTAGCGTGGATTCGCGGTCTTGTTCATACACTGTGGCAGAAAAACTGTTGCCGTATGCTTTTTTAAATTCTGCCTCTGTAAATCCGAGCATTTTTACATAATTGGGGCTGACAAAAAGGAATGTGCCGTCAGGGCTGAAAAATTTGAGCACACCGCCGGACATGCTGGTGATGATGGAGCGGTAATCCTCTTGCTGGCGGCGCAGCTTGCGGGAGGAGTTGCGCTCAAGCAACAGCAGGAATGTAAGGATTATGCCAGCCAGAATCACCAGCCGCCAGACAAGCTCGTTGGTGATGAGCGATTGTTTTGAAGCAGCCGCATTGCCTGCTTGCTGCGGGACAAAGGAGACCATGCGCCAGCCAAAACGTTCAACAGGCGTTGTGGCGATGAAAAGGCCCGTGGCTTTGTCAAAAAAAGTCACGGACTGCTGTGCGCCGTCTGCAAATTTTTGCCGCAGTATGTCCGTAACGCTCGAGGGAATCCCACATGTGGTGAACGAAACAAAGAGGTCATCCATGACCTTGCCGGGGGGCGGCGACCAGAAGAGGGGCTGGCCTGATTCGTCAAAAACCATGTTGTAGGTGTTGTTGCTGAACGCCCACGTTTCCATATTGCTTTCTATGGCTTCTGCCGGGAATTCGCTGATAAGAACCGCCTGTACGTTGCCGTGGGCAACCAGCGGATTGCCAATGACCAGAAGACGCGGGCTGGTGGTGCCGCCAGCGGTGGCAACATGGGTCAGGCCCTGACGGGTGCGTAAAAAGATCGGGTCATTGCTGTAGTCTACCTGCGCGCCTCCGCCGTCAAAACCCTTGCCTTCTGCATCGACAATGCTGAAACGCCGCACGCCGTGGGCGTAAAACAAGGGGGCAAGTCCAAGCACATATTCTCTGCTGACGTGATATTCCTGCTGCGCCAGATACTTGGTCATGCCGCTCATTTCCATCATGCTGTTACGAACAGCCTGATAAAAATTGTGGTTCTTCCGGGTTTTCCGTGGGTAACCCCTGTCAGGAACTGGCCGGGTAGAGGTTTAGACCGCCACAGAAGAAGTAGATGGCTGTCTTGAAATGCTCCCGGTTCCTATAACCGCAAGCCTTCCTCTTGATGGCCATGATCTTGCTGTTGAGGCCCTCGGCCACGCCGTTGGTGATCCTGTGGCGGCAGAAGGTCAGGATGTTCTCAAGATGTCTCTGAATCAGTCCGCCCACTTTGCGCATTGGGGCAAGATCTGACCTGTTCACCCAGACCAGCCATCGCTTCACAAAACGTCTGGCCCATCCCGTGCTCAGGTACTTCCAGACGTCGTTCAGGCTTTCCTTCATGGCCCAGGCCTTGGCCACCTTGAGGTTCGCTGTCTTCAAGGCCTCCAGGGCTGGCCGGTGTTTGTCCGGCAGATTCTCCTCCCGGTATAGCCAGAGGAATTTCGTGCCCTTGAGTCGATGGTCATCCTGACTTGTGAGTTCGCGGTGCTCTTGCTTGCGTACCCGGTCCACAGCCTCGCCTACGTGTTTCATGACGTGGAACCGATCGTGAACGATTTTCCCCGCCGCGTCCGGCACATGTTTGAGCGTAGCTTTAAAATAGGGCTCCCACATGTCCATGGCCACGGCCTTGATCCGCTCCAACTGCGCCTTGGTGAACTGAAGGTAGTACCCCTCAAGGCTTTCGGCCTTACGCTCGTCGGCCACATACTCCACCGTGCTGCCGATCAGATCACAAACCACGGTCACATAGTCGTGCCCCTTGCGGAATGCCTTCTCGTCAACGCCAAGATACCGCGAGGGATTCGATTGCTTGCGCTCCCGGCCCCGGCGCACCGCCCTTTCCATGACACCCCATGCTTCGTCCCAGGTGATGCGCAGGATGCGCCGCGCTCCTGTTACGGTGGCGCACTCGGTCAGCACGTCGATGATCAATCGCTCCATCAATATGGTGAAACGTGCCTTGGACTCGGCCCAAGGCACGTTGACCTGAAGGACGCCATGCTCGGGGCAGTCCACTCGGGGAATCCGAGCATGCAGGAACGTCTTGAACTGGCACGTGTCCAGATGGCGCCAGACACGAGGCTCGGCATGGTCGCGGCAAGCCAGCTCTCGACCACAAGTAGGGCAAAACCAGCGAACACCAGGACCATGCTCCACGCGGATGTCTACCCGACCTTCCGCCGTGTCCAGTTCAACAGCCTCAACAAACCAGGGCTCGGTCAGCCCGAGAATCCGAAAATATAGGTCCGTATCCTTCATTGGTGCCCTCCGGGAAGGACATTAGCAGATCAGCTACCCACGGAAAACCCGGAAGAGCCACAATTCTTTTCCAAAGTCTTGCCCCCTAAGAAAATAGTCAGAATCAGCTACTACTCTTTTATAATCAAGGCGTACTCTTTTTGCGGTACATTTGCACACGTATTTAAACATGCCATCATCAAAGACAAGACGACGATCTGTTGCCAGTGATTGCTTCATATACCATGTATAAAAATCCTGCACAAAGGACTCAACATCTTGCGCGCGTGCAACTTGTGGGCATAATTGAAACAATCCTATGCAAAAAAGCAAGCATATAAGAAGAAATTTTTTCATATACATTTCCTGCCAATTTAGTATGGGTAGGCATCTGATATGGATGCAATTTTAAATTCTGTTCCAGTTTTTTTTACATATGCTATGACGACATTATAAAAATCTTTTCCCTTAAATATTACAGGAACAACATAGACATCGTCTGTCATGGAAAGAGCATTATTTACAAGCACACGGCAATCTTTAAATTGCATCGTTTCACCCATTTGCGTAAAATAATATAAGCTTGTTACTTCTTTTTGTTTGAGGTATCCAATAAGCGTTTCATCAACATATCCTGGCAGTTTTCCATCTTCTAGAATATCCTTATGTTCATAATGCTTGGATAGATACCACCCAAAAAACTCCTTAACAAATTCCTGCGGGGTTTGTGCTGCGTCTGCTGCCTTGGGGCACAAAAGGCCAAGACACAGCAGGCCTGTGAGCACACAAATAAATATCTTACGAATAGGCATGTTTTGATTCCTCTATTGTTTCTTGCAATCCTGCCCCTGTGGCTCTGTGTTCACGCCACCGGGGCAGGATTTTTTGGCTCTTCCGGGTTTTCCGTGGGTAGCTGATCTGCTAATGTCCTTCCCGGAGGGCACCAATGAAGGATACGGACCTATATTTTCGGATTCTCGGGCTGACCGAGCCCTGGTTTGTTGAGGCTGTTGAACTGGACACGGCGGAAGGTCGGGTAGACATCCGCGTGGAGCATGGTCCTGGTGTTCGCTGGTTTTGCCCTACTTGTGGTCGAGAGCTGGCTTGCCGCGACCATGCCGAGCCTCGTGTCTGGCGCCATCTGGACACGTGCCAGTTCAAGACGTTCCTGCATGCTCGGATTCCCCGAGTGGACTGCCCCGAGCATGGCGTCCTTCAGGTCAACGTGCCTTGGGCCGAGTCCAAGGCACGTTTCACCATATTGATGGAGCGATTGATCATCGACGTGCTGACCGAGTGCGCCACCGTAACAGGAGCGCGGCGCATCCTGCGCATCACCTGGGACGAAGCATGGGGTGTCATGGAAAGGGCGGTGCGCCGGGGCCGGGAGCGCAAGCAATCGAATCCCTCGCGGTATCTTGGCGTTGACGAGAAGGCATTCCGCAAGGGGCACGACTATGTGACCGTGGTTTGTGATCTGATCGGCAGCACGGTGGAGTATGTGGCCGACGAGCGTAAGGCCGAAAGCCTTGAGGGGTACTACCTTCAGTTCACCAAGGCGCAGTTGGAGCGGATCAAGGCCGTGGCCATGGACATGTGGGAGCCCTATTTTAAAGCTACGCTCAAACATGTGCCGGACGCGGCGGGGAAAATCGTTCACGATCGGTTCCACGTCATGAAACACGTAGGCGAGGCTGTGGACCGGGTACGCAAGCAAGAGCACCGCGAACTCACAAGTCAGGATGACCATCGACTCAAGGGCACGAAATTCCTCTGGCTATACCGGGAGGAGAATCTGCCGGACAAACACCGGCCAGCCCTGGAGGCCTTGAAGACAGCGAACCTCAAGGTGGCCAAGGCCTGGGCCATGAAGGAAAGCCTGAACGACGTCTGGAAGTACCTGAGCACGGGATGGGCCAGACGTTTTGTGAAGCGATGGCTGGTCTGGGTGAACAGGTCAGATCTTGCCCCAATGCGCAAAGTGGGCGGACTGATTCAGAGACATCTTGAGAACATCCTGACCTTCTGCCGCCACAGGATCACCAACGGCGTGGCCGAGGGCCTCAACAGCAAGATCATGGCCATCAAGAGGAAGGCTTGCGGTTATAGGAACCGGGAGCATTTCAAGACAGCCATCTACTTCTTCTGTGGCGGTCTAAACCTCTACCCGGCCAGTTCCTGACAGGGGTTACCCACGGAAAACCCGGAAGAACCAAATATTTTTTGGCCCATCCAAATGAAGTTGACATTCATTTTCTATGAGAGCAGACTACGTGCACATCCTCCATGTGCCGCAAGGGATTCTGGGGAAAACAAGAGGTGAAGACATGGATATTCAACTGATTATCGTCATATTGTGCATAATTGCGGCTGCATATTACTTTGGCCGCAGGGTTTATACGGCGGTCAGCAAGGGCAAATGCGGCTGTTGCGATGGCGGCTGCGGCGATGGCAAAAAAAACTCCTGCGGCTGCACTCCTAACGATGCCGAGGCGCAACGTCTTGAAAGCAAAAGACTGAAATTTGACCCCAAAAAATAGAGAGCAAAGCCAAGGCTTCCGACCCCGCATGCCCCCTCCTCCGGTTCGTCATGTTGGCAGAGTGCGAACCGGCTCAGCCCCGGCCCTGGCCTGTACCATGTGCCGGGGCTTTTTTCATGCTGCCCAACGAGACCGCAAAAAGTCACCACCTCATCGGCAGTGGCGCTACTGTGCAAACCCCGCCTGCTCCAATGTTTTGCGGCCTTTCAGCGTCAAGGCTATACAGGCAGCGACAAAGGGCAGACAGATCAGCATATTGATGGCAAGGGCAAGACCTGCATACTGGATGACAAGCCCAACAAGGCCAACGCCAAGTCCACCAATGCCGATGCCAAACCCCAGTGAAAATCCTGATGCCATTGCGGCCTGCCGGAAAAGCAGCTCTTGCGCCAGCACCACAATGGGCGAGAAGGACGAAAGAAGCGTCGCCCCGGCCAGGGCAAACACTACAGGTTGCAGGCCTGCGCCAACATGCAGAAAGAGGTAGAAAAAAATGGGAGAGAGGGCCAGGGACAAGAAAATAACAATGGTTTTACCAAACCTGTCTGAAAGATAACCACCCGCTATGCCGCCTGCTGCGCCAGAAAGCAGCAGAATGAACAGCAAGTGGGAGCAGACGGACAAGCTCATGCCCTGCTGTTGCAGGTACAGAGGAAGAAAGGCCACAAGGCCGGAATAGGTCAGCGTGCGGACGGCAATAATCAGCACCAGCTTGCTCAGCTCTTTCCAGGCGGGGCGCAGGGCCTCCATCATCGGCACTGTTTCTGCCTGCGATCTTGCGGGCGTTTTCTGAGCCTTGAAGGCCAATAATACGGTAACAATAATGCCCGGCACCACAAAGTAGGGCGTGACGCTCAGGCCAAACCGTTCCACCAGCGGGATGACAAACAGGGGCGTCAGCGCCCAGCCAAGATTCCCCGAAGCCCCAAAAACAGCCTGATACATTCCCTTTTTCTGCCCGCTCGCTGCGCTAACCATAGCCGATGCCTGCGGATGAAAAGCCGCAGCTCCAAGACCGGAAAGGGCCGCAAGTGCAATCAGCATGGTAGAGCTGTGGGTCAGACCTATGCAGCTCAGCAGTATCGCCAGCCAGGCCGTGCCTACATATATCATCCAGCTCTGGTTTTTTCTGTCCACCATATAGCCAATAAGCGGCTGAGAAAGCGATGAGGTAATGGTAAAGGCGGAAATGGCAAACGAAACCTCTCCAATACCAAAGCCAGCCGCAATGAGAAATGGCGTAAGTATAGGAATAATATTCATATACCAGTCATTCAACATATGCGCGAACGATATGGAATACACAACGTCTTTTTTGACTGTTGCTGAATTCATTATAGCATTCTCCATTATTCATCTTTCTCGCAATTTGTGTAAATCTGTTCATAGCCGCGTTCAACAAATGCATTAATATCCATGAGAAAACGCAGTATTATTGCCTGCTCGTCTTCATCATATTTATTTACGATGCAGACTTTTTCGCCAAATGTTCTGTCATGGTTAATTTTATGGGCTTCAAATATTTTTTTCCCGCCTTCCGCAACCCTGAAATAGATATTTTTGTTGTTTTCCGGCTCCTGATAACTTTCGATAAGATTTTTTTTCAGCAGTTTTTTGCATATCTTGCTTATGGCCCCACGCGTCATGCCCATTTCGTTAGAAACCTTTGTCACATTGGCATGATCAAGAGTTCCTATCCAATGGATGCAATGAACCTCCGTGAGGTTCAGGTCATCAAAAAAGTCTTCTCTCCCATGCCTGAAGGCGTCGGCATGTTCAGAAATTTTGATGAGCTCGGCTACAATCCTGTGTGGCTGATTCATGGCGCTCCTTTTTGTTGACATGGAAACAATCTTGAAAAATTGTTTCCATGTCAACAAAAAAATCCGCACGAGCACACGGACCGGCTATTCAGTCACTCTCAGGATGGCTGACATAAAAAAGGCGCATCCGGTAAACCGGATGCGCCCGACAAGCCGCCATGCAACATGGCTACGGCAGTCTGACTGTTTGTTTTATCTTAGGATGTTATTCCCGTCTGCGCTTGAGCCTGTCCAGCCTCTCCTGCATGAGGAAGCGCCCGGTGACGGAATTGGGGTCGGCAACGATGGCCTCGGGCGTTCCGGCAGAGACGATCTGGCCGCCGTTCTCGCCGCCGCCGGGGCCCATATCCAGAACATGGTCGGATGCCAGAATCATGTCTGTATTATGCTCGATAACCACCACGCTGGCTCCCCTGTCCACCAGTGCATGCAGTACCTTGATGAGCTTGCCCACCTCGTGCATGTGCAGGCCAGTAGTCGGCTCGTCAAGAATATACATGGTTCCTGGCAGGGATCGCTTGCCCAGTTCGCGCGAAATCTTGATGCGTTGTGCTTCGCCGCCCGAAAGCGTGGTGGCGGGCTGCCCAAGTCGCAGGTATTCCAGCCCCACTTCTTCCAGCACGGCAAGGCGGCGCTCCAGCGAGGGATAGTTTTCAAAGAGCTGGCGGGCCTGATGCACGGTGAGGTCGAGCACCTCGGCGATGTTCAACCCCTTGTAGCGCACTTCAAGGGTTTCGTGGTTATAGCGTTTGCCCTTGCACACATCGCAGGTCACGTACACGTCGGGCAAGAAGTGCATTTCAACGCGAATCTGCCCATCACCGCCGCAGGCTTCGCAACGCCCCCCACGCACGTTAAAGCTGAAACGCCCCGGCTTGTAGCCGCGTTTGCGGGCGTCCTGGGTCATGGCAAAAATATTGCGAATCTCGTCAAAAATCTTGGTGTAAGTGGCAGGGTTGGAACGCGGCGTGCGCCCAATGGGCGTCTGGTCAATGGCCACAATACGTTCCACGGGCGCAGAGCCTTTTTCGTATTCCAGCCCGCCGATGGTGCCGGGCTGATCCACGCGCAGGCCAAGGTTCAGGGCCACATGCTTGTAGAGCGTATCCACTACAAGCGAACTTTTGCCGGAGCCGGAAACACCGGTCACGCAGGTCAGCACGCCCAAAGGGATGCGGCAGTCAATATCGCGCAGGTTGTTGGTGGTGATGCCGTGCATGACCAGCGCCCCCTGCCCTTCACGCCGTTCGTCCGGCAGGGCGATCACGTCATCGCCACGCAAATAGCGGGCAGTGAGCGTGTCCGCCTTGCCGAGCAGGTCGTCCACCCGCCCCTGAAACATGATTTCGCCGCCCTGCGAGCCAGAGCCTGGGCCAAGTTCAATGACCGTATCCGCCGCGCAGATGGTGGCTTCGTCATGCTCCACCACAAGCACGGTATTACCGCGCGCCTGAAGCGACCGCAGGGTTCCCAGCAACCGCTCGTTGTCACGCGGATGCAGGCCGATGGAGGGTTCGTCCAGCACGTAGGTGACGCCCACAAGGCCTGAACCGAGTTGCGATGCCAGACGGATGCGCTGGGCCTCGCCGCCGGAAAGAGTGGACATGGAGCGCCCCAGCGAAAGATACTCAAGCCCCACGCTGCGCATGAACGACAGGCGGTGGGTCAGTTCCTTCATAAGCGGCTCGGCAATGACCACATGTCGTCCCGTAAATTCCCGTTTTTCCAGCCATTCCAGCGCGCGCTCAACCGAAAGGTTGCAGAACTGCGCAATATTCAGATCGTCCACCCGCACGGAGAGCGCGTTGGTGTTCAGCCGCGCTCCGTGGCAGTCCGGGCAGTCCATGGTCTGCCGAAAACGCGAAAGCGCCTCGCGCCAGGCATCGCCGTACTGCATGCCGCTTTCAAGCAGAGGAATAACGCCGGGCCAGCGTTTTTCGCTCACGCCCACCTGCCCCTGCGCGCGCAGTGCGTCAGAAAAATGCTCGCTCTGATAATCGCCGCCGGCGCCAAGGGCCACGCTGCCGCCCATCCAGTTGCGGCGCAGGCCCAACGAGGCGCGCGCGGGGCGTCCCTGTTCATCCTCGCCGTAAAAAAGGGCGGAAAGCGCGTCTTCGCTAAACTGCTCCAGCGGCGTGGAAAGCTGAAATTTGAAGCGCTTGCCCAGTGCCTTGAGGGCGTCCTCATATCGGCTGAACATCTTGTCCGTGGCCCAGGGCAACAGCGCGCCCGTATTCAGCGAAAGCCCCATATTGGGCGCAATGAGGCGGGGTTCAAAATAATCCACGCCGCCAAGGCCTACGCAGCGCGGGCAGGCGCCCTGCGGCCCGTTGAACGAAAACAGCTGCGGGCTGGGTGCGGGCAGCGAAATACGGCAGTGCGCACATACCGAGGTGGTGGAGTGCACTGTGTCTGCCTCCTGCCCTGCGGCGGCCTTGTCCGGCTCGTGCAGCACAAGACGCCCTTCGCCATAGCGCAGGGCCAGCTCAACAGAATCCGCCAGACGCCCGCGAATGCCCTCCTTGTTCACCAGGCGGTCAACCACCAGATCAATGGAGTGCTTCTTGTTCTTGTCCAGCGTGGGCACATCGTCCAAGGTGTAAAACTCGCCGTTGACGCGCACACGGGCAAAGCCTTCGGCCTTGAGCTTTTTGAACTTGTCCTGATGCGTGCCCTTCTGAAGTTCCACCAGCGGAGCCATGACCATAAACTTGGTGCCCTGCGGCAGAGCCATGATATCGCCAATGATTTCATCAGCGGCGCGCGCCTCGATGGGCCGCCCGCACTGGGGGCAATACATGCGCCCAAGCCGGGCAAAAAACACGCGCAGAAAGTCGTAAATTTCCGTGACTGTTCCCACGGTTGAACGCGGGTTGCGCGAAACACTCTGCTGCTCAAGCGATATGGCGGGCGAAAGCCCCTCGATCTTTTCCACGTCCGGCTTGTCCATCTGGGGCAAAAACTGGCGGGCGTAGGCAGACAGCGATTCCACATAGCGGCGCTGGCCTTCGGCGTACACGATGTCGAACGCCAGCGTTGATTTGCCGGAACCTGACGGGCCGCAAATCACCACCAGCTCATCGCGGGGGATGTCCAGGCTTATGTTTTTGAGATTGTGCTGGCGGGCCTTTTCAATGTGGATGCAGGGCTTGCTTGTGTTCATGAAAGCATATGTAAGCGGCCCAAGGGGCATTGGCAAGGGCAGAGCCTGCGTATTTTTGCGCGCCCCCGCCGCTGCAAAATGCACCCTCAGCCCCCCACCACCCCGTATCGCGCAATCCTTTGCCTGCGTGCATGGACAAGCCTTGCCGAAAGCGGTATAAAAATTTTTACAGCACGTCTGTTTCTGCAACCATCTGTCTGCGGGAGGATGTATGCCGCGTCATATACATTGTTTACTGATTGTTCTGTTGCTTGCCGCACTGTCGGATTCTGTGCAGGCCGCCGAAAGCGAAGTCACTGCCCGCAGTATCTTTGCACTGCTGCCCGAAAGTATTTTTGAAAACACTCCTGAAGGCCTGAGCCCGCAGGAAAAACAAAAACTGCTTTCCGCCGGGCATTCGGAATTTTGGGAGATCGCCGGAGAAACGGAAGACGTTCTGGTGTTCGCCTCCATGCCGTTCAGGGATACAGCCGTTGCCCTGCGCCTGTTCCGCAACGCTACGGACGGCTCCGTACTTGCCGCATTCGGCACTCTGGGCGGCGCTGTGTGCACCCTTGAGCTATGGCGGGTTGACGCCACCGGCCGCGCCGTGCCGGTGGACACCCCGCAAGAGCCGGACATAAGCGTCTTTTTTGCCCCCGGGCGCAAAATGCCGCCCGATGTTCAGGCTACGGTCATGATCTGCCTTGGCCTTGGCGGCCTCAAGGCGCAGCCCATGTTCTGGACCAGTACGGGCATGGCCCATGTTCCGGTAGACAATGACGTAAGCTTTCAGTGGAACGGCAAAAGTTTTGAAAAGCTGGTGCAGCCGCACACCGATTAGCGGCCCAGCATTAAAATCAGGGTTGGGTTCCCGCAATGGAAAGGCCCGTTTCTGCCGGAGATCTCCTGCGGAAACGGGCCTTGTTTTTGTGTAAAAAGTCAGCGTGGCGGCAACAGCTTACATAGCTATTTTATTCTCCAAGACAGCCAGAAAGTAAAAGAACCGTTTAGCCCCGCTTGCCCGCAAGGCTGAACAGCAACAAAGCCCCCATGATGATCGCGCCGCCCGCAAAGGTGGAGGCATCAGGCAGCCCGCCCGTCACCGCAAAATCAAGCAGCATGGACAAAAAGGGCGTCAGGAACATGTAGTTGGTCACAAGGCTTGTGCGCGGGGCCAGGGAAAGGGCTCTTGTCCAGAGCAGGTATGCTGCGGCGCTGGGGAAAATCCCCAGAAAAAACGCAAGCCACAGCGCTCTGGCGGGCGCAGCCTGCACCTGGGCAATGGTTTGCGGCAGGCAGTACAGCAAAAACAGCGTACCCGCAAAAAAACTCCAGGCGGCGATTTCCATGGAGCCGTAGTGCCGCGACAAGGCGCGCTGCGTAATATTGTACAGGCTTATGAGCACTGCGGCCACCAGCACCCAGCCCATGCCGGGGGCCAGCATAAATCCCTGCCCGCCGCCGTTCATCACCACCACGCCGCCAAATGCCAGCGCAAGCGCAAGCCAGCGCAGCACGGGCAAACGCTCGCTGAAGAACAGGCGTGCCAGCGCCGCCGTCAGAATGGGAGCAGTGGAAATGACAATGCAGTTGGTGGTGGGGTTGAGGGTGATGGAACCCTCATTGAAGGCCAGCAGATACAGTGTGAAGCCGCTCAGCCCTGCTGCCGCAAACAGGGACAGATGCCGGGCAGAAGGAACAAAAAATCCCCCGCGCGCCCAGCCCCTTGCCAGCAAGATGCCAACAAAGGCCAGCGACGCCACAGCGCAGCGCAAAAGGCCCAGCGGCCCCGGCGTAAAAAAAGCCAGCGCAACCTTTGTGTACACATAGGCGGTCGACCACAGTACAACAGTGGCAAAGGCATAGGCCTGACAGATCAGCGAGGGATTGTTCATGACTATTCTTGGCGAATAGTTACATGCTGCGGAAGCCCGAAGTATCGCCCGCAAACGCCGCGCGGGCGGCCCGGGCTTTCGTGGCCGGATATCGGCCAGTTCGGGCTATCGCTATTTTTCCAGCCACTCCCCAAGACGGGTTGCGAGAGTTGCCTCATCAAAGCGCGGGGTGGCGTACATGCCTGCGGCCTCGCGCTGGCGTGCTGCTTCTGCAAGAATGATGGCTGAAGCCACAGAAACGTTGAAGCTCTGGATCATGCCGTACATGGGAATGTACAGCTCGCCATCTGCGGCAGCGAGCAGTTCCGGCTCAACGCCGCTGTGCTCGTTGCCCATAATCACAGCCGTGGGGCGGGTAAAATCCCATTCCCGCATGGGGCGGGCCTTTTCTGTAAACGAGGTGGCAAGCACCTGCATCCCCTGACCGCGCAGCTCTGCCATCATGCCTTCGCAGGTTTTGTGGCGCTCGGTTTCTACCCATTTGCGGGCCGAGGCCGATGTTTTGCGCCCCAAAGCGGGAAATGCCGTGTTGGTGTAATACAGGTGCACGCGGCTGACGCCAAAGGCATCGCACGAACGGTAAATGGCCGAAACGTTGTGCGGGTCGTGAATATTGGCAAGCACCAGCGTAAGGTCCGGCTGGCGGTGACTCAGCACTTCCAGAAAGCGGGCCTTGCGCCGTGCCGTGGGTTCTTTGGGCATGGCTGATTCCTTACACATTGTAATTGATTGCTGCCCTTGTGTGGCAGAAAACGGCCTTTCAGGCAAGTGCGCCGATCTGCCGGGATGGACGGACAATGCCAATTAGGGTATATTTAGCACACCAGTCTTGGTCGATTTTTCTTATCGACCTGCAATCCATTCACTTTTTTTCAGGAGCAACATGAATCTACTCCGCCTCTCTGCATATGCTCTGAGCGCACTGCTGCTTACTCCCTATACGGCTCTTGCCGCCGCCGACCACCTTACAGTTCCCGGCACCCTCTCCGCATGGTGGATCATCCCTTTTGCGGGCATGCTGCTTTCCATAGCCATACTGCCGCTGACCGCCCATGTTTTCTGGGAACATCACCGGGGAAAAATTTCCATTTTCTGGGCGCTCACCTTTCTTGTCCCCTGCCTGGCCGTCTATGGCCCAGGCGTGACCTTCTATGAATTCTGCCACATCATCCTGCTGGATTACGTGCCCTTCCTTGTACTTCTTTTTTCGCTGTACACGGTTGCGGGTGGAGTGCGCCTTAAAGGTTCGCTCACAGGCACGCCGCCAGTGAATCTGGGCATTCTTGCCATAGGAACTGTGCTGGCAAGCTGGATGGGCACCACAGGGGCAGCCATGCTGCTTGTGCGCCCACTGCTGCGAGCCAATGCGCACCGCAAATACCGCGTGCATTCTGTGGTATTTTTCATTTTTCTGGTGGCAAACATCGGCGGCTCACTCTCGCCGCTGGGCGACCCGCCGCTGTTTCTGGGTTTTTTGAAGGGCGTGGACTTTTTCTGGACAACCTCGCACCTGTTTTTGAAGACCCTGAGCCTTTCCACCGCCCTGCTGGCAATCTATTTTGTTCTGGACATGGTGCTCTATAACAAGGAAGGCCGCCCCGTACCGCCGATCAACCCTGCTGAAGCCGCGCCCGCAAGACCGGGGCAGGCAATGCACAGCCAGGAAAAACTCGGACTTGACGGCAAGATCAATCTGCTGTTCCTGCTGGGCGTGGTGACTGCCGTGCTGCTTTCCGGCCTGTTCCCGCTGGGAACCATAGCCACGGTGGGCGGCGTGCCGCTGGAAGCCCAAAACGTGCTGCGCGATGCCGCCCTGCTCTGCCTGGCGTGGCTTTCCATGCGCTATACCAGCCGTAGATGCCGCGAACTGAACGGCTTTACGTGGGGGCCCATTGAAGAAGTGGCCCAGTTGTTCTTTGGTATTTTTGTCAGCATGATCCCGGCCATGGCCATTCTCAAGGCAGGGACCTCCGGCGCGCTGGCCCCGCTGGTGGAACTGGTCTCGCGCGATGGGCAGCCTGTCAATGCCATGTACTTCTGGCTGACGGGCGTTCTTTCCAGTTTTCTGGATAACGCCCCGACCTACATGGTCTTTTTCAATACCGCTGGTGGTGATGCGCAAACGCTCATGCACCATATGCCCGAAACTCTGGCGGCCATTTCCGCTGGCGCAGTCTTTATGGGCGCATGCAGCTACATAGGCAACGCGCCAAACTTTATGGTGCGGGCCATCGCGGAAGATCAGGGCGTGCGTATGCCTGGATTTTTTGGCTACATTTTGTGGTCGGTCTGCATCCTTGTGCCGCTGTTCGCTCTGTTGACCTGGTTTTTCTTTACCTAGGCGGCTGGTCTGGCCGGTGTTGAGCAGACGGCTGACACAACCTGACAACGCCAACACGCAAAAAGGCGGGCATAAAGCCCGCCTGATACTGATCAAACGCCGCTTTGCGGCATTTGCGCCGCCAGCGTCAGCAAAGCCGCCCGGCGGAATACACGGAAACCAGTCGCTATCGGTGCGGCAAAGCCGCAACCGGCTCCTGATTTCCGACTGTGTTGACAGAGTACGCTTGCCGTTGAGGGTTTTATCTGCAAGCGCTCTGTTAGATGAATTCGTCAATACGGCCAGCGCGCACCTTGGTCAGCAACCTTTTGGCCGCGCCAAGCTCACCCGTGGTCATCCTTTCCATTTTTTCGGCCAACAGCTGTTCGCCAATCATGCGCGTGTAGGGCGTAGCGTAGTGCAGCAGAAATTCCAGGAACGATGCCGCAGAGTTGGGGCCGCACTGGTTTTTCATGCCGCATTCGCGCACCATGGAAAGGAACTCCTCGCCCGTGCGCCCCAACCGGGGGCAGGCCGCGCAAAATGACGGCAGATGGCGGGCTTCTTCCAGCAGAAAGCGCACCACCTCATCCACATGGCAGTCTTCGCCAATGGGGAAGGGAACCTTGTGCTCGGGATTGTCGATCCAGTTGCCGTAGGGATTGGCAACGCTGCCAGTGAGCAGCTGCGAAGCGCCCGCGCTACAGCCATCGCGCCACAGGCCCGCAGGTTCCTTGGTGGTGAGGATAATGCCCGCGTAGGGAACCGCCAGCCGGGCAATAGCCACGCACCGCAGGTAGTCGGCGTCGCTCACGGGATGGGGCGTTTGCATGTTGCTGCCGGGGGCACAACGCATGCGGTGCAGGCTCAGGGTGCGGCAACCGGTATCATAGGCCCGCAGCAAATGCGCCTGATGCTGCACAATACCCAGCAGATCATACTGCCAGGGGCCAAGGCCCAGCATCAGGCCGCCGCCCACGTCCGGCACACCCGCCTGAAAGGCGACATCGGCGGCGTTCAGCCGGGCGTAGTAATCACTCTTGGGGCCAGAGATGTGAGCCGCGCGATAGCTGGCCTCGTGGTAGGTGTCCTGATAGATCAGCACGGTGCCCACATACGATTCAAGCAGGGCGGCATATTCATGTGATTCGAGAGCACCCACGTTCACGTTGACGCTGTGTACCTCGCCCACGCCGTCAAAAGCCGTGTACAGAATGCTGATGGCCTCGGCCAGATATTCAATATCCGCATTGGGCAACTGGCCGCTGACAAGAAAAATACGTTTGTGACCCTGCCGAATGAGCTTGAGGGCTGCCTCGCGCATTTCAGGCGAGGTCATGTACTTGCGCTCAACGGCCTTGTTGCTTTTGCGGTTGGCGCAATACAGGCATTCGCTGCCGCAGTGGTTGGAGATGTGCAGGGGGGCGGAAAGTACAATACGGTCCCCGTAAACCTTTTGCTTGACTTCATCGGCGGCAGCCATGATGCGGCCAACGCCCACGCCGTCCTGAACGCGCATGAGGGCGACAGTTTCCGCCATGGAGAGCGGCTGCAATTCAAGCGACTTGTTGAGGATATCCCGAAGCTCTGCGGCGTCAGGTGCTGTTTCCCTTTCCAGAGCTGTGCCAATGGCCTGGGCATCAAACCAGCGGGGCTGTGCATCAAGAGACATGGGAACCTTCCTTGCAATAATTTTCAATAATTTCAGCAGGATCATCGCAATAACAATCCTGCACTTCATGTTACTTTGTTCACAAGCAACACGTTATTTATTTCACATTCGCAAGTCAAGGTGTGTACACGCACTTGTTTGATTAATCAAACTATAAATTGGGCTGTTGCCTGAAAAATAAGCTAAATGAAACTGACAAGATAGAAAAAGCGCTCTCCTCCTGCGACCAAAATCAAACACATAAAAAATTTTTGTATTTATTTGCGCAGTGCCTGCCAGCAGATGCTCTTGCGCCGCAAAAGCCACAGAGATATATTGCGCATGGCAAAAAAAGGGCACTCAGCCTGCCAAAAACCTAAAAAAATAGATTCCTCTGCCCGCACATCCACTTCAAGGAAAATCCATGTTCTCACTCCGCCCTGTTTCCCTTATGCTGGCTTTTTTGCTCTTCCTTTGCCTTGGCTTTGCCCAGCCAGCCCATTGCGCCGAAAAACCCCAAGGCCCCCTGCGCGTGGCCCTTCTGCTGGAAACGCCCACGGGCGATAACGACTGGAACGACAGTCTTGTGGACGGCCTGAGGCAGGCCGAGCGCGAGCTGGGCATAAAGGCTTCTGTGATTACCGCCCAGCCAGGGCATGACGAGGCGGCGCTTCAGGAAATGTTCCGAACTGCTGCGGGCAACAATGATCTGGTGCTGGTGGCTTCCAACGGTCTGCACGAAGTGCTGCGCAACAACGCCGCCAACTTTCGCCGCACCATGTTTGGCTGCATTGATGCCGGCATCCGCGCGCCAAATATAATGTCCGTAACATTTGCCGATGAGCAGGCGGCCTATCTTGCCGGGGCGGCTGCGGCCATGCTTGCCCGCCAGACCGACATGCCCGGCATAAGCGGACGCAAAATTATCGGCTGGATAACGGGTGAAGACTGCCCCGCCATGCGCTCCCTGCTGGGAGGATTCACCGAGGGCGCGCGCGTGATTGATCCAGAAGTACGTGTCGTCAACGTGGTTACAGGTTCATTTGCCAATGCGGAGGCTGGCCGCGCCGCAGCGAAAAATCTGCTCGACCAGGGTGCGGACATTCTGGTTCTGGCATGTGGTATGGGCAACGGCCCGGCCTTGCAGGAGGTTAAGGCGCGCAACGCATATGCCGTGGGGCTGGACACCGACAAGGACAACCTGCTGCCCGGCCATGTGCTCACCTCCATTCTCAAGCACCCAAACACAGCCGCCTACGACATCATAGCCGCTGCGGCCTCCGGCCACTTTGCAGGCAAGGAAATCATGGTGCGCGACCTGCAAAACGGCGGCGTGGACATTACGTCCATGGAGCCTTTCAAGGCTGGGGCTGGCAAGAATCTTGCCCCGGATATGGATCGCCGCCTGCGCGAACTGCGGGGCGAAATCCTCAACGGCGGCATCCGGCTCAAATCATTGCGCGAACGCACCTTGTGCGATTGTCTGTAAGAAGACTCCGCAAAACATCGCAATTTTATTGCTGATAAACGGGAAAAAATATACGGTTTCATATCGGGCGGATCAGGCCGCCCGCAAGGCGTCATCCCCCCTGCGCCCCAGACCATGGAAGAAGCATGCCCCCAGCGTGACCGGTATTGCCGGTTACGCCACAACCATAAGCTTGCGAGGACTATCCATGATTATTGGCGTCACCAAGGAGATCAAGGCCGATGAATACCGTGTGGGCATCACGCCCGCCGGGGTCAAGGCGCTCGCTGACCACGGGCACAAGGTTCTGGTAGAAAGCGGCGCAGGGCTTGGCAGCCGTATTGGCGATGACGAATTTGCCAAGGCTGGCGCAAGTATGCTGCCAGTGGAAGATGTATGGGCCAAGGCTGAAATGATCATGAAGGTCAAGGAGCCACTGCCCAGCGAATACAAATATTTTCGCCCCGGCCTACTGCTCTTTACCTACCTGCATCTTGCGGCGGACAAGGAACTCACCGACGCCCTGCTTAATTCCGGGGTGGTGGGCCTTGCCTACGAAACCGTGCAGCCCAAGGATCGCAGCCTGCCGCTGCTGGCCCCCATGTCTGAAGTTGCGGGCCGTATGGCCGTGCAGATGGGTTCCTACATTCTGACCAAACAGGCAGGCGGCGCGGGTATGCTGCTGGGCGGCGTGGCTGGCGTGCAGCGCGCCAGGGTCGCCATTGTGGGCGGCGGCACCGTGGGTACGGAAGCCGCCAAAATGGCCATGGGCCTTGGCGCGGAAGTTACCATTCTGGACAACAACCTGAACCGCCTGCGCTATCTGGGCGACATTTTCTCTTCCCGCGTCCAGACCCTTGCTTCCAACGAATACAATATCGCCGGGGCAGTTCAGGAGTCCGACCTTGTTATCGGCTCCGTGCTTATTCCCGGCGCCATGGCCCCCAAACTGGTGACAGAATCCATGATCAAAACCATGCGCCCCGGCAGCGTGGTGGTGGACGTGGCCATTGACCAGGGCGGTTCGTTTGAAACCACGGCGGGCAGGCCCACAACCCACCACGAACCCACCTATGAAAAACACGGCGTCATCCACTATGCCGTTGCCAACATTCCTGGGGCCGTGCCGGTCACGTCAACCTATGCCTTGACCAACGCCACTCTGCCCTTTGCCCTGGAACTGGCAGACAAAGGCTGGAAAAACGCCTGCCGCGACAATATCGCCCTTGAGCGCGGCCTGAATACGGTTGATGGACAGTGCACCTTTGCTGGCGTGGCCGAAGCCTTTGGCCTGCCCTGCGCCTCCACTGCCCAGATTCTGCGTTAATTGCAAAAAATTCAAATAAATTCAGGCCCGTTTCAGGGAGAGCAAACGCTCCGCCACCTGAAACGGGCCTGTCTGCGTGCAGCGGGGGAAATAGGGGGCCGCTACGTTCAGCCGAACCTTTTATTTAACCGGAGTTCCATCCACTCGTTGCGAAAAGCGCGGCACAGACATATGGCACACGCCCCGCCCTGTGCGGCGGGCAAAATCCTGATGATAGGCCTCTGCCTCATAAAAAGGCCCTGCGGGCGCAATCTGCGTAACCACCTTGTAGCCAAGCTCGCGCAGGCGCGTCACCAGCTTTTCGACCACGGCCTTTTGTTCCGCGCCCTGATAAAAGACCGCTGAACGATACTGCTCGCCCCAGTCCGGCCCTTGCCTGTTGAGCTGTGTGGGATCGTGGATTTCAAAAAAACGGCGCAAAATCTGCTCGTAACTCACGCGCGAGGGATCATAGCGCACCAGCACGGCCTCCGCATGACCGGTATCGCCCCGGCACACGTCTTCATAACTGGGGTTGACCGTGTGACCGCCCGTATAACCAGAAATCGCCTCGCACACGCCCGGTATTTTCTGAAAAGCGTCTTCCACCCCCCAGAAGCAGCCGCCAGCCACAATGGCTGTGGCCGTGCATCCTCCAGAGGCCGCATTCTGGCCTGAAGCCCCGGTAGCCGCCAGCGGAGCGCCCCCGGCAGCGGAGGTTTCCTTTTTTGCTGCCAGCCGCGCCAGAGCCGCTTTTTCCGCATCGCTGCCCGCAGGGGCAAAACTCATGGACAGCGAATTGACGCAATGGCGCGTGTTCTTTTCGGTGAATCCTTCCCCCTCAAACACATGTCCCAAATGCCCGCCGCAGTTGGCGCAAATAATCTCAACCCTGCGACCGTCTGCATCGGGCACACGGCGCACCGCGCCCGGCACAGCCGTATCAAAGCTGGGCCAGCCGCAGCCGGACTCGAACTTGTCGTCCGAATGGTAGAGCGGCATGCCGCACTGGCGGCAGATATAGGTGCCCGCCTCATGGTTGTTAACATATTTGCCCGTATAGGGCGGCTCTGTGGCCTTGCGCAACAGCACATCCGCCTCCAGTCCTGAAAGCGGCGGCATGGGATACGTGTTTTGCATCGAAACCTCCGGAGCTGTAGGCGAAGCTCCAAAGGCCGCCAGCGGCAGACCCGGCATCAGAGCCAACAGCATAAATGTACAAATGAGGAGACAACTCGTTCGTCCGGATCTGGGCATGGGTTCCTCCCGGCGCAGGCAGCGCATGCATTTTACATAAGCACAAGACCGGGCATGTCGAGGGGGATGCACGGCCTGCCTTCGATGCGCCCTACAAAAAACGCCCACCCGCAGAGCGGACAGGCGCAAAACAATTGCAGCGCAAACAGGCACCTTATTCGGCAAACCCCTCGGGATTGCGCGAATGCCAGCTCCAGGCCGAGGCAATGATGCTGTCGATATCAGCGCGGGCTGTCCAGCCCAGCACCTCGGCGGCGCGCTCGGCGGAGGCAATGAGCCGCGCCGGATCACCGGGGCGGCGCGCGCCGATGCTGACGGCAATGTCGCGTCCGGTCACACGGCGCGCGGCTTCTACCATCTGCCGCACAGAAAATCCCGTGCCGTTGCCCAGGTTGCACACTTCGCTGCCGCCACCACCACGCAGGTAATCCACGGCGCGCAGGTGCGCATCGGCCAGTTCCATCACGTCCAGATAATCACGAATACAGGTACCGTCCGGCGTGGGATAATCATCGCCAAAAATGGTGACATGTGGCCTTTTGCCCAGCGGCACCTGTAGAATGATGGGGATAAGGTGACTTTCCGGCCTGTGATCCTCACCAATAAGGCCCTGAGGCCATGCGCCAGCAACGTTGAAATAACGCAAAATGACAGACCGTATGCCGTGCGCCCTACCCACCCAGTGCATCATGCGCTCCATGGCGAGCTTGCTTTCGCCATAGGGATTGGTGGGCCGCAGAGGCGCGTGCTCGGGTATGGGAACGACATCAGGTTCGCCATAGACCGAAGCCGTGGACGAAAACACGATCTTGTCCACCCCATGCCGCGCCATGGCTTCAAGCAGTACCATCATACCATGTATGTTGTTCTGAAAATACTTGAGCGGCTGCTCCATGCTTTCACCCACCAGAGAGCAGGCGGCAAAGTGCAGCACGGCCTCAATGGGTTGCTCTGAAAATACGGCATCAAGCAATGCCGGATCACGCATGTCGCCGGAATAAAGACGCACATCCTGCGGAACGGAACCACGGTGCCCCGTAAGAAAATTGTCGAGCACCACAGGCGTTTCGCCACGTTCCAAAAGGGTGCGCACATTGTGGGAACCAATATATCCGGCACCGCCGCAAACAAGAATTGCCATGAACTCCTCGCTTGTCCCTTACGTTTCGCTCTTGCGAACAATAATTCTGCACTCGACGTAAGGGTTTGGCAAGAGGTGCAGCGTTTTGGCTGTACACCAGTGCAACCTGATCATGGGACACGGGGGAGAGCTGCAAAGCCCGCCGGCTTCAGGGCAGACATGACACTGACCTGAAACACAGCGGGCCCATATGACGCAGCCGAAAGGCTTAACGCCGTGCGCAGCAGACTTTTACAGCTGCTTGAGCACATCCTCGGCAAACGAGGCCACGGCTTCGGGGTCGTTGGAGGCATCGCCTTCCATCTTGAGCCCTTCTGCAATGATGGTCGCGCCCAGTTCCTTGGCGCGCTCTTCAATGGCAGGCACCGCGCCGCAAAAATGTTCGTATTCCTGATCGCCGGAGGCAAATGCGGCTACCTTGCGGCCAGCCAGCCCGATGCGGTCAAATTCCTCAAACAGGGACAAAAAGTCGTCCTGCATTTCCAGGTCTTCCATGCCCCAGGCCGAGCAACCAAACAGCACGGCATCGTAACCGTCTGCCAGGTTTTCTGCCGAGGCGTCCGCCGCGTTGAGCAGCTTGACTTCGTGCCCGCCAGCAGCAATCAGTTCTTCAAGCTTCTGGGCGATGCTTTCCGTATTGCCGGTGCTGGAACCAAAAACAATCAGTACCTTACTCATGACATTCTCCTTCGTTGCGTCTTATTTAAAAATGAAATTCATTTTCTAAATGGATAGGGATGTTCGATTCGCCTGTCAAGGGAAAGAATCACCAAGACTTTTTTTGCTGCATCCCTGCTGGCCACGTCCGGCATTTTTCGAGCAGATTGTGCAGAAATCACACCCTGCGCAACTTAACCTCAGCACTGCCAGCAGAGAAAAGAAGTGACATTGATCACAAAAATGAAAAAAGATGAAAAAAAATCGGAACCCCGCGCAACTCGCAGGGCTCCGAAAATGTTGTCTGTCAGATTACGCAAACTATTCGCTGTCTGCTCCGTTGTGCGAGTCCTCATCCGCCCCGGCGTCCAGACCATCTTCCGTCGCCGCTTCTCTGGCGCGCGGGGCTGGCATGCTCCACTCTCCCGGCATAGGCGCGGCAAGTTCGGCCTTTTCCCCAAGATAGGGGTTAAAATAGCCGTAACGCAGCCAAGGGCAAAGCTTTTTGAGGCGCTTCATGAACGATGTCAGCCCCATGCTGGGCGAGAGTTCCAGCTTCTGTTGCCCTTCGCCACCGCTCATGAGCTTGAAGTACCATTCGGGATCAATATTGAGGTTGCGCCACTGGATCATGCTCACGCCGTTATCGCCCACCAGACGCGCCAGGGCGTCCAGTTCTTCTTCCGTATCCGTAACGCCGGGGAAGACCAACAGATTCAGAGAAACCCATATGCCACGGCTGCGGGCCTCGCGAATGGAAGCGCGCACATCGTCAAAGGAATAGCCGGATGGCCTGTAATAGCGATCATAAAGGCCGCTCCGAGCGCTGTTCAGGCTCACCCGCATGCTGGTCAGCCCAGCTTCGGCAAGGCGGATCACAGCCTCGGGCCGGGAGGCGTTGGTGTTGCAGTTGACAGTGCCGGGCCCTTCGCCCGCGCGGAACTGGCGCACGCTCTCCACCAGCAGATCAGGATTCATGAGCGGATCGCCCTCGCAGCCCTGACCAAAGGAATAAATGGGGGTACGGGTTTCGCGCCCGGAATGGACGCGCATGACCTCGGCCAGTTCTTCGGGGCTGGGCGTAAAGGCAAGGCGGCACTGTGGCGTTGACTGAATGGGCGAGTCCTTCTCCTGCGCTGAAATACAGCCAATACAGCTGGCGTTGCAAGCGCGGGACGATGGCAGCGGGGCCTCGTAACGGCCCAGAGCAAAGTTGCGGGCCGCAGGGCAATCGTAGCGCGCCACGCAGTTATCCATGATATGCCGGATAAGCCTGTTCTTGGGGTAATCGCGCAGCAGGGCGCGGGCGCCCTGTTCAATGCGTCCGCGCGGAATATTGCTGAAAATCTGCCGTGGTTCGGTATCCACCCTGCGGGCGCAGATATAGAAACGCCCTCTGGCGAAGCCCACGGCCCCGTAGGCAAACAATGGCAACATGGGTGCGTTTTCGCCGCTTTCATAGGCAGGATGGGCCGAAAGCGTATAGCCGGGTGCGGCAAAGGCCGCCACGGCAAGCTGGGCCTCGCCTTCAGGAGGCGCGATGTGTCCGGTTTCGGGGTCAAGGCCCACAGCCTGCCTGCCAGGCAACAGAAAGAACTCGCTTTCCTCCGGCAGGGGAATCAGTTCGTCCGGACGCGGCAGCCCCCACTGCGCGCCTCGCCGACAGACCATGAGCAGATCGGGATCGTCATAGATATTGCCGCGCTCGTCTGCCATTACAAGATGCGGTTCAATGTGTTGCGCGGCCATAAAAGCTCCTTGCCCAAGAAGTGTTGAACGTATATAAAAACTGCTGGCCGGGCCTTCCCGGCCCGTATTTTTGGAGGCCTGCCATGTTTTCCATCATGCTTTTCATTTTTTTGTGCTTCTTCGGAATACTGGCTGTGCTGTACCACATGCTGCGCAGCCAGGAAAAACTTTGCAGATCGCTGCACGAAGAACACGCACAGATGCGTGTGCTGCTGCGCTCGCTGGAATCGCGCCTTGACGCGCTGGACGTGACGGAACCAGCCGAGGCTGCGTTCTCCCCCAGGGGTGCCGCCCATCTTGCGCCCCGCCCTGCCCCGCAGCCAGCGCAAGACCCCCTGCTGCATCTGAGTTTTGATGAACCCGCCCAGAACGTCAGCATTGCACCCGATGTAGATCCGGCGCTGGATCTGCACTTTGACCCGGCAGTGGGTATTCCCGCTTCTTCAGGAAGAAACAGCAGAAATTAAAGCTCATCAACGTTGAGAATACCCGTTCTCAACGTTTTTTTATTGCTCATTCCCGCCCCGTCAGCCCGAATTCTCCCTTGGCAGCCGCAAGATAGGCCTCGCTCAATCCGGTACTGCGCAACTCCTCGGCCCAATGCAGATAGGGCAACCTCAGGTAATCCTTGCGGATGGCTACGGCCCTGCCCCTGCGGCGCGCAACGCACTGAGGGTCGCTGGTCAGGAGGGCGCGCACCCTATCGCTGAAAGCTCTTGCGCGGTGCACCGCCCTGTGGCCTCCGTCTATGCAGGCCAGCGCGGCCTGCCTCATGCGCGCAGCAACATCCGGATGCTCAAGCAGATAGCGCACCTGCGCCACGGCCTCGCCAGCAGCGGTTGCAGCGTCCACAGTACTGCCATTGTCCGCCGTATCCGCCCCATAGCAGAGCATGTGCTCGCCCTCGGCAAAAATATCCGTCAGCCCGTGCCCGATACGTGGAGTCACAAGGCAACTGCCGCAGCCCAAGGCCTCAAAAACCCGAAAATTCAGGTCACCGTGCTCGCAGTGGTTCAGCACCACCCGCGCCCTTGCATATAAATGGCGGTAGGAGCCGGTTACAATCTGCAATTCCGGCAATCCGCTGCGGCACTTTTCCAGAAAGGCCGTGCGGCACGGCAGATTGGCATTGACCGTACCAACAAACACGCAGTCCATATCCTTGGCAGTCTGCGGCTCGGGCGCATCCTGAGCCCAGGCAAAGGCAGGAGACCACCACACCCGATCTGCGGGCAGATACGCCCCTGCAAAGCGCGGCAAATGATCGCGCAAAGACGCAATGCAGACATCAAAAGCCTGGGCGTAATACGGTTGCCACGAATGGATGTGAGAATCCACGCTGTAGAACACAGTGAGGCACGGAAAATCTTCTACGCCAAGCACATAGGGAGCACGGCTTTTGTCGGCAACTACCAGCACGTCTGGCTCAAAACCCGCAATACGCACCAGATCATGCCAGCCAAACACGGCGGCATGCTCAAAATTGTGCCGGGCCACAGCATCCCAGCCGCAGGAAGAAAGGGCGTCGCTGAAAAAAGGACTGCCTATCCACAAAAGCCGCTTCATGCGCCCCCGGCAACAGTAATGTGGTTTTGCGCTAACTGCGCACGGTGCTTGGCATCTCCTGCCTGACAGTTGCCAATAGGCCCGATTTGCAATAGGTTCAAAACCTAGCCTCGACGCCCCAAGGCGTCAAGACGCGAGAATGCACATGCTGCTCAACCCTGGCCGACTTCGCCTTATCACGCGCATTTTTTTGGCGCTTCTGTTAACCCTGTCGGCTATGTCGGCGGCGGTCTTTTGGCTTTTGCAACGCAATCCCGAGGCGCTGGCGCAACATTATATTGAACAGATTGCCGCCAGCACCGGCCTGAATATTACCGTTGAATCGGTCAATGTGGCTCTTTTGCCGCTGCCATCCCTGGCTGTCAGCAATGCCAGCGTTGAGGGCAAGAGCTTTAGTTTTACCGTTGCCTACGCCACACTCCGGCCCGACTTTCTGGCGCTGCTGCGCGGCGAACTGCTGCCCCGCAATATCACCCTGCTGCGCCCCCGCCTCAAGGGCGAACTGCCCGTGGCTCTCAGCCTGCCCTTTCTGTTCCCTGACAATGCCGAAGCCGCCCAGCCCGTTGCAGCTCAGGCCGCGCCAGAAAGGAGCGCATCCCCCAAAAAAGCGTCCCCAAAATCCGTCCCTCAGCCTACCGCAGCCTCTGCGGCAAAGGCCAGCACACCGCCGACGCAGGAAGCAGCGATCCCAGCCGCAACAGATGCGGCGGTTCCCTCGCAAAGCGCTGCCGCGCAAGAGCTGCCCCCTGCGCAGAATTCCATACAATCATGGCTGTCTCGGCTTGCCGGGGACAACACTGGAGGCGCGGCTCTGTTGCCGGGCATTTTGCCGGGTCGGTTCAGACTGGCAGTTTCACAGGGCGAAGTGGAAATCATCGGCGCGGACAAAACGCAAGTGACGGCCTACGGGTTGCAATGCGACCTGGAAACCGCCTCGGGCACACGCCTTGAGGGCAACTTTTTTTGCACCACAGCGGTTCTACAGCCAGAAGGTCAAACGCCAGCCAAGGTTGAGCACCTCAATCTGGAAGGCAAGACTGACCTCTCGGCCCCCCTGGCAAAAACGCCGCAACTGGCGGTCAAGGGCACCATGCAGCTGCCCAACTGGCTGGCCCGCCTCAACTTTGCGCTCGGCCTCAAGGCTGATGCCAATGGCTGGAGCCTGACCAGCGACCTTGAAGGCGAACTGCGCAAGGATGAAGTGCTGCTGCCTGCCCACGTTACCGGCACTGTGGCCCAACGCAGCAAGGAAGATCAAGGCATCAACCTAGAAAATCTGCGCCTGCGGCTTGGGCAGGATGATGTGACCGTCAACGGCCTGCTGCTTCTGGGCGGACCGGACACTTTCAGTATTGAAGGACGTCTGCAACTGCAGCGCGCAAGCCTGACGGAATGGCTGGGCTTTGCCCGTAATCTGGCGCCCGGCCTTCAGGTGGCGCTGGACGAAGTAACCCTTGGCACTCTTGATTTTTCAGTGAACGGCAAAGGGCTGCGCGTTCCGCATATTGACGTAACCGCCGCTGGCAGCCGCTTTTTGGGTTCCGGCGGCGTTGCGAGCTGGGCCAGGCCTGAACTGCTGCTGGATCTCAAGGCCGAGACTGTGAATCTGGGGCGCGCCATCCCTGAATCGGTGGGGGTATTGCCTGCCGAACCACGATACGGGCACGGTCCGCTCACTCCCATGCCCGGCAAGCCTGTGGTGCCCGGCGAAATCGGGCTTGATTACAACATCCGGCTGGCTGCAACCCGGGTGAACTACGGCCCCATCGTTATCAACGACGCGCTGGTCGTCATCAAGCAGGGGCTGGTTGACCAAGTCACCCACTTTGAAGACACGCTGCTGATTGTTGACGGCACTCTTTACGGCGGCAGCGTCAAGGGCGACACCATCATGGGCGGTCACCCGGATACCCCCTACGCTATCCGCCTGCACATGCGCGACGTTAACGGCGAAAATCTGGCAAAAGACCTCCCGGTCATGCCCGTGAGCGGTGGCAAGCTGCGCGGTGATGTGGACGTTATGAGCCAGGGGCGGGAGCTGGATGTTTTTCTGGGCAAATTGCGCGGCACGGTAAGCGCCCGGGCTGAAAAAGGCCAGTTGCGCCCGCCGAACAATATCCCAGGCAAGGCCTCCCCCGGCGCAGTGGGCTTTAAAGCGCTTGATTTGAGCCTTAAAGCCCGCACGGCGGCCTGGGAGCAAAGCCGCCTGGGCCTTGAAGGCCAGTGGACCGCCACCATTGAAGATGAAGGCATTGACGCCAGCGTGGGCCTTAACGGCAGGCTCTGGTTCAGCGGCGATGGTCAGGGCGGCGGCAACATGGATTTTCAAAACCTGCCCGGCACCATCAGCCTGAGCCTCAGCCCGGAAAAATCCTTTCAGCCAGAGGGTCTGCAAACGCAAATCAGCGGCAAATTCAGTTGTCAGGCTGCGCGCAACCAGCTTTCGGCCACAGACATGCACATGAACGCCCTTGGGGCGGACATTTCCGGCGCGGGGCAACTGGGCATGGGCAAGGACGGCATGGTCTGGCAGGGCAAGGTTTCCGCCTTTATCCCGGACAGCACAAAAACGCTGCGCCTGCTTGGCGCTGCCAACCCCAATGTGCCGCAACCTCTGCGCAGGATCGAGCTGGACACTGCCTTCAAGGGCGATAGCGGATCCCTGGCGCTGTCAGAGTTCCGCGCCAAGGTGGATCAAAACGATATTTCCGGCAGCATCAGCCTTGACTGGCGCAAGGAACTGGCCCTGCGATTCAAGCTCTCCGCTCCGCAAATTGATCTTGACCGCTACGTGGGCGACAAGGCCGCCGGGCAGGCGGACGGCGGCAAAAGCAAAAAAAAGACCGACAGCAAACCGTGGGATCTGCGCTTCATGCGGGCATTTTCCGCTGAGGGCGAAGCGCACGTTGGCCAGCTCACCCTGTGGAAACTGCGCACCGATGACCTGCGCCTTAAAGCCAAAATGGAGAACGGAACCCTGCGCTATGAAAGTCAGGGCGGCAAATTTTATGGCTCGCCCGTGTCTGCGCATGGTGAAATGCGTTTCAACAAGGGGATGGGGTTTGCCAATGCCCTGTCCATCGAGGGCTTTGACCTTGCCGCAGCAAGCAAGGATCGCGGTGGCAGCGCGGCCCTTGGCGGGCGCGCGAGCATTAGCTCCGAGGTTGATGCGGAGCTGACAGGGGCAAACCAGTTGCCCTCGCGGCTGAACGGCAAATGGCGCTTCAACGTTCATAACGGCTTTTATCAGTCGCGCGACAAAGACGGTCAGCTCAAGGGCAAACCCACCCGCTTTGACGCTGCGGGCAGCTCCGGCGCAATCACCAACGGCATTGCAAAAAGTGGTGATTTTTATCTCAAGGGGCAGGACCTCACTGTTACCGGCGGTGGATGGATAGACCTCAACAGTGAGACTCTAGACTGTAACTTTACCGTAAACATGAAGAATCTTCCAGAATTCCCCATGCGTCTTTATGGCAGCCTGGACAACAGCAAAACATCCATTGGCGCTGGCAAGCTGCTGCTCAACACCATTGGAGGCATCACCCAGGGATTTGTTGATGTGCTTGGCGGCGTGGTGGAAGGCACCTGGAAGCTCTTTCGGTAGGCAGCGGCCCGTGGGCTGCAACATGTCGAGCATTCTTCCCAGCACCCGTTGACAGGGCCTATTTTAGGGGATAGGGTGCCAGTTGTGTTCTTTTTTGCACAAACTAACTCGGTTCCGGCAAGGAGAGTACCAGTGAATATCCTTATTTTTGGCCCCAACGGCAGCGGCAAAGGCACTCAGGGCGACCTGATCAAGCAGAAGTACAACCTCGCCCACATCGAATCCGGGGCCATCTTCCGTGAACACATCGGCGGCGGCACCGAGCTGGGCAAAAAAGCCAAGGCCTACATCGATCGCGGCGATCTCGTGCCCGATGACATCACTATTCCCATGGTGCTGGAAACCCTGAAGACCAAGGGTCAGCAGGGCTGGCTGCTTGATGGCTTCCCCCGCAATACCGTGCAGGCCCAGAAGCTGTGGGACGCCCTCCAGAAAGAAGGCATGCAGCTTGACTACGTGGTTGAAATTCTTCTGCCCCGCGAAGTGGCCAAAAACCGCATCATGGGCCGCCGCCTCTGCAAGAACAACAACAACCACCCCAACAACATCTTTATTGACGCCATCAAGCCCAACGGCGATGTCTGCCGCGTCTGTGGCGGCGCGCTTTCCAGCCGCTCCGATGACCAGGACGAAGCCGCCATCAACAAGCGTCATGACATTTACTACAACACCACCGATGGCACCCTTGCCGCCGCGTACTTCTACAAAGACCTCGCCGGCGCTGGCAAGACCAAATACATCGAACTGAATGGCGAAGGCAGCATTGATTCCATCAAGGAAACCCTGCTCTCCAAGCTCGCCTAATTTGCAATTCTGCAGCCAGGAGCACCTGCTTCGGCGGTCTGCCGGGCAAACATCTTGCTGTACGTGGTTATGCATAGAAAAGGCCCTGCTTTTGCAGGGCCTTTTGCTGTTTTTGCCAAGCTGACATGTGATTACCGCACATGGGGCAGACGCATCCCGCCATTGCAAATGGGGTCTCAACAATATTTTAAACTGTTAATCCATTATGTTACAAATCGGCACAAATAAACAACATTATCCAGACTATATATATTGACAACATCTGGAAACCGCACGTAAACTCTAGAAAATATCATGACTACTGATATTGGTTGCACTTTCCTTACGCATAACAGAAAAAGTACAGACAACAGAAATTTCCCTTTCCCAGCCTTTAGTAGTGATACAGAGACTCCCCCGATACAGCTGGAGCGGCAGCAACTGATACTCAGCGGCTCTTTTGCCGCACCGTGCAGATACAAACTCCCGGGCAATGCCCAGGGGTTCTTTCGTCTCAACGGCCTACCCTGGTTCAAACACCACGGATAATGAGACATGTCAGATATCTCCAAGCCTCTCATATCATTTGCCGTTCTTGTTCTCCTGTTCCTTGCCCCCATTTTTTTTATTCATGATTACGCAAGCGATGTTACATCAAACATCTCTTCCACTACGCTTACGCGCCTTGCCGAAGTGAACACCCGCGCGGGCAACAATTTTGGCTCTTCCGGGTTTTCCGTGGGTAGCTGATCTGCTAATGTCCTTCCCGGAGGGCACCAATGAAGGATACGGACCTATATTTTCGGATTCTCGGGCTGACCGAGCCCTGGTTTGTTGAGGCTGTTGAACTGGACACGGCGGAAGGTCGGGTAGACATCCGCGTGGAGCATGGTCCTGGTGTTCGCTGGTTTTGCCCTACTTGTGGTCGAGAGCTGGCTTGCCGCGACCATGCCGAGCCTCGTGTCTGGCGCCATCTGGACACGTGCCAGTTCAAGACGTTCCTGCATGCTCGGATTCCCCGAGTGGACTGCCCCGAGCATGGCGTCCTTCAGGTCAACGTGCCTTGGGCCGAGTCCAAGGCACGTTTCACCATATTGATGGAGCGATTGATCATCGACGTGCTGACCGAGTGCGCCACCGTAACAGGAGCGCGGCGCATCCTGCGCATCACCTGGGACGAAGCATGGGGTGTCATGGAAAGGGCGGTGCGCCGGGGCCGGGAGCGCAAGCAATCGAATCCCTCGCGGTATCTTGGCGTTGACGAGAAGGCATTCCGCAAGGGGCACGACTATGTGACCGTGGTTTGTGATCTGATCGGCAGCACGGTGGAGTATGTGGCCGACGAGCGTAAGGCCGAAAGCCTTGAGGGGTACTACCTTCAGTTCACCAAGGCGCAGTTGGAGCGGATCAAGGCCGTGGCCATGGACATGTGGGAGCCCTATTTTAAAGCTACGCTCAAACATGTGCCGGACGCGGCGGGGAAAATCGTTCACGATCGGTTCCACGTCATGAAACACGTAGGCGAGGCTGTGGACCGGGTACGCAAGCAAGAGCACCGCGAACTCACAAGTCAGGATGACCATCGACTCAAGGGCACGAAATTCCTCTGGCTATACCGGGAGGAGAATCTGCCGGACAAACACCGGCCAGCCCTGGAGGCCTTGAAGACAGCGAACCTCAAGGTGGCCAAGGCCTGGGCCATGAAGGAAAGCCTGAACGACGTCTGGAAGTACCTGAGCACGGGATGGGCCAGACGTTTTGTGAAGCGATGGCTGGTCTGGGTGAACAGGTCAGATCTTGCCCCAATGCGCAAAGTGGGCGGACTGATTCAGAGACATCTTGAGAACATCCTGACCTTCTGCCGCCACAGGATCACCAACGGCGTGGCCGAGGGCCTCAACAGCAAGATCATGGCCATCAAGAGGAAGGCTTGCGGTTATAGGAACCGGGAGCATTTCAAGACAGCCATCTACTTCTTCTGTGGCGGTCTAAACCTCTACCCGGCCAGTTCCTGACAGGGGTTACCCACGGAAAACCCGGAAGAACCTAATTTACTAACTCATCCCTGAATATGAGTTAGTTGCCTATATCATTTAGCATATTTATGGCCTCCGGTAAATAACATAAGGCGCGTCAACCTTTTGATAATCTGTGGCCGCGTATATGCTGTCTTGCTTAAAGTCTGATATCCATTGTTTTCCGTCAAACATGGCAACATGGCCATCCTTATGACCTTTAATAGCTTGAAAAACCACGACATCCCCCTTTTGTAGCTTCTCGCCTGGAGTCACCGTTCTAAACCCTGCGTGGCGCAGAATGGGGCCATACCCACTAGCACTGACCCCATGAGGATTGTATGATGTGTTGAGTATGATTCCGCCTGCATCAATGGCCTTGTGGACAAATTCACCGCACCGACTGTCAGAGCCGGGGAGTACCTGAGAATGCAAGCGAGCGATGGCCGCATCGAGATCCCACCTGGGCAATGGCTTGTCATTCGGCAAAACCTCCTCCCTCCGCATCATGCCGTTGCGCGATATGGCAGACCGTTTAAGCTCTTCCCTCTCGCTCATGGCATTGCGACCAACATTTGCCCGGTGCATAACCTCTCGGGATACTGGCGCCCGCAGTTCCGGCCCAGTAGTTGATAAGCCCGCTGCGCCGCCCCCCGCGTTGGTAAACTGACCGACTGCATCGCGTGGATGCTTGCTCTCATCCCAGGCCAGCCCGCTGGCATCGTGCCTGTTGACCGGGTCATCCACGCAATAGTCGTACAGGTCGCCATCGCCGCGCGTGTCGTTTGCAGGGTCAAGCGACATAAATCTGCCAATGCGCGGATCATAGTCGCGCCAGTTAAACCGTATGAGGTGGGTGTCCCTGTCTTCCAGCCCGGCGCAAAACCCTATGGGAACATAGAGGCAGGGTAAGGAATCATAAACAATTTTGCCAAAACTGCTGCGCACCACCTCCTTGACCACCTTGCCGTCTGGCCCCACAAACAGGCGTGGCGTACCCAGATGATCGCAGCAGCACGCCAGCACGAGTGACGACAGCGCCGATGCCGCCCTGGCAGGGGCGCTGTCGGTCATTGCCCCTCCCAGAGCCGACTTTTCTGGCTTGCCAGCATCAGAAGGGTTGCGGAGCTGTTGGTATGCAGAGAGGCATTGGCACACTCTTTTCTTACGATTTGCTGCGCCAAACCAGTGCAACCAACCGTCCGAGCCGTTGCGTTCATTTTCCGGAGCGGCATCAGCAGCCAGAACCGTTTTGCCCAAGGGGCGAATGACTATCCTGCTCAGGGTGCCGTCCGCATCATAGGCATAGCCATACTCCAGCCGAAGTTCATGGTCGCGGAAGCCTGCGAGCCTTGCCTGATCGTTCCAGCGGTATTCGCCCGTAATGTCGTTGTGGCGGTACCGCCTGTAAAGCCTTGTGCCCTTGTAGGCGTAGCGCAGTTCGCAACCATCATTGAGCTCGGCCCTGCCCAGCATGGTACTGCTGCCGTAGGCAAGCCGAAGTCCGCGCCTGCCTGTGATGCTGCTTACCGAACCGTATTTGTCATAGGCATAGCGATTTTGCCCGTCGCTTTCCAACTGGCCTTTGTCATTATAGCTGTAGCGCGATTTTTCCATTGCGCTTGTTGATGCGGAAGGGCAGCCCTCATACCAGACCTTGCTGCGCACGCGCTGGCCAGAAGCACTGTATTTATATGTTTCCGCAATGGCAGCGTTGTTTTTTACCTCGGTCAGCCTGCCCTCGGCATCGTAGGCATACTCCAGCACATTTGAGGCCCCGTTAAACTGCTCTGTTTTGCGGGCAATGCGTCCATCCACATCATACTGATACTGGATTGCCAGGCCATTTTGTCTTCTCACCACTTGCGCGTCACGCATAAGAACCTCTTTGATTTTTTGTTCATTCCAAGAATTTCACGCATGGATTTCCAAATCTGCGGGCTGCTAGATTGGTCACCACACTTCAAGTCGGGGTCCGAACAAAATAAATGCCACAAAAATTTTATTCTGTAAGACTGAAACATTTCAGTAAACTGGAGGTAAGTTTTTGGCACATGCAACACTAATAATATGTGATATTTCAGTTAGTTAAATAGCGACACATGAGGGCAAAGAAAGTTGCAAATTTTCACTTCATTTATAACTATATGATTTTATTTAATAAAAAAATGATTAAATTTTGCATTTTTTTACTTCATAAAACTTACAACTCTCTAATATAATACAATTTTTTGTAAAATAAAAAGTGATGCCTTTTTTAAGACATCACTTTTTGCCGCGCATGAATCGCTCGTGAATCTGCTCAATTTACAAGCAGAAGCTTTATCCGCGTAGGCCAGCAACAAGGCCCGGTATGAAGCATCTGGTAAAGATGGGCCTTGCCCTCCGCCATAGGCGAGGCATTCAGGGCAGTTGCTACGCGCCAGACTTCATCTTTTGCACCAGGCCCTGCAAATCGCGCGTCTGCCCCGCCAACTGCTCCACAGCCTGGGCGGACTTGTTCATAATCGAAGCTGTATCGCGCGAAATACCGTTAATTTCATCAATACTGCGGGTGATTTCTTCTGATGTGGCAGACTGTTCTTCGCTGGCGGTGGCAATGGCGCGCACCTGATCGCTCGCGCCGTCAACCATGGTTACAATCTCCCGCAGCACCTCGCCGCAACGCCCGGCCAGTTCCGTTGTACGCTCCACAGCGGCAAGGGCGCGCTCCATATTTTCAATGTTAGCGCTGGTGCCGCTCTGGATGCCGCTGACAGCCTCGCCCACCTCGCGGGTGGCTCCCATGGTTTTTTCCGCCAGTTTGCGCACCTCGTCCGCCACCACGGCAAAACCGCGCCCGGCATCGCCGGCCCGCGCCGCCTCAATGGCAGCATTGAGGGCCAGCAGGTTGGTCTGATCCGCAATATCTGAAATGACAGACATGATCTGCCCGATGTTGCCCACCATGCCGCCCAGCGTATCCATGGAATTTTTCAGCTCGGCGGAGACGCGCCGCACCTCGCCCATGCCGTCCACCACCTGATGCATGACGCCGGAACCTTCATTGGCCCTGCTGTGCGCGGCATCCGTGCTTTGCGCGGTACTGGCGGCATTTTTGGCAACCTCAAGCACGGTGGCGTTCATCTGCTCAATGGCTGTGGCGGCCTCGCCCACGCGGGCGGACTGGCGCTCCGCACCAAGGCTGGCCTGGCGCACCTGCGCAGATATATCCCCGGAAACGGACGAAATCCCCTCCACCGCGCGCTCAAGCTGCGCGGCGGCTTCCATCATGCCCTCCGCCCTGGCGCGTTCTGCTGCGGCCTTGGCGGCCTGAGCTTCATCCGCTGCCTGGCGGGCGCGGCGGCCTTCTTCCGCAGCCTCGGCGCTTTTGTGCTCGGTTTCGGCTATCTTGCCCTTGAGCGTGCCCACCATGCCCTCAATGCTGTCGCGCAGCGCGGCCATTTCCGCACTGTAACTGCCGCTGGCCCGGGCCTCGAGGTCTCCGCCAGCCACGGCGCGCGCAAAGCTGATCACCCGCCCCAGAGGCCGGGTTACAGACAGCAGCACCAGCAGGGCAATACCCGCGCCGCACACAACGCTGCCGCAAATGGAAATCAGCAGCAGGCGTTCTGTGCCGCGCGTTTGCTCTGCCAGTTCTCGCTGGCTGGATACCACGCGTTCCATGAACTGGGTTTCCAGCGCTTCCAGATTTTTTTCGGTAGTATGAACGTGATTCTTGTAGGTTGTGTAGTAGGCATTGGCCTGTGCGGCGCTCATGCTGCCAGAGCCGGATGCTATATCTGATGAAGTGCGGCGCACCACGGCATCGTAAGCCGCAAATGCCTGTGTCGCCTCCTGCGCCAGAGCCTCGGCTTTGGCTCCGGCCTGGGGATTGCCCCGCAGGGCGGCCTCCAGCTTTCGCAGGGTCTCGTCCAGTTCAGCCGCAATTTCATTCAGCTTGCCCAGATACCCTTTGAGCGCCTTGCTGTCGCCCATGTTCAGCAGGATGTCTTTTTCAGCCTTGCGGTAAAGCTGCATATCCAGGGATGCTTCATGCAGCAGATTGATGCTGGGCAGTTCATGCCTGCCCAGCATGCCCAGCGTTTCGCGCTGCGCGCGCAAGGCCAGCATTGCCAGACTGCCGGATATGGCAAAAATCAGCAGGATCACGCCAAAACCGCTTGCCAGTTTAACCCGAAGCGACATGCCCATAGTGTCCTCCACTACGCGGATAAATCGTGAGGGGGGATCTATTTTGATCATCCTACCAATACACCGCACTAGTCAACGGCAATTATGGTCAACGCCGCAAAATGCATGCCCGGCGTTGCCTTCTTGCCTGAACTGTATCATTTTAAAAATCATGCACGGCTGCACAGCAGGCCGCGCCGAACCCCAGCAAGGAGAATCCCGTGAGCGCTAACACCAGCGAACAGGCCCTGACAAGCCTTATCAAATGGCTGCGCAACCGCCATGCCGAAGTTATGGCGGCAGAGGCGCAGGCCCTTGCCCGCCTTGACGCCGGGGATACCCCCGGCCATAATGAACATATGCGCCTCAAGGCCGAACTGCTTGCAGCCATGGCCGAAGACGCCAAGCCCCTGCTTGAACCGCTGTCGGGCGAAACGCGCTTCAATTACGCTCTCGCTCTGGAAGGCTTTTCGGCAAGTGCCAGAATGTCTTTGCGTCTGAACTCAATTTTTTATATGTCAGCCCTGCTCTACCCCGATAATCACAAGCCGGGACAGCCCGACAATCTTACTCTGTGCATTGACCGCATGGAAAAACTGGGCCTTGATTTCAGAACAGAATAAGCCGGACTTGAAATTTTGACCTTGCCGATAGCTGGCAAGGCTTTATCTTGGAATACAGCAACGCCGCAGGCAGAACCCAAGCGCTGACGGCTCAACCCCCCACAAGGAGATCCCCCATGAAGCTTCTGCACATAGCCCTCGCTGCCGTGCTCTGCCTTTGGGCCGCATCTGCCCAGGCCAACCCCGCCGCAACCGATACGGCCAAGGTTGATAAATTTGCCATGATGGATACTAACAAGGACGACAAGGTGTCCTACGAGGAATTCAAGGCTTACTTCCCCAATATGCGCGAAGAAGCCTTTGCCGTTATTGACAAAAACGGCGATAAAGTTATTGACCGCGCTGAATGGGACGAGTTTGTATCCAACCATTCCTCCGGCCACATGGGTGGCAGCATGGGCAACATGATGGGCGGCCAGAATGGCATGCCCGGCAACGCCATGATGCCCACTCCCGGCAGTGCAGACATGCCCCTGGTGACGCCCCCCAATGGCAAATAAACGTCCCGCGCCATTTCCGCAGCCCTGGCGTCAGCACGGCGACCAGGGCTGCGCTGCTCCTGAGCGGCAGCCCGAAAGATCAAAAACGGCTGCCGTTCCGCTTTCTGCTGACGCGCCCAAGGGTGCGCCGCGCCGACAGGGTGCCAGAGCTTCCGCGCATGCAGATAACAAGCCCGCACCCACGCGCAAGCCGCCCTTTCCCGATCTGCTGCGCGAGAACGCGCAGCAACGCAAGGCTGTTGCCCCAGAATCTCTGTGGGCGGACACACCGCAGGCAGGCACAGACGGAGCACAGCCGATGGGGCGTTTGCGTCAGCCGCGTTTCGTGCCCATGAGCGCGGAAGAAATGCGCGCCCTTGGCTGGGATCAGCTTGATGTGCTGCTGATCAACGGCGACGCCTACGTTGACCACCCTTCGTTCGGTAACGTACTGCTGGCCCGCTGGCTGATCCACCACGGCTTCCGTACCGGCATTGTGGCCCAGCCCGGCTGGGAAAATACTGACGATCTGCTCGTCATGGGCCGCCCGCGCCTGTTTGCCGGGGTGAGCGCCGGAGCGCTTGATTCCCTGCTGGCGCACTACACGGCCTTTCGCAAAAAACGCCACGACGATGCCTACACGCCCGGCGGCAAAGCCGGGGCGCGCCCCAACCGGGCGTGTCTGGTCTATGCCAACCTTGCCCGGCGGGCGTTTCCCGGCCTGCCCATCATTCTTGGCGGCATTGAGGCCAGCCTGCGCCGCGTTTCCCACTACGATTTCTGGACAGACTCCCTGCGCAAACCCATTCTTATGGATGCCAAGGCTGACCTGCTCATCTGGGGCATGGGCGAAAAGGCCATCATTGAATGCGCCCAACGCCTGGACAAGGGGGAAGATATTCGCGGCATCCCCGGCACAGCCTGGATGAACAAGCTGGACGCTTCCGGGCATCCGGCCAATCTGCCACCTGCCCTTGAAGGCGAACCGTGGGTTGCCCTGCCCTCGCATGATGAAATTCTGGCGGACTCCTTTCAGTTGCTCAAACTGACGCAGGAACTGGAACGGCAGGTACACCGCCTTGACGCCTGGGCCTTTGAGCCTGTGGGCGACCGCGCCGTAGTGCTGGCCCGCCCCGCCCAGCCGCTGACCACCGAAGAAATGGACGACCTCTACACTCTGCCTTTCACCCGGATGGCGCACCCGCGCTACAGGGAGGCCATCCCTGCGGCGGAAATGATGCGTACCAGCATCACAAGTCACAGGGGTTGCGGCGGGGGTTGCTCGTTCTGTTCGCTGGCTCTGCATCAGGGCAGGCGCATCAGTTCGCGCTCCGAGCAATCCATTCTTGCCGAGGCGCGCCTGCTGGGGCAGCAAAATGTGGCACGAGGCAAAGGCCCAGTGGCTATTTCTGACGTGGGCGGCCCCACAGCCAACATGTGGCAGGGGCACTGCGCGCTGGACAGCCGCAATGCGCAGAACGATGACTCGGCCAAGCCACGAGTTAAAAGCGCCTGCCGCCGCACCAGTTGCTGTTTCCCGAGCGTGTGCAAATCCTTCATCACGCCGCAGCGCAAACATGTGGAGCTGCTGCGCAAGGTTGCCGCCCTGCCGGAAGTCAAGCAGGCCCGCGTGGCTAGCGGCGTTCGCGCCGACCTTGCCCTGCGTGACGCCGAGGCCCTCGCCGCTTACACTGGCGAATTTACGGGCGGCCAGCTCAAGGTTGCGCCGGAACATTGCGCGCCCTCAGTGCTTGAGCTCATGCGCAAACCCTCGCTGGACGTGTTTGAAGCTTTTCTGGAGAGCTTTGTGCGCCAAAGCCGCGCCGCTGGGCGGGAACAATACGTGGTGCCGTATCTCATGAGCGGTTTCCCCGGCTGTACGGATGAAGACATGCGCACCCTGTCGCACTGGTTGCGGCAACGGCACTGGAATCCGCAGCAGACGCAGTGTTTTATTCCCACCCCCGGCACAATTGCCACGGCCATGTTTTATTGCGGGCGCGATGAGCTTGGCGAGCAGATTTATGTCGCCCGCACGGATGCCCAGCGCATGCGCCAGCACTATATTCTGATGCCCGCTGCGGAGGATGGTGACGCCCCACGGCGGCCCGGTTCGCGGCCCGGTGACAGGCCCAACACCCGGCCCGGCGCGCATGGAGACGCTCGCAAGTCTGACAGCACACGGCCCGGCAGAGCTGGCAAGCCAGAGGACAGGGCAAGGCCTTCCCGTGGCCCGCAAGGGCAGCGGAATGACAGGCCTGTACGGTGGGAAGACAATGATCGTGGTGCAGCAAAAGGCAGACCGGCCAGGGGTGATAACCCGCAAAGGGGCAAGGATTCACGCTTCGGTTCTGAGGATCGAGGCGCTGAACGCAACAGCAAACGAGGCGACGGACGGCGCGGCGGAAGCCGCGCGTAGCTGTGCCAACAGGTGTTTCACAAGGAGGCAACCATGTCCCGCCCACTGACTTCAGAAGATGATCGGCTGACCCGTCTGGAAGAACTGACTTTTTTTCAGGAGGAACGCATCAAGGCTCTTGATGCGGCGCTTACCGCCCAACAGTTGCAACTGGACAAACTGGAGCAGGATTTTTCCGATGCCACATCCGTGATCCGTCTGTTGCGCGAAAAGCTTGGCGACCAGCCGGAAAATTCGCTGCCGCCCCACTCCATGCCCGAGCGCTGGTAGCAGAGCGCCCACGCAGGATATGAAGAATGCGCGCCAAGGGCTGCCATGCGGCTGTTATCGCAACCGAGGGCGTCAGGCGCACACCGCCTCCAGAAAGCTCACAAACTCAGTGTGGTATAAGTACTGCCGCAAATAAAAAACCCGCCAGATGGCGGGTTTTTTATTTGTCTGAGGGTTCGGGGCCTTGCTCCGAACCCTCTCACAGGCAGTCTTTGCTTTAGAAGCCGAAGCCGTCGTTGTTGGCGCCGGAAGCACCAAAGCCGAAATCGTCCGGCACGGCGTTTTCTTCAGCAGCAGGAGCAGCTTCATCACCGGCAGCGGCGGCAGCACCAGCGGCGGCGCCGCCCACAACCATGCCTTTCAGGCCGTCCTTGATGGCGTCCTTGATGTTCATCATCAGTTCGTCATGGTTGATGGCAACCTTGCCCTGGAATTCGGCAACCTGCTTGCGCAGCCCGCCCATATCGGTGTTCATGGTCTTGATTTTAGCTTCAAGCTCATCAACCTTTTTGGAAAGAGCGGCAGCGCGGGCTTCAGCGGGTTCCAAAGCGCGCACACGGTCTTCAAGGGCCACGGCGGCGGCGGTCTGAGCGGCCATGCTGGCGTAGGTTTCGCCAAGGTAGTTCAGCACCTTGTCGCACAGGGCCTTGGTCAGGCCGTCCATGCAGGTGAGGGAAACATTGTCGCCAAGGGCGCTGCGCCCAGTGTTGACAAAGGCGTCCCAGGACTGGCCTTCAACCCAGTTCAGGTCGGCAAACTTGGGGTACCAGCGGGCCAGCCATGCGGCGGCAAAGGGGCCTACGGCCTTGGCGCAGGTATCACAGGCAACGGAACGACCGGCAACAAAACCGGCGATTTCCTTGACGTCTACGCCCTCCTTGCCCACAACCAGGGCAAGCACGGACTCCACGGGAAAAACCTTACGAGATGTATCGGACATGGCGGCCTCCTCCTCGGAGATCGTATTTTTTTCAGAAAAGCTCACGGGGAACTGTGCGCATCCTCAAGGGTGGCCCCCAGCGCAAGGCCAGGGGCCAATGCCGTTAGCTTCTGCCGTACATGCGGGCGTAAACCAGGGCCGCCGTGCGGTACACGAAGTGGCCAAGCTTAGACCAGGGCAGGTAAGCGAAAAGCATCCACACAAATACCAGGTGCAGGTAGTACACCAGGAAGGCAGGCACAAGGGCGTCCGCAAGGCGGAAGCACTGCGACAGCACACCGGTGACGGCCACCAGCCAGATGATGCCCAGCAGATACCAGTCGTACCAGCTGGAACCCTGGAACTTGGGATTCAGCATCACGCGGCGGATGGTCAGGATGGCAAGACCGGCCAGCAGCATGAGCGCGCCCAGGTTGGCCAGAATCTTCACCGGGAAGAGCAGCGGCATGGGCGTTTCAATGTGGATGAGCGGAATAACCTTGCCGCCCCAGTGACCAACAGCCACAACCGCCGTAACAAAGGCCAGGATGGCAAAGCTGTAAACCAGCAGCATGTGGCCAAACTTACGGTTGGGGGTTTCCTTGCCGGTGACGGGGCCGTCTTCGCAGTCGTCAAACTTGCGGTGGGTGATGACTTCATCCCACAGCACGTCCCACAAATGCCAGATCCAGCACTTTTTCTTGCCAATGACGGCCAGTGAGCCTTCAGGCTTGAACATGCCCCAAAGTTTCATGACGCCCCGCGCGATGATCAAGGCCGCGCCAAAGAAGGTGAGCATGAAGATGGGGTCGATGGTGTAGTCGCCGTAAAAAATCTGACCAAAAACAATGCGGCCATCGGCTGCGCGGGGGAACCACTGACCGCCGTTGAAACCGGCGCGAATCCACCACACAAAGAGCCACAGTACAGCCGGGATGGCGAAGAGCACAGGCAGGCCAGCAGGCTTGCTCATGAGCTTGCCCACGCAGGTGGGTTCGGTCAGTTCGCGGTAAATGACGTTGCGCGCTGCGCCCATGAGGTCCGCAGGCTTGGCGCCGCGCGGGCAAAGGTCGGAGCAGTTGCCGCAGTTGTGGCAGAGCCACAGGTCAACATCGGCGCGCAGCTTGTCTTTAAGGCCCCAGGACGCCCAGACCATTTCTTTGCGCGGATAAGGCGCATTGGCCGGAGCGAGAGGGCAGGCCACGGAGCAGGTGGCGCACTGGTAGCACTTCTTGAGGGATTCTCCCCCAGATTCTTCCAGCGCCCTGACAAACTCCATATCAGGTTTGATTGTACATTGTGCCATTGCTGCCATCCTCCTACATGCCCTTGAACGGGTTGGGGCCCATGGCCATGATGCGGTCAACAAAGCCGTCGATCAGGTCGGGTACCTTGTCGTATTCGTCAATGGCCACTTCAAGCTGTTCCACGCGTTCGGGCTGCACGCCAAGGCGGTTAAGCGTCTCGGCAATGTTTTCCTTGCGGCGGGAGCAGATTTCAGAGCCCTTCACAAAGTGGCACTGGTAGTCATCGCCATATTTGCAGCCCAGCAGCATGACGCCGTCGTAGCCCTTGCTCATGGCGTCAGACACCCAGATGGCGTTGACAGAGCCAAGGCAGCGCACCGGAATGATGCGGCAGTAGGGACTCCAGGGCTTGTTGCGGGCACCGGCCATATCGAGCGCCGGGTAGGCGTCGTTTTCGCAGGCCAGAATCAGCACGCGGGGGCCGTCGGCCTTGAAGTCCTTGGGCACCTGCACTTCGCGGATCATGGAGCCGATCTGGTCGATATTGTAGTTGGCAAAGGAGATAACGCGTTCCGGGCAAGCGCCAAAGCAGGTGCCGCAACGGCGGCAACGTGCCGGATTGGGCTTGGGCGTTCCCTTTTCATCGTCATCCAGAGCGCCGAAGGGGCATTCTTCCGTGCAGCGCTTGCACTGGGTGCAACGCACAAAGTTGAACACGGGGTAGGAAAGGTCGCCCGAACGGGGATGTACAGCCACGCCGTGGCTGGCAGCTTCAATGCACTGCATGGCCTTGAGCACAGCGCCCTTGGCGTCTTCTTCGCAGGCATCCATGGTCAGGGGCTGACGCACGCAACCCGCAGCGTACACGCCGGTGCGGCGCGTTTCGTAGGGGAAGCAGATGTAGTTGGAATCCGCAAAACCATCGAACAGGTTCAGATCCGGGAAGTCCGGACCCTGGCGATAGTCAAAGCAGACGGTCACGTCCTTGGCCGTGGTGGGCACGAGGCCCGTGGGCAGCACAACCAGATCCACATCCAGATCGAAATCCATACCCAGCAGGGTATTTTTGCAGCTCACAACCATGTGGTCGCCAGCTTCGCGGATGTCGGTCACGTCGGCCTTGGTCATCATGACGCCCAGACGATCCTGCATCTTCTTGTAGAAGCGTTCAAGAATGCCGGGAACGGTCATGTCCTTATAAAGGATAAAGGTCTGACAGGTGTCGTTGGTCTTTTCGCAGACCGTATTGGCAAGGCGGAGCATGCCCACGCTGTTGACCGCGTTGGAATACGCAACATGGCGGAAGCTTTCGAGGTTGGCTTTTACAAAGCCTTTTTCTTCTTCACCTTCCGCAGGCTTGGCGGCTTCAGGAGCGGCTTCGGCTTCTTCAGCGGCCTTGCGCACGGCTTCTTCAGCCATGGTGGTGTCAAGAACAAAGGCGATGCGGCGGGCGTTCACCTGATCGGCCACCAACATTTTGCCAAAGGTGGCGGCGTCCACAACCTTGGTGCTCTGCCCAAGGCCCATGGAGGCAAGGTATTTCTGATCAAGCGGCACCCAGCCGGTAGCCAACACCACAGCGCCCACTTCGATGGTCTGCGAGCCGGAAGGAGTGGCAAAGGTGGCCTTGAACTCGCCGGGCTGGCCTTCCAGCTTTTCCATGCGGGTGTTCATGTGCACGGTGATCTTGCTGTTGCCAAGCACCTTGCTGATCTTGTCGGCCACGTTGGTGGGCTGCTTGTCCGTCCACGGGGAGGCCAGGGGCGAACCCATGGGGATGTTGTTGGCAGCGCCGCCGAGCTTTTCGGCTTTTTCAACGAGCACAACTTCATACCCGGTTTCAGCAGCCTCAGCAGCTGCGGTAAGACCCGTCCAGCCGCCGCCGATAACGAGCACCCTCGGCACGCCGGTGATGGCGGCAGAATCGGGCACTTCGCTCTTTTGCAGCTTGACCACGCCCATGTTCACATAGTCGCGGGCCATGAGCGCCAGCAGTTCGGGCGCGCCGTTGGCCGTGTCCACGGGGGTGTGATCAGGATTTTTATAGGCCTGCACGCACTGTTCGCGCAGGTTTACGTGTTCCACCTGCACGGGCAGGCGGTAGATGTCCGCATCCACGCGGGGGGAAGCGCCGCACAGCAGCACGCCGTCCAGCCCCTGCGCTTCGATGTCGGCCTTGATTTCGCTCACGGCCAGGGCCAGCACAGGAACGACCTTGACTACGGGAACAAGACTGCCCCACTTCTGGCTCGTCTGTTCGGCCAGAGCGGTCAGATCAAGCCCGCCGCCAATGTTCTGCTGGTCAAAATAGACGCCAATTTTACCCGACATGCCGCCTACCTCCCTTTCACCGTTTGTACCGCCTTCAGGGCGGCGGCTGTGCCGGACTGCGCCGAGCGCATCACATCAAGGGGCATGCGCGCGCAACCAGCGGCGAAAATGCCGGCCTCTTCTCCGCCCGCAATAAAGCCGTCTTCGTCCAGCGGCAGGGGCAGGGGCGCATTTTCGCCAGCCAGCGAGGGCTGCATGCCAGTAGCCAGCACAACAAGATCATAATCAAGGGTCATCTTTTCACCGCGCACGGCGTCTTCAGCCGTAATGCGCACCCTGTTGCCTTCGGCCTGCACGGCGTCGGCAACCTTGCCCTTGACGAACTTCACGTTGGGCAGCGCCTTGACCTTTTCCAGCACCTTCACATAGCGGCCCGGGGCGCGCAGGTCGATGTAGTACACCGTGATCTGCGTATCGGGATTCTGCTCTGCAATGTACAGGCACTGCTTGAGCGTGGCCATACAGCAGATGTAGGAGCAGTAGTTCAGGTGGTTCTGGTCGCGGGAACCAGCGCACTGCACAAAGGCGACCTGGTGGGGAGCACGGCCGTCAGAAGGACGGACAATGCGGCCACCGGTGGGGCCAAAGGGTGAAGCAAGGCGTTCAAGCTGCATGTTGGACACGCAGTTTTTCACGTTGCCCGCACCAAGATTGGTCAGCTGGGTAACATCATAGGGCTTCCAGCCTGTGGCAACGACCACCGCGCCGACATTGAGATCAATATCGCGCTGCGGTTCATTCACATCAAGGAACTTGGCCCCGGCAACCCGTGCGCTGTCAGACTTGGAAAGCGCATCAAGGTCAAGCGTGTAACGGCTGGGGAAGGCGAAAGGCATATCCTTGTGCAGGGCCTTGCGCGTGGCAAGACCAAGCTCGAATTCGCTTTCCACTTCGCCGGTCAGGCTGGAGGCCAGCAGGCTGAAATCAATATTGTGCGGGGCGGTGTGACGGGGGCTGATGCGCACCTTCACCTTGTAATCGCCCTTTACGCCCATAAACCCGACCACTTCGGCCTGGGTGAAAAATTTTATGCGCGGGTTGTTCCTGATGCGCTGGAACTGAATTTCCAAGCCGCAGGAGGGGGGACAAAGTTTGGGAAAATACTTATTGAGCTGAGCCACGCGCCCACCAAGCCAGGGCGACTTTTCGACGATAAAGACGTCGTGGCCCAGTTCCGCCGCTTCAATGGCGGCTGTGAGGCCTGCAAAGCCGCCGCCCACGACGAGAATGGCATTGGACATCCTGGATATCCTCCTGCGTTGTTGCATAGCGGCTGAAGAAGGAAAAGGACTCCCGCCGCGAAAAAAAAGGAGCGGCCCCGTGGCCGACCTCTGCGAGCGCCAGCGCACAAAACTGCCCGCACCACGCCCGCCGACAAAGGGGGGCCTGCTGCCGGTCATCCCCTTGCCGAACATTTGCCTTGTGCTGCGCACCTATGCCCAAACAATCGGCACACCAACAGGCTGGCACGAAAACCGCTCTTTTTCCGGCAGGGCCTGGGCCGCCGCCGGCACGCGTTTTTCGCCGCCGCGAGCCTGGCAAAGCCAGAGCTTGCAGCAGAGGGGGCGGCCTTGCGGCCGCCCCCATTTGGCATCAGTGCCGCCGACTAGTCGGGGATGATCTGGTAGTAGGGCTTCTTGAAGATCTTGGTCTCGCCGGTGGCGGGATTGTACTTCGAGTTCACGAAGCACTTCCAAGTGTCGTCGTCCAGGCCCATGAAGTCCGCACGGTAGTAGAAGCCGGGGTAGCGGGATTCTTCACGGAAGGCGATGTGCTGCATGTGCAGGCGCACCGTCCACAGACGATGGTAGTTTTCCCAGCAGCGCAGCAGTTCGTGCAGGTCACGAGCGGCCAGCTTGAAGGAGTCTTCTTCCATCATGGCGAGCAGGTTGAAGCCGGTGTCAAGCAGCGCCTTGGAGGTGGTGTAGTACGTGCTCACGCCACCGCCGTATTCGTCGGTGCACTTCACGAGACGCATCATGAAGTTCTTGGGCGTGATGTAGTTCGGGTTCACCACGGGGTCGGTCGAAGCGGCCTTGCCTTCTTCGAAGTTGTAGAAGGGACGGTAAACGGCCTTCTTCAGTTCTTCGGCGGTTTCAGCGAACTCAGGCTTGAAGTCCTTGTGATCAAGGCACCAGCGGACCATCTGCTTGCCAGCCATGCGGCCTTCAGCATGCGAACCGGAGGAGAACTTGTGGCCGGAAGCGCCCACGCCGTCGGCGCAGGTGAAGAGGCCTTCAACGGTGGTCATGCGGTTGTAGACCTTACCGTTGGAAGCCTTCACTTTGTAGTCTTCGGGCACCCAAGCTTCGTCGGGACCGGAAACCCAGATGCCGCAGCAACCGGAGTGGGAGCCGAGCAGGTAGGGTTCGGTGGGCATGATTTCGGAACCACGTTCTTCAGGCGCGGTGTTGGTGCAGGCCCAAAGGTTGGCCTGGCCAACGCACATGTCGAGGAAGTCTTCCCAAGCTTCGGATTCAAGATCCTTCTGCTGTTCTTCGTTCAGGGTCGCGAAGGTGTTCTGCAGGGCGCTCTTGGTGTCCATGTAGATGGGGCCGCGGCCTTCGCGCATTTCACGAAGCATCATGTGGTTACGCAGGCAGGTCGGGATGACATGGCCCTTGGCGTAGCCGCGATCTTCGTAAGGCTTCAGCATGGCGCGGTTGGTGGCGCAGTAATCTTCACCCTTGGAGTTGGTGGCTTTGGCCTTGAACAGGAGGAACCACGCACCCACGGGGCCGTAACCGTCCTTGAAGCGGGCGGGCACGAAGCGGTTTTCCATCATGGTCATTTCAGCGCCAACCTGAGCGCACATGGTGTAGGTCGAACCGGCGTTCCACACAGGATACCAGGCGCGGCCCATGCCTTCACCGGTGGAGCGGGGACGGTACACGTTAACGGCACCGCCAGCGGCCACCATGATGGTGTTGGCTTTGAAGATGTGCACTTCGTTAGCGCGCAGGTTGAAGCCCACGGCGCCGGCGATGCGGTTGGGGGTGTTCTTATCGAGAAGCAGCTTCACGATGAAGATACGTTCCATGATGCGGTCTTCACCCAGGGCATTCTTGGCAGCTTCGGCCACGATGCACTTGTAGGATTCACCGTTGATCATGATCTGCCAGCGGCCGGAACGCACAGGGGCATCGCCCTTGCGCAGGCTCTTGCCAGCAGCCTTGGCGGCAGCGCCGTTCAGGTTGTGGCCATCGTCGCCCTTGATCCAGCAGGGAAGGCCCCAATCTTCAAACAGATGCACGGAGTCGTCAACGTGACGGCCTACGTCGAAGATAAGGTCTTCGCGAACCAGGCCCATAAGGTCGGTGCGGACCATGCGGACGTAGTCGTCGGCGTCGTTTTCACCCAGGTAGGTGTTGATGGCGGAAAGACCCTGGGCCACGGCGCCGGAGCGCTCGAGGGTGGCTTTGTCAACCAGCATGATCTTCAGGCCGTGCTTGTCGCCCCAGCGCACTGCTTCAAAAGCGGTGCCGCAGGAGCCCATGCCGCCGCCCACGATCAGCAGGTCAACCGCATGTTCCTTAACTTCAGGCTCGGCAATGGCCACACCCTTCGTCGCTTCCTTGACGGGAATCATTGGCATAATTGTTTCTCCTTATCGCACTAGCGGTTGCAATAGCCTAGCGGCCGTGTTCCATGCAGGTGAAGGTCTTGTCAGCGTCCTTAACATCGAACTTCTTGCCAAGGGCGGTCTTCGGGACGGCCAGGGCAGATTCGGTGAACAGCAGTTCATCTTCGATGTTGGCGCCTTCGGGATGGCCTTCAAAGGGCTTGATGGAACCTTCCGGCGTAGTGCGGATGGGGAACTTGAAGCGTTTCACGTTGCCATTGCGGAACTTGACGGTCCACATGATGGAGTCAGCCGAACGCATGGGGATACAGGTCCCGCCCATGGGGGCAAAGTCTGCATAGGGACGGGCCGTAATGGCGCCCTGGGGGCAGATCTTAACGCAGGAATAGCATTCCCAGCAGGCATCGGGTTCCTGGTTGTATGCCTTCATTTCCTCAGAATCAAGAATCATGAGGTCATTGGGGCAAATGTACATGCAGGCCGTCTTTTCGCCACCCTTGCAGCCGTCGCACTTGGACGGATCGACAAACGTCGGCATACGTATCCTCCAACTCTTTTAAAAGTGTTTCAGAAAAACCCGCCGGGTTCGGCGAGGCGCGCGGCAAATCCGTCACGCCGGGGTTAGCCGAGCGCCTCCACAACGAAGGTTGGGCGTATGGATTGCGCAATTAGTAACAAGCACTTAGCCTTTGAGTCAACCCCCCTCTGCAAAAATTCGTGGAAACTTCACAGAGCCGTCATGTGGATTTACAGCAAATTCAAAATGTTAACTGCCTTGTGAAAAAAAATCTATTTCGCTTTTCCGCCCCTCTTGCGTCACAACCATTTCAAAAGCTAACGGATCATGCCACGCAGGACTGCCTGATGCGCAACCCTTGCAAGAGAAGCCATTTCAAGCTAACACGCTTGGGCAGATAAGGGAAGCCCCCGCGGCAAAACGAGCCATGAGTCGGCAACCTGTTGTTTTTTCAATGCTGCGCCACGGGCGGACCCCTCCTATCCAAATTTCATTATCAGTACAGGACAAGGCATGACCGACAATTCCAACGATTCCCGCGCTCCCCGCGATGCGCGCGAAGCACGGGGCCAGCGCGCCCCGCGCGGCCCCCGTAACGGGCACGAAACCGGCGATGCGCGCGCCCGCAAGCCGCTGCGCGAAGTGGTTTGCGAGATCGACCGCGACATTCTGCGGCTGCTGCTTCGCCGCAATAATATTCTTGTCCGCATGCGCGGCGACAAACCCCGGCTCGATTCCACGGAAGAAAAAACCATCCGTGAATCGTGGGAAGCCTCCGTTTCCCGCATCAGCCGCGACGCGCGCCTTTCGGGCCACTTTTTTTCGCTCATGCAGGAAGTGGAATTTCAGCCCCGTCCCGCCTCTGCCCGCGCTGACGGCGCGGATGAAGGCGGCGAACTCGGCGGTGCAGCGATGCAGGAACCGCCGCGCACGGCCTTTAACCTTGCACCGCCCGCCAAGCACGTGCGCCTGAACATGCCTGCCCCCCTGGCCTGCCGGGCCACGCGCGCATGGCTGATGCTGGCCGCAGCCACGGGCCAGCCCCTGCATATCGCACCCTGCCTCATGAATGATCCCATTGTTGACTGCGTCAAAATGCTCAATCAGGCAGGCGCCTCGATGACCCGCGAGGATGAAGGCGTTTCCGCCCGCCCGGCGGCCCCGCTTGGCGCATCTGACAAGGTAATCCACACGGGCGACAGCGCCTGGAACTTCTTCATGCTGCTGGGGCACTACCTTGGCCGCCCCTCGCGCGCAAAGTTTACTGGCGATGCCAGCCTGAAACTGGCTGATTTTTCTTCTGTGCGCCACTTCCTGCCCACCCTGGGAGCGCGCCTTGTGCATGTGGTGCCCAAGAGCGACGGCCTGCCTGCGCGCCTTGAGTGCTCCGGCATTCTGCCTGATTCCGTCAAACTGCCTGCCGATGTGCCCGCCGAACTGGCCGAGGGCATCCTGCTGGCGGCTCCCGGCTACGAAAGGGCGATCACCCTTGATCTTGGCTCGCATCCCGAGCACAGGCTCATTGTTGCCCGCATACTGCCCATACTGCGCGCAGCTGGCGCAGACGTACAGGTGGAGGGCGCAAAAGTACGCGTCAATCCTGGCCCGCTCAGCCTGCCTGCCCAGCCTCAGGCTGGCATGGAGCCGGAGCTGGCGCTCTTTCTTCTGGCTCTGCCCCTGGCTCTGGGCGGCGAAGCCCTGCTTGGCGGCCAGTGGCCCGCCCTGCCCGCAGCCGAAGCCGGCTGGGATCTTTTGCAGCAGCTCGGCCTTGACCTGCGCTTTGAAGCGGGCAAAAACGGCGGCGAAGTCTGCGCACGCGCTGCTGCGCCCCTGAAACAGTATGCTAAGGGTGATCTGCCTGCCGGATTCCCCGCCGCCTGGGCTCCGCTGCCGGTGGCTCTGGCCGCCTGTGCAGCCCTGCGCGGCGACAAGGCCGTTCTGCCTGTCCTGCCCTCTGGTACAGACCGCACTACGGTAGAAAGTTTTCTTTCTGCTGTGGGTCTGGATTTGGATGAAAACGGCAGATTGTGCAAAAAAGAACAAACTGGCCCGCGCACGGGCTGGAATGCCCCTGATCCTGTCTGGGCAATGGCCCTTGCACTGACTGCTTGTGCAAGCCCCCACCAGAAGCTGGGCAACCCCGGCATCATGACCGGGCTGTACCCGCCCTTCTGGGCGCTGTACAATACCCTGCCCGAACCGGCAGTGCGCCGTTCGGCCGCGCCGGAAGCTCCAGCTGCCGCTCCCAGACGCCGCATTATCACCGGCGCAGTGGCTGTGCCGCCGGAACTGAAAGACGAAGACGACTACTAGAAAAAAATGCACAACAGGCGCTGGCGGCGAGATATCGTCCCCAGCGCCTGTTGGCGTTTACAAGGCAAGTGCAGACATAAAGGCATTACATGGGGCAGGAGCCACACCGGCGAGCCTCTACCCAGCACTCTTGCAATGCTACGCGGGCCACAGGCGACCGTGGGGCAGAAATTTTTCCTCAGCCAAAGTCTGGCGCAGCGGCAAAAAAATCCGCCCCGCGCAGCATATCTGCAACGGGACGGAAATTCCGTTTGGGCCGCCATGCCCACTCCGCAATAGCGGACAAAAAAAACGCGGCTGCGAAGATTATTCCTGAGTAAAGCGGAACAGCCGCACGGAAAGGGGCTGCATGTTCTGCCGACTCATGGCTGAAACAATAAAGGCATAGTTTCGGGATTGCCCTGCAGGCGGGCAGGGGCCACGATAGTGACGCGTCAAGCCGCCCTCGGGGATAATGCCGCTGCCGTCGTTGTTCCACTCGCCACCGCCAAGGAACAGGTCCTGGCCATCATTGGTAAATTCCACCAGGCGCACGTCATAATAATCTGTGCTGCCGGGGATCTGTGCCACCTGAATTTCAGGCGATATCCGGGAACAGCGGTGAACTTCGCGCAAGGTAACGGTAACGGCCATGCCGTCTGGAATTTCCTGCGTCTCCTTGGAGGCGCAAGCGGGCAGCAGGACTGCCGCGAACAGCACAGGGAAGAGCGCACGCCGGGCTTTGCCTAAAATTTCAAAACGCATCAGGGCCTCCAAATGACAATTGCTTTATGCGGCTTTTGGAAGCATAACCAATAGTCAGGTCGAATACAACAACCAGTGGGAGCAGTATATGTCCATTCTTGCAGACAGCGTTACGGGGTATCTGGAACACTCTTCGTGGATCCGCCGCATGTTCGAGGCCGGAGGCCAGCTCAAGGCCCGTTTTGGAGCGGATAACGTGTATGACTTCAGCCTGGGCAACCCCGACCTGCCAGCACCCCCCGCCGTTGTGGACGGTTTGCGTTCCTTTACAGAACACGCTGGCGAACCTTTTGCCTTTGGCTACATGCCCAACGGCGGCTTTGTATGGGCGCGGGAAAAACTGGCCGCCCACCTCAGCAAGGAACAAGGCGTGGCGCTCACCGCCAATGATGTGCTGCTGGGCTGCGGCGCTGCCGGCGTACTCAACGCCTTTTTGCGCGCGGTCATCAATCCCGGCGAAGAAATGCTGGGCTTTGCGCCCTACTTTGTGGAATACGGCTTCTATGTAGCCAACCACGGCGGCACATTCCGCACTGTCATGAGCAAGGCTGACACCTTTGCGCCCGACCTTGCCGCGCTTGAAGAAGCCATCAGCCCCAAAACGCGCGTGGTGCTCATCAACTCGCCCAACAATCCCACCGGTGTGATTTACAGCCGCAAAGACCTCAAGGCACTGACCGAGCTGCTGGAAAACAAGAGTCAGGAATACGGCAAGCCCATCTGGCTTGTGGCCGATGAACCGTACCGCTTCCTTGCCTATGACGGTGCGGAAGTGCCTTCGGTGCTGCCGCTTTATCCTTACGCCGTGGTCATCAGCTCTTTCTCCAAAAATCTTTCGCTGCCCGGCGAACGCGTGGGCTTTGCCGCCGTTTCACCTCTGTTGCACGAAAAGGCCGAGCTCATGGCCGCTCTCACGCTCACCAACCGAATTCTCGGCTTTGTGAACCCGCCCGTTGTAGGCCAACACATCATGGCCGCCGCCTTGGGCAGCCAGGTTGACCTGGACGTCTACGCCGCCCGTCGCAAGGCCATGGCCGAGGTGCTCAAAAACGCCGGATACGAATTCCAGATGCCTGCAGGCGCGTTCTATTTCTTCCCCAAGGCTCCCGGCGGGGACGATGTGGCCTTTGTGAACAGGCTGGTCGAAGAACGCGTGCTGGCGGTTCCCGGCTCCGGCTTTGGCTGCCCCGGCTACTTCCGCCTGGCATTCTGCGTGGGCGAAGAAGTGATCCGCAAGGCTGCCGACGGCTTTGCCAAGGCCCGCGCCTCCGTAAAATAGCATCGCAGGCAGGCCTACAGACCGATCTCAAACCACCACAGGTAGCAGAAATGACGCACCCCCTCTCCGCAACGCCACCGCGCGGCAGGCTTTACGGCCTGATGTCGACGCTCGCATGCTTCCTCCTGCTGGCTGCCGTTCAGGTTTCCGCCAAGGATATCAGCGTGAAGGACGCCGCAAGCCTGTTGCAGAATCCTCCACAGGGGCTGACCATTGTTGATGTGCGCACCCCGGCGGAATTCCGCGAGGGGCACCTTGCAGGCGCTGTCAACATGGACTTTTTCGGCGCATCCTTTGATTCGCAGATACTTGGCCTGCCCAAGGACAAGCCGGTGCTGCTCTATTGCCGCACGGGCAACCGCTCTGCCGGAGCCTACGACGCCATGGAAAAAGAAGGGATAACCAATATCCTTCACATGAATGAAGGCATCACGGGCTGGCAGAAACAAGGCCTGCCGCTGCAAAAATAGCGCGCTGCTGTAGCGCAAGCAGCATTACGGCTGGCACGGATTCTGCTTCTATTCAGGGCGGAGAGGAAGATTTTTCCTCCCCGCCCTTTTTCTTTGCCTAGCCGGATGCGCGACGTACGCGCCGCAGGCAAGGCGCGCCGCGCACACGGGCGGCGCAACAGCATACGTTTTCACAACAGAAACGTCTTGCCGTTTGGGGTATCGTTTCCGGGCACGGGAAAATTATTCCCCCCGACAGGAGGCAGAGCATGAACTCGTCATTGTTTATCGGCGCCACGGGCATGAAAACGTTGAGTAGCGGCATGAACGTTATCTCAAACAACATCGCCAATGTGAGCACCATCGGGTACAAGCAGCAAACAGCTCTGTTTTCTGACGTTTTTTACGCGCAGCAGGGGGGCATAGGCGACTGGTGGGATGCGCAGACAGACTCCAAGGTTGCCCTTGGACAGGTAGGTCAGGGCGTACAGCTGGACGCAGTGCTCACACGGTACAACCAGGGGGCTCTTGAGTCTTCCAATACCGTTACGGATATGGCCATCAGCGGCAAAGGCTTCTTTCAGGTAACGGACAAAACCGGCGAACAGTATTACACCCGCGCGGGCGACTTCCGCCCCGACAATCAGGGTGTTCTGCGCACACCGGCGGGCATGGCCCTCATGGGATACAAGTACGCGGAGGACGGCACCAAGGGCGGTCTGGCGCAGGTCACCATTGACAAATTCGCCAAGATGCCCGCCAAGGCCACCACGGCTGTTGATATGCGCTTTAATGTGGGACAGTCCAAAGACACTTCCAGTGACCCTGCAAATCCCTATTTCAGCCTTGTCGGTCAGTATAATGCCGCCAATGATCCACCGTTGGCCAGTTCCAGCTACGGATACGGGCAGAGCATTACCCTGTACGGCACCGACGGCACGGCCCACTCGGCCACCATCTATTTTGACGGCGCACCATCCACAGGCTCCGGAACCACTGTGGAGTATCTCATTGCATCGGATGCCGATGCCAATGGCGGCAAGGCCCAGCCCCTGATGGCGGGCACCCTCAGCTTCAATGCCAAGGGCGAAGTTACCGGAATGTCGGCCTACACCCCATCCACTGCGGGCAGTACAAACCTTGCGGACTGGAACGCGGCCGCACTTTCCAAGGACGGCATACCCCAGATGACTGTCGACGGTGCGCCTGTCACGGTGAATCTTGGCATCACCGCCAAGAGCGGCTGGCAAAACAGTCCTGGAAATGCTGCCAGCGTGGGTACAGACCCCACGGCACTGGCGAGTATGGGCAACGCCTATACCCGCGCTGCGGATGCCACAACCAACTACACATCTTCCTCTCCTGTGACGCGCACACGCACCCAGGATGGCTACGCCGAAGGCTCACTGAACAGCATCAGCATCAACGCCGATGGTACGGTGGTGGGCAAGTATTCCAACAGCGAAAGCATGAATCTCTGGCAGATTCCTGTATGCCGTTTCACCAGCGAAGACGGCCTGCGCCGCGAGGGCAACAACCTCTTTTCCGCCACAGAAGATTCCGGCAGTATGGAAATGGGCGTTGCGGGTACGGAAAACTACGGCAAGATAAACGCGTACAACATTGAACATTCCAATGTGGACATGTCCCAGGAAATGGTCAACATGATTGTCAACCAGCGCGGCTTTCAGTCCAACAGCAAGGTTGTGACCACGGCAGATCAGATGTTGCAAAAGGCCATGGAACTCAAACGGTAGTCATTGCATGGGCGCAGACCCTTCCTTGGTGTCATGATATTCCGGCCCCGGCATAACCGGGGCCTTTTGTATTTCTGGCAAGATACCGCTGCAAAACTGGCAAACGCAAACCATACTCAAACACTTGGACTATCCGGGCAATCCTTGCTCCGGAGCATTGCTCCGTACCTCCCCATAGGGTACAGTGTTGCTTCCTGATGTAGATCACCCTGTAAAGAAACACTTTTTTCGCATTTTCCCGCAGGAGAGCACCCCGCATGAGCGTCGCAGCATCCCCCACCAATGGTACCGCTCTCTATGGCGTCACCGGTTGGCCGCTGGCCCAGACCCTTTCGCCCCTGTTGCACAACACGGGCTTCCAGACCCTGGGCATCAACGCACTGTACCAGAAATGGGAAGTGCCACCCGAAAAACTGCCCGCCTTTGTGGAAAGTGTTCGCCTGCTTGATATTCGCGGCTGCTCCGTAACCATCCCGCATAAGGTTGGTCTTTTGCCCCTGCTGGACGAAGTCAGCCCCCTTGCACGGCAGGTGGGCGCAGCCAATACCATCTACTGGAAGGGTGACCGCCTTTGCGGCGAAAACACCGATGTGGCCGGATTCATGGCTCCGCTCGCAGATATGCCTCTTGGCGGGGCGGACGTGCTGCTGCTTGGTGCGGGCGGCGCTGCCCGGGCCGTTGCCGCAGGCCTTGCCGCGCCGGACAATGCAAAGCGCCCTGCCAGAATCTTTGTGGCCACGCCTTCCGATAAATCGCACCTGCCGCTGGCCGAAGAATTCGGCCTTACGCCCCTGCTGTGGAAAGACCGTCACGAGCCTCCGACCATGCTGGTGGTCAACACCACCCCCCTTGGCATGCGCGGCAAGGCGGAAGATGATACCCCCTACGATTTCTCGCTGGCGGGGTCACTTCCCGCCAACGGTGCTGCCAAGGCAACACCCCTTGCCTACGATATTGTGTACAACCCCCTCGAAACCCGTTTTCTGCGCGAGGCCCGCGCTGCTGGGCGTTGCTGCATATCGGGCCTTGAAATGTTTTTTGGTCAGGGCGACGCGCAGTTCCGCCTCTGGACGGGGCAGGGGCTGCCGCCCGAATCACGCCGCGCCCTTGAGGACGCCCTTGGGCAACAGCCCCAATAAACCGACATGAAAAGCGAGGCTTCCATGCGAATTCTGGTGCTGCACGGCGTCAATTTGAACATGTTTGGCAAGCGCGACCCCTCACAGTATGGCACGGCCACCCTGGCGGACATTGACGCAGCGCTGCAATCGCTTGCTCAGGAATTGGGCGCAACCGTGGAATGCTTTCAGACCAACCACGAGGGCCTGATGGTGGAGCGCATCCACCAGGCGCTTGGTGAGGGTGTTGACGCAGTGGTCATCAATGCGGGCGCATGGACGCACTACAGTTATGCCATTGCTGACTCCCTGGCCATTCTGCCTGTGCCCGTAGTGGAGGTTCACATGTCCAATGTTCACGCGCGCGAGGCGTTCCGGCACCATTCTGTGCTGTCGCCAGTGTGCGCGGGCAGCGTATGCGGATTCGGCGTTGAGAGTTATCTTCTCGGGCTGCGAGCCGCGCAATCGCTGGCGGCTAAAGCCGCAGCCAAAGCGTAGTAAAGACGCAGTATATAATTTGCTGGGGTGTGAGCCTAGATTTTTGACTTTTTCTGCTGTAGCGTTGTAGATAGTCTTGTCACAGCGGCACCCCATCAGCTTCTAACCAGAGAGTTCCCATGAACGAAGCCATTAACCTGAACCGCCTGCGCGACCCCGCCTTTACGGAGGAAGTGGATGCGCACAGCGGGCAAAAAGTGTCCACCTGCTATCAGTGCGGCAATTGTACTGCCGGCTGTCCCGCAGGGTTCGTTTACGACATGCAGGTCAACCAGATCATGCGGGCGGTACAGTTGGGCTTGAAGGACGCGGTTCTTGATTCGCGCTCCATCTGGATGTGCCTGTCCTGTTCCACCTGTAGCCAACGGTGTCCCAACAACATCGATGTGGCCGGAGTCATGGAGACCCTGCGCCACATGGCCCGCAAGGAAGGCCGCGTGGCCGTTCCCAAGGTGGAGAAATTCTGGTTTTCCTTCCTGGATACGGTGCGCACCTTTGGCCGCACCCACGAAATCGGCACCATGGCACTCTACATGATGCGCTCGCTCCGCGTGTTTACCGATGTTGACCTTGCGCCCGAAGCCCTCAAAAAGGGCAAGCTGGGACTCAAGCCCCACATTCTGCCGGGCGGGGCAGGGCCGGTTACCCGTATCTTTACGCGCTACAAGGAACGCGCCAAGCGCGAGGGGGTGCGCCCATGAATTTTGCCTACTACCCCGGCTGCTCCGCCAGGGGTTCTTCAAAAGATTACGAAATGTCCACTCAGGCTGTGTGCAAAGCCCTGGACATGAGACTTGTGGATATTCCCGACTGGAACTGCTGCGGCTCCACCCCGGCCCATGCCGTGGATACGGAACTTTCCGCCGCCCTGTGCGTGCGCAATCTTGATATTGCCGCCCAGCAAAAAGCTGAAGTTCTGCTTACCCCATGCCCCAGCTGCCTTTCCAACCTGCGCATGGCTGCCAAGCGCATGGAAAATCCCGCCTTCCGCAGCCGCGTTGACGAGCTGCTGGACGGCCCCTCCGCCAAGCAGTTTCCGCCGGTCACCTCTGTCATGCAGGGCATTGCCGGACAGATGGACATGGACGCCATCGCCGCCCGCGTGCGCCAGAGCCTCAAGGGGCTCAAGCTCGTGGCCTACTACGGCTGCCTCATGAGCCGCCCGGCGGAAGTGATGAACTTTGGCGACCCCGAAAATCCCACGCTCATGGAAGAAATGATGTCTGCCTGCGGCGCGGAGATGCTTGATTTTCCGCTCAAGACAGCCTGCTGCGGCGCGTCCTTCGGTATTCCCGAGCGCCCCATGACAGCCAAAAACTCGGGGCGCATCCTTGAGCTGGCAACCCGCCTCGGCGCGGACGCCATCGTAGTGGCCTGTCCTCTCTGCCAGATGAACCTTGACCTGCGCCAGGATCAGGCCAGCGCGGCCATGGACACCAAGTTCCGTATGCCGGTGCTCTACTTCACCCAGATGATGGGCATTGCCTTTGATCTGCCGGAAGAAGAACTGGGCCTGAACAAGCTGTGCGTCAGCGCCAACGGCCTTATCCGCAAACTGGGCGAGCTGCGCCGCGAAGAAGCGGCCAAACCCGCAGAGCAGAAGGCCAAGGCCGCTGAAGGAGGCAGGTAATGAGAATAGGCGTCTTTATCTGCCACTGCGGCAGCAACATCGCCGGAACCGTCGACTGCGCCCAGGTGGCGGCCATTGCCCGCACCTATCCGGACGTGGTCTATGCCGACGACCCCATGTACACCTGCGCCGAACCAGGGCAGGCGGCCATTGAGGCTGCCATCCACGAGCACAAGCTTGACGGCGTGGTCGTTGCCTCCTGCTCGCCGCGCATGCACGAACCCACCTTCCGCCGCACAGTGGAACGCGCGGGGCTGAACCGCTACATGCTTGAAATGGCCAACATCCGCGAGCATGTTTCGTGGATCGGCAAAGACATGGAAGCCAACACCAACAAGGCTGCCGAACTGGTGCAGCTTGCGGTGGAAAAACTGCGCAACAACAAGCCCCTGCTGGCCAAGAGCTTTGACGTCAACAAGCGCGTGCTTGTCATCGGCGGCGGCGTGGCTGGCATTCAGGCCGCGCTTGACTGCGCCGACGGCGGCATTCAGGTGGTGCTGGTGGAACGCGATGCGACCATCGGCGGCAAGATGGCAAAGCTGGACAAAACCTTCCCCACCGTTGACTGCTCGGCCTGTATTCTCGGCCCCAAGATGGTGGACGTGGCCCAGCACTCCAACATTACGCTCTACGCCTATTCCGAAGTGGAAGACATTTCGGGCTATGTGGGCAACTTTACAGTTAAAATCCGCAAGCGCACCACCTATGTGGACTGGAGCCTGTGCACGGGCTGCGGCGCCTGCACCGAAAAATGCCCGGCCAAGAAAACGCCCGACACCTTCAATGAACTGACGGGCAACACCACGGCCATCACCATTGCCTTTCCGCAGGCCATCCCCAAGAAGGCCGTCATCAATCCGCAGTTCTGCCGCCAGCTTCTCAAGGGCAAGTGCGGCGTGTGCGCCAAGGTGTGCCCCACCGGGGCCATCAAGTACGACATGGAAGATGAAGTCATCACCGAAGAAGTGGGCAGCATTGTTGCCGCCACCGGTTATGACCTCATGGACTGGACCGTGTACAAGGAATACGGCGGCGGTGCGTACCCCGACGTCATCACCTCCTTGCAGTACGAGCGCCTGCTCTCCGCATCCGGCCCCACGGGCGGGCATGTGAAGCGCCCCTCTGACGGCAGGGAACCCAAGAACATCGTCTTTGTGCAGTGCGTCGGCTCGCGCGACAAATCCGTGGGCCGTCCCTACTGCTCCGGCTTCTGCTGCATGTACACGGCCAAGCAGGCCATCCTGACCAAGGATCACATCCCCGATTCCAAGTCCTTTGTCTTCTACATGGACATCCGCGCTCCAGGGAAGATGTACGACGAGTTTACCCGCCGGGCCATGGAAGAATACGGCACGGAATACATCCGTGGCCGCGTGTCGCAGATTTACCCCGACGGCAACGGCCAGATGACGGTCATGGGCGTGGATACCCTGCTGGGCCAGCCCGTGGAAATCAAGGCCGACCTGGTGGTGCTTGCCGTGGGCGTCGAGGCCAGCAAGGGCTCGCCCCAGCTGGCGGAAAAGCTGCGTATCTCCTACGACAGCTACGGCTTCTTCATGGAAAGCCACGTCAAGCTCAAGCCTGTGGAAACCAATACCGCCGGCGTGTATCTGGCGGGCGTGTGCCAGGGGGTCAAGGACATTCCCGCCTCTGTGGCCCAGGGTTCCGCCGCAGCGGCCAAGGTGCTGGCGCTCTTCTCCAAGGACAAGCTTGAAAGCGACCCGCAGATCGCCCAGGTGGACATCCGCCGTTGCGTCAACTGCGGCAAGTGCATCCGCTGCTGCCCCTTTGGAGCCATCAAGGAAGTGGAAATCCGGGGCGAGGGCAAGGCTCAGGTCATCGAGACCGTGTGCCAGGGCTGCGGCCTGTGTACGTCCACCTGTCCGCAGGGGGCCATCCAGCTTTCACACGCTACTGACAACCAGATCCTTGCGGAGGTAAACGCCTTATGCCAGTGCTAAACGGCAAAGAACTGAGAATTGTAGGTTTTCTCTGCAACTGGTGTTCGTATGGCGGTGCGGATACGGCCGGTGTGGCCCGCGCCACCCAGCCAACAGACCTGCGCGTCATCCGTGTTCCCTGCTCGGGCCGCATTGACCCGCTGTTCATCGTCAAGGCGCTGCTCAACGGCGCGGACGGCGTGCTGGTTTCCGGCTGCCACCCGCGCGATTGCCACTACGCCGCAGGCAACTTTTATGCCCGCCGCCGCCTCGAGGTGCTCAAGCAGTTCCTGCCCGTGCTGGGCATTGACGAACGCCGCTTTGAATACACCTGGGTTTCGGCCTCCGAAGGCCAGCGCTGGCAGCAGGTGGTCACGGTCTTTACCGACCGCATCCACAAGCTCGGCCCCGCGCCCAAGCTGGAAGATCCCGAACCGCTGCTCAAAATAGCCGACATGGCCCTGACCTCCCTGCGCTCCCTCGGCACAGGGCAGAACGCCGCCCTTGCCGACCTGAAAGAAGCCATCAAGGCCAAGCTGCCCGAGCTGGACTGCGTGCTCGGCTGGCAGCAGGGCTATGACGCCGCGCACACCGTGCCCCTGTTCATGAAGACCCCCGAGGACGTGGACAAGCTGGTGTGGGGGCCCTTTAACGTCAACAATCCCGCCGTGTACCTGCCCTCGTTCAAGGGCAAGAAGGTGGGCATTGTGGTCAAGGGCTGCGATTCCCGCTCAGTGGTTGAATTGCTGCAGGAAAACCTGATCCGCCGCGAAGATGTGACCATCTTCGCCTTGCCCTGCGAAGGCACGCTCGACATGGCCCGCGTCAATCAGGATCTGGGCCGCTACACCAAGATCGACGGCGTGACCTATGACGAGGCCGGCGTGACCATCACCGCCGACGGCAAGGATCACCGCTTCTGCATGACGGACTACGCCCAGGGCAAATGCTACGGCTGCACCACTCCTTCGGCAGTCCTCGCCGACACCCTGCTTGGCCAGCCCGTCAAGGTGGACGGCGCGCCCAATACCCCGCCGGAACTGGCCCTGCTCGATTCCATGACTCTGGACGAGCGGCTCGCCTTCTGGCGCGGCCAGATGGACCGCTGCCTGCGCTGCTACGCCTGCCGCAATGCCTGTCCCATGTGCGTGTGCCGCGACTACTGCGTCTCCGACAGCCGCGACCCGCACTGGATGACGCAGGAAGACAGCGCCAAGGAAAAACTCTTCTTCCAGACCATCCACGCCATGCATCTGGCTGGCCGCTGCACAGGCTGCGGCGAATGCCAGCGCGCCTGCCCCGTGGGCATTCCCATCCTGGCCCTGCGCCAACAGATTGCCCGCGCTGTGGCCCAGCTTTTTGACGGCTACCAGCCCGGCCTCAATCCGGACGAAGTGCCGCCCCTGCTGGGCTATGAAGTGGTTGAAAAGAACATTCATGAGAGGGACTGGAAATGAGCATGATCCGCTTTGTTACCCCTGACGGCTTGCCCGCGTTTCTCGCCTACCTCTCGCAGAATGGCCGCCGTGTGCTGGTGCCGGTAGAAAAGCCCGCCAACAAGCGCTCTGTGGTCTTTGAGCCGTGGCAGGAAGGCAAGCCGTTTACCCTGGAAAAGGCCACCGTGCCCGCCAAGGAGGCCGTGCTGCCCCAGTGCGAAACCCTGGTGCGCTACAAAAAAACCAAGGATCCGGAAAACCTCGAGCGCGTCACCATGAGCCTGGACGACAAGCCCGAGGCTCAGCCCACCGTGGTTTTTGCCTGCCGCCCCTGCGATGCGCGTGGTTATGCGGTGCTTGACCGCCCCTACCTTAAAGGGCCTTACGCCGATCCTTACTACAAGGCGCGGCGCGACCAGCTCACGGTGGTTACGCTCACCTGCGGCAGCGGCTGCAACACCTGCTTCTGCCACTGGGTTGGCGGCGGCCCCACCTCCCCCGAAGGCTCGGACGTGCTCATGACCGAGATCGAGGGCGGCTATGTGCTGCAAGGCATCACGCCCAAGGGCGAGGAACTGCTGGCTGCGTCTTCCCTCTCGGAAGGTGCCGATCTCTTCCCCAAGGCGGAAGCCGCCCGCAAGGAAGCCTGGGCCAGCCTTGTACCTGCCCCCAATATCAAGAACGCGCCCGAAAAAGTGGCTGCCCGCTTTAACGACACGCAGTTCTGGCAGGATCAGACCGACCGCTGCCTCTCCTGCGGGGCCTGCACCTACTTTTGCCCCACCTGCTACTGCTTCACCATCACCGATGAGGGCGAAGGACTGAGCGAAAAAGGTGGCCGCCGTCTGCGCAGCTGGGACAACTGCATGTCCTCGCTGTTCACCCGCGAGGCCAGCGGTCACAACCCGCGCATGCTCAAGGCATTCCGCATGCGCAACCGCGTTTCGCACAAGTACTCCACCTATCCTGAAAACTGGGGTTCGTTCTCGTGCAGCGGCTGTGGTCGCTGCATCAGCAATTGCCCCGTCTGCCTGGACATCCGCTCCATCGTGCTGGCCGCCATTGAAGACGGCAACGATGACAAGAAGTCCACGGACAAGTAGGAGCAGACATGGCAACCAAGAAAACTACCGGCAAAGCCACCACTCCCAAGACTGAGCCCCAAAATACCGCCGCGCCTGAAAAGGCCGCTGCAAAGGCAGAACCCGCTGTGGATACCAAGCCAACTGCCGCCGCCAAGCCAGCCGCCAAGCCGGGCCTCAAGCCCGCGCCCGACGGCGGCATGCTGCGCGAAATCACGGCCCGTCCCATGATGCAGGGCAACCCCTACCTGCCCATGCCCGCCACTGTGGCCGAAGTCATACAGGAAACCGGCAACATCAAGACCCTGCGCGTGGTGCTGGACGATGATGCGGCCATGAAGTCCTTTACCTACGAACCCGGTCAGGTGGGCCAGCTCTCCGTATTCGGCGCTGGCGAATCCACCTTTGTCATCAATTCGCCGCCGTCGCAGAAGAACTACCTTCAGTTCTCCGTCATGCAGGCTGGCGAAGTGACCTCGGCCATCCACAGGCTCTCGCCCGGCGACAAAGTGGGCGTGCGCGCTCCTCTGGGCAATTACTTTCCCTACGCCGACTGGAAGGGCAAGGACATCTTCTTTGTGGGCGGCGGCATCGGCATGGCGCCCATCCGTACCATCATGCTGCACGTGCTGGAACACCGCGCCGATTTCGGCAAGGTGAGCCTGCTCTACGGCGCACGCTCCCCGCGCGACATGGCCTTCAGCTATGAAACAGAAGACTGGCTGCGCCGTGACGATCTGGACTGCACCCTGTGCATCGACGCCCCCTTTGACGGCTGGCCGCACAAGGTGGGCCTGATCCCCAACGTGCTGCTGGAACTGAACCCCGACCCCAAAAACTGCGTGGCCGTGCTCTGCGGCCCGCCCATCATGATCAAGTTTACGGTGCAGGCCCTGCAAAAGCTCAACTTTGCGCCTGAAAACATCGTGACCACGCTTGAAAAACGCATGAAGTGCGGCGTTGGCATCTGTGGCCGCTGCAACATCGGCGGCCGCTACGTCTGCGTGGACGGCCCCGTGTTCACCTGGCAGGAGCTGCAGGATCTGCCGCCGGAACTGTAAAATTCCACGGCATTCAGCATACGTCTGTTTGCGGGAGGTTCCCTTGTGATTGCCCCTGGGCAGCCATAACGGAGCCTCCTTTTTTTGCCCCAGCGCAGTTCGGCCTGCACACTCGCGCATACCACTGAACCATGCCGATTTTGCCATTGCACGTGCATTCAGCGGCAGTTGACAGGACGGGCGCAGTGGGTCAAGGAAGTACAACGCTTTCTTCAAGGGAGTATTCATGAAAAAAACGCTGATTCTCTGTTGTCTGATGCTTGGGCTGCCCGTGGCTGCTCAGGCCAGCAACGACAAGATTGATCCTTCCACCTATATCTGCGCCGAATTCATCACTCAGCCCATGACTGATGGAGGTCAGCCGCCCATATTTGAAGGCCTGCAGATTGATGGCTATGTGAGTGCCACGATGGGCAACCCCATTGCAGACCCGGAGACCCTCGCCCCCATGCTGGGCCAGGCTTACGGCGCCTGCCAGGTTGACCCCACCAAGAAGGTCGCAGCCGTTTGGCAGGAAGCCCGCAAGACTTTTCCTGTTGATACAGCGAGCACATGGCGCGCAGACAAGACCCTGTGCAAGGATTACACCGCCAACCCCGATGACGGCAGCGGCTTTGTAATCTGGCTTGACGGCTACAACCGGGGCAAGAGCGGCAAGCCCGCTTCCGTGCTTGTCAACGATGACGCGCTCAAAGCCTACCTTGACGCTTGCAGCAAAAAACCTGATTCCCTCATGCTGGACGTATTGGCTGAAAGCGCCAAGTAGCCCAATCCCGCCACAAAAATTTGAAGGCCGCAGATTGCAAAATCTGCGGCCTTTGCACTTGAGAACAGGCAAGTACAGAGCATGTTGATTTGAAACGTTACCTCCGCATGAAGGCGGCACAATGCCAAGACTGCTCTAAAAAATAACCATGTAGAGCGGAATGGTGATCATGGAAAGCAACGTCGTCAGGCTGACGGCCTGCGCCCCAAATTCCGGGTCTGTATGGTAGTGAGCGCTCAAAATAGCCGCCTGGGCCATCACCGGCAGGGAAGCCTGGATGATAAAAACCTTGCCCATAAGCGCAGGCACCGGGAAGAAATAGAGCAGGCCAGTCATCACCAGCGGGCCAAGCATCATGCGCCCCAGCGCCAGCAGGACCATATCCTTGCCAATCTTGATGCTGCGCAATCCCATGTCGTAGATGGAAATGCCAATAAAAATCATGGCCAGCGGCGTAGTGAGATTGCCCAGTGAACGGGCAACGTTTTGCAAAAATTCGGGCAGTTCAACGCCCAGCATTGTCAGAATCAATCCCGTGATAAATCCCATGAACGGAGGGGAAAACACTTGCCTGACCCTGGTGAACAGGGGGATTTTTCCTCTGTTTTCAGTAATATCGCATGTGATGGAGTAGACCCCCACAGTCCAGAAAAAAACAGTGCTGGCGGCATAGTACAGCAACACATAGGGAATGGAACTTTCGCCGAACAGGGCCAGATTAACAGGAATACCAATAAAAATTGTGTTTGAATTGGCCACGCTGGCGCAGAACAGGCCAAAATGCTGCCTTTTGACGCGAGCCAGTTTGGCAAGCGCAGTGGCCAACGCAAAGGTGAGGGTCACAGAGCCCAACGGCAGCAGCGCCCCCTTTGCCAGCATGATCAGATCGTCCCGATGGAACGAGTGCATGATGGTGTACATGAGAAAGGGCGGCAGGGCGATCTGGGTGATCAGACGCGGCAGAACAATACGGGTTTCCGCGCCAAACCAGTTGCGCGCCGCCAGCATGAACCCCACAAAACCAAGCAGCATCAGCCCGAATACACCGCCCAGCGCATGCAAAAACGCCATGTCTCTTTATCCTTTCAAATAACCATTTCGCAATATTGGCCCAGGGGCCAGAAAACCCCCACGTGCCAAAAACAAATTCGGCTCGTGGGGGTTTTGAATCATTTCGACAAGTTACTTAGATTTCCTTGTAACGCCCGCCATTGGCAGCAGAGCTGACCAGATAGGCATAACGCCGCAGCACCGGGTAAGGGCAATCCTTCTTGGGCACCACAAGGGCGGCGCGCCGCTTGGCAAGCTCGGCCTCGTCCACAAGCAGGTCCAGCTTGCGGTTGGGAATGTCGATATGGATGGTATCGCCTTCGTGCACAAGAGCGATAACACCACCGTCCGCCGCTTCGGGCGAAATGTGCCCTATGGCCGCGCCATTGGTGCCGCCGGAGAAACGGCCGTCCGTCAGCAGGGCAACATCCTTGCCAAGGCCCATGCCTGTGATGGCCGCTGTGGGCGAGAGCATTTCGCGCATGCCGGGGCCGCCGCGCGGGCCTTCGTAGCGGATCACAACGCCGTCCCCGGCCTTGATCTTGCCGTCAAGAATGGCCTTCATGGCGTCTTCTTCCGACTCAAACACGCGGGCCGTGACGTCGCGGCACATCATTTCCGGGGCAACCGCAGACTGCTTGACCACAGCGCCCTCGGGGGCCAGGCTGCCACGCAGGATGGCAATGCCGCCCTGCTTGGAATAGGGATTCTCAACACTGCGGATCACTTCAGGGTTCATGACGCGGGCGTTCATGTCCTTGAGGTTTTCGCCCACGGTCTTGCCCGTGGCGGTCATGCAGTCCTTGTTGATGAGGCCCAGCTTATCCAGCTCGGTCATGACGGCAGGGATGCCGCCCGCGTTGTCCAGATCAACCATGTAATGCTTGCCCGCCGGGGAAAGCTTGCACAGATTGGGGCTCTTTTTGCTGACTTCGTCAAAAATTTCCAGGCCAAGCTTCAATCCGGCCTCGCCGAACACGGCGGGCAGGTGCAGTACGGTGTTGGTGGAGCAGCCAAGGGCCATATCCACGGCAACGGCGTTAGCAACGGACTTGGGCGTTACGATGTCCAGCGGGCGGATGTTCTTGCGCAGCAGATCCATAACCCGCATGCCCGCCGTTTTGGCAAGGCGGATGCGCGCGCCGCTCACAGCGGGGATGGTGCCGTTGCCGGGCAGGGCCACGCCGATGGTTTCAGACAGACAGTTCATGGAATTGGCCGTGAACATGCCCGCGCAAGCGCCGCAGCCGGGACAGGCGCGTTCTGCCATGTATTCCAGTTCTTCTTCGGTCATAGCGCCGCTGCGCACCTTGCCCACAGCTTCAAACACGGTGATGAGATCGCCGCGCTTGCCGGGGCCTATGTCCCCGGGCAGCATGGGGCCGCCGGAAACCAGCACCGAGGGAATGTTCAGGCGCATCATGGCCATGAGCATACCGGGAACGCACTTGTCGCAGTTGGGAATGAACACCAGAGCGTCAAAGGCGTGACCGCGCGCCATAATTTCAATGGAATCCGCGATGAATTCACGCGAGGGCAGAGAAAAACGCATGCCTTCATGGTTCATGGCCAGACCGTCGCACACGGCAATAGCCGGGAACTGCAGCGGCGTACCGCCCGACATACGTACACCGGCCTTGACCGCGTCGGCCAGGCTATTCAGGTGCATATGCCCGGGAACGACCTCGCTGGCGGCGTTCACAATGCCTACCAAGGGGCGTTCCATTTCTTCTCTGGTAAGGCCCAGAGCATAGAGCAGGGAGCGGTGGGGGGCTTTTTCCAGCCCGGACTTCATTTTTTTGCTGCGTGCTTCATCATCCATGACGGTATCCTTATGGTATGAACAACAAACATTCCTCTTGCGCCCGCAATCGGAATGAGAATGGTACGGTAATTTTTTACGCCCGTAAACACGCCATAGCCGCTCCTGCCTGAGTGGCGCGCCGCAACCGGACGTTGTATAATCCCACGCTGAACAGGTATTTTTTCTGCACTGCCCTCAGCCACTTGAGCGCGCCGCCGAAGTGAGCTAATTTCCCGGCATGCAAAGCTCTACCCCAACCTTGGCCCGCCGCTACATATTCAAGCTCGTGGCCAACATCGCCTCCGTCCCGGTCTACCTTGTCATGGAGGCCATTCTGCCCCGCGCTCTCGGGCCGCAGATGTACGGCAATTACAGCTTTGCCACCAACCTGTTCCAGCAGCTTTCCGGCTTTCTGGATATGGGAACCTCCACCTGCTTTTACAATTCCCTCTCGCGCCGTCAGGCAGAGACCGGCCTCATTGGCTTTTACATGCGCGCCACAGCGGCGGTATTCGCCATTATTTTGCTGGCCGCAGGCCTGCTGCAGATTCCTGCAGCTGGCGAGTTGCTCATGCCTGATGTACCCCTCTGGCTCGCGCCGCTGGCAGCCCTGTGGGCTTTTCTGACATGGTGGGGCCGTGTTTTGCGCTCCATGAACGATGCCGTGGGCGCGACTGTTTCTTCCGAAATGGTGCGCACCGTTGTTTCGCTGTTTACGGTGGGCTTGCTGGGGCTCATGTTCTGGGCCGATTGGCTGAACATCCACACGCTCTTTGCCCAGCAATACCTCATGCTGGGGGCAACGGCCCTTGGCTACTGGCTGGTTACGCGCACCTACTGGCGGCAGGCGGGCATTCCTCTGCACTTCCGGCTCACGCCTGAGCAGACGCGCGCCTATGGGCGGGAGTTTTTCAATTATAGCCACCCGCTGTTTGTGCAGGCCCTGCTTTCCTTTTTGCTCCTCACAGCCGAGCGCTGGCTGCTGCAATGGTTTGACGGCAGCGTGGAGCAGGGCTTTTTTGCCCTTTCCCAAAAAGTCAGCATGGCCTGCTTTCTTTTTGTTTCAGCCATGACGCCTCTGGTCATGCGCGAGCTTTCCATCGCCTGGGGCAACAATGACCGTGAGGCCATGGGCCGCCTGCTCACGCGTTTTGCCCCGCTGCTCTACGTGGTGGCTGCCTATTTTTCGTGCTTTACGCTGGCCGAAGGTTCCGCCCTGGTGAATTTTTTCGGTGGCGCGCAGTTTGCCGCTGCGACCCTTCCTGTACAGATCATGGCGCTCTACCCCCTGCATCAGGCCTATGGGCAGCTTGCGGGATCGGTTTTTCACGCCACGGGCCGTACCAAGGTGTTGCGCAATATGGCGGCGCTGGAATGCATTTACGGTTTCAGCACGGCGTGGTTTCTGCTTGCGCCGCCCGAATATTTCGGGCTTGGCCTCGGTGCCGTGGGGCTGGCGATCAAAACCGTGTGCGTACAGGTCATCACCGTCAACGTCTATCTTTGGCTGGCCTCGCGCTTTATACCCCTCAAGTTTTGGCGCAACGTGGCCCACCAGATATGGAGCCTAGCAGTTCTGCTGCTGCTGGCCTTTGGCTGCCGCCAGCTTACGCTCTATCTTGGCATTGGCGATGTGGATTCCCTGCCGCGTTTTCTTGTTTCCGGCGTCATCTACACTGCGGCTATCGGCCTGCTCTGCCTGAGCATGCCTGCGGTCATGGGTTTTTCACGGCAGGAATTGCGCGAAGTATTCATCCGGTTCAGCAAATCCAGGTCACACGGCTAACACCCCGACCGACTAAATAGAAAGGCCGGACTGAGGCCTGCTCCCCGTCAAGTGTGCAGGCCCAAAAGGCCAGGACGAATAATCAAACGGCCAGCTTTTTCCAAAATTCCATTGGAGAGCGCTGGCCGAGCCTTTTTTGAAATCTCTTCGTAGTATAAAAACGTATGTGTTCTTCTAGCAGAACGACGGTTTTCTGCTAGCTGCACACCTCTTCCCTGTCACCGCTTCGGTTAGTTTTTGTGGGACAGATGGCTATGGTAGCAATTTGTATGGTTTAATCTTTGCCGTCTGGTAGGGCCTGCTTCATGCAGGTTTAAAGTCCTACCCATTGGCGACGGTTGCTATGGGGTGTTTCTTGCGTTTGGTAAGTGCACTAAAAATAAAGTAATACAGAAGTAAGCTGTTTTCAGGCTTCACATTTCATGGCTTCCACATTGCAAGAAGCGGCAAAATTCAGGTAAACTTTTTTAAAAAAATGTCGTTAGGGAGATGAGGAGTACCAAACTGTGCGCAAGTGAGGTGTCGGAATGGACTTTTTTGATGATATTTTGACAGCCACATATTTAAAGAAGGCCAGCTTGAGCCTTCTGCTGGATAATTTGCCGCAGTCAGTGCCCCCAACTTACACATCCGGTAAAGAAATGCTTGCCGCAGCATTGACCGGGCGAATCAGGACTGATGCATCCATGCTGCGGCAAGGGGCGAAAAATGCAACGGAAGGGGCAAATATAGCCACGCTGATCGCAACGTCCACATCCACGGTGCGCGACAACCTGAACCAGATGTTAACCCTTGCCCAAGAGGTAAAGGCCGATCCCACCAAGGGCAGCGTCAACGGCGCTGCGTTTACAGCCCTTGCCGGAGAGCTCTCGTCAGTGATAACGTACGGTATTTTTCGCACATTTAAAAAATGGAAGTAGCCCGCCAAGTTGGTTATGTTTTGGTGAACCACCATCAAAACACTCCATCAAGGAAGGCTACAGATGAAAATTATCAGTGAGCGTGAGAAAAGGAAAGTTCCGGTTATTGAGGTTGATGAGCAAGAATTGCGGTCGCATGTGTCCGAGGTAGTGCGCCAGAGCGTTGAGGAAACACTAAACGGCCTACTTGATGCAGAAGCGGATGCTTTATGCCAGGCCAGGCGTTATGAACGTAATGCGCAACGTGCCAGCACCCGAGCAGGTCACTATGAACGGGATTTGCAGACCAAAGCCGGAACGGTTCAGCTTAAGGTCCCCAAGCTGCGGCATGTACCGTTTGAAACCGCGATAATCGAGCGGTATCGTCGTCGTGAAAGTTCCGTGGAAGAAGCGCTGGTGGAAATGTATCTGGCGGGCGTCTCCGTACGTCGTGTGGAAGACATCACAGAAGCGCTGTGGGGCAGCCGTGTCAGTCCAAGTACCATAAGTGACTTGAATCAGAAAATTTTTGAACGTGTAGAAGAATGGCGCAATCGTCCGCTTGAACCAAGGTACCCTTATGTTTTCGTGGACGGCATCTGGCTGAAGCGCTCCTGGGGCGGGGAAGTGCAGAACGTGTCTGTTCTTGTGGCTATCGGTGTGAATACAAGCGGTTTTCGTGAAATTCTTGGTGTAGCTGAAGGCTCCCGAGAGGACAGCGAGAGCTGGCGGCAATTCCTGCGCTATTTGCGCGAGCGCGGTCTTGAGCGGGTCGACCTGATGATATCAGACAAAAGTCTTGGGTTTCTGGATGCGCTTGGAGAATTTTATCCCGATGCGAAATGGCAACGTTGCGTGGTGCACTTCTACCGTAACGTATTGCACGCAACGCCTCGCGGCAAAGCCAAGGAGGTCGCCTTGATGCTCAAGGCTATCCACGCGCAAGAAGACAAAGAAGCCGCCCGCCAGAAAGCGATTGAGGTGGTGAAAAAACTCCAGGCATTACGCCTTGATAAAGCAGCCAGGATTTTGGAATCCGGATGCGATGAAACACTTTCCTATTATGCCTTTCCCTCAACGCATTGGCGGCATATCCGGACAAATAACCCGCTTGAACGCCTGAATCGGGAAATCCGCCGACGGACACGTGTGGTAGGCAGCTTTCCGGATGGTCATGCAGCGCTCATGCTGGTATCGGCTCGCCTGCGGTATATGGCGGGTCAAAAGTGGGGAACACAACGGTACATGAATATGAAGCAAGAAGTGTTGATATAGAACCGGAGCCGTCACGCCCCTTGCAGCCGCGATATCTTTGTGGGGTATCGCTCGCAAGGCTCCGCGCCGGCTCCTCAAGACACCGCCAAAACTCACACTGACTGACAGCTACAAAATGTGCGAAAAATTCTGGACACTACCTCGTCAGTTGCTTCTGGCACAAAATACAATAATATTTCTTTGTTAGACAAAACTGGCTGGACGAATGACAGTCGTCTTACAATCAGCGGCGATGGAAAGTCCTCGACCTTCAAACTACAGCTGGGATACGGCAGCTCAACCTTTACTCTAAACGATTTGTCGTATCTTAATTACCTGAAGAGTGTTGATTTAAGCAGCGGATCACTCAATATAGATGCGCTTATCAGTGATCTTTCAACACAAATAAATACAGTTGATGTGATATATAGCAAGAATAATTCGCTGTCAGGGTCTTACAAAAGCGAGGCGAATGTCCTGGTGGAACAAGCAGACATTCTGAAAAAGGCCGCGGAGGATGCGATGCCGAGTGAGGAAGACCCTCTTTTGCGGGATATTGGCAGTATTATTTCCACAACATCCTGAGTACTGTCGCTGCGCAAATCTCCCTGGGCCATGCATCGGCTTATATCCCGGCAATGCTCCCAATTCGTCAACTTTCCGTTTTTTTTGCATTTCTCCCCGCGCAATAACCACTGACACCTTATTGAAAGGCGTCACAAGCGGCTCTTGCACATGTTCCGCCTGTGACGCTTTTTTATGTTGTCTATATGATGGGGAGCATTGCAGCGCAGCGTGGGTCCCTTTATAGCGCGAGCTACTCAGAATGGGGCACAAAATCCAGCCCCGGACTTTACACTGCCGCATCAAGCAGCAGATTGTCCCTATGGATCACCTCGGGGTAGTGCGCATCGCCCAGAATGGCTGCGACCTCGTGCCTTTTCAGGCCCATAATTTTTTTCAGGTCTGAAGTGCTGTAGTTGGAGAGCCCCACGCCGAGGCTTTGCCCTTCGTGCAGCACACGCACCAGCCCGCCCTGCTGAAAGTTGCCCTCAACGCGAAACACGCCGCCGGGCAAAAGGCTGCCGCCCTTGTGCAGCAGGGCCTTGGCCGCGCCTGCGTCCACATGCACGCTGCCCGCCGGGTCTGACTGATAGGCCAGCCAGAATTTACGGCGCGGTATGGCATGCCGCGCAGGGCAAACCCATGTGCCGCCCGCAAAGGGTTCAAGCCCCTGCGGAGCCGGACAAATACCGCTGGCGGCAAAGGCCCGCGTGATGATCTCCGGCTCGCGCCCAGGCAAAATCAGCGTGGGCACACCAATCTGCGCGGCGCGGCGGGCCGCCAGCAGCTTGGAATACATGCCGCCGGTGCCTACGGAAGTCTTGCCGCCGCAAAGCTGACCCAGATCAAGGGCCGCCACGTCATCGATATGATCCATGATGGGGGCGTTGGGGTCCTTTTGCGGATCTGCAGCCAGAACGCCCGAGGCGGACGTGAGATTGATAAACAGATCCGCCCCGGTCAGATTGACCAAAAGGCTTGCAAGGCAGTCGTTATCGCCGAACTTCAGTTCGCTGATGGACACCGTGTCGTTTTCGTTGACAATGGGCAGCACGCCCCATTCCAACAGTTCGGCAAAGGTATTGCGGGCATTGAGGAAGCGCTGACGCGCGCGCAGGTCATCGCGGGTCAGCAGAACCTGGGCGGTGGGCATGCGGTGGGCCAGAAAAACCTTGTCCCAGCTCTGCATAAGCTGTCCCTGCCCTACTGCTGCCGCAGCCTGGCGCGCCGCGAGGCCCGTGGTCTCAACCACATGCCCACGCGTGGCAAGCGCCGCCCGCCCAGCGGCCACAGCACCGGAAGAAACCAGCACCAGACGGCGCGGCTCCGCTCCCCCTGCGCTACCGGATGCGGCATCAGCCGCTGGCAGCAGATTGCGCAGGCGCGCCAGCTGCCCAGCCAGATTTTCCAGTACGGGCATGCTCAGGCCCTGGGCATCGGTGAGTACGGCGCTGCCTACCTTGACGACCACCACCCGCGCCTGGGCAAGCACCCGTGCGCGTTCCTGCCGCCAGTCTTCCGTCGGCGCTGTCATATATGCTCCACAGACCGCTACTCGCGGGTATAGATCACTTCAATTTCAGGGAAGTCCTCTTCCTCATCGCCGTCTGTATCGGCAAAATGCAGAATAGGCGCGTGGCTGGCGGTTTCGTCACGCATGCGCCAAAGCTCTTCCACCAAGGGCTCAACGTCGATATTGTCCCTCGCGGAAATAAAGAAGATATTGCGGCCATCGGCCTTGGCTCTGCTTTTCAGTTCTTCCAGGCGTTCAGGGCTGATGAGGTCGATCTTGTTGACCACCTCGATCTGCTGCCTCTCGCCCAATTCTTCGTCAAAGCGGCGCAGTTCTTCATTGATGAGGTTAAAGCCCGCCCAGGGATCATCCTCGCCCACATCCTCCACGCTGAGAATATGCACAAGAAAACGTGTGCGCTCCACATGCTTGAGAAAACGCAGTCCAAGGCCCTGGCCTTCGTGCGCGCCTTCAATGAGGCCGGGGATGTCGGCAATGACCATGCGCCTGTCGGGATCCACTTCGTCAATCATCACGCCGAGGTTGGGCGTGAGCGTGGTGAAGGGATAGGCCGCGATCTTGGGACGCGCCGCCGAAACCTGCGAAATAAAGGTGGATTTGCCCGCATTGGGCAAGCCCAACAGACCGGCATCGGCCAGAATCTTCAGTTCAAGGCGCAGATTTTTTTCTTCGCCTGGTTCGCCGGGCTGGCAAAAACGCGGGGCGCGCATGGTGGAAGACTTGAAATGTTCGTTGCCCTTGCCACCGCGTCCTCCGCGCGCAACCATCACTTCCGCTTCAGGATCGCTGAGGTCGGCCAACAGCTCTTCACCATCCGGGCCTTCAACAAAAACAAGCGTGCCCACCGGCAGGTGCAGCACCATGTCTTCACCTTTTTTGCCGTCGCACTGGCTGCCCTCGCCGGGGCGACCATTGCGGGCCTCATAAAGGCGCTTGAGGCGAAAATCGTACAAAGACAGCAAACGGCCATCGGCTTTCAGCAGCACAGAACCGCCGTCACCACCGTTGCCGCCGTCCGGGCCGCCGCGCGGCACAAATTTTTCGCGCCGAAAAGACAAACAACCGTGCCCGCCCTTACCGGCGCGCACCTGAATTCGAGCTTCATCTACAAATCGCATGGGATATCCTTGCGGTCAGTCCGCGCGGCTGCGCCTGCAATGCTGGCGCTCGCCGTAATGTATAAGGGGCTGCCGTTCCGAAAAACCGCGCAAATTTTGCAGCAATGCAGGTCAGCGCCATGCGGCAAACACCTGCTTGCCCTACGCTGCCTGCTTTTCGGTCTGTGGCCTTGCGCCACACATACCCCAGCACAAACACCGAGAGGGAAGAAGCCTCGCGGCCCCTTCCCTCATCGGCAAATTCCACGCGGCCGCTTAGTCGGCGGCCGCCTCCACATGCACGCGCGTGTGAACGCGACGTTTGCGGATATACTTCTCAAAGCGCACAACGCCGGCCACTTTGGCGAACAGGGTAAAATCCCTGCCCATGCCCACGTTCACACCGGGGTAAACGGTAGTGCCGAGCTGACGCACCAGAATATTGCCAGCCAGAACGCTCTGACCGCCAAAACGCTTTACGCCGCGGCGTTGGCCTTCACTGTCGCGACCGTTGCGCGAAGAGCCGCCTGCTTTCTTATGTGCCATGGTAGCCTCCCTGGGGCGCCGACCCTGTGGACCGGCGGGGCAAAATAAATATCTTTCAACGCGCCCTGCACGTGTGCAGAGCTATTGGCAGACCATGCCCGCGGCCTGCCGAACCTCAGCTAAAGCCGGGTTCTAGGCGTTGATGCTCTTAACGCGAATGGTGGTGTAATCCTGGCGGTGACCGCGCAGCTTGCGCGAGTCATTGCGACGCCAGCGCTTGAACACCTTGATCTTGGGTCCGCGCCCGTGATCCACCACTTCCGCCATAACGGCGGCCCCGGCAAGATAGGGAGCGCCGACTTTGCATTCAGCGCCGCCGACCATCAGCACCTTGTCCAGGGAAATTTCGCTTCCGGCCTGAACCGCAAGCTTTTCCACAACTACTTTAGAACCTTCTTCGACGCGGTACTGTTTTCCGCCGGTCTCGATAATCGCGTACATATCAACCTCCAAAAAGAGAAAGGCATATTTGCCCCACAGGCCGACAAATGTCAAGCGCGTTTTGCAGAATTTTTTGCAAAACTCGCTGCAACAGTCCGCGACTTGCGCGAGTGGCGAGAATACACAACTTCATAGCGGGGAGCAATGCCTTTCTGCACCCAGCCACGCGCCGTCTGCCCTCTTCCTTCATGCTGCGGCTCTTGCGCAGCCGCAAGCCTGCTGCTATCTCTGAGCCGCATGAACACAGCCCCCACACACCTCACGCTTGACATCACCGCCCTTTCGCACGATGGGCGCGGCATTGCACGCCTTGCCCCAGAGGACGACCGATCCAGCAAGGGCACTGTTGTATTTGTGGCAAATGCCTTGCCAGGCCAGCGGGTGAACGCACGAGTGCTGCGGCGCAAGCCTTCCTTTATAGAAGCCAACGCTGCGACCCTGCTCAGCCAGTCGCCGGACGCCATTGATCCCATCTGCCCCCACCATGCCGAGTGCGGCGGCTGCCCGCTGCAAACCATGCCCTATGACCAACAGCTATACTGGAAGCGCACTCTGGCGGTGGACGCCCTCACGCGCATTGGCAAGTTTGACCGGGATATGATTGAAGCAATGTTCCCGCCCGCCACAGGCTCCCCCGCACTGACGCGGTTTCGCAATAAAATGGAATTCGCCTTCGGGCACGACACGAACAACAAGGCCGATCTGAAACTTGGCCTGCGCCGCCGCAATGGCCGCGATGTTGTGGCCGTGCCGCACTGCGCCCTCATGCCGCCCGAGGCGCTGCAAATAGTAAGCCTGGTGAGCAAGCTGGCGGCTGAAAGCGGCTTTGCCGCCTACGCAGCGCCCGATTCCAGGCAATGCCCCCCCATTCGCCCCACGCACAGCCAGCAAAAGCAGGGGCGCCGTGGCGGCTTTGCTCGGCGCGCCCCGCGCGACCATGCGGTCCCGGTTCACGATATCGCAGACAATGGCTTCTGGCGTTTTTTTGTGCTGCGGCGCGGCCTTGCAGCGGACATGCGTACACCACGCTGGTGGGCCTTGTGCATCACAAGCCCTGGCGACGCCCCGCAGCGCGCTGCCGTGAGAATGCTCGCCAGGGAGGTTCTGGCGGCATCCCCCCAGTTGGCGGCCTTTATCCATGAAGAACGCGCCACCGCCGATGCCTTTGCTTTTGGCGAAAAACGCGTGCAGACTCTGGACGATACTGGCCGGGAAAATCCCTCGGCCGCACGGTTGTTTCTGCCCCTCGCTGGCATGAGCTTTACCCTTGATGCGGCTTCATTCTTTCAGGTGAATACCGGCGGGGCGCAGGCGCTTGCGCAGGCGGCACAGCGCATTCTTTTGGCTGACAGCCCGGCGGAGAGTCATCAGGACGCCCGCCCCAGAGGTCTGCTCGATCTTTATTGCGGCGTTGGCGCTCCGGGCCTGTTGCTGGCGCGCAACTATTGCGCCCTGCTGGGACTGGAGCAGGACAGTCGGGCCGTGAAGCTTGCCGCCATAAATGCCAGGGCCAATGACATCAATTACTGCCAGTATGAGGCAGGGGATGCGGCGTACCGCCTTGAGCACCTTGCGCCTCTGGAACCTGCAAGCCGCTGGCTGGCAGCCGGTTTTGACGAGTCAGCCCGCATTCCGCAGGCAACAGACGCTCTCGCAGATCCGCCCAGGGCCGGGCTTTCGCCGCGTGCACTGGATGCGCTCATGCAGATCGCGCCAGACAGAATCCTTTATATATCATGCAACCCTGCTACGCTTGCACGAGACGCCGCACAGCTACGCCACAAATATTCCCTGGAGCGGCTTGAAGCCGTTGATCTTTTTCCCCACACGCCGCACCTTGAGTGCCTGAGCCTCTGGCGCAGACTCGACTGAGCAGTTGGCAGACATTTTTTGCATATTTGCAAGAGCCGATTTTTGGTATCAACAGCCAGTTTTCCGCGCCTGTGGCCTCTAAGGAATGCAGCGTAATCACAAGTTTCCGCCCAAAGTCATTGACGCGTCGGGTCGCCTGTGATAATTTGAACAGCGTTAAGGGGACCATGACGCTTACAGGTTCCAGCCACGTGCGCGGAGGCCTTATGTCGTTCAAGGATTTTCTTAAGCAACAGCAAACCGGTATGGAAGCCATGGCCAACACAGGGGTCATCGGTCTGCATCTGGTAAGTGGCCCCGCAGTGGGTTTTGCCATAGGTTATGGCATTGACCACTGGCTTGGCACCAGCCCCTGGGGCAAGCTGGTTTTTCTGTTCATCGGCATTGCGGCGGGTTTTTTGAACGTGTATCGCGACACTCAGGCTCTGCTGCGCAAAATGGCGGCGCAGGACGCCCGCCGGAAAGGCCTTATGCCGGAACAGCAAAACGAAACGCCCCCAACGGGGCAAGGCAAAACAAACAGCCGTGCGCAGACTGAAACAGATGATACACAGCCTTGACGCCTGGCTTTGGCGGCGCGGCATAGATCACCCGGCCATCCGTGTTTTGCTGCGTAACGAAATTTTGCTCGCCGTGTGCAGTCTTTTGATCGGCGGGCTGGCCTTTACGGTCACACCCTGGTTTTTCTGGTTTGGAGTGGGCCTGACCATCATGGCCTGGACTTTTTGGGGATTGGCGCGCTTTTTTTTGCGCAAAGGCCTTGGGGATTACAGCACGGCCTTTTTGCGCATAGTACTGGTGCGCTGGATGGGCCGGATGGTTATAATCGGCGCGCTTCTTTATGTTTCGCTGATTGTCTATCAAGCCCCTGTTTTCGCCATAGTAGGCGGCATGGCCGCAGCCGGAGCTTGCGCTCTGGCAAGTTATGCCATGGCAGCGCGTGGACCGCGACGCCGGGCAGACTAAACCAAGGGCCTGGCTGCCTGACCGGGGCAATCAGCCGCAGCACGGCAGGGCAAAGGCCCAAGGCCGCAAATTTTGGGGAATGGCCCGCACGGGTCTAACATTAACGCCGCGCTTTGGCGCGTACTCACCAGGAGGCATGGCTCATGGCAGGTGGTTTGCCGCATCCGGTATTGCTCTCCACATTTATGGGCATGGACGAGATCGCCATCGGTGGAACGATGGTGGAATTCAAACATGTGTTCTACTCCTGGGTCTGTATGGCCATTCTGTTCACCGTAGCGTTGATCATGCGCCGTCGGCTGACCATGGTTCCCGGAGGTTTGCAAAACTTTTTTGAAGCCTTGGTGGATACCATCGAGAACTTCATCCTAGCCACCATGGGTGAGCATGGACGCAAGTTCGTTGGCCTCCTGGCTGGCATGTTCATCTACATCTTCGGCATGAACCTCATGGGTCTTGTGCCCGGCTTTGACGCTCCTACAGCCAACCTCAACACCACCGTGTGCATGGCGGTGTTTGTGCTTGTGTTCTACAACGCCGTAGGTCTGATCCGCTGGAAGGCGCACTACATCCACCACTTTACCGGCCCTTCCAAGGTGCTCATTCCGCTCATGTTTCCTCTTGAAGTGGTTTCGCACCTTTCGCGCCCGGTTTCGCTTTCTCTCCGTCTTTTCGGCAACATCCGCGGTGAAGAAATCGTTATGGTGCTGTTCTTCGTAATGGCTCCCATACTCGGCACCCTGCCCATCTACGCTCTCTTCCTTTTGGGCAAGACCATGCAGGCTTTCGTGTTCTTCATGCTGACCATGTTCTACATCAAGGGCGCGCTTGAAGCTCCCGAGCATTAGGCCGATGGCCACGGGCTGCCTGCGGCCCGCCGAATAAACATCGGCAAATTGCGGGACGTTACACACGACACATAGTGGGGAATGGTCGATAACGACCCAACAATACAACAGTGCAAGGAGTGTCTCATGCGTAAGTTTCTGATGATCGCCCTGAACACCGTGGCCCTTCTCGGCATGGCCACCATGGCTTTTGCTGCCAACCAGCTCGACGCCTCGGCTCTGGGCTACACCTGCCTGGCCGCCGCCCTTGGCATCGGCATTGCCGCTTTCGGTTGCGGCATCGGCATGGGTCTTGGTCTGAAGGGCGCCTGCGAAGGCGTTGCCCGCAACCCTGACGTGAGCGGCAAGATCACCGGTACCATGATTCTGGCCTTCGCCTTCATCGAATCGCTGGCCATTTACGCCCTGGTTATCAGCTTCATTCTGCTGTACGCCAACCCCTACGCGTAAGTCCGGATCACATTGATTTGTAAAAAAGGCGGCTTTGGGCCGCCTTTTTTATTTGTCACGCACGTGTACATGCCAGCGTCAGAAGTTGCAGGTGCGCTACAAGCAAGACCTCATGCAACAAAATTTCACTACCCACCTGTGAGCAACAGCAAAGACAGCGACGATAAAGTGTTGCCCGTACCGCGCTTCTGGCAAAAAAAACAAGCATTGCTGAGCACGCTCATCCACATGAACAAGATTGTTAAATAGAGTACGGTCTTCAACTACAGTGCAGCAAATACCTTTCACCTAGTCAGCATTCAGCAAGCAATATAAGAGGCTTAACCTTTGTTAACTTTTATGGTATTGATTATGTCCTACATCGTCTTTTGTGCATAACATACTGAAATAACAGATGGCGAACGTTCGCCGCTGTGTTAGCTGCAACTTGCTAAGTGGTGAAATAAATTTTATCAAAAAAGTCAGCAGGAAAAAGCCAAGGCAACGTTTCACCGCCCTTGATTCCAGCTGAACTTTGCAGGCATAATATTCTTCATTCCCTGCTATTTAGCGAAGTTGCCTGCCATGCGCGCCATGTATTCACAAAGCTTGCGCCTGTGTGTATTTCTGCTATAATATCAAATTCACAAAGTTTGTAACAACAAGACACGCTTGGCATCCCAGAAGGTACATCATGGTCAACCCACCCAAAAGCAAACACATCCCCCGCGCGACTATCCAGCGCCTTGCCACATATGTTCAGGTGCTGGAAAATTTCGCACGTGACAGTGTCGAAGTCATTTCATCAAACCCCCTTGCAGAAGCTTGCGGCGTCAACGGCTCGCAGGTGCGCAAAGACCTTGCTTACTTCGGGGAATTCGGCATCCGTGGCGTTGGCTATCATGTCAAATCGCTCATTGCCGCCATTACCTCATCCCTGGGTGTTGACCGCGAATGGCGCATGGCGCTGATCGGCGTCGGCAACCTCGGCAAGGCCATCCTGAACCACGGAGAATTTCGCTCCCGTGGATTCAACATCGTGGGCATTTTTGACTGCGACCCCTTTAAAATCGGCGAAATTGTCCACGGTCTTGAAGTGCATTGCACACGCGACCTCAAGGACATGGTGACTGATCTGAATATTGAGATCGGTATCATCACCACTCCGCCGGAGCGGGCGCAAAGGGCAGCGCAGCACTTGATGGACGCCGGCATTACCTCCATTCTGAACTTTGCCCCCTCGCGCATCAAGGTACCAGACAGAATCAACGTGGAGTACGTGGACTTTTTCCACCACCTCTATGCGCTGGCGTTCAACCATCCCCAGACGCGGTAATCAAACGTGGCACTCACTTCTGTGACATCCTGGCCAGGGCGCTTTCATGACGCCCTGGCTTTTTTGACCCGCCTTGTACCGCCCCGCCCCTGCTGCACAGCAGATTCACTCAGTGCGGCCATGCCATTTTTTGCACCGGTGGGTCTGGTGCTCGGCGCACTTTGCACGGCAGCCGCCTTTCTTTGCTTTTGGCTATTTGAAGCACCAGACACGGGCTTTGCGGGCCGCTGCATTGTCGCCGCCCTTGCCGCCTGGGCCTGGATGCTTTGCGAAATATGGGCAACGCGAGGCCTGCACTGGGACGGATTATCAGACCTTGGCGATGCCACGAGCAGCGGAGCCAGCGGCGAGCGCTTCTGGGCTGTGCTGCGGGATAGCCGCCTAGGAGCTTTTGGAGCGCTGCATCTTCTTGTGGCCTTCAGCGGTTTATGGCTCGCCCTCACATGGCAGCTTGCCAACGGCCAGTGGATTGCTCCTCTGCTCGCGCCGGCCTGGGGCCGGGCAGCCTGCATCTGGCTGGCGGCATATACAGTGCCGCATGATGAACGCTCTCTCGGCGGTCTGGCATGCGCTGGGTCAAGCCCACAACTGGCCCGCTGGCAAGTCGTGCTGGCAACAGGCATGCTTGTACTGGTTCTGCTGTTGGGCAATTGCCCATTCTGGCGCTTGCCCCTGCTGGCCTTTGGACAATTTCTGCTGATCCACAGTTTGATCGACACAACACGGGAACACGGCGGAGTTTCAGGAGATTTTCTTGGCGCGTGTATCCAGTGGAGCCAGTTGTGGTTCCTGTTGGTAACAGTGTAAGCTGCGTCTGACTGACGTAACCGACCGGGTTTACCCCGGAAAAACCAAGGAGCCAGCTATGGATTTTAAAGCGCTTGCGGAAGCGGCCCGCACCTGCCGCCGCTTTTATGAAGACCAGCCGCTTGGCATGGCCGACCTGGAATGGCTTGTGGACTGCGCACGCCTCGCCCCCTGCGCCAAAAACGGGCAGGAACTGCGTTTCATGCTTGTGGGCAACGGCGAAACCTGCCAGAAGCTGTTCGCTCTCACCCGTTGGGCAGGCGCGCTGAAAGACTGGGGCGGCCCGCACCCCGGTGATCGCCCTACAGCTTTTGTGGTCATTCTTATGCCCAAGACCGGCAAGGAACTGACCTGCATGGATGTGGGCATTGCGGCCCAGACCATCCAGCTTGCCGCCTCCAGCCGAGACTGGGGTTGCTGCATGATCCAGTCCTTTGATCATCAGGCCGCTCCCTCCCTGCTGAACGTACAGGATGACATGAAAATCGCTCTGGTGCTGGGCCTTGGCGTTGCCAAGGAAAAGCGCGTTGTGGCCCCCATGCCCGAGGGTGGAGCAACTGCCTACTGGCGCGATGCCGAAGGCGTCCATTATGTGCCGAAGCGGAACCTTGAAGACCTGATCGTTGCACGATTCTAGGTCATTATTGTCAGGACAGATGACAAAAAATCGCGGGAGAGCTTGCCTCTACCGCGATTTTTTATATTTTCAGAGCGTGCCCTGTTCAGCCAGCATGCTGCACAAGCCACTGGCCGAGCAACTGTGCAAGAGCAGTATCGCCGTTGGCATAAGCCGCACGGCGCGCCTGCTGCACACGGGCCTTTGCCGTTGCAGGGTCGCACGTGCCGCCCTCGAATACGGCCTGAGGATCAAGCTGGGCCAGCGCCTTGCACACCCTGGGGTCGGGCATGAGCCGCAGGCAGTCCATAAGCGTACCAGTTGCGGCAGCAAGATCGCCCGCCTGTTCCTGATGCCCTGCCAGCAAGAGCCAGCCCTCAAGCCAAAGAGGTTCGACACGCAACAAAGCATTGCAGGCTTCGCGGTTAAAGGGCTTGCCGCAGAACTCCGCACCTATGCGCTGCTGCTTTTTCTCGGGCAGCACCATCCAGGTATCGAGGTTTTCACCAATACACAGGTCGTATCCATCCAGTTTTGCCAGCACGTGTTCATCGGGGCGCACTGCCCCCCCTTTACGCTGCATGAGCAGGGTACAATTTTCTCTGTCATGGGCAAAGCGGCCAGGCGTGCGGCTTGTATGATGGTAAATGACGCTGCGGCTCTCCACCCGCAGTTTCAGCCCCTGCGCACGCAGGGCAAAGCAGAGGTCAATGTCCTCAAATCCGTTGCGAAACCCTTCATAAAAGCCGCCGCAGGCTTCAAACTGCGTCTTGCGCAGCATGATGGCCGCGCCGGTGATGGCCTGCAAGGGATGGTGGTTACGAGCTGCGGCAAAGCTGCCGGGCAGGTGCTCGTAAAGGTGCCCCACCGCATTGAAGGGATTCACATAGATGCCGCAGTGCTGCACAGTGCCGTCAGGATACAGCAACAACGGCCCTACCGCGCCAATCCGGGGATCAGCCATGACCGCGCGCAAGGGCGGCAGCCAGCCTGGAGTGAGCGTGGTGTCGTTGTTGAGAAAAAACAGCAGATCGCCACCCGCCGCCTGAGCCCCGGCATTGCAGCCTCTAGCGAAACCCACATTTTCAGCCATCCGCACAGCCTTGAACGCCGCACCAAACAGAGCCTCGCCCAATGGTTCAAGTTCAGAAGCCGTGGCGTCTGTGGAGTGATTGTCCACAACCACCACTTCCATGTTCTCGCCTGCGGAATGCTCGGCCAGCGAACGCAGGCAAGGCTCTGTCATGTCCCAGAGGTTCCAGACCGGAATGACCACAGAAACACGGCTTGTTTCCGACATTTCAGCACCCTCCGGGCATCAGCGCCCCTGAGCAAAACGGGCGGCAGCCGCCACGAAATTGGGGGCCCAGCAGGGAACTGCCGGGGCGAAAATATGCGTGTACGAAGCCCAGACATTCTGCCGCAACAGCCCGTCCAGAGCGGGCGCGCTGGTCAGATTGGCAGCATTGCCCTTTTCCTGCCCGTCCGGCTCTGCCTCGCGCCCCATGCCCTGCCCTTTTCGCAGGCGCAGGCCGTGTCGCGGCGCCGCGCCCTGCCAGCAGCAGCGCGAATAATGAAATTCGTGACCCAGAATTTCCAGCCCTTTGGGGAAAAATGGATTTTCTTCCACCACTGTTCCGTGTACGTAGCCGAGGCCCTGCGGTTTGCCGCAAAACTGGGCAATAACGGGGAAGATATTACTCATGGGCCAGAGCACGCCCTCGCGTTCTATGCCCTGAGACAAGAGCATAAAGCCACCGCATTCGGCGTAGATTGGCAGGCCCGCCCCAGCCCAGGCGGCCAGGGTGCGCAGGTGGGGCGAAGCGCTGAGGTCAGCCGCGCAATCTTCAGGGAAGCCCCCGCCCAGATAGAGACCGTCAATGGTTCCGACCTCGGCTTGCTGCGGTTTATCGCCGCGCAGTACGGGCCAGACGCCGGAATGCGGCCCCACGATCTCGAGCCGCACCAGTTCCGCACCAGCACGCTCCAGGGCCTCAAGATTTTCCTCATAATAAAACCACAAGGCGCTGTCGCGCACATAGGCAATGCGCGGCGAGCGGGCTGATTTGACGGCCTGCGCATCAGGCAACGTGCCTCCCGGATTTTCAGCCGAGGAGGGGGGGGCCGGTTGCGGCGCTTCCAGAGAAGTGAAATATTCCGTCGCAGTACCCGCTTCTACCTCTGTCGCTCCATTGGCAGTCCAAAACGACTCCGCCTGCTCAGGCCAGGGATCGGCTATGGCCGCAGCGCGGGCAGCAGTTATCAGGACATCAAGATTGATGTGTTCGGCCAGAAAAGTGCCAAGCTTGTCGAGCACTGCGCGGGCCTCGGGCGAAAGTTCATCGCCGCAGGAGGCAATGCCCATATGGCGCTCGGGCAGCGGGTTATCTTTCAGGCGCGGCAGGGCCCCAAGCACGGACACATCCGTATATTCCTCAATAACCTTGCGCAGCAGGGCCTCGTGCCGTGCCGTGCCCACCTGATTGAGCACCACGCCCGCAAACTGCAGCCCCGGCTCAAAGGTTGTCATGCCATGCACTAGTGCCGCTGCCGTGCGCGTCATCTTTGTGCAGTTGATGCTGAGGATGATGGGGCAGCCAAGCATACGCGCCAGCTCCGCTGTGGAACATGAGCCAGCCACGTCCATGCCGTCAAAAAGCCCCCGGTTGCCTTCAATCATGCCGAGCACTTCTGCTGCGCCGCTTTGCGCCTGTGTTTTGCGCATGGCGTGCGCAAACAGAGCCTTGAGACGTTCCGGCTGGAGCATATAGGGATCAAGATTGGTGGCGGGCCTTCCAGCGGCCATGGTCAGCCACGCGGCGTCAATGTAGTCCGGCCCTTTTTTGAAGGGTTTGACCGTATGCCCCTGCGCAGCAAAGGCGCGCGTAAGCCCCAGAGAGAGCAGCGTTTTGCCGCCGCCGCCAGAAAGAGCCGATACACACAGCCGGGGCATGGATACAGCCGCTGAACCGCAGACGGTGCGAGAGAGGTCGGATTGTGGCAAGGAGTGCTGCATGCGGCGGCCCTGTGGAGCAGTGCTCTCAATGGTATTGCGCCCATCAGTTTGCACAGATATGGCGCAGTTCTTGGTCTCAAAGGCTTGCGGCCCGACCGGAACGCGAAAATCCACGTTAACCAGACCGGGCCGCGTACCAGACAGAATCAGGGACAAAAGCCATTCATCACAGCGCAGTTTGGAGCACCGCCTGCTCGCTGCCCTAGTGTTTGAAGGAGCGCTGCCCAGTAAACACCATGGCAACCTGCGGCTTGGCTTCGTTGCAGGCCATTATCACTTCGGCATCGCGCATGGAGCCGCCAGGCTGGGCAATGGCCGCAACGCCCTGGGCCACAGCCACATCCACCCCGTCGCGGAAGGGGAAGAACCCGTCCGAAACAAGGGCAGACCCGGCCAACCCGCCGTGGGAGGCTTCGGTGCGGCTTTGAATATCCGCAAGCTTGGCGGCCATAGCAGCATCAGTGGCGGCTTTTTCCTTGAGTTCGTAAAGCGACAGGCCAAGTTCGCGGAAGGCAAGCGTATCCGCATACTTGGTATGCGCCTTGTGGATGGCGAGTTCCACGCAGCCCACGCGATCCTGTTCGCCCGTGCCGATGGCAAGGGTGGCCCCGTCGCGCACAAAAATGACGGAATTGGACGTAACCCCGGCTTCCACAGCCCAGGCAAAACGCAGGTCGTCCAGTTCCTGCTTGCTGGGAGCGCGGGCGGCCACAGAAACACCTTCCTTGGTGGTGGCGGTGGCGGGCAAAAAGTCCTTGGCTTCAAGAATGCGGTTCACAAAGGACTTCTGCACAATAATACCGCCGTCAGCGAGGCTCTTGATGTCAAGAAAGGCCGAGCTGGTCAGTTCTTCAAGCCGCCCAAGGCCGGGCAGTTCCATGATGCGCAGATTTTTGCGGCCCTTGAGGATATCCACCACGCCATCTTCAAAAGCGGGAGCAGCAACCACTTCAAAATAGTTGGCGGCGACAATTTCCGCAGCTTCACGGGTAAAGGGGCGGTTAACAACCACGGCCCCGCCAAAGGCGGCGATGCGGTCGCACCAGAAGGCCTTTTCAAGAGCCGCAGCAATGCCGTCATTGCTCCAGGCCGCGCCGCTGGGATTGTTGTGCTTCAGAATCACCGCCGCAGGGCGCTCGGTGAGGTACTGCAAAATATTGGCCCCGTTGTCCACGTCCGTGAGGTTGGTCTTGCCGGGGTGTTTGCCGGCCTGAATCATCTGGCTTTCGGTAAGCGCGGAAACAATGCCGTTGCCGGGGCCGCGCCAGTTCAGACCGCCGCACGTAATGGAGCCTTCCTTAAGCGCGTAGAGGGCTGCGGGCTGGTCGGGATTTTCGCCGTAGCGCAGGCCCTTTTCCTCGTTGTCCAGCGTCCAGGTGCGCTTTTGGTAGACGAGTTTTTCATCGCCCAGAATGATGGTCATGGTGTCAGGGAAAGCGTCCTTGTGGACGGTGCTGTACATGGACTTGAGATCCGACATGCTTGCCTCCAGATGTTCGCCGATCAAGTGAGGCCTTCGCATACCACAAAACACGCCGGACAACCAGCCCCGATTCGCTGCTGGCGGCGGTTGGGGCGGCCTGGAGGTTGCTTTGCGGCAAAGTTCGTACTGCAAGGGGGCAAAAATTCCATCAGACAAGGAAGGCGCACGGGTGCAAGGGGGGTGTACTCTTAGTGTACTCTTATGGTGCTCGACCTGCGGCAGCCGCAGCCTGACGCCGCCTGACAGCAAACCTGCCCGGATTACAATGACAGGGCCGGAGCACGTTTGTTGTCAGGCAAGGAAGGCGCACGGCTGTAAGGGGAGTGTACTCTTATGGTACTCGACCCGCCGCAGCCGCAGCCTGACGCCGCCTGACAGCAAACCTGCCCGGCCCTCGCCCGCGTTGACGAAATTTCATGCGCACTCTACAGTAGCACGTTACATGGGAGGTAATATGGAAAAGCTGCTTGTCAGGCTGGCCCAGCAACTGGACGCCATTGACGAAGCCTCGCTTATGTCGTTGTGGAGCAAGTATGCTACGACGGCCAGTCGGTTTGAACCCACCAAGAGGTGGGAGGAAGCTACGCTCGTATTTTCGCTGATTCAGGCCAAACGCTGGAAAAACCAGCTTTTCAACTACCACTGGGCCAGGCAGGCGCAGCCGCTTGGCAAGGAGCCTGAAGGCGCGGTCAATCCCATGCCGGAATTTGAGCTAGAAGGGCCGGAGGCCGCTCCGGCGGCCAGCAAGTGCAGAGTGCTTGAGTTTAAGCCCTCCAGATCGAGCGATAGGGAACAGACTGACCCCAAGCCCGAAAACTAACGCGCATGCAGGTTAGATGGCTCTGGATGGCCATTTGACTTGCAGTTGCATACGGGATACGTACCATCAAAGGCTTTGCGTCCCGCTTTAGCGGCAGTGGGGCCGTAGGGTAGACTCCCTTCGGTTGATCTGTCGCGTCCGGCGTATGAACGCGCCTTACATCACCCGCCGTTGCGCGGCGGCATTGCAGGCAGGTAACACCATGGCGAATACGGTCATCATCGGCGCTCAGTGGGGCGACGAGGGCAAGGGCAAAATTGTTGATATGCTGAGCGCCCAGAGCCGCGTTATCGTCCGCTTTCAGGGCGGCAACAACGCAGGGCACACCATCAAGGTGCAGGGCGAAGAAACCATTCTCCACCTGATCCCTTCCGGCATACTGCACGAAAACAAAATTTGCCTCATTGGCAACGGCGTTGTGCTCGACCCGCATGTGTTCCTGGAAGAAGTGGATCACCTTGCCGCCAGGGGCATTGACGTTTCGCCCGCGCGTCTTGGCATCAGCAAGAAGACCCATCTGATCATGCCGTATCACAAAAGCCTGGATCAGGCCCGTGAAGCCAAACGCGCCGGACACAAGATCGGCACCACTGGCCGGGGCATCGGTCCCTGCTACGAAGACAAGGCCGCCCGGGTGGGCCTGCGCGCAGGCGATCTGACCGACCCTGACCTTGTTCGCGCCAAGGTGGCCCACGCCCTGCAGGAAAAAAACGTTCTGCTGCGCGACCTCTACAAATTTGAACCTCTCGATGAAAATACCGTGAGTGAAGAGCTGCTGGCTCTTGCGCCCCGCCTTGTTCCCTACCTCACCGAGGTGGAAGGACGCATGCAGGAAGTGCAGGCCGAAGGCGGCGATATCCTTTTTGAAGGTGCTCAGGGCATCCACCTTGATATCGACCACGGCACATACCCCTTTGTGACCTCGTCCAATACGGTGGCGGGCAATGCCTCGGCTGGCTGCGGCATTGCGCCCTCGGCCCTGAACCGCATTGTGGGCATCGTCAAGGCCTACACCACGCGCGTGGGTTCCGGCCCCTTCCCCACTGAACTGCTGGACGACACTGGCAGCTACCTGCGCACGCAGGGTCATGAATTCGGCGCCACCACGGGCCGTCCCCGCCGTTGCGGCTGGCTTGATGCCGTGGTGCTGCGCGAAAGCGTTCGCCTGAACGGGCTTACGGATATTGCCCTGACCAAGCTTGACGTGTTGCAGAACCTGCCGGTGCTGAAAATCTGCGTTGCCTACGAATACAAGGGCAAACGCCTGAGCTACCTGCCGCAGGAAGAATGCTCCCTTGGCGACGTAACGCCCATCTACGAAGAAATGCCCGGCTTTGAAGAAGACATCACCCAGTGCGCCAGCTATGAAGAGCTGCCCGCCACTGTGCGCGCCTACATTGCCCGCATTGAAGAGCTGACGGGCGTCAAGGTTTCGCTGGTTTCGGTGGGCGCTGACCGCCGTCAGACCATCGTGCGCTAGGAGGCGGAGCGGCCTTACAGGTCATGAACACCCTGCTGCCCGCCATAACTGATGCCGCCTTTGACCGGCTGAAGAGCGTACTCGACAATCTGGGTGCGACTCCGCCGCAGGTATTGCTCCTTGAGGGCGGCAGCGAGGCCCAGCGCCTTGATACGGCTCGTTACTGGGCGGCACGCGTCAACTGCCCGCAGGCGGAAACCTCGGGCGCGCCCTGTCTGACTTGCCCCGTGTGCATGCAGATTGCCGCTGGCGAGCATCTGGATCTGGCAGCATATGACGGTCGCATAAGCAACCGTGAAGATGAAGAAAACCCTGGCCCTGTCCGTGCGTTCAACATGGAACGCGTGCGCGAACTCAAGGTTCGCCTGCGGGATGCTCCGCACGGACAGGGACGCAGGGTTGTTATACTTATGGGGCTCAGCCTCACCCGCGACGAAGCTTCCAACGCCCTGCTCAAGGCCCTGGAAGAACCCTCAAGCACCACTGTCTTCGTGCTGCTTGCGCCCCAGCGCGAACAGCTCTTGCCCACCCTGGTTTCCCGCTCATTCTGCCTCACGCTGCCGTGGCCTGACAGCCGCGCCGATGATGAAGACATGCGCCCCTGGGAAGACGCCCTTGCGCAATTTCTTGTTCAGGGGCAAGGTTTTTTTGACCGTGTTGCTGCCAAGGGAGCCATCGACCCAGCAGGGGCAACCCGTTTGCTGCTGTGCTGCCAAAAGGCCATGAGCAGGATACTGTCAGACAGGCAAGACCCGGCGCGCCCGCTGGATACGGCTCTGGCTGGCCTGCGCGGCAAGGCCCGCGCGGTAGCCTGCCAATGGTTTGCTGAAGCTCAGGATGCCCTGAACTACGGCGTTACTCCGGCCAGAATTCTTGAGGCGCTGGCGGCCCGGCTTTTTGCCTTGCGGCGTATGGCGGGTCAATCGTAACAGGCGTTCTGCGCCACTGGGTTAAGGCATATGGGCAACAGGCATTTTTTCCTTCTTACGCTCCTGTTCTGCTTTGCCTTATTGTGCCCGTTGCAGATCACTGTTCATCCAGCTTTAGCTGATCAGCAGCGCACCGTGCGTGTGGCGCTCCCCCCCATTTCGCAGTTCAACCGCGTAGAAGATGGGCAGGTTGTGGGGTACATTCCCGACTATCTGACCCAGCTCTCCCGCTATACGGGATGGAACATAGTTTACGTTGTTGAAAAAGACTGGGCCGCCTGCCTGGCCGCGCTGGACAATGGCGAGGTCGACATCTGCACGCCCGCCCGGTATTCGGCTGAACGCGCCCGGCAGTATCTCTACTGCGCATACGCTGGCGGCACTTCCTATACGGCCATTCTGGCCCCCACTGATTCACCGGTTATTTACGATGATCTGGAAAGCCTCGCGCAATTACGCGTGGGGAGCCTGGGCAATCCCATATGGCTTAAGGACTTTACCGACTTTATCAGGCAGCGCGGCGGCACAATGCCCACCATTGTGGAGTACCCCGGCAGGGAAGAACTGCGGGAAGCCATGCACTCCGGCCAGGTGGACGCCATTCTTGAAACTGTACTCTCGTTGAGGAATGACGAAAAAATTCTGGCAAAGTGCAAGCTCACGCCTTTTTTCTACATAGGTTCGCACAAAAACCCAAAACTTATACAGGAACTTGAGCAGGCGATGGTGCAGCTCAAGATGGAGCAGCCCGATCTGGAGTATCGCCTGGGCCGCACGTACCTTCCGCGCATGTTTCAGACGCCGCTTTCACGGGCGGAGCTGACCTACATTGCCCAGCAGCCGCCCCTGCGCGTGGGCTATGATCCTGACCGCAAACCCTATTCGTGGCAGGATCCTATGACCGGAAACGCACGTGGCATCCTCCCCGATATCCTGCGGGATGCAGCGGCGCGCAGCGGTTTGCAGGTTACTTTTGAGCCTTATGCTGTACGCCCCGCAAATTTTACCGATGCCTATACCCAGAACAAGCTGGATATGGCCTTTGGTTCGTTTACCTCTTCAGCCCTTCAATCGCACAAGGATTTTCGCCTGACCGCGCCGCTGACGCGCAGCAGCCTGTATCTATACGCCAAGCCAGATGTCAAACTGGAGCAACAGTCATTATTCACACTGGCTGTACCCGCGAATGTCTATAATGCGACAGAGTATGCCTCCCGCATGTTTCCCAATGCGGTAATCAAGCTTTTTTCTGATGAGGAAGCGTGCCTGACAGCCACGGGCCGCCGCGAAGCCCACGCTGTTCTGGGCAACTCCATGGTGCTCAACAACCTTACGAGTTCTCCGCGTTTCAGCGAATTCAATCCTGTCACCAGCTACAGCGATATTGAAGAAGCGCGCCTGACCATCCGGCCGGGGTTGCCCGATATGTTGCTGGGCATTTTGAACAACCTCTTGCTGACCATTGACGAAAAGAGCCGAACCCAGATTATTTCCAGCAATATCGCAGCGGCAGCGACTCCGCCGACACTGGCGGATATTGTGTATGAAAACCGCTCGCTGCTGATGGTTGTAGCCGAGCTGATGCTCTTTGTTTCGGCTCTTGTTGCCTACGCCCTGCACCTTCGCCGCAAAAGCCTGTCCAACCAGATCGCCAGCGAGCAGCGCCTTGCCCACATCGCCGACAACATCAACGGCGGCGTCATCAGCATATCTACACAGCTTCCATTACAGATTCTTGATGCCAACAACGGATTCTGGCAGTTGCTCGGCTACGAGGCCGACAAACCGCAGACTACCGCGTTTATTGATTTGTTGCACGCTGACGACACAAAAAAACTGATGGACATGCTTGCAGACAAAAAAAGCGGCCCTGTGACAAACACCATGGAACTGAGGCTTCGCCACAAGGATGGTCAATGGCTGCCCCTGCTGTTGCGCGGCACATTTTCCGGCGATGAGAAGTCTCACCGCTCCATTGATTGCGTAGTGGTGGACATCACCGAGCAAAAACGCATGCAGGAAGAACTTGAGCAGGAAAAGGAGCGCTACCGGATTCTGCTTGAGCAGTCGCAGGACATTTTTTTCGATGTGGATACAGAAAAACGCCAGTTCCGCTGTTCGCCCAACTTTTTGCTGAAATTCGGCAGGGAGGCCACGCCCCTCTTTAACGAAACCGGCCGCCCAACCAACAGGCATATCATCCATCCTGAAGACCTGCCCGCCCTCAACGAACTGCGGCGGCGCATCCGCAGCGGCAACCCCACCGCTTTTGCAGTCATGCGCATCCCTACTGCCGAGGGGCGCTACATCTGGTGCCGCGTGCAGGCCACACGCATCAGCAAACAAGACGCCCCCTTGCGCCTTGTGGGTAAAATTGTTGATATTGATGAAGAAGTGAGGCGCCGCGCCGAGCTTGAGCGCCGCACCCAGCGAGACAGTTTGACTGACCTGCTGAACAAGACCGCCTTCCGCGACAAAATCTGCGCAGCCATGCCTGCAAAACCGCAGCAAGACAGAACTGATGCGCTCCTGTTCCTTGACCTGGATAATTTCAAGCTGATCAACGACACCTTTGGGCATGTCAGGGGCGATGCCGCCCTGCTTGAAGCCAGCGATGCCCTCAAACGCATCTTTCGCAACGCTGATGCTGTGGGCCGTTTTGGGGGCGATGAATTCTGCGTTTTTGTCAGGGACATCACACGCGCGGCACTTAAGGAGCGGGCCGAGGCCCTGCTTTTAGAACTGCACAAATTTATTGAGCATGATGGACAGAGTGTAGAGATCACCACCAGCATAGGCATCTATCTCTTTGACGGCACCGAAGCGTCATACGACGTAGCCTTGCACCGCGCGGACAATGCGCAGTATCTGGCAAAACAGGCTGGCAAGAACTGCTACCGCTTTTATGATGAAACCGCAGAAGCCTGGACTGACGAAACGGACACGTCCAAGCAAAGCAGCTAAGGCTGACGATATAATTTCTGCAATGGACTTTTGGGCTGCATCTTTTTTTCACCATAAAATAAAAAGGCTTCCCGCCACGTGGGAAGCCTTTTTATTTGCGCCACAAATTTCGGCGCGCGCGGGGTTGGAAGGAAGCTTGTTCGATTCAGCCTACACTCCCGGCTCTGGTTCGAGCCGTCAGGTCAGCCGATAAAATTCACCATTCTCAACGCTCGTCAGCATGTTGCTGCAAGCTCCAAGCATGGACTTTTGTTACTTCCACAGACTGCTGTACTTGGCGGCTATGCCGTCAGTACGTTCCACCAGTTTGTCCACCAGACCGTCCACATCTTCCACGCTCGCCGTGCCAAGATCCCGGGCCAGCAGATAGCCAAGGTAACCACGGCCCTGCTTGAACACCCAGCATACCGAATACACGGACCCCACAGCGGGGCGACCGGCAAATTCAGGCTGAGTGCTCACCATGACGTAGAGCTTGGGAATGTCTTTTTCTTCATCATCATTGAGGGTGAACAGGCTGCTCTGGTTGAAGCGCTCCTTGAGCTTGGTGCCGAGGCGCGCGCCAATGCTGTCTGTGCCTTCCAGCGACACGCTGACCGTGGTCACGCGGTCAACGGTTTTTTCTGGCTTGTCCTGTACGGGTTTGCCAGCCTGTGGGGTAGCCGCAAAGGCCGCGCCCGTGAGCGCCAGAATGCATATCAGGGTAAAAACGCCAAAAAATTTTTTCATGCCTATCCCTCAATTTCAGAATATACCCGCTGTCAGCGAATGCCGGGGCAAGGCCACCGGAAGGCCCGCAGGAAACTGATTTGTTCTTGACCTTGATCCATTCTATATAATCTTTAGAAAAAGGTGAAGCAGGTATTTTTTCATGCGCAAACTGGCAAAGATGTATATAGTCCGCGCCCTGCCCCGGTTTGCCTTGCCTGCCGCCATATTGCCGCACTCAAGCCCATCGGGGTAATGACACCGATCAAAGGATTTTTTTATGAAGCACATTCTTTTACTGCTGGCATTTGGCGCCGGTTGCTGCCTCCCGGTGCAGGCGGGAATAAACACCTTGTTGCGGCGCTTTCTGGGCGAACCCATGCAAGCCGCACTTGTTTCATTTGCCGTGGGTACGCTGGCGCTGTGGGTATACAGCCTGGCGGCACGCCACACATGGCCTTCCATTTCTCAGCTTTCCGCTGTTCCGTGGTGGATGTGGACAGGAGGCGTGCTTGGCGCAATTTTTGTAAGTTGCACAATCTTTCTTGCGCCCCGGCTGGGCGCTGCCACCATGACCGCCGTCATGTTGTCGGGCCAGCTGGTGGCCTCTGTGCTGCTTGACCATTATGCCCTTGTGGGCTTTCCAGAACACCCCGTTTCACCACTACGCCTAGCGGGCATTGCCCTGCTTTTTGCGGGCGCATGGCTCGTGCGGGTATTTTAACGCAAGCAGAACCCAGCACGGGGCTTTCACTGCGCGCGCCATCTTGAGCTGTGCCGCACTAAGGGCTACAGTATCTGCAAATTGCCGCATCACAAGGAACATGCCATGCAACGAACCCTTATCATAGACGCCCTGGCAGCGACCGCGTCTCAAGCCTCCATCACCATTTGCGGCTGGATCCGCACCCGCCGCGACGCCAAGGAATTTTCCTTTGTGGAGGTCAACGACGGCTCCTGCCTCGGCAACATGCAGTGCATTGTTGACGCGGGCACCACCGCCCACGAGCAACTTGATCAGGCCGCCACGGGTGCCGCCATCAGCGTTACGGGCGAACTTGTGGCCTCGCCCGGCAAGGGGCAGCTGTGGGAAATCAGGGCGCAGAGCGTTACTGTTTTCGGCCTGGCGGATCCCGAAACTTTCCCTTTGCAGAAAAAACGCCATTCTGACGAATTTTTGCGCACAATTGCGCACCTGCGCTCCCGCACCAACAAGTACGGCGCTGCCTTTCGCATCCGTTCCGAAGCGGGTCAGGCTGTGCATCAGTTTTTCCAGAGCCGCCGTTTTTCATGGGTGCATACGCCGGTGCTCACCGGAGCGGATTGCGAGGGTGCGGGCGAAATGTTCCGCGTCACCAGTCTTGAACCCGGCGACAAGGATGTAGCCGCCGACTTTTTTGGCCGCCAGTGCAATCTGACTGTTTCCGGCCAGCTTGAGGCCGAGGCCCTCGCCATGGGCCTTGGGCGCGTGTACACTTTCGGCCCCACCTTCCGCGCCGAAAATTCCAACACGCCGCGCCACGCCGCCGAGTTCTGGATGATCGAGCCGGAAATGGCCTTTGCCGACCTGCAAGACCTCATGGAACTGGGCGAAAGCCTTACCCGGCACGTGATCGAGCACGCCCTCGCCCACTGCGAATCCGACCTCAAGCTCTTTGACAGCTTTGTGGACAAGGGCCTTATTGAACGCCTCAAGGGCATGGTGGCTGCGCCCTTTGCCCGCGTTTCGTACACGGAAGCCGTGGAAATTTTGCAAAAATGCGGCAAGGAATTTGCCTTCCCTGTTTCATTTGGCACGGACCTTCAAACCGAGCACGAACGCTACCTGGCTGAAGAGCATTTTAAAAAGCCTGTGGCTGTGTATGATTACCCCAAGGAAATCAAAGCCTTCTATATGCGCCAAAACGAAGACGGCAAGACCGTTGCCGCCATGGACATGCTGGTGCCGCGTATCGGCGAACTCATCGGCGGTTCGCAGCGCGAGGAGCGCCTTGACCGCCTGACCGCCCGCATCAAGGAACTCGGCCAGAATCCGGAAGATTACTGGTGGTACATGGATCTGCGCCGTTTCGGCACAGCGCCCCATGCCGGGTTTGGCCTTGGCTTTGAGCGTTTGCTTATGATGCTGACCGGCATCACCAACATCCGCGACGTCATTGCCTTCCCGCGTACACCGGGCAATCTGGAATTTTAGAGCGATTTCGGCTGCATCCCTTTCAGCCAGCCTGTTGCGATAGCAGCGGGCTGGCTTTTTTAACCCTCCAGTACCGCCAACCGCAAAAAGCGCAAAAAAGCCCGAGACAGCGCCGTAGCGGGGCCGTCATGCCCTTCACATTTGCCTTTTTGCCGCGTATAGTACGCGCTCACCTTTTTGGAGGCATCGAGCCACCGCCCATCGCCCAAGGAGAGCGAAATACCATGAGCAAGAAGCTGACTGTAGCCGTTGTAGGCGCCACAGGCGCCGTAGGCCGTGAAATGCTCAAGACCCTGCACGAAAGGGACTTTCCCGCCACTGAAATACGCGCCTTTGCGTCCGCCCGTTCTGCGGGCACCAAGGTGCCGTATGGCGACAAAGAGCTGACCGTGCAAGAGCTTAAAGAAGATGTCTTTGAGGGCATTGATTTGGCCATTTTTTCCGCCGGCGGCAGCACTTCGCAAAAATTTGCCCCGCATGCGGCCAAGGCTGGCTGCGTGGTGGTGGACAATTCCGCTGCATGGCGCATGGACTACCGCTGCCCCCTGGTGGTGCCGGAAGTCAACGCCCACGCCCTTGAGGGGCACAACGGCATCATTGCCAACCCCAACTGCTCCACCATCCAGATGCTGGTGGTGCTCAAACCCCTGCACGACGCCGTCAAAATCAAGCGCGTTGTGGTTTCCACCTATCAGGCGGTTTCCGGTACCGGGCAGAAGGGTATTGAAGAACTGGAACGCCAGGTGCGCGACCTTTTCAACGGACGCGACCCGGAATGCAATACCTATCCCTACCGCATTGCCTTCAACGCACTGCCGCATATCGATGTCTTCCTTGATAACGACTACACCAAGGAAGAAATGAAGATGGTTCATGAAACCGTCAAAATATTTGAAGATCCTTCGGTCAAGGTTACGGCCACCTGTGTACGCGTGCCGGTGTTCTACTGCCACGCCGAATCGGTGAACATTGAAACCGAAAAGAAACTCACAGCCAAGGATGCCCGCGTCATGCTTTCGCAGGCTCCCGGCGTGCGCGTGGTCGATAATCCCCGCGAACTCATGTACCCCATGCCCTCCTACTGCGTGGGCGAGGATGAAACCTACGTGGGCCGCATCCGCGAGGACGAAACCATTGAAAATGGCCTGAACCTCTGGATTGTGGCCGATAACGTGCGCAAGGGCGCAGCCCTCAACGCCGTGCAGATTGGTGAAGAACTGATCAAGCGCGACCTGCTGCGCGTGACCGACAAAAACGTGTTCCTGAAGTAATTGCCTGCGGGCGCGCGGGTTTCGCAGACCCGCGCGCCCATGCGCTTTGGAGGCCTTTGCGGTGCAAGCTGTAGACGCTGAAACATATCTCAAGGCCCTGCTTTCCGCGCCCCGGCCAGGGTCGGAGCAGGTTCTCGCTTTTTATGACCACCGGGTGGGGCATATCTGCACTGACCCACGTCTTCTGCTGCTGCCCCTTGATGACCATATCTGCCATCGCGGCGACGGCCTTTTTGAAAGCATCAGTTTTCGCCAGCGCACAATTTTCGGGCTGGACGCGCATCTGGCCCGTCTGGTGGACGGCGCTGCGGCCCTTTCCATCACGCCGCCCTGCACATGGGAAGCCCTGCGCCAACACATACTTGATGTGGCCCTTGCCGCAGGCGTGGACAATGGCGACTTGCGCGTTTTTCTGAGCCGAGGCCCCGGCGGATTCGGCATTTCACCCGCCGAATGCCCTCAGGCTGGCCTGTACATTGTGGCCCTCAAAAAGGCCCTGCCCACGGCGGCCTTCTATGAAAAAGGCCTCACAGCCTTTGCCAGCGCCATCCCGCCCAAGCAGGAATATCTGGCCCGCATCAAGAATACCAACTATCTGCCCAATGTGTTCATGGCCATGGAAGCCCGCCAGAAGGGCATGGACGTGGCCGTAACCTTTGACGAGAACGGCATCATGGGCGAGGCGGCCGTGGCCAACGTGGGCCTTGTGGACGCGCAGGGCCGCCTACTCTGCCCTGAAATCAGACGTATTCTGCCGGGCACCACCCTGCTGGCCGCCATGGAAGTCGCCGCAGAACGCATGCCTGTCGTGCAGATGCCCATTCCCCGCGCAGCCATAGACAGCGCCAGTGAAATGCTGTTGTTCACCAGCTCCACCCTTTGCGTGGGCATCACCCATTTTGACGGCAAGCCCGTGGGGCACGGCGCGCATGCTGGCAAGCCCGGCCCTGTGGCCCTGTGGCTCAAGGATGTTCTTTTGGACTATATGCTGAAAAAAGGCGCACCCCTCTGATGCGTGTTCTGCTTATTGCCCTGCAACAGACCACTGACGGACCCGCCTCACCTGAAGAGCAGCGCCACTGGACAGAACAGGGCGCACCCATGCGCCTTGCCCGGCTGGAAGAAGACCACGCGCTGGCCTTGGCCTGCGCCATGCGTGACGGCGGCAGGCTGGCCCCCATGCTGCTGTGTCAGAAAAATTCACGACTGCACCGCCGCGCCGCCGCGCTGAACCTGCCCATACTCACGGCAGGCGGGCCAATGGATTTCATGCGCCTGTGGCTCTGGCAGCGTAAGCACAAGCACCTGCTGGTGCAGACCTTTGGCGAAAGCGGCATGCCCCTTGGCCGCCGGGTGCTGACCATGCGTCCCCCGTCCTCCACCCTTTTGAGCCATGCATTTCTGCTGCGCGCGCCGCGCCCGGAAGTCTGCTTTGGCAAGGGAATGCTGGCAGCCCACAAAATACTCTGCGGCTCCACCTATGTACGCGACCGCATCGCCAAAGCCAGCGGCATCACCGAGGGCGAAACGCCCTGGCGCGGCCCCAAAAACCGCGCGCTGCCCCTGACGGACGATACGCTCACGCTGGCAGCGCCGGGCATGAACATTGAAGGCTTTGAACCTGCGCCCGAATGGCCCGAAGAGCCAGCAGAGGGCCAGCATTTTGTTTTTTGCATGGGCGAAGCCCTCACGCCCCGCTCGGGCGCGCATATTGTCATCCGGGCCATGGCCGCCATCTGGCAGCGCCGTGATTTGCCCGCATGGGAAGTACGCGCCGCCGGGGGGGGCCCCCGCTTTCAGGAAGTACTGGACGAGGCGGAATCACTGGGCGTTCAGTCGCGCTTGTGCCTGCTCAACGAGCAGAGCCTGCCGCACCTGCTGCGCACCTGCCATGCCTGGATAGCGCCCGGCTCCGCGCCGGACGAACTGCCGGAAACACTCGGGGCTGGGCTGGCGTCCCAAACGCCCGTCATCTGCGGACAGAGCGCCCTGCACGAGCAGCGGCTTGCCGCCGCCCCCGATGCCGCCTGCATGTTTGAAGAAAACAATCCGCAGTCGCTGGCCGAATGCATGATAAACGTCATGACAGATGCAGCCCAGCGCCGCCGTATTGTGGAAGCGGGCAACGCATTGCGCCCCGGCCTGAGCCATGAATCCTTTGCCCTTGCAACCTGCACCCGGCACGAAAGCTGGTGCAGCCAGCTTGGCTGGCTCGAAAAAAGCGGGCAGCCGCAAGCCCCGCAACAGTAATAAACAACCAGCGATCATCAGCGCGCTCCGCGCCAGTGGCAGCAGCATGCCGCCTGAACGTGGGACAATACCGCAAACACATACAGGAACCGTATGAAATGTAAAATCTGCAAAGCCGAGGCCGTGGTGGCCCTGCGCAGCCACAACGCCGCCTTTTGCCCTGACTGTTACAAGGATTTTTTTGCCCGCCAGGTAGAACGCGGCATTGAAGGCCAAAAGCTGTTCACCCGTGATGAAAGGGTGCTGGTGGCCCTTTCTGGCGGCAAGGATTCCCTGGCGCTCATGCTCGAACTCTCCCGCCAGGGCTATAACGTGACCGGTCTGCACATTGATCTGGACATTCCGGTTTCTTCCGCTGCTGCGCGCGGCGTGGTTGAACGCTTCTGCACCAAGCACGGCCTCAAGCTGATGGTCAAGGAAATGGCCGCAGAAGGCCTGTCCATCCCGCTGGTCAAGGAAAGGCTGCACCGCCCCATCTGCTCGGCCTGCGGCAAGATCAAACGCCATTTCTTCAACAAGGTCGCCCTGGACGAAGGCTTTGACGCCCTCGCCACCGGGCACAACCTGGACGACGAAGTGGCCCGTCTTTTCAGCAACACCCTGCGCTGGGATACCTCCTATCTTTCAGATCAGGGGCCACGGCTGGAGAGCGAACACGGCTTTTCGCGCAAGGTTAAGCCCCTGTGGCGGCTTTCGGAATTTGAAACGGCCAACTACGCCTTTCTTATGGGCATAGAAAACCACTACGCCCCCTGCCCGTACAGCCCCGGCGCGAGCTTCACCACGCTCAAGGGGCTGATGCAGAACCTCGAGGCCGCCATGCCGGGCCGCAAGCTGGATTTCTATCAGGGTTTTCTTTCGCGCGGGCGGCCCGTCTTTGCCCGCCGAGAGGCGGAGGAAGGCCTGGAGCTGGCCCCGTGCACGGAATGCGGCTACCCCACATCTTCCGGCGACCGTTGCGGCGTGTGCCGCATCCGCTCCGCACTGCTTGACGAGGGCTAGAGGGGACATCACTTTGCACGAAACGGCCCGGCAACTGCCGGGCCGTTTCGTGCGTTTCCAACCGTCTATCTTTCATATTTCCTAAAGACGAGCGAAGCGTTATGCCCGCCAAAACCAAAAGAGTTGGAGAGCGCGTAACGGGTGGACGTCTGCTCGGCCTTGTTGCAGACGTGCGGAATATCACACTCCGCATCCGGTACATCCAGATTTGTTGTCGGCGGCAGCAGCCCATGCCGCAGAGCCTCAAGAGTAATGATGGCTTCTATGCCGCCAGCCGCCCCAAACAGATGCCCCGTCATGGACTTGGTGGCACTGACCTTGAGCGTTTCCAGGCTGTCGCCAAAAACGCTCCTGATTGCTGCGGCTTCAGATCGGTCGCCTTCCTTTGTCCCTGTGGCGTGAGCATTGATGTAGCCAATTTCGGCCACAGGAACGCCGGACTGTTTGATGGCGATTTCCATGGCCCGCGCTCCGCCCTGAAAGTCTGGCGACGTGATATGCCCTGCATCGCACGTTGCACCGTATCCAACTACTTCGCCAAGGATTGTCGCCTCACGGCGGCGCGCATGTTCCTCTTCTTCCAGCAGCAGCACAGCCGCGCCCTCTGCCATGACAAAGCCGTCACGCCCGCTGTCAAAAGGGCGGCTGGCCTGTTCCGGCTCATCGTTACGGGTTGAAAGAGCCTTCATGCTGGAAAAACCCGCCAGCAAAAACGGCTGAATGCCCGCATCACTCCCACCTGCCAGCATGACATCCGCCTGACCGTACGCAATGCTTAAAAAAGCCTCGCCGATGGCATTGTTGGCCGTGGCGCAAGCGGACACAGGCGCATAGTTCGCCCCTTTGAAGCCCGTCCTGATGGCGATCACGCCCGAAGCCATGTTGACGATCATCATGGGAATCATGAAAGGCGAAACCCGCCGTGCGCCCTTGTTCAGAAAGGCTTCATGATTTTTCATGATCGTTTCTATGCCGCCAATACCAGACCCCACATAAACCCCGGCACGTTCCGGATCCCAATCAGCACCTTCAAGCCCGGACATCTCCACTGCCTGCACGGCCGCAGCAACGGCAAACTGGATATATTTGTCGTATTTTTTTGCGTCTTTTGCGCAAAAATATGTTTCTGCCGAAAACCCGTCCACCTTTCCGGCGATTCTCACCGGGGATTCATCAAACGCAGAGTCGTCCATATACCTGATGCCGGATTTTCCGGAACTGATGTTCTTCCACATGGTTTCAGGGTCGTTTCCTGAAGAAGATATGACCCCAAAGCCTGTTACAACTACTTTACGCATGGCGTCTCCTGGCCTGTTAATTTATATGTATATACATGAATATAGATGCACAAAGCCCAAATACTCGCACGAATTGCAGCATGCGCTAGGCGCTGTCTTTCTCTGCAATACGGGAAACCTTGAGCAACAGTCGCAGCAACTCCTGGACATCATCGTCCCCCAATTCTGAAATCATAAGCTGCTGCGCCTCTTCCCAATGAGGATGGGCTTCTTTGAGGCGGTCTGTACCAAGGGTCGTCAACTGCATGATCTTTTTGCGTGAATCCGCCGGGCCTGGGGCACTCGCAACAAGCCCCATTTTTTCCAGCTTTTCCACATTTCTGGTCACAGTTGTCTGGTCAATGCCCAAAACCCGACCAATCTCCGTTATCGAAGGCTCCTCCAGACCAGCAATAGCCCGCAGCAAACCATACTGAGTCATACGCATTCCCTTGCGCGCCAGATAATTGCCGTAAAGCTGATTGAGTTGCCGATCCGCCTTTCGGATTTGGAGAAAGAGACAAGGCAGTTGCATGGGTACTCCGCACTTTCATGTATATACATATATTATTCGATGCATGGCGCATGTCAATACTGGGCGCGACGCTTGACTTCGCTATAATTTGAAAATAGATTTCAATTCCATTCAACTTGAGCCACCCCGGCTGTTCCGGTGCGGCGATGACAGGAGCGCACAGCATGCCGGAATCCCTTTCCGCAACTGTCGGGGCGCGTGGCGGCAATGCCCGTACGCTCATCGGCGGCCTGGCCTATTCCCTGCGGCTTGCCATCGCGGGCAATCCCAACTGCGGCAAGACCACAGTTTTCAATGCCCTCACAGGCGCGCACCAGCATGTGGGCAACTACAGCGGCGTAACCGTTGAAAAGAAAGAAGGCTTCATTCGCCACGAAGGGCAGGAGATCATACTTGTGGATCTGCCCGGCGCGTATTCGCTTTCCGCCTATTCGCAGGAGGAGGTGGTGGCGCGCAACGTGCTGCTGGGCGGAGCGGTGCAGGCGGTCATCAACGTTGTGGACGCGGGCATTCTGGAGCGCGGGCTGCTGCTTACGGCCCAGTTGCGCGAGATGGGCCTGCCCGTGGTCATTGCCTGCAACATGATGGACGAGGCGCGGGCAGCTGGCATCAGCATTGATTTTTTGCGACTGTCGGAATGCATGGGAGCCATCGCCGTGCCCACGGTCGGCACCTCTGGCAATGGCCTGCGCGAGGCCCTTTCTGCGGCGCGCCAGGTTGCCCTTGATGCAGAAAACAGCCGCCAGCAGCATGGCATTACCGCAGCTTCGCCCAGCGAGAGTTATGGCCCTGCCCTGCGCATAAGCTACGGCCCGCTGCTCGACCCCATACTGGAAACCATGGAAAAACGCATTGCGGCAAGCAAAGGTATGACATCCTTTCCATATGCCCACTGCGCACCGCGCTGGCTGGCACTGAGCCTGCTTCAAAATGATGCGGAAGCCGTTGCGGCCTTGCAGGCGGAGGATGCAGACCTTGCCGCAGACATGGCCCAGGTCTGCCGATTTGTGCAGGGCGAACTGAGCAGCATTGGTCACGATGCCGAAGGCCTGATCGCAGATGGGCACAGCGCCTTTGTACGCAAGATTGCCGCCGCCTGCGTTGTCAAAACCGGCGATCGCCACCGCCTCAGCCTCTCCGACAGGCTCGACCGCGTACTGGCCCATGCGGTGTGGGGCGCGCTGATCATGCTTGGCGTACTCTACACCATGTTTCAGATCACCATTGTTCTTGGCTCCTACCCGCAGGGCTGGCTGGAGGGTGCGTTCAGCGCGCTGGCTGGCGCTGTGCGGGGCACACTGCCAGAAGGCCTGCTCTCCTCCCTGCTGGTTGACGGCGTGATCGCAGGCGTGGGCGGGGTGCTCAGTTTTGTGCCGCTGGTGCTTATCATGTTTGCGCTCATCGCCATTGTGGAAGACAGCGGCTACATGGCGCGCATGGCCTATATTGCCGACCGCGTGTTCCAGTTTTTCGGCCTGCACGGCGCCTCGGTGATGCCCTATATTATCTCCGGCGGCATTGCGGGCGGCTGCGCCATTCCCGGCGTCATGGCTACCCGCACCATGCGCAGCCCCAAGGAAAAACTGGCCACCATGCTCACCCTGCCCTATATGGCCTGCGGGGCCAAACTGCCCGTATATCTGCTGCTGGTGGGCACGTTTTTTCCGCACAATGCCGCCAACATGATGTTTGCCATCATCATGCTCTCGTGGGTGCTGGCCTTTTGCGTGGCTCTGCTGCTGCGCAGAACCGTCTTGCGCGGCGAAGCGACTCCTCTGGTCATGGAAATGCCGCCCTACCGCATGCCCACCGTGCGCGGCATCTGCATCCATTGCTGGGAGCGCACCTGGATGTACCTCAAAAAGGCGGGCACGGTGCTTGTGCCGCTGTCCATGCTGATCTGGGCGGCCATGACATTTCCGGCTCTTGATCCGCAAACGGCCCTGCCCTTTGAAAACGAAATAGCCCGCCTGAGCGCAGGACTTGAACGCGAAGACCTGCCTGCGGGAGCACGCGCCAGTCAGGAAGAAGCCCTTGCAAAAGTGCAGGAAGAACTGGATGCCGAACGCCTGCGCCACACCCTTGCCGGGAGCCTTGGCACATGGCTTGAAGGCGCAACATCCTACGCGGGTTTCAGCTGGCGCACCGATGTGGCCCTTATCGGCGGCATCGCCGCCAAGGAAGCTATCATTTCCACACTGGGCACGGCATACGCCCTTGGGGAGCAAGACCCTGAAGATCCGGCCTCGCTGGCGGAACTGCTGCGCGCAGACCCAACGTGGAATCAGGGCACGGCCCTGGCTCTGCTCGTTTTTGTCATGCTCTACGCCCCCTGCTTTGTCACTCTGGTTGTCATCCGGCAGGAGTCGGGAAGCTGGAAGTGGGTGGCCTTCAGCATTGCCTTCAACACGCTGCTGGCCTTTGGCATGGCCGTGGGCGTGTACCAGACGTACCGCTTTTTCTGGATGGACGCATGATGATCAAACGTACAGGGCGCGCACATGGCATGGGCATACGCGCATATATTGCCTTGGGGCTCACGGTGATGGCCCTGCTTTTTACCGCCAGTTTTTTCTATTTTATGAGCATGGCGCGCGAGGTCAGCGTGTCCGGAACCCGAACCTACGGGCTTTTCATGACCCTGGCCGAGAGCGACAAACTGACCGACAGCCGCAACATGGCGCGCCTGCGAGGCGCAAAGGCCGCACTGGCTACCTTGCCCTCACTGACCGCGAAGCCAGCGGAGCCGGAGGCCAGCGCCGCTCTGGCGGAACTCTCAGCCGCCATAGCGGAACTGGCAACGGCACAGCCAGTAACTGACGACATGCTGCTGCAACTGCGCCGCACGGTCACGCTGGCGCACGAATTTGAAAACCGCCTGCTCATGGGCTTTCTGCTGCTGGGCGCGGGGCTGGTCCTGCTCTTCGGCCTGTTGCGCCTGCATCTTGCGCGCCCGCTGCAAAGTATCATGGTTTTTCTCAACCAGTTGGGCACAGGTTCCGCCAGCCAGCCGCCCAAACACAGCTTTATCACCGAACTGCACAACATATCGGCAGCGCTAGAAAATCTTGGAACCTACCTGTCGCTCGCCACTGTGCGCTCGCAAAAACTTGCCTCGGAGCACGACCATTTTCAAAAAATGTCGCTGGTGGACGGCCTCACCGGCGTGGGCAACCGCCGCGCCTTTGACGACAAGCTGCATTCCCTGTGGCTGCATGCCCTGCAAAGCGGCACGCCGCTGGCGCTTATCATGCTGGATGTGGATACCTTCAAACGCTACAATGACAGCCTGGGGCATCAGGCCGGGGATGAATGCCTGCGCCGCATTGCCGCCGCCATGAGCCGGGCGGCGCGCTCCACGGATGTTTGCGCGCGATATGGCGGGGAGGAGTTTGCCCTGCTGCTGCCCGGTGCGGATGTTGCGACAGCGCAGGCCGTGGCCGCCCGCGTGCATGCTGAGGTAGAACGGGAGCAGTTGCCCCACCCCAGCTCGCCCGTGGGTGACTTGGTGACTGTCAGCCTGGGAGTGAGCAGCCTTAGGCCGTTGGAGGAGCAGAAGGAAGAAAGCCAGATGCTGGTGCGGCAGACAGATTCCGCCCTCTATGCCGCCAAGGCCGCAGGCCGCAACCGCACCTGCGTTTACGGGCAGGCTTCATGACTATTTTGGAGCTGAGGTTGTTCCATCTTTCTTGGCCCCATAAAAATTGAAGACTGTCACATGTCAGCATATGCCTGTGCAGCCTATCCTTGTGCGGCTGACATTCCGTCAGCACCAGAAACAGCGGGCTGCACCATGATGGCCCCGGCCTCCCTGCGGCGCAGGGCAATGGTTACTTCTGCGCAGCGCAAGGCCAATGGGTCGCGCAGGGGCGCATAGCCCACCACAGAAACAGGCATGCCCGAACCCAGCCCCATATCGCGGATGCGCCGCGCAAGCTCGCCCCTGGCATTGATGCTGACAATACGCGCCACCTCGCCCACTTTGAGGGACGTGAGAGGAATGACTGAATCCATTGCGCCTCCGGGAGACCTTTTAAAAAACCTGCTTATTTAAAAATAACATTCAATTTCAATTTATCGATCATTCCCCCTGCCGTCAAGAAAATAGGCCTCCGCAATCGCGGTGAGCGCGCCACACCCCAATTCGGCGCAGAACGCTCCAGCGCTCCACTCGACCATATGGCCCGACTCTGGCATGATGCCTTGCAGCGGGAGGGCCGCTTGCCTCCACGCCCTTTCCGGCACACGTCAACAACGGACAAGCCATGAGCATCCTGAAAAAAGTTCTGGAACGGGGCCTCACCCCCTCCAACGTCATAAGCTATTTGTGTTTGCAGATCATGCGCGTAAACGGCGCGTTCTGGGGAACCCTGCGCCTGCGGCTCAAAGCGTTTGCATTGGGCGTGGAGGTGGGCGCTGGCGTGTCGGCACACGGGCCTGTGGGCTTGTTGCGCTGGCCGGGCAGCCGCATGAGCATTGGCGCTGGTGCAAGCCTCATTTCTTCCTGGCGGCGGGGCACGGCGGCCGCGCTGGCCCATCCCGTGCGTCTGCGCACCTTTGGCCCCGGAGCCAGCATTGAAATCGGCCCCGGCTGCCAGTTGAGCGGCACGTCCATCACCGCGCGCTCCAAGGTCATACGCCTTGGGCGTCAGGTCATGGTAGGCCCCAACTGTATTGTGGTGGATTCCGACTTTCACGCCCACTGGCCACCGGAAGCCCGCGCCACAGAACCCGGCATGGAAGGCGACCGCCCGGTAACCATTGGCGACTACGTGTGGATTGGCATGAACTGCCTTATCCTCAAGGGCGTAACCATTGGCGAGGGTGCCATCATCGGCGCTGGCAGCGTGGTCACGCGCGACGTGCCGCCCTTCTGCCTTGCCGCTGGCTCGCCCGCCCGCGTGCTGCGCTGCCTTAAGCCCGGCGAAAGCGCGCAGCAGCCCGTCACTGCGGAATAGGTCGCTGCACGGTGTCGGTGGGGGAATATATTACGGCGCTGCTGGCGTCGGAAAAGCTGGGTGCGCAGGTCACGTGCCACAAGCTCTTTCCGCCAGTGGAGCCATGCCACGCGCCCACGCGCCTGCCCTGGCCCGCTGCCATCAGCCGTGCCCTGGAGCAGCGCGGCATCCACGAGCTTTACAGCCATCAGGCGCTTGCCACAGACCACATCCGCGCCGGGCATTCCATTGTTGCGGCCACGCCCACGGCCAGCGGCAAAAGCCTTATCTACAACCTGCCTGTGCTCGACCGCTACCTGCGCGACCGTGACGCCCGCGCCCTGTATCTCTTCCCCCTCAAGGCTCTGGCGCAGGATCAGCTTGGCGCGTTCAACGCCCTGGTGGAAGGCTGGCCCAAGGAGGCCCGTCCCACAGCCGCCCTGTATGACGGCGACACCACCGACCATTTTCGCCGCAAAATCCGGCGCAATCCGCCCACGGTACTTATCAGCAATCCGGAGATGCTGCACCTCGGCATTCTGCCCCACCACGAACAGTGGGCGGAATTTCTGGCTGGCCTGAGCCATGTGGTTGTGGACGAAGCCCACACCTACCGGGGCGTGTTCGGGGCGCACATGGCCCAGGTGTTCCGGCGGCTCAACCGCATTGCCGGACGCTACGGCGCGCGGCCCGTCTATGTGCTGTGCACGGCCACCGTGGGCAATCCCGGCGAGCTGGCGGCTGCGCTGACCGGCACGGAGGCTCCCGCCGCGCCTGCCCTTGCCACAGGCCTGGATTCTCCGGCGCAGGCCCCGTCCTCCGCTCCTGCCGCCCGCAGAGCGGATGCGCCAGTGGTTATTGACCAGTCCGGCGCGCCGCAGGGGCCACGGCACTTTGTTTTTCTCAATCCGGAGCAAAGCCCTGCCACAGCCGCCATCGACCTGCTCAAGGCGGCGCTGGCCCGCAACCTGCGCACCATAGTTTACTGCCGCTCACGGCGCATGACAGAACTTATCAGCCTGTGGGCCGGACAATCTGGCGTATTTTCCGAGCGAATCTCCGCCTATCGCGCTGGCTTTCTGCCAGAGGAAAGACGGGGCATCGAGGCCCGCATGGCCTCGGGCGAGTTGCTGGCCGTGGTCAGCACCAGCGCGCTGGAACTGGGCATAGACATTGGCGGGCTGGACGTGTGCATCCTTGTGGGCTACCCCGGCACGGTCATGGCCACCCTGCAACGCGGCGGGCGCGTAGGCCGCGCCCAACAGGAATCCGCCGTTATCGTGGTGGCGGGCGAGGATGCGCTGGATCAGTATTTTGCCCGCAATCCCGAAGATTTTTTCAGCCGCCCTGCGGAAAAAGCCGTGGTCAACCCGGACAACGAGGTCATTTTGACCCGTCATTTGGAGTGTGCGGCGGCAGAAATGCCCCTCACCCCCGGTGAAGCCATGCTGGCAAGCCCTGCTGCCCGCGCCGCCGCCCGCGCGCTCAACGCCAAGGGACTATTGCTGCAATCGGCGGACGGCACCCAACTGCTGGCCGCCCGCAAGCGGCCCCAGCGGCATGTGGATTTGCGCGGCACAGGCCAGACCTTCAGCATTGAAGATCAGGACGGCCAGATCATCGGCTCGGTGGATGGCTTTCGCGCATGGCAGGAGACGCACCCCGGCGCTGTTTACCTGCACCGGGGCCGCAGCTATGTGATTGAAGAGATGGACCCGGCCCGCGCCCGCATTGTGGCCAAGGCCGCCAAGGTCTCATGGTTTACGCGCACGCGCGGCCAAAAAAGCACGGATATCCTTGAAGAAGTCGAGCGCGTATCCTTGGGCCGCGTGCTTGTCTGCCGTGGGCGCCTGCGCATCACCGACACCGTGACCGGCTATGAAAAGCGCTCCACCTCGGGCAACCGCCTGCTCACCATCACGCCGCTTGCCGCGCCGCCGCAGGTTTTTGAAACCGAGGGCCTGTGGTACATCATACCAGACAGCATCCGTGCCTCGCTGGAAGAACGTTTTCTGCACTACATGGGCTCCATCCACGCCCTTGAGCATGCTGCCATCGGCCTGCTGCCCCTGCTCATCATGGCCGACCGCAACGACTTTGGTGGCATTTCCACCCCGCTGCATGCCCAGACCGGGCTGTCGGGAGTGTTCATTTATGACGGCCTCCCGGGTGGGGCGGGCCTGACGCGTCAGGCCTTTCCCGATGCGCGGGGCCTGCTGGAAGCGACCTTCAAGGCTGTTGCCGCCTGCCCCTGCGAGGACGGCTGCCCCTCCTGCGTGCATTCGCCTAAGTGCGGCTCCGGCAACAGGCCCATCAGCAAAATCGGCGCGCTGGAACTGCTGCGCGAAATGCTGGCCCCCGGCTCAGAAGGCGAGGCCCTGTGCCGCGATCTGCGCATCAGCCCCGCCCCAGAGAGGCTGGATATGGAATCTCTGGACGCAGCCTCTGCCCTGGCGGCAGCGCCCCGGCCTGCGGTTTCGGCCCTGGATTTCATCAATGAAGGCAGCCAGCCCGAAGCCGCGCACACTGCAATGGAGGAAGAATCCATGAGCAAAAAGCACTCCGCGCCGGACAACCAGAACAGCCTGTTCGGCGCTAATGGTCTTGCACAGTCCGGCTCCAGCGGCAGCGCCCCCACGCCTCAGAGGGAGGCCAGCAGCGCGCCGGACGCTCAAGGGACAAAGACCTTTGACGCCGCAGGCCTGTTGACGCACATTCCCGTGCCGCCGCCAAAAAATTTTGTGGTCTTTGACGTGGAAACCCGGCGTTCCGCCGCCGAGGTGGGCGGCTGGAACAGGGCCGACCGCATGGGCGTGAGCGTTGCCGTGGCCTACGACAGCAAGGCGGACGACTATTTCTCCTACCAGCAGGAGGAGCTGCCCGCATTGTTCGAGCGCCTGCACGCGAGCGACCTTGTGGTCGGCTTCAACAGCCTGCGCTTTGACTACGCCGTGCTCTCGCCCTTTGCGCCCTTTGATCTGCGCACCCTGCCCAGCCTTGATCTTTTACAGCGCGTGTACGAACGCCTGAACTACCGCCTTCCACTGGACAATCTGGGGCAGGCCACCCTGGGCGAACCCAAGAGCGCCGACGGTCTGCAAGCCCTGCAATGGTGGAAGGAGGGAAGGCTGGAAGATATCGCCACGTATTGCCGCAAGGATGTGGACATCACCCGCCGCCTCTATCTGCACGGTCTGGAGCAGGGCTTCTTGCTGTTCAGCAACAAGGCAGGCTCCCGCGTGCGTGTTCCTGTGGATTTTCACCGGCGCTGAAACTACCAGCCGGAAAAAGCAAGACGCCCGTGATCGCGGGCGTCTTGCTTTCAGATCTCTGTGGAAAGACAGAGTTACTTCAATTTTTTCAGTGTCTTTTCCATACCTTCCGGCAGGGGGTAGACGTGATCCTCACCGGGGAACGCGCCCGCGCGCACTTCACGCGCATAGGCCTCCACCGCCGAGCGCAGGCTTGCGCCCACTTCGCCAAAGCGTTTGACGAAGCGCGGCAGGTGGCTCAAGGTCATGCCCGTCATATCCTGCCACACAAGAACCTGCCCATCGCAGCCAGCGCCAGCGCCGATGCCGATAACCGGGATGGACAGGGCCTGGGTCACGCGCTCGGCCAGGGGCGCGGGCACGCATTCCAGCACCAGGGCGAAAGCCCCGGCTTCTTGCAGGGCGCGGGCATCGTCCAGCAGTTTCTGGGCCGCAGCCATGCTTTTGCCCTGCACCTTGAACCCGCCAAAAGCGTTCACTGATTGCGGCGTAAGGCCAAGATGCCCCATGACGGGAATGGAGGCCCGCGTCAGCGCCCGCACTTCTGCGGCAAATTCCGCACCGCCTTCAAGCTTGACCGCCTGGGCGCGGCCTTCAGTCATGAGCCGCCCGGCGTTGCGCACGGTATCTTCCACAGAAACGTGGTAGCTCATAAAGGGCATGTCGCAGACCACAAGGGCCTTTTGCGCACCGCGTGCCACGGCGGCGCAGTGGCGCACCATGTCGTCCACCGTGACGGAAAGCGTGTCGGGATAGCCCAGCATGACCATACCCAGCGAATCGCCCACAAGCAGGGCATCCACCCCGGCCATGTCCATGACCCGTGCGGTGCTGTAATCATAAGCCGTCAGCATGACGAGCTTTTCCTGCCCTTTGCCCTCGCGGAAGGTAACTATGGTATTCTTCATGACTGAGCCTCCTTCTGATTGGCATCGTGGGCCAGCCCCATGATGAGGTGGGTAAGTTTGGCAGCCGTAAAGTCCGCATGGTGCAGGCCCTCAATGGGGGCCAGTTCCACCACGTCCAGCCCCACCACGCGGCGGCCCGCCACGCAGCGTTCCAGCATGTACTGGGCCTCGCGCCAGTTGATGCCGCCGGGCGAGGGCGTTCCTGTTGCTGGCATGATGGACGAATCAAGCCCGTCCACATCGAAGGTGATGTAAATATTTTTGGGGAAATCCTCGGGCAGGGGCAGCTCCGGCAGGCCCACGCGGGCGAGGAAGTAGGCATCGTAATGGGTGACGTTGAACTTCTTGCGGATCTCGGCTTCTTCCCGGCAGAAATCGCGCACGGCAAACTGCGTGAGCGGCAGGCCGAGGTCGGCCACGGCACGGTACATGACGCTGGCGTGTGAAAAGGGGCTGCCCTCATACTGGGGCCGCAGGTCAGCGTGGGCGTCAAACTGCACAACACCAAAGGGTTCGCCCGTTTTTTCCGCCTGCTGGGCCAGCGCACGTAAGGCCCCGAGCGTCACGGTATGCTCTCCGCCCAACACCACAGGCACTGCCTCGCAGGCAATGGCATGGGCCACAGCGGCCTCTATGCGGTCAAGCGTGTCGGTTATGGGGCCAGCGCAGTCCACGGCCTGAGCGGTAAAAAAACCTGACTCGCCAGGTGCGAATCCGCATTCCCAGGCTTCAAGCTGGTGGGATGCGGCAAGCAGGGCTTGCGGGCCTTTGACCGTGCCGCCGCCATAAGAAACGCTCTGCTCCAGAGGAACGGGGATAATGTGAAACCCTGCCTGCTCCGGCGCAGACTGGGGATATTCAGAAGCCAGAAACTTGTCTTGCATGTGATCCTGCCGTGATTTGACATAAAAAAAAACGGCCCGCTTGGGGAGGCAGGCCGTTTCGGTTGGAGGAGACTGTCAGCAAAAGAAAGGAAGGTACTTTCCAAGCTGCAATGGCCGTGCCACAAAAAGCAGCATACGAATAATCATATAACACGCTGCTTTTTATTGGTAATTTTTTTCAGCCCCTCACTGGGCGCGTTAAAAATGTTTAACCCCACGTGCCTGCGCCCTGCCTGGAAGGCGCAAAACTGTACAAAATATTTTCTTGCACAGCCTACTGCACAGTGTCCTTGCCCGGCGCAACAGCCGCACCCTGCAAAGAAAGGGAAAGCTTTTCGGCCAGTTCGCGCGCGGCGGGCGTATTGCGCCATTCGTCAAAGAGTTTCTGCCAGCCGCCAAAATCCACAAAGTTGCGGTCAAGCTGCGCTTCGTGCATCTGCACCCAGGCGTTGAAAAGCTGCATCTGCACCTGGAAGGTGGCGCTCTCAAAAATCATGGCCGCAGTATCGCGGGGCATGACCTGACCGTCCACATGGGCCAGAACAAAATTACAGACCGCGCGGCGGGAGGTTTCAAAGGTCACTTCCTGACCGTTCATGTCTTCTGCCAGAGGCAGCAGACGGGGGAACAGCTCGCTGATGCGCTCCATGGCCTTGACTGGCACGGCGATGAACAGAGCGGGCTGGCCGTCCGTAGCGGCAGGGGCATCGGGCTTTTCAGAGATGAAATAAAAACGCAGCCAGTTCTCGAACATGACGGCTTCCAGAACCTTGGCAACGCCATTCTGAAATTGTTCTTGAGCTTCGGGCATGGGGACTCCCTTAATGTTTTACGGCCACGACCCGCAGCCGCCGATAATCAGCAATCCAACCGCCGTTATTCCACATGGATGCGCGCAGGGCATCCGCCACGGCGGCAAAAACCTTTTCCTGAGCCTCTGGGGCCACGCAATCCAGATCCTGGGCAAAAAACTGGGCCATCCAGCGGGCAAGGCCTTCTTCCCCTCCTTTGAGAGGGGTAGGCCTGTCGTACTCTTCCGCAAGCCGCACGGAAAATCCGTGACGGCTCAGCAGGCCCGCGTATTCCTGCGCCGAGGGAAAATAAAAACGCTCGCTGTTCAGATGCGCCGGGCCAATGCCTTCCCCTGCCAGCACGGCCTGAAAGGCCGCCCCAAAGACAGCGCGGATACGCCCGATATTGCCCTGCGCGCCAAATTCGCACACCAGAAGGCCGCCGGGGCGCAGCGCCCTCGCCATGGCGGCGGTCAGGCGCTCCTGATCTTCTATCCAGTGCAGCGCGGCGTTGGAAAACAGCGCGTCCACGCAGCCGTTCCACGCCATGTCGCAGGCGTCCATTACCAGAAATTCCACTTGCGGCAGGCGCATCCTGGCCTGCACGATCATGTCGGGCGAGGCGTCGATGCCCACCACGCGGGCGGCTCTGGCGGTCAAGGCTTCTGTCAGTGTGCCTGTGCCGCAGCCTACGTCAACAACAAAGCCCAGACCATCGGGCAACAGCCCCAGCAGGTTTTCACCGTAGGCTGCCACAAAGTCGTGGCTCTGGTCATAAAGACGTGCATCCCAATCCATGAATCCGGTTCTCCCTGCGCGGCGAAAAAAAGCGCAAGCGCCACTTGTTGTAAACATCAGACTACAGCGCGTCAATGCGGCGGGCTGATTTGCAGCAACAATGCCGCCCAGTCCCCGCCAGAAACGAGCAGGCTCAGGCCTGCTTTTCCCGCACGGCGCGCTTTTGCATTTCGCTGTTGCCAACTTGTCCAAGTACTGCGGCGGCAAGCCCCGTGCAGGCGCTCACCAGACCCAGCGGCACAGCGGTATCGCCCCCGGCCAGCCCCACAAGGGGGGAGGTGCACGCGCCAAAAATAAAGACCGCCACGCCCAGAATGCCCGAGGCCGTTCCCGCGCCAACATTTTGCGCGCTGATGCCAAGGGTAAAGCTGGTGGGGAGCGTCATGCCCTGGAGGGCGATCATGAAAAACAGCCCCACGAGCAGCGGCAAAGGCGAAGCTGGCGCGAGCACCGTCACGGCCAGTACGCCAAGGCAGGCCGCACAGCGCAGCGTGTTGCCGATTTGCAGCAAACGGGCTTCGCCAAAACGGCGCGACAGCCGGGCCGTGGCAAGGGCGACAAACATGACGCTCAAGGCGTTGCAGCCAAAAATGACGCTGTAGCCCTGCGGCGAAATGCCGTACATGCCCTGCAGCACAAAGGGCGAGGCCGCCACGTAACCAAAAAATCCGCCCATGGTGAAACCCTGCACGCCCACATAACACATGAAGGGTTTTTGCCGCAAAAGCTCGCCCATGGCCTTCCACGAGGCGCGCAAACCACCCTCGCGGCGCATGGTTTCCGGCAGTGTTTCGGGCAGGCCCGCAGCGCTCAGCACGATGAGCAACACCCCAAAGCCCGTCAGAAAATAAAAAATCAGGGGCCAACCGCTCAGGGATGCCAGCCACCCGCCCAGAAGCGGCCCGGTAATGGGGGCAATGCCGTTGACCGCCATAAGCAGGCTCATGAAGTTGGTCAGCTCCGGCCCGCGAAACAGGTCGCAGGCCATGGCGCGGGCCAGCACAATCCCCCCCGCCCCGCCAAGCCCCTGCGCAAAGCGCAGAGCAATAAAGCTGTTGCCCGTTTTGGCCGCTGCGCAACAGATGGAAGCCAGCGTAAAGAAGATCAGCGCCATGAACAGTGGCTTGCGCCGCCCGGTGGAGTCTGAAATGGGCCCCACAAACAATTGACCGAGGGCCATGCCCAGCAGACAGGCCGTGATGGTCAACTGGGTTGTTGCCGTGGAGATATTAAGATCTGCCGCCAGCGCGGGCAGGCTTGGCAGATAGGTATCGGTACACAGCGGGCCAAAGGCAGCCATCATACCCAGCAAGAGCGCCAGAAACAGCCTGCGGCGGCGGGGCAGCCTTGCGCCGGCACCCACAATATAATCATTTTCCGTAATGCGCATGTTTGTCCTTTTTCTTTTCTTTGCGCGATATTCGGGACGAGCGCGGGCAAAGTCAAGGGCGGGGAATGCCCCTGCGCGGCTCTGGTATGCGCTGCCGCCTTATGCTACCCTGCGCCCATGATTGATTACGCTCAAGCCCTTAACGAAGCCCAGTACGAGGCAGCCACCTGCGGCGACGGCCCTGTGCTGGTTGTGGCAGGCGCAGGCAGCGGCAAAACCCGCACCATCGTCTACCGTCTGGCATGGCTGGCAGAGCACGGCGTGGAACCTGATGCCATGCTCCTGCTCACCTTCACCCGCAAGGCCGCGCAGGAAATGCTGCACCGCGCGGGGCTGTTGCTCAATCAGGGGCTTGCGGGCGTGCAGGGCGGCACCTTCCACGCCTTTGGCTTTGGGGCGCTCAGGCGCTGGAAACCCGAATGGCTTGGCGACAGACCCTTCACAGTCATGGATTCCGCCGACATCAACGAGGCGGTCAAACACTGCAAGGATCAGCTCAAGCTGGGCAAGGGGGACAGGTCGTTTCCCAAAACCCAGAGCATTGTGGGGCTGCTGAGCAAGGCCCGCAACAAGGAACTGCCGCTGGACGAAGTGCTGCGGCGCGAAGCCTTTCACCTGCTGCCCCATGCCGATGGTCTGGCACGGCTGGGTGATGCCTACAATGCCTACCGCCGCGACAAGGGCCTGCTGGATTACGATGATCTGCTGTTCGAGCTTGAGGCCCTGCTGCGTGAAAATCCGCTGGCGGCCGCCTCGCTGCGGCAGAGGTTCAGCCATATTCTTGTGGACGAATATCAGGATACCAACCTGGTTCAGGCCCGCATTGTGCGCCTGCTGGCAGGGCCCTTGGACGGCCCCCCAGGCAACGTCATGGCTGTGGGCGACGAAGCCCAGTCCATCTATGCCTTTCGCGGCGCCAATGTGCGCAACATATTGGACTTCCCCTCGCTTTTTCCCGGCGCGCGCGTTGTACGGCTGGAGGAAAACTATCGCTCCACCAAGCCCGTGCTGGATGTGGCCAACAACCTGCTCTCCCACGCTGCGGAGTCTTTCCGCAAAAATCTGTTCACGCGCAAGGAAGGCGGCGACCCGGTACGCCTTGTGACCCCGCTCAGCGACATGAGTCAGGCCAAGCTGGTGGTGCGCCGGGTTGAAGAACTGCTGGCGACCCATCTGCCGCACGAAATCGCGGTGCTGTTCCGCGCGGGCTTCCATTCCTATAATCTGGAGATGGCCCTCAATCAGGCAGGCATTGCTTTTCGCAAATACGGGGGGCTGCGCTATACCGAGGCTGCCCACGTCAAGGATGTTATCGCCTACGCCCGCCTGCTGCTTAACCCGCTCGACCTGCCCGCCTTTGCCCGCGTGGCGGCCCAGCACAGTGGCATTGGCCCCAAGACGGTAGAAAAACTCTATGCCGTGGCCCGCAGCGGCGACCAGAAATCCACAGAAAAAGCCTTTGCCAAGTATCCGGGATTTCTGGAAGACATGCGCTTTGTGGACGACCTGCGCGCCCGGCCCATGCCGCCCTCGGGCACACTGTCGTCCGTTCTTGAGCATTACCGCCCTCGCCTCGAGGCCCTCTACCCGGAAGACTGGCCCCGCCGCCAGCAGGGGCTGGAAGAAATCATCCAGATGGCCTCCGGCTACAGCGAACTGGATCTTTTTGTGGCAGATCTTGCCCTTGAAGCGCCGGAAGACGATGACGCCGACAGCAACGAGGGCAAGATCACCCTTTCCACCGTGCATTCGGCCAAGGGGCTGGAGTGGAATGCCGTTCTGATCATTGATCTGGTGGAAGACCGCTTTCCTTCGCGCCACGCTCTGGCCCGGCCAGAAGATTTTGAAGAAGAGCGCCGCCTCATGTACGTGGCCTGCACCCGCGCGCGCCAGTGCCTTGACCTTTACGCCCCGGCTTCGCTTTACAACAGGGCGGAGCGCGGCAGTCAGCACGTGAGCCAGAGTCCCTTTGTGCGCGAGCTTGCACCCGGCATGGTTGAAGAATGGATTGAAGGCTTCGGCGGCGTGCTTTCGCGCCGTAGCGTTGGCGGCGTGGGTTTTGGGCGTAAAACCGCCATGCCTTCTGCTGGCGGGCCTGGTGGCGCGCAGGGCTTCTCGGGCGGGCTTTTGCCGCGTCCGCAGCGCCCGCCGAGCCACGATGCCTATGACGATTGCCAGCTTGCGCCAGACGAAGCGCCGGTGAATGCGCCAGCAAGCGGCTCGGGCAAGCAGACTTTTCCCTTTGCGACCCCCACGTCCGCCCCTGCGGCGGTTCATGGGAGTTCAGGGACGCAGGCCGCAGGCGATGGCGAACTGTGCTACTGCCGCCACCGTATTTTCGGGCGCGGCAAGATCGTACGCCATCTGCCGCCGGACAAGGTGCAGGTAAATTTCCCCGGCTTCGGCCTCAAGGTCATCCTGAGCGAATATCTGATTCTGGAGAGCTGATATGGTTCCGCCCCACGCATCCCCTGTTTCTCATGGCTCTCTTTCTGAAGACGGCATTCTAGCCTGTCTTGGCAGGCATTTTCCGCAGACCGGGCCTTCCCTGCTGCTGGGCAGGGGCGATGACTGCGCCGTGCTGCGCGGCGGCAAGCCCCTTGCCGTGAGCAGTGACCTTTTTCTGGAAGACGTGCATTTTCGCCGCTCGTATTTTACCCCTGAAGAAACAGGCTACAAGGCGCTGGCCGTCAATGTGAGCGATCTTGCGGCCTGCGGGGCGCGGCCCGCCGCCTTTACCCTCTGCCTCGGCCTGCCCGGCTGGGTGGACGAGCCGTGGCTGGACGCGTTTTTCTCCGGCATGGCCGGGCTTGCCAAGCAACACAACATGGTGCTGGCCGGAGGCGATCTTTCCGGCTGCGAGCGCCTGCATATTTCTGTGACCGTGTGGGGCGAACCCGCCGACCCCGGCACCTTTCTTGTGCGCGGCGGCAGCATGCCCGGCGATGTGCTCTTTGTGGTGGGGCGTCTGGGCCTTGCCCGGGTGGGGCTCAAAGCCCTTGAAGCTCAGGGCCGCGCGGCTCTGGAGCAATGGCCCGCCGCCTGCGCGGCGCACCTGCACCCCGAGCCGCAGGTGGACGCTGGCCTCATGCTGGCGCGGGCAGGATTCAACGCCCGGCCGCCTGCGCTCATGGATGTTTCTGACGGCATCATGCGTGATCTGCCCCGTTTGCTTGGCCTTACGGGCGAATTGAGCGCGGCGGGTCAGGTCTCGCGCGGCAGCTTGGGGGCGGAAATTATGCTGGCCCGTGGGCAGCTGCACCCGGAAGTAGTGAGCTATGCCGAAGCCCATGGCAAAAATCCCGTACACGAGGCCCTGCTTGGCGGCGAGGATTACGCCCTGCTTGGTTCGTGCGCGCCCGACATGCTGCCCCCCCTGCATGCGGCCATACCGCGGCTTACAAGCATCGGCGTTGTCACCGCTGGCGGCGGTATTGTGTGCAACAACGAACCGCTGGACACTCTGGCGGACATGCGCGGCTTTGACCACTTTGAGCACAAAAGGCAGAAAGCCTGACATGCACGCATGGCAAAACAAAGGAAATCCCGCATGAGCAACACCTCGCAGCGATCAGCATCCGCGCCGCTTTCAGACGATCAACCATCCATCCCTTCTGAGACGGTTGAAGAATTTCGCGCAATTTGCCGCGATGCATGGAAGCAGGGCCTGCTGTCCGGCTGCAACGGCAACACCAGCCGCAGGCTCGGCAGCAACGCGCCAGGGCTTGTCTGTGTCACGCGCAGCGGCGCTGCCAAGGGCAGGCTGACCGCCGCCGACTGTTGCCTTATGGACATCGCCACAGGCGCAACCGTGTCAGGCGGGCCAGCGTCCACTGAATCGGGCATGCACCTTGCCATCTATCGCGCCCGCCCGGACTGCAACGCCATTCTGCACACACACCCTCGCCGCCTGCTTGCCTTGAGCCTGCGGCTGGCGGGCAGGCAAGAGGACTTTTTGCGCCTGCCCCTTTTTGAAGCCGAGGTGTGGCGGGCCAAGCTGGGCTTTGCCCCGGCACTCCCCCCCGGCACCACCGAGCTGGCAGAGGCCGTAGCTCTGGCTGCCAGCGGCAAGGATGCCGTGTGGATGGCAGGGCATGGCCTGTGCTGTCTTGGGCGCACCTTGGCCGATGCCCTGTGTCTGGCTGAAGAGCTGGAACATCTGGCCGCGCTACAGATACTTGCCACGGTTTAACGCAGGCATTGCCACCTTTTTCTTACAGCCCGCATTTTGCGGGCTTTTTTGTTCGTTCAGTGTTACAACTTGCAAAAACATATGTACAGTTGTAGCATACGCTATATTTTCGTAACACGAACTCAAAGGAGCCCTCCAACATGCATATCCGTTCGCACCTCTGCGCCGCTCTGGCCCTTATGGGTCTCATGATTTCCAGCACTGCCGCCCTGGCCCACGAATTCATCCTCAAGCCCGACACGGCAACCCCTGCCGCCGGGCAGAAAACCCGCCTGCAGGCGCAGGCGGCCCATGTGTTCATGGTCAGCGAAGAAGCCGAAAACCCCGCCAACGTGCGCTTGTACCTCTTGCAGGGCGACAAAAAAACCGACATCGCCCTTGCGGAAGACAAGGCGCTTGTTTCGCTGGTGGGCGACTTCACCCTCGCGCAGAACGGCCCCGCCATGCTGGTGGGCCACCGCCTGCCCCAGATATGGTGCGAAACAACCCAGGGTGAAATGGAAGGCAGCCGCTCTGCCCTTGAAGCCAAGGGCATGAAGGTCAAATCTTCCGGCAAGTATGAAAAATTCGCTAAAACCCTGCTCAATCCCGCCAGCAACGACACCCTGTTCGGCAAGGCCCTTGGTCAGGATCTGGAACTTGTACTGCTGACAAATCCCGCAGACCTCAAGCCCGGCGCCCCCCTGAACGTACAGGTACTGCTGCGCGGCAAGCCCGTGGCCAACGCGACTGTGGGCCTGACCCACGATGCCTTCAGCAAGGAACAGGACACCTACAAATCCAAGGTGCAGACTGATGCGCAGGGCAAGGCATCCTTTACCGTGGACAAGCCCGCACTGTGGATGCTGCGCACCACGGTGGTGGAAAAGACCCCCGGCACGGACGCGGATGAGCACCATCTGCGCGCCACCTATGTGTTCCCCGTAAAGTAGCCCCATATCCACACGTAGGCAGGCGGGGGAAGGTTAGCTTTCTCCCGCCTGATCGCATTCCCACACCTGCTTGAGGCAAGGATAGTTATATGCGCATTTTCCTTTTGGGGCGCTGCGCCGCCATCTGCCTTGCGGTTGCGCTGCTTCTGACAGGCACCGTTGCCCAGGTTTCGGCCCATGCCCTGTATGCGGCAGACACCCGGCATGACGGCGTGGTGCTTGTGCAGTTTGCCTACTCCAGCGGCGAGCAGCCCACCTATGCAAAGGTGGAGGTTTACAGTCCCGCAGACGACAAGGTTGAATTTCAGAATGGCCGCACGGACGCGCAGGGGCGCTTTGCCTTCATGCCTGATGCGCCGGGCCGCTGGCGTATCATCATGGCTGACAACATGGGGCATAGGGTTGAACACCCGGTGGAAATCAGCGCCGCTCAGGGGGCCGTAGCCGCAGACAGCGGGCACGATGCGGGGCCAGGCGGCTTTGCCATGCCCTTGCGCATTCTGCTGGGCCTGAGCCTGATTGCCAACATGGCGCTGGCGGCTGCCGTGATGCGCCGCAGAAAAAAACTTACGGTATAATGGTTCAAAACTGTTTTTGACCAAAAAAAACGGGTGCCTCCTGAAGGAAGCACCCGTTTTTACATCAGCAATGAACGTTTATTTCGGTTCGATAACTTCCCTGCCGCCCATGTAGGGAACCAGCACCTTGGGCAACACAAGGCTGCCGTCCTTTTGCTGGCAGTTTTCAAGGATGGCGGCAATGGTGCGGCCCGTGGGCAGGCCGGAGCCGTTGAGCGTGTGCAGGAACGTGGCCTTGCCGCCCTTGGGCTTGAAGCGGATATCGGCCCGGCGGGCCTGAAAGTCCGTGCAATTGGAGCAGGACGAAATTTCGCGGAAAGTTTTTTGCGTGGGCAGCCACACTTCAACATCATAGGTTTTGGCAGAGCTGAAGCCCATGTCACCCGTGCAGAGCGTGATGACGCGGTAGGGCAGTTCGAGCATTTCCAGTAGGTTGCAGGCATGACCGCGCATGATCTCAAGCTGGTTGAAGCTGTCGTCAGGATGGGCGAAACGCACCATCTCTACCTTGGTAAACTGGTGCATGCGGATAAGGCCGCGCGTATCCTTGCCCGCGCTGCCCGCCTCGGAGCGGAAGCAGGGTGTGGCCGCGCAGTAGGCGCGGGGCAGGTCGGCCTCGTCCAGTACTTCGCCAGCGTGCAGGTTGGTCAGCGGCACTTCGGCAGTGGGAATCAGGTAGTATTCCCACTCGCGCAACTTGAACAGGTCTTCCTCAAACTTGGGCAACTGGCCCGTGCCTGTCATGCTGGTGCGGTTGACCATGTAGGGCGGGCAGACTTCAATATAGTCTTCAGCCACTGTGTGCTGATCAAGAAAAAAGTTCACCAGTGCGCGTTCAAGGCGCGCGCCCCAGTTCAGGGACACCACAAAGCGGCTGCCAGTCAGGCGCGCGGCGCGCTCAAAATCAAGCCCGCCAAGGGCCACGCCCAGATCGCCATGCTCGCGCGGCTCAAAATCAAATTCGCGCGGCGTGCCCCAACGGCGCACCTCCACGTTTTCCGATTCATCCTTGCCCACGGGCACGGCGGCGTCAGGCAGGTTGGGTACGCGCATGAGCCAGGTTTCCACATCGGCCTTGGCTTGGGCGGTTTCAACGTCCAGTTCCTTGATGCGTTCGGAAACGCCGCTCATTTCGGCCAGCAGAGCCGTGGCATCTTCGCCCGCGCGTTTTTTTGCGGCCACTTCGGCAGAGGCCACGTTGCGGCGACTCTTGAGGGTTTCCACCTCGGTCAGCAGGGCGCGGCGGCGGGCGTCCAGCGCCAGGAATTCATTAACATCCAGATCCGAATGCCTGTCGGTCAAAGCCTTGATCAGCACTTCGGGCTGCTTTTGCACCAGTTTGAGGTCAATCATAGCCGCTCCTGAAAAAAACGCGCACCGCGCGGGATATAGCAAAATCTGCTCCACATGAGGATGGGGAGCGCAACAGAGAGGCTGTAGCATGTTGGGCCGCTGCCTGCAAGGCGGCTGCATGCGGCCTGTACCTGACAATCTGGCGCAGGCAGACCTGCAAACCTTGCAAAAGGCAAATTTTGCGTATACGTAGTAACAAGTATTCTGGAGATTTTCTATACAAGTTACGTGAGGCCGTCATGAAACATTTACGCATTGTTCTTTGTGTATCCCTGCTGGCGTTGCTTGCAGCCTGCGGGCCGAGCAACAATGTTCGACTCTTGCCGCCGCCCGCTCTGGACGCTTCGGTGCTTCCTTCTCCCAACGCACCCCGTGTGACCGTTGTGATGTTTGAAGACAAACGCATGGATCAGACCGTCATCGGCACCCGCCGCGACAACAGCGCGTTTGTCACCACCGACAATGTCGCCCAGTGGATCAGCAAGGCTCTGGCCGATGAACTTGCGCGCAACGGCATGCAGGTTTCCTATTCCATCAGCGTGAACGAAGCGCGCAAGGGCAACCCCGACTTTATGGTCACTGGCCAGGTCGATGAAGCCAACATCCGCGAAACGTCCACCACCGACATGTCCACATCACTGCGCGCAAACTACGTGCTTGCCAATCGGCAGGCGCGCATCCTGCGTGAATCGCTCAACGCGTCACAGTCGCGCACCGGCCTGCCCTCAGGCAGCGCTGCCGACAACCTGATGCTGGAAACTCTGCGCGACCTGGTCAAACCCATGGCGCACAAGATTGTCCAGACCATCGAGGCAAAAAAATAAGCCCATGCGGGCCTTGCGTACATTGTTTTCCAGCTTGCCCATGGCGGTTCTGCTGGGAGCTTTTGCCCTGCCGCCGGTCTTGTTGACCGGCGGTGCGGCATACGCAGCAGAACACACGCCCGGCCCACCGGCGGCAGTCTCTGCCGCTGACAAACCAGCACCGAAGGGCAAGGACTCACAGGGCAATACGGCTGACAATACCCCAGCCGAAAGTGCCAGCCCAACTCCTGCTGATCAGCTCTCGCCTCTAGAAAATGGCCCCTCTGCTTCCAGACCAGGCCCCCTCCCCCTGCCATCGCCCGTTCTTCGCAGCGCGCACTGCCCCGCCGCGCCACTGCCCCCGCACGCCCAACGCCTGTGCGCGGAAGCCGCCGCCCTTCTTGAGGCCTTGCAGACTGCCGCAGCAGCTCTGCCCAACAGGCGCGACATCCGCATGGGCATCACCGATTTCAACGAATACACAGCGCTGGCCGCAGAACTGTACACCCCGCTGACAGAGGTTGACCATGCTGCCGCTGGCGGGGATTCCGGCGCGCAAAGCATGACAGTTACCTTGCTGGCCCGGCCCGATGCGGCGGAAACACTGCTGCGGCTACTGCGCAATCCTGACGCCCTGAAAGTGCGGCGTTTGCTGCTGGCCGACCTGATGACCGCAACGGCAAATGCCCGGCATGTCGCTCAGGAGCTCGCCGCCGCCGATGCCCTGCCTGGATCTGGCGGCTCCGGCGATGCGTCCCCCGGTTCTGGCGGTACATGGTATATTGCCAAGGCGACGCCGCCGGGGCAGTTGACCCAGCACCCGCCAATGCCTACTCCCGAAAACATCGCAAAGGAGGCGGCGCAACAGAAAGCGCAGCTGAACGCTGATGCCCTGGCAGACACTTTTGCCGCCGCCATTGCGGCTCTGGATACACTGCGCCTTTCGCCCGAGGGTTGGCTGACCTCGGCAGAGTCTCTGGCAATCCTTGAGAAAGCTGCCGTCAGTCTGCCGCAGAGCGCCGCTACCCAGCTACTTCTGGGCGAGGCACTTTTGCAGGCGGGCATGCCGCAGCGCAGCATCGCTTCCTGCACTGCCGCGCTGGAACTTGCCCCCGGCCTTGGCCGCGCACGGTACATCCGCGCACTGGCCCACTGGCGCTTGCAGCAGCTTGCCCTTGCCGAAGATGACCTGAGCGCGGTGCTGGAAGCCACAACTGATGCTTTTCCCCACACCTCAGACAAAGTCCGGCTTTTGCGGGCGCGTGGCGCGTTGCGCATGCTGCGCAGCAACGAACCCGGCATGTGCGATGATCTGGCCGCCGCCTGTGCTCTGGGCGACTGCGAAGGGCTTGCCGCCGCCCGAGGGCAACAGATGTGCCTTACATCTTCAAGGCAGGAGGGCGCCCCGCCCGCTGCGGATGCCGTCACGCCTCAACCACCCGCCAGGGCTGGCGACACGGCGGCAAAACCATGAGCCGAGCCCCTCTGCTTAAAGTTTACGGGCATGTGTATCCTGTGAACGATGATTTTTACGCAGCTCTGGAACAGTCCTGCGCCGATGCCATGCCGGATGAAGATGACGTGCCTGTTCTTGAGCGTGACGGCGATATGGCCCGCATCTCCTTTGAAGGCATGTACTTTCCCGTGGATGAAGTACTGGCGGTACTTGGGGAGCATATCTGCCCGGAGCATAAGGGAAAGCTTGACGTGCTTGATATGGAGGGCTGGCGGCTTAATCGCCACGCCTTCAACTGCGGGCGTATTGAAAGCCACAGCGCTCCGCTGAACAACGTTCTGGATTACTCCGGCCATTAATTTTTCGACTCTTTGTCCTTCCTGCCTGAATTACGGCATATTTCACCGAGGCAATCCGCGCTTATGCCGCTACGTCAGAATGTGATTTAATCACATTTTGCTCGCGAGTTTCCGCGCAAAAAATTATGGCTTTCATGTTTTTTTGTTCGCGGCCTCCCTTTGCTCCCATAATCACAAACTTTGTGCCCGCCAGGTATTTGGCATCTTCGATATTTCTTGAGCACTGGCCTTTCTGCCCGAAATCTCTGGCGAAAGGGTTCCCTTATGTATATTCTGGCGTTGAAATCGACAGAGTCTTTGCCGCAGGTACGCGCAGCAGGGGCAATGCCCTGAACCAGTCCGGGCGGCAAAGGAGGGGGAACCGTGTCGATACAAAAAAACGCCAAGGAATCATTTTGCTGGGGCGTTGACCATGATCTGGTCTACCGCCATGTGGATGCGGCAAAGGAGCTGTTGCTGGAATTGCCAGTGGGATCACTCGCGGGCAAATCACTGGTTCATTGCATGCACCCGGACGATGCCGCCATGCTGCGCCACGCCCTTGCTCCTGCCAAACCCAGGGCGCTCACAGACTGCACCGTGCGCTATGTGTGCCCAAGAGGTACACACACGGTTACCAGCCTGAGCATAAGGCCCGTGCACAGTGCCAGCGGTGCATTTCTCGGCTTTGAAGGCGAGGAGCGCAGTATCGGCTCTGTGGACATGCGCGGAGATTTTGCACCAATCTTTGAGGAAGTATTTGCGCACGATTTCATGGCGCTCTGCATCGTCAACAGGGATGGACAACTGCTGGCGGTCAACGCACAGTATGCCATTATTGCGAACAAGCCCGCCAACGCCCTGGTGCGTGCCCATATCCTTGAAGCGGGCATCCCTTCCGTTGACGTGGTGGACGAGGCTTTCAGGGTACTCCCATCTGGAGAAGTCATTCCCGAACAGGAGATCATCTGGGACGGCAAGGACTACGTCATGTCCATCTACGCCCTGCCCAATGCCTGCGGCGAGCTTCACTCCATCTGTGTGTCGCTGCGCGACATAAGCCTGCGCAAGGGGCTGGAGCGCCGGCTGGAGGCCGCCAATCGGCAACTGGAAGCAATGAATCTCAAGGATTACCTGACAGGCGTGTTCAACCGCCGTCATTTTGATGAATCCCTGCAAAGGGAAGTTGCGCGCCTTGCGCGGGAAGGCGGCGACATGTGTGTTGCCATGGTCGATGTGGACAAGTTCAAGCTGTACAACGATGCCTATGGGCACCTTGCCGGGGATGACTGCCTTGCCCGTGCGGCAAAGGCCATGAGCGCCGCTCTTTTCAGACCCGGTGACGAACTGTTCCGCTACGGCGGCGAGGAATTCGCCATCATCATGCCCCATACAGGGAAGGAAAGCGCCACAATGGTTGCCGAACGCGTGCGCGAAGCCATCAGCGCCCTGCGCATCCCCCACTGCCAAAGCGCCCTTGGGCGTGTGACCATCAGCATCGGGGTTGCGGCGCTTAGCTCGGCATGCGCCCTGTCAGGGCATACTGCCTGCGAAAAACTCATCAGAGTAGCGGACAAAGCCCTGTACGCCGCTAAGAACAGTGGTCGCAACAAGGTCGCCTCAGCCGCGTGCAGCATTGCCGAGAGCGATTAACAGCGCAAAACAAAGCCCCGCTGGTTTATCCGGCGGGGCTTTGCGGTTAAGGCAAGCTTGAGTAAAGGCGCGACTGGCGCGAACTTATTCCCGCTCAAAAAGTGATTTCTGGATCAGGGCATCAGCACGGTCATCGGCCCCACGCAGGGAATCATAGGCCTTTTGCAGGGCATCGGGCCAGTCCGCATCACTCACATCGCTGATAAACAGCAAGGTCAGGTCACCCTCAGTGGACACGTCCGCATGGGTCATGACCCTGCCGGACATGGCCTGGAACGTCCAGCCGCCTCCATCGTCAGCCTTTGAAGGCGCCGTGCCTTTAAGCCTGGCCGACTGCTTTTCGGCAAACTGCTTGGGCGTCAGATTGCCGGTTTCCACCTTGGTAAAAATACCAATGGAAAAAAATGAATCTTGCCCGCAGGAAACGGTTACAATGCTTTCTTTTTCTGTTGCCGAGCACTTGGCGGGCAAATCTATGCTGAAATGGTTAAATTTTTTTTCCGCAGCGGCAGCCGCCCCGCACAGGCCCGCCAACAGCACACAGGCCATCAATGAACCCAACAGCGCATATTTCATGGACAAGCTCCTTGAAATGTCCGCGCAGTGCGCGGTATTTTTTCGGGCGGAAGTATCGCACAAGCAAGGGCGGCTGTCTAGAACAGCCGCCCGCAATACTCATAATACAAGAATTTTATTACCTATTATTGTCAGAGCACATTAGCCGCACTACAGATAGCGCTGCCCCTAAAACTGGTAAAGAAACACAGGGCTGCTGGAAGAAAGGCTGCCCAGTGCGCTCAGATCAACCCCGAGCATGGTTTTGAGGCTGCGCGGCAGCCAACCGCCTTCCTTGGGCCGGGTCACAAGCTTGCGCTCTGCTGGTACGCCGCACTGTTCCGCAAGCCAGGCCAAAGCCGTTTGCTGCCCGCCCAGTTCGTCCACCAGTCCAAGCTGCACGGCCTCCCGCCCAGTAAAAATCTTGCCGCTGGCAAGCGCGGCGGCGCGGGCATGCTCCATATGCCGCCCATCGGCCACGATATCCACAAACTGCTGGTGCATGTCATCCAGCACTTTTTTAAAATAGTCGCGCTGCTCGGTGCTCAGCGGGCGCATGTAGGAACCGGCGTCTTTGTAGGGAGCGGTGGTTATTGTCTCCTGCCCCACCCCGATTTTGCCCATAAGGCCCTGCAACTGCGGAATATCCATGCGAACGCCAATGGAACCTGTCACGGTGGAGGCATTGGCAAACACGCGCGACCCCGCCATGCTGACCATCAGCCCGCCCGATGCGGCCAAAGACCCCATGCTTACAGCCACGGGCTTTTTGCGGGCCAGTTCTCGCACGGCGCTATAAATTTCCTGCGATGCCGCAGCGCCCCCGCCAGGCGAATCCACACGCAACAGTACGCCCGCTATCATGGGGTCGCGCTCCACCTTGCGTATCCATTCAAGGGCAGGTTCCGGATCCATAATGGGGCCGGAAACAGACACAAGGGCTATGCGCTGGCCGCCCATGAGGCCGTTGCTGCCAAGAGCAGCGCCAAACACACCGACACCTGCCAGCAAAAGCAGTATAAGCCCCCAAAAGATGACCGGATGCCGCTTGCGGAATGGGCGACGCAGCAGATCCTTCCACACGTTTGCCGGAACCTGGGCCAGCGGGCAGGCGCAGGACTGCCCAGCCGAGGGGGCAGGCGCTGCTGAGGACGCCGCAGATGGTGCAGGTTCGACCAGGCCGCCATCGGGCATGGCGGACATGGAAAGCGGAGACTCTGTATTCAATGAAAATTCCTGATTGCTCATAACGCTCTTTGACCTGATTGTAGTTGTGATGGGCCGTGGCCCGATGGTGGAAAAATCCGCAGGCTGGCTACACTATCGGCGGAGATGGCCGCATGGCCTGTTCAATGGCTTGGAAATTTTTATGGCAAGGGGCTGGGCGCACGGTTGGGCTGACGGCAGAGGCCGGAGACTGGCGCGGAGCGGGATTGTTCACGCAGGTTCATGCGACTGTGGCAGGCTGTTTGTCTGGTTCATGGCGCGCATTGTTTGCCCAGGGGAGCCTATACTTTTTAGACACATCCTGACTTTTTGTTGCATTGGCGCGCCCCGCAAGTGCAGGGCGCGCCTTTTATATTTAGCGTTGCATGGGTTCAGGCCAGAATTCTGCGGCCATTTCGCGCAGTTTGAATTTCTGGATCTTGCCGCTGGCGGTGAGCGGGAACCCTGTTATTGTTTTGATGTACTTGGGTATCTTGTACCACGACACCTTGCCGCGACAAAAATCGCGCACGTCTTCCGGCAGAATTTCCACGCCAGGACGGGGGATGATGAAGGCCGCGACCTCTTCGCCGTACTTGCGGCTGGGAACAGCCACAACCTGCACGTCCAGAATGCCGGGCATGCCCATAAGGAACTCTTCAACCTCACGCGGATAGATATTTTCGCCGCCACGGATAATCATATCCTTGATGCGGCCCGTCACGCGCAGGTAGCCGTTTTCGTCCATAACGCCCAGATCGCCGGAATGCAACCAGCCTTCGGGGCTGATGGCCTTGGCCGTGTCATCGGGCATATTGTAGTAGCCCTTCATGACATTGTAGCCACGACAAAGGATTTCGCCCACCTCGCCGCGCGGCAGTTCCTCGCAGGTGTCGGGGTCGCCCACGCGCACTTCAATGCCGGGCATGGCGCAACCCACGGTTTCGCAGCGCAGCGACAGGGGATCATGAATATCTGACTGGGTCATCACCGGCGAGGCTTCCGTAAGGCCGTAGCAAATGGTGATTTCCGTCATGTTCATGTCGTCCACCACGCGGCGCATGAGCGGCTCGGGGCAGACAGAACCGGCCATGATGCCGGTGCGCATGTGCGAAAGGTCAAAACGCTTGAAAAGCGGATGCTCCAGCTCTGCCAGAAACATGGTGGGCACGCCGTATACGGCAGTGCAACGTTCGCTGTCGAGCGCAGCCAGCACCTTGAGCGCGTTGAACGACTCAAGAATAACCATGGTCGCGCCGTGGTTCACTGCGGCGGAGACGCCAAGCACGCAGCCGAAGCAGTGGAACAGCGGCACGGGCAGGCACACCCTGTCTTCCGGGCCGAAATTCTGGTGGCGACCAATCCAGTACCCGTTCAGCCCCACGCCCACATGGGTCAGCATGACCCCGCGCGGAAAGCCCGTGGTGCCCGAGGTGTACTGCATGTTGATGACATCCCACGGCTGGAGCAGGGCCTGACGAGCAGCGTATTCCGCCTCGTCCACCATGACGGAAAGGGAGAGTATTTCCGGCACGGAGTACATGCCCCGGTGCTTTTCCGCCCCCAAAAAGCACACGCGCTTGAGGTGGGGCAGGCTCTTGCACACAAACCTGTCGCGCGACTGCAAACGCAGCTCGGGCGCGATGCGGTAAAGGGTGTCCAGATAGTCGTGGTCGCGCACACTGTCGATAAGAAAAATATTTTCGCACTCGGAGTGGGTGAGCAGGTAGCGCAATTCGTGTTCACGATAATTGGTGTTTACCGTAATCAGTATGGCGCCAATTTTTGCCGTGGCGAATTGCAAAGCCACCCAGTAAGGCACGTTGGTGGCCCATACCGCGACCTTTTCACCCTTCTGCACGCCAAGAGCCATCAACCCCTTGGCAAAATCGTCCACCAGAGCGCCAAATTCGCTCCAGGTCTGGCGATAGTTGCGGTCAGGGTATACCAATGCTTCATTATCGGGAAAGCGCGCCACCGTGTGGTCAAGCACCTGCCCCAACGTCCATTCGCGCAGTTCAAACTGCGCCTGACGCTCACGAACTTTTTCTTCCATGCATCCTCCCAAAGGCGTGTTGCGGCTGGTGCGCCGCTGTTACGCGGTGTGCGGCCTGAAGGGCTTTGGATCGCGCCCCGAAGCAGGCCAACAGAAAGTAAACATGCCCTAGGGATTGTATGTCACAGCCAGAAATTCCACAGGCTCGTCGCCAGCTGCGCCCACGTAATGCGGCACAATGGAATTGTAGTAAATTGTTTCGCCAGGCTTGAGCACGCGGGTTTCGCGCCCATAGACCACAAGCAGTTCGCCCTTGAGCACGCAGATAAATTCCTCGCCCTGGTGCGAGGTGGTCTTGCGTTCACCGCTCTCGGGGAAAATGCGGATATGGAAGGGTTCCATGTTGCGGTCATTCTTGCCCTTGGCCAGCGCATGATAGGTATAGCTGGGGCGGGGGACGCGCCCTGTGTGCAGGGCTTCATCGGCCTCGGCCTCGCCATTGATGCTGCTCACCACCGGGTCGCGCGAAAACTGGTCGTCCAGAAAAGTGCCAAGGCGCACGCCAAGGGCGCGGGCCACCTTTTGCAGGGGGCCGATGCAGGGATAGATGGCGTCTGACTCCAGCTTTTCAAGATAGTCTTCCGTAAGGCCCGTATTCTGGGAGAGAGTTTGCAGGTCAACTTCGCGTTCTTCGCGAAATCCACGGATGCGGGAACCAATGGTACGCACGGGGGGCATAGACGCTCCTGATTGCCGGATATGCCGGGTTGGATGCCGCTCTGGCAGGATGACGTGGCGGCAAGCAACCCACTAAATACCGAAAAGCCCGTGCGCTCGCAAGCAAACATGCGCTGTTGAGCGGTCATACAATACCCCTGCTGACACATTTTGCTCTTTGCGCTATGCTCAAAGGCATGAGCAAACAACCGATGGTCAGAAGGGCCTTTGTGGCCTCCGGGCAAGTGCAGGGCGTGGGTTTTCGCCCCTTTGTCTACCGCCTGGCCGCCGAGGGCGGGCTTACAGGCACTGTGGGCAATACCTCTCAAGGCGTGCGTATGGAACTGCAGGGCGCAGAGGCAGAAGTGCAGCGCTTTGGCCGCCGCCTGCGCGCCGAACTGCCGCCGCTGGCACGGCTGACCAACGTGGACGAACACGACTTGCCTGTTGTAGGGGACGAAACAGCCTTCCGCATTGTTTCCAGCTCAGGGCAGGCAGCGCACAGCGTGCTTGTAAGCCCGGATATGGGCGTATGCGCCGACTGCCTTGCCGACATGCGCGATCCGGACAATCCGCGCTACCAGTACGCCTTTACCAACTGCACCAACTGCGGGCCGCGCTACACCATCACGCGCTCCATTCCCTATGACCGCGCCGTTACGTCCATGAGCTGTTTTCCGCTTTGCCCCCGGTGCAGCGCGGAATACGCCGACCCGGCAGACAGGCGTTTTCATGCCCAGCCCGTGGCCTGCCCAACGTGCGGCCCGCGTTTGTGGTTTGTGGATGCGGCTGCGGCCAGCAAAGGACAAACTGCGCCGACCGCAGAAAATCAGCAACAGGCTTTGGAACAGGCCGTACAGACCCTGCTCCACGGCGGAATTCTGGCGCTCAAAGGCCTGGGGGGCTTCCAACTGGCCTGCGACGCGCGTAATGCCCAAAGTCTGCAGGAGCTGCGGCGGCGCAAAACACGCCCGCACAAGCCGCTGGCCCTCATGGTTGGCGATCTGGCAACAGCCCGCGCCCTGTGCGAGCTCACGCCGGAACACGAGGCCCTGCTGCAAAGCCCGGAAAAGCCCGTTGTTCTCTGCCCCCGCCGCAGTGCGACGCAGAACAGCGCAACCACACGGAATGATGCCGCCTATTTGCCGCACGAGGTAGCCCCTGATACTGGCAAAATTGGTATCATGCTGGCATACACGCCCCTGCATGCCGTACTTTTCAGCCGCCTTGCGGAATGCGCGCCCTTGCCGCCCGTGCTGGTCATGACCTCGGCCAACGCCGGGGGCGAACCCATTTGCCTTGGCAACCGCGAGGCTCTGGCCCGGCTTGCCCATCTCACGGACGCATGGCTGCTGCACGACCGGGATATTCTGGTGCGTGTGGACGACAGCGTGGTGACGCTCCAGCCGAGCTTGTCCGGTACGAATGCGCACGGCGCATCTGCGCCCGCGCCCCAGCTTGCCGAGCCGCTGTTCTACCGCCGCGCCCGAGGCTATGTGCCGCGCCCGGTTTTTTTGCCCAAGGCGGAGCAAAACGCCCCCTCCGTGTTGGGAACCGGAGCAGAGCTCAAGGCCACCATCTGCCTGACGCGCGGAGCCGAGGCCTTTGTGGGCCAGCACATCGGCGATCTGGAGAATCCCGCCACCCTGAGTTTTTATGAGGAGGTGGCCTCGCATCTGGAAAAGCTGCTGGAAGTGCGGCCCGAAGCTCTGGTGTGCGATGCGCACCCCGATTTTCTTTCCACCCGCTATGCCGAGGCCCGCGCAGAACGCGAGGGCCTGCCCCTGTGGCGCTTGCAGCACCACGCCGCTCACGCCGCTGCGGTGCTGGCCGAAAACAGTCACTACGCCCCGGCGCTGGCCCTCTGCCTTGACGGCACCGGCCTTGGCGATGACGGCACAGTCTGGGGCGGAGAGCTGCTGTTCATGGAGCTTGAACAGGCCCAGTGGCGCAGGGTGGGCCGTCTGGCCCCCTTTGCCTTGCCTGGCGGAGATGCGGCGGTGCGCCAACCCTGGCGCATTGCGCTGGCCCTGCGCAATCTGTGCGAGCAGGCGGAAATTCCTCTTCCATCACTGCACACCCCCTGGCTGCCGGAACAAGAGCAGGCCACCGCTGCGGTGACAGAAATGCTGCGGCGCGGCATCAACTGCCCGGCCACGTCCAGTTGCGGACGCCTCTTTGATGCGGTGGCCGCACAATTGGGGCTGTGCCTAGATACAAGTTATGAAGGTCAGGCCGCCATCCGCCTTGAAGATGCCGCAAACCGTGCCCAAGAACGCATCCGAACTGCGCTTGAGGGCAAGGCGTGCGACAAGGACGTGGCCGCGCTGATCTGGCCCGTTGGTGTTGCGCTTCACCACAATTTGCTCGAAATGGACAGCGCGGGCCTGTTTGCCCTCGTTGCGCAGGCGCAGGCGCAGGGAATGGACGCCACAGAAGCTGCGGCACGTTTTCACCTCAGCCTTGCGCGGGCGCTGGCATGCATGGCGGGCCGTGCAGCCCGCAAACTGGGCGTGAATTGTGTGGGCCTCACCGGCGGCGTATTGCAGAATGCCACGCTGGCGCGGCTGCTGCCGCTGGCGTTGGCAGAGCAGGGACTCACAGCCCTCACCCACCATGAATTGCCGCCAGGTGATGGCGGGCTTTCCCTCGGTCAGGCCGTGTGGGGCAGAAGGATGCTGGCAAGGGCGAAACTCTGATTACAAACAAGGCGGGAAACGCAGAAAGCTATCGGCTGACAGTATCCGCGCCTATTTGAATCCGGCTATGGCCCTGCCCTGCTTGAGGACAATGCGCCCCAAAGGCAGATCGCGCCACCACAGGCCAGCCTCGCGCCCGTTCAGCCCTGTCTGGCGGCTTTGCCCGCTCAACAGGGCCGTGATATCGCCCACATCGTCCAGCACCAGGCTGGAGGCGGCATCCGGCGGCGACTGCATGAGCACGCGCAGGCGCGGCGCAGCATCCAGCGTTCCGCCGCAGAGCTTGCCCAGCAATGCCCCCTGCCATACACAACCGGGGGGCAAAAGAGCTGTGGCCTGCGGCGGCACAAAACGGACGTGCTCACCGTACAGCACCGCCCGCCCTGAGGGCAGCAGATCAGGGTTGCAGGTGACGCCCACCAGGCTTTCCGGCGGCAACGGACTGCCTGAAGGACGTTCAACGGGCTTTCCCGCTGGGCCATCACCGCGATTACGCCCGATACGCCGCCCATTGCGCTGACCAGCGCTCTGCATCCCGGAGGGAACGTTCGCAGAGGCTTCAAAAACGGTTTCTTGCGGCTCAGACACGTTGCTTTCAAAGGGCAGAGCCACCGTATTCGCATGGCCCGGTTTGCGAAAAAGGGCCACATAAAATCCCTGAGCCTGCGAGCGCGCGCCGTCCACGCGCAAGGTGCCTTCGCCGCCGGGCAGCTCCTCCCACACGAAACCGGGGATGGGATCAAGATGTTCGCGCTCCAGCCCCAGTTCCTGCTCGGCAAAGCGCACCTGCGCCTCGTTTTCATCCACATTGGTCGTGCAGGTGGAATACACCAGCCGCCCGCCGGGGCGCAGCAGCGAGGCTGCATGGCGCAGCAGACGGCGTTGCAGCCCGGTGAGGCTGTCGAGCTTGTCGCCCTGCCAGAGCTTGAGCACCTGCGGGTGTTTTTCTGCGGTTCCCCATCCGGAACAGGGAGGATCAAGCAGGATGGCGTCCCATGAGCCGGGCCGCAAAGGCAGGGCATCCCCGCTGTAGGAGCAGGTGGCGGCCTGTATCAGATTAAGCTGGTGCAGGTTGGCCCGCAGGGTGCCAAGGCGCGTGGGCGACGGCTCGTTGCCGAGCACAAAACCATTGCGCCCCACAAGCTGGGCCAGAAAGCCCGTCTTGCTGCCGGGGCTTGCGCACATGTCGAGCACGGCGCTGCCAGCAGAGGGAGCCAGCGCCAGCGGCGGCAACATGGATGAACGGTCCTGTATATAAATGTAGCCGAAAAATGCAGCCAGCGAACCACCAAGCGGGCGCGGCTCGGCCACAAGGCGGCGACACAGGGGAGAAAAAGGTTCCGGCTCAAAATCATACCCCTGGGCGCGCAGCAGGGCCTCCACTGCGGGCACCTGCTCCGGGGCGCATACCAGGCGGAAGGAACGGATAAGAGTTTTCGGCATGGCGGCATATTATTGACAGTACGGCCTTCCCGCAAGGAATTTATCTGTTGCGGCGCGCTCCACAGGCTCCTTGCGTCTTGCACGGCGCTGCAAGTGTGCGTATAGTGCGCCAGTGCGGAAGTGCCGGGCTGCTTTTGACAGTCGGCACCGGTTGACCGCCACAACGGCCCGTGGCCGTACTTTACCGGGTATTTGCGTGAATACTCAAGGAGAATGGAATGAAATTCGCCATGCGACTGACTTTTTCGGTCTGCCTGATGCTCGTCGCCGTTGCTGCGGGCGCTGCCAGCGCCGCCGCTAAAAGCGCTGTGGTATTGCCCTTTGTGGTCAATGCCCCCCAGAGCTACGCTTACCTTTCCAAGGCTGTTCAGGCTACCATCCAGGGACGCCTTGACCGCCCTGGCGTGCTTGAAGCCCGTGCGGGACAGAACAAGGCCGCCAGCCAGGCAGAAGCCCAGCAGGCGCTCCGCTCTTCTGGTGCGGACAACGCCATCTGGGGCTCCGTGAGCGTCATGGGCAACGACTGCACCATTGTTATGAACAGCGTGGACAAGGCTGGCAAAGCCTGGAGCAAAACCGCACAGGCTCCTGTGAGCGAACTGACCACTTCTGTGCAGAACCTTACCTCGGCCATGAGCCAGGAAGTGTTTGGTATTTCCTCCGCAATGCGCAGCCCCGGCTCCACCGCCGCAGGTTCCCCGCGTGGCGCAACCGCCAATGGCGACATCGTCACCAACGAAACCGGCCAGCAGCAGGTGTACCTGAACCCGCAGTTCCGCTATCAGGGCGCTGGCGCTGAAGATGGCTCCCGCCTGCGCACCCAGCGCCTGGGTTACAACATGGTCGACATGGCCGTGGGCGATTTCAACGGCGATGGCAAGAATGAAATCGCCATCCTGAGCGACCACGATCTGCGCATCTACAGCTGGCCTGCCAATGGTCAGCTCAAGCTGATTGGCGAAACCACAGTTTCGCGTTCCAACAACAACTTCTCCATGCGCGCCATCGACCTCAACCGCGACCGCAGCATGGCCCTTGTTGTGACCACCACCGAAGAATCGAGCAATCGCCCTTACTCCTATATTTACAGCTTTAAGGGCAACAAATTCACCACCATGGCCGACCGCATTCCTTACTATGTGAGCGTCATGCGTGTGCCCCCCACCTACAGCCCCACTCTTGTGGGCCAGGGATGGGATTCGCTCAAGCTCTTTGCCCCCGGCGTGCGCATCATGACCAAGCAGGACGGCAAATATACCCTTGGCACCCGTCTTGATCTGCCCTCCGGCGCCACCGTGTTCAACTGCGTGTGGCTGCCCGCCGGCAAGAACGGCAAGGGTGAGCAGCTTGTCATGCTGACCGATGATGAGCGCATCAAGCTCTTCCAGGGACACAGCAACACTCTGATTCACACCACCATGGAACGTTATTCCGGTTCTGCCACGGGCATGGACCACTACAAGGGCATGCCGGGTCTTGGCGTTGACAAGAACTATCAGCTGCCCAGCAAGTACTATGCCCCCATGCGCCTCATCGCTGCCGACATCGGCAATACCGGCGACTACACGCTGCTGGTCAACAAGCCCATTTCCACTGCGGCTCAGTTCTTTGACCGTTACCGTTTCTTCCCCCAAGGCGAAGTTCATGCCCTGTACTGGGACGGCGTGGGCCTTGGCCTCAAGTGGAAGACCCGCCGCATCCGTGGCTCTGTGGCAGAAATCGACCTGGCTGACGTGAACAACGATGGCATCCTTGATCTGGTGGTGGGCCTGAACACCTCGCCCGATCTCGGCATCGGCAGCCGCCAGTGCATGATTACCGCCTATCCTCTGGACGTTTCGGCTACTAATCCCAACGTGCCTGCGGACTTGAGCGACTTTGAAGTAAACCCCAACTAGCGGGGGAAACGGCCCTTCGCCAGCGCGAGGGGCCGTTTTTATCTGCGGCGCAGAGCTGCGGATATGGAGCAACGGCCTTGCCTCAGCTCTGGCAATAGCCAATATAAAGCGGTAAAACCCACATGGGTTTTACCGCTTTATAACCAGTTTACTGAAACGGAAAAGTTTTTGGAGTAAGGAGACAGCATGCGCATCCTTGTGATCGGCTCCGGTGGCCGCGAACACGCCCTGGTTTGGAAAATCCTGCAAAGCCCCGAAGTCAGCGCCATTTTTGTCGCGCCCGGCAACGGCGGCACCAGCAGCGAAGGGGCCGTCAACGTGCCTGTGGCTGTGGACGACCTGGACGGATTGCTGGCCTTTGCGCGCAAGGAGCACATCGACCTGGTGATTCCAGGCCCCGAACTGCCCCTGACGTTGGGCATTGTTGACCGCATGCGCGAAGCGGGCATTCCCAGCTTCGGGCCGGATGCCTATGGCGCGCGCCTTGAGGGCAGCAAGGCTTTTGCCAAGGAAATCATGAACCGCGCCAAGGTTCCCACCGCCCATTGCGAAGTGTTCAGCGATGCGCAGGCGGCCCGCGACCACATCAACAAAGTGGGCGCTCCCCTGGTCATCAAGGCGGACGGCCTCGCCGCAGGCAAGGGCGTCATCATTGCCCAGACCGTGCAGGAAGCGCTGGACGCCATTGACGAAATCATGACCGAACGCGCCTTTGGCGATGCTGGCAACCTTGTGGTGGTGGAAGAATGCCTTGTGGGCGAGGAAGCCTCCTTCCTCTGCGTATGCGATGGCACACGCGCGGTTCCCCTGCCTTCGGCGCAGGATCACAAGCGTGTGTTCGATAACGATGAAGGCCCCAATACCGGCGGCATGGGCGCTTACAGCCCCGCCCCGGTGCTGCCCGACAGCATGCTTGAAGAAATGGCAGACCTCACTGTGCGGCCCATCCTGCGCGAGCTTGCCAAGGACGGACACCCCTTTGTGGGCGTGCTGTACGCGGGCCTGATGATGACCGCCGACGGCCCCAAGGTGCTGGAATACAACGTGCGCTTTGGCGACCCCGAATGTCAGCCCCTGCTCATGCGCCTTGACGGCGACCTGCCAGCCATCATGCTCGACGCCGTGCGCGGCAAGCTTGACCCGGAAAGTCTCGGTCAGACCAGCCAGACCGCTCTTGGAGTGGTGATCACCGCCAAAGGGTATCCCGGCTCCTACGCCAAGGGTCTGTCCATCGAGGGGATTGAAGACGCGGACAGCGTACCCGGTGTAAAGGTTTTTCACAGCGGCACTGCCGTTAAGGACGGAGCGCTCGTTTCCAACGGCGGGCGTGTTTTGTGCGTCACCGCACTGGGCGATAGCCTGGCCGCCGCGCAAAAGGCCGCCTATGCCGGAGTGGCCAAGGTGCGCATGCAGGATGGTTTTCATCGCACCGATATTGGCGAAAAAGGCATCCGCCGTCTGAACGGGAAATAACAAACCGATTTTACAGAATATTCCGGCGCTTTGCGCCGCACCACAGGAAGGTAAGACCATGCCGCAAGTAGTCATTTTGATGGGGTCAAAGTCTGACGAAGAAAAGGTCAGCCCCTGCGTAGACGTGCTGAAAAGCCTTGGCGTAAGCTGCACCATCACCGTCAGTTCCGCGCATCGCACCCCGGAACGCACCGAAAGATTGGTGAGCCAGTACGAAGCCGAAGGCACCCGCGTGTTCATTTGTGCCGCAGGCATGGCCGCGCATCTGGCTGGAGCCGTTGCCGCCCGCACTACGCGCCCTGTAATTGGCATTCCCGTTTCCAGCGCCGCTCTGTGCGGCATGGACGCGCTTTTTGCCACTGTGCAGATGCCTCCCGGATTCCCGGTCGCCACCGTTGCCACCGACAAGGCTGGCGCGCGCAATGCCGCATGGCTGGCCGCCCAGATTCTGGCCGTGTCCGACCCCGCGCTCAACGAACGCATTGCCGAAGCCCGCGCCAAGATGCGCGAAGAAGTGGAAAAAGCCGGGGAAGAAATCAGCCGCAAGTACGCCTAGCGTACTAGCCCTGGCAGCAGGGCCGACGCTTGCACCGTACTTTGTCCATGCTTTGATTCGCCATAAGAACCCACGGTACAGGCACGAACCGTGCGCTGAAAAGACCGACAAACGCCCGCATGCTGAGCTTGCGGGCGTTTGTTATTGCCAGATGTTGCGCTGACGCTGCAAAGCGACAGGCGGATTGATTACACGGACTCGTCTGCACCGTACTCAAGGCCAACAGAGCGCACCCTGTTGCGTCCCTCCTGCTTGGCGCGGTACAGGGCTGTATCTGCCGCCAGAATAAGGGCATCGCAGATTTGCGTGCTTTCCATGCCCTGTGGAGCGCCCGGTTCAAATACTGCGGCGGCAACGCCAACACTAATGGTCACATTTATGGCAGTACCGTTGAAAGCCACGTCTATCATGGCGGCAACCTGCCGCAGCCGCTCGGCGAGAGCCACGGCCTCATCCTGCCCTATACCAGGCAGCAGCACAGAAAATTCCTCGCCGCCATAGCGCCCAAGCAGGGCTTTATGACCAAGCGAGTCTTTCAGGGCGGCCGTGACGCCCCGCAGTACCTTGTCTCCCGCCAAATGCCCGTACTCATCATTGACTCGTTTGAAATGGTCGATGTCCAGCAGCATAAAGCCGAGCTTGCCTCCAGCCTCCTGGCAGCGGTCGATCTCGCGCTGAAAAGCCTCCATAAAAAACCAGCGGCTGAACACCTGGGTCAGCGCGTCCTGTGACGCGATTCGCTGCATTTTTTCAAGCAGTTCCTTACTCTCGGTCATGTCGTACAAGGATACAATGAGGCCGGAATCTTTTTCTGACTCCCCAACCCTGGCGCAGGAGACCTTGTAAAAACGCAACCCACCCGCCACCGGCAAAGCAATCTCCCTTTCCTCATTCTGCACAAGCGCCGCCACATCAAGGGAACTCTGTTCAGGAAACACATCCCTGACCGCCAGCCCCACGGCATTCTCTGACAGAGCCGGAAGAATGGACACAGCGCTGTCGTTGAAATCCACTATCCGCAGTTTGTCGTCCAGCACCAGCACGCTGGCGCTCATGGTCTTGAAAACCTTGTCACGCGCTATGGGCACAAGGTCGAACATGCGCAGGCGGGCCATGGCAAAGCCGCTCAGCGGCAGGGCCGCCGAGAGAATGAATGGCTCAATGTCAATGCCGTAGGGCGCAAAGCCAAGAGTCTGCAAAAAATTGCCTATCCAGAGGCTCAACGCGCCAACAAAGATAGTTTTTGCCTGCCGTCTGCGATAGCCCGTTGCTTTGCCGTAGGAGAAGGCAAACAAAGTCAGCCCCGCAAAGGCAACCAACATCTTGTAAACAAAATCTACATAATACCACCAGCCCTTCTGTGTTACCGCCACAGGGAAAGGACCGCTGGCATCCACTGCAAATGTTTTATAATGGAAATGGTGATACTCATTGGTGTAGAGCATCACAATAGTCGTCAATGGCACCACAAACAGCAGGGCCAGCACAGTCTTGCTCTTTATTGAATAGTTATTGTAATAAATGGCAAAAAGGAACCAGAACACTGCAATAAGCGGTGCTCCAAGATACTCAATTTTTAAGGAAAGATAGATTGTTTCAGGCGTGCTTGATGCAAGTTCGAAAATGTACCCGACCGTGTACATGAAAATAGACATGAACAAAAACAAAAAGGCCGCATACCCGTTTGAGCGCGCTATTCTGGACGAATAGCAAACAGCATAGAGCATGCCCGCGCACGATATACTCAGAAAAAGAATACAGGCAGCTCTTATTATCACTGAATATGCCTTATACTATTCACCCTGTGAGCGTGCCAGCTGCAACTGGCCTTGCGGGCGCAGCTGGGCATTCAAAATACCCTGCGGAGGCGGAAAAACACAGCCCGCGCTCGCGCGCAATTTTGAAGGTCCGATATTTTTTATCTGTATCCCCACGAGCTGGCAAGCGGTGCTTCCCCGACAGCAAACAAAAACTCCGGGCCTGCCTGAGCAGACACCGGAGTCTTTGCAACAATCAAACCAACGTATTGACTAGAATTTGCCTGTCACGTCCAGGCACTGCCAGGGCAGGCCGTAGACGTTGAGAGCCTTCATGAAGGGATCAGGATCAAACTGTTCCATGTTCCACACGCCGGGCTTGCGCCACAAGCCCTGAGCCACCATCTTCGTACCGATCATGGCCGGTACGCCCGTGGTGTACGAAATGGCCTGGGAGCCCACCTCCGCATAACATTCTTCGTGATCGCAGATGTTGTACACGTAGACGGTTTTTTCTTTGCCGTCCTTGACGCCGCGCATGAGATCGCCAATGCAGGTCTTGCCCTTGGTCAGGGGGCCGAGGGAGGCCGGGTCGGGCAGCAGCTTGGCAAGGAACTGGATGGGCACAATGTCCTGCCCCTGAAACTTCACAGGGTCGATGCGGGTCATGCCCACGTTGCCAAGCACCTTGAGGTGGTTGAGATAATTCTCTGAAAACGTCATCCAGAAGCGAGCGCGACGGATCCCCTTGAGGTTCTGCACCAGCGATTCCAGTTCTTCATGATACATGAGGAAACATTTTTTAGAGCCGATGCCGTCAGGGAAATCAAAATTCATGGACCAGGACAGGGGGTCAGTTTCCACCCACTCGCCGCGTTCCCAATACCGCCCTCGCGCCGTGACCTCGCGGATGTTGATTTCAGGATTGAAGTTGGTGGCAAAGGGCTGGCCGTGATCACCAGCATTGCAGTCGATGATGTCGAGCACGTGCACTTCGTCCAGCTGGTGCTTGAGCGCCCAGGCCGCGTACACGTTGGTGACTCCGGGGTCAAAGCCGGAACCGAGCAGGGCCGTCAGCCCCGCCTCGCGGAAGCGATCCTGATAGGCCCACTGCCACTTGTATTCAAATTTGGCTGTGTCCAGCGGCTCGTAGTTGGCGGTGTCCACATAATGCACGCCGCATTCAAGGCAGGCATCCATAATGTGCAGATCCTGATACGGCAGGGCCACGTTGCAGACCACATCGGGCTTGACCTGCCGGATGAGGGAGCACAGCTCGGGCACGTTATCCGCGTCCACCTGAGCGGTCGCAACTTCGACGCCAAGACGCGTCTTGACGCTCTGCACAATGGCATCGCAGCGGGAAAGGGTGCGGCTTGCCAGCGTTACCTTTGAAAATCCGCCTTCCTTGAGTACCTGCGCACACTTGTGCACCACAACGCTGCCTACGCCGCCCGCGCCAATAATCAGAATATGAGACATGTTCCTTCTCCGTGGTGGAAGAGGTATACCACTGCGCGGCATGGCCGCGCCGCCATTTTCATATATCGCGCCCGTGGGCGCAGGGTTGCCGGGTCGCATGACCCGGGCCGGAAAACATGATGCCCGCACGGCGTGACAGAGCCGTTACGCCACGCGCGGAATGGGCCTTATGGCCCAGGAAAGTTCCGGCGTCAACAGCTCTCGGAGCAAAAACCGTCAACTCTGTCTTATTTCTCACTTTTGGCCGCAGGGCCCGGATCAGCCGCATCGCCATCCAGCAGGCGCACATGGGCGTAACGCCCGCTTTTGCGCGCCTGCTCTGCAAGCTCCAGCCCCTGGCTCCTGCACTGCGGGCAGGCGTGGCGTGGCACCAGCACGCACAGGGAGCGGGGCACCCGTTCCGATGCGGTCTCAATGCGCCCCAGCCCCGAGCAATCGCTGCACAGCCGCCAGGCTTCTGTCTGCCCTTCGCGCAGGTTGTCCGTATCGTAAAAGATATGCTTGCGACGCACCCACCAGCCGTTTTCTTCCTCGCCTTCCGTGGGCTGCGCCGGAGGATGAAAATACACATCGCGGATCTGCCCGCACAATCTGGCAATGTATTCCGCAACTTGCGGGCGCTGCCGCGTGGCTTCTGGCGTCCAGCCCGGCTCGCGAATATCCGAAGCGTCCAGCCCTGCCAGCGCAAGGCAGATCCCCAGGTTCACGTAGGGCAAAGCCCCTCGTATGGAGTAGCCGCCTTCAAGCACGGCGATATGCGGCTGCAGGGCAGCGTTGAGTGCCGCATAGCCCTGTGCCGAAAGCCTCATGTTGGCAAGGGGATCGGTGAAGTGATTGTCCTGCCCGGCGGAATTGATGATCAGGTCAGGCTTGAAATCTTCCAGAATGGGCAGCACCGCATGCTCTATGGCGTACAGATAGCCCTCGTCCGAGGTTTCGGGCGGCAGGGGGATGTTGATGGTGCGCCCAAGCGCGCCGGGGCCGCCGCATTCCTGCGGGAAACCCGATCCGGGGTACAGGGTGCGCCCGTCCTGATGCAGGGAGATGAACAGGGTATGCGGGTCGTTCCAGAAGATGTCCTGACTGCCGTCGCCGTGGTGCACGTCCGTATCCACAATGGCAATGCGCAGGGGGCGGCCATCGGGACGGGGGTAGTGGTCGCGGATATACTCCACCATGACGGCTTCGTTATTGATATTACAGAAGCCACGGTTGCCGTGCACCACTCGCATGGCGTGATGGCCTGGAGGCCGCACCAGGGCAAAGGCGCGCTGTTCGCGTCCCTCAAGCACCAGCCGGGCCGCGCGGATAGCCCCGCCCGCCGAAGCCAGATGCGAATCCGTACTCACCGCCGCAGCCGAGGGCAAACAGAAGTGCGCACGCTCAAGCTGGGCATGTGTGGCAAAGGCGGGGCGGTACTCCGTAATGCCGGGAATGTCGAACAGCCCTTCTTCTAGCAGCTGGTCGCGTGTGTAGAGCAGGCGCTCTTCCCGCTCCGGGTGTGTCGCAGAAATGGCCCAGTCAAAGGCAGGAAAAAACACCACACCAAGACTGCGGGCCGCCACCAGAGGCGGCAATGTTTTTTCAGTCATCACCTTCGCCAAGTTCTTCAAAAATATCTGCCCCGTAACGGGCATAGGTCACCATACGGCCCATGTGCGCAAGGCCCATGCCGTAGGCCAGGTTACTTTCGGCCACGGCCATGAAAAGCACGCCTTCAGTATCGTGCAGGGCAAAAAAGCCGCCCGCACCGCCATCCTTGCGAAAAACGGCGCAGTGCAGCAAACCGGGATCGCCGATGACGTTGATGAGGGTGTAGCCCTTGGGCGGCTGCCCCGGCAGATAAGCCAGTTCCTTGCCTTCACGGGGGGCAAAGCGCACGCCCGCGCCTTCAACTTCAACTGTATAACATTCGTACATATATTCTCCTTGGTGGCGCATGGCTCGCGCCAAAAGCCTGCATGGCAGGCTGAATCGGCAAAATTGCAAAGGCCCGGAAAGCGGCTCCCGCCGCAAAAAACTATTCCAATCCCCAACCGCGCTGACGCAAATGGGATTCAATGGCGGAACGGCACTGCAAAACCACGTCTTCGGGCGGCTGCGAGGCGTCAATAATGGCGAAGCGCTCGGGTTCTTCCTCGGCCAGGACCCTGTAGCCCTGGCGCACCCGCTCGTGAAAATCAAGGCTCTCGGCGTCAAAACGGCCTTCTGAAACTACCAGACCTTCCTGACGGTTGCGCTCGCCAGCGCGCATGAGGCCGCAACGCACCGGCAGATCCAGCAACAGGGTCAGCTCCGGTTGCAGGCCGCCCGTGGCCGCCTGATTGAGCCTTTGCAGATATTCCGTATCAAGCCCGCGTCCGTGCCCCTGATAGGCCAGTGTGGAATCGGTGTAACGGTCGCACAGCACGGTCTGCCCTGCTTCCAGCGCAGGCCGGATGACCTCCGCCACGTGCTGCGCCCTGTCGGCAAGAAACAGAAAAAGCTCCGCCCGGCTGGAGAGTTCGCGCGTGCGGGCATCAAGCAGTATGGAGCGCAGGCTGCGCCCAAGCGCACAGCCCCCCGGCTCACGCGTACACAGGGGGTCGTGGCCATTTTCCTGCAAAAAACCCGCAAGATAGTTGATGGCCGTGGACTTGCCCGCGCCTTCTATACCTTCAAAAGAGATAAACATTCTTCTTTCACCGCTTTTTTGCGGGTTGCGGGGGCGGCTTTGTCCGGCGTACGCGCGGCCCGGTGCACGGGTCGCCCCAGCGTAGCCTGCCAGGGTGTCCAGGCCTCGCCTTCGCCCTCTATCTGGGCAAACAGGCCACGGCACTGGGCCATCTTGGCGTCCAGGTTGTCGGCATAGTGCAGGGCCATGGCTTCCGGCGTATGCGGCACGCGCACCGCACCGAACTCCAGCTCGCCATGGTGGCTCAAGATCAGGTGTTTCAGATGCCGCTGCAACGGCTCTTCCAGACCGGATTTAGCCAGATACGGCTCCAGCATTTCAATGCCCAGCATGAGGTGCCCCAGCAGGCGGCCCTCATCAGTGTAATCATTGGCGATACCGCCAGAGAATTCGCGCAGTTTACCAATGTCGTGAAACAGCGCTCCCGCAAGAAAGGTCTGCCGGTCAAGTTCCGGATAATGGTCGGCAATGCGCCGACAGAGCTTGAATACGCTCAGGGTATGTTCAAGCAGCCCGCCCACATAGGCGTGGTGCACCCCCTTGGCCGCCGGGCAGACTCGAAAGGCGGCGCGCATCTCGTCGTTATTAAAAAATCCCTGCACCAGCTTGCGCCATGGCGCGTGGACAAATTCCTTCTTGATGAGGTCAAGCAGTTCATCCAGCATTTCATCCAGCGAAAAGGGACTGGCGGGCATAAGGGCCGCATGGTCCACAGCGGCGCATTCCTCATCGGAAAGAAAGCGCATCTGCTCCACCGTGAGCTGCACCTGATCCCGATACAGCCCCGCGCGCCCTTCGGCCCACACAAGCGTTCCCGCCGCGATTTCGCTGAACTCCGCGCTCAGCGGATGCCATATCTTGGCTTCAAGGCTGCCGCTGGCGTCAGCAAGGGTAAGCCGCCAGTACGGGCCATTGCGCGACTGGCCCTGCGCAGCCTGCGTAACCACGAATATGCCGCGCGCCTCCGAGGCGGGGCCAATATCTTTGACGTAACAACCTTTTTCCATATATCGTTCCAGCGGCGCGTATCTGCGCCGGGCATGTGCTGTTTTCCACGCGGGCATGGCCCCTGACGCGGAACTTCCAAATTGGCAGGGCCGCGCAAAAACACTGGAACCACGCGGGCCTTAGGCCGAATTTCCCTTCTTTCCGAGGTATTGTCAAATGGACGTTCTTCTGACCAACGATGACGGCATCCGCGCGCGCGGCCTGCGCGCGCTTTACGCCGCCCTGCTTGAAGCAGGGCATACAGTGCATGTGGTGGCCCCCATGACCCAACAATCCGGCGTGGGCCACTCGCTGACCGTATTTGAACCTGTACGCGCCATGGATTTTGAGGAACCCGACTTCAAGGGCCTGGGTATTTACGGCACACCCACGGACTGCGTCAAACTGGCCCTCGGGCAACTCCTGCCCCAAAAGCCCGACATGGTCATTTCAGGCATCAACGCAGGACCCAACGTTGGCCCGGACATTCTGTATTCCGGCACGGTGGGCGCGGCCACGGAGGCGGCCCACGAAAATCTGCCGAGCATCGCTGTTTCGCACGACTGCTACAAGGTCAAAAACGGCGATCTGCTGCCCCAGGCCCGGCATCTGGTGGCGCTGGCCGAGCGCATCGACTGGTCGAAGCTGGGCCGCCGCAGGGTTGTCAACGTCAACTATCCTGCCTGCCCGCTGGACGAGGTCAAAGGCCTGCGCGTCTGCCCGCAGACCAGCGCCGTGTGGGTAAACACCTACTCGGAACGCCTGGACCCGCGCGGCGCGCCCTACTGGTGGCTTGAGGGCGAAATTCCGGCAGAAACCATTGAGCCGGATTCGGACAAAGACATGCTCAACCGGGGATACATTACCCTTACCCCACTGCGTTTTGATTTTACTGATACGGCTGGCCTGAACGCGCTGGCAGGTATGAAACTCGCCTAGCGTTCATACTGTGCCAAGGCCTTCGGCAACCTGCCGGAAACATAAGGGATCAGGCGAACCCTCTTGACGCCGCCGCTACATGTGGGCTACAGGCGCGCTCGGGCATACAAAATATGTTTTGCGTTTGCCCGGGCACTGCCCCGCCCGAAGAACTGCAAAGTAAGCCCGTTTCCCGCGCTGCAGGCATTCCCCTTTACGGGGAATTGGTGTATGTGCAGACTTGTCATTTCCGGGCGACTTATGCTTTTTTGACCGTCCTTAATGCCAGACCCCTCTGGAGGAAATCATGCCTCTTATCAATCCCAAAGAAATGTTCGCTGCCGCCTATACTGGCGGGTACGCCATTGGCGCGTTCAACGTCAACAATATGGAAATCATCCAGGGCATCATGAGCGCGGCCTCCGAGGAAAAGTCGCCGGTCATCCTTCAGGTGTCTTCGGGCGCCCGCAAGTATGCCGGGCAGATATACATCATGAAGCTTGTGGAAGCGGCCCTTGCGCTTGACCCTTCCATCCCCGTGGTTGTGCACCTCGACCACGGCCCCAGCTTTGAGATGTGCCGCGATTGCATTGACGGCGGCTTCACATCGGTGATGATCGATGGTTCGCACCTTTCATTTGAAGAGAACATCGCCCTGACCAAACAGGTGGTGGACTATGCCCACCCCCGTGGCGTATGGGTTGAGGCCGAGCTGGGCAAGCTGGCTGGCATTGAAGAACATGTGCAATCTGCTGAACACGTCTACACCGACCCCGATGAAGCCGTGGAATTTGTAAACCGCACGGGCTGCGATTCGCTGGCCGTTGCCATCGGCACAAGCCACGGCGCGTACAAGTTCAAGGGCGAAGCCAAGCTTGATTTTGACCGTCTGGCCCGCATTGGCGACAAGCTGCCGAATTACCCCCTGGTGCTGCACGGCGCTTCCAGCGTGCCGCAGGAATTTGTGAGCCAGTGCAACCAGTATGGCGGCCAGGTTGGCGGAGCCAAGGGCGTGCCCGAAGACATGCTGCGCCAGGCTGCGGGCATGAATGTGTGCAAAATCAATGTGGATACGGACATTCGCCTGGCTGTCACCGCATCCATCCGTCAGTATCTTGCCGAACACCCCGACCAGTTTGACCCGCGCGCCTACCTCACCCCCGCGCGTGATGCCGTCAAGAACATGGTGGCCCACAAGATCCGCAATGTCATGGGATCTTCAAATAAAGCCTAATCCCTACGCCCCAAGGAGCGCGAATCATGCCCGTGAAAGTTGGAATGAACGGCTTTGGCCGCATCGGTCGGTATCTGCTGCGTCTTATGGCCGACGACAAAGAAATTCAGATCGCCGCCATCAACGCCCGTGCGGACAACGCCGCGCTGGCCTATCTTTTCAAGTATGATTCCACTTACGGAACCTTTCAGGGCACTGTTGATCACGATGAAAACGGCATCATCGTCAATGGCCGCCATATCGCCGTTACCCGCTGCAAGGCGGGCGAATGGGAATGGGAACGCCTTGGCGTAACCCTGGCCGTGGAAACCACGGGCACCATCAAGGATCGGGAAGGCCTGGCCCAGCATCTGGCCTGCGGCGCAAAAAAGGTTGTGATCTCCGCCCCCGGCAAGGACGTGGACGCCATGATTGTTATGGGCGTCAACCATGATGTCTATGACGGCGCAAAACACAGCGTCATTTCTGCCGCATCCTGCACCACCAACTGCCTGGCTCCTGCGGTCAAGGTACTGCACGAGACCTTTGGCTTCCGCCATGGCCTCATGACCACTATCCACTCCTACACCATGAGCCAGCGTATTCTGGACGGCACCCACAAGGACTGGCGTCGCGGCCGCGCCGCAGCCGTGTCCATGGTGCCTTCAAGCACGGGCGCCGCCAAGGCTGTGGGGCAGGTCATGCCGGAACTGGAAGGCAAGCTCAACGGTATGTCGGTGCGTATTCCCACCTTTGACTGCTCGCTGGTCGACCTGACCTGTGAAGTGGAAAAAGCCTGTGATGCCGCCGCTGTCAACGCGGCCCTTCAGGCTGCCAACAAGGGCGCTCTGGCCGAAAATATGGGCTATTCCGAAGAGCCGCTGGTGTCCATAGACTACAAGGGCAGCACCTTCGGCGGCGTGGTGGATGCACTCTCCACCCAGGTGCTTGACGGCACCATGGTCAAACTGCTCATCTGGTACGACAACGAATCCGGCTTCACCAACCAGTTGCTGCGCCTGCTGCGCATGGTGGGCAAGGACTGCTGATAAAGATCGCGCCTTGCCCTGCCTGGCAGGGATGGGCATGAATTACGAGCGCGGCGGGTTGCAATACCCGCCGCGTTCTGCATTTGTTCGCCCGTTTTGACAGCCCCTGTCCCGGCGCATGCTTCACTCTGCCTCTTTTGGGCCTTTCTCAACCCCAGATTTGAGTGCGCAGCCCCAGGAAAATTCTGCTCACCACTCGCCAGTATGGGAAAATTTTTCCTCTTTTCTTTGCCGCGTTTTACGCATTACCCAACAAAACTGGCTCTACGCATGGCTTTGCAGGCATCTCGCCTGAACGCGTCATTTGCGCCGAGCCCTAATACTTTTTGCCGTTGCGCCGATTAAGTGGACAAAAGGTGGTAGCACGCAAGGACGCGTCGGCATTTCGCGCCGCCTGTGACATACAGCATTCATGGAGGAATGTATGTATATCAATCATAATACCATGGCCTCGCAAGTAGGCAACAATCTGACCTCGCACTACAACGACCTGAAAACCTCTACCTCGCGGCTGTCATCCGGCCTGCGCATCAATTCCGCTGCGGACGATGCCGCCGGTCTGGCCATTCGCGAACTCATGCGTACCGATATCGCCGCCCTGCAACAGGGCGTGCGTAACGCCAATGACGCCATTTCCCTCATTCAGACCGCCGACGGAGCCTTGGGCATCATCGACGAAAAGCTGACCCGTATGAAGGAACTGGCAGAACAGGCTGCCACCGGTACCTATGACTCCACCCAGCGCCTGATGATTGAATCGGAGTACCAGGCCATGGCTTCGGAAATTACCCGAATCGCCACGGCCACGGACTTCAACGGCATCCACCTGCTGAACGGCAACCTGTCGAGCGACACGCACACAGGCAGCACCATGTCCAGCACTGGCAAGCTGAAGGTACACTTTGGCACAGCCAACGATTCGGCGGAAGACTACTACTACATCCAGATCGGCACGAGCACCGCCTCGGCCCTTGGTGTAGGCAATCAGGCCGCCACCACTTCCGCTGGCAGATCGGTATCAACTCAGGAGGCGGCGCAGAAGGCACTTGTGGCCATCACCAACGCCGTGGTCTCCAAGGACAAGATCCGGGCGCATCTGGGCGCGCTGCAAAACCGGCTGGAGAACACAATCTCCAACCTGAGCACTCAGGCCGAGAACCTGCAGGCGGCTGAATCCCGCATTTCTGACGTGGACGTTGCCACGGAAATGACGCAGTTTGTCCGCAATCAGATCCTCACCCAGTCGTCTGTGGCCATGCTCTCGCAAGCCAACAGCATGCCTAAGCTGGCCTTGAACCTGATTTCCGGTTAGCGGCAAAACCAGGTGGTGGAGGGCAATAGCCCAGGACCGGCCAAGAGGCTGGGGAGAGCTTTAAGGCCACAACCAACAAGTTTCTGATGAAAGCCGGGTCGTTCGCGACCCGGCTTTTTTGCACCCTGCTATCTGCTGAGCTTCGGCAAATTCTGCATCGGCACAATTGGCGCAGCAGTTTTTTCAGCATGCACAGTCCTTCCTTTTCCCCATTCCCACTCTTGCGCGACAGCCTCTTGCGCGCATGCCCCGTCAACATTGCTGCGCTCGTTCAAAAAACGATGCGATGTCCCACCTGTTCTGCCACGGCTTTCCTTACGCAGGATAGCCGTGGGCAAGCAAAAAATATTTGCCGCAGCAGCATACCCCCAAAATTCGCATCATATAGATATTTGTATATTTTTTTGCTGCGAGGCCGCAGCATTCTGCCATTGGCGCACCAGCCGCCAGCTTATTGACGCGTAACGCTGCGATCTCTGGCATGAATACTGCTATAAACGGAGTGCAGGTTTTCAGGCAAATATTGCCTCTCTGAAGCCACGAATCAGAAAGGCAACAGCGCCTGTCGTTTAAGGCTGCCAGTCCGGTTCGGCTCTGCCGATAACAGTCTGGCCTTTGGTAACTCTTTCCCCGCTCCTTGCGGGATGAACGGCGGCAGTCCGCATGGACGCGGGCGAGCATAGTGCGCCGCCGGGCAGACAGAACATTCATGGAGGAATGTCATGTATATCAATAACAACTCAATGGCTTCCAATGTTGCCAACAACTTGACCTCGCACTACAGCGACCTGGCGACTTCGACCCAGCGTCTGTCCACAGGCCTGCGCGTGAACTCCGCTGCCGACGATGCCGCCGGCCTCGCCATTCGCGAATTGATGCGTACGGATATCAAGGCGTTGCAACAGGGCGTGCGTAATGCCAACGACGCCATTTCCCTCATTCAGACCGCCGACGGCGCCCTGGGCATCATCGACGAAAAGCTGACCCGTATGAAGGAACTGGCAGAACAGGCTTCCACCGGTACCTATGACTCCACCCAGCGTTTGATGATCGAATCGGAGTACCAGGCAATGGCATCGGAAATTACCCGAATCGCCAACGCCACGGACTTCAACGGCATCCACCTGCTGGACGGCAATCTGTCCGGTGCAACGCACGATGGCTCCACGATGACCGCCACCGGCAAGATGAAGGTCCACTTTGGTACTGCCAACGACTCGGCGGAAGACTATTACTACATCCAGATCGGCACGAGCACAGCTTCTGCCCTCGGTGTAGGCAATGAGACGACCGCCGGACGGGCCGGTGCAACCATCTCCACCCAGGAAGCGGCGCAGAAGGCCCTTGTGGCCATCACCAACGCGGTGGTTTCCAAGGACAAGATCCGGGCACATCTGGGCGCGTTGCAGAACCGCCTGGAGAACACCGTTTCCAACCTCACCACTCAGGCTGAAAACTTGCAAGCGGCAGAATCCCGCATTTCCGACGTGGACGTGGCCACGGAAATGACGCAGTTTGTCCGCAATCAGATCCTCACCCAGTCGTCTGTGGCCATGCTCTCGCAGGCCAACAGCATGCCCAAGATGGCCATGCAGCTTATCCAGGGTTAACGCTGGTTGAGGGCGTGCTTTAGCACGTATCCCAAAATATCCCCGAAGGGTTCGCCCTTCGGGGATATTTTGCTGCGGAGACGTTTCTTCCGGAGGCCAGATGAGCGCGCTCGCGCTGGTTCAGGCCAGTGCGGTCAGATCATAGTCCGTATTTTCCACTATATCGCATTCCACGAGCGCTCCGGGCGCAACGCCCGGCCCGCTCACGTAAGTGATGCCGTCCACCTCCGGCGCCTGAAACCACACGCGCCCGCTGTGCAGCCCCGGCCAGTCGGGATGCGGGGCATCTACCAGCACCTGCATGCGCCCGCCCACCTGCGCGGAGAGCAGCTCGTTGCTGATGTCGGCCTGAATTTCCATAAGAGAATCCCTACGCCACTGCTTAACTTCATCTGGCACCTGATCGGGCAATGTTGCCGCCACGGTGCCATCTTCTGCCTGATAGGCAAACACGCCCACATGCTGAAAGCGACTTTCTTCTACAAAACGGCACAAACTTTCAAAATGCTCTTCCGTTTCGCCAGGATAGCCAACAATAAAGGTCGTGCGCAAAGCCGCATGGGGCAGCACGGAGCGCACCGTATCCAGTACACGCCGGGGGTCCCCCGCAAAAGGCCGACCCATGCGCGACAGCACATCAGGGTGAGCGTATTGCAAGGGAATATCCAGATAGGGCAGCAAAGGCGCGCCACAATCTCTGATAAAACGCAAAAGCTCCGGCGTCACGCCTGTAGGGTACAGGTAGAGCAGGCGCAGCCAGGCGAGGCCCTCAAGCCCCACCAGCTTTTCAAGCAGGCTGGGCAGGCCGTGCTTGAGCCCAAGATCAACACCCCAGGAGGTCAGATCCTGCGCCACAAGATCAAGCTCGCGTACGCCCTGAGCCAGCAGAGCCCTGGCTTCATCGGCAATATCATCGGCGGTCAGCGATTTAAGGCCGCCCCTGATGGTAGGAATGGTGCAGAACGCGCACTTGTGCCTGCACCCCTCGCCCACCTTGAGCCATGCGTACGAAGGGCCGGTAGAAAGCAATCTGCCGCCGCCGGGGATACGGGCAGGAGGCTCGGGCAGGTTTAGGGCTGCTGCCAGCATGGCTGGCCAGCGCGGCAGATCACCCGTGGGTAGCCACACGTCCACTTCCGGCAGTTCCGCTGCCAGGTCGGCAGCGCCATAACGCCCCACCATACAGCCGCCTACAGCCAGCAGGGGCTTGACCTTGCACTTTTCAAGCCTCTGGATGGCGTCCACAACCGCGCGAACGGATTCACGCACGGCAGGGTCGATGAATCCGCAGGTATTGATGAAAACCAGACGCGCCTTGCCCATGTGTTCCACATGCTGCACGGCGACCCCAAGCGAACCGAGCAGACGCTCACTGTCCACGCGGTTTTTGGGGCAGCCAAGGCTCAGCGACCAAACTTTCAGGGAATGAGGAATAATAGCTCGTGTCATGGAGGCACAATACAGAGGGGCGGGGCGCTTGTCATCATTGAGGCCAGTCCCCATTCTTCAAACCGGGCGTGCCCAGCCCGGCAATTTGCAAAACGATAACACAGATGCTAGATCTAATCCGTTGTCTAACAGGCTAATACACAAATGTAATGCCGCACGGCGGAACATAAAAATGAAAAACGCGGACCCTGCAAACCTCAGCATATCGGCTACCCAATCCGGGGAAAAGCCGCCTGCGGAATCTCCCCAGGAAATTTGCCTTTCCCACGCCTTGCAGAGCGTCTACGGTGACATATTGCTTATAGATTTTGAGAGGGATACCTGCCGCGAACTGTACCACGGGGAAGGTCACTTTGCGCGCATGCCCCTGGACCAGCCCCTTGCCGAAACGCTCAGACGCGAACTTGCCGAGAGAGTTCATCCCGACGATGCACAGCGTTTTGCGGCGTTTTTTTCTCAGGGCAGCCTGCGGCAGATGCTGGTTCAAACGCCTCTTTTTGCTGCGGAAGACATTCGCAAGAAGGCCCTCAACGGTTTGTACCGATGGGTGCGCATTATTGCCTTTCCTGCACCCCAATACGGTGGGGAACAGACCTATATTGTCTGCACGGAAGACATTGAAAACCACAAGATTGCGGCCGACATTGCCCATGAGAACGAAATGCTGCGCCGGCAAAAGCTGGATGCCCTGCGTTATAAGGCAGTGGTGGATCACACCCGCACCCTGGTTTTTGAATGGAGCGGCACAGATCTGACATATCTGAGCCACAGGATTCCCGAACTGCTGGCGGGCGAATATGACGGGCGCAATCCCTTTGACGTGTGGCGTGAAGACGATGTCCTCTACGCGGGCGACATGGAACCCTTTGACACCTGTCTGGCGCGCCTTGCCCTGGGTATCCGCTCTGGCGAAACGACCATTCGCCTGCGCCGCCGCGACGGCCAGTACATCTGGTGCAAGATCACCTACACCAAGCTTGACGACGGGGAGTCGGAAGAGCGTTACATCGGCACTCTCAACGACGTGGATGCAGCTACGCGCACCGAGCAGGCCCTGCGCCTGCGCGCAGAGCACGACCCTCTCACAGGTGCGTTCAACACCCAGACATTTTTTGAAAAAATAGACAAGCTCATCAAAAACCGGCCCAACGAGCAGTACTGCGTATTGCGGTTTGACGTGGCCGGGTTCAAGGCCATCAACGAATCTTTTGGGCTTGAAGAGGGCAACCGTCTACTAAGGGGCATTGCCCGGCTGATCCGCCAGCGCCTCATTCCTGAAAAGGAAATCTTTGCCCGGCTCACCGCCGATGTTTTTGCCGTCTGCCTCACAGGCGGCAACGAGCGGACGCTACAGTTCATCCAAAACCTTTCTCTGCGTCTGGATCACTATTCCGACACCTTTCGGGTCAAGCTGTTCTTTGGTATCTGCCCTGTGGAAAACTCACGCACCCCGGCCCACATTCTGTGCGACTGGGCCTATCTGGCGCAGAAGACGGTCAAGGGCAGCGACATTGTCAACTTTGCCTTTTACGATGATGCCCTGCGCAAACGCCTGCATGATGAAAGCTACATCACTGACCAGATGTACGAAGCGCTGGAAAAACACCAGTTCAGACTTTTTCTGCAACCCAAGGTGCAGATTTCCAGCGGGCGCATTGTGGGAGCAGAAGCGCTGGTGCGCTGGCAGCACCCCACAGACGGGCTTATCCTGCCCGGACGTTTTGTACCCCTTTTTGAACGCAACGGCTTTATTGTGCGGCTGGACTCGTACATCTGGGATCAGACCTGCCAGACCCTGCGCACATGGATCGATAAGCACTACGAACCCATGCCCATCTCTGTGAACATGTCGCGTCTGCATTTTAACGATGACGACCTGCCCAACAAGCTCGTCAGCCTCCTGAACAAGTACAATCTGCCCCGCCACATGCTTGAGCTGGAACTGACCGAGAGTGCCTTTTTTGCCAATGAGCCAAGGCTGAAACGCCTTATGAACGAACTACGGGCCGCAGGATTTGTTTTTTCCATGGACGATTTCGGCACGGGCTACTCATCGCTGAGTACCTTGCGCGACCTGCCCTTTAACGTGGTCAAGCTTGACCGGGCCTTTATCAGCGACGGCACCACCAACAAACGCGGTCAGATTGTGGCCCGCAACACCATAGCTCTGGCGCGCGACCTTGATATGTCCATTGTGGCCGAAGGTGTGGAAACCAAGGAACACGCCCGTTTCTTGCTCAACAGCGGCTGCAACTGCGCTCAGGGCTTCTACTATTCCCGGCCAGTGGATACGGCGGAGTTTGAAGTGCTCAGCTTTGTGCAGGAAAAGGCCTTCTGGGTGCATCCGCAACTGAAGGAAGACGCCATCCGTCTGGGACTGCCCATAAGCACGGAAGCTCCCATCAAGGAATACTGATTCTTTTCGCCCCGCCTTCTCGCCCAAGCCTCAGCAATACATCCCAAGCCGTCAGATAGCGGCAGAACTGTCGCTGCACATGCTGCCTCAACGTGGCGGGCTTGCCCCGGTTACAGCGGCAGACGCAGCAGGCGGATGGTATGCGGCTGGATATACAGCAGCTTGCCTTCGCAAATGTCGTCCGCACGGGTCACAAAGCTGTCCTTGTTCACGTTCAGGATGGCTTCTGCCTCGTGGCTGCAGTCAAAAAGATGCAGCACGTCACCGGTCAGCGAGTCGGCGGTTGTCCAGTGTCGGTTCACAGGCGGGCCATCCGGGGTGATGTGACGCAGAAAACGAAAAATCACAGCCCTGCCGCTGCCCGGCGCAAGCCATGTGCGACAGCATTCCCATACCTGATCCACAGAGGGGTCGTCCTCATCTGTAAAGGGCTGGCGCACTTCCAGCGGGAAGGAACGGCTCTGGATGCGCAGCATGCCGTCAACCAGCCCGCAATAGTCAGTTTCCTGCTCCAGAACGGCACGGAAGGCCTCAGGCGAGGCCGCCAGGCCCATCAGGGTTTCGTTAAGAATGTCGCGCGCCTTGAGAACCCTGATGGAGTGGGTCAGCCGCAAGCCGTTGAGCACTGCATAAATTGCGCAAAAAGTGTCCAGTTTGCCCTGATAAAACGGTTTCAGCATGAATACCCCCGTTGGTTGTTATGCCCACAGCAACACCCAGGGTCAAGCCTTCCACCCCGCCAGCATTTTTGCTTTTGCAAAGGTCTTTCTTTACAAGCTGCTGCCTCACGTGTATAAAAGAGCCTTCACAAACAATATCACAATACCTTGATATGCAGATATTTACAAATCCCCAAGAGTTGGCGGCCCAATGCAAGGCCTGGCACCGCGCCGGAGACGATATCGCTCTGGTGCCCACCATGGGCTACTACCATCAGGGGCACGAAGACCTCATGGCCTTTGCCCGCACGCAGGCGAAACGCCTGGTGGTGAGCCTTTTTGTCAACCCTGCCCAGTTTGGCCCTGGCGAGGATCTGGAAGCATATCCCCGCAATGCCGAGCGCGACGCGGACATAGCCCGCAGTCATGGGGCGGACGCGCTGTTCATGCCGCAGCCCGAAACCATGTACGCGCCAGACCACGCCACATGGGTGGAAGTTCCCGAACTTTCCCGTGGCCTGTGCGGCCTCACCCGGCCTGTGCACTTTCGCGGCGTATGCACCGTGGTGCTCAAGCTCTTTATGCTGACCGGCGCGGATGTCGCCGTTTTTGGACAGAAGGACTGGCAGCAGCAGGCGATCTTGCGCCGCATGGTGCGCGACCTTGATGTGCCTGTGCGCATTGAAACGCGCGAAACCGTGCGCGAAGCTGACGGCCTGGCCCTTTCCTCGCGCAACGTCTATCTCAGCCCGGACGAACGCGCCCATGCTCCAGAGATCCGCAAGGCCCTGCTCTACGCCCAAAAACTGGCCCAGAGCGGTGAAACCAGCGTCAAGCTGCTGCGCGAGGCGGTGCTGCGCCGCTGGGCGGAATTTCTGCCCATGGGACGCCTTGACTACCTCAGTATTGTTCACCCGGAATCCATGACTCCGCTCACCGAAGTCACCGGTCCGGCGCTCATGGCCTGTGCCGTGCGCATAGGCAAGGCCCGGCTTATCGACAATATTCTGTTGCGACCCTAAAACCCGCGCCGCACTGACGCGAGCGCCCAAGGAGATTCATATGCACACCAAGGGCAAATACTTTTTCACTTCAGAATCTGTAACTGAAGGCCACCCCGACAAGGTCGCCGACCAGATTTCCGATGCCATTCTTGATACCCTGCTGGCACAGGACGCCAACGCCCACGTGGCCTGCGAAACCCTGGTGACCACAGGCATGGCTGTTATCGCTGGCGAAATTACCACCAGCGGCTACGCCGACCTGCCCCATGTGGTGCGCGAAACCATCAAGGGTATTGGCTACAATAGCTCAGAAATGGGTTTTGACTGGCAGACCTGCGCTGTTATCAACGCCATTGGCCGCCAGTCGCCCGACATTGCCCAGGGCGTGCTGCGCGAAAAGCCCGAAGATCAGGGCGCTGGCGACCAGGGCATGATGTTTGGCTTTGCCTGCAACGAGACTTCCACCCTTATGCCCGCCCCCATTTACTGGGCGCACCAGCTTTCGCAGCAGCTGGCGAAAGTGCGCAAGGACGGCACGGTGGATATTTTCCGTCCCGACGGCAAGACCCAGGTTTCCTTTGAATATCAGGACGGAAAGCCTGTGCGTATCAACAACGTGGTGGTCTCCACCCAGCACAGCGCCACCGCCAGCCAGGCTGATGTGGCCGAAGCCGTGAAAAAACACGTCATTCGCCCCATCCTGGAACCCTCCGGCTATTTTGACGAAAAGGCCTGCGAAATCTTCATCAACACCACGGGCCGTTTTGTGGTGGGTGGCCCCATGGGCGACTGCGGCCTCACAGGCCGCAAGATCATTCAGGACACCTACGGCGGCAGCGGTCACCACGGCGGCGGCGCGTTCTCCGGCAAGGATCCCTCCAAGGTTGACCGTTCCGGCGCGTACATGGGCCGCTACATCGCCAAAAATGTGGTTGCCGCTGGCCTCGCCCCCATATGCGAAGTGCAGATTGCCTATTGCATCGGCGTGGCCCAGCCCGTCAGCGTGCTTGTCTCCTCGCAGGGCACCAGCGACCTGCCGGACGAACTGCTGACCAAGGCCGTGCGCGAAGTCTTTGACCTGCGCCCCTACTTCATCAGCAAGCGCCTTGATCTCAAGCGCCCCATCTACCAGAAGTCTTCCTGCTATGGTCACTTTGGCCGCGAACTGCCGGAATTCACCTGGGAAAAAACTGACGCCGTAGCCGACCTGCGTACCGCCGCCAAGGTGTAGCGCGAGCCTGCATATTTACCCTTTTGAGGTGCAGGAAACTCCTTGCTGGGTTTTCTGCACCTTATTTTATCCATTTTTTTTGCTCGCATATTCCGGCTACATGCTTTTGATCGCCTTAAATTCCGGCTAAATATCCCTTTCATCCGCACGAGTTGCAAGCCGCCCCTCCCTTGCCTATACTGGTTCACTTGACCGCGCCGCTCCGGCGCTATTCTGAGCAGATTCACCCTAGAACTGCCCGTAGTCTGCGCGAGCAGACACCCGCCACAAAGGGCCAGCCGCGATGCATTACGCTGGCAATGCCCCTTGTGAGCGACTAAAAATGCTGTAGTGAAGGCGAGGTAGCACATGGCTGGCAATACATTCGGACAGGCCCTCCGGCTGACAACATTCGGCGAATCCCACGGCGTGGGCCTTGGCGGCGTCATTGACGGCTGCCCGGCTGGCCTGGCCCTGACAGAGGCCGACATTCAGGCCGAGCTTGACCGCCGCAAACCCGGTCAGGGCCCCACCGCCACCAAGCGCAAGGAATCGGACACGGTTCGCCTGCTCTCCGGCGTGTACGAGGGCATGACCACCGGCACGTCCATTGCCTTCTACATCGCCAACGAAGACCAGCGCTCGCACGACTACGGCAATCTGGCCGAAGTTTTCCGCCCCGGCCATGCGGACTGGGGATATTTTCAGAAGTACAACGGCATACGCGACCATCGAGGCGGCGGGCGCTCCTCTGGGCGCGAGACCGCAGCCCGCGTGGCTGGCGGCGTCATTGCCCGCAAGATTCTTGAACGACGTGGCGTAAAAATCATGGCCGCCTGCGTGGAACTGGGCGGAACCGCCGTGCAGGACTGGGCAACCCTTGACCTGGACAATGCCCGCAACCGCCCCTACTGCGCCGCCACCGAGGCCATGCCCTCCCTGTGGGATCAGGTTGTGCTGACCGCCCGCAAAGCGGGCGACACATTGGGTGGCATTGTGCGCATTGAGGCGCGCAATGTGCCCGCAGGTCTTGGCGAGCCCGTTTTTGACAAGCTGGAGGCTGTGCTGGCCCACGCCATCATGAGCATTGGCGCGGTCAAAGGCTTTTCTGTGGGCGAAGGTTTTGGCGCGGCCAAGTTGCATGGCTCGCAGAACAATGACCCTCTGCTCCCTGCCGACCCGGCGCAGCCCGGCAAGGCCCGCTTTGCTTCCAACCACGCAGGGGGCATATTGGGCGGCATTTCCAGCGGACAGACCATTGTGATGCACGCTGCGGTCAAGCCCATCGCATCCATAGCTGTTACCCAGCAGACCGTGGACAAGGAAGGCAACGCCGCCTCCGTGCTCATTGGCGGACGACACGACCTTGCCGCCATCCCGCGCGTAGTGCCGGTTATGGAAGCCATGACAGCTTTGGCCCTTGCCGATGCCCTGCTGCTCCAGCAGCGCATGGGGCTGGGCCTGTGAACAAAAAGGCCGATGCTCGCACTCTGAACGCCCTGCGTTCTGTTGGCCCGGCAACCATTGAAGACCTGTGCCTGCTTGGCGTTGCGGATATTTCCGACCTGGCGGGGTGCGACCCTCAGGCCCTGTATGATGAACTGTGCCGCATCAAAGGCCAGAAAATTGATATCTGCTGTCTTGATGTTTTCAATTGCGCTGTTGCCCAGGCAAAGAACCCGGAACTTTCCGATGAACAGCGCAACTGGTTCTGGTGGTCGCGGCAGCGCAAGGCTGCAACAAGCCCAAGGATTGCTGACAAGGCGAGTGCATGAGCAACCTGCCCCTTTTACAAGATCCCGATTCCGTTGAACTCACCGGCACGGTGGAGCGCGTTGTCTTCCACAATGAAGAAAACGGCTACACTGTGCTGCGTTTGTTGCCCGCCAGTGTGAACAGCGGCAACGGCAACGCTGGCCTCACCCGACCACGCGACCCTGTTTCGTGCATCGGGCACATGGTCAACCCGCAAGCGGGCGTGCAGCTCAAGGTATCGGGGCGCTGGGTCAACAACCCCCGTTTTGGCCGCCAGATCGAGTTTCAGAACGCCGATGAAATGCTGCCCGCCACCAGCGAGGGCATCCGCCTCTATCTCGCCTCGGGCCTTATCAAGGGCGTTGGCGAAGAAATGGCCGGGCGCATAGTCGAAGCCTTTGGCACGGATACCATCCGTATTCTTGACGAAGAGCCAGAGCGCCTGCTCAAGGTGCGCGGCGTGGGCAGCAAGAGCCTTGACCGCATCCGCACCTCCTGGGCCGAGCACCGGGGTATGCGCGACCTGCTGCTCTTTTTGCAGCCCCACGGTATTACACCGGCCTACGCTGTACGCATCTACCGCGCTTACGGCGCTGAGGCGCTCGCCATTGTGCGCGAGAATCCCTATCGCCTTGCCATGGATATCCACGGCATCGGCTTTGTTACCGCTGACGCCGCCGCAAGCAAGCTGGGCTTTGAGCACGACAACCCCCTGCGTGTACAGGCGGGGACCCTCTATGTGCTGCAAAAAGCCACGGACGATGGCAACGTCTATTTGCCGCAGGCGGAGCTGACCGAGGCGGTTTGCGCCCAGATCGGCGTTGACGAAGGCCTTGTGGAGGATGCCCTCGCCGCGCTCGAAGCCGATGAGCGCATTGTGCGCGAAGAGCTGGATATGCCCGACGCCCCCGGCGAAATCGGCGTGTACATGCGGCGCTACCACCACTGCGAGTCAAAAACCGCCTTCTACATTCAGCGCCTCTTACGCTCGCCCAAATCCGTGCGTTTTGAAAAGCCGGATGCGCTGGTGGACAAGGTTGTGGGCGAACTGAACATTTCCCTCGCGGCAGAGCAGCTTGAGGCCGTGCGCACCGCCGCCCGCAGCAAGATGATGGTGCTCACCGGCGGCCCCGGCACTGGCAAAACCACCATCATCAACGCCATTATCAAGCTCTTTGGCGAGGTGCGCGCCCGCATACTGCTGGCAGCCCCCACAGGCCGCGCCGCCAAGCGCATGTCTGAAACGTCTGGCCGCGAATCGCGCACCATCCACCGTCTGCTGGAATACAGCCCCAAGGAAGACGGCTTTGCACGCAATGAGGACAATCCCCTCGCCTGTGGTCTCCTTGTGGTGGATGAAGCCTCCATGATGGACACCCTGCTCTTCTACCACCTGCTCAAGGCTGTGCCGCTGGGCGCAACCCTTGTGCTGGTAGGCGATGTGCACCAGTTGCCCTCGGTAGGCCCGGGCAACGTGCTTGCAGATATTATCCGCTCCGGCGTTGTGCCTGTTGTGGAACTGACCGAAATTTTCCGTCAGTCTGCGGAGAGCGAAATCATCTGCAATGCCCACCTCATCAACCGTGGCGAAATTCCCTCGCTTGAATCGAGCAAGGAGCGGCTCTCGGACTTCTATTTTATCCATCAGAACGATGCAGAAAAAGCTGCGGAGCTCATTGTGGATCTGGTGCGCAACCACATTCCCCGGCGTTTCAACCTCGACCCGGTGGACGACATCCAGGTGCTCACGCCCATGCACAAGGGCGCAGTGGGTGCTGGCCGCATGAACGCCTGCCTTCAGGAAGCCCTGAACCCCCACGGCGTGGAAGTGCGCCGTGGCGACCGCTGCTTCCGCCTGCACGACAAGGTCATGCAGATACGCAACAACTACGACAAGGACGTTTTTAACGGCGACATGGGACGCATCAGCTTTATGGACGTGCGCGAACGCACCCTCAGCATCACCTTTGACGAGCGCGTTGTGCCCTACGAATTTGATGAACTGGATGAAATCGCGCCTGCCTATGCCATTTCCATCCACAAGTCGCAAGGCTCGGAATACCCCGCCGTGGTCATTCCCGTCATGATGCAGCACTATGTGCTTTTGCAGCGCAACCTTATTTACACGGGTGTAACGCGCGGCAAAAAACTGGTCATTCTGGTGGGCGAATCCCGCGCCCTGCACATGGCGGTCAAAAACAACAAGACCCGTAAGCGCTTCACCCGGCTGGCCCAGCGCCTCGCGCCTGTGGAGTAGCATGGGGGCACAAATTGTCGTTCTGAAACTCCAGCCCGTTTGTACTGCGGATTTTAAAGAAACAGTGCCGACCAGGATTCATTATGAAATACCTTGATGACTCATGGGAAAGAAACGAGCATTTCAGTTTTTTCCAATCGCGCAGAAACCCATGCTTCAGTGTTTCTTTTTCAGCAAATATTGCAAGGCTGTGTGAAGTAAAAGCTCAGAATGGCTTTCGGCTTACGGATTGTATCTATTTTGCCGCCATGCTCGCCGTTCATGGTGTTGCAGGATTTAGACAGCGCATAGTCAATTTGCGCCCTGCGGAATTTGAACGCATTGATGCGGCGTTTACCTACATCCCCAAGGGCAGAAAACTGCATTGCAACTGCGTTGCGAAATTTGACCCCCAATTTTCCGTCTTCAGCAGCAATATCAGTGCTGCGCGGGCTATTGCCGACCAGAATCCAACGCTTTGCCCCGAGGGCGGCGACGTGCAAAGCTTGATCTACTTTAGCTGCGTGCCAGACATTCCCATACTTTCAGCAACAAATCCTTGGGGTGATCCGTGGATCGACAGCGTGCCCAGAATTCTTTTTGGCAAAAAAGATGACGCAGGGAATGTCACCATTTCCATTGAAGCGCTCCACAGCTTTATTGACGGAATACATCTGGCTGAGTTTTATAAGCTCTTTACACAAATCATCGAATCCCCCCACGAATATTTCAGCTGATCGCGACAGCGCCAGTAAAAAAGATAGCCCGGCTCATTCCATGAACCGGGCTATCTTTTTTTCCATGAGGTCAGACTTGCCTGCGCTATGCGCGAGTGAGCTGCTTAGTATGCGCAGGGAGTCTTTTTCTTATGCTTTGCCGCGCGATGGACTTTGCTAGCTGACCATTGATGGGCGCGCTGCATGATGCACCTTGTTCTCTGGCAATGTGCTTCTTGACTTCCCGCGCGATGGATTTTGTTCGCTGACAAGGAAAGCAGGGCTTTTTGCGCAGGGAGTGTACTTTAATGGTACTCGACCGGAGCAAAAAGCCCTGCTTGACGCTGTCAGCGGGCAAAAGACGCGCGCGGAGCTAGGCACTGGCGGCAAGATGCAGATCACCCATAGCCAACCTCCACGCAGCAATATCTTCCACACTGCACAAAGGCATGTTGTGGGCGCGGGCAAAGCACGCAACTTCGGGCAGGCGGGCCATTTCGCCGTCATCCATGGTCAGCTCGCAAAGTACGCCGCAGGGCTCAAGGCCTGCCATACGCATGAGGTCAACTGTGGCTTCCGTGTGCCCGCGCCGTTCAAGCACGCCGCCGGGGCGTGCCCGCAAGGGGAACACATGGCCGGGGCGGCGCAGATGGGCTGGCTTGGCATCGGGCGCTGCGGCGGCCTTGATGGTGGCGACGCGGTCAGCGGCGGAAACACCCGTGGTAACGCCCGTGGCTGCCTCAATGGTGACGGTAAAGGCAGTTCCCTGCGTGTTGGTGTTGTGGTCGGTCATCATGGGCAGGTCAAGATGCTGCACATGATCGTCCGTGAGGCACAGGCAGACAATGCCGCTGCAATGCCGGATCAGCATAGCCATCTGCGGCACCGTAATATGCTGCGCGCTGAAAATGAGGTCGCCTTCGTTTTCGCGGTTTTCGTCATCCACAACGCAAACGCCGCCGCCTTTGCGCAATGAGGCAAGAGCAGCGCGAACACGTTCTTCAGAGGTGCCGAAAGAAGCAAGGGATAATGAGGACTGATGCATTCCGTTCTCCTGTTTCCGGCTTTGTTTGCCGGGAGATGGTGCATCAGGGCGTGGACGGGCCGCAACACAAAGTGCGCCTTCCAATAAAGGACGCACCGCTGCTGTGAGCGGCAAAAAACCGTTCTCTTCCATCCGGACTATAACCGTCGGCTTCGGATTCTCACCGAATCTGCTGACCCCAAACACTGGGCGCTCGCGGGCTGGCGGAAGCCTGCTGGCCGCCGCATCACCGCCGGTGGGGACTTTCACCCCGCCCTGAGAAATCTTGTACAGCTTACACCCCGGAAGAGGCATGTGCAAGCATCAGGTTCAGCTGTCGCTGCCCCCGCGTGATTATGCAGACAGCACTCAGGCCGCAAAGACAGTGGCCTCGTACCAGAACAATTGCGCCCCCGGCAGCTTCCATGAGCCAGGAGCCACACCAGCCTTAAGACACAGATTGTCCAGATACGCCAGTCTATCCCACCCCTGCTCCACGGGCACCTGCGGCAGGAACACGCCGCTGCGCCCCTCGTAGACCAGCACAAGGCCGTGCCGCCCCACCTCCACTGCGTCCGGGCCGGGGCAAGGACTGAGCTCGTCCAGAACGGAAATATCGAGGGCGACATGCGGCCATTCGGCAAGCGTTAACGCGGGGAAACGGGGGTCTGCAAAAGCCGCAGCCTGCGCCATATGCCACACAGTCGCATACAACGGCTCACGCCCCACAATATTGCCAATACAACCGCGAAGCCTCTCACCCATATTCAGGGTTACAAAAGCCCCAAGCGTTCGCCACAGGGCACTTTCTGGTGCAAATTGTCCGGCAGAAGGTTGCGGAGCATCCGTCACGCTTTTTCCTGCCAATCCGGCTTCTATGGACATGCGGGCCTGATGCGACAAAAATTGCTTTTCAGTGTCAGACAGGGAAAATGCAATACTCATTCTGCCTCCCGCGTAACAAACAGGGCGTGAAAGCGAAACAGGGCAGACCCAGCATACAGGTTTACCCGTTCAGCACAGATTGCGGGGAATACCCGCGCAGAGCAAGCCTTTGTGATCAAGAGGGAGAGTGGCTGCTGCCACGTATGCCTTGTGACTTTCAGCTAAGCGTCTGTAGGCCAGCCTGCCGTTGCGCTTTAAGCAAAGCCGAAGCCGGAGGAGCATAGGAGTCTCCCTCGGTAAGCAAGAAATGCCACAACTCACGTTGCGGCATAACTTGCTGAGGCTTACACGCAAAGGCTGACGCACCTTGCGAAGGCGCATGCTTCAAGGCATGTCCTTGCCGTTCGAGATAAGAATCCCGACAAATAAACCTGAGGCATTCTGGCGAAATCTGCCAGACGACATCGGCCAGCAGCAGAGGGCAGTCGGCAACAAAGACGCGCTTTTTATGCAGGGAGCGTACACGTGGTGCTCATCCGTAATAAAAAGCGCGTTTTGGCGCAGCCGAAAGCAAAGACACTGGGCCAATGCGGTCTGCTGCTAATCTTCGCCTTCAGCGGCAGACTGCTTGCCCGCGCCCTTCATGCCGTACATGGTGGTGGAACCGGAAGACCAGAATTCCAGCACTTCTTCGTTCACCAGCTTGGTGAGGATTTTCTTCACGTCGCGGGGTCCCTTGTCGGGGAACAAATCAAGGAAGTCCTTGAAGTAGAACTTGGACTTGGATCCAGATTTGCTATTCAGGAATTCAACAACAATGTCTTTGTCGTCAGCCATGGTGAGTCTCCTGTCCCGGCGGCGCAAAAAGCGCCGCCGGGGTTGATAAACAAGCTATACCTAGAACTTGAACTGCGTGCTCTGGCGCCACGTGTAGTAGGCGGGATCACGGAAGTCGTCGATGAGGTGGTGGGTGAATTCAAGGCCGGTCATCTTGAAGAAGGTTTCCCAGCCGATGCGTTCAGCCCAGTCGCCCAGACGTTCGTACTTGTTGGCGTTGGCCGCGTACACTTCAACGATGTGCTTCACGGTCTTGGTCAACGAAGGCCAACGGGGCGGTTCGTTGGGGATGTAACCCACAACGACCTTGGAGAACTTGGGCATGCTGATACGGTTGGAAACCTTGCCGCCAACCATGATGGCAACGCCGTCGCCTTCGCCGTCCGAGATGGGCAGCGCGGGGCACATGGTGTAGCAGTTACCGCAGTACATGCAGCGGTCTTCCTTAATGGCGATGGAGTTCACCTTGTTGCCGTTGTGTTCCACCTTGGTGGGACGCACAGCGGCGGTGGGGCAAGCAGACACGGCCAGGGGAATTTCGCAGAGCTGGTCAGCCCATTCGTGGTCGACCATCGGGGGCTTGCGGTGGATACCCACAAGGCCGATGTCCGAGCAGTGCACGGCGCCGCACATGTTGATGCAGCAGGCAAGCGCGATGCGCACGGGGGCGGGCAGACGCATGGACTTGAAGTCTTCAAACACGGCGTCCATCACGGCCTTAACCGGGCCAGAGGCGTCGGTCGCGGGGGTGTGGCAGTGCACCCAACCCTGGGTGTGCACCATGTTGCTGATGCCAGCGCCAGTGCCGCCCACGGGGAACTTGAACGAGCCACCGTCAAACTTGCGGCTGTTCAGGTCGTCGCGCAGGGCCTTCATGCCGGCTTCGCTGTCCACCATGAATTCAATGTTGTTACGGGTGGTCCAGCGCAGGTAGCCGCCACAGTGCTTGTCGGCGATGTCGCACAGCTCACGGATGTGAGTGATGGACATGGTACGGGTGCCGCCCACGCGGACGGTGTAGCACTTGTCGCCGCTTTCGGCCACGTGCACGAGCACGCCGGGCTCCAGAATTTCGTGATAGAGCCACTTGCCGAAGTTGTTCTTGATCACCGGCGGGAAGTATTCATTATACTTATGGGGTCCGATGTCAGTAATGCGGCCTTCCATCGGTTTTGCGGGATTGTACCCGGAAGAAATAAAAGCCATGTTCTTCTCCCCCTTTGACTAGCGTTGATGGCGTTTGCGGTAAGCAGCAAGGTCACGGGTCCAGCCGCCAGGCACTTCTTCTTCCTTGAAGAAGATGTACGGGTTGGAACGCGGTTCCTTCACATGGTAGGCAGCGGCGGGAGTGTCGGTGACTTCCAGCAGCTTCTGGAACGACAGGCGCTTCATGGTTTCACCCACGCGCTCGCGGTTCTTGCCTTCTTCCATCCACCAGTCCCAAATCTTTTCGATGACTTCTTTCACGTCATCGTAAGGGGCTTCACAGGAAACGAAAGGCACGAGCAGCGAACCCATCTGGGCGCCGTCCACCACGGGGGCCTTGGCGCCCACGAGGATGCTCGCGCCGCGTTCGTCACCGATGTGCAGAGCGCGGGGCATGGTGTTGATGCAGTGCATGCAGCGCACGCAGTCGGCGGTCTTGATGGAAAGCTTGGAGCCGTCCCACTTCATGCACTTGGAGGGGCACAGGTCCACGACTTCCTTCTGGATGTCGAACTTGCCCCAGTCGCGACCGGAGTGAGCGCCGGCGTTGGGGGCGAATTCGCCGCCCACATAGCCCTTCACGGCGTCCTGGTCGATCTTGATGTCGTCCTTCCAGGTACCGACAACGGCAAAGTCGGAACGCGCCATGGCGCACACGCAGCCGTTGGGGCAACCGTCGAACTTGAACTTGAACTTGTAGGGGAAGGCGGGACGGTGCAGTTCGTCCTGATAGTCCATGGTCAGCTGGTAGCACATGTCCTGCGTGTTGTAGCAGGCATATTCGCAGCGCGACTGGCCAAGGCAGGCTTCAGGCGTACGCAGGTTGGAGCCGGAACCACCCAAGTCAACATTCATGTTGTGGGTCAGTTCGTGGAAGATTTCTTCCAGCTGGGGGGTCTGGGTACCGAGCAGCACGATGTCGCCGGTGGAGCCGTGCATGTTGGTCAGACCGGAACCACGCAGATCCCAAATGTCGCACAGGTCGCGCAGGAACTTGCTGTGGTAGTACTTGCCGGAAGGCTGAGCCACACGCATGGTGTGGAAGTGCGCCACGCCGGGGAACATTTCGGGCTGGTCGCAGTAACGGCCGATAACGCCGCCGCCGTAACCGAACACACCCACGATGCCGCCGTGCTTCCAGTGTGTTTCCATTTCGTTGTAGGAAAGCTCAAGCACACCCAGAAGGTCTTCAGGGCAGTCCACAGGGATCTGATAATCAAGACCCTTGGGATTCTGGGCCCGATAGGCCGCCTCCTGTTTGATGTCGGACACGAAGCTCGGCCAAGGGCCGCTTTCAAGCTGGTCCAACAAGGGGGTTGCATGTTTCGCCATTGCCATACCTCCACATGGTTTGTTTGTATCACGCGCTTGCGTGACGTGCCGGTCAACTGCGGCGATCCGGTGCGGCAATCCGGGGTACAGGCGCGAAATCGCTGCCCGTGCATGGCGGGATACTCCCCCCAGCACACGCATGAAGGTAAAACCTGCATGCGCCCGCCCCGTAAAATCGGGACGCCCCAAGGGATCGCGGATAACGGACGTGCAAGGGCCACCGACCGTCAGGCCGCAACGCGGTCAAAACACTGATTAGCCCATTTTCCACTTAATGACAACCGGGGCGGCATGATATACGCAAAAGGCGCAAGAATACCCGGCGATCAAGGCTTTGCGACACAATGCACGTGAGCACAGCATGCCAAAATCATTACTTTAGGCGAGGCGCGCAGGCATTTTTTTACGTAAAAAAGCAACTTTTTTCTTAAATATTGTACTATTTTTCACAACAATGCCGCACAGCCTTGGCAAAGTGCTTTCTTGCGCGTATGATCAAAATGGAATGTGCGGATGCGCCGCACCAACAAAGGCCTCGCATGGCCCATATCCGCAAGGGTTATCATTATAATGAAAGACGAACTTGGACTGTACTATCACCCGCAGGCGGGCAATGCCCTCTCGCGCGTCTACGTGCGCCGCGGGCCTGACGGCGAGGTTGAATTTCGCCTCTGGCGCGCCGACCATCCCGAAGTGTGGGAACGTCACCCATGGCTGAGCATGGCTGTGGTGCGCAGTGCCGCGCGCATGTATCAGCAAGAACGCAATGCCGACTCTGACCCCCTGCTGCTGTACGACATCGCCGTGGCCCGTGCCCTTCTCCAGGAGGACGAAGCGTGAACGGACGCTGGCTGCTGGCCAACCGCGATTTTCTCGTGCGCGATCTGGTGCGCGACTATTGCACCGTTTACAGCCTGCTGGCCGACCAACGCCGCCGTTTTGACGTGGACGGAGCCGTTTCTTACACGGCCTTGCGCGACCTTTTGGGCGAGGCCATGCGCAAGGGCGTTTTCTGGCGGCTCAAGGATACGGCCCATCACCTTTTCCGCAACAGCCCCGGCATAGAGGCCATGGCCCCCGGCGGCATGCCGCCGCTGGAGTTGCTGTTGCCGGAAGAACCCGCCGATGACAACGGCAATACTGCAGAGATGGCGCAGATCACTGCCCTGCGCCGCCATGCGGACAATGTGCTGCCCGGTGGCGCTCATGCCCAGAAGGCTTTTGAAACTCTCATTGACTGGTGCATCGGCTATGCCTTTCACGAATGCGCCAAACTGAAGGAAGACGCCTTTCAGGGCCAACACTACGCCAATCGTCTTATACAAATTTCGCGCAGGCCCGGGGTCACGGCAGACATGTACAACCCCTTGCGCGGCCTTGGCGGCCAAACTTCTGAAAGCTCCTCACGCGAACTGTCGCGCATCATGCACGTTCTGGCCCACGGGCTGCGGCTTCTCACGAGCTATCTGGCGGTCGAACGGCACAACGCCCATCTGGCGCGCTGGCTTGCCACCGAGGAAGACTTTGCCCGCCAGGTCTTTGGCGCAGGTTACGAGCACCTCCTGGCTTCGCTCTTCGGCAATGACAGGGAGCGCCTCTACCTTCTGGCTGCCAGGGATTTTCTCAATGCTGGCCGCCGCAACCCTGCGCTGGCCCTGCTCGCCCGAGCACGCGATCGTGGCAGTCTGGGGCAGGAAGGCCTTGCCCTGCTGCATGAACTGGAATGCGCCGCCGCGTCTGAGGCCGACTGTTCCGGCCTGTGCGCCGCCTGCGGCAAAAAGAACACACTCCCCTGCCTGCCCTATCTGAGCGGTCAGGGGCGCGGATGTGCATGACGGTCAGACCGCTCCTTGTTTTTCTTGTTGCCCTGCTTTGCGCCGCGCTTTTGAGTGGCTGCGGTTCACGCTCCTGGCGTAAGGGCGGGGTTCCCGGCAGCCGCCCTTATACAGTGCGCGGCAAGACCTACTATCCCCTCAAGTCAGCCAACGGTTTTGTGGAAGAAGGCACGGCCTCATGGTACGGGCCCGGGTTCCACGGCAAAACTACTGCCAATGGCGAGACCTACAATCAGTATGCCATGACGGCGGCCCACAAGCTGCTGCCGCTGGGCACCAAGGTACGCGTCACCCATATGGGCAACGGGCGCTCCATCATTGTGCGCGTCAACGACCGTGGGCCTTTTGTGGACGACCGAGTCATTGACCTCTCCCGCGCTGCGGCCAGCCGCCTGAATATCCTTGGCCCCGGAACGGCGCGGGTGCGCATTCAAAGTATGGGCGGCGTTGAACGCATGAAAGAAGACGGCGACCTCACCGGGGCTTTTTATGTGCAGGTTGGGGCATTTGCCGACAGAGTGAACGCCGACAACCTCATCAATATCCTTTCCCAGACCGGCAAACGCGGACGCCTCATATACGGCAGCAACAACATGTGGAATGTGCAGGTGGGGCCGTGGCCCGATTCTTTCGGAGCGCAGCAAGAGCTTGATATTTTCCGCGCCATGTATCCCGGCGCTTTTGTAGTGGGCGACAATTAGGGACAGTGTATAATTGTTCTTTTGCCCTCTGGCTGCGTCAGAAAGCCTTTTTTACTCCGGTCGAGTACTCTCATGTACACTCCTTCGTAAAAAAGGCTTATCTTCCTTGCCAGAGAACAAAAAAATCAATTATACATTGTCCCTAAACAATTTTTGCGGCAACCGCTCCTGCGCAGCTTTCAAATTAACTCTAGTCTTGGACAACAAAAAACCCCGCTTGCGCGGGGTTTCATATTTCTGGAATGTGGCTGGCTGCTACAGGTTGGCTGCGTACCAGTCGCCAGCAAGGCGCAGGCCCTGGCGCACGTCAAACTGGGGGCCGTAGCCCAGCAGCTTTTCCGCGCGGCTGATATCGGCAAGGGAGTGCCGCACATCGCCAGCGCGGAAGTCGCGATGCACGCATTCGGCGGTCATGACTTCGGGCTTGTGGCGGGCCACTTCTTCCTTGATGAGGTCAAAAAGCTCATTCAGGGTGGTGCGCTGGCCAAAGGCCACGTTGTAAATCTTGTTGGTGGCTTCGCCCTGGGCAAAGCTGGCAAGCAGATTGGCCTGCACAACGTTGTCGATATAGCAGAAGTCGCGGCTGGTTTCGCCATCGCCGTTCACAAAAACGGTTTCCTTCTTGATAAGGCTGGCGAACCACTGGGGAATAACAGCGGCATACGCGCCGTAAGGATCCTGACGCTGGCCGAACACGTTGAAATACCGCAGGCCAACACTGGAAAAGCCATAGCAGCGGTTGAACACGTCTGCATACAGTTCGTCCACGTACTTGGTGACAGCATAAGGGGAAAGCGGGCTGCCGATCTTGTCTTCCACCTTGGGGAGTTCGGGCGAATCACCGTAGGTGGAGGAAGACGCGGCGTACACAAAGCTCTTCACGCCCGCATCGCGCGCTGCCACAAGCATGTGCAGATAACCGGTGATATTGCAGCTGTTGGACAACAACGGGTCGTCAATGGAACGCGGCACAGAACCAAGGGCCGCTTCGTGCAGAACATGCTGCACGCCCTTGCAGGCGGCGTGGCAGGTGTCGATATCGCGAATGTCGCCTTCGATGAAGCTAAACCGACTCCACGCTTCTGGGCCAACGATGTCGCGCACCATGTCCAGATTTTTCTGGTAGCCGGTAAGAAAGTTGTCCAGACCAACCACGGTCTGCCCAAGTTTCAGCAGATGTTCCAGCAGGTTGGAGCCAATAAAGCCCGCAACGCCGGTGATAAGCCAACGCGAAGGCTGGGCAGTCATGGATTTGGTAAGATCGGAATACGCGCTCATTTTTGCGTCCTGTTTTCAGATTTCCGGCCTGCGCCAAGGCATACTCCCGGGCAGCAGAACCATCCCTCTTTTACCCTGTAGCAGCGCGACTGTAAAGCCGCAGCGGCCTGCGCCGCCTATATATGCAAAAGCTTCTGCCCTTTTCATAACACGGTTGTAGTGCTATAGGCTTGCGCATGCGACACAAGCCCGCAGGGCAAGCGCCGAACAAGGGAGAGCGCCGAGCATGAAGATCATTGTTCTGGGCAACCAGACCAAAGCCATGAGCAACTTCTGGAGTGTATTGATCCGGCACATGCGCAAGGCCGGGCACGAGGTAGTTTGCTGCGCCCCGCCAGGCGATGCCGATGCTGAAGCAGCACTGGCCGCTCAGGGCGCGCGCCTGCGACACTATTCGCTGGACAGAAAGGGGTTGAACCCCCTGAGCGACCTGCGCACCACGCGTGAGCTGTTCCGCCTTTTCAGGGACGAAAAGCCGGACCTGCTTTTCGCCTCCACCATCAAGCCTGTGATCTACGGCTGCATGGCGGCGAGAGCGGCTGGGGTTCCCCACGTTTATGCCACCATCACCGGCCTTGGTTATGCCTTTGAGGCTGATTCCTTCTTCAAGAAATGCGTCAACCTTCTGGGCCGCCTGCTCTACCGCGTGGCGCTTTCGGGCGCGGAAGGCGTTTTTTTTCAGAATCAGGACGACATACAGGTTTTCCGCCAATCGGGCATCCTCGGGCGCAATGCGCGCGTGCTTACGGCGCGCGGCACCGGAGTGGATACCAAGCGCTTTGCCCCCAGCCCTTTCCCCAACTATTCCGCCGATGGCCATCTGAGCGGGTCGCCCGTTTTTCTGCTGGTGGCGCGGCTGCTTGAAGCCAAGGGTTTGCCGGAATATGCTGAAGCCGCACGGTTGCTCAAGGCCCGGTACCCTGATGCCCGCTTTCAGGTGCTCGGCCCGCCGGAAAAAGGCCTTGGCAGCGTGAGCATGGAACAGATGGATGCATGGCAGAATCAGGGCTGCATAGAATACCTTGGTGAAACACGCGATGTGCGCCCCTATGTGGCTGCCGCCCATGTGCTTGTGCTGCCCTCTTGGCGCGAGGGAACACCGACCTCTATTATGGAGGGAATGAGCATGGGCCGCCCCGCAGTGGTCACTGACGCCCCCGGCTGCCGCGAGGTTGTGCGCAACGGCGTCAACGGCTATCTTGTGCCGATACGCAACCCGCAGGCGCTGGCAGGCGCCATGGAATCCTTTATCACCAACCCTGAAAGCATTGCCCGCATGGGACAGGCCGGGCGCGAACTGGCCCTGAGTGAATTTGACGCAGAAAAAGTGGCAGCGCGCATTCTTGTAGACATGCGTGCGCCCGCCATTGAGGATACCCTATGATAAGCACATACCGCATGGCCATGATGCAGGTTCTGGATCTGATATGCATTTTGCTGGCTCTCAGCATTTCCGGCTTTCTGACGGTCGAATCCGATCTGAGCATTTTTCACGACTATACGGGCGCTACGCTCTTTACCATCTTCTTTTACATGCTCTTTTTTTACATCCTTGATGCGTACAGCGTTGGCAACGAGGACTTCAAGGAAACCGTGGGGCGTGTGCTGGTAGCCTGCCTGCTAGGCATTGTCTCTTCGGCTACTGCATCCTATGCCTTTCAGCACTGGCGTTTTGACCGCGAAACCGTGGCCATGCTTTTTGCCCTTTCTCTGGCCTTTTCACTGGGCTGGCGCTGGATTTACCACCTCAATGCCGAAAGGCTCACCCATCCGCTGCGCATTTTGCTGGTAGGGGTGGACCGCGCGGGCAAGGTGCGCCAGTTGCTGGCAGAGGGCCTGCCCAAGGCCGAGATTCTTGGCTATGTCGGCGAGCGCGATCAGGGGCCGGATGCCGGGCCCTGCCTTGGTGCCCCCTTCATGGCACTGGACATTGCCAAAGAAAAACAGGCGACCATGATCCTGTTGCTGCCTGACGCGCCCATTGACGACGACATCGCCCATGATCTGCTGGAAGCAAAGTTGCGCGGCAGCATGGTGGTGGATATCCGCAGTTTCTACGAGCACGTGGTGCAGCGCCTGCCACTCTCGCAGATCAACGATGAGTGGCTGTTGCAGACCGAAGGCTTTTCGCTGAACACGCGCGGCTCGTTGCGCAGGCTCAAGCGCGCCCTCGATGTGCTGATTTCATTGCTCCTGCTCATTCCCGCAGCACCCATCATGCTGCTGACCGCCATTGTGGTACGGCTGGAATCGCCCGGCCCGGTCATTTACAAACAGGATCGCGTGGGCCTTTTTGAAAAGGAATTTACGGTCTACAAGTTCCGCTCCATGCGCGCCGATGCTGAAAAGAACGGAGCCGTATGGGCCAGCGCCCATGATGCGCGCGTGACAAGGTTCGGCAAGTTCATCCGCAAGGTGCGCATAGACGAACTGCCCCAGATATGGAACATCCTGAAGGGCGACATGAGCTTCATCGGCCCGCGCCCCGAGCGTATGGCCTTTGTGACCAAGCTCAAGGAAACCATCCCCTACTACAGCCTGCGGCATACGGTTAAACCCGGTCTCACCGGCTGGGCGCAGGTGTGCTATCCCTACGGCGCGTCAGAAGACGATGCCCGCCGCAAACTGGAATACGACCTGTATTACATCAAGAACATGTCCATTCTCCTGGATATAAATATCGTGTTCAAGACGGTCGGCGTTGTGCTCTTCCCCAAGGGAGCACGATAGTCCGAGACTGAAAGCGCATAGCAACTAAAATGACAAAAGCCCCGCTGGATAATCCTGCGGGGCTTTTTACGGCCTTGAAAAAAGGGGAACTAAGCCATTACTTCCGCGATACTTTCAGCGGAACTTCTCAGATAGGTTGCAAAATCGCTGCCGCTGAGCGCCTGCGAAAAGATATACCCCTGAATGAGACTGCAACCATTTTCTGCCAAGAAATCAATCTGCTCCCTCGTTTCAACCCCTTCGGCTACTGTTGCCATGCCAAGACCGGAGGCGAGAGTCAGCACGGTTTTGACAAGTTCGTTGGAGGCATTGAGCGGTGCGTTAATGCCGTCAATGAATGACTTGTCGATTTTCAGGCTGGCGATGGGCATGGTGTGCAGGTAGTACAACGATGAATACCCGGTTCCAAAGTCATCCAGATATATCTGTATTCCCTGCTCGCTCAACGCCGCTATGGCCCGCGACGCTTCAGCCATATTGGACATAAAGGCCGTTTCGGTTATTTCCATGCCCAGATGCTCGGGGCGCATGTCTTCCCGGCCCAGCACATCCAGCACATCATCCACAAATGTTTCAGCAATGATGCTGCGCCCGGACATGTTCACAGACATATGGACATTCCCCAGGCCCTGCTCCCTCCATTCCCTCTGCTGCCGACACGCCTTGCGCAGTACGTACATGTCGAGCCGCCGCACAAGCCCGGTTTCTTCAGCCAGGGGGATAAACACAGAGGGAGGAATCCACGTGCCGTCAGCGCGCTTCCAGCGCACCAGAGCTTCACAGCCTGCAACTGCGCCGTTGGCGATATCAATCTTGGGCTGGTAGTGCACCTCAAAGGCGGCACTGTCCATGGCGCGGAAAAGCTCAGTTTCCAGCGCCATGCGGTCGTTGGCCGCCACCGTGAGGTCTTCTGTAAAAAACGTGTGCGTGTTCTTGCCCTTGGCCTTGGCTCTGTACATGGCAAGGTCGGCGCTTTGCATCAGAGCCTCCACGGTGGTGCCGTCGCCGGGGTAGCAGGCAATGCCAATGCTCGCGCTAAGATAGATGGAATATTCGTCCACGTAAAAGCAGCGGTTCAACGAATGCAGCACATTGTTTGCCAGGGCCTCAAGCTGGACCTTTCCCTGCGCCTTGCCCACAACAATGACAAATTCATCGCCGCCAGTACGGGCCACGCAGTCATCCTGCCGGGCCAGATACGTCAGACGCTCCGCAGCCTGCCGCAGGAGCTTGTCGCCCAGCGAATGCCCGAAGCTGTCGTTCACCTGCTTGAAGCGGTCAAGGTCGATGAGCAGCACGCCTACCATGCCCCCGGATTCATGCACTTCCTGCATGGCGGCCATGAGCCGCGTTGCCACCAGAGCCTTGTTGGCAAGCCCTGTGAGCAGGTCATGGTTGGCCCTGTAGGCCAGTTCCCTCTCCATTGCCGAGCGTTCTGAAATATCCAGCAGGGAAATGACAGACAGGCCGCTCTCTGGAACTTTTGCACGGGTTACCAGCACATTGATGGTTTTTCCCATGCCGCTCCGGATTTCTGCTTCATATTTTTCACTGCCCCGTGTTGCAGAAGAGCCGAACGACAACGGCGAATGCCCTTCGCCCTTTCCCAGAAATCTACTTATGAAGAGCTTTCCTTCAATCTCGTCCTGTGGCATGCCCACAAGGTTGGAAAATTCCGTATTTGTCAAAAATATCAGCCCGGTGCTGCTGATAACAGCCGTTGCCGTGCCGGTATTCATGAACAGGGTCTTGTACCGCTCTTCTGAACGTTGCAGTTCCTTACGTGTCGTTTCCAGATCCGTTATGTCCACAAACGATTCCAGAAAAATCTCTTCGCCCTTCATCTCAATGGCGCGCACGGATTTGACGATGGTCTTCATGGTGCCGTCCACAGACGTCAGCTGGCCTGCGAGCAGCTCGCCTTTGGGATTGCCCTTGCTCATGGGGCAGAGGTCCACCCCTCCGGGGCAGATAAATTCATGGCAGGGCCTGCCCACAATTTCATCAGCGGGCAAGCCGATGAACTGTTGCGCAAACGCATTGATGCTGCGTACTTTCAGGCTGCCCGGTTCAATAGTGATTACGCCAGCCTGAAGAGCATCGAGCGTCTGTTGCAAAAACTTTTCGTTGGATTGCAGGGCGTCGATCATGCTGTTGATCTTCAGGGAAAGGTCAAATATTTCGTCATCACCCTGAATATCAATCTTTTTCAGCGGTTCGCTGCTCTTCTCAATATGCTGCGCCTGCCGCTGCATGGAGAGAATGCGCCTGAGTATCTGCTTTTCTGTAAACACCAAAAATGCAATCAACATGCCCATGCCTGTGACGACAATCAGAATAAAATTCTGCAAAAACATGCGCTTGCCAAGCTGGGCAATTTCCCGGCCTGTCACAAGCCGCAGACAAAAGGCCGCACAGTCAAAAACATCGCGCACCACTGAATATGAATTGATGCTGCCGTCTTCGCGCACTATTTTGAAGGCGTTCATATCATCCGCAGCCACGGGCAGGCTGTTGAACGCTTCCACCGGCAGCACGGTAAAACGCAGCAGGGTATCGTGTTCCACATCCTTTATAAAATCCGCATCAATGGCGCGGGTCATGAAAACCACACCGTTGGCGGGCAGGAGCATGGCCGTATCGCGTATTTTCTGGGCCGCAATAATGTGTGGCACAGAACCAAGCATAATGATCCCTGCAAGGCCTTCTTCTGAACTGCCCTCAAGCCTGTTGACCAGTTGCGCGTAAAGACGTTGCGCCTCGTCTGCAAGATCAGGCTTGCGCCAGTCCGCATCATCTTCAACCATGTGAACATTTGCGGCATCTCTGCTGACATAGGCAATGGACGACAGATTCAACTTTGCCAGCATCTGCTGCCGCAGGTTGGTTCGGGCAAATTCATCATTATTGTCTTGTATGAACCTGTAGGCATCATCCCAACATGCCCAGTCCACCGCGATATGGCTTAGCTGTGTTTCCTGCGCATGGATGTGGTTGCGCAGTTGTTTCATTTTTTCGGCGGAACTGTTGCTCTCAATGGCATCCACGCCGCGCACCACCACCAATTCGGACGTGACATAGGAAATAAGCACGAACAGCCCGACTATGGCGGCGCACACAATAAAGGAAAGCTGCTTTATACGCATAGATCACCTGCCCGGTGTGCGGGCCTGCCAAGGCAAGCCACCTGAGCGACATGCGAGGCTGCACGCCAACAGCGTGTGGGAAGGGATAAAATGATGCGGCCGGGCTTGCAGGGCGTAGCCCGCCGTTCCGCTGTCAGCATTCGCATAGCCTCTCCCGAATTTTTTGGAAAAAGCAGTGAGCAGTGGCGGTTTCGATAAATACTGATCTCAGGCTACCTTTTTGCGGAGAACTTTTCCACCGCCCGTTGCACCCTAATTTCCCTGCCCATAAAAAAAGCCCGCCATAGGCGGGCCGAAACCAAAAATATTTACTGCGCAGTGGATGCACATCACAAAATTATCAAAGAATGCTCGGTTGCCTCGCTATGAGTTCTTCAAGCACCACGGCATCGGCAGGCAAAAAGCCGAGGGCAAAGGCTTCCTGCGGCTCGACCCACCGTAGATTTTGCCCTTCTTCGCCACAGGGTTCGCCCACAAATTCGGTGACATGAAAAAAATACAGCCGAACACTAAAGCCGCGCTCCACATACTCATGGTCAAGGCTTTTCCAGAACACGGCCTGACGCACGCCCACGCCAAGCTCTTCAGCCAGTTCGCGTTTGAGGGCGTCTTCGGGACTTTCCCCGGCTTCGAGCTTGCCGCCGGGAAACTCCCAGTACCCTTCAAGAGGCTTGTCGCTGAGGCGCTGGCTGGCCAGAAACCTCTTGCCCCGCCAGATGATGCCCGCAGCTACTTCTATATGTTGCATGCCACTCTCCACACCGGGCGCGCGGCCCTGGAGCAGTTTTTGGGTGAAAACGTATTTATACTATTGCACCAAGCTGTTACGTCACGCAACGCCTTTGTGGGGGTGCCAGCAAAACCTGTCGGTCAATCCTGCTCCACGTTCCACTTCTCCCGCACAGCCGTCATGCCTTCTTCAAGTGTGGTCATTTCTTCCAGAATGGCTTCGCTACGCTGTTTGCACGATTCAAAGGTCTTGAGCAGATCGCTGGAACGGGCGTGGTCGGCGTACACATCCGGGTCGGCCAGCTGGCCTTCCACAAGGGCTTGCTGGTCAAGCACCGAGGCAAGCTCTGTTTCCAGTGCTTCGTAACGGCTTTGCAGGGGCTTCAGCTCCTTGTGCAGAGCATTGCGCCTGTCGGCCTGCTCGCGTTTGATGCGCTTCTGTTCATCGCGCGACAAAGGCTGCGCGGCGGGCGCGTCCGCCTGCCGGGCGTTGTTGCCCGATGCATTGGCGACACTCTGGGGGTTTTCGCCCAAACCGTTCTGACGGGCACGGCGGTTCTCGTCGTACGAGGCAAAATCGGGGAATATGGTCAGCCCGTTTTCGTTGAGTTCCCACGCTTCAGCCCCGACCTGCGAAAGCAGCCAGCGGTCATGCGCCACCATGAGCAGGGTGCCGTTAAACTTCTGTAGCGCGCTCACCAGGGCTTCGCGGCTTTCGAGGTCAAGATGGTTGGTGGGTTCGTCCAGCAGCAGAAAATTGCAGCGCTTCAAAAACAGCGTTGCCAGCACAAGGCGGCTTTTTTCGCCGCCTGAAAGGGCGCTCACCTGCCGTTCAAAATAATCCTGCCCCAGCATGAAGAGCCCGAGAACGCTCATCAGTTCTTCTTCAGTGGTGCGCGGATCTGAAAGACGGCGGATCTCGCCAAGCACCGTGGTATCGCCCCGCAAGGTGTCCATCTGATGCTGGGTATAGTAGCCCATGCGCATTTGCGATGCTGTAACCACATTGCCGCCGCACCGCTCCAGCGTACCGGCCAGCAGCTTGAGCAAGGTGGACTTGCCGCAGCCGTTGTGCCCCACCAGCGCCACCCGCTGCCCACGGAACAGGGTCAGGGTCAGGGGCGGCCACATGGTTTTGCCGTCGCCAAAATGAAATTCCAGATCCGCGGCGGACAGAACAATCTTTTCTGAATGCGGAGCTTCGGGCCAGCTGAAATTCAGCTCTTTGCGCTTGGGTTCCGGCCTGTAGTCTTCCAGCTCTTTTTCGAGCTTTTTAGCCATCTTCATCCGGGAACCCGCCTGACGGGCCTTGGTGGCCTTGGCGCGAAAACGCTCCACAAAGGCCATCTTGCGGTCAAGGTCTTCCTTGAGGGCGCGGGCTTCACGCTCACGCTGGGCGTTGTATTCGTCCTGAAGCGTCAGAAACTGCGTGTAGGTGGCCTTGCGGAACACGGGCTTGGACAGCCCGAGGTAGAGAACGTGGGTGCCGACATTGTCCATGAACACACGGTCATGGGCTACAAACACCAGCGCGCCGCTGAAGTCCATGAGAAAGGATTCCAGCCACTCCACGGCTTCCACGTCGAGATGGTTGGTGGGTTCGTCCAGCAGCAGCACATCGGCGCCGGCGGTAAGCACGCGGGCCAGCTTGGCGCGCTCGCGCCAGCCGCCGGAGAGTTCGCGCAAGGTGCGGTTCCACTTGTTTTCGGCAAAGCCCAGCCCGGAAAGGACGGCCTTGGCCCGGTGCTCGGGATTGTAACCGTAAAGAGCCTCAAGCTCGCCCTGACGGTGCATCAGGGAGGTCAGACGAGACTCGTCCTTGCTGGCGGCGGCTTCTTCCCATTCGGCCCAAAAATCGCTCCAGTCGTGCAGCACGTCCAGCACATAGGTCAGCAGCGGCGTTTCAAGGGATGCCTCTGAAAGCTCCTGCTCCACAAAACCCAGACGGCAGCCACGCGGCAGAATTACCCGCCCGCCGTCAGGGCTTTCCACCCCGGCCAAAAGGCGCAGCAAGGTGGATTTGCCTGTACCGTTGGGTCCGCAAACGCACAGCCGCACGCCGGAATCCACTTCCAGCGAGAAGTTGCTGAGAATGTCCCGTCCGCCAAATGCCTTGGAAAGTTCCTGTATGGTGATCTTCACAACCAGCCCTCGCGGCGGTAGCCGTCGATGGCTTCGGTCATGCCTGCCTCAAGGCTCACGCGCGGCGCAAAGCCCAGTTCGCGGCAGATGCGGCTGTTGTCGCACAGCCACCCGGCCTGACGGGCTTCACGGTATTTGTCCAGATTCCAGGCCGGGGCGCGCCGCAGCCCACGCCCCAAAAGGCGGCGGGACACGGCATCGGCAGCCACGGCAAAGGCCGTGGACAGCCCGGCAGTACAAGCCATGACAGGCAAAGGCATGCGAACTATGCGCACGCAGCGGGGTGCGCGGCCAAGGGCCTTGTCCACCGCTGCGCCCATGACCCGGCAAAAGCCGGACATGGTATAGGCCTCGCCGTCACTCAGATGATACACGCCGCTGGCTTCGGGCCTGCAAGCGCACAGCACGGCCTGGGCCATGTCGTCCGCATGTAGGGCGCTGACCGGAAATTCACGCCCGGAGCCAGGACTCACGGCCACATGGGCACGCATAACCCCCTGAAATACTGGCAGTAGCCCCTTGTCGCCCGAGCCATAGATGATGGGGGGGCGCAGTGTTACGAGGCTTTGCCCAAGAGCGCGCCCAAGTACCTGCTCTGTCAGCATTTTTGACCAGCCATAGGCGGAAACCGGCGCAGGCGGCGTGGCATCGTCCACACCGGGGGCCGTGCCGGAAGGGCCGGTTGCCGCGAGGCTTGAAACCAGCACAAAACGAAAGTCCGCACCCAGCTTTCCCTCTCGGGAAAGGCTTGTAATGGCGTCGGCCATGCTGCGGGCGGCAAGGGCGTTGGCCCGCAGATAATCCTGCCAGCCAAGGCCAAAAAGCAGGGCCGCCATGTGAATGACCACATCCTTGCCGTGCAGGGCTTCTGCAAGCCCCTGCCCCGTGCTCAGATCGGCCTGGACTGTTTCCACGCCCGCAGGCAGATGCCCGGTGCGCGAGGCAGCCCGAGTGAGGCAGGTGACCTGCGCTCCGGCTTCCAGCAGTTGCGGCAGCAGATGCCGCCCCACAAAACCAGTGCCGCCCGTAAGCAGCACTTTTTTACCCGCCAGATGCGGCGTATATACGGCGCTTTCAGTCATGGTCACGACTGAATCTCCCTGCGATAGATGCGGTAACGCTTGGTAAGCTGGCCCGAAAAATCTTCGAGCAGATCATTGACGGGCGTGTTGTCTTCCAGCACCCAGGAACCCTCAACCCACTGAAAATACGGGTGTTGACGCGCCTTTTCCAGCATGAAGTCGAGCAGCAGCAAGGGCAGACCCATAAGACGGAATTCTTCGCGAATACCAAAAAGAATGATGCGGTAGCCGCCGCGAATTTCCGCGCGGGACTGCCACCAGTGCCACAATGCCGAGATGCCCAGCTTGCCGTTGAGCCGCCGCAAGAGCGGGGCCATGTCCGGCAGGGCAACCATGCCTGCGGCTGGCTGGTTATTGTGGAAGAACAGCACAAAAAATTCCGGATCAAGAACGCTTTTGAGTTCCTTGACGTGCTGCTCCGCCTCGCCGTCAGAAAGAGGAGAAAACCCCCAGTTCTTGGCCCAGGACACCTTGTACAGCTCCAGCATGGCGCGGATATCCTCCGCCAGTGTGGCCTTGCTGGAGGTGCGGCAGGTAAAGCGCGCTTCGGCCTTGAGGCGCGTCACCTCCTCACTGAGCCATTCCGGCGGCGTAAGGCGCGAGCGTTCAATCTGATAGGCGAAAAGGTCCTGCTCCTTGCGTAGATGCCACGTTTCGAGCAGTTCTGCGTAATACGGCGGATTCCAGGGCATCATGATGGTGGGCGCAAGGTCAAAGCCGTGCACCAGCAGGCCGCAGGTATAGTTGGCCGAGGGATTCAGCGGCCCGCGCATAAAGCGCATGCCCTGCTTGGCCAGCCAGCCGTGCGCCGCATCCAGCAGAGCGTGGGCGGCCTCTGGATCATTGGCGCACTCAAAAAAGCCGAAGGCTCCGCACTTTTCATTGGCATAGGCATTGTACTTTTCGTCCACAATGGCGGCTATGCGACCAATGGCGCGGCCATCACGCAACACAAGAAAGAGCTCGCGGCGGGCGCTTTCCCAAAAGGGATGCTCGCCGGGCGTGAGCAGTTCACGATCCTGACTCTTGAGGCCAGGTGTCCACAGGGAGCCACGCTCGTACAAGCTCCACGGCAAATCCATAAACTGGTCAAACTCTTGCTTGGAGCGGGCGGGAATAACGGTAAGCGACATGATTTAGTCCAAATCCAGGCTGCCGCAATAAGCGCCCAGGTCTTCAATGCCCAGCTTTTCACACAGGGCGGGGAGTTCCTCTGCCAGGGCAAAGGCACAGTCGGGCCGCATGAAGTTGCCCGTGCCAACCTGCACGGCGCGCGCGCCCACCAGTAAAAATTCCAGCGCGTCCTCGGCGGTGACAATACCGCCAATACCGATAACGGGAATATTCACGGCCCGGGCCACCTGCCACACGCAGCGCAGGGCCACGGGCTTGATGGCAGGGCCGGAAAGGCCGCCCACCACGTTGGCCAGCGAGGGCTTACGGCTGTTCAGATCAACAGACATGCCGAGCAGTGTGTTGATGCACGAAATACTGTCCGCGCCCGCGTCTTCGACGCTGCGGGCCATAAGGGCGATATCCGTTACGTTGGGCGAAAGCTTGACCATAACGTGCTTGCCCGGCGCGGCGCGGCGCACGGCAGCCGTAACCTGGGCGGCAAGCGCCGGATCCTGTCCAAACAGCACGCCGCCTTCCTTGACGTTGGGGCAGGAGACGTTCACCTCAAGGGCGGCAACGCCTTCCTCAGCATTGAGACGGGCGGCAAGTTCGGCGAATTCATCCACCGAACCGGCGTAAATATTGGCGATAACGGCTGTTTCCTGCCAGGGCAGGCGGGGCAGCTTGTCTTGGCAGAAAACCTCGACTCCGTCATTTTGCAGACCAACGGCATTGAGCATGCCTGCGGTGGTTTCCACAATGCGCGGCGTGGGGTTGCCCTGGCGCGGCAACAGGGAAAGACCCTTGGCTACCAGACCGCCAAGCGAGGCAAGATCGCCGTAAGAGGCAAACTCCAGCCCGTAGCCGAAGGTGCCTGAAGCCGTGAGCACAGGGTTCTTAAGGGTCAGATCGTGCGTCTGCCCCTTGAGTGTGACGGAAAGATCCATGCCGCTTTCTCCAGATTGCCGGCATCCGGCATTTTGTGCGTGGCTTCGCCCGGCAAGACAGGCCCGCGCATCCCCACGCGACCGCCAGTTCGCCGGTGCGGCGCGCCATGGCCGTAAGGGATGCCGCATGCGGGCGTTAACGTCGTTTCAGGAATCAAGGAAGCGCAGGCAAAACCTACAGTTCTACCTGATCCGACCAGAATACCGGGCCGTGGTTGCACACCTGCACCAGCCCTTCGCGCTTTGCTTCAACCGGCCAGGCTTCTGTGGTTTTGGTCACGCAGCCAAGGCACGCGCCCACGCCGCAGGCCATGCGGTTTTCAAGCGAAACCTGGCAGCGAACGCCAAGCTCGGCGGCAAATTTCTGCACGGTGCGCATAAAGGGCGTAGGCCCGCAGGCAAGCACAAGACCCTTCTGCTCGGCGTATTCGCTCATGCGCTCCTGAATGGTAAAAATAAAGTCGTCCAGATCGCCGGATTCCGCTTCGCGCAGGCTGTCCAGCGGCACATGCTCGTTGATGCTGTCCACAGGATAGCAACTGATGTGCTCGCGGTGGCCAAACAACATGGACACATTCCACGGCTTGGGATGCTCGCTCACATAGCCCACAAAGGGCACTATGCCCATGCCGCCTGCCAGCAGCAGGGTCGGGGTGTCCGGTTCAACGGCAAACCCGTTGCCCAGCGGCCCCCACACGCGCACCTTGTCGCCGGAGCGCAGCTCGGACATGCGCCGCGTGCCTTTACCGCGCACCTGGAAAAAGCAGATCATATGCCGGGAGGTCATATGGCAGATGCCAAGGGGACGCGCCCAAGGGATATCCAGCCCGAAATTTCGGGGCCGGATCATGACAAACTGCCCTGGCCGCCACCGAGTCCACTCGGGGCGGGAGAGGCGCAACGCAAAAAAGCGGCTTTCGTTGCCGGTCTGCCCAAAAGGCACAAGATCGAGAACATCAAGCTCGCAAGAAGATGTTTGTGACATGTCTATAATTATAGTCCTAGTTAGGTTCTAGGTCAACTGACCGCGTTACTCCAAGCCTCTTTGCTAATGTATACAAGAAATGTATCAATTGTCCATTCTCCTGGCTCCTCAGCCCACCATGATCCGACCGGTTCAACCCCGTTAAATTTAACCTTTTCAGCCAGCCCCACGCTGAGTATAGTACGCGCAGGAGAATTTTATGAGTGACATCTTCGCTTCCCGCCGTGAAAACCTCCGGCGTGCCATGCGCATGCGCGGGCTTGACGCCATGCTCGTCAGCCAGGCTGCCAACAGGTTTTATCTTTCCGGTTTTGAACTGCATGATCCCCAGTTTAACGAAAGCGCTGGCAGGCTTGTCATCACGTCTGATGGGCACGACTGGCTGGCGACAGACGGTCGTTATCTGGACGCCGCCTCGCGCATCTGGGATCGCGAACGCATCTTCATATATGGCGGCAGCGCAGCGCGCGAACTGCACGGTTTGCTCAGGCGCTGCGGCAGCCGCATAGGCATTGAGGCTAACGGCGTCAGTCTGGCCTTTGCCCGCGACCTGAATGGCGCTGCCTCCGGCCTGTATTTCGAAGCGGCTGACGGCATGGTCGAGCGCCTGCGCCGCATCAAGGAACCCTGCGAAATCGCCGCGCTGGAAAAATCCTTTGCGCTCAACCACAAGCTGATGCAATGGGTTGAGAGCCAGCTGGAGCCGGGACGCACAGAGGCCCACATAAGCTGGCTCATCGAGCGCTTTTTTCGTGAAAACGGCGCTTCGGAGCTTGCCTTTGCCAACATTGTGGCCGTGGGTAAAAACGCCGCCCTGCCCCATGCCATCCCAGGTCAGGATGCTGTCACAGACAACTGCCCGGTTCTGGTCGATGTGGGTTGCCGCGTTGAGAACTACTGCTCTGACCAGACCCGCACTTTCTGGGTGGGCACTGCACCCACTGACGAGTTCCGCCGTGCGCTCGACCTCACCCGGCAGGCACAGACATCGGCCATTGAGGGCATGCGCCCCGGTATGCCTTTGCGCGCAGCCTATGCGCTGGCACATGATGTTTTTGCCAAAGCTGGCGTCGCCAATGCCTTTACTCATGGCCTTGGGCACGGTGTGGGCCTTGAAACCCACGAAGCCCCCAGCCTTTCGCCGCGCGCTGAGGGTATTCTGGAACCTGGCATGGTTGTGACCGTTGAACCTGGCCTCTACTACCCCAAATGGGGCGGCATTCGCTGGGAATACACCGTACTGGTCGAAGAAGACGGCGTCAGGATCCTCTAAGGAGGCGGCATGAGCATTCTCTTTCTGGTGGGTGCGCGAGCTTCGGGCAAAACCACCATAGGCAAGGCGCTTTCCAGAAGCCTCGGCCTGCCCTTTGCCGACACCGATCAGCATTTGCTGCACCGGGCGGGCCTTACTGTGGAGCAGATTGTGGCTGCAGAGGGCTGGCCCGGCTTCCGCAGCCGGGAAAGTCTGGCCTTACAGGAAGTGTCGGACGCGCACCCCGCTGGCTGTGTTGTCTCCACCGGGGGCGGCATGGTGCTGGCGGAAGGAAATCGCCTCCTCATGCGACAGCGCGGCATGGTCATTTTTCTCGATGCCCCGGTGCAAATCCTTGCCGAAAGGCTGTGCCGCAACCCTGTCAACAGTCAGCGCCCTTCGCTGACCGGCAAGGGACTCATTGAGGAAATCGGCCAGATTCTGGACGAGCGGCGGCATCTTTATGAACAGGCCGCCCACCACATAGTTGACGCATCTCAGCCCATGCCCGCTGTCTGCCGACACATAGAGCAGCTCTGGCAGGAGCGGAAACCGCAGGATTACGCGAAGGCATGACCGCACATCCCCCCCTGTCTTCAATGATTGCCTTCAATGACTGCTACTGATCGCATTTCATCCCGGTTGACCGCCCCGCTTGTATCTGTGGTCCTGCCAGCGTGGAATGCGGCCCACACGCTGGGCGCAACCCTGCAAAGCCTGCTCGAACAGCACCCCGCCCCTGACGCACCCTTGCCCGAATTCGAAATTATTGTTGCTGATGATGGCTCAACCGACGACACCCGCGAGCTTCTGAAATACTGGGTCAACTCCGCCCGTTGCGGTCACAGATTACGGGTATTGCACCTGCCACACGGCGGCATTGTGGCAGCGCTTAATGCAGGCCTTGCCGTGGCGCGCGGTTCGTTTATAGCGCGCATGGATGCGGACGACACGGCGCAGCCCTTGCGCATTGCCACGCAGGCGGCGCATCTTTTCAATAATCCGCAACTCAACGTCTCGGCAACCTGCGTAGCTTTTGGCGGAGACCGCGCAACAGCACACGGCTTTGCCCACTTTGTGGACTGGCAGAACAGCCTGCTCACACATGACCAGATCAGCTGCGCGCGTTTTCGGGATACGCCCTTGTGCCATCCTTCGGTCATGTTTCGCAGGAAATGCGTGGACAAATGGGGCGCATACCGTGACGGCGACTTCGCCGAAGACTGGGAGCTATGGCTGCGCTGGCTTCACCACGGCGCGGTGATGGAAAAGCTGCCGCACGAAATGCTGGTGTGGAATGACGCCCCCACCCGTGCCACCCGGGCAGACAGCAGATACGCGCGCACCGCCTGCGACAGGCTGCGGGCACGGTGGCTGGCCCGTTGGATTGAAGAACACAACCCCTTTCATCCTCATGTTTGGGTAATCGGCGGCGGGCGTGTAGCCCGGCAACGCCTGGCCCCCTTGTGGATGTTGGGCCCAAGACCAGCTGCTTACATTGATATTGATCCCAGAAAGATCGGCAACTGCGTAAACGGCGTTCCTGTTCTGGGACGCAGTGCGCTGCCCAAGCCCGGGCATTGCCTAATTCTCAATGCTCTTACGGCCCACGGCGCAGCTGAAGAGGCTGGCCTGTGGCTTTCGCAAACAGGGCATGAGCAGCAGGAGTGGCTCCTGGTTTGATGTATCCTTTTTTAATAATGCAGACCTGTTAAATCTGGTTTAACATTCATTTGTGTCTTTCTGCGCAAGCTCTTTTCACTCAGTAGCGCGCGCTACCCACTGCAATACTGCAACTACGGCACACTTTATTACACAAGACTCTGCTTCACGCGCTGCCACAACCAGTCGAGCACTTTATTTGTTTGTTTAAACAGCCAATATTGACGCACAGACAACACGGAGTTGATGCAGTAGTGCAAAACAAACGTTATAAAGACTGTTTTACACTTCCCGCAGCCTTGAGCACAAGGCTTGTGAAAAAAAAATTGCGGAGTTTGCGAAATTTGTCACCAATACCCTTTGACATAACAGGGCTGAGCAGATATCTTGCAAGGGCTTTATGTATTTTCAACTCCTTCAATCCGCAATTCACATGGAGGATGCGGCATGCTGGACCTAAACGTCACTCTTCTTTTTCAGCTGGCGAATTTCTTTATCGCCATTTATGTGCTTAACATCCTCCTGATTCGCCCCATCCGCGAAATCATCAAAAAGCGCAACGGCGTCATGGATGACATGGCCGAGGAAGCCGGTTCTTTCGAGTACCAGGCTGGCGAACGGCTCACCAACTATGAGGCCGAACTGGCCCGCGCCCGTCAGGACGCAGGCAGCAACCGTGAGGCTGGCCGCGCCGCAGGCGTGGCCGAACAGCAGAAGCTGGTGGGCGAAGCTCAGCAAAGCGCCCGCGATATTCTGGCTGAAACCCGCGCCTCGCTGCAGGCACAGGCTGCGGAAACCCTTGCTGCGTTGCGCAAGCAGGTGGGTGAATTTTCCACCCGTCTGGCTGACCGCCTCATCAAGGGCTAGCAAGCGGCGCTGACTCAGGCCTTTGCGGGCCGTTCCGCAACGCTCTCGTTGCGGTTTCATTGGGAACTGTTTTCGAATCGGTATTATCGAACAGAGGGGGTGGGCTTTGAGCAGATGGAAACACGCGGGGTTTATCCTGCCGCTCGTTATTGCCTTTGCCGCGCTGGTGGTCATTCCTGCGGGAGCCATGGCTTCTGAAGGGCATGCAGCGCCGCGTTGGGGCGACTTCGGCTGGCGCGTGCTCAACTTCGTAATTTTTGCCGGCATCCTCTGGTACTTCGTTGGCGGGCTGGCCAAGCGTTTCTTTAAGAACCGCCGCGAAGGCATCAAGAATGCGCTGGACGATCTTGACGAACGTCGCAAGACGGCCAAGGAGCAGCTGGCCTCGGTAGAGACCCGCATTGCCAACCTTAATGCTGAACGCGAGGCCATCTTGGCCGAGAGCCGCCAGCAGGCCGAAGCCCTCAAGCAGGGCATTGTGGAAGAGGCTCACCGCCAGGCCGCTCAGATTGTGGAGCAGGCGCGCCTTACGGCGGAAAATGAAGGCCGCGCGATCTTTGCTGAAGTGCGCGCCTCCATTGCCGATGAGATCGTGAACGCCGCCGAGAAAGCTCTGAGCTCAAAGCTCAATGCGGCCGAACACGACAAGCTTATCGCCAACTCCCTTAACAAGGTGGTGCTCCATTGATTAACACCGTGGTTGCACGCAGGTATGCCAACGCAATTTTTGCGCTTGGCAAAAAGGATGGGGATGCAGCCCTGAGCTCGCGTGGCGATTGCCTGGCGTCTCTTGGTGAAATGCTTGCCGCCGCGCCTGGGCTTGACCTTACCCTGAAAAGCCCTGTTATCGGCGTAAGCGAAAAGAAGGCAGTTCTCGACAAACTGCTGACCAAGCTCAAGGCTGACGAAACCATGCGCAACTTCTGCTTTCTGCTTGCAGATAAGGAAAGGCTTGCCTTTCTGAGCGAGATTGCAGCGTGGTACGGCAAACTGCTGGACGAGGCCAAGGGTATCATCCGTGGCCAATGCATAACCGCAGTACAACTTTCCGCAGACAAAAAGTCTAAGCTCAAGGATACCTTGCAACAGAAAGCGGGCACCGATATTGAGCTGACCTTTGCCGTGGACAAAGACATACTAGGGGGTATGGTGCTCAAAATGGGTGACCGGGTGCTGGACGCAAGTCTGCGCGCGCAGTTGGGAATCCTTCGGGAGACATTCAAGAGGGGTGAATAGCACATGCAGATCAAAGCGGAAGAGATAAGCAAGATCATTGAGGATCAAATCCAAAACTACGAGCAGCGCGTCGAAATGAGCGAAACTGGCACCGTACTCTATGTCGGTGACGGTATCGCCCGTGTCTACGGGGTCAAGAACGCGATGTCCATGGAACTGCTGGAATTCCCCGGCGGCATCATGGGTATGGTGCTCAACCTCGAAGAAGACAACGTCGGCGTGGCTCTGCTCGGTTCGGACGTGGGCATCAAGGAAGGCGACCCGGTCAAGCGTACCGGCAAGATCTTCTCCGTGCCTGTGGGCGACGGCGTTATGGGTCGTGTGCTCAACCCCCTGGGTGAGCCCATCGACGGCCTTGGCCCCATCGAAGCCACGGAAGTGCGCCCGGTGGAAATCAAGGCCCCCGGCATCATCGCGCGTAAGAGCGTGCATGAGCCCATGCCTACTGGCCTTAAGGCCATTGACGCCATGACTCCCATTGGCCGCGGACAGCGCGAACTTATCATTGGCGACCGCCAGACCGGTAAGACCGCCGTTTGCGTTGATGCCATTCTGGCGCAGAAAGAAACGGACATTCACTGCTTCTACGTGGCCATCGGCCAGAAGAAGTCGTCCGTGGCTCTGGTGGCCGACACCCTGCGCCGTCACGGCGCGATGGAATACACCACCATCATTTCAGCCACGGCGTCCGATCCCGCGCCCTTGCAGTACATTGCGGCATACACCGGCTGCGCAATGGCCGAGTTCTACCGCAACAACGGCAAGCACGCCCTCATCATTTACGATGACCTTTCCAAGCAGGCCGTGGCTTATCGCCAGATGTCGCTGCTGCTCCGTCGCCCCCCGGGACGTGAAGCTTTCCCCGGCGACGTGTTCTACCTCCACTCGCGTTTGCTTGAACGCGCTGCGAAGGTGAACGACAGCCTTGGCGCCGGTTCTTTGACGGCTCTGCCCATCATTGAAACCCAGGCTGGCGACGTTTCCGCGTACATCCCCACCAACGTGATTTCCATCACCGACGGTCAGGTGTACCTGGAACCCAACCTCTTCAACGCCGGTGTGCGTCCGGCCATTAACGTGGGCCTTTCGGTTTCCCGCGTGGGTGGCGCAGCGCAGATCAAGGCCATGAAGCAGGTCGCTGGCACCATGCGTCTTGACCTTGCCCAGTATCGCGAACTTGCGGCTTTTGCCCAGTTCGGCTCTGATCTGGACAAGGGCACCAAGGCCAAGCTTGATCGTGGCGCACGTCTGGTGGAACTGCTCAAGCAGCCCCAGTACAAGCCCATGCCCTCGCATGAGCAGGTCGCCTCCATCTACGCCGCTACCCGTGGTCACATGGATGACGTGCCGGTGGAACAGATCCGCAAGTTTGAAGACGACATGCTCACCTTTATGCGTGATACGCGTAAGGACGTGCTTGACGCCATTAAAGATAAGAAAGTCATTGACGAGGCTGTGGAAAAAGCGCTCACCGAGGCCATTACCGCCTTCAAGCAGGGCTGGAAGGCCTAGGGGCCCCCTCCATACGGGAGATAAGCATGCCTTCACTCAAAGACGTAAAAATGAAGATCGTGGGGGTCGGTAAGACCAAGCAGATCACCAAGGCCATGAACATGGTGGCCTCGGCGAAACTGCGCGGCGCCCAGACCCGCATCGAGCGCTTCAGGCCGTACGCGGCCAAATACCGCGACGTGCTCGCCGAACTGTCGAGCAAGGTGGAGGGCAATGCCCACCCCCTGCTTGCAGAGCATGAGGAAAAGAAACACTGCGCCATTGTGCTGGTTACATCCGACCGTGGCCTGTGCGGCAGCTTTAACGGCAATATCATCGCCACCGCTTTGCGGCTGGCGAACGAAAAAGCCGGGGCTGGAATGGAGATCAGCTTTGCCTGTGTGGGACGTAAGGGCCGCGACGCCGTTCGTTCTGCCGGTCACAAGATCTTCACAGCCTATGGCGACCGCATGGGGAGCATAGACTTCGCTCTTGCCAGCTCAGTGGCGCAGGAAGTCATTCACGGCTACGAAACCTTCGCATTCGACGAAGTGTGGCTGATCTACGGCGAGTTCGTATCCATGGGCAGCCAGCCGCCCCGCACCCTTCGCCTTCTGCCGTTGCAAACGCCGGAAGCTGAAGAAGTGGCAGAAGTGGCCGGAACGCCCCGTTGCGAATACGTGTACGAGCCGCAGGAAGAAAAGCTGTTGGCGGAGCTTCTGCCCCGCTACGTCAAGGTGCAGGTTTACCGTGGCATGTTGGACACCTCGGCCAGCGAGCACGCCGCCCGCATGGCTGCCATGGACAACGCCACCCGTAACTGCAACGAGATGATCAACATGCTGACGCGGCTCTACAACAAGACGCGGCAGGCTTCCATCACCAGCGACCTCATCGACATCGTCGGCGGCGCTGAAGCGCTGAAGGGTTAAGGAGCCAAACATGAGCAAAAACATCGGTAAAGTCGTTCAGGTTATCGGCGCCGTGGTGGACGTAGAGTTCAGCGACGGCAACCTGCCGAGTATCTTCACCGCCCTGGAGATAACCAACCCGAACAATAGCGATGCTCCCAGCCTCATCTGTGAGGTTGCGCAGCACCTGGGCGACAACGTCGTTCGTACCATCGCCATGGACGCCACTGAAGGCCTTGTCCGCGGCATGGATGCGGTCGACACCGGGAACCCCATCATGGTTCCCGTTGGCAAGGCCGCCGTTGGCCGTATCCTGAACGTCATCGGCCGCCCCGTTGACGAACTGGGTCCGGTCAATGCTGAAAAACACTATCCCATCCACCGTCCGGCTCCGCAATTTACGGATCTGAACACCAAGGTGGAATTGCTTGAAACCGGCATCAAGGTCGTTGACCTTCTTGTTCCCTTCCCCAAGGGTGGCAAGATGGGCCTCTTCGGCGGCGCCGGCGTGGGCAAGACCGTTATTCTGATGGAGATGATCAACAACATCGCCAAGCAGCACGGCGGTTCGTCGGTTTTTGCGGGCGTCGGTGAACGCACCCGTGAAGGCAACGACCTGTACCACGAACTCAAGGACGCAGGCGTTCTGGAACGCGCCACGCTTGTGTACGGTCAGATGAACGAACCTCCGGGAGCCCGTGCCCGCGTGGCCCTTACGGCCCTTGCTTGCGCGGAATACTTCCGTGACGAAGAACATCAGGACGTGTTGCTCTTCATCGACAACATCTTCCGTTTCACGCAGGCTGGTTCCGAAGTGTCCGCTCTGCTTGGCCGCATGCCTTCGGCCGTGGGTTATCAGCCCACCCTGGGTACTGACCTTGGTGCCTTGCAGGAACGCATCACCTCGACCAACAACGGTTCGATCACGTCGGTGCAGGCCGTTTACGTCCCTGCTGACGACTTGACCGACCCGGCCCCGGCCACCACGTTCTCGCACTTGGACGGAACGCTCGTGCTTTCCCGCCAGATCGCAGAACTTGGCATCTACCCCGCCGTGGACCCGCTCGACTCCACCTCGCGCATCCTCGACCCCAACGTTGTGGGCGAAGATCACTACATGGTGGCCCGTCGTGTGCAGATGGTGCTCCAGAAGTACAAAGAACTTCAGGACATCATCGCCATCCTCGGCATGGACGAACTGTCTGACGAAGACAAGCTGACCGTTGCGCGTGCGCGCCGCATTCAGCGCTTCCTCTCGCAGCCCTTCCACGTGGCCGAAACCTTCACCGGCACCCCTGGCCAGTATGTGAAGCTTGAAGACACCATCAAGGGCTTCAAGGGCATTCTGGACGGCGCATACGACCACATGGCGGAAGGCGACTTCTACATGCTGGGCGGTATTGAACAGGCCGTTGCCAAGTACGAACAGCGCAAGCTGCAGGAAGAGAAGTAAGGCGTTAATCGCAACGCTTTGAGGTTCTGGGTCGCGCCTTGCTAAAGGCGCGACCCGAACCCGGCCATCTGCGTATATCAGGAGCGAAGGAGTACCTATGGGCACGCTGCAACTTGAAGTGGTTACGCCGGACAAAACCGTGGTCAGCGGCGAAGTGGAAATGGCCGTCTGCCCTGGAATTGAGGGCGAATTCGGCGTGCTGCCCAAGCACGTTTCCCTGCTTTCTGCCCTGAAGATCGGCGGCCTGCGCTACCGCGCTGACGGCAAAGATGGGCACGTTTTCATCTCTGGCGGTTTCGCCGATGTGAACAACGATGTGCTCACAGTGCTGGCCGAATCGGCAGAGCTGGCGGACAGCATTGACACCGCTCGCGCCATGGCAGCCAAGGAACGCGCTGAAAAGCGCATTGCCAGCCATGACGAAAAGGTGGACATTGTCCGCGCTGAAGCCGCTCTGCAACGCGCAGTTGTGCGCTTGCAACTGGCCCAGCTCCGCTGAGCTACCAATTTTCAGATTTGTAGGGCCGCAGCAGCGTGGAAAATTCCGCGCTGTTGCGGCTTTGCTTTTTTCTTGAATTTCATGCGACCGGCCTGTTACACCTCCCCCCTCTTCGGCATTTCCATCTGCCCAACCTGGCATCCTAAAGGTATGCAGTGTTCAGGCTAAAATCGACATTCTGCCAAGAATTCGCACCCTACAAAAAATAGACTTCCGCACGAATCTTGGATATTGATAGAGGTTCAAACGCGGAAAATTCGCCGCCAACCCATCCAGTTTCCCAGGACATGACCATGCCCAATCAGGAAAATATCCGCAATTTTTGCATTATCGCCCACATCGACCACGGCAAATCCACCCTGGCCGACCGCATTCTTGAGCTGACCCAGGTTGTCAGCAAGCGGGAGGCGCGCCAGCAGTATCTGGACAAAATGGAGCTGGAACGGGAGCGTGGCATCACCATCAAGGCCCAGACAGTGCGTATTCCGTACAAAGCCCAGAACGGCCAAATGTACGAACTGAACCTCATTGATACCCCTGGGCATGTGGACTTCAACTATGAAGTTTCGCGCTCCCTTGCTGCCTGCGAGGGTGCGCTGCTGGTTGTTGATGCCACTCAGGGCGTTGAAGCGCAAACGCTTGCCAACGTCTATCTTGCTCTTGATCACGATCACGAAATCGTGCCGGTGCTCAATAAAATCGACCTGCCTAGCGCCGAAGTTGATCGCGTAAAGGCCGAAATCGAAGAGAGCATCGGCCTTGACTGCTCCGAGGCCATGCCAGTTTCCGCCAAAACAGGCATGGGCGTTGACGCGGTTCTTGAAGCCATTGTGCACCGGCTCCCCCCCCCAAAGGGCGATGTGGCGGCCCCGCTCAAAGCGCTCATCTTCGACTCGTGGTACGACAGCTATCAGGGCGTAGTTATCCTGTTCCGCATTATGGACGGCGCTATCAAGCGTAACGACATGGTACGCCTGATGAGCACCGGCAAGGAATATGAAGTGCTGCGCCTTGGCGTGTTCTCCCCCGAAGCCACAGATGTGAACGAGCTTCATGCAGGTGAAGTGGGTTTCATGTGCGGCTCCATCAAGGATCTGGGCGATGCGCGCGTTGGCGACACCATCACACTGGCGGAAAACCCTGCCACAACACCTGTTCCCGGCTTTACAGAAGTGAAGCCCATGGTTTTCTGCGGTCTGTACCCCACAGAGTCTGACGAGTACGAAAACCTGAAAACCGCCCTTGAAAAGCTGCAACTCAATGACGCGGCCTTCTCCTTTGAGCCGGAAACATCTCAGGCTCTGGGTTTTGGCTTCCGCTGCGGCTTTCTTGGCCTGCTGCACATGGAGATCATTCAGGAGCGGTTGGAGCGCGAATTTGAGGTCAGCCTCATCGCCACCGCGCCTTCTGTGGTCTACAAGGTGGACACAAACGATGGCAAGACCTTGCAGATTGACAACCCAAGCCACCTGCCAGACCCCACCAAGATACGCGCACTTTACGAACCGTATGTGAACATGGATATCCACGTGCCCAACGATTACGTGGGCAACGTCATGAAGCTGTGCGAAGAAAAGCGCGGCATGCAGAGAAATCTGCACTATCTGGCCACCAACCGCGTGGTAGTCACCTATGAGTTGCCGTTCGCAGAAATTGTTTACGACTTTTTCGATCGGCTCAAGTCTGCCACGCGCGGCTACGCCTCCATGGATTACCACCCGCTGGACTACCGAGAATCTGACCTCGTGCGCCTCGACATCATGCTCAATGGTGAAACCGTTGACGCTCTTGCCGTCATCGTTCACCGCGACCGCGCATATACCTACGGACGCGGGTTGGCGCTCAAGCTCAAGCGCAGCATTCCCCGCCAGCTTTTCCAGGTAGCCATTCAGGCAGCCATCGGGCAAAAGATCATTGCCCGCGAAACCGTGTCAGCCTTCCGCAAGGACGTGACCGCCAAGTGCTATGGCGGTGACATTACACGTAAGCGCAAGCTGCTTGAAAAGCAGAAGGAAGGCAAAAAACGCATGAAGCGCATGGGTAACGTCGAGTTGCCGCAGGAAGCGTTTCTCGCTGCCCTCAAAGTGGGCGACGAATAGACTTGAAAATGCAAAAAGAAGGGTGACTCGCTTGAGTCACCCTTCTTTTTGCATCGCAGCATGTCCCGCAGCCACTACGGCCCAATTGGGCCATAAACGGCCCTTCCAGGCGTGACAACGCCAGCACACACCCATCTATCAAAAATTAAAAAAACCGGCTCACAGGGCGAACCAGAGCCGCACTTTTTGTCTCTTACCAAAACGGTCGATACAGCGACGCAGGCTTTCTTGTGTGGTCATGGCTGGCTTGCAACAGGCATGATTACGGCAGGCGCAGCTTGCGCATTTCCGCATCACTGATCTCAAAGCGCTTCATACACATGTCGTAATAGGCACGCCAAGGGAAGTAGCTGGTATCGCCGCGCCACTCATTGTTCATCTGTGTGGCTTCTGCCCGGCACTGCTGATTGGCTGCCAAGGCCTGCTGATCATCAAATGTCAGGGGAGGCCGCTCCCTAGGGGTGCAACCGCATGCCAGGCAACCTGCCAGCAGGCACAGGATAAGCAAGCCGCTGCCAACCAATGGATCTTTCTGCATGGCGAGTCTTCCTTGTAAGCATGCTTGGTCAAAGCGCCCAAGCTACATGTCTATGCGGCTGATAACCCCGTGCACGGCATGCACAGGCATTTTGTAAAATTGCACGAACGATGGCGCCAGTTTTTTGATGATGGCGTAAATGCGCCACACGGGCGAACTGGTGAGGATGTCTTCCACACCATAAAATATTACGCGTGGTTTGATGCCCGCTTCGGACAGTATGTGGTAGATATCAACTACCTCCATATAGCCCGCAGCAACTTCAAATACACGAATACCCTCAGCGGGATCTTCATCAAAATGCCATGTCACGCCAATGGGTTCATTGGTACGGCCAATGCAAAGCATGATGTTCTGCTCATAAATGATGCCATTGCTGAACATGGTCTTGACTATGTAGGGCGAAACCTTGTCCAGACTGCGCAGAAAAAAGATGGCTGTACCGCGTATGGCGCAGCCCCTGGCCCTTTCTTCGGCAAATTTTTCCAGAAACTGCTCCTTGCCCATGGGGCGCATGCGTTGATACGCAGCCCTCTGCCCACGGGTATAGATAAGAATAACAGTAAGAGGAATAAGGGAAATAAGAATTGACCAGTACCCGCCGTGCGGAAATTTATAAAAATTCGCAAAGAGGTAGATGAAATCAAGCACACAGACTATGGCCGCAATGACGGAATTGAAGTGCCGCCCCTGCAAATGGAAAATCCAGACCATAAATACGCCGGTTATGGACATGGTGCCGGTAACGGCAAGGCCGTATGCCGCAGCAAGCTTGTGGGATTCGCCAAATCCACAGATGGCGAGCACCACTGCCACATACAAAGCCCAATTTACTGAATTGATATATATCTGCGAGTGCAGCTCTTTTGAGGTAAAGTCTACCTTGAACAAGGGCATGATGTGCGTTGCCATGCACTGATACATGATGGAAAACAAGCCGCTTATGAGGGCCTGTGAAGCAATGACCGTGGCCATGAGGCTGAGTATCAAGAACGGAATATACAGATGTCTGGCCTGGCTGTTGATCAATTCAAAGAGCACGTTCCCGGCATCAGGATTGCGGATAAGAAACGAGGTCTGCCCCATATAACTGGCTACCAGAGCCACAAAAACAATGCCCCATGCTGCAATGATGGGTTTACGCCCCATGTGCCCCATATCCGCATAGAGAGCCTCGCCGCCTGTAGCGCACAAAATAACCTCAGAAAGTACAAAAAAGCTCGCAATTCCATTGTGCACCATAAAGTCGATGGCATATATGGGGTTCAGCGCCTTGACCACCTGAGGTGCCTGCGTAATGGAGGCTATGCCTGAAACTGCCAGCACGCCGAACCACAGCGCCATAATCGGGCCAAACACGCCAGACACTGCGCCACTGCCTTTTTTCTGTATGGCGAAAAGCAGGGTTGTAAATACCAGTGCAACGCCAATTATCGCTACCTTGGGGGTTTCCTCAAGGCCCGGCACAAGGGTCAGGCCTTCCACCGCTGAAAGGATGGAAATGGCCGGGGTAATGACCCCGTCACCAATGAGCAGTGAAACACCCACAAAGGCCATAACCGAAGCAAAGCCGATTTTTCTGCCAGAACGCAGCAATGGCCGCAGGATGGAAAGCAGCACAATGGTGCCGCCCTCGCCGCCCTTGCTCAGGCTCATGGCCAGCCAGGCATAGCCCACGGTTACGAGCAGCAGCAACGTCCAGATAATCAGCGAAAGAATGCCGATAAAATGGTCTTCTGTGCGCTCGGTCAGCATGAATATGACTGCCAGCGTATATATGGGGCTCGTGCCGATATCGCCAAACACAAGGCCCAGCGATTTGACGGTTGAAGAAAACGTTATCTGCTGCGAATCCATGTAGTCCTCCAAGCATTGCAGCGCACCATAAAGCAGACTAGGGCTACTGGCAAGACAGCCTGAAATGCCCGGGACATAAGGGTTTGCTGGTTCTCTGACGGGGGGCGATTATGCTCTGCCCATGCAGCGGCTTGCTTCCCTCCCCATAAACGCAAAAACGCCGCCCCTTGCGGGGCGGCGCCATATTACGGAAGGAAAACCAAGTTTACGGCAGCATCCAATGCAGCACGTTGGACTGCAAGTAAGTAAGCGCGCAGATAAAGGCCGTCATGGCCAAGCTGTGCCCAAGCGTAAACCGGAAGAGGTCGCCTTCATGCCCGACCAGGTTGGTGGCAGCGGTTGCCACACTGATGGACTGGGGCGAAATCATCTTACCGGTAACACCACCGGAAGAGTTGGCGGCAACGGCCAGAGCCGGATCCATGCCCACCACTTCAGCCGTGGAGCGCTGCATACCGCAGAACAGGGCATTGGAAGAAGTGTCCGAACCGGTCAGGAACACGCCCAGCCAGCCCAGGACGGGCGAGAAGAGCGGGAACAGCGGGCCAGTCAGGGTAAAGGCAATACCCAGGGTGGAGCTCATGCCGGAGAAGTTCATGAGATAAGCCAGGCCCAGGATCATGGCGATGGTCAGGATGGGGAAGCGCAGCTGATGAACGGTGCGGAACAGGCAGCTGACGGCCTTGCCAAACGAATAACCAGGCATGAAAGGCACGGAGAAGAAACCAGCCAGCAGAATGGCCGTACCACCGGCGGAGAGCCAGTTGAACGTGAACACTGCGGGGTAGTTGGGATCCTTGCCAGCGGCCAGGATGGGAGCAGCCTTGTGCACCATGCCGTCAAGAGCAGGCCAGGAGAACTTAAGCACCGAACCGGGCACGGCGTTCAGCATGTTCTTGAACTGAGGCAGACCCCACAAGAACACCATGACGGCCAGAACAATGTAAGGCAGCCAAGCGCGGAGCACGATACCCGTTGAAGGGGCAGCTCCGGTCAGCACGGTTTCCTTTTCGCCCTCAAAGCGCCACACGGTCTTGGGCTTCCACACGCGCAGCAACAGCACCATGGCGATGATGGTGATAAGAGCCGACATGATATCAGGCAGCGTAGCGCCGTGGTAGTTGGAGAACAGGAACTGCGAACCGGCGAAGCTCACGCCAGCCACGATAATGGCGGGCAGCACTTCCATGGCGCGCTTGAAGCCGCACATGACCACGCAGAGCCACAGGGGCACCAGGATGGACAGGAAGGGCAGCTGACGGCCCACGATCTGGCTCACGTGCATTTCCGGAATGCCGGAAACCTGGGCGCCAACGATGATCGGGATACCAATGGCGCCAAAGGCCACGGGCGCGGTGTTGGCAATCAGACAGATACCAGCGGCGTACAGGGGGCGGAAGCCCAGACCCACCAGCATGGCGGCGGTGATCGCCACAGGAGTGCCGAAGCCAGCGGTACCTTCAATAAAGGAACCAAAGGCAAAGGCGATAAAGATGGCCTGCAAACGGCGGTCGTCTGTCAGACGCGCGAGCGATTCTTTGATGTATTCAAATTCGCCCGATTCCACAGTCATGTTGTACACCCAGACCGCCGTAATAACGATCCAGATGATGGGGAAGAGACCAAAGGCTGCGCCGTAGCTAAATGCGCCCAGCGCTGTTCCGACCGGCATGCCCCACACGGCAACCGCCAGGATGAAAGAAAGTGCCACAGCGAGAACCGCAGCGTAATGCCCCTTAGCACGACGCACGGCCAGCATGTAAAAAAGGCTGATCAGGGGAATACCTGCCAGCAGGGCGGAAACTACTGCTCCGCCAACCGGATCATACACTTGTGTCCAAGCCATATAACAGACCCTCAACTGTTATGTGTTGCTAGGGGGCTTGAGCAGAGCGAGTCCCTTCCGTGCGACCCAGAAATGCTACCTCTTTCCCCCCACTAAGACCTTTGAGTGCGAATATAATCTTTCAGCAAAAAATACAATATGTTTCCCTATCCAAGTCGAGACAAAACTTACTACTATTGTCGCAAATTGGCTGGCAGCGCGAAATACAGGCGGGCGGCAACGTCAAAAAAAATTCCTGGCAGATAGCTTGCCCACCAGAAAATTCTGAATTTGCGGCCGCTATTTCGCCAGGGTTTTATGGCCTCCCGGGCGGCGGCGTTGTGCCCTTCGCGCCACAGGGCAACAGCTTTCTGAAAACCCGCCCTGCGGGTCATCATCGTGACAAGACCTGAATATTCCTGATCATAGCCAGGGTACAACACCCGGTGCTTCTCAAGGATACGCAATGTTTCATCAGCAAATTGACCAAATTTGCGAAAGGTTGTGTTGCCCCCGTGCACCCGCCAAAGGGTCAAAGGCTCATCCACATAGTCCAGCTCCCAATCGTGGGCGATGCGGTAAAAAACATCGGCCTCCTCGCACACGTTGAGGCTCTGGTCAAACCACCCTCCGTTACGCCCTTCACCCGATGGTGTTTTATCGGGCGAAAGGCTTGCCAGAGCCTCGCGGCTGACCATGGCGGACGACATGGAAATCCACTGGCGTTCCATCAATGCGGCAAAGGCCATGCCCCGCGCAGGGGACGTTTCGGCAAAAAGCCTCTTGAACACACGCTTGCCGTCAAAAATTTCCGTATCCGTGCACACCAGGCCCACACGCGGATTGCCTTCAAACAGGGCCACCTGGCGTTCCAGTTTGGTAGGACGCCACACGTCATCGCAGTCAAGAAAGGCCAGATACCGCCCACGGGCCTGAGCCAGGGCCAGATTGCGCCCCTCGCCCAGAGGAACAATGCCCTCCCCCCGGAAGTAGCGCACCTTTTCGCCATAGCTTTTGGCAATGGCCGGGCTTTCGTCCGTTGAGCAGTTGTCCCAGAAAACAACCTCAAAATCCGTGAATGTCTGGGCCATGAGGCTGTCCATGGCTTCGCGCAGATCGCGGGAACTGTTCAGGCAATTCATGATGACCGAAACTGCGGGGGCGTTCATGCTTTATCCTCATTGCGCGCGGTGGGTGGTGTGGATGTCTGTTGGGCCGGGCTTTGCCCTGCGCCAGCGGGAGCGAATGAAGCCTGCGTTCTGAATACCCAGACCTTGCACAGCGCATAAACCATGACAGGCACGGTCAGGACAGCAACAGGCATTGCCCAGGCATAAGGGACCCCAAGCCGCACCAGCAGCCAGACAATGATCGAATTGCAGCACAGGCCCACTGCTTGGGTAGCCGCAAAGCGCGGCAACATGGTTCGGTGGCTGGCAATGCCTGCGGCGGAATCCGCAGCGCGGAACGTCCACAGGCATTGCCCAAGATAGGAAACAATAAAACTGAGCGCATAGGCAAGGGCGTTGCCCACAAGCGTGGGCAAACCTGCCATGTTGACGAACAACAGCCCCAGTAGAAAATAGCTTACGGAAGCCGCGCCGCCCACAATGCCAAAGCGCACCCAGCGCCGGGCCAAAAGCCCGCGCACCAGATCCGCCAGCCATCTGAAACCCGGCACAGCCTGCCAGCCGCTAACCACGGCAAATCTCCTGCGCACCGGCGAGCGCTACTTGAGTGCGGCAACAAGCGCGTCGCACACGCTCTCCACATCTTCGGCGCTGAGGCCGGGGTGCAGGGGCAGGGTCACAAGCTCACCATAGAGCTGTTCCGTCACGGGCAGCGACTCCGCGCCCCCGCCAAAGCAGCTAAGCAGGTGGTTGGGTTTGTAATGCACTCCGGTGGGGATATCACGTGCCGCCATAAATTCCTTAACGGCATCTTTGCGGCCACCCAGGACACGCACGGGCATGATATGGCGCACCACAAAGTCCTGCGGGTCAGTGGCCAGCAGGGCAAGGCCCTCCACATTGGCGAGGCGCTGTTCATAAATGGCTGTAAGCATGCGGCGTGCGGGAATAAATTCCGATTCAAGCCGCCCAAGCTGCACCCGCCCGATGGCGGCCATGATATTGCTCATGTGATAGCGCCAGCCCTGACGGGTCACATCGGGATCCCACGAGCGCGCCCCGGCAAAACGCTGCTTTGCATCGTTGGCTACAGAAAGCAGCCGGGCGTCAGAAGCCAGATTTCCGGCGGCCTCATCAAAAGCCACCAGGCAGCCGCCTTCACCGCAGGTAATATTTTTGATTCCGTCAAAGCTGAAGCAGACCATGTCGCCAAAGCTGCCGATCATGCGTCCCTTGCTTTTGCAGCCAAAGGCGTGGGCGGCGTCTTCCACCACGCGCAAGCCCTTTGCACGGGCAAAATCATATATGGCGTCAATATGCCAGGGATTACTGGCATAGTGCACGGGCATGATGGCAATGGTGCGGGGGGTCAGACGGCGTTCGGCATCGGCAAGGTCAATGGTGCCGGTTTCAGGCAGCACATCGCAGGCCACAGGCTGGCAGCCTGCGGCGGTAATGGCCTGAAAAGACGCCACAAAAGTAAGGGAAGGTACCAGAACTTCCGGCTTTCCGTCTACGCGGCACTGGGCGGCAACGGCATCCACAGCCAGATGCAGGGCCGCAGTACCTGTATTTACAGAAATAACCTGACTAGGTTTGACGCCGAGGTAGCGGGCGACTTCTTCTTCAAAAAGACGCACTTCGTTGCCCATGCCGAGGTAGCCGTCTTCAGTAATAACACGGCTTACGGCGCGGGCTTCAGCTTCACCCACAATGGAGCGGGAAAGACGCATGGACATAAGGCCTCCTGCTGCGGCGGCATAACCCTAGCGGCTGTGCCGCTACGGCTGGCGAAGGCTTCAGGCTGCGCGTCGTTCACTCAAAACACCGCAGGACGCCGGGCTTTAAAAAGTCCGCCGTCCGCACGGAATCAGTAGTGCGCGCCTGGCCGCCATGCTAACCCGCATCGGCGTTCATGTCGCTCAATAACGTGTCGAGGTCAAGCAGAATGAGCAGGCGGTCTTCAAGCTTGCCCACGCCCCGGATATACTCGGAGCCAATGCCGCAAACCACCGGTGGCGCAGGCTCCACTGTGGAGGCGGGAATGCGCAGCACTTCGGACACTCCGTCCACCAGAAAACCCACTATTTTCTGGTTAAATTCCATCACGACAATACGCGTGTTGCCATCGTGCTCCAGGGCGGGCATGCTGAAGCGCGTACGCATGTTGACGACCGGAATAACCTTGCCGCGCAGATTGATTACGCCTTCAATAAATGCTGCGGCATGGGGCACCATGGTAATCTGCATGAGACGGATGATTTCCTGAACGGAAAGGATGTCCACCCCGAACTCTTCTTCGCCAATGCGGAATGTCACCAGCTGGAGCAGATCGCCTTCATGTTCCTGTCCGGAACCTTGCAGCATGTCCTGCCCAGTCGCTTGCGCCGCGTCCATTGTATCCGTCATGGGATGGCCTCCATGGTATAAGCGGGCGTTTTCCGCCCATGAATCGCCGCTTTTGCGGCAATTCGTCATATGCAATCCGCTGCAATCTGCGCCGGGATCGATCCCGCTAACTGGAGCGTTCAGGCCCCGGTTTCAACCTTATCGGACAGAGCGGAGAATACTTCAGAGTGGGTGACAAAAACAATCCTTTCGGGCCGGGTTACGCCCAGCTTTCCACAAGCGCGCGTTCCTGGGGATTCAGGTATTCCATCCAGATTCCCCGCATGTAGTCATAGTGATTGATGCACAGTTCAGGCAGGTCGGTTTGTTTATATGCCCAGGGCTTGGGACCGTGAAAATGCACTATCCGTGCTTCATCCCTGCATTCCTCTCTATAGGGGGGGCTGTTCCAGCAGTCATCCAGCCGCGTTATGCGCTTGCCAAAAAAATAATTCACCAGCGACTGATCAAGATTGCCGATGCGCGATTCATTTTCCTGGCAAAAAGCCATGAAATGCCCTATCAGATCGCGCTTGCGCAGCCGCTCAAGATTAAACAGCGCCACTCCGCTGGAATATGTCCAGATGGGAAAAGGCATGGGAACGGTGTATTGTTCGCCCCTGTATTCATAAAAAAGCTGCTGATGCTGATGATAAAATGGAGCTGTGTATTCCCTTGCCATACCCACGTAAGCCGGATGTTGTGCAAAAAGTTCGTCCAGCGGGCGATAAAAAAGCACATCCGTATCGCAGTAAAGCACACGGTCGTCCTGGGCAAGCTCGGGCACAAGAGCCAGCTCAAGTTTGAGAAAGCATCCGGCGCAGGACTGCCCCAGAGGCGTGAAACCGCTTGGGTCAAGGCGCGGCGTATAGCGCGCAACAGGAATATTTTCCGCAGCGAGTTCTGCCAGCAAGGCCGCATCGCTTCCGGCATAGATGCAGAGGCAGGGGGCATCCTTGCCCTGCACTGCACGCAATGACCGCACCGCCACCTTGAGCAGGGTCAGGTACTTGATCTTGTCGTCAAGGCAAAAAACGGTCTTCACAGGCTTTCTCCGCGCAGACGTCTTTGCAGGGCTGCCGCCTGCCCCTGCAGGGCCGCATTGTCAAAGTCCTTCACCGAGGCAAGAATGGCGGTCAGGTCTTCTGCATAGGGGGTGCCGTTCACAAGAGGCATAAACCGCTCAAGGGCACTTTCCGCATTTCCCCAGTCCGTTTCCATCAATTCGGGCAGTTCGGCAAGCAGAGCCAGCAGGTTGTCCCGGTGCTCGCCTTCAAGGTGCATGGTACCGGCTGTGACCATGCTTCCATCGCCTTCAAGACAGCGTACGCGCAGCAGCACTTCGTTCATGCACGCTTCAAACTCGTCCATCAGTTCTTCGCTCGGCGGAATAAGGGGCAAAGAGTTTTCCATGTGCCGCGTGAGGCGGCATACCCGCTCCACGCCAAGGTTGGCGGCAACGCCCTTTACCGTATGCGCCAAACGGGCCGCACCACGCAGATCACCGCAGGCAAGCAGGCCGCGCAGCTCTCTGGCGCTCTCGCCGTAGTGATCCACAAAACGCAGCAGCAGTTCCCTGTACAGTTCGCGGTTGCCGCCTACGGTTGCAAGGCCAGCCTCCACATTGACCGCCTGCCCCTCCGGTACTGAAGAGGCTGTGGCCGGGTCGCGCATAACGTCCAGAGAATGCCGTTCCTCGCCCTCCTGAACACGGATTTCGGCGTCTGCGGCGGCAGAAAAAACATCCGGGGCAACATCTGCGGTCAGCGGATTGGACTGTAATCCGCCCGGAAGCCATGTTTCAAGGGCGGCATATAGGGCGGCAGGATCAACCGGTTTGGTGAGATAGTCGTTCATGCCCACGTTCTTGCCTTCCAGACGGGAAGCGGCATCGGCATGGGCAGTCATGGCAAGAATGGGCAGATCCGCAGGTGAAAAACCCAGCGCGCGGATGCGCATGGTGGCCTGAAGGCCATCCATTACAGGCATCTGCACATCCATGAGCACAAGGTCAACGCCGCCGCCGCGAACCTCTTCAACCGCCGCAAGACCGTTGGAGGCCACACGCACGTCAAGCCCGGCCTGGGTCAGCAACTCGCTGGCGATCTGGGCGTTGATATCGTTATCTTCCACCACAAGTACAGTGCGGTGCACCGTGGTCGCAACGCCAAGGGCACTGTCCACAACAGCGGCGGCTTCTTCCTGAGCGGAGGTAGCCTCCGTAATGGCTTCGCCCTGTTGCACCCAACCGAAGGACAGTTCAAAGAAAAAACGGCTTCCCTTGCCGGGTGCGCTTGCCACAGAAAGCTCCCCGCCCATGAGGTTGACCAGTTGCCGCGCCAGCGCAAGCCCAAGGCCGAGGCCGCTGTTTGATCGCGTCAACGACTCATCACCCAGGGCAAAGGGTTCAAAAAGCTTGTCCTTAAGAACAGCATCCATGCCGGGGCCGCTGTCGGCCACCACAAAAAGCAGACGGCATCCGCCATCTTCCAGGTCGCCGTGGGCAAGCTGCACACTGCATTCCACTGAGCCCGTGCGGGTGTACTTGACCGCATTGTCCAGCAGGATGCGCAACACTTCTTCCAGATGCCGTTCATCACCTTCCACAACTGCTGGCACAGCCGGATCCAGTGTAAAAATCAGCTCCAACTGTTTTTCAAGGGCGCTGCCCGCCACGCTCTGTCGCAACAGCTCCAGCAGGCGGGGCACCTGAAATGCCCGGTTTTCCCGGCGCAGCAAGCCCTCGTTGATGCTTGAAAAATCAAGAATCCTGTTGACCATGTCCAACAGCAGGCTGCCGGATTTGTTGATCTGGGAAAGATAGTCGCGCTGCACACCGCTGAGGCCAGCTTGCAGGCTCAGATAGCTCATGCCGATGATGGCATTGAGGGGCGTGCGGATTTCATGGCTCATACGGCGCAAAAAATCTTCCTGCACGTGTGAGGCCCTTTGGGCGAGTTCCAGTGACGACAAGGCCTGCGCACGGGCAAGCACGGCCTGCTGCTTGCTTTTGCGGGCACGCCTTTCGGCCTCTTTCAATTCGCGGATACGGGAAAACAGCGTTCCCTTCATGCGTTGCAAGGAAGCGAACATGACAGCCAGCTCATCCCGGTACTTGAGCTTCAATGGTTCGGGATCCTCGCCCGCCGCCACGCCTTCAGCGTATTGACTGACCTCGCCCAGCGGCTTGGCGACCCTCTTCTGAAAGATATAAATATTGGCAACCGCGCTTGCTCCCAGGGCCAACAAGGCAAAAAACATGGCCCAGACCATCTGGGCAAGCGGCGACTCCTGTTTGCTCACCTGTTCCAGAAAGCTGCGGTACTGCACTTCTCGCAGGGCCTGCGCGCTGAAAAGAACCTGCTGCGCTTCACTGTCCAGATTGACCCTGTCTACCCAGATCTGCGCGCCTTTCAGGTCAAGCCCGTCCCTGTCCCACAGGGGCGGCCCGCTATTGCCCACAGCCATGTTCACGGCGGTATCAAGCAGATTGTCGAGGTGCCTGCGCTGGGCAAGAAGCGCCTGAACCTGCCCTTGCAGACCTCCCGTCACATTGAGAGTGCGGGCAATATGTTCAAAGGTTCCCTCGTGACCGGCGGCGTCCTGCATCTCGTGGACGCGATCCTGATTCAGCATCTGCCACTTGGCATAACGCTCTGGATTGCCCGTAAAAATAAAGGCGTGGGCTTCTTCGTAACTCTGGCGGGTATTGGTTTCCACATCCACCAGGAGGGAATCAAGCCTGTAGTAGTTTTCGAGTACCCTGCGGCCCTCATTCAGGCCGCGCCCCAGAGATACAAGGCAAAGCCCAAGCAGCAGAAGAAGCAGCAACTGCGCGAGGTTGGAAGTTTTGATAATGGTTCTGATGCTCATGCTTCTTGCTCCCGCAGGCAGCGGACAGTGCCCTTCGTCAAGCTTGAACCGGACAGGCAGACACCCCCGCACGACTGACGGATGGCCTCATACCTTGAAGTATTGGCATTCTTACCATAGGCTGCCGCAAAAATCACCCGCGACCATTCTGGAGAAACTGAAAATCCCCATGTCCCCCACCGCCCGGAATTTATTGCCCCACGCGGCCTTACTGACAGCCATGGCCTTTTGGGGTTCCACCTTTGTTGTGCTGCGCATCGCCCTGACCGCCCTGACCCCCCTGCAAACCATGGCCGGGCGCATGCTGGTGGCCTGTATTGTTTTTTTGCCCCTGTGGTCGCGCCTCTGGCGCGAACTCAAGGAACACGGCAATCTGGGGACGCTGACGCTCATGGCACTGTGCGAGCCCTGCCTCTTTTTTCTCTTTGAAACCCACGCGCTGCGCCTGACCACGGCCTCGCAGGCGGGCATGATAACATCCCTGCTGCCCCTGTTGGTGGCGGCAGTAGCCTTTGTCGCCCTGCGCGAACACGCGGGCCTGCGCATGTGGCTTGGCTTTTTGTTGGCTGTTTGCGGCGTCACGTGGCTCACCCTTGCCGCTGTGCCGGACGAAAAAGCCGCCAATCCCCTGCTGGGCAATATTCTTGAGGGTATCGCCATGTGCTGCGCCGCCGGATATACCGTGCTGGCCCGCCACCTTTCAACCGTATACAGCGCCCTGTGCATCACGGCTGTTCAGGCCTTTGTGGGCATGATCTTTTTTTGTCTGCTGGCGCTTGTGGTGCCGGAATCAGACACGCTCATCAGCCTTGGCAGGGATTTTCCCGCATGGGTTCCCTGGGCCTGCGTGTTCTATCTGGGCGGCATTGTGACCTTTGCAGGTTACGGTCTGTATAATTTTGGCGTAAAGCGCCTTTCTGCTGGTCGCGCCGCCGCCTACACCAATCTCATACCTGTTTTTGCCCTGCTCTTCGGCGTCGCCCTGTTGGGCGAGAAGCTCCCGCCCGCCCAATATGGAGGAGCCTTGCTTATAGTGCTTGGCGTACTGCTGAGCCAATGGCGCGGAATAAGCCGCAACGCCCTGGCCCAAAAACCGACAGTATGATTTTTCTGCTCAAGGCAGTTGCAGCACGTTGAGTATGGCCGGCATATCCAACGCGGCTTCTACAGCATCGGCCAGCCTGTCCAGCTCAGGACCGAGGCTGTAGGCTGTTTCCGGCGCTGACGGCAAACCCGCCTCATGCCGCAGACGACGCAAAAATGCATGGCGAAAGGCGTCCTCGTCAAAAAGACCGTGCAGATAACTGCCCCACACACGGGCACAGCCGCGAGCATCGCACCGTCCCCAGCCCACGGGGCGGCCCCCGGAGTCGGTCATCACAACCCGCATGACGGCAGACGCGGCATCGCCCGCAGCGGGTTCACCAGCTATATCCGACAATTCTCCGTGCAAGGAGGAGGTCTCGCCGTGATGGATCTCATAGCCTGTCACGGCCTGGCGTTCTGCCCCGGTCACACAGGCATCCGCCCATCCGGCGGCACGACACAGGCGCTTGGCTGCCAGCAGCCTTGTACTGAGTGGCAGCAGGCCAAGCCCCGGCTCGCATCCGCCTTCTTCAATCTGCAGAGGGTCGACTATTTCAACTCCAAGCATCTGCAATCCCCCGCAGATGCCTACCAGCGCCCCAGTACCGCGCGTCAGGCACTGACGGGCAAATTCCTGAACCAGCCCGGCCAGTCCGGTGCGCCGCAAAAAGCGTAGATCCCCCACGGTATTGCGGCTGCCTGGCAGAATGACAACATGCGGCGCACCCCACTGATCCGCCTGGCGCACAATACGCAACTGCACCCCCGGTTCGTCCCGCAGGGCGTCAAGATCCGTGGCATTGCTCAAATGCGGCAGATCGGGCACCACGATATCCAGCAAGCCGGGGGCACCAGAGGTTTGCCCCAGGCGCAGGCCAGGGGTCAGACCTTCCTTGAAGTTTACGGAGTCCTCTTCGGGCAGGCGCAGGTTTTCCAGCATGGGCACCACACCCCAAAAGGGTTTACCCGTGCGCTTCTGGATCATGGACAGGGCGGGATCCAGCAGACTAGCGTCGCCCCGGAACTTATTGAGAATAAAGCCCCCTACACGCCCCCTTTCGGAGCGGGTGAGCAGGGCCATGGTGCCCGCCAGGGCCGCAAAGGCCCCGCCACGGTCAATATCCGCCACCAGAGCCACGTGCGCCTCGGCATAACGGGCCATGCGCATGTTTACAATATCATGTGCCTTGAGGTTGATCTCAGCCGGGCTGCCCGCCCCTTCAAGCACCATAACATCCATATCTGCGGCCAGACTGCGGTAGGCACGGCGCACTGCCTTCCAGGCTTCTGGCTTATAGGCGAGATACTCGCCCACGCGCATGTGCCCCACGGCTTCGCCCAGTACAATGATCTGGGAACCCACGTTGGACGTGGGCTTGAGCAGCACCGGGTTCATGCGCACGTCTGACGCAAGGCCGCAGGCGGCGGCCTGCAAGACCTGAGCGCGGCCCATTTCCTTGCCGTCGCTGGTTACAAAGGAATTAAGCGCCATGTTCTGCGCCTTGAAGGGCGCAACCCGCAGCCCCCTGCGCGCCAGCAAGCGGCACACAGCCGCCGTAATCAGGCTTTTGCCCGCGTTTGAGCATGTTCCCTGAATCATGAGAGCCGGAGGCAAAAAAAGCCCCGGCTTCGATTGTGCCGTGTGAACCGGTCTGGCCGCCATCGCGGTAGTCCTCCCTGCACTTGCGGCAATGCCCGTTCAGTGCTGTGTCTTTTATGATATCTTTCCGGCAATATATGGATTGAGGGAAGCTACCGCAACCGATGCGCCTGTGCAGTCCGCCAAAGTGCAAAGCTGACCTGCTGCGCTGGGCGTTCTTCGCCTTGCACTGCTTGCCAGCTTTTCGTATAAAAGAAATGGTGGTCATACAAATACCCGCCGCAGCCCTGAAGGGCACGGCGGTTTACGCGGCCGCCAGGGCCGCAAATACCTGCGGAGTTTCAATGAAGCGTGTACTTTTATGGATTCTGGGTGGCGCCACTGTTCTGGCAGTGGCGGCGGCTGTTCTGCTCAGCAGGGTCGACGCTGGCTTTGTGGTGCGGCAGATCGCCGATGCCACGGCCAAAGCCACTGGGCAGCCATTAACGTTTGACAGCCCGCCCGGAATTTCCTTTTTCCCCCCCGGCGTCAATTTTGGACAGGCGCACTGGGGCAGCGCCAGCGATGGGCAGGGAGTGGTCATCTCCGTCAAAAGCGGTATGGCCCAACTGGAGTTGAGCCCCCTGCTTACGGGCAATGTTATCGTGCGTGAAGTACGGCTGAACAGCCCCATGATTGAAGTCCGCGAAGGCAAAGCCGTTGCCGCTGCCAAGCCGGACGCGGAAAAACCCGCAGCTGAAGCCAAGCCCGCCGCTTCGACTCCGCCAGCCCTTCCCATTGAGCTAAAACGCCTTGTACTGCGTCAGGGTGTTGTGACCTACGCAAGCGCAAATGGTAAAACACTGCGCGTTGATGATGTAAACTTGTCTGTAGAGAATCTGCGCACCGGACAGGAAGCCGTGGTGCAGTGCGATTTTGCCTTTGTTTTTGGTGAAAGCACCGCCGAACCATCTGCCCCCGCCGCCAAGACTGGGGCAAGCAGCATCTCGGGGACGCTGGCATTTTCTTCCCGCCTGCGCTACGCGCCCCCTCAGTTGCTTTTCCGGCAGACCGCGCTGACAGTCACCCCGCTCACCGGAGCGCTGCCCAAGGAAGCTGGGCCGTTGCAGTTTACCTGTGAAGGGTCGTTACGGCTGAGCGATCTGCACCTCCAGTTGAGCAAGGCCTTGCTCAATACGCCCCAGGCGCGGGTGAGCGCATCCGGCGAAGGTGGGCTGTCCCCTCTGGCGTTCAACGGCGCTCTTGAGATGGAAGGCTCGCCCCACAAACTTGCCGCGCTGGCAGGTCACAAACTGGCGACGCCCTCAGCCAAGGACGATCTGCGCTTCAGAACAATGGTGCGCTATGCCGCCAATGCCCTGAACCTCAGCCAGATGCTGCTGCAACTCGACGATCTTTCCATGCGCGGCGGTCTGCGCCTTGACCTGCCCGAAAACGCTCCCATGCTTGTGACTGCTGACGTGCAGACCGGCATGCTCAATCTTGATCCCTATCTGCCCCAGGCAGAATCCGGCAAAAATGTGGCGGAAACCAAGCCTGCGGGCCGCGACGGCACAGCAATCAGCGGCAAACGCGCCAAGCCGGATGCGGAAGCCGCACGGCGCATGCCGGGGCTGGACATCCGCGCCAAAGTGGCTGGCATTACCAAGGACGGGTTACAGGTAAAAGACATTGCGCTGGCCATCAAGGGAGAAAAAGGACGCTACGCCCTGACATCCTTAACCGCCAGCCTTGGCAGCGGCGGGCTTATCAAGTCCACCGGCACCATGGATATGGCGACTGAAACTTGCGCTCTCAAGGCGCAGGCCGCCGATGTGGAGGTTGGTCCGCTGCTGGTTGCCCTTGGCAAGGGACAGCTGGCCGATGGGCAAGCCTCGCTGGATGCGGATGTGACCATGAAGTGCGCGGACGCCAATGATATTCGCCAAAGCCTTGGCGGACGCGGGCTGCTGGAAATACGCCGCCTGCATGTTCCGGCCATGGCAGAGCTTTCCAAGAGCATCCCCTCGCTCACCGGCAAGGGGGGGCCGCTGCCCGACCGCTTTGATCTGGCCCGTGCGCCCTTTACTGCCCGCGATGGCGAAATCAACGCAAGCCCCATCACTGTCACCTCCGCCACCCTCAACGCTACGGGAAAGGCGCGCATCAGCCTGCCCAAACAGTACATGGATGCGGCTCTGGACATCAAAACCATGGGGCTGACAATTCCTGTGACGGCCAAGGGGCCTTTGAGTGACATTTCGTATGGTGTTGACCCGCGTTTTGCCCTTGATATGGCAAAAAATTTGCCGGGCGCATTGCTGAAAACCGGCAAGGAAGCCGGGAGCACCACCAAGGATGCGGCAAAGGGCGCTGAAGGGCTGGTTCGCGGCATTCTGGGCCGTTAACAGGCATGGCTGCGGCCTGACAAAAATACTTGCCAGGGCCAAAGGGCAAGGCAAACAGCCCCGGTTCACTGGTAAAGGTATTTTCCCGGGGCTTGCCTTTTCGGCGTCATGGGCTAAAGCTATTAGCATCACGGGCGTTAAGCATTAAAGAAGGCCTGAACGCGCTTTAAAGGCGCGAGTGGTGAGCGGAGTGGTCAAAATTCCGCCAGCCAGGCAACACACGAGCTTTACGGGTTTTTTGCCCGGTAAGGCATAGAGCGAACAGGCGGCAGTATGTACTTACTTATAGGACTGGTCATTGTTGCGGCTTCAGTCGGCACAGGCTACACCATGGCCCGCGGCGACTGGGGCATCCTTTTTCAGCCCGCCGAGTTCATCATTATTTTGGGTTGCGGCCTTGGGGCGTTTTTTGGTTCGCAGACCAAGTACACCTTTGGCCTGGTTGTCAAAAGTCTCAAACACCTGTTTGCCGACCCGGGTTCCAGCAAAAATCATTACCTTGAGACCCTTGCCCTGCTGTACGCGCTCTTTTCCAAAATGCACCGCGAGGGCGTGATCAGTATTGAAAGCGACGTTGAAAAACCCGAATCCAGCCCAATTTTCAGCAAATATCCCAATATTTCCAAAGATACCGTGCTGGTGAACTTTGTGGGCGACACGCTGCGAGTATACCTGACCACCGGCGACCCCGCAGATATTGACAGCCTCATGGACGTGGATATCGAAACCATGCGCGAAGAAGGTATTTTGCCCGCCCACGCCGTGTCGCACATGGCCGAATCACTGCCGGGCATGGGTATTGTGGCCTGCGTTCTGGGCGTGGTTTTGGCCATGGGCAAGATCAATGAGCCACCGGAAGTTCTTGGCCACTACATCGCGGCAGCACTTGTCGGCACGTTTTTTGGTATTCTTGCCTGCTATGGCCTCTTTGGCCCCATGGGAGCAAAGCTTGAAAACTACGTGGCCGAAGAACATTTTTATTTTAACGCTATCAAGGAAGCCGTGGCTGCCGCCATTCGCGGATCAACTCCGCTGATCGCCGTGGAATATGGGCGCAGGGCCATACCCTACCCCTTCCGTCCCTCGTTTGCCGAAATGGAAGAACGGCTCAAGAGCGGCTAAGCCAGGGCAAACGGGCTGACTGCCCCCCTAATCTGGGGGGTGCAGGCGCAGATATTTTGCCCTTCTGTAAAAACCTGCTATGGTTTGTGCATCAAGGGTGCTGGCGGCTGATTTTTATGCCGCCAGCAAGAGCGCGAAGCCCGGCGCAGAATACTACGAAGGAGAAAGCCTATGGGCGGCGGCGCATGGAAAGTGGCGTATGCCGACTTTGTTACGGCCATGATGGCCTTCTTCCTTCTGCTGTGGATCCTCAGCATGGTGCCGCCCGACACCAAGGCGGGGCTTGCCGCGTACTTCAGCGGCGAGCGCAATTTTGACTCCAGCTCCACATCCCCCATTTCAAACAATCCGTTCATTCAAAACACGGATAAAATCGATGCGCGCGACCTTAAAATCAACGAGGTCGAAAAGTCGCACTACGCCATTGCGCAAAAAATCAAACAGATGCTCATGGCAGACGCCATGCCGCAAAATTCCTCGGGCATCAGCGCGGATGACGTGGGCGTGCAGTTGCGCGTCAATTCGGACGTCATGTTCCGCCCCGGCAGCGTTGACCTGCTGCCCGAAGGCACCAAGGTGCTGGAAGCGGTGCTGAAACTCATGAACGAATACAATCTTTACCTTGTGGTGCGCGGGCACGCTGACTCCACCGAGGCAAGGCCGCCGTTTGCCTCCGCGTGGGAGCTTTCCGGCGCGCGCGCCTCGGCTATGGTGCACTTTCTTGCTGAAAAGGGCATCAAACCCACACGCATGCGCGCTGTGAGCTACGGCGATACGCGCCCCCTCAAGCCGGGCATTGACGAACAGAGCCGCGCCATGAACCGACGGGTGGAATTTTTCTTCCATCGGCCAGAGGTCATGTCGTACAGCGTGGTTTACTAGCCCGCCTTTCTGCCAGTAAATTGTAAAAGAAGCGGCCCCTGTGACAATCCACAAGGGCCGCTTCTTTTTTTCACTGACATATAGATGCCTTTCGGCATCCTGACCAGAGTTATATCTTACGTACTTCCGTGTACCAGGCGGCAGCCTCTTCAAGCAGCTTGCCCGTGCGGGCCGCCAAGGCCTGAGGATCCTTGATGTAGCCGTCCAGCAGCAGGCTGGCGTCAAACAGGCAGCCCGTCATGTCGGTCAGAATCCTGTCGTCCGCGTCAGCCTTGAACATGCGCAACATGCTGCGCAGCAGGGGATGATCGCGGTTGACCTCCAGCACCTTCACAGGGATGGAGTCATCCTTCTGCATGACCTTGAGCAGCTTTTCCATGGAGGATGACAATCCGCCATCGGGCGAAACCAGCACTGCGGGGCTGTCAGCCAGACGGTGAGAAACGCGCACTTCCGTTACTTTGTCGCCCAGGATTTCCTTCATCTTGGCAAGCAGGGCATCAAAGCTAGCCGAATCATCGTCAGAAAGTGGCGCGGCGGCCTCGTGTTCCGGCTGCTCCTTGTCGGCAAAGTCTTTCAGGGCATCGTCCGCCGCTGTTTCCACCGATTTGAATTCCCAGTCCTTGTACTTGGCAAGGCCGTCCATGACAAATTCGTCCACAGGCTCATACAGCCACAGTACTTCAATGCCCTTGCGGCGGAAGCGCTCCATGTGCGGATTGAGGCGGGCAGCCTCCCGGCTGGGCGCAGCCACATACCAGATGGTCTTTTGCCCCTCAGGAGCGCGGGCCATGTATTCATCAAGGCTGGTGAGCGCCTCCGCATCAGCGAGGGACGAAGAATTGAAGCGCAGCAAGGCGCTGATGCGTTCACGGTTGGCGTAGTCGTGGTACCCCAGCTTGAAAACCTTGCCGTGCAGCTTCCAGAAGCGGCTGTATTTTTCCGCATCGTCCTTTGCCAGCTTTTCAAGGTGGCCCAGGGCCTGTTTGACCAGCACCTGATTGATCTTGCGCAGCACCACGTTTTCCTGAAGCGTCTCGCGCGAGATGTTCAGGGGCAGATCTTCCGTATCGACCACGCCTTTGAGGAAGGCCAGATATTCAGGCACCAGCTCTTTGTTGCGGTGCTGGATAAGTACGCGGCGGGCATAGAGATCGAGCCCCCAGAATTCGCGGTCGGCACCAAAAAAATCCTGCGCCGAATCGGGCGTGAACAAGAGGGCATTAAACTGTACGGGCGCATCCACAGAAAGATGCAGGGTGTCCAGCGGCTCCTTGGCGTCATAGGTCAGGGCTTTGTAAAAGGAATCGTACTGCTCCTTGGTGACCGAAAACTTGGGCTCGCGCCACAGCGCAGGCTGGGTGTTGACCCGCTCGCCGTCCACCAGGACAGGGAAGGGAACAAAGGCCGAATGCTTGCGGATAACCGACTCAACGCGGAACTTCTCCGCAAATTCGGCGGCATCGTCCTTGAGCCATGCCTTGATGACCGTACCGCGCGCCGGTTCGTCCCCGGTTGCGGGCTCAATGGTAAAGGTGCCAAGCCCGTCGCTAACCCACACGCTGGCTTCGGCACCATCGCCAAAAGCCGGGCGCGAGGTAACTTCCACCTTGCTGGCCACCATAAAGACGGAATAAAAGCCCACGCCAAAACGGCCGATAATATTGGCGGCATCCGCAGGAGCGGAGGTTTCGCCCTCCTCCCCGACTTCGGGCTTTGCCGCATCGCTGCCGCTGGCTGCATTTTCAGCCGCAATATCGGCCAAAAACTGCTCGGAGCCAGATCTGGCAATGGTGCCAAGGTTTTCAGCCAGTTCATCTGCGGTCATACCCACGCCGGTATCTGCAATGGTCAGAACCTTGGCGTCCTTGTCCAGGCTGATGCGGATTTCAAGGGGAATATCAGCAAGACGCGGGCTTTCGCCCCTGTTCATGCGATAGCGCAATTTATCCAACGCGTCCGAGGCGTTGGAAACAAGTTCCCTCAAAAAAATTTCGCGATTTGTATAGAGCGAATTGGTGAGGATATGCAGGACTTTGCGCACCTCAGCGCGGAATTGGCGGGAATTCTTACCAGCCTCTGCCATGACAAACCTCCTGAAAAAAGATATAGTTGAAAATAATATCCCCCACTGAATTTTCAAGGGGGATTTGCCAAATTTTACGGCATTTTTCCGCGCGGCTGGTGGCAACGCAGGGAAAGCCGCGCGTCCGGCACCCTGTAAATCAGGCAGACAGGCACGCACGGACATTCCAATCCAATATTTCATCTAAAAGGGGGATAAAACATCAAGCCCGCAGGATTCATACTCATACGGGCAAAATGATATTCGTAACTACTTGCCATTTGATGGGAAAAAAGCTATCTCGCCTGAAGGATATTCAAGGAGGGCCTACATGGACGTTGTAATGCTTTCGCGTTTGCAATTCGCTGTGGCCGTTTTTTTCCATTTCATATTCGTACCGCTTACGCTCGGTCTTTCCGTCATTCTCGCCTGGATGGAAACCCGCTATGTGCGCACCGGAGACGAATTCTGGAAAAAACAAGCCAAATTTTGGGGAAAACTTTTTCTCATCAACTTTACCCTGGGCGTGGTGACGGGCATCACGCTTGAGTTCCAGTTCGGCACCAACTGGTCCCGCTACTCGGAATACGTGGGCGATATTTTCGGCTCCCTGCTGGCTATTGAAGCCACGGTGGCCTTTTTTCTGGAATCCACGTTCCTTGCAGTGTGGCACTTCGGCTGGAACCGCGTTGGCAAAAAAATGCATCTTGCCTCAATTTACATTGTGGCATTTGCGGGCAACCTTTCCGCCCTGTGGATCATTCTTGCCAACGGTTTTATGCAGCACCCGGTGGGCTACACCATCAATGAGACCATCGGGCGCGCTGAGCTTGCCAACTTCTGGCAGGTAGTGACCAATGGCTACGCCTGGGGCATGTACGCGCATACGGTGCTGGCATCGTGGGCGCTGGGCGGCTTTTTTGTGCTGGGCGTTTCGGCCTGGCATTTGCTGCGCAAGAGCCAGGTGGACTTTTTCAGGGCCTCCTTCAAGATGGCCGCGCCTTTCACCCTGATTCTTGTTTTGCTGCTGGGCCTTTCTGGCGATCAGCAGGGCAAGACGGTGGCCCAGGTGCAGCCTGCCAAGCTGGCCGCGCTGGAATCCCACTGGGAAACCGGGCGCAACGTGCCCTTCTACCTGCTGGCATGGCCTGACGAAGCCAATGAAGGCAACAAGGTTCAGGCCATTGGCATTCCCGGCCTGCTGAGCTGGATTGCCTATGGTGACGCCAACGCCGAAGTGAAGGGTCTCAAGGACTTTGCCAAGGAAGACCGCCCCCCGGTCATGCCTACCTTCCTGAGCTTCCGTGGCATGATCGCCATGGCTGGCCTGTTTGTGCTGCTGGCCGTGGGCGCTTTTTTGCAACGCAAAAAGGACGAACCCTGCCCCCTGCTGCTCAAGGCGCTGGTATGGAACATCCCCCTGCCCTACGTTGCCATCATGCTGGGTTGGGCAGTGGCCGAAATTGGCCGCCAGCCCTGGATCGTTTATGGTCTCATGCGCACTTCCGACGCGGTTTCGCCAGTTCCAGCCGAGAATGTCGCCATTTCGCTGGGTGCGTTCATAGTGGTGTATTCCCTGCTTGGCCTTCTGGACATTTACTTGCTGCGTAAATACGCCATCAAGGGCCCTGACGCCCAGGAGGTATAGCCATGTTGGAAACCATCTGGTTTGTGCTGTGGGCATTGTTGTGGGCCGTGTACTTTATTCTGGACGGTTTTGATCTGGGCCTTGGCGCGTTGCTGCCCTTTTTGGGCAAAAACGAATCTGAGCGCCGCATCATGTACAACGCTGCCGGGCCCTTCTGGGACGGCAACGAAGTGTGGCTTATTTCCGCTGGCGGCGTGACCTTTGCGGCTTTTCCCAAGGCCTATGCGGTCATGTTCAGCGCATTGTACGCCCCGCTGCTTCTGCTGCTCTTCGCCCTTATTTTCAGGGCTGTTTCCTTCGAGTTCCGCAACAAGGTGGAACACGACAGCTGGCGCGCCCTGTGGGACGGTGTGCACTTTCTTGCCAACCTGATCCCCTGCGTGCTGCTTGGCGTGGCTTTCGCCAACCTGTTCATGGGCATTCCCATTGACGTCAAGGGCGTGTACCACGGCAACCTGCTTGGTCTGCTGAACATTTACGGCCTTGCGGGCGGCGTGTTCTTTTTGTGCATGTTCCTGCTGCACGGCTCCCTGTGGCTGGCCATCAAGAGCACAGGCAGCCTGCAAACCCGCGCAGTGGCATCGGCCACCTTCCTGTGGCCTGTCATGCTGTTGCTGCTGGTGGTCTTTCTGGTTCTCACTGCCATGTACACCAAGCTGTATGCAAACTTTCTGGCCATGCCTGTTCTGTTTGTTCTGCCCTTGCTGGCGCTGGCGGGCCTTGTGGGCGCGCGCGTCATGCTGGGTGCGGGCAAGCTGTGGCTGGCCTGGGCGTGCAGCGCCGTGTTCATTCTTGGCGTTACCTTCTTTGGCGTGGCGGGCATGTTCCCCGGCATGATCATATCTTCCATTGATCCTGCCGCCACGGTCACGGCCTTTAACGGCGCTTCCAGCCAGCTGACGCTCAAGATCATGCTGGGCGTGGCCCTGGTCATGGTGCCCATCGTGCTTGCGTACCAGTTCTGGATGTACAGGCTGTTCTCTGCCCCTGTGACGCACGATGACCTCAAGGACGAACACGCCTACTAGCCTTGTCCATAAATAATTAAAAAAGTCCCGTGCTGGCCTACAGCGCGGGACTTTTTGTTGATACCTGTCACAAACACTTTCTTTATAATCACTCCGTTCCCACTACTGAGCGAGATAATCGCCTTTGGAACAAAAAAGCTTCTGGCAACTGGTTAATCGGTGGATTCCACCTCACGCACGCAGTAGCCCTGATGCCGCAGCGGCGTGAAGTAGTTGGTGCCCCAGGTCACGGCCAGCACAAAGAGCGCTGCGAAAAGGCCAATGGCAGGGGTCCACAAGGGGCTTGCGGAAAGGGCCAGCCGCATGAGCAAGGTGCCTATGACAAAACCCGAATTTCGGAACACCGCGTGAAAGGCGGGCATATAGCGCTGTGCAATGAGCACCATGGCGATATCTGCAAAAATCAGCACGGTGTAGAGTGTTTCAAAAAATTTGAGATCTTCGCCGGTTTTCACAAAATGCATGAAATCGTGAGAGCCTATGAACAAAAAAATGATAAACAAGGCCAAGGCCAGCATTTTTTTGCTCATGACATAGCGCATGCGTAGATCAGCTGTGGCGATAAAATGCAGATGCTGCCGTGCTATGCGCTTGTACAGACCAAGGCACAGATACACGGCAAGAGCGCCAGCGCCGGAAACCGCGATACTGATAACCGGCAGCAGGTCGTCAACCACGCTGACTGGTTCCGGCAGATGCGACAGTTCCTTAAAGGCATTGCGCAGCAAAATGAGGGTAAGTATCTCAAACTGCTTGCCCATGGATTGCGAAAGGGAACTTGGGATCACCAGAATCAGGCTCATGACCTCAAGCCCCAGAATCAGGGTAAAGGCCAGATGGATGGCGTAAAAATGGCTGTACGGCGTGATCGCTGCCAGCCACGGGGGCAGAATGCCCATGCGCTTGAGTTCCACCCCAAGCAGGGCGAGCAGATATACCCAGAGGATGCACAGGGCCACGCGGCGCTGGGTAGCGGCACGCTCCCAGGCTGAGTGAAGCCAGTCAAAAACATCCGTAATTGGCTGTAAACTTAAGATAAGCATGTAAATAGCTCCATAGATGAATACCCGGAGGCCCAGGGCACCCCGTCTGGCAGAAGAATATCTACAGCTTGCCAAATGTCAAAGACTACTAATCCTGTTATGGCAGACAGGATGGTGTATGGCGGGCTTGGGCCAATGCCTGCGCACTTGCCATCCATCAATATAGAACGTAGAGAAAAGGCTTCCCCCGCGTTGCAGACCTTCGGCTTGTCCGATGGGTTTGAACAGTGTCGGCGGCCTGCGGCCTGCCGAGAGCGCGAGTTTTTTCCAAACTGCCATGCCGCCCGACCCCGCATCACTACGGGCATCGGTTCGGCATGGTCGGCTATTGGGCTGCTCGCAGATGCGCGGGAAAACAGGGGGTGGATTGAGCATGCCCCGCCTGTCTTCACGGATTTGACCGGCGGCAACGCCGCAAGAGCTTCATCGAGCTTTACGAGGTAGAACGTCATGCCCCACAAGGGTCCGCATATCTCCATTTCTCCCGACTATGTGGTGAACAGAATTCTGCGCATCAACATTGATGACTTTGCAGAATGGCCCGAATCTGTGCGCAACCTGGCCATCGCCATAGCCGAAGAACTTTTTCTGGTGGCCTACAACCCCTTTATCAATGCGGAAACCGTGCGCACCAGCGTGCGCGAAAGCTATGACAAAGAATCGGTCTCCCTGGCGCACTATTACGCCACGGCCATCAGCGAAGGCCTCACCATGTTCTGGTCGGCCCATGAGGCCGAAACCGCCTTCCGCGCCAAACTGGTGGACGCCCTGCACGGCGTTTTGCCCGATGAATGCATTCTAACCAATCCCGCAGCCATGGTGGAATCGGCAACAGACGCCACCGACTTGCGTATGGAACTGCCCTTGTTGGTGGTTGAGCCGGACAATACCGAGCAGGTGGCCGAGCTTGTGAAGCTTGCCAACGACATGAAGTTTGCGCTCATTCCGCGCGGCGGCGGCTCCGGCATGACCGGCGGTGCAGTCCCCGCGCGCAAGCGAACGGTTATTGTCAGCCTCACCCGGCTGACGCGCATCGGGCCCGTTGACCTTGAAGCCATGACAGTCACCTGTCAGGCCGGGGCCATCACCCAGGCCGTCATCAACGCGGTGGACACCGAGGGCGCGCTGTTTTCCGTTGACCCTGCTTCCAAGCAGGCCTCGACCATCGGCGGCAACATCTCTGAAAATGCAGGCGGACCCAGCGCCTTTGAATACGGCACCACGCTGGATAACCTGCTGTGGTGGCGCATGGTCACGCCCACGGGTGAAATCATTACCGTTGAGCGTGAAAACCACCCTCGCCACAAGATTCTGCCTGACGAAACCGCCGTCTTTGTGGTCAAGGACGTGAGCGGCGGCGTACGCAACGTGGTACACCTGCGCGGCGATGAAATCCGCCTGCCGGGCCTTGGCAAGGACGTGACCAACAAAGTTTTGGGCGGCCTGCCGGGCATGCAGAAAGAAGGCGTGGACGGCATCATTACCGAAGCCTGCTTTATCGTTCACCCCAAGCCCAAGTACAGCCGCGTCATGGTGCTTGAATTCTTCGGCCGCTCCATGCACCCCGCCGCCATCGTCGTGCGCGAGCTGGTGGCCCTGCGCAACCGCATCCGGCAGGAAGGCGACTACGCCCACCTGTCGGCCATGGAGGAATTCAACGCCAAGTACGTGCAGGCCATCGAATACAAGCGCAAGTCCGAGAAATACGAAGGCTCGCCCATTTCGGTCATCATCCTGCAGGTGGACGGCGACGATCCCTACCTGCTCGACAAGTGCGTGGGCGACATCGTGAGTGTTGTGGAACAGCAGGACAACGTGGACATCATCGTTGCCGCTGATGACAAGGAAGGCGAACGCTTCTGGGAAGACCGCCACAGGCTCTCGGCCATCGCCAAACGCACCTCCGGCTTTAAAATGAACGAGGACGTGGTCATCCCCATGGACCGCATCCCCGACTTTGCGCTATTCCTCGAGCAGATCAATCTGGAATGCACGGCGGCCTCCTACCGTTACGCCTTGCAGGAAGTGGGGCGTCTGCCGGGCTTCCCCATGGAAGACAAGGACTTTAACCGCGAGTTTTCGCAGGCCTCCAAGGCTGCCTCGGGCGATGTTGCCGCCACCGAAATTTCGGATATGGAACTGGCCGCCCGCGCAGAAGACTTTCTTGCCAAGCTCAAGGAAAAATACCCCCATCTTGCCAAAAAGATCGACAAGATCAGGGAATACATGGATGCCAGCCGCATTGTGGTTGCCAGTCACATGCACGCGGGTGACGGCAACTGCCATGTGAACATCCCTGTGAACTCCAACGATGCCCACATGCTTGAAGAAGCGGAAGAAACCGCAGCCCGCATCATGGCTGAATGCCAGGAAATGGGCGGCGAGGTTTCGGGCGAGCACGGCATCGGCATCACCAAGATCGCCTTTTTCGGCAAAGACAAGATGGACGCCCTGCGCGCTTTCAAGGAGCGCGTGGATCCCCGCGATGTGATGAACCCGGCCAAGCTCGTTTTCCGCGAACTGCCGGTGCGCCCCTTTACCTTCTCGTTCAACCGCCTGATCCGTGATATTCGCGAAAGCGGCCTGCCCGACAAGGAAAAACTCATCAGCCTGCTCACCTCCATTCAGGTTTGCACACGCTGCGGCAAGTGCAAGCAGGTCTGCTCCATGTGCTATCCCGAGCGCTCCATGCAGTACCACCCCCGCAACAAGAACATGGTGCTGGGCATGCTGCTGGAGGCCGTGTATTACAGTCAGGTCAACAAGGGCCGCATCGAGGAAAGCCTGCACAAGGCCCTGCGCGATATTGTGGAACACTGCACCGCCTGTGGGCGCTGCATGGCCAACTGTCCGGTCAAGATTCCCTCGGGCGAGGTGGCCCTTACCCTGCGCGCCCTGCTGGAACACGAAGGCGCTGGCGGCCACCCCATCAAGGGACACGCCCTTGAGTGGCTCTCGCGCGACATCCAGCACCGTGTGCCCAAGGCGGCCAAAATGGCCTCCCTTGGACAAAAAATGCAGAACAAGTTTCTCGGTTTCGTGCCAGACATGTGGAAACGCCGCCTTAAAAGCCCGCTCTTTTCTGGTCGCGGCCCCAAGATGGGCTACACTAATCTGTATGAGGCCCTCAAGCTGCACAGGGGTTCCATTTTTGCGCCTGCCGAGCCAACGCCGGGCATGCCCTGCGTCTTGTACTTCCCCGGTTGCGGCGGCGCGCTGTTCTATGACCGCATCGGCGTTTCGTCCGTCATGCTTCTGCTCAAGGCCGGCTTTGCCGTAGCCGTGCCGCCCCGGCACATGTGCTGCGGCTTCCCCTTGCTGGCAGCGGGCATGGATACGGCCTTTGAAGACAACATGGCCCAAAATCGACAATATCTGGCCTCCATGTTGCGCAATCTTGCCAAGCTGGGCTTTGACTGCAAGCATATGGTCACAGCCTGCGGCTCGTGCCGTGACGGTCTTGAACGCCTGCACATGGAAACGCAGTTCCCGCAGTTGACCCTGCGCGATGTGGGGCAGCTTACCCTGCCCCTGCTGGACAAGGACAAGCTCAAGGCTCCCCTGCCGGAAGGCTCAAAGGTTCTGTACCACGGAGCGTGCCACTGCGAATGGGCCGATGTACACAAGATCAAGGGACAAAAGCAGATCATCAAGGCGCTGGGCGACTTCAGCGGCGCCAAAATCACGCTCAACCCCGGCTGCTGCGGCGAATCGGGCATGGGCGCCATGACCTCGCCCGACATCTACAACCTGCTGCGTTCACGCAAACAGATCCGCCTTGGCGAGGCATTTGAGCAGGGCAACGACGGCCCCGTGATTGTGGGCTGCCCCTCGTGCAAGATTGGTATTGGCCGCTGCCTCATCAACATGCGCGACAAACGCCCTGTCATGCACGTGGTTGAATGGCTGGCAGGTCAGGTGGATGGTGAGGACCGCCGCCAGACCTTCCGCAAAAAGGTCAACGAAATGCGCGGCGAAGTGCGCATTATTGACGTAAAATAACAGCCTTATTATCAGGCGGCCTGCGCATGCAGGCTCGACCTCCTGTTTCTCTGGCAAGGCCAGCATTATTCCCAAAATACAGCGCGGGGGGTTCCGGTTCCGGGGCCTCCCGCGCAAACACAAGGTCTGTCAGCATATGGCGCACCCTGCCGATTCCTGCCCCGCGCACAGCGGTAAATCCCCGGCCCCCGAATTTAAGGCGGATACTTTTACGTTGCCTGCCCCCGGTTGGGGCTGGTGGGTGGCGGTTGTGGCTTTGCTGCTTCCCTTTGCCTATGCCTTTGGCTTTCTGTTTCCGCGCGGGGATGACTTTGATGAAGTCACCAGGGCCATGTTCCCCTTTGATCTGCCCGGCGGGCTGTATGAAGTTGCCCGCGAATGGCTGACCTGGAGCGGGCGCTACACCTACCACTTCCTGGCGGTTTTTCTGGGCAAGGCAGGGGAAATCCGCCCCCTTTACGGGCTTGTGTGCGCGGGCGTGGCGTCGCTGTTCGGCCTTGGCCTGTTCGGCCTCGCGCGGGTGGTACACATACGGCGTGGCCCTGCTGCTTTTTGTGGATTGCTGGGCGTGCTTGTGGTGTTTGCCGGTCACCAGAGCCTGCCCAACTTCTACCTGCTGACAGATGCCCTCACCATGGGCCTTTTGCAGGCCATGACTCTTGTCTTTCTGTGGATGCTCTGCCGCCTGTGGGCCGCCCCGGCAGCCGAGGCCCGCAAGGCGCGGCGTCAGGCCATCATTGTGGGCCTACTGACGGTTGGTGTGTTTGAGCATTCGGCGCTGGCGTCTTTGGCGGCATGTACGGTTGCAGTTCTGCTTGCCCTTGCGGATCGTTTTGCAAGACGGGAAACGGAACCAGATGCCACGCAAAACGCCCGCACCCGGCTGCGCCATTTAAGCGTTCTGTGGTTATGGGTTTTCGGGGCTTTGCTGTTTTCCTTTCTTGCTCCGGGCAATCAGGTACGCAGGGCTGCCCGCCATATCGGCACAGACGTACAGCTACGCCAGCTTGCCGCAGCTGTTGACGAATGGCGGCAGGTGGCCTTTTGGTTTTTTGACGGGCTATGGCCGTGGGCTGTTCTGCTGCTGGTGCTTGTGCTGCGCGGCATGCGCGGGCAATGCCCCATCGTGAGCAAGGGGACTGCGCGTTCCGGCCTGCTGATGGCGATTCTGGCCGTGGCAGCGTATCTGGGACTTTCAGCCCTGCTCACCGTGGTGCATGCCTTCAGTGATGTGACCATCAGCTCCACTGGCAAGCTGCCCGCAGGTCTGACCATTTTTTCAGCCTATGCCGGCGGCTTTGCCCTGTGGGGTTTGCTGAACGCGTCCCCTTCTGTGGAACGCGCCTTGGCGCGGCTGCCCCATCGGGCGCTCATGGCTGCGCTGCTTATTCCCCTGCTGGCTCTGCTTGCCAGCAGCTCCAACTGGCGCAACACCATGACCAATGCCGCCAACGGCAGCATGCTCCACCTTGGGCTGCAATTGCAGGAACGCTACGACACGTTGCAGGCCGTGGGCAATGCCGCCCAGCCAAAAGATGCGCCGCCGCGCTTCGGCCTGCTTGGCGAAATCTACCGACCCGGCGCACGCAAGCGAGCCATAGACAAGAATTTGCCCCTGCCTGTGGTGCAGCGCAGTATTCCGGCGACAGTCTTTCCTGTGCAAATGGATGAGGCCTTGCCCGCGCAGCCTGAAACATGGCCCAACCTCTGGGCAGCCTGGATGTTTGGCCTCGGCGGCGTATACAGCGCACCGCCCGTGGCCGCCGCAGCCGTGGCGGCGCTGGAGGCACCTGCGGACATGGCCGCGCAAAAGCCAGTAACGCTGGGCTTGCCGCAAGGCCTGCATGATGCGGGAATTGACGCAGCATGGCTGGTGCGCGCCAATGGCGCGCCGCCAAACGCGCACCTCACAGCGACTACCACCACGTTCAGCGATCTGTGGCTGGTGCTTCACGGACAGGATATTTCAAAGATTGAACGCATTGCGGTTTTGCGGCTCAACAAAACGGATTGGCGCAGGCTTATGCCCGTATTCCTGCAACGGCTTGCTGCATCACATCTCCTGGAGCGGCAGATGCTTGCAGACAGCGCCGCCGGAGGCTCCGCCTATCAGCAAATACTGGACGCGCTGGCAGGTGAACAAATCCACTTCATGGCTGAAGGCTGGAAGGTCGGTGAGTATCTGGCAGTGCCGGTGAGTCCGGCTGTCAATGTGCCGCTGGGCCTTTTTGTGAGCCTGGACAACGGTCCCATGCTCCGGCTTGAATTGTCAAAACCCTGACCAGCCGGACGGTGCAAACGCACGCAGGCGCAGGAGCCGATCAAGGCTGGTCTAACTGGCCTGAGCTGGTGGCCGGGGTAGGCTGGCGTGGTTTGGCGGTCAGCTTGATCAGGCGTAGTTTGCCCAAGGCACGGCCTGCAAAACCGTGGTGACGCCGCGAAAGAAAGCCTGTGTTTCCTCCGCTGTAATGTGTTCCGGCAGGCAGTAGCGCTCCCTGTACCAGGGCAATGTGAGCCGCAAGGCTGCCTGCATGGCATCCTGACGAGGATGCAGCACATCAACAGGCCGGGTCTGAGTGGCATCCTCGCCCGCTTTACATGGCTGGCCGAAAACTACATAGCGCCTACACGCAATCGGACGCACAGGATAAGCGCCGCAGCTCCTCTCCAACAGGAAAGGGCAGGCACCCCCAAGAGTTGTCCGCGCCCCGTGGAACAGCACAAAGGCTGCTTTGAGAGCGTTCCGCCTGGAGGGGAGAAGCTCCAGCTCCGCAAAAAGGCGCAAGGCCAGAATTTCCAGTGGGGTTGCAGGGATGGGCTGGATACAGCATTGACAGCACCCCGGCCCGCAGGCTGGCGGCTGCTTCTGGAGCGCGATGGATTCCGCTACGTCGCAATCCACCAGGGCATACGCGTCCAGCAGCAGACTCATGCCCGGCATGCGCTCAAACCTGCGGTTGTTGTACCTGAAGCGCTGAGCGTCTTTTCCCGGACTGGCAGCCATTTCCCACTCCTTGCCAACGTGCAGCCCCGCAGAAAACCACTGCCGAAGCAGCGGTCTGTCCACGGGGCTGGCAGATAGGGGGCTACTTCAGCCGCAACGTCCAATCGGTCATGGCCTGCATGAGGGCCGTTGCCTGACTCGCAAGGGCTTCATCCTGCACATCGCCGTTATCGGCAAAGGCAGGAGTGAAAGCGTTGGAAAAAAGCTCTGGCTTGTTCAGTACGTGCAGGTTCAGGTACACGCATACCTGACGCAGATGGTACTGCGCCCGCGATGTGCCCATGCCGCCGCCAGCACCCACGATGCAGGCGGTTTTGCCTGTAAGGGGGGCGAGGTCGGTTTCGCGCGAGAGCCAGTCCAGCGCATTTTTCAGCGCGGGAGCAAGAGAATAATTGTATTCGGGGCAGGCCAGAACCAGCCCGTCCGCTGCGCTCACCTGATCAATGAGGCGTTGCGCCACTGCGGGTTTTTCAATATCCGCGTTGTAGAACGGCAAAGCGGAAATATCTGCAATTTCAAGGCGTACGTTCTGAGGAAGATGCGCTGCGCAGCACCGCAAAAGCCCGGTATTGCGCGAAGCCTTGCGCAGACTGCCCGATATGCCAACAAAGGTAAGGTTGCCCATAACTACTCCTTAAGGGTTGCATAGACACGAGTAGTTTACTGTGTTTTTACGCAAAAGCCCATATGCCTTGCCGCCGAAATTCCGCACGGAAGATTCTTCATCAGGCTTTTGCCTTGTCCCTGGTTCTGCTCTCAAATTTATCTTTGTTCACAACCACGCGCTCGTGCGTACCCTCGCCGATCAGCCCTGTCTCGTCATAGGCAGCAACCTTGAAACCCAGACCTTTGCCGTTGGAGGAAACTGCGGTTACTTCCGCAGTAAAACGCACCTTCATACCCTGCGGCGTCGCTGCCACATGGCTGACGTTGATGCCGGTTCCTACGGTCGTTTGCCCTTCTTCGAGGTGCGGCTGCACCACATCCACGGCTGTGCCTTCCATCCAGGCCACCATCATGGCGGTGGAAAAAACACTTACTTTGCCGCTGCCCACAGTACTTGCCAGCATGGCCTCGGTAACCGTGGTTTCTGCCGTACCGTTCATGCCGGGCGTAATAGTATTGCTCATGCCTGCCTCGCTGGCTTTTAACATTGCGCATGGGTTGCGCTCACGGCAACTACCATGCGTATTTTTATTCTTATTGGATGATAGATGACTTGCTGCCCTCTTTCAACACGATTGCCCCGCGCCCTGAATATGCCCATTGAGCATGATGCTGCCGCTTAAAAAAATCTCGACCCCCAAGCATAACTCTGGCATCATTACCAAAACCTTGCACGTGATCTTTTTTTACCGAGGGTACATTGCAGCGGCAACGCCCGGCCACAAGCCCCACTGCAACACCTGCCGGCGTCCATCGGCCCACAAGGCTGCCTTAAGGATCTCGTTTTCAGGACAAAGCTGCCGCGCTCCAACCGGCGCGGCTTTCTTGTTCTTTGCGCGTAACTCTTTGCGAGCAAGGCCTTTTCGTTCACCTTTTTTTGAGGAGTCCGTTTTATGAAGCGCTTTTTGCGTTGGACATGGGGCGTTGTGTTCGTCTGCCTGCTGGCGGGCGGCGTGTTGACCGCATTGCCGCAACAGGCAGCTGCGGCGGCCTACAAGGCGGAATACAAACTCAGCGTGGTACCCGGCGCAACATCCGGGTGGGGTCTCACGGCAGCCCGCTTTGCGGAACTGGTGCACGAGCGCACCAACGGGCGCATCAATATCAAGGTCTACCCCTCCAGCCAGTTGCTGGCAGGCAAGCAGACTTCCGAATTTCTCATGCTGCGCAATGGCGCCATTGACTTTGCTCTGGCGTCCCCGATCAACTGGTCGCCGCAGATCAAGGAACTGAACCTCACAGCCCTGCCCTTTCTCATGGCTGTACAGCCCGACCGCTACAAAGCCATAGACGCCGTTACCTCCGGCAAGTCTGGTGCAATGCTGATCGCCGCCGTTGAAAGCAAGGGCGTCAAAATCCTCGGATGGGGCGAAAACGGCTACCGCGAAATGACCACCAGCAAAGGCCCCATCACCCAACCTGAAGATATGCAGGGCCTGAAAATTCGCGTGGTGGGCAGCCCGATCTTTATCGATACGTTTCGTGCCATGGGCGCAAACCCGGTCAACATGAACTGGGCCGAAGCCACCACGGGTTTTCAGCAGGGCGTTGTGGACGGGCAGGAAAATCCCACCAACGGCATCAACATTCCCCTGAAAATATGGGACTATCACAAATTCCTCTGCGATTGGCACTACGTCATTGACCCCCTGATGCTGGGCGCGAATCCCGGCGTGTGGAAGAGCTTTTCGCCTGAAGATCAGCAGATTCTGCTGGCTTGCGCCAAGGAAATGGAGCTGTACGGCAAGGCGCTCTCCCGCCTGGGCATGGATGACGGGCAGTCCAAGGCCTACCTTGAAAAAATCGGCAAGCTCCCGGAAATTACCGATCCTTATGCCTGCCTTGAGCAGCATGGCATGACGGTAACACGTCTTAGCCCGGAGCAGACCGCGCAGTTTTTCAAGGCCACACAGGCCGTGCGCGATGACTGGACAGCCAAGATCGGCCCCGATCTTGTCAAAGCGGCAGAGCAGGACATGGCTGCTGCGAAATAGCATTAAACAGCCCCCTTTTGCAGCCTAAGGCTCAGGAGGGGGCTTTTTCAGGGATGGGCAAGAACATGTGGAGTTTGCTGGACAGACGGTTTGAGGACTACCTGGGATCGTTCATGCTGGCTGCAATGGCGGCCATTGCTTTTATCAACGTGGTAGTGCGTTACTGCACCTCTTTTTCTTTTGCCTGGACAGAAGAACTGACCATCAATTTTTTTGTCTGGATAACCATGCTGGGAACAGCCCGGGCATTCCGCGAAGGCGGACACCTCGGCATGACCGCCCTGTACGATGCCCTGCCCCGGCGTTTTCGCCGCGTTTGCTACTGGGGATCCGTGCTGCTGGCGGTATGCTTTTTTGGCGCTCTGTTCTGGACAGGACTCACCGAAGTTCTGGACGAAATCGACCTTGAGGCTACTTCCGAAGCATTGGGGATTCCGGTGTGGTGGTACACCATCGCCACGCCCGCGTTTTCCCTGCTGATCATTTTCCGCATTGCGCAAAGGGCCGTTGAGGACCAGCGCGCCAACAACTTTTAGGAGGCGGGACTATGGACTCCCTGTTACACGATCCCGCATTCTGGCTGCTGGCGCTTTTTATCATCCCCCTGTTGTTGCGGGTGCCCATTGCTCTGGCGCTGGGCTTTTCCGCCCTCGCTGTGGTGTGGAAGTGGGATATGGGGCTTAACATGCTTTCCTACAATTTTTTTGCAGGAATAGCCAAGTTCCCCCTGCTGGCCATCCCCTTCTTTATTCTGGCGGGCTACATAATGGAGCGTGCAGGCATTGCCGCCCGCATTGTGGCGCTCATGGAAGCGCTGGTCGGCTCCATGACAGGCGGGCTGGCAGTCGCCACGGTTGCGGTTGCCACCTTCTGGGGCGCGGTGAGCGGCTCCGGCCCTGCTACGGTTGCTGCGCTGGGCCTTATTCTTATTCCCGGCATGGCCAAAGCCGGCTATGACAAAGCCTTTGCCACCGCAACGGTTTCCGTTACATCCGGGCTTGCCATTGTCATTCCGCCAAGTATTGCCTTTATCGTTTATGGCGGTGTTGCGGATGTTTCTGTGCCTGCACTCTTTGCGGCGGGCTTTATCCCCGGCGTTGTGGTTGCCATATTCATTATGGGCGCTGTGCTGCTCATATCCCGCAAGCACGGATACAAGGGCAAGGAGCGGCAACAGCCTGTCAGCAAGGCCTTGCGCGAGGCTTTTTGGGGCATCATGACCCCGGTGGTTATTCTGGGCGGCATTTACGGCGGCGTGTTTACCCCCACCGAAGCCGCTGCGGTTGCCATCTTCTACGGCCTCTTTGTGGGCGTCTTCATTTACCGCACCATCAACAGCCTTGCGATGCTGGTCGAAATACTCACCGAAACCGTCAAGGCAACAGCTGTTGTCATGATTGTGGTTACATGCGCGGGTCTGTACTCCTGGGTGGGATCAACCGTGGGGCTTGTAGAAAAATGTTCTGGCGTTCTGCTGGGCGTTTCAGAAAATCCCTGGGTTGTCCTGTTCATGATCAACATCATCCTGCTGCTTGCGGGCATGCTGCTGGACGCCATTTCCATCTACTATGTTTTTCTGCCCTTCATGCTGCCCATTATGACGCATTTTCAGTGGGACCCTGTATGGTTTGGCATCATGATGACAACCAACCTTGCCGTGGGGCAGGTTACGCCGCCTGTTGCGGTTAATCTGTACGTAGGGGCCAAGATCAGCGGCCTGACCATGGAGCAGATCAGCAAGGCTGCCCTGCCGCTCATTGGCGCTGCCCTGCTTGCCCTGGCTGTCATAACCGCATTCCCGGAACTCTCAACCTTTATGCCCAAGCTGCTGGGCCTGTATTGATGAAACACGGTGCCCGGCCCATCCGTGATTTGGGGTCGGGCACCAATGCGGAGCCAGGCTTCAGCCCCCCCCAAAGACCGGGCAAGTCATTGCCAAGCCTCCCGCAACATACGGTTAGGGAGTGGGCCAAGACATCTGGAAAGCAGAAAATGAAAAAGCCCTCGCAAAGAGGGCCGTTTCATGTGGAGGTTGCTGCCGCCAACGCGTACGCGGTGACTGCGGCTATATGGAAAAATCAGGCATTGGCTGCCTTGAGCATCTCTTCAACCATGGAGAGCGAAGGCGTCGCGCCAGAATCAAGGCCGCACAAGCCGCGCACTGCCAACATGAGCATGTCAAACTGGAGGGCCATTTCGGTCACGCCGTTGTGGATCACGCACACATCGCCGCGCATGAACAGCTTGTAGGCATGACGGCTGCGCTCCTGCCCGCTGGAACGAACAATGTAATAGATCTGTTCATTGCTTTCAGTCACATACAGCTTTTGGCGGGTAAGTGTGCCAAGCGATTCGTCATACCAGGAACATTCCGAAAAAAGACGACCGCAAAAAGCAAAGTCGCAGCCGTTGTCCTGTTTCAGGCAAATGTCTTCCATGGTTTTCTGCACGTCCATTCATTCCCTCCGCAGGCTCAGACCATCAAACAATGGCCACAAAAATCCCCAGTTAACGTTGGGGAAAACTAGCACCGCACCAGAAGCGTTGTCAATAAAGCGCAGCAAGCGAACAACAAAATCGCATGCGCAAAGTGCACTTAAAATTTATAACATATCGATATATATATCTAAAAAAGATATGTTTTCTTTTGCGGTTTACCCTAAAGAAAATGGAAAGCCGTACCTGACATGAATAAAACCGGAGGGGGAAGGCAAGGGTGCTCACAGGCTGTTTTTTCTGTCTGGAGCGCCCGTTGTTCTCAACACGCATTGCGGTTGCGGCTCCTCGCCGGGCCTGACCGCCTGAGCTTAGCGGGCGCGCCGCCGGATAAAGCGCGCATAGGCTCTCGCCACCGGAGATGCAGGATCCATTGCCTCCAGATACACGCCATCAGCGCACAGGGGTTCTGGTGCTCGTGCCCGGGGGGCTGGCTTATGCGCACTTGCCGTTTTCCGCGTTGCGGCCTTGTCCAGCCCAGCCTTGCCCATGAGCAGGCTGACCTTTATGGCGCTGAAAAAGGGCTGTTCCATAAAGGCATTGACCCTCTCCAGCATTTCGGCCGCCATAAGGTGCAGCTCCTGCGCCAGCATGGCATCCTCTGCCCCTATAAGCAGAACATCCCGATGATGCCCCATAGGCCGCGCCAGAGGCGCAAGATCAGGCCCCATGACCATGCCCCAGTTGAGCCAGAGCTGCTGCAAACGCGCCCGCGTTTCCCCCTGGCCGGGGGCAGCGCCAAGCCCCGCCATTACAGAGGCCATGACCTCCATGGCGTGTACGGGTTGCGAATCTTTCTGTCGTTTGCGGAATACGGCCATTATCGTTCCTTAAAAACAGACAGCGGCCCTGATCCTAGCCGGGATTTTGGTGTTGCTGGACGCGAGCTACTGCCTATGCCTGCTGTGAACATATTGACTATATGCTGATATATTGATACTTACATCAATCAAATTTGATTTACTGAAACTGGACAGATAATGGCACTTTTATTTTTCAAAGCGCTGTCGGATGAAACCCGCCTGCGGCTGGTTCATATTCTGCTGCATTACGAACTCTCGGTCAACGAGCTGGTCAGTATCCTTGATATGGGGCAATCGCGTGTTTCGCGTCACCTCAAGATTCTTACCGAGGCAGGGCTGCTCACCTCGCGCCGCGATGGCCTGTGGGTTTTTTATGCCACGCCGCGCGCGGGCGAAGAACTTGATTTTTTGCGCGCCATCACACCCTTTGTCCACCCGGACGCAGCCATGCGGGCAGACCTTAATATGGCCGCCCAGATTCTTGAAGAACGCGCGCTTAAAACCCGCCAGTTCTTTAACGCCATTGCGGAAGACTGGGACGAGCTGAACCGCGAGGTTCTTGGCAGCTTTGATCTGGCCGAGGCCGTTTGCGATGCCATGCCTGACGGCTGCGGCACCGCTGTAGACCTCGGCTGCGGCACGGGCGCGGTGCTTGCGCGCATGCTGCCCAAGGCCCAAGGGGTCATCGGTGTGGACGGCTCCGCCCGCATGCTTGAAATCTGCCGCCGCCGCTTTACACCGGAGGATCTGGCCGAGGGCCGAGTTTCACTGCGCATCGGCGAACTGAGCCACCTGCCGCTGCGCGACCACGAGGCGGACTTTGCCTGCATCAACCTTGTACTGCACCATCTTTCAGACCCGGCTGAAGGCCTGCGCGAGATCCGGCGCATCATGGCGGTGGGCGGCAGGTTCTTTGTGGCCGATTTTCAACGCCATGCCGATGAAACCATGCGCTCCCGCTACGGTGACCGCTGGCTTGGCTTTGACGAGCAGCAGCTTGGCCTTGATCTGGCTGCGGCTGGCTTTGCGGTTTTGCACTGCAAGCACATGCAGGTGAACAGAAACATGACCATGCTTCTGCTCAGCGCCGAAGCCCGCTGATAACCTGGCGCAGCGCGCTCATATTTCCCATGATTTTACCGACAACAACAAAATTGCGGATAGGAGAAAACAATGATTAAGCCCCTTGACCTTACCCTTGACTACAAAGTGGCCGACATTTCCCTGGCAGACTTTGGCAAAAAGGAAATGCAGCTTTCCGAGCGCGAAACGCCCGGCCTCATGGAATGCATCAAGAAGTACGGCCCCACCCAGCCCCTCAAGGGCCTCAAGGTCACCGGCTCCCTGCACATGACCATTCAGACTGCCATGCTCATCAAGACCCTGCACGCCCTTGGCGCAGACATCCGCTGGGCTTCGTGCAACATTTTTTCCACCCAGGATCACGCCGCCGCCGCCATTGCGGAAAGCGGCATGGCCAAGGTCTTTGCATGGAAGGGCGAAACCCTTGAAGACTACTGGTGGTGCACGGAAATGGCCCTCACCTGGCCTGACGGCAGCGGCCCCGACCTTATCGTGGACGACGGCGGCGACGCCACCCTGCTGATCCACAAGGGATATGAAGCGGAAAACGACCCCTCCATCCTTGACCAGAAGACCGACAACAAGGAATTTCAGTGCATTCTTGACCGACTCAAGCTGCGACTCAAGGAATCCCCCCAGCACTGGCACAAGGTTGCCGCCAAGGTTAAGGGCGTTTCGGAAGAAACCACCACCGGCGTTCACCGCCTCTACCAGCTGGAAGCCGCCGGAACCCTGCTGTTCCCGGCCATCAACGTCAACGACTCGGTCACCAAGTCCAAGTTCGACAACCTGTACGGCTGCCGCGAATCCCTGGCTGACGGCATCAAGCGCGCCACCGACATCATGGTGGCAGGCAAGGTTGTTGTGGTCGTGGGCTACGGCGATGTGGGCAAGGGCTGCGCCCAATCCATGCGCGGTTTTGGCGCTCGCGTTCTGGTGACGGAAATCGACCCCATCTGCGCCCTTCAGGCTGCCATGGAAGGCTTTGAAGTCACCACGGTTGAAAACGCCCTTCCCCAGGGCGATATCTATGTGACCTGCACCGGCAACTACCACGTCATCACCCGCGCCCACATGGAAGCCATGAAGGACGAGGCCATCGTGTGCAACATCGGCCACTTCGACAGCGAAATTGAAATGTCCTACCTGGAAAACACTCCCGGCATTACCTGCCTGAACATCAAGCCGCAGGTGGACAAGTGGACGCTCAAGTCCGGCCGCAGCATCATTGTGCTGGCCGAGGGCCGTCTGGTTAACCTTGGCTGCGCCACCGGGCACGCCAGCTTTGTCATGTCCAACAGCTTCACCAACCAGACCCTTGCCCAGCTCAAGCTCGCCTCCGAACCGCTGGAAAACAAGGTTTACACTCTTCCCAAGGAACTGGACGAAGAAGTGGCCCGTCTGCACCTTGCCCGCCTTGGCGTCAAGCTTACCACGCTTACCCCCGAGCAGGCCGAGTACATCGGCGTGAAGGTTGAAGGGCCCTACAAGCCCAGCCATTACCGCTACTAGACCAGCAAGGCGAACATTCCAGAAAGAAAAAGCCGGAGCAAAGCTCCGGCTTTTTCTTGTTGTACTGTCCTGAAAAGGGGAAGATCACCATCATAAATCCTTACTTTTTTTAATGCTTTCAGCTTCATCTATAACTAACCGGATAAACGCATCAGGTTTTATTTCAAGCGCCTCACTTAAAAAGAACAAAACATTCAATGACACATTCCACTTACCATTTTCCAATCCGGTAATGTAAGCCCTTTCTATCATCGCAAGCTCAGACAACTTACGCTTGCTCATGCCAAGAGCTTCACGTCTGCCCTTCAGAATATTTGCAACTGCTTCATTTAAATAAGGATATTTTTCCATCCTATTACTATAACGGAATTTTCTTGACTAGACATGGGAGTATATTACCATCTATATCAGGGGCAAGTATCCGTGCTGTTTCGTGCTTTTTGGTCACATAATCCCTCTACATTATTTCTTTACTGCAATTCAATTTTAGTTTCATAACCCCCCAAAATAGGGGCTTGAATTATTATCTACGGAAGCAATTACTTTACAGACAGCCTAACTACTTCTCATAGTAGCTGTTTTATTTTGTAGATAATGTTGACCAAAAAAAAATTATTACTTTATTATTTTACACAAAATAGAACTTAGGTTCTTTTTATTATTATAATATTTTGTAATTTAATTTTATAATTTAATTCAATGTTATTTTTATGTATTTATACATTTTTACACTTAAGTAATCTATACCTATGTAAAAATGATACTAAGCCGATAAACTAAAATGGTAGCAGGAAAATTTATACAAAATCAACCCTGCGTTCCATTTAATTAAAATTTTAACAAAAGATTGAGCGAAACGCCTAAACAGATCTTATCACAGTGGAGAAGCATCATGAAGTTGAGTGTCAAGTTATCCTTGATGGCAGGTTTTTTAATGGCTCTGACAATTGCCCTTGGGCTTTTTAGCCTTGTGCAAATGTCAAAGATCAATGACGGCACAGCAGACATTAATCAGAACTGGCTCCCCTCCACCAGATATGTCTTGAATCTCAACGTAAATACATCAGATTTTCGTCTTGCCCAGGTGCAGCTTGCCAGCAGTCCAGAAGCACAAGACAGGGCTCGCTATCAGGCCAGAATGGAAGCTACACTCAAAGACATTGAGAAGAATAAGTCGCAGTACGCCCCGCTCATTGCTTCAGCCCAAGAGAAGAAGGCATACGAGGGCTTCCTGCACGAGTGGCAGAGCTACATGGATATTTCCAAAGATGTGGTAATGCTTGCCAACAAGGGGCAACTGGAAGAAGCGCGTGACCTCACACGTGGCAAAACGCGGGCCATTTTTGAAAAATCCACCGCATACCTGGAAGATCTTGTCCGCATAAACACGGAAGGCAGCCTGGCCGCCAGCAAAGGCTGTGATGACTTGTATTCCTCGTCCAAACTTTTGGTCATCTGCCTGCTGGTGGCCTCTGTTCTCGCGGGAACCGCCACTGCGGTTGTCATCCTGCGTGGCACCCACAAACAGCTCGGTAAAGACCCCGGCGAACTGAACACTATCGCCCAGCGGGTTGTGGATGGCGACTACAACATTGACGATGGCAGCCCAAAGGCTGGCGTATACGAATCCATTGTAGCCATGGTTGCGGCACTCAAGAACCATATTGACCACGCCAAGGAAGAATCCCGCAAGGCTCAGGAAGCAGCGGAACAGGCCCGCAAGGCCCAGATTGTGGCCGAAGAAGCCACTGCGCGCGCAGAAACAGCCCGCAAGGAAGGCCTGCTTGACGCCGCCACCCAGCTTGAAGGCGTGGTCAACGTCATCGCATCAGCCTCTGAAGAACTTTCCGCCCAGATCGAGCAGTCTTCACACGGCGCAGAGCAACAGGCACACCGCATTGCGGACACTGCCACGGCAGTGGAAGAAATGAACGCCACGGTCATTGAAGTTGCCAAGAACGCCGGAGCCGGAGCAAACCTGTCCGCTTCCACACAAAGCAAGGCCAAGGAGGGCGATGATGTAACCACAAAGTGTCGGCGAGCCATGGACGAGGTTCAGGCCGAAACAATAGGCCTTAAAACCAACATGGACACTCTTTCTGTCCACGCACAGGCCATTAACGAAATTATGACTGTTATCTCGGACATCGCCGACCAGACAAACCTGCTGGCGCTCAACGCAGCCATTGAAGCAGCGCGCGCTGGCGAGGCAGGCCGTGGTTTTGCCGTTGTGGCAGACGAAGTGCGCAAACTGGCGGAAAAGACCATGTCCTCCACCCAGGATGTGGGCAAGGCCATTCAGGCCATTCAGGAAAGCTCCAATGAAGGCGTGAGGCGCATGGATCAGGCCGTGGGCAAGGTAAACCTTGCTGCCGATCTTGCGGAAAAATGCGGTGCCGCGCTTGCGGAAATTCTCAGCCTTGCGGAGCAGACCGCTGATCAGGTGCGCAGCATCGCCACCGCCAGCGAGGAGCAGTCCGCTTCTTCTGAAGAGATCGCCCGCTCGGTGGAGCACGTCAATACCATTGCGTCTGAAACATCACAGGCGATGGGCGAGGCCAGCAAGGCTGTTTCCGAGCTGGCGGCGCAGGCCCAGAACCTGTCCCGCATCATAACACAGCTCAAGAATTCCTAACTCTGGCTGTACGCAGTCTCGGGGCGGCCTTGCAGACGCAGGGCCGCCTTTTTTGGGCCCTGTCGCACCCCGCTATTTTCCCAACCCCCGTTTACGCCGCCCAGGCTCGCCCTCCCTCACCAAGAGGAAATACGCACCCCAGCTCTGGCGGCTGTGGCGACAACGTGCTCTTCCATGGCCAAACGCGCCCCGTGCGAGTTCCGTGTCCGCAGATGCTCCAGCAGTGCCGCATGTTCGCGCATGGTCTCCACCAGCCCTTCCTGATTAGAAAAAGGCAAACGCTGGCTTTCAGAAAACAGATCAAAAAACGGGCGCATGGCCTCAATGAAAAAGGGGTTGTTAGCCGCTTCAATCATCTGGGTGTGAAAGGCGAAATCCAGTTGGGCAAAAAGCTGCACGTCACCGCGCACACTGGCCTGCTTCATGTCGTCCAGCATGGCTGCCATGTCGTCAATTTGGGCCTGCGTGGCGTTCAGGGCCACAAGGGCGGCAATGGCCGGTTCTATGGCATGCCTGAACTGAAAAATCTGCGTTTCTTTACCCGCAATAAATGACCGGTCAAACCACGTGACAGGCGCCCCAGGCAGGCTCTCCTGCGCACGCGTCACCAGAAACACGCCCTTGCCGGGCTGAATGCTCACCTTGCCCATGGTCTCCAAAATAACCAGAGCTTCGCGTACCGTGGGACGGCTGACTCCCAGAGTTTCCGCAAGTGCGCGCTGTGGGGGCAGTTTATGCCCTTCTTGCCAGTTATTATCTAAAATCATTGACAAAATGCTTTCAGCGGCTTCTTCCGAGCTAGACTTCCACATTTTTGTAGCTTCTTCAAACTTTTCCTGTAATTTAGGGCACATAGTTTCCACCAAATTGTAGAAGTAATATTTTTCGTTTACCCATGTTGACAAATTTGTAGAATACGCGCAATCATTTTTTACCGGTCTTACCAGAAATTGACCAAAACGTGGATAATTCCGGACTCACTCAAACATTTTCTTCGGGGGACGTCATGCAATTTTTTCTCAGCCGCCTTGGTTTCATCCTGACCGTCATGCTGCTGACCGCAGCCCTGCCGCAATCCCTTTACGCCCAACAAACGGGCAACACGCTTGAATCAATAAAAAAGTCAGGCGTTATCTCCATTGCTGTTCCGCAGGACTTCCCCCCCTTTGGTTCTGTGGGCGCAGACATGCAGCCTGTGGGTTACGATATCGATACTGCCCGGCTTATTGCAAAAAGCCTTGGCGTCAAGGTGAAGCTTGTGCCGGTAACCAGCACAAACCGCATCCCCTACCTTACCACAGGCAAGGTTGATCTGGTCATTTCTTCACTGGGCAAAAATGCCGAGCGCGAAAAAGCCATCGACTTTTCAGTGGCCTACGCGCCTTTTTTTAACGGCGTATTTGGCCCCGCCGATCTCAAGGTCGCCACAGCTGAAGACCTGACAGGCAAGACAATCGCGGTGACCCGTGGTGCGGTTGAGGACATGGAACTGACCAAGATTGCGCCCGCATCCACAGAAATTCGCCGTTTTGAGGACAACAGTTCAACCATCGCCGCCTATCTTTCCGGCCAGGTGCAGATGGTTGCCACGGGCAACGTTGTGGCTGCCTCCATCAACGGACAAAATCCATCCAAGCATCTGGAAGTCAAATTCCTCATCAAAAATTCGCCCTGCTACATCGGGCTGAACAAAAACGAGCCGGAACTGCAAAAGGCTGTGGACGACATCATCACCCAGGCAAAGAAGGACGGGCAGCTTGAAGCCATTGCGCAAACATGGCTGCACACCTCCCTGCCGCAGGATTTTTAAAAATTTCTGCGACTTGCAAAAAAAGGACCGCGAGGAACACATTGTTGCCAAATCTTTACCGGTAAGACCGCAAGGTTATAACGGCATGATTTGGCGGCGGCAACCTCGCAAAGCTGCAAAACAGCGACTTTGCCGCAGCAGCCAGGACGTATGGAGGAGGCGCCCATAGAGCGACCTCCCGTTAGGGGAACAGCCATGGCCTATCAGTTTACCTTTGAGCCCATTGCGGCAAACTGGCCATTGCTGGTTCAGGGGGCAGCCCTGACGCTGGCCCTCACGGCGGTCAGCGCCACGGTGGGCCTTGCCGTGGGCATTTTGGGAGCGGTTTCACGCGAGTGGCGGTTGCCCTTTTTGCACCCGTTTTTTACCGCCTATGTGGAATGCGTCCGCAACACGCCCTTTATTGTGCAATTGTACTTCATATACTTCGGCCTGCCCGCCCTTGGGGTACGGCTGAACGGATGGGAAGCCTCCGTGCTGGCAATGGTCGTCAACCTTGGCGCATATTCGACAGAAATCATCCGGGCTGGCGTGGCGGCTGTGCCCAAGGGCCTGATTGAAGCCGCAGACTCCCTGGCAATGAGCCGCTGGCAATGCCTGCTCCACGTGATTCTGCGCCCGGCGCTCAAAACTGTGTGGCCCGCCCTGTGCAGCCAGATTGTCATTGTCATGCTGGGGTCTTCGGTATGTTCGCAGATAGCCGCCGAGGAGCTGACCTTTGAGGCCAACCTCATCCAGAGCCGCACGTTCCGCGCCTTTGAGGTCTACCTCGCCAGCACGCTCATGTATCTTGCTCTGGCCATCGCCGTGCGCAAGAGCCTGCATGCCTTTGGCAAACACTGCATCCGCAGGGGGCGCGCATGATCAGCTTCTCTATCTGGGACATGCTGCGCCATCTGCTTACGGGCGCTGGCTGGACAATTGCCCTGTCTGCCATCGCTTTCGCTCTTGGCGGAGTCATGGGCCTTATTGTGCTTTTTGTGCGCATTTCGCCCAAGGCCCAGCTGCGCGCTCTGGCCATGACGTATATTGAGTTTTTTCAGGATACGCCGCTGCTTATGCAGTTTTTTCTCATCTTTTTCGGGCTGGCACTGTTTGGGGTGGATATTTCGCCCCTGGCCGCCGCAACGCTGGGCCTTACGTTCTTTACCAGCGCGTACCTTGCTGAAATCTGGCGCGGATGCGTTGAGGCGCTGCCCAAGGGTCAGTGGGAGGCATCGGCGTGCCTTGCCATGAACCGTTACGAGCAGCTGCGTCACGTCATTCTGCCCCAGGCCTTGCGCATAGCCATCCCCCCGACTGTGGGCTTTTCAGTACAGGTCGTCAAAGGAACTGCCGTGGCCTCGATCATCGGCCTTGTGGAAATAACCAAAACCGGAACCATGATCGCCAACGCAACATTCAGGCCGCTGCTGGTCTACGGCCTTGTGGCTGCGGGGTATTTTCTCATGTGCTACCCGCTTTCGGCCTTTGCCCGCTGCATCGAAAGGAGGCTCCATGTCGCTGGTCGTCGTTGATGAACTGCACAAGCAGTTCGGTGAAACCAAGGTGCTGCGTGGGGTCAACCTCACGGTGGAAGAAGGCGACGTTGTGGCCGTCATTGGCCGTAGCGGATCTGGCAAGAGCACGTTTCTACGTATTCTCAACGGGCTGGAAACCTTTGATGCGGGTTTTGTGAAAATTGACGGCGATCGTGTCCATGGGCTTGAAAACGACTTGCGCCCCCTGCGGCTCAAGGTGGGCATGGTCTTTCAGCAGTTCAACCTCTTTCCTCACCTTACAGCGGGGGAAAACGTCATGCTGGCCCCGCGTATTGTCAAAAAAGAGCCCGAAGCCGAAGTGCGGAAGCTTGCCGCAGAAATGCTTGCGCGGGTGGGCCTTGCCGACAAATTCAACGCCTTTCCCGATCAGTTGTCTGGCGGGCAGCAGCAGCGGGTGGCCATTGCCCGGGCGCTTGCCATGCGCCCCAAGATGTTGCTGTGCGATGAAATAACCTCCGCCCTTGATCCCGAGCTGGTGGGCGAAGTGCTTGAGGTTGTGCGCAAGCTTGCGGCAGAAGGCATGACCCTGATCATGGTCACTCACGAAATGCGCTTTGCCCGTGAAGTAGGCAATAAACTGGTATTCATGCACCAGGGTAAGGTTCATGAGGCCGGGGCCCCCAAGGCGCTTTTTGCCAAGCCCGGCACTCCAGAACTGGCTTCGTTCATCCAGACGGTGAACTAAGCATTATGGGCAATTTATCAAAAATTGCTCCGGCGTCCGCCCATGCGAACGCCCGTTGCGGAGACCGGCGCGCTGTGCCCGGTCTGGGCAAACAAAACTAAATCTGCTCAAGGAGGAAACATGGCTTATCCAGAGGGTTTGCTGAAAACACGGGCGGTCATCCGGCCCGGCGAATATGCGGTCATTCCGCCGGAAGGTCGGGTGCGCAACGTCATACCCGGCATTGAAGGATGCTACATGTCCATCATTGCCTCCCCCAAACTGGGCGCGAGTTTTGTGCAGTATGTAGGAACCGCCCTGCCCGGCGGGGGTACCGTTGCCCCCTTTGCGCAAGAGCCGGGCGTGGAGGCCTTTTTGTATGTCATGGACGGCGAAGGCGCGCTGACCGCAGCCACCTGCGGGCAAAAGCACACCTTGGCCCCCGGCGGCTACGTGTTTGCACCCGCTGGCAAAAGCCTTGAATTTACCAACACCACCAATGCCCCGGTGCGCTTTCTGCTCTACAAGCAGCGTTACATCGCCCTGCCGGGCCACGAGGCCGAAGTAGTATTCGGCAATACCGCAACAATGGAAGAGCGCATCTACGAAGACATGGCCAACGTGTTTATCCGCGATCTGCTGCCCACCCATCTTGGTTTTGACATGAACATGCACACCCTCAGTTTTGACCCAGCAGGCTGCCATCCCTTTGTGGAAACCCACGTGCAGGAGCACGGGGCCTATCTGCTGGAGGGCGAGGGCATCTATCTGCTGGGGGCCGAGTGGATTCAGGTGCAGAAGGAAGATTTCATTTTCTTTGGCCCCTATACCCCACAGGCCGTATACGCCACTGGCAGGGGACGGCTCACGTACATCTACTCCAAAGACTGCAACCGCGATGTGGCCCTCTAGCCTCCCGCTTTTTCAACAAGGATATACCATGTCACAGTTTGGCGAAATTTACAGGGACGAAGACGTTGATATTTCTGTGCTGCACGGCAAGACCATTGCCATCATCGGTTACGGCAGCCAGGGCAAGGCACAAGGCAAAAGCCTGCGCGACAGCGGCATCAACGTGATTGTGGGCGTAGGCGACAGAACCGTGCACAACAGCTGGAAGGACGCCGAGGCCGACGGCTTTGCCGTGTACGACATCGAGGAGGCCGTAAAAAAGGCGGATATCGTCCATATCCTGCTGCAAGACCCGGCCCAGCCCGCCGTGTACTATTCTTCCATCCACGCCCACCTGCGCCCCGGCCAGACCCTCAGCTTTGCGCACGGCTTTGCCATACTCTACGGCACCATCAAACCGCCCAAGGATGTGGATGTCATCCTGTTTGTACCCAACGGCCCCGGCCCGGTGGTGCGCCGCAAGTTCAAGGAAGGCTCGGGCATCTACGGCGCTGTGGCAGTTGATCAGGACGCCAGCGGTCATGCCGCCGCCACGGCCCTTGCCATTGCCAAGGGCGTGGGCAGTACCCGCGTGGGCACGATCAAGCTCTCGTTCCAGCACGAAACCGAGGGCGACAATTTTGAAGAACAGGTGCTTTACGGCGGTGCCATCCAGCTCATGCGCTCCATCTACAAGGTCATGACCGATAACGGCTATCCGGCTTCCTTCGCCTATGCCAAGGCTGTGCGCTCCATCCGTTCCATCATTGACGATATTGATGAGGTGGGCGTGGAAGAATACCTCACGCGCCGGGCCAGCCGCACCTGCGAATTTGCCGTGCGCACATCCGGCCCGCGCGTCATCAACGAAGACGCCATCCAGCAGATTTTTGAAGAAACGGAAAAAGGCATCTTTGCCCGCAACTGGCTGAACGAATTCAATCTGGGCATGCCCACCCTCAACCGCATGCGCCGCACCTGGGCCGAGTCGGACATGGAGCGCACCGGTAAACTGTTCCGCGACAAATTCGGCATGTCATAGGTATCCGCCGCTGGCGGGGGTATCTTGGGGCCACGGCATGACGGCCCGTGCCCCCGCCGAATGAATAGAGCCTGAACCAAGGGAGAAGGCATGAACTCTGTGCGTGTAGACAAAGCGCGGCTGCAAAACCGCATGGAAGCAATATCTGCATTCGGGGCAACTGAGGGCGGCGGCGTCACCCGGCTTGCCCTGTCCGATGCAGACAAAGATGCCCGGCAGCAACTCAGCGCATGGCTGCAGGAGCTGGGCTGTGAGATCCATGTGGACGGCATGGGCAACATCTTTGCCGTACTGCCGGGCAAGGACAGAACCCTGCCCCCGGTGATGACAGGCTCTCACGGCGATTCCCAGCCGCTCGGCGGACGCTTTGACGGCATGCTGGGCGTTGTGGCTGGCGTGGAGGTTGTGAACGCCCTGCGCGATGCGGGCGTAACCCTGCTGCGCGATCTGGTGGTAGCCGACTGGACAAATGAGGAAGGTTCCCGCTTCACCCCCGGCTGCTCTGGCTCCGGCGTATGGGCTGACAAGCTGGCGCAGAAAGATATGTATGCCCTCAAAGACCAGCAAGGCCTTACCCTTGGCGGGGAGCTTACACGCATCGGCTTCCGGGGTGATTCCAGTTACTTCCCCCGACCTGTGCATGCGGCCTTTGAACTGCACATAGAGCAAGGGCCTGTGCTGGAAGAGAAAAGCATCCCCATCGGCATACCACAGGGCATTGTGTGCCTGCGCTGGTACAATGTGCGCGTGCAGGGCGTGCCCAACCATGCCGGGCCAACGCCCATGACCAGCAGGCACGATGCCATATACGCCTTTTCGCTCATGGCGGCGCGCATTTTCGAGATTGCCCGAGACTCCGGTCAGGTGGTGGCCACAGTGGGCGAAGTGCATGCTTCCCCCAATTCACGCAACGTCATTGCCGGGGATGTGCAGTTCACCATCGACGTGCGCGGCTGGGACGAAGCCGCCACGGATGACGTGTGCCAGCGCATTGAGGCCGCGCTGACAGAGGCAGCCCAACAGGCGGGGTGTCAGGTAACGCCAGAACGCATCTGGCAGGTTTCGCGCGTGCCCTTTGACCAGCGCCTGCGCGGGATGGTGCGCGAGGCCGCGACCAGCCTTAACCTCCCATGCCTGGACATGGTCTCCGGAGCATCGCACGACATGATCTATATTGCCCAGGTTGCGCCGGGAGCCATGATATTTGTGCCCAGCATGGGGGGCCGCAGCCATGCCGAAGTAGAAAATACCTCATGGGAAGACTGCGCAGCAGGCGCGGACGTGCTGCTGCACTGCCTGATGCGCACGGGCAACGAGCCCGGCTAAGGCAATTTCAATCCACAAAATTTTACGGGGGAGGGGTCTTTCTCCTCCCCTGCGCCCTCGCATTTTCATTTCTGCCGCAAGCCATCCAGGGATATTTCTGCCAGGATGGAAACGACCTCCCCCTGCCCCAAGAGGCGCATTGCCCAGCAAGACTTTGCCGTGTATGCTTGCCGCTCGCCGAACAACTTCGGCAGGAACCCGCGTAAAGGACTACAATGCAGAAAGTGACCATTCATACTGACGGCTCATGTCTGGGCAATCCCGGCCCCGGCGGCTGGGCCGCCGTACTCAAACTTGACGATCAGGACTACCGCAAGGAATTTGCCGGAGGCTACAAGCTGACCACCAACAACCGCATGGAAATCCTGGCGGTAGTGGAAGCCCTGAGCCAGTTGCAAAGCCCCTGCGAAGTCGAGCTCTACTCCGACTCAAAATACGTGTGCGACAGCATTGAAAAGCGTTGGGTCTGGGGCTGGCAGAAAAAGGGCTGGATCAAGAGCGACAAAAAACCCGCCCTCAATGTGGATCTGTGGAAGCGCCTGCTTCCCCTGCTTTCCACCCACAAGGTGCGCATGCGCTGGCTGAAAGGCCATGCCGGGCACCCTGAAAACGAACGTTGCGACGTTCTGGCCCGCGCAGAAGCTGGCCGCAGGGATCTGCCCCCAGACACGGGCTATAATCCCTAGCCACGATGAACCCCTGTTTTTGCCCTTGCGGATGTAACCGCAGGGGCGCACCAATCTTTGACTGTTCCGCATTTCAGCTTCCGGCAGCGCCAAGCCCATCAGCATGACAGCAACTTCCCCAGATACCGCACTCACACTCGCAAGCCTCTGGCATTCCCTGGGCTGGCCCTTGCTGCGTCTGCTGCTGGGGCTGGCGGTGGGCCTGCTTGTGGCAAACCTGCTGGAGGCCCTGCGCTGGACGCGCCATCTTGCCCGGCTTGCCGCGCCTCTGGCCCAGGCCGCCCATCTGCGCGAAGTTGCGGGCGCGAGTTTTTCGCTGGCCTTTGTGTCCCCCGCCGCCGCCAACGGCCTGCTTTCTGACAGCCATAACCTGGGCGAGCTTTCGAGCAACGAGCTTATGCTGGCAAACCTTTTCAACAGCCTGCCAGCCTATCTTGTGCACACGCCCACCATTTTTCTGCTCACATGGCCGGTGCTGGGCACTCCTGCCCTGGTGTACGTGGGGCTTACATTTATTGCCGCCGCAGGGCGCACGGGCTTTACCGTTGTGCTTTCACGCTGGCTGCTGCCGCCGCCACCGCCGGGCTGTATTGCCTGCCAGAACATCAAGCAGGCGGGCACCTCCTGGCGCGAAGCCCTGAACAAGGCCTGGCGGCGCTTTTTGCGGCGTCTTCCCAAGCTGGTATACTTCACGGCGCCCATTTACGTGCTTATGTTCTGCATGCAGCGCTACGGCTATTTTGCGCTGGCAGAAGCATGGCTGGCCGATCACATGGGCTGGCTCTCATTTTTGAAGCCGCAGGCCATGGGTATCATTGTGCTGCACCTAGCGGCGGAGCTTGGCGCGGCACTTGGCGCAGCGGGCAGCGTGCTGCAAACGGGCGGGCTTTCGCCGCGCGATGTGGTGCTGGCCCTCATGGTGGGCAATATCCTTTCCACACCCATGCGGGCCATACGGCACCAGCTGCCATCCTATGCGGGCTTTTTCCGCCCGGCGCTGGCCCTACGGCTTATCCTCGCCAATCAGGGGCTGCGCGCAGCCAGTATGACCGTTGTGACCCTTGTTTACTACTTCTGCACATAAGGACAAAGCATGAGAACCCCTCCTGAGCTTGAAGAAGTGCAAGAAGACTTCAATATGGGCATTATCTGCGCGCAGCAGGTATTGGCCCACTTTGCAGACAGGCTTGGCCTGACGGAAGACACAGCCCTGCGCATAGCCTCGGCCTTCGGCTCCGGCATGGGCAAGGCCGAAGTGTGCGGTTGCGTTTCCGGCTCGCTCATGGTCATAGGCATGATGCACGGCCCCAACGGCCCATGCCCGCGCCCGCAAAAAGAGGCTTTCTACGCCCGGCGCGATGCCTTTACCGAGGCTTTTGCCAAGGCTCACGGCAGCTTGCAGTGCCGGGGGGTTCTGGGGCATGACCTTACCACGCCCGAGGGCATGGCAGCGGTTAAACAGAACAACCTTTTTATCAAAACCTGTGCGCCGCTGGTTTGCCATACCTGCGCGCTGCTCGAAAAATATCTGTAGGAGTATTGCATGACTGACACCGCCACCCCGGCTACCGATACCCAGGCAACCGAGGCCGCAGCCGCCCCCGCCGTGCACGCCGCACATGTTCAGGTGGTCAAGCCGGAACACACGGGCGCACGCGTGACCGTACTGGTGCAGCCGGAAGAAAAATACCTTTCCCTGCCCCGGCCCAAGACCTCGCGCCAGCTGCTTGCAGCCCTTGGCCTTGCTGAAGAAACCGCCCTTGTGGCCCGCAACGGCCAGCTGCTTACGCCTGACCGCCACATCTGGCCTGACGACGATCTGCTGGTGCGCAAGGTAGCCTCCTCGGGCTAGGCCCGACCTTGCCGCGCCAAGAGGAAAATGGTACCCGCAACATATGCTGAACCTAGACCTTTCCCAGGTGCTGAGCACCCTGGCTGTAGCCGCTGTACCCGCTCTCCTGGGCATCATTCTGCACGAAGTGGCCCACGGATGGGTGGCCTTTCGCTGCGGCGACCCTACCGCAAAATTTATGGGGCGGCTGACCCTGAACCCCCTGCCGCATATTGACCCCATGGGCCTATTGGCCTTTGTGCTGACAAGCCTTTCTGGAGCCTTTGTGTTCGGCTGGGCCAAGCCAGTGCCAATCAATCCCCGTTACTTCCGCAATCCCGCAAAAGACATGATGTTGGTAGCCCTTGCCGGGCCGCTCACAAACTTTTTGCTGGCAGGGCTTTTTGGCCTTCTGCTGTGGGCCGTGCTGCATGTTTTTCCGCCGCAACAATGGATGGACAGCACAAGTTACGTCTTTGCGCTCAAGACCATCCAGACTGGCGTAATCATTAATTTCGGGCTGGGCTGGCTCAATCTGATGCCCATTCCTCCGCTGGACGGCAGCAAGGTTGTGGCCTATTTTCTGCCTCCAACCACCGCATATCGTTACCTGAGTGTGGAGCGTTACGGATTTGTCATTCTTTTGTTGTTGCTGTTCACCGGGGCGCTTGGGCTTGTGCTTGGGCCGCTGGTCAGCGGCAGCGCCCTTGGCCTGCTGTCGCTGCTGGGCATCATTTAGGCAACCTTGCCTTTGAGAATGCATTTTCTTAGGTATGGCCGCACCCGCTGGCAAACGCGCCACGCACAACGAGGCTTGCAGTGAAATTCGTTGCCGTTGATTACGGTCTGGCCCGCACGGGCCTTGCCGCATCCGACCCTGAAGGACGGCTGGCCTTTCCGCTGGCTACCTTGCGGCTTGAGGATTTTACCGACCGCAAGGCCTTTCTGGCCGCCCTTGCCGAGCGCATTGCCGAGGCCGGGGCAGAAGCGGTGGTGGTAGGTTTGCCCCTGACCCTTGATGGGGAAGAAACCATGACCACCCGCCAGATACGCAACGTGACCGAGCGGCTCAAACGCCGGGTGCCGCTGCCTTTTTTCTTTATGATTGAGGCGCTGAGTTCCGAGGAAGCCTGGGCCGACCTGCGCGAGGCCGGTCTGAAAATGCGCAAACGCAAGGCCGTGCTTGACCAGCAGGCCGCCGTGCGCATTCTTTCTTCCTTTCTTTCGCTTGCGCCCCAAGACCGGAGACCCGCATGAAAACACTGTTGCGCGCGCTGGGCCTGCTGCTTTTGCTGGCCCTCGCAGGCGGAGGATGGGTGGCTTATGAGGCTCACACATTCCTCACCACCGCACCGGAAACCCCAGGCCGCGATGTCTTTTTTGACGTACCAGCCGGGGCGCGTCTGGCGCAGATAAGCGCAGGGCTGGTCAAGCAGGGTGTTGTTACCGATGCCCGCAAGCTTGACCTGCTGGCCCGCTATAAAAAATGGGAAAACCGCCTCCAGGCTGGCAGATTCGCCCTCAATACGGGCTGGCTGCCGGAAAAAGTGCTGGACGAGCTGGTCAACGGGCACCCCGTGCTGTACCGCGTCACCGTGCCGGAAGGCCTCACGTGGTGGCAGACGGGCAAGGTGCTTGAAGAGGCCGGACTTGTGGTTTTTGACGACTTTCGCAAGGTCGTGACCGACCCGGACTTTCTGCGTCATTACGGCATCCCCTTTGCCACGGCTGAGGGCTTTTTGATGCCGGATACATATCTGCTCAAAAAGAATGACGTTGTCGATCTGGCGCAGGCAAAGGCCGTTGCCGGACGCATGGTGGACAACTTCTGGCGCAAGACCGCCAACGTGTGGCCCGATGGCAAAAAACCGGGGCCGAGCCAGACAGAACAGCTCAAAACATGGGTTATCCTTGCTTCCATTGTGGAAAGGGAAACAGGCATTGACGCAGAACGCGCCCGCGTGGCCGGGGTCTACCAGAACCGCATCAACAAGGGCATGCTGCTCCAGGCCGACCCCACAGTGATTTACGGCCTTGGCCCCAAGTTTGACGGCAACCTGCGCCGCCGCGATCTGGACGATCCCAACAATCTTTACAACACGTATCAGCGCCCCGGCCTGACGCCAGGCCCCATCTGCTCGTTCGGCGCTGCGGCCCTTGCCGCAGCTGTCCGCCCTGAGGCGCACAACTATCTGTACTTTGTGGCGAAATTCGATGGTGGCGAGCATGTTTTTTCCACCAACCTCAATGACCACAACAAGGCCGTGCGGCAGTATCTGCAAAACCGCCGCAATGCCAAGCCCGCCGCGCCCGACGCGCGCTGAGGAGGCCCCTGTGAAGTACCTCATCGTTGAAGACTTTTCTGGTCAGGAAGTGCCTTTCATCTTTCCGCGCCGTGTAGACCACAGCGACATGCGCGAACAGCTGCCCTACAGCCGCGTTGTTTCCGCCGGTTTTGTGGAACTGGGGGCAGAAGGTTTTGCCTGCTCCGGCGGCAACCCCGAGCTGCAGCTCAAAGCCCGGCCAGAGGCAGACGCGGCCATCATTGCCGAGGCCCTGCGACAACGCTGACAGCGTCTGCCGCAAGGCAATCCCAGCCGACACCCTACGGAGCGCAAGCATGCCCAAGCCGCAGCCGAGCATACCCGGCCTTGTCATAGGCGGCACGGGCAGCAATGCGGGCAAAACGACCTTTACCCTGTCCCTGCTCTGCGCCCTGCACGCTCGCGGGCTCATGGCCCGCGCGGCCAAGACCGGGCCGGATTATATTGATGCAGCCTTTCATGCGGCGCTGACAGGCCAGCCCGCAGCCAATCTGGATACCTGGATGTGCCGGGAAGCCGCGCCGTCCCCTGCCGAACGCCCACTGCCCGCAGGGCGCATCCCCAAAGGGTTGAGCCGCTTTTTTGAACGCATGTCAGCAGGTTGTTCCCAGCATGGGGACGCGGACGGCGCAAAGGCCGTAACAAGTCCTTCCGCCAGGCCAGACCTGCTGGTGGTGGAAGGGGCCATGGGCCTCTATGACGGCGGGCACCGTGGAGCTGGCTGCACTGCGCATCTGGCCTCCCTGCTGGGTCTGCCCGTGCTGCTGATACTCAACGCAGGCGGTATGGGGCAGTCCATTGCCGCTCTGGCAGAGGGCTTTCTGCATCACCGTCCCGCATGGGCTGGCGGCCTGCCTGTTCGCTTTCTTGGCATGGTGTGCACCCATGTGGGCAGCACCCGCCACGCCGACCTGCTGCGCCAGTCATTGACGCCCTTGGCAAAAAGCGCTGGCGTGCCCCTCTTGGGCTTGCTGCCCCGCCATGGCGCGCCGGAACTTCCCTCCCGCCATCTGGGGCTTGTGGAAGCGCGCGAGGCCCTGCCAGCGGTGGACAGGCAAGCCCTGACCCAATGGGTTGAGCAGCACTGCGACCTAAACCGCATGCTCAAACTGGCGGGAGTGCAGACCCCACGAAGGGCAATCGATGCAGACAAGTCCGGGGCGTCAATGCCGGAAGTTGCCCGGCAAGCACGGTTATCCGAGGCACATGAACCGCCGTCAGACAGATTCTTTCCCCTTTCAGACGCACAAACGCAGCACCCACCTCATCCCCACCGCAAGCGCAGGCCGGTTGTGGGTCTGGCCTGGGACGAGGCTTTCAGCTTTTGCTATGCGGATCTGCCCGCCGTGTTGCACGAACTTGGGGCGCACATTGTCACCTTTTCCCCATTACGGGACGCCGCGCCGCCAGCCGAATGTTCTGGCCTGTACTTTCCCGGCGGCTACCCGGAACTGCATGCCCCAAGCCTTGCCGCCAACACGTACATGCGCGATGCCCTGCACAGGCTGGCTGCACAGGGCATGCCCATGTACGGCGAGTGCGGGGGCTATATCTATCTCATGCAGTCCGTGCAGATTGCAGGGCAAGGGCACGCCATGAGCGGCCTCCTGCCGCGCAACTGCGTACTTGGCGCAAGCAAGGCTGCTTTGGGCTACCGGGGCGCGCAGGCCGCGCCTGACTGGCCCGCGCCCACATGTCCCACGCTTAAACGGCCTGCCGCCCCCCCCTTGTGGGTGCGCGGGCACGAATTTCATTATGCGCAGGAAGAAGAAATACCCCTGCCCACCCCATGCCGTCCCCTGTGGAAGCTTTACGACAGTCAGGGCCGTTTTTTGCGGGATGAAGGCTGCCGCCTCGGACATGTCGCCGGATCATGGCTGCACTGCTATCCAGAAGGCTCCCGCCGCTTCTGGCGCGCATGGCTGCGCACCTGCGCCGCCTACCTTTCAGACACATGCCACTGAGGATTTTATGGTTTACAACCCCACAGACAAAATCAGTGTTGATCTTGACCCGGCCTGCACCCCAGCCGACATAGAAAACCGCTCTTTCGCCATCATAGATGCGGAAATTCCCGAGCCGCGAACCTTTAGCGGCCCGCTCTGGCAAGTGGCCCGCCGCTGTGTCCACACCCTCGGCGATACGGATATCGTGGGCGACCTGCGGCTGAGCGCCCAGGGCCTTGAAGCTGGAGTGAGCGCCCTGCTCGCGGGCTGCACGGTGTATACCGACACCCGCATGGCTGCCGCTGGCCTGCCCATGCGCCGCCTTGAACCGCTAGGGGTATCAGTGACCCCGCTCATGGCCCTGCCCGGTCTTGCGGAGCTTGCCGCCAGCCGGGGCACCACGCGCTCCCGCGCCGGGCTTGAGAGCATTGCGCGGAACATGGGCGGCAACATTGTGGTCATCGGCAATGCACCCACTGCCCTGCTGGGGCTTCTGGACGTGCTTGCGCAAGGCGCGCAGCCACCCGCCCTCATAGTGGGCATGCCTGTGGGCTTTGTGAACGCAGCGCAGTCAAAGGAACTTCTGCGGCAAAGTCCCTGGCCCCACTTTACCTTGCTGGGCCGCAAGGGCGGCTCCGCTGTGGCGGCGGCCTGCATCAACGCACTGGCTGACATAGCCCTTGCGCGGCGCGGCCTCACGCAGGTTGCGGCTCTTTAGATACGGCACAAGGTAGCAGTTTTTTTCAGTAAAAGCCTGATACTGGCTGGTTATTGAAAATGGGCATTCCCTGAACATGAACACGTTCAGGGAATGCCCATCAGCTTTTGGCGGCTAAACCTTGAAAAATCAGTCATGCGGGCACACCCTGCTGTCTTTGAAACTTGACCTTGGGCATCTCTTGCTATTTTTTTCATAGCGCGCTATTCATTCCATAGCGCGCGCAAGAACACCACCCTTGCTTGCAGCTTCGCAAAATATGCGGAGCGCAAGCAGCAAGATCAAACGACAAGGAGCAAACCATGCCCGTCATCACCATAGCCATGCACAGCACAACGGAAGAAGTGAAGAAAAACCTGATTGAAGGCCTGACCGCAGCCGCAGTGGCGGCAACGTCCGTTCCGCAGGAAAAATTTGTGGTATTTGTTGAGGAATATGCAACCGATGCCATCGGTCTGGGAGGCCGGACGCTCAAGGCGATCAAGGCTGCGCAGCAATAGTCGCGGTCCGATTGCGCAGGAATCCCCGGAGGAGGCTACGTGAGCCTTTTGCTGAGCAGTTCGTTCCAGCGTTCGGCTTCCTCCGGGGCCACTTCCATAGCCCAGGTAATGGCCCAGGCTCCAAATGGCTCCAGAAGAAGGCTCAACTCCACACCCATGTCTGTCAGAGCATAGCCATCATTGGTGGTGCACACGAGCTTTGCCTCGCGCAGTTCTTTCAAACGGCTGTTGAGCACCGCCGGGGATATGGATTCGCAGGCATCCTGCAAGGCGCGGAACGTGGCCGGGCCCTTGCGCAGTTGCCAGATGACGCCCATGGCCCACCGCTTGCCCAACAGATCAAACAGCGCCATGAGCGGCACGCCGCTACGCGAACCTCGAACAGGTTTACCTGGTGTGGGTATGCTCATGATGGTGCCATATCAGCAGTTAACCTTGCTTGTGGGGCTTTTCAGCCTCATCGGCTGCGGAAGCATCCACGGGCTTTGACGCATCAGCGGGCCTGGCAGCGCTGTCCGCAGGGGTCGCGCCAGCCGTATCTTCAGACGGATTTGCCGTGGCGGGGCTGATAATTTCCGCATCGGTCACATCGTCATCATGCCCCGCCGTTCCATTCCCGTTAGCAGCGGCATCACCCGACGCAGCTTCGGCATCAAGGGCCGGGGGCAAGGCCTGCGCCTCCACCACATGCCCACCAAGAGCCAGACGCTGCACCTCATTCTGCGGCAGGGGTATGCAGCCCTTGTCCACCAGCACAATGCCCGTGCGTTCCAGCACTTCGCGTCGGTATTCATATTCCTGCTGCATGCGGTGGTGCCGGTACACAAACCAGCGGTGCACCAGATAGCACACGGCAATAAGAGCGGCCAGACTGCCCGCAATCCAGGGGATATATTCTGCCAGCGCACCGCCCAGGCGCATCAGGGCAGAAAATGCCCCGTCCACAAAAAACAGTCCGGCACCCAGCAGCATGATGCCCAGCAGCAAAACAACCGTGGGCGCGTTGCGGATTATGGCATAGAAACGGCGCAGCCGTTCAGGAACCTGCTCATCGTCAGCCGCTGGCCCTGCTCCCTGCCCGCCCTGCATGCTGTCCTCGCGCCCCAGATAGCGCGAAACCCAGGTGCCGGAAAGGTGTACAATGAGCATCAGCCCCACAGGGGCAAGCACTGCGGCAACGGCCCAGCCAAGCCAGGGAAAGCGCGCCAACGGCGGGCCGCCGGGGACATCCGGCGCTGCATGCATGACGCCGTAAAAAAAAGAAATGCCGCCAACAATCATCTCTACAAAAAAGATGGCGACCATAAGATATATAAGCGCGTCCTTGTACGGACCAGCGTACCAGGCTGCGCGATCCTGACGGCGGCCTTTATCCGCAGAAGATGCGGACTTGCCTTGCGTTTCGGATCCTTTATTCTCTGCTTTCTGCATTCGTTACCTCGGTTCTCAAAACATACGTTGCGGCGCTTTTTCCCGCAAGCCCCCATACCCCGAAACAAGGATTTCACCGTTGCGCGCCGCTCTTGCCCAGAACGCGCATCTGGCATACTTTGCCTGCATGCACACTGGGAGGTTCTCATGCATGTTCTGGTAACAGGCGCAGCGGGCTTTATTGGATACCATCTTTCCCAACGCCTTCTGGCCGATGGGCACAGCGTGGTGGGCGTTGATAATTGCAACGACTATTACGATGTGCAACTAAAAAAAGACCGTCTGGCCCAACTTGCCGCCATGCCGGAGGCGCAGCGCTTCCGCTTTGAACTGCTGGACATGGCCGATGGCCCTGCAATGGCCGCCCTGTTTGCCCGCGAAGGCTTTACCCATGTGGTCAACCTTGCGGCGCAGGCTGGCGTACGCTACAGCCTCCAGAACCCGGAATCGTACCTCAATGCCAACCTGCTGGGCTTTGGGCATATTCTTGAAGGCTGCCGCCAGAACAAGGTGGGGCATCTGCTTTTTGCCTCGTCTTCTTCCGTGTATGGCATGAACACGGCACGACCCTACAGTGTGCACCATAATGTTGACCACCCGGTCAGCCTGTACGCCGCCACCAAGAAAAGCAACGAACTGATGGCCCATTCCTACAGCCATCTGTTCCGCATGCCCTGCACGGGTCTACGCTTTTTTACCGTATACGGCCCATGGGGCAGACCAGATATGGCCCTGCACCTGTTCACCACCGCCATTGTGCGCGGCGAACCCATCAAGGTGTTCAACGAAGGACGCATGCGCCGCGATTTTACCTATATCGACGACATCATTGAAGGCGTGGTGCGTCTGCTGCCCCTGGCCCCGCAGCCCGACCCGGACTTTGACACCGCAAATCCCAACCCCGCCAGCAGCTCCGCGCCCTGGCGCATCTACAACATAGGCAACAACAATACGGTGGAACTCAACGATTTCATCAGCACCCTTGAAGACGCCCTTGGCATGAAAGCCCGCAAGGAGCTTCTGCCCATGCAACCGGGCGATGTTGAATCCACCTGGGCCAATATTGACGACCTCACCGCCGCCACCGGCTTTGCCCCTTCCACGCCTCTCAGCGAGGGTATAGCCCGCTTTGTGGCCTGGTACAAAGAGTATTATAAAATATGAACGACACTTTCTCCACTTCTGCGGATCATCTGAACATATCCGCCCCCACGCCCGCCCGGCCGGAAATTCTGGCTCCGGCGGGCGACGCGCCTTCATTCCTGGCCGCTCTTGCCGCCGGGGCAGACGCCATCTATCTGGGCCTCAAACATTTTTCTGCCCGCATGCAGGCAGAAAACTTTGGCCTGACGGAACTTTCGCGCCTGACAGACCTTGCCCATGCGGAAAACGCCCGCGTTTACGTGGCCATGAATACCCTGGTCAAGCCCAACGAACCGGCTCAGGCATACCGGCTGGCGGCGCGCCTTGCCCGTCAGGTCAGGCCGGACGGGCTTATCGTTCAGGATCTGGCAATGCTGGATCTGGCGCGTCAGGCAGGTTTTGAGGGCGGGCTTTTTCTTTCCACCCTTGCCAACCTCACCCATCCGGAAAGCCTGTTGCAGGCAAAAAAACTCGGCGCCAACCGCGTTATCCTGCCGCGCGAGCTTTCCATTGATGAAATCCGCACCATGGGTGAGGCCTGCCCCGAAGGCCTTGACCTTGAATGTTTTGTGCACGGCGCGCTGTGCTACTGCGTGTCTGGCCGTTGCTACTGGTCGAGCTACATGGGCGGCAAAAGCGGCCTGCGGGGCCGCTGCGTGCAGCCCTGCCGCCGCGTGTACCGTCAGGGCGGCCCCGCTGCCATTGCCCTTGTGCGCAATGCGGAACGCGAGGAACAGGATCGCATGCGCCAGGAACAGTCCCGCATGGATATTGCCCGCAAAAACCGCACCGGACGCGATGGGCGTGACCCACGGGCCGGACGCGGCAGGCCGGACGACCGCCGCAACGAATCTTTTGACGCGCCGCGCCGCCCCGCCTCGCGCGGACAGATACGCGGCAAGGAACACAACGGACGCTGGTTCTCCTGCCTCGACCTTTCGCTGGACGTGCTGGCAAAAACCCTGCTGAACATCCCCCACCTTGTGTCGTGGAAGATCGAAGGCCGCAAAAAAGGCCCGCACTACGTGTACCACGTGGTTACGGCCTATCGCATGCTGCGCGACAACCCCGGCGATGCCCAGGCCCGCAAGGCGGCGGAAGAAATTTTGCAAATGTCGCTGGGGCGGCCCTCCACACGCGCGCGCTTTTTGCCGCAGAAGGACCACACCATCCCCACCACCCCGGACGGTCAGACCAGTTCCGGCCTGCTGGCGGGCAAGATTCGCATCGAGCCTGAAGGCGGCGTGACGCTCAAGCCCTTCTTTGAACTGCTGCCACAGGATTACCTGCGTGTTGGTGTTGAAGACGAGCGCTGGCATGCCACCATGCCCGTAACCAGGCGCATTCCCAAGGGCGGCAGCCTTACCCTGCGCCTGCCCAAGCACAAGACGCCCAAGGCCGGAACGCCAGTCTTTCTTATTGATCGGCGCGAACCTGAACTTATGCGCATCATCAAAAGCTGGCAGGCGCGCCTTGAGGCCATGCCCTCCCGCCCCAGCAAGGCTGTGGAAAGCGACCCGCGTCTGCCCAGGCCCATCAAGGCCAAAACCCGGCCCGACATGTATGTGCGCTCAAGCGTGCCCCACGGCAAGGAGACCCGCACAGGCCGAAGCCAGTTGCAGGCCCTCTGGCTTTCGGCGCGCAGCGCCGAACTATCGCGCACTGTTGCCCCGCGCATGTGCTGGTGGCTCCCGCCGGTTATCTGGCCAGATGAGGAAGAAACCGTCCGCCGCTCCATCGGGCGGCTGTGGCGTGACGGCGCGCGGCATTTTGTGTGCAATGCTCCGTGGCAACGCGGATTGTTCCCTGAGCAGCTTGAAGAAAACGCCGACCTGCTGGCCGGGCCTTTCTGCAACGCGGCCAATGCCTCGGCCCTTGGCATACTTGCCAATATGGGATTTTCGGGCGCGTTTGTAAGCCCTGAACTGGCGCAGGAGGACATGCTGGCCCTGCCCGCGCAAAGCCCCCTGCCGCTTGGCGTGGTGCTTTCCGGCTACTGGCCCGTTGGCATCAGCCGTTTCGGCATGCTGGGCGTCAAACCCAACGAGCCATTCCTCAGCCCCATGGGCGAACCCTTCTGGGCGCGGCAGTACGGCGGCAACATCTGGATTTATCCCGGCTGGCCGCTGGATATCACCGCCAAAAGGCAGGAACTGCTCTCGGCGGGATACGGTTTCTTTGCGCACATGCAGGAAAATCCGCCAGCCTCCGTGCCCGAAATGCGGCGCAAGAGCCTGTTCAACTGGGAAGGGGACTTGCTGTAAGAGGCCTGTCGCCCCAAGCACCGGGGGGGGGCTAACCGCATTCGCAGCATCCTGACACATACTTGCGGGCCGCCGTCAGAAACAATGTTCTGCCGGCGGCCCTTTTTCCGGCGCAGGAAGCCCCAATGCACACGGATGAACCTTTTTACAGCGCCCGTCAGCTTTTTCCACGCGGGCTTGAACAACCGGAAGGCAGCCTGCGATTTGGCGCGGATGCCCTCCTGCTGTCTGCCTTTGTTGCGCGGCATGTGGAAAGCCTGAACGCGCCACGTCAGGCACATCTGACTGCGGCAGAGCTTGGCTGTGGCTGCGGAGCCGCCCTGCTGGGGCTGGCCTTGCGTTTCCCTGGCATTACCGGGCTGGGGCTGGACAGGGAAGCACCGCTCGTGCAGGCCGCCACTGTCAACGCCGCTCGCCTTGGCTTGACAGACAGGCTGCGCTTTGCCGAAGCTGATCTGGCCGACAGAAAACTCTTGTCAGAGCTGGCAGGTACGACAGGCGTCAGTCATGCCGGAAAGTTTGATCTGGTTCTCGCAAATCCGCCCTATGGAGTCGCCGGAAGGCCCTCGCCCCGCCATATGCGCGAACGGGCGCTGCGTGGCGCACCGGGCGAGGAAAACCGGGAATACGTGCTCCAGCTATTCTGCCGAGCTGCGGCAGCTCTGCTGCGCCACCAGGGCTGTTTTTGCTGTATCTATGATGCCCCGGCCTTGCCGCAATTGTGCGCGGGCTTGAACGATGCTGGCCTCGGGCTGCGCCTCCTGCTGCCAGTGAGAACGCACAGGGCAAAACCCGCATTGCGGATTCTGGCTCTGGCCCGCAAGAATACCGCGCACGAAACCGTGATTGAAACGCCGCTGACGCTGCACACCGGGGCATCCACCAATGACAACTCAGGAACCAGCAAGGTCACAGGCGGCGGCAAACGTGGGCCTCGGTGGTCTACACAGGCGCTGCGCTTCTGCCCCTGGCTGGCCTGACGCAGGCTTTGCTGTGATCAATCCCACACAGATTCCATCCCCACAGGGTGAATTATGAATTTTATAGCTGATCTGCACATCCATTCCCGTTTCTCGCGCGCCACAAGCAAGGCCCTCAATCCTCGTCATCTGGCGGCCTGGGCGCGCTGCAAAGGTATCAACATACTGGGCACCGGGGATTTTACACATCCCCAGTGGCGAGCGGAACTGGCGGAGCAGCTCGTGCTGGACGAAACTACGGGACTGTACAGGCTGGCTGTGGAGCCGGAAACTCTGGATTTTATGGACTCCAAGGCTGGTCCCGGCATGCAGGAATCCGCCGACCCGCTGTTTCTGCTGCAGACGGAAATCAGCTCCATCTACAAACGCGGCGGCAAGGTGCGCAAGGTGCACAACCTTGTGTTTGTGCCTACTCTGGAAGATGCGGAGCGCCTTTCGTTGCGGCTGGCGCAGATCGGCAACCTTAATGCCGATGGCCGCCCCATCCTGGGGTTGGACTCGCGCGACCTGCTTGAAATCATGCTGGAATGCGCGCCCGGTTCAGTGATGATCCCCGCCCATGTGTGGACGCCCTGGTTTGCGCTTTTCGGCTCCAAGTCAGGCTTTGACAGGCTTGAAGACTGCTACGGCGATCTTTCGGAACACATTTTTGCGCTGGAAACGGGCCTTTCGTCCGACCCGGCCATGAACCGCCTGATCAGCAGGCTTGACGGCTACGCTCTTGTGTCCAATTCGGACGCGCATTCCGGGGCCAACCTTGGACGCGAGGCCAATCTGTTTGCGGGCCACCCCAGTTATACGGGCATGTTTGCTGCCCTGCGCGCCTCTGCCCGGCGGGAAGACCAGAGCAATCTGGACTGCCGTTTTCTCGGCACCATGGAATTCTATCCTGATGAAGGCAAATACCACCTTGACGGGCACCGCGCCTGCAACGTGGTGCTGGAGCCTAAAGAGTCGCTGGCTCTTGGCAACATTTGCCCGGTCTGCGGCAAGCCGCTCACAGTCGGCGTACTGCACCGGGTGCTGGAACTGGCGGACAGGGAAACCACGCCGGAACTCCCGCGCGAACCAGAAGTGCGCCCGCTGATTCCGCTGGCTGAAGTCGTGGGTGAAATACTTGGCGTTGGCCCGGCCTCGCGCCGGGTGCAGGAGCGTTACAGCAGTCTGCTGCGCGAGCTGGGGCCGGAGCTGGATATCCTTTGCAGCCTGCCGGAAGCAGACATCCGCGCTCACTGGGAGCCGCTGGGCGAAGCTGTGGCCCGTATGCGGCGCGGTCAGGTCTACCGCGAAGGGGGCTATGACGGCGAATACGGCACTGTGCGTGTTTTCTCTCCGGAGGAACTGGCCGATGCGCGCGGCACCCTGCCGGGCGTAAAGACTCCTGCCAAGCGGGGACGCAAAAAGGCTGAACCGCTTGCGTCTGCGGACGCGCAGACTACTGCCGGACAGCCCGCGTCCGTGCGGGTGCGTCGAGCGAGCCTCCCCCTTGCGGGTGATACCAACGCAGCAGCCACAAGCAATTTTTCTGCAGTAAAATCCGCAGCGACAACTGACACGCCTGCGCAGGTCTTTGCCTATTCTGACGAACAGCAGGCGGCGCTTGCAGCAGGGCCAGCGCCCGTGCTGGTGCTGGCTGGCCCCGGCGCGGGCAAAACCCGCGTTCTGGTGGGCCGCTTGCAATGGCTGGTGGAAGAAGGCGCAGACATGCGCAGGGTGCTGGCTGTCACCTTTACACGGCGCGCTGCGGATGAACTGCGGGAGAGACTGGGCAAGGCCTTTGCGGGAACCTCGCAAGCTGCGCTCCCCTTGTGCGACACCCTGCACGGCATGGCATGGGCGGCCCTGCGCGCTGCCAGCGCCGACAATCCCCCGCTCCTGCTTGGCGAGGATGCCGCGCTCAATCTGTTCTGCCTTGCGAATCCGGAGCTGGAAAAGCGCGATGCGCGCAAACTGTGGGATGCCCTTGCTCTCGCGCGTGAGGGCGGTGTTCTTGCCCATGAGCCTGCTCAAAGCCCTCTGGCCCGAGCTGCTGCCAACTATGCGGCGCGCAAGAACATGGGGCAGCGCTATGTGGACTACGCCGACCTTCTGGACTGGTGGCTGGACCACGCCCGCTCCCTGCCCGAAAACGAGCGCCCACAGCACGTGCTTGTGGATGAAGTACAGGATCTTTCCGCTGTGCAGCTTGCCATTGTTCGCGCATTGCTGCCTGCTGATGGGCATGGATTCTTCGGCATTGGCGACCCGGATCAGGCCATTTACGGATTCCGTGGAGTTACGGGCCAAAGCGAGGCCAGTCTGCGCGCCTGCTGGCCGGGGCTGAACGTCTTCCGCCTTGGGCAGAGCTTCCGTTCCAGCCAGAGCGTGCTGGACATGGCCCGCAGCCTTCTGCACCACAAGGGGCAGTGCGGCCCATTGTTGGCCGCGCAATCCCTCACGGCTGAACTGCGGCTCTTTTCCGCACCTGATGAGCGCACCGAGGCCCGTTGGGTAGCAGAGCGTGTTCGACATCTGCTGGGCGCTACGGCCCACACCCTGCTGGATCACAGCAGGGGGGACGACCTGCATGGTCTGGCCGGAGCACTGGCACCGGGCGACATTGCGGTTCTTGTTCGCCTGAAAGCGCAGATTCCACCTTTGCGGGCTGCCCTTGAACAGGCGGGGATACCCTGCGCCGCGCCCTCGCAGGATGGATTCTGGCAGGACGCCACATGCGCGCGCCTGTTGGGCCTGCTTGGCTCTCATTGCGGTTTTGCGCAAATGCCCACCGAGGGTCAGGATCAGCAGGACGCATTGCCGCAAAGCTGGACAGCAGCAGAGAGCCTGCCTGCGCCGGAGCGCATGCTCCCCTGGCTCGCGGAGCAGCCCTGGGCGGGGGAAGTCTTTACCGGCAGCCGCTCATGGCGTGAACTGTGCCGCCTCTGGAACCAGAGCGGTCACTGGGCGGGCTTTTTTGAGCAGCTGGCATGGCTTCAGGAGGCCGAGCTTGTGCGTGCCAAGGCCGAAAGTGTGCAGATTCTGACTTTGCACGCTTCAAAAGGGCTTGAGTTTCAGGCGGTCTTCCTGCCGGGGCTTGAAGACGGTCTTTTGCCTTTACGCCGTGAACTTTTGTTCCCTGCCACGGATGCCGCCACCAGCAGCGCCCAAATCGAGGACAACGAAGCCGAGGAACGCCGTCTGCTGTACGTGGGTCTGACGCGTGCCGCGCGGGCGCTTTTTCTCAGTCATTGCGCGCAGCGCACTCTTTATGGGCGCACCCTGCATTTGCAGCCCTCGCCCTTCATGGGACAGATTTGTGAATTCTGCCGGCACAGCACGCTGGCAATGCGCACCCGTAAGGAGCAGAAACAGATCAGCCTGCTCTGATCCCCTGCCCCGCCCGCGCTATCAACAGCGGGATGAAGAACAAAAAAAAGCGCCAATGGCGCTTGTGCAGTTGCGGGATTGATTTTGGCCAGAGACAGAGACGGGCGATTCAACGAGCTATATTGGGCACAGGGGCATTGCACCGCGCTTGCCCCTGTCTCTGACGGCCTGGAAACAAGGGCGCAACAAGCTGTCCGGCCTGACGAACGCCACACCCGGCAAAACTGCTCAAGAGTGCATCACAACGTGACGCAATAAAGCCGCTTATTCTTCCAGCCAGGAGTCGTCTTCAAGCACCTTGTAGCCGCGCACGGTGAGGTATACCACGCCGTCCGCTTCATCCATAATGCCTGAAACTTCCACGGGCACGCTGACTTCGTCATCCAGGTCAACCCCGGCGCCGCGCGGTACAATGCGGTATTCCACATCATCCTGCACAACAGCGACACGGGCCTGGCGCGCATCCACAGAACGCGGCACCGCCGCGACATACCCTCTGACAGTAATGGGACTCTTGTTCATAAGCTCTAACATTGCCTTTCAATGCCGATTTTTCTCGCCTATAGCTCCTTTTATTTTCTGACGCAAGCATCCCTGGCTGTTTGCCGCGTTTTTTTGCTCCGCCGGTCTGAGCCCCTTGCTACAGGCCATTCTTTTTCATTAGCTCATACCAGTGCCCGCGCGAAATACCTGCTACTTCCGAGGCTTTTCGCACGTCTTCCGAGCACATGTCCCAAACTTGCCGCACGTAGGCTTTCTCAGCCTGCGATTTCCATTCACGCAGGCTGGGCGGTTTTTGCCCCAACGTCTCATTGACCAGAAAACCATTCTCGACTGAACCTAGCCCCGCCCCATCATTCGCATGCAGTATTCCATTCTCTTTGACTGGCAGCACAGTTCCTTGACCCATGCGGCGCCGCACTGAATCCACACGCATGCGCGTGGGAAGATGCGCAGGCAGGATCAGATCACTTTTCCCCGCCGTGAGGCATGCCCGCTCGAGGCAATGGATCAGTTCACGCACATTGCCGGGCCAGCCATATTCCAGCAGCACATCCAGAGCCTCGTTGGAAATGGTCTTTTCCGGCTGGTCACTACCCAGACAAAAACGCGCAATGGCCTGTCGCGCCAAGGCGGGGATTTCATCAAGCCTCTCGCGCAATGGCGGAATCACAATGGTGAGACCTTGCAGCCTGTAGAGCAGATCTGCCCGAAAGCTGTTTTCCTTGGCCATGTGTTCCAGATTTTTGTTGGTGGCGGCCACCAGCCTGAAATCGCTGCTGACCTCGCGTACCTCGCCCACAGGGCGAAAACGCCGTTGCTCCAGTGCCCGCAAAAAAACCCCCTGCATGGGCTGTGGCAGATCACCCACTTCATCTAGAAACAGCGTGCCTTTGTCTGCCGCAAGCAGCAGCCCCTCGCGCGCTCTGTCCGCACCAGTGAACGCACCACGGCTGTGGCCGAACAAATGACTTTCCACCAGCGTTTCTGGCAGCGAGGCGCAGTCAACCGTTATAAATGGCCTGGCTGCCCTTGCACTGTTGCGAAAGAGCGCCCGGGCAAAGAGTTCCTTGCCTACCCCGGTTTCACCCAGCAAAAGCACATTTACTTCGCTTTTTGCAGCCTGAGCCAGCAGCTTGAGAGCGCGGCTCATACCAGGCCCGCTGCCAAGAATATGCCCGCTGTCTACAATCAGAGCTTCTGATACAGGGGTACGATTTTGCCTGAATTGCAGAATTTGGCGCAAACACTGTTCAATATCCCGCATCTGCAATGGCTTGGTGAGAAATTCCCATGCTCCGGAGCGCAAGGCGGCCTCGGCATTGTCGCCGTCGCCGTTGCCAGTGATGACAACCACATCCGGCGCGCCCGGCAAATGCGCAAAGTCGGCCTGATATTCAAGCCCGTTACCGTCCGGGAGCCATACGTCCAGCAAGACCACATCCACTGGCTCGCTGACCATACGCAGCGCTTCCTGAATAGATGCGGCCAGCAGGGTTTCATGCCCCATGCGGTTGCAGACCACCTGCACCATTGTGCGCATCAGTCCTTCATCATCCACCACAAGCACTTTGGCCATCAGCTTGTTCCCCCTGCAATCCTGCTTCTGCCGTTTTTTTGCCTGCACGTTTACCGCTTCTACCAGCAAACCCTGCCCGGGTATGTACCTTATGCGGTCTTGCACTGCTCCACATCTGCTGCGAGCGCCTGAACGGCTTCCAGCATTGCTGAGCGCAATTTTTGCGCTTCTTCTGCAATATATCCTGATTCCGCATCTTCTGTTGCCGCCGCTGCTGCGCGCAGACGATCAAGCCGCATGACGCCTGCCGAGTTTTTGCAGGCATGGGCTGTGCGGCGCAGTTGCTCCAAATCACCCGTGGAAATGGCGACGTTCAGGGCTTGCAGACGCTCATGAAGTTCACTTTCCAATACGTTGGCAAGGCTTTTCAGCACGTCTTCATCGCCATCCATCGCTTCGAGTGCTGCATTGCGGTTCCAAATCGTATTTTTGCTTTGAATATCTGCTGATTGTTGCTCATTTTGTATGTTTGCAGACATATTCGGCAATGCGCTTTTTTCCTGGGTGACATTTTGGGGCTTGCTTGGGTAATCGGTCGATTTTTCAGCCGACTTTGCTGTCACCATTTTTTTCAGTTCATGGCGCAATTGTTCAAAACTCAAGGGTTTTAAAAACACGCCATCCGCGCCTAGCGCTTCACATTGACGCAGAAATGTGTCGCTTGTTGTTGCAGTATAGACGACGGCGAGAGTTTTTGCCGGGGACAAAGTATCGCCGTTCCGCAAAGCGCGCAGCACTTCCAGCCCATCAATGCCGGGCAACCGACTGTCGAGCACAAGCAAATCCCAATGCCCTTGGTGCGGATCCCGCAGCTGTTCCAGCGCCTTTTCACCAGTTTCAACCACCACGGGCTCTGCCCCCATGCCCCGCAGCATATGCTGCATGGCATAGGCAATGGATGCGGTGTCTTCCGCCACCAGTACCTTTTTGCGAGCCAGTAACTGCGTTGCGCTATCCTGCGCCTCAGACTTGGCTACATCTGACTTGGGCACATTCTCTCTGCTTGTAGCCTGTTCGGGTTGCGCACACTGCAAGAGCCGCACGTGGAGCGTGAAGCAGGCCCCCTGCCCTGCTCGTGAAGCCAGATTCACATCCCCGCCCATAAGCCTTGCAAGAGTGCGGGCAATATTCAGACCGAGGCCAGTTCCCGGTGTGCGCGCAGTATCGCGCCCCCGCTGAAAACTCTCAAACACCCTGTCCTGATCTTCCTGCGACATGCCAGGACCTGTGTCATTGACAGAAATCGCCAGATTCAGATGTTCACGTGTGCCTTCAAGCGCTGTGGCGTAAATGCGAACAGAACCAACCTCTGTAAATTTGACCGCATTGCTGACAATGTTGCCCAGGGCCTGCCGCAGCCGAAAGCTGTCGCCCACCGCGCATTGCGGTAAATTTTCGTCCAGTCCGAGGGTAAGGGTAATCCCCTTGCTGTCGGCAATGGGCATGTACAAGTTCACACAGCTTGCGAGGCACTCCCGCAGATCAAAGGGCGTGGCTTCAAGCGTGGGAGTTCCCTGCTCCAGTGCTGCGTGGTCTGTTATGTCGCCGACCATTTCCCTCAGGGCCTCTGCGGCTTGCGCAAGATAGCCCAAGGCCTTTTTGCGTTCCTTTTCTGGCAGGTCAGCACGCTGTGCCAGTTCGCTCATTCCCACAATGGCTGTCAGGGGGGTGCGCATATCGTGGCTGAGGTGCCCCATAAACGAGCTTTTCATGCGGCTGGCTTCTTCCGCCAGCCAGCGCCGGTGCGTGAGGTTAAAGGTCAGGCAGCCAATGGCAAGCACCCCTGTGAACGCTAGCAGGCCGTACAGCAAACGCATGTTATAGCGTTGCCTTTCCAGACCTTTGTGGAATGAGCTTGCATCCTGGCTCACGCTGATGCCGCCAAGCACTTCCCCCACTTTTTTGTTCACATGGCACCGCAAACAGCTTTGCTGGGCCATAAGCACGCTCAGCAGGCGCAAGCTTTGGCCATTGCCCGGTTGTGGAGCCGTAAACACTTCGGGGGTTTCTTCCGCACAGCGGGCAAGTGCTGACTTTTCCCACACATCCGCCATGTTTTCCGGCCGCAGCGGCGCACTGCTAATTACGCTGATGGTAAGCCCTTCGCGCGAACTGCGCTCCGCCAGCTGGCGGCTCATGTATGCAGGATTGACCAGCACGAGGGTGCGCCCATCCTGCGTGGTTACGGTGCGCTCCGATTCTGGCAACCATGGGTTTGGCTGGCCGTAATCACTTTTTTCAACATATACGCCGCCGTGCGCTGCATTCCAGTTTCTTGCGTCCATTAACTGCTGCGCCATGGTTGAAAGTCGTGTATGCTCCAACTCAAGGCTATGCTCTGCATTGACCTGCACTGCCTGACTGTAAAGAAAGCCAGTGAATCCAAGCCAGCCCATACTGGCGACAAGAACCAACCACGGCATCTTCTTCGACTTTACTAATGATTCGCGCAGCATTGCTCACCCTTCCATAGGTGTTGTCATTTATTTCTGAATCTGTCTTTTTTTTCTGAATTTTTCTGTGACCGCAATCACTCTTTTTCTTTCGATTTCACGCAATTATCTTGATTATCTACTAATTATTTTTTTATTTTATTTGCAGGTTTTGGTACGTTTCTTGTTTTCTTAACCGGGATGCCGCCATGGGGGCGGCACACAAGGAGCGAGTTAAGGAGGCTCTATGGGAACACCCCGCAATGGACCATGGCTTAAGGTGCTGTTGGGCGGCGTTGCGGCGGGAATGGTGCTTTTGGGTGTGCTTGCGTACGCCATGACGACAACTGACCAGCGACCCTTTTGCGCCAGTTGTCACATAATGCAGGAAGCTGCAGTGACCCAGAAAATGGGATCACACGCCAAACTTTCCTGCAATGAGTGCCATGCCCCGCATAATCTGCTGGCCAAGCTGCCGTTCAAGGCCCAGGAAGGTCTGCGTGACTTTATCGGCAATGTTTCAGGCCACGACATTCCGCGTCCTTTGAGCGTTCGCACCAGGGATGTGGTCAATGCCAACTGCATGGCCTGCCATAGTCAGACCAATGTCAATGTGGCCAGCATGGACGCCAAGCCCTACTGTGTGGATTGCCACAAGGGTATGGCCCACATGCGCATGATGCCTATAAGCACAAGGACGGTAGCCAATGACTAAGAGCAACATACACAAGGCCCTGGGAGTGGCGGCCCTGCTTGGCATAGCTTTGCTTGCGGGCTGTCAGGATGTTTCCACAGACCTTAAGCCCCCCAAGTACAAAACTTCCATTCCTGAAAGCGAAACTCGTATTTCTGCTTTCCAGAAAGATTTTCCGCAGCAGTACGCCTCGTACATGAAGAACAACGAATCCTCGGTCATGACCGAATACAAGGGTTCCATACCCTACCACAAGAACGACAACGTTAATCCCCTGCCCAAGGGCTTCAAGCATGCCCAGCCCTATCTCAAGAATCTGTGGCTGGGTTATCACTTCATGTACGAGTACAATGAAGCACGTGGGCACACCTACGCCGTTGAAGATTTTCTCAACATTGACCGCATCAACCGCTTTGCCGCCGACGGCAAGGGCAGCCTGCCCGCCACCTGCTGGAACTGCAAAACCCCCAAGATGATGGAATGGGTCAAGCAGTACGGTGATGCCTTCTGGTCCAAGGACGTCAATGAATTCCGTAACAAGGACAAGATCAATGAGATGGATGAAACCATTGGTTGCGCCAACTGCCACGATCCTGTGACCATGGAACTGCGCCCCTATTCCGAACCTCTCAAAGACTGGTTGAAGCGCAGCGGTCAAGACTGGGCCAAGCTTTCACGCAACCAGAAGCGCAGCCTTGTGTGCGCCCAGTGCCACGTGGAGTACTACTTTACCCACAAGGACAACGGCCCAGCCGCCAAGCCTGTGTTCCCCTGGGATAATGGCTTTAACCCCGAAGACATGTATCAGTACTACAAGGGCCACGGCCCCAAGAACGCCGATGGCAAGCCCGGGCCTTTTGTTGACTGGACGCACGCGGCCTCCAAAGTCGGCATGATCAAGATGCAGCATCCTGACTATGAAATGTTCCAGGACGGCCCCCACGGTGCTGCGGGCGTTGCCTGCGCCGACTGCCACATGCCCTACATGCGTGAAGGCGGCAAAAAGGTTTCCAGTCACTGGATGACCTCGCCCCTCAAGGATCCGGAACTGCGCGCCTGCCGCCAGTGCCACGCCGACAAGACCGCCGACTACCTGCGCGGTCGCGTAGAATACACCCAGAAAAAGGCCTTTGACCAACTGCTGAAAGCGCAGGAAATCTCGGTCAAGGCACATGAAGCCGTTCGTCTTGCCAATGCCTACGAAGGCAAGCGCGCAGCCGATTACGACGCCCTGATGACTGAAGCGCGCGAAATGGTGCGCAAGGGCCAGTTGTTCTGGGATTACGTTTCTGCGGAAAACAGCGTTGGTTTCCACAACCCCGCCAAGACGCTTGATACGCTCATGACCTCCATGGAATGCAGCCAGAAGGCCGTTGACCTCGCCACCAAGGCAACGGATTTTGGCATCGCTGAACCGCTTTCCAAGGATATCAAGGAAACCGTGCCGCCCATTCTGGAAATGAGCCGCAAGCTCCAGCAGGACCCCGAATTCCTCAAGAAGAACCCCTGGACCAAGCTGCTGCCCACGTTGCCAAAGGCTGATCAAGTTTGGGACAACCAGACAAGGATAACTTCTGAGGCAAAACCTGCCCAGTAACCATCAGTTGTTTGCAGGCCACGCGGCTACGCGGACTCTGCATAATCCCTTAAACAGCAAGGCCCTTATACAGGGCCTTGCTGTTTTGATCTTTCAAAGTATGAATACTGTTGTTATTGCAGCTTGTTAGTCCATTATTATTTTTGGCCTGCCAACAATACTCCTCGCAGCCTGCCGATCAGGCACACAAATTGCTTAATCCTATGCAGCACATATGTGTTATATTTTTGACTTTTGCAAAATTGTTTGCAAACACAGTAGGTTGCAGCATGGAAGCAGCAATACACTCAAACACTTGGCGAAGATGGCGCAACATTGCGCTGCTCTTGACATGCGCCGTACTTCTGACAGGTTGCGGAGCTTTCAGATCCGCGCCCGATGGCGGCCCTGCCCCTGAATCAGCGCGCAAAGTGGTTAAAACTGCCTATACGCAGATGGGCACAAAATATAGACCCGGCGGCGCGTCACCACAAAAGGGCTTTGACTGCTCCGGTTTGATCTGGTGGGCATACAAGCAAAACGGCGTAAAAGTACCGCGCATAACATCTGATCAGGCGCATACAGGGCAACAGATTCCGCTTACAGCAGCTCGACAGGGCGATATTTTGGTGTTCCGCACAGGCTCAGGCCCGAGGGGGCTGCACACTGGCATCTATGCTGGCGGCAATTCCTTTATCCACAGCCCCAGACGCGGCGAAAATGTGAGGGTTGAGAGCCTTGATGTGCCATACTGGCGCAACAAACTTATCGCGGTAAGGCGGGTTGTGTACTGATCAGCAGCAGCAGCGCCACCGCGTAACCACGCAGTTGTTTATTTTATTGGCGGTAACGGCATAGTCTGTACCGCCTTTTCTGTTTGCTGACTTGCTATTAAATTTTGTTTGGAGTATCTCAAAAAGAATTACATCGGAATCACTTTGTTGCTGACTTCCGTTTCTGCCCACTCCTTTTATCCGATTCAAATTGCCGGGTGACGCGCCTCGCAGCGTCTTTCAGGCGTCCTTTGCCCGGCGCGGGAGGAGACATGGCTCGCAAGGCTGTAGTTGCTGAAAGCCTGTTGAGTATTGCGGATATTTCGCGCCATTTTTCCTTGCCTGAATCTACCACCCGCTATTACTGCAAACGGTTTGCCCATTTTATTCCCAGTGTTGGCGACGGCCGCAGGCGCCGTTATCGCCGAGAAACGCTGGATGTCATTGCGGCTGTGCTTGAGCAGATGCAAAAATCCCGCACGGCAGCGGCGGTTGAAGATGCGCTTAACGCGCGCTTTCCGCGAAATGCCGTTGCGGTTGCGGATGCTGACTCTTCCCCAGCCATTGCTGAAGTCCCCTCAGGCAATGACTATTTCCCTTCAGCTGCTCTCCAGATTCTGGAGCGCCAGACAAGCGCAATTGAAGGGATTGCCCACCTGCTGCAACTTGTTGTGCAGCGACTTCCCGCCCCAAGTGGCAACACAGCGCCAGAGGTTGGGCAGCTGCGCCAGGAAGTTGCAAACTTGCGCGTTCTGCTTGATTCGTCCGAAAAAACGCAACAAGCCGACCTTGAGCAGTTGCGCTCCTGGATGACCAAGGTTATCCGCAATCGCGGTGGATCAGGCCAATCAGAATGAAATTTGCCAATGAGCATGTAAAAGGCCGCGCTATTGCGCGGCCTTTTTGCTTGCAGAATACTCTTCAGAACATCACTCTGAGGTGTGTCACTCACATCAGGGCTTACTGATTTTTTCCAGCCAGATTAGCTCAACACCGTTTGCGGTTTGGGCCTTTTTATACGGCACGAACCCGAATTTTTCGTATAACCGCAAATTGCGGTTACTCTTTGCGCTGGTGAAGAGTTCATAACGGGCGGCCTTAACTGCGGACAAAATTGCCGTCATCAGTGAAGAACCGCACCCCCTGCCCTGCCATTGCGGCAGTACCGCAAGGCGGCCAATGTAGGCAGTGTCATCCGCAAGGTGCGCCCTGACCGTTCCTGCCAGCGTCTGCCCATTTAAGGCCTTGAGCATGACACCAATGCGCCATTCTTCCACTAGCTCGTCAAGCGTTTGCGTGAGAGGCGGAATATCCCAATTTTCTACCAGCCTCGCTTCGCTTTCAAAAGCGGCCTTTTGCAGGGCCAAAATCTGCGGCAGATCAGATTCACTGACTGGCAGGATTATCATCTGCTATTTGCTGTTTTTCAGCGCCATATCAACGGCGCTCTTAAAGAGATCAAGCGGCAGGGCACCGCGAACCACCAGATTGTTCACGAGGAAGTATGGAGTTCCCTCAATGCCGAGCTTCTGGGCATCCATCTGATCTTCAGCGATGATGTCAGTAACCTTTTTGCTGTGCACATCCTTGGCAAGTCGCTTCATGTCCACATTGAGGCCTTCAGCCGTCTTTTTCAAGAAGGCTTCCCCCTCGGCAATGAGCTTATCTCTGTCGGCAAAGAGTGCCTTATAGAACTGCCAGGCCTTTTCCTCACTCTGCTGCGATATGGCGACAAAATATGCCGAAGCGATATTGGCAGGGCCCTTGTCGTCCAGCGGCATGTTTTTGAAAACAAGGCTCACGTCCTTGCCGTATTCCTGCAAAATGGCGTCCACAGTTTTGGATGCTTGCTGACAGAAGTGGCAGGTAAAATCAGAAAAGGCTACAATACGCACCTTGGCCTTGGGTGCGCCCATAACCGGACGCCCTTCGGTTTTAACCGTTTTGGGCACCTTCATGTCTTGCGCCCACTGAGCCTCAAGGCTGTGCTGACGGCGCAAATTCGACCCCTGCTGAGCAATATCAAGCACTGACTCGCTTTGCCTGCGCAACACATCCATGACCAGCTCTGGCCGCTCACGGAACAGTTTTTCAAGCAGCTTGGGCAGGTTTTCTTCCGTAACTTCCACAGCATTTGCAATGGCGCACATACCAGGCACAACCCCGGCAGCCATGGTTGAAGCCAATAGAAAGGACGCCATCATTTTTTTATTGAACATAACTTTCCTCATTTTCTGCGCGCTCGCTTAGCCCTGCTCCGCCTCAAGGCGAATCTGGGTTGCGGCATCCTCAATTTTAAAGAGCAGTTCATCAATGTCAACAGGCTTCATCAAGTAGCCAAACGCCCCTTCACTCATTGCCTGAACCGCAAGTTGCATGTCTGCATGCCCCGAAAGCAAGATCACCTGGGTCTTTGGCCAGCGGGAATGGATAATCTGCAAGGCGGACATGCCATCCATAACAGGCATTTTTACATCCATGATTACAATGCCAAATGGGAACTGCTCCATGGCATCAACGGCTTCTTGTCCGTTAGCAGCGGATTGGCACTCATACCCCCGACGACCAAGGCGCTTGGAGAGTATCCGCGTTACATCTGATTCATCATCAACCAACAGCACTTTTGCTAGTTCCATAATTTCTCCAGCCAAGAGATTGTGCTTTTTTTTACGCGCTTTAATTTTTCGGGGCAAGTTTTGTTGCTCAATCTGCTTTAAGCCTTGACGCTCTCACTACTCTCTTTTACAAACAACCCATTGAAGCTTTCAGTGTACCGCCCCATGTTTCATGTGAAACACGAAGTTTTTCTCTTCAAGTGAACCATGAAAAAAGGTGGCAAAGCCAAAATTTCATGCTCGTTGACGTATCTGCTCCTGACAGGTTCACCTGACGGTTGAAGCAACAGCTCCTCTAAAATCAGTCAAAATGACTGGGAGGCCTCAATGGCGCGCATTATTTCCATCGCAAATCAAAAAGGCGGGGTAGGCAAAACCACCACTGCCATCAACCTTTCCGCTGCCCTTGCAGTCATGGAAAAAAAAGTTCTGCTCGTTGATTGCGATCCGCAGGCTAACAGCACAAGCGGAATAGGCCTGCACCAGGAAGACCTGCACGGCGACCTGTACAACACCTTTTATGAACCAGAAAAGCTGAAAGAAAATATAGCCAAAAGTCGCTCTCCATTTCTGGATATTTTGCCCGCAAGTACCAACCTGGTGGCCGTTGAGCTGGAACTTGTAGACAAAATGGCTCGCGAATTTTTTTTGGACGAATGCCTCAAAAGCGTGCGCAACGACTATGAGTATATCATCCTCGACTGCCCTCCTTCTCTGGGACTTTTGACACTCAACGCCCTCTGCGCGTCACGCGAACTGCTCATTCCCCTGCAATGTGAATTTTTTGCACTTGAAGGCATCGTCAAACTGCTGCAAACCTACGAGCAGGTGAAAAAAAGACTCAACCCGGATCTTTCTCTGCTGGGTGTGGTGCTGACCATGTATGACACGCGCAATCGCCTGACTCGCGAAGTTAAAAACGAAGTGCGCCGCTGCTTCCCCGAGCACCTCTTTGAAACAGTTATTCCCCGCAACGTGCGCCTTTCTGAAGCTCCCAGCCACGGCAAGTCCATCATCCACTATGATATTAAATCAAAGGGTGCGGAAGCCTACCTTGGCTTGGCCAAAGAGATTGTACTGCGCAGACCAAGCAAAAAAAATACGGTTCTGCAATAAGCCAAGGATTATTCTTTGGGCGTGGTATGCTCAAGCGCAACGTGTTTATGAAAATGCTTCTGCCTGATTGTGGTTCCGCAAGCGCGGCAATGAAAAACAAGCAGGCCGCCAACGTTTGCGTTGGTCAGGATAAAAGGACGTTGCGGATCATTACGCCAATCCTCGGTGCTGGCAGCACAGTGGGGGCAGATAACTGAAGGGCTGTAGGGATACTTGAAATCCCAAAACTTCATGAGTTCTTCAAAACTTTCCAGCGGGCCGGCGGCCTGTTCAAGCTCTTGCGGCTTTGCGTCGGCTGCCAAAATGCTGCGAACCTTGGGCTCCATTTTTTCCCAGAGGGGCCAAGGAATGATCACAGAAGAAATATTGCCCTTAATGTCGGTGATGTACTGAAGCTGCGGGTTATCCAGCATAACTAGTCCTTGAAGTAAGAATCGGAACAGAACCAAAGAAGAGCTTTGGAACACAAAAAACGCCACACACAAGGGCAAAACCGCCCATTGCGCAACTAAACAAGCCATGCAGGTTTCTGCCAGAAAACAATAGCGCATAAGGTGCCGCGCCCCAAGGGCAAATGTCAAGGTGACAACAACGAAGTTAGGGTGTTTTACGCAATGAGCTTGCGACTCAAAAAATGCCCCTGCATCGTGCAGCAAATTTGGACATATACAAAATTTGAATGAAGGCAATCACGCAAGCGGTTTGCTGAAACAGCAATCCGCATTGGCAACGGGCCTGCACCACTGCGCCCGGAACACTGGTTGTATTGCCGCAACCACAGCTTATGCTGGAGGAAGAGAAATGAGCAGCAGCAAGGGATTGGGCAGAGGGCTTGACGCACTGTTTGGTGGAACCGCGCCAAAACAGGAACCGCAAGGACAGGAAAGCTCCGTAAACCTGATGCCGATTACGGCATTGCATCCCAACCCCAATCAGCCGCGCAGACACTTTGACGATGCCGCATTGCGGGAACTGGCCGATTCCATAAAATCGCAAGGAATTATCCAGCCGCTGCTTGTGCGCCCTCTGGGTGGAGAAAATACCTATCAGATTGTAGCTGGCGAGCGCCGTTGGCGTGCCGCGCAACTGGCAGGGCTCAAAGAAGTACCCGTTTATGTGCGCCAGTTGAGCGACAAGGAGGTTATGGCCGCTGCTCTTATTGAAAACCTGCAGCGCGAAGACCTCAACCCCATTGAAGAAGCTGAAGCCCTGCAGGCCTTGCGGGATGCCCTAGAGCTAACGCAGGAAGAACTGGCGAGCCGACTTGGCAAAAGCCGCCCAGCTATAGCCAACGCATTGCGTTTACTGCAATTGAGCGCAACGGCACGGGCCGACATTCAGGCTGGCTTGCTCAGCGCGGGGCACGCGCGCTGCCTGCTGGGCATTGACGCCCCTATTGCTTCCGAAGCCTTGCGCCAGCGCATCCTGAGCCATAAACTGACCGTGCGCGAAGCAGAAGACGCCGCCGCCTACTGGCGGGGACACAACGCCTTGCCCTGGGAACAGGAAGACACAAGTCCGCAACCCCGCGCCAAGGCACCAAGAAAGAAAAGCCCGCAGTTCAAGACCCTGCAAATGAATCTTTGCTCCAGCATTGGCTGCAAAACGCAGGTAAGCGGAGACGAAAATAGCGGCCGCATTGCGTTTGCATACGGCAGCCGTGAAGAGCTTGAACAACTCTTGCAAAAACTTGGAGTGAGCCTGGCGGAAGCAGAAGAAGATTCTACAGAAAATACCGCTGAATAAGCAGCGAGAGATTACGCGGACAGAACAGATACCCTGCCCAGCTAATACGAAGATAAGCGCAACCGGAGCATTCCGCATTGCGCTTATCTTTTTTTGAAGAGATCAGGCCTTGACCAAGAGCGCACCAAACATGCCTTCAAGCCAGGGGTGTTCGTGTGGTGTCTGCCACTGCCTGAGCACCTGCAAGCCGTCTACTTCACGGACAAGTTGTTCAATCTGCTTTTCATTCTCATTGGGCCGAAGAGTGCAGGTAATGTAGGCTATCTGGCTACCCGAACGCGCCTTTGTTGCGAGACTGCGTAAAATGGATTGCTGCAAACTCTGATGTTCGATGGCTTCTTGCGGGGGCCTACGGCGTATATCTGGCCTGCGGGCAAGCACGCCAAGTCCGGAACAGGGAGCGTCCACAAGCAGATGCCCATCCCAGTATTTGAGCGGCGGTTTGACTGCATCGGCAAGAGCAACAGATGGGCAAGCAAGACCAAGCCGCAGGCACTGACCCGGCAAACCCGAAAGACGCAGCATGCTGCGGTCTGTAGCAAAAGAAACCGCAACCTCCCGCTCAAGCAGGGCAACAGTCTTCCCGCCAAAACCAGCGCAGACATCCCAAACGGGTTTATCCCAACCGTAGAGACCAAGCTCCTCAAGAACAAGCTGTGAACCTGCGGATTGATAAGAAAGCGCACCTTCATTTTGAAAGTCGTGCAGCGACTGACCACAAACAGATGTCGGTTGCACACCCGGCGCAAAAGCAATCCCCCACTGCCCCACAGCTTCTCCACCACAGGCGAGCAATGCCTCACGCAATACCACGGCATCTGAATGTTGCGCATTGAGACGCACCGCGTTCCAGGGGCGCTCAAACGACCGTCGTGCAAGCTGCAAGGCGGCATCACGCCCGTAGTGCTTGTACCAATGCCCCATAATCCACAGCGGCAAAGAATAAAAAAGTCCCATGTGCTCCGCACATCCGAACTCGGCATCCTTGGACAGATAAAAATCTTCATGCATGGGGGCGTCTGCAAGGCGCTGTACTGAACGCAAAGCCCCATTGGCCACACGGGCCAGCCCTTGACCATACAAGGCCCGTGCAGTCTCTACAGCGCTAAAAACAGCGGCATAGTCCGGCACCTTGGACTGAAAAAGCAGTCCGTAAACAGCAAGGCCCAACACATGAAGTAAAGGGCGTGGCAAGGATTGCGGGCGCGGCAGCACTCTGGATAAAATAAACGCAATGCGAAGTTCCGTTCGCAGGTATCCGTATACGAGCTCTGAACACAGATTGCGTTCAACCGGGGCAAGGCCTGAAGTTTCTGAGCTGGAAGCGGTTGTGGAAGCACTGGGCAAAGCCGCTGCAAGTGCCTGCTGGGCTGTCATGCCAGTATCTGCCAGCAACAAAGCCCACAGTGCGCAATGCCGGGCCGTAGGGGAAAGCTTGCGAATTTTCCCAGGCAAGGGCGCAGAGCCTGATTGGGCAGCGCGGATTGTAGCCATGTTATGCCCTGCCCTGATTCAAGGGTTGTGAAAGGCCAAGAAAAATACGCACAGCGTCTTCCAGCGCCTTCATAGGCACAAGCGTATCAACGCACGGCCCATGCGGCCTCTGATTAAGAACACCAAAGACAGGCAAAGGGTAACTGTCCTGAATGCCGGATGTAAGGTCACGTTCGCAAGCAACAGCAATAATGCAGCGCGGGCGAGTTTGCACCACAATGCGGCGGGCAATGGTGCCGCCCGTGGCTATGGCAAGCCGCACACCATATTTGTCCCTCAATGCAAGCAACTCACCAACCGGACATTTACCGCAGCGCTGACAATTGTCCGGATTGTGGACGAGCCTTTGCGGGCACAAGGCCTGCTGAACGCAATGCGGTAAAAGCAGCAAAAGCTCCTGCGGCTGCGCCGTACAGCCACTGGCAAGAACAAGCTCGTTGTTCACTTTAATAAAGCTTCGGCGCACTCTTCCCCTGTCAATCCCAACTGCCTTTGCAAGCAATTCCATAAGCGGAAAAAAAAGACGAATGGTGACATGCCGCACACTGTCCACACCCGGCAATGATTTTCCTGTATAAATATGAAAGATAAGAATAATACAAAGCCACAACAGGGCCACAATGACAACAAAACCAAAACCCATACTGAGCGATGGAAGCCAGTGTTGCGTTGAGAAAAAGCCAATCCACGGCAGAATAAGAAAAAAAGCAACCCCGAGGCACAGCAGAAGGCACGAGGCAAGCATGAGCCCGATAAAAACGCGCTTTCGCGCTCCACCATACTGCTCTGGCGGCAAAGAAAAGGGCGATTTACGAAACATGTGGCCTCGGTTTGAAAAATCAGAAGCAAAAAACAGTCATGAGCCTCAAATTCGCACAAAACTGACCCTATGGAAAGCGCAAGGTCGCAACGCGATACATAGGTCAAAAAAAGAAAAAACGAGGCTCAAAAGAGCCTCATTAAAAACACCCATTGCGGAAAAAAACCATCACTCCCCAGGTTCGGGAATTCTTGCCAGACCGCAAACACCCTTTGGCAAACCGCGCAACACTCCGTTGAGCAGATCGCGTGCGGACATCTCTTTTTTACCATGAGGTTTGACGGTAGACAGCACATACCAGCAATCAGCGCAGGCTATGCTCAAACCGTCTGCATCAACACGCAATGCACCGGGGGTATGCCCTTGTGCAGATTCCCCCACCCTGCCCGGGGCAAGAATGAGCGAAAGCGCTTCGCGCTGCATGCCATCGCTGTCCACAGTTTCCAGTACAGTGCGCGCTCCTGGCCAGGGGGTAACTCCCCGTACCCGGGCATGAACCTGGGCGACAGGAAGCGACCAGTCAATAAAGCCGTCTTCCTTGGAAATTTTAGGAGCATGGGTGGCGAGCGTATCGTCCTGCTCCACTGCCTGCGCCTTGCCGTCAAGGATATCGTCAAAAACGCGCACAAGCAGTTCTGCGCCTATGCCAGCAAGGGCATCGTGCAGGGAACCTGCCGTATGCTCGCCAATGGGCAGGCCATCTGTTGCAAAAACGGGCCCGGCATCAAGTTTGCGCACTATGCGCATGATGGAAATACCAGCACGAGCGCCAGGCTGCCAGCCTTCCATAACTGCCCGCTGAATGGGTGCAGCACCTCGCAGGCCAGGTAAAAGCGAAGCATGAACATTGATGGTATCAAGCGTAGGCATGCCAAGGACGGCATCCGGCAAAATGAGGCCATAAGCCGCCACAGCCAGCAGATCAGGCTTGAAAGCCGCCAGCTCAGCCTGTGCCTCGGCACCTTTCAGGCTGGCAGGCTGCATGACAGGCAGCCCAAGTTGCAAGGCGAGCTTTTTGACTGGCGATTCCGAAAGCTTGTGGCCGCGCCCTGCTGGTCTGTCCGGCTGGGTGTAGACAGCCACAATTTCGCCACGAGGCCAGGCCGCCAGCCTTTTCAGGCTGGCGGCGGCAAACTCGGGCGTTCCCATAAAGACTATACGGCACTTTTTCGTTTGAGCCATTTTTTCACCTTGCTGTCGTACAGGGTGCGGCGCAGCCGGCTTATTTTGTCAATAAACAGAATGCCGTCCAGATGGTCATATTCATGCTGGATAATAATAGCCGGGAACTCGTCCAGATCCTCATCGATGATATTGCCGTCCAGATCCATTGCATGCAGATGCACATTGCTCATGCGCTTGACATCGGCCCTGTAGTTCATGGGGACAGAAAGGCAGCCTTCCTGTTCACTCAGAACTTCTTCGCCGGAGAGGGTCAGCACAGGGTTAATCAGCACCCTGGGCTGCTTTTCCTCGTCCTTCATGGCAGGATCCATCACAAGCATGCGGATGTTGCGCCCAACCTGCGGCGCAGCAAGCCCCACACCGGGAGCAGCGTACATGGTTTCAAGCATGTCGGCTGCAAGCTGGCGAATGTCGTCCGTCACCTCGGCAACAGGTTCGCAAACCTCTTTGAGCCTGGGGTCAGGATAGGTGACAATATCGAGAATCATGCAGACGTTCGCCTCCTAAGCTTTGTCGGCTGTAGCGCCGTCCTTTTTCTGTTCTGCGCCGGGCACTTCACGCAAGCGCAATCCGAGATCCCGCAACTGACGCGAAGACACCGGGGAAGGTGCGTTGGTCATGAGGCAGGTCGCCTTCTGCGTCTTGGGGAAGGCAATGACATCACGGATGCTGGACGAACCGGAAAGCAGCATGACAAGACGGTCGAGGCCAAAAGCCAAACCGCCATGGGGCGGCGCACCCAGATCAAGCGCCTGAATGAGAAAGCCAAACTGCTCTTCGGCCTGCTCAGGCGTAAAGCCAAGGGCCTCAAACATACGGCGCTGCACTTCACCGGAGTGGATACGGATGGAACCGCCGCCAACTTCGCAGCCGTTGAGCACCATATCATAGGCGCGGGCGCGGACCTTGGCAGGATCAGTAACCATCAGTTCCATATGACCAGGCGCAGGCGAGGTGAAAGGATGGTGGCAGGCCACATAACGCTTTGCTTCCTCGTCGTATTCGTACAGCGGAAAATCCGTAACCCAAAGGAAGTTGAAACTGTTTTCAGGAATCAGCTTCAGATGGTTAGCAAGATGCACACGCAGGTTGCCAAGGGCGGCATTGACCATTGAAGCCTCGCCCGCCTGGAAAAAGACAATGTCGCCGACCTGAAGATCGAGCGCTTCAGCAATACCCTTGCGCTCATCGTCCGAAAGAAACTTGGCGATGGGCGACTGCCATTCGTCGGCCTTGATCTTGATCCAGGCCAGACCCTGAGCACCATAAATCTTGACGAATTCAGTAAAGGCGTCAATTTCTTTGCGGGTCATGGACTCGCCGCCGGGAACCTTCATACCCTTGACCAGCTGCGCAGTGGCAAAAAGCTTGAAACCGGAGCCACGCACAATATCCGTAATATCCACAAGCTCAAGCCCAAAACGGGTGTCGGGCTTGTCCACGCCATAACGGGCCATGGCTTCGTCCCAAGGCATGCGGGGGAAGGGAAGCGTCAGGTCCTTGCCCATCACATCCTTGAAAACGCGGGCCATAAGGCCTTCGGCAATGCCCATGACCTGTTCTTCATCGGCAAAGCTCATTTCAAGGTCGACCTGAGTGAATTCAGGCTGACGGTCAGCACGAAGGTCTTCATCGCGGAAGCAGCGCACGATCTGGAAGTAACGCTCCATGCCGGCAACCATCAGCAGCTGCTTGAACAACTGGGGAGACTGCGGCAAAGCGTAAAATTCACCGTTGTTCAAACGGCTGGGCACCAGAAAGTCGCGCGCACCTTCAGGAGTAGATTTGGTAAGCACCGGGGTTTCCACTTCCGTAAAGCCATTGTCATCCAGAAAACAGCGGGCGGCCTGCGAAACCTTGTGCCGCAGACGCAGATTGGCCTGCATGCGCGGACGGCGCAGATCAAGATAACGCCAGGTAAGGCGCAGGTTTTCACCAGCATCGCTGCGGTCTTCAATAGCAAAAGGCGGCGTCTTGGAAGTATTGAGCAGCTTCCACTCATGGGCCACAATTTCAATCTGGCCAGTGACCATATTGGCGTTGACCATGCCTTCGGGGCGCGGACGCACCTTGCCCTTGACCGCAAGCACATACTCCGAACGCAGAATATGCGCGTTTTCGTGCGCAGAAGGAGCGATATCCGGGCTGAAAACAACCTGGGTGAGACCGTCACGGTCGCGCAGGTCGACAAATATCAGGCCGCCGTGGTCGCGGCGGTACTGCACCCAACCCATCAGGCAAACATCTTCACCATCATTGGTAATGGTCAACTGACCGCAGGAATGGCTGCGCTGCCAGTCACCAAGCTCAGTGACAAATTTCTGGTGTTCGCGCTGCACATCCTGCTGCGCGTCCTGCGTCTGCATCTGTTCAGTCATTGTTGGTTCCCGTTTGCAAGAATTGGAGTACGCCCGACTGCGGCACAGAGCACTGCTCGCCGCTTTCAAGGTTTTTAACGACCACTGTGCCCTGAGCGGCTTCGTCAGGGCCAATAATCAGACAATGCCCGGCGCCGGACTTTCCAGCCTGACGCATAAGGCTTTTAAAGCCGCCTTCACTGAAATTCATTTCGCCAGTCAGCCCGGCGTCACGCAGCTCCTGGGCAAGCTGCCAGCCCTGAGCGCGGCTCTGCGCGTCCATGGCAACCAGATAAAAATCCGCTGCCTGGCCACTGCCCTCGCCCATCATGAGGGCAAGGCGTTCCATGCCGCAGGCAAAGCCAACGCCCGGAACATCAGGACCGCCAAGGCTCTTCACAAGGCCATCATACCTGCCGCCGCCGGCCACAGCAGCCTGCGCGCCAATGCTACCGCTTACCACCTCAAAAGTAGTGCGGCAATAGTAGTCAAGTCCGCGCACAAGCCTGTGATCAAGCTCAAAGGATAGTCCCTGACCTTGCAGCAGTTCCAGCACCGTATCAAAGTGGGTGCGGCATTCAGGGCAATTGTAATCAATAAGTTTGGGGGCATTGTCGGTAATGGCGCGGCAGCCGGGCTGCTTGCAGTCAAGCACGCGCAAGGGGTTGGTTTCCACCCTGCGGGCGCAGTCCGGGCAAAGGGCGTCCTTGTCAACTCCGGCAAGGTATTCGAGCAAAGCCGCCTTGAATTTGGGACGGCATTCAGAACAGCCAAGGGAATTGATCTTGAGCGTCAGATCCGTAAGGCCAAGATCCAACAAAAAGCGCAGCAGCATGCTGACAAGTTCTGCATCTGCCATGGGGCTGTGGCTGCCAAGACACTCACAGTTGATCTGGTGAAACTGACGCATGCGGCCCTTCTGCGGGCGCTCGTAGCGGAACATGGGGCCGGTGGTGAACAGCCGGCTCACAGGTTCGCGGTTGGTCAGGCCGCTCTCGATATAGGCGCGCATAACGCCAGCCGTAGCTTCAGGCCGCAGGGTAAGCGAACGGCCCTTACGGTCAGGAAAGGTATACATTTCTTTTTGCACCACATCGGTTTCCTCACCGATGGAGCGGCAAAAAAGTTCCGTAAATTCCAGCAGCGGCGTACGCAGTTCCACAAAACCGTAGCGACCAAAAACCTGACGCGCGGTATTTTCAATGCGCGTGAACTGGTCGCTGTCCGGCGGAAACATATCCGCAAAACCCTTGATACGTGCGATACTCATGGCTTCCTCATAAAAAACTGGCTGCCCTGACGTGCAAGACAGCGCGAAAGAAATGGTCTACCTGCTGGCGCAGGGGGATTCAAGGCTGAATTTTCCGGCGCAGTCATCACAAGGCACGGGATATTCGCCAGTGAAACAGGCCATGCAGTAATGCTGCGGCTTGCTCACAGAACCCAGCAAGCCAGCGATGCTGAGATAATGCAAAGAATCCACATCCAGCTTGCGGGTAATTTCCGCCAGATTATGCTGCGCCGCAATAAGCTCCCCGCGCGAAGAAAAGTCTATGCCGTAAAAGCAGGGAAACTTGACCGGCGGGCTGGAAATGCGGATGTGCACCTCTCTTGCCCCCAGTTCCCGCAGCTTTTTGACGCGGGTCATCATGGTGGTGCCACGCACAATGCTGTCGTCAATGATGCAGATGCGCTTACCTTCAATCATTTCACGCACTGGGTTGATCTTAACCCTCACCCCAAAGCTGCGCATGCTCTGCGAAGGCTGGATAAAGGTACGCCCAACATAGTGGTTGCGGATCATGGCGTGCTCATAGGGCAAGCCGGAACGCTGGGCAAAACCAAGGGCAGGGTAAATGCCCGAATCCGGAAAGGGCATCACGTAATCCACTTCCGGCGCAGATTCGTCAGCCAGATTCCAGCCCATTTTTTTGCGGCACAGATAGACCTGCTCGTCAAAAATATAGGAGTCGGGCCTGGCAAAATAGACCAGCTCAAAAATACACTGGCGAGGCTTCTCGGGCAGCGGCCCCATAAGGTGATCGCTGCGAACGCTGTTGCCGTCTACAATAATCATTTCGCCCGGTTCCACAGAACGTTCAAAATCGGCCTCAAGCAAATCAAAGGCGCATGTTTCGGAGGCAAACACAGGGCTGCCGTTCATGCGACCAAAAGCAAGAGGATGGAAGCCGTGCGGGTCGCGCACCGCCACCATAACACCGTCTACCATAACCAGCAGACAGTACGCGCCGCGAACCCGGGCGCAGGTTTCCTTGACTGCGCCGGGCAGGTCGTTATGCCTGAGTGCGCGCACCAGCAGATGCATGAACACTTCCGTGTCATTGCTGGTAGAAAATATGGCGCCCTCGTTTTCAAGGTCTTCGCGCAACTGCGCGGCATTGACCAGATTACCGTTGTGCGCAAGCACCACATCCCGCCCCTTGAAATGGGCAAGGAAGGGCTGGGCATTGCTGCTTGAGGAACGCCCGGTGGTGGAATAACGCACATGACCTATGGCCGTTCTGCCTGTCAGAGCCTTGAGATGCGCCTCTGAAAAAACATCGGGCACAAGGCCCATGCCCTTGTGTTCGTGTACGCCGTCGGTGTCAAAGGTAACTATGCCCGCGCTTTCCTGTCCGCGATGCTGCTGTGCATACAAACCGAAATAAGCCAGACGAGCTGCTTCCTCGTGGTCATAAATGCCGAATACGCCGCATTCGTGCTTGATCATAGGCCTTACTTCTTCAGTTTTTTGCGCAGATGCGCAATGCGATTATCGATGACCGACGGATTGGGATAATCGTCGCGGGCCAGTTCAAAGTTTTTCAGGGCTTCTTTACCCTTACCGAGCTGCTCAAGGGCATCAGCCAGCAAATAGCCCGCCAGACCACGCAGAATCTTGTCCGGATCGCTGTCCAGTATCTGCTGGCAAAGGTCAGACACATCCTGCCAGCGTTCCCTTGCCATGTTCTGGTCGGCAAGGTCGTACATGCACATTATTTTGTCATGATCCGCCATGGGCAGAGCAAGACACTGTTGCAAGGTATCTTCGCCTGCGTCAAATCGGCGGAGGTTGAACTGCATGGCCGCCAGCCTGCGGTAACCATCCACAGTCTGCTCCGCCGACAACCCGGCAAGTCCTATATAAGCATTCCAGGCGTCAGCCGCACGGCCATAACGCCGCAAACCTTCGTTTACCTCGCCCATGCGCCGCAAAATAACGGCGCTTCTAGCGTCATTGTCTGCAAATTCCGCCAACATGGTTTCAAGGCATTCAAGGGTGGCACGAGGTTCCTGCCCGGCGGCATTGAGAACCACCAGCAATTGCTGCCACGCTTCCCAACGCGAATCAGCATCCCGTGCCTCACGCAGATAACGCTCAAGCAGCCTTTCGGCAAGGGACCAATCACGCAAAGAAACTGCGGTGCGGGCTGCGGAAAGGTCATCGCCCACCATGCTCTGGTCTTTGCAAGCACACAAAAAGCCAGCAAAAACCAGACACAGGCACAGGGTTAAACCCTTACCGCAAACCCGCCGCAATATTCTCATCAGCTGTGGTTATTCTTCACCGTCATCGTCCGCACTGTCGTCCGCAAGCCCTTCAGGCTCGGCAACAACAGGAGCGGAAGCGACATCGGTCATATCGTCATCGTCCATCTCGGCACTGGCGTCCCTGCCGGTCTGCCCGCCTTCGTCCACACGGTCAAAGCCCACCACATGACCGCCTTCATCAAGACGCACGAGCATGACACCCATGGTGGCGCGGCCCTTGCTGCGCACATCGTCAACGCCGATGCGCACGATCTTGTTGGACGAGGTCAGCAGGATAAGCCCGTCGTTGTCACGCACAGGCATGGCGCCGATCACAGGCCCGGTCTTGGCAGTCACCTTGAAGTTAATGATGCCCTTGCCTCCGCGAGACTGCAGGCGGTAGAGATCAACACTGGTGCGCTTGCCGTAACCATTTGCGGAAATGGACATAATTTCGGTGGTCTGATCGATATCCTTGACGATAACCGCCGCCACCACAAAATCCTGTCTGCGCAGGGCAATACCCTTGACGCCCGTGGCCACGCGGCCCATGGGCCGCACATCGTTGCAGGCAAAACGGATGGAAAAGCCATCTGCGGTAGCCAGAACAATGTGGTTATTATCACGGATGGGGCGCACAACCACAAGTTCATCGTCCTCACGCAGGCCAACGGCCATAAGGCCTGTCTTGCGGCACTTGGCGTACAACGAGGCGGAAGAACGCTTGATCATGCCCCTCTTGGTGATGAACAGGAAGAACTTGTCTTCGGCAAACTCGCGCAGGGCAAGAACTGTTGTAACCCACTCGTTTTCTTCAAGCGGCAACAGATTGTTGATATGTACGCCCTTGGCCGTGCGGCTGCCCTCCGGCACCTGATGCACCTTGAGCTGGTGCATGCGCCCCTTGTTGGTGAAGAGGCAGAGATACTGGTGATTGGTGGTGGACAAAAATTCCTGCACATAGTCGTCATCCGAAGTGTGCAGGGCCGCAATCCCCTTTCCGCCGCGTTTCTGCTGCTGATAGTTCTCAAGGCCGGTACGCTTCATGTAGCCACGGCGCGACAGCGTGATGACCACTTCTTCGTCAGGGATGAGATCTTCAATATCAATATCGGTCAGGGCTTCACGCAGCACTTCCGTACGGCGGGGAGTGGCGAAATTTTCGCGGATTTCGGCAATCTCACGCTTGAGTTCGCTGCGCAGCACTTCGGCATTTTCCAGAATGGAGCGGTAAAATTCGATTTTCTGCAGCAGATCCTTGTATTCGTTCATCAGCTCTTCGCGCTGAAGACCCGTCAGACGCTGCAATCGCATTTCAAGAATGGCCTTGGCCTGCACTTCTGAAAGTGCAAAGCGCTCCATCAGGGCATTACGAGCTTCTTCCGGATTGGCGGAAGCGCGGATAAGGGCCACCACCTCATCGATATTGTCGATGGCGATGCGCAGACCTTCCAGAATGTGCGCGCGGGCTTCGGCTTTTTCCAGATCGTAGCGCGTGCGGCGGATGACCACCTCACGCCTGTGATCCACAAAGCAGGAAAGCGCCGTCTTGAGGTTCAGCAGCTGGGGGCGGTTGTCCACCACGGCCAGCATATTGATACCAAAGCTCGTTTCCAGCGGCGTGAACTTGTACAGGGCGTTGACCACAATGTCGGGGATGGTGCCGCGCTTAAGGTCAATAACAATGCGTATGCCCTTGCGGTCGGATTCATCGCGCAGGTCGGTGATGCCGTCAATCTTGCGGTCATTGACCAAAGCCGCGATTTTTTCCACCAGAGAGCTTTTGTTAAGCCCAAAGGGAATCTCGCGGATAACGATACTCTGCGCGCCCTTTTTGCGGTCTTCAATTTCAATGCGGCCACGCACCTTAACCGTGCCGCGCCCGGTGTGATAGGCATCGTACAGGCCTTTGCCCGCGTAGACAAAACCCCTGGTGGGGAAGTCCGGACCTTTCACATAATCCATGAGTTCATCGATGCTGCACTGCGGGTTATCCAGCAGCAGTTGCAGGGCATCGCACAGTTCCCCTAGGTTGTGGGGCGGAATATTGGTGGCCATACCCACGGCAATACCCGAGCTGCCGTTGAGCAGCAGGTTGGGAACCTTGCTCGGCATGACCGTAGGTTCCTGAAGGGTGTTGTCGTAGTTGGGGCGAAAATCCACGGTGTTCTTGTCCAGGTCGTTCAAAAACTCCTGGGCAAGCTTGGACATGCGCACTTCGGTATAACGCATGGCAGCAGCGGCATCACCATCGATGGAGCCAAAGTTGCCCTGCCCGTCCACCAGCGGATCGCGCATGGAAAATTCCTGCGCCATACGCACCAGTGCGTCATACACGGCAGAGTCGCCATGCGGGTGATATTTACCGATGACGTCACCGACGATGCGCGCGGATTTTTTGTGCGGACGGTTGTAGTTGTTGGCAAGCTCGTACTGCGCAAAAAGAATACGCCTGTGAACCGGCTTAAGGCCATCGCGCGCATCCGGGATGGCGCGCCCGATAATGACCGAAAGGGAATACTCCAGATACGATTTGCGGAGTTCTGTTTCAATGCTGATCTGCGGCTGCTGCATATCTGCCACTGCGGGCCTCGCTGCTGTTATTTGGGGGCTGGAAGGGCAAGGCCTTCTGATGCAAAGGGCCTGTACCCTCCTGCATCCCCATTTTACGTGTCATGCGGCGAAAAACTTGAAAATCCTGATTTTCGCTTCACGCTTGATTTATTCACAGAAAAGCGTGTGGAACTGTCCGTGTAGGACAGTTCCACACGGATTTCTTTTAAATATCCAGATCCTGTACGGCCAGGGCGTTGCGCTCGATAAAATCGCGGCGCGGTTCCACACGGTCGCCCATAAGCTCCACAAAAGCGTCAGAAGCCTCGTTGGCATCCTCCACGGAAACCTGTAGGAGTACGCGATTTTCTGGATTCATGGTCGTCACCCAGAGCTGGTCGGGGTTCATTTCACCAAGACCCTTGTAGCGCTGGATGTTGATACCCTTGCGGGCTTCATCAAGCACCATGCGCATGAGCGTAAACAGATCCTCTGTGGCAACTTCGCCGTCCTTTTTGCGCAGGGTAAAGGCAAAGGAGCCGCACTGCTGGCGCAGCTCGTCAAAGAGCTGCCAGCCTTGCTTGTAAAGGCGGGAAGAGAAAAACTCCATGCCTCTGCGGGTATGGTGCCCACCGGTATTTTCAAACACGGCAAACAGGCGTTCTTCCTCGTCTTCGCTCTTTTCCCGCTCAAGAGTGAGCATGTATCCGTGACTGTTAAGCCATTCGATGAGTTCGCTGTCCTGATTTTCAAGGCTATGAGCGTCAATCTGCTTTTCATGGGTCACAAGGGCCATGAAGAGGTCACGCGGAGTGCCGGACATTTCGGCATCATTCACGCGGCCTTCGGCCTTTTCAATGTGTTCCATGAGACTGATGAGTTCCTTACCTCGGAATTCCTTTCCATTGGAGGCCACCACCGTCACGTCTTCGCTCACGCGTGTGAGCAGAAATTCGTTGAGCGCGGGGTCGTCCTTGATGAATTTTTCCATGCGCGAATTGTGCACACGGTACAAAGGCGGCTGTGCGATGTAGACAAAGCCGCGCTCCACCATCTCCTGATACTGCCTGAAGAAAAAGGTCAGCAGCAGGGTGCGGATGTGCGCTCCGTCCACGTCGGCGTCTGTCATGATGATGATTTTATGGTAGCGCAGCTTGTCGAGGTCGGTGTCTTCCTCGCCGATGCCTGCGCCCATGGCGGTAATGAGCGCCTTAACTTCCTTGTTGGCAAGCATCTTGTCAAAGCGGGTGCGTTCCGTGTTCAGGATTTTGCCGCGCAAGGGCAAAATAGCCTGATTTTTGGGATTACGCCCCTGCTTTGCAGAGCCGCCTGCCGAATCACCTTCCACTATAAACAGCTCGGATTCAATGGGATCCTTGCTCTGGCAGTCGGCAAGTTTGCCGGGCAACGAGTTGTCGGAAAGCGCGCCCTTGCGGCGGACAAGTTCCTTGGCACGGCGGGCTGCGTCCCGCGCCCGCGAGGCGTCTATGGCCTTGTCAATGATGAGGCGGATATCCTTGGGATTTTCCTCAAAATACACATTCAGGCGGTCATACACCACACCGGCAACCAGACCGGCAATTTCGCTGTTTCCAAGCTTGGTCTTGGTCTGCCCTTCAAACTGGGGCTGGGGCAGCTTGACGCTGATAACGGCGGTAAGGCCCTCGCGCACATCATCACCAGACAGCGAGGTGTTCTTCATCTTTTTGACCAGGTCGGCCTGGCCCTTGATGTAGCCGTTGATGGCGCGCGTGAGCGCAGTACGGAAACCCACAAGGTGGGTGCCGCCTTCCTTGGTCCGAATGTTGTTGGCAAAGGTAAAAATGTTTTCCTTGTACCCCGCATTGTACTGCAAGGCAAAATCCACGGTAACATTATCAACAATGCCTTCACCAAAGATTATGGGGTGAATGCCCTGCTCGCCGGAGTTGAGGTCGCCCACAAACTGGCGGATGCCGCCTTCGGCGTGGAACACATGGGTTTCGCCGATGCGCTCATCGATGCACTCGATAGTCAGGCCCTTGTTAAGATAGGCCAGTTCTTCAAAGCGCTTTTTCAATGTTTCATATGAAAACTCGAGAACTTCAAAAATCTCTTCGTCAGGTTTGAAGCGAACGGTGGTGCCGTGCCCTTCAACGAAGCCCTCGCTGATAACCACCAGTTCGTCCTGCGGTACGCCACGGGCATAGTGTTGGCGGTAGCGTTTGCCATCTCGGCGCACCGTGACCGTAAGCTCTTCCGAAAGAGCGTTGACGCAGGAAACACCCACGCCGTGCAGACCGCCCGAAACCTTGTAGCTCGAATTGTCGAACTTGCCGCCAGCATGCAGCTTGGTCATGACCACCTGCACGGCGGGCACGCCTTCCTTGGGATGGATATCCACAGGGATACCGCGCCCGTCATCTCGAACAGTCACGCTGTTGTCAGCATGCAGAATAACAGTGACCCGCGAACAGAAGCCGGCCATGGCTTCGTCAATGGAGTTGTCCACTACCTCGTACACCAGATGGTGCAGGCCGCGCGCATCTGTAGAGCCTATGTACATGGCCGGGCGCTTGCGCACAGCCGAAAGGCCTTCCAGAATGGTAATGGAAGAGGCGTTGTACCCGCCGTTGCCGGTTTCAGGAGCCATTAAACGTCTTCCTCGCTATAGTAGGTCGTTTCAGAAACCTTCATGGGCATGATGATAACTGTATAGTCGGCATCATCGGCGCCGCGGATACCGCAGGGGCCTTCAGAGCCGGTAAGCATCATGTCGATCTTTGCAGAAACAAAGTGTCCCAGCACGTCAAGCAGGTTGCGCGTGGGGAAGGCAATGCGTTTTATATCGCCATTATAAGCAACTTCAAGGCTTTCATTGGCCGAGCCCACATCCTGCCCCTGGGCGGAAAGCAGGGCTTCCCCGGCAGAAAGATCCATGTAGGTGCAGCGGTCGCTCTCAGTATTAAAAATGAGAATACGACCAAGAGCTTCGATGGCTTCCTTGCGGGCAAGAGTCATGGGGTGCATGTCTTCGCTGGCAAGCTTGCTCATGAAGATGTTGTAATCAGGGTATTCGTGGGCGGCGCGGGGCAGGCTGAGCGTTTCAGCGCCATCCAGGCTGCGCAGATACAGACGTTTGTCAGTGATATTCAGTTCAATTTCATCCACGCCAAGCCATTTTTTGATGTCCGCAAGATATTTTTTCTGGATCAGCATACCCGCTTCGGGCAGGCGTTCGGCCAGTTCGTCATGGGTAAAGGAAACAAGGGCAAACTGGTGGCCATTGAGGCCGCACACATCAATACGTCCGTTGCCGCGTGGCTTCATGCACAGGCAGGCAATGGCGTCCATGGCGTCGTCATCACTGATGCAAAAGCCCACCTTGTCCAGAATATCCTGCAAAAAGTCGCCAGACCAGGTGACAGCGTTTTCAGCAGGAAAGGCGGAGAAGTTCTGAAACCACTCCGCTCCGCTCACAGGCAGTTTGTAGGTGCGGCGTCCCTGTTCCAAAAGCAGATTGCCAGAAGCTTCATCAAGGGTGAGGTGCAGAACACCCGTGGGCAACTGACGTACAAGATCCACAAAGGCCCTGCCCTGAACGCCTATAAGGCCAGGTGCTGCAACTTCGGCAGGATAACGCCCGGTGAATTCAATGTTGGCGTCAGTAGACATGACTGAAAGGCTGCCTTCTTCAGCCTTGAGCCAGATGGAGCGCAGATATTGCGCTCCTGCCTTGGCAGGAATGATGGCAGCTGCCTTCAGCAGGCCTTCGATGATCTGCTCTTTGTTTACAGTAAGTTTCATATGTTTTTTCCTTACTATTATAGTCGTCTGTGTCTTTGTTCTTAAGACAGCTAACTTGCTTTTATTATTGAAAAATCAAGTGAACACCCCAACAACGTCCAAGGAAACGCCGGGAACATTTTCCCGTATTTTCGCCCGCTTGGCGGGCTGCTATTGTGCCTTGAGCTCCAGTTCTGTCACTAGTTGTTGGAGCGCTTTGTCACTAACTAGAATTTTCTTAATCTTTTTAATGGCATATATAACTGTGCTATGGTCTTTGCCGCCAAATGCCCGCCCAAGTTCCGGGTAGGATAGACCAAGCTTGCGCCTGCATATATACATGGAAACCTGCCGCGCCAGCACGAGGTCTGGTCGGCGTTTGCCGCCAAGTACATCTTCAGGCCGCAGATTCATGGCCCGGGCCACAACCCCAAGAATTTCCAGACAGCCAGGCGTCTTGTCGGCCACTCCCGTGCGTACAATATTTTCAAGGTCTGCCTGCGACAATTCGCAACCAGTAACGGAACAAAAGGCCGCCACCTTGAGCAGCAGTCCCTGCAACAGACGAAACTGCGAACAGCGCTGGGCAATGAACAGCAGTTGTTCCCGCGTGAGATTCATGTGCCGCTCTTTGCTCATGGCCTGTAGGTAGCGCATACGCACATCAAGGTCAGGCTCCATGAGTTCTACCACAAGCCCGCTTTCAAGGCGTGAGCGTAAACGTTCGTCCAGAGCCTTGAGAGCCTGTGGCTGACCCGTGCAGGCAAAGACCATCTGTCCAGGCTTGCCGTCCTGCCCGGCGCTGCGCGGGCAAGCATCCATGCAGGATACCAGTTTGCGTTGCCAGGCCGACTGGCCGACGATATCCTGAATATCGTCAAGCAGCAGAACATCGCACTGTTGCCAGAAAATTTCCGGCCTGCGCACCCATGCCGGATTGTCTGCGCAAAAGCGCGCAGCCGCAGAAATAATTACGCGGCTGCCTGTAGGCCCTTCTGCCAGGGTGGCTGCCATGGATCGCAAAATATGGCTTTTGCCTGTACCGCTGTGCCCACAGAGCAGAAAGGGATTGTAGGCCACATCAGCGCGCCTTTCTGCTATCTCCTTGGCGACAGCCAGGGGGAAGGCATTTTTTGCATTGGCAATAAATGCTGTGAAAGCATCATTTTCAATTCTGGGCGCTGCGGGGGGATCCGTGCGCACCATAAAATTTTGTTTGTTCTGATCGGCAGTTTTTTGCTCAACATGTGGAAGCGACCATGTCTGCGCGTGCCCCAGGGTGGGCTGTTCATATACTATTTGCGGAAGCTTTTTGTCGGCAAAGCGGGACAAAAGCGCCTGTTCAAAAAGATCGCGCTTTTGCTGCTTGAACCACGCGGCAAAATAAAAGTGGGGAAAGCCAACGGTTAGTGTATCGCCTTCATGGCACAGGGTAAGGGATTCCAGCCAGTCTCCCCTGTCGTTGGCCTTTTGTTGTGCCAGTATGTCCCGCAACTCGTTTTTCAGCATAGCGTATGTGGCCTGTCCATAGGCCTGTGGATAACTGTTCCTTCCGGGGTATTGCGCCAAGACATGCCAGCATTTCAGGCAGGGCCCACAGGCCTTGTTTGCCGGATTTGGCGCGGTTCTCGCCATGAAGGAACAAAGAGCATGCATACCATAAAGCTTAATATGAAACAAGTGCTGCCATATTCAACGGCCTCCCCGCTCCCTGTTCTGCGTGGAAAAACAAAGGGGATCCATGATACTGGTAGACGGCATGGATACAGTTTTTATAATATACTGCATTATCTGTTTAAATCTGTGCAAAACCTCAATGCCTGCTGAGACTGCTGGACGCGGCTGGACAAGGAACACCACGGCAGGTATACGTTTGCAATGTTTTTGCACATGAAGATTCGCTGGATACTGGTCGCGGCCCTGTTTCTGCTTTTTGCAGGTTTGTTTGCCTGGGAAAAGGGGTGGCTCCCGTTTGATCAGTTGCAAGCTGGCATCCCCGTTGCGGGTGGGCAGGCTTCTGCGGATCAGGCAGCACCAGCTAACGGTGGGGAGGACCCTGCCAACATTTCCAAAACCCAGGGGACAGAAGCCGCCTCTCAGACCAATATCGCTGAGAGTGACGGAAATACCGGAGCAGACCTGACGCAATCCGCTGCCCCGGAAGCTGCAAATCCAGATGAAGAATCTGCCGCCCCTGGCGAGGAAGTGGTCAAGGGCACGGTTGAGAAAGGTGATACTGTCACCAAGATTCTTGCGGGGGCAGACAGCCAGGCCGTGCAGGATTATATAAGCGCCGCGCGCCGAGTGTTTTCCATGCGGGCTTTTCGCGATGGACAACCTTACGTGGTTGTAACCGATGCCGCCACAGGCAAGGTAAAGCGCTTTGAATACGAGATAGACAGCCGCCGCCGTCTGGTGGTGGAGGGCGTGGAACAGCCCGTGGCCCGGGTGGAGGCCATTGAATATGTCACCCTGCTCACCACGATGAGCGCCACCATTGACGACAATCTTTTTCAGGCTGTGGCCGATGCCGGGGAAAGCCCGCAAATGGCCCTTAAGCTGGCAGAGCTTTTTGGTTCGGAAATCAACTTTATCCGTGATCTGCAAGAAGGCGACTCTTTCTCGGTACTGGTTGAAAAGCGCTATCGTGATGGCGAATACAAAGGTTACGGGCGTATTCTGGCCGCGCATTTCACCAACAAGGGTAAAACCTTTGAGGCCTATTTGTTCCGCGAAGGAAACAAGGCCGCCAGCTATTATAACAGCAAGGGTGAAAACGTCCGCAAATCACTGCTGCAGGCTCCCCTGGCATTCACGCGCGTGACCTCGCGCTTTACAAAAAACCGACTCCATCCCATATTGGGGTATAGCAGACCACATGAAGGTGTGGACTATGCCGCTCCTACCGGTACGCCTGTCAAGGCTGTGGGTGAAGGTGTGGTTACGCAGCGCGGCTGGGCTGGCGGCTACGGCAACCAGATTATTGTGCGTCATGGCGGCGGGTTGGAATCTTTGTACGCGCATCTATCCGGCTATGCTAGGGGCCTGCAAAACGGGCAGAAGGTGCGTCAGGGGCAGGTTATTGGTTTTGTGGGCATGACGGGCCTTGCCACGGGGCCGCATCTTGATTTCAGGCTGCGCCAGAACGGCAAATTCGTAAACCCCGCCAAGGCCATTAACCCCAGAGGCGAGCCGGTCAGCAAGAGCGCCATGAGCGCCTTTGAAAAAGTCATGGCTGTGGAACTGGCAGCGCTTAAGGGAGAAAAAAATTTTCCCGAGTATACTGTGGATAGCATTGTACTCGACAATGTGGATCTGCCGCAGCCTGAAAAAACATCCGAGCCAGAACACAAGGCCGAAAAACGCAAAAAGAAGCATAGAAACTAGATTATTTTCAGCTCGTAAAGTTTTTTCCGACACGCCCACCATATTTTGTTAAATGGATGCGCGGCATTGCGGCGGATTTTCCGCCCAGGGGGCTTTATGACATACTATGACCCAGCATCCGGGCTTTCTGTTACCGTGTTGCCGGGTTCGCCCGGCAATCCGGACTCCATTACGTACTACCCCTCCATTATCAACGATTCCACGGCTGCTGCTGAAGCCCTGCTTGCGGAAGAAAGCGCCAAATCCTTCATGCAGAGTCAGTGGCGGCTGGCCGCCTCCAACATGGTGGGGATTGGTGTTATTGCCAGTGGTTGGGCCTGATTGTTATTTGTCCCAGTTTTTAATGAAATATTAATTATTTTAGTATATTATTTGATAAAAATTTTAGAGTCGATTCTCGCAGCGACAACATCGCGCGGTGGAGTTTTTTCCAGGTGACAGCCAAATCTGGCTGAAAGCTACACTGTTTTGCCCCGTTTTTTGCTGTAAGTAGCCGAACATGGCCTGTTTTGGGCCTTGGCGGTTGCATTGTGAAGCGCGAAACGATACACAAATTCTCATGTCATCGCGCCGTCTCCTTTTTCTTACCCCCGCTCAGGCAGTCACTGCCGTCTTTCCTGCGTTGCGAAATGCGGGCTATGAGCTTGGCATTGCAGAAAATCTCAAAGGCGCTTCTGTTTTTATAAAAAAATCCGGACCGGACGTGATTTTCTCACGCCCCTCATTGCCGGGCTTTCGTGTGGAAGATCTGCTTGCCGTTGGCGCGGAAGACCCCAATTTTCCCCCTGTTATCGTTATTACGGATAAAGGCAGCCCTGAAGAGGCCGAGAGGCTCATGGGGCTGGGCGCTCGCGACTACTGGCTTGAACCGCTGGACGTGGAGCGCGTGGCCGCTGTGGCAGGCCAGAAGCGCAAGACTGCCCCGGTTCCGGCAGTGTCTACTCTTGGTGGGCACAAGGCCCGTCACGATGGCACAGGCCCTCGTATTGTGGGCGATCACCCGGCCATTGCCCGTGTGCTGCAACTGGCCCGCCAGGTGGCCGGATCGCGCGCTACAGTGCTGATTACCGGTGAATCAGGTACTGGTAAGGAAATGTTTGCCCGCTATCTGCACGCCATGAGCAAGCGCGCGGAGCAGCCCTTTGTGGCCGTAAACTGCGCCGCCCTGCCGGAACATCTGCTTGAGAGCGAGCTTTTTGGCCACGAGAAAGGCGCATTTACAGGGGCCATTGCTCGCAAGCCCGGCAAGTTTGAGCTTGCCGATGGCGGCACTCTCCTGCTTGATGAAATTTCTGAAATGGATATGGCCTTGCAGGCGAAGCTCCTCCGTGTGCTTCAGGAGGGCGAGATCGACCGCGTGGGCGGCACCGAAACCATCAAGGTTGATGTGCGCGTGCTTGCCACCACCAACCGCGATCTTGAGGGCTGGGTAAAAGAGGGCAAGTTCCGTCAGGACTTGTATTTTCGGCTGAATGTTATTCCCCTGCGTCTGCCTTCGTTGCGCGAGCGCGGGGATGACGTGCTGGAACTGGCCAGATTTTTCATAGGCATGTATACGCGTGAATACCAGTTGCCTGCCGCCCCCCTTTCTGAAAGCGCTATTGCCTGGTTGCAGCAGTATGACTTTCCCGGCAATGTGCGCGAGCTGCAAAACCTGATGGAACGCGCAGTTCTGCTTGCTAACGGCAGGCCTGTTGAGCCCTGCCATTTTCTGCTTGAAAATGAAGACTGGCCGCTGTTTGAAGAAGAGGCTCCCCAGTCGACTGCTCTGGTGGAAGAAGCCCATGCCAACGCGCTGGCGGCTTCTGCGGCTGTTCAGGATGTTGATGCGCCCCGCTCCAGCGAGTCTGCTCCGGCAACGGGCGTATTGGCTGGAGACAACCGCATGCAGGGCGCTGTGATTCCTCTGCATGAGATGGAGCGTATCATGATTCTCAAGGGGCTGGAGGTTACTTCCGGCAACCGTACGCAGGCAGCCGATCTGTTGGGTATTTCAGTGCGCACGCTGCGCAACAAGCTGAACGAATACAGAGCTGCCGGGCACCCCATTGACTGATTTTGTCCGGATAACTTTTTCAGGTAGATATAAAAACGCCCGCTGATGCGGGCGTTTTGCGTTCCGTGCGCTGGTTGGCGCCTCAAATCCAAGGTGGGCATGCGGAGGGCCTTTTGCAAGACTACCCCTCCCCCGCAACTACCCACCGTGAAAGGTACTAGCTGTGGATGTCGCAGCAGCTTTTGGCGAGTTTGTCATAAAGCCATGTCATGTCCATTGAACCGTGTTTTTCAATGGATTGCAGTTTTTTTAGGCCAGATTCTGTAATTTTGCGGGCCTGTTCCGCTACAGAAACTGCCTCCTGCCGTCGGATGGACACAATGCCGTCCGCATCCGCCACGATCAGATCACCGGGCTGAATAACCACGTTGCCCATGCTGACAGGTACGTTGATCTCGCCGCAGGCGTCCTTGTATGGACCGTTGGGCGATACTGCGCGCGCATAAACGGGAAAATCCGTCTGCCGCAGGGCTTCGGCATCGCGCACGGCTCCATCAATGACAAAGCCTGCCAGACCTCGAGCCTTGCCAAGTGCCGCCACAATTTCCCCTGCCACGGCTCTTTCCGTATAGCCCGCGCAGGATACAACCAGCACGTCGCCGGGTCGGGCATTATCGACAGCATAGTAGAGCAGCAGATTTTCGCTTGCGGGCAGATTGACGGTATAGGCGCTACCCACAATGCGGCTGTTGTTGAAAGGCTTGAGCGCTGACGGCAGGGCGGCGTTGCGGCCCAGGGCGTCGCAGATGTCCGCAACGGCCAGATCAGCATACTGGCGCACAATTTCAGACGAAAGGCGGTCAATCGGACAGTTGATGGCGTAACGCATGTTTTATTTCCTGCGCGGCATGCTTGCCCACCTTTGCCAAGCGGGGTTGATGTTCCTGCACACTCTGGAGCGATCAAATGTCTATACGGTAATGCTTAACAACATCCTCATTCACGTCTATGCCCAGCCCCGGCGCGTCAGAAACAGTTATTTTGCCATGGACAGGCCGAAAATCCGGACAGATGAAGTTTTCTTCAATAGGGGTGGTGCAGATCTCCATTTCGTTGCCAAAGGGGTTAGCCATGACAAAATGGGCCGTAGCAGCCACACCTGCGCCGTAATAGAACGAGTGCGTTATCAGGGGAATATTCCAGGCTTCTGCCATGCCCAGAATTTTGCGGCAGCAGGACAAACCTCCAGCCTTGATAACGTCAGGTTGTAAAATATCAACGGCGTTTTTCTCAATCAGGGTTTTGAATCCATAGTGGGTGTATTCATTTTCGCCTGCGGCAATGCTGATGTTGCTGTGTTCGCGAATGAAGCTCAGGCCATCATAATCATCCATGGGGTTGATGGGCTCTTCAAGCCAGCGGAGGGAGTATTCTTCCATGCGCTGCGCCATGGTCACTGCTTCCCGCCTGCTCCAGCAGCCGTTGACATCCAGCGCAAGTTCAACGTTGTCACCAATGGCTTTTCGCGTTGCTGCCACAGATGCCACATCCCGCTGGTGCAATTTGACCATATGATAGCCGTCTTCGGCCCGGGTGGCAGCATCTTCCGCTGCTTCTTCCGGCATCGGGAACGGGGGCAGGCTGGCATATCCACGAATGGAACTGTGGTGCGCGCCCCCGAGCAGTTTGTAGACCGGGAGGCCGCTCATTTTTCCCAGAATGTCCCACAGGGCTATTTCCACGCCGCTGATGGCGTTCAGTACCATCCCCTTGCGCCCGTATCTGAAGGTGGCAATGTACATTTTTTGCCACAAGGCATCGATGCATGTGGGGTCAGCCCCCATCAACCGGGGTTTGAGAGCTTCAACAATGAATTTTGCGACGGCGCATGGCGTGAGCCGCCAAGCTTCGCCAATACCGATGATACCTTCATCCGTGTGGATTTTTACCAGTACATGGCCGTCACTTTCAGTATTGAAACACTTTTCAGATTTTGAAGCCTTTATTTTTTGCGGAATACGCAAAGGTATGGCCTGCACATCAGTAATTTTCATCCTGGACATCTCCATGTAATGCAGTGAATCACAACAAACTTGCCAATTTTATATCCAGGCATGTTTCTAAAAAAACAGACCTGTTGGCGTGGGTACATTGAGCAGCTTCACAAAACTGAGCCAGATCAGGATGCAAAAGATCAGGGAATACAGCGTGCTGACCTTTGCCAGATGCAAAATTCCTTTGTTTTTGTCGCCCAGAATCATGGATGTGCAAAAAATAAAGGCAGCCGTGCTGACAAAGAATCCCAGAATTGATAACAAAACTGCGTAAATCAATGCTACTGCCGCAATTATTGCCACCTTTTTCCAGGCGACGGATTCGGTTTCACAAAAAGTATTGTCACGCCGTTTGAGGTAGATCCCCTTACCGACAAACCACACCCCGCCAAGCGCGATCACCGTAAGAAGCGCCGCAGGAAAGACGCGCGTAACGTCTTCCAGCTCTTGCATCTGCAGGCCAAAAGCGGCGCTGATTGCCAGAAAACACAGTCCGCATAGTATATCTTGATGGCTTTTACACATTGGCGTTCTCCGGGCGTTCATCCTGACAGCGACATTTTGCTTCATTTTCCTGCATCCGCAGTTTTTTCAGGTGCAGCAGATACGGGGTGGCCAAAGAAAGCGCCAAAGCAAGCACAAGTACCTTGCTGATGGTGCTGTTGAGCATGATGGCAGGGAGGCCGCCCGGCACGGAGTGGGCAAGATCAAGACACTTGCCAAGGTTTTCTTCAATCATGGGTCCAAGAATAACGCCCAGGGCCATTGCCCCGGTGTCCATGCCAAGCTTGCCGCCAAAAAAGCCCACAAAACCGAATACCATGACAACCCATATGTCGATTATGCTGTTGGAAATGGCATACGCGCCAATATATGACAGAACCACAATGCCAATAGCCACAAAGGTCAGCCTCAGCGTCAGCAGTTTTGCCATGCAGCGGCACAGAACAAAGCCAATGGGAATCATGAGCAGATTTACGGCAAACTGCGAAAAGATGAACGTGTAGGCCAGTTCGCCTGTGGCAGAAAAAATCTTGAATCCAGGCTGGATGCCATGCGCCATAAGCGCCCCGAGGATCACGGCCGCAACTGCGCTGCCGGGAATCCCCAAGGTCAACATGGGGATAAGAGAACCGCCGATGACCGCGTTGTTGGAACTTTCAGATGCGGCAACACCCTCTATGCATCCCTTGCCGTAAATGGAAGGATCTTTGGCCCAACGTTTGCTCTCATTATAAGCGATGATGGATGCAATTTCTCCGCCTGCACCGGGCAGCATGCCCACCCACGTGCCAATAAGCGACGAGCGCAGCAGAATTTTTTTGCATCGGCGGGCGAGGTATGAGGCCGTTTTTCCGAACGTACCCTTACGGGGGTTGTAGTCAGCCACAAATGTTTTATCCGTACCGATCAGGTAAAGCACTTGCGAGAACGAAAACAGACCAATCATGCACGGAATGACGGAAACACCCTGAACAAGGCCGTAAGAACCAAATGTGAACCTGGGGACGCCAGCATTGGGATCAATGCCAATGGTGGAGATGAGCAGACCTATGGCGCCAGAAACAATACCCTTGCCCATATTCCCGGGGCTCATGACGGCGATGGTGCTCAAGCCAAAAAGACACAGCCAGAAATTTTCCGGCCCGCCGAATTGCAGGGCGAATCGCGCCAAAGCGCCAGCAAGGAACAAAAGAAAGAATACGCCTACAATGCCGCCAAAGGCAGAGGAAAGCAGCGAGGTATACAGGGCTTTGTCTGCTTCGCCGTGCTGCGTAAGCGGCCAGCCGTCAAAGGTTGTGGCAACAGAAGAAGGGGTGCCAGGAGTGCAGATAAGCACTGCCGAGTTGGAACCGCCGTAAATAGCGCCCACGTAAATAGCGCCGAGCATGACGAGGCCTGAGGTAGGATTCATGGCAAAAGTCGCCGGAACCATCAGAGCAACACCCATGGTAGCCGAAAGACCCGGCAGGGCGCCAATGACTATGCCGCCTGTGAGACCGACAACCATAAGAAAGATATTCAGGGGATCAATGAGGTTCAGAAGCGATGGAACGATAAACTCGGTCATATGTGGCTCCTGGGGACAGGATGGACAGTCTGCTGTCCATCCTGTCCAAAAAGTCTATTTGAGTAGGCCGGCTTCTGAGAGCAGAGCTTTGTCTTTTTGCTCAGTAGAACGGATGTAGGCTGCTGTGGCAGCTCCATCCAGATACTCCGCAGGCTGGCCGGCTTTTTTCATATCTGCCAGATAACCGGGATCGTTACAGATTTTTTTGAAGGTTTCCCGCAAAAACGACAACTTGTCCGCAGGGGTGCCCTTGGGGGCGGCAAAAATGCGGCGTATGTCAGAAACAAGGTCTATGTTTTGTTCACGCAGGGTCGGCACATCGGGTAAAAAGTCATTGCGCTTTTCTGCCGCAACATTGAGTACAGTAAATTCGTCAATGGAGCGCATGACATCGTTGATATTGCCAAAAATCAGGTCAACTTCGCCGCCAAGCAGGGCCGCGTTCTGATCAGCAGCTCCTTTATAAAAAACACGGCTCAGTTTCACATCAGGGAAGAGTTTGTTGAACTCCAGAAACATTAGATGATGCCCGCTCAGCGGGCCGACAAGCCCAACCCTGACGGCATTGGGAGCAGCCTTTGCTGCATCAATAATATCCTTAAAAGACTTGAACTTACTTGACTTAAGTACGGCAATGCACTGGGGGTCGTTGACCACCTGGGCAATGTATTCAAAGCTGTCTGCATTGAAGGAAGCACGTTGTGCGAGGGATTGGAGCACAAGATGCGGGACATTAAGGCCGCCGATGGTGTAGCCATCAGGGTTTGCCTTGGCTATTTCCGTAAAGCCGATAATGCCGCCAGCGCCGGGTTTATACACAAACACCCAAGGTTCTTTGACATATTTATCCCAGTACTTTTGCATGATGCGTGCCTGAACATCACTGGAGCCACCTGCGGTAAAAGCAATGATCATGCTGAGGGGTTTGTCTGGGTACGCGGCGGCAGCCGGATGGGCAGCCATTGAAATGAGGGAGAGGGCAAGGAAAAGGCAAGGTAAAATGGCTTTGAACTTCATCTAGGCCTCCTTTTCGAAAGCAATATCATTCCTTTTTTGGGGGGGAAAGTATCCTGGGAAAGCAACTTTCCCAGGATACATAACGCATCTTAGGCGCTTTCGTACAAACGGGTCATAATGAATTCTCTGTGTCCCAGAACTTCAGCTGATGTATTGCGTCCATTGCAGGTGCGGAACATCATTTCAAGCAGCTTGTCGCCAGCGGCATCAAGGTTGATTTCGCGGCGCAGAATACCGGAAACATCAACGTCGATGTGCTCGCTCATGGTGCGCACGGTACGGGGGTTGGCTGAAAGCTTGATCACCGGCAGAATGGGATTGCCGATGATGTTGCCCTGGCCCGTGGGGAAAAAGTGCACCACAAAACCGGAGGCCGCGCAGAGCGTAACCATTTCTGCAGCGGCGGAAGAGGAATCCATAAACCACAGGCCGGGGCCGGTGGGCATTTCAGCCTTGTCGAGGCAGCCGATAACAGGGGCTTTGCGGCCAATTTTCTGCACATTGCCCAGGGCTTTTTCTTCAATGGTGGTCAGGCCACCTTCAATGTTGCCCTTGGTGGGCTGGGAATCGCTCAGGTCGTCTGTTTTGTGGTCGTCCACAACCTTGGCGTAGCGGTCAAAAAAGCCCTTGAACTTGGCGCGTACTTCATCATTGGCACAACGTTCCATAACCAGGTGTTCGCCGCCGGTGATCTCAGTGGTTTCACCAAAGAGGGTTGTGGCGCCCTTTTCCCACAGTTTGTCAAAAGCGTTGCCCACAGTGGGGTTGGCGGCAATGCCGGAGGTGGTGTCGGATTCACCGCACTTGGTGGAAACCCACAACTCGTTTACCTTGCATTCGGTGCGTTGCAGTTCGGTGGCGAAGTGCATGAATTCCTTGGCCTTGCGTGAAGCGCTGCAAATGGTCTCAAGGTCGCCGTGCTGTTCAATGGCAAAGCCTTCAACGGGCTTGCCGGTCTTGGCGATGCCGTCCACTACGCGCTTGGTCCACTGGGGTTCGATACCGATAACGATAACGGCAGCGACGTTGGGGTTGGAGCCCACGCCGATCAGCGTACGGAAATGCAGGTCAAGGTCTTCGCCGAACTGGAGGCGGCCATAAGCGTGCGGAAGAGCCAGCGTGCCCTTGACGTTGTTGGCCACAGCTTCGCAAGCGGCGTTGGAAAGGTCGTCCAGGGGCAGAATGATAACGTGGTTACGGATGCCCACGCGGCCATTTTCACGGCGATAGGCCATAAATGTCTGTTGCATCAGATTACCACCTCTTGGTTTTGACGTTGTGGACATGCAGGTGTTCGCCACGCTTGATGGGCTGCACAACCTTGCCGATGTCGGTGCCGTACTTGATGACGGTGTCGCCCACAGCCATATCCTTCAGGGCAATCTTGTGGCCGATCGGAATGTCGTTAAGCGTTTCAAAGTCGATGCTCTGATTGCCGTCCATGACCCAGCCATTGAGCTTGTCGCCTTTCTTCACCCCTTCGACAACGATAACACCGACGCTATCGCCGGGTTCGTGAACCACAAAATGGGTTACCATACCGCTCTCCTTTAATAACATTGCTATAAAAAAGTTTTTTTAGGCAAAAACTTAATGGCAGTATGAGCAAAACAAGAGTACATTTTGCAAAAATTATTAGTTTTTATTTGTGCAGCATTGTATATGTACACATAAATACCAATAATATTTTTTGCCTTTAAGCCTTGCTGCAAAGTATAGAGCAATTGGTGTGCCAAAAAATGTGGTTGTTGCTATGCTGCGAAAATAATGGACTTATTTTCACAAACTTGATTGAATAACCAGTGAATGTATTGATTTATTGGTAAAATTGATTATATTTGGGTATAAATTGCCCAAATACAGGCGGAAAAAATGGAATATAAGATTACGCCAAAGGGGCTGAGCAGTCCCTCTCTCACTGTCGGACAGGTTGTGCATCATCTGGCGCGCATTGTAGCGGGAAAAATCGACCGAAACGCTTTTTTTCAGATTTTATCAAAACAGATTCGTGAACTTTTTCACTATGACAGGTTTTGTATTAATCTCTATGACGCTGAACGGGAATTTCTGAACCTGTTCACCGCTGCAGATGGAACCGTGGTAGAATCACTTTCAAATACGCGCATAGCGCGCAACACGGTGGCCGGCCTTGCCATTTCCTCGCGCAAGCCTGTGGTTATCAATGATCTTTCTGTACATAATCTGGGTGATGGTCCCATGCCTCTCTCGTCAGTGGGACTTAACGCAACCATTGCTCTGCCCCTGATCATCAACCGTGAGGTCATTGGCACACTGCATGTTTCTTTTGTAAAGCAGCCGGATAATATTGTTGAGATTCTGAACTTCCTCATTGAACTTACGCCCGTGCTCACGGCTTTTCTGTTCGCAGTTCTGGCTGAGGAACGAATGGCAAAGGTCAGACCCGTGACGGAGCATTCCGGCAAAATACAGGATGACTCAAGCAGTATTCTGCTGGAAACAAAACTGCTCGAGACGCCGCCCATGGTGCGCACAATGGCTGTGGTGCGCAAAGTTGCCAAGCTGAACATTCCCGTGCTTATCACCGGGGAAACCGGTACGGGTAAAAGCATGCTGGCGCGTTGGCTGCACCGTCACAGTCCGCGCCGGGAAGAAAACTTCGTCAAGGTTAACTGCCCTTCCATCGCGCCTACCCTTTTTGAAAGCGAAATGTTCGGCTATGCCAAGGGTGCTTTTACCGGGGCCACAGCCAAGCGCATTGGCCGCATTGAACTGGCCCAGCACGGAACCCTGTTTCTGGATGAAATAGGTGAACTCGCGCCGGAAATGCAGAGCAAGCTGCTGCTGGTCATGGAAGAAAATTCGTTTGAACGAGTGGGCGAGGCTGAGTCCACTGGCGTGGACATCCGCGTAATTTCAGCCACCAATATCGATCTGGCAGCAGCAATGGCCGAGGGGCGACTGCGGCGGGATCTGTATTACAGGCTCGGTTCAGTGGTTGTGCGTATGCCCTCGCTACGGGAGCGAAAAAGCGATATTCCCCTGTTTGTGGAACACTTTATTCATCAGTTCTCCAAGGAGTACGAGATACGTCCTCCCCGGCTGAGCCGTTCCGTTGTGCAGGCCCTGCACGGGCATTCATGGCCCGGCAATATCCGTGAACTGCGCAATGTGGTGAGCCGCATGCTGCTTCATTCGCTGGATTCGGCGGTCACGGAGGATTTTGTTTTGGAGGCCCTGCACCAGTGGGAACCTGAATCTGCTGAAAAACAGCCCTGTGAATCAGCTGTTACTGCGGCGGGCGGTATCTCCGGGAGTGTTGCCGATCTGGCATCAGGCGGTACAGGCAAGGAGCAGGCGGTAGCCTCGGCGCGTCTTCCAACACTTGAGGAAAATGAGCGGGGCCACATAGAGCGAGCTTTGCGCCAGTCCGGCGGGCGAGTTTCCGGGCCGCGAGGAGCAGCGGCACTGCTGGGCGTGCCGCGCTCTACCCTGCAACACAGAATGCGCAAGTTGGGTATGGACAGGTAAGGTTTTTTTGATCCCCGATTTTTCAGCCGCAAGTCGGTAGGTGGCTATTTTCTTTCGTACTCTTCCTGTTGTTGAGTTTCCCACAGTTTGCGCTTATGATGCCTCCCTATCTTTTGGGAAATACCGCATCTCGGAGTAAGCATGCTTGAGTATATCCGTTCCAATTCGCAGTCTCTTGGCGTCAAACTGGCTTTTGGCCTCATTATTCTTGTCTTTGTTTTTTGGGGCGTGGGCAGTATGAAAGACCGGGGCGCGGGCAATGTGGTCGCCATGGTAAACGGCGAACCCATTACCGTGCGTGATTTTGAACTCGCCTATCGCAATGCGGAAGAATCCGTGATGCGCAACAACCCCGGCGCAACGCGCGAGCAGGTTCGTCAGGGCCTTGGCCGTCAGGTGCTGCGTGATCTGGTCAGCCAGTCTCTCGTGCGTCAGGAAGCGGCCAACGCGGGTATTACCGTGACCCCGCTCGAGCTGCGCATTGCCGTGGGGCAGATTCCGGCTTTCCAGAACGCCAAAGGGCAGTTTGACCCTCAGGCCTACAAGCGGGTTTTGGAAATGCAGCGCATTTCGCCCGCGCAGTACGAGCACGACATGAGCGAAGACCTGCTGCGGCAGAAGCTCTTTGCCCTGGTCACTGCCGCAGCGTGGCATGACCCCGCCGAAGCCCAGAACCGCTACAACTTCCTGCGTGAACAGCGGGTGCCCGACTACATCTTTATTCCTGCTGCCGAGTTCATGGCAAATGCCAAGCCTTCGGATGCGGAAGTAGCCGCCTATTACGACAGCCATAAGGCTGAATTTGCCATTCCTCCCAAGGTGGACGTGGCCTATATCCGCATTTCGCCGGAAAATCTGGTCAAGCCCGAAGCCATCAGTGAGGCTGACGCCCGCAAGTGGTACGATGCCAATCTCTCCCGCTTCAACCAGCAGGAAGAAGTCAAAGCCGCGCACATTCTTGTGCCGCTGGCCGAAGACGCCGCTGAAGCGGACGTGAAGAAAGCGCAGGAAACTGCAGCCAGCATTGAGAAGGAACTTAAGAGCGGCAAAAGTTTTGCCGATGTGGCAAATGCCCACAATGGCCCCAATGCTGCCGGCCCCGGCGGTGAGCTTGGCTGGATCAAGCGCGGCACCACTGTCAAGCCTTTTGAAGACACGGCCTTTGCCCTTGAGCCCGGCAAGGTTTCCGCGCCTGTGCGCAGCCAGTTTGGTCTGCACATCATCAAGGTGGAGGAAAAGAAGGGCGGCGACACGCAGCCCTTTGCAAGCGTTGCCGCCGATGTGCGCAAGGCCATTGCCAAAGAACAGGGCGCGGACAAACTGCGCGACGTTCTTGATAACCTTATTGAAGACAACATCCTCGGCAAGCCGCTTGAAAAAAGCGCGCAGGCTCTGGGCCTTGAAGCCCAGCAAACGGGCATGGCTTCTGCGCAGGAGCTGCAACAGAAGATGGGCATCAGCGCCGAAGCCGCCGCAAGCCTTGAAAAGACCCCGGCCAATTCGCCTGTGGACAGAGCGCTTGAAGCTGGCGATGCCTATGTGGTTGCCCGAGTGCTTAAGGCTGAGTCCGCATCCACCGCGCCGCTTGAAACTGTGAAGGATAAAATCTTCGCCCGCTTGCAGGGCGAAAAGGCCCTTGCCGAAGCCATGCGCGCGGCGGCGGAGCGCCGCAAGAACCTTGCGGACGGCCCCATCAACCCCACCGTTAAGACGGGCATGGGCATCAAGACCGCCAACCCCATGGACCGCAGCGGAAGCCTGGCAGATTTTGGGGCGGACCCCGAACTTGCCGCAGCCCTGTTCCATGCCAAGGTCGGCCAGTGGCTGCCTGCGGCCTTTGCCGTCAACAGCCCCAAGGACGGTCAGGGTGCCGTGCTTGTGCACGTTGGCGCGGTGCAGCCTCCTGATCCCGCAGAATGGGACATGATCAAGGGCATCATGGTCAATGCCGTGGAGCGCGAGCGCCTTCAGGGCATGTATGAAACCTTCATGCAGCGTCTGCTTTCGACCGCCAAGGTTGAAGTGCACAACATGGACATTGTGGACAGAAAGAACATGTAGCTCTGCCCTGCCGATGGCCCACTGCCCCCGGCGCGCAGGCGACAGACACATTGAACTCCCGACCGGAACCGCGTATTGCGGTTCCGGCCTTGCATATTTCCCCCCAACCCTCTCCGTTCTGGCGGCAGGGATATTTACAAAACGACATACCTACCTATTTCTCACAGGTCGACCGAGTGGTCTGTGAGCGGGCCTTGCCCGGCGATAAAAGGAGGCACTCTATGTGCGGCATTATCGGTTATGCGGGCCACAGGCCTGCGGTACCCGTTGTGGTTGAGGGCTTGCGCCGTCTGGAATACCGTGGGTACGACTCTGCGGGCGTGGCTTTTGCCCGTCAGGGCGATCTGCATGTGGTACGCGCCACCGGCAAGCTGGCCGCGCTGGAAGAAAAGCTCGCCCACGAAGAAGGCGTGACCACACCCACCAGCGCCATGGGCCACACACGCTGGGCCACGCACGGCGTGCCCGCCGAGCGCAACGCCCATCCCCATCGTTCCAACGATGGCACTCTCGCCATTGTGCACAATGGCATCATTGAAAATTATCAGGAAATCAAGGCTGACCTGACGGCCAAGGGCTATACGTTCAGCTCCGAGACAGACACCGAAGTGCTGGTGAACCTCATAGCCGAACGCCGCAAGACAGAGCCTGACCTGCTGCACGCCTTTGCAGCAGCCCTGCGCGAAGCGCACGGTGCGTATGCGGTCTGCCTTATGGATAAAAACGAGCCAGGCGTCATCTACGCCGCGCGCATGTCTGCCCCGCTTATTTTTGGTCAGGGCACTGGCGAAAATTTTGTGGCGTCCGACATTCCGGCCTTCCTGCCCTACACGCGCCAGGTGGTGTTTCTGGAAGATGGCGAGCTGGTGCGCGCCACCGCTTCTGACTACGCCATCATGCGTCTTAAAGATCTGAGCCCGGTGCAGCCCGAACCGCAGACCATCCAGTGGGACATGCAGGCCGCGCAAAAGGGCGGCTACCGCCACTTTATGCTCAAGGAAATTTTTGAGCAGCCCCGCGTTATCACTGATGGCCTCACGGGCCGCATTGAAGGCGACCACAGCGATGTGCGCCTCGCGGAGCTGGACAGCCTGCCTGTGCCGCGCCGTCTGCATATTGTGGCCTGTGGCACGTCTTACCATTCCGGCCTATGGGGGCGGCATCTGCTGGAGCATTGGGCGCATGTGCCCGTGCAGGTGGAAATTGCCTCCGAGTTCCGCTATCGGGATACCCTGCTGCTGGACAAGGACGACATGGTGCTCGTCATCAGCCAGAGCGGCGAAACCGCCGATACCCTGGCAGCCCTGCGTATTGCCAAGGAAAAAGGCGTGACAGTGCTTGGCCTGTGCAACGTGGTGGGTTCGTCCATCGCGCGTGATGCCTCAGCCGTGCTCTACACCCAGGCCGGGCCGGAAATCAGCGTGGCCTCCACCAAGGCCATGTGCAGCCAGATGCTCATGCTGGCCCTCATGGCCCTGTACTGGAGCAAGCGCAACGGCACCATGTCTGCGGACGAGCGCCGCAAGATCATCGATATGCTGGAAAACCTGCCCGCACTGCTGGATGCCTCGTTGCCCGCCATGCACGAAAAGGCGCGCGAGCTTTCCCGCAAGTATGCCCAGGCCCGCAATTTCTTCTACCTTGGGCGCGGCCATTGCTACTCCCTGGCTCTGGAAGGCGCGCTGAAGCTCAAGGAACTTTCGTACATCCATGCAGAAGGCTATGCGGCTGGCGAAATGAAGCACGGCCCCATTGCCCTGATCGACCCCTCGTTCCCCACTTTTGCCCTGGCGCTGGATGATGTTCTGCTGCCCAAGGTGAAGTCCAACATGGTCGAGGTGCAGGCCCGGCAGGGCAAGGTTATCGCCCTGACCAACGAAGGTTTTGACCTTGGCGCGGAAGATACCTGGGTTATCCCCTCCCTGCCCGCTCCTCTGGCAGGCTTTATGGCCCTGCCCGCGCTTCAGCTTTTCAGCTATGAAACCGCCGACTACCTCGGCAAGGATGTGGACCAGCCCCGCAACCTGGCCAAGAGCGTAACGGTGGAATAGACAGATCAGCTCTGGCGAGCACTAAGCCGCCGAGAAAACAGTTGCCCCGCGCCTGTCGTGCCATGTATGGGCACGGCAGGCGCGGGGTTTGCTGTGGTGTACCGACTGCCCGGTATTATGTGCTCGATTCGGTCATGTCTGACAGGCAATTACCGCGAAATTCCCCGATTCTGCGCGGCTTGCCTAGTGCGGGCAAATTGGGCATAATCCGTCTCTGTAACCTTTCAGGCCTTTGCGGAGGCGCATATGCAGCCCGAGATTCTGCTTTTCGACATAGGCAATACTTCCATCAAGATTGGGCTGGGCAACGAGCGTCATGTGCTGACCTCGTACACCCTGCGCACCGATACCGCCCAGTCGGCGGACAATTTTGGTCTTACCCTTCTCACGCTTTTGCAGCATGCGGGCGTTGCGCCAGCGCAACTCAAAGCCTGCGTTGCGTCTTCTGTTGCGCCCGGTTTTGATCCCCTGCTGCGCGAGGCTGTGGCCCGCTATGTGGGCTGCCCCCTGCAACGCGTGGGCAAGGAACTGCCCGTTCCGCTTGAAAACCGCTATGAACGCCCTGCGGAAGTGGGCGCGGACAGGCTGGTGGGAGCCTATGCGGCGCGCCGCATGTATCCGGAAACGCCTTCTCTGCTTATTGTCGATTTTGGCACGGCAGTGACCATCGACTGCGTGAGCGGCGATGCCTACATGGGCGGCCTGATTTTTCCCGGCCCGCGCACGGCCCTGACCGCGCTTTCGCGCGAGGCCGCCAAGCTGCCAAGGGTCAACCTTGATGTGCGCGCCAACGAGCCAACACCTGGCCGCAATACCACCACCAGCATCCAGCACGGCCTTGTTTTTGGCTTTGCCTGTATGGTCGAAGGCCTGACGCAGCGCCTCAAGCGGCAGATGTCCGGCCCGGTCAAGGTGCTTGGCACAGGGGGCTTTGCCTCCTCCATCGCCAGGGTCAGCAACGTGTTTGATCAGGTGCTGCCCATGCTCTTGCTCGAGGGTCTGCGCAGGCTGCACTATGAAGAACCCGGCACTGACGAGTAGCGTCATGAATCCCGCCTGGCAGTCAGGCGGCGCTTCTGGCTTTGAGCAGACGTTTCACGTGCAAAATTTCTGATCAACTTATCCGCAGACCATTAGCCTTTGCGCCGTGGTAAGCATTTTCGTAAACAAGCCCCCCAGGGCAAAAGGAGTAGACAATGAGCGGCATTGCTTCAGTTTATGGCCGTGAGATTCTCGATTCGCGCGGCAACCCCACTGTTGAAGTGGAAGTGACGCTGGAATCCGGTCACAGCGCCCGCGCGGCGGTACCCTCCGGGGCCTCCACGGGTAGCCGTGAAGCCCTGGAAATGCGTGATGGCGACAAGAGCCGTTTTGGCGGCAAGGGCGTGACCAAGGCTGTTGACAACGTCAACGGTGAAATCGCCGAAGCCATTGTTGGCATGGACGTACTGCGTCAGGTGCAGATCGATAACACTCTTATCGACCTTGACGGCACCGACAACAAATCCCGCCTTGGCGCCAACGCCATGCTGGGAGTCTCCATGGCATGCGCGCGCGTGGCTTCCGAATTTCTTGGCCTGCCGCTCTATAAGTATCTTGGAGGCATCAACGCCAAGGTGCTGCCCGTGCCCATGATGAACATCATCAACGGCGGCGCGCATGCTCCTAACAATCTGGATATTCAGGAATTCATGATCATGCCCGTGGGGGCCATGACCTTCCGCGACTCCCTGCGCATCGGGGCGGAAATTTTCCACACCCTTCAGGCCATCCTCAAGAAGGACGGTCACGTGACCAGCGTTGGCGACGAAGGCGGCTTTGCTCCCAACCTGAAGAACCACGACGAGGCTTTTACCTATATCATCAAGGCCATTGAAGAAGCGGGCTACAACCCCGGCTCCGAAGTGGCTCTGGCCATCGATGCCGCAGCCAGCGAATTTTACAAGGACGGTAAGTACGTTCTCGGCGGCGAAGGCAAGACCTTCAACAATGCCGAAATGAGCGACTGGCTGGCCGAATTCACCCAGAAGTACCCCCTCATCTCCATCGAAGACGGCATGGCCGAAAGCGATTGGGACGGCTGGGGCATGCTGACCGCCTCCCTGGGCGACCATATCCAGCTGGTGGGCGACGACGTGTTCGTGACCAACCCCGCCATCCTGGCCGAGGGCATTGATCAGGGCGTGGGCAACTCCATCCTCATCAAGCTCAACCAGATCGGTACGGTTACAGAAACCCTGGACACCATCGAAATGGCCAAGGAAGCTTCGTACAGCACCGTTGTTTCGCACCGCTCCGGCGAAACCGAAGACAGCTTCATTGCCGACCTCGCCGTGGGCGTCAACGCCGGGCAGATCAAGACCGGCTCGCTCTGCCGCTCCGAGCGCATGGCCAAGTACAACCAGTTGCTGCGCATTGAAGAAGAACTGGACGACGATGCGGACTTCTTCGGCCCCATCATGGCTGAATACTATCTTCAGGCAGAAGACGAAGACTAGGTTTATCCGCCCGCAGATCAGGCCGCGCTAAGGCAGGGTCTGCGGGCTTTTCACAGCTGATCGCGTATGGACCTCCAACCCGCGCGCAACCATATTGGAAGGGCGCGGGTACCACCAGCGACCGTCGCACCGGCCGGGCGCGGCGGTCGCCCTGTTTGCGGCGGCTATCTTATTTTTTGGAGTTTGACATGATCTTGATTGACGGCAAAAAAACCGCCGCCGACATCCGGGCGGAACTTGGCGCGGAAGTGGCCGCCGCCCGTGCCGAGGGCCATCGTGCTCCGGGCCTTGCGGTTATCCTTGTGGGTGAAGACCCTGCCTCGCAGGTCTATGTGCGCAACAAGGAGCGCGCCTGCGCCGAGGCCGGTATTGTTTCCTTTCCGCACCATTTGCCCGCCACCACCAGCCAGCAGGATCTGCTGCAACTCATTAACGATTGCAACGCCAATCCCGCTGTGGACGGCATCCTGCTGCAACTGCCCCTGCCCAAGGGGTTGGACGCGCAGGAATGCCTGCTGGCCATTGATCCGGAAAAGGACGTGGACGGTTTCCACCCTGTGAGCGTGGGCCGCCTTTCGCTGGGTTTGCCGGGATTCGTCTCCTGCACGCCCGCCGGGGTCATGGAGCTGCTGCGCCGCTACGACCTTCCCACCAGCGGCAAGAAGGCCGTGGTTGTGGGGCGCTCCAATATTGTGGGCAAACCGCTGGCCATGCTGCTGGCCCGCTCCGGCCGTTTTGGCGACGCCACAGTGACCGTTTGCCATTCGCGTACGCCCGACCTTGCGGAGCAGTGTCGTCAAGCCGATTTTCTGTTTCTTGCCATGGGCAGGCCGCGCTGCATCACGGGCGACATGGTGCGCCAGGGCGCGGTGGTCATTGACGTGGGCATCAACCGCACTCCCGAAGGCCTGTGCGGCGATGCGGACTTTGCCAGCGTAAGCCCCAAGGCGCATGCCATTACGCCTGTGCCCGGCGGCGTTGGCCCCATGACCATTGCCATGCTGCTGAGCAATACCGTGCAGTCGTGGCGGCAGCACCGGGCCTGATCTTGCCCGCTGGAGGGAGAGCGCATGGAATTCAGGGATGCCGTAAAAATCTGCCTGACCAAGAAGTATTGCAGCATTAAGGGCCGGGCCTCGCGCTCTGAATTCTGGTGGTTCTGCCTGTTCACGCTGCTGATCAATATTGCGGTGGCCATCGTGGGAGCTATGGCGCCAGCGCTGGCTTCCATCATCAGCGCCGTGCAGGCCCTGTGGCTGCTGCTGCCAACGGTGAGCGTGTCAACGCGCAGGCTGCACGACCGCGATCTTTCCGGCTGGTGGCAGGCACTGCCTGCGGCCTTGATGCTGCCTGGCCTGATCGGGCTGGCCACTGATGGCGAATGGCTGTTCATTGTGGCAGCCCTGGCCGTGAGCATTGCAAGTATCGGGCTGATGGTCGTATACGCACTTAAAGGAACCTCCGGGCCCAACCGTTTTGGCCCTGATCCACTTGACGACAGCGGGGTCTGAGGGCCAACATACAAAGGTTGTGCCGCCCTTCGGCGACAACAGGCGAAAATCCGCGCCAGTGGCCCATTGCAGGCCATCTTGCCAGACGTTCTGCTATAGCGTATGGCCCGGTCATCATCTGCCATATTGAGAGGGCAACTATGTTTCGCAACGCAAAGAATGTCGGTTACTATATGATTGGTTCGGGCAGCCTTGCCCAGCTTGGCGATCTGATCGGCGCGCGCCGCGCCGCAGTGAACGGCCCTGCCGTGTTCTTTATTGACCATTTTTTTGAAGGCAAGGATCTCATTGCCAAGCTGCCCGTGGAAAGCAAGGACATGGTGGTCTATGTGGACACCACCAACGAACCCACCACTGACAGCATAGACGGCTACACCGACAAGGTGAAGGCCTTCCTCAACGGCGCGGCCCCTTGTGCCCTGCTGGCCTTCGGCGGCGGCTGCGTTCTTGATACCTGCAAGTGCGTGGGCAACCTGCTGAACAACCCCGGCAAGGCCGAAAATTATCAGGGCTGGGAACTGGTCAAGAACCCCGCTCCCTACAAAATCGCCGTGCCCACCCTTTCCGGCACAGGTTCCGAAACCTCGCGCACTGGCATCATCTGCAATGAGGAAAAGAACATCAAGCTGGGCATGAACAGCGACTACACCATGTTCGAGCAGGTGCTGCTCGACCCTGACCTCACCGCCAGCGTGCCGCGCAACCAGTATTTCTACACGGGTATCGATACCTACATGCACTGCTTTGAGAGCATCACCGGCTCTTACCGCAACGTGGTGGTGGATTCCCTGGCTGAAAAGGCCATTGACCTCAGCAAGCAGGTCTACCTTTCCAACGACATGATGAGCGATGAAAACCGCGAAAAGCTCATGATCGCCTCATTCCTGGGCGGCATGGCCGCCGGTTTCGTGGGCGTGGTGCATCCGCTTTCGGCGGGCCTCAGCATGGTGCTGCACATGCACCACGGCATTGCCAACTGCTATGCCCTCACGGTGCTGGAAGACATCTACCCCAATGAGTACAAAGACTTTATGGCCATGATGGAACGCCAGGGCATCGACTTGCCCAAGGGCATCTGCCAGGGCCTTACCGATGCACAGTACGATGCTCTTTACGGCGCCAGCATTGTGCACGAAAAGCCCCTTTCCAATCGCCTTGGGCCGGATTTCAAAAAGATCCTCACCAAGGAAAACGTTATCGAGCGCTTCAAGCGCATGTAGCCGCGCGCGGCGCAACCAGCGCCTCCGCTTGCAGTGATAACCGCATATTGTGCGCCGTCGGGCCTTCCGGCGGCGCATTTGCCACAAGGAGTCCTCATGGACCTTAAAGTGAATTTCAGCGGCCGCGCCATCCGCTACACGGAAGAAGAAATCGCCGTGGTTGTCGATGTCATGCGCAATGCCGACACGCTCACCCAGGGCGTGCACATGCGTGATTTTGAAAGCAAGTTCGCCAGCTATCAGGGCGTTGCCCAGGGCAGCTGCTTTGTGACCATGAACGGCGTTTCGGCTCTGGAACTTTCGGCCCAGCTGTGCCGCTTCAAGCCCGGCGATGAAGTGGTCATGCCTTCGCATACCTTTACGGCCTCTGCCTACCCCTACATCAAAAAGGGCGCCACAATGGCCTGGGCTGACGTTGACCTTCTGACCCGGGTCGTCACGGCCGAAAGCATTGAAAAAGCCATTACACCCCGCACCAAGGCCGTTGTGGTGGTGCATCTGTACGGCTATGTGGCGGATATGGTCGGCATTGCCGCCCTGTGCAAAGAGCGCGGGCTTATCCTTATCGAAGACGCGGCCCAGTCCATCGGCTCCGAGCTGAATGGCAAAAAGGCTGGCAGCTTTGGCGATATGGCCGTGTTCTCCTTCCATTCGCACAAGAACCTCACCACTCTTGGCGAGGGCGGCATGCTCTATGTGCGCGATCCCAGGCTGGCGGCCCTGGTGCCCACCCTGCGCCACAACGGGCATTGCGGCTATGATTTCGATCGCCCCGACTACTGGAAGCCCGCCATGGGCAACGTCGATCTGCCCATGCTGGACGGGGAACCCCTGCAGCCCAACAACTATTGCCTTGGCGAAGCGGAATGCGCGCTGGGGGCCAAGCTGCTTGAGCGTATCGATGCCATCAATGACGAAAAGCGCGTCCGCGCCCTGCGCTTCATTGATGCGCTGGCGGACTTTTCCGAGCTGGAGTTCCACCGCGAGGATTCCCGCCGCCACAACTACCACCTGCTGGCCGCGCGCATGACCACGGGCACTGAAGCCCGAGACCGCTTTATCCGCGCCATGTTCAACGAGAAGGGCGTGAAGTGCGTGGTGCAGTATATTCCGCTGGACCGCTACGATTACTACCGCCGTCTGGGCATGGGCAAGGCCGACTGCCCCAATGCCGACACCTTTTTTGACGCCATGATTTCCTTCCCCTTCCAGCACTGGCTGACGGATGAGGAATTTGACTACATGCTGGCTTCCACCCGCGAGGTTCTGGCCAGCCTGCGCTAACGCGGCCTGTATTGCCCCGGACGGCATCGAATTTACGATGTTGTCCGGGGTTTGCTCACTGCGCCCTGTTCCTTCCGCACAGCAGAGAACACACGTGAAAGAACGCTGCATCGTCATACCTGCCATCAAGAAAAATGCCGTCATTCCTGACCAGCTTGTTAAAAAACTGGCCGGGGTTACGCTTGTGGAACGGGCCGTCAATACCGCGCGCGGCGTCTTGCCCGGCGATGATATTGTTGTGCTGACCGACAGCCAGGAAATCGCGCTCATCTGCGAACGCGCGGGCGTGCGGCACCACTGGAACAAGGATCTGCGGTTCACCAGCCTTGATATCGTCACCGAAATGCGCGGGCTACTGACAGAACTTGCGCGGGAATACGAGCACTGCATGATTTTGCGCGCCTCCTGCCCTCTGCTCACCTGGGTGGACGTGGAAGACGCCTGGAAGCGCTTTCGCGAGGCACAGGCCGATAGCCTGGTGACGGTCAAAAGCATGCGCCAGCGCATCTGGAATGTGCAGGGCGAAGGGCTTGAGAGCCTGCTGGACGAAGACGCCGGACACGACAGCGAAAAAATGCTGGTGGTGGAAAGCCGCGCGCTGATCATTTTGCGTCTTGCCCTGCTGGACAAGGCCAACGGCCACACACTGGAGCGCGGCAAGATCGTGCCGTATTTTCTCAACGACAGGGCCATTGAAATTCAGGGCTATCAGGACTGGTGGATCTGCGAGCACCTTTTGCAACGGCGGCATGTGGTCTTTGTGGTGGCGGGCTGGCCCGCCATCGGCATGGGGCATGTGTTCCGCGCGCTGATGCTGGCGCACGAGATCACCAATCACAAGATCAGCTTTGTCTGTACGCGCGAGAGCGAGCTGGCGGTGGAAAGCATTGCCCGCAAGGACTACAAGATCGTGCGTCAGGGCAACGAGGAGCTGGCAGACACAGTGCTGCGCCTGCGGCCCGACCTTGTGGTCAACGATATTCTGAACACGACGGCGGCCTATATGGCCCGCCTGACCACGGCTGGCGTGCGCTGCGTCAATTTTGAGGATGAAGGCCCCGGCGCGGACTGGGCGCGGCTGGTGGTCAACGCCCTGTACGAAGACAGGGACAGCAACGAGCGCCTGCGCTATGGGCCGGATTATTTTTGCCTGCGTGATGAATTTCTGGGTGCGGCGCGCAATCCCTTCCGCCCTGAACTCCGGACAGTGCTCATCACCTTTGGCGGTACGGATCTCAACGACTGCTCGCGCCGGGTGCTGGACATCATCGAACCCATCTGCCGGGCCTACGGCATCCGTATCCGCCTTGTGGCAGGGCCGGGCTATGCCCACAAGGACGCCATGGAGGCGCATCTGGCACGGCTGGATAACCCGCTGGTGGAATTTACCTGGGCTACCAATGTCATGAGCCGCATGATGGAAGGGGCCGACCTCGCCATCTGCTCCGCAGGGCGCACGGTGTACGAGCTGGCCCACATGCGGATTCCCTCAATGGTGCTTGCCCACCACGAGCGCGAGGCGCGCCACACCTTTGCCCGCCCCCGCAACGGCTTTGCCTTTGTGGGCATTATGGACAGGGTCAGTGATGCCAAGATTCGCAATGTTTTTCTGGCCATGCTCAAGAATCCCCGGCGCAAACGCTTTTGGGATCGCCAGAACTCCCTTAATTTTACGGCCAATAAGGGGCGCGTTGTAGCCCTTATGCAGAATATCCTGCAGGAAGGCGCAGCCACCCCACAGGCGGCGGAAGATGCTGCTCCCGCAGAACCGCAGCAAGCGTAACCTGCTCCACAAAGGAACACCCATGCGCAAGACCGGCAAGGTTATAGCCATTGTTCAGGCCCGCCTCGGCTCCACGCGGCTCCCCATGAAATCACTGCTCTGTCTGCGTGATGTGCCCGTTATAGACTGGGTAACGCGGCGGCTGGCGCAGGCGGCAAAGCTTGACGGCATCATGGTGGCTGTGCCGGATACGCCCCTTGACCGCGTGCTAATGGAGCACCTGCAAAGGCGCGGCGTGCCCTGCGTTGCCGGTTCGGAGGACGATGTTCTGGCGCGGTTCTGCCTGGCGGCCCGCACGGCGGATGCCGGGCGCGTGGTGCGCGTGTGCGCCGATAATCCGCTCATCTGGAGCGGGGCTATTGACCGGCTCGTGGATTTTTACGATCAGGGCGGCTGGGACTATGCCTATAACCACATTCCGCGCAACAACCTCTGGCCCGACGGCCTTGGTGCGGAAATCCTCTCGCGCGAACTGCTGGAAGAACTGGACGCCAAGGCTGCCGAAACCTCGCAACGCGAGCACTGCCTCAACTACATATGGGACAATGCCGCCAGCTTTAAAATAGGCACGTTCGATCCAGAAGAAGACTGGCTGCGCCGCCCCGAACTCAAGCTGGATATGGACAGGCCTGACGACTTCTGCCGTCTGGCGCTCAAGCCCATCCATCCCGACATGGACGCAAGGGACATTGTGCGCGTGTTTGGCTAGCAAAACCTACGACTTCTGGTTGCCAGTAGAATGCCCTGCCGTTTGTAAGTGAACGGCAGGGCATTCTACGCTTTTGTTTTTTTAAGAATCTTATCCAATTTCATATATTGGCGGTTCGTCTGCTGGAGTCTCTTCTGTAAGGTCTTTCCAGAAAGAAATCTTTCCATCATTTGATACTTTAACGCCAAGCCCATAGTGAGCTAAAACATGAGCAGCTGCTTTTCTTCCTCCACCAGAGCTTCCTGCAGGTATTTGAAGTATCGCACCAGCAGAAAGAATTTGCCCATCATCAAGAATAACAGTTGCACCATCAATTGAAAGTAATTCTTGTCTCAAATTCCTGGATAATTCATGAAATTTTTTTTTGTTTGTTAGGGAAGAAAGGAAAACTGACTTATTGCTTGAAGAACCTAGGTAATCATTGCCTTGAATAATTTGGAAGTCATTTCTTATTTTTTCTTTATCTATAATCTTACTTCTAGGCATAAAACCAATGCAAGCTCCCTTTCTTTGGAAAGATGTATCAAGCATAGTTACATACAGTGCCTCCCTTATTTTCACACCATTTCTTGTGTTTTCTGAATGAATATGCATAGATTTAATGTATGCGCTATGGGTAAAAAACTTCCACTTACCGCGCCTTTTTGCTAACAATAGTTCTTTATTTTTAAATATGAGTATTTCACCAGAGCGATTTAGGCAAATTGAATATTGAAGCTGTTCTGCCCAGTTTGCTATAGGCAAAAAAGGTAAGGGGGCAAGCATGTGTTCTTCGTCATCAGGTTTGGGAAATGGAAGGGATTCGTGCTTGATAACATGCCCTTGCGAATTGATGACGACTATTGTGTCAAAACCGGAGGTTATGACTTTAAGGTAATCCTCACTGCAAATTTTAAAAAAATCTATTGATATCTTAGTTGCTTCGGGATGAGTTGAGTCAATAATTCCTATTGAAAAAACTATCTTTTGACCTTCGTATGTTTCACTTGCCCAAGAATCGAACAAATCAATTATTTTATGGACAACATTACGACTAGGACGAGAAATATAAAGTGAAATTGCTTCTTGTAATGAATATAATGCAATTGTTTTAAGTAGCTTTTCATCGAACGTAGAACGAAATGGGTTCTTCCGGGTTTTCCGTGGGTAACCCCTGTCAGGAACTGGCCGGGTAGAGGTTTAGACCGCCACAGAAGAAGTAGATGGCTGTCTTGAAATGCTCCCGGTTCCTATAACCGCAAGCCTTCCTCTTGATGGCCATGATCTTGCTGTTGAGGCCCTCGGCCACGCCGTTGGTGATCCTGTGGCGGCAGAAGGTCAGGATGTTCTCAAGATGTCTCTGAATCAGTCCGCCCACTTTGCGCATTGGGGCAAGATCTGACCTGTTCACCCAGACCAGCCATCGCTTCACAAAACGTCTGGCCCATCCCGTGCTCAGGTACTTCCAGACGTCGTTCAGGCTTTCCTTCATGGCCCAGGCCTTGGCCACCTTGAGGTTCGCTGTCTTCAAGGCCTCCAGGGCTGGCCGGTGTTTGTCCGGCAGATTCTCCTCCCGGTATAGCCAGAGGAATTTCGTGCCCTTGAGTCGATGGTCATCCTGACTTGTGAGTTCGCGGTGCTCTTGCTTGCGTACCCGGTCCACAGCCTCGCCTACGTGTTTCATGACGTGGAACCGATCGTGAACGATTTTCCCCGCCGCGTCCGGCACATGTTTGAGCGTAGCTTTAAAATAGGGCTCCCACATGTCCATGGCCACGGCCTTGATCCGCTCCAACTGCGCCTTGGTGAACTGAAGGTAGTACCCCTCAAGGCTTTCGGCCTTACGCTCGTCGGCCACATACTCCACCGTGCTGCCGATCAGATCACAAACCACGGTCACATAGTCGTGCCCCTTGCGGAATGCCTTCTCGTCAACGCCAAGATACCGCGAGGGATTCGATTGCTTGCGCTCCCGGCCCCGGCGCACCGCCCTTTCCATGACACCCCATGCTTCGTCCCAGGTGATGCGCAGGATGCGCCGCGCTCCTGTTACGGTGGCGCACTCGGTCAGCACGTCGATGATCAATCGCTCCATCAATATGGTGAAACGTGCCTTGGACTCGGCCCAAGGCACGTTGACCTGAAGGACGCCATGCTCGGGGCAGTCCACTCGGGGAATCCGAGCATGCAGGAACGTCTTGAACTGGCACGTGTCCAGATGGCGCCAGACACGAGGCTCGGCATGGTCGCGGCAAGCCAGCTCTCGACCACAAGTAGGGCAAAACCAGCGAACACCAGGACCATGCTCCACGCGGATGTCTACCCGACCTTCCGCCGTGTCCAGTTCAACAGCCTCAACAAACCAGGGCTCGGTCAGCCCGAGAATCCGAAAATATAGGTCCGTATCCTTCATTGGTGCCCTCCGGGAAGGACATTAGCAGATCAGCTACCCACGGAAAACCCGGAAGAGCCAACGAAATGTTTCTTTCCAGCTTATCATGATTTTTTCCAACAGAGCAACTTCAGCAGGCGTAAACGACTGGTTTCTCTGGAGTAAAAAACTAGCACGAAATTTTTTTAAAGAAACTTTAATTTTACCATCCGTTGTTTGCGATACACAGTTATTGCAGGCTAAATCACAAGGCTCAACTTTATGTATTCCGAATAGTGGTTTAATATATAAGAGAATTAGTTCTTCAAATTGCTCATTTGTAATCATTGTAATTGCCCATAATATTAAAATAAAATCTCACAGATATGGCGAAAATATCCAGCAGGCGGCATTGCGCAGCTTTACGGGCAGGGACAGGGCAGCAAGGTAATCCCTGGTGATTTCGCGCCCCGTGATGATGGCCCGGTCTATGTGGGCAGTGATCTGGTCGTGCACATCCGGGTTGAACACTTCCATGTTCAGCTCAAAATTCAGGCGCAGGCTGCGGGCGTCCAGATTGGCCGAACCTATCTGCGAATAGTAGCCGTCCACGGCCAGCAGCTTGGTGTGGGCAAAGGGGGGCTGCTGGTACCACACGCGCACGCCCGCTTCCAGCAGGGTGGGCAGCAGGCGGTATTGCGCCCAGTGCACGTAGAACAGATTGTTTTTTTCAGGCAGCACAACGCGCACGTCCACGCCGCGTTGCCCGGCGGAGCGCAGGGCGGAGACAAGACCGTGCGAGGGCAGAAAGTAGGGCGTCATGATGCGCACGGAGCGCCGGGCCGCATTGATGACGGCGCAGTAGATGTCGTTGAGGATATCCGCCTCGGAGCCGGGGCCGTCCATAATGATACGGCAGCGGCTTTCGCCGCGCGGCAGGGTGGTGGCTGGCGGCAGGGGGGTGTAGTTATTGGTGCAGAAACCCCAGTTGAGCAAAAATGCGCGGCGCAGCTGGTCCACAATGGGGCCTTCGCACTGAAAGTGCATGTCCTGCACGTACTTGGCCTTGCCTGCGGCGATGTTGTCGTCCGCAATGTTCATGCCGCCGGTAAAGGCCACGGTGTCGCACACCAGCATTTTGCGGTGGTTGCGCAGGTTGATGCTGAAATTGGGCGGAAACAGGCGCGGCGGCATGAACAGAGCCACGCGCACCCCGCGTTTGGCAAGCTTTTTCCACGGCTTGCGCAGGGAATAGAGCATGCCGATACCGTCCACCAACAGGCGGGCGTCCACGCCGCGCTCCGCAGCACGGGCCAGGGCCTCGCCAAAGGCCGTCGCAACCTGACCTGCGTTGAAAATATAGGTGCAGAGAAAAACGTGATCCTTGGCATTGTCTATGGCAGCAAGCATGGCCGGGTATGCCTGATCGCCGTTGCGCAAAGGGGCGACGGCATTGCCGGTGCTCAGGTGCTGCTCGGTGAGTACACGCCCGATGTGTTCCATGCGGGCTATGCTGTCAGGGATATTTTCCGGTGGGACCTTGGAAAAGGGCGGATGGGCGTAATCCGGCTCCAGAGGCTGCTGGCGCCGCATGATGCGGCTGGCCCTGCTTTCTGCTCTGCTGATGCCAAAACAGGCGTACAGAATGGGGCCTACAACAGGCAGAAACAGGGCCGTGACCGTCCAGCCAAGGGCAGCGCGGGGGTCATGTTTGGTCAGCAGGGCGTGGCAGACGGCAACCCACGAAAGTATGTGGGCGACAATGAGGCCCAGTGTTTCAAAAAATAGCAGCATTGTTTTCCCACAGTGAGAGCGCGTCAGCAGTGGGTGCGCGCGGTTAAAGGCCGGGCGGGCAGGGCGTCTGCGTAAAGGATTGGTTAATTACCAGTCTTTACAAAGCTTATTGCTCCGCCACAGCCAGAGCAGATGGCGCGGCGCCTAGCGGCGTATGGCCAGCAGCGGCGTGTCGGTATTGCGCAGCACACGCTCTGTAATGGAACCGAGCAGCATGTCTTGCAGCCCATCGCGCCCATCAGTGAACATGATGATAAGGTCGGCATTTTCTTCATGCGCCGCGCGGATGATGGTTTCAGCCGTGGTGCCTTCTTCTACGCGGCAGCGCACAGACCCGGCGGGCTTTTCCATTTCCGCCACCACAGTGTTCAACAGTGTCTGTCCCTTGGCCTTCTGTTCCGCCAAAAGCTCGGCGTGGGCCTCGCCACCCACAATCTGGGGCAGCGGCTCAAAAATGTGCAGGAGGACAATATCGCCGCAGGCAAGATTTTTGGCGTGATTCAGGGCAGACTTGGCACGGCTGAGGCCGTTTTTGCCGCTCACAGGTATAAGAATGGTCTTGTACATGGTTTCCCTTGGGTCAAAGGTTTATCTTAATGTCGATTGCACTTGCTGAAAGCGGCCGCTCAGCGGCGCGGTGTCAGGCCGATGCGGTTGCGTTCAACCGCCACGGCCAGCTCGGGCAGCAGGTCGCGCAGTGCGTTCATGTCATTGGCCTTGGCGGCTCGCTCCACACAACGGGCCATTCGGGCCAGCACGCGGAAGCCAAAGGCGTCGGATTCCGTGGCAATGCGGTTGGCCGCATCACCCACCACCGCGCAGCGGCGGTTTTTGAAGCCCTGTTGGGCATCGTCCATGGCGGCATCAAGCCGTGCCACTAGCTGCGGAATGGTTTGATCCGTTTCGCGCGGGGCTGTGGGCTGCACAGGAGCCTGCGGCGCAAATGCGGCAGGTTGTGGTTCCGAGGTTCTCTGTTCCGCAGGGACCGCACGATGGCTCTCGGCCTCAGGGGCCTGTGCCGCTGCTGTTTCACCGGAGTGAACGCCTTGAGGCCCATGCTGAGCGTTGTCATGCCCATTATGGCGCAGCGCCTCTGCGGCGCCTGCAATGAAATTCATGATGGAATTGCCAGTTGTCTTGCCCTTGAGATGAGCGGCGGTACGCTGGGGTTCCGCAACGTTGGCAGAAACATCGGCAGATGCCCCCGCGCGGGGTGCGCCAACGTGCGCGGGGGGCGCGGCCTGCGCATCATCCTGACGGGGCATGGCCGCCAGATCCGCCATGAGGTCAGGCTTGCCGCCGGGCAGAGGCTCGTTGTCAGCCCCAAGGGGGCGGTCGCCAGCGCTGCCCAGCAATTTGAGAATGAGCCGCCCGGTTGCGGTGCGGGGCATTTCAGCCTGACGGGCACGTTTTTCATCTGCGGTATGCCCGGAATCCCGCTTGGGGGCTTGGTTGGCCATGCCGGAGGTATCCTCCTGCATGGCGGGCTTGGTCATGGGCATGGGTTCGCCAACCCATTCCCCAGGGTGCGCGAGGCTGGGGCTGATATAGCTTTTTTCTTCTCTGGCAGGCGCAGCAACGGGTCGAGTGGCAGCGGCGGCAGACAGGGCATCCCGTGCGGCTGGCTGTGGCATGGCTTGCCCAGAGTCTTGCCCAAAGCCTTGCGCAGGTCGGGGCGCAGACTGCGCCACAGGGTTGGCTGTTTTGATGGGGGTGCCAATGGGCATTGGCTCACCCACCCATTCATCCTGAAGGCTGTAAGTATCCCATGCGCCCTTGCCAGCAGGCGCGGGGACATCAAAGGCTGCGGTGTTGACAGGAGACAGCGTGGCTTCTCCAGCTCTGCCGGTCATGGCCTTGAGCGGGTCGGCGCTTTCGGCGGCGGGCTGCTCTGCTGCTTCGGGCATATCTGAATCCGAAGGCAGGGAAGCCTCAAGAAATTCTGCCGGGGTAACTGTTTCCCTGGTCGCAGGGGTTGGCCCGGGATGCTGTTCTGGCTCGGGCCATGCAAGGGTTTCAAGGGCGTCAGGCGTCTTGTCCGCCGGGGCAGGCATTTGCTCCGTTGCTTCTGGAACAGGTGTGACTACGGGCGTATCTGTGACGAGTTCCGCCTGTTCCACTGGTGCAGAGGCGGAGCTCTCTTGCAGTGCTGCCGCATCCTCGGCTTCGGATTCTCGTGCTGGTTCAGGCTCAGGCTCGCTCGCTTGGGCAGCAGGGGCTTCTGCCGCCCACTGCGGGCCTTCCAGGCCAGCCGAGGCCATAAATTCTGCGTCAGTGTTGTTCGCCGCCTGCGCGGGTTCCTGCTGCGTGGTCGCCGTGTCAGCTTTCTGCGGCTCTTCTGCCAATGGCTCCGGCAAAATCTCCGCAATAATTTCCGGCTGCGCTTCGGGCTGATACTCTGCTTCGGCCTGTATGCTGAGAGGCTCGGGTTGGGCCGTATTGGACAAAATATCCAGCGGTTCAGGCTGCTGTGGCGCTGTTTGTTCTTCTCCCGGAGCTGCTTCCTTTTCGATCTGGGCATCGTCAAAAGGAGCAGGGACAGCGGCGGCAGGTTCCTCCAAGGAAGTTTCTGGAGTGTTCGGCATGGTGGAAAGCGCCTGCCCGGCATCCTGTGCTGCGTTTTCGGGGGGCAAAAGATCTGTCAGCTCAATGGGCGCGTCTTCTTCTGCCTGCGAGGAATCTTCCATCATGGGCAGCAGCATGTCGGACTGGTCGGCAGTGCCAAAATTCAAGGATTGCGGGGAAGACAGCAACCCTTCATGCGACAGCGGCATTGTCAACAGCTGAGAATCCATGGATGCGCCAGTGTCCGGCAGGGCATTCTGCAAGGATGCATCGTGGCCGAAGAGATCGGGCAGATGGTTTTGCTCCTGTGCCTGTACTATGGGTGCAGCATTGGTTGGCAGGCTCTCGGATTTGGACAAGCCTTCCTCGTGAGCGGGCAGGGAAATTTCCTCTGCCGGCGGCACAGGATCGTGTTCTTCTGCCGCAGGGGCAGGGGCCGACACGGGTGGTACGGCCGGGCCGTGGCCTGTAAATCCTGCTTCATCCAGCACTTCGCGCAGGGTAGCGGCAAAGGCTTCCGCATCCACAGGCTCGAGCAGGGCGTGGGTGTACCCCGTGTCTGCCAGTTCATCCCAGCGGGTATTGTCCTTGGTGACGGCAAGGGCCTTGAACACGGGCAGCCCGGCCTTGAGGGCTTCGGCCTCAAAGCGGCCCAGAGCGTCCGCCTCTGCGGGGCCGTCATGGGGATACTGGGCCACGAGCATGAGTGCGGGAGCTTCGCGGTTGCATTCCAGCGCCTCGCGCATGCTGCGGGCCTGGGTGCTGTTGCAGCCAAGGGTGGTTATCATGTGGGCCAAGGCCTGCCGGTCAACGGCGCTTTCGGCCACCACGGTAATGGTGGGCGCGCGCTGTGGTTCCGGCGCAGCTTCTGTTCCGGTTTCGTTCTCCAGCGGCTTCAGGCGCAGGGTAAAGGCAATAGATGTTCCCTGCGGGCCGCATTCCACATTGAGGTAACCGCTGTTGGAACCGGCCAATTCCCATGCACGGGTGAGCGCCAGCGAAGATCTGTCGCGCGGCGGAATACCCGCCCCGGTGTCGGTCACGGTAAACAGCAGATGGGCCGGATCGGCGGTTTCGGGTACACGCCGCACAGAAAGGTGCACTGCACCCCTTGTGGTGGCTCGCACGGCGCTTTCAAGCAGCAGACCGAGGGTTTCGCGCAGGGCTTTGGCCTGTCCTTCATACATGTGGCCCAGCAGTGGGGGCATGTACCACGCAAGGCCAATTCCTGAATTCTCGGCGGTGGTGGTCACGGCATCGTGCGCCTCGCGGACAAGATGCTGCAGGTTGAAGGCCACGCGCTGTTCGCCAACGCTGGTCTGGTCCAGGTCTTTGCCAGGATTGTCAATAATTCTGGCAAGATCACCAGCCGCACCAAGCATGTTCTCAGCATACTGACGCACCGCAGGGGGCAGAGAGCAATGGCCGAGAGCAGCACCCTCGCGCATGAGGCGATCCAGCGGCGGGCGCAGCAGGTTTTCCCACATGCCGGGGTCAACGGCGGAGGCTGATTTTTTCTGGTTTCTGGCAGGCGCTGCAACTGGTTCCAGATCGGAATTGTCAGAAATATCCACTGGCAGGGCGGAAAAGTCAGCAGCGGTTTTGCCTGAGACGGCAGAGGGAGGCAAGAGACGCAGATTCGGGTCGTCCAGCGGTGTATCAAGACTGATGGGGGCATCGTTTGCCCCGGCGCCTAGGCTGGAACTGATCAGCGCCGCATCCAGCGCGGCGGCGTTACGTTTGCTCGCTGCTGCGGATTCGCGCTTTGTGGCCTTGTTGGTTTCTTCGGCTTGGGCAGCGTCACGCGGCAGGCCTGTTCCGGCAATGAGCAGGGCGCTCAGGGCCGTGCCCCACAGGGGAGCAGAAGCCAGCAGATTTGCGGCGTAGCCGTAATCAAGCCCCTTGACGCCCGCAGCCACAAACAGGGGTGGCACAAGGCAGCCCAAAAGAAAACGCCGTGAGCCGCCAAGCCCCATGAGGGCCCCGCCAAGGGCGCTCAGGGTAAAGATCGCCGTGCAGGCAGGCCAGAGGGAAAGAAAACGGATGCTCCAGCTAAAACCAGGAAGCAGCGGCAGCAGGGCTAGTGCCGCTCCCGGCAGGGAAAGCAATATAAACTGGGCGTCCAACAGGGGGGAGCGGCCCCTCGTGCGCATAAGATGACGGCCCACATGGGGCAGGAGCATAAGCGCCAGACCTGGCGCAAGCACCGCCAGGGCCTGATTCAGGGTTATGCTGCCGGAGCCGTAGGCAGGCATGCCAAATATGCCTTGCGCCAGAGCAACGCCTACGTAAAGCGCTGTCCAGATGCGCCACTGGCCTCTTTCGGAGAGTCCGCGCAAAAGGCACAACAGCATGACCACGGCAAGAGCCAGCAAGGCGGCTGTGCCCGCAAGGCTGCCCCAGTTGGAGGCTGCGTCCTGCGGGCTGCGCAGCATGGGTGAAAACCAGATGCCCGGCAGGCCGTCGAGACGGATGTAGCAGGTGATCGGGTCGGCCCCCGGCTCGGGCAGCAACATCACATTGCGGTGGCTCGGGAGAATCTCGCGCCATTCAACGCTGTCTGTCGCCGGGTTGGCGGCGGGTTCGTACAGAACAGGGTCAGCCGGAATATCCGGCCCCATGTCCAGCAGCATTGCCTGTGAGCGTCCCCCTGCGGGCATTGGGGCCAGGGTAAAGCGCAGCCACATCACGCCGGTGACTCGCGGCAGTTCCTTGACGTTCAGGGGTTTGAACATCTGGCTGTTGGAAGGGGCGGCAGCCTCCTCCACATCCATGGTTCCCGTCACGTCAATAAAGTATTGCAGGTCGGGCAGCAGCGGCGTGTTTGCAGAACGCAACACGGGCGGAATCATGCCGCTGTGCGCCGTGGACGGCGCTCCAATACCTGCGCATGCTATGCACAAAAAAAGGGCGCAGGCGCGCAGCAACGCACGCAAAATGCCGGAGGAAGTGAGAGTCATGGTCGTTCCGCCTGTAAGATCACCGATCTATCTATGGTCTTTCCCCCTTCAGGCGCGAATGCGCCTCCAAATCCGATGCAGGGGGCGGTTTGTCGTGCTGGGACGGCTTTTGGCCGCAGCTGTGCCTAGCGCAGGTTTCTGATTACATCAGAAACGGACTGCCCGTCAGGCGCGCGCGCAGCGGGGTTGACTGCCAGCAGGCGCTGCCATGCCTTCATGGCGTCGTCCTTGCGCTTGAGGTCGAAGTAAAGCACCACGCCCTCGTTGAACATGGCGTTTTCATGCCGGGGATTGACGCTGGAAGCGCGGCGGAAGCTCGCCACGGCCTTGTCGTATTCGCCAAGCTCGCGGTACATGATGCCAAGGTCGGTCAGCACATCGGCATTGTCCGGGGCAAGAGCCAGCGAACGCTCGTAGGCGCTGGCGGCCTTACGCGACTGACCGGTGTCAAAATAGAGGTTGCCAAGGTCTGTCCAGTTCTGCGCGTCCTTTGGGTTGGCAAGGACGTTTTGTTCCATGGAGACGATTTTGGCTGCCAGTTCGGGCGGAATGGGGGGCTGGTTGTCCTGCTTGGTCTGGCCGGAAGGCTGAGCAGCAGGCTGCCCCGGGGCCTGAGCTGTCGCCTGCGTCTGACCTGCGGGCGTCTGCTGCGCAGGCTCCTGCGTGAATATTGACGGCACAAGGCTGCCCACATAAACGCCCAGCACGAGGGCCACGGCGATGCCTACAAAAAAAACACCCTTGCTGACCTTGCTGATGCCGTGGGCCTGTTCAGCCTGGGGGGCGGTTTCCGGGGTGGATGTGGTGTCGGCGGGCGCGGAAGTCTGCGCGGCCGTGGGAGTGTCTGCGGACTTTTTTGGGGGCTTTTTGTTTGCCATGTATTCCTCGTGGCTTGGGAAATATCTTTATCCATCAGCCTACAACCGGAGGAAAAAAGAGGCAAGCCCGCAGCTTGCGCACCCCTGCGCCATCCTCTGGTTCAGCGTGTCCCTCCACCGTGAACAATGCGGTATATGCCAACCGAAGCCAGAACCACGATGCTCAGGATCAGATACATGCCGCTGTAGCCCATTGAGGGAATAAGGTGGCCGAATATGTACGGCCCAAGGCCGATGCCAAGGTCAAAAAAAATGTAGAATGTTGTGGTTGCCTGCGCATAGCGCGAGCGTGAAACCAGCGAGAGGGATACCGCCTGCCCCACAGATTGAAAGTTGGCAAAGCCCACGCCCAATAGCAGGCCCGCGCACAGCAGCACGGCGGCGCTTTCGGCGCGCGAAAGCACCAAAAGAGCCAGAGCCGTGAGCAGCAGGGCGGGGTACAAAATCACGTGTTCGCCATGCCGATCAAACAGGCGGCCGCTATGGGGCCGCGTGAGCAGTGCCGCCCCAGCGTAACACAGAAAAAAAATGCTGGCTGCGCCCGTGAGTCCGTGCTCAGCCGCAAAGGAAGGCAAGAATGCCTGTATGCAGCCATAGCTTGGGCATACGACAAGAGCTACCAGTGAAAAGCGCACCACACGCGGATCAATATAGCTGTACAGGCTCAAGACCGGACGCGATGGCTGGCGCATGGGCGGCAGGTTGCGCAAAAAGCAGAAAATACCCAGGCACAGCAGGCTGATGCCCGCATTGAGCAGCATGAGAGTGTGGTATCCGTATCTGAGGGAAAGAAAGATGCCTAAAAATGGCCCAAAAGCCAGAGCCAGTGCGGCACTCATGGTAAAAAGGCCTATGCCCAGGCCGTGAAACCGTACAGGAACCACATAGGCCACAATGGCTCCTGTGGCAGTTCCGGCAACGCCTATGCCAAAGCCGGCCGCAAAGCGCTGCACAAAAAGTATGGGCAGAGAATCCACCAGAAACAGGCCGCCAATGCTTGCGGTAAACAGCAGCAGGCCCGCAAGCAGGCAGGGTTTGCCCCCAAATGTGGAAAGCTGGTTGCCGGTAAGGAACCTCCCCACAAGGCAGCCGATGACCATGATACCGGAGGTCAGCCCTGCTGTACTCAGACTGGTGCCAAAGGTTTTTTGCACATGGGCCGTGCCGGTCACAAAGATGAGATAGTAGTCCGTCATCAACAGCAGATTGATGACGGTGACAACCAAAAAGTTGCCCCGGCAAATGGCAGCAAAGGCCTCAATGAAACCTGCTTCTGTCTGCCGGGCCGCTGGGCCGTGAAGGTACTTCCTGGGCATGGCCTGACCTCCATAACAGGGTTCAAGACATTTCGTTGCGCTCGCAACGATTTATGGCCCCCTGCCCACGCACTTGTCAAGGCAAGCACCTCGAGCGTAGCCTTTTTTGCGGCCTTGCCTGCCGCAATCTATTGGGAGTCGGCTCGCAGAGTCTGCTGACAACCAGCCACAGGAATATGTCATGGAACTTGTCTACAAATGGATCACGCTGGCCAACCGGCATTACTACATGTACCTCAACCGGGCGCTTGCGCCTTTTGGCATCAACAGCAGCCAGTATCTGTTCATTCTCAATCTGTGCCGCGACCCTGGCATCACTCAGGACAAGTTGCCCGAACGTATCTGCGTGAACAAAAGCAACGTTGCCCGTACGCTGGCCCAGCTTGAAAAGAAAGGGCTTATCCGGCGGCAGGTTAATCCTGTGGACAAGCGGACGGCGGCGGTTTTTCCCACCGAGCGGGCGCGGGAGCTGTATCCGCAGATAATGGAAGTTATTGCAACATGGGACGATGCTGTGACCAGCGTGCTCAGCGCCCAGGAAAAGGAAAATCTGCTGGAATTCATGCAGCGAGTTGCGGACAAGGCCGCTGCCCTGCGCGGGGCAAGCACTGCTTCCCTCAGAAAGTAGGGCAGTTTTCGCTAAGCGCTTGTGTCTTGTGACCTTTACGGGATATGTTGCGCCAAAGGCCATTGCGCCTTGATATGCGGTTTGCGGGAGGAGCGTCATGCTCAGCATTTTTGATCTGTTCAAGATCGGCATCGGGCCGTCCAGTTCCCATACCATTGGCCCCATGATTGCGGGCAAAGCCTTTGCGGGCGAGCTTGCGGTTTTGGGCATGCTGCCCATGGTAGGCCGGGTAAAGGTTGAGCTTTACGGTTCGCTGGCGCTTACCGGCGAGGGGCACGGCACCATTGGGGCCGTGCTGGCAGGGCTTGAAGGCGAGGAACCACAGGAAGTGGACATTGCCCATATGGCCCGCCGCACTGCGGATCTGCAAAACAATGCCAATCTGGTGCTCATGTGCGCCTACACCATCCCTTTTAATTTTGAGCGCGATGTGTGCCAGCACAAGGGCATATTTTTACCCAAACATTCCAATGCTATGACGCTTTCGGCCTTTAGCGCAGACGGCGTGCTGATATATTCCAAAAATTTCTATTCCATCGGCGGCGGGTTTATCCGCACGGACGAGGATTTTGACAGCCCGCGCGAACTGTACGCCACGCCCCCCCATCCCTACGAAAAAGCCTCGGAGCTTTTTGATATCTGCGCCCGCGAAAACAAAACCATCGCGCAGATCGTTATGGCCAACGAAGTGTTCTGGCGGTCTGAAAGCGAGGTCAATGAGCGCGTAACGGCCATCATAGACGTCATGCGCGAAGCCGTAGAACGCGGCTGCTATACTGACGGCGTGCTGCCGGGCGGGTACAATGTGCGCCGTCGCGCCCCTAACCTGCTGCGCAAGGTCAGCGCCCTGCAAGCAGCCGGGCGGCGCGACCTCAGTCTGTGGCCCATGCTCTATGCCTTTGCCGTGGCGGAAGAAAACGCCTCCGGCGGGCGCATTGTGACCGCTCCCACCAATGGCGCGGCGGGCATTGTGCCCGCAGTGCTGCTGTACTATCTGAATTTTTACCCCCATGCCACGGATGACGGCGCACGCGATTTTCTGCTCACTGCCGGGGCTATTGGCCTGTTCTACAAGCTCAATGCGTCCATTTCCGGCGCGGAGGTGGGCTGCCAGGGCGAAGTGGGCGTGGCCTGCTCCATGGCTGCTGGCGCGTACTGCGCGGTTACGGGCGGCAACGTCAAGCAGGTGGAAGTGGCGGCGGAAATCGGCATGGAGCACAACCTCGGCCTTACCTGTGATCCTGTGGGGGGGCTGGTGCAGATTCCCTGCATCGAGCGCAACGGCGTGGCCGCAGAGCGCGCGGTCAACTGCGCCCAGTTGTCGCGGCTGGAAGACGGACGGCAGCGGGTGATCTCGCTGGATGATATCATTGAAGTCATGTACCGTACCGGGCTTGATTTGCAGTCGCGCTACAAGGAGACCTCGCTCGGCGGGCTGGCCGAGGCCGTAGCAAAGGTTATGGAGCGCAAAAAAATGGCGCCGGGGGCATCCGGCAAATAGGTGTGAACATATTTTTTTCCTTGGGGACGAGCGAAGAAAACGCGGCTGCAAAGCCGCGTTTTCTTATTGATGGGTACAAGGTAGTTGGAAATATAATCAACTCTTGAGTATTTACATGGCAACAATCAGAATGGAGAAGTAAAACAGGCTGGACAAGGCTTTTACAATGGAGAAAATTTTATGTTTATGTGGTAATCTACTTGGTAGATTTGTGTGAATTGTGAAGTACCGCAAACAATTTTTTGGTAGATATTGTAATTTGTCTTTTTTTGATGCAACAATCCGCAAGACTTATAATATTTGCGAATGCATTTTAATTTATGACAGCATATCGACAAAATATAAAAAATAAGGGAGTGTTTTTTATACCGTACGTAGCATCTGGGGTAGTGTGGACATATGCCTTACGTGGTGTCTGGTTAAACAGAGTACCGATCTGGCGTATATTAAAATGCGCAGTGCTTGAATATAATTGGATAAAAAGTGCTAACATCTTTTTTGTCCAGATTTAAGACATTGCAGCAATGGATTTGATCATGCTCCATAGTGCTCTTTATGCTGCCGGTTGTACGTCCTGAAACCTGTAACACTGGAAGTGCAAGATGAAAAAAGTATGTTTTGCAATCGTGCTGGCGGCCATGCTTGCCTTGCCCATGACTGCCTCGGCAAAGAGCGACAAAATAGATTTCGGCAAGCTGCCTTGCAGTTCATTTGTGCAGTTGGACGCCCAGACCATGACCATGTTCTATTTCTGGCTTGATGGTTACGCCAGCGCCAAAACTGGCGACACGACTCTGGATGTCAACGCTGTGGAAAACAATCTGACCCAGATCATGAAGGTCTGCAAGCAGAGCCCCAACAAGACCGTGCTTTCGGTTATTGCCGACTAATAGCTCAAGGGGCGGACCGTAAGGCCCGCCCCTGATTCTTGGGGAGAATGCCTTAAGCGCTCTGCTATGATTTTTTCAGGGGCAGATTCGCCTGACGGGGCGCAGCCGTATTTGCGGCAGATGGGCTGTCGTTTCCAAAAGCAAAAAGCTTGTCCGCCAGTTTACGGTGTGCAGCGGGCATTGCCAGTGTGTCCAGCTCTTGCGGCGTGACCCAGCGGGCTTCGGTGGCGGCAGAAAGCAGCGGCGGCTGCGGCGGTGCTATCTGCGAATCCGGCGCGTCCGCGCTGTCAAACTCAAGGCCAAAGCAGTGCAGCGTCAGTCGGTAGGTGGTGTATCCGTGCCGGATAATCCCGTGCTGCGCCGCCACGCGCACGGCAAATCCCGTTTCTTCCATAAATTCCCGCACGGTGGCCTGTTCCGGGCTTTCGTCCGGCTCGACCCGTCCGCCAGGAAATTCCCACAGGTTGCCCCACACGCCAGCAGGCGGGCGCTTCTGCACAAATAGCCTGTTGCCGTAGCGCAAAACCCCGGTCACGGCGTTGACGGGCGTGATGGTGGCTCGCTTGCCAGGCACAGGGCGCTGGTCTGTGATACCCAGATGCAGGCTGATGCAGAACCGTGCCAGCGGGCACTCTGCGCAGCGCGGCTTTTTGCTGCAAACAAGCGCCCCAAGCTCCATCATGGCCTGATTGTGCTCGCGCGACTTGCCCTCGGGCACCAGCCGCAAGGCCCATCGGTGAATGATGCCCGCTGCCGGGTTCTGCTTTACGGGGCTGTCCACATCAAAAATGCGCGCAATAACGCGTTCCACATTGGCGTCCACGCACGGCAACTTCTCGCCAAAGGCAATGCTTGCCACCGCGCCTGCCGTGTAGGGGCCAACACCGGGCAGACTTCGGATGGCTTCAAGCTCCGAGGGGAAAACGCCGCCGTGTTCCGCCATGATTTTGCGGGCGGCGGTCAGGATATGTCTGGCGCGCGAATAGTAGCCAAGGCCTTCCCACTGACGCAGCACGTCTTCCTCGCTGGCGGCGGCAAGCGTGGCTATGTCCGGGAAGCGCTGCATCCAGCGGTTAAAATAGCTGACGCCACGCTCCATCTGGGTTTGCTGAAGCATGACTTCGGAAATCCATACTTCGTAGGGCGTGTAGTTGACCCGCCACGGCAGGCGGCGCTGGTTTGCGGCAAACCAGCCGAGCAGGGCGTTCTGCAGTTCGCCAAGATGATCCTGGGGCGGCAGATGCACGCTTGTTGCGGCCTGTTCCGGTATACCCGGCAGTGTTGCCGGCTGGGGCTTGGAAGTCTTGCGGTTCATGCTGCAAGCCTATACCGGGAAACGGGCATTGTCATCCGCGCTTCCATACCCTATATTCGCGCCAATGGCGGGGGAACGCCCGCTGTGCAGAATAACCATTCAAGGAGCACCCATGTCCGACAATCCTACGGTTTTGCTGGAGACTTCCTCCGGCGACATTCTTGTGGAGCTTTATGCCGACAAGGCCCCCCAAACCGTTGCCAATTTTTTGAAATATGTGGATGACGGCTTTTACGCCAACACCATTTTCCACCGCGTTATCCCCGGTTTCATGATTCAGGGCGGCGGCCTTGGCGCGCGCATGGACGAAAAGACCACCCGCGAGCCTGTAACCAACGAAGCAGACAACGGCCTCAAGAACGAGCGCGGCACCCTGGCCATGGCCCGCACCCGCGATCCCCACAGCGCCACCGCCCAGTTCTTCATCAATCTGGTGGACAACGATTTTCTCAACCACAGCTCCCCCACGCCTGACGGCTGGGGTTACTGCGTTTTCGGCAAAGTGACCGAAGGCATGGAGAATGTGGATAAAATTGCCAAGGTTAAGACCAAGACCGTGGGCTTTCATGAAAATGTGCCCACCGACATGGTGCTGATCACCGGGGCAAGCCGCTTCGAATAAATGGCGTAGCAGGCTTTGCCTGCAACGCTGTCGCACAAAACCGCCGTATGCCCGCAGTTGCGGCGCTGCGGCGGTTTTGTGCTTGAGCGGCCTGTTACGCACAAGCAATCTGTGCGCCAAACCTGAAAAAAGAGGAAAAGTCATGTCCAGAGACATCGTTGCCGCCCTTGAAGAACCCTATCAGCGCTCCTGGGCCCTGCTGGCCCAGTTTATGGACATTTGCCCCGAAAACATCTGGGCCGAAACCAACGGCGGCTGGCCCGTGTGGCAGCAGGTTGCCCACACCATTGCCGTGCTGAACTTCTTTATTCTTGAAAGTGACGATGAAACCTTTTTGCCCGCGCCTGCCACCATTGGCGTGCTAATGCTCAAGGAGCAGGGCAAGGATGTTGTGGGCAAAGAAGCCATGCAGACCTACGGAAAATCTGTGAAGGCAGCAGTGGACGCACGGCTGGTGGCGCTTTCCAATGCCGACCTGACCAGGGTGCAGGAGCGCGTGAGCAAAAAGATTGGCCGGGATCTCACCTATGCAGCCATGATTGCCATGCTGGCCTCGCACACCACCTACCATCTGGGTTCCTGTGATGCGGCTTTGCGGGATCACGGCTTGCCGGGCGTGTTCTAGCTGTAACCGTATTTTGCTTGTTGGCAGGGTGTGTTGCGGCAAGCTTTGAGTCTGCCGCAGACACCCGCGCCGTCTGCGTATCACGACAAGGGCGGGCAGCGGCGCAATTTTTTTTGATAAAGCATCTGGAACAGCTTGACTCGGCAGCGTGGAGCCTTAACTAAAAATCATAGCTTGAACGTATGTTTTTTCGGCAAACGTTGCCGCCAAAAACAAAACTATAGATTTGAGCGCAACCTGCACTAAGCGGGAGGTTGTTATGGCTACCTGGAAGAACGATCCCGACCATTCGCACCTTGGTTTTGTGGTGCGGCATCTCATGATTACCGACATAAACGGTCGATTTGCAGACGTTGCCATTGATCTTGAAACAGCCAAGGATGACCTTTCTGACGCTGTTTTTACCATGACGGCCAAGGCTGTGAGCATTGACACCCATGTGCATGTGCGGGACGAACATTTGCGTTCGCCGGATTTTTTTGATGTGGCGCAGCACCCCGAGGTTACCTTCCAGAGTTCGTCTGTACGTCTTGGGCCGGATCATGCAGGAACCATCACTGGTCTGCTCGAAATGCGTGGAGCCGCGCGGGAAGTGACGTTCAACATCACAGCCAGCGACCGTATCACCAATCCCATCAACAACAAGGAAACGCAGTCTTTCAGCATCACTGGTGAGGTGAATCGCAGCGACTTTGGTATTGGCCCCAACATCCCGGCAGCCATTGTGGGCGACAGTGTAAAGGTGGCGGCCAACTTTGAAGTTTCGCCTGCCTAGGCATCTGAATATTGAGATGTTTTGCGGGGGGTCTTTGAGTTGAGAACCCCCGCAAGATATGGGCAAGTCTTGTTGGTTCCGCCCATTGTTTTGATGCTTGCATGCGCCTGAAACAGCTCACTTATGATTGCTTTTTGCCTCCGATCTTTCCCACCACGCGAAATCCGGCCCAGCCATACCCCGGGTTACGTTTAAAAGCCGCTCCTGCTAACAGGGGCGGCTTTTAATTCTTCTGGCCATGCATTACTTCTCCACAAAAAAGGCCGGGTACAGATGCCCCGGCCTGATGGCCCTGGCGGGCCAATATGTATTTAAAATCTTACTGGATCTTGCAGTTGCCATCGTTGCAGTCTTCGGTGGCAATCACAGGCGTAGCCTGGAACAATACCACCTGTTCGCGTCCCTTGTTGGTAATGACCACCACGGTAATGCGCATGAGGCCTTCGGGCAGAGCCGGAGTGGCCTTGGCCTTGAGGTAGCCTGTGCCGGTGATGAGCTTGGCGTCGCTGATCAGGGCCGTGCGGGCATTGGTGAAGGTCAGGCGGTCAATGACCAGTTCCTTGCTCTTGATGGTATTGATGAAGTGTTCCTTGTCCTCAATGTGCCCGTTGGCGTTGATATGCCAGTAGTTGGGGGCCAGCAGGGTTTCAAGGGCCGGGACGTCGCCTGTCATCACAGCTTCTGTATAGAGCGCCACGGTGTCAGCCTTGGCGTGGGCAAGCCCGCCGGAAAGGGCGATCACAAGGGCGATGAACACAGTGGTTACTTGCAGAATCTTCATGATATCCTCCCTGAATGGGCTGTTGGGGCGGCCAGAACGAAAATTGCCAATGTGCACGGATTCTTCTATGATTATGAGTAAAGAGTTAAGCAAAACTTTTCCATTGTAAAGAAAATATCTATCATCAAGCCGGATTTCCTGGCATTTTTTACTGTGAGGCATATGTTTTCATGTTAACCAGCATTTTGCAAACCATTGGCAACACTCCCATGCTGCGGCTTGATCTTTCGCGCGATCTACCCGGCACTGTCTGGCTGAAGCTTGAAAACCGCAATCCAGGCGGTTCCATTAAGGATCGCGTGGCCTTTCACCTTGTTGGCGAAGCTTTGGAAGAAGGGCGCGTTGAACCGGGCGGTGTGCTGGTGGAGGCCACCAGTGGCAATATGGGCATTGGTATGGCTCTGGTTGCCTCGGTGCGTGGCTTTCGCTGCATACTGACCATGCCCGAATCCATGAGCGTTGAGCGCCGCAACCTGCTGCGGGCGCTGGGCGCAGAGCTTGTACTCACCCCGGCGGAAGAAGGCATGAGCGGCGCAGTGGCGGCTGCAAAGCGAATTGCCGATGAACAGGATGCCTTTGTACTCGGCCAGTTTACCAATCCGCAGGCTGTAGTGGCCCATTACAAGACCACCGGGCCGGAAATTTTCAAGGACAGCGTGGGCAAGATGGACGTGCTGGTCGCGGGCGTTGGCTCCGGCTCGACCATCACGGGCGTCGGGCGGTACCTCAAGGAGCGCATTCCCGGCTTCAGGGTGGTGGCCGTGGAGCCAGCCGCTTCGCCGGTGCTTTCTGGCGGCAAACCCGGCCCCCACCTTATTCAGGGTATTGGCGCAGACTTTGTGCCAGCTATCCTTGATCGCGCGCTGCTGGACGAAATCATCCAGATGGACGGCGAGGAAGCCATAAGAACCGCCCGTCTGCTCATGGAAAACGGCATCATGGCGGGCATATCCACAGGCTCCAACGTGCGCGCGGCCCTTGACCTTGCGGCGCGGCCAGAAATGCAGGACAAGAATATCGTTACCTTTGCCTGCGACACGGGCGAACGCTACATGTCAACGCGGTTGTTTCAGGGGATATAGACAGCTGGCAAGCTGGCCTTACACCTGATTCATGACGGTATTTTCTATGCCAATGCCCTCAGTTTGATATGTTCCCCGTTTTGTGCGAAACAGAAAAATATGAAAAAAACTGTCTTTTCGGCCTGCATGGCTAAATATTTGCACTCGGCAACCGATAAGAGAGTCAGCGTAAGCTTCGCTCACCGGCTGGCAGCAAACAGGTTCAGGTCTGCCGTCCGACATTAACGGGCCTCAGCCCAACGGAGAGCATTTCCATGGCGCAGACCAACATCCTGCTGGAAACCGGCACCAATGAGCTGGAAATTGTGGAATTTTTCGTCAACCAGGACGGTTACGAAGCCCACTATGGCCTTAACGTGGCCAAGGTGGTTGAAATTGGCCGTCGCCAGCCGGTGACTGCCATGCCGGAAATGCGCCATAAAGCACTTTTGGGCGCGTTTCTGCACCGCAATGGCCGTGTGGTGCCGCTGATTGATATGGCTCAGTTTCTGGGCAGTGGGCCCATTGAAAACGAAGACGCCAAGGTTATCGTCACCGAATTCAACGGCGTATGTACGGGCTTTCTGGTGTCGGGTGTCAACCGCATCTATCGGCTGAGCTGGACGGATGTGGAAGCGCCGGGGCAGTTTTTGCAGAATGTGAGCCGCAGCTCGGTAACGGGCGTGGTGCGGCTGGAAGAGCGCGTGATCTTTTTGCTGGATCTTGAATCCATCGTAGCCGAACTGCATCCGGCCATGGCCATGCGCTTTGACGCCTCCGACATGCGCCACAGCGGGGAAAAAGTTTACAATATCCTACACGTGGATGATTCAAGCAGTATCCGTAGTCTGCTGCTTGACCTGCTCAACAAGGAAGGCCGCTTCACGGTAACGCAGAAGGTCAACGGGCAGGAAGCCTGGGATTACCTGAAGGTACTGCGCGACCGCTGCGAGGCCGAAGATCGCCCCATTTCCGATTTCATTCACGGCGTCATCACAGACATAGAAATGCCCGGCATGGATGGTCTGGCCCTGTGCAAGCACATCAAGGATGAAAGAGTCCTTAAAAAGTTGCCTGTGGCCATCTTCTCTTCCATGATCAACGAGCCTCTTGCCAAGAAATGCGCTGTTGTGGGGGCTGACGTGCAGTATACCAAGCCCGATCTCAAAGTGCTTTCCGTCAAGCTGTACGATCTGGTGACCGAAGCCTGGGGCTAAGGCCTTTTTCGCTTAAAATGTTCTGAAGGCCCTCTCCCATTGGTCAAGCAATGAGAGAGGGCCTTCTTGTATTGAAATATCTGCGATTTTAACGCGCAACCCCCTCTCGGGTAGGGACACGAGAGGGGGCGCGCATGGGGCGGCCAGGGGTAGGGGCCGCCTTTTGTCACTATGATCAGGGCTGATTAGCCCATCTTGGTGGCGTCAATCACGTTGTAGTCGAGGCCCAGTTCCTTGCCGGGGATACCCAGGGCAAGGCCCACAAGCTGCGAAAGGTGCAGCACGGGCACACGGGCTTTCGACTTGGCTATATCCTGCGCTGCTTCCTGATAAATGTCGAGCTGCATCTGGCAGAGCGGGCAGGGGGTTACGATGCAGGCTGCGCCGGAGGTCGCCGCGCTGTCCACAATCTGGCTGGTCATGCGCATGACGGATTTTTCCGCCGGATACACGGCATGGAAGCCGCAGCAGTCCAGCCGCTTGGCAAAGGGAACCGTCTGCCCGCCAAGGGCGGCCACCACGGTTTCAAAGCTCGAGGGATTCACCGAGCTTTCAAAGCCAAGGGCGGATTCTGGCCGCAGGCTGTGACAGCCGTAGAAGGCCGCCACTTTAAGGCCCGTAAGCGGCTTGGTCACCTTGCTCTTGAGGGTCTGGGCGTTTTGCGCCAGAACCCAGAGCAGGCTGGTGATGTCGCTGGTGCCGTTATAGGTCATGTTGCCCTTGGCAAGAAAGGTGTTGATACGGTCCTTCTTGCCGCCGTCAAGCTCTGCCTTGGCGCGGCGCAGCATGAGCAGGCAGGTGCTGCACGAGGTCAACACGGGCAGGCCCATTTTTTCGGCCAGGGCGATGTTGCGGGCGTTGGCAACCAAGGTCGCCACGGGGTCCACATCTTGAGCCTGTGAAGCGCCGCAGCAGCTCCAGCCGGGGATTTCCTTGAGTTTGATGCCAAGCCTCGGGGCCACGGCCTCAAGAGCCATCTTGGATTCCTTGGCGGCCTGAGTCAGCACGCAGCCGGGAAAAAAGGCGAATTCGGTCTGCATACGGCTACTCCTTCTCTGCGGCATGGGCCGCCTGAATCATCTTCACCAGGGCGTCATGCCCTTCAATGGTTTCGCCGCCAAAAGCCTCAAGCGGATTCATCTTGCCCTGACGCAGCAGGGTCACAGCCATGCCCGCGCGGGCAATGGTGCTGATTCCTTCGGTGCGCAGAGCAAGGCGCACTTCGTTGAGGCGGCCGGAGTCTTCCACCAGATCGGTGTAGAACGACTTGGCGTGGGCCGGGCCAACGCCGTCGGTCATGCCCTTGGCCATAACGAGGGCCCGCAGACCGGCGATATCGTCGGCAGCGCTGATGCCCTTGGGGCAGCGGCTGGCGCATTCCTGACAATGCACGCAGTTCCACAGGCCGCCCGCCACGGCGGGCTTGCCGTGCAACAGGGGATCCTTGGAGCGCGAATCGTTGGCCACGCGCCATGCGTGGGTGAAGACAAAGGGTTCCATGTAGTCGCTGCGGTCGGCGGTGAGTTTGTTGCACTCAGAGGCGCACGCGCCGCAGAGGATGCAGTCCCACTGCTTGATGATGCGGTCGAATTCCTTCTGGTTCTGGCGGCAGCCTTCCTTCATGGAGAATTCGGATTTTGCCACCATGCCCGGATGCACCTTGCGCAGGTTTTCCATGGCGGGTTCCCAGTCCACAACGAGGTCGGAAATAACCTTGAAGTTCGCCAGGGGCGAAATGTGGAAGGTATTTGAGCCGTAAGTTTGGGCGAGGTCGTCCATCTTGGTGTCGCAGGCCAGAACCGCATGCCCGTTGACGCGCACGGCACACGCTCCGCAGATGGCGCAGCGGCAGGAGGCCGTGAAGTTCAGCGTGGGATCCTGGGTCTGCTTGATGAACAACAGGGTGTTGAGCACGGTTTTGCCCGCCACGTCCGCCGGATCAAGTTTGTAGCTCTGCTCAAAACTGTTTTTGCCGTCAAAGCGGTCAATGATGATAGTGGGCATTAGTACTTCCGCTCCTCAGGCTTGAATTTGGTGATTTCCACTTCTTTCCAGCCCATGCGCATTTTGCCGCTGTCGTCCATGCTGACCATGCTGTGCTTGAGGAAGTTGGCATCGTCACGCTTGGGGAAGTCCTCGCGGGTGTGCGCGCCGCGCGATTCCTTGCGCTCGGAGGCGGCAAGGCAGGCGGCCTGGGCCAGTTGCAGCATGTTGCCCAGCTCCACATATTCGGTGAACACCGTATTGTAGACGGGGTTGGCGTTGGGGACGCGCAGGGCGTCGTAGCGCGAACGCAGGTCGGTCAGGGAACTGCTCAGGGAGTCGAGCTTGGTCTGGGTGCGGAAAATACCCATGTTGTCCCAGAGCTGCGCGCCCATTTCTTCGCGGATGGCATACATCTGCTTGGCATCGCCACCGTTGGTGGTGTTGCGGAAGCGATCCTGCCAGCGGGCGGTCAGATCGGTAAGGCGTTTGCCCGCGCCAAAATCAGCATGGCTGGCAAAGGCCGCCGCGCCGTTACCGGCGATTTTGCCCGTCACCACGGCATCGGCCAGCGAATTGCCGCCAAGGCGGTTTGCGCCGTGGATGGACACGCACGAAGCTTCACCAGCGGCAAACAGGCCGGGCACAACCGTGGCCATGTCGTCAAAGGTGTTCACGTCAATGCCGCCCATGGAGTAGTGGGCCGTGGGGCGGATGACCATGGGCTTGTCCACAAGGTCGATATTTTCAAAAAGCTTGCCCACGTGGCGAATCTGCGGCAGATCGTGCACGATCTTTTCCTTGCCGAGGTGCCTCAGGTCAAGCAGCACATAGGCTTCCAGCCCCTGGCCGTAGCCTCGGCCTTCGCGGATTTCCGTTTCGATGGCGCGAGCCACGATGTCGCGGGGTCCAAGTTCCATCTTGGCGGGGGCGTAGGTCTTCATGAAGCGTTCGCCCTTGTTGTTGAGCAGATAGCCGCCTTCGCCTCGCGCTGCTTCGGTAATCAGCACACCGCCGTGCACCACGCCCGTGGGGTGGAACTGCACCATTTCGGCATCCTTGAAGGGAATGCCCGCGCGCAGGGCAGCGGCAACGCCATCGCCTGTGGCAATGTAGGGGGTGGAGGTGCGGTTCCAGAAAATGCGGGTATAGCCGCCGGTGGCAAGCACCACGGCCTTGGCGCGCACAGGGGCGATTTCGCCGGTGCGGATATTGCGCAGCACGGCGCCTTCGCAGCGGCCATTGTCCACGGCCACGTCAAGCAGCTCGTGATCCATGAGGAACTTGACGCCGTGGCTCAGGGCATCGTCCAGGCAGGTGTGGGCAACGATGTGGCCGGTTTTGTCGGCGGAGTAGTTGCAGCGCACCTTGGAAGCGCCGCCAAAGGGACGGGCCTTGACCTTGCCTTCAGCCGTGCGCGAGAAGGGCATGCCCAGATAATCCAGTTCAAGGATGGCGGGGCCTGCCTGTTCGCAGAATTTGAGCGTGGATTCCTGGTCAACCAGATAGTCGCCGCCCTTCACGGTATCAAAGCAGTGCAGCTCGTAGGAGTCGCCCTTGCTGAAATCGGTGACGCCGTTGATGCCGCCTTCGGCCATACAGGTGGCGCTACGTGAGGGCATGCATTTGCTGACCACAACCACGTTGAGCTTGGGATTTTTTTGCAGGGCTGCCACGGCGGCACGCAGGCCAGCGCCACCCGATCCGATGATCAGGATGTCGCAGGTGGCCAGGGGGCCGACACCAGCGGCTGCGGCAAGAGCTTTTTCAATGCCGCTCATGTTCACCGTCAGCGCGCTGATGGTGATGCAGGCCGATTGCAGAAATTTTCTGCGGGTAAACTGCTGCGTCATAAGGGTTTCCTCAAAAGTAGGTGGATTTGCCGTTATTTCCATCTGTTGTGCAAGAAAGTACGTGGGCGGAAAGGGCGGCAAAAAGCTGATTGATTGAGCAAAGAATAAAGGTATGCTCTGTTGATAGTGAAAAATAACACACCAAATCGTTCCAGAGCAACGCGGATTCTTGATTTGTAAGTTTTGAAACTTTTGTAAGTAATGAAAACAGCCAGAACGGCGGGTGGCATGGGCGGGACAACGAACCCTGCAGCTCCGCCGGTTTTGAGAATAGTCAAAAAAAGGAGACTCTTTAGCTAAAGAGTCTCCTCATGGATTCATTCAAGGCTTACGGCAGCAGCTAAAAACCCTGCTCCAGCGGCGGCCATACCAGCCAGTCGCCATCGTGCGGCGCACGGGGGGTATTGCCGGGCTTGAGGTGCACCTGCCGCCCCTGAACGTCTATGCGCCCCTGAGCCAGCCACTGGATTGCCTGGGGATAGATGCGGTGCTCCATCACATGGATGCGGTTCATGAGGTCGTCTTCGCTTTCGCCAGCGTTGACAGGCACAACAGCCTGAATCAGCACCGGGCCGCTGTCCACCTTTTCTTCCACAAAATGCACGGTGCAGCCGGAAACCTTGACGCCGTAATTGACGGCATCGGCGCCGCCGTGCACGCCGGGAAAGCTGGGCAGCAGCGCCGGGTGGATGTTGATGACCCTTCCGGTAAATGCCTCAAGGAAAACAGGAGTCAGCAGCCGCATATAGCCCGCCAGCACCACAAGCTCCGCCCCGGCTCCGCGCAGGGCCTCAACCATGCGGGCGTCAAAGCTCTCGCGATCGGGGAAACTTTTGTGATCCAGCACAAGGCAGGGGATGCCCGCCTTTTCCGCACGGCTCACAACTCCCGCACCGGGGCGGTTGCAAACGATCAGGGCAATGTTCACGTCAAGCACGCCCTGGGCGGCCTTGTCGATCATGGCCTGAGCGTTTGTGCCGCTGCCGGAGGCCAGTATGGCGATTTTCAGGGGCATGTTTTATCTCGCAAAGTACGTTTTCAGGGCGTCCACCAGTGCCGGGATGGTGTAATCCATGGGCATGATGTTGCAGGTAAGACCACTTTTTTGCAGCGTTTCTGCCGTTACCGGCCCGATGGCGGCCAGCTTCACTTCCGGGTGCGTCTTGAGGATTGCAGCCGGGATAAGGGAGAGGAAGTTCTCCACCGTGGAGGAGGAGCCGAAGGTCACGCAGCTCAGGGTGCCGGCGTTAATGCGTTCGAGGACTTCATCCCTTTTGTGCGCGGCGGGTACGGTTTCGTAGGCGGAAATAACGTCCACCACTGCCCCTGCCTTGCGCAGTTCTTCGGGCAGCACTTCGCGGGCTTTGGCGGCGCGGGGCAGCAAAAAACGCATGCCAGCCACGTTGCCGTTTTCAAGGGCCATCAGGCCTTCAAGCACACCCTCGGCCATGTAGCGCTCGGGAATGAAATCAGGGGTGATGCCGCGTTCGGTCAGGGCATCGGCAGTGGCGGGGCCGATGGCGGCCACCTTGCAGTTGCCGAGCGCGCGGCTGTCCTTGCCCGCCTTTGCGAGCCGCAGCCAGAAGTGCTTTACGCCGTTGACCGAGGTAAAGATAACCCAGCCGTAGCTGGCAAGATTGTCCAGAGCCGCGTCAAGTTCCGCATAATCGGCAAGAGGGCTGATTTCAATGGTGGGGCACTGGATGACCTCGGCCCCCAGCGCCGTGAGGCTCTGGGCAAGCCCGCTGGCCTGCTCGCGCGCGCGGGTCACAACAATGCTGCGGCCAAAGAGCGGCTTTTTCTCAAACCAGCCAAGGGTGTCGCGCAGGCCGGCAACCTTGCCCACAAGAATGACCGAAGGATTGGTGAATTTGGCTTCTACCGCAGCCTGAGGCAGACGGGCCAGGGTATCCACAAGGCTGCGCTGATAGGGCGTTGTGCCGCGATAGATAAGCGCCGCCGGGGTGTGCGGATCCATGCCTGCTTCAAGCAGATTGCGGGCGATGTCGGGCAGATTTTTCATGCCCATTACAAAGACCAGAGTGGAGGCGCTGGCGGCAAGGGCCTTCCAGTTGTGCACGGAGCCAGGCTTGTCCGGATTTTCGTGCCCGGTGATGATGGTCACGGAAGACGCAAAATCCCTGTGGGTCACGGGAATGCCCGCATAGGCGGGAGCGGCGATGGTGCTGCTGATGCCGGGCACCTCTTCAAAGGGAATGCCAGCAGCCGCCAGTTCTTCGCCTTCTTCGCCGCCGCGACCGAAGATATAGGGGTCGCCGCCTTTCAGGCGGGCCACAACGTTGCCTTCCTTGGCCTTGCTGACCAGGAGGGCGTTGATCTGATCCTGCGGCAGAGCGTGGTTGCCCGCCACCTTGCCCACATAGATTTTTTCCGCATCGGGGCGGGCGTATGAAAGCAGGCTGTCGTTTGCCAGGGCGTCGTATACCACCACATCGGCGGCGGCCAGGGCGTCACGCCCCTTGATGGTCAGCAGGCCCGGATCGCCGGGTCCGGCTCCGATGAGAAATACCTTCATTATACGCCTCCCCTGGCGAGATCGAGCAGCGTACGCGCGCCAAAGGCCGTGGGCCCTACCGGAGCAAGGGGCGTGGCCTTGGCGGCCCAGTCTACCCCGGCAATGTCCAGATGGGCCCAGCGCACGCCCTCTTGAATAAAGTGTTGCAAAAAGAGCGCGGCGTTGATGGCCCCGCCTTCGCGCGGGCCCATGTGGCAAATATCGGCCACTTCGCTTTTGAGCGATTCAACATAGGGCTTCCACAGCGGCAGGGGCCAGTATTCTTCGCCGCAAGCGCCGCCCGCAGCGCGGATGCGCTCGGCAAGGTCGGCATCATCGCTGAACAGGCCCGCAAGCTGGGTTCCCAGCGCAACTGCGCAGGCCCCGGTGAGGGTGGCAATATCAATCACCGCAGCAGGAACCCATGTTTTCTGGGCATAGGCCAGCGCATCGCACAGGGCAAGGCGGCCTTCCGCATCGGTATTCTGGATTTCAACGGTGTCGCCATTGGCGGCGCGCACCACATCGCCGGGGCGCATGGCGCGGCCACCGGGCATGTTTTCGGCGCAGGCCAGCAAGCCCACCACGCGGCGGGGCGCGTCTTCCTGCGCCAGGGCCGCCACCGTGGCCAGCACTGTTGCGGCGCCGGTCATGTCGGCCTTCATCTGGTGCATGTTGGTGGCGGGCTTGAGGCTGATACCGCCCGTATCAAAGGTGATGCCCTTGCCCACCAGCACGAGGGGCTTGTCCTGTTCGTGCCCGGCGGGGGCGTGCTCCAGCACGATGAGGCGGGGCGGACGGCCCGAGCCCTGCCCCACGGCCATGAGGCAGCCCATGCCTTCCTTTTCCAGATCTGTTTCGTCCAGCACGGTGCAGGCAAAGCCTTTTTCGCGCGCCAGTTCCTGCGCCTTCTGGGCCAGCATTTCAGGGTAGAGCAAATTGGGAGGCGTGGTGGCAAGGTCGCGCGCAAGGCTCACGGCCCAGGCGGCGTTTTCGCCCCTGCGGGCGGCGGCGTGGGCGGCGTCCGGCACTTCCTGGCCGTCAAAGGCCACAGCCAGCCACTGCGGGTCGGCGGTTTCGTCCGCATCGGCCTTTTTAAGGGCTGTAAAGCGGTACAGGGCAAGCTGGGCGGCGCATACGCATTCTTCCACCAGCCGTTCACGGCCTCCGGGCAGTTTTGCCAGGGCGGGTTCTGGCAGCACTATGGACGTGTAGCCCTGCTTGCGGCACAGTTGCACTGCGGCGGCAATGGCCTTGCGGATGTCGGCGGTGGAGACCTTTTCCCTCGGGCCAAGGCCCACGGCCAGCACCCGGGGAACGGTAAGGTCGGGATGCCCGTGCAGAAGGGCCAGTTCGCCCGTCTTGCCCTTGAAGTCGCGCAGGGCAGGGGCTATGACCAGCCAGGGAGCAACCTTGTCCAGTTCAGGAATCTGCTCAAGCAGGGTTTCATCCTGGCAGACGGGGGCCAGCAGAACGTCCCCTTTCCATTGTTCCGGTCCGAGATTCTGAAAGCGTATATCCATAGAGCTGCGTCTCCTGAAAGAGCGTTGCGTACAGCCGCCAGCGCGGTGAAAGATGCGGCAGAAGGCCGCAGGGCGCTTGCGCCGTGTTCCAATTGGTGAATATACTTCGCCGCCGCGTTTTTGCCAAGGGCGGTCAGCCGCATGCGCGCGGAATTCCCGGCACGGCGGAGGATGCGGGCATATTCCTTGCAGCAATCGTCCTAAGCTGTAGCCAGTGTGCTGCAAAACTGGCTTTTCCTTGTTCCGCAGGGTGTTACACGCAGGCGGAGCGTTGTTTTTTTGTCACTCACAGGATCGCTTATGCTGCTTTATATACATGTTCCCTTTTGCTCCACGCGCTGCCGCTACTGCGCCTTTCATTCAAGCCCGCTGGGGCGCGGCGTTGATGCGGCCAGCTCCCCCGCCGTGCGCGACTATGTGGATACCCTGTTTCTGGAACTGGCCCACTGGGGCGACCAGCTTGGCGGCAGCGAAGTACAGTCTGTCTTTTTTGGCGGGGGGACGCCCAGCCTGCTTTCGCCGCGCATCATCGGCCTGACCATGGAGCGCATTAACAAGTATTTCAGGCTTGTGCCCAAGGCCGAGGTGACGCTTGAGGCCAATCCGGAATCCCTGCGCGGCGGGCACCGCGCGGCCCAGTATCTGGATGCGGGCATCAACCGTCTTTCCATCGGCGTACAGAGCATGGATGAAGGCATGCTGCGTCTGCTGGGCCGTCCGCACAAGGCGCAGGACAGTCTGCACGTGGCCTTTCTGGCGCGCGAGGCGGGCTGCGCCAACATCAACCTTGACCTCATGTGGGGCCTGCCGGGGCAGAGCGTGCGCCAGTGGCTGCAAACGCTCAAAGACGTTATCCGCATGACCCCTGACCATATTTCCGCCTACGGCCTCACGCTTGAGCCGGGAACCCCGCTGGAGCTTGATGTGGAAGAAGGTCGCCTGACCCTGCCGCCGGAGCGCGACCAGAACATCATGTTCATGGAAGGGGCAGCCATGCTTGAGCAGCACGGCTACCTGCACTATGAAATTTCCAATTTCGCCCGCATGGGGTTTCAGTGCCGCCACAACATGGGCTACTGGGAGGGGGAAGACTATCTTGGTCTTGGCCCTTCGGCCACGTCCACCATCAACAACCGCCGCTGGACAAATCCTTCAAGTCAGGCCGCCTGGAACGCTCGCACCCGCGAGGGCAAACTGGCCCAGACTGTGGAAGAACTTACGCCCGAAACACGCGTGCTCGAGCTTTTGATGCTGCGCCTGCGCACGGCGCGGGGCCTGCGCGTAAAGGAATACCGTGAGATGACCGGGCGCGACTTTGTGCGCGATCACCAGCGGCTGGTGCAGGCCCTGCACGAAAACGGGCTTATCCGCATCCGGCAGGGCTATATGCGGCTGACCCGCAGCGGCATGCTGGTTTCCAATTCCATTCTCAGCAATCTGTTTGCCCGCACCCGCGAGGTGCTCAAGCAGGCGGCGCTTTCCGGCGGGCTGAAACCCCAGGCCGTGGAATCTCCCGAAGGAACCGTGGCGCAAAGCGCGCTGCACGAAGACAACCCGGAAATCCGCCCGGTGCGCTGGCCCAGCGCCTGATCACCGGTCAGGAAAAGGGCCGCTGTGCAGGTTTGCGCAAGGCCGGTGTTTACGCGGGGCAAAAATGCCACTAGTATGCTGCAGCTGGTCTTGACGGTAGCCCCCCTCCGTCTGCTCGGCTGATGCGAATTGCCCGTGCATTGCGCGGCTATGGCTGATCCTTCCCCGCCGCCTGCGGTTACGCGCGGCGCGGGACCAACCGATTTGGGCCTGTTTACGCTATGGCTCCTTTGCCCCTGTCGGCGTCAGAAAGCCTTTTTATTTCAGTTGAGTACCTATGTGTACACTCCTTTCATAAAAACGCTTCCATCCCTGGCAGGGAACAAAACTCCACACAGCGTCAACAGTCCCTGAGCGTCAACAAGAATACGGAGAGAGGGTATGCGTCAAAAGGATTTTGTGGTTTTAGGCGTTTGTTTGGCGGCGTTCGGTTGGCTGGCTTTTGGGCCCGGGGCGCTGGAGGGCTTTATCAGCCTGACTGCCCAGTATCCTTTTGGCATGAGTTTTCTCAAATTTGCCATTCTGGCTACCCTCGGCGAATGCATCGCCCTGCGCATTACGACGGGCGTGTACAACAGGCCCGGGTTTGGCGTTTTGCCCAAGGCGATTATCTGGGGTTTGCTGGGCATAGGCATCAAGATTGCCTTTACCGTGTACGGCGCGGGCACGTTCAAGCTGCTCAACGAAATGGGTCTGCTTTCGGGCGCTCCCACGACCTTTGGCGCCAAGCTGCTCATGTCTTTTTCCATCAGCGTGCTCATCAACACATTGTTCGCTCCGGTGCTGATGATCACCCACAAGCTCACCGACCTGCACATTGCGGCCACCGGCGGCACGCTCAACAGCCTGTGCACCAAGCCTGACGTGGCGGCCCTGTTTCGCACCATAGACTGGAATTCCATGTGGAGCTTTGTGCTCAAGAAGACCATTCCTTTCTTCTGGATTCCCGCGCACACCATCACCTTTATGCTGCCCTCCCATTTTCAGGTGGTGTTTGCGGCGGCGTTGGGCATTGCCCTGGGCGTGATTCTGGCCTTTGCGGGCCTGCGCGCCAAGAAGGCGTAAACAGAAAAGAAAACTCTGCGGGGTGAGCTCCGCAAGAGCACAAGCATAATAAAAGACGGCCACTCTCTGAGAGTGGCCGTCTTTTATTATGGCGTGCGCCCGGGGGCGCGGCGGCACATCAGAAAAACAGGCCGCTCTGCCGGATGATCTCTTGCCCGTTGGGCAGCGAGGGCAGCAATGTTGCCGCCATGATGGCGTAATGCGTTGCCGTGGGCTTGAAGCCATATCGGGGCGTGACAAAGATAAACAGCATACACAGCGCGGCAACCACAAAAACAAGCACGTTGGCTTGATTCGAGCCCCAGGGCAAGTCGGTGGCATACAGCAGGGCATACATGCCCCACGCCGCCAGCATGGCGCAGACAAAAAGGATATTGAAGCCGGGGTGTGTGCGCCAGCTTTGCCTGTAGGCGGTCAACATATGCTATTTCCTTGCGCCCGAAGCGCCAATGCCAAGTCCCATGGAAAGGATGGCGGCTATGTTGCGCGCGGCCCTGCGCAGATTTTCATTGCCCTCGGTAAGGGCTTCGTCAATGGTGCAGGGGCGGTAGAGCACGCTTGAAACCGCGTCGATGCCGTGGGCAAAGACGGCGTCCACATCGGCCCGCAGCGAACCGCCGATGGCGATAACCGGCTTGTTGTGGCGCTTTGCCACGCGGGCAACGCCCACAGGGGTCTTGCCAAAGGCCGTCTGCCCGTCAATGCGGCCCTCGCCAGTAACAACGATATCGGCATCGCGCACATGCGCGTCCAGCCCAACGGCTTCGGTCACAATCTCGCTGCCGGGGCGCAGCCGCCCTTTCAAAAAGGCAAACATGGCCGCGCCCATGCCGCCAGCAGCGCCAGCGCCGGGCATGTCCGCCATGTCCACGCCAAGGTCGCGGCGCGCGATGGCCGCAAAATTCTGCAAATATCCGTCGAGCTGCTGCACCATCTCAGGCGTGGCCCCTTTCTGCGGGCCAAAAATGGCCGATGCGCCGCGTGGGCCGCACAAGGGGTTGTCCACATCGCAGGCCACATCAATGACGCAGTCGGTAAGGCGGGCGTCAAAGGCGGACATGTCTATGCACGCCAGCCTGCCAAGGCCCATCCCTGTTGGCTCGATTTCCTGTCCCTGACCGTCCAGCAGCCGCACTCCCAAAGCCTGAAGCATGCCAGCGCCGCCCTCGTTGGTGGCGCTGCCGCCAATGCCCAGAATAAATTTACGAGCGCCAGCATCCAGCGCAGAGCGGATAAGCTGGCCCGTGCCATAGCTGGTGGTCTTGAGGGGATTGCGCAAGTTGGGCGGCACAAGGGCCAGGCCGCTGGCTGCGGCCATTTCGATCACGGCGGTTTTGCCATCGCCGGTCAGGCCGTAAAAAGCTTCCACCGGGTCGCCCAGCGGGCCGCGTACCGTGGTGTCCACCCGACGGCCTGCCGTGGCTTCAACCATGGCTTCCACGGTGCCTTCGCCGCCGTCCGCCACAGGTACCTTGACGTAGACCGCATCGGGGAAAACCTCGCGAAAGCCGGATTCGATGGAAACAGCCACTTGCAGGGCAGACAGGCATTCCTTGTACGAGTCGGGCGCGATGACGATCTTCATTGCTGGTTCCTTGGTGGGGCTGGCGGTGGAAGACAGGATACGTTTTCCATAATAGCGCCGGGGCCTGTGAAATACCAGACCCCGGCGCAGCGGTTCTTACAGGAACATGGAGAGCAGCAGCGTGCCGAACAAACCAAGCACGGAGGCTATGGTAGTGCCAGCCGTATAGGTGGCGTACATGGAACCCATTGGGATGCCGAGGGATTCCTTGACGAACCAGAAGCCGGAGTCGGTCACGTGCGAAGCGCCGGTCGCGCCAGCGCCGATGACAATGGCCATGAGGGCCGGGTCAATGCCGGGGTTGCTGCTGAGCACGGGCAGGATAAGCCCGGCGGCGGTCATCATGGAAACAGTGGCGCTGCCCAGGGCAAAGCGCAGGGCAATGGCGATAATCCAGGCCAGGATCAGAGGGCTGATCTGGATGCTGGTGAGCACCTGCTTGAGCACAACGCCCACGCCGCTGTCAGTGATGATCTGGTTCAGCGCGCCAGCCGCGCCGATGACCAGCATGATGGAGGCCAGCGGGGCCATGCCCTGTTCGCTGAAGCGGCCCAGCTGATCCCAGTTGAAACCGCGCTTGAGACCAAACACGATGTAGGCCACCACTGCGGAAATGAACAGGGCGATCATGGGCGTGCCGATAAAGTTCACGTAGGGCATGTAGGCGGGCGGATTCTGCTTGTCGATGGTCAGTTCCACTACGGTCTTGGCGATCATGAGCAGCAGGGGCAGCAGCATGACGAGGAGCGAGCTGCCAAAGGGCGGCAGTTCAGATTCCTTGCGGGGTTCGGTATTGGCGTAAACGCCGGTCAGCGGCACGGCGGGCAGGCGCTTGGCAATGAACTTGCCGTAGATGGGGCCTGCAATGCTGGCGGCGGGCAGGCCCACCAGAAGGCCGAAAAAGATAACCTTGCCCACATCAGCCTTGAGCAGGTCGGTAACTGCCATGGCGGCAGGGTGCGGCGGCACGATGCAGTGCACCGTGGTCAGGGCCACCACAAGGGCCATACCCACCTGAATGAGCGGCAGCTTGGATTCCTTGACGATGGAGAACATGAGCGGCGTCAGCAGGATGATGCCCACCTGAAGAAAAACCGGGATGCCGCAGATGTAACCCACAACCATCATGGCCCAGTGCGCTTTTGACTGGCCGAGGATGTTGATGAGCGTCCGCGCCAGCCTTTCGGCAGCGCCGGAGACTTCCATCAGTTTGCCCAATATGGCCCCAAGGGCCAGAATGGGCGCAAGAAATCCCAGCGTTTTGCCAAGGCCACCTTCAAAGGCCATGACGATCTTGGCCAGTTCCATGTGGTGCGTCAGCGCCAGAAACAGGCTTGCAGCGGTCAGGGACACAAAGGCGTGTATTTTGAAGCAGATGCACAGCACAATGACTATGGCGATGGAAATGCAGAGCATGGTCATCGAATAGCCGATGCCGAACGATTGGACGGCAGTCATCTCAACCTCCGTGGTGTGGTTGCGACACGGCCCGGGCAGTGCCCGCGCCGGTAAAAGTTGGGGGAACGGTTGGCGCTCTTACTGTTTGTTCTCTTGTTTTACTCTGCTCGTCCTCCGGATGCGGTGCGCAGTTCACATCCTCTGCCGCAGATCAGGCCCGTTTGAAGTTGGGCGCGTATTCCGCAGCAAGGCGGATGGCTTCCACCATGCTCACGGCGCTGACCTTGCCTGTTCCGGCAATGTCAAAGGCTGTGCCGTGATCCACCGACGTGCGCAGAATGGGCATGCCCAGCGTAAGGGAGATGGTGCGCTCAAAGTCCACCATCTTGGTCGCTATGTGTCCCTGGTCGTGATAGAGCGAAAGCACGGCGTCCCACGCGCCCTTGAGGGCAAAGTGGAAGACCGAGTCCGCCGGGTTGGGACCATGCACGTTAAAGCCCTGACGGCGCGCTTCTGCTATGGCCGGAACCACCTCGGCGTCTTCCTCATTGCCAAAAAGCCCGTGTTCGCCGCAGTGAGGGTTGAGGCCAGCCACCACCATGCTCGGATTCTCCAGCCCCAGCAGCTTGAGGGCGCTGGTGCAGCGACCGATGTAGTCAAGCACGCGGTCTTTTTTGACGGCGCGGCAGGCATCGATCAGCGAGAGGTGACGGGTGAGGAAGAACACGCGCAGGCTGTGCACCTGAAACATGGTCAGCGGGTCCTTGGTGCCTGTGAGGTCGCCAAAGATTTCGGTGTGCCCGATGTAGGGCACGTGGGCTGCCTTGAGCGATTCCTTGTTGATGGGCGTGGTAGCAACGGCGGCGGTCTTGCCAGCCATTGTCAGCTCGATGGAGGCCTTGATGTATTCAAAGGCCGCCTGGCCGCACTGGGCCTGCACCTTGCCATAGGCAAAGGAGGCCAGATCCACGTTGTCCATGTTGATGATATTGGCAGCGCCCTCGCGCCAGCCATTGAGATCTGCATCCACCTCGTTGAAGTCGAGGTTCGCCTTCATGATAGCGGCGGCGCGGCGCATGATCTCGGTATTGCCCACCACCAGCACGTTGGCCATGTCGGTGACGGCAGCATCTGCCAGCGAGGCGGCCAGAATTTCCGGCCCAACGCCTGCGGGGTCGCCCATGGGGGCGCAAATCAGGGGTTTCATCTATATATTCCTTAGTTGGTTATGAACTTGCTTGGCTGCGGTGCAACTGTCAGGCGGGCCGCTTGCGGCTTGAAATTTTGGTGAACAGGTATTCCATGCATTCCACAAGGCTGTCCTTGTCGCCCACAAAGCCGCCCTTGGTGATCATGGGCAGGTCGGGGTGTTCGCCGCCGATGATGTGGCCGTACACGGCAAGGGGCAGCACCATGATCCGCACAGAAAAGCCCCCGGCCTTGAGCGTGCGCATGACGGAAACCGTCACTTCGCCTCCTGAGGTGTACAGGCCGCCGATGCGCAGGCTCTCTTTTTTCAGGGCTTCCTGAGCCACATGGGCCAGAGCCATGTTGATGCGGCGCGAAATTTCGCTGGGCGCGATGCCGAGGGTCTGGGACATTTCCTGCATGGAGAAAACGTCTTCCTTGCTGGCGGCGGTGCATACGCCAAGAACCTTGGCTTCTTCGGGCGCGGCAAACACGGCCTCCAGCACACGGCGGCATTCCGCCCGTGCTTCGGCCTCGCCAGCCAGCACCTTGCGCACGTTCATGGACACGATGTGGCAGGGGTGGGCCAGCCGCAGGGTTTCCATCTGTACGCGGGTCAGCTCGCTGGTGCTGCCCACGGTAAGGAAGATGCGGTTTTCAAATTCCGCGCGGGGGGCTTCAATGCGCGCTGCGGCAAGCTCCGATGTGAACGGGCCGGGATCCAGCGACACCAGCGGATAGGGCGCATCGGCCAGCGACTGGGCGATCACGGCAATGTCGTCGTCCGACACGGCATCGCAGACCACGGCGCGGCAACCCTGGGCACGTGCGGCCTCAATGGTTTGGCGTACGGCGGCAGGCCCGGCCAGCACCTTTTCAAGCGACACGAAGCCGCAGGGCAGGGAGGTCTGATCGGCGATGATCTTGAGCACTGCCGTGTGGTGCACGGGGGTGGCGGCGTCCTTGGCAATGGGCGAGCGTTCCAGCGGCACGCCGTGCACGATCTGGTATCCGCCCACGCAGATGCGCCCCGAATGGGGGTAGGACGCCACAAGTACGGCCAGGCTCTGGTTGTGACCGTGGGTGTCGTCCATGGCCTTGATGACGGCCTCAAGCTCAGCGCCCACATTGCCGCGCAGGGTGGAGTCTATGCGCTTGGAAACAAGTGCGGGCTTTTCCTTGTTGAATTCCATCACGGCGTCATACACCGCTTTATAGGCGTCTTCGCGGTGCAGAAGGCGGCTCTCGGCGTTCAGACAAACGGCGTCGCACTGCGTAAATTCCTTGGGGTTCCAATGGGCAAGGCCCAGACAGGTGGCGCTGGAAAAGCCCTTGGCGGCAAGCAGCGCACCATTGTCGTTGGCTCCCGTAAAATCGTCGGCAATAACAGCTATGATCATACAGACACCTTCCGGTGATTTTGTGACGGCGGCGGGCTTAGTCGGCGAGACACAGGCGAGCGCCTGCGTCTTGCAGGGCGGCGCGGGCTTCGGCGGTCAGGCCGCTGTCGGTGATGATGTGGTCGAAGCGTTCCACTCCGGCCACCAGCCATGGGCTGAACTTGGCGTACTTGGACGCGTCCGCCAGCAGAAAAGTTTTGTCGGCGCTGGCCATGAGCTGGCGCTTGTAATGCATCTTGGCGGAAGTGCTGGTAGTGACGCCGTGGTGGGCGTCCCATACGTTGGTGCCCACAAAGGCCATGGTAAGGCGCAGGCCGCGCAGGTAGGCCACGGCATCGCTGTCGTTACAGGCGCGGCTGACGGGGTCGATAAGCCCGCCCGAAAGAAAGACGGAAATATGGTCGCAGCCCGAAAGAAGCAGGGCGATTTCGAGGTCAGGTGTGACAACGCCGAGGCTTGTGAGGGGCAGGGTGGGCAGCAGCCGGGCCAGCTCAAGGCTGGTGGTGCCCGCATCCAGGGCAATAAAGTCTTCGTTTTTTATAAACTGGCAGGCGGCGCGGGCTATGGTCTGCTTGGCCTCAAGCATGGAAACGGCCTTACGGGCGCGGGGGATGTCGTTGGCTTCAAAACACAGAGGCACGGCCCCGCCCCAGGTGAGTTCAAGCTGGTTGCGTTCTTCCAACACCTTGAGGTCGCGGCGCACGGTCATGGTGGAAATGCCCAGCGCTTCGGCGAGTTCGCGGGTATTGACCGCGCCCCGGTTTTTAATGAGGCGGGCCATTTCTCTGCGGCGTTCTGCTGGCAACATGGCGACTCCGGCGTGTGGCGGGTGTGTGTTAATTTTGTTTCAAATTTGTTGCTTTGTGTTATGCTCCTGAAGGCGAATATCGTCAAGGTGGGTGAGGTAATTTTGTGGATTTAACTCGTACTCTTTATCTATGTTATCAGAAAAATGTTGTTTTTTGTTAACGAGTGGGAGGTCAGCCAAAGCACTGTGTTCCGCCTCCCCGCCGGAGCAACAAAAAAAGCCCGGAGAATCCTTCCGGGCTGGAAAAATCGCGTTTGTCGCTCCTGTGCCGTATTGCCTGCGTCAGAACGCAAAAAGGCCGCCGGGCACATGATCCGGCAGCCTTCTGCTAGGGTTTACGCGGGCGGGGTAGACCCGCGCTGGCTATGCGTTGCCGAAGAATGGGGGGCGGCGCGTCTGCGCATCGCCGCTGACCCGGAAAATCTGTACCGTATACTGATCTTTGCCGCTGCACATGGGGCAGCCGTCTGTGACCAGCATGCAGGAAGAATCGAGTTCAAGGGGGTCAATGCCCGCCAAGCTGAGGATATGGGTGGCCTTGCCCTGCTCCCACATGACGGGTGAGCCGCAACGGGCGCACTCAACATAGAGCATTTCAGGGTCAAAGCCTGCGGGCACGGGGGTACCGCGCAGCGGTTCGGCAATGGCTTTCAGTGTGTTGCTGTACATAGAAACCTCCCGGCTTGCTTTGCGTGTTGCCAGAAGCCTGGCCGCGCGCATACGCAGCCTTGCCTTCCATACATAAGCACCGCGTGCGCCGAGGCAAGCCCTGCCACGGGAATTTATTCTCCACGCGCAGCCGCGCATGCGCCGCAGTCGAGGCCGCTTGCCTTGTGGAGCGCGCCCGAATACACTGGACCTATGTCTGAAAAACATCGTCATATACGTTTGCTACCGCCTGAGTTGCGCAATCAGATCGCCGCTGGTGAAGTGGTGGAGCGCCCTGCCAGCGTGCTCAAGGAACTGGTTGAAAACAGCCTTGACGCCGATGCCGCGCAGATCGACGTTTGCCTTGAAAACGGCGGGCAAAGCCTTATCAGCGTGCAGGACGACGGGTGCGGCATAGCCGCAGCCGATCTGGAACTGGCCGTCACCCGGCACGCCACGAGCAAGATTGCCAGCCTGTCTGACCTTGAGCACATCAGCTCTTACGGTTTCAGGGGCGAGGCGCTGCCGAGCATTGCCTCGGTTTCCCGTTTTTCCATAACCTCTGCGGTGACTGACCCGGACGGGCAGATACAGGCGCACAGGGTTGAGGTGGAGCACGGCTTGCTGACGGTTTCCGCTCCGGCGGCCCTGCACCGGGGAACGCGGGTGGAAGTGCGCGATCTTTTTTCCAACATACCAGCACGCTTGAAATTTTTAAAGACCCCATCCACGGAGTTCAAACGTGCGCAGGACTGGCTGGCCCGGCTGGCGCTGGCCCGCCCCGCCGTGGGCCTGAGCCTGAGTTCCGGCGAGCGGGAGGCCCTGCGGTTTTTGCCGGGACAAAGTCTTGCCGACCGCCTTGGCGCGCTCTGGCCCCGGCTGATTGTGGAGGCTCTGCGCCCCTTTGACGGCACCCGCCACGGTATCCGCGTGCGCGGCCTGGCTGCCCTGCCCAATGTGAGCCAGCCGCGCGGCGACCGCATGCTGTTTTACGTCAATGGCCGCTCGGTGACGGACAAGCGCCTGCTTGCTGCCGTGCGCGAGGCCTACAAGGGCCGCATGACCAGCCGGGATTATCCGCAGGTAGCGCTGTTTGTGGAGATGGACCCGGCGGAAGTGGACGTGAACGTGCATCCCGCCAAGTCTGAAGTGCGTTTTCGGGATGAATCCGCCGTGTTTTCCGCCGTACTGCATGCCGTGCAGGGGGCCTTGCTGACCTCCTATGACGTGGCCGAAAATCTGTGGCCGAACGCGTCAGCAGGCGACACTGCGGAAAGCAATGTGGCACCCTCTGCCCAACAAACAGCCCCGCGTCCGCAGGGATTCTGGGGCAGGCTGGACAATCCGCCCCTTATCAAGCCGCAGGAGCGGGACGACAGGCCGGACGAGGAATCCTCGTGGCAGGCCCGGTTGCCCGAATCAGCCGCAGGCGCGGACAGAATGGCAAACTGGTGGGGCGATGCTGTTCAGAGTGATGCGGCATCTGCCCATGAGCCAGCGCCCGCGCAGAAAGAAGGCGCCCTGTTTGTTGCCGCGCCGGAAGATGTATCAGGCCTTGCGGAAGCCGCCTCTGCCTATGCGCACCATACCTCTGATGCTGCCCCGTATCAGGCTGCGGATAAAGCGAACGAGCACAGTGGAGACATTTTTCCGCCCGCGCAGGAACGCCAGCCCTTGAGCGTTGGGCAGTTTGCCTACCTCGGGCAGGTGGCGCTGACCTACCTGGTATTGCGGGACACATCCGGCGCACTGCTGTTGCTCGATCAGCACGCGGCGCACGAGCGCGTATTGTATGCCCGCCTGCGGCGCGGGGGATTTGCCGGGTCTGGGCAGTTGCTGGCCCTGCCGCTTGATCTGCCCCTGCATCCGGCTGAAACGGAACGTTTTTTTGAATTGCGGCCCCGGCTGGAATCCCTGGGCTTTGCGCTTGAGGTCTGCGGCGGCAACCTGCGCGTGAATGCCATGCCCCCAGTGCTCTCCCGGGCCGAAGCCAGGGACTTTCTGCGCGAGGCCCTGGCCGGACGCAAGGATGATCTGGCCGACATGTTCATATCCATGTCGTGCAAGGGGGCCATCAAGGCCGGGCAACGCCTTGCGGATGACGAGGCCGCCGGGCTGTTGCAGCAGTGGCTGGAAACCCCCGACCGCGAATATTGCCCCCACGGTCGCCCCTGCGTCTTGCGCTGGGACGCCGCCGAACTGGAAAAGATGTTCAAGCGGCGGCAGTCGTAAAAGGGAACGCCGTCAGGCACGGCATCTCATTTCCTGCACATAAAACAGCGGGCGGCTCTCCCATGAGAACCGCCCGCTTTGCTGTTTATTCGCTGGCTTCGTCAACCAGATAAACGATGGAATAGTAGGGGATGCCGCCGTGCAGCGACAGGCCGATCTGGCAGGTGCGGCTGGAGGAATAGCCCACCTCGCAGGTGCTTACCTGCATGCGCAGGCCCTTGAGCGCGGCCTCGTTGAGTTCGGGATGGGTAAAGCCACGGTCGCCAGCCCAGCCGCAGCAGTTGATGCCGTCCGGCACTACCACGGTTTCGGCGCACTTGCGGGCCAGTTCTTCCAGCTTGCCCTCAAGGCCCATCTTGCGCATGGAGCAGGTGGCGTGCAGGGCCACGGTCTTGGGCAGCTTTTTGAGCTTGAGCGTATCCATGAGATTCTCAAGGATAAACTGCACAGGCTCCATGAGCTTGATGCTGGGGTCGAGGGTCTGCTTCATGTGCAAGAGGCAGGGGCTGGTTTCGCACAGCACTGGGTATTCGCCATTGTTGCTGGCCTGACGCAGGGCCTTTTCCAGCTCCTGCTCTTTCTTGTGGGCGGCGTCAGCGAGGCCCTTGCTGGCAAAGGCCATGCCGCAGCACAGCTTGTCCAGATTATTGGGCAGAATGACGTCATATCCGCCCTTGAGCAGCACGCTGATGACGGCTTCCGGCTCTGTGCGGCGATCGCTGTGTTCCTCGCCGGGGCCCATATTGCGGGCGATGCAGCTTGGGAAGTAGACGACCTTCTTGGCATTGCCCGAGTACGGAGTGGGCAGATAGACCGAGCGCCCGCCCTTGGGCATGTTCTTGTTCCACAGCGGCACCTTGTTGAAGGTCAGGCAGCGCAGAAGGCGCGAGCCGTCGCGCATGATGGTGGTGCCAAGGGCGCGGTGCAGGGCGTCCACGCTGTTGAGCGCAATGGACATGGCCTTGCAGGTTCCAGCAAAGTGGTCGGCAATGGTCCCGGCAATGCTCTTGCCTAGGGAGCCGACGTCCTTTTTGCGCAGGCTCTTGATGAACACGCCCGTATCCACGCCTGCGGGGCAGCGCGGGCGGCACAGGCTGTCTGTGGCGCAGGTGGCCTTGCCCATGTATTCGTAGCCCTTTTGCAGCGTTTTCAGCTCGTTGCTATCAGGGGCAACCTCGCGCAGGCGGCAGATTTCGCGGTAGACAGTGATGCGCTGGCGCGGCGTGAGCGTCAGATCGCGCGAGGGACAGACAGACTCGCAGAAGCCGCACTCCATGCATTTGTCCACCAGTTCGTCGGCGGGGTGCAGGGGTTTGAGGTTTTTGAGATGCCCCTGAGAATCGCTGTTGAGCAACACGCCGGGGTTGAGGATGTTCTTGGGGTCGAGCAGGCCCTTGATGCTCTTCATGATGGCGTAGGCCTGACTGCCCCACTCCAGTTCCACAAAGGGCGCGATGTTGCGGCCAGTGCCGTGTTCCGCCTTGAGCGAACCATCGTACTTTTCCGTAACCAGTTTGCAGAAGTCTTCCATGAAGCCTTTGTAGCGGGCCACTTCTGCTGGAGCGCCAAAATCCTGCCAGAAAACAAAGTGCAGGTTGCCGTCGCGCGCATGGCCGAAGAGCGGGGCCACCGTGTAGCCGTGGCGGGCAAAAAGATCCTGCAGGTCTTTGGCGGCTTCGCCCAGCCTGTCGAGGGTGAAGGCCACGTCTTCAATGACAATGGAGGTGCCCACGGGCCGCATGCCGCCCACCGAGGCCAGAATGCCCTTGCGGATGAGCCACAGCTTGGTGAATTCCTCGGGTTTGTCGGTAAAGGCGTAGGGCCGCACAAAGGTCACGTTGCTGAATGCCGCATTGATGGTGGCAATGTTCTTTTCAAGCTGCTCGTGGGTGGAGGCGCGGGTTTCCACCAGCAGCGAACAGACGTCGTCGTCCAGGGTTTCCAGTCCTTCGGGCAGGCCGGGGGTGCCTTCCACCGAGCGCAGGGACGCCCTGTCCATAAGCTCCGCCGCAGCAACGGGCAGCGTTGCCACGGCAGAGGCCAGATCACAGGCGGCCTTGACCGTGGGCAGAAGCAGCAGTGCAGAGGCCTTGAAGGGGGCCTCCTCCACCGTGCGGTAGGTCACTTCGGCGATAAAGCCCAGCGTGCCTTCAGAGCCGACCATGACGTGCTGCAAAATTTCAAAGGGATCTTCGTAATCCACCAGAGCGTTGAGGCTGTACCCCGTGGTATTCTTGATCTTGAACTTGCGGCGGATGCGGTCGGCAAGCTCGGGATTGTCCATGATCTGTTTGCGCAGATCGGCAAGGCCGTTGAGAATATGGGCATGGGTTCTGGCAAAGGCGGCGCGGCTTTTGGCGTCCGCCGTGTCCAGCATGGTGCCGTCTGCCAGCACCATGCGCGAGGAAACAACAGTCTTATAGGAGTTGTCGGAGGTGCCGCAGCACATGCCGCTGGCGTTGTTGGCAAAGATGCCGCCGATAAAGCAACTGTCGATGGAGGCCGGGTCAGGCCCTATTTTTTTGCCAAATTCAGCCAGAATCTTGTTGGCCCCGGAGCCAATGATGCCGGGTTGCAGGGTGATGCGCTCGGCGTTTTCACCCACGCGCCAGTTGCGCCAGCCCTTGCCTATGCGCACAAGGACGGAATCGGACACCGCCTGACCGGACAGGCTGGTGCCGGCGGCGCGAAAGGTCACAGGTACGCGCATGCGGTCTGCCAGGGCCACCAGCTGCACTACTTCTGCCTCGTCCAGCACGTCCACCACGATCTTGGGGATCAGGCGGTACACGCTGGCGTCTGTGCCATAGGCCAGCAGACGCAGGGGATCAGTATGGATGCGGTCTTTGGGAATAAAGTCCAGAAGGGCTTGTTTGAATTCTTTGTAGGGGGAAGCAAGCATGGACAAACCTCCGTGGCGGTTCATGCCGTCATTGGGTGGGCGCTTAAAATAGCGCTGGGCGGGGAATTGCTGCCGTTGAAACCTGGACGGGAATCCCGGCATTTCTGCAAATGCGGGATGTGCTGATCTGGATATGACAATGGATTACCAATAACAATTCTCGGCTCGGATTGCTACTGTTTTACAATCAAAAAGCACTTCGGCCTGCGCAATCCTTGTGCCTCTGCCGCCCCTGCGTTACAAAAAAGAAAAACAGTTTGCTGATTTGATCTACGGCATTCCAGCGTCTGCCGTTGGGGTCGCTGGCGTTTTGCGTATCGGTTTGAGCATGCGGGATGTTACGGTCTGATTTTTTTATGGAGGTCCCATGAAGCGGCTGATCGTCTTGTGCTGTGTTTCTCTGGCCCTGCTGCTGCCCCAGGCAACCCTTGCCTGCACTACCTTTATTGTTACCAAGGGGGCCAGCGCAGACGGCTCCGTGATGGTAAGCCATTCTGACGACAACGATCTCAACGACCAGTCCATTGTGTACGTTCCCGCCCGCGACTGGCCGGAAGGCGCGCAGCGCCCCGTGTACGATTCCGCCGTGGCGGTGAAGGAAAATCCCGCCACCAATACCTTTCTTGTTCCCCGCCTTTCAGACCCCAAGCGCGCGCCAGGCTATAACCACCCGGATACGCCGCGCACGATTGCCATCGGTTTTATCCCTCAGGTGCGGCACACCTTTGCCTATATTGACGGCAACTATGCCATCATGAACGAGCATGGCCTCATGTTTGGCGAATGCACGGATGGGGCGCACAATACCTGCACGGCAGAGCCGGGCAAGCGCATTTTCTATTCGTCCGAGCTGGCGCGCGTGGCGCTGGAACGCTGCAAAACCGCCCGGGAGGCCATTGAGCTGATGGGCGCGCTCATTGAGCAGTATGGATATTATGGAACGGGTGAAACCCTGCCAGTGGCCGACAAAAACGAAGCATGGGTTATGGAAATGGCCCCCTCCCCAGCGGGAACAGGCGGCCTGTGGGTGGCCCAGCGCGTGCCGGACGGCCAGTTTTTTGTGGCGGCCAACGAATTTCGCATCCGCGACATCACACCCGGCAACCCCGACCAGATGTACGGCAAAAGCCTGTTTACCACGGTGGACAAGTACAACATGCGCAGCCCCAAGGACGTCTCCAAGCCTCTGGACTGGCTGACCACGGTAAGCGATGGCGAGTATAACCACCCCTACTATTCGCTGCGCCGCGTGTGGCGGGCGCTCTCTCTGGCGGCTCCTTCGCTCAAGCTGCCTGCCTGGGTGGAAAGCGGCGCAACACGCGCCTATCCCTTTTCCGTCAAGCCGGACAAGCTGCTGAGCCTGGACGACATCAAGCGCATGCACCGCGACCACTACGAGGGAACGGAATTCGACCTCACCAAGGGCACTGCGGCGGGGCCGTTTGGCAATCCCAACCGCATTATCGGCCCCAAGGATCCCAGCGGCGACGTGAGCCCGACCACCAAGCTTGAAGGCGCGTGGGAACGGCCCATGGGCATGTACTATGTGGGCTACACCACCATTGCGCAGTATCGGCCCGATGTGCCGGAACCGCTGGCGTTGGTGTGCTGGGTTGCGCTCGCTCCGGCGGCGGAATCTGTCTTTGTGCCGCTGGCGGTCGCCCCCATGCCCGCAGGCTACGAACAGGGCGACACCCGCCGCTTTGCTAATGATTCCGCATGGTGGGCCTATTCTCTGGTGAGCGATTACGCCAACATCCGTTACGACCTGATCTCTCAGGAGATTCAAACCAAAGCTGCCAGCATGGAAGCTGCCTTTGCCGCCCGCGTAGCCTCGCTGCAAAAGGAACTGGCCCCCAAGGCGGCATCATCCCCGGCGCAGGCGCAGGCCGCCTTTGCCAAGGCCCTGCGGGCGCAGGCAGAGGGGGCGTTGCGCGACTGGCGGGAATTTTTCCCCCAACTGGTGGCGCGGCACTGTCAGGGTTTTCTCAACAGCCCGGACAAAATGGCCCAGAATATCGGCTATCCCGATGCCTGGCTGCCCCGCACCAACTATTCCACCGGCCCGGTCTCGTATAAAAAGCCCCGGCAGTAGGCTTCGCAATCTGCCAGATAACTCAGGAGGATGCATGTATGTACTGTAATCGTCGGCGTTTCCTGCAATCAATGGCTGTGACGGGCGCGGGCCTGTGCCTGCCCTCACTCACGTGGGCAGGCTTTGACCCCCTGTGGAAGCCTGGCTCCGTGTGCGTCAATCCCATTGATGTGACCGTGTTCGAGATGTTCAAGATCGGCCCTGGCCCCTCCAGTTCGCACACCATCGCGCCCATGTCGGCGGGTAATGATTTTATCCATTTGTGCGCCCAGTTGCCGCAGGAGCAGCTTGCCCAGGCGGCTGCCGTCAAGGTGCACCTGTACGGCAGCCTCTCGGCCACGGGCAAGGGGCACGGCACTGACCGCGCCGTGGCGGCGGGCCTGCTTGGGCAAAAGCCCGATGAATGCAAGGCCGAATTTTTGGACAACCTTTTTGTAAAACCGGACGACACCCGCACGGTGGTACTTGGCCCGGCCCGGATTCCACTCAAGGATTCGGACGTGATCTTTGAGCAGGGCACCATCGAGGCTCCGTTCAGCAACGTGCTGGTCATCGAGCTGCTGGGCAAGGGCAAACAGCTTGCCTCGCGCGAATACTATTCCGTGGGCGGCGGGTTTTTGCAGTGGAAGGGCTGGAAGGCACCGGACAAAGGCAAGCCCGTACATGCCTTTGATTCCATGAACGGCCTGCTTGAAATCGTGAAGAACACGGGCAAGAGCATCCCGCTCATTATGCTGGAAAACGAAATGTCCATCACCGGGCAGTCGGAACAGAACATCCGGCAGGGCGCGCAGCGCATCATCCACGTGATGGACAGTTGCGCCGCCACGGGCCTTGGGCTGGAAGGCAAGCTCAAGGGGCCGTTTGGCCTGGAGCGTCGGGCCAAACTCATGCTGGAGCAGGCCGCCAGCTCGCCGGAGCCAGCCGATGCCTTTGCGGCGCGGCTGTCGGCCTACGGGCAGGCCGGGTCGGAAGAAAACGCCATGGGCCACCCCATTGTGACCGCGCCCACGGCGGGTTCGGCAGGGGTTATGCCTGCAGTGGTGCACATGCTCATCAAGGAGCGCGGCAAAACAGAAGCCGACCTTGTGGACGGCCTCCTGGTGGCCTCTATGGTGGGTACGCTCATCAAGCGGCATGCCAGTGTGGCGGGCGCGGACGTGGGCTGTCAGGGCGAGATCGGCTCCGCCTCAAGTATGGCGGCTGCCATGCTGTCGCAGGTCATGGGCGAAACGCCCGATGTGGTTGAAAATGCGGCGGAGTTCGCGTTGGAGCATCACCTGGGCATGACCTGCGACCCTGTGGGCGGCTATGTGCAGATTCCCTGTATTTCGCGCAACGCCATGAGTTCCGTGAAGTCGTGGAACGCCTGGATGATGGCCCGCACCGGGCAGGGCACCAAGCACCCTGTGGGGCTTGATCTCTGTATCCGCACCATGAACCAGACAGGCCGCGACATGAAGGACGACTACCGCGAAACCGCGCGCGGCGGGCTGGCATTGTTCTATACGCAGGGGTGCTAGAAACCCCAACGTCTTTTGCCTTCAAGGCAACGCTAACAGCCCGTTTCTGCGCAGGTTTGCTCCTAAGAGTGCTATCCCTGTTCAGAAGCGGGCCGTTTTCTTGCCTGAAAAATGTGGCATTGTGCTGGCCTTCGATCCCACCGGGGTTATCAAGATTTTCATCTTGCAGAATGCAACCTGGGTAATGAACCATAGTGCTTCAAAGAAAAGTGTATTATGTTGGTGCAGGCAAGAATCCCTTGTGTGACAGATTGTTAAGTGGGGCTCTGCGTATAGCCACGGGATTCGAATTTTTTGTCAGATATCAACCCGGCTGCAAAGGTGTATGAATATTCTGCTGATTGATTACGACCTTGGGGAAATGCCAGGGCACAACGTGCGGAGAGTTAATCTTGACGCCGCTGGTATTGTGCCTGTGCAACGGCTACTGGAAGATTCCTCGTCAGAAGGAGGAATCTTTCGGCCGGATGTGGTCATCCAGATGGAGCACATAGGCCGCAGGATTCTTTTGAGCGGTTTGGCCGAGCTGGGCTGCCCCAAGATATTTTGGGCGGTAGACAGTCATCTCAACCTTTTCTGGCAGCGATGGTACGGGAGGCTATTTGATGTGGTGCTTACACCCCATAAAAGCCTGTTCGCCGCCATGCCATGCGAATGGCGGCTGCGGGACGTACGCAGTCTTGCCATTCCAGGCTCTGCCCGGCAGTGGCGCCCGCATGGCGCGCGCAGTCATACGGCCTCGTTTGTAGGGCGTATCGATCAGAACCGGCACCAGCGCTTCCGGTTTGCGCAGTTGCTGGAGCAGCGGCATGGCGTCGTCCCCTGCATTCTTTCTTTTCAGGACATGCTGGCTTTGTATGACAACACCCGCACATTGCCCAATGAATCCATTTGCCGGGAATTCAACTTCCGTATCATGGAAGGTGCTTCCTGTGGTTGCTGTGTGCTCACCGAAGACATAGGCGAAGATTTGGCGGTCAATTTTGAGCCTGGCAGTGAGGTTCTGACATATAAGCATGCTCTCGAACTGGACGATCTTCTTTCCTTTCTGGCTGTACGTCCCGCAATTGCAGAGAAAATCGGCAAAGCAGCCCAGCAGAGGGTGTTGAAGAACCACCTTCAGGAGCACCGGGCTGCCGGGCTCATGGGCATGCTCCCTTCTCTTGCGGCGCAGACAATGGATCACGGTGCTGCAGAGCGCGTCTTTGCCTTGGCCTGCATTCAGTGGGCGCGCTCAAACCCCGCCTATGAAAAGCACCTCCCTGCGATGGGTGCCTTGCTTGAGCACCAGCCCCCGCATCCTGATGTGCTGGCAATGCGTCTGCGTCTGCTGCTGGAAAGCTGGCAGCTGGAAGAGGCGAGGAGCCTGCTTGTCATGATTTTGGGAGCTGATAGCGGCAGCTCCCGTCTGGATGACGGCGAAAGCTCCCTTGATCTGCACACGGCCTGCGCCGTGGCGGCGCTCCGTCTGGGCGAGTTGCCGTTGTACATGGTCTGCTTCGAGCAACAAAGGCATCGTTGCCCCGACATCCCTGCTCCCCAAGATGTCTTTCAGGCTTGTCTTGTCTGGGCCGATATACTTGCAGACACCGGGCGCTTCTGCCAGCCGGGTTTTCACTTTGACCCGATGAGGCACTGCCCGGAAACAGCATTCGAGATGACCCAGATGGCGCAGCAGTTCATTGAAGATGACAAAAGTGCCCGGCAATGGGTGCAAAAAATGGCGCTATGCAGTGATAAAACGCCTTTTTGCCATCTTGCACTTGATTACAAGGCACGCCTGAGCCTAGACGCCCCAGGGGACTGGCGCGCCAATCTGGATTACGCCATGGCTTGCCTGAATAACTTTCTTCTTGATGACGGGCTTGCCGAAGCCTCGCAGGCGTATGAACTGGCCCGGTCTGCCGGAAGAGAAGACGCTTTTGCTGCGGCGGCAGATCCTCTGTTGCGGCGGCGCATTATCTAAAACGTCAAAAGGCGACCCTGAGTAAGGGGCGCCTTTTGATTGCAATAATTGCCGATATTTCTGGCGGAGGGGGAGGGATTAAAGTTTTAGATTAAATATAAATATTAATTACATATAATTTTTTTTGTTTATTTTTTTACCATCAAATTTACCCTAATATTAGTTGTCCTTTGTGTGGTCTTGATTATTAAAGTGCAATGCCATTTTGGGGTGATGACTTGCTTGTAATATGCAGTTATTATCCAATTATTAAAGAAAATATGGCTCTTCCGGGTTTTCCGTGGGTAGGGCATGTCAGTGATGCCAGCATGTTGGCGGAAAAGTAATCGCCATGAAGGGCAAAACTTTTTCTCGGTTTCGAGCACTTTGAAGGTGTTTTTCTTCTCTCCTCCAAAGGCTTCTTGTGTTTTTATAGGCAGTTGCGCCATGCAGGCTTTCATCATGAGGCGCGAGAAGTTGGGGGCAAGAAGGTGCACCGCCTTGTGCTAACTTGCTAATTTTTTTGGGTAACGTCACCCACGGGAAACCTGGAAGATCCAAATATTTTTTCTACTCTGGGTGATATCGTTTAGGGCACACTACACACAGATAAAAATTATGGGTAACCATTAGGAACCACTAACTTACAAGTGGTACCGCAGTGGGGTAAAGTCTCTCGATCTTGACAATGGTAAGATTGATGGATATTTGAATTACGATATCTACAGCAATAATATAAATATATTAAGTTGTGATAGACTTTTACAAAGGAGAACATATGAATATTCCAGATCCGCAAACTGAAAATAGAAGTAAGGTCAAGAAGCTGCCAGAAATAAAAATTGATATACCTTGCACTAATGTTTCACAGAAATGCACAGATGAAGAAAAAGATATGCAATTTAAAATATTAGTGCCTGTTTTTGGAGTAGCTTTATTCATTGCATCATTCCATATGCTAGATTTTTATCTATTTACTATTTTAGCTTTTTTTCTAGCATTTATAATTTCAGGTATACTTTCTTTACTTTTATCTATTTTTATTGTGTCGTGTGAGTCTAATAAATGGCTTAGTATAATGATTTCAATTTTTGCAATAATTGGATATTGTTACTTTTCTTATTCTTATATAAATGAAAAGGAAAAATTAGCTGAAGTAAAAAAAGAACAAGCTAGGGTTGAGTTAGTAGAAAGAAAAAAACAATATGATGAAGCTCCTTTTTTGTGCAATGATGAACAGCGAGCTATGGCCGCAAACCAAAGAGGTTTGTTGTTGTCCAATAACGTGGCTACGCGCGAGGTCACTGGCTCGTGGGTCACATATTTTTGGCAAAAAAATTGGTGGGTTATGTCAGAAGCAGAACAAAATTCTTCCATATCAAAAGTTGCCGATATTGAAGCCTGCTTTAGTAAGAAAGGATATATGTTACCTACGGTTACAATCGTATACATGGAAGAGAATGTGGCAAGGGCTGATAGCGATAACGGCCCAAGGGTTCTTAAGAGGCGGCATTAGGCAGCTCTTGTGGTGTATCTGTACATTGGTGTTATAACTAATTTGTAAAATTATAAAGCCAAGGGCTTGAGCCTTGGCTTTTCATTTGAAGATAGAAGATGAGCGAATCTATGTTTGCTCCTGCATACCTACATGCCAGACAGCGTTTTTATTCTGCCATCCACAACCATCTTCTTCAAAGTAAGTTCTCCTTTCTGAAATAGCTCAAACCGTGTTTTTCCCAACACCTGCTGGACAAAAGCAGGGTCTTCCTTGAGCTGTCGCTCCATCCATTGGCTGTATGTTTCTTGGGCCGGTACGTGGTCCACACGGTCTATAGTAAATTTTGTGCTGGTGCTGCCGTCACGGTGCTGGACAGTCCGCTCATTATGTTTGACTGCTGGGCGCGTTGCATCATCCAGTGTTTCATCAAAAACAGGAATGTAGGTACAACGACAATTTATGTGCCGTGGCAGTGACGGCCTTTTGTCGTCTTTTTTGTAAATCTTGCCGTCATCAACTCCGCACATAATGCAGGTACGTCCATCCAAAGTGGCGACATATTGCCATTTGAAATCAAGGTCAGCTCCAAGGACTTCCATTGCCTGCTCCCGTGCGTAGTTGCTGGCTGAAATTAGGTAGGTACGGGCTAGGCTTTCTATGGCGGGCCTGCTGTTCTCTACCCCCCTTTGACGGAGCAGCTTTGCCATCTGCCGCACGGTCAAACCCTGAATAATAGATTCGCGCCCAGCCTGCACAATTTTGTCGGCCGTGTGCCGTGCCATGCGCTTTAGCCACTCGGTCATAGTCAGCCCTTCAATGGTAGTGACCTGTGCCCATGCTGTGACTGTATCCAGGTCAAGGTGCAGGCTGCCAACCTCAAACGCGAGGCGGTTAGCAAGGCCAAGGCTGGCAGTTTCAGCCTGAACATATGTCATAGTGTCCTGTGTAGCTGTAAGGAGAGCAGAGGCCTTGCTTTCGTATACTTCATTAATGGCTTTTTCGACTGCTTTCCGCTGTGCTTCAAGAAAGCCCTTTTTACGTTGCAGGCTTTCTTGTTCCCAAGGCCGGGCAGATAAAAAACGTACCCGTAGAGCAACCACCTGAGCCGTCAAGTTTTCAAGTGCGGCGGTTAATGCTTCAATGATTTCGTCTACAAGGGCATTTGCGCGGCCTTCGGCCCGATGCTGCTGCTTAAAAATTTCGTCGATGATTGGTGTCATAGTTGTTCTCCATAAAAAAGGAACGGGCATAAAGGCTTTATGCCCCTGCCCGCGTTTTCGATGTCCAGTCACCGGGATTGGCCTTATCTAAGGAGGATACCCTTGCGCCTTACCCTTGTCGGGAATTAAGACCAATTCCAATAGGCGCTTATGGCTCATACGCTTGGTAGGGCGTGTGATGTTTAAGCGGCTGTGATGCCAGACAGGCGGGCAGCACTTTTGCCGTTGAAAATTGCAAAGGACACAATCCACTCGATGTCAATTTGCCGCCAGCTCTGCACAATGCCCATGTCGATGGTTTCGAGTTCGCCGCATTGCAGGCCGGAAACATATTCGGCGGCACCAAAGCGCACGGCGTAAATGGAGGCGGAGCTGCCTGCTTCGTTAAAGCCCAGAATGGGATTGCCGTCCGCATCGTCTTCGATAACGCCAATGGGGATGCCCGCATAAGCAGGAATCTGACGGCCAAACACGTCAGCCACGGTTTCAGTGGCCTGACCAGAAGCACGCATAAGCGCGTTGACCTTGCGGCGCAGGTCTTTACACATGAAAAGGACTGTGGGCGTACCCTGTACGGCGTCAATGAGTTCATCAACCTTGGCGAGTGTCAGGGCACCGCCCATGTTGAGGACCTGTGAGCCAGTCAAACGATTCTGCATGCCGTCAAAGCTCACCGCATTGGTTTCGACATCGCCCTTGAAGAAGGCAGCGGTAAAGTTGAGGGCGGCCGCTTTGGCTTTCATCATTGTCTGGACGGCCAGAAGGTCGGCTTCCTTACCCTGGGTTTTGACGAGGGCGCGGTCAACCTTGGCACTGCCGCCGAACACCTTGAGGTTTTCAGTCACATGCTGCACAACGCCTGTGGATTCGGTATAGGTCGCGTTGATTTCGCGGAAGGTCACACCGGGCAGGGTCTGCTCAAGGTTGAACTGATACGCGGAGCCAGCAACGTCCATGAACGGGCAGTATTGCAGAACGGGGGAAGTCTGCGCAAAGGTTTCGACTACGGCCTGCTGGAGAGGGTCCTGTTTGAACTTCGCAGCTTCAAGAATGGTAAGCATCATATACTCCTACTTTTGGCCGAAAGCGTGCTGCATTTTCTGCATGGCGCTCAGGCCGCTAAGGTCAATTTGTTTTTTCCCGCCGGGGCGTTTGGCATCCGGGCTTGAAGACGGAACGTCTTGAGGCTTGGCGAATATCCCCCGCTCTTTGGCGGTTTTGAGCCAAGCGACTTTCTGCTGGGGGGGCAAGTCCGGCACGAGGTCGCGCATATCTTCGGGCACCATTTCGTCAATGAGGCTGTTCAATGTGGCTTCGAGGCCTTTGCGCTGCTCGTTGACTTCCTGAAAACGGCTGTAAGGCACTGCGCCGGGTTCTTTTTTGTCAGGCTGTGGGGCCGGGGCGGGGGCTTCCTTGTCCAGTTCGCCGTTATCGCTGGCGGGCGTGGTGTCTGTACTCATGGGGAATCTCCTCTTTTAACGTCTGGGCTAGACGAGTAAATTTTGTCCAAATTCTGCCAGTTCGTCGCGGATTTGCAGGAGCTTGGCCTTTGCCATGTCGCGGGTGAGGTCTGGATTCTTCTCAATGAGGACATCAACAGGCGACAATAGGCCAAGCTCCATCATGCCTTGCCATTCCTTGAGCTGTTCAGAGGCCGTGACTGTTGGCTTGGGGTCGTAAAAATCAATGGTGATTGTGGCTGCTTCGCTCAACTGTTGAGTGGGGTTGTGGGTGTTCCACACTGTGCGGCACAAATTGAAAAGCTGGGCTTCGGTTCGAGCAAAAGCGGCAATATCATCTCGGCGGTATTCTTCAAGCTCGGAGTTGCTCACAACCTTGGAAATGCCGGATTCCTCTGTGGGGTTTAGGCTCATACTTGAGGCTGGCAGGCCGTTGCTGACCGCTGCCCACTTCATCAGTTTGTCGATGGCTTCAAGGCAGGCTTCCACCGGTGTCTGAGGGCTGACAAATCCGACTTCCGCATTTTCAGGCAGCAAGAGCATGCTGCTGGGGCCAGCTTCCAGAACGGTTGTGCCAAGGTTGGTGCTCTTCGTTTTGGCGCCCTTGACGTAGCCAACTCCAAAAGATTGAAAGCGCAGTGTGTAGCAGAGGTCAGTAAGCCGTTCATTGATGGCGCTTTGCAGTAGCGCAAGGTCTTCCGCACCGGGCAGCCAAAAGCAATCGGTGGGGGCTTGGCTCCACACAGGGATGAAAGGCAACACGCCATAAGGATTCGGCATGGTTTCAATGGCCTTGCCCTTGTAATCCAGCCGCTGAAATTCAAGAGCAGTCCAGAATGAGTAAGACATCTCTTCTGAGCGGCCGTTCTGCGGGTGGTGGGTCACAAGAACGGATATGAGGTCTTCCGGGGAGTCACCTGTCACAACGTCCAAAATATCGCCCGTCAGAATATCCAGAGCCATTGCCCCATTGCGCCACACGGGGCGCAAAAGGACATTGCCAGTCAGTTTGGCAAGGCGGTTGGCCTGCTTCATTCTGACTGGCAATGCTGTGCTGTCCTCAATTACGGCATAAATGTGCTTGTCCGTCTCTGTGCCGTCAATTGTGCGCGTGGCATCTTGAAGATACACACAGGCGAGGCGGTTAATGATTTTGCGCAGGATATTAACTGTGACGGGCGAAACATGCTCTGGTGTCTTGTAAACAGTGCAAATCTGCTCAAGCATATGTTCAATGATAGCGTTATTATACAAATCCAGCCTGTGAGCAGTGGATTGCTTACGCTGTGATTGAGCATTTTGCATTGCTTCGCGGAATGCATTTTGCACAATTTCAGTTGTTTTTGGCGCAAAAAACATAATTTCACCTCTTGCGCCAATGATAATATAGCTCTTAAAGAATAATCAACGACAATAGAATATTGACTTATCAGTGTTCTATTTGCATGTCACAAAAAGACTGTGACGCCATCCACGCGAACAAGGTTTGCAAAAAATGCTGGTAGTGTGAGGTCAGCATCAACATTTCCCTTGCGGTATTGGTTATACATGGCTTGGACTTCAAGATGCGCTCGGCATGTTTGTCCACATGGCAGAATCAAATCGCCTCCCCTGAGGTAACAAGCCTGCGCGTGTGTGGACCTTGAGGTGCAGGAAATGTTGTCTATGGTGTAGCTGGCAAGTTCTTGTTTACGGAGCGCGTATATGCTCCAGCACAAGGAATAAACGCGGTCATCATGAAAACGGTCACTGCCAAAACGAACATTGCCAGCCTTGAGTTCATAGGAAAATGTCTGCATCTCACTGGCCAGTTCGGTCAACTCCTGTGAGAAGTGCAGCCGTTGCTCACGTACAATTCTGTGCAATTCGAGAAAGGCGGGCTGTTGTGACTGTGTGGTGGCGTGGACCAGTTCGCATGGCAAGCCTTGTTCCTGTGCCCATGCATGCAAATCTTGGCAGTTGTAGCTCTCAAGCACCATGTTATGCAGCCCGAATGCTTCGTTTGCAGCCAGCATCTCTTTTTTGATGAGTTTGCCCAAGCTGCCAAACACCTTTTCTTGCCGGGCAACATAGTAATGCGGCTCTTCGCCATCACTCCCGGCAATCTTGGCTGTGGTTGTGGCGATGGTGCTGTCGCCGTGCTGGCTGAATCCATAGGCACGGTCAAGCCCAAAGCCCACGACAAAGGAACGGCTCTCGGCCACTGCTTCGATGTCTGCTTTCGTCATGGGGTGGGGCAATCGCCCCTGACAAATCTCAATATCGGTGGCGGCAAACAGGCTGCTCGTGCTTTCCAGCCTCTGGTTAAGGTGTTGGCTGGCAAATGTGGCTGGCAGCAGTTGCTTTTGGCGTGAGCGGAGCCAGTCGCGGCGAATCCAAGACGGAGACTTCTGCAAGGCTTCATCAAGGTTGGCGTATTCTATCCGATGGATGAATACGGTTGTGTCCTCGCCCGTCTCCTGTAGCTGTTCGAGCCTGTGCAGGATTCCGCCAATGCTATCAGTGGTGGAGTCAATCAGTAGCCAACTGTTAATGCTGTCGCCAAGGCTGGATGCAAGAATCTGTAGGGCCTCGTCACTGAAAGCGGCATGCACCTCGCTGCACCAAGCACAAGTGACACGCTCGCCATACAGGCCAGCCACGTTATTGCTGACGGTTCTTAGCTGTGAGCCGAGTGCTGGCACGGCTATCCGATACTGCTGGATGTTCTCCCTGCCGACTTGTTGAAGTAATGCTGGTGTCTGCATCACAATGCGGCGAGCAACGCCAAAGCCAACAGAACTGGCCTGCCTCTCAGAGTTTGCCATTGCGAGGATGTTTTCATTGACCTTGGTTGTCAGCCGCCACAAGACCAGCAGGGCAGCCAATGTGGTTTTCGAGTGGCGGCGGGGCCAGGTCATGCCGATTGTTCCATATTTGAAATCCCCATTGCGCTTGCGGGCTAGCATCCTCCGTATTGCTTGTTCCTGAAATGTTTCGACCTTGAAGACAATTGGAGTCCCTCTGGGGCCGGGCACTCGTGGCTGGATGTCCTCAAGCCAGCGGAGGAAGCCAGATGCCCCCTCCTGCCAGCTCTGGACTTGTTGTGGTGTAAATGTCCGTTGCATAGTTTTGCTACCCGTTGAAATAGCGTTTCTTCTGGCCATCCAAGAGGGCAGCAGCCACAGCAGGGTCGATAGAGTATAGGCCGTTGCCAAGATCGACGACTTGGCCCAAAGTCAGGGCGCGCATAATCATAAGGTCTTCTTCAGGTGTGTTGCCTGTGTCGTAATCATCACCCATGGTCGCCTCGGTGCATTCCGTAGTTGCGTTCTTGAAATCGTTCATGAGAATCTCCGTGCTGGCTGAATATTAGTCGGTAATGCCTACGCCGCTGTTCACCTGTAAAACGAGGGCGCTGATGTCGTTATCATCGCCCATTGTCTCGTCCGCAAGAAGGGCTGTTCCTTTGCGCATGCTGGCCTGTTTTGTCTTTTGTGGGGCAGTACCGCCCCCGAGGCGCAAAAGCGCGGAGGCGCTCGTCAAAATGGCCCGTTGCGAATCCGCCCACTGCTTTGCCAAAATGGGATTGATGTTGCCGTCAGAGTCAACAACCTCAAAGTCGTGCGAAGCCAGGTAGCGAATGAGTTCTTCCGAAATGGTGGCATTGACGGCCAGCTGGTCTTTGAGCAGCTCGGCGGTGGTGGCGGCAGGCGAGTCCTCCAGCCGCTGCCGGATGGCAAGAAGTCGTCTGGCGCGGGTCGTACGGCAATCAATGCGGCCATGTTGAATGGCAGAAATGTTTTCGGCTAGGTCTCCAATAGTCTGTCTGGATGGAGCACGTGCATTCATGTCCATCTGCATATTTTCATGTGGTTTCTTGGTTCGTTTCATAGCAGACCTCTTGGGGGTTAACAGGGTAAAAAATGAGGGTAAAAAAATCTGTGTGTGATTTTTATAAAAATAAATTAGTTGGTTACGTTAGCAACCATGCGGATGTGGTGTCCGCCCACCTATCAACCTAACTGCTTTTGCCGTCTTGGTCTCCGATGAGGTTGCTGCGGGTGGTGTCGTCCTCATTCCACCCCAAAGTGCTTCTATTCCAGTGTTAGCGTGTTCAACCTCATCGGGCATCATTCAATCGTAAACGTGGGTGCAGTTGCTGGTAAACTTGCAATCATGGTGGCAATCCTTCTGGTGGTCCTTCAGCACCAAAACAGCAAAGCAGAAATCAAAGTCAGAAGCATCCGCAGGATGCTAGATGGTTACGTAGTAACCATGCTCTGCATTTAGTTCTCTTGTATTACTCTCTATGTGGCCATTAACACGCTGTAGTTATTGGTTTAACCCAGTTTTTGGTGGGGTGTGTGCCACCGGGGTGGGTGGGGTGTGTGCCACTGGGGGGTGGGGTGTGTGCCACTGGGGGGCTTTTGCACAATTTTTTGACAGGAATGCCTCACCCCAAGGGTGGTACACACCCCGGGGGTTGGATAGCGCGAATGTATTTTGAGTGTTTGCCCCAGACGCTGCACAGCCTTTCACCAAAATTTTGTTCTGCTTTGGTGATGGCGAAAGGAGTGCGTTTTTTGAACTCTTTGGCCTTTTTGCCACGCTTTTTCATGTTGTCCGTAACAATCCCCGGAAACAAAGCCTCCTCACTCGTCTTCGTTTTGTAGGTGAAGCTGCCCACAACAGCAGGATTTGCCTTTACAAACTCAATCCACTCGGCTTCTTTGGTGCAAGCGTAAAGTTGGTAAACCAGCATCATGAGCAGTGCGAGTCGGTCAAAGCTGATGCGCCACAAAGATTTTTCCTGATTTTTGTCTGTCTCGAGAACGCCCTTTTGGACAAGGCCATAATCGACAAGGCGCGCCATGACCCCAAATTTCGCAAAAAGCGTGTCTGAGGACACAACAAGAAATGCTGCCATTTCTGCCCGACTTTGGATAAGCCAGTTGTGGCCATCCTCGTCTTCATAAATGGCGAAATTGTTTTCATTTTTTGTCGCATACCAAACGTGCTGGACAACAGACGCTTCAACTGGACCAAGAACGGCCTGCAAAACCTTTGGGGCAAAGACCTTCCCCAAAGAACCCGGCGCGGCGCTCGTTGTTAAAAAACAAGCGGGCGTTATCGGCAGTTCTTTGGGGAAGTTTGCGCCTGTAGCAGCTTTGGCCATGATGCGTACCTACCGATCCTTAACGTGTCCGGCGCATAGCAGGAGCGCCATACACAGAGGCAGAAACCCTCGAAAAAGCAGACAATGCATGCTCAACTTCGTCAGAACGCCAACCAACGGCACGCTTGCCAAGATGATACGGCTGTGGCAAGTCGCCAGATGCAACCATTGCCTCGAGCTTGCTGCGTGAAACGCCACCAAGCAAATCCAGAAGCTCTTTACGGCGAACGAAACGGAATGTTGTTTGAACCATGGTGAATCCTCCTGTAAAGAGTGTTAAAATGTTATTTCAAGTTAATTATACGTTTAAAAAACCATTCCACAAGTGCTGAAAATCCTAAATAACGAATAGATGATTCTGTTTACAATGCTCAATTTATTTTTGTGTGTTATTTTATAGTTTTACATTACAAGGCATTACAACATCCTAAAATATAAAGTAAAAAATTAAAAAAGTGGGCTTTATCAAGCTGGCTGTGGCTCATCCAAAAGTTCCTCGCGCCAATTCCAGTCAAGAACGCTGGTTGTCACACCTTTGATTTTGATGTGGATGGGCTGCATGCAAGGTTCACCTTGTAGTGGTGTCGCCAGAACTTCCATGAAGCTGACATCATAACAATGCGAATTAAGTGTGTTTTTCAATTTAGTAGAATCCAGAAGGATGGCGATTTCCTGCATTTTTGCTTTGGCCTCGACAAACGGTGAGGCCTTGACCTCTTTGAGCAAGGAAAACAAGCGTTCCCAAGCCCTGCATCGCCCACACCACGCGCGTCTGGCGATGCGCATGACACGAACCTCGAAAGATTGGTAATCGACGCGCTTCAAAGCCCAAAAATCTGAAAAGTTTAACTGGTCCTCAAGGTCGCACAACTCTTCAAGCCGTTTTGGCAAAACAGGAGTCAATTTCCTGATTTGCTTGCGGAAAAGTGTGGCTTCTACGCGGATGTGCCAAGTGTCGTGCAGCTTCTTGCAATAAATCTTGGTGGTTGCACCAACGAACTGGCCACGTTTGAAGATGGACTGCTCCAGCAACGACTTGTCCAGAGCGTGAAAATAGCTGGTCGTTTTGCCGTTGGTGGCACCATCAGAACAGAATTGGAAAGTGTGACCAGATTTGTTGACGCGCCTAATTTTCTGGCCAAGACGTGGCGCAAGGCTGTTTGCAAGCCGTCCACGATAAATATTGGTCAAAGCATGCGACATGCCGTGGCAGGGAAAGTCAAAGGCGACTTCGAGAGAATAGAGGTGCAGGCGCAGGCCGTGCTTGGCAGCAAGCAGCCCCAAGATTGATAGGTGCTGTCTCGTCCCCGGGACACAGATATAACAGTACCCGTGAATGTTGCGGTAGCGAGAGCACCAGACGCCTATGGCTGAATACGTGAGGCCCCATTGGTACTTACCCTGCACATACGAGCGCGAAATTCGGCCAGGGCCGAACCCGTCACTCAAAATGCCATGCAGGTCTCGGTAACCAACACGAACAGTGAACACCAGCTGGTCAAGAATGGGTTTTGGTGTCTGGTGTACTCCATTTAACATTATGAAATCCTTTTAGATTGTTGGTGATGAGGTATGTACTGTGCCAATTATTAAAGGGGGCCTGCAGGGCAGGCCATCAACCACGTGCCCTGGGCATGGCTTGCGCACGCTGATAAGCATCATTCAGGCGGGGCATGGCTTGCATTGCGGCCTCAACCTCGTTAGAGCGCCAAGCAACAGCACGAGCGCCAATCTTGAACGGTGCGGGGAAGTCGCCTTGGGCAATGAGGCTTTCGAGCGTGCTGCGAGAGATGCCAAGCGTCCTAAGAAGCTCGGCTCGGCGGATGAAGCGGAATGGCAGTGGATTTGTGGCTACAAACATTTAAAAACCTCCTCCAACCTTTTTGGGGTCAGAAGAGGTTTTACCACGGGAATGATGGGCGAGATATGGACACCAATTTATGTTTTGGTGTCCCTTTTTTTATTCAGGGCACAATGGATTTTTGCCAGTGCCCTTTGCGTCCAATATCGTTCAATCAGACTTTGCTTGCGGCCTTCATCGTCAATTTCATCAAACAGGGGCGCAATCGGTACTGCTGGCCTGCCAGTCCTTTTCCGCAAACAAAGGCCACGCCTCTTTCTAAGCCTCTGGATTTTTTTGTGTGTTGCCTCAAAACCATGATCTTGTGCGCTCTCGTACCTGGATATACTGCCGTCAAATTCATTTTGTATGGTGTCACTGATGCTCTTAAAATCAATCAGGTCAGCTTCAAGGCTGGCGGCATTTTTCAATTCGGCCCAATCAGCAAACCCCAGAGAAGCGCGCAGCCTTTCGCCCATTTCAGCGGCTGATCCAGCAGTAAAATCAGCTTGTGCAATTCGCCTGGCCACATTCTGGATATACTCCCAAGTGGGGCGGGGGATTTCCTCGGGGCAAGTGCAGGTCGTCAAAACATGCCAGTGGGCGTAGGGCTTTGAGAACATGGCTTAGCCCTCCATCAGGCCATATAAATAGTCGGCCCACGCTTGCATCATTTTGCGACGGTCTGCCAAAAAATCAGTATGGTTGTAAGCTGCCCTGATTTTATCCTTTTCCCCGTGGGCAAGCTGGCGTTCAATCCAATCGCGGTTAGATCCCATCTCGTTGAGCCGAGTCGAAGCCATACCCCGGAAGCCATGCGCACACATTTCCTCTTTTTTATACCCCATACGCCGCAGGGCAGCGGTTATTGTGGCTTCACTCATTGGACGGTCAACGGTGCGCACCGATGGGAATAGGTATTTTGAATGGCCTGTCATAGGGTGTAATTCGTGCAAAAGTTCTATGGCTTGTTTTGCCAGTGGAACTAAGTGTGGTTCGCCCATCTTCATTTTGGCAGCAGGAATCCGCCACAGGGCTTCATCAAAGTCCAGTTCATCCCATTCCGCATGGCGAATTTCACCGGGACGGCAAAAGGTCAGGGCAGAAAATTTTAATGCGATGCATGTTTGGAAGCTAGTCTCTTTATATGAGGAAATGGCCTTCATTAAACGGCTTATGTCTTTAGGGTTGGTCAGTGCTGCACGGTGAACGACCTTGGTAGGCTGGTATAGTCCTTTACTGCGCAGCAAAGGAGTCCAGTCGTATTCGACACCGGGAAATTCGTGGGCTATGGCATATTGAAATATCTGGGATATAATCGAACGCACTTTCTTGAGTGTTGGGTACTTACCTTGGGCGCTAAGAGTATCTAAAATGGCCTTAACATCTGACTTGGTGACAGCTGAAATTGGTTCCTTTCCAATGCGGGGGTACACATAGCAGGTCAATTTTTGGTGAGTGTCTTTAGCATGCACATCTGACCATAGCGACTTGCTTTGCTCGAACCATAAAATTGCAGCATCGTGAAAAGTAACTCCTTTGGCCTTGGCCTGTGCTTTTTCTTTTTGTTTTTCGGCAGCGGGGTTGATGCCAGAAGCTATGGCTTTTTTTGCTTCAAGGGCAGCAATACGGGCATCAGTAAGGGACAGATCGGGATAGCGTCCGATAGTGAGGAGTTGGAACTTACCTCCGTATTTGAAGGACAAGAGAAATGCTTTTGTGCCTGTTCGTGAGACGGACAACAGGAGGCCGGGGACTTTGCCATCAACGACTTTGTAAGGCTTCTCACGGGGCTTGAGCGCCTTTATCGCCAAGTCTGTCAACGCTTTGGCTGCCATAGGGTAAAATCTCCTTGCGAAATGTCTTTACCCTAGTTTTTACCCTAGGTTTTACCAACTTTCAACGACTCTAAAAAACCATTACGGTACAAATAAAAAGGCTGAAAACCCTGCTATCGTTGGGTTTTCAGCCTTAAAAATCTTTTATAAAGCTATGAACTGGCGGAGGGGGAGGGATTTGAACCCCCGGAAGGCTCACACCTTCAACGGTTTTCAAGACCGCCGCGATCAACCGCTCTGCCACCCCTCCGCAGGGGTGTTTTCTCCGGCTTTATGCAGAGGCGGCCAAAATGCCGCGTACAAGGCGGGAGAAAATATCGACGGCGCGATTACCCTGTGTGAAGGCAATAGCGCCGCCGAAAAAATTGTGCTGCTACGCCATTTACTTAATGGCGTCTTTCAGGCCCTTGCCGGGCGTGAACTTGGCAACCTTGCTGGCAGGAATGGTGATTTCCTTGCCGGTGCGGGGGTTGCGACCCTTGCGGGCGGCGCGCTCAACCACCTTGAAGCTGCCGAAACCGGTGAAGGTCACGGATTCGCCAGAGGCCAGGGCTTCGCGCAGCGAGGCCACCACGGCGTCAAGAGCTTCTTCGGCTTTGGCCTTGGTGGGCAGGCCGGCTTTGGCATGGATCTTTTCTACGAGCTCAGCTTTGGTCATGATGCTACTCCATAAAGGATTTCGGTTATTCCCTGCAAGCCGGACCGGATCGACTGCCAGAAGTCTGGGGCCGAGGCCGATTCGCCGCACTCAAAAGAAACAGCCGCAAAAAAGCCGCCAAGGCTTTTTCACGTCATGGGGGAATCGTAAGCAAAACCGCTTCTGCTGCGGTCAGAACTTTTGTTTCCTTACGTCAGGGGCGGTTTCCTGTCAACGAAAAAGCGCAGAATCCCGCGTCTGCTCTAGCTTTTCACGAAATACCGTTTGGGCAAACAGGCTCGATGCAAGAGTCTGCCCCTTACTGGAAGTTTTTTATCTGCCCGAAATATAATGATTAAAAAATACTGTTATAGATCAACCAGGCATACTTCGTCATCGCCGAGGTTTCGACCCAGAAAAAGGCTGCCCGTCCGGGCAAAGCGGGCGGCATTGTCCGTGGTCAAAAAACGGTAGTGCGCGCCGCTATCCGCAGGTCGCAGCAGGTTGGTGGCCCGTAGTTCGTCAGCCACGCACTGTGCCGTGGTTGCGGCAGAATCCACTATGCGCACCTGCGGCCCCACCACGTTTTGCAGTGCCTCCTGCAACAGTGGAAAGTGCGTGCAGCCAAGCAGCAGGGTATCTGGTTCCAGATCGCCTCCGGGGGCGGCTCCCTCAAAGGGAAAGATGTCAGCCAAATAGCGTCTTGCAACGCCTTCCACAATGGGGCCGTTCATCCAGCCTTCTTCGGCAAGGGGCACAAAGAGGGTGCAGGCGCGCCCGGTCACAACGGCGTCAGGCCGAATGCGGGCAATGGCCTTTTGGTACGCGCCGCCGGAGATGGTGGCCTCTGTCGCCACTACAACTATATGACCGTTGGCGCTGGCTGCGGCAGCCGCCTGCGCACCGGGATCCACCACGCCCATGACCGGCAGCGGGGCAAACTGCTCCCGCACTGCGGAAAGCGCCGCAGAGGTTGCCGTGTTGCAGGCAATAACGAGCATTTTGACGCCCATGTCCACCAGCTTTTGAGCGGCCTTGAGCGTATAGCGCGTGATGGTGTCGCGCCCCTTGGTGCCGTAGGGCAGACGGGCGGTGTCGCCAAGATAGAGCAGATCTTCGCCGGGCAGACATTCTGCCAGGGCCTTGAAAACCGTGAGGCCGCCCATGCCGGAATCAAAAAGACCAATGGGCAACCGGGAAGAATCATTCATTGCAATTTCCTTTACAGTGCCGCGCGCGATACTGCAAAACGCGCGCCTTGGGGGCTTTGCTGCCTGCCCAGAACAGGCGAAGCGCCTCCGGCGCTGCCCTGCGGCAGGTCGAAAGCGCTCCGGCCAGAAAAACTCGGGCGGCAGCGGCGCTAGAAACCTTGGCCCAAATAGCGCACGGCTGTAAAGAGCAAAACTGCGGTCAGAAGGGCCTTCAAGGCAATGGAAGGCACAAACTTCTGGCAACGCGCCCCGGCATACATGCCGCACATGCCGCCAAGGCCCACCAGAACGCCCATGCGCCAGTCGGGCGCAACGGCCATATCCGGATAAAAGGGCGCGAGCAGAGCGTAAAACGACACGCCCGCCACGGAAGTTATAAAGGTGGCAAAAAGCGTGGACCCGGCAACAACATAGACAGGCAGCCCGAAAAACGAAACCAGAAACGGCGCCATGATGGCCCCGCCGCCGATGCCGTAGATGCCGCCCACAAGGCCCACCACAAGGCTCAGCAGTATAAGCGCGCGGGTGGCGACAACATACTTGGTTTCCTGAAACACAAAGGCCACTTCCTTCATGTTCCAGTAGAGCACATGGCAGCACATGAGCCTGCCGTTTTTGTCTTCGCAGGTGGGCATGTTCTCTTTCTTTTCCTTGCGCGACCACAGCGAGGCCCTGCCTTGCCATGTGGTCATGGCCATGCGCCCGCCAATGTACAGCAGCACAAGACCTGCAAAGATTTTAAAGCTCTGGGGATTGGGCAGCAGATTGATGCGCACGATGGCCCCTATAAACACGCCCGGCAATGTACCCAGGGCAATGGTAAAGGCCAGCGGCCACACAAGCCGCCCCTCGTGCCAGTAGCGCCATACGCCCGAGGGACAGGCCAGCACGTTAAAGAATTGGTTGGTGGCGCTGACGCTGGGGTTGGTGTAGCCCAGAACGCTCATCTGAAATGGCAGCAGCAAAAAAGCGCCCGAGATGCCGCCCATGGATGTGAAAAAAGAAATGCCCAGAGCCACCGCAAAAGGAACAAAAGGGTTGCACTCAATGCCTGCAGTTGGAAAATACATGCTGGCCTCCTGCGAAGATTGCGTGATAACTATGGCGAAATATTAAAGATTTTCTTTGAACGTAAAGTTCTAATGTTCACGGTTTCTATAATAATCGTGAACATTAAAATTGTCACGTCATTCCGCAAAAGGTTTGCCGCCGCCGTATGCGGGCGCGCTGATTTTTCCTGCGACGCCGGGCCATCATGTCATCCTGCGCGTTGCCTGCGCACCGGCAAAAAGGTATGATGTGTCTTTCAAAGCCACCAGCCGCCAATCTCCCCACGGCAACAACAAGCAGAGGATGCACCATGCTGGCCATTCTGGACTACAAGGCAGGCAATCAGACGAGCGTGCGCCGCGCCCTTGAACATTTGGGTATACCTTGCGCCATCACGGCGGACCCCGCAACACTGGAACGCGCGCACGGCATCATTTTTCCCGGTGTGGGCGCTGCCGGGCAGGCCATGCGCGCCCTGCACCCCACGGGCCTTGACGTGCTGCTGCGCGAGGCAGTCAAGCGCGGTCAGCCTCTGCTGGGCATCTGTCTGGGCTGCCAGATTCTGCTTGACCGCAGTGAAGAAAACGACACCACAACCCTTGGCATCGTGCCGGGCCTGTGCCGCCGTTTTGAAGACAACATGCGCGAAGAGGACGGCACCCCCGCGCCCATCCCGCACATGGGCTGGAACAGCCTGAAAGTTTCCGCTCCCTGCCCGCTGCTCGCGGGCGTTGCCCCCACAGCGGAATTCTATTTTGTGCATAGCTATTATGTGGAGCCGGACCCCACCTTTGTGATCGCCACCACCACATACGGCAAGGAATTCTGCTCCGTATACGGGCGCGACGGCCTGTGGGCCACCCAGTTCCACCCCGAAAAAAGCGGGCGTCCGGGGCTGACAATTCTGCGCAACTTCTACGACTACTGCGAGGCGCGTCATGCTCAGTAAGCGAGTGATTCCCTGCCTGGATGTGCGCAACGGGCGGCTGACCAAGGGCGTCAAATTTGTAGGTAACGAAGACATCGGCGATCCTGTTGAAACCGCGCGGCGGTATTATGAGGAAGGCGCGGACGAAATCGTGTTCTACGACATCACGGCTTCCGCTGAGGCGCGCGGCATCTTTATTGATGTAGTGGAGCACGTGGCGGAGCAGATTTTCATTCCCTTTTCTGTCGGTGGCGGCATTTCCAGCGTGGCAGACATGCGCGCGGTGCTGCTGGCCGGGGCGGAAAAGGTTTCCGTCAATTCGGCAGCGGTCAAGGATCCGCACATCATCAGCGATGGCGCGGATGCTTTCGGCTCACAGGCTATCGTGGTGGGTATGGACGTGCTGGCTGTTCCGGTAAGCGCAGAAATCCCCTCCGGCTACGAAATCGTCATCCACGGCGGCCGCAAGCGCATGGGGCTGGACGCCATTGCCTGGGCGCGCCGCTGTCAGGAGCTGGGCGCTGGCGAACTCTGCGTCAATTCCATTGATGCGGACGGTACCAAGGACGGCTACGAGCTCAAGCTGACCCGCGCCATAGTTGATGCCGTGTCCATCCCTGTAATCGCTTCCGGCGGTGCGGGCGAACCGCGTCACATGCTTGAGGCTGTTACCGAGGGCGGGGCCTCCGCTGCGCTGATCGCGTCCATCGTGCACTACGGTCAGTATTCCATCCGGCAGTGCAAGGACTACATGGCCGGGCACGGGGCCAAGGTGCGCATGACCTGGTAGGCTCTGCCCCATGGTTTGTGCGGCCTTTTGTCGCATCAAAAGACGAAGATATGGGTAAAAATTCTTTCCACGTGGATCAGGTCCCAGCTGCGCTTGCCACTGTGCTGCGCGATCTGCCCCGCGTGGCGGTGGCTTTTTCCGGTGGGCTGGACAGTCGTTTCTTATGTCACTCGGCCCTGTTATGCGGTTGCAACGTGCTGGCCGTGCATGTTTATGGCCCGCACATCCCCCCGCAGGAAAGCGCCGGGGCTGCCGCCTGGGCGCGTGAGCGCGGCCTGAAACTGCACACGGCGCGGTTTGATCCTCTTGCCCTGGCGGAGGTGGAGACCAACAGCCCCCAGCGCTGCTATGGATGCAAGACTGGGCTTGTGGCTCTGTTGCGTGGCGAGCTTGCCCCCATGGCGGAAGCTCATAACCGCGTGCTCTGCGATGGCACCAATGCGGATGATTTGCAGGCTTACAGACCGGGACTGCGCGCGCTTGAAGAGGGCCGCGTGCGTTCGCCCCTAGCCGAAGCCGGGCTGACCAAGGCGCAAGTGCGCGAGGCCGCCCGCGCCACTGGTCTGGACAGGCCGTGGCAGCGCGCACGGCCCTGTCTGCTGACGCGGCTGGCCTATGGCATGCGGCCCGAGGCCGACACGCTGGCGCATCTGGCAGCGGCGGAGGCCGACCTTGCGGCATTGGGAGCAACCGGCCCCGCACAAGGTGAGGCCCTAGGTGCCGCGTTGGAAGAGGGCCGTGGAGGCGCGCTGGGGGATTTTCGTCTGCGGCTCACGCCGGAGCCTGTGTTGCAGGCTGAAAAACTGTCGGAAGACCTGCTCCCGGAATTGCAGTGCATCCTGATCCGTCACGGTTTCTGGCCTTGCAAGCTGGAGGCTGGCGGCAATATCAGCGGCTTTTACGATGCGGGCAACAGCAGCGGAAGCCGCTAGGCAGGGCAAATATTTTCCGCCTGCAATCAGTGTTTTCGGCCCGGAATGTGGCTCGGGGCTGGACTTTGCCGATCAAAGAGCATATGAATACCCACTTATATTAACGGGGCTTGCCCCTGGAGGGAATCATGGCACATAAGAAAATTGAGCGTAAGAAAGAACTGGATCGCCGCCGTAAGCGCCGTGAAGAGCGTCTGAAGCAGCGCGTGCGCGAAGCCAAGGCTGCCAAGGCCTAAGCTTCGAACACGGGAACCCGGCGTTCCGACGGCTGCGAATTGACGCGCCGTCACATATGGTGCTCGGCCCGGCTGCCTCCTGGCAGCCGCGCGGGGCGCAAACAAGCAGCAGCGGTCAGCGCGGCAGCATGCCGTGTCATGACCTTTTTAGTGTTACCATGCCTATCTACGAATATCAGTGCCCCAAGTGTCAGCATACGTTTGAGGAATGGGTCAAGGCATCGGAATCCCACGGGCAGGAGCCCTGCCCCAAGTGCGGTGAGCCTTCGCCCCGCATCATGTCGCACACTTCGTTCGTCCTTAAAGGCGGCGGCTGGTATGTGAGCGACTACGGCTACCGCAAGGGCGTTACGGAAGAAGGCGGCTCAACGGCCTCCTCCGGCACCTCCGGCGGTTCCTCTGCCCCCGCTTCCGGCGGTACGGCAGGCGAAAAGGCCTCCGCATCTGCATCCGATTCTGGAAACAGCGCCGCCAAGGCGGCCCCCGCCCCTACGCCAACCACAGGGTCCGCAGCGTCGGCACCCACCAAAGCCGCCAGCTCGGCTTCATGAGGCAGCCATGATTGATCGCTACACCCGTCAGGAAATGGGCCGTATCTGGACCCTTGAGAACCGCTATCAGGCATGGCTTGATGTGGAAGTTGCCGTTTGCCGGGCCTGGAGCGACATGGGCCGCATCCCCGCCGCCGCGGTGGAAAATATTCAGGCCAAGGCTTCCATTGATGTGGACCGCATCCTGGCTATCGAAGAAGTGACCCGTCACGACGTCATCGCCTTTTTGACATCGCTTGAAGAAAAGGTTGGCGCGGAAGACGCGCGCTACATCCATCTGGGCTGCACCTCCTCCGACATCGTGGATACGGCCAACGCCCTTCTGCTCATGCAGGCCGGGCGACTGATCCTCAAGGACATCCGCGCGCTCCTGGCCGCCATTGAAGGCCTGGCCCGCCGCCACAAAGGTGTGCTGTGCATGGGCCGCACCCACGGCATCCACGCGGAACCCACCAGCTTTGGGCTCAAGATGGCCGGATTCTACGCCGAGTTCGAGCGGCACCTTGCCCGGGTTGAAGCCGGGATTGAAAGCGTGCGCGTGGGCAAAATTTCCGGCGCGGTGGGCACCTATGCATTTTTGTCCCCCGAGCTTGAGCAGCGCGCCCTGAGCTATCTTGAGCTTGAGGTTGACCCGCACTCCACCCAGATCATTCAGCGTGACCGTTACGCCCACTTCTTCACCTCGCTTGCCGTGCTGGCCGGCGGCGTGGAACGCCTGTGCGTGGAACTGCGCCACCTGCAACGTACGGAAGTGCTCGAAGTGGAAGAAGGTTTTGCCAAGGGGCAGAAGGGTTCGTCGGCCATGCCGCACAAAAAGAACCCCATTTCGGCAGAAAATATGAGTGGTCTTTCGCGCCTTTTGCGCACCAACGCTCTTGCCTCGCTGGAGAATCAGGCTCTGTGGCACGAGCGCGACATCAGCCATTCCTCCGTGGAGCGGGTCATCATGCCCGATTCCACCATCCTTGCCGACTACGTGCTGACCCGCCTCACCAAGTTGCTTGAAGGACTGGTGGTCAAGCCCGAGCGCATGCGTGAGAACATGGAACGCTCTTACGGCCTGTATTTTTCGCAGCGTGTGCTGACGGCCCTTATTGCCACCGGACTTCCGCGCCAGCAGGCGTATGAAGCCGTACAGCGCCTTGCCATGCAAAGCTGGGAAAGCCGCACTCCCTTCCCCGATCTGGTGCGCAACGATGCCGACATGAGCGGGCGGCTGGGCGCAGCTGCACTGGCCGAGCTTTTTGACCCTTCGTACTACCTGCAACACGAAGACGAAATTTTTGCCCGGGTGTTCAAGAACGCTGCTGCCAACAAGGCGTAAGGAGCTGTCATGCAAACTCTTTCTTCTGAAGAACTGCTGGCGCTCAAGCGCCGCCTTGCCCGTCTGCTGGTAGAAAAATCATACCGCGAGGGAGATTTTGTGCTGGCATCAGGCCGCAGAAGCGATTATTATTTTGATTGCCGCGTCACGGCGCTCCACGCCGAAGGATCGTGGCTTATTGGAACCCTGTTCAATCACATGCTCCGCGAGATGGATATCAAGGGTGTGGGCGGCATGACCATGGGCGCTGACCCGCTGGTTGCAGCCACCACGGTCATCTCGCACGAACAGGGCAGACCGTTGAACGGCCTTTTGGTCCGCAAGGAAGCCAAAGGGCATGGCACAGGGCAGTTTGTTGAAGGGCTGGGCAATTTCTGCGCGGGCGACCGCGTTGCCATGCTTGAAGACGTTGTTACCACCGGCGGTTCTCTGCTGAAGGCCTGCGATCGCATTGCTGACGCTGGCCTGTCCATTGTGGCGGTTTGCGCCATTCTGGATCGGGAGGAAGGTGGCCGGGAAAAGCTCCGTGAGGCGGGATATGACCTGCTTGCGCTCTTTACCCGTGCGGAATTGGTGGACCTTGCGCGTTAAGGTCCCCACCGACCCGCGCGCCTTGCCCCATGCGGCATTGGCGCAATGTCTGACGGAATCTGCGGACAAGTCTATTGTCAGGTCGCTGGTCAGGTGTCTGACCAATTGCCTTGTCAGATGCATGGCCTTGGGGCTGCTGATGGCCTTTGGCATTGGTTGTCCCCTTGCCGCTCCACATCTGGCGCAGGCCGAAGAATGGCAAGCCTCTCTGTATAATGAGGGGCTTCCTACGCATTTGGTGGCTGTGGACAAAAAGCGCCAGACCTTCATGTTTTTTGAGAAAAAAAGCCCCCTCAAGCTCAAATACACCTATCCCTGCACCACAGGCCAGTTGCCCGGCGACAAGCAGGCCCTTAACGATCTGCGCACGCCCGAAGGCATCTACTTTGTGGAATACAAGATTGCCAGCGGGCTGGATTTCAAGGAGTATGGCGGTATTGCCTATACCCTGAACTATCCCAACCCCGTGGATCGTCTGCGCGGCAAAACCGGCCACGGTATCTGGATTCACAGCAAGGGTTTTGGCATTGAACCGCTTTCCACACGTGGTTGCGTGGCCATCGGGCTTAAGGAAATTGACGAGGTCGGGCCGCAGCTGACGCCCGGTACGGCCGTGGTTCTGGCCGATAAGATGGACGAGACCGCCCAGCCCCGGCCCGACAGCAGCACCGCCAACGAGCTGCGCCGCCTGATGCAGAACTGGAGCAACGCCTGGGCCTCGCGATCCGTCAAGATGTTTGATTATTATAATCCCGATGCCTATTCCAAGGCCATGACGGAAAATTTCACGGCCTTCCGGCAGAACAAGGAGCGTCTGTTCAAGTCGCTCCAGTTCATCAAGATTTTTAATCGCAAGATTAATGTGCTGGAAGGGCCGGGGTATTGGGTGACATGGTCAGAGCAGCTCTATACCGCATCCAATCTTTCCACAGAGGGTGTGCGCCGCTTGTACTGGCAGCGCGGTAACGACCAGAAGTTCCGCATTGTCGGTATGGAATGGGCACCGCGCGACTTGGGTATGCGCGCCGATTTTCAGAAAGGCCAGCTTGTGGCCGAAGCGCCTTTGCAGCAGGTCAGCGATGCTTCTTCCGAAGCGCCGCAGCGCCCCCGGCTGGATATGCCAGAAGCCGCGCCTGAAAAGGCGGAGGCAACGGCCCTCACCGCACCGCAGCCCTCGCAGGACAAAGCCGCTACCGCCAAGGCTGGTCAGGGCGACAAGCTCATGGCGGCCAATGATCCTCTGGTTCCCCGCCGCAGCAGCGCAACACCTCCGGCAGAAGTAAACTGGGGCGCGCGTCCGGCAATGGAAGAAGCGGCCCGCAACGAGACGGAATCCGCCCCCAAGGGCGCACCTGCCAAACCTGCCGATCAGGCAGTAAAGCCCGCTGAGGTCCAGCAAGCTGTTAACTTGCCTGCACCAACATCTGTTCAGGCTCCCATTGCTGCGCCAACACAGCCCAACACTCCTGCGGCAGCGGCAGCACAGCAGCTGACCCTCACACCGGAAGTCCGCGCCGCTCTGGAAAAGGCTGTGCAGGCCTGGAATGCGGATTTTGCCGCGCGTTCGACCAACATCGCTTCTCTTTACGATCAAGCCAAGTACAACCGCGAAGCCGGAACTCCGCGCGGGTATTCCTATAATTCGACCATGCGCGAATTTGATCGCCGCTTTGCGGTGCCGTGGCTGCGCCTCATAAGTCGCAAGCCCAAGCTGGAGATCCAGGGTTCGCTGGCTGTGAGCCATTGCGACCAGCTTGTGGTGGCCCCCAACGGCATGGAGCAGGGGGTGCGTTCTTTCTGGTGGAGCCGGGACGACAAGGGAGATTTTCGCATTGTTGCCTCGCAGTTCAAGCCAGAAGAGCTTGGCCTTGCAGCGGATTATCTGGATCAGGTCAGCGACGACGCCAGCGCTATGGTTGAAAAATGGCGCAAGGCCTGGGAGGCTGGACGTCTGGACGAGTACATTGAATAGGTTCTTCGTCGTTTGATGTGGAATTCATGAAGCCACTACGACCTGAATCGGGGCCGCAATCAGGTAGACCATGGTGATGAAGTTCTCCACGTTCCGGTATCCTCGGGCCCTGGCCCTTGCCGCCTGGAACAGGCCATTGAAGCCTTCGAGCCTCGCATTGGTGTGCAAGGAATGCCAACGATGAAGGATTCGCGGCAAATGCCTCTCAAAGCTGGCCAATGCTCCGCGCACGGGTTCCAATAGCGGGCAGTCGGCCGCGTACTCGGCGGCATGCTTGAGAAAATGGGTTATGCGCCACTTGGCGGCCTGCTTCGATTCGGCCCGTCGAACCCAGCGCAGAAGTTCTTTGACACGGTAGGCCTTGGCGGTAGCGAAGCCCTGCTCGACGAGTTCCAGGAGAGCACTCTCCTGATTCTGCGTGCGTATTGTCTCGGCGCCCTTGAGTACGGCCCAACGGGTGTGGTCCGGCAGCTTTGACTGCCTGGCCTCAAGCTTTCTGACGTCATCGACGGCCTTGGTGAAGAGTTGGACGACATGAAACCAGTCGACTGTCACCGAGGCAGACTTGAACTTCTGTTCGACGGCGGAGAGGAACGCAGGCGACATGTCGCAAACTACCTCGACGATGTTTTCAGGACAGCCTTCATGGGCTTCAATGAACGCGCAGAACTGAGTCAGGCATTCCTTGCCCTTACCTGGAGTCGCGAAGATCACGGGCCTGTCGGAACGATCCAGGTCAATGAAGACGGTGATGTAATTGTGCCCACGCTTGGACGCGGTCTCATCCAGACCGATGGCCTTGATGTCTTTCAAGTTCAGCGCATTGATGGCTTTGGCCACATAGTGATGGACGATGCGCCACAGGCGGGTATCCGTGACCTCGACATGACGCGCTACGGCATTGACCGGCATCTCTCGAACGAGGCTCATGACAACCTGCTCAAAAAGCAGGGTAAACCGGCTGCCTTCCCTGGCCCATGGGGCTTCGACGCGTCGGATTCCATGTTCCGGGCAATTGATCCTCGGCAGTCGGGCTGTGAGGTAACAGTGATGCTGGAAGAAGTTGAGATGCCGCCACGTGAATTCCTTGAAGTCGTGAGCCTTGCACGCGGCTCCGCACTCGGGACACGGATACAGCGCTCCGCGGTCGGCACCGATCTCCAGGTGGAGCTTGGTTGGCGTATGGTCGGTATCAAGACGTTGGCTCATAACTTTCCAGGGCGGCGTGAGGCCGAGGCCCAAGGCAAAGATTTCTTCAGCTTGCATGGCAGTCCTCCTAAAGGAGGGCTATCCAAACTGATTGAGGTCGGTCAATTCCACATCAAACGACGAAGAACCATTGAATACTATGCGGACGATGCCATCCAGCAGGGACGTTGGGGGGCAAAGAATATTCAGAAGCAGAAGGAATTGCTCTGGCAGCGAGTGCAGCCCACTCTGGTTCAGATCACGGGCCTGCGGCTGGTGGCTGACAAGCAGGGCCTGCGCGCCGACATGAATCAGGTCTACGCAGACAGCTCCGGCCACACTGACCGGGGCACCAAGACCCTTTTGCTGCGCTTTGACGGCAAGGGCTGGCGAATCGCCCGCGAAGACTGGGCACCTCTTGGCGCGCCAGTTGCGCCCATTGGAGAGGCTGGTCAATAGGGGCTTCTGCCTTTTGCCTCATTGGGTAATGCAAGGGTTGGTAAAACAGTCTGCCCGATTTAATGGCGAGGTATCATAACAAGGTGTTGTGTGCGGCCATCCCGAAAATTCAAACGCCAAAGTTCGTGAGGACCGTTTGAAGTACCGCGAAAATCTCAGCATAATCCTGATGCGGGATAACGGCCCCAGGCGTAGCTATCGAGTGCGCAGGGGGCGGTTTGTGGCGGCCCTTGGGGTTATGGCCTGCCTACCCCTTGCGTGCGCTGTTCTGGGATGGCTGTGCTGGACTTTGTGGCAGCAGAACGTGCAGTTGCGGGACAATGTGCTGCGTTTTGAAAGTGATTCGCAGACGGCGCAGGCCAACGCGGAGCGGCTTGAACACCTCGAAGAACTGTTGCGCGAAGAAAATATTCCAGGCCGGGAGATCGTGCTGCGCAGACTCAGCACAGGCGGCGCCGCTGCGGAAGCACCCGGTGAAGGCCCCGCAATTACTGGCGGGACTATGGCTGAAAAACCTCAGGGAGGGGCCAGCGATGCGGCCCGCGTCACTGAAGGGCCAGGGCATGAGGACTTTCCCTCCATTGATCTTGATTACGTTAAGGTGGGGAATGTACAAGTGCGTGAAATACGGGGCGGCAAGCTGCGTATTGCATTGGATCTGCGCAATGCCGACAATCAGAAGATACTTTCTGGTGTAGTCAGCGGCACTTTGCTGACAGCCGATGGCAAAAAATATTCCCTGCGCTTTGAGCCCGAAGATGTGGGCAGTTTTCGTATCAGCCGATTCAAGCGTGCTGTCATGGTTGCTTCTGCCGAGCACCCCATGAGCCTCACCAACGCCCAGGTCATTCTTGAAGTGCGCAGCCAGGAAAATGGCGTTGTATTTCGCAATATCTACGCAGTTGAGCATTAAAGTGATTTTCACCATCCGTTGTTGATGCGTCCTGAGCAACGGGTGCTGCTAACGGGCCTCTGACCAGGAAAAAGCGGGCCGGGGCCTTGTCATTGCGAGGCTTTTTGTGGCTGAAAGTTCCACCCTGTTGTGCTATTTTGCCACCATCCCCGAGGCCTGGCCCTGGATGCGGCAGACAGAAGACGGCAACGGCGCTCTAGGCCGTGTGCAATTTGTGCTGGCCTCGCAAGCCTCCCACTCTTTTCCCTCGTTTCCCTCTCCGGCAGAAACTTCCAGTGCATGGCTTGTGGTTTTTGATGAAGCCCCTGCGGGTTTCAGTACCACAGTGCCTCGTGAACGGCGTATCCTCTTTGTCACCGAACCGCCCGAAATCAAAAAATATCCCCGATCCTACCTCGGTCAGTTTGGCACGGTGGTGTCGCCCTATGACTTACGTGGTGTCGAGCGCCGCAGCATGGTCATCAGCAACCCCTGTCTGAGCTGGCACTACGGCGTCGAGCGTTCATCTGGAAAAAATATAAGCAAATTCAGCAATCTTAATGAATTGCGCACATTCCCCATGCCTGAAAAACCAGGCCTTGTTTCCGTAGTCTGTTCCAGCAAGACGGCAACGTCGGCACAGCGTGCGCGACTTGCTCTTGTACGCATGCTCAAAGAGTGGCTGGGGGATGCGCTGCATGTGTATGGGCGCGAGTTTAATCCCGTGGACGACAAAATGTCGGCCATTGCGCCCTACAAGTATCATGTGGTGCTTGAAAACAACTATCTGGACAACTTCTGGACAGAAAAACTGTCCGATGCCTGGCTCGGTTGGGCGCTGCCGCTCTATCTTGGAGCACCCAACCTTGGCGCTGTTTGCCCCTCACCCGGATTTGTGCCCTTGCCGCTCGGCGATCTGGAAGCCTGTGCGCAGAGTATTCTGTCTGCCATCAAGAGCCGTTTGTGGGAGGCCCGGCAAGCAGAGCTTGCCCTGTGCCGCAACTGGATGATGGAAACCACCAATGTTTTTGCCCGCGCAGCCCGGATGATGGAAACAGCGCCAGAGTATTGCCAGAGGCAGCCTGCGCTCGGCAGGCCGGAACCCATATTTGGCTCTGGGCGCGATGATGTGGCCGCCATATACAGGCAGGTGAGGGGGGGAGGCAAGTGAGTTCGTCCTTGCCAGAAATCACTGTGGCCATGCCCGCCCATAATGCCGCCGCCCACCTGCTTGAAGCGATTGATTCCGTACTTGCCCAGAGCTTTGAAGACTTTGAGCTTCTGGTGGTGGACGATGGCTCCACAGACAACACACTTGCCCTCGCGAAGTCCATTGACGACAAAAGGGTTCGCGTCGAGCGCCTGCCTGCAAACAAAGGGCGGGCCACAGCGCGCAATATGGCCATGGGCCGTGCGCGCGGCAGATATCTGGCCTGGATGGATGCGGACGATATAGCCATGCCCCGCAGGCTTCAGGCCCAGCATGCCTGCCTTGAGGCCCAACCCGATATCCACATCTGCGGAGCGGGCATCCAGTACTTTGGGCAGTCCTGCGCGCTTGAACTCTTTCCAGAACAGCCGAACGCCGCCCGCGCAGCCTCGCTCTTTGGGGTGCCCGTGCCCAACTGTTGCGTCATGGTGCGGCTGGACGCGGTGCGCGCCTTTGGCTTACGCTATGACGCCAGCCTGGCAAGGGCAGAAGACATGGCCTTTTGGGCCGATGCCCTGCTTAATGCCGGATTGCAGGCGGTCAATTTGCAAGAGCCGCTGCTGCACTATCGTTATGCGCCAGCAGCCCATGCCCGCCAGTGGCACATGCGCGCACTGCTTGGGCATGTGTTTCCTCCGCTGGGTATTCGGGCGACAGGAACACAGGCGGCACTGCACGCAGGGCTGATCTATGGCGGACCAACAGAGCCGGAAGCTGCGCTGCGCTGGCTTGATACTCTCTGGCAGGCCTGGACTGCCCGTTATGGACATGATGAACATATGCAACGGCACATGCTCGTTTTTATGGCGCGCATTTTGCGCGAAGCCTCGACAGATGCAGCACAGGCGGATCAGACAGGCAGGCTTTTGCGTACACTTTCGCTCGCGGCGCTGGCAGAAAATATCTGACGCTTACGCCCTGGCCCTGCGCTTTTGGGCCGCCCGCGCTTTTTTACAGTCAGGAGGTTCCCATGCACTATTTTACGTACTACACACCCACCAGGGTTGTTTTCGGCAAAAATACAGAGCAGCAGACCGGCGCACTCGTCAAAGCCTGCAAATGCAGCAAGGTGCTTATACACTTTGGCGGGCAGAGCGCCCTGCGTTCGGGCCTTGTGGACAAGATAAAAACGTCCCTTCAGGCTGAAGGACTGTCCTTTGTCACTCTTGGCGGCGTAGTGCCCAACCCCCGGCTTTCGCTGATCCGCGAGGGCATTGAACTGGCGCGCAAAGAAGGGGTGGATTTTGTGCTGGCAGTGGGAGGCGGCAGCGTCATTGACTCGGCCAAGGCTATCGCCTACGGCGCTGCCAACGAGGGAGACGTGTGGGATTATTACATGGGCAAGCGCAAGCCGGATGCCTGCCTGCCCATTGGCTGCGTGGTGACCATCGCCGCCGCAGGCAGCGAGATGAGCAGTTCAACCGTTGTGACCAACGAGGAAAACGGCTTCAAACGCAGCTTCAAGACAGATATGGCCCGTCCGGCCTTTACCGTCATGAATCCTGAGCTGACCATGTCGCTGCCGCCCTTTCAGACGGCCTGCGGCTGCGTGGATATTCTCATGCACACCATGGAACGCTACTTCGGGCATGGCTCGAATATGGACATTACGGACAGCATCAGCGAGGGACTCATGCGCGTGGTCATGCACCATGCCGCCGTGCTACGCAATGATCCGGCCAATTATGACTCCAGAGCCGAAGTCATGTGGGCCGGCAGCCTTTCGCACAACGGCCTGACCGGCTGCGGCTCTGACGGCGGCGATTGGGCCACTCACATGATTGAACACGAGCTGAGCGGCATGTTTGACGTGGCTCACGGAGCGGGGCTGTCTGCCATATGGGGTAGCTGGGCGCGCCATGTGCTGCCCCTGCGGCCTGACCGCTTTGCCCTGTTTGCAGAACGGGTCATGGGCGTTGCCCCGGCGGAAACGGAAACTCTCACGGGCTTGCGGGGCATTGAGGCCATGGAGCGGTTTTTCCGCTCGCTGCACATGCCCACCTCGCTGAAAGAGCTGAATCTCGCGCCTACTGATGCGCAGATTGCCGAAATGGCAGAAAAGGCCCTTGTGGGCAAAACTCACATCGGGAGTGTAAAAAAACTGCTGCCTCCCGATATCGTCGCCATTTTTGCTGCCTCGCGGTAAGGGAGATTGGCGGATAAAGCAATGTTGGCCCGTTTCTGGCCGGGGTGGATACCAGACTGCCCCGTCTGAAACGGGCTTTTTCCGGTCTTGGGCCGGGGGTATCGAGGCAGCCTGCGGGCTGCGTAAAGCGACATCAGGAGCCAGGCATGCACGATGCATTTGAAGGCCGCATTGACGTGAGGTTTCCGCGCGCGGTTGTCACAGGCGTAACCGGTAACTGGGCCTTTGCCGCAGGCACGGTGCTGCTGGCGCTTCGGCGGCATAATCCGGGGATGGAGGCAGACATCATCGTTTTTTGCGATGATTCTCTGCTGGAAACCGATGCCGCGATACTGCAAAGCCTTGGTGCGCAGCTTGTGCCCTTTACGCCTGTTCACGCAGAGCTGACAGCTGAGGCGCTGGAGGTCTTTTCGCCGCTCAGTCTGGCAAAATTTGACTGTTTTGACCTGCTGCAACGCTATACGTCTGTTGTATGGCTTGATGCGGACGTACTGGTTCAGGATAGCCTGGAGGGCCTGTTTGATTGCGGCCCTCTGGGGCTGGCGCTGGAAGACCCGGAATTTTCAGACCCTCCGGGGGCCAAACCCGCGCAGATCAATCTGCACGAACCTATTGAGGGGTTTGACGGAGGCGCTGACAACCTGAATTCGGGCGTCATTGTATTCCGCAATGATTTGCCTGCGCCGGAGGCCCTGCGTCAGGGCTGCCTGGAATTTGTGTGCCGTCACGGCGCAAAGTTGCGCTACCCGGATCAGGCGGCTTTTAACCTGCTGGCGCAGATGCTGCTGCGGCAGTATCCACAGAGCGTTTTTCAACTACCGCAGGGCTTCAACGCGCATCCTCGTAATCCGGCGGCGGCCTTTGCGCCAGTGGTGCATGCCTTTGGAGCATACAAGTTGTGGAATGACGGCCTCACCGCCACCTGTTTTCCTGAATGGCAGCGGGACTATGCCCGTTGGCAACGTCTTGGCGGCAGCCCCTATGCGGGACCAGTTGAAAATGCGGAATTTCTGGCAGGCGGCGCATTTTCGTTGCTTGGCGGGTTGTGCGGCACCATTGAAAAAGCCGAGGCCGCCATTGCCGAATTGCAGCAAAAGCTGGAAATGGAAACCAGGGTTCGGGCCAGACTCGAAGCTGTGGTCAGCAGGCTCGGGTGAGAGATGCAACATACCTGCTACTGTCAGAGGGCTGCACCAGCCGTTTGTAAAATGGGCGGATTTGCCATGAGGGTAAGAATTTGCCGTGCCGATAATGCACGGCGCGTAAGCGCGTGCATCAAAAAATGGCAGGAGTGGCGAGAAAACATTTCATGCAGGGCGGCTGTAGAGCCGTAACCGCCCCATACCAATCCTCTGATCAAAGAATTATGCGTGAGCAGGGTTCTCCTTCGAATAAGAGTTTCGCAATCTTGCGAAACGCGGGCTGAAAATCTTTCCACAACATCGTGGTGACATCCTGAGGATTAATAACACCCAATTCAAAGCGCACAGATATGGATCGCGGCAAAGAAGAAATTTTTAAATCCATGGCCTTTATGGTAACTATCATATATCGTTGTGGATCTTTTTCATTAAAAAGTGAAGTCTGTGCGGTATGTAAATACAGGTATACTATATAACGCGCATTGTTGGCCTTGGCCAATTCATTGACTTTGTACCACTGCTCGTGTCGATCTGTGATAATGGCCTGCTTCGCAAAGGGGGTAAAGGCTTCCTGGAACATTTTCGCTAACTGAACTTCAATATCCGGATATCGTGTGCTATCTACAGGCATGCCGTAGCCTTCTCTTCGGTCATCGCCATGAAGTATTCCACTATCCGGTACAATATATACAGTTTCCCCGCGCTCCATAGTTCCGAATTCAGGCGGACCAAAATCTGTCAGTCGTTTTGTGCAACCGCATAATGTCATTAATATTAATAAAATAACATATAAATATCGCATACATGTCCTCACAAAAAAAGAACCCAGGCGTGTCATGGTGAATGCAGTGGAAGTATTGAGGCTTCAATGGAATCACAAGGTGCGCAAAAACGCTATCTGTAAGAACCATGCCAACGGAAAGCGGTCTGGGGGAGATTAAAAAAAGCGGCTAGCTTTTTACAGCTAACCGCTTGAATTCTTTATGGTGCGCCCGGCGAGATTCGAACTCACGGCCTTTGGCTCCGGAGGCCAACAATCCGCATTTACATCTGTTTTCATCAATTTTCTTTTTAGTATAATTTAAAATAGTTATAGAAATCTATACTTGCATTTAGTTTTATCTTTTGCCATGAAAGGTCAAATAAAAGGTTGGAAATCGGGTTGGAATTTTGTTGGAGGCTTCATGGCTAGTCAGGCTCGTATGAAGACAAGCTACCCAGGAGTGTTCTACCGGCTTGCTGAGCGCAAAGGTAAGCCGGGTGAAGAGCGGGTTTATTATATTGTATTTAAGCAAGATTCTAAGGTCGTTGAAGAAAAAGTTGGTAGGCAGTATGCGGACGACATGACCCCTGCTAAGGCGTCTGGAATACGAGCTGATCGGATTGAAGGGAAGCGCGCTTCTCGTAAGGAAATCCGCGCGGCAGCTCTTGCGGCAAAGGCCGCCGAGGCTGCTAAGCCGACAATTGCTAAGCTTTGGAGTCAGTATCAACTTGCTTTTGATGATGATAAAGTAAGAAAATCTGATGTGAGTAGGTATAATATCTATCTATGTGAAATTTTTAAAAACAAAACGCCTAATGAAATAACAACATTAGAAATCGATAAGCTCCGTCATATGCTGCTCAAAGCAAGAAAAAGTCCGCAAACAACAAAACACATACTCGCACTGCTTCGTCGGATAATCAAATTTGGCGTCAGAAAAGGGCTATGTGCATCACCAGATCCATCCGTACTCCATTTTGAGATGCCAAAGGTAGACAATCAGAAAACGGAAAGTTTAACCGGCGAGCAGTTGAATAAATACTTAGAAGCAATTGATATGGAAGCAGATCAAGACGCCGCCGCCTTGTTAAGGCTCGCGTTAGTTACGGGCATGCGCAAGGGTGCTTTGATGGCGTTACAGTGGGGTGATATAGATTTTGAAAGTGGTTTTATTTTGCTTCGTGGTGAAGCCGCTAAGAAAGGTAAAACAGAACGTATACCGCTCTCACATGCGGCCAGAATTGTGCTTCAAAGCATTGGAAGAGCCGATAGCTTGTATGTGTTTCCAGGAAGAAACGGTGAGCAACGGAAGGAATACCGTAAAATAGCAGAGAGGGTGAAAAGGCGCGCTGGTCTGCCTGACGATTTTCGTCCGCTGCATGGGTTGCGTCATGCCTATGCTTCGCTTCTTGCCTCCAGTGGAAAGGTCGACCTATACACACTACAGAAGTTACTGACGCATTCAAGCCCCCAGATGACCCAGCGTTACGCACACTTGGCCGATGAGGCCATGCAACGGGCAGCCAGTGTCGCAGATGAAATTTTTGACATGGATAGGGAGAAAAAGTGATATGTCAAACCCTGCTCTTGATCAGACTACATTAGAAGAGTCATTTTTTTTCTGTGAGTATGCAAAGCGCAGTTTTGAGATGTCAGCTCATAATAATGGGCAGATCGAAAATGCCATGAAGCATGTTCAGGTTACCTCTCGGCAATTTTTCATGGCAGATATTGCCGAAGGAATGCAAATAGACTTGCTTGCAGATGCTGTTTACTGCCATGAGGCATGCATAATGGGCTTGCGCCATATTACTCCATATGAAGGTAGTGAAGAATATATCGTGATGATCTCTGATCAGTATTTTATTGAAAATCTTCTTCTGACCTCATATTGTTTCAAGGTAAACGCTGCATTTTTACCATTCCCATACGACATGGTTGAAGTTGCCACACGGGTAAAATGTGGTGATGGGGTCCCAATAACATTCAAGACTCTAGACAGAGCAGATAGGAGGTGTGTGATTAGCTTTAATAGCAATCGTGATTATATTTTCTTTGGCATTGACAAAAATCTTTCATCCGAGGAAATGATCGATATCCTTAAAAAGAAGGTCACTCTTATTAAATCAATCAATGACTATGAAAACTGTAAAAGGAAAGATATTCTCAAGGACGTACACAAACAATCAAACTTCAGATCGCATAGGCAATCTTTGAATAATGTGTTTTACAAATCTGCTGGTTTGCTGATCTATGATTTATATATATGCAACAATTTTGAACTTGATCGAGCACTTGAAGAATATAGAAAGCTCGACACAATAATAAAATGTGATCCATCCAAAAAATCGACATCTGAAGATTGTGTAAAATGCAATCACTTTGGGAAGTGTGAATCACATTGGCGAAAGCTCTTCAAAGCAACTGTTGAAAAAATTAGCGGCAAAGAAGACAATGAAGTGTATTTAACTCGTATAAAGAATAAGGATAAGGTAAATAAAATTAAGAGGCGACCAATAAGCTTCTTTGAATATGCATTTAGGGGCACTGTTCCACAGTCAAGATTATTGTTCAAAGAAAGGACGTTTCATTAAAAATTGAGAATGACATAAACTGCCATCTTGCTTCATATTAAAGCTTCCCTGCCGTTTTCTGCGGATAATCAGGGAGGCTTTTCTTTTTCACCTCACGGCCTCTGCTGTGCCCTTCGGTGTGCCTCCTAGCCCATAATTTGACGCTAATAAAAATTATTCCCAATATTAGGTTTAAGCGCTTCTTGGCGTTTACACGCTCCCCTCACTCTCTTTCCTTCCAGTATAAGAATAGCCAGTGCTCCAAATTCTGAATTGGAGGTTGGCTATGCCTACCATTGAGACCGCATGTCAATGCTTGACTGAACAAGAAGTTTCAACCCGAACCGGCTTGAGTCTCTCCACGCTCCGTATGCATCGTTTTACGCGAAGAGGGTTCCCTTACATAAAAATAGGGCGCTCAGTGCGATACCGCGTATGCGACCTCGAAGCATACCTTGCAGAGCACCGCATTGACCCCGAAGGAAACAGTAGATGATTTTTACGCTGGTTTCTTTGCATATTGTCGGGTCCCAGATCATGCCCTTAACCGTCCCCTTCAGCAGCTGTAGCTGCTGGAGGGGTGCAGAAAATAATTGTCTGAGGTTAGGTTAAGTTCCCGCCTTGTTAGCTGAACTATCGAGGTGGAGCCGTACCAATTTGAAAATAAATAACTACATTGCCGTGATAAGTGCAGCCGTATTTGTTTGCTACTGCCACTCCGTTTGGTGGGGCGATGTGAAAGGTCCGACTGCAGATATGAAGGAAAAAATTATGCCTGTATTATCGGTCATCACGCGCGAAGCCGCGTCATTAGCAAAAGATGAGGAGCAATCCGATATCGTTCTATCTGAGCCAACAGGCCATACGCCAGCCCACCGTCATAGGCCAACTCGAGGCGAAGAACATGCTATTTTGGATGCGTACGCGAAAGGTATGCCTATACCTGAGATAAAAACTAAATTTAATGTTTCAAATACACAGGTGGCGAGAATCCTAGCGAAAGGATTTGATGCTGGTGCAATATGCCCCACAGCCCCCAAGTATCAATTGATAAAAAATGAAAAACGCTATCAGCCGCTCTTTTCAATGTTGGAATGTAACGCGGCACCTTTTTTGAAAATTGAAAGAGCAGGCAATGCTCTACTTGTCAAACCGTATACCCCAGAAGGATATTGTCATGAGCAGCAATAATACGAAAAATTTATCTATTTCGGAGATTTCAGGCATGCCCGCATCACGATCTGTTGGTGAAAAAAGACGGATGGAGGATACTCAAAAAATCAAGGAGGCTATGGAAAAAGAGGTTGCTAGTTGGGCTGTTCCCCAGGAAGAACCAGCGGCGGAGGTCCCGCTGCCTCCCTCAAACAATCTCTCCCCTAGGCCAGATGAAGGTCAAAATTTTTTCCTGGATGATAAAAATGTTTCTTCTAGCAACAAATCATCAACTAATCATGAAAGGAGAAAACGATTTGTTGATTTTGTCAGTGCAGCCAATCGTGCACATCGGGAAAATAGTATATTTGAGCGTCGCCACCATGATTTTTATGTAAGAAGGTCGCTAGATGATGAGCGATGGTATCGTGATCGAGATGAAATTATTCCACTGGAAAAAGTATCACAGGACGACGAGATGCCTGAACTGCCACCTACTTTACACGAATTAGTAAAAGGCATGGCCCATGCCACAGGGCTACAGTATCTTGGCGTCACGTTGGCTACTTTAGGGGCGACTTTGATTGCAGTCCGAGGCCGTGTTTGGGTTCGAATAAATAGGAACTGGCGTGAATTTGCGGTCAGTATGCATCTTCAATCTGCTCCATCAGGGTTCCGAAAGACGCAATTTGTCGAGATGTTACAGCGGCCATTCAAGACTTATATGGAACAAAAAAATCTTGCGTATAGTGCAAGTCGAAAGGCTGATGAGGAAAAGAACTCTATTACAACGCAAGTTGCTACAGCGTTGTGCAAAGGGCGTATAAAAGCAGTAGTCTCAAAAAATCTTGAGGGTAGCCTGCCAGATCTGTCAGAACTTGACGCAATTATTAACAGCTGTGTGGAAGAAAGAGCAAACATTATGAGCCTCAAGCGATATGTACCATATGCCTGTTGTCTCTTTGTTAATAAGTGCTCAACTCCAAAAGCGTTTGAATTGCTAATTGAAAATGGTGGATGCTTAGGGTGTATCACAGATGAGGCGGATATGCTGACGTCCACGTTGCTGAATCCTCAACATGGAATTCCTTCTCTTGTCCTGCACGGGCATACCGGTCAGTACTTCAGTGAACAAAATTGCCGAAAGGCAATGACGTTTCAACAAATAGCACTTCCGATGGTTCACATTGTCCAACCTCACGAAATGGCGCTGCTTTATTCAAATAGCCGCAAGATTGAGCAAGGTTTAGTAGCTCGGTTCGTCCCATTTTTCTATGATACGTCCGAGGAACCTGTAGAAATGGATGAAGGGGCGTTTAATGACTATTTCAGTGTTATTTCACGTCTACTGGAAAAATTTTATTCACAAGACTGCCAAGTGGAACCTTTTGAAATTTGCTTATCCGAGCAAGGGGAGAAGGTCATTTATGAATTTGGAGAAATTGTAAAAAGAGATATTAGGCCAAAGATGCCCGTCTCTGGGCACCCATACTGCGATAAATCATGTGGGCTTGCCGCACGATTGGCATTTGCAATTCATGCGTGGAATAATGTTGATCCGCTCGACGGCAACATAACTGCAGAAGAAGTAAAGCAAGCCTGCGATATCGTATATGAAACCTTTCACCATGCTTTGCACGCCTATTCTCCGACGGGATTGAGGGCATATCCCGGAGCTGTCCGGATTATAAACACGCTGCTTAACATCAATTACAAAGAAAGAAACTATATTATTTCTCATGGGCTTGATTCCCGGACAATTGAACAGCGTATCAAGCTTTCTCGAGAAGAGATTAATGCTTCTCTCAGATTCCTTGAAAACCATAATGCGTTGAGTATCTATGATGACTCAAGCCCGAATCTTAAGCTGCACCTCCACCATAATTTTTTTAGATTTTTCAGTCTGAAGAAGTATGAATAATCAGCGTTAGACACTCGCACGGGGGCATAACCCCCGTGCGAACTAAGCATTGAATAATGACTAAGAGCGTCACAGCCCCCTCAGGGGCATTCCATGATATTTTTAAAAAACTGTTAACGGAACTTTCCACCACAATTTCGATGCCTTCCCAGTCAAGAAGAGTCGAGTTTATTGATTTTTTGGGGTGAGCAATCTGCAATGTCACTGTATTTGTTGCATCGCGCTGAATTAATAGGCTGGTGAGGTTCGTGTGGGAGGGGCTTTAAAGGGTGCTAGCACCGTATTCACACTATTTCTGCACGTTTGCTATGGCGCTCATGCTCCTCAGTAATACTGGTAGAGGCAAAATCATTGAAATACGCTTCAGGTGCTGCTGGCGCTCTCAATCCATGCTGTATGGATGCTGCCGTGTTCCGGAAAATGAATACCGAGGCAATAGCATAGCGCTACAGTGTAAGGGGCGTCATGTCGAAAAAATGCGACTGGCAAACATTAAAAACGGCTACATTGAGAGTTACATGGCTAATGTAGACCTTTTTATGAAGTAAAGCATGCAAAATTTGCCATTACTAAGCGCTATGATGAATGCTTACGTTATAACCAATCGAATCGCTCAATGAGTTTAAAATAAGCTATCTTTAAAAATGTGCTCACGTCGTTTGACAAAATTCATTATTTTTACATGCCAGTTAATAGAAAACTTTATCGCAAATATACTATGTGAAAATGGTCAGCATGTCTCAGAAGTAAGATTATTTATACTCCGTGGAGTTCGTACTTGGCTATCCCGGTTTTAGTAGTGTCTTAATAATAATCATAAAAGAGCTATTTGCTGCGAATAATAAATGCAACATGCAGAATAAATTATAAGCACAACATTAATGCCATTTGTATGTTCATTAGCCATAGAAGTAATAACTACGACAGAGTTAAAGCAAACTAAAGGAGATGGTCATGGCAAAAGACACCACGACTGGGAGAAAATACAGGGGCTACACAATCAACAATGGTCAAGATGGCAACCTTCATTGCCATACGAAAACATTAGACCAGATCATAGACACTGTTGAACTCATGGCAGCCAAACACTCAAAGGTGTTTTCAGTACGCCTTGACATTCAGAACACAGCAACTGGTCGTATCGGGAACAATGGGCAAGAGATTGACTATGCACTCGACAGCAAGGACATGACCAGGATTATTGAAAGTGCAACACGTACTCTAAACTCAAAGTCAAAGAATGGGAAAAATGATCCTGATGTGCATTGGGTATGGACAGCAGAAAAGACCTCACCAGATGACAAACCACACTTTCATGTAAATGCGTTTGTCAACGGCAATGCAATTCACAACGGCTATTCCGTCAAAGAAGCAGTGAGTAGAGCTGTCAAAAACAAACTGCAAAACGCAAATAACACTCCCAATGAAAGCTATGATGGGCTTGTTAACTTTTCTGGTAGCAATGGAGCCAAGGGGAAGCTCATAGAGCGCAATTCCCCTGAAGTCGAACAACAGATCAATGACGTAGTCTTTGCTGGTAGCTATTTGGCTAAAGTCCGCACCAAGGAATTCAACCCCAAGGGATCAAGGGTATCCTCATGCACAAGGATTTCTCGAAAATGATGATGCGAGTTGCGGAGGTAGTGGCATCCTCGAGACCTCTCGAATAAGCCTTTATGTTCGCAGGACATCGGGGTCCTGGTTTGTGTTGACTTTTTTTGTCAATCATCCCTACGCTAATTAAAAGGCCTGCTCGCAGACTTTATTGGTTGTTTTGGTGACTTCGGAGTTCCGAAGTGTGAAATAGTAAAAAAATACGAGGTGTTACTGTGTCTCTTGATCCGCCCAAGGTATCGACAAGTGCTCAATCTGTCCCCCAGAACACTGTGGGTGTTAGCTCAAAGATTGAGATGCTCAAGATATCAGAGATATCCCCTGATAATAATCAGCCCCGGCGCTATTTTGATAAACAGCAACTTGAAGAGTTGAAAGGCTCTATTAGTGTTAATGGAATTATTACTCCGATTCTATACCGGGTTGATGGCGATAAAAAAATAATCGTCTCCGGTGAGCGTAGATACAAGGCGGTATCTGAACTTGGTCTTGAAGAATTACCAGCTCAGTTTGTATCTGGAAATTACAGGGTCATTGCTTTGACCGAAAATTTGCAGCGCAATTCTCTTCTGCCCATGGAAGAAGCACGAGCCATCCAGGATATCATCAATGCATCTGGTTTAGCTCAACAAAACGTTGCAGTTCAATTGGGCAAGGCAGAAAGTACCATCTCTGAGATACTCAAGCTCAATAGCCTCCCATCTGGCATACAAGAAGCGGCTATTACGAGTCCCCTTTGGTCGCGCAATAAACTGCTTAAACTTTCAAAATTAAAAGATGATAAGCAGCAAGCTGAATTCAAAAAGATGCTAGAGGCCATCGAAAAGAAGGAAGCAGCCAAAAATTCGCGAGATTCTAGTTCTGGTGAAGCAGGGCAGAAACCTACTGCCCAACCGCCAAATATGTCCCAAATGGACCGTAGATTGAACGTATTCAAAGGTCACATCCAAAAGTTGCGCGATAGAATCAAGAAAGATGTAGAAAAAATAACGGATGCTCGTTTTAGAGAAGGCATTGAAAAGGAGATACGAGCTCTACTGGATGAAGTCTCTGCCTATCAGAAAGGCAAATCCGAAGAGAATTAACTGTTTCACTCAAAATATTTGAGGGTGTTGCTTTACTGGCAACACCCTTTTTATTTTATTATCTGCTTATTATATGCATTCCCACACCAACCCTTATCAGCCCAACAGGCAGGAGAACACATGCAACAATACTGGCAACGCAATTTTGAGCGTTCTGAAAGCCTAATAAACCACGGCCTCGGTACAGAAGCCTTTTTTAGGTCTATCGAACAGGAATTACCGCCTGTTGTCTCAAGAGCAGAGCTGGCGAAGGCCACAGGCGGGCTGATCTCACCAAAAACGCTGTCCAATGAAGACGCTTTGCACAAAGGTCCCGCAGAGCGTGTACGGGCAGGGTCAAAAATTGGCTACACCCGCGCCTCAGCCATGGCGTACATTCGGAAAAAATTTAAACTGTTATGAAAAATTTGAGGTGATTATGTACGGTTTTACCCCGCGCAGTGCCAATCAGCCTGCTTCTGACAAGCAACTTTGCTATGCCTATGACCTCGCGGAGCGGCAGGGCCTAGACGCTGAAGCGCTTTGCTCAATACACTTCAGTAAAGAATTTGCTGAGATGACAGCAAATGAGGCCAGCCAGCTTATTGATCTGCTAAGGGTGTGAAAGGAGTTGAGGGGCGCATACCAATGTTTGATGCAACATCCCTAGTCTGGCCTTGGCTTCATCGCCCCCGAACCGAATAATTGTAGTCCCAGTAACGTTGCCACGCCCCGCCATGCGGCACGCCTGAAACAACAACGCAACTTTCTGGCTGGTTCACTGCTCGACAGAACCCCTCGCTGATTTCCGGGGGTATGGTCGCATCCGTGCGGCTGCTTAAATGCCGCTGGGGCAAGTGCTGCAGCGATGGAGCCACCGCCTTAGGGTTCAAAGTTTCTGCAAGCTAGCTCACGCCCTGCAGGTTTGCCCAAGCATCAATATCAAGATTGCCTGCAACTGTTCCCAGAAAGGTCACATCCTGCCTCATGGCAGCAAGTAGTGCCGCAGCCCCGCCACCGTCAGAAAACCCGACCATTATGCCTCGTTTGCTCCAAAGATTCTTGCTAATGATTAGAGCAGGCTCTAGTCTGCAAAAAAAATCGATTGCGTTCGAAACTCGGGGCTTGATAATGGTACTGACAAAAAAATCAATAGACTCTACTGAGAAAGAAATATCTGACTGAAAATATTCATAATACACTAATACAGTCCATCCAGGCTGTTGAAGGTCTCTATTACCGCCTGATTCTACTGGTAGGCAAAACCGGTTCAGGCAAGACAAGAGTTCTTCGAAAATTGGCCGAGACTGTCGGCTCATCCGTCGTCAACGTCAATCTGGCGCTTTCCAGCGAACTCTTGGAGCTGACGGCAAAGCAGAGGTCGCTTCGGTTGCCGGGCATCCTCGATCAGATCGCGGATCAGGCTCAAGCACCGGTGGTGCTGGATAATCTCGAGATCCTCTTCGACAAGGATCTCCAGCAGGACCCCTTGCGCCTGCTGCAGTCCATTTCGAGAAATCGGGCCGTGGTGGCTTCGTGGAACGGAATCATGAATTCCGGGAGGCTTTTGTACGCCGAAAACGGCCATCCCGAGTACCGCAGCTATGACTCGGTCGATGCGCTGATTGTGGGCATGGATGGTACAGACACGGTCGATTCGGCAAAAAACAATAGAGAGGCAGGGCAAGCATGAAATACGGAGACCTTATCCAGTTCGACCCGATTGAGTCGGTCGTTCAATTACGAGACGCGGACAAATCCAGCGCCGCGCACACACTCGTAAACACCTATGTCATTTCCGAGGAAATGGCCGAACGGCTCACGCAGCTTGTCATTCCTCAGATGCAGTTCGACCAGCCGGTCGACAACAAAGGCCTGCTGGTCGTCGGTAACTACGGCACCGGTAAGTCGCACTTGATGTCGGTGGTCTCCAGTCTTGCCGCAGACGCCTCCCTGCTGGAAGGGCTGAACCACTCCGGTGTCCGCGACGCAGCCTCTCAGATCGCCGGTCGGTTCAAGGTCATCCGTACCGAAATCGGAGCCACCACCATGTCCCTGCGCGACATCCTAGTGGCCGAACTGGAAGAACATCTCGAAAAACTCGGCGTGGAGTATGTGTTCCCCGAAGCCGGGACCATTACCAGCCACAAACGGGCCTTCGAGGACATGATGGCCAAGTTTGGCGAGATCTTCCCCGAACACGGACTGCTGCTTGTGGTCGACGAGCTGCTCGACTACTTGCGCACCCGCAAGGACCAGGAGCTGATCCTCGACCTCAACTTCCTCCGCGAGGTCGGCGAGGTCTGCAAGGACCTGCGCTTCCGCTTCATGGCCGGTGTCCAGGAAGCCATTTTCGATAGCCCGCGCTTCGCCTTTGTCGCCGACAGCATCCGCCGGGTGAAGGACCGCTTCGAGCAGATCCTCATTGCCCGTAGCGACGTCAAATTCGTTGTGGCCGAGCGTCTGCTTAAGAAGACCACAGAGCAACAGGCCAAGATCCGCGACTACCTGATGCCCTTTGCCAAATACTATGGCGGCCTCAACGAGCGCATGGACGAGTTCGTCCGGCTCTTTCCCGTGCATCCCGATTACATCGACACCTTCGAGCGGGTTACCGTGGTGGAAAAACGCGAGGTGCTCAAAACCCTGTCCATAGGTATGAAGGGCATTCTCGGTAAGGACGTGCCGCAGGACGAGCCTGGCCTGATCGCCTTCGACAGCTACTGGAACACGCTCAAGCAGAACGCCTCGTTCCGCGCCATTCCCGAGATCCGGGCGGTCATCGATTGCAGCCAGGTGCTGGAATCCCGCATCGAGAACGCCATCACCCGTAAGCAATACAAGCCGATGGCGCTGCGCCTCATCCATGCGCTGTCCGTCCACCGCCTCACCACCGGCGACATCTATGCTCCCATGGGCGCATCCGCCGAGGAGCTGCGCGACCGCCTCTGTCTTTTCGATCCGCTGATCGCCGAGCTGGGCAGCGACGAACCGGATAAGGACTTGCAGACCCATGTGGAAACGGTCCTGCGCGAGATCCACAAAACGGTCAGCGGCCAGTTCATCTCCTTCAATGCCGACAACCGCCAGTTCTATCTCGACCTGAAGAAGACCGACGACTTCGACGCCCTGATCGACAAGCGGGCCGAAAGCCTGGGCCAGGCCCAGCTCGACCGTTTCTATTACGAGGCGCTCAAGCGGGTCATGGAATGCCAGGATGCCACCTACGTGACCGGCTACAAGATCTGGCAGCACGAACTGGTCTGGCAGGAGCACAAGGCCGCCCGCACAGGCTACCTCTTTTTCGGCGCTCCCAACGAGCGCTCTACCGCCGTGCCGCAGCGGGACTTCTACCTCTACTTCATCCAGCCCAACGATCCGCCGCGCTTCAAGGACGACAAGGTCAACGACGAGGTCTTTTTCCGCCTGAAAGGCACCGACGAGGAATTCCAGACCGCGCTGAAGAGTTACGCGGCAGCCCTGGATCTTGCCGCCACCTCCTCGGGCCACGCCAAGGCCACCTATGAATCGAAGGCCAACGGTTTCCTGAAGAAGCTGGTCCAGTGGCTGCAGAAGCACATGAGCGATGCCTTCGAGGTCACTTATCAGGGCCGCGCCAAGTCCATGACCGAATGGGCCAAGGGCAAATCCATCCGCGATCTGTCCGGTCTGTCGCCCCACGAGACTATCAATTTCCGTGACCTGGTGAACACCATTGCCGGTGTCTGCCTGGCACCGAACTTCGAGAACCAGGCCCCGGACTACCCGTTCTTCTCGGTCCTGATCACCGGCAACAACCGCGCCCAGGCCGCGCAGGACGCCCTGCGAGCCATTGCCGGGCAGAACCGTACCAAACAGGCCACCGCCGTGCTGGACGCCCTGGAGCTGCTCGACGGCGAGAAAATCACCCCCAACAAATCGAAGTACACCACGTTCATCCTCGATGCCGTCAAGGGCAAGGGCCACGGCCAGGTGGTCAACCGCAGCGAGATCATTCAGGACGACCACGGGCTGGAATACATGAACCCCGGCGGTGGTCGGCTTGAGCCGGAATGGGTGGCGGTCATCCTGGCTTCGCTGGTCTATTCCGGCGACATCGTGCTCGCCATTCCGGGCAAAAAGTTTGACGCCACCGGACTACAGCAGCTTGCTGCGACCGGCATGGACGAGCTGGTCCGCTTCAAGCACCTGGAGCAGCCCAAGGAATGGAACCTGCCCGCGCTCAAAGCGCTGTTCGAACTGCTCGGCATGACGCCGGGCATGGCCCAGCTCGTCACCCAGGGCAAGGACGAGCCGGTGCAGAACCTGCAACAAGCGGTGGGCAAGATCGTCAAGCGCATCGTCATGACCCAGCAGACCCTGCGCGAAGGGCTCTCCTTCTGGGGCCTGGACCTGCTCGCGGGAACCGACCTAGCCAGCCAGGCCAGCGGGCTGGACGAGGCCAAGGGCTTCTTTGAATCGCTCCAGGCCTACTCCTCGCCGGGTAAGCTGAAAAACTTCCGCTACAGCGCTCCCGAAGTGCTGGCGCACGAAAAGGCCGTGAAGGCCCTAGATGAGCTGGACGCCCTGCGCGAGTTCATCATGGACCACAGCCCGACGGCGTCCTGGCTCTCCACCGCCGAGGCGGTGCTGCCCGCCGAGCATGACTGGGTGGATCGCATGAAGACCACCCGGCAGGATGTGCTGGATGCCCTCAAGCAGGCCGACCTGACCGAGCTGGCGCAGCGCTTGTCTTCCGGAGTGTCTCATATATGCTCCTTGGGATGCGCAGACGGCGGCGTCAGCGCAATGGGCTTTCCACTGTGTGTCAGTGGTGCTGACTATTGAACATGTTGGCGGTTGTGCAGCGATGATTACGCTCACAAAAACCGTAAAGTGCGGGCAAGATTACCCGGCGTGTCGGCATATATATTCCAGTAGAGCCACGGCGTTGTTATGCTTGTCGTCCTTTGCGGCGTGTAGCAGTGTCACCAACTGATGCTCCGCCAACGTGCGCAGCTGCGCTACCGCATCCGGGGCATGGCTCAACTCCACGAAGTAGCGCTCTCGAAATGTCGTCCATTTTGCAGGGTCGTGGGCAAACCATTTGCGCAGCTCCGTAGAGGGGGCAATTTCCTTGAGCCAGAGCTCCACACGGGCTTCTTCCTTTGTCATGCCGCGCGGCCAGATGCGGTCCACCAGAATGCGCAGGCCGTCTGCGGCCAAGGGTTGGTCGTAGATGCGTTTGAGGGCAAAACTCATAGATACTCCTTCAATGCCAGTTACAGGCTAACCTGTTTACTTTGAAAGAGCCGCGCCACCAATGGCAGTGTTGCCAGATATATAAAACTCAGGGGGAGCGGACGAGAAGCCTTTTGCGTATTCCTACCCCATCATGCAAAATGCACTGCAAAAATTAGACGGCAGAGAGCACGAGGCTCAGTAGCGCCACATAGTGCAGTAGCCATGCGTGGGGCATACAGGCGTGGTGAATAACGAGCGCAGCAGCGTGGGCATAAAGAAATCGAAGGGATATAGCATAGCCTGCTGCACGGTTGCGGTGAAGAGTGAGCAACGCCCAATACCCATCACTTCCAGACAAAACACTATAACTTAAGTAACTTGTATAAAAAATCTGCAAAGGGATGCGAAAACAGTGCGACGATATGAACATGATGATGTTGGCTGAAGCACGCCCATGGACGCCAGAGCCAGCATGACCACGTTCGTCTCCTTCCGCGCAGTCGCTCAAAGGTGAAGGGCACGTGAAGATTAGCAATTTTCCTGTCTTATCATACGCCATCTTCACGCAGGTACTGCGGTACAGTTATGTTGTCCGTACCTGTTCCTCCAAACTTATCGCCTTGGGAAAAAGAATGTTGTTTTCCAGAAAGATATGCTCGTGAAGATCAGCTTCAAGTTGTTGCAGACCATCGTACAGGGCCCTGAATGAGGTGCAGAAGTCCGGCAGCACTGCGTAGTTCTGTGTGGTCTTGCGCAGGGCCTCCAGCAACCTACCCGCCCCTTCGTGTTCATAAATCATCTGGCCTATGGGATTACGCACCGAGCCGCAGTGCGATTGGGCGGGGGGGCCGCCAGCGGTCTGTTGTTCCAGTGCGCAAATAAGGGGGAAGAGAATGTTTTCCTCTTTGGGCAGATGCCCCAGCAGCTCCTGGCGCAGGGGCTCAAAGCTGCGGGCTACTTCGGTCAGCATGGCACCGTGCCGCTCGGCATGGGCCTTGCGTACCTTGTCCAAGAGCTCCTGAAGATGGGGGAGAGTGCTGTACAGGTAGGCATGGTGCGTATCCACAATGTGGCGACACAATTCGCAGGGGAGAACGGCGCGCCAGTCTTTTTGTGGTGCGCGCAGGGGCAGGGGGCGTTCCAGAGCCTTGTGCAGCTCCTGCACAACATTTTCCACAGGGTGGGCGATGGCAAGTGCGGCATCCCGCAAGGGCTTTTGCCCGCCGCAGCAGGTATCTATGCCCATGGTCTCTAAAGCTTCACGCAATCGTGTGTCGGCCAGTGCAATGTCGCTGACCTTCATGTCGGCTGTGATGTTCATGGTACGCCTCCAAGAAATTAACTGGTTGGAGTGTTTTCACACGGTTCTTCGTCGTTTGATGTGGAATTGACCGACCTCAATCAGTTTGGATAGCCCTCCTTTAGGAGGACTGCCATGCAAGCTGAAGAAATCTTTGCCTTGGGCCTCGGCCTCACGCCGCCCTGGAAAGTTATGAGCCAACGTCTTGATACCGACCATACGCCAACCAAGCTCCACCTGGAGATCGGTGCCGACCGCGGAGCGCTGTATCCGTGTCCCGAGTGCGGAGCCGCGTGCAAGGCTCACGACTTCAAGGAATTCACGTGGCGGCATCTCAACTTCTTCCAGCATCACTGTTACCTCACAGCCCGACTGCCGAGGATCAATTGCCCGGAACATGGAATCCGACGCGTCGAAGCCCCATGGGCCAGGGAAGGCAGCCGGTTTACCCTGCTTTTTGAGCAGGTTGTCATGAGCCTCGTTCGAGAGATGCCGGTCAATGCCGTAGCGCGTCATGTCGAGGTCACGGATACCCGCCTGTGGCGCATCGTCCATCACTATGTGGCCAAAGCCATCAATGCGCTGAACTTGAAAGACATCAAGGCCATCGGTCTGGATGAGACCGCGTCCAAGCGTGGGCACAATTACATCACCGTCTTCATTGACCTGGATCGTTCCGACAGGCCCGTGATCTTCGCGACTCCAGGTAAGGGCAAGGAATGCCTGACTCAGTTCTGCGCGTTCATTGAAGCCCATGAAGGCTGTCCTGAAAACATCGTCGAGGTAGTTTGCGACATGTCGCCTGCGTTCCTCTCCGCCGTCGAACAGAAGTTCAAGTCTGCCTCGGTGACAGTCGACTGGTTTCATGTCGTCCAACTCTTCACCAAGGCCGTCGATGACGTCAGAAAGCTTGAGGCCAGGCAGTCAAAGCTGCCGGACCACACCCGTTGGGCCGTACTCAAGGGCGCCGAGACAATACGCACGCAGAATCAGGAGAGTGCTCTCCTGGAACTCGTCGAGCAGGGCTTCGCTACCGCCAAGGCCTACCGTGTCAAAGAACTTCTGCGCTGGGTTCGACGGGCCGAATCGAAGCAGGCCGCCAAGTGGCGCATAACCCATTTTCTCAAGCATGCCGCCGAGTACGCGGCCGACTGCCCGCTATTGGAACCCGTGCGCGGAGCATTGGCCAGCTTTGAGAGGCATTTGCCGCGAATCCTTCATCGTTGGCATTCCTTGCACACCAATGCGAGGCTCGAAGGCTTCAATGGCCTGTTCCAGGCGGCAAGGGCCAGGGCCCGAGGATACCGGAACGTGGAGAACTTCATCACCATGGTCTACCTGATTGCGGCCCCGATTCAGGTCGTAGTGGCTTCATGAATTCCACATCAAACGACGAAGAACCTTTCACACCAAGGGGAACGCCCTGCGCCAGCTATTGCGCGGTATTTTGCAAAAACTGCCGGGCGTGTGCTCCTACTTTTTCACGAACGTAAAGAAGTGCACATAGACCTGTTTTCACATACCGGTGGCTTACCTCTGCCGCAAGACGTTCTTCCCGACGGTTTGTCGTGGCTGTTTCGAAAATCTGGGCGGCATTGTCCAAAAATGGGTTTCTCCAGCGGTAATACATGCTCTGAGTGATTGATATTAATGCTTCCCGGCTATGGATATATAACTATCGTCAGAATTTCGAATAGTTATGATACAAAAAAGTTGCAAAAAGCATCGCGCCTCAAGGAGATTTTGAACATAAGCCATGCTACAACATTTTTCTCTCAAATTCTATTTATGAATCCCAGACATTTTTTCAAAAACTAAAAGAGCAGTATAAAACCGGACGTTCGCTCCATCAGTTTGGTTTCAAAGAGCAGTTTACGGTAATGGTCTTTATCCGACCTGCAGCAAGGTGCTGCAACGCGATATGTTCGGCATGTATCAAACTGTCATGCCCAAAAGTGCGGGGTATGCGCTTCCTTGACCCTGCAAAAAAACCAGTGCTCTCGTGCTACAGCTGGGGCTTGCAAAATGCCTCTTCGCTCCGAATACGGATGGGCAACAGAGCCGCCTCAGTCATCCTGCACCAGTTTGCCGTCCCGGAGGTAAAATGTTTGATCAAAACGATCAAAAATTTTTTCATCGTGGGTTACAACCAATACCGTGGCGTTTTGCTCTGCGGCTACTTTGCGAAACAAATCCATCACAACGCCAGCGCGTTCTGAATCTAGGGCAGCGGTGGGTTCGTCAGCGAGAATAATTCGGGGCTTGTTGGCCAATGCCCGGGCAATGGCGACCCGCTGGGCTTCTCCGCCAGAAAGCCGTGACGGCGCCGTTTCACTTCTGTGCTCAACCTGCAGATATTTTAACAAATCCATCGCGCGTTGGCGGGCTGCATCTGGTGAAACTTTGGCAAGTTCTAAAACAATGGCAATGTTTTCAGCGGCATTTAAAAAAGGCAGCAGATTGTGAAACTGGAATATAAAACCAATGCTGTCCAACCGCAGACGGCGTAAATCCTTCTGCCGCCATCCCCCGTCATAAACAAGCTGTCCATCGAGTTCCATGCGCCCGCTGCTTGGCTCCAGGATGCACCCAATGATATTGAGCAGGGTACTTTTGCCGGAACCGCTCGGGCCAAGCAATCCAACAACCTCACCCGGATACACCTGCAACGAAATTTGCTTTAGGGCGTCAACTTGCGCATCGCCCTGCCCAAATGATTTTGAAAGGTTCTGAATGTTGACCAGCGGCATTCTGTGGTTGGACATATTCTATCCTCCCAAAGCTACGGCAGGCTCAATTTTCAGCGCAAGGCGCACACCCATGCCACTGGCAAGCACACATAAAATCAGCACTGCGCAGGCCAAAGACAATCCGTCCTCTGGCATAAGGATTACCTGCCGGGGAAAATAGTTCTTGGTAAGCCTGATAAGCAAGGCTCCCAAGGAAAAACCGATCACAGCCATGGCTACAGCTTCCTGAACAATAAGCCCAACAATGATGCTGTCTGGAGCGCCAATCAATTTGAGCGTGGCTATCTCGCGCCTTTTATCCATGGTCATGGTATAAATAAGAAGTGAAATGATGACGGAAGAAACGGCAAGCAACACGACAGTGAAAAGCCCGATCTGGCGGCGAGATTTGTCGACCACCGATTTTATCAAGATATCCTCCTGAATTGACTGGCTTAACCCCGTGAGATGTTTCCAGCGGCTAACGGACTGCACGACCCTCTCTGGATTTGCTCCTGTCGCAACTTTAACAACCACCGCGTTGATGATATCCCTGCTGGCTGGCGCGGTGCCACGCTCGGCTTCCCGCCGCGCAACCGGGGGCTCCAGTTCAAATTGCAGGCGTTGCGCGTCCTGCAACGTAATATAGGCCACAGGGTCACCGCCCGAAGAAACCTGGTTTTGGGTCAACCCCACCACAACAAACGTGTTTCGCCCCAAGCGAACCTCTTCGCCCAAACTTAGCCCGCTCTTGATGTCAGCCAACATTTCATAGTGACCACGGGTTATAAAACGCCCCGCGATTGTATTCGCGGGTTCTCCTGGTCTCCCTGGCTCATATCCCACCATGTAAAGCCTGATCTTTTTTTCGTTGTGCGTAGTTTCAACTGATTGATAGGTTATAGAGCCTGATGCGGCCACCGTAGACAGGCTGGCAATTATTTCCCTGGTATCACCAGGTATTCTTGACGATTCAGCGAAAGGACCTTTTTTTCCAGCCTCCACTACCCACAGATCGGCCTCAGGCGCTCTGGACAAAGACAACGCTTCTTCAACCAGGCCGCGATAAATGCCGACCATCGATAGCACAAGACCCAAAAGCAGGCTGAGCCCCAGGCACGTCAGCGAGAATCTCCCCAAATTGTGCCGGATATCATGCGCCGCCAGATTCATGGAATGCTCCGTGGCAGTATTACCGCTCTACGGCCTTGCCGTAAGCTGGGCGACGGAGTAGCAACTACCTGGCTTGCTTCGGGCAATCCCTGGATCACCGGCAGAGAGCCTTCAAGCGTGCCTTGCCCAAAGCTCAATCGGCGCAGATGGAGTGTGCCGTTCTCCAACGTCCAAACCTCTCCACTGTTACCATTCCGCTCAGAAATCTGGGTTTCCGGAACCAGCACCACGTCATTCAAAAGATCAGTTGAAATGACCACCTCGGCCTGCTCGCCCAGGTGAAAATCACGCGGGCAATTCCCCCAGGTCACGTAAATACGCCGTTCTTCGCCTATTCTGTCACTTTCCAGATCCACCCGCGCGACCCTGCCGACAAATCGCTGCCCAGGAAGGGACCGTAGGCGAACCTCAGCCGGCTGACCAACCTCTATATGTCCAGCCTTTGCCTCGTCGACAAAGGCGCGAACCCATACCGAGCAGGGATCCACCAGCGTGAAAGCTGGTTCCCCGGTTTGCAGCATTGTGCCCATTTCAGCGTGACGGCTTATGATCATGGCGTCATACGGTGCCGTTAGAAAATGCTGAGACAGCACTTCCTTTGATAAACTGACTTGAACCTCTGCATCCCTTAAACTTGCGGCGGCTGCTGCAACCTCAGCTCCAGCCAAATCCACTTCGGCTTCAGCTGTTTTGGTTGTGGCAAGCGATACCTCAACTTCTTCAACTGTGACCGCGTTTTGTTGTTTCAACATATGGCGGCGATTGCTTTGTTGCTGCTTCAACGCAAGGTTAATGCGCGATTTTTGAAAATTGGCCTTCGCAATATTTAGGTTGGCTCTGGCCTTTTCCAGGTTTGCCAAAGCCTTGGCCACCTGATTTTCTTGTTCCACGTTGTCCAGAACAGCCAGAACCTGGCCCTTCTTTACAACATCGCCGTGGTCAGCCTTTAATTCACGCAGAATCCCGTTTACCTTGAACCCCACGTTTGATTTGACTTTCGCCTCCACCGTTCCAAGGCCAAATACCTGAATTTGCGCCTCTGGAATCGGTTCAATGACCTGGACAGCAACGGGGTGAAAATACATGTAACTCGGCACGACAACGGCAATTATGCCAATAAATGCCGTTGATAGAATCATTCTGTTAAATTTGGGCATGAATTATTCCTTTGCCTGTCAGCATGCCCCGTGCATGCCATGTAGCAAAATTTCCAGAAGCCGACGGCTTTCTGTTGCAAGGTCAAAAGTGCGGCCGCCGAGCGACCACCGCGTGGCAAGACCTGATGCCAAGGTTAAAAGGAGACTGGCTATTTCCTGTGGGGTAAACACGCAAGACAAATCGCGATCTATCTGAGCTTGTCTGGATAGTTCGGCCAATAAATTATTAAAGTCGGAGGCCATCGAGTTAAAAGCCTGACGCAATAAATCATTTTGTGCATGCAACTCGCGTGAGAATATGAGGGAATGCAGCGCTGGTGTATGTTGAACAAACTCTAAATGCGCGCCAATGACTTTTTTTATTTTTTCAAAAGCGCTTACTTCTGTTTTACAGGCTTCTTCCCAACGTTTTTTTGCTTCTGTTATCAGCCACTCAGCCACCGCAAGCCAAAGATCCTGCTTTGTGGAAAAATGACGAAACACACCAGCCTGGGTAATGCCAACACGGTCGGCCACAGCCTGGGTGCTCACACCCCCCGGCCCCAGTTCGGCAACCAATGACAGCGTTGCGGCAACAATTTCGGATTTTCTGGCCGTACTGCTTTTTCTAATGCCCATTGCCCCTCCATTAAGTTGGTAAGTGTTTACTAACTTAATGCCGTAATTCGTGTCAAGGCAGCGAGTTTCACGGCGCGTCAGGAGTTATTCATCGCAGAGCTTTTACGTGCGATTTAGATCTCATTTTTATCATAACTACGTGCAGTGGCTGGTTTTTTATATCATCTTGGAGGCTGGCGACGATGGATATATTTGTAGACTGGGCAAAAAGGAGATGTGGCGGAGGGAGGTCTGGCAACGAAAAGCCGGGATTGCGCCACAATTTGTCGTGCCAACCTCAAGTATTACTGAGTTCCTGGCGACGGCGATGCTGCTGGCGTCCTCGACTCCTCAATCTACCCCGGGAAGACCAAGGTGGTGGGGTTTGTCGTGGATAAAGTGGACAAGATCATGCACGGAATGCAACTCGGCGCGGCCGGGATGCACAACCAGATCAAGCAGTGGTGCCGGGGTGGATTCCTGGCTGCCCTGGTCGGCCAACTGCTGGAATACGGTTATGAGGTCTGGCTGACGGCCGATCACGGCAACATCCAATGCGGAGGCAAAGGCCGACCTTCTGAATGTGTGATTGCCGAAACTCGCGGCGAGCGTGTTCGTGTCTATCCCACGCCGGAACTCCGCTCTCAGGTGGCTGGGGTCTTCCCGTTTGCCCACGAGTGGCAGCCGGTCGGGTTGCCCGCAGATTATTTCCCCCTGGTGGCCGGTGGCCGCGACGCATTCGTGAACCCGGGAGATGTCATCGTAGGTCACGGCGGTGTAGCCATCGAAGAAGTCATCGTGCCCCTTGTAAAGTTTGAAAGGAGAACACGGTGATGGGTAAACGACATGAATCCATTGGCATCAAGCAGGCGATTCGTTTCGAGTGGATGCAGAAAGCAGCCAATCTGCTGCTGGCGGGACTCGACGCCAAAACCATCCGCCAGGAGCTGCATGAGTTTCTAGCTGATCGAAAAGGTAACGGCTCCGAAGGCGAACGAAGCGATCAGACCAGGACCTTTGTCGTCAACAATCTGATGAAGATCTGGGTCTCTCCTGACCCCGAGTTGATTCCATTCCGGGATGCCTCGCTGGCGTTTCTGAGGAAAAACCCGTCCATGGCCCTGGCGGTCCACTGGGGGATGATCTCGGCGGTCTATCCCTTCTGGTTCAACGTGGCCCGCCAGACCGGCCGCCTGTTGGCCTTGCAGGATCAGGTGACCCAAACGCAGATCATCAATCGCCTTAAGGAGCGGTATGGTGACCGGCAAACCGTTAGCCGTTATGCGCAATATATCATCCGATCTTTTGTCGCCTGGGGAGCCCTGAAGGATTCCGAGGCCAAGGGCTGCTATGAGAAAGCCGCTCCTGTGAGCATTGCCGAGCCAAGCCTGGCCATCCTGATGTTCGAGTCAGCACTCCTGGCCACCCCGGAGGCCAAGGGCGCATTAGGGCTGCTCCTGAACAACCCGACATTCTTCCCATTCCAGCTCCCCGTGTTGACAGGAGATTTTGTTTCACAACGCAGCGACCGGATCGACGTGGTTCGCTACGGACTGGACGATGAGCTGTTGAAATTGAAGGACAACTAAATCAGGGATGGGACGTGAATGCCTTGGACTTCGGAACACACTAAATGGCTGGTCGACACCGACCAACAGCTGAAGACCGTCGACGGCAAGGATGTCGAGGTCTGGGAGTTCCGTCATGAGAACGACGTAGCAGTGCTTTCGGCCGGGGCGAAACACTTCCGGAATCATTACTGCCTGGACGCTGAAATCGATTTTCTACGGGGCAAGCAAGCGCGTAAAGACTATCTTAATACACTTAAATTCCCTTGCTGTTCTGACCCTCCCCCCGAAAAGTATTCCATTGAAAAATTTAGTGTGGCATAGGAGCATAAGGATGGAATATGGGACAATGTTATTCGTCAAATCTTAAGAATATATTACTCTTACAAGAACGCCAGAGTAATGCTTCAAATCACCCTAATAGCCCTGTCCAGCACTAAGCTGGGCGGGGCTTTGTCATTCTGGTATCATAGGAGGATTTTTATATGAACCAATACCAATCAGAAAACATCACCGATTTGGCCAAAGTCCTGCTCAACGTGCAGCGAACCGTGCAACCAGTTACAAAAGATGCTGAAAATCCTTTCACCAAAAGCTGGTACGCCAGCCTTAACAGCGTCATGGACGCCTGCCGCGATGCGCTTATTGAAAACGGCATCTGGCTGTGCCAGTATCCGGTGCCGGTGGAGCAGCCCAACTCTTTGGGACTGGTTACCAAGCTGACGCATGCGGAATCTGGGCAATGGCAAAGCTCGCTGGCAGTGGTGTCTTTGCCCAAAGCCGACCCTCAAGGCATGGGTTCGGCCATGACCTACGCAAGGAGGTACGCTTTGACCGCCATGCTGGGCATGGTCACGGAAGATGACGACGGTGAGAGGGCAAAAATTGGACGCAAGTCGACATTACGCCCTAAATTGCCCGTAGTTGCCCCTGAATCGCAAAAAGGGGAACAACGCAACTCATCCACCGCAAACAACATTTCGGCCCCCTCAAATCGACCGCCAGCAAACCTTGAAAATCTCCCGCCGCTTGAAGGTGTCACCTACCAGCAGGTTACAGCTCAGGATGGGCGTCCCTGCATCATCGCTACAGGCAACACACAGGCCAAAAAGGAATTACTGACCGGTTCGGGCTTCCGCTGGAACCCGCAGAAGAAATTGTGGTGGAAGTATGTTGATGCCGCATAGCAAAAATCAAAATATCGAGTGAAAGGGCTGCCTGATGGTGGCCCTTTCACTTTTATGGAGACTAGGCCATGGAACAGAAGGACCGCACGGAAGGATTACGGGCGTTGATCAGACAGGGGCTGCAAGCCGTTGCCCACAAAGACACACTTGCCCATTTGGGTGACCGTTCCACCTACATTGGTATGAGTGACATTGGCCAGCACTGGGAATGCCCACGGGCTGCACTGGCTAGAAAAGTGCTGCCCACCACAAACAGCCTGGAGCGCCTGCTTACGCTGCAGCGAGGGCACTGGTTTGAATCTGGGGTTGGGCAGGCACTGACATCGTTGGGCCTGCATATTTTGCCCCAGCTTGAGATTAACTGGCAGCATCAGGGCGTGCCCATCAAAGCCCATCTTGATTTTGTGCTGGTCTGGGGTGCGCCCGTCAATGCCATACGGATTCTGGAAGTGAAGAGTACGGACAAGCTGCCAGCTTCGCCTCACGATTCCCATCTGCTGCAACTACACGGGCAAATCGGCTTTTTGGTAAAAGCATGGAACAAGCCCTTCTTCAGCCTCCGTGCTGAGGACGGTACGCTTCTGCATGAGAAGATGACCTTCCCTCAACTTTGCCGTGCCCAACTTGGCCTTCAGTTGCCCAAGCAAGCTGAGAAACTGAGTATAGAAGCCTGGCTGCTCTGCCTTTCCATGAAGGACGTGACCACCTTTGGTCCCTACACTTTCAATCAGGCCATGCTGGATACGGCCCTTGATCATGCGGTCCAACTCTGGGGCGACCTCACGGCCCACCGTGCCGGGAATTTGTCCCTTTCACAGGTAACCTGCGCCCAAGGTTTTTACCCAATCTGTTCCTACTGCGAATACAATGGCGACTGCCCCAAGTTCCCACAGGGCGTGCATATGCCGCAATGGGAACCGGCACTTGAAAAGCTGGCGGCCCTCAAGGAGCAGCGCACCGCTTTAGATAGCGAAATCAAAGAGATGGAAACTGTGCTCAAACTTGTTCACCGCCAGGCTGGCACACGGGATTGGGTAGACACGGGAAACTACCGATTCCGCATGTCTGTGACAGCAGGTCGAACCACGTTGGACAAGGATGCTCTGCGGGAGGAGTTGACCGAGATTTTTCATGCGGAGCATTTGGGAGACATCGACGTAAACGCCTTGCTGGCCCGCTGTGAGCGTACGGGCTCACCTTTCGAAAAATTGAGCATTTCGCCCATAAACTGAAAGATGTTTAGCTGATAGCCATCCCCCTCACTTTTATCACATTCACTACAACCGCCCCGCCCTGGGGCAGTTTTCGTTTTAAGGAGCTATGCATGAATAATATCAACGACCTTTGTAAGCTGCAGCCCACGGATCTTGATGCCGGTCAGGTCTTCAGCGGCAAACCATCCGGCACCACTGTCAGAGGCTTCGCCGTCCCTTCGGCCTACACCCCGGCTATTGACCACGAATATATCTTCCATGAGTCCAGCCGCGATGTTGTGGTCTGGTTTCTCAACCCCCAGGACCCGCTGTACGTCTTCGGCCCTACAGGCTGCGGCAAAACGACATGCATCAAGCAGCTGGCAGCCCGCCTAAACTATCCAGTCTTTGAGGTTACTGGGCACGGGCGGCTGGAGTTTGCCGACCTGGTTGGTCACCTGACAGTAAAAAATGGCAACATGACCTTCGAGTACGGCCCGCTTGCGCTTGCCATGCGTTACGGCGCACTTTTGCTGCTGAATGAGATCGACCTGACCTCGCCAGAGATTGCAGCAGGGCTGAATAGCGTATTGGACGGCTCCCCCCTGTGCATAGCGGAAAACGGCGGCGAACTGATTGTGCCACACCCCATGTTCCGTCTGGTTGCCACGGCCAATACCAATGGCGGTGGCGACGACACCGGCCTATACCAGGGCACCCAGCGGCAGAACCTTGCATGGCTGGACCGCTTCACCATCTGCGAAGTGTGCTATCCATCTGCCGATGTGGAAAAGAGCCTGCTTGCCCGGCGCTTCCCATCGCTGCCCGAATCATTGTGCTCCACGATGGTGGACTACGCCAATGAGGTTCGAAAACTCTTCATGGGAGAGGCTTCCACCAGCAATCTGACCAACGCCATTGAAGTTACATTCTCCACGCGCAGTTTGCTGCGATGGGGTGATCTGACCGTTCGCTTTCAGCCTCTGGCCCATCAAGGCGTGCAGCCTGTAACCTACGCCCTTGACCGGGCTCTGGCCTACCGTGCAAGCCGTGAAACCCGCGCCATGCTGCACGAGCTGGCTCAGCGTATGTTCCCGCAGCAGATGGAAGGTGAGTCCCCCCAGACCGTAACGGCAGAAATTGAAATCCTGCAAGGCGAGCAAGCCCTACACTTCATGCGTGGCCATCTGCACCACACACCGACAGTGACCAAGCCCCTCGTTTATCTTCAGGTAGTCCACAACCTTTCCAGCAAAAAGCAGGACGGCAAGTTCTGGATCGGCGAGGCTAGCCCTGTGGGCCTCACGCTAAAGTGGGGCAAGCCGGACACCGTTGGCCAGCAGCACTTTATTCCCGCCGAAAACTGTGAGGGCAACAATTCCGTGATGGAGCTTGAAGCACGCGCAGAAAAGAAAATCAAAGAAGGCTACTCCCTCAATACAACAAAAAGCTCATTCTAGGAGGCTACCATGACTCAGCTTGTTTCTGATATCCGCATTTTGGACAATTTGCTGGCCCTTAACCTTAACGTCAGCTTATGGTCAGCCCGGCGCAAAATGAGCCAGGAAGACCTGGGGGGTGCGGAACTGCCCCCCGAAGATCTGGCTTCTCTGGGCTCAAAGCGCATTGCCGACCCGGAAAACCTCAAGGTGTTCGGCACACTCAAAGCCCGCGCCTTCAACTACCTTGACCGGAACGGGGTGCGGTTCATGTCTGGCTGGGCCATTCCCGAAGAAAAGGCCGGCGAAATCGTGCAGGAGCTGCTTAACATCCGCACTGAATTCCAGAAAGAAAAGGAAGCATTTCTGGCTGACTATGACCAAAATGTGCAGGCATGGATTGAGAAGCACCATCAGTGGGGCGAAATCATTCGTAACTCCCTTGTGGGGCCTGAATATGTCCGCGCCCGCATGGATTTCCGCTGGCAGTTGTACAAGGTGGCTCCGCTTGAGCAGCACACAGACAACACCGCTGTGCTGGAAGCCGGGCTGGCGGAAGAGGTGCAGGGCCTCGGCGGCACACTGTTTGATGAGGTGGCCAAGTCGGCTGACGATATCTGGCGCAGGGTTTATCACGGCAAGACGGAGGTAACCCACAAGGCGCTCTCACCGCTGCGCACCCTGCATGCCAAGCTCACTGGCTTGTCTTTCGTAGAGCCGCATGTGGCCCCGGTGGCTGACATCGTGCAGGCAGCCCTGCTGCGCATGCCCAAGAAGGGCAACATCACGGGTACAGACCTGCTGCTTTTGCAAGGGCTGGTCTGCCTGCTCAAGGACAGTACGACTCTTGTGGGCCACGCTCAGAAAGTAATTGAGGGCTACGGCCCGGCATTTGTGCTGGATGCCCTGTTGGCTGGTCCAGACGTTATCCACGAGCCGGACGGCCTTGCTGGACAGATGGATGGCTCCATGGATGGGAATATGGACGATGAACCCATCCTGCCTGAGATTCCCGTGGCTGACAGCGCTTTGCCGCATCCTGCCATCCCCAGCCTTGGTCTGTGGTGACGCCATGGTACGCACAAAAGACGTTCTCAACTGTCTGCCCCTGCTGGCGTCCATCCTTGGCGACCGCTATGGCGTGCAGGTACGTATTGGCGGCAAGGAAGCCTGCACCAACGGTAAAGTTATCCATCTGCCATCGTTGCCCATGGATTGTGAGCCGGAATTGCTGGCACTCGCCAAGGGGTTTACAGACCATGAGGCGGCTCATATACGGCACACAGATTTTAGCGTGCTGAAAGCTGCAAACCTTGATCCAGTAACCTTCAATTTGTTCAACTGTCTTGAAGATTGGCGTGTTGAAAAAATGCTGTCAGGCATTTTCCCTGGCTGCAGGAGAAACCTGAACTGGCTGATACGACGATTCTTTGTAGAGCAAGCACAGCCAAGGGCCGGGGATGATTCCCCGGCCCTTGCTGTTTTGGACTATGTGCTGTTGACAGTGCGAGCCTGGGATGTGGATGAGGTGACCCCGGCACGCCAACATGCGGCAAGCATCGTGGAGCAGCACTTCCCCAGCTTGCTAGAGGTTCTGGATGCCATCTTGGTCAAGAATGAAAACAAGCATTTTTTACTGTCCTGAATAGTCTTATATATACTGTATATTCAAATAATTACCCGGTCATTTGTTCCGCTTTGCGTCCGCCCTTATCCGGCAAAATCCGTACTCCGTGTTGGTAGACACGTTGGTACGTTTTTGGTATCTGTTTGTTGCTTGATTTGCCTGGTACAAGCGGAATATAATGAACATAGCCATTTTCGGAAAAAATGGGAACCGGGAAATGTGAAATTGCTTTTTTATTAGCTATAATTTGCTTGTATAATTATATTTATACAAAATTTGTTGGTATAAATGTTGATTTTAACAAGAATTTCTTACCTTGGAGCCAAACATGAAACTCACGGACACCTTTGTAAAGCGCAAGCAGCCCAACGGAAAAGTGCAAAAACACTCGGACGGCGGCGGGCTGTTTCTTTACATCACGCCGGAGGGTAAGAAGTCCTGGCGGCTGGCCTATCGCTATCTTGGGAAGCAAAAACTTCTGGTTATCGGGCCGTACCCCGCCATCAGCCTGAAAGAAGCGCGGGAACGGCGCGAAGAGGCCAAGAAGCTGCTGGTGGATAACATCGACCCCAGCGCGGCCAAGCAGGAGGCCAAACGGGAAGCGACAAACGCGGCCAGGAACTCTTTTGAGGCCGTGGCGCGGGAATGGGTTGAAAAGTATTCCGGCGATTGGTCGGAGAGCTACAAGGGCCACATCATGCACCGGCTTGAGGATATGGTTTTTCCGGCCATCGGCAAGCGGCCCATCAAGAGCATTACCGCGCCGGAGCTACTGGCCGCTTTGCGAAAAATAGAGGGCCGGGGCGCTGTCTGCGTGGCGCATCTTGCCATGCGTGAGTGCGGGAGAATTTTTCGCTACGCCATTGCCACCGGCAGAGCGGAGAGGGACGTGGCCCACGACTTGCGCGGAGCCATCACGCCTATGCGGACGGTCAAGCACTTCGCCGCCGTTACCGAAGCCAGAGCCATAGGCAAACTTCTGTTAGCCCTGGATTCCACCACCGGCATGTTTCAGATGCAATGCGCCCTCAAACTCGCGCCTCTCGTTTTTGTTCGGGCCAAGGAGCTTGCCAGCGCGGAATGGGCGCACTTCGACCTGGAGGCTGCGGAATGGCGCATACCGGCGGAAGTGATGAAAATGCGGCAGACGCATATCGTTCCGCTCTCCCGGCAGTCGCTTGAAATACTGCGGGAGCTTCACGCCGTCACCGGGCAATATCGTTTCCTTTTTCCCGGCAGACCGAAAATTGAAAAGGACAAGCCCAAAGGAGATACGCCCATACGCAGCATAAGCCTCGTTTTCGCCTTGCGGCGGTTGGGCTACTCCAAAGACGAAATGACCTTCCACGGCTTCCGTTCCATGGCTTCCACCGTACTCAATGAAAAAGGGTACAACAGGGATTGGATCGAGCGCCAGCTTGCCCACGCCGAGCGCAACGGGGTGCGGGCCTCATACAATCACGCCGAGTATCTGCCGGAGCGCCGCAAGATGATGCAGGATTGGGCCGACTTTTTATCGGAGCTGAAAGAAAAAGCGCGGCAGGAACAGGCCGCGTAGATTTCCGGCTGGACTTCCGTCCGAACCTGTAATAGTGAAATTTCCAGAAGGCCCAGAGCCTCATTTGCGAGAGCCACCGCGCTCCTTTGACCACAGTGTCCGAGGAGCGCGTTTTTTTTCGCTCCTCTCCCCATCAACCCAACGGAAAGGAGCTTGTATGCTTACCAACATTCCATCCACCGGCTTTCTTCGCTTGCCCCAGGTTCTCGCCATCATCCCCATCAGCAAAAGCGTCTGGTGGGAGGGCTGCAAAACCGGGCGTTTTCCCAAGCCCGTAAAACTCGGCCCGCGCACTACCGCCTGGAGAGCCGAAGACATCACCGCCCTGGTGAAGCGTCTCGGCAATTCCGACGAGAGCGAGAGGACGGTATGAGCAGCGCCCGTCTGGAAAAACAGGTCGAGGAACTGGAAACCAAACTCAAGGAAAAAAAAGCGCAAATCTCGCGGGAGAAGCGTAAAGAGCGCGGCGGTCAGTTGGTGGCGCTCGGCATCATGGTCGAGGTGGCTTTCAAGCGGCTGCCTCCAGCGCAAAAGACCATGCTGCGCTCTTGGGCTGAACCGCTGGATGCCCGCAACAAGCAGCGTGTTCTGGCCGCGTTCGAGCGCCTGGAGCCGAAAACAGATGCGCCGGAAGCCGCGCCGAAGATGGAACAGCCGGAATCCCTACTCTCTGGTAGGGCGCACTTACCAGTTTCCCCTGGAAACTGAGTGCGCTCTGCGAGGCTGAGGAAGAAATCGCATGGCGATTTACCACCTGACGGCGAAAACCGTATCCCGTGGCTCGTCCGTGAGCGCCGCCGTCCGCAGCGACTATATTGAGCGTTCCGGCAGGTACGCAAGCGACCATACCGAATTGCTCCATAAAGGCCACGGGAATATGCCCGCCTGGGCGTCAGATGCCCCCCGAAATTATTGGGAGGCCGCTGACGCCCATGAGCGGGCGAACGGCAGGTTATTCAAGCAGCTTGAGTTCGCCTTGCCCAAAGAATTGTCACCGGGTCAGTTGACCGCTCTGGCGGCTTCTTTCTGCCGGGATTTGGCCCGGACGAAGGACGGCCCCCTGCCATACAGTTTCGCCGTCCACAAAGGTCATGACAAGGAAAATCCGCATTGCCATTTGCTCATCTCCGAGCGGGTGAACGATGGTATCAGCCGCGCCCCCGGCCAGTGGTTCAAGCGGGCGGCGAAAGACCCGTCAAAAGGCGGCGCGAAAAAGACCAACGAGCTGCGCCCGCGTGAATGGCTGCTCCAGTGCCGGGAACTTTGGGCGGAACGGGCCAACCATGCTTTACGCCTCGCCGGACATGAAGCCCGTATCGACCACCGAACATTGGAAGCCCAGGGCATTGACCGCGTTCCGACAACGCACCTTGGGCCGAGTGTGGCGGCAATGGAACGCAAGGGAATCCGCACCATGCGCGGCAGTCGTAATCGGCAGCGGGAAAACGAGGGTTTGCAGCCCGCGCCCCATGTTGCACCCAAGCCTGTTTCGGCTCCAACGCCCGTTCCGGCTCCAACGCTTGAGGAATGTCAGGCCGTTTTACTGGCTCTCGCCAAGCAGGAACCCGGCAAGATTGACAGCTATTATCAGGAGCAAATCAAGCCCTATATGGAGTATTTTGACGAGGCGGAAGACAAGGCCGAAGCCTTTGCCTTCTGCCGGGAACGGATGGAGGCCGACATGACCACCGAAGCGCCGTGTCTGAAAGAAATGAGCCGGGAACTTTCCGAAAGGCTACGGCGTTTCGGCGGCACTTGGGCAGAACAGGGAGCCTTGCAGAAGGAGGCCATGAATCACATCCGCCTCGCCCCTGACCGTGAACAGGCTTTTGCGTCCATCACCGGGGAAATGGACAGGGCTTTGGAACGGAGCCGAGGGCTGGGGCGGTAAACAACTTGGTGAAAACCCACCCACTACAATCGCTTGGATATTTGAATTTTTATTCCCAACAGCAACAAAGAACAAACCTCAATAATTTCTTAACAACTTTCCAATATCTTTGCCTCTACAAGTCGAGCCCCACAAAGTGTGGAGACTTCCAGGCGTTATGCCTTCACGCATCATCACATTGGAGGATTTTATGAAAAAGCTTCTTTCCATCATGGCTTCCGCGGTTGTTCTTTGCTCCCTCGCTTTCACCCCGGCACTTGCGATGGATAAGGGCGGCGATATGCAGAAAAAAGACACCGGAATGATGAAGGGCGACGGCATGCAGTCCGGCGACATGAACAAGGGCGGCATGATGAAAGATGACGGCATGAAGGAAGGCAAAGGCATGCAGTCCGGCGGCGACATGGGCAAGGAAGGTATGATGAAGGACGGCGACATGAAAAAAGACAGTGACATGGGCAAAAAAATGTAAGCACGGGATGTCGGGGCAAAGCGGCGCGAACTCCCTTTGCCCCGAATTCCGCATGTACAGTTGGCAGACGCATTCTACCAGCCGAAAAATAGCTTCCTCATTGTGTCCACGGCGTCAACCGCCTACTATACAGCATGCGGAACAGAATCGATGTGTAAACAAGCAAGGCGGATGCGGTATGTACAATATTCTTATCGTTGAAGATGAAAGTAAAATAGCGGAAACCGTTATGGAGTACCTCAAGCGCGAGGGGTATAACGTGCGGCATGTTATGACGGTTGCCGAAGCCTTGCAGTCCATAAACGCGGATACCGATCTGGTTGTTCTGGATCTTATGTTGCCGGATGGTAACGGGGAAGATGTATGCGAGAGGGTTGTCAGCTTGTACAACACTCCCGTCATCATGTTGACCTCAAAACGCAGTGAACAGTCAAAAATCAGCGGCTTCGCCCACGGCGCGGATGATTACCTGACCAAGCCCTTCAGTCCCAGAGAATTGACAATGAGGGTAAAGTCCGTGCTCAAACGCTCCCGCCCCAGCGAAAACACTATTCGGTTGGAGCATGAAATCGTTTTGCATCTTGACCGGCGAACGGTCACGAAAAACGGTGTGGAAATCAAACTGACGCCCAACGAATATTCCATCCTGCTGTGTCTGGCAAACAACGCAAAAGCTTTGGTGAGCCGTGACAAGCTGGTGGAGCATATCAATTCGCCGGACGCCCTTGACCGAACGGTGGATGTCCATGTCAGACATCTCCGGCAAAAACTTGAGGACGACCCCAAAAATCCGCAAATCATAAAAACGGTTCATGGCCACGGCTACATGCTGGGGGTGAAGCGTCATGCGTAAAAAATGGCCTTTTACCCGGTTGTTTGCGGTGTCTTTCGCCGTTATCACGCTTGTCACTGTGACCGTGTTCATCTTTTTCGGTCTGCGCATCATAGACAGGTTTTTTTCCTACTATGTGGACAAGGTGCATGAAGAAACCCAGCATATGCTGGTTATGCAGGCGGCAAGCCACTACAAAATGTTCGGCACATGGAACGGCTACGACGGAACGGAAACCGGGGAGATCGCCAAACTGTCCGGCGACTATTTCACCATTACCGACAACCAGGGCAATACCGTCTATACCAGCGAGAAAGGCGTTGAGCGGTGCTGCGCCAACCCCAACCATGTCTATACAAACGTGAAGTATCCGATACTGGTGGACGGAAAACGTGTTGGCGAACTGAGCGCCGGGTATTTCACCAACCATATCACATCACCGGAGGCGGACGCCTTTCGAGGCAGCGGCGTTTCTCTCGTTGTTCTTGCCATTATCTGCATAAGCCTTTGCGGCGCTTTGGTGTCCATCCTGTTCTTTTACAGGCTTTCCAGGCCCGTGCGCGATATAGCGGCCACAGCCAAGGAAATATCCAGAGGTCATTTGCAAAGCAGGGTCGTCATCCAAAGCAGTGTGGCGGAAATGCACGAAATTGCCGACTCCATCAATACGCTTGGAACGTCGCTGTTGAATCAGGAAAAATTCCGGCAACAGCTTATTGTCGATCTTTCTCACGAACTGCGTACCCCCTTGCAAATCTTGCTCAACCAGATCGAAGCCATTTTGGACGGCATCCACAAAGCAGATGCACCCCGCCTTGAGGCCATGCACGCGGAAATCACCCGTACCAGGGAACTGCTGAACGAGCTTGAGGACCGCCTTATCTATGAAAACGACACCTTTGAATTGAACATCACGCCCACGGACATTTCCGAAGTCGCCAGAAAAGTGGCCTTGGGGCATGAGGGCGGCTTTGCGCAAAAAGGGTTGGCATTCACCAGCGAGATCGAACCGGAAATCGTCATCCCTGCTGATTCAATCCGTTTTGCTCAGGTGCTTATCAACCTGCTCTCCAACGCCTTAAAATACACGGCTGAAGGGTATGTTTCCCTTTCTTTGCAAAAGGCGGGCGATATGGTGGAACTGCTCGTTGCCGACAGCGGCGAGGGCATGGCCCCGGACGTTGTCGAAAATATCAGCAAACGTTCGGCGCAGGCCTTCAAAGCCGTAAACAGCAAAGGCGTGGGCCTGTATATCGCCAAACTCATCATCAACAAACATGGATGGCAACTCCACATAGATAGCGCAAACAACACCGGGACGCGGGTGCGTATTCTTATGTAAAAGCAGAAGCCTATGGCTTTTTGAATGAGTAATTTATGGAAATTATTACAATAGGTTTTATTGCCAGCGTTTTCGGGGCGGGGCTGTTGTCCTTTTTCTCCCCTTGTGTTTTGCCTCTGCTGCCGGTTTATTTTGGCTATTTATCCGGTAGCCCCATGCCGATAGACAGGTCAGGGAAAACCAGCTTCAGCAAGGCGTTGGCCTTCACTTCCGGGTTATCTGCATCCTTTTTTCTCCTTGGTTTCGGCGCGGGCGCTTTGGGACATTTCATCAACAGCCATGCGTTCTTTCTGGCCTGCGGGGCCATCATTGTGCTTTTTGGCGTCCATCAGACCGGACTGATTTCACTCCCCTTTCTCAATAGAGACAAAAGGCTGTCCGTGCGCTTTGATCCTCGAAAAGGGCTTGGTGGAGCGTTTCTACTCGGTTTTCTCTTTTCATTTGGCTGGACGCCCTGCGTTGGCCCCGTGCTTGGCGCGGTGCTCGGGATAAGTTCACAGCAGGGCAGCGCGCTCACCGGGGGCTGGCTCCTGCTGGTGTACTCTCTGGGCTTGAGCCTGCCTTTTTGGATTCTTGCCATGGGATCACATCATCTTCTGGGGAGAGTCAAGAGTATCTACCCTCACTTCGACAAAATCCGCATTGCGGGCGGCGTCCTTATCATGCTTATGGGCTTCTGGATGCTCTACAACCAGATCAACCTGCTGCGTGCGGAAAGCGACATGCCTCCCCCGGAAGTCTCACAATCTTCAATAAGCAGCCCGGTCTATGAACGGTCCCTGCCGGGCCTGGACCGGGAAACGATGAGCCTTGCGCAGTTGCGAGGCAAAACCGCGTATATCAAATTCTGGACAACGTGGTGCCCGCTCTGTTTGGCTGGCCTTGAAGACTTCACGACCCTGGCTGAACAGGCCGCCTCTTCACCGGACATTGCCGTAATCTCCATTGTAACGCCCGGCCTGAACGGAGAAGTATCAAAAGAGGACTTCATTGCTTGGGCCAGAGCGCAACGCCTTTCTTTTCCAATTTATTTCGATGAATCCGGCACTGTGACCAGAGAATTTGGCATTCGCGCCTATCCCACGGCGGTTTATCTGACCGCAAACGGGGATGTGTTGAAAAAAATAGTAGGCGATGAGTCCAATGCTCAAATCCTGGGAGAACTGAACTCCTTCAAAGGCAAATGAGGTGCATTCATGAAAAAAACGACAATATTCCTTCTGCTTTCGGCTCTTTTTCTGACGGCGACGCTGGCGCTGGCGGCCAGCCTTTCACCTTCCGACAATAAAAAAGCCAATAGCGGGGCAAAGGACATGGATACAAAAATGACAAACACCGCAACCGGCCTGCGCGACATCTATTTTGCCGGAGGGTGTTTCTGGGGGGTCGAAGAATACTTTTCGAGAATTCCCGGCGTGCATGACGTCACTTCAGGCTATGCCAACGGTACAACGGATAAGCCCACCTATAAGGAAGTTTGTTCCGGGAAAACAGGTCACGCCGAAACCGTGCATGTTCGTTATGACCCGAACATTATAAGCCTCAAAACACTTGCGGAGCAATTTTTCAAAATCATCAACCCGATCAGCCTCAATCGCCAGGGCAATGACATAGGAAGCCAGTATCGCACCGGCATGTACTATGTGACCGAGACTGACCGGAACATTCTCGCTTCCGTCATGGATGGGGTACGGAAAAAGTATGAGAAACCACTGGCCGTGGAATTGCTGCCGCTGCAAAAATACTTCCTCGCCGAAGAGTACCACCAGGACTACCTGAAAAAGAACCCCGGCGGATACTGCCACATCAACTTTGACAGTCTCAAGGATATTCAAACTGAAAAAAGCGGCTTGATAGACCCAAGCAAATACTCCAAACCCTCTGATGCAGAATTGAAAAAAATCCTTACCCCTGAAGAATATAACGTGACCCAGAAGGCGGGTACGGAACGGGCTTTTTCCGGGAAGCTCTGGGACCACAAAGAGCCGGGCATTTATGTGGATGTAGTGACCGGAGAACCGTTATTTTCTTCCGCCGACAAATTTGACTCCGGCTGCGGCTGGCCCAGCTTTACCAAACCTGTTGAACCGGCGGTTATTACCGAGCACGCGGACAACAGTTACGGCATGAAGCGGATAGAGGTGCGCAGCCGCGTGGGCGACTCCCATCTGGGGCATGTCTTTGATGACGGCCCCAAGGACAAAGGCGGATTGCGCTATTGTATTAACAGTGTGGCTATCCGGTTTATTCCCTATGAGGAGATGGACAAACAGGGCTATGGCAATTTGAAATTTCTTATACAATAAATGTTGTGTTCCACAAACGGGGGACGCCAATAGAAAACGGTAATTTCCTGAGAAGGGGGCACATCTATGGAACAAGAATTAACTGATCATGATGTGATTGAGTTGGAGCGCAGGGCAAGAGAAATGACAAGTCTTATATTCGCCTTGAGCGAAAAAAGAATTAAGGCGCATCCGGGCTTGCCCACCCCGGAACTTACCGCCTTGGCCGCTTCCGCCATGTCGCTGCAAAAGGCCCTCGCCGCCTTTCTGGCGATAGAGAAGCTCTGCGAATAGCCCTTAGCCGATGCCCGCCTCTGCGGGCATTTTGTCCGCGCCTTTTTTTTCTTCGCGTCGAGCCCGGCAGGGCGAGTAAGCCGCCCCGCAGGGCAGGACGTGAGGGAGTCCACCCAAAAGGTGGCCCTACCGCACTTGTCCTGTCCTGTCCTGTCCTGTCCTGTCATTCCGTTTCGGCATTGAAAGGTATCGCAAACACATACGAAAGCATACGGAACGCGAACTTGTATGCGAGGGTTCGTGGAGTACGGCGAGAATTGTATTCGATTGCGTTTACGACATCACTGGCAGGTGAATGAAAGCTGACACCTGCTTAATAAGGGTGCGAGCAGGATATGACTACTCTTTCACTGCCTTCTTCCAGCAAAGATACTCCAGAGTGGGATAGTCGGTAACTGCGGGTATTACGCAGTCGGTTCCAACTGCGAGAAGTTGGAAATTTTTACCGTGCCCTCAGGGAAGCGGGCCGTTATCTCCAGTTCGCCGCCCATAGCTTCAATATGGCTCCGCAAGGTGGAAATATACATGTCCGTGCGCTGCTCCAGCTTGGCAATCGCGGGCTGCTGCACGCGCAGGTTTTCAGCCAGCATTTTTTGCGAAAGCCCACGGGCGCGGCGCAACTCATGCAGCGGCATTTCAGCCATGATCGCGTCAACCTGTCCGGCTACTTCCGCCTGGGCCTCTTCGCTCATGCCCTTGCGAAGGGATGAAAATTTCTTGGTCATTATGAACCCCCTTCCTTTTTGGAGACGTTCAGGGCGATTTCTTTCAGGTGCTCATCATACAGGCGATCCGCCAAGGGAACAAAAATTTCATACCAGCGGTCATCACCGGTCTTGTCCCCGCCTATAAGCAGTATCGCCACCCGCCTGGGATCAAAAGCATACAGAGTACGCAAAGGATGCCCGTCACATTGTGTTCGCAACTCGCGCATATGCCCGTGACGGGAACCATGCACGGAACTGCTGTGCGGAAACGGCAACCCCGGTCCCATGCGCTCAAGCAGCCCAACAGTGACGGCCACGGCGGTCTGCTCCTTTTCCGAGAGAGTTTCCCACCAGCTTCCGAACTCGTCCGTATATTCAACATCCCATTCCATAGAAGGAATCCTAACCACACAAATATATTCCGTCAAGGGAATATATTCTTGCGGCCACGACAAATGGCTCGCCGCCCCTCGTTGGCGCTTCTCCATCCGAAAGCATCCGCCAATGTCCAACCGTACTCGCAAGATATGTTGGTACGGCGGTTGGTAAATTATTTCAAAAAATATTTTTTATTCTGTAATTTCAGCGAAATATTGAAATAAATTCACTTTGAACAAGGCTTACATCCATTGTCCAGATACAAAGGCAGCAGTCGAATACGCTCGACAAATTGCCATATGCGTCAGGCAGTGGGAACCACCTCAGCCAGCTGCAACCAGCGAAGGCACGAATAATAATGGTCGGTTCTTCCGGGTTTTCCGTGGGTAACCCCTGTCAGGAACTGGCCGGGTAGAGGTTTAGACCGCCACAGAAGAAGTAGATGGCTGTCTTGAAATGCTCCCGGTTCCTATAACCGCAAGCCTTCCTCTTGATGGCCATGATCTTGCTGTTGAGGCCCTCGGCCACGCCGTTGGTGATCCTGTGGCGGCAGAAGGTCAGGATGTTCTCAAGATGTCTCTGAATCAGTCCGCCCACTTTGCGCATTGGGGCAAGATCTGACCTGTTCACCCAGACCAGCCATCGCTTCACAAAACGTCTGGCCCATCCCGTGCTCAGGTACTTCCAGACGTCGTTCAGGCTTTCCTTCATGGCCCAGGCCTTGGCCACCTTGAGGTTCGCTGTCTTCAAGGCCTCCAGGGCTGGCCGGTGTTTGTCCGGCAGATTCTCCTCCCGGTATAGCCAGAGGAATTTCGTGCCCTTGAGTCGATGGTCATCCTGACTTGTGAGTTCGCGGTGCTCTTGCTTGCGTACCCGGTCCACAGCCTCGCCTACGTGTTTCATGACGTGGAACCGATCGTGAACGATTTTCCCCGCCGCGTCCGGCACATGTTTGAGCGTAGCTTTAAAATAGGGCTCCCACATGTCCATGGCCACGGCCTTGATCCGCTCCAACTGCGCCTTGGTGAACTGAAGGTAGTACCCCTCAAGGCTTTCGGCCTTACGCTCGTCGGCCACATACTCCACCGTGCTGCCGATCAGATCACAAACCACGGTCACATAGTCGTGCCCCTTGCGGAATGCCTTCTCGTCAACGCCAAGATACCGCGAGGGATTCGATTGCTTGCGCTCCCGGCCCCGGCGCACCGCCCTTTCCATGACACCCCATGCTTCGTCCCAGGTGATGCGCAGGATGCGCCGCGCTCCTGTTACGGTGGCGCACTCGGTCAGCACGTCGATGATCAATCGCTCCATCAATATGGTGAAACGTGCCTTGGACTCGGCCCAAGGCACGTTGACCTGAAGGACGCCATGCTCGGGGCAGTCCACTCGGGGAATCCGAGCATGCAGGAACGTCTTGAACTGGCACGTGTCCAGATGGCGCCAGACACGAGGCTCGGCATGGTCGCGGCAAGCCAGCTCTCGACCACAAGTAGGGCAAAACCAGCGAACACCAGGACCATGCTCCACGCGGATGTCTACCCGACCTTCCGCCGTGTCCAGTTCAACAGCCTCAACAAACCAGGGCTCGGTCAGCCCGAGAATCCGAAAATATAGGTCCGTATCCTTCATTGGTGCCCTCCGGGAAGGACATTAGCAGATCAGCTACCCACGGAAAACCCGGAAGAGCCTAATGGTCAGGGAGCCACACCAAGGGCGACAGGGGAGGCCAACGATTCTGCCACACAAATTGACCAGCAATCTGAACCGGTCCAACTGTCGAGTGCTTTACCGCTCAAGGCCTTGTTTCATGCAGAGGCGCAGGATCTCCCCCAGCAACTCGGCGAAATTATGTCTATTGCGCTTGCCAATAGCAGCGCAGAATCCGCTGGTGACGCACTGACCGTGGCCGTGGAAGGCACCCGACATGCAGCCTCCTTGCCAGCAGAGCAGAAGCTGCAAGCGTTACAGGCCAGCATTGCCCTGCGTACTCGCCTTCAGGGCTTTCTGCAGGCGCAAACGCAAAGGCGATGCAGTATTGGTCGCAGGGGCACACTGCACGCCAATTCGCTGCACCGTCTGCAGGTCGGCAATGCTCGTGTTTTTCAAAAAGAATCTGAGCAGCAAGGCGTTAACACCGCTGTCCATATCCTGCTGGACGTAAGCGGAAGCATGGCTGGCGCACCGATTAATCTTGCCAATCGGGCCTGCTATGCCGTGGCAACTGCCCTGAGCCATATTCGTGGCGTGAACCCAGCGGTTACGGTTTTCCCCGCTACGACGGTCACAAACTCTGTATTCCCAATAATGCGGCATGGGCAGCCGTTGCCTGATAGGTTCGACATTCTGGCTTCTGGCGGAACCCCCTTGGCTGGGGCTTTGTGGTGGGTGCTGCAAAACATGCTGCCTCTCAAAGAACAACGCAAGATGATCTTGGTAATCACTGACGGCATGCCGGACAACCCGCTGGCCGCAAACAATGCCATAGGGGTGGCCCAAAAACTTGGCTTTGAAGTTTACGGCCTTGGCATTCGAGATGAACACATCACGCACCTGCTGCCGCACACAAGTAAGGTGGTCAACGATCTGCCTGATCTGGTGCCTGCCATGTTTGCCATGCTGCAGGCTGCATTACTCAAAGGCGGTGCTGTATGATGGTTCCCCTTGATTTCAGCCCTTGGTACCGAACGGGGATATTTAGTTTCTTCTTACTTAACAAAAAGCGGCGCATCCAGCGCTGCTAAATGAAGGGAGGGTAAATGAATTACCTGAACTGGATACCTGTTGTTATAGCTGTACTTCAAGCAATTAAAGACAATTGGGATGACTAGCCTGTACTCGGGTAGCAAATAGGAGCAAGAAAATGAGCAGTAAATGGGCATTTATAGGCGGCGTACTGGCAGGGATCGCAGGGGTATTCACAGCGGCCGCGTTGTCGGTGGAATTGGAAAATCGGAAAGACGGCAGATGCAATGCTGAAGTAGAACCGAAAAGGCTGGCCTTGCCTGAAAGCGAAGGCAGGTAAAAATCACAGTTGATTCTTGGGCAGGGAAATGGGGGCTTCCCGCTTCCTTGCCCTTGCTATACTTTTATTTTTCGACTGAAGTATAGGTCAAGTCGCAACATATGCATTCCACAAACGAATTGCAGCAGATTCGCTGACAGACCACTGGAGTGGACAGTTGCCACATTCACAAGCATAGCGGTAAATATCGTGGGTTCTTCCCTCCGGCCTTGATGTTTCACGTTGAGGCATTTTGCCGCATTTGATACACGGCCTGAGTGGAGGAAGATGTCCCTTGTTTGTGCTCATTCTTGAAAGATAGCCATTGTCTGTCGTGAACGCAACATTCTGGGATAGCTTGTGCAACTATGCGATTCTCCGCAGTAGATGTGCTAAAGAGTTGCATGGTGTAATTTCCATTTTTTGCAAAAAGGGGCTCTACCTCAAAGACGGGGGCATGGCGTCTCCAAGAAAAAATGGGCATACCAATTAAAGTTGGTATGCCCATCAGGGCAGCTTTTATTTTCCGACCAAAGAAAAGAAGAGAAGGCCCTGTGGAAGGATTGTTAATTGGCTTGCGGGATTTTGCAATCGAAAAAGTGGTCAGCCACGTTCCCCCGGTGTTTGAGGCCAGATGGACGGGCAAGAATACGTGCCCGCACTGCGGATGTGAAAAGCTGCGTATCAAGGACTCATTCTGGCGGACGATCCGTAATATTTCCATTCATGGAAGGGCGTCACGCCTGTTAATTCGCTGCCATAAATACCGATGCGAAAGCTGCGGCAGATATTTTAATACCAGACTTGCAGGCATAAAAGTGTGGAGCAGAACAACAGAGCTGCTTAAGCGCAACATTTTTCAGGCCTACAACAAAGGTGTTTCCTGTAAAGACATCGCCAATGAGCACCGCATCGGCGTGGCCAGCGTGGAGCGCTACTACCACCAGATGATGCAGCACAAGAGCAGCCACTGGGCAAACCGCACATGCCCGCGCATTCTGGGCATTGATGAGCATAGATTTACGCGCAGACAGGGCTTTGCAACAACGTTTTGCGACTTGGCCCGCCGCAGGGTCTTTGATGTGGTTAAAGGTCGTAGCGCCGCTGATATGCGCGACTTTTTGCAATCGCTGCAAGGCCGCCATAAAGTTAAAATGGTCTGTATTGATATGAATTCTGCGTATCGGCGACTTGTGCGGGAATGGTTTCCCAATGCGCGCATTGTTGCGGACAGATTTCATGTTATCAGGCTGGTGAATCAACACTTTTCAGAGCTGTGCAAGGCAATTGATGAAAAACAACTTGCTTATGGGCGAGGCGGTATGATGCGTCTCTTGCTGACTCGCCGTGATCGATTAACAGACTCACAGAAAGAGCGATTACGAACATACTTTGCTGACAGGCCGGACATTGAATCGCTGTACGAATTTTTGCATGACACAGCTGATTTATTGCGTGTGCGGGCGCAAAGTGTCGATTCGTGCCGCAGGTATGCGGCTGAATTATTAGATAAAATTGAGCAACTTCGAAAAACTAGCTTCGCGCCGTTGCGTACCTTGGGCAAGACGTTGCATAATTGGCGGGAAGAAGTGGCCCGAATGTTCCGTTTTACCCGGAATAACGGCATCACAGAAGGCTTTCACCGAAAAATGAAGTTGATCCAGCGGCGTGCGTATGGCTTTCGTAACTTCGAAAACTACCGCCTGCGTGTGCGCGTTTTGTGCTGCTGAAATGGCTGGGGAATCGTTCAGAAACCTGTCGGAAAAACTGCCCGCTGAAGGGGCTTGCCCCCGTCTTTGGTGTAGAGCCAATAATTTTCGAATTAATCAGACTTGCGATATTGAAAAAAATTAATCCCTTTAGTCCCTTAAAGCGAAGCAAAAACGCAAAAACCCCCGACCATTTTTCAATGATCGGGGGTTCCTATTTACCTACATGGTGGAGCTGAAGAGAATTGAACTCTTGACCTCTTGAATGCCATTCAAGCGCTCTCCCAACTGAGCTACAGCCCCATGAGGAATTTGGAATTATACCTTTTCGTCGTGGGGCGCAAGTATTTATTTCATCTAGTCAAAAGAAAATGCCGAGAGGGGCGCGCCCATGGCCCTGCCGTGCCAGGCGAGTTTGCCCTGCGCAGCTCCGGCGGCTCCGGCAATCACCATGAGCGGGATCAGATGCTCCTCGCGCGGGTGGGCAAAGCGCGCACCTGGGGCCTTTTCCCATTCCGCAAGGGCCGCGTTGCGCATGGCGGCATTGGGGTTGCGCACGGCATCCGTCAGCCAGTTGTCAAAAACATCCGCCCCATCAATGGGCGTGTTATCCCCGTAGCGGAAGGCCCGCATGTTGTGAAAGCTCATGCCGCTGCCCACAAACAGCACTCCCTCTTCTCGCAGCGGGGCCAGCGCCCGGCCCAGCGCCAGATGCTCCAGCGGATCAAGCCCCCGCCTCAGCGATATTTGCATCGTGGGGATCTGCGCCTCTGGGTACATGAGCAGGCCCGGCACAAACACGCCGTGGTCAAAGTCCCGCGTAGTGTCCTCTGCCAGAGGCAATCCTGCCGAGCGCATGCACTGGCCCACACGGTCAAACAGTTCCGGCGCTGGCGGCGCAGGCCACTGCAACTCATAGGTATGCGGAGGAAAGTCATAATAATCGTAATACAGACCGGGAGTCCGCGTGGTCAGCAGGGTAAATTCCTGCTGCTCCCAATGGGCGGAGAATACAATCTGCGCCTTTGGCTGTTGCGGCAACGTCGCCGGTATGGAGCGCATCCAGCCGCCAAGGGCATTCCATGTGTCCGGCGGCATCCAGTCCATAAAAAAGCAGGGGCCGCCGCCGTGGGGGATGTAAAATGCGGGCATGGTCATGGTGCGCCTCGCTGGTGGGGGTGGATGTCACAAAACTAGCTTGAGGAGGGAAGATGCAGTAATCAGCGTAGCGCCAAATCCTGTCGGGGCCAAGAGCCGTAGTGACCAGTGCAGACAAATTTTTGGGGCTGGAAGCCAAGCCCATAATGAAGGCGGGCATTCCGCAGAATACCCGCCTGTGCATGCAGTCATGTTTGCGGGCAACGCCCGTTATCCATCCTCGCGCCACGCACCGCGCCCAGTTACCCACAGCCAGAGGCACAGCGCACCGAGCAGCACGGCAAAACCCAGATGCACAAGGTCAATAAAGGTCGTCATACCCGGCGAAAACGTGATGGAAGGCAGATTTTTGGCAACGCGGGCCATGCCGCTCAGCACCACAACGCCAAGCACTGCCAGCCGCACCTTGCCCCAGTAGGCAAGGCGGCCCCGCAGTCTGCCGCGCACCTGCAGGGTCAGCCAATACATGCCCAATGCCAGCAGCAGGGCCGCCAGAACATAATGGACATTCAGCGTGGTGTAAAAATCACCTGTCCATGTGAGGCCGGGAACTTTGGCAATGCCGTAGCGGCTTGCCACGGGCAATTGCATCATGCCCGTAAAGCCGAGCAGCAGAGCCACTGCCACCCACAGCTTCTTGAGCAAGCCTCCGGAGAGGGCAGCTTCAGCTCGTGGGTCATGCAGCGCACCCTGAGGGCGGGCCTGCGTGTGTTTCTGGTTCGGGCCTTGCTCCTGGCGCGCGGCGTTCACCAGCGCCCCTGCCACACCCACCAGCGGTGCGGTCATCATCATGCGGGTGAGGTTGCCAGCCTGCGCCATGGAGTCCGCCACCGGCCCAAAGGTAGGCTTGCCGGGGCCGGGTTTGGCCTGCGCCGCCAGTTCGGAAAACGGCACGGGCGACAGATAAAAAGTATTGGTGCCGCCGTTTTCCGTCACGCCATAAAGGTACGCGCCGCGCTCCTGTGCCAGCGTACGGGCCTGCGCCAGAATTTCATCGCGCGGGCCGATGGTCTGCACCTGCTGAGGGCAAACCTCCACACAGGCGGGCAGTTGGCCGTGGGCAAAGCTGTCCGCGCAGCGGTCGCACTTGTACATGATGCCGTTGCCTGCAAAGCGCGGCATGAGGTCAAGATACAGTCCTACGCCCGATTGTCGTTGCGGTATATGCCAGGGGCAGACCGTGCGGCATTTGGCCCCGCCAAGGCAGGTCTGGCTGTCGATGCTCACCGTGCCGGTTTCTGGCTGGCGGCTGGCAGCGCCCCAGGGGCAGAGGTTGGCGCAGGGCGGGTTTGTGCAGTGCAGGCAGCGGCGGGGAATGTGCAGTTCAAGCGGCGCACCGTCCTTCTGCACGGTAACGCTCTCGATATACAGCCAGTTGTACGGCGTGAGCCTGTCGTCCACATCCCGCTTGCCAGACCAATCCTCGTCCTTGGTTCCAGGCGGAAACATGACCGGAAGGGGCTTTTTGACTTCCGGATAACGGCTCCCGTTGCGCTCGCGGCAGCCTTCCACGCACTGGCCACAGCCGATGCATTTTTCAATGTCGAGTAATGTTGCGTATTCCGCGTGCTGGGCAGACGCGCTTGCGCCCGTTTCGGACCGGGCATCCAGCCCCACAGCCGCAATGCCTGCCGCAGAGGCCGCGCCCACCAGAAAATTACGTCGGGTCAGTGCCATGTATGCTCCTTATCGGCGTATGCGGGCGCAAGGGTGCAGCCGAATTGCCGATTATTACGATTCATTCGCAATATGGCATATTCCGAAAAAGAGTGCAATTTATAGCATACTTTTATGGTGCGGTTTGTGGGCAAAACAGGCAAGGGAAAAACTAGGGAAATGAAAGAGAAGCAGGCCCGAAAATCAGGCCCAAGCGGCTGGGAAATCAGGCCGAATAGGTCGCAAGAGGAGGCTATTTTTCGCGGGGCAGCACGGGTACATAGACATCGTGGGTACCGGACTGAATAAAGCGGCTGTCGTAGCGCTCAAAGCAGGGCTTGTCTGTCAGAACGGTATAGCCCTCCGGCGTTTGGGGCCATTCGTCATACATGTAGTCGTATGCTTCCTGAAGCATTCCGGCGGCGGGGATGCGGCAACAGGCATAAAGACCGCCGGGCAGGGTTACTTCATCCATGCCAGCGGGGGGCGCGGCAAGCTCCGGGGCTTCCATCGCAGCCCAGTAATCAAAAGCCAGGCCCGCATGGTCTGTAAACAAGGAAAGCCCGTAAGAAGGCCCCTGATAGGTATTGCTGGGCTTGCCGCTCAGCTCTGGCATGCGGGGGGTAAAGACCTCATTCCACAGCCGAGGGCATTCCTGCGGGGCGTTGTGCAAGGTTGTGTGGATGCGCACACCGAAAAGGCGGACACTGTGGTGCTGCAACACCACAACGGCAAAAGGCATTGGCATGAACGCTCCTCGGCAGGTCTGATCACAGGGCAACAGTTTCCGGCCGCAGGGGTGAAATGACGTCAGCCTCCCATATGCGCCGGGTAGCCGTTTTGCATGTACCAGTTATGTTTACATGTCAACCGGTATACCAATGTGATGAAATCGCCATAAGCATATATTACGCTGAATTATATTTAAAATTAGTGAATAATGATCTACAATTAATTGTGATTTGCTTGCAAAAATGAGGCGTGCCGCGCATCCATGCCACTGACCATACCACAGGCCCTTGCCGCTGCTCTGGCTCACGTGGACAGCGCCCCCGGCTCCGGCTAGTGTGAGTCATGCCGTAAACCCGTAGTCTGGCGCGCGAGCGCCGCAAGCAGGAGCCGTCATGCACCATGCCACTATGCTTCCACGCTATACCCGGCGCGCATTTTGCTCTATGGCGCTGGGAACCTGCGCCGCTCTGCTGCTGCCTTGTTCCTGTATGGCCTCCATTGCGCAGGGTGTCGGCAAGCCGGTGAGTGATGAGGCCCTTAAGGCCGAATTTGCAGGTATGTGCGCAGGTGCGGAGCAGATGCTCGCCGGGCAGCGCCCAGCGGAAGATTTGCGCGCCATGTTTGCCCAGGCAAGACAGGCCCATGCGCGGCTGTTGCCTCTGCCGGATATTGGCGGGCCGGAAAACCTGACCTATCCCAGTTTTCTTGTAGGGCCGCAGTATGCGGCCCTGTACACGGCCATGCGCCCGCACGGGTTCAACGCCAGGGATGTGGGCAAGCTTGTGTACGATCTGGCGGTCTACAGTTTTGAGGAACAGAAGGAAGCGTACCGCGCCAACGGGCAGCGGTTTTTTACGCCGGAGTATTTTGCCCTGTTGCAGGGTTGGGCCATGCGCAGCCAGCAGCGGCGCTACCCGCTGGATTGGGTGCAGACGGTATTTCGGGGTGATGGGCGCGATTTTGATATCGGTGTGGATTACACGGAATGCGGGCTGATGAAGTATTTTGCCTCGCTGGGCATGCCCGAGCTGGCTCCTTATCCCTGCCGGGTGGACTTTCCCACCGCACGGGCGGAAGGCACGGGCCTTACGCGCACCTCAACGCTGGCTGAGGGCGGCAAGGTATGCGACTTCCGCTACAAGCAGGGGCGGGAAACAATCCAGGGATGGGACATGGCGTGACGCGGCTGTTGCGCGGCGGCCTTGCTGCCATGCCGCGCACAGTCGTCAGCAGGTTTTGACCGCCAGCACGTCTTTTTCTACCAGCTTGCGCATGGTTTCCGCGCAGCGAAAAATATCCCTGCCCACAATGTCTGCTTCTTCAAGCAGCGTGGTTTCGCCATCGGCGTAGGCCAGCAGATCCATCATCAGATTGACCTGTTCCGTACAGGAAGTTTTTGTGCTCAGCGTGGGGTAGAGGCCGCGCTTGCCCAACTGCGGTTCGCACAGCACACGCGGCTCGTAGGTGACGTTTTCTTCCAGCGCTTCAAGGATGCGCGTCATGACGTTCACGCTGCCTTCAAGCCCCTTTTGCGTCACAAGTGAGCAGTCGTCCAGCGAGGTGTGGTACTCGGGGTAGACGTGGTATTTGCTGCGCATGACGCTGCACAGGGGCAGGTCGATACCGGGCGCGCAGTACTGGCGCTCATCGCTCTCGCGGTCAAGAAAGGTGTAGCGGATAAAATCGGGCGCAAAGTGGCGCAGCACGTGCAGGGCGGCTTTGTCAGCCAGGGTGTTGCCCTTGCGGCTGGGCAGATAGGAATAGGCCCGTTCATCGCCCATGCAGGTGAGGTTGAAGCCCGCCACCACATTGCGGCGCAAGGCCTCGTGGTTGCGGCTCAGATAGGTGATGGAGCCGATGGTTTCCGGCACAAAGGCAAAACGGTAGGTGTAGCGGCGCGGACGTTGCGCCACCCACTGCGCCAGTGCCGTGGCCACCACCGGGCCGGAAAGCTCGTTGTTGGCCATGGATGGATGGCAGATGTAGGTGGAAAGAAAAATTTCTTTTTCGCTCTGGCCGGGGATCACAAGGTCGCCGTATGTCAGATGCCCCGGAGCCAGAGTGGAATCTATGGAGGCGTGGTACGTGCCGGGGGCCAGCTTTTGCCGCTCATCATGCTTGATGCAGAAGCCCCAGCGCCGGGCATAGTATGATGTGATATAAGGAATGGCATTGGGCATTTCGGGCAGGGAATGCAAATGATTTTGCAGATCCTCCAGCGAAATGTCGCAGTCAACGGGTTCGGAATACCCCATAACGTGCAGATTGGTATCGGCAAAGTCAGCAATCACTTCGCCCGATGGGCCGGTCAGCCGCGCGCCCCTGATGTTACATTCGTCCGGCACTGTCCAGTCAAAAACCTTGGATCCAGACGGCACCTCAAAGGTGCGTAATCCCGGTAGTTCTTCCTGCAACATGCGCAACGTCTGCCGCACTCCGTTGCCCGTAATACTGCGGCATATGGGAAAAAGACTGCGAAGAAAGTCGTGGAAGCTCGTCATTATCCTTCCTTATGTTGGCATCGCGTGAGGCAGCAATTCCCAAAAGGGGCACTAACCCTGAACGCCGAATTCCAAGGGGGGGGATTTTTCGGCGGCAATGCCTGTCGCGAGCTTGCTTATGGCGACTGAGGCGCGCAGTCAAGCAGCAATTTTCTGTAAAACGGAAAAAAGATGCCCGCTGCCCCCATACAGGGCTTTTGTTCCCGGTCGTCGCGCAGGCCAGAACTGCCATTATGACCGCGCACGTGGAGCTTCAACGGCAGCACGGGCCAAGCGGGAGCCAGCGCGCCTTTTAAAGGTTAGCATTTAGTTTGTGCGCAGAAAAGCCCCAGTGTGGGCGCGCAAAACATCCTTTTCCGCCATCAACAATACTGGTATGCAAAAAGTGCTCGCGCAATGCAAGCAACTATAAGTAAAATCAGCTAGAATCTGGAGACTCCATGCCTCATATCCGCCTTAGCGAAGCGCAAAAACTGGGTGAAGATATTTTACAGGCCCACAATGTCGGACAGCGAAATGCCCAATTGACCATCGCCTCGCTCCTGCGGGCAGAAATGGAAGGCCTGCCCTCGCACGGATTTTCGCGCATTCCCTACTATGCATCCCAGGCGGCGGCAGGCAAAGTTGATGGCTATGCCGCTCCTGTGGTGGAGCGCACAAAGCCCGGCGTGGTGCTGGTTGACGCCTGCTGCGGATTTGCCTTCAGCGCATTTGCCGATGGCCTGTCCGTGGTGGCTCAGGCTGCCAGGGAGTCTGGCGTGGCCCTCATGGCTGTGCGTAATTCGCACCATGCGGGCGTGCTGGGATTCCCCGTGGCAGATCTGGCGGCGCAGGGCCTGCTGGCCCTTGGCTTTGCCAACAGCCCCGCTGCTCTGGCCCCCTACGGCGGCTCAAAGGTGACCTTTGGCACGAACCCGCTGGCCATGGCCTGCCCGCGCAAGGACGCCCCGCCCCTGGTTATTGATCTTTCCATGGGGCTGTTGGCGCGCGGCAAGATTTTGCAGGCTGCAAAAAAGGGCGAGAGCATCCCCGAGGGTGCGGCTGTAGATGCGGAGGGCAATCCCACCTGCGATCCGGTCAAGGCTTTCAACGGCGCGCTGCTGCCCTTTGGCGGCCCCAAGGGCTACGCCCTGGCCCTCATTGTGGAAATAATGTCGGCAGCGCTTACGGGGGCTTCCCTGGCCATTGAGGCCTCTTCCCTGTTCACGCCGGACGGCCCGCCGCCGCGCCTTGGGCAGAGCTTTCTGGTCATGGACCCTGCGGCTACTGCGGGAGCGAACTTTCTGGATCGGGTGGAGCACTTGCTGGGTTTCATCAGCGACCAGCCGGGCGCGCGTCTGCCGGGCGACCGCCGCATCGGCCTCAGCCGCGCCGCCAGCGAGCGAAATAGTATTGATCTGCCGGAGGATCTGCTGGCCCAACTGCAATCGCTGCTCTAGCCGCAGCGTTTAAACGGTTTTGCCCTCCGGCGCGCAAGGCCGGAAGGCAAAACCGTATTTCAGTCATGGTCGTAGGCCAGTTACTTGAAGGGAAAGTACAGCTCCCACAGGTGCGAAAGCGGCAAAATAATGGCCATCGCGGGCAGCATGTTGATGACCGGGAATATCTTGATATCGCACATGCGCAGGCCCGTGGCCACAAAGATGACGCCGCCGCAGGCGGTAAAGTCGTTGAGCATGGCCGGGGTCATGAACGGGGCAATGGTGGTGGCCCCCATGTAGATGAGCGCCAGAATAATAAACTGCGGCACGGCGATAAGGCTTACGGAAAAGCCCATGAAGGAGCCGAAAACCACGCCGGTAAACATGTCCAGCGCGGCCTTGGTCAGCAGGATGTCGGGCTTGCCGGTGAGGCCTTCATGAAAGGCCCCCAAAAAGCCCATGCTGCCAAAGCAGAATGCCGCCACCAGGGTTATAACCATCAGGGAAAAGTTTTCGTCGCCCATGCGCTTGCTCTTAAGCAGGCTAAAAATGGCCCGCAGGAACTTTTGCAACAGGGCCTCGGCATATATGATTTCGCCCACCATGGTGCCGAGAATGAGCGAAATCGTCACGGCGGGCAGTGCTGCGGCCTTACCCACAAGGGTTGCGCCCAGGCACAGGGTTATGACGCCAAAGATGGAAGGCAGCGCTTTTTTGAGCCGTTCAGGAAAAATATCGGCAAAAATAACGCCGATGATGCCGCCGATGAAAAGTCCGCCACTGTTCACAATTGGCCCGATCATATGCGTGCTCCGCGTAATGGCATAGAAATCGTTCTGGAAGGCGGACAGGAAAAGTGATCTGTAGGCCGGTGTGAATCGATGTGGTGATGCCAGGGTTTGTTGCCCCGAAAACAGCAAGGGCGCAGGCGCGGGGCCGCCAGCGTGCCGAAAGTGTCATCAACAGAATGTTCTGATGTGCAGTTTGGGTAACACAAGGCATTTGGGTTGACAATAATCCCCGGGCTGGGGCGAAAATCACGAACAGAAGAGGGGAAACATGATTGTGAGAACATGGCACGGTTGCGTGCCGGAGGCTATGGGCGATGCCTTTGCCGAGCATCTGCGCAAAACGGGCGAAGACCACGCCAAAAGCGTTCACGGCAATCTGGGGGTTGCGGTCAAACGCATGACCTTTCGCGGATCGGAGCATTTTTTCTTTGCCACTTGGTGGGATTCTCTGGAGGCCATAAAGGCCTTTGCGGGCGAAAATTACCAGCTTGCGGTGCACTACCCCGATGACGAACGCTTTGAGCTGGTGGCAGACCCCTATGTGTTCCACCACGAGGTAGATCAGATTACGCCCCTGTAAACGCAAATCTGCGCGCGCAGAATGGAGAGGCCATGATATACGCGCTCATTGGTCTGTGCGGCATTGTGGCTGGGGCCATCAGCGGGGTGGTGGGTACAGGGTCGTCCATAATCCTGCTGCCGGTGCTGAGCCTGGCCTTTGGCCCCAAGGCCGCCATCCCCATCATGGCTGTTGCCTCCATTGCGGGCAATGCCTCGCGGGTGGTGGCCTGGCGGCGGCAGATAAGCCTCAGGGCCTTTGTCTGTTATTCGGCAACGGCCGTGCCTGCGGCGGTGCTGGGTGTGCGGACGCTCTGGATCATGCCTGCGGAAATTTCCAATCTGTGCATCGGGCTGTTCTTTTTTGCGCTCATCGGTTTGCGCCGGGCCAGCCGAACGCGCAGCGTGCGCCTTGGCCCTCGGCAGATGGCCCTGGCAGGCGGCCTTGTGGGGTATCTGACTGGGGTTGTGTATTCAACCGGGCCGCTGACCATCCCCCTTTTTGCCGGTTTTGGCCTCGCCAAGGGGGCGCTGCTCGCCACCGAGGCGGCTGCGTCCATTGCCGTGTATGTTGCCAAGGCCCTGGCCTTCGGCGCTGTGGGCGGCCTGCCCCTGCCAGTGCTGTGCAATGGTCTTGTGGTTGGGGCTACGCTGGCTCTTGGCACATTTCTGGGCAAACGTTTTGTGCTTGGCATGTCTGAAGCGACCTTCCGCCTGCTTATTGATGTCATGCTTGCCTGCGCGGGCCTTGTGATGACGGGCAGCGCGCTGTTCGGATAGAGCCTAAGCGGCGCAGAAGCGGAATTTCCCCCTCTTCACAAAAGCCTGCATGAGGCATAACAGACGCTGAACGAACTGGCGCTGCGGCAAAATTGTGTGGAACAAGGCCCGGCGCTGCATTTGCGGCACAGCAACAAACAGGGACACGACTCATGGCACAGCATTACATGAAATACGGCGACAGGGAATTTTCTGTGGAGCTTGGCAACGGCCTCATAGCGGCAGAGCTGCATTCCAACGCGGTTGCGCTGCCCGCAAAAAGCGCGCTGGAGCACATTAACGAAGCTCTGGATAATCCTATCGGTTCACCCCGGCTTGAGGAAATGCTTAACCCCGGTCAGACGGTGTGTATTGTCGTGCCAGATTCCACGCGCCTGTGGCAGTCGCCCAATGTTTATGTTCCTGCTGTGGTTGCCCGTCTGAACAAATGCGGTATCCGCGATGCGGACATTCGTATACTCACGGCCACAGGCACGCACCGCCCCATGACGCGCGAGGAGCACATCGCCATTGTTTCCGAAGATATTTACAACCGTATTCAGGTTATTGATCACAAGTGCCGGGACGCGGCGGATATGGTCAAGGCGGGCGTGACCAGCAACGGCACCGAAGTGTGGTTTAACCGCTTTGCCATGGAGTGCGACCATATCATCCTGACCGGCGGCGTGGTGTACCACTTCCTGGCCGGGTACGGCGGCGGCCCCAAGTATCTGCTGCCCGGCATCGCCAGCTACGAGACCATCCAGCGGCATCACAACCTGGCCCTGAACAAGGGCTTTGGCAGCGGCACCAATGCGGCGGTGCGCAGCGCCAATATGGAAACCAGCAATATTTTTCACGCCGATCTTGAAGAGGCCGCCCTGCTGGCCAAACCCCGTTTTCTGCTCAACGTGGTGGTGGACGACAATTACAACATCATCAAGGCCGTGGCTGGCGACATGGTGCAGGCCCACCGCGAGGCCTGCGCGTTGGTTGACGCCATCGACGGCGTCAACGTGTCCGAGCGCACGCCTATGGTCATCGCCAGCGCGGGCGGCGCGCCCAAGGACATCAATTTTTACCAGACCATCAAAACCCTGGCCAACGCCCTTGCGGTGGTGAGCGAGGGCGGCACCATCATCATTCTGTCAGCCTGCACTGAGGGCTTTGGCAGCCCGGACACCCAGCACCAGATCTGCGATTTTGACAATATGGACGCGCGTGAAAAAGACCTGCGCGAGAATTTTTCCATCGGCAGCTATGTGGGCTTTCTGTTTGCGGAGTCGGCGGAAAAGCACAACCTCATCATGGTCAGCTCCATGAATGCCGCAGACTTTGCCAAAACAAATATCCACATCACCACAACGCTGGACGAAGCCCTTGCACTGGCAAAAAAACTGAACGGCGGCAAAGACCTCCGGGCAACACTGCTGCCCCACGGGGCCAATACCCTGCCCAAGCTTCAGACGTTCAGTCGCTAGAGGCCGGTCCATCCGCCAAGGGGGCTGACAAGAATACAGTCTCTATGCCCCTTATAGAATGCAGTGCTTTGATCTGCGGAAAGGTTCTCAGTGCTGCAAAGAGGCCGCCAGTGGACAAACAAAGTTCATTTGACTATCGTTAAAAAATAACACAACCGTTAATTTCTTTTCAGGTTTTATCCCATTGCGTAACAGGATGCCGCTGCCTTTCGCTCAAATGAACGGATTGAGGCTATGACCGCCTCATTTCTTCCAGGTTGGAAGAATTCCCGCGCAAATGAGCTTATCCACTCCTTCAGGTGCTCACGTCGGCTGCCAACAGCCGGCCTTTTGCTGTTAGCAGTACGTTCCTCCTGTTTTTCACGCATTCTTTCTGAATTAGCATGCCGCCGGCTGGTGCCTGCCCTTTGGGCTGTCACCGGTCTGGCGGCTTTTGCTGCTGCACATACCGCAGCTTTACATTCCCCATCCGGCGCGCGTGTTCTCTATTCCCCCTCTGTCTGGCCTGTGCTGCCCCAGCCCCGCACCAACCCGTCAGTTCCGGCGGGTTTTGGTAGTTTCCCCGCCACCTATAGCCACCTCAAACACCCATGATCGAAATCAAAAACCTGTCAAAATTTTATGGAACAGTGCAGGTGCTGGACAGCATCAATCTGACCATCAACAAGGGCGATGTATACGGCCTTGTTGGACGTAGCGGTGCAGGAAAATCCACCTTGTTACGCTGCATCAACGGACTGGAGAAATTTTCTTCGGGCGGTATCACGGTTAACGGCATCGCCATTGAAGGTCTCAATGACAACACGTTGCGCGAAACAAGAAAAAATATCGGAATGATATTTCAGAATTTTTCGCTCATTGATCGCAAATCTGTTTACGACAACGTAGCCCTCCCCATGCAGTGCTGGCATAAACAAGTGCCGCAGCATAGGGATAAGATTGAATATGTTATTGAACTTGTAGGCCTTGCTGGCAAAATAAATACCAAAACCAGAGAGCTGAGCGGCGGTCAAAAACAGCGAGTGGCCATTGCGCGCGCGATGGTCATGGACCCGGCCATTTTGCTAAGCGATGAAGCCACATCGGCCCTTGACCCCAGAACTACTGATGAAATCCTCGAGTTGCTCATGAGCCTCAATGAAAAACTTGGGGTCACCATTATTGCCGTTACCCACCAGATGTCTGTGGTGCGCAAAATCTGCACAAAGATGGCCATTCTGGAGAATGGCAGATGCGACACCACGGGCGATGTGCGCGAAATATTTATTCAGCAGCCGCCAGCTCTCATCAATCTGCTGGGTGAAGGAGAGGTGGAAATTCCGGCTGAGGGTTGTACGGTTCAGATTGTCACATTGGAGCAGCGCACCCAGCAGGAGCTCTTCTACAGAATGTCGCGCGATGTGGGCCACCCCTATCATATGCTGGACAGCAAGGTGTCGCGCCACAGGGGTGGCGTATATGGGGTGTTTGCCCTGAATTTCCCGAGTGAACGCGCGGATGCATTTCTGTCTTTTTTTCAGAAACAGGGCGTGCCCTGCAAAATTATTTCGCGGTAGGTTGCTGCAATGGTTGATTATCCTATGGAAGTTGTTTGGGCAAAGATACTTTTTCCCGCACTTGTGGCCTCAGGCAAGATGCTGCTTTTTGGCTCGCTTCTCGGTGGTTTCTTTGGCTTTTTGCTTGCAGTTTCGCTGTTTGTGACCGGGCAGAACGGCCTCAGGCCAAACCCCAGAACCTATCAGGTGCTCAGCGCGCTGGTAAGCAGCATACGTTCCTTTCCCTTCGTGGTACTGATCGTGGCCATCATTCCTGTTACACGGTTTGTAACATCTTCTTCCATTGGCTGGGTGTCGGCCCTGCTGCCGCTTACTGTGGCCTCCACTCCGTTTTTTGGAAGAATGTTTGAAAACAGCCTGAAAGAAGTAAATCCTGCCCTCATTGAAGCCGCGCGTTCATTCGGCGCCAGTAATTTGCAGATTATCTTTCGGGTAGTTGTGCCCGCCACTCTCCCTTCGCTCATCAGTGCGTCCGTGCTTGGGGTCATCCATATGCTTGGGCTTTCTACCATTGCCGGGACAATGGGAGCAGGCGGCGTGGGGGCTTCAGCACTCATTTACGGCTACCAGAGCTTTAACGACACTGTAATGTATCTTCTCGTTTTTATAATGTTTGTTATCGTCATGGGTATTCAGGCTATAGGAGACAGGCTGTACAAGTCTGCAAGCTGACATGGCGCGCCGCAATAAAGCTAACACAAGGCTACCAGCATATAATAAATGATGAAAAAGGGATTTTACCAATGAAAAAGATTTTTGTTCTGCTTTCCGTCCTTGCCCTGTTGTGTCTGACCGCCTGCAATGAAACAAAGGAAAGTTCCAAGGCTGAGGCAAGCGCGCAGCCAAAAACGTTGCGATTGGCTTGCATGGCCTACAATGAGCCAGAAGTTCAGGCAGGGGTGAAGGCACTTGAAGCCATGAACTACAAGGTTCAAGTAATTGTTCTGCAAAATGCAACAATAATGTTTGAAGCCATCGACAATAACGAAATTGATGCCTCCCTGCACGCTCACAAGCCCTGGATGGACAGCTACAACAAAACAAAATCAAAAAGTATAACCATGCTTACGCCGTATATTCATAAAAACGTCTTTGGTATCTTTTCCTCAAAGCACAAAAATATCAGTGAGATAAAAGAAGGTTCCAGCATAGCCATTCCGCAGGACGAATCTAACATGAGCCGCTCTCTGTTTCTGCTGGAGGAACTGGGTTTCATCAAGCTCAAGCCCGGCGTCACCAATCCCACCGACCTTGATATCGAAAGCAACATAAAACAAATCGAGATCATAAAGCTCGATACGCATCAGGTTATTTCTGCCCTTCAGGATGTTGACGCGGCATGCAGCGCCAAGCTCTTTATCGTGAGCAACAAGGTGGCTGACTTTACAGAACTGGCCCAGTCCAGCGATCTGGACAAGTTTGGCGTGGGCTTCACTGTTTCCAGTGCCAACAAGGACGCCCCGTGGACCAGGGATCTCATCAAGGCATATACCACTGAAGATGTCCGCAATGCCATCAATGCCCTGTACAAGGGCGGCAGCGTTGCCGGGTTCTAGCCGCCTTCAGCGCGGCGTATCTGGCATTGTTTATCGTGCCGGATGCGGATTGTTGTCATTGATCGTAACCCTGCCGCGCAATGGCAGGACAAAAAGTGTAATCATATAGGCAAATGCACTTTGCTAAACAGGATGCTGCCATGAAAATCACCAAGATCGACATAGTGATACTGGATACCCCCAATAACCCGCCCCTGTGGCGACCAGTTCTTTGCCGTGTGTACACGGATAACGGCCTTTATGGTGATGGCGAGGCCGCACTTGCGTATGGGCGGGGCGCGTATGCTGCCTTTGGCATGATCCGCGAGCTTGCGCCCCTGTTGATCGGCAAAAATCCTCTGGACAATGAACCCATATGGGAAACGCTCTATAAATCCACATTCTGGGGGCAGAATGGCGGAGCCGTGGCTTTTGCCGGTATTTCAGCCCTTGATGTGGCCCTGTGGGATATCAAGGGCAAATACTACAAAGAACCGGTGTACAGGTTGCTCGGCGGTAAAAGGCGTGAAAAACTGCGCTGTTATGCCAGCCAGCTGCAGTTTGGATGGGATGAAGACGGTAAAAAGGCGGCAGTCAGCCCGGATGATTACGCGCGCTATGCCAAAAAAGCTGTTGGTGATGGCTATGATGCCATCAAAATTGACTTTTATGCCTTTGATGATAAGGGCAACCGCACCAACAGCGAGCAAACCACCCGCCTTCAGCCGCCGCATGTCATGCGCATGCTGCGCGATCGTATCAGTGCCGTGCGCGAAGCCATTGGCCCGGATGTGGATCTGATAATGGAAAATCACTCCTACACGGACGTGCAGTCTGCCATCCAGATCGGAAACATGGCCAAGGAATATGGCATTCTGATTTTTGAAGAACCTTGCACCCCGGAACCGTCACTGAACAAATATGTCCACGACAATCTGGGCATTCCCATTGCTCAGGGGGAGCGCATCTATGGCAGATGGGGTTTTGCTCCGTACTTTCACAATGCTTCCATTCAGATGATCCAGCCGGACATCGGCAACTGCGGCGGCATAACCGAAGCAAAAAAAATATGTGATATGGCCCACACCTATGACGTGGGTGTTCAGGTGCACGTGTGTTCAAGCCCCCTGCTTACGGCAGCGTCCCTGCATCTTGAGGCGGTGATTCCCAATTTCACCATCCACGAACACCATGTATACAACTTGCACGGCTATAACAAACGCCTGTGCAAGTACGACTACCAGCCGGTGAACGGCATGTTCAGCGTCCCGGAACTACCCGGACTTGGCAATGAGCTGACCCCCTGCGTTTTTGAAGAAGGCACACTGGTTACGGTAGAATAGCTGGCAGTCTCGCTGAAGGTGGGCTGCCGGGAGCTGTTTAAGCTCGCACAACCCGCTGCTGATACTTTTCTGGTATAAAAGAGCGGGCATATGGCCAAGTGTATGCACGCTCTTTTGTGCCAGCGTTGATAACGCCCACTGCATTGCCGCCAACTTCCGGAACAAGCGCCGCTCCCTTCATGCCTGCAAGCGCTGGCATCAGCGAATTGCTTGGATAAATGTAGAAAATACGATATGTCCCAGCAATGTGTTTCATGGGGGGAGTATGCGTTTTATCTATAATCCTTGCACAGACGCCTCGTTTAATCTGGCGGCGGAAGAATGGCTGCTGCGCAATAGCGAAACCGACATCTTTATGCTCTGGCGTAATGCGGCTTCTGTTATTGTGGGACGAAACCAGAACTCCCACTCCGAAATCAACGCCGATTATGTGCAGCAGCACGGCATCCCCGTTGTGCGCAGGCTCACCGGCGGGGGTGCGGTCTTTCATGATCTGGGGAATATCAATTTTACCTTCATCAGCCTGAACAACCATTCGGGGCTGCTGGACTTCAAGCGTTTTGCCACGCCCATTACCAAAGCGCTCAATGCCCTTGGAGTCCCCTGTGAATTCAATGGCCGTAACGATATGGTCGTTGGAGAAAGCAAAATTTCCGGCAACGCGCAGCACATGCACCGCGACCGCCTGCTGCACCACGGCACCCTGCTGTATTCTGCCAACCTGGATTCCGTCTGTGCCGCGCTCAAGCCCAGTCCCGCAAAATACATTGATAAATCTGTCAAAAGCGTGCGCGGTCGCGTGGGCAACATTGTGGATTTTTTGCCCCAGCCCATGCCCATTGAGGAATTCATAAACTACCTCATGCGCTTTGTGGCCGGGGAGGATTCTATCGGGCAGACTGCCTTGAGCGCGGAGGAAATAACCGCCATTGAAGCTCTGGCAGAAGAACGCTACCGCTCCTGGTACTGGAATTTTGGCTATTCACCCAATTACGCCTTTGAGCGCAGCACAAAGACCCCTGGCGGCGTGCTTGACGTGCATATGGATGTGCGTGACGGCATAATCGCCGATATCCGTCTGTTCGGCGACTATTTTGGCGTTCGGGATGTGACGGAACTTGAAGACATGCTCTGCGGATGCAGGCACGAACGTGAGGCTCTTGAACGTCGGCTGGCTCTGGTGCACATTGACGCATTCATTCAGGGCATTGGCGACCGCATGTTTCTGGACTGTCTTTTTTAGCCAGACCGACAGGGGCATGGGGCAATCGTCGGCGCAGTTCATTTTTATGCTTTATTAATTTTCATATATTTTATTCGCTTTATTTTTCGGGCTTTTCCCCATATCTTCCTGTTTGCCCATATGCGCTCCAGCAGCGTGTTGCAGGTCTGCTTTGCAGGGTGATCCTCTACGCATGGTCTGATTCTGTGGGCCGATGTGTACTTTTAAGATTTTTCCTGACTTGCGCGAGACAGTTGTATGTGGCAGTGCATAACATCTGGCGCCAAAAATAACTTGGCGTTGGCGCCAGGCAGGCGGCAAGCAAGTATCAATTACAAGCTGGCAACGCACACAATGGGGGCATTACAATGAGCGCTTCTACCAGAGATCTTGTTGGTATAATCATCAACCGCACCTCCCGCACATGGCGTACCAAGCTTGACGAGCGTCTTTCCCACCTGGGGCTGACCCAGGCGCGCTGGCTGGTGCTCATGCATCTGTCGCGGATGAACGGCAAGGCCCTGCAAAAGGACTTGGCTGTTTCTGTGGGTGTGGAAGGCCCCACCCTTGTGCGGGTGCTGGACGGCCTTGAACGGATGGGCCTTGTGGAACGCGTGGGCGTGGAGGGCGACAGGCGCGCCAGACGCATTTGTCTGACCCCCAAGGCGGACAGCGTCATCAACGATATCTTGAGCATTGGCACAAAACTGCGCGTTGAAGCTCTGACGGGCATATCCGATGCAGACCTTGAAGTTTTTTATCGTGTGATGGAAGTCATCCTGGCCAATCTGCTGTCCGCATCAGCAAAGTAGCGCTTAACGCAGCCTTGCAGCAGCATTTTTATCCCCGGCATACTTGGGGGGCGCAGGCGCATGGCCTGTTTGTTCAGTGCCTGCGTAGCAGATGGGGCAGGGCCGTTGCGCAGAAAATACCGCCCAGAATGGCAAGGGCGCTCACCAGCAGTCGTAGCCCCAGAGTTTCATCCATGAGCATGGCACCGCCCAGGGCGGTGATGAGTGGTACGCTCAACTGCACCACAGCTGCTGAGGGCACGCTGAGCCAGCGCAAAACCGCATACCAGAGCACATAGCCAAGGGCGGATGCCAGCGCCCCGGCTGCCAGGGCGCACACAACGCCTGCCCACGGCCATGCGGCAGGCATTCCCGCCTGGTCAAAGGCCACAGCCCATGCCAGCAGTGCTACAGCTAATGGAACGCAACGGATAAAATTGCCAGCCGTGGCCGCAGCGGCATTGTCACCGCCCCTGCCATAGATCGTGTAGGCCGCCCAGCACAGGCCAGAGCAGAAAATGACCGTAGCCGCCCCTGCTGGCGGCGCATCAAGCCCCGGAAGCAGCAGATAGATTAGGCCTGCCATGGCAAGCCCAATGCCCAGGCTCTGGGCCTTGCCGGGATGTTGCCCCAGCCGCAGCCCGGCCACGAGCATGCCAGCCTGCACGGCCACGGCAATGACCAGAGCGCCCGCCCCGGCAGATAGCCGAACATAAGCCCAGGAAAAGCAGGCCATATAGCCAAACAGCGCCAAGGCCGCACCCCAGCTGCCGGCACGCAGCGGGTTGCCGCCGCGCCGCATCTGGAGCAGCCAGAGCATGGCAGCGGCAGAAATGGCCCTCAGGGCCGTATATGCAGAGGGATTCAGGGGATGAGCGTTTTGGCCTTCGGCAAGCGCAAAACGGCAGAGCAGGGAATTGGCGGCAAAAAGAATCATGACCAAGGTCGTCAAGGCCGCCACCACCAAGGGGGAAGCATGCGTCTTGACTGTCGCGTTGCCAGCCCTGACGCCCACACGCATCAGTCAATCCGCCGTGCGCCCTGCAACTTGCGGAACACAGTACTGCGGTTGATCTGGAACAGCTCCGCCACGCGTTGCACAGAGCCGTGCACTTCAATGGCTTTGAGCAGGAAATCCCGCTCCATTTCGGCCATGATGTCGCGCAGGGGGCGGCGGGCGGCGAGGATGTCCTCGCTATAGCACGAGGCTTCGCGGGGTGCGCCGGATATCTGTGGCGGCAGGTCGCGAGGGGAAATCAGCGGCCCGCTGAGCGTGATGACCAGACTGTGCACAAGGTTTTGCAGCTCGCGCACGTTGCCGGGCCAGGAATAGGCCGTCATGATGTCGAGGGTTACGTCCATAAAGGCCATGGCCTTGTGGTATTTGGCAGTGTACTGGGCAAGGTAGTGTTCTGCCAGGGGGCGCACGTCTTCCTGCCTTTCTCGCAGTGGGGGGATGCGCACCGTGGCAACATTGAGGCGGTAGTACAGGTCGCGGCGGAAGGTCCCGGCCTCCACGCTTTCGGCCAGATCGCGGTTGGTGGCGGCAATGATGCGCACGTCCACCTTGCGCGGGCTGGAAGCGCCCACCCGCATGATTTCGCCGTCCTGGAGCACGCGCAAAAGCCGCGTCTGCATGGAAAGCGGCAACTCGCCCACTTCGTCCAGAAAGATCGTGCTGCCATCGGCAATTTCAAAATACCCGGCCTTGCCCTTGTTGGAAGCGCCCGTGAACGCCCCCGGCATGTAGCCGAACAGCTCCGATTCCGTGAGTGATTCTGAAATGCCGCCGCAGTCGACCTTGAGCAGGATTTTATCGTTACGGGCCGACTGGGAGTGGGTGTAGCGGGCAAATACGTCCTTGCCTGCGCCGGTTTCGCCCAAAATAAGCACGGTCGCGTCCGTGTCCGCAAAGCGGCGGAGCAGGGAAACCACATCGCCCATGGCCCGGCTGGCATACACAGGTTCGCGTGATTTTGCCGCGCCCTGTGCAATGTAGGCCAACTGGTCGTTGATCTGGTCAATAAGCTTGCACTGCCCGGCCACCTGATCCTGTAATTGCGCCAGCAGTGTGACATCGCGCGCAAACGTGACCACAAGACACAGGTCTCCCTTGGCGTCAAAAACGGGAAAGCCCGTGAGCACGAGCTTTTTGCCGTTTTTGAGTTGCTGCACATGGGTGGTGGGCCTGCCTGTGCGCACTATTTCCGGGTTCAGAATGCAGTCAAATGTGCCTTCCTGTACCAGATCGCGCACATTTTTGCCGCGTATCTGTTCCTGGGTCAGCCCGGTCAGCTGCTCGTACATGCGGTTAACCTGCAGGCTGGTGCCAGCGGCATCACTTATAAAGACGCCTTCGGGCAGGGCATCGAGGATGCGCTCCACATGTTTGGATAGAAGCTCGGAAGATCTGCATGCCATAGGTCAATTTGGGGGGGTAAGTGGTTATCAGTGCGGTACGCGGAGCCGATCGCCCAGGATGGCCTGCGCCACAGCCTGAAGCCTGTTCATGTGTTCTGTTTCCAGCTTTACATCACCCATGGGCACGGGTCTGTTGAGAAACTGGTATTTCTGCGTGCCAAGGCGATGGTAGGGCAGCATTTCGTATTCCACCCGCTCAAAAGGCTTGAGGAATCCGGCAATGGCGGCAATGGCCTCTTCGCTGTCGTTAAAGCCGGGGATAACCGGCGTGCGTGCCAGTATTGGCAGATCAGAAAATTCTTCTGCCAGAATGCGGAAGTTTTCGAGGATATGCCTATTGGACAGGCCTGTCTGCGCTTCATGCACTGCGCTGTCCATATGTTTGATGTCGAACAGCACGTAATTGAGGTATGGCGCGGCCTCGCGGATGGTCTCTGGCGAAACCATGCCGCAGGTTTCAACGGCGGTCTTGATGCGCCGGGTGCGCGCCTCGCGCAGCAGGGCCACGGCAAATTCACCCTGCAACAGGGGTTCGCCGCCCGAAAGGGTCAGGCCTCCGCCAGAACGGGCGTAGAAGGCCATGTCCTGCTCAACCACTTGCAGCACATCATCCACTGTACGCTTTTTGCCATAAACCAGCAAACCCTGAGCCGGACATGCCGCAGCGCAGGGCATATGGCATTCGGTGCAGTGGCTGCGGTTTATGTTTAGCTTGTCGTCTTCGCCAAGCGTTATGGAACCATGCGGACAGGCCACAATGCAGTGCCCGCACTTGGAAACGCCCAGGCAGCGGCCAGCGTTAAAGGCCAGTTCCGGTTCGCGTTGCTGTGATTCGGGGTTGCTGCACCAGCGGCAGGAAAGACTACAGCCCTTGAGAAAAACGATGGTTCTTATGCCGGGGCCGTCATGAACCGAATATTTCTGGACGTTAAAAACCATGCCTTGCCGTTGGCTGTCATCCTGACACATAAGACCATCCTTTTATAAAAAACGGGCGCGGCAAACCTTTCGGCCAGTCGCGCCCGTGGATTTGTTACATCGCGTCGTGTTCGGTACGGGCAATCAGGTCGTTTTGCAGGTCGGGCGACAGATCAACAAAGTAGGCGCTGTACCCGGCAATGCGCACGATGAGGTTGCGGTACTTCTGCGGGTCTTTCTGCGCGGCCACCAGGGTCTGCTTGTTTACCACGTTGAACTGCACATGCCAGAGCTTGAGGTCGCAGAAGGTGCGGATAAAGGACACCAGCTTTTCCGTGCCCTGTTCGCCTTCCACGCACTTGGGCGTGAACTTGATGTTCAGCATGCGGGCGGCGCGGTCGCGCATGCCCATGTTCTTGGTCTGGTAGTTGGAGAGCAGCACGGCGGTGGGGCCGTTGACGTCCGCACCGTGCGAGGCCGAGGAGCCGTCGGAAAGCGGGAAGCCGTCGGTACGGCCATTGGGCGTAGCGGAAACCACCTTGCCGAAGGGCACATGCGAGGTAAAGGGCACATAGCGCACATCGTTGTGGATGCCCAGTTCCTTCATGGAGTACTTGCCGCCGTATTCTACGGAGATCCTGTCGATCTCGCGTCCAATGGCATCGGCATATTCATCGTTGTTGCCGTAGCAGGGGGCGGAACGCAGCAGGGCGCGCACGTCGTCGTATCCTTCAAAGTTGGCGTCAATGGCGGCCAGCAGCTTGTCCATGGTCAGCTTCTTTTCTTCAAACACAAGCTTTTTCACGGCGGCGAGGGAGTCCACAACAGTGCCAAGGCCCATGTATTCAAAGTAGCCCAGATTGATGCCTTCAGGAATCTGTTCCTGATGCAGGTCAATGCAGTGCTTCATGCACAGGTCGTGCATGGCCGAGCCCATGGGCTGGGCAAAGTGCTGGGCGCGCAGCTTGTTGATGATGTACTGCTGGGTAAAGGCCGTTTTAAGGAACAGCAGGTGCTGCTGCACATAGGCGTTCCAGAACTCGTCCCAGGTCTTGAAGTTGCGGGGATCGCCGGTTTCCACGCCCAGCAGCTGGTCGCCAAACTTCTTCATGCGACCATTGCGCAGCACCATTTCCACGGCAGCGGCAAAGTTGATGTACGCGCCGCCGGAGGTATAGGTGTCGCGGTTGGGCATGCGGGCTTCGGTGCAGCCGGAAACCGCGTAGTCCAGGGCTTCTTCAAAGGTTGCGCCCTTGGAAACATAGAGGGGCACGATTTCTTCGTCGTTGATAAGCTTGGGGAAGCCCGAGCCGTACTTGATGGTTTCAGCTACGTCCCAAAGGTAGCGCTCGGGTGCGCGGGAGTGGATGCGGGCCGCGAGGTCGGGATAGTGCAGCGGGAATTCGCGCTTGGACTTGAGGATCAGGTAGGTCAACGCGTTGCTGGCGTCGCGTCCGTCGGTGGTCTGGCCGCCAACGGTCACGGCTTCCCAGTGGGCATAACCTTCGTTGAAAGCGCCGCCGGTGGGCGAAATGTACATGTCGATGAATTCGGCCATGCCCACCCACATGCATTCCAGCAATTCCATGGCCTGGGCATCGTTGAGCTTACCCTCGGCGCGGTCTTTGGCGTAGAAGGGGAAGAAGTACTGGTCCATGCGGCCATTGGAAATGGTGGTGCCGGTCTTCTGCTCGATGCGCGAGAACATCTGGGTGAACCACTGGCTCTGGCAGGCTTCCCAGAAGTCGCGGGCGGGTTCGCCGGGCACGTGGTCGGCATTGTCGGCCATGCGCAGCAGTTCGGCCTTGCGGGTGGGGTCGGTTTCCTTGGCTGCCATTTCGCGGGCGAGCACGGCGTGGCGCTTGGCCCACAGCACGATGGCATCGCACACGATGACAACGGCTTCAAGGAAGGGCCGCTTTTCGCAGGCGTCCTTGCAGCTCAGGGGATCAAGGGCGTCCAGCTTGTCCTGGGCTTCTTTCTTGATGCTGTTGAAACCGCGTTTCAGGATCTTTTCAAAATCGTGCACCCACTGGATGGACGAGCGGAAGGACGAGGTTTCATTGACGATGAAGCGCGAGATGAGTCCCATGGGGTCATCATAGGTCAGCTTGTGCACTTCGGCGGGCAGGGCGGCGTTGAGGGCTTCGTGGTAGGTCTTGCCCTTCCAGTACGGCGCAATTTCTTCAATAACGCGTTTGGCGTCTTCAGGCGTGATAGTGGCGGGCGAGGTCTTGCGGGTGGGCAGATCGCGCACGGCGATATCCAGAAAGTCGCCGTCCAGTTCGGGGTACAGGATGCCGTAACGGCCATCGCAACCGGCGCGGCCAAGCAGCAGTTGGTCTTCCTGCACATAGACAGTCATGTTTTTCGCAATGTGCATGAGGGCCTTGGCCCAGCGCAGCACCAGGGGCTGACCGTCTGTTTCCTGCATGGACTGGGTGAAGTACAGGGCGCGTTCGATGTCGATGCGCGGCTTCTGGCCTTCAAAGCGTTCCAGCAGTTTGAAAACGCGGGTGTGGGTTGTGCGGAATTTGTCTTCCCGGCCCTCGATCTTGTCGTACAAACGCTGTTCCTGGGGGGAGCGGCATTCGCAAGTGGTGGTGCTCATCACGATACTCCTGAAATATGAATATGTGGCGCGCGGGACAATGGCAGCCGCCGCGCGGAGAACGCCGAAAGGATGTGGCAATCCTCGGTTGCCCCCTATCTGCATGGGGTGTGCCAGATTTTATAATACTATGAAATGATTTTATTTTTTTAAAAATATGAATTTGCAGGCGCTCAGATAGCACCTGCGAGGGAAGGGATGATGCATGATTGCATCAGTCAGGATTGTTTTTTGATAAACTAGTACAGGAGTGCGACGCAATTTTGCGACATGCTGAGGAATTGCGGTTTGCCAAAGGGTCTCAAAATTGCGAGAATCCTATATGAAACATATTTCACAATATGCCCAGAAACGTTGTCGGTAGCAGGTATCAATAGGTGCGGATTTGCGACAGTAATAATCTTGCGCTGATTGGCTGCGCGCTTTGTTTATTATTAACTAGCTGTAAAATAAGTCTAAATTAATCATACGCACTTTTAGATCCTGATTTTTAATGGCACGCATTGTGCAAAACAAAAAAATCACAAAGCGGAGGCCTTTGATGAGGCCGTCCTGGTTTATGTTTTACAACCCCCTACAGAGAGTGAGGAGAAACATGCGTAAACTATTTTTTGCAACCGCTCTTGCGGCTACAGCCTGCCTCGGCATGAGCCTTTTTTCGCAAGATGCCTTTGCTGAAAAGCCGCTGACCCTGAGGCTGGGACACCCCATGGCTCCGGGCAATAACGTGACCGTAGGGTATGAAAAGTTTAAGGAACTTGTTGAGCAGAAAAGCAACAAGAAAATCCGCATCCAGATTTTCGGCAACTGTCAGCTTGGCAGCGACCGCGTGACCACAGAAGCCGCTCAGGCTGGCACGCTTGATATGTCTTCAAGCTCTTCGCCCAACCTTGCCAGTTTTTCCAAGGCCTTTATGGCCATCGATCTGCCCTATGTGACTGACCCCAAAAATCAGGACAAGCTCTACAAGGCCCTGGACGAAGGCGATCTTGGCAAGGCTCTGGACAAGGTTGCAGGCGGTATCGGCCTCAAGACCATCATGTTCAGCGAATACGGCTACCGCAACTTTGTTTCTGCCAAAAAGCCCCTGAACAGCGTGCAGGATCTCATGAACCTCAAGGTGCGCACCACGGATTCCCCCGTGGAAGTGGCCGTGGCCACCGAACTGGGTATGAACCCGGCTCCTGTGGCCTGGGGTGAAACCTACACTGCGCTCCAGCAGGGCACTGTAGATGCCGAGGGCAACACATTCTCCCTGCTCAACGATGCCAAGCACACTGAAGTGCTCAAGTACGCCATGGATTCACAGCACAACTATTCCATGCATGTGCTGCTGATGAACAAGAAGAAGTGGGACAGCCTCACCCCCGAACAGCAGAAGATCATCGCCGAAGCGGCTCACGAAGCTCTGGTATGGCAGCGCGCGGAGACCGTGAAGCTTGAAAAGCTGGCCTGGCAGGCCTTCCGTGACCGGGGCATCACCATCCACATGCTCACTCCCGAACAGCGTGAGGAACTGAAAAAGAAGACCGCTCCTGTGCGCGAAAAGTTTGCCAAGGAAATTCCTGCTGAGTTGCTGGAACTGATCGCCGCAACGCAGAAGTAGTTATTGTCGGGGGGCCGCCAGTTTTGCTGGCAGGCCCCCCAACAAGAGTTAGCACTCACCAACGGGGAAAAGCATGAACGCCACAGAAGCAAAAAACAGTCCTCTGCGCTGGCTGAACCAGAATTTTGAAAGCATTTTCATGGTCGTTGGCCTGATCAGCATTATTTTATTCATTACCTGGCAGGTTATTTACCGCTACATCATTACCCAGTTCATTGAACGTGCCGGTGCGGCTGTATGGACTGAAGAGCTTTCGCGGTATATTTTTATCTGGATTTCCTATCTGGCCGTTTCTGTGGCTATCAGAAAGCGCTCGTCCATCCGCGTGGACATGCTGTATGACCACCTGCCTCCCCGCTGGCAGCGCATCAGTTGGATAACGGTTGAAACGCTGTTTTTATGCCTTACAGCCACCATCGCATGGTTCGGCTGGGGGCAGATAGAACGGTTACTGACATTTCCCCAGTACACAACTGCTCTGGGCATGCCCTATCTTGTGCCGTACCTCATTCTGCCGCTGGGCTTCGGCCTCATGTGCCTGCGGCTTTTGCAGTCGCTCTACGGCCAGGTGAAGGAGTGCGGCGCGCTTGATACGCTCATTGGTCTGGCCCTGACAGCGCTCATTGCTTCTCCCTGTTTTATCTTTGATTATGGCTCTTCCGGGTTTTCCGTGGGTAGCTGATCTGCTAATGTCCTTCCCGGAGGGCACCAATGAAGGATACGGACCTATATTTTCGGATTCTCGGGCTGACCGAGCCCTGGTTTGTTGAGGCTGTTGAACTGGACACGGCGGAAGGTCGGGTAGACATCCGCGTGGAGCATGGTCCTGGTGTTCGCTGGTTTTGCCCTACTTGTGGTCGAGAGCTGGCTTGCCGCGACCATGCCGAGCCTCGTGTCTGGCGCCATCTGGACACGTGCCAGTTCAAGACGTTCCTGCATGCTCGGATTCCCCGAGTGGACTGCCCCGAGCATGGCGTCCTTCAGGTCAACGTGCCTTGGGCCGAGTCCAAGGCACGTTTCACCATATTGATGGAGCGATTGATCATCGACGTGCTGACCGAGTGCGCCACCGTAACAGGAGCGCGGCGCATCCTGCGCATCACCTGGGACGAAGCATGGGGTGTCATGGAAAGGGCGGTGCGCCGGGGCCGGGAGCGCAAGCAATCGAATCCCTCGCGGTATCTTGGCGTTGACGAGAAGGCATTCCGCAAGGGGCACGACTATGTGACCGTGGTTTGTGATCTGATCGGCAGCACGGTGGAGTATGTGGCCGACGAGCGTAAGGCCGAAAGCCTTGAGGGGTACTACCTTCAGTTCACCAAGGCGCAGTTGGAGCGGATCAAGGCCGTGGCCATGGACATGTGGGAGCCCTATTTTAAAGCTACGCTCAAACATGTGCCGGACGCGGCGGGGAAAATCGTTCACGATCGGTTCCACGTCATGAAACACGTAGGCGAGGCTGTGGACCGGGTACGCAAGCAAGAGCACCGCGAACTCACAAGTCAGGATGACCATCGACTCAAGGGCACGAAATTCCTCTGGCTATACCGGGAGGAGAATCTGCCGGACAAACACCGGCCAGCCCTGGAGGCCTTGAAGACAGCGAACCTCAAGGTGGCCAAGGCCTGGGCCATGAAGGAAAGCCTGAACGACGTCTGGAAGTACCTGAGCACGGGATGGGCCAGACGTTTTGTGAAGCGATGGCTGGTCTGGGTGAACAGGTCAGATCTTGCCCCAATGCGCAAAGTGGGCGGACTGATTCAGAGACATCTTGAGAACATCCTGACCTTCTGCCGCCACAGGATCACCAACGGCGTGGCCGAGGGCCTCAACAGCAAGATCATGGCCATCAAGAGGAAGGCTTGCGGTTATAGGAACCGGGAGCATTTCAAGACAGCCATCTACTTCTTCTGTGGCGGTCTAAACCTCTACCCGGCCAGTTCCTGACAGGGGTTACCCACGGAAAACCCGGAAGAACCAATAAGGCTCTTCCGGGTTTTCCGTGGGTAGCTGATCTGCTAATGTCCTTCCCGGAGGGCACCAATGAAGGATACGGACCTATATTTTCGGATTCTCGGGCTGACCGAGCCCTGGTTTGTTGAGGCTGTTGAACTGGACACGGCGGAAGGTCGGGTAGACATCCGCGTGGAGCATGGTCCTGGTGTTCGCTGGTTTTGCCCTACTTGTGGTCGAGAGCTGGCTTGCCGCGACCATGCCGAGCCTCGTGTCTGGCGCCATCTGGACACGTGCCAGTTCAAGACGTTCCTGCATGCTCGGATTCCCCGAGTGGACTGCCCCGAGCATGGCGTCCTTCAGGTCAACGTGCCTTGGGCCGAGTCCAAGGCACGTTTCACCATATTGATGGAGCGATTGATCATCGACGTGCTGACCGAGTGCGCCACCGTAACAGGAGCGCGGCGCATCCTGCGCATCACCTGGGACGAAGCATGGGGTGTCATGGAAAGGGCGGTGCGCCGGGGCCGGGAGCGCAAGCAATCGAATCCCTCGCGGTATCTTGGCGTTGACGAGAAGGCATTCCGCAAGGGGCACGACTATGTGACCGTGGTTTGTGATCTGATCGGCAGCACGGTGGAGTATGTGGCCGACGAGCGTAAGGCCGAAAGCCTTGAGGGGTACTACCTTCAGTTCACCAAGGCGCAGTTGGAGCGGATCAAGGCCGTGGCCATGGACATGTGGGAGCCCTATTTTAAAGCTACGCTCAAACATGTGCCGGACGCGGCGGGGAAAATCGTTCACGATCGGTTCCACGTCATGAAACACGTAGGCGAGGCTGTGGACCGGGTACGCAAGCAAGAGCACCGCGAACTCACAAGTCAGGATGACCATCGACTCAAGGGCACGAAATTCCTCTGGCTATACCGGGAGGAGAATCTGCCGGACAAACACCGGCCAGCCCTGGAGGCCTTGAAGACAGCGAACCTCAAGGTGGCCAAGGCCTGGGCCATGAAGGAAAGCCTGAACGACGTCTGGAAGTACCTGAGCACGGGATGGGCCAGACGTTTTGTGAAGCGATGGCTGGTCTGGGTGAACAGGTCAGATCTTGCCCCAATGCGCAAAGTGGGCGGACTGATTCAGAGACATCTTGAGAACATCCTGACCTTCTGCCGCCACAGGATCACCAACGGCGTGGCCGAGGGCCTCAACAGCAAGATCATGGCCATCAAGAGGAAGGCTTGCGGTTATAGGAACCGGGAGCATTTCAAGACAGCCATCTACTTCTTCTGTGGCGGTCTAAACCTCTACCCGGCCAGTTCCTGACAGGGGTTACCCACGGAAAACCCGGAAGAACCTAAAAAATATCCTGTAAAACATATTAACTCACCATCTGAACTTTTATACTGCGATTCATTTAATGGAATTGTATTGATAACATCTCGTGAAATTGATTTAGTTAAGGATAATGAGTCGAATGTTATCCATATCGCAAACATGATGCTTGAGTGCTTTGGATATTTTGAAATTGTTGACCCTAATACAGGGATCAAAGCTGGCATTCCTCTGAACCGCTTGCAGTGGGAAATTCTCCCAAAAGGTAAATACCCTTGGGAAAAAGCAAAAATTTCTCTCGAAAAATTTACCGCAACCCTTCCTACTTCGCAGCGAGAAGTCATTACGCATCGCATACAAAAAATCTCAAAGTTTGTGCCAGATTTTATTGCAACAGGCACCGGAGGATTCAGGGGATATTTTGTCTATGGTTTTTCAAAGAAAAAAACTTTCATCATGGAAAGCTTATACTTAGGCAATGCAACTTATGTTTTTGGGGATGATTGGCTTAATATCTCAATGCTAACAAAAAATGACATAATACAGGGGAAATTAAGCCTAGCGAGAATTATTCATGATCGTGGTTGGGAAAAAAAGATTAGTGAATTATTGCGTTGAGAATGAAGCCACCTTGTCACCGCAAACATATTCCTAAAACACGCAAAAACCCCCGACCATTTTTCAATGATCGGGGGTTTTGATTACCTATCTGGTGGAGCTGAAGAGAATTGAACTCTTGACCTCTTGAATGCCATTCAAGCGCTCTCCCAACTGAGCTACAGCCCCACGGCGAAAAGCAGAATGACCAAAACTAGCCTAACTGTCAATACAATTTTGCATTTTTTTTACAGAGGCGGTTTTGGCGGCAATTCTGCCACGTCTTTCAGCCCTATTTCGGCTCCGCAGCCAGTTGCGCAAGCACCTTGCCGATATTTTCCAGCGCGCCCTTGAGCACGTCGTCACCCACAGCGTACGAAAAGCGGATGCACTTGTCGTCGCCAAAGGCCGCGCCCGGCACCACGGCCACGTGGGCCTTGTCGAGCAGCAGGGTGCAAAGGTCGGTGGAGTTGTGCACGCTGCCGCCATAGCACTTGGAAACATCCAAAAAGAGGTAGAACGCGCCATCGGGCTTGGGGCAGATGGCAAAGGGCCAGCCCTCAATGATCTTCATGGCAAAATCGCGCCGCCGCACAAAGGCCTCGCGCATTTTGTCCACGCATTCCATACTGCCGGTCAAGGCCGCAAGGCCCGCCTTCTGCGCGATGGAGCAGATATTCGAAGTGCTGTGGCCCTGCATGGCCGATATCTTTTTGATCAGGGTCGGGTGCGCAGCCAAAAAGCCCACGCGCCAGCCTGTCATGGCGTAGCTCTTCGAGAGACCGTTGAGCACGGCCACCTGCTCGGGATATTTGGCAAACCAGCCAATGGCGCTGGTCATCTTGGCAGGGGCGAACACAAGCTGATCGTAAATTTCATCAGAAAGCACAAACAGCCCGCGCGCAATGGCCCAATCCATAATGGCCGTAAACTCGGCCTCGGTGTAGACCGCGCCAGTGGGGTTGCTGGGCGAGTTCAGAATGAGCAGCTTGGTTTTATCCGTGGTGTGCGCCTCGAGCATGGCGGGCGTCACCTTGAAGCCCAGCTCCGGCCCGGCAAGCACAGGCACGGGGGTTGCGCCGGTCAGCATGACCATATCGGGGTAGCTGAGCCAGTACGGGGCAGGCACAAGCACCTCGTCGCCGGGGTTGAGCGTGGCCTGCATGAAATTATAGAGGCAGTGCTTGCCGCCCGCGCCGATAACAATGGATTCCATCGGCACCGGGACGCCGTAGTTTCTTTCAAAATACGCGCCCGCAGCCTTGCGGAGTTCGGGAATGCCCGGCACGGCGGTGTAGCGGCAAAAATTGTCGTCAATAGCCGCTTTGGCAGCCTCGCAAACGTGTTTGGGCGTGGGGAAGTCCGGCTCGCCCACGGCAAGGCTGATTACTGAAATTCCCTGGGCCTTAAGCTCAAGGGCGCGGCTGTTGACACTGAGTGTCAGAGAAGGTTTGATACTGCTCAGACGGTCTGAAATCTGCATAAGGGGGCTCCTTGGCGTATGCAACGCACCCGCAATCGGCAGGCGTACTCACAACTGGCTGTTTCTAGCAGCTTCATATCGGGGTGTAAATGAGCTCTGAACCCAAAAATGCAGCACATACAGCCGCTGCCGATACCTCCCGGCCCTCATGCGGCGACCTGCCCGGCCCCTCCACCGCTGCACCGCTGCTGCCCTTGCCAGCCCACTGCATTGTGGCCGCCTTTGTGGCGCGCCGCAAACGCTTCAGCGTGCTGTTGCAGCATCAGGGCGCAGACCTGTGGGTGCACAGCAACAATTCGGGGAGCATGCTGGGGCTGTGCCTGCCGGGCGCGCCGGTGCTGGCATCCCCGGCAAGCAATCCTGAACGCAAGCTCAAATACACGCAGGAATGCGTGTGGCTGGCACGCAGGGCCGTACCTGCACTGGTTGAGAGCGCCCACGAATCTGGAGCACATGAATCAGTCACACACTCCCCTGCCAGCGGCTTCTGGGTGGGTGTGAACACCAGCACCCCCAACCGCATGCTTGAGGCGGCCTTTCATGCGCGCCGCCTGCCCTTTGCGCAGGGCTACACCACCATTGTGCGCGAGGCCAAACGCGGGCAAAGCAGGCTGGACGGCCTGCTCACGGCCCCCGATCTGCCGCCTCTGTGGGTGGAATGCAAAAACGTCACGATGGTGGAAGACAACGCCGCATGCTTCCCCGATGCCGCCAGCGAACGCGGGCAAAAGCACCTGCGCGAACTCATGGACATTGCGGCCTGCGGCGAACGCGCCGCCATGTTCTATCTGGTGCAGCGTCCGGACGGGGAATGCTTTGCTCCGGCGGATTTCATTGATCCGGCCTATGCCGCCCTGTTTTACGAGGCACTGTCCGCAGGGGTGGAGATGTATCCCTTCCGCGCCTTGGTCAGCCCTGCGGGCATTGACCTTGGCCCCATGCTGCCCGTGCGAACGGAGCGCCCATAATATTCGAGGTGCCCGTAGTTCCCGAAGCTTGGACAGGTTCCATGTCCCGGCGCAATGATTTGGTGGTTAGGAACAGTTTCTTCAAAGAATTATTTCAATAATAACAGAATAATAAATTAATTGCGCACAATTTGAGCGCCCGCATTTAAGGAATTGATTTTCGGCAGTGGCAGAATGGAGGGGGAACCTTCATCCTGACGCTGCCGTTTTTTACGCGCCGTGCAGCAGTGGGCACTTCACCAAACAAGAGCTTGTACCCCACGGCTGACCATCATTGAAATGTTCAAAACAAATATTTAAATTACAGGATGTTATTTTAGTTTTGAACAATATCTACGCCCGTTTTTTGCACTTGTGCATAGTGCCGACATTCTGCCCGATAGCGAAACAGGGGTTCACCCTTGCGCCAACAGGGCCAGATTATGCACAAATCAGTATGCAAATTAGTATTGTATTTTCAGTATATTACGTAATTTATGAACAATATCGCCAAGATCGTTCGCACACAGGGCAACACAAGAAACGCGGTCACACGCGAAGAAACACGCGTGGAAAGAGGCAGCCCCCGGCGTGGATTTGCCCAGCGGACAAAAATGACTGCACACGCAAAAAAGCCGCCCAAAGGACGGCTTCAAAAATCCACAAGTTTAGCGCACTCTCACTTAGTGTCGACTTTCCAGCCAGAGGGGGTCTGCAGTAGTTTGCAGTCCTCTCGCTCCAGCAACTTCACTTTTATATCCAACCCTCCCCCGTAGCCAACCATGCTGCCGTCCGCGCCGATAACACGATGACAGGGAATAAATATGGCAATGGGGTTGCGATTATTGGCAAGGCCCACCGCCCGGTATCCCTTGGGGCAATTGGCGGCTTCGGCTACCTGCCTGTAGCTGCGGGTCTGCCCGTAGGGTATCGTTTGCAGGGTACGCCACACGCCGCGCTGAAAGTCCGTGCCCTCCGGGGCAAAGGGCAAATCAAAATCGCGGCGCTTCCCGGTCAGATATTCGTCAAGCTGCTTAAAGGCCTCACGCAACAGGGGTGTTTCCTGCTCCGTGGTATTGTTCAATGGCTCAAAGGGTGCCGTGGGACCAAGATCAAGCCGGATTATGCTCCCCCCGCGCTCCACAATACGCACAGTGCCGATGAGCGGCACTTCGCGCGTCAGTGCATGCGCTGCATGGGGAGGTTCCGTTTTTTGTTTGCTGTTCATGCCTTCTTTTCCTTCTTCACGGTTACGGGTTTGAGGGAATAGGCAAAAATCGCGCCCACAATGGAAAGCGCCGCCAGCGACTGAAAGGTGGCTGGCATGCCGTAGTTGTCTGCAATCCAACCAAGCAGCGGGGCAACCACGCCGCCAAGGCTGGTTGCCAGGCCAAGGGTTATGCCCGAGGCGAAGCCGATGTTCTTGGCAAGATACTGCTGGCCCAGCACCACCTGCGCGCTGAATGGCGCGTACAGCACAAAACCCAGCAAGGGCAGCAGAGCCCAGGCCGCGTACAGGTTGTTGCTCAGGCTGAATACTGCCACCACTGGCGGCAACAGGGCGAATACCCCGCGAATAACGGCGCGGTAGCCAAATCTGTCAGAAAGCATCCCGCCGAAAAAGTTGCTGATAACACCGCATACGCTGAAAAAGGTCAGGGCCACAGCGCCCGTTGCCGTGGACTGCCCGAAAGCGCTGACCCAGTAGAGCGGAATAAAGGTGTTAAAGCCCACAAAGGTGATGGAACGGGTCACAATGGAGACCGTCAGCTTTGAAAATTCGCGCCAGTTGTTCTCGCCGGGGGTTTCTCCCTCCGCCGCAAGGGCTGGCCCGGCCTTGCCGCCTGCCGTCGCGCCCACCTTCTTGGTAGCGCCCATGCGGGCGATGGACCACACCAAGATGCTCGCCGTTATCACAGCCAGCACGGCAAAAACTGTCGTCCCAGTCAGGCCAAAGGCCCCAAGGCAGGCGGTAGCCAGCAGCGGCCCCAGCACAAAGCCCCCATTGCCGCCAATGGAAAACAGGCTCATGCCCGTGCCCTTGTTCTGCCCCGACACCGCATTGGCAAAACGCGCCCCTTCCGGATGGAACAGGGCCGCGCCAATGCCGCTCAGGCCGATAGCCGCAAAAATTCCCCAGTAGCCGGACATCCAGCCAATGGCCGCGAGGCCGCAGCCCGCCAGCAGCACGCCCACAGGGATGAACCAGGGCTTGGAAAACCTGTCTGAAAGCAGGCCGAACAGCGGCTGGATCATGGACGACAGGCAGGAGTAGGCAAACATCAGCCCGCCCGTGGCCTGATAGCTCAAATCAAAAGCCGACCGCAAAAAAGGCAGTATTGCGGGCAATGCCCCGCCGTTAATATCGCACGACAAATGCCCTAACGACACAAGGAGTATTTTCTTTTTGTCCATTGCGGCACGCTACACCAATGTTGTTCCAAATCCAAGCAACGCGCACGGCTTCACAAGCGCGAGGACTGCACTGCGTTCCCGGCTGTTGACGCGCTGCACTTGCTCGCTTAAGCAGAGGGAGGCCATGAAAACGACAACTTTTCCCGCCCACGCAGGGCATGCCGCACCTCGCCCGGCTGTAACAACAGTCAGGGCCGCATCTACCAAGGATTACTCGATCTGTGCCGACATCTGGCTGGCGGCCTCTCTGGCAGGGCATGACTTTGTGCCTGCCGCGTTCTGGCGCGGGCAGCGGGCGGCTATGGCGGAAAGCTATCTGCCTTCATCGCAGGTCTTATTGCTGACAGCCGATGGAGAGCACGCCGCATTTGCCGCAACCCTGCCGGACGGCAACTGCACGTATCTGGCGGGATTGTTCGTGCTGCCCCGCTGGTGGGGCAAGGGCCTTGGGCGGCAACTGCTGGAACTGGTGCAGGAACAGGTGCTGGCTGAACTCCCAGACCAGAAGAACGCCAGCCTCCGCTGCACCGTATACGATAAAAATAGCCGCGCCCTGGCATTTTACGCCAGCAGGGGGTTTATCCCCACAGGGCGCAGCATCTGCCCGCATACCAACGAGCCGCAGACGGATATGCTCTGGACTGCGGCGAGCACTGTTCACGACAACGCGGCTGCAACCTGCCGTCCCTAGGCAAAGCGCGCCGCAGGAGCCACCATGAGCAATCATTCTTCAGCATCGGCCAGTTCCAGCGCAACCTCCCTGCCCAAGGTGGCCCTTATTGCCACGGGCGGCACCATTGCGGGCGTTGCCCCCACGCCGCTTGAGCAGATCAGTTATCAGGCGGGGGTGCTCACCGTTGACAGCATGCTCGAAACCCTGCCCGGCATTGAGGGCGTGGCCCGCATCACCAGCGTGCAGTGCGGCAACCTGCCCAGCGAGAACATCACCCCCGAGCATTGGGCCATGCTGGGCGAGCAGTGCGCCAAGGCGCTGGGCGACCCAGAAATCTGCGGCGTGGTGCTGACCCACGGTACAGACACGCTGGAAGAATCGGCCTTCTATCTGCACCTTACCCTTGCCAGCCCCAAGCCCGTTGTGCTGACCGGCTCCATGCGCCCCGCCACCTCGCTGAGCGCAGACGGCCCCATCAATATACGCGATGCCGTGGCTGTGGCGGCCTGCCCGCAGGCGCAGGCGCGCGGCGCGCTGCTGGTCATGAACAGCCGGGTGCTCTCGGCCCGCACGGCGGTGAAGGTCGCCACGCTTGATGTGGAGGCCTTCCGTGCGCTGGAATCAGGCTGTCTGGGCCGGGTTATCAACGGCGAACCTCAGTTTTACTACGGCGGGGAGGAAAATCCCGCTCTGGCAGGAACCTTTGCCGAGCTTGCGGGCCGCAAAAATCTGCCACGTGTGGATGTGGTCTACGGTTGCGCGGGCATGCCTGTTGATCTTGTGCGCTATTCCGTGGAACGCAGCGCGGGCATAGTGCTGGCTGGCATGGGCAACGGTTCCATGCCCGATGCCGTGCGCCACGAGCTGCGGCAGGCCATTGCAGGGGGCATACCTGTTATCCGGTGCAGCCGCACCGGTTCCGGCCCGGTCACGCCCCTTGATGAGTACGAGGGCTTTGTGCCCGGCGGCATGCTTTCGCCCGCCAAGGCCCGCGTGCTGCTCATGCTGGCGCTGGAGCAGCAAAAGGAGGCCGAACCGGCGCAGCGCATGCTTTCGGTGCGCGAAGTGTTCGCCCTTGGGGCCAAACTGTAGGGAACAGGGCCCCTTGGGCTTGCCTGCGGCGCAAAAAAACCGCAGTGTGTGGTTTATTTCTTTTTCAAGCCCATGACCCCAATGGAATCAGGAGAGCTTCATGTCGTATCGCTTTATTCCCCAGCTCACCGATGAGGATATCCGCCAGAAACAGCTTGAAGGTCTGCGTTACACCGTGCGTCAGGCCTGGAATTCGCCCCAGTACAGGGCAAAGCTGGAAGCCTGCGGCCTGAAGCCGGACGACATCACAAGTCTTGACGACCTGCGCCGCCTGCCCACCTGCGATGTGGAAGACCTGCGCGAGGGCTATCCCCTGCCGCTTCTCTGCGTGCCGCCGCGTGATGTGGCGCGCATACATGCCTCCAGCGGCACCACGGGCAAACGCAAAATTCTGGCCTACACCCAGCGCGATATTGATACGTTCAGCCTCCAGATTGCCCGCTGCTTTGAGCTGGCGGGCTTTACCCCCGAAGACCGCATGCAGCTTGCCGTGGGCTATGGCCTGTGGACGGCTGGCGCTGGCTTTCAGGCGGGCAGCGAAAGGCTTGGCATGCTCACCGTGCCTGTGGGGCCGGGCAACCTTGAAATGCACCTGCAGCTTTTGCAGGACCTGGGCGCCACCGGCTTTACAGCCACGGCATCCATGGCCCTGCTGCTGGCGGAAGAAGTGGAACGGGCCGACCTGCGCGGCAAGATCAAGCTCAAGCGCATGGTCTGCGGTTCAGAAACCCGCAGCGAAAAAATGCGCCTCGCCATTGAAAGCAAGCTCGGCCTTGAGGGCTGTTACGATATCGGCGGCATGACCGAAATGTACGGCCCCGGCACCGCCATCGACTGCGATGCCCACGAAGGCCTGCACTACTGGGCCGACCTCTTCATCATCGAAGTGCTCGACCCCGCCACCATGCAGCCCGTTGCCGAGGGCGAAGTGGGCGAAATGGTCGTTACCAGCCTGTGCAAGGAGGCCGTGCCCTTGCTGCGCTACCGCACCCACGACCTTTCGCGCCTGCTGCCGGGCCAATGCTCCTGCGGCCTTGCCATGCCGCGACATGACCGCATCCTCGGACGCTCGGACGACATGATCATTTACCGTGGCGTGAACATCTACCCCGGTCAGCTCATGGAAGTCATCGGTCAGTTTGCGGAGCTTGGCGGTGAATATCAGGTGGAACTCACCCGCGATGATCGCTCCCTTGATCATCTGGCCCTCACCGTGGAACGCGGGCAGGGGCAGACCGCAGGCAACGATGCCGCCCTGGCCCATGAGCTTGAAACCCGTCTGCACAAGGCCATCATGGCCCGTGTTTCCGTGAGCGTGGCGGACTACGCCAGCCTGCCGCGTACCTTCAGCAAATCCAAGCGCGTGGTGGACAAGCGCTAGGCCGTGCCGAAAAATATTGATTGCACTGGCGCGGGGTTTTTGCCCTGCGCCTTTATTATGAGCTTTGTCGCCGTATGCCTGCTGGCCTTTTGCCTGTTGCCACTCGCTGCCTCCGCGCGCGAAATCGCCGATGTGGACAGCCCCGCATGGTGCGCCCGACACGCCAACACAGCAAAAAATCAGACAACAGGGCCGAATCAGGCGCAAGCCGAATGTCTGCGGCTTGAAGCTGCCTGCCGCGCTGCCCTGCCCGACCTTGCCCCAGCCGCCAGTTGCCCCGACAGACAGCTAGACCGTTGCGTGGCGCAACAGCGTGATGGCGGGTCCTGGTGCGCCATCCTGTGCTGCTTTGCCCCTGATGACGCATCCTGCCGTGCGGCTGCGGCCAGCATGCCCGCCTTTCTCACCACGCCCGAACGCTAGGCCAAAACATCAGGCAAAAGTCGCCGCCTCGGTGTGTTGGCTCCCAGTGCCAGCTCAGAATGTTGAGCCTGAAATCTAGTCCCTTGCGCGGCGTGGACTCCTGCATTGCCGCATGTGCGCTCCACCCCGGCAAATTCTCGCAATTCCCCTTGCCGGATAGACCTTTGCCCCTTTTTGGCATAGGATTTTACGCGAGCGCGCCCCTGTTCTACGCGCCAGAACCGCCGACACTGGAGCGCGTATGCCCCTTGCCGCCACACCCGCATCCTTCATCTCGCTTGCAGGCTATCTTATGCTTGCAGGGGGGTCGTTTGCACTGGTGCGGCCAGGTTTGGGCTTGCTTATCATTCCTGTGCCGCTTCTGGCTATTCCCCTACATTTTTTTGCGCGCCGCGTAGGCGATTTTGCGGGAGTGGCGCATTCCCGCTGGCAAATGCGTACCCTTGGCCTTTTTTTGCTGCTGTTTCTCGGCCTTGTGGGCATTTTTTTCATTCTTGGCGCAAGCTGCGCTGACGGCCCGGCTCTGGACAGGCTGGAACTCATCGGCAATGCCTATAATGCTGGCAAGGTGGATCTGTACGCTTCGCTGGTGGGGCTGTGGGAAGTCAAAGAATTGCAGGCTTTTACCCTGAGCGCCTCGGTGTGGGCGGGGCTGGCGCTTTTGTGGCCCCTCAAACGGGCGTTTCAGGGCATGCTGGCGCTGGCTGCGGGCATTGCGCCCAAGGCCTTGCCCCTCTGGGGCTGCTGGCTCGCCTTTGCGGCAGCCATTGCGGCGCAGGGCGGCATGCTGGCCTGGCTGGTGACCCGACAGGCTTAGTCGCAACACCCGCAAGCGCACAGAACCCGACAACACACCTGAAAAACCTCTGCGAAACGCGGCATCGCCCGCATTCCCCAATTCCCCGCACCCAAAAACAGAAGCCGCACAAACCAGACGCGCTGTCCCGGCTTATGCGGCTCCCGCAACAAAAATGCGGCGCAGGCAAGCGCCCGCTACTGCTTCCTGGGTTCCTTGGTCAGATCATCGGCAGCTTCACGGGCATGGCGCACCAGGATGGCGCGCGCGCCGGCAATCTGGCCCAAGCCCTTGAGATTGGTCTCCACCTTGAAACCTGCGGCCTTGAGCTTCGAGGCCCAGGAATCGTCTTCATCCCCGGCCATGTCGTTGTGCGCATGGTCGCCAGCCACCAGCATGAGCGGCTCGATAACCACTTTCTTGACCTTGGCGGCCTTGAGTTCCACCAGCAGGTCGTCCACGCTGCGCGCGCCCTCAACGGTCGCCATAAACACGCGCTTGTCCGCATCGTGGAACACGGCGCGCGTGCCTTCAAACGTCAGATCCGCACGGCCATGGCTCTGGCCATGGCCCATGAGCACCAAGGCGGCATCCTTGCCGCGCAGGGATTTAACGTCTTCCCTGATGGCCTGAATAAGTTCCTGCGCATCTTTTTTTGATTCCAGCATGGGGCGGCCCAGAAACACGGAGTCAAAGCGGCCCGGATTTTTTTGCAGGTCGATAAGCACCGCCCGCTCAAGCGCGCTGAACTCCTCGCCCGCCATGACGTGCAGCGACTGTACGCGCACGACCTTGACGCCGTCCTTGGCAAGCTGGGCGAGCCCATCGCTGATGCCGCCCACGGGATGCCCCTCGGCGGCTATTTTTTTGCGGATAATCTGCGAGGTATAGGCCCACACCACAGGCTGACCGGGAAAAGCGGCCTTGAACTCCGCATCCACGGCCTTCATGGAAGCCAGAGCCTCAGGAACGCTGGTGCCAAAGGCCACCAGCAGTACGCCGGCCTTGGGGCTTTCTGCGCCGGATTCAGCGGCAGGGGCAAGCACAGGCGCGCCCATGACGGCGCACAGCAACAGAATGGGCAAAAGGGTACGGGTGAAAAAATGCAGAATGGAATGCGGCGTAGTACGCAGCATGGCAACCTCCTCAATGGCGCGTTGACGGGTTGAAGTTGGATAAAATGCCGGAGGATATTCGGACTTGAGGGCATGGGGCCTTGCGCCCCTTGCCTAGACTTCGCCTTCGCCGCTCGCGCGACTGGCTGTAGCGCCCCGCCAAATGGCGGAACGATGAAGCTTCGTTCCCTCTTACCGCAGCGCGACTGTTTCCGATTTTAACGGAATTCCCCGCCGACCTTTTCAAAACAATTCATGCGGCAATAAAAGTCAAGTGGGCATACCCTGCAAGCCCCGCCAGACAGGCCCTTGCAGGGTATGCCCCGCGCGGGCTGCCGCGCCTGGGCCGTCCAAAGCGGCGCAGAATCCCGGTTTTTCGGCGGCTAAAGCCGATTTGGCGCGTATTTTTTCTTGTTCTTTTGATGAAATCCTGATAATAAGGCACCTCCCTGTTATGGGGAAATTATGTTTGGAGGCTGGACATATGGCAGGTTTGGAAACCGGGCACGACAACGAAATCAATTTCGAAAGCGCCCTTGAAAACTACCTCAATCCCGATTTCGGCGATCTTGAGGAAGGCTCTATCACGAAGGGCGAAATCGTCCGCGTGGATGATGACAATGTGCTTGTTGACGTGAACTTCAAGTCCGAAGGGCAGATTCCTGCGGCAGAATTCCGCGACCCCGCCGGCAACATTTCCGTCAAAGTGGGTGATCGTGTTGACGTTTACGTTGTTCGCAAGAACGAAAACGACGGCACCATCACTCTTTCTTTCGAGAAAGCCAAGCGCATGCAGGTGTTCGACCAGCTCGAAGACGTGCAGGAAAACAACCGGGTCATCAAGGGCCACATTGTCCGCCGCATCAAGGGTGGCTACACCGTGGACATCGGCGGTGTGGAAGCGTTTTTGCCCGGTTCACACGTGGATCTGCGCCCCGTGCCGGATATGGATGCCCTGGTCAACCAGGAATTCGAATTCCGTGTGCTCAAGATCAACCGCCGCCGCAGCAACGTTATCGTTTCTCGCCGCGTGCTGCTTGAAGAGGAGCGCGATTCCAAACGCCAGGATCTGCTGCGCACCCTTGAAGAAAACCAGATCGTTACCGGTAAGGCCAAGAACATCACCGAATACGGTGTGTTTGTTGACCTCGGCGGCCTTGACGGCCTGCTGCACATCACCGACATGAGCTGGAAGCGCATTCGCCATCCCAAGGAAATGATCACCATCGGTCAGGAACTGACCCTGAAGGTGCTTTCCTTTGATCGCGACAACAACAAAGTTTCCCTCGGCCTCAAGCAGCTCGTGCCCGATCCGTGGCAGGACATCTCCGCCCGCTTCCCCGAAGGGGCCAAGTGCAGCGGCAAGGTCACCAACCTGGTTGACTACGGCGCATTTGTGGAACTGGAACCCGGCGTTGAAGGCCTGGTGCACATTTCCGAAATGTCCTGGACCCGCAAGCTGCGTCATCCTTCCCAGATGGTTCACACTGGCGACGAAGTCGAAGTGGTCATTCTGGGCGTGGACGGCGACAAGAAGCGCATCAGCCTCGGCATGAAGCAGGTTCGTCCCAATCCCTGGGAACTGGTTGCTGAAAAGTACCCCGAAGGCACCGTCCTTGAAGGCGTCATCAAGAACATCACCGAATTCGGCATGTTCATTGGCATCGAAGACGGCATCGATGGTCTTATCCACGTTTCCGACATTTCCTGGACCAAGAAAGTGCGTCACCCCAACGAACTGTACAAGGTGGGCGACACCGTGCAGGCCAAGGTGCTGACCGTGGATCAGGAAAACGAAAAGTTCACCCTCGGCGTGAAGCAGCTGGTGGACGATCCGTGGGGCCATGTGCCCAACACCTACCCCGTGGGCTGCACCATCAAGGGTATCGTGACCAACATCACCGACTTCGGCCTCTTTGTTGAAGTGGAAGAAGGCATTGAAGGTCTGGTGCACGTGTCCGAACTTTCCAGCAAGAAAGTGAAGACCCCCGCCGAGATCTACAAGGAAGGCCAGGAAATCCAGGCCAAGGTCATCCATGTCAGCGCCGAAGAGCGCCGTCTGGGCCTGTCCATCAAGCAGATCAAGGACGAAGAAGAACGCCGCAAGCCCAAGGAATTCCATTCCGGCCCGCAAGAAGCCGGTCAGAGCCTGGGCGATCTGCTCAAGCAGAAGTTTGAAGAAAGCGAAAACAGCTAGTCTGTTTCTGCTTCAAAATACAAAAGGGCGTTCCCGCAAGGGAGCGCCCTTTCTTGTTGCTTGCCAGCAATAAAACAGCGGGAGGTGTTTGAGTTGGTAATGTGCCGGCGATGCACCCGTGGCATCTAGGCAGGGCTGACTTCTTGCCCACGGACAGAACGATCCCATACAGGGTGGACTACGCCGCCTTCAGCAAAGGTTCCCTCTCGCATAGTCTGCCGCCATTATCACCGAGCCTGCCTGCAGCCTTTTGGTCAGGCCAGCTTGAGCAGTGCTGCCCCACCGACAACCAGCAGCACAGAAAATCCACGCAAGGGCGTAAAACGCTCGTGCAGCAGCCACATGGCCAACAGCATGCCAAAAATCACCGAGGTTTCGCGCAGGGCCGCCACCACGGCAATGGGCGCAAGGGTCATGGCCCACAGGGCAATGCCATACGAGCCCATGCTTGCCAAACCGCCCAACGTACCCACACCAAGCCGTTTACGGGCATAGCCCACGTAACTCCAGCCATACCGCCACAGGATGTAAACGTGCACGGGCAGCGCGTTGATCAGAAAAATCCAAATAGTGTAGGTGGCGGCGTTGCCGCTTTCCCGCGCACCAAGGCCGTCTGCCAGCGTGTACCCCATAATGATGCATGATGTACGCAACGAGATAAAAACTTCGCTCCAGCCATAGCCTCGACGCATATTATCCGTGGCAAGGCACATAATCCCCGCGCACAACGTAAGCACGCCGCACCATGCGCCCACCGACATGTTCACGCCAAAGGCCAGCAGTGCCAGCGAGGTGAGCAAGGGCGCGCATCCACGCATTACCGTGTAGGCAAAAGACATGTCTACCCGCTCATAGGCCGCTGAAATACATATGTAATAGCCGAGATGACACATGCACGACATGGCAAGATAGGGCCACGCGGCCTGTGGCAGCGGCGGCAAAAAAGGCAGCAGACACAGTGCGCCAAGACAGGCACCAAAAGCGTTCAAGCCTGTTTCAAAAAGCTTGTTGTCACCGCTTTTGACAATAATATTCCAAAGCGCGTGCAGAAAGGCGGCAAAGAGGATGGCGAGCAAGATTGATGGGGACATGGGCATTGCTACCTCTTTGCCGTGAGAATGCCAAGACAACAACACAGCCCCCCAGGCAAAGAGGGCAATACACCGATTGGAACCGCATACATTGCGTTCATGCCGCCCACAATTGCCAGCGAGGCTCTCGCTCACGCAGAGCTTGTTGCCTGTTATCTTGGGCAAAACTGCGGCAGGCAATCGTTCCCGCTGCACTGGCCCGCTGTTTCGCCGACGGTATTGGACGGGAAATGTTCTGCAAATATAACACGCAAGGGCCGTTATCCCTTTTGACTGCAAGAGCAAAAATCAATACGATTAAAATTTACAGCCGCCGCGCAGGTTCCGCACTCTTGCACGGCGCAATTTTTTTATCCAGCCCCAAACCAATCCCCCATGCGGAAGCAAACATGCAGAAAGTTCTCATCGTTGAAGACAGTCGGACAACAGCGCGCTTTATGGCGCACAATCTCAAGGAACAATTGGGGCTTTCCTACGAATGCGCCGAGAATCGCCAACAAGCCTTAAAACTGCTGGAGGACAATCCTTCGCAGTACTTTCTTGCCCTTTGCGACCTCAATCTGCCCGATGCCCCCAACGGCGAAATTGTCCCTGCCATCCTTGCCCGGAACATCCCTGTGGTAGTGGTCAGCGCCCACTTTGACGAAGATATCTATAAACGCCTCATGCTGCAGGGCGTTACAGATTATATCGTCAAGCGTACCCCCGATGACATGATGTACCTCATGCGCGTGGTGAGCCGTCTGCGCGCCAACAGCGGCGTTGAAGCCCTGATCGTGGACGATTCCAACCTCTGGTGCATGCAGGTATCCGAGTTGCTGCGGCGTCAGCGCATCACCGCTTACACGGCAAGCAACGGCCTGGAAGCCCTGCAGATCCTCAAGGAGCATCCCGCCATACGCATTGTGCTGGCCGACCACTACATGCCCGGCATGGACGGCATCAAGCTCACCGCCGCCATCCGCAAAACCCACACCATGGACGAGCTGTCCATTATTGTCATTTCTGTGGGCACGGACGCTGGAGCGCAATTTCTGCGTTCAGGCGCCAACGATTACGTGTTCAAGACATCCTCCTTTGAGGAGCTTTTGTGCCGTATTTCCATGAATCTTGACATTCAGGATCTTATCCGCAAAAACCGCGCCCTTGCAGAGCGCGATGCCCTCACCAACCTGCTGGTGCGCCGTCAGTTTTTCTCTGAAGCGCAAGAGGCTGTGGCCGAGGCAAGGAAAGATCGCCGCCCCCTGGCCGCCGCCATGATCGACGTTGACTATTTCAAGCAGGTCAATGACCGTTACGGACACCTGGCGGGCGATATTGCCCTGCGGCAGCTGGGCGGCATGCTGCGCGACGAGTTTCCAGAACCATACATTTGCGGACGCTACGGCGGCGAAGAATTTTGCGTGGTCGCGCCACGCATGGATAAAAACGACTTCGCCCGAAGGCTTGAAAATTTTCGCACTTCCGTTAGTTCAAAACCAGTGCAGATCGGCGCGCTCAGCATAGCCATTTCTGTTTCCATCGGCATGGCCGAGCAAAAGGCCAGCGACCTCGAATCGCTCATCAACGCGGCCGATGCCCAACTCTACACAGCCAAACGGGAAGGGCGCGACCGTTTTATCTGGCAAGCATAAGCCTGCACGGGCGCGACACCATACTGAAACTCTCTTTGTTCAAAGGAACAAACATGCACTGCCAGAACCTTCTGTTCGATCCGGCCCGCATTCCTTCGCCCTGCTTTGTTCTGGACGAAGCACAGCTTCTGGCCAATGCCGCAACTCTGGGCACAGTTCAGGAGCGCACCGGGGCCAAGATTCTTCTTGCGCTCAAGGGGTACGCAGCCTGGGCAACTTTTCCGCTTCTTTCGCGCACCAAGGGGCACGGCCCCTTGTGGGGAGCCTGCGCAAGTTCTGTGGACGAAGCACGGCTGGCGCGAGAGGACTTTGGCGGCGAGGTACACGCCTTTGCCGCTGCCTGGAACCGCCGCGAGATGGCCGAGCTGCTCACCCTTGTGGATCACCTGGTATTCAACTCCATTGCCCAGTGGCGCGAATTCGCACCCGCAGTGGCCATGCAGAACAAGAGCCGCTGCCCGGACCGCCAGATTCAGTGCGGCCTGCGCATCAACCCAGAGCATTCCGAAGGCGCAGCCGCCATCTACAACCCCTGCTCACCGGGTTCTCGTCTGGGCATCAGGCCCAAGGACTTTGATCCTGCAGCTCTGGAGGGCATTTCCGGGCTTCATTTCCACACGCTGTGCGAACAGGGGGCAGATGCTCTTGAGCGCACCCTGAGGGCCGTTGAACGCCATTTTGGGCAATGGTTGCCGCAGTGCCGCTGGATCAACTTTGGCGGCGGGCACCACATCACCAAGCCAGGCTATGATCTTGATCTGCTCTGCCGCTGCCTGACCGACTGGCGCGACCGCTACAACGCGCAGATATACCTTGAGCCGGGCGAGGCCGTGGCTCTGGATGCAGGCTGGCTTGTGGCAACGGTGCTGGATGTGGTGCAGGCCGACATGCCTGTGGCTATTCTTGATATCGGCGTTCCCTGCCACATGCCCGATGTCATTGAAATGCCCTACCGTCCACGAGTGCGCTACGAATCTGCACATGTGGCAGAACTGGCAGGCGAAGCCGGGGAGCATGCCTGGACATGCCGCCTTGCCGGAAAGTCCTGCCTGGCGGGCGATGTGGCAGGTGAATATTCTTTCAACGCGCCTCTTGTGCCCGGCCAGCGGCTGGTGTTTGAAGACATGGCCATTTACAGCATGGTCAAAACTACCACATTCAACGGCCTGCGTCTGCCATCCATTGGCATTTGCGAAGCCGATGCAGCGGGTGACACGCGCTTTCGCATGTTGCGGGAATTTGGCTACCAGGATTTCAGGACGCGGCTTTCATAAACGGGAAAAACCGTCCCTGAATCATTTTTTGAAAGCAGAAAGGCCCGGATCGTTGATCCGGGCCTTTCATTTGTACTTCCCTGTGGGGGGGAGGACAGTGGAAAATATGAAGGCATGCTCTCATGCCATAGCTGAATTACACGCCTTTGGCAGAGCAATGTCAAAAGAAACATTACTCCCGCATCAGGAAGCAGGAGCCTGCGCCGGGGAGAGGGCGGAGCCTTCTCTCGGCTGGACTGCACTGCTGCCCGTGGGCTGAGGAGCATCCTGCGCCGGGTGCGCGGCAGTGCCGGGCAATGCGGCCTGACCTGTCATTTCCGGGCTTGGACTCTCCACCAGTTGCCAGGGGGTGCTGCTGCGCGCAAGAGGGATATCAGCCGAACCGGCAGGGAAGCTGTGCGGCGGCAGTTCTTCTGACTGATGCACGCCTTCAACCTGATGCCGGGCAACCATGGGGGGCTCATCCATGCCGGGCGCGCCGCGCTTGACGCGCGTCATGAGCAGGCCGGGTTCTGGATCCATAAGCCCCTCAAGATAGTCGGTCACGGTCACAAAGCGCTGACAACCACCAGCGCGCAGATCACGAATGATGCGCGGCAGGTCGTCCACAGTGCGCTTGTGCGAATCGTGGAATAAAAAGATACCGCGCAGGGTACCCGGCGCGTAGACTGTGCCCCTGTTGTTGCGCAGGGTGGCGTAATTGTCTGGCAGGCGCTGCCAGTCGCGGCTGTCCATGGACCAGAGCATGAGGGAAAGCCCAAGGCTGGCCGCAACTTTTTCAGTAGAGGCGTCATACGAGCCATAGGGGGGGCGCATGAACTGGGGCGAGGCCCCAAGGTTGCGCAATATGGTATCTGTGCGGCGCAGCTCTTCTTCCTTGCGGGCAAGGCTGACCACGCGCAGATTGGGGTGCGAATAGGAGTGGTTGCCCACTTCATGCCCCTCGGCAATGACGCGCTTTACAATATCGGGATGGCGCTCGGCCTGGTTGCCCAACATGAAAAACGTGGCGGGGATGCCGTATTCTCCCAGCATGTCCAGCAGATGCGGCGTGTTTATCGACGGGCCGTCATCAAAGGTAAGGGCGCACAGGTTCTCCCGCATGGGTTGATCCATGATGGCGTTGCCTTCGACCACACGCGCCTGCGTTGACTGGGCAGCAAGCCCAACTGCAAAAAAGCAGGCCGCCAGGCATATCTGCTTGAAAAAAAATCTCATTTTTCTTGTGCCTCAACAGCGAATTGCCCAAAACAGAAAACCGCCTCCACGGCGGCGCGTCCACTGTGCTGCTTTTGCGCCGGAAGCGCGAAAACAGCGGCGTTCAGCGTTCTGTAATGTGCTAAGGGGAGGTCTAGCACTCCCCAAGAAGCACCGCAACACAAGCAAAAGAGCATTTTGGAGTAATTTTTTAACTTTTACTTAAAAATCAGCATGTTAATATTTTTTTCCTGTAAAAATTTTTTTACTTCATTTTTTTCGCTTGACTCTGAGGGGGTGTTTGCGTAGAACTCATCTTCGCCGGGAGGGCAGTTAGCTCAGCTGGTAGAGCACCGCCTTCACACGGCGGGGGCCACAGGTTCAAGTCCTGTACTGCCCACCATCCCAAAAAACGGAGCGGTAGTTAAGTCGGTTATAACGCCGGCCTGTCACGCCGGAGGCCGAGGGTTCGAGTCCCTTCCGCTCCGCCAGAAGTCACCGGGAGGTCAGATCACTGACCTCCCGTTTCTTTTATCTGTAGCCCACGCGAAATATTCAAAGGCCGCCCGCAATTGCGGACGGCCCTGTTTTTATCCATTGAAAGCCCTGGGGCCTCGCCGTCAGTCCTTGTGGCTGCTCCCGCCGTCCGCAAGGAACCGCACAACAACCCTTTGCCCGATCAGCAGGCCGTCCGCCTCAAGGGTCGTCACCACTTCTACAACCCTTGTGTCTTGCTTTTCCGCCGGATCTTCCGGTGGCAGCCGCTGGCCCACAACCCGGCCTATGCGGGCTCTACACCAAAGACGGGGGCAAGCCCCTTCAGCGGGCAGTTTTTCCGACAGGTTTCTGGCTCTACACCAAAGACGGGGGCAAGCCCCTTCAGCGGGCAGTTTTTCCGACAGGTTTCTGAACGATTCCCCAGCCATTTCAGCAGCACAAAACGCGCACACGCAGGCGGTAGTTTTCGAAGTTACGAAAGCCATACGCACGCCGCTGGATCAACTTCATTTTTCGGTGAAAGCCTTCTGTGATGCCGTTATTCCGGGTAAAACGGAACATTCGGGCCACTTCTTCCCGCCAATTATGCAACGTCTTGCCCAAGGTACGCAACGGCGCGAAGCTAGTTTTTCGAAGTTGCTCAATTTTATCTAATAATTCAGCCGCATACCTGCGGCACGAATCGACACTTTGCGCCCGCACACGCAATAAATCAGCTGTGTCATGCAAAAATTCGTACAGCGATTCAATGTCCGGCCTGTCAGCAAAGTATGTTCGTAATCGCTCTTTCTGTGAGTCTGTTAATCGATCACGGCGAGTCAGCAAGAGACGCATCATACCGCCTCGCCCATAAGCAAGTTGTTTTTCATCAATTGCCTTGCACAGCTCTGAAAAGTGTTGATTCACCAGCCTGATAACATGAAATCTGTCCGCAACAATGCGCGCATTGGGAAACCATTCCCGCACAAGTCGCCGATACGCAGAATTCATATCAATACAGACCATTTTAACTTTATGGCGGCCTTGCAGCGATTGCAAAAAGTCGCGCATATCAGCGGCGCTACGACCTTTAACCACATCAAAGACCCTGCGGCGGGCCAAGTCGCAAAACGTTGTTGCAAAGCCCTGTCTGCGCGTAAATCTATGCTCATCAATGCCCAGAATGCGCGGGCATGTGCGGTTTGCCCAGTGGCTGCTCTTGTGCTGCATCATCTGGTGGTAGTAGCGCTCCACGCTGGCCACGCCGATGCGGTGCTCATTGGCGATGTCTTTACAGGAAACACCTTTGTTGTAGGCCTGAAAAATGTTGCGCTTAAGCAGCTCTGTTGTTCTGCTCCACACTTTTATGCCTGCAAGTCTGGTATTAAAATATCTGCCGCAGCTTTCGCATCGGTATTTATGGCAGCGAATTAACAGGCGTGACGCCCTTCCATGAATGGAAATATTACGGATCGTCCGCCAGAATGAGTCCTTGATACGCAGCTTTTCACATCCGCAGTGCGGGCACGTATTCTTGCCCGTCCATCTGGCCTCAAACACCGGGGGAACGTGGCTGACCACTTTTTCGATTGCAAAATCCCGCAAGCCAATTAACAATCCTTCCACAGGGCCTTCTCTTCTTTTCTTTGGTCGGAAAATAAAAGCTGCCCTGATGGGCATACCAACTTTAATTGGTATGCCCATTTTTTCTTGGAGACGCCATGCCCCCGTCTTTGAGGTAGAGCCAGGTTTCTGAACGATTCCCCAGCCATTTCAGCAGCACAAAACGCGCACACGCAGGCGGTAGTTTTCGAAGTTACGAAAGCCATACGCACGCCGCTGGATCAACTTCATTTTTCGGTGAAAGCCTTCTGTGATGCCGTTATTCCGGGTAAAACGGAACATTCGGGCCACTTCTTCCCGCCAATTATGCAACGTCTTGCCCAAGGTACGCAACGGCGCGAAGCTAGTTTTTCGAAGTTGCTCAATTTTATCTAATAATTCAGCCGCATACCTGCGGCACGAATCGACACTTTGCGCCCGCACACGCAATAAATCAGCTGTGTCATGCAAAAATTCGTACAGCGATTCAATGTCCGGCCTGTCAGCAAAGTATGTTCGTAATCGCTCTTTCTGTGAGTCTGTTAATCGATCACGGCGAGTCAGCAAGAGACGCATCATACCGCCTCGCCCATAAGCAAGTTGTTTTTCATCAATTGCCTTGCACAGCTCTGAAAAGTGTTGATTCACCAGCCTGATAACATGAAATCTGTCCGCAACAATGCGCGCATTGGGAAACCATTCCCGCACAAGTCGCCGATACGCAGAATTCATATCAATACAGACCATTTTAACTTTATGGCGGCCTTGCAGCGATTGCAAAAAGTCGCGCATATCAGCGGCGCTACGACCTTTAACCACATCAAAGACCCTGCGGCGGGCCAAGTCGCAAAACGTTGTTGCAAAGCCCTGTCTGCGCGTAAATCTATGCTCATCAATGCCCAGAATGCGCGGGCATGTGCGGTTTGCCCAGTGGCTGCTCTTGTGCTGCATCATCTGGTGGTAGTAGCGCTCCACGCTGGCCACGCCGATGCGGTGCTCATTGGCGATGTCTTTACAGGAAACACCTTTGTTGTAGGCCTGAAAAATGTTGCGCTTAAGCAGCTCTGTTGTTCTGCTCCACACTTTTATGCCTGCAAGTCTGGTATTAAAATATCTGCCGCAGCTTTCGCATCGGTATTTATGGCAGCGAATTAACAGGCGTGACGCCCTTCCATGAATGGAAATATTACGGATCGTCCGCCAGAATGAGTCCTTGATACGCAGCTTTTCACATCCGCAGTGCGGGCACGTATTCTTGCCCGTCCATCTGGCCTCAAACACCGGGGGAACGTGGCTGACCACTTTTTCGATTGCAAAATCCCGCAAGCCAATTAACAATCCTTCCACAGGGCCTTCTCTTCTTTTCTTTGGTCGGAAAATAAAAGCTGCCCTGATGGGCATACCAACTTTAATTGGTATGCCCATTTTTTCTTGGAGACGCCATGCCCCCGTCTTTGAGGTAGAGCCGCTATTGGGCACAAAGCTGAACAGGGGGGTCACATTCAGGGTACTCACCCCATTCCCCGGACGCGCCTGCCGCTGCACAATGCGGCCATCAAGCGGCGCAACAATCCTGTACTCGTTGACTTCATTCTGCGCGACCACTACGCGGGCACGGGCCACCTCCACTGCGGCAATACTGCTGCGCAGATCGACTTCAGCGACTACAAGGGTATCCCCGGCCTGATCAAATTCTCGCATGGCTACAGCCTTGGTTTTGATCATGGGGCGCAGACGTTCCAGCTCCCTCTGCGCCGCCCGCAACACGATTTCGTTACGCCGCACCTGAAGCTCTGTATGCCTCAACTCCTGCTCCGCAAGATTCAGCCTGTTGCGCGCGAGGCTGTCATCCAGACAAGCCAGCACACGACCAGCCTCTACAGTTTCCCCTTCTTCCGCCATCACAGCGGTGATCACGCCGTCCCTGCGCGCTGCAAGCTTGATCACGCCACCTTCCACATCCACACGGCCCTTGGCGCTGGCCAGCACTTCCACGATTGGGGCAGAAGGCGTTTCCTGCCCCTGACCGGCTGCCAGCAAAACCCCACAGAACACGCACAGTATGATGCACAGCACGGCTCCGCACATTTTTTTTGCACGCACGGCAAGACTGTTCATTTGTACTCCACATAAATTACTTAAGGATTGCGGTGATCCTGCTTTAAAATGCCGTCTTCAAGATGAATAACCCTGTCGGCGTGGGAAAGCAGGCGCGGGTCATGCGTGACGCCCAGCACGGTTGCGTTGTGCTGTCCGGCAATACTTTGAAGCAGGGTTATAACAATTTCGCTGTTGGCCTTATCAAGAGCGGAAGTTGGTTCATCGGCAAAAATCATCTGTGGCCTTTTGACAAGCGCGCGGGCTATGGCAACACGCTGTTTTTCGCCACCAGAAAGTTCAATGGGCCGTAAATGGCAACGTCCCCCAAGGCCAACTTCTTCCAGAGCCAGCCTCGCCCTGTCTCTGGCCTCCTCCCTCTGAATGCCCATATACTGGAGGGGCAGGATTACGTTATCCAATGCGCTTAATGAGCCGAAAAGATTGAAGCCCTGGAAGATGAATCCGCAATGTTCCAGACGAAACATATCCAGTTCCTTTTCTCCCAGGCTCCACAAATTGGTGCCAAGAGCCATAACCATCCCGGTATCTGGGTGCAGCAGGCCAGACAGCATAGAGAGCATGGTGCTTTTTCCTGAACCGGAAGGTCCCACAAGCAGGGTTAGTTCACCTGAGAACACATCGAGCGAACTCTGTTTGATTACTTGCTGTGAAATACTGCCGCTGACAAAGCTCTTTGATATGTCCATGGCCTGTAATGTGGGGATGTTGGACACTGGAGGCTCCTAGCGCAAAAGTGTGACCGGCTCGGTGTTGAGCAATGGTTTAAGCGCAAGCAGACCGGAACCAACGGCAATTGCCATCATGATCAAGGCATTTCCTGCCAGCAGCCACACAGGAAAAGCCATGGCGATATTGGCGCTCTCGCCCAGCAGGGCAATGGCAACGGTGAGCGCAGCCGTGAGCAGCAGTCCAATAAAGCCAATCCAGGCAGCCTGCTCGATGACCACGCAACGCAGGCTGTGCCTGGACACTCCTAAAGCCCGCAAGGCCGCAAATTCTTTGATAGACGCGGTGATGGCCGCTGAAAGTGTCTGACTGGTGATTGCCACGCCCACAAGCAGGGCAAGCAACGAGGCAAAGCCCGTCCCCACACCGCTGCCTGATTCAAAAAGCCAGTAAACCTGAGACTGAACAGAAAAATCCTGAGCCTGCCACACGCTGTAGCGCGAAACAAGGCCAGAATCAGCAATTTCCTTCTGCACCTGTTCTGCGGCAAAGCCAGGCTTGAGACGCACCATGTAATACGTTGTCTGGTTGGCAGTTTCTGGAGCAAGCCGCCGTGCCGTAGCAAGAGAGGCCAGCATGTTCACACCGCCAATGGCACGCAGCCCTTTGATTGTGCCGACGATACGCGCCCTCTTGCCGTTGATTTCCACCAGGGTGTTGCCCTCTGCGCCAAGTTTGTTTGCATCTGCCACATCAATGAGCACGGCATCTGGTTCGCGCAGCAAGGCACGCTGTTTTGGCGTGAGCAACCGCGAAAAGGCCGAGGCCTCTCCGCTGGTATCAATGCCGTTGATAATCACTGAGACGGGCACGCCATCTGCCCTTCGCAGATCGCCGTAAGCGCTGACAAACCTTTCAACATAGGCAACACCCGGATGCATCCAGGCTCTGGTGTCGGCGCTCTGGCTCACAGCCCGGCCAAGATCTACACTTGCCGTGTTGCGGAAACCAATCCACAGTTCTGCCGTTGACTGATCCAGCGGAACAGACACCGTATTGAACAAACCAAGTAATAGGGCCAGCTGCACCACAGTCAAAAGCCCGGCAAAGGTAACTGCCAGTACTGCGGCCAGATAGCGCCGCCACTCGTATAAAAGGCTCGAACGCGCGATGGAAACCATGCATGCCCCACTATAAACGGAGTACTCCGTCATTTTATTAAACGAACATCTGCACTGAACAAAGTGCGGTGGCATAACACTAGGAGGTCAGAATAAAACTTTTGATAAGGTCTGAAATGGCCTGTGCCGAGGCCTCGTAGTCGATATCCATGCCGAGGTCTGCATCAAATTGCACCCCGGTATACAAAATAAGCAGCAGGCTGGCAGCGCCCTTGGCGTTGAGATCGCGGCGCACCCAGCCCTCGGCTTGACCTTGTGCCAGCAAAGCGGCAAGGGCTGCTTCCAGTTTGGCAGATGAAGCGGCAAGCTGCTTTCTGCCATCGGGACTGCGAGAGAGTTCAAGCCAACTCTCTGTTGCCAGCCCATACCCGCCGGGACGGAGCATCTCTTGTAATTCTTCTGCCGTCAGTTTGGCCAACCCCTCTACGGACTGCCGTTGGGCCAGAACCAGCAGATCCTCATCGTTGGCCTTCATTTCTGCCTCAACAATAGCTTCGATGATTTCTTTTTTCGATTTGAAATAACGAAACAGTGTTCCCGCGCTTGTTTTGGCCTCGGTGCAGATGTCTTCTGTTCTGGCAAGATGAAAACCCTTGGCCCGGAACACGCGGGACGCAGCCTGCAAAATTTCCTCACGCCGCTGGATTTCAAGCTTTTCATTTTTTGGTCGGGCCACGGGAAGTCTCCTGCACTTTTTATTAATAAACGAAGTGTTCACTCCTATTATAAATTCTTCACCCGCATGTCAACAGCCATACTTCATCCAATCGGCAATACCATTTAAACCTTGCTGATTGGCGAAAACTGACTCGCGCCGAGGGTGTCCTATCTGTCAGCCTTCAATTATGCCGTCTTTCCATCCGGCCCTATTCATCCGCATCTTTCCTGCCATATTCCTGGGCATACGCCGCCAGAATTTCAGCTATCATCCGCCCAAAGCGGGGCTGCAATTCCTGGCAACGCGGAGTATTTTTGAGCGCAACACCACTTCTCTCGCTACGGATCAGACCAGCCTCGCGCAATATTCTGAAATGCTGCGAAAGGGTCGACTTGGGTATGACCCTGTCCGGCATGTTCAGAAAGTCAGAACACGTTTTGGGCGAATTTGAGCGTATGATTTCCTTGAGAATCTGTACGCGCACAGGATCAGAAAGGGCATGGCCCCCTACCTCAGTGCAGATAAGGTGGCACGGTTTGAAGCGGGCCAGATGGTGTTGCCCGGAATATACGCCGTGGCCGCACCGGGGCACACTCCTGGTCACACCTGTTACCTGCTTGAAAGCAAAGGTGAAAAATTGTTGTTCTGGGGAGATACCGTTCATGTTGCTGAGGCGCAGTTTCCCCTGCCGGATACGGCCATTGAGTACGACCTTGACCCGGAGGGAGCCGTCAGACAGAGGCAGCGTCTTTTTGCAGAAGCCGCAGAAAAGGGACACCTTGTGGCTGGAGCGCACATTTCCTTTCCCGGCATTGGGCACGTGGGCAAGGCGGGGCAGGGATATCAGTGGTTCCCCATCCCCTATGTCAACGATGCCGTCCAGAGTCCTGCAAAATAACAGTGGATCTTTTCTCGCCAGCCCCAAATCAGCCTTCCCCCCCACAGCTTGTGTTGCCCGCGTAAACGCCTTGGGTGATCCCGCCAGGGATTGCCCAAGGTGGAATGGGGCCAACACTGTCAAAATTGCCGCACCCCCCAATTATTGGATATCCTTAACAACACAAACTTACTAAAAAAATTTAATATTGGCCGGTAATTTGCATAAGCCAGTGCAGGTTTGCCACACGCATAACCGCACTGCAAGCAAGCGAGGACAGTATGACGCCGACAATCTGGTTGCTGGGACTTTCCGGCAGTGGAAAAACCACCCTTGGTTCACTGCTGCGCCTGTATCTTGACGGGCAGGGATTTGACGTTGAGTTCATCGACGCCGACACCTTCTGCCGCAGCAACGGACTGTCCGCCGCTACCCCTGAGGATCGCGTGCGCAATACCGATATCCTGCGCGATTACGCGCTGAATATGCAGGCGCAGGGCAAAGTATGCGTGGTCGCAGCCGCCACACCATACGAGAGCATGCGCCAGAGCAACCGGGCCATGCTGCCCATGTACCGCGAGGTATGGGTGCGCTGCTCGCTGCAAGCTTTGGTGCAGCGCGATGCCAAGGGCTTGTATGCCAAGGCTGAACGCGGCGACCTTTCCACCCTGGATTCAGTTTTTGACGCTTTTGACGAACCCCGTAGCCCCCACTGCATCATTGATACCGACAGGTATTCGCTGGTGGAATGTTACGAACAGCTGCGCGACCTCACGCTTGACGCCCTTGCCCAAGACCACGAATGGGCAGACACCGGGCACCGCATGTTGCCGCAGGCTTCGGGGCCGTTTATGAATGCCGCCATAGCCCTTTAACGGGGCGCACCTGACAACCTGCATAGACAGGTTCGGCGAAAGATGCCGCGCAGCACATGCCCAAGGCACGCGTTGCGCGGCATCCTTAATTCTCAGTGAGCTTGCGATCTCGACGGCAAAGGCTCACCGCCCCGCTGTGCCGGAGAACTGCTGCGAAATAAACGCGGCGTAGTCGTCCGTCATGCCGGACACAAAATCCAGCACCCGCAGATAGGCCATATACAGGCTGTCTTCCCTGCTCGGCGCATTGGCTCCCATGAGCGTGAGGGCGCGTGTTTCCTGATAGCTCATGGCATTGCCCTTGGTGAAGTTGAAGCAGGCAGGAATGAACACATCAAGCAACCGCCGGTAGAGCGTGTAGGTGCCAATTTCCAACGCCGTCTTCTGCGGGTTGTTCATAATCTTGCTGTTAAAAACCCGCCCCGCCTCACGCATGAACCCGGCTACATCCTCCTGGGCGTGGTTCAGCAGGCAGCCCTCAAGCCGCCCTTCCATGATGGCTTCGTAATTGTCCATGAACGTCTGCGTGATGGACGGAATCATACGCCCCATGGCCGTGGTGCGCAGCATACTGGTGCGTCTGCGGTCGGAATCCATGGAATCAAGGCGTGGATCGTCCAGACAGTTACCATCCAGCAGAGGCGTCATGGCGGCCTTAAAATCGGCATAGGTGATGATGCGCAGCTCGCGCGCGTCTTCCATGTCGATAATGCGGTAGCAGATGTCGTCCGCCGCTTCCAAAAGATACGAAAGCGGATGCCTGCGCCAGCCAGCGCCTTCCGCCAGGCCCATAGCGCCGAAGATTTCGGCGAAAAGATCCCGTTCCGCCGTATAGAAATTGAACTTGCTCTTGCCCACGCCCTGCGCTTCATAGGCCGAGCGCGGGTACTTCACCAAAGCCGCAACGACAGGGAATGTCAGGCGAAAGCCGCCCCTGTCCTTGTTGTTTTCAAGAGCGTTGATAACGCGGAAGCCCTGGGCGTTGCCGTCAAAAGCCGTAAAATCGGCCCACTCTGCGGGCAGCAGATTTTTGAAATACTGCTCTTTGTTGGCGGAATCCTTGAACCAGTCGCGGATGGCCTCCTCGCCCGCATGCCCAAAGGGCGGATTGCCTATGTCGTGCGCCAGGCAGGCGGCCTGAATGATCTGGCCCAGATGGTCCGGCGTGCAGCCCTCGGGCAGGTCGCCGCGCCGCCGCAGGGCATCGCCCACGCCAAGCCCAAGGGATCGCCCAACGCAGCTCACCTCAAGCGAATGGGTAAGGCGGTTGTGGATATGGTCGTTGCGCACCAGCGGGTGCACCTGGGTTTTTCTTGCCAGCCTGCGGAAGGAGCTGGAAAAGATGATCCGGTCATAATCCACCAGAAAGGGATTACGCACCGCGTCCAGCGTGTCGAGCTTCATGCCCGTGCCGGTTTTGCGGTTGGGGGCCAGCAGTTGCGCCCACTGCTCTTTGAATGTGCTCATAATGCCTCCTCCCCTGCATGTACGGCATGCGCGTCGGTGCCGCAAGCGCGGGCGGCGGATGCTTTTCTTTTGTTCCCGCCCTTGCTAGGCTTGCAAGACGTTTTTAAAACCGATGCCCCTACAGGGAAACAAAACCGTGCAGCAAGGTCAAATCATGACGAATTCGCTTTTTGATATGTCCCTCTCCGCCCATCTGGAGCTTTTTGGCGCGCTACAGACCATGCGCCCCGCCGTGGAAGCTGCGGCAGAGAGGCTGGGCGCGGCCCTTGGGGCAGGAGGCAAAGTGCTTATTGCCGGCAACGGCGGCTCGGCGGCGGACGCCCAGCACTTTGCGGCAGAGCTTGTGGGGCGCTTTCAGTGCAACCGCAAGGCGCTGGCCTGCATCGCCCTGACCACGGACACGTCAAACCTCACGGCCATCGGCAACGACTACGGCTTCAACGATGTTTTTTCTCGCCAGGTAGAGGCCCTTGCCCGCCCCGGCGATGTTTTCGTGGGCATTTCCACCTCCGGCAATTCGGCCAACATCATCGCAGCCGTCAACGAGGCGCGCGCTCAAGGCATTGCCACCATCGCCCTGCTGGGGCGCGACGGCGGCAAGCTGGAATCCCTGGCCGACATGGCTGTTATTGTGCCCCACGATGTCACGGCCCGCATTCAGGAGGCTCACATTTTCATTCTGCACCACTGGGCCGATGTGCTTGAACGCGCCGTGGCGCAAAAATAGGCCCGACCGCAAAATCTGCGCACGGCAGGATTACGCCAAGCCCTTTCCGGCCAGTCATCCCAAGGCATGAGCCTTGGCAAACACCCCAACGAGGTTAGCCATGGATCAGCAGAACGTAGCCCAGTTCCTTGTTTCATGCCTCAGGGCCGAGGGAGTTAAGTACGTCTTCGGCATCCCCGGTGAAGAAAATATAAAATTTGTGCGGGCTGTGGCCGCCTCCGGCGACATCCGCTTTATTCTTGCCCGGCACGAGCAGGGCGCATCCCTGATGGCCGACATTTATGGCCGCCTGACAGGCAAGGCGGGCGTATGCACCGCCACTCTTGGGCCGGGGGCCATCAACCTGCTGCTGGGCGCTGCCGACGCGCAGACCAATTCAAGCCCTCTGGTGGCTATTTCCGCCCAGGTGGGGCTGAAGCGCATTTACAAGGAATCGCACCAGATTGTTGACCTTGTGGGCATGTTCAAGCCCGTTACCAAGTGGGCGGATACGGTGCTGACGCCCCAGGCAGTGCCCGAAATGGTGCGCAATGCCTTTCAGGTAGCGCAGGAGGAACGGCCCGGCGCGACCTACCTTGCCATTCCCGAAGATGTGGAAGCGGCCCCAATGCCCGAAGCCGTGCCCCTCAAGGCGGCTCCCTGCGCCAAGGCCATACCCTCGCCCGCTGCGGTGGCGGAAGCCGCATCCCTGCTGCGTTGCGCCCGCAAGCCCGTCATCATGGCCGGGCACGGCGTGGCCCGCACAGGCAATGCCGCCGTGCTGGCCGCCTTTGCCGAGCGCTACAAAATCCCCGTGGCGACAACGTTCATGGGCAAGGGCGTTATCAGCGACCGCAGCCCCCAGTCGCTGGGCGTCATTGGCTTTATGCGGCACGACTACGAAAACTGCGCTTTCGACCAGGCGGACGTGATCCTTTCTATCGGATACGAATTGCAGGAATTCACGCCCATGCGCATCAATCCCCAGTCAAACAAGCGCATCATCCACATCAATACATTCATGCCCGATGTGGATGCCCACTATAACCCCGAAGTCACCATCATGGCCGATGTAGGCCTTGCCCTGGCCTCTCTGGCCAAGGAACTTGGGGCGGAACCTCTGCTTTCCGCCGGACGCGGGGCACGAATCCGCGAACTGGTGGAGGCAGAACTTGCCAAGGGCCGTGAGAGCGACGCCTTCCCCCTAAAGCCGCAGCGCATTGTGAGCGACATTCGCGCTGCAATGGGTGATGAGGATATCGTGCTGGCCGACACCGGGGCCATAAAAATGTGGATGGCGCGCCTTTATCCCACCTACGCGCCCTTGACCTGCATTGTGTCCAACGGCCTATCCACCATGGCCTTTTCCCTGCCGGGAGCCATCGGCGCGCATCTGGCCTGCCCCGAGCGCAAGGTGCTGGCCGTCATGGGCGACGGCAGCTTTTTGATGAATTCGCAGGAAATGGAAACCGCTGTCCGCGAGAATATTCCGCTCAAGATACTTATCTGGGTGGATGACAGCTACGGGCTGATCAAGTGGAAGATGGACATGGAATCCGGCTCCCACGACTGCGTGGACTTTGGCAATCCCGACTTTGTGACCTATGCCGAAAGCTTTGGCGCCAAGGGTTACCGCATTGAAAGCGCCGCCGAACTTTTGCCCACCTTGCAAAAAGCTCTGAACGAACCCGGCGTGTCGCTGGTGGCCTGCCCTGTGGACTACAGCGAGAACATGGCGCTTATCAATAGCTTGGGTGAGTTGACGCCTGCGCTTTGCGCGTTGGATGAGTTGTAGGGGGCGGGATTTTGCCTTTCCGGCGGAGATGATTGGTTTCTTCTGCCCTTCGGGCTTGTTCTTCCGCCCTCCGGCGGAGTTTGGGACGCCTGCGCGGCGCGCGATTTCGCCTCCCCGGCGCGGGGCAAAGGGGGCCTGTTAGGGGCTGCGCCCCTCCTTGGCCCCCTCTGCACTCCCCCCGGAACACCCCCTAAGAAGTGCTTTCAATTTCCGTCAAGCTACGAGGGCAACGCGTCTTATGCTGCGGGAGCTTCCCTCACTCGCTCCGCTCGCTCAGGTGATCTCCCTCCGCGACCCGTAAATGCCAGAGAACGCTTTCGCTTTGAATGTAAATCCGCTTCAGCCAACTACCATTGATACTATTACTGGTTCAGGGGACGACCTTGTACCTTTTCAGTCGCTTCAGGATATTTGTGCATCACAAACTTGAAGAAAATCAAATTCCAACACTAACATGCCTGACAGTTTCACTTCATCTACGGGATGCCAATTATCATTCAACCATAATCCGGAGGATATATTACGAGTTAGAAAAACCTGTTCGCTATCAGGGGATGGTCGTGGAGTCGCCTTCCTTAAACTCGCCGGAGCGTAGCGGAGGCGATGGCTGGTGTTGGGCGAATTTGCAAAATACGCGTTTTGCGGCCTGAAAAGGAAGCGCCGGGATTTTGAGCGCAGCGTACTCAAGTACGTGAGCATCAAAATCCCGGAGCTGACGCATTCAGGGCGTAAAAGTCGGGTTTGCGTAAATCAGCCTGACAGGCTCACACCCACCGCCAAGACCTTTTCCGCCTTCCTGCCTTTCTTTCCTCTTCTACTCGCCAATGCCCTCGTACAGGGCAGACGACAAATACCGCTCGCCCGCATCAGGCAGAATGACCACAATGGTCTTGCCTTCAAATTCAGGCAAGTCCGCCAGCCGCGAGGCCGCCGCTGCCGCAGCACCAGAAGAAATACCGGCAAGAATGCCTTCTTCACGCGCCAGCCTGCGGGCAAATTCAATGGCCTCATCGTTACCCACAGTCTCCACCCGGTCCAGCAAACTGACATCCAGCGTTTCAGGGATAAACCCAGCGCCAATGCCCTGAATCTTGTGTGGCCCCGGTTGCAGAGGCTTGCCCGCCAGATGCTGACTGATGACCGGGCTTGCCTCAGGCTCCACAGCCACGGAAACAATGTTCTTGCCCCGCGTGTGCTTGAGATAGCGCGAAATACCCGTAATGGTGCCGCCTGTGCCCACGCCCGCCACAATGGCATCCACCAGCCCATCTGTGTCATTCCAGATTTCCGGGCCGGTGGTGGCTTCGTGTATGGCCGGATTGGCCGGGTTCTTGAACTGCTGCGGCATAAAATACGCACCGGGGTTGGCAGCGACCAGTTCTTCGGCCTTTCTGATAGCCCCGGGCATGCCCTCCGCACCGGGCGTGAGCACCAGCTTGGCCCCCAGCATGGCCACCACGCGTCGGCGCTCAAGACTCATGGTTTCGGGCATGGTGAGCGTAAGCTCATAGCCCTTGGCGGCGGCCACATAGGCCAGGGCAATGCCCGTATTACCGCTGGTGGGTTCCACAATGCCCACGCCGGGGCGCAGCAGGCCACGGCTCTCAGCATCGGCAATCATGGCCGCGCCAATGCGGCATTTGACGGAATAGGAGGGGTTTCGGCCTTCAATCTTGGCCAGCACTATGGCCTTGGAGCCGACTACACGGTTAAGCCGCACCAGAGGGGTATTGCCGATGGAGAGGGGATTATTCTGATAAATTCTGGACATATGCGTTCTCCTTGCCCGCCTTGGCGATGCTGTGTGCAATCCAGATTATATGGTTCAGCCGTGTCGGGCGGGCATGACACCTCTGTCCCGGCATTAACTACATTAACTCGACTGATTAAGTGATAATAATTGAACTCCTGAAAGGCAAGACCTGATGCAAAAATATTTCTGCCCGCAGGGAAGAGGCGCAGATAAACCCGCATCAAATGCTGAAATCGGGGATAGCTGCCGCCTGAGCGTCCACAAGATCCTGAAGCGTCGTGCCGCCGTATACGTTTTCCAACGCCTGACGCGCCCGCTGCCACAAAGGCATGAACACGCAGTCTGGCCCAAGGGAGCACTTGCGTACAGGGTTGTCGCCCTCGCAATCAAAAGGATGCACGGGGCCGTCCAGAAAACGGATAACTTCAAGCGTGGTGATCTGGCTGGCAGACCGGGCCAGCATAAAGCCGCCAGCCTTGCCTCGGCGGCTGTCCACAAAGCCGCCGCGCCTGAGCTGATTGAGGATATTTTCAAGAAAACGCGGAGGAATGGCCTGCGCCTCGGCAATCTCCTGAATACGCGTTGGGCCGCTGCCCGTGCGCCGGGCAAGCTCAAACAGGGCGCGCAACCCGTACTGGCATTTGAGTGAAACGCTCATGGGTAATCCTTGCGGGAAAAGGCAGTGCAACCGCGAAAAAAATCAGCCGAAGCTTACGGTCTCGCCGGGGGCCATTTCCACACAGCGGCAGGACAAATGCAGGCTTTCAAGCTCAGCCCTGAACCCTGCCGCACTCTGCGCCAGCACAGGGAACGTTCCCCAATGCATGGGAAGGGCAGCCTTGCAGCGCAGCAACTTGCAGGCCAGAGCTGCCTGACGCGCATCCATGGTAAACACGCCGCCTACGGGCAGCAGGGCCACGTCTATGCTGTAAAGCTGACCCCACAGCGCCATGCCGCTGAAAATACAGGTGTCGCCCGCATGGTATACGGTGAGCCCATCGGGCATCCGCACAATATAGCCCGCCGGAGCGCCCGAATCGCTGGAATGGTAGGCCTGCGTCATGGTCATGCTCACGCCCTTGTGGGTCAGGGTGCCGCCCATGTTGAAGCCGATACCGTTGAGAATCTGCTCTTGGGACACACCAGCCTCAGCCAGTTTGCCCGCCGTGCCCACAATGGCCCCAAGCTGCGCGCCGGTGCGGCGGCACAGGGATACGGCATCGCCCACATGGTCGCCGTGGTCGTGGGTTACCAGCACAATATCCACATCACCTACCGCGCTGGACGATACTCCCGCAGAAGGAGCAAAAAAGGGATCAATAATCACCTGCGCGTCAGGCGCGCTGATTTTGAATGCCGAGTGTCCAAACCAGGTTATGTCGCTCATGCTGCCTCCAGCGTAAGACTTTACCAACTCAAAAAATACGTACCGACAGGGGACGAAAGACGGCAAATGAAGGAGCGGCGTGGTGCCGCTTTTTGCTTGCGCTATGCCTGACCTGTCCAGCGGGCAAGACTATGTGCAAGCCCCACCTGATCAAAGATACGGCCACAGAACTGCTCCAGCAGTTCCTCCACGCCAGCAGGCCGCAGATAAAAACAGGGAGAAAACGGCATGATCACCGCGCCAGCCTCGCGTAAGGTCAACAGATTGCGCAGATGGATGGCAGAAAGCGGGCTTTCGCGCGTGACCATCACCAGAGGCAAACGCTCCTTCAGCGCCACATCCGCAGCCCGGTGTACAAGATTGCGCGTGGCGCCGCTGGCGATGGCCCCGACTGTTCCCATGGAGCACGGCACAAGCAGCATGGCTGCAGGTTCGCTGCCGCGCCTCCACCACGAACCGCTGGCCGGGCCTGCGCCCAGGTCTTCCGCAGCGTATACGGTGTGCGCCAGCGCCGTGAGCAAATCGGCATCCGCGCCGCATTCCGCCCGCAGCACGGCCCGCGCGCCATCGGAAACCACGCAGTGGGTGCGCACATCGGGCATGGCCGCCAGCAGCCGCATGAGGCACAGGGCCAGGGGCATGCCGCTGGCCCCGCTCACCCCAACAAGAATATCACGCATGCATTCTCCGCATAAAATATCACCGAGCTATTACCCCTCAGCCTGATTTTTAGCGCACATTGCTACGGCGCGCAAACCCGGCGGCGCGCGGCATGCCTGCGGCTGGTGACTGTGTGTCCTTAGCCCATCGGCTCAGGCCCACTCCTTGACAGCCGCCAGCACAAAGCATATCAGAAATGTTCTTATGCGCTCGTAGCTCAGTTGGATAGAGCGTTGGCCTCCGGAGCCAAAGGTCGTGAGTTCGAATCTCGCCGGGCGCACCATAAAAATTAAGCCCTTACGATAAAAAATCGTAAGGGCTTTTGCTTTACTCAATTTTTTTCCAACCCTATTTCCAACCTTTTTGGGCTCTACACCAAAGACGGGGGCAAGCCCCTTCAGCGGGCAGTTTTTCCGACAGGTTTCTGAACGATTCCCCAGCCATTTCAGCAGCACAAAACGCGCACACGCAGGCGGTAGTTTTCGAAGTTACGAAAGCCATACGCACGCCGCTGGATCAACTTCATTTTTCGGTGAAAGCCTTCTGTGATGCCGTTATTCCGGGTAAAACGGAACATTCGGGCCACTTCTTCCCGCCAATTATGCAACGTCTTGCCCAAGGTACGCAACGGCGCGAAGCTAGTTTTTCGAAGTTGCTCAATTTTATCTAATAATTCAGCCGCATACCTGCGGCACGAATCGACACTTTGCGCCCGCACACGCAATAAATCAGCTGTGTCATGCAAAAATTCGTACAGCGATTCAATGTCCGGCCTGTCAGCAAAGTATGTTCGTAATCGCTCTTTCTGTGAGTCTGTTAATCGATCACGGCGAGTCAGCAAGAGACGCATCATACCGCCTCGCCCATAAGCAAGTTGTTTTTCATCAATTGCCTTGCACAGCTCTGAAAAGTGTTGATTCACCAGCCTGATAACATGAAATCTGTCCGCAACAATGCGCGCATTGGGAAACCATTCCCGCACAAGTCGCCGATACGCAGAATTCATATCAATACAGACCATTTTAACTTTATGGCGGCCTTGCAGCGATTGCAAAAAGTCGCGCATATCAGCGGCGCTACGACCTTTAACCACATCAAAGACCCTGCGGCGGGCCAAGTCGCAAAACGTTGTTGCAAAGCCCTGTCTGCGCGTAAATCTATGCTCATCAATGCCCAGAATGCGCGGGCATGTGCGGTTTGCCCAGTGGCTGCTCTTGTGCTGCATCATCTGGTGGTAGTAGCGCTCCACGCTGGCCACGCCGATGCGGTGCTCATTGGCGATGTCTTTACAGGAAACACCTTTGTTGTAGGCCTGAAAAATGTTGCGCTTAAGCAGCTCTGTTGTTCTGCTCCACACTTTTATGCCTGCAAGTCTGGTATTAAAATATCTGCCGCAGCTTTCGCATCGGTATTTATGGCAGCGAATTAACAGGCGTGACGCCCTTCCATGAATGGAAATATTACGGATCGTCCGCCAGAATGAGTCCTTGATACGCAGCTTTTCACATCCGCAGTGCGGGCACGTATTCTTGCCCGTCCATCTGGCCTCAAACACCGGGGGAACGTGGCTGACCACTTTTTCGATTGCAAAATCCCGCAAGCCAATTAACAATCCTTCCACAGGGCCTTCTCTTCTTTTCTTTGGTCGGAAAATAAAAGCTGCCCTGATGGGCATACCAACTTTAATTGGTATGCCCATTTTTTCTTGGAGACGCCATGCCCCCGTCTTTGAGGTAGAGCCAAATTATTTAACAAGATATGTGCCTTTTCAATAACACATTTTCTTTGCTCCTCTGATAGTCCATCTTGACACCCTTGCTGCTCACTAGCTACCGATATTGAAGTCATTGCATCTATGCAAAAAATGTATCACTATATAATAAAATCGTATATTGATTATTTAAAGCCACCTGGAGCTACGAGGAATGGACAAGAAAAGGAACAAAAAGAAAAATCGGAAGCCTCTGACCAGTAATTTAGCCGACCACAAGCGGCAAGGCAAAAAACTAATTCCCCCTCTCCTTAATATTCCGGCTCTTCCGGGTTTTCCGTGGGTAGCTGATCTGCTAATGTCCTTCCCGGAGGGCACCAATGAAGGATACGGACCTATATTTTCGGATTCTCGGGCTGACCGAGCCCTGGTTTGTTGAGGCTGTTGAACTGGACACGGCGGAAGGTCGGGTAGACATCCGCGTGGAGCATGGTCCTGGTGTTCGCTGGTTTTGCCCTACTTGTGGTCGAGAGCTGGCTTGCCGCGACCATGCCGAGCCTCGTGTCTGGCGCCATCTGGACACGTGCCAGTTCAAGACGTTCCTGCATGCTCGGATTCCCCGAGTGGACTGCCCCGAGCATGGCGTCCTTCAGGTCAACGTGCCTTGGGCCGAGTCCAAGGCACGTTTCACCATATTGATGGAGCGATTGATCATCGACGTGCTGACCGAGTGCGCCACCGTAACAGGAGCGCGGCGCATCCTGCGCATCACCTGGGACGAAGCATGGGGTGTCATGGAAAGGGCGGTGCGCCGGGGCCGGGAGCGCAAGCAATCGAATCCCTCGCGGTATCTTGGCGTTGACGAGAAGGCATTCCGCAAGGGGCACGACTATGTGACCGTGGTTTGTGATCTGATCGGCAGCACGGTGGAGTATGTGGCCGACGAGCGTAAGGCCGAAAGCCTTGAGGGGTACTACCTTCAGTTCACCAAGGCGCAGTTGGAGCGGATCAAGGCCGTGGCCATGGACATGTGGGAGCCCTATTTTAAAGCTACGCTCAAACATGTGCCGGACGCGGCGGGGAAAATCGTTCACGATCGGTTCCACGTCATGAAACACGTAGGCGAGGCTGTGGACCGGGTACGCAAGCAAGAGCACCGCGAACTCACAAGTCAGGATGACCATCGACTCAAGGGCACGAAATTCCTCTGGCTATACCGGGAGGAGAATCTGCCGGACAAACACCGGCCAGCCCTGGAGGCCTTGAAGACAGCGAACCTCAAGGTGGCCAAGGCCTGGGCCATGAAGGAAAGCCTGAACGACGTCTGGAAGTACCTGAGCACGGGATGGGCCAGACGTTTTGTGAAGCGATGGCTGGTCTGGGTGAACAGGTCAGATCTTGCCCCAATGCGCAAAGTGGGCGGACTGATTCAGAGACATCTTGAGAACATCCTGACCTTCTGCCGCCACAGGATCACCAACGGCGTGGCCGAGGGCCTCAACAGCAAGATCATGGCCATCAAGAGGAAGGCTTGCGGTTATAGGAACCGGGAGCATTTCAAGACAGCCATCTACTTCTTCTGTGGCGGTCTAAACCTCTACCCGGCCAGTTCCTGACAGGGGTTACCCACGGAAAACCCGGAAGAACCTTGATTATATTGAGCCTCTGACGGCGCTTTTTGGATACTTTGTGGTTTTGTGCGCCATTGGCGTGCCCATTGCCATTTCGCTGGGGCTTTCCACCCTTGCCACTATCATAAGCGCAGACACCCTGCCTATTGAGTACATGGCCCAGGTGTCGTTTACGTCCATCGACAGTTTCCCCATCATGGCCATCCCATTCTTTATCGCTGCGGGCGTGTTCATGGGCGCTGGCGGCCTTTCGCGGCGTCTGCTCAGCCTTGCGGACGAGATAGTGGGCGGTCTGTATGGCGGCATGGGCCTTACGGCCATTGTGACCTGCATGTTCTTTGGGGCCATCAGCGGTTCCGGCCCGGCCACGGTGGCGGCCATTGGCGCACTGACCATCCCTGCCATGATCGAACGCGGGTACGACAAGTATTTTTCTGCCGCCCTGGTGGCTGCTGCTGGCTGCGTGGGCGTGATGATTCCGCCAAGCAACCCCTTTGTGGTCTACGGCGTATCCGCCCAGGTTTCCATCGGCGATCTGTTTATGAGCGGCATCGTGCCGGGTATCATGACCGGCTTTGTACTCATGGGCTACTGCTACTTCTATTCACGCAAGCAGGGCTGGCGCGGCGAAAACAAGGTGCGCAACCTGCATACCCTGGGCAAGGCCTCGTGGGAAGCCAAGTGGGCGCTCATGGTGCCTGTAATCGTGCTTGGAGGCATTTACGGCGGCGTCATGACGCCCACCGAGGCCGCAGCCATCGCCGCTTTTTACGGAATGATCGTGGGGCTTTTTCTCTACCGCGAAATGGATATCAAGACATTCTTCGCTTCATGCGTTGAATCGTGCGAAACCTCGGCCATTATCATTGTGCTTATGGCGATGGCCACGCTTTTCGGCAACATCATGACCATTGAGGATGTGCCCGGCACCATTGCCCGCGCCATCCTGGGCTTCACAAACAGCAAGATCGTCATCCTGCTGCTCATCAATATCCTTCTGCTTATTGTGGGCACCTTCATGGAGGCTCTGGCCGCCATTGTCATCCTTACGCCCATACTGCTGCCCGTTGTCACGGGTGTGGGCGTGTCGCCCCTGCATTTCGGCGTCATCATCGTCGTAAACCTTGCCATTGGCTTCATCACGCCGCCAGTGGGCGTCAATCTGTTTGTGGCAAGCGGCGTTGCCAAGGCCAAACTGGAAAAGATAGCAGGTATGGCCCTGCCCATGATTGGCCTCATGGTGATCGTGCTGCTCATCTGCACCTATATTCCCGAAGTGCCCCTTTGCCTTGTAGGCGGCAAATAACGCACTTGGGTTGTTGAACTCTGTAGCCAGTTCAGGAGAACTGCACAATGAATACCATTGATTTTCGTTTTCGTCCCAATACGCCGGAGATCATCAACGGCATCAAGAACAGCTCCATGTTCAAGGCTGCCTGCAAGGCCATTGGCTTTGACAAGCGCAAGCCCCAGCCGCTTGAGGATATTGTGGCCGATCTTGACCGGCTTGGCGTAGACCTTGGCGTCATCACAGGCCGCGACTGCGAAACGACCTACGGTTTCCCGGCCAATAACGGCAGCGTGCTTGAATTCTGCCGGGCCTATCCCAACAAGTTTGTGGGCTTCTGGGGCATTGACCCGCACAAGAAAATGGCGGCGGTGCGCGAGATTGAGCAGGTTGTGGCCGAATACGGCATGAAGGGCATTGCCATTGACCCTTATCTTGCCCATATCCCTGCCTCTGAAGCCAGGTTTTACCCCCTGTACTCAAAGTGTTGCGAACTGAATATCCCCGTATTCATCACCATGGCTCCGCCGCCGCAGGTGCCGGGGGCCATTCTGGAATACGCAGACCCCCGCGATGTGGACAAGGTTGCCAGAGACTTTCCCGAGCTGACGCTCATCATGAGCCACGGCGGATACCCCTTTGTAAACGAGGCCATCTACACCTGCCTGCGCAACGCCAATGTGTACATGGATATTTCGGAATACGAGCGCGCGCCCATGGTTGACGTGTATGTGCGCGCCATGAACGATCTCATTCCCGACAAGGTGCTTTTTGCCAGCGCCCATCCCTTTGTGGAACTTGCTGACGCCCTTGATGCCTATACCCACTTTGACCTCACTGAAGAAACCCGGCGCAAGGTCATGTATGAAAATGCCCGCCGTGTGCTGGGGATGGATCGGGCGTAACACCCTGATCCCCCTGATAACTTTGGAGTCTGGCCGCCGCTGCGGCAGTTCTGCCGTGCAGGCTGGTTGGCACGTGGAGGGCTGACCGCCTGGCGTGCTGCCAGACCCCATTTGGAGAAACCCTCTCCTCCTGCCGGGGGCCGGGCTAATGCCAGCCCGCCCCCGTTCACAGTCCGGCCTGGGCGTGTGCTGCGTCACGCCGGGTCGGGCTGTTATTGGGCCAGACTGATATTGGCCGGACAGGCTTCGCGCTATTGTCCGGCGTCTGTTATGGGAGCCTTTATGCTTGCGGCGCTTGCGGTTTCGTCATTTCTGGTGGGCGCGCTTATTGGCGCAACAGGGGTGGGCGGCGTGCTGCTGATCCCAGCCATCATGTTTTTCGGCGGGCTTGGCACGCATGAGGCCATGGCAACGGCACTGTTCAGCTTTCTGTTTGCGGGCATTGTGGCAACGGCGAGCTATCAGCGCTACGGCACCATTGACTGGCGGGTGACCCTGCCAGTGGTGGCGGGCAGTTTTTTGTCGGGTTATGCGGGGGCGTATGTGGGGGCGTATGTTCCGGCGCGCGGGCTCAACTTTCTGCTGGCCTGTCTGATAATTTTTTCCAGCCTGTATTCCATGCTTCCTGTGCGCAAGGGCACGGGTATGGCACAGCGGCTCAGCCCAAGGGGCAATACGGCGCTGCTCTTTGGCATTGGCATTTTTACGGGATTTTTGTGCGGCATGACGGGGGCTGGCGGGGGCATTATTTCCGTGCCGGTCATGCTGCTGTTCAGCTATGCGCCCTTGCAGTGCATTGCCACAAGCCAGGTTTTGCAGATGGTTATCTCGGTTTCCGGCTCTGCAAGCAACATGAGCAACGGCTTCATTTCCTATTCCATGGTTTGGTGGGTCACGGCCTGCGAGCTTGTGGGCATAGCCGTGGGGGCGCACATTGCCCACCGTGTGCCAGTGAGCCTGCTCAAGCGCATGGTCAGCGGGCTTTGCATGACCATAGGACTGTTTATCGCATGGCGGGCGCTGGGTTAGGCCAACCGCCGGTACGTCTGCACTTCAGCCTTTCCAGTGATATCTGGTCACGGGCCTGCCGTGACCGCCGTAGTCTTTTTCACTGCCCAGGCGGTCTGCCGCCGCAAGGTAGTCGAAATATTTTTTCAGCGATATGCGCGAAATGCCCGTCAGCGGCTCAATATCCTTGAGGCTGAACGGGCCGGAACAGCCTTGCAGCACCTGTATGATGTTTTGCAGGGTGGTGGCGTCTATGCCCTTTGGAGTATCTGCCGGAGGCTGGCCAGATTTTTTAATAAAGATGCGCTTGTCCAGGATTTCTTGTGTGATGGGCACCTCGGGCGATGTGAGCAGCTGGCGCTTTTCACGCAGTTGCTCAAGGGCGGTGCGAAACCTCTCGACCGTGAAGGGTTTGACGATATAATCTGCAACGCCCATGCGCAGGGCATTGAGAATGTCGTCGCTGTTCTGCGCGGCGGTTATCATGATGACGTCTGTATTGAAAAAACTGGTCTTGATGATGCGCAGCAGTTCCATACCGGTCATGCCGGGCATGAACATGTCGAGCAGCACCAGATCAATCTCTCCGGCGCGCAGCAGTTCCAGCGCGGCCTCGCCGGAGCTGGCCCTGCCTTCAAGGCAAAAGCCCTCTATTCCCTCAAGATACATTGCCGCCAGATCTGCCACCATGGGGTCGTCTTCAACGATGAGCACGCGGATCATTCCTGTTCTCCTTGCGCCAGCGCAGCCACAGGAACACGCACGGTAAAGACCGTGCCGTGCCCCGGTTTTGCGTCGATTTCCACAGAACCGTCCATTTCTTCCAGCGTAAGCAGCAGCATGTAAAGCCCGATGCCCCTGTTTGACCCCTTGGTGGAAAAGCCCTTGGTGAAGATTTTTTCCAGGTGTTCATCGGAAATGCCGCGTCCGGTGTCGGACACGCTGATAACAAGTTCGTCAGACCCGCCCGCCTGGGTCGGGATATTTTCGATATTCAGGGTGATCCTTTTTTCTACAGCGTAGATGGTGGCTTCAAAGGCATTGTCAATGAGGTTGCCCACCACCGTGACCAAGGCGTGCGAACCCTTGGGCGAAAGCTGGGGGATCACGCCGCGCCCCTCAATCACAAGTGTTACGCCCATTTCATGAGCGCGGCTGTACTTGCTCTCCAGAAAGCCCGCAACAATGGGATCCTTGACCAAGGCGGCAATGGCGGAGGTTTCCAGTTTTTTGCTGCCGATAATCTGCTCGAGGTAGGCATCAAGCTCTACGTGGCGGCCATTGCGCAACAGACCGGAAATGACGTGCAGCTTGTTGAGGTATTCGTGCGAGCGCGAGCGCAGCGCCTCAACATAATTGCTGAGGCCAGTGAGGCGTTCGGCCTGGGCGCGCACGTCCGTCATGTCGCGAAAGGTCGCCACCGCGCCGATTATTTCCCCCTGCACCAAGATTGGCACACGGTTGGTCAGCACCACGCAGCGGTTGATATTCTGCTCTTGGTCATATTCCGGCCTGCCCTCCCTGACCACGGCATCAAGACGGGTGCCGGGGATGGCACTCTGCACGGGCTGGCCCTCCAACGGGCCGAAGACGCCCGCCGAACGCAGGATTTTTTCGGCCATTTCGTTAACAAGTACCAGGGTGCCGTCCCTGTTAACGGCTATAATGCCCTCGCGGGTGGTGCGCAGTATGGCGTTGCGTTCTTCAAGCAGCCGCGCGATCTGGTGCGGTTCCAGCCCGAAAAGAATTTTTTTTATGGTGCGCGAAAGCAGCACTGCCAGCACGATGCCAATAACCAGCGAGAGGGCCAGCAGCCAGCCCAGAGGTCCGGTCAGGCGCGCCACGCCCGCTTCGATATCACTGGACAAAATTCCTGCGGAAGCCGCGCCCAGCTGATTGCCCTGCGCGTCAAAAATGGGCCGGAACGCCCGTAGCGAAAATCCGAATGTGCCTCGCGCCGACGAAAGGTAGGACTGCCCTTCAAGGGCCTTGCCTTCATCGCCGCCCACGAAGTGCTGACCGATTTTTGCTGAGTCGGGGTGAAAAAGACGGATACCCTGCATATCTATCAGCACGATAAATTTCACGTCCGAGGCGCGGGTGAGCGTTTCAAGAAAGGCGGTCATCTGCCTGTACGCCTCGGGCTGGCGGGTGCGCATGGCCTCCACCACCAGCGGCGATTCCGCCGCAAGCTGCGCCACGCTCGAGACGGTGTTTTCCGCATCCTCATATCCGTACTTGCTGATAAAATAGGAGCCAGCCATGTGCCCGAGCAACATGGGCGGGCAGAGCGCAAGGCTGACCATGACCACAAGCTTGACGAACAGGCTGGAATTTCTGATGGCGTGCAGCATGGCAAACCGATGGGGGCGGTCATGCTGGCGGGCAGACCGGATTGTGGCGGCGGCCCGTGGCTGGGCTCCGCCTGTGAGTGTGCGGCACAGTTGCGGCAGGCGTGGGCTTGCCCGCCATGAGCTACCATATCAGGTGCGTTGTGGGGCCGCAAATGGCGGCAAGTGCGCAGAAAATGGGTGTTTCCACCAGGTTTTGAGGTGCTGCCGCAGATAGCAATATTTTGCAAAATATCCCCAGAAACCCTACGGGCCTAGCACGCCAAGCCCACACGTTCCACGGCCTGGTAAAAAATAGTGTGGAAAAATATCACCTGCGGAGTTAGGAATGGCGACCCCCCTATGTGTGCAGATTTTGGAATGCTGTTGATTTGGTCATTGACTTACTGAACCAGGAAACGAAGATGGAGCCGGGGATGAAAAAAATTGCAGTGTTACTTTTGGTGGCCGGGATGTTGTGCGCAGTGCCCGGGGGAGCAAGCGCCATTGATTTTTCGGCCAAGGGCCGCTGGGCTTATAATTTCAGCTACGGCCAGCACGGCAATTTTACCGAGGGCGGGAACAAAACGGGCTACAGCACAGGTGAAGACGAATTTGAAGCCGCCCAGCAGGTTCGCCTGCAACTGGACGCCAAGGCTTCAGAGAATCTTTCCGGCACCGTGCATTTTGAACTGGGTGGCTACAACCGGGGCATGATGCAGTACTGGGGCGCCAGCAACAGCGGCGGTTCGCTGGGCGCGGACGGCAACTGGGTCAAGGTCAAGAATGCCTTTCTTGACTGGACTGTGCCGCAGACTGCCCTCAAGGTGCGCATGGGTATTCAGCCCATGCAGTTGCCCGACTACATCAACAACAGCCAGGTGCTGGCCGATGACGCGGCGGGCATCACCGCCTCCTACGCCGTTAACGAAAACGTGGGCGTCACGGCCTTCTGGGCGCGCCTCTTCAACGACAACACCACTGACGCAACCAACCGCAACCCCGGCTACATGGACAACATGGATGCCGTAGGCCTGACCCTGCCCCTGACGTTTGACGGCGTAAGCCTCACGCCCTGGGGCATGTATATGGGCATTGGCCCGGCCATCAACTACAACAACGTCAAAAATGAGCAGATCACCAGCTACGCGAGCGTAGCCTCTGCCGGTGGCCCCAAGGCTGGCCTGCTGCCCCTGTATGGCGGCTTTCACAAACGCAAGCTCAGCGAATACGGCAATGCCATGTGGGTGGGCCTGCCCGGTCAGGTGACATTGTTCGATCCTTTCCGCGTGTCGTGGGATGTTGTTTACGGCTCCGTGCAGTATGACGATGCCGCCATGAACCGTGCTGGCTGGCTGGCCTCCCTGCTGCTCGAATACAAGCTGGACTGGAGTACCCCTGGCCTCTACGGCTGGTATACTTCAGGCGACGATGACAATCCGGGCAACGGCTCCGAGCGCATGCCCAACATCCACCCCAACAACCCCAACGATTTTTCGGAATTCGCCTTCCACGGCGACCCCATTGTGGGCCGCGACAGCATTGTGGGCAAATCCATGACCGGCACCTGGGGCATTGGCGCGCGGCTTAAGAATATGAGCTTTATCGACAACCTCAGCCACACCTTCCGCATCAATTATATGGGCGGCACCAACGACCCGGCGCTCCTGAAAAAAATCAGAAACGCCACCGGAAGCTGGATGGCCCCCAACGACGGCACTGTTCCCGGGCGCGAGGGCTTGTATCTGACCCGCAACGACACCCTTGTGGAATTTGGCCTGAGCACCAAGTACAAGATGTACGACAACTTCACCATCTATGTGGAAACCAACTATGACGCGCTCTTCCTTGACAAGAGCGCCTCTGTGTGGGGCAACAGCAAGATGAACGGCAAGAGCGACCGTAGCGCCGATGCCTGGAACACCGCCGTGACCTTTGTGTATCAGTTCTAGGCTGCGCACGGTCAGCCCCTGAAGCACCGCGAAAATAAAGCGCCCATGATTTCATGGGCGCTTTCGCTTTATCAGGACGTGCAGGCGGCAGCGGTTGCTTACTCGGCGGTGCGGCTCCAGCTCATAAGCAGAACAGGCACAATGCCCAGCGCGGCGACCGCAGCCATGAGCAGATAGACGGCCTCCATGCTCCAGAGGGAGGCAATGCCGCCAAAGAGTACGGGCGTCAGCATGTTGATTATGCCGCGTCCGAAGGAATTGAGCGAAAAAATGGCATCGTAGACGGTTGCGCCGCGTACCGGCTCCGTGATGATGGTCTGTATGACGGGCACTGTCCCCTTGGTAACAATGCCGATGGCCAGGGATATAATCACCGTCAGTATGAGATTGTTTGACTGGAGCAGGACGCAAAGCAGCAGGGCAAGGATAATGCCTGCGATAACAAAGATTTTTCGGGTGCCGAAAATATCTATCAGGCGTCCGCAGGCCATCTTTCCCACAAAGGAACCAAGGGTGAAGCCAAGAGCGAACGAGCCGATGGTTTTGGCGTCTATGCCTTTTGCCACCAGCAGCAATGGCAGAAAGGTGAAGATTCGGTCATTGCTGAAGGCATTGAGCATGCTGGCAAGCATGGCCAGAAAGACATCCCGGTTTTTCAGTATGCTGAACCCGGCAAAAGGATTGCGCCTCGGGCGCACGGGAGGATTGGCCTCAGCGCCGGACACAGGATCGGAAGCGGAATCGCCCTGTTGCGTGCTGCCGCCTGCCGCTGGGGATTTTTTTACGGCGGTGTAAAAGAGCCACAGGGCTGCGCACAGGGCCAGCACGCCATAGGCCAGGCACACTGCCCGCCAGCCCGGCATGGTTCCCACAGAGTAGGCCGCCGCAAAGGCGGCAAAAGACACCAGCGGGATACGCCCCACATCGCCAATGGCGGTAAAGTCGCTCATGACCCGGCCAAGGCTTTGTCTTTCAGTATTGGCCGTGATGTAGGAAAAAGAAATGTTATGAAAGGCGGCAAAGCCCGCCATTGCCAGCACAAAGCACGCCCCGGCGGTGATCATGCTGCCCGCAAAAGCCGCGCCCAGATAGCCAAACCCGGCAAGACCTATAAGCAGGGTCACAGAGCCGTAAAAGCCGAATCGCCGCGAGAACAGGCCCGTGCCAAGGCCCACGGCAGTACTCAGGGCAGCACCTAGGGACACCACAAGCCCCACGTCTGTTTCTCCGCTGCCAAGGGCCAGCGCCATGAATGCCAGCACAACGGGAACGGAATCGAAAAGGCCGTCAATCAGGATGTGGTACAGATTCAGCATGATAAAGCGAGCGCGGGGTATCATGGGCAAGCTATACCGTTATGCCTGATAGGCGTCCAGTTGCCCGATGACTCTGACGTGGGCAGCTCGGCAGCAGGGTTATATGGGCCTGCTGCCGAGCCTAGTCATTGGGTAAGCTGCAGGGTTATCCTTGCGAATTTTTGGGACAATAGTCGTGTAGCGATTCATAGGTGGCCTTGATGCACTCTGCTCCATACTTCCGTTCGAGTCTTCTAACAATAAAATGTCCACGGCCCATATCTTGAAAGTGGTCAATGAACATCAAATTGATTGCGGCCCCTCCCGCAGCACCTATAACGGGTACTGCCTGCGCGGCGACTTTTTCAGAGACTTGGATGCCAAATCGTGTGGAAACAGTTGCAATGAGCCTTACAAGTGCTGGAGCGCCTTCTTCTGCGATTGTTTTTTCCAAAAGAAACTCGGAAGCCTCTGTTACTGATCTAGCTAACAGAGTCCGAACGGCAAAGTATCCAGATTCTGACGCGTCATCGGATTTGGATTTTCCACCTAACGCAAAAACTTCAATGCAAGCTTTTTTCGTGTCATTTGATTTTAGATTTTCTCCTTCACTTCTCGCAATATCTGCAATAGAACGCAGCATGATAGTCGTGGAAATGGGTAATTCGACTGCAACTCCTGCTAAACCAAAAAAACCTCCAACTCCACCAGAAGTAGCCGCTGCAAGTTTATGCCACCAGTTGGAGGATTCTTCATCTGCACAATCCTTCATAGTAAAAAGTGCTGCATCAGCAGCTTTTGTTAGCGATGTTTGAACGATGTCAGATATCTTGGAATTCCAATCCTTCGGTAGGCTGTCGAAGGCGAATTCAATTGGTGTGCCAATAAAATCTGTTAATTTTGCGGCGATGCCAGGATTTTCTAAAAGAATTTTTGCATGCTGGAGTTGCTTCAAATCTTCTGCATCTAATGACATGGAAATACCCCTTTACTTCAGTTTTGGCATGAATGTTCTTCTATATCAGAATTTGTATTAAATAAAATAAAATTATTAAATTAGTATGTAATTGCTGTACGCAAACATTACGGCGTCTGTGAAGTATTTGTCATTACATGGAAGATTTTATTGTACAGATTATTTTGCTTGATAGGATTGCGCCTTCATGTCCTTTATGAGTTGATGCAATATCTGGGTCTGTTGCTTGAGGTCAGATACCGCTGTGGAGGCCTGTTCCATTGCCTGCGCGGTTTCTGCGGAGATGGTGGCAATCTGCTCAACGGAACGGTTGATCTCCTCGCTGGTTGCGGACTGCTGCTCGCTGGCCGTGGCAATGGACTGTACCTGATCATTGACCTGATCCACAAAGCCGAGGATATTTTTCAGCGAGTCGCCAGAGTGGGCGGAAAGGGCGGCGGCGTTTTCAATGGCCTTGACCACGGTTTCCACGCTGGAAATATTTTTGCGTGTACCAGCCTGAATTTCGTTTACCGCGCGGCCCACATCCTGGGTTGCCGTCATGGTTTTTTCCGCCAGTTTGCGCACCTCGTCGGCCACCACGGCAAAGCCGCGACCCGCATCACCTGCGCGCGCAGCCTCAATGGCGGCATTGAGTGCAAGCAGGTTGGTCTGATCGGCTATGTCTGCAATGATGTTCATGACCTGCCCGATGCCGTCCGCCTGTTTGCCCAGCACCGCCATATCTTCGCGAATGGCAAGGGAGTGGGCGCGCACGTCTTCAATGCCTTTGACCGCTTTGCCCACAATGGCGGCTCCGTCCTGGGCCTGCCCGCGCGTCTCGGTAGAGGCGCTGGCAGCCCGCTGGGAGTTTCTGGCCACTTCAAGCACGGTGGCGTTCATTTCTTCCATGGCTGTGGCGGTTTCCCGCACCCGGCCTGACTGCTCGTCCGCGCCCCGGCTGGACTGCTCAACGCGCGCAGAAAGCTGCTCGGAGGCTGCAGTCACAACGCCAGCCACACTCTCAAGTCTGTGGATTGTATCCACAAGTTTGTTGCGGTTCTCTTCGACTTTTTGTCTGGCCTCGTGCGCTTCTTCTGCGGCGCGGGTGGCCTTGGCGACCTCCTGCTCGGCAAGCTGGCTTTTTTCTTCCGCAAAAGAAATTTTGCGTTTCAGCTCCACAAGCATGGTGCTGAGGCTTGTTGCCAGCGTGCCAAAGTCGTCCTTTCTCTGCATGGTCATTTCTGAATCAAGCGCGCCGTCGCTGATGTTTTTTGCAAAACAGATGCACTCCCTGAGCGGCTTGATAATACCCATGGCGATAGCCAGCGAGATCACCGTGATGAGCGCCAGACCGCAAATAAACATGGCGGTAAAGAAAATGCGCCCGGTTTCAACAACGCTGCGGCCTTCGTCCGAAACTTTTTTGGAATAGTCATCCAGCAGGACTGCAAGCTTGTCCACCACGGCCCGGTGCTTTTGATAGGCAGACGCAAGCTGGCTCAGGCAAATGCTTTCAGCTTCCGCCTTGTTGCCGCTCTGGAGCGCAGGCTTGAGCCTGGTTTCAAATATTTCAAAGATGGCTTTTCCGGTGGGATACAGTTCCTGATTGAGAATTTCCTTGATTTTTGGGTCAATAGCGCCGGAATGCCAGAGTTCATATTGCCGCTGGAATGCTTTTTTATGCTGGGCAATTGAGCCGTAAATTTTTTCAAGGCTGGCGGCATCTGTGGAGCTAATAGTTTGCAATGCATCAAGATATGTTTCAATCACATAGAGCGGTGGCGGCAAAATATCGGCAAGCAAATCCTTGCTGCTCTCTATGGATTGATATGTTGCGGAACCAATTGATGTTTTTGATATCGTGTATGTTGAAATGACAAAAAGGGCAGTCATCCCCAAAAATACAGAAGCTATAAGAATGGTGAACTTTCTGGCAACAGAGATATTTTTCAGCATTGCCGTTCCCTCGCAGTTATATAATGGAATGACTGATGCGATGCTTGGTTCTAAACGGACGCGCAGGGAAAAACAATAGGGAGAACAGGCCCTCGCCAGTATAACGGCACAAAAAAGTAACACCTGCCTGCTGGGCGCAAGGGCGTTGCCGCGAAACTGCTTGATATGATGAGCAGACATTGGAAAGGCTGTTTTGAACAGGGAGATGCCGCGCATGTGTAAATTTTGTAGGGGGAATCGCACAGGCTTCTGTCAATGGGCGCATTGTCCGGGTGTTGCTTGATCTAGCGGCAGCGTTGTATATCTCGCTATAATTACAGAGATATATTCCTGTTCTCCGTCAGAGGGTGTTTTGTTATGCTGGCATTACGCTGATAACCGTCATTGCTTTTCAAGCCCCTGCGCACTGTTAGGAAGCCGCCCATGAGTGAATTTGAAAATTCTGATCCTTCTGCAACGCCCAGCCATACGCCAGACATTGCGCCAGACCTCGCCCCCGGTGGCGGAGTGCTGCCGCCGTTGACCAAGGCCGCGCTCAACACCCTGTGCGATGCCGGGGTAATCAGCACTGTAGCATGGCAGCGGGCCGTGGAATTTTGCGGTTTCAGGCCGGACGGCAAGGCCTGGCTTGCCTATTGGCGGCAGATGCTTTTGCTGGGCGGGGCGCTGTTTTTTCTGGCGGGCGTGATCTGCTTCATTGCCTGGAACTGGGGAGCCATGACGCCCTTTACGCGCATGGCGCTCACGGGTGCGCTTGTGGCCGGGAGCGGCCTTGGGGCTGTGCTGCTGGGGCCGGATACGCGGCTGGGGCAGGTTTTGCTGCTGGCCTGTGGCATTGCAATGGGGCCGATGCTGGCGGTGTTCGGGCAGACTTACCAGACAGGGGCCGAGCTGTGGGAGCTGTTTCGGGTATGGACGGCGCTGCTGGTGCTGCTTGCGCTGGCGGGCAGGCAGGCCGGGCTGTGGTTTGCCGCGTGGATTTCGGCCAATATTTTTGCGGCGCTCTGGCTTGGGCGTAGCCTTTCATCGCCTCTTGATGCCTTGGGGCAGTTTTTTATGGTGCCGGAGTGGCTTGTTGCCATTGCCTGCGTCATTGCGTGCTGGGAGTGGATGGCCCGCAGGGCGGCAACCAGACTGCAACAGAATCTGGATGATGGCCCAGATAATGCCCCAGGCCAGAGCAAAGGCCAGAATGAAAGCCAAAGTAAAAACAAGGCCCATGCGCAGGCGTGGCTCTGCTCGCGCTGGATGCCCAGACTGCTCTTTTTTGACATGGTTTCCCGCACCACGTTTTTTCTGATTGCCACTATTTTTGACCTGTATTTCAGGGATGGGCAGATGCTCTGGCTTTCGCCCAATTTTGTTGTAGGTTTTGCCGTGGGAGTGGCGGCTCTTTCGTGGTGGTGGTACCGCACCCGGCAACTCGACCTCTTCATGCTTGCGACCCTTCTGGCAGCGGGCGCGGCGGTGTTGCTTTCCGCTCTGGCGGAAGCGGAGCTGTTTTTCAGCGCCGGAAGCATGGCAACCTTTTTGCTGTGGGGTTTGCTTGTCACGGGCGTGACTGCGGGGCTGGCAAAGATACTGCTGCACCTGCAACGCAGCATGATAACGGCCCCCCGGCATGAGGCCGAAGCAGTGGCTATTTCCCCTTCAATCCTTGCCCGCGCCGCTGCCGGGAATAACTGGCAAACGCTGTGGGCGCACTTGCAGGCGGGCGATTTTGTGCCGCTCAATCAGCCCTTGCCTGACGCATTGGGCAGGCTGGGGGCGCAACCCTCCCCCTGGTATGTCAGGGGCATGCTGGCCTTTGGCGGATGGGTGGCGGCGGTTTTCTTCATCGCCTTTTTTGGATTTTTGCTTTTTGAGAGTCTTGGGATCAACTCCAATGAGGAACTGACCGTTTTTGCGGCATCTGTGCCGGTGCTGCTTATGGGGCGGGTGCTGCTGGCAAGGCAGCAGTTGTTTGCCCGGCACTTTGGCTTTGCCTTGACCCTTGCGGGCACTGCCGGGGTTGGCATTGCCCTGTGCATGAGCATCAACCCCGAAGGCTTGGCCTGCTTTGCGCTGGCGGGGGTGTTTACTGTTCTCAGTATTTTCATGCGCAATGCTGGTTACTCGGGAATTATGGCTGTGGTGATTGGCAACTGCGTGGCGCTGGGGATTGCGTTCTCTTACGGGTATGCGCGCAATGGTTTTGCCGCCTCCGAAATAGGCGGCGCGGTGGAGCTGCTTTCGCTGTGGTGGGCGCTGGTTTGCGCGGGGCTGGCCTGCTATTGCCTGCGTGAACACATGTGGCGCGGCACGGCGCGTGGCAACGTGACGGAAGGGTGGTTTTACGGATTTTACGCTTCTGCGCTGATTTTTGAGATGTTCACCCTTGCTCCGGCGTACAGCCTCGCCAGCGATATGGGCTTGCCCGGTCTGACTTCGGGATATTGGGGCCTTGCCCCGGCTCTGGCTGTGGCCGCGCTGACATTCTGGCTAGGCAAAGGCGCGGGCAGGCCCGCCCGGCTGCTCACAATGGCGGGCATGCCCCTTGTGTTTGCGTTGTCGTGGTATCTGCCGGGGGCGGGGCTGGCTCTTTTGGGGCTTACGCTGGCAAGGCGGATGGGCAGCGTGGTGATGCAGGGCTTTGTGCTGGCGTATCTCTTCGTCTACATGGTTTTTTATTACTACAGTCTGGCTGTGCCGTTTTCGCAAAAATCCATCTATCTGATGGCAACAGGCCTTGGCCTGCTGGCGCTGGCCCTGATTCTGCGGCTATGGCAGGCAAAAGCAGCGGTTCGTGAGGCAGCCCATGCGTAAGCTCTATATTCTTGCGGTGCTGGTTTTGTTTTTGGGCGGATACGCCCTTTCCGTATATCGCATGGAAACCGTGCTGGCGGAGGGCAAAACAATTCTGCTGCCCCTTGCCCCGGTTGACCCGCGCGCGCCGCTCATGGGCGACTACATGGCCCTGCGCTATGTGGTGAACAACGATATTCGCAATGCACTGCGAAGGCAGAGCGCAGCACAGGGCGCGGCCCAAAAGGCTGCTCAAATGAGTGCGGAAAACGGCGGAGGCACGGATGGCAGTGCCAGTTCCCCCACAGCGAGCGCAAACAGCCGCAATACACATGATGAAAGCAGGAACGCGGAAGGCTTTGCCGTGCTGCGCATTACCAATGACCCGGTGCCGCACGCGGCATCATTTGTGCGGCTGGACGATGGCAGCCCCCTGCAAGCCGATGAATTTCTGCTGGCCTACAGGCTGCGCGGCTACGAAGTTCTCACCGCTGCCCCGGCCTTTTACTTTCAGGAAGGAACCGCCCAGCAGTATACAGGTGCAAAGTTTGGCGTGTTCAAACTCGCGCCAGACGGTGAGACCCTGCTTGTGGGGCTGGGAGATGGGTAAAGTTTCATTGTTAATTTTTATGAAATAATAATGTTTTCTTTGCATTCATTAATTATTGTATCCCAAGGCCAATCAAGCGTGCCAAATTTTCTATAAAATAATATCTGTCTATCAACTACAGATACCTCTTTGCTAGTTTCATTGTATGATATTACAAGTCTACTTGTATCTTTAATGGGACTTTGTGTCATTGATTCGTCATTTATTGCTTTGTTTCGTTCTTCTTGAATGTCCTCGAATTTGCATAAAACAACGTGTAAATTCCCAGATTGTATCCTTGGCTCAGTCTTGGAAATAACGTGAAATATTTTGTCGCGTGAGATGCCATTGATAAGATCATCGTCCGGGAATGAAAAGATTGCTTTCAATGCATGGGCATATATTCCAGTGCTGTCAGGTCGTTTTCGGATACCTTCTGCGAGATTTTTTGTAACTTGCTCATAAAGTGGTCGCAATGCTTCTGCATAGTCAATGCATACATCTTGTAGCTTTTCCGTGTCGCGGATATGTGCAATTTCTTTCTGTTCTTCAAATATATTAAAAATATCTAGGCATTTTAATATTAAGACTTGGAAAAGTCCTACGCTTCCATAGCAAAAATTTGCTAACTCATTTATAAAATGATCATCAAAATGTATATTTAAGGCGTGCCCTCCCTTTATGGCAACTTGTCGCAGTTCATTAACATCCCATGTTACTGGTATTTCTTCAACTCTCCCAGAAAGGTCTGGGTTGAGAAATATAAGCATATTGCTTTGTGTCCAAACGCCAACAATAATAATAAATATATCAAGTTCCCAAAAGGCCTTGAGGTCAAAGGCTAGTTCTTTTCTAACTTTTGGATGAAGGTAGTGAAAATCCTCAATAATTATTCTTCTATTGTGTTTTTTTATTATATTTGCGATGTGTTGAATGCTATTTGTAACTTGAGTATAAGAATAAGTTGTTGCAGTATCAGATTTGTAGTCAACCTTCCCTCCAGCTTTTCCATCTATTAGAGGTATGTTACTTTTAACATCAAGATTCGCAGATGCTGAAAATGACCGTTCTTGTTTTATAGCCTCTGGACGAGTTTCTTCAAGTTGAGACAAAATGTCACTGTATAGTTCGTCTTTGCTTGATCCTGCGCGGCACTGTACAATAACTGGGTTGTTGATATTCTTTAATCTCAACCAAGATTTTCCTGCTTTGGATGCACCTCGTATTACTATATGAACGTCTCGTGATAAATATTGATTGAATTTTTCGTCGAGCTGGCTTCTATCAACGTAGGAATCGTTGAGTATCTTTCTTGACATGCCAAATACATCAGCTGTCTTTTTCATCGTATTTGCCTCGATGTTGTTGAATGGGAATACGTATACAAAGCGAGAGGCATAACAAAAAAGCCCTTACGGCTCGTCTCCGTAAGGGCTTGAATTATCTGGTTGCGGGGGCAGGATTTGAACCTACGACCTTCGGGTTATGAGTCCGAGTATCATTTTTTCTCACTACTTCTCATAATTTCTTTTTATGTTGATTTTAAAGGATATTTATTGGGGTAATACCCGTTGACATACCCTTAAACACTCCCTATTTCTAATATATGTGTTGGGAATGGTGTTGGGAAAAAAGCTTCTTTTTTCCCGCAGTAAGTGAGGGGTGTCATGCAGAAAGCAAAGCGCGAAAAGTCCGCAAAGTACGCTGGCGTTTATTATCGTTTTGATGAAAAGGCCAAAGAGCGCACATACTATATTATGTATAGGCAAGGTGGGCGCGGGGCCAAATTAATTGAAGAACCTGTGGGTAAATCGTCATCGGGGATGACCGAAGCAAAAGCCTCTATGATTCGAGCTGATCGGATGCGGGGCAAGGAATTGCCAAACACTGAGCGGCGGAAAGAGGAGGCCCAAGCCAAGGCTGCTGGTAAGGAGAGGTGGACGCTTCAACGCATATGGGATGCCTATCAAATAGCACATCCAGAGCACAAAAGTAGGGCAACTGACATCTCTCGGTTTAACCACTATCTCTCAGTGTTGGCGCATAGGATGGTTGCCGACATTTCTACCAATGACATTGACCAAATCCGGCTCGAAGCAGCCAAGTCAGGAAAAAAGCCCGCCACGATACGAAACGCTCTTGCCTTGCTCTCTGCGATAATCAACTTTGGGGTTCAGCGTGGGTATTGCAAATCTCCAGACCCCTCTATCTTGATTATAAAAAAACCGCGTGTGGACAATCAAAAAACAGAAATGTTGTCAGATGAAGAACTTTCTCGCTTGGTTCAGGCTCTTGATGCCGAAGAAGATCAGGACGCTGCGTCACTGATACGGCTTGCCCTCGTCACAGGGATGCGGAAAGGGGCCTTGCTTGCGCTGAGATGGGAAGATTGCGACTTCGTGCGCAGTATAATCACCTTGCGCGGAGAAGCTGCGAAGAAGGGCAAAACAGAGCATATTCCCATGACCACCGCCGCCCGTTCTGTGTTGGAATCAATTCATAAGCAGAATAGCCCGTATGTCTTCCCTGGGAGAGATGGGAAGCAGCGGACGGACTATCGGCGCATTGCCCGTAGGGTTAAGCGGGTGGCGGCGTTGCCTGAAGACTTTCGCCCTTTGCATGGGCTTCGCCATAATTACGCAAGCCGTTTGGCCTCCACTGGAGAAGTGGATTTGTACACAATTCAGAAATTGTTGACGCACTCAAGCCCCCAAATGACGCAGCGTTATGCTCATTTGCGAGATGAAACGCTTATGAAGGCCGCTAGTCTAGTAGACGGTATGCTAGGTGATTTTGGGCATGGAGAACATCATGAATGAGTTAAATTTGAAGCCGCTGTTGCTGCTAAACGACTGGTTCAATATGGGAAAAGGCGGAAATAGGGGCATGAAGGGATTGGGTGATGACCCTGAATCATTAGAAGGATTTACCAAACAAATTGATCTGCTAAATGAAATGGCTGCTCAGTATGGAGCTAAGCGCGGCAATAAAGAATCAGATGCAAAAATAAAACAGCATATACATCACTTGATTGAAATGAATATTCCTATTCATCCAGAAATTGCAAGAAGGCTTTTCAACGAAAAAATAGGCAAGCCGAAAGTTGGCGAAAGGACAATCTTGGAAAGAAGTTGTACAGACGCTATAATTAGAACTATTTATAAAAGAGCGAAAAGTCTTTTTAAGGAAAAAAGGTTAACTGAAGTTGATTGCTACATTGGAAAATGCATAAACTTTGATGTGGTAAGTAAGAATCCTTCCTACCGCCAATCTGCTTTGTACAAGGATGTAAGTCGTGAAATTGGGTGGCTTGTGGATTGGCTCATGGATGGATGGGCTGATGCCCCTATCGGAAAGCTTTCGTTGCCTCGGAAAGAAGAGGTTGGGGATTCATTAAATAGTGGTTCTTCGTCGTTTGATGTGGAATTCATGAAGCCACTACGACCTGAATCGGGGCCGCAATCAGGTAGACCATGGTGATGAAGTTCTCCACGTTCCGGTATCCTCGGGCCCTGGCCCTTGCCGCCTGGAACAGGCCATTGAAGCCTTCGAGCCTCGCATTGGTGTGCAAGGAATGCCAACGATGAAGGATTCGCGGCAAATGCCTCTCAAAGCTGGCCAATGCTCCGCGCACGGGTTCCAATAGCGGGCAGTCGGCCGCGTACTCGGCGGCATGCTTGAGAAAATGGGTTATGCGCCACTTGGCGGCCTGCTTCGATTCGGCCCGTCGAACCCAGCGCAGAAGTTCTTTGACACGGTAGGCCTTGGCGGTAGCGAAGCCCTGCTCGACGAGTTCCAGGAGAGCACTCTCCTGATTCTGCGTGCGTATTGTCTCGGCGCCCTTGAGTACGGCCCAACGGGTGTGGTCCGGCAGCTTTGACTGCCTGGCCTCAAGCTTTCTGACGTCATCGACGGCCTTGGTGAAGAGTTGGACGACATGAAACCAGTCGACTGTCACCGAGGCAGACTTGAACTTCTGTTCGACGGCGGAGAGGAACGCAGGCGACATGTCGCAAACTACCTCGACGATGTTTTCAGGACAGCCTTCATGGGCTTCAATGAACGCGCAGAACTGAGTCAGGCATTCCTTGCCCTTACCTGGAGTCGCGAAGATCACGGGCCTGTCGGAACGATCCAGGTCAATGAAGACGGTGATGTAATTGTGCCCACGCTTGGACGCGGTCTCATCCAGACCGATGGCCTTGATGTCTTTCAAGTTCAGCGCATTGATGGCTTTGGCCACATAGTGATGGACGATGCGCCACAGGCGGGTATCCGTGACCTCGACATGACGCGCTACGGCATTGACCGGCATCTCTCGAACGAGGCTCATGACAACCTGCTCAAAAAGCAGGGTAAACCGGCTGCCTTCCCTGGCCCATGGGGCTTCGACGCGTCGGATTCCATGTTCCGGGCAATTGATCCTCGGCAGTCGGGCTGTGAGGTAACAGTGATGCTGGAAGAAGTTGAGATGCCGCCACGTGAATTCCTTGAAGTCGTGAGCCTTGCACGCGGCTCCGCACTCGGGACACGGATACAGCGCTCCGCGGTCGGCACCGATCTCCAGGTGGAGCTTGGTTGGCGTATGGTCGGTATCAAGACGTTGGCTCATAACTTTCCAGGGCGGCGTGAGGCCGAGGCCCAAGGCAAAGATTTCTTCAGCTTGCATGGCAGTCCTCCTAAAGGAGGGCTATCCAAACTGATTGAGGTCGGTCAATTCCACATCAAACGACGAAGAACCTAAATAGTCTGAAGCTCATGTATATGAGTCAGGAGATTGCTGGAGCAAGAATGTATTTTGTCAAATATTTATGCCCTATAGATGAAGGTAAAAACGCAGTGCGTTAAAACCCCTGAATTAAATTCTATTTTGTATGACTGTCTTCTCGTGAGGAGACAGTCTTTTTATTTGCAACAACCATTAACAGCACAGGAAGGTCTGTTTTTTATGATTGAAAGAAGTCCAGAGTTTACTTTGTTGAATGAGCGTGATGCGGCAGATATTTTGGGGTTCAGTGTAAAAACCCTTCAGCGGCGGCGGTGGTTAAGGGAGACCCCGCAATTTCTCAAAATGGGCAGAAAAGTGCGGTATCGGTTGTCTGACTTGCAGCAGTATATTGAAGAGAGTGCTGTAAAGCCAAGAGTAGCCAGTATCCAATAACAATAACAAAAAAGCAGTAACCCCTGTGATGCGAACACAGGGGTTACAACGAGGTGAATACTATGGCTAATATCCAATTTAATAATAATCATATTGAAGGAATGTGTCAATGTGATATTGCTAGTGATAAAAGCTTGCTTTCTACATTAGTGAATATTCCAAATGAGCTTAAAGTGCTTAAGCAGTGGGGTCTATGGGCACTAGTATCGAAGGAAGGCAAGAAGTCCGCCAAACGGCTCATAAGCGCAGATATGCGCCGCCCTATTTCAACGAAGCCAAAAGACTACAAGCACCTTGCAGTTTTTGACGTAGCTTTAGAAACGCTGCGCAAACGTTATCAACGCAAGGCTTTGATTAATGATGAGGCGTGGGTTGTTTCAGGCTTAGGTTTTGTTCTTACCGCTGATGATCCGTTTGTAATCGTTGATGTGGATGATTGCATAGTGGAAGGGCAGCTTTCTGCTGAGGCGCAAGAGGTTATTGACCATTTCAACGCGCCAACAGAAATAAGCTATTCGGGAAATGGCATTCATATTATATGCAAAGGTTCATTGCCCAATCCCGCGTGTCGGAAAGGCAATTTTGAAATATATGAAAAAGAGCGTTTTTTCGCGCTTACTGGGAGATTTATTCATGAATAATATTCACTGTGCCATCACGAGCATTCCAGATAGGCAGGAACAAATTGCTTCGTTCCACAGCAAATATATACAAGGTGGTGTGCCGTCTTCGTCATCTCTAGGCAGTAGTCGTAATTCTGGCTACTCCTCAAGTGGCGATTATAACGAGATTGACCTTACGCAACCCCCGGCGTTTTCAGAGCAGGATAGAGAAGCGATCCTTGAAAAAGCACTGGCATCATCGAGTGGCGAAAAGATCAAAGCACTAATGGAAGGGGATATTTCAGAGTATAGCTCAAGCAGCGAAGCAGATTTGGCCTTAATGGGGCATCTGGCCTTTTGGTTTAATAGAGACGCTCCAACAATGGATACCGTATTCAGGGAAAGTTCGCTGTATCGAAAAAAATACGAGCGAGATGACTATGCAAAAAGAACAATTTGCAAAGCAATTAATAACACAAAGAGTGTATATCAGCCATCGCTGAAAAAGCATGCCGAAGAAAAAGTCGAATACATTCCAAATCCTGACCGTTATAAATTGCTTTCTGTGGCTGAATATCTTGCTCTGCCTACGCCTGAGTTCCTAGTTGATAAGACTTTGCCACAAAAAGGCATTGCTGCTGTTATCGGCTATTCGGGTGCTGGCAAAACCTTTGTAGTCCTTGATATGGTGGCTGCGATCTCACGCGGAGAAGATTGGTTTGGCAGGAAAACAAAGAAAACAAGCGTGGTGTACGTTGTTGCGGAAGGAACCCTTCAGAATCGAATAAAAGCCTTGCAGGGCGAAAAGGAAGTGAATTTTGATGAGGCTTCTTTTCATCTGGTGCGAGACCCGCTTGATATTTTTCGCAGCAGTGATGACGTTAAAGATTTGGCTCTGAAAATTCCGAAGGGTGCTCTAGTAGTAATAGATACTTTGGCTCAAACTTCCCCCGGCATGGATGAAAATTCGGGCAAAGATATGGGGCAGGTGATTCAGAATTGCAAAATATTACAGCAAGAGATTGATGGTCTGGTGCTCTTGGTTGCACACACAGGCAAGGGTAAAGGCGATGATATTCGGGGGCATTCTTCGTTAAGAGCAGCACTGGATGCCGCAATCATCGTAAATCGGAAGGGGAATGAACGCGGTTGGAAGGTGCTCAAACTAAAGGAAGGTGAAGACGGAAAAGAAGAAAGTTTCAGATTGCAGCAGGTTGAAGTTGATTTTGAAGGTAACACCTCGTGTGTGGTTGTGCAAAGCAGCAAGAGCGAAATGATATGGAAGCCAAGTAAAAATGAGCTAATTGCACAAGATGTTCTTTCTATAATAATTGCCTCAAAGAAGCAGGTGTCAAATACAGACTGGCAAACCGCGTTTTGTGCGAGATTGAAGGATCAAGGCGAAGAAATAAAAGATGAAACTGCAAAACGGAATTTCCGTAGCGCAAAAAAGGCTCTTATAGATCACAAGCTGGTACGAGAAGACAACGGAATGTTCACCTTAGTCTCCTCAATCACAGAAGAAGATTAGAAAGAGCTAGTGGGTGAGGCGGATAACGGGCGGATTTTCCGCCCTTTTTTGTTTTTGCCAGATCTAGGGGCGGACGGATGCGGATATACCCCTTTAGGGGTATCCGCGTCCGCCCCGCCGGGTGAATCGTAAAGAGAGTTCTCTTTCTGTGTTTGATATTCGGTAGGGGGTACTGAATTTGTGGGCGAAGCTTCCTCGTAGTACCGACACCGAGCTAAAAAAAAGGTGTGAGTTGTATTTACTATATTTCGCCAAATAACGAAATATAGTCCGCAATTGTTCTGACAGCCTTTTTTTTTAAGTGAATTTAAGATGGTAATTGCCCAAAAAAATTCTGTATTTGTTTATAGTAAATAGATAAGCATCTGAAAAATTGGCCTTGCCGGATTGACCGTACTCGGCAATCTATGTAGCTTTCTAAGCAGTAATATTCGGATGGGGTTGGTTCTTCTCGGAAGAGTAGTCAAATAACTCGTGTATTGATACGTCTAGCGCATCTGCAAGTTTGCCAAGAGTTTTAAGCTGGCAAGTTTCAATGCGGCTGTCACGAGCGCGAGCAATTGTGTCGGGAGCAGTGCCAGAGCGGTACTGAAGTTCTTCGTAGCTCATGCCCCGGCGTTTCATGATCTCAGGAAGGTGGCTTTTGAAGGGCATACATCCAACCTTTTTACTTGGATGTAGCCTAGTAAGAAGAGGCTGGCACTTGGATAGAGTGAAGTAGTGGACGTTTGCGATCAAGACTGGGGGGCTGTCGTGATTTGTTATCCTGCTGAAAAAAAATGGATCAGAAGATCTCTCTTGTTTTTTTTGTGTTTTGCTTCTTCTTGGTTAGTCTTTGGGTGTTCCTCGCAAGAGGAGGTTCGCATCGGTAGTGATCAAAAATTAGGTATTTACAAGCAAATCGTAGAAACAGAGACATCAAGTAAATCCTCAATTCCTATTTTTGCTATTGATGAAGATAATGTATTTTTTGTTGTATATGACATTAGTCGGCTTCCCAACAAGATAGTAAAAATACAAAAATTTATGAATGGTTTTAGTATCGATTCTGTTGAAATTGATGGTCGAAATAGACGCATTAGCCGTTATGGGCTTAAAGAAACTACTAACGCTTTTTGCTATAGACCAAATAATGGAATTGTAAATAAGACAAAGTCTCAATACGAAACATATTCAACAGATATTTATGCGCGAGAGGTGGACCGCGCTAAAGAGCTTGAAGCGGTGGAGTATTGTTTCTATAAAAATTTTGAATCCTCTAATAGTAAGTTTGATGTGGATCTTTTCAATGAGAATTCTAAAAAATTGTTTCTTGAAAATGTTACAGTATTAATGAATGCGGCTCCTGAATATAAAAGAAAGTCGCTTCTTGAGGCATTATCAAGATTTGTACCGCTAGAAATGTTTTTAAGCGTAAATAAGGAAGTTAAAAAATCTGTTGTAATGACTCCAGATACAGCAGCATTCCCTGTTGCAAACAAGGTCAGGGGTGTTTTAAAGGCTCAAAAAATTTCGTTATCGCCTGATTCTGGTGATTACGTTGTAAATCAAAAAGCATCGGAATCATTAAACACTGTTCATTATGCACAAATTGATGAATCGTGTATCGTATTTGAAAAAAATACGAATGGAACGTGGTCATATATATCAATTATAGACCCGTCATGGCTTATGCATATTTCAGGATGGGTTCCTAGCGAAGTTTTATCTAGTAAAGAAACAAACTATTACAAAAAATGTATCGCGAAAGGATACTATATACCGTTCAATATAAGCGCGTCTCCGCAGCTCTATAAAAAGTTAAAGGCTGTTAGTGGTAAGGTTGACGGCTTAGTTGAAAGTGAAACAAAAAAATTAGTGGAAAAATTTTTTAGCGAAGGTGTTGTTGGTGCATTAATCCTAGAAGCGAAAATTGATGAAAGTAGTGGTGCAGATGATATAATAGTTAAATTTACGTCTACAATTGGAGTATATTTGTACAGTTCAAAAAATGATAGCTTTACAAGGCTTGATAAGAAAGGTGTATAGGCTAAATTTGTCGTAATATGAGTCTTTTAAAAGGATTAAAGCATTTCTGTGCTGGTATAAGCAGTCATTCGCCTTATAACTAAAATTGCGTCTTTAGGCTCGTCAACACGAATTATTAAAAATGAGCATATAGGGGATGATCAGTGATGGATAATACGCATTGGGAAGTGGATTGGGAGGCGTGGAATGCAGCTTTTCATTCTGGAGAGTTAGTTTCTTTTTGTGTAAGAGGGACTGCATATGAAAACGATGATGGAGTAAAGCGCTATAATATTGTCGAAAATATGATTAATGCTGAGCGAGTTGAGCTAAAAATTGAATGCAACAATAAGTATGACAAAAATGCCATCGGAGTATACTGCGCCTCAGGCATGATCGGATATGTCCCAATGGAAAAGGTTGCAGACGTAGAAGGAATTATGTCAGGGCATTATATGGCTAAAGCAAAGGTTAAGATAGGGGAATCTCAAAAAAAATTTGTTATTGTAGAAATCATTACCACCAAAAAAAATTGTGCCTGTAATGCTCACAACTATGTATTGGAGTCAAATGTGGTGGGTATATCAAAAGATGAAAAGGAAAATATTGTTCCATATTTAAATGTTGGAGAGGAAGTTCTAGTTTTTTTTGTATTTAATCAAAAGGATTGCAGGTGTTCAGATGATGTGTATGTGACGCCAAAAAGCTATTTCTCTTACAGCGATGAAACAATATTGGGCAGGTTGGATAAAAAAAGTGCTGCGGCTTTCAAACAATATTTAGATGCAAACATAAGAAGTGAAGCTAACTGGTTTAATATGAAAGAGATTGGTTGCGATATTATTGGTAGTGTGAAGAGTGTTTCTGCATCTGGTAAGCTGGTTGTTAAAGTTGAAATTTCTAAGAGTTAGTTGAACTGTGATATGTTAGATTTATTTCATAGGCTTGTTTGATATGGTTAAGTTAATTTTTAACGGTTGAATGCATGCTGTATAATTTTTGTCATAGCTTAGGTTTAGAGGTATATCTAACTCAAAGATGGAGGAGTGATGAGAAAGTGCCTTTCATTGATAAGTGTTGTTATTTTCTTTTTGCTTGTTGGGTGCGCCAAGATGCCTTTGCGCGGTGATTATGTGGAAGAAAAGGCTCCTCCACAGCTACAAACAAATGAAAATATGGCTGCTATCTATTTTTTTCGTGAGTGGGCTTTTACTGGCGGTGGCATGAGCTATTTTATCACGGAAGACACTAGGACAATTGGCCTCCTTAAAGCAGGATCATATTTCGCCTTTCAGACAACTCCCGGCAAACATACTTATTCCGCTGAGACTGAGGCGAGATCCTCTGTCACATTGGATGTGCAGCCTGGGCAGGTGTACTTCATTGAAGGGGGTATTGGCATGGGGTTCTGGGCGGGAAGGCCACAGCTTGCCGAAGTGACTAAGCCAATTTTTGATAAGGTACGCCCTGATTTGAAGTATATACGTTTGGCAACGCCGGAAGAGGTGCAACAGTTTAAAGAAAAGGAGAAGTCGAATAATGCTGGCGCTTCTCTTTAGTAAAGGCTTCCGAAGGCTGGCTGCCGTTTTTGCTTTTGTGCTCCTCCTGTCATGCGCTCCGATGCAAAATCTTAGTGTGAATGACGTCAGGAATCAGAACAGACTTGTGAGGGAGGGGCGAATTGATATGCCGTTAGAAAAAGCTGCATATTGTTTGCGTAAAACATTATATAATTGCGGGCAAGGGGTAAATATTGAAATAAACCCAGATGATAAAAATTTAGGATCAATATTTATCTACGGAATGGGACTGACCCAATCAAATCCGTACATTATCATAGATATAGTTGATGCGGGAGATTTTTCTACATACAAAGGCTATTCAGCAATGTCGACTTGGAATAGTATGATTGATTCATATATTCAAAAAATCAATCGTTGTGGGCAGTGTGGGTAAGCACAAAGAGGGCGTTTCGTGTTTGGTGTTGGGAATGGTGTTGGGAAACAGAAAAAGCCCTTACGTTTGTTCAACGTAAGGGCTTGTATTATCTGGTTGCGGGGGCAGGATTTGAACCTACGGCCTTCGGGTTATGAGCCCGACGAGCTACCGAGCTGCTCCACCCCGCGACACGTGCAGCGTTTCTCGCTGCGAGAACAGATATGTAAGCGCTTGGCCTCTGACTGTCAAGAAAATTTGTAAAATTCTTTTGGTCTGCCGCGTTCATATCCGTTTGTCCTTGCCTTAAATCCGCATTAGGCGCTGTTTTGCGCCTTTTGTGCATGACGAAATTATTTTTGTTTTGCGTGGGCAGCATCGTTTGTGCCTTCCGCATCCCTATTGTAGCTTTCTTCCGCGCAGAATTTGCAGCTTTAATCTGCTGAAATATATAGTACGCTTAATTCTATTTCTGGTAAATACGCATGTGGCCATTTATCTTGTCGAATTTAACTCTTTTTACGTTAATCATAGTATAAACATATTAAATGTGGGTCGTGGCGTGCTCATTTTATAGTGTTATTTGTTAGTGTTGGCTCTTTTGCCTCCGCAATTTGCCTCAGCTCAAATTTTAGCCTTCCCTATTAATATCCAGCGCTGCCCTGTAGTTCCTGCCTTCGGTTTGAATTTATCGCTCCCTCCATAGCTGTCCATCCACCATCCGCCCCTCGCTCAACGCCCCGGCGATTGCAAACAGGGCCGCGCGGGGCTAAACTTCGGCTGTCAGCGCCGCCTTGCGTTTTGCAGGGCGACCCGCCGCATCAAATCCTTCGGATGTTTCGCCATGCTCACCCTTGTTCTGGCCGTTGTCATTGCTGTTGCCGTTTCCTTTACCTGTTCGCTGCTTGAGACGGTGCTGTACTCCCTTTCGTGGTCAACCATCGAGCGGCTGCGCAAGTCCGGCAGCAAGTCCGGCGAGCTGCTGTACGCCCTGCGCACCCAGGTGGATAAACCCATTGCCGCCATCCTTACGCTCAACACCATTGCCAACACCGCCGGGGCCACGGTAGCGGGCGCGGCCTTTCTGGCTGTGTACGGGCCGGAATACATGTCGATTTTTGCCGTGGGCTTTACGGTGCTGATTCTGACAATGGGCGAAATCCTGCCCAAGAATCTGGGCGTGACCAAGGCGGAGCCGCTCGGCGTAATACTCGCCCGCCCGCTTGCCATCATGGTCAAGCTCATGTCGCCCCTGCTGTGGGTTACGAGCATGATAACCCGCCTTGTGTCCCCGCCGCCTGCTGGCCCGGTCATTTCTGAGGACGACATCCGCGCCGTCACCAGCCTTTCGCGTCAGGCCGGGCGCATCAAGCCCTATGAAGAAGCCTTTATCCGCAATGTGCTGGCGCTGGACCAAAAGCGCGTGCGCGAGATCATGACCCCCCGCACGGTGGTTTTTGAACTGCCGGACGACCTCACCGTGGAGCAGGCCTACACAGATCAGCGCACCTGGCATTTCAGCCGCATACCCGTGTACGGCGACAATAACGAAGACATCGTGGGCATTGTGGAGCGCCGCACCCTGGGCCGCTGCATCAACGAGGGCCGCAAGGATGTTACCCTCAGCAAGATCATGAGGCCGGCGCACTTTATCCTTGAAAACCAGACGCTCGACGTGCTGTTGCACGATCTGCTCAAGGCCCGCGTGCATCTTTTTGTGGTGCTGGATGAATACGGTGGGCTTGCTGGCGTGGTGTCGCTGGAAGACGTGCTGGAAGAAATCCTCGGCAGCGAAATTGTGGACGAAAGCGATAATGTGGATGATCTGCGCGCGCTTGCGCGTCAACGGCGGCGCGAACTGAGCGTGAACCGGCAGGGCTGATCTGCTGCCTTGCCCTGCGCTGCGTCTGTCTGTCCGGCTTGCAAACTGGGGATGCGGCAGTTTGCGCGCCAGCCGATGCTCATTGGGCGGCGTGGAATAATTGTATTATCCCTTGCGGCAGAAATCTTATTGCAGTAGTATGATAAGACGCAGGCCGCATTCTGCCTTGCCAGTGTGCTTATGCGTGCGCTTGCGCGGGTGCCGCTCGTGCTTGCCTGCTGATGCAGTCCTGTGCGCCCGCACACAAAGCTTGCGGCAAGTGTGACCGCAATCACAGAACCCACGCCCCATACTGCGTTATACTTCTATTAAAAATAATTCCTATCTTGTCAGCAGGTGTAAAATAGCGTAAGGTTTTGAGCAATCAGGGCCGGGCGGCCCAGGGCAAAAGCCCCAGCCCGGCAGGTTCGGTCTGCGCGCCCCTGCGGCGCAACGGGCCGAAGGTCATGGCCCCTTTCGGGCAGCACCAAACATGACCCAATGTTTCAGGAGAAACGCATGGCCCGCAAAAAAAACACTGGCATCTACATAGCCGCGCTGCTGCTCTTTTTGGGCGGGGTGGGCTATCTTGCATATTCCGGCTTTTCTGAAAACAGCGTGTATTTTCTGAACGTGTCGGAAGCCAAGGCCGCAACGCCCGAAAAACTCGTGGCGGCGCGGCTTTTTGGTACTGTGGCCGAAGACGGCATTGAGAAGCACCGGGGCGCGCCCGGTGTGGATTTTCGCCTTGAAGACAAGGACAACGCCAGCCAGACCATCCAGATAAGCTACTCCGGCGCGGTGCCGGATACCTTCAAGGCTGGCGCGGAAGTTATTGTTGAAGGCGGCATGGGGCCGGAAGGCCGCTTTCAGGCCAAGACGCTCATGACCAAATGCCCCTCCAAATACCAGAAAGAGAACCGCAATAGCTGAGCCTGCTCAGCGGCATTGCCGTTTGGCGAGTGCGATTGGCCTTACTGGCCTTTCGCTCTGTCCATAGTTGCGGGCCATGCGGGCCACGGGCGCGGGCTTTCCCTGCAAAGATGGCCGAGTTTCAGTTCAGTGCGCAGAGCCGTAATCGGGCACCCGATGCCCAAACGATAGCAACGCCCCGCCCTGCGGCGGGCCGCCCCCTAAGCGGGATAAAGGAGTCTTATGTACGTTTTTGCCTTTGCCCTTCAACTGGTGGCCCTGCTGGCCGCACTTGGCGGCTGTGGTCTGGCCCTTCTGCAATTGTGGCAAAACCGGGAAGACTCCCTCGCCGTGGTGGAAAAAGCCCACCTCGTTATCAGCGGCGCGCTCTTGCTGGCCTCGGCACTGCTGCTGCACGCCCTGTTCTGGAACGACTTCAGCGTGGCCTACGTTGCCAGCTATACTGACCGCGTGCTGCCCGTATTTTACCGCCTCACCGCCTTCTGGGCAGGGCAGCCCGGCTCCATGCTCTTCTGGGCGCTGGCAGTGGGCCTGAGCGGCAGCGCCTTTGCGCTCACGCGGGCCTACAGAAACCTCAGCCGCCCAACGCGTCTGTGGTACTGGAGCTTTTTTTACGTCATCATGGGCTTTTTTGCCCTTATCCTCACCAGCTGGAGCAATCCCTTTGTTCTGCAATCGCCTGTTCCGGCAGACGGCAACGGCCTGAACCCCCTGCTCCAGAATCCCGGCATGATCTTTCATCCGCCGCTGCTGTTCCTTGGTTACGGCGGCTTTGCCGTGCCTGCCTGTCTGGCGCTGGCCCAGTGTCTTTCGGGGCAGAGCAGCAGCGAGGGTTCGTGGTTCCGCCTTTCGCGGCCCTTCATCATTCTGGCGTGGCTGTTCCTTACGGCGGGCATCGTGCTTGGCGCATGGTGGGCCTACATGGAGCTTGGCTGGGGCGGCTACTGGGCATGGGACCCTGTGGAAAACGCCTCTCTGGTGCCCTGGCTTATCGCCACGGCTTCGCTGCATACCCTGATTGTTGAAGACCGCCGGGGCAAGCTTGGGCGCGTCAACGTTGCCATGATGGTGCTCACCACGGTTTCGGCCTTTTTTGCCACCTACCTTGTGCGCAGCGGCGTTATTGACTCCGTGCACGCCTTTGGCGACGGCAGCGTGGGGACGCCCCTGACCATCTTTGTGCTGGGCGGCCTTGTCATTGCCCTGTGGATTCCCTTTGCCACGCCCAAAACCGGCAAACCCCTTGCCGGGCTTGAAAGCCGCGAGGGCTTTCTGACCCTTGTGGCCTGGGTGCTGCTGGCGCTTGCCGTGATTATTCTGGTTGCCACCATGTGGCCTGTTATCAGCAAGTTGTGGTCCGCCGCGCCGCGCGGCCTTGACGCCCGCTTCTACAACCGCGTGTGCCTGCCCCTGGGCGCGCTGCTGGTGGTGATGATGGCTGCCTGTCCCTGGCTTGGCTGGGGCGGGGGCCTGCGCAACAAGAAGGGCTTTTTTGCCGTGATCGGCGCATTTGTGGTCAGCGCCGGGCTTATCTGGGCGCTGGGCTACCATCAGCCCACGGCACTGCTGGGCGCTTCCGCCGCTGTGGCTATCGTGCTTGGGGCCGTCATGCTGCTGGCAGACAAGGCCAACCGCTCGCAGCCTGTCACCCTCGGGGCGTTGGGCGCGCACATCGGCATGGCGCTGGTTGCCATCGGCATCTCCTTTTCCGGCCCGTACACCACTGACCGCGAAATGATCCTCGCCAAGGGCGAAAGCAGCACCGTGGGCAGCTATACCGCCACCTTGCTCGAACTGGGCGAGGGCCGCCGCGTTGACCATGAATTCATCGCCGCGCGGCTGGAAATCTTCAAGGACGGCAAATCCATCGGCATCGTCGCGCCGGAGCGCCGCCTGTACGACAAGTTCGGCACCATGCAGTTCTCCGAAGTGGACGTGATCCCCGGCCTTGGCAACGAAATCTACGCCTCCCTGCTGGGGCTGGATGAAAGTTCCAGGGTTGTGGTCAAGGTCAGCGTGGAACCGCTGGTCAACTGGCTGTGGATCGGCGGCACCATCATGTGCCTTGTGCCGCTCGCCGGGCTGCGCCGCCGCAAGAATTCCGCGCCGGAGTCGGACAGCGAGAACATCGCGGCCTAGCCGCAGGAGGCCCTCTTGCTGGAACTTGTGCGCGTTGCCAAGGTCTATGGCGTCAAGGTCGTCTTTAAAGACGTAAGCTGCGCTCTTGCTGCGGGCAGTGTCTCGCTGCTCGTGGGCGGCAACGGCGCGGGCAAGAGTACCCTCATGCGAATTATGGCAGGGCTTTCCCGCCCAAGCGCAGGCGCTGCCAACGTGGCAGATCAGGCCCGCGTGGGCTATCTGGGGCACGCCACTTTTCTGTATCCCGGCCTCACGGCAGTGGAAAATCTGGCCTTCTGGCGCGATGCCTACGGCCTCAAGCTGACGCGTGACGATATCATGGCAGGGCTGGCCCGCGTGGGGCTGGAAGCCCACGCTCACGAACGGGCGGGCGTGTTCTCGCGCGGCATGGCCCAGCGCCTCAATCTGGCGCGGGTGCTCATGCAGGCCCCGGACGTGCTCCTGCTGGACGAACCCGGCACAGGCCTTGATGTTGCCTCGCTGGCACTGCTGCGGCGTGAAATTATGGCAGCGCGGCAGCGCGGAGCCTGCGTGGTGCTTATCAGCCATGATCTGGCGGGTGATGCGCCTCTGGCCGACAGGCTGCTGGCGCTGGAACACCGCAAGCTGGCCTATGACGGCTCCCCCGCTGGCTTTGGCGGCTTTGCTTCGGTGGAAACACCGGCTGGCGCTGCCGAGGAGGCTTCTGAACGCGCGCAGGGAGGCCCCGCATGCTGCGCCTGATGTTTGCCATGGCCCGCAAGGATCTGGCCCTCACGCTGGCACGTGGCAGCGGGCTGGTGCAGGCCTTGCTGCTCGGGCTTTTGCTGCTCTTTGTATTCAGCCTGTCGCAGGGCATTGGCGAGCGCATGGCGCCGCAAGGCGCTGCGGCTGTGTTCTGGATAAGCTCCGCCTTTTGTCAGGTGCTTATTTTCAACCAGCTCTATGCGCTGGAAGAAGTTAACAATTCCCGTCTCGGGCTTTTGCTCTGCCCCGCCCCGGTGCAGGCCGTATGGCTTGGCAAGGGCTGCGCGGGGCTTGCTCTGCTGGTGCTGGCGCAGGTTGTTTTTCTGCCTGCGGCGGTGGTTTTTCTGGGGCAGGAACTTGGCGGGCCATTGCCCGAGGCTCTGCTGGCCCTTGTGCTGACGGATATCGGCATGTGCGCTCTTGGCTCCCTGCTGGGGGCGCTGGCGCAGGGGCAGGCCGCCCGTGAGTCTTTGCTGAGTATTGTGCTGTTTCCGCTGCTGACGCCGCTTTTGCTTGCTGGCATCAGCGTGGGGGCGCAGGCGCTCGGCGCGCCCAATCCGGATGGGCCGGGGGCGTGGCTCGGCGTTGCCGCAGCTTTTGACGCCGTTTTTCTGGGTGCCGGGCTTTTGCTGTTTGGATACATCTACGCGGGGGACGAGTAATGCCCAAGTGTTCGGCGTTGCCGCAGATTCTGGCCCTGCTGGGGGGCGTTGCCTTTGCCGCCTGTCAGTGGCTTGTGTTTGCCTATGCCCCCGAGGAAGTCACTCTGGGGCTGGCGCAAAAGATATTTTACATCCATTTGCCCATGTCGTGGTGGGCGTTGGTGAGTTTTTTTGTGGTGTTTGGCGCATCTGTGGCCTACCTGTGGCGGCGTAATCCCGCTGCGGACAGGCTGGCTGCCGCCGCCGCAGAAGTGGGCGTGCTGCTGGGCGGCCTTGCGCTGGTCACGGGCATGCTCTGGGCGCGCCGTTCGTGGGGCGTGTGGTGGACGTGGGATCCGCGCCTGACCACAACCCTGATCATGTGGTTCGTGTACGCGGGCTATCTGGTTTTGCGCGGGCTTGATCTGCCGCCGCAGCGCCGCAATACGGTGTGCGCCGTGGTGGGCGTGGTGGCCTTTCTGGATGTGCCGCTGGTCTTTATGTCGGCGCGCATCTGGCGGTCAATCCATCCGGCTGTTTTTGGCAGCAAGGGCGGCGGGCTGGAGCCAGAAATGCGTATTACCGTTATTGCCTGCGTGGCCTGTTTTGGCCTGTTGTGGGCGGCCCTGGTGTGGCTGCGCAAGCGTCAGCTTGATCTGCGCGACCGCCTTGACGCGCTGGCGCAGAATCGGCTGAACGCCTGAAATCTCGGCCCGTAACTGAAATCATTCACTCCACCCGGAGGAACTATGGATACACTGACATGGGTAATCATGGCCAATGCCGCCGTGTGGATTGGCATTGGCTCGTATATGGCTTTTCTGGCGGCTCGCCAGCGTTCACTGGCCGCGCGCCTTGCCCAGATGGAGATGCTCAACCATGACTGATACAAAAAAAGGCAACCTTTCCGCCCGCATACTCATTATCGCGCTGGCTGTTGCGCTGGCTGTGATGCTTGGGGCCTCGCTCAAGGCGCGGTTCCAGAATCCGCATCTGACAGTGCCCGCCCGCCAACAGCAGGGCATGGGCGGGGGGGAAGCTGGCGAAGACGCCCAGACCGTGGGCAAGCTCATGCGTCAGGTGGCGGAAAACCCGCAGGATCTTGGCGCGCTTATTCACCTGATCGAGCATCTTGTGACCGCGCAGAACTGGGATGCGGCAGAAACCTTTGCCCAGCGCGCCGTGACCATGGACGTGAGCAATCCCAAGCCCCTGTATCTGCTTGGCGTTATCCAGCACAATCAGGGCCGCCACAAGGAAGCTGCTGAAGCCCTTGAGCAGGTCGTGAAGATCAAGGACGAAGCCTCGGTACGCTACAGCCTCGGCGTGCTGTACATCTACTTTCTTGAAGATCCCAAGCGCGGGGCGGAACACCTGCGCGCAGGCCTGACCGATGCCGCTGCCAGCGAAGAACTCAAGGCTGCCATCAAGCAGGAACTGGAAAAGGTCCCCGCTGTGGAAGAATCCCAGCCTGCCGCCAGCAAGCCCGATGCCAAAGCAGACGCAAAGGCGGACAAAAAAGCTGATAAAAAGGCAGACAAGAAAGCCGCCAAGTAAGCAGCTCTCTTTCAGCATATTACGTAAAAAGGCCTCTGTGGATTCCCACAGAGGCCTTTTGGTGCTTTGAATACGAGATAGGAGAATAAAAAATTTAGGGGGAAGGGGGGCCCTCCCCCGCAAAACTCTCGCCTAGCTGTTGTAGAAGTTGATCAGGCAGCCATCGAGGATGATCTTGCGCTCGTCGCTGGTCAGTTCCTTGAGTGCGAGGCTGATCTGCTGAGCCTGCCCGCCTTCGCTGGCAACGTAGCCGGTGAAGGTGGGGTCGGCGTTTTGCACGGCGCTGCGCACGTTGGGCACCACCAGCCAGTCGCCGACTTTCAGGCTGTCGGCCAGCGAGGGATCAACGATAAAGGGCAGCATGCCCCAGTTGATAAGGTTGGAGCGGTAACGCTTTGTGGCGTACTCTACAGCCATATTGGCCCAGCCGCCCAGCACTTTCTGGCAGGAGGCCGCCTGTTCGCGGGCCGAGCCGTCGCCGGGCTTAACGGCAAAGATTGTGGAGCCAAGGCCCACCTGCTTGAGGTCGGCTGCGCCCTGCAATACGTCAAGACCGCACACGGTAAAGAGCCCACGCGCCTTGGCAAGCAACTCCGCATTGGCGGGATTGGCGAGGCGGGCGGCTTCCATGGCGTTAACAGCCTTGGCGCGTCCCACATAGCCGGGATCTTTGCGGGAAAGCGTGTATTCCGCCAGCTTGAGCGGATTGGAACGCAATGACGAAGTTTCGCCGGAGGGAATCAGCTCGTCAGTGGTGGTGACCGGGTCGGTGATCACGCTTACCACCTGCAGGAGCAGATGTTCGGGCAGAGGGCTCATGCTTGGCCAGTCGGCAATGTTGGGGCCGCGTACAAGCTGGGCTTCGGGTTCTGCCTTGCCAAAGCCGTTGTACACGCGGCTGTGGTAGATGAGCGGCTCAAATGTGTAGGAAAGATCAACATTGGCCAGCGCGGGCGCAGACCAGTCAAGCTCGGTTGCCGGGGTAAGGCGGCCGCCATTGGCCGCAGTGGCGGCGATGGAGCGGGCGTCCATGAGGGCCACCGTGGAAACCTGCCCGTTGGAAGGCTTGGAGCCTTCGCGGTTGGGGAAGTTGCGGGTGGTGTGGCGGATGGAGAGCGCGCCGTGGGCCGGGGTGTCGCCCGCGCCGAAACAGGGGCCGCAGAAGGCCGTCTTCATCACGGCGCCTGCGAGCATGAGCTTGGCGGTTGCGCCGTTTTTGACGAGCGCAAGGCCCTGCGGTTCGCTGGCGGGGTACACAGCCAGATTGAAGGCCTGATTGCCTGTGGATTTGCCGTCCAGAATGGCGGCTGCCAGAGCGATATTTTCAAAATTGCCGCCAGCGCAGCCTGCAATGATGCCTTGATCCACCCACACGCCGCCGTCGCGCACCTTGGCGCGCATATTCAGGCCTTTGGCAGCATCGCCAAACTGGCGCAGGGCTTCGGCTTCCACTTCAGCCAGCAGCTCGGCCCCGTGCTTGGCAACTTCTGCCACCGGGTACACGTTGCTGGGGTGGAAGGGCAGGGCGATCATGGGCACAATACGGCTCAGGTCAACCCGGATAAGGCCATCATAGCAGGCCGGGCCTTCAAGGCGCAGTTCGGCGTAGTCGCCAGCGCGGCCATGCATGGACATGTAGTCGCGCACCTTTTCGTCAGTGGTCCAGATGGACGACAGGCAGGTGGTTTCCGTAGTCATGACGTCAATGCCGCAGCGGTATTCCACAGAAAGCCCCGCTACGCCAGGGCCCATAAATTCCATGACCTTGTTCTTCACAAAGCCGTTTTTGAACACCGCGCCAATGATGGCAAGGGCCACGTCCTGCGGGCCAACACCGGGCCGGGGCGCGCCTTCAAGCCACACGACCACCTTTTGCGGGTTGGTCACATCGTAGGTCTTGCCAAGCAACTGCTTGACCAGTTCCGGCCCGCCTTCGCCAATGGCCATGACGCCCAGCGCGCCGTAGCGGGTGTGGCTGTCTGATCCAAGGATCATGCCGCCGCACTTGGTCATCATTTCCCGCACATACTGGTGAATGACCGCCAGATGCGGGGGTACAAAGATGCCGCCGTACTTGCGTGCGGCGGAAAGACCAAAAAGGTGGTCGTCCTCATTGATGGTGCCGCCCACCGCGCACAGGCTGTTGTGGCAGTTGGTCAGCGCGTAGGGAACGGGAAATTCCTTGAGGCCGCTGGCGCGGGCCGTCTGCACGATACCTACATAGGTAATGTCGTGCGAGGCCATGGCGTCAAAGCGGATGCGCAGCACGTTGTCGTCCGTGCCGGTATTGTGTGCCGCCAGAATGCGGGCGGAAAGGCTGTTCTTGCGGGCGGCTTCAATGTCCACGCCCTTGGCGCGGGCTTCTTCAGCCATGCGTATGCCGTTGGCGTCAATCACCACAGAACTGTTCACAATTTCGATCATGGCAGACCTTCAGGGGTTTGCGGGTCGCTGGCGCGACGCGGGTTAGCGAGCTTGCGCCGTGGCCAGTTTGAGGCCAAAGGCAATGAACACAAGGCCAGTGCAGCGCTGCATCCACTTCTGGAAGCGGCTGTTCTCAAAGATGTGCCGGACGCGGCCCAGCATATAGGCCAGCGGCACATACCAGAACAGACACAGGCCAGACATGATGCTGCCCAGGGAGAGAAACTGCGGGGCAAGCGGTGCGTGGGGATCCATGAACTGGGGGAGGAAAGTCAGAAAAATCAGCACAGCCTTGGGATTCAGCGCATTGGTCAGAAAGCCCTGCCCGAAGAAGTGCAGCCATTGGCGCAACGTCAGACGCTGCACAGACCGGGCGGGATTCGGCTCCTGAGCGGTTTTGACCACCGCAGCGCTTACAGGCTGGCCAGCACGTTGCCCGGCGCGTATGGCCTGAATGCCCAGCCACACCAGATAGGCCGCACCTACGTATTTGAGGATGCTGAACCACAACACGGACTGTGCGATGATGGCCGAAATGCCCAGCATGGCGGCGGAGGTGTGTACGCAGATGCCAAGGGCCACGCCCACTGCGGCGGCCTGCCCCTGTGGACGACCATCCATGAGTGAAATTTTGGCAATGAGTGCAAAATCCGGCCCCGGCAACATTACCAGAATGGCGGCCATGGGTACAAAGAGCAGCAGATTGTCAAGCGAGATCATGGTGCAGTCCTTCATTCAGGCCAGAGCGGATGGGAGAAAAGGAGCGCCTTGCGGTTGCGCCCTGCAGTCGGTTGACCGCCGGGCCGCGCCGTAAAAACACTCCTTTTCTCCTCTTGCTCTTAAAGACATATCAGCGGCAGCCACGCCACACCCAATGCCGCTGCGGGCAGGGTGTCGGGGCCAGCGCTGCGCATGCTACAGATTCGCGCCGATGATGTCGCCGAATTCCACGCAGCCCACGGTGCGCGAACCGGGCACCTGAGCGGCGAGGTCTTCGGTCACGGCCTTGGCAGCAATGGCCTTGCTCACGGCATTGCGGATGCGCTCGGCGGCCTTGGGCACGCCGATGTGTTCAAGCATCAGCGCGCCGCACAAAATGACGCTGCCGGGGTTGGCCTTGTCCTTGCCCGCAATTGTAGGGGCAGTGCCGTGGGTGGCTTCGTAAAAGGCCAGGGTGTCCGACATGTTGACGCCGGGGGCCAGCCCAAGGCCACCCACCTGCGCCGCCAGCGCGTCAGAGATGTAGTCGCCGTTGAGGTTGGGCGTGGCGAGAATCTGGTACTGCTCGGGGCGCAGCAGGGCCTCCTGGAACATGGCGTCGGCAATGCGGTCTTTGACCACCAGCTTGCCTGCCACGGGTTCTTTTTCCGTGCAGGTCAGGTCGCCGAATTCCTGCGCGGCCACATCGTAGCCCCATTGGCGGAAGGCGCCTTCGGTGAACTTCATGATATTGCCCTTGTGCACAAGGGTGAGGCTCTGCTGCTTCTGGTCAAGGGCAAAGCGCAGGGCGCGGCGCACCAGACGCTTGGAGCCAGCCTCGGTCATGGGCTTTATGCCCACGGCGGCGGCATCGCCCACCTTGTTCACGCCCAGTTCTTCGCGCAGGAAGGTAATAAGCTTGCGGGCCTCAGGAGTCCCGGCGGCAAATTCCACACCGGCGTAAACGTCTTCGGTATTTTCGCGGAAAATGACCATGTTGACGCGCTCGGGGTGTTTGACGGGCGTTTCAAGCCCTTCAAAATGACGTACCGGGCGGATGCAGGCGTAGAGATCAAGCCCCTGGCGCAGGGCCACGTTGAGACTGCGGATGCCCGTGCCCACGGGGGTGCCGAGGGGGCCCTTCATGGCAAGCTCTGCGCTGCGCAGGGTCTGCATGGTTTCTTCCGGCAGGGGAGAGCCGGTTTCTTTCACGGCCTTGTCGCCCGCCAGCAGCTCTGTCCACTCCAGATTGATGCCGGTATTCTCGGCAGCAAGGGCAGCTTCAATGACAGGGCGCGCGGCCTTCCAGATTTCGGGGCCAATGCCGTCGCCTTCGATCCAGTAGATTCTCTTGTTCATGGAATTTCCTTACCTTAGTCGTTGTCGCTGTCGTCAGCTGCCGCCACTTCCTGCTGGAGCGCACGCGCGCGTTTCAGGAGCAGTTCAAGCTGGATATCCACACCAATGACGCCCACGATGTTGTCCTTGTCATCCGTCACCGCGCATGAAACGGTGATGATGAGCTTGCTTGTAAAGTGCGACTGGTACACATCCATGATGTGCAGGTCGCCGGTTTTCATGGGCATCTTGAACCATTCGCGCTCCGAGAAATCGTAGCCGATGGGCAGCGCCTCGTAGGTTTCCCGGTACACAGGGTCGGTGATGGCCGAGCAGCGCAGCTTGCCCTGATCGTCGGTGAGGTAGCAGTACTGGATGAAGGGGTATTCGCGCACAAATTCGTCCAACCGTCCGCAGGCGTGCTTGCTGAAGTCCAGCAGATCCTTGCTGCGGGCAAGGCGGATGATGATGTTGGCCGAAAGTTCGCCAGCCAGTTGCTTCATGTGGTCGTATTCGGAGGCGAAGAGTTCGGGCATAAAGCGCTGCACAAGGGCTTCCATTTCTTCGTGCGAGAAGCTGGTGGTGCGGCCCGTTTCTTCGTACACGGCCATGATGGCATCGTATATCTGGCCCACGGCAGGATGCTTTTTGGAGACCTGCTGGTCGTTGGGCAGATTAAGGTTGGCGTTGATCCAGTAGGCAACGCCTGCGCGGCCCGTTTTGTCGGTAATGATGATGGGCACCGGGCGGCCAAGCAGATGCTTGGTGTCGAAAATGTTGTAGATCTCTTCGTTCTTGGCCAGGCCGTCGGCGTGCACGCCCGCGCTGGTGGCGTTGAAGTCGCGGCCCACAAAGGGATAGTTGTGGGGAATGCGGTAGTTCAGTTCTTTTTCAAAGAATTCGGCAACTTCGCTCAGAATTGTGGTGTCTGCGGCGGCATCGTCGCCCGTAAGCGAGATGTATTCCACCAGCAGGGCTTCCAGCGGGGTGTTGCCCGTGCGCTCGCCAAAGCCGAACAGCGTGCCGTTGACCGCGCCGCAGCCATAGAGCCATGCGGTAACTCCGTTGACCAGCACCTTGTGGAAGTCGTTGTGCCCGTGCCATTCAAGCCACTGACCGGGAACGCCGGCCTCGTCCGTAAAGCAGCGCACAATGCGCTGTACCGAGCGGGGCAGCGCCGCGCCGGGGTAGGGCACGCCGTAGCCCATGGTGTCGCACAGGCGGATTTTGACCGGCATGCCGCTCTCGCGCGAAAGTTCCATGAGCCGCTGGGCCAGGGGCAGGCAGAAACCGTAAATATCGGCTCTGGTCACGTCTTCAAAGTGACAGCGGGGGATGATGCCCCATTCCAGCGCCTGCTCGGCCATGCTCACGTACATGTCCATGGCCTGCTGGCGGGTTTTGCCCAGCTTGAGAAAAATATGGTAGTCCGACACGCTAGTGAGCATGCCGGTTTCGTCAAATTCCATGTCGCGCGCGAGCTTGAGGTCGTCCTTGGTGGCGCGTATCCAGGCGGTTACGCGTGGAAAACGGTAGCCTCTGGCGCGGCATACATCAATGCATTTGCGGTCTTTGGCCGAGTACAGAAAAAATTCCGAAGCCGTGATGAGTCCGGTTTTTCCGCCGAGTCGGTGCAGAAAATCGAACATCTTTGCCACTTGCTTGACCGTATAGGGTGGGCGGGCCTGCTGACCGTCGCGAAAGGTCGTGTCGGTAATGCGCATCTGATCTGCCGGTCGGGGGGACAGCAGAACCTCGTCAAACGAGGTGCGGCAAACGCTGGTGTAAGGGAAAAGCTCACGGTAGAGCTGCGGTTTTTCCGGCTCCTGCATGACCAGGGTACGGCTGCCTCCAGTTTGGTGAATAATGTTGCTCATTGGGTGTCCGCCCTGCTCGCGCTATGCGCGTGGTAAAAATTGTTGCCGTAAGCCGCTAATATAGCGGTTTACAGCCCTTGCGTCCAGTATGCCTGGTGCTGCGCCCCCGGCGGCACTTGCCAGAAGACCAAAAATAAAGGAATGTCTTTGGCTGCAAGCGCGACGGTCTATGGGAGAGCGGACGCGCTTTTTCTGAAGGAGCGGGCATGTCTGATTGTGTGCGCTACCCGGCGCCGGGTTGCGTGGTGGAATATATGGAAGGCAATGCCGTGCAGATTGCCCTGGTCACTGAAGAGGTCGGGGGCAGGCTCCGGCTGCTGTTGCCCAACAGAAGGGAAACCCGGCTCAATTCTTCGCGCCTGCTGCCCTGGATAGGGCCCATGCACGGGGCGGATATGGGGCGGGAAGACGCGGTGCGCGTGCTTGAAACGCACAGGAAGAACCGCGAGGACATGGCCGCCCAGATCCCCGTCATGGACGTGTGGGAACTCGCTCAGGGCGAGGTGGAAGTAGCCCCGGCAAGCTGGTTTGCCGAGCTTTTTGAAAGCGATCCCACCACCGACCATGTGGCTGCCTATGGCCGCGCCCTGCTGGCCTGCAAAAGTCATTTCCGTTTTCAGCCTCCGGATTTTCAGGTTTTTTCAGCCGATATGGTTGAAAAACGCATGGCCGAGGAGAAAACTCGCCTTGAGCGCGAATCGCTCATTGCAGGCGGAGCCGCCTTTCTGCGCCTTTTGTGGGATGTTGCCTGCCGCAAGCGCGAGCTGCCCCAGCCCCCGCGTGAGGGTGCAGCCCTTGGCGAATGGCCCCCGCAGGAAGTGGCCGAGCGGCTGGAAGAAGTTCTTTTTTCCCGAATGATTGATCCTGAAAGTCAGGAATGGGAAAACATCTGGCGCACCCTGAGCAAGGGCATGCCTGATGTGCCGCATCTGCCCCTGCAACTGCTGGTGGCCTGGGGCAAGGTGCCGCCGCATTATAATTTCTGGCTTGACCGCGCGGGCTATGCCTCGGGCGACACATGGTGGCAGGCCTGCGCCGATGAGGTCGAAGCCCTTGCCGCCGCAGGGCGCGATCCTCTGGCTGCCCTTGCCCAAAACGGGCAACAAGGTAGCCTTGATGTTTGCGATCTGCCCTGCATCAGCATAGACAGCGCAACCACGCGCGACGTGGACGATGCCTTTCATGTGGAGGCGGAGGGCGACGGCTGGGCGCTGACCCTCATGTTGGCTTGCCCCTCGCTGTTCTGGAATTTTGGCGGGCCGCTCGACAAGATGGTGCTGCACCGGGGCACCAGCATCTATCTGCCGGAAGGCGACTGTCACATGCTGCCCGAAGTGCTTGGCACGGACGCCTATTCGCTGCTGGCGGGCCAGACGCGCCCCGCGCTGAGCGTGCTTGTGCATGTGGCGGCGGACGGCACCCTTGGCGAGTGCGAGATTTCGGTTGTGCAGACCAGCCTTGCAGCCAACCTGACCTATGTGGACAGCCAGGCCGTGCTTGACGCGCAGGCCGCCGGCGAACCCCTGCCGCAGAATGCGGCTACGCCCTATGCTGAACAGCTGCGCCTGGGCCTTGAGCTTGCCCGGCAGCGGCAAACTGCCCGCATTGCGGACGGCGCGGTAATTATGGACAGGCCCGACCCTGTCATTCGCCTTGAGGGCGAAGGGGCAGACGTGCGGGTGGAAGTGGGGCAGGATTATCAGGCCTCGGACGCGCAGATGCTGGTGGCGGAAATGATGATCCTTGCCAGCGCCGCAGTGGCCCAGTGGGCTGCGGACAAGGGCGTCGCCATGCTGCACCGCGTGCAGGATGTAGCCCTGCCCAGGGAATACGCGGGCATCTGGACAACACCGCAGGACATGACGCGCATCATGCGCGCGCTCACGCCCTCCGGCCTCGAGGTGCAGGCCCGGCCCCACGCGGCTCTCGGGCTTGCGCGTTACACTCCTGTGACCTCGCCGCTCAGGCGTTATCCCGATCTTGTCAACGAAGAACAGTTGGTGCATTTTTTCCGCACTGGCGCGCCGCGCTGGACAGAAGCCGAGCTGACTGACCTGCTCAACGTGCTTTCGCCCGCACTGGACGCGGCGGGGCAGGTGCAACGCTTCCGTCCACGCTACTGGAAGCTGCTTTTCTTCCGCCAGAAGGGCGACAAGGTCTGGTGGAACGGCGTCATCACTGAAGAAAACGATGCTTTTATTACCGTGAGCCTGCCCGATCAGGGTATGTTTGTGCGCGGTAAAAGGCGGCTCTTTGACGAGCGTTCGCACCCCGGCCTTGCCGTGGATGTGCGCATCGGCAAGGTGCAGCCCCTGTATAATGAAATCATGATTCTGGAAGCTGTTACGGCAGGCTAGATCTGCCTTTCGCTTCCGTCGGGCGGCGTCCCAGCTTGGCATGCGCGCCAACAGGTATTTGCGCTGCCATGTAAGATTGTGTTTTTAAGAAGACTTTTGGGGTTTGCGGGCATATCTGCCCGTATTTTCAGAGGCTTGCAGCGGAGAATTATATGCTGGAAGTATTGTGGATTGCGCTGGCCTATGTGCTTGGCTCTGTGCCGTGGGGTCTTGTTATAGCCAAGACCTTTTGCCATCTGGACCCGCGCGAAAGCGGCAGCCGCAACACAGGGGCCACCAATGTGGCGCGCCTGTGCGGCTTTGGCTGGGGTGTGGCAACCCTTGCGTGCGACGTCTGCAAGGGCGCGCTGCCGGTGTGGCTGGCGTTCCGCATTAACCCCTCGCCCGTATTTGTCAGCATAGTGGGTTTGGCCTGCGTGCTTGGGCATGTGTTTTCCTGCTTCATGAAGTTCAAGGGCGGCAAGGCTGTTGCCACCAGCATTGGCGTGTTCATGCCCCTGGCTTTCTGGCAATTGCTGGCAGCTTCTGCCCTGTGCTGCCTGATCATCTGGCGCAGCGGCTTTGTTTCGCTTGGGTCACTGAGCCTCGTTGCGGCGCTGGTTGTGGCTCTGGCGGTTACAGGCCAGTGGATGTGGCTGCCTCTTTCCCTGTGCGTGCTGGCTGTGGTGGTCTGGAAACACAAGGAAAATATCGCGCGCTTGCGCGCAGGCACCGAAAAAAGCTGGCTCAAGGGCAAGCACGCTGAAAAGCAGGAAGATAAGGGATAGTCTGGCTTTCCCGCAGATTTCGGCAATGCTGCGGTCTCCTGTGCCGCCATTGTCACAGCCACAAGCGCTCCTGGCCGCAAAATGTTTTTGCAGACCGGGGGTGAGGATGGGGATTGCAAAGCCCCTTCCTGATGCCATTATCAAGGAGTTTCTCTCATGGCGCATGCGGATTTTCCGGCCTATCGCGGCCGCATGGAGTATGTTTGTCTTGACTGCGGCGCGCGTCATCCCGGCGACAGCCTGCTGTACACCTGCCCGCAGTGCGGCGGCGTGTTTCTGTTGGAAAACCTGGATTTCGACAAACTGAAAGAACGCAGCGGCGCAGAGTGGCGCGAGCTTTTTGACGCACGCTCCGCCAGCCGCAGCACTGCGCTTCGGGGAATATTCCGTTTTTACGAGCTGCTTGCTCCTCTGCTGGACGAGGACGATATCGTGTATCTGGGCGAAGGCATCACGCCGATTATTGAAGCGGCCCCGGCCCTGCGCGACCGCGTGGGCGTGCCCTTTGCCTACAAGAACGATGGCCAGAATCCCAGCGCGTCCTTCAAGGATCGCGGCATGGCCTGCGCGTTCAGCTACCTCAAGTGGCTGTGCCGCCGCAACAAGTGGGACGAAGTGCTGACCGTGTGCGCCTCCACTGGCGACACCTCGGCGGCGGCGGCCCTCTACGCCTCGTATGTGGGCGCGCCCCTCAAGAGCGTGGTGCTTCTGCCCCACGGCAAGGTGACGCCCCAGCAGCTTTCGCAGCCCTTGGGCAGCGGCGCAACTGTGCTTGAACTGCCCGGCGTGTTTGACGACTGCATGAAGGTGGTCGAGCTGCTGGCAGAAAATTACCGCGTGGCCCTGCTCAATTCCAAGAACAGCTGGCGCATCCTCGGGCAGGAATCCTACGCGTATGAAACAGCTCAGTGGTACGGCTGGGACATGACCGATCTGTGCCTCTTTGTGCCCATCGGCAATGCGGGCAACATCACGGCCATCATGTGCGGCTTTTTGAAAATGCTGGAGCTTGGCATCATTTCCTCGCTGCCCCGCGTGTTCGGCGTGCAGTCCGAGCATGCCGATCCGGTGTGGCGGTATTACGATGCGCCCAAGGATGCCCGCCACTGGCAGCCCGTAACCGTCACGCCCAGCGTGGCGCAGGCCGCCATGATCGGCAATCCCGTTTCCTTCCCGCGTGTGCGCAAGCTGGCGGAGATGTTTATCGAAAAGGGTGGCGAGGGGGCCTTCCAGGTGGTGCGCGTGACCGAACAGCAGATCATGGACGCCATGATCGTGGCCAACCGTCACGGCCACATTGCCTGCACCCAGGGCGGTGAGTGCCTCGCGGGCCTTATGAACGCCAAAGCCCTTGGCCTGATCAGCGACAAGGAGCATGCCGTGCTTGACGCCACAGCCCATGCGCTCAAGTTTGCTGGTTTTCAGGACATGTATTTCAACGACTCCTTCCCGCCGGAATATGGAGTGACGCCGGACAAAAGCCTGGCTAACAAGCCGGAACTGCTCTTGCCCGAAAGCGCTCGTCAGGGGCGTGAAGTGGCCGAATTCGCCCGCATGGGGGCGGATGCTGTGGCCGGACGACTTTCTTTACAAAAAAAGTAAAGTTTATATTACAAAAGCCGATAATCATAGAAGCGGCAGCGCAGGTCTGTTGCGCTGCCGCTTATTTTTTGCTGTGCGGCACGACCTGCTCCCGCGCAGGGAACGTAGAGCCGATGGCATTATGCGATAACAGCTTTGCTGCGGCCTGTCTTGGCGTGACCTCATGGAGAATTATCGACATTCAGAAATGGGGGAATGCCGCATATGAAGTGCTATGAATCAAGGTGCACAGGTGACTAGTTTTATTACGTAAAGGAAACTTTTATGTTTTCACGCAGTATCAGAACTGCCATGTTGCTGGTCATCAGCGTCGTGGTACTGGCGGTGCAGTCGGCTCTGGTTGTTGTCGTAACGCGCATGGGGGATGAGGCGAACCTTAAGGCAAGCACTCACGAAATGGACCTCACCGCAGATACGGTAAGCAAATCTCTGGGCGATTTTGGAACCCAGCTCAGCATGTTCATAAACGGTGTTTCCAAACCGCCGCGACTGTGTGAATTTTTGCTTACGGGCGAAGACAAGAAAGGTGCGGAAGTTTTTCTTGCTGCCATGTCCAAAGCCGCGCCTGAAATCAATACCATTTACCTGTTTGATACCACCGGAAAGCAGCTCATCACCTACGCGCAAGGGAAGCCCGGCAAGCTCAGCGACCTTGCCGACCGCGAATACATCAAGGCAGCCCTGGCCAACAAGCCGGGCTTCAGCTCCGCACCTACAAAAAGTATCGCCACGGGCAAGCTCATTGTCAGCGTGACCGCCCCCATCCTTGACGATAAAGGCAAGGTCGTGGGTGGCGTGGGTATGTCGTATGACATTGACAGCCTGACAAATAATCTCAAAGCCATCAGTATCGGCAACACCGGCCGCGTCATTGTTGTTTCCCCACAAGGCGTTGTCATCAGCCATGTAAACAGTGATTATATACTCAAAAATATGGCAAACGAGCCGGGCGTCAGCGACATGGTCAAGGCTGAATCCGGCAAAGGTGTGGAATTTGTGCGCGAAGGCGAAAAGCGCATGATTGCATGGGATGTGGCCCCCAACTGGAACTGGCGTGTGGGCGTGACAATGGCCCGCGATGAAATAGAGGCCCCGGCCCATGAACAGCGCAACGTCATGCTGGTGCTGGGCTTTATTACTATTTTGTCCCTGGTGGGCATTTGTCTGTTCGCGCTGGACAAGGTGGTTGTGCGTCCCTTGCGGCAGTTGCAGGCTTTTGCTTCTGACGTTGCTGAGGGCAATCTTGAATCTTCCCTGACAATCAACCTGCGCAATGAAATTGGTAAGTTGGCAGACAGTCTGCGCAGCATGGTAGGCAGCCTCAAGGCCAAGATAGCCGAAGCCGATGAAAAAAGTCGGCTGGCGCGGGAAGAATCTGAACGCGCAGCCAGCGCAACAAAAGAGGCCGAAGCTGCCCGCATGGCCGCTGAACAGGCCAAGGCCGATGGCATGCTCCATGCCGCCACCGAGCTTGAAGGCGTTGTGGAAGCCGTAACCACGGCTTCGGAAGAACTTTCGGCCCAGGTGGAACAGGCCAGCCGTGGCGCTGCAAGCCAGACTGCGCGCGTGGGCGAAACAGCCACTGCCATGGAAGAAATGAACGCCACCGTGCTTGAAGTTGCACGCAATGCCGGGCAGGCGGCGGATTCCGCCAAAACCGCCAAGAACAAGGCAGAAAGCGGTGCCGATGTGGTAGCCCGCGTGGTAAAGGACATCAGCCGCATCCAGACCAGCGCAGTGGAACTGAAAACGGAAATGACCACGCTCGGCAAGCAGGCCGAGAGCACGGGGCAGATCCTGGGCGTTATTTCGGACATTGCCGACCAGACAAATTTGCTGGCCCTCAATGCCGCCATTGAAGCTGCGCGCGCAGGCGAAGCCGGGCGCGGATTTGCCGTGGTTGCAGATGAAGTGCGCAAACTGGCGGAAAAAACCATGACCGCCACCAAGGAAGTGGGCGACGCCATCCGCGATATCCAGAGCGGCACCCGCAAAAACGTGGGCAATGTAGATCAGGTTGTGGGCATGATTGACACCGCCACCACGCTTGCGAGTACCTCGGGCGAAGCCTTGAATGAAATTGTGCAACTGGTGGACGCCACCGCACAGCAGGTGCAGTCCATCGCCACCGCTGCGGAAGAACAGTCCTCCACCAGTGAGGAGATCAACCGCTCCATTGAGGACGTGAACCGCATCTCGCTCGAAACCAGCGCCGCCATGAAGCATTCTGCCGGGGCCGTTTCCGACATGGCCCAGCAAGCCCAAGTACTGCGAGGACTTATCAGCAGTATGAAATCCGGAAACTAGACAAGGATGACGAGAAACAACGGCTGGTATGCCTTGCTATGCTGGATTTGTAGCTGAAGTATTTTTAAATTAGGCTTGATGTCTGACTGCAAGCGGCTCCTGCTCACGTGGGGGCCGCTTTTTTCATCCTCGTTTTGGCGCCGGCACAAGGCGCACGTGCAGGTGTTACTGTTAATTATTTTAATATCAGTGTTAAAAAATGTAGACCTAAGGGAACGTGGCGTGAAGAAATCAAAATTCAGATAGTAATGAATTGTTAGTTATCTCAGTTGATAATAGCAAGATTAAATATCTTGATATATTGGAATGTATATTGCACCCGCCTTCTATTTGATGTTTTTAGCAAGATCGCAGTGGACAGCCTGAATTGAAATGGTCTGTTTTGCAGTGAGGAGGCTAGTTTATGTCGGTACGCAGCATCAGAATGGCAATGATGCTTCTTGTGGGCGGGGTGGTTTTTGCGGTGCAGTCAGCCCTGATTGTCGTGGTCGCCCGCTACAGCTATGAGGCCAGCCTGACGTCAAGCGTTGATCAGATGCGCCTTCTGGCTGGCACCATTGCCAAGTCGCTGGGTGACTTTGGCGAGCAGCAGCAGATGGTGCTCCACGGAGCGGTACTGCAACCAGCCCTCAAGGAATATTTGCGTAACCGGCATGATAATGGCGAGGCCGCAGGTTTCCTTTCTGCCATGTCGCGCTCGGCAGACGAAGTAAACTCTTTCTTTCTGTTTGACACGGAAGGCACCCAGCTGATCAACCGTGTTCACGGCAAGGAAGGCAGCCTCAAAAATTTTGCCCATCGCGAGTACATTCGCGAAACCTTCAAGGGCAAGCCCGGCCTGAGCGACACACCGTCAAAGAGCTCGATCACGGGCAAGGCCATTGTGGGCGTTGCCGATGCCATAGTGGACGACAGCGGCAGGGTCATTGGCGGCGTGGGCATGGCCTATGCCATTGACGGTCTGATGGAGAACTACATTAACGACATCCATCTGGGCAAAACGGGCTATCCGTTTATTGTCGCACCCACAGGCGTCATGGTCGGGCACCCCGACAGCGAGCGCGTACTCAAGGATGTTTCCAAGGAAGAAGGCATCGCCAAAATTCTTTCCACTCCGACGGGCGTGGAATCCTTCACCCGTGGCGGCGTGGAAAAAATGCTTGCGTGGGCGTCGGTTCCGGGCTGGAACTGGAAGGTCGTCATCACCATGGATCGCGCGGAGATCGAAGCCTCGGCCAATAACCAGCGCAACATCATGGTTTGCGCTGGCTTTGCCGCAATCCTGCTACTTGTGGGTATTACCCTGCTGGCCCTTGAAAAAATTATCGTCAAGCCGCTGCAAGAGCTGGAATCCTATGCCCGGTCAGTGGCGGGGGGCGAGCTTGACCGCAGCCTGACGCTGGTGCGGCGCAATGAAATTGGTCATCTGGCGGACAGCCTGCGCAGTATGGTGGGCAGCCTTAAAGACAAGATAGCCGAGGCTGACGGAAAAAGCCGTCTGGCGCAGGAAGAATCAGAGCGTGCCGCCCGTGCAACAAAAGAGGCCGAAGCCGCCCGCATGGCCGCCGAGCAGGCCAAGGCCGACGGCATGCTGCATGCCGCCACCGAACTTGAGGGCGTTGTGGAGGCAGTAACCACTGCTTCGGAAGAACTTTCGGCCCAGGTGGAACAGGCCAGCCGTGGCGCTGAAAGCCAGACCGTGCGCGTGGGCGAAACAGCCACTGCCATGGAAGAAATGAACGCCACCGTGCTTGAAGTGGCACGCAATGCCGGGCAGGCGGCGGAATCCGCCAAGGCAGCCAAGAGCAAGGCTGAAAGCGGCGCGGATGTGGTGGCCAGTGTGGTAAAGGATATCAGCCTTATCCAGACCAGCGCCGTGGAGCTGAAATCGGAAATGACCACGCTCGGCAAGCAGGCCGAGAGTACGGGGCAGATTTTGGGTGTTATTTCGGACATTGCCGACCAGACCAACCTGCTGGCCCTCAATGCGGCCATTGAAGCGGCGCGCGCAGGCGAGGCCGGGCGCGGCTTTGCCGTAGTTGCCGATGAAGTGCGCAAACTGGCGGAAAAAACCATGACCGCCACCAAGGAAGTGGGCGATGCCATCCGCGATATCCAGAACGGCACCCGCAAAAACGTGGGCAACGTGGAGCAGGTTGTGAATATGATTGATACCGCCACCACACTCGCGGGCACTTCGGGCGAGGCCCTGCATGAAATTGTGCAACTGGTGGACGCCACAGCGCAGCAGGTGCAATCCATCGCCACCGCTGCGGAAGAACAGTCCTCCACCAGTGAGGAGATCAACCGCTCCATTGAAGACGTGAACCGCATCTCGCTTGAGACCAGTTCCGCCATGCAGCATTCTGCCGGGGCGGTTTCCGACATGGCCCAGCAGGCACAGGTATTGCGTGGGCTTATCAGCAGTTTGAAATCCGGGCATTAGCCGCTTGGTCTTTTTGTATCAGTGTCCGGGGGGGCCTTGCCGCATGGCAGGGCCTCTTTTCATCTGTTTTTTCAAATCAGCACAGGTCTGTTCACAGAGGCTTGCAAAAGAATAGAGCATCAGTAGTGTGGAAAAAACACCAGCAAACCCGGAGGCTCCATGCGGCAGACCACAATCATTGCTCTTTTGTTCATGCTGCTGGCGGTAACTGCCAACGCGGCAGATTACAAGGATGTGGCCTCAGGTGTGCGCTATACGCACATCGGCGACTACAGCGTTGAACGGCTGAATAAAATTCTTACGTCAGAAGTGGCGGCATTCAGCAATTTCAAAATGCAGTATTCGGAGGCCGCCAATGGCGTGAGCCTGTACAAGGTGCTGTACACAACCATGATTCCGGAACAGGGCAATCGGCCCACAATGGCTTCCGGCCTTGTGGCAGTGCCGCAAATCACGCAAAAGAAACTGCCCGTGGTCTCATATCAGCACGGCACGGTATTTACCCGTACGGCGGTGCCCTCTCGCCCTGAGGAGTCGGATGAAACGCGCATTGTAGCCGCGCGGCTGGCGGGGAACGGCTATGTGGTGATAGGCGCGGACTACATCGGCAAGGGGGATTCCATCGAGCCGGACAGCTACATGGTGCGCGAGTCAACAGTGCAGGCCTGCATGGATATGCTTTTTGCCGCCCGTGCGGTGCTGGCTGATCTGGGTATTGAAGAGGATGGCCTCTATCTCAGCGGTTGGTCGCAGGGCAGCTGGAGCACCCAGCAATTCCGCCATCGGCTCGAATCCCTGAACTTGCCAGTCAAGGCGGCGGCAACGGCTGCTACACCAGCCGATCTGTATCTGTTGCTGACCCGCTGGATAAACAACCCCTCAGTGCTTGACGCCACGTGGCTCGCGGGCAGCGTTATTCTGTTTACCCATTCCTACGCCTACTATTACGACATGCCCGGCCTGCCGCAAACCATCATCAAGCCCGAGTATCAGGCTGCCTGCCGCGATTTTTACGAAAACAAAATCAGTTGGGAAGAGCTGCAGCCGCAGATACCCGCCAAGATTGCCGACCTGGTGCAAGAGGAAGTCATGGCCCAATCCTCGGCGGGCATGGACACATTTTTTCGCAGATTGCGCGACAATCAGGCCTTCATGTGGCGCTCGGCAACGCCTTGCCGCTACTATTACGGCAAGGTGGATGAGGTCATGCCGCCCTACGTGTCCACCCTTGCCGTGGGCTACACCATCACCGCAGGGGGAGCCAGGGCTGAGGCCGTATATGCTGGCGACACTGCCGACCACCGGGGTGCGTTTTTGTACGGGGTGGGAGATCAGAAGGATTTTTTTGACAGCAAACGCTAAACAGCTCTTTTGCCTGCTGGCTGCTTAAGGCAGCCTTGCCGGGAACAAATGACTGTTTCTTTTCGTGCTGCGGTCAGGAGGTTGAAAGCCAGCCCCCTGACCGCAATTCTTTTATAGCCATGTGTTGTAACGGCGCATGAAGGCCTGCTTTACCAGGGTGGCCAGGGCCAGATAACCCACGAGCACCGCAGCCAGCCAGGGGAAGTAGATGGCTGGCAGTGCGCCCATGTCCAGCCCCTGACCCAGAACGGTAAAGGGAATGGCCGTGCCCACAGCAACGCCAAGGCCCGTGAGCAGGGTCACCTGCCACGCGGCGCGGCTGTGCAGCAGGGGAATGCCAGGGGTGCGCAGCATGTGGATGACCATAGTCTGCGTCCACAGCGACTCCACAAACCAGCCCGCCTGAAACAGGGCGGCAAAGCTCGCCTGATCTGCGCTGCTCATGGCTTGCCAGCCGCCTGCGGGCATGGGCACCACGGCAGGGCAGATCACCCAGAACAGCAGGGCGTAGGTTGTGAGGTCAAAGATCGAGCTGGTAGGCCCGAGCCAGAACATGAATCGCCGGATGCTGTCCGTGTTCCAGTTGCGGGGCTTGCGCAAAAACTCCTCATCCACATTGTCCCAGGGCATGGCCGTGCAAGAGACATCATAGAGCAGGTTGAGCACCAGAATCTGTAGCGGTGTCATGGGCAAGAACGGCAGAAACACGCTGGCCGCCAGCACGGAAAACATGTTGCCAAAGTTGGAACTAACCGTAATCTTGATGTATTTAATTATATTCGCATAGGTGCGGCGTCCTTCCATCACCCCGGCCTCAAGTACGGTGAGGTCTTTCTCAAGCAGGATGACGCCTGCGGATTCCCGGGCCACATCCACAGCGGAATCAACGGAAATACCCACATCGGCGTTCTTCATGGCCGGGGCATCGTTGATGCCGTCGCCCATAAAGCCCACCACATGGCCGTTGCCGCGCAGGCAGGTCACAATACGGGCTTTTTGGCGCGGGCTGAGCTTGGCGAAAATGTCGGTTTCTTCAACGGCGGTTTTCAGGGCCGCATCGTCCATCCCTTCTATTTCTGCGCCCAGCAGAATGTTTTTGCCCGGCAGCCCCACCTGACGGCATACGCTGCGGGTAACGGCGTCGTTGTCGCCTGTCAGCACCTTTACGCGCACGCCGTGCTCATTGAGCGCGGCCAGCGCCTTTGACGCCGAATCCTTGGGCGGATCAAGAAAGGCCAGATAGCCCAACAGCACCATATCTTTTTCGTCTGCCACAGAGAAAACGCCGCCCGGCGCGGACATGGTTTTGTGCGCTACGCCCACCACACGCATGCCGTCGTTGTTGTAACGGCGCACACGCTCCAGTATTTCGGCCTGGAGTTCGGGTGTAAGCGGCTCTACCTGCCCGTGATATTCGGCATAAGCGCACACGGTGAGCATTTCTTCCAGCGCGCCCTTGGTGATGATCTGGGTTTTGCCCGTGGTGTCTGCCACCACCACGCTCATGCGACGGCGGCTGAAATCAAAGGGCATTTCGTCCACAAGGCTGTATTCCTTGCGCAGGGGTTGCATGCTCAGTTCATCGGCGTGGTTGACGATGGCGGCGTCCAGCAGGTTTTTGAGGCCGGTCTGAAACCAGCTGTTCAAAAAGGCATGGCGCAGCACACGGGCGTCTTCCGTGCCGTGAATGTCGAGCGAATACTCAAGCACAATCCTGTCCTGCGTGAGGGTGCCCGTCTTGTCGGTACACAGCACGTCCATGGCCCCAAGGTTCTGGATGGCGTTGAGGCGGCGGGCAATCACCTTTTTGCGGGCCATAAACACGGCTCCGCGCACAAGATTGGCGGATACCACGGTGGGCAGCATTTCGGGCGTAAGGCCCACGGCGACGGAAAGGGCAAACAAGGCGGCCTCCACCCAGTCGCCCTTTGTGAAGCCGTTGATAAAAAGCACCACCGGGGCCATGCAGATCATGAACCGCAAAAGCAGCCAGGAAACGGAATTCACGCCTTTGTCAAAGCTGGTAGGCGTGGTGGTGGCAGCAATCTGGCGCGCCAGAGAGCCGAAAAGCGACGCTCCGCCCACAGCCAGCACAAGGCCGTAGGCCGCGCCGCTGACAACGTTGCTGCCCATGAAGGCCAGATTGTCGCAATCAAGGGGCGAGGCGGCGGTGTCGGCGGGCAGGGCATGGGGGAACTTTTCCACCGGTTCGCTCTCGCCTGTGAGGGAAGACTGGCTGACAAAAAGATCCTTGGCCCGCAGAATACGCATGTCGGCGGGGATCATGTCGCCTGCGGCCAGGCGCACCACGTCGCCCACCACCAGCGAATTGATGGGCAGCTCCTTGCCTTCGCCCTCACGTACCACTTCAATGGTGGTTTTGACCAGCGATTCAAGGCGGGACACAGCATTGCCGGAGCGGGCCTCCTGCACGAAATGCAGCACGCCGCTGATGCAGACCATGACCGTCACAATAATAACGGCGGTGAGGTCTTTTTCTCCGGCATCTGCCAGCAGATAGTCGGTAAAGAAAGAAATGCAGGCCAGCAGAAGGAGCACAATGCTGAAGGGATTGATAAACGAGGTGAACAGGCGTTTGGGCAGGCTGTCCCGGCCCTTGGCGGCAAGGATATTGGCCCCGTACTGTTGGCGCATCTCATGCACCTGATGGCGGGTAAGCCCATCGGGCGAAGAGTTGAACGTCTGCAGGGCTTCGTCCGGCTCAACGCGGGCGGCATCAAGCAGGCGGGTTGCAGCCTGCCGAACCAGCTCAGTGCTGACGGAATGTGCGGCGGCGGGGCCTTTGCGGCCAAAAATACGGGCAAACGGCACAACAAGGCCGTGCGGCAGAAAAGAGCGCAGAACCATAAAATCCTCCTGGGAGCACGCGCAACGCGTTACCCGCAGGAAGATTTTCAGCTACGGGAACGGAATGGCGTGGAAAGAGTGGTGCGACGTAAACTGTCAGGTTCCGAAGGGGAACTGTGGCAACTGTCGGACGACATGTGGGATGCTCCTTCCATAAAGTTGAGGGTGAGCGCCTGCCAGAAGGCAGACGCATAAAAAGTGCATGGCCGCAAAGGGCCATCTGCGCGGAACCTATTCGCTCCGGGCATTGTTGTCAAATGGTGGAATTGGAACCCTATTTTGCCGTATCAGCTTCAAATCCAGGTTTTCTGCGGTTTGGCTCGGCGGAATGTGTCATTTCGTCAAGAAAGTCATGCAAAAAACATATGGCGTCCACCGAAACGGATTCACACAGGTGCGGAGGATCATTGGGGTGGATGCCGCCGGGCCGCAAATCCTTGCAGGAGAGGCTGCCGAAGCGTTCCGTAAACTGGGCGGCAAATTGCGCGCACAGATCAACGATTTCTGATTCTTCCTTGCCCAGTTCCGCGCCGCGCAGGCCGATGAGCAGCAAACCGCCCTCCACAAGGCCGCACTGCCCGCCAGTACCGCCTGCGCCATGGCAACCCACTGTGGCAGTGTATACCTGTGGGTGCAGCGGTTCTTTGAGAACAGTTTCCAGACAACGCAGGGTTGTGCGGGCGCAGTTGAGATCCCTGTCCCAATAGTAGTGGCGCACCAGGGCGGCCACTCTGTCATGCGTACTCATGGTTTTCCTCTCAGATGCAGCAGTGTTTCCCATTTGGGAAGATCGACGTTCAGGTCAAGATATTCGGGTGGAAGGTGCAGAGGTGCTGCAGCTTGCAGCGCGCGGGCCACATCGTCCACGCTGCCGGTGCGCGGCAGGCTGGGTACATCTTGCAGGGGGCAGAGGTCAAAGTCGTCTGTGGGCAGCATGGCCATCACGGGCAAGCCCTTGATGGCGGCTTCAAGCGCAACGGTGGTGGAATTGGAGGCCCAGACCACCACGCCGGGAGCAAGCTGGTCGGCAATGGGGCCGTCTACCACCTGCACATCCTGCGCACGGCGGCCCAGCAAGGCCTTCAATCTTTCCTGAACCGGCAGGTAGGGGTGCGGCTTTACGCGGATTTCCCAGCCGTCAAGCAGGCCTGCATGCAGCGAACGGGCCAGCAGGGCCAGATGCGCCTCGGTTTCGTCTGCAAAAAAGCTGGTTACAGCCAGCAGACGCCTGGGAGCAGGCGTGGAATCATGGCTCGCAGCACTGGCATTTTGCGCGTCATTGGTCGCCAGATAGAGGTAACGCAGGGCTTCCACTTCGCCCAGGCGCTCGGCGGGCACGCCTGCCTCGCGCCACTGCGAGCAAGCGGATCGCCCGTTGCCCCGCACCATGTCGGGCTGGAATTCTGCCATCTCTCCCGTAAAGGTGCGCGGGTCGTCAAAATAGCGAAAGTCTGTGGGCCGGATGGTGGAGTGCTGCGCGCCGATGACAGGGCCGTTATCCGCCTCGTGCATGGTCTGGGTGAGCATGCGCTCCCACGGGCAGTTCTCCAGCGGAAAGAGCGTCCAGCGCTGCGGGCCAGCCATAGCGGCATATCGTTTGAATGCCCGGTGTTGCAGGCAGCGTTCAAGGCAACGCCAGCCCCGGAACGATTCCGCCCAGTAGGGGCCGAGGTAGGTCCAGAAATCAAGCTTTGAGCCTGCAAAACGAAAGGCCGCTCGGGCTTCTTTTTCCAGCCGCAGGCTGGCAAGGCAGATGCGCGCGTAGCGGAACAGGGCGGCGACGAGGTCGCCTGTGGTCAGAAATTCTTCAAGGTAGTGAAAGCTCGCGCCGTCCCTGCCTTCACGGCGAAAGCGGTCGCGCAGGGCAATACACTGGGCCAGATTGAGCTGGGGCGCGGGAAAGCGGATGAAAAGCCAGCGCAAAAAGTGCCCGGCGGTCTGGGCATCCTTTCGGGTGTTCCCCTGTTCTTGCGCCTCCACTTCGGCGGTCGCATTCAGCGCATCATGCAGGTTCTCCCAGTAGCGGGAACGGTAGCGGCCATTTTCCGCAGCCTTCATGTCCACATTGGGAAAGTAGGTGGCGATGGTGGCAGCCTGCCCCTGAGCGGGCTGCAAAGGTTTTTTGGCTGAAACTGGCGGCAGGTGGCGGCGTACAGTCCACCACCAGTGGGCGTAGCGGGCCAGAGCGCGCAAGGGGGGAGGTGTTGCGTCATAAACCTTGCGCAGCAGACTGCGGGCTGGCTTAAGCGGAACCGGAGCTTCGCTGCTTTCTGCAAACAGCCTGTGCCCTGAGGTGCACAGGCGCGCAAGCGCGGCGCGCAGGTCTTCATCCCCTCCAAAAACGCGCAGGGAGGCAAATCCGCCCTCGTCCATGAGGCGCTCAAGGGCGCGTAGCTTGTAAACCGTGTAGAGGCCGGGCGTCATCTTGGGATGGCGTTCGTACAGCAGCGAACACCACCACATGGAGAGTTTTTCGCCGCAGCGCAGATGCTGCTGCACCTCGCGTCCGCCAACGCGCATGCGTCCCAAATCGTGCGCCCAGGCCATATGCTCGGCGCGGATGGTCGTCAGTTCATCACGCAGGCGCGCAGACAGCGAAATTTCACCACTGGGCGCTTCCCATCCGTCCCAGTGCGCAACAATCCGTTCAGGCAGGGCCTGGCCGGACTCTGTTTCGGCCTTGCCGCTGGGGCTGTATCCTGGGGCCGTGCACAGCGCGCGCGCCGCATCCGGCAGCGCCGGGCCTATGACAAGTACAAGCTCTTTCATGCTGAACCCCTAACTCTCCTTAATCCCGGCGTCTTCTGCTTCGGGCGCGGCACTGGCCTCGTTGAGGGCTGCCCAGATTGCAAGCCCGTAGGGCGGCTGCAACACCCCCTTTTCGGTGATGATGCCGGTGATAAGCTCTGCGGGGGTTACATCAAAAGCAAAATTGTACACGGGCACATCTGCGGGTGTCAGGCGCGTATCGCCCACGTGAGTGACCTCGCGTTCCGGGCGCTGCTCAATGGGAATACCGCTGCCGTCGGATGTTGTGGGGTCAATGGTGGAGAGCGGGGCAGCCACGTAGAAGGGAATATTGAAGTGCTTTGCCAGCAGGGCAACGCCATAGGTGCCGATCTTGTTGGCCGCGTCGCCGTTGGCGGCAATGCGGTCGGCCCCCACCACCACAGACTGCACGAGCCCCTTGCTCATGAGCAGCGCGCAGGCATTGTCGCAGGCAACAGTAACGGGGACATTGTCCTTGTGCAGTTCCCAGGCCGTGAGGCGCGCGCCCTGGAGAAAGGGCCGCGTTTCATCGGCAATAACCTTGATGCGTTTGCCCTGCTCCACAGCGCCGCGAATAACCCCAAGCGCCGTGCCATAGCCCGCAGTGGCCAGAGCGCCAGCATTGCAGTGGGTGAGCACGGTGTCGCCGTCTTTCAGGCAATCCGCGCCAAAGCGCCCCAGAGTCTTGCATGCTTCCACATCTTCGGCCTGCATTCTGGCGGCCTCGTCAAGAAAGGCCGCGAGCAGGGGGGCGCGGTCGCCGCTTCCGCTGTTGATGACCTTCCACCAGCATTTGCGCATGCGTTCAACGGCCCAACGCAGGTTTACGGCTGTGGGCCGGGCATTGGCGATGCGGTCAAGCAGTTCTTCAAGCTGGGTGGCCCAGCCGGGGCCGCTGGTTTCGTTCAGCGCAAGGGCGCAGCCCCAGGCCGCAGTGACGCCAATGGCCGGAGCCCCGCGCACAACCATGGTTTGTAAAGCCGATACAATGTCGTCTGTATTGCGGCAGATCACTTCGGTTTCCTGCTCTGGCAGCAAGCGCTGGTCAAGCAGGTGCAGCGCAAGATTTTGCCTGTCAAAGCGAATATGATCTTCCATGGTTTGCCTCCGCAGGATTCAAGATATTTATCAAGGATACACAACTATGCGCGGAAGGCAAAGCGCAGTTGGCGGCATTCCGCCGTAAACCATATAAAAAACATGCCCCATCAAGGGGTTCGGCGGCCCGCAATGCTTTACAAACAGGCGCGCGGCTGGCTATGCTACGGCTTGACAAAATCGTTTCCGGCGACTTGTGAGCGCCCGGTAAACGCACGGGCTTCCTGTGGGGCTGCGCGGCAGGGTGGAGTCCATGCCTGCATGGTGCGGGCGTGACCTGTTGCGAGCGCATGGGACAGACTGCATGTCGATCAACTTAGGAGCTATCAGACATGGAAGAGTTTTCGCGGATTCGCCGCCTCCCCCCCTATGTTTTTGCGGTGGTGGGAGACCTCAAAATGCGGCTGCGTCGGCAGAATATCGACATCGTGGACTTCAGCATGGGCAATCCGGACATCGCAACGCCCGCACCCATCGTCGACAAGCTTGTTGAGGCAGCACAGAAGCCGGTGAACCACCGCTACTCGCTTTCGCGCGGTATTCCGAACCTGCGCAAAGCCATCTGTGATCGCTATGCGCGCCACTACGGCGTGCAGCTCGACCCTGACAGCGAAGCCATCGTGACCCTGGGTTCCAAGGAAGGTCTGGCCCACCTTTCGCTGGCTATTCTTGAGCCTGGCGACGTGGTGCTCGCCCCCGACCCGACCTATCCCATCCACAAGTACGCGCCCATCATTGCAGGCGCGGACGTGCGCAGCGTGCCCATCGGCCCTGGCCGCAATTTTTTTGAAGACCTTGAGGCCGCCATGCGTCAGGCCTGGCCCAAGCCCAAGGTGCTTTTCATCTGCTATCCGCACAACCCCACCACCGAAGTGACGGATCTGGAATTCTTCCAGAAGATTGTGGATTTCGCCAAGGAAAACCACATCTGGGTTGTGCATGATCTGGCTTACGCCGATCTGGTTTTTGACGGATACAAGGCCCCCAGCTTTTTGCAGGCCAAGGGCGCCAAGGATGTGGGCGTGGAATTCTACTCCCTGTCCAAGAGCTATTCCATGCCCGGCTGGCGCGTGGGTTTTGCCGTGGGCAACAAGGATCTTATCCACGCCCTTGCGCGCATCAAGAGCTACCTGGATTACGGCATGTTCCAGCCCATCCAGATTGCCTCCACCGTGGCCCTCAACGGCCCTGAAGACTGCGTGCACCAGATCCGCGACGTGTATCAGGAACGGCGCGACCGCCTCATCGAAGGCCTGAACCGCATCGGCTGGGAAACGCCTTCGCCCAAGGCGACCATGTTTGTGTGGGCGCACATTCCCGAACCCTTCCGCAAGATGGGTTCCGTGGAATTTTCCAAGCTGCTGTTGCAGGAGGCCCACGTGGCCGTTTCGCCTGGTCTGGGCTTCGGCTCCTACGGCGACGAATACGTGCGCTTTGCCCTGATTGAAAACGAGCACCGCACGCGGCAGGCTATTAGCAGCATGCGGCGGTTGTTGTCGGGCGTCTCCGACTAAACCTGTTTCGCCCTCCGCGTCTTTTTGCTTCCGGCGGCGTCAGGCGGTCTTTTTATTCCGGTCGAGTACCATCAGAGTACACTCCCTGCATAAAAAGCCCGTCTTCCTTGCCGGAAGGCAAAAATCCCCAGGATGGCAAAATAGGTTTTGGAAGCATCGTTTGTCCCCTGGACAGCCTGAAACGGGCCGTTTTCTCGCCAGGGAACAAAATCTCGCTTTCAAAAACCGTTTTTCGGACGGGATGAAACGAGGTCAGAACAACTGAAATCGGCGGGGTCGGGAGGTTTTCCGGCCCCGCCGCAGCAACCATAAGGCCGCATATGGCCAACAACCGCGCAGGCCCGCGGCGGACAGACCGGGGTTAGGCAGCAGATTCGGAGGCGACATGACAAAGAACAGCGATAAACCCCTGGTAGTGGGCCTTGCCGGATTCGGCACCGTGGGCGGCGGCCTTGTGCGTCTGCTTGACGAAAACGCCGACCTTATCCGCCGCCGTTGCGGGCGCGACATCGTGCTCAAAAAGGTGCTTGTGCGCAACGCCACCAAGGCCCGCAGCGCCCAGTTGCCTGCCGGTACGGAACTTACCACCGATTACCGCGCGCTTACCGATGATCCTGAAATCGACGTGCTGGTGGAACTGATCGGCGGCATCGACAATGCCCGCACCATCATCGACCGCGCCCTTGATCAGGGCAAACACATCGTCACCGCCAACAAGGCCCTGCTGGCCGAGGAAGGTCTGGCCCTGTTCCAGAAGGCTGACCGCAAAAAGCGCATCCTGCGCTACGAAGCCAGCGTGGCTGGGGCCATCCCCATTGTGGAGACGCTGAAGGAAAGCCTCACGGGCAACCGCATCGAATCGCTCATGGGCATTCTCAACGGCACCAGCAACTATATTTTGTCTGAAATGACCAGCAACGGTATGGATTTTGACGTTGCGCTCAAGCAGGCCCAGCAGCTGGGCTATGCCGAGGCCGACCCCACGCTGGACATTGACGGTCATGATGCCGCCCACAAGCTTATCCTGCTTATCCGTCTGGCCTACGGGGTGCACTATCCCTACACGGCCCTTTCGGTGCGCGGCATTCGCGGGCTTTCCGGCATGGATATCCGCCTTGCGCGCGAATTTGGCTACCGCATCAAGCTCATTGGTCAGGTGCGTGAGGTACCTGGCGCCGAGGGCGCTGAGGGTGATGGCAACATCCGGCTTGAGGCCGGGGTGTTCCCCGCCCTTGTGTACCACAAGTTTTTGCTGGCCCGCGTGGGCGGTGTGTACAACGCCGTGCGGGTGGACGCCAACGCCTCCGGCCCGCTGTTTTTCCACGGGCGCGGCGCGGGCGATCTGCCCACAGCCGGAGCCGTGCTGGGCGATCTGCTGGCCGTTGCCCGCGATGAACGCCCCAACAACACCGGCTTTGTGGGCAAGGAATTGCCCAAGGCCTCCATTGTGCCGCCGGAAGAATGGCGCTCGTGCTACTACGTGCGCGTCATGGTGCAGGACACCCCCGGCGTGCTGCGTGATCTTTCGGGCTGCATGGCCGCCGAGGGCATCAGCATGGCCCAGGTCATCCAGAAGAGTGATGAAGGCAATGGCGTTCCGCTGGTCTTCATGACCCACGAAACCACGGCCCGCGCCATGGGCGATGCTCTCCAGCGCACCATGGACGCTGGCCTGCTCAAGGAACCTGCGGTGTACTTCCGCGTGTTGGGAGGAGCATGATAATTTTTGACGAACCATACGTCTCGCCAGAGCTGCTCGACTACGCGGCAGCCCGGCGGGAACCGGTGCTCGACAATGCTGTGGCGCGGGACTTGTCCCGCGCCCGCGCGCTTTCTGGCGCAGCGCCCCTGAACCTCGTACCGGAAGCGGAGTTTGCGGCCCAGTGCCGGAAGTCCTGCCCGGACTGCGCGCCCCCGCGCATTTATACCTGCTCGGAAAATTCCCTGGCCTGGGTTTGCGACCACGTGGACAATGCCGAGCTTGTCAGCGGCATTGAGAAGCTCAAGAACAAGGCCAGAACCCGCGAGTTGCTGCGTCCTCTCTACGATGATTATTTCTATCGCAGACTCACTCTTGATGCCCTGCGCCATCTGCCTTTTGAAGAATTGCGCCTGCCCTGCGTGGTCAAGCCTTCTGTGGGTTTTTTCAGCCTGGGCGTGCGCATTGTGCGCACTCGCGAAGACTGGCTTGCCGCCCTCGTCGCCATTGAGCAGGAAGCAACGCACTGGCGCGAGCAGTATCCCGACAGCGTTGTGGACAGCGAAGACTGGCTCATAGAGGAATACATTGAAGGCGATGAATACGCCGTGGATGTATACTTTGACGCGCAGGGGCAGGCCGTGATCTGCAACATCCTGCGGCACGAATTTGCTTCCGCTTCAGACGTGAGCGACCGCCTGTACTACACGGGCGCTTCTGTGGTACGTTCCCACCTTGCAGAGTTCGAGGCATGGTTCAATAAGGTTAACTCCTTGCTCTGCCTGCGGAATTTTCCCACCCATGTGGAGCTGCGGCGTGACGCCCAAGGGCGCATACGGCCCATCGAATTCAACGCTCTGCGTTTTGCGGGCTGGTGCTGCACGGACGTTACCCTGTTTTCCTGGGGCTTCCACACCTACGGGTGCTTTCTGGAAGGGCGGCGGCCCGATTGGGACAAGGCTCTGGCCGGGCGCGAAGGCAAGCTCTACACCCTCATCGTGCTGAACAAGCCGGAAAACTGCCCGCCCATACGCAACTTTGATTACGAGGCCTTGGGCCGTGGCTTTGCCCGTGTCCTGCATGTGCGCAAAAGCGATTTTACGCGCTATGGGCTGTTTGGTTTTCTCTTTACCGAAACGCCGGAAAACCAGCGTGAAGAGCTGGACCGCATAGCCCGCTCCGACCTGCTGGAATTCACAAGCTGAGGCAACCGTGGAAACCCTTGAAATAAGCACCCGCAGCCGGTGCGAGATGATCGACATCACGGCGGAGCTGCGCGCGCTGGTGCGCCGCAGGGCCGCCGATGGCCGCTGGCAGAGCGGCGCTCTGGCCCTGTTCTGCCCGCACACCACCTGCGGCCTCACGGTCAACGAAGGCGCAGACCCTGACGTGCGGCGCGACATGCTGGCCTTTTTCAGCCACCTTGCCCCGGAGCATGGCGACTACCGCCACGCTGAGGGCAACAGCGATGCCCACATAAAAACCACCCTGCACGGGCCATCCCTCCTGCTGATTGTGGAGAAGGGCGAACTGCGCCTTGGCACGTGGCAATCCGTTTATTTGTGCGAGGGCGATGGCCCACGCCGACGCAACCTGTGGCTGCAATGGCTGAAGTCCGACGACTAGAGTATTTCGTGGCAAGGATTTTTCAGAGAAATCCTTGCAGAGCAGTTGACTCATTTCATGCGTAAACAGCTCTAGAGCGGGCATTCAGCTGCTTGCGGCCTGCCTTTTCATGGCCTCAAAGGAGCACTATCCATGCCCCATGACGTAAATCTTATTCTTACACTTGCCGGGGGGCTTTCCGCCGCCCTGGTTCTTGGTTTTATCACGCAGAAACTGCGTCTTTCCCCGCTTGTGGGCTATCTGCTGGCAGGCATCATCGTAGGCCCTCACTCCCCCGGCTTTGTGGCCGATGCCTCCACGGCGGCCCAGTGCGCCGAGATTGGCGTTATCCTGCTGATGTTTGGCGTGGGCCTGCATTTTCACCTCAAGGATCTGCTGGCCGTGGGGGCCATTGCCACTGGCGGCGCAGCGGCGCAGATATCGCTGGCAACGCTGGCAAGCATGGGGTTATTGCATTTTTTCGGCTTTGATCTGCTTTCCAGCGCGGTTTACGGCATGGCTATTTCCGTTGCCAGCACCGTGGTCCTTACCCGTGTACTTGCCGATAACCATGACCTGCACAATCCCACCGGGCACGTGGCCCTGGGCTGGCTGGTGGTGGAAGATATATTCACCATTCTGCTGCTTGTGCTGCTGCCTTCGGTTCTTTCTCCGGGCGGCGAATTTTGGAGCGCCCTGGGCATGACCCTGCTGAAGCTGGCGGCGCTCTCCGTGTTTACGCTTGTGGCCGGGCAAAAACTTATCCCGCTGTTTCTGGGCTACGTGGCCCGCACGGGCACCCGCGATCTGTTCACCCTCGCAGTGTTGGCCCTGGCCCTTGGCATCGCCGTTGCTGCTGCGGAATTTTTTGGGGCGTCCATGGCGCTTGGCGCATTTTTGGCAGGCATGGTTGTGGGGCAGTCCGAGTTCAGCGCCCGTGCCGCCGCCGAAGCCCTGCCCCTGCGTGATGCCTTTGCCGTGCTGTTTTTTGTGTCTGTGGGCATGCTCTTTGACCCTGCCTCGCTGGCGCAGGACTGGCCCCTCATGCTGGCGACTCTTTTTGTCATCATGATTGTGAAGCCCCTTGGGGCGCTGCTGATGACAAGCCTGTTTCGCAAGCCTCTCAAGCAGGGGCTTTCCGTGGCAGCCTCCCTGTCGCAGGTGGGTGAATTTACGTTTATCCTTGCGGGCCTTGGCATCAGCCTTGGGGTTTTTGACCAGAGGGTCAACAATGCGCTTATTCCAGCGGCCATCATCTCCATCACGTTCAACCCCATGCTGTACCGCAAGGCCAAGGATGTGGCCCTGTGGTGGGAGAAGCGCAAGCGCGGTAATATTATCGAACCTGCGGCCGGCCTGATCGTACCGGACGAAGGCGACCGCGCGCGGGTGGTTGTGGTGGGCTACGGCCCCGTTGGGCGCAGTTGCTGCCGTATCTTGCAGGACAGCAGCATGTTGCCCGTAGTGGTGGAAATGAATATCGACACCGTGCGGCTTTTGCGCTCCGAAGGTGTGCCCGTGGTACACGGCGATGCCATGCAGGCAGAGGTTTTGCGCGAGGCTGGTCTGGAAAAGGCCGAGGCCCTGCTGCTCACATCCCCCAGTATTCCCGCAGGCGAAGTGACGTCCATAGCGCGCGCGGTGAACCCGCATGCGCGTATTCTGGCGCACACGGCCTTTGTGAGCGAAGCCCGCTCCCTGCGCGACAAAGGCGCGGACGCCGTGTTCAGCGGCGAACGCGAAGTTGCGCTGGCTATGGCGGAATATCTGCTGCGTTCGGCGGGAGCGCCGGAGGCGTATGTGCAGACGGAACTGGAACGTGTGCGTGAGAAGCTCGACTAGTCGTAGCTTGCACAGGGCTTTTTTGCCCACCGGCGGCGTCAGAATGGCTTATTGCTCCAGTCGAGTACCATAAGAGTACACTCCTTGCGCAAAAGGCCATTCTTCCTTGCCGGAGAACAAAACAGCATCTGTGCGAGCTACGACTAACGTCTCTGTCGGTTGCTGTCCTGAAACGGGCCTTTTCCTTGCCAGAGGACAAAATCCATCTTTTTAAACGTAGCTTATTGAGAAGTATGAATTACGCGAAACTTGTTGCCCGTTAACGTGAACAGCAAAGAAAAATCATAAGCACCGAATCAAATTAACCCCATACGCAATAGTGAAACCGGCGCCCGGAATGTTGTCATGATCATCCACATAGACATGGATGCCTTTTTTGCATCGGTAGAGCAGATGGACGACCCGTCCCTGCGCGGCAAGCCCGTCATTGTGGGCGGCGAGCAGCGGGGCGTGGTTTCCACCTGTTCTTACGAGGCGCGCGTTTTTGGGGTGCATTCCGCCATGCCCATGACAACAGCCCGCAGGCTCTGCCCGCAGGCCATTGTGGTGCGTGGCCGACACTTGCGCTATGCCGAGCTTTCGCGGGCTGTCATGGCGGCCCTTGGCGAGTTTTCGCCCATTGTGGAGCAGGCCAGCGTGGATGAGGCCTATGTGGATGCCACTGGCCTTGAACGTCTGTTCGGCTCGCTGGAAGAACTGCTCCTGCGCATCAAGGAGCGTGTGCGCGAGGCCACAGGCGGTCTTACCTGTTCCGCCGGGGCCGCGCCGGTGAAGTTTCTTGCCAAGATTTGTTCAGACATCAACAAGCCCGATGGCATGTTCATTCTGCGGCCCGAAGAAGTGGACGACTTTCTGGCGACCCTGCCCGTGGGCAAGATTCCCGGCGTGGGCAAGCGCATGGTTGAGAGTCTGCAAGGTCTGGGAGTGAGAACCGTGGGGCAGTTGCGCCGCTACAGTCTGGATTTTATGCTGCGCAAATACGGTAAGTGGGGCGGTGTGCTGTTTGAGCGTGTGCACGGGCGCGACCCGCGCGGCATAGAAACTGAGCGCGTCGCCAAGAGCGAAAGTGCGGAATGCACCTTTACCGAGGACACGCGCGACCGGGATTTTTTGCAGCGCATGCTGCTGGCCCATGCAGAGCGCGTGGGCGCTTCGCTGCGGCGGCACGGCTACAGGGGCCGCACGGTGACGCTCAAGGTCAAGTATACGGATTTTCGACAGGTTACCCGCTCGCGCACACTGCCGGAGGGCATAAACGCCACGGAAACCATTTTTGAGGTGGGCTGCGCCCTGCTGCGTGAGCTGCCCCTGCCCCAGCCTGTGCGGCTTATCGGCCTTGGGGTTTCAGGTTTTGACGCGCCTGTGGCGCAATTGGCCTTGCCGGGCGCAGTCAAGCCCGCAACGCAGGGGCTGGACCCGCAGGTTGAGGCCAGAAGGCAAAAACTCGATGCCGCGCTGGACGATCTGCGCAGCCGCTTTGGCAACAAGGCCGTGCAGCGCGGGCGGCTGTTTACTCCTGCGGAAAAAAAGGCCGCTGTCGCGTGCACCCCGGATAGCGCTGGGGATGCGGACACGTCGGATGCAAAAGAATCTGATCGTGAGGAGTAGGCGGCTTTATGCGCTTGTCTGACCCTGCCGCGCAAACAGGGCCATGTATTCCTGATTGCCCTTGGGGCCCTTGATGGCGGCGGGCAGCACGCCCTGACATTCAAGACCCAGATTGGCTTGGGTGAAGAGCAGAATCTTGTCCACCGCGCGCTGGCGGGCGGCCTCATCGCGCACCACGCCCTTGACGGTTTCGCCGGGGCCAAGCTCAAACTGGGGTTTGATAAGCGTGGCGAGAATGCCGCCGGGTTTGAGCCAGGGCATGCACGAGGGCAGCACGAGGGTGAGCGAAATGAAGGAAACGTCCGCGACCACCAGATCAACCATCTCGGGAATAAGGCTCAGCTCCGCATGGCGCAGGTTGACGCCTTCAAGATTTACCACCCTTTCATCAGCCCGCAGGCGTTCGTGTAACTGGTTTTTGCCCACATCCACCGCATAGACGCGTTTGGCTCCCCGTTGCAGCAGGCAGTCGGTGAAGCCGCCGGTGGAAGCGCCCGCGTCCAGGCACACAAAGTCGGTCACATCCAGCTTGAAATGCTCGAGGATGGTCAAAAGCTTGTAAGCGCCACGGCTCACGTAGCGTTCTGGCTCCAGCAGAGCAAAAACCGTGTCCGCAGCAAAAGGATGCCCCGGTTTGGGCACAACCTGCGGCGGGGCGCCGGGAACCGTCTGCTCAAGGATGATTTTGCCCGCCATGATGAGGCGGCGGGCCTGCTCGCGGCTTTCCGCAAGGCCCTGCTCAAATGCAAGCTGGTCGGCGCGTTGTCTGGGTGATTTAGGCATGGGGGTCTTATAGCTGCTTGCCGCGTCAACCACAAGACTGCCTGCAGAGAGCCTCTTGCTGTCCCAAGGCTGCCAGCGGGAGGCGTAAAATGTCTTGCGGCATGCCCATAGTAAAAGAGCGTAAAGCCATTTTATGCTCAACCCCGTCCGGCGCACTTGCCAAAGCCGCAAAAGAGGGCTATATAGCTTGCCCTTGTGCGGTACTGCGCCGCGCCAAGGGTAAAACGCGCGGGCGTCCGAATTGCTGTAAAAGCTGGATTATGCCGCGTTCACGAGGTAGCTGCCATGAAAAATGATATCCATCCCAAAGTGTTCAACGCCACCATCACCTGCGCCTGCGGCAACGAAGAGCACGTGCTCTCCACCAAGGGCGAACAGGTTAACGTGGAAGTTTGCTCCGCTTGCCATCCTTTCTTCACCGGCAAGCAGCGTTTTCTTGATACCGCTGGTCGTATTGACCGCTTCCGCAAGAAGTACGCCAAGTTTGATCAGCAGTAAGCTTGGGTCGGGCCTTAACCGGGACTCCAGCACTGGCATGACGCCCGAAAGTTCGCGGCGGGCAGGCTCGCAGCAAATCGCCCCGCGCGCAAAGCGCGCGAGCGGTGTGTTGCAGCTTGCCCTCGCTCTTTTGAATGCGGAATGCGCCCCGGTGGGCGGGCAGGCCGTCATGGAAGGCGTGATGATGCGTCACGGTGATGTCTACGGACTGGCTGTTCGCCAGACCGACGGGGTCATTCGTGCCATGCGCTGCCCGTGGTTTTCGCTTACCCGCAGCCCCTGGCTCAAAAAGCCTTTTGTACGGGGCTTTCCTGTGCTGCTGGAAACCCTGGTCAACGGCATCAAGGCGCTCAACCGCTCGGTTGAAGCTGTGGCCCAGAGCGAGCAGGAGGAAATCTCCGGCTGGCATCTGGTGCTTACGCTGATCTTGGCCCTGCTGATGGCAGTGGGCCTTTTTGTGGTTGTGCCGCACCTGCTCTCGCTGGTGATGCTCTGGGCTCGCCTTGGAGGCGATGTGGAAGGGCTTTCGTTCCACCTCTGGGACGGCTTTTTCAAGTGCTGCATCTTCATGGGATATATCAAGGCAATTTCATATGTGCCTGATATTCGCCGTGTTTTTCAGTATCACGGGGCAGAACACAAAACCATCCACGCCTATGAGGCGGGGGGGGATGTGGACGCTGCCGCCGCCATGGGCAAAAGCCGCCTGCATCCGCGTTGTGGAACCACGTTTTTGCTGTTTGTCATCAGCATTTCCATATTGCTGCATGCGGTACTGGTTCCTCTGATGCTGAGCATTTACACGCCACAGGGCGAGGTTGCCAAACACGTTCTCACCATTGGCGTCAAGCTGCTGCTGATGGTGCCCATCAGCGCGCTGGCCTATGAGCTTATACGCTACGCTGCCAAGCTGCCCGAAGGGCTGTTGGCAACGGTGCTGCGTGCGCCGGGGCTGGCCCTCCAGCGGCTCACCACCTATGAGCCTGACGAAAGCCAGCTTGAAGTGGCCGTGGTGGCCTTGCGCGAAGCCCTTGGCCCAGATGACGGCGCGAGGGTGCATACCGTAGCCTACACCACGGAATAGCGCTTATTGCCGATTTTTCTGCCGCTTTTGCGGCAGATGCTGTACATGGGCTTGTTGCCTGGCATGCTGCTTGCGGCATGGCTGCGCGCCCGATTTTCGTTTTTTCCGCCCACAGCGTGTTGGAGACACCTATGTTCGCCAAATTGGAAGGTCTGGAAAAGAAATTCATGGAGCTGGAGCATTCCCTGGCTGAGCCGGATGTGTTCAACGATCAGGAGCACTACCGCAAGCTCACCAAGGCCCATGCCGATCTGCGCGACATTGTGGAGATGTACCGCCGTCACAAGGCGCTGTTGCAGGAACAGGCCGAAAACAAGCAGCTGCTGCGCGATGATGACCCCGAAATGCGCGAGCTTGCCCAGGAAGACCTGCGCCGCATTGAAACGGAACTGCCTGAGGTGGAGCAGGAGCTCAAGCTCATGCTGCTGCCCAAGGATCCGCTGGACGAAAAGAACACCATTCTTGAAATTCGAGCCGGTACTGGCGGCGAAGAAGCGGCCCTGTTTGCCGCCGATCTGTTCCGCATGTATTCGCGCTATGCCGAAGTTAAGGGCTGGAAGGTGGAACTCATGAGCGAATCGCCCTCAGAATCGGGCGGCCTCAAGGAAGTTATCTGCCTTGTCAGCGGCAACAATGTGTACAGCCGCCTCAAGTTCGAGGCTGGCACCCACCGCGTGCAGCGCGTGCCCGCCACAGAAGCTCAGGGCCGCATCCATACCTCTGCCGCCACCGTGGCCGTTATGCCCGAAGCGGAAGAAGTGGACGTGGAAATCCGCCCCGAAGACCTGCGCATCGATATTTACCGGGCTTCCGGCGCTGGCGGCCAGCACGTCAACAAGACGGAATCGGCTGTGCGCATCACGCACTTGCCCACCAATACCGTTGTGACCTGTCAGGACGAGCGCTCGCAGCACAAAAACAAGGCCCGCGCCATGAAAGTGCTTGCCTCACGCATTCTGGCCGCCGAGCGCGAGCGCTATAATTCGGAAATTTCCGCCGACCGCAAGTCGCAGGTGGGTTCCGGCGACCGTTCCGAGCGCATCCGTACCTACAATTTCCCGCAGGGGCGTTGTACGGATCACCGCATCAACCTGACCCTGTATTCTCTGGATCGCATCATGGAAGGCGAAATTGATCCTCTGATTGAAGCCTTGAGCACGGTGGCGCAGGCCGATGCGCTTAAGGCGCAGGCTACTGATTAATCGCCCACTTGCATTAAATATGGATACTAAAAACGCCCGCAATAGCGGGCGTTTTTTGCGTCTGCATGCGGCAGACAATGCACTTATACGGACTGATCGGGCAGGCGTAGCATGCCCTCGCGGATGATAAAGGCGATCACGGCTTCAATGCCGGCGCCGGAAAGCATCTCTGTGAGCACATAAGGGCGTTCGCCGCGCATGCGGCGGGTGTCCCGCTCCATCACGTCCAGCGAGGCATGCACCATGGGCGCGAGGTCAACCTTGTTGATGATGAGCAGGTCGGATTTGGTGATGCCGGGGCCGCCCTTGCGCGGGATTTTGTCCCCGCCGCTCACGTCGATGACATAGATGGTCAGGTCTGCCAGTTCCGGGCTGAACGTGGCGGAGAGGTTGTCCCCGCCGCTTTCCACCAGCACCAGCTCAAGGCCGGGATGGCGGGCCTGAAGCTCTTCAATGGCCTGAATGTTCATGGAGGCGTCTTCGCGGATGGCAGTATGCGGGCAGCCGCCCGTTTCAACGCCGATGATGCGGTCGGCTTCAAGGGCGTTGTGGCGCAGCAGAAATTCCGCATCCTCGCGGGTGTAAATGTCGTTGGTGACGACAGCCATGTTGTAGTGCTTGCGAAGGCGCATGCACAGGTGGCGCAAGAGGGCCGTTTTGCCGGAACCCACAGGGCCGCCAACGCCCACTCGCAGGCAGGGTCTATTGGTCATGACGTTCAACTCCTGAAAAGTCGGGTGTATTGTCGTTCGTGTCCGGCGCTGCACAGGGCAAGGCCGGGGAGGCTGGAGCCAATGTCCTCATCGGGCAGGGCCGCTGCCTGAGCCACCAGTAGCGGCACGGCAGGCATGAACTCCAGCAACAATTTTTGCGCGGCGGTCTGGCCCAGAGGCACTGTTTTGCAGGCCACGGCCACCTGATTTTGCAGCCAGCTCCACACATAGGCGCAGGCCGTGTCCACCCCGGCGCGCTGTTGCGCGGCAGGGTTGCTCAAAGGCTCCATGCTGCGGGCGTGCTGGTCGAGCATGACGGCGGCAACCGCAAAGCAGGCCGTGTAACCCGCATTGTCTGGCAGAGGCCAGTGCGGCAGCATATTCTGATCGTTCAAAATGCGGCGCAGGGCGCGCCCCATCTGGATTTCTTCCTGCCACAGTTCGCGGCTTTCGCGTCCGGCAAGCATAAGGGCATTCCAGCGGGCCAGCGCAAAGGCATCTGCGCTGGATGCCGCCGCGTGCATGCGCAGCAGCAGCGGCAGGTCGTTGCGCGCAAGACCGAGGCGCAGCACGCCCAAAAGCCAGCGACGCACGCCTTCCGCAGTGGCCGCATGCCCCCGCTCCACGGCGGCTGCAAGCCCCTGCGACCATGCAAAACCGCCCACGGGCAGGGATTGTCCCGCCAGATAGAGCAGGGCTGTCAGGCCAAACTGCGGCCCATTCCATGCCGTGCGGCTACAGCCACGGCCAGCATGCGGCCCGGTTTGCCCTGCGGCATCCGCCGCCTGCCCATGCGCTGCGACCTGTTGAACATGTTGAGCAAAGCAGGTTCCGCCAGCCAGAACCCTTGCGGGGGGCGTCAGCTCGGATGCAGGCTCAGTCGCCAGTCCGGCAGCCAATTCAGCCATGACTGTGACCGTGGCCGCCGTAGGCTCCGCCCTCGGGCACAAAGGGCAGGTTTTCTCGGCGCAGGCGCAGGCCCAGATTTTCCGCCAGTTCTTCAAGCACGTGGTCGGGCATGAAGCGCAGCCACTTGTGCCCGAGCTGCAAGGCGGCGTGGCGGTTGCCAAGGTGATAGCAGGCGCGGGCCAGGGTTTCCCAGTTGGGGGCAATGCCCGTCACCACAGGTTCCGCGCCGTTGCGCACGATTGCCAGCACGTCCCCGGCGCGCAGAATATCGCCTTCGCGCAGAACCTGCCCGCGCGTGAGAAACAGGCCCGCTTCTTCGCCGCTGTCCAGCCGAAGCCGCTGACGGCACTTGCCGCGCTGCTCCCAGGTCAGGGTGAGGGTGGCCGTAGGCTCCAGATTGGTGCGCTGCCCCATGTTCTCGGTAAATTCCAGCATGGTCGCTCCTTGGGTGGTTGCCTAGAACAAAAAATACCGTTGCGCCAGCGGCAGCACTTCTGCCGGAGCGCAGGTGAGTATCTCGCCGTCAGCACGGACTTCATACGTTTGCGGGTTCACGGAGATCGCCGGGGTGGCGCTGTTGAGCAGGAGGTCGCTCTTGCACAGGGTGCGCGTCCCCCGGCAGGAGGAAAGCCCGCGCAGCAGGCCCAGCTCCCGCAGCCGTCCCTCGCCGCCGTTTTCCATGAAGGCGCGCGAAACAAAGCTCAGACTGGCGGCAGCCGCAGCCTGCCCCAGTGAGCCAAACATGGGGCGATAGTGCATGGGTTGCGGCGTGGGGATGGAGGCATTGGCATCGCCCATGGGTGCGGCGGCTATCTGCCCGCCCTTGATGACCAAGGAGGGTTTGACCCCAAAAAAGGCGGGCTTCCACAGCACGAGGTCGGCCAGAAGGCCGGGGGCCACTGCGCCAATGGCGTGGGAAAGGCCGTGGGTCACGGCAGGATTGCAGGTGTACTTGGCCAGATACCGGCGCACCCGGAAGTTGTCGTTGCCGCGCCCACGGTCCTCGGGCAGGGGGCCGCGCTGCACCTTCATCTTGTGGGCGGTCTGCCACGCGCGGGTAATGACCTCCCCCACGCGGCCCATGGCCTGCGAGTCTGAGGAAATCATGGAGATCACGCCCATATCCTGCAAGATATCCTCTGCTGCAATGGTTTCGCGCCGGATGCGCGAATCGGCAAAGGCCGCGTCCTCTGGCAGGGAGGGGTTGAGGTGGTGACAAACCATGAGCATGTCCAGATGTTCGTCCACGGTGTTCACGGTGTAGGGCCGGGTGGGATTGGTGGACGAGGGCAGTACGTTGGGCAGGGAGCAGGCGCGCAGAATGTCGGGAGCGTGGCCGCCGCCTGCGCCTTCTGTGTGATAGGTGTGGATGGTGCGGCCCCGGAACGCGGCCAGCGTGTCTTCCACAAAGCCCGCCTCATTGAGCGTGTCGGTATGGATGGCGACCTGCACATCGTATTCGTCTGCCACGGTAAGGCATGTGTCTATGGCAGCCGGGGTAGTGCCCCAGTCTTCGTGCAGTTTCAGGCCGCAAGCGCCTGCCTCGAGCTGCTCGCGCAAGGCCTCGGGCATGGCGGCATTGCCCTTGCCCAAGAAGCCAAAGTTCATGGGCAAGGCGTCTGTGGCGGCCAGCATGCGTTCCAGATGCCAGGGGCCGGGGGTGCACGTGGTGGCGTTGGTGCCCGTAGCAGGGCCGGTGCCGCCCCCGAGCATGGTGGTGATGCCGCTGGCAAGGGCTTCTTCCACCTGTTGCGGGCAGATGAAATGGATGTGCGAGTCCATGCCGCCAGCGGTGAGCAGGCAGCCTTCGCCCGCAATAATCTCCGTGCCGGGGCCGATGATCACATCCACGTCGGGCTGCACATCGGGGTTGCCCGCCTTGCCGATGGCGGCAATGCGTCCGTCGCGTATGCCAAGATCCGCCTTGATGATGCCAAGGGCCGCATCCATGATGACGGCATTGGTGATGACGGTGTCCATAGCGCCGTCGGCATTGCTGATCTGGCTCTGGCCCATGCCGTCGCGAATAACCTTGCCGCCGCCAAAGCAGACTTCATCGCCATAGACGGTGTGGTCGCGCTCGATTTCGATCCACAGTTCCGTGTCCGCAAGGCGGATGCGGTCGCCTGTGGTGGGGCCGTAGAGTTCGGCATACTGGCTTCTGGGAATGCGGATCATGCTTTTTCCTCCCTGGGGGCTTCGGCATCAAGCGCCCCCATGATCTGGGCGCGAAAGCCAAACACGCACCGTGCCCCGGCGTAGGGCACAAGGCGCACCTCGCGTTTCTGCCCCGGCTCAAAGCGCACGGCTGTTCCGGCAGGTATGTCGAGCCGCATGCCGCGTGCGGATTCGCGGGCAAAGGTCAGGGCCGGGTTTACTTCAAAAAAATGATAGTGCGAGCCCACCTGAATGGGCCTGTCGCCGGTATTGGAAACTTCCAGCACCACTTCCTGCCCTTCAGAGAGGGCGTTGAGGGTTATTTCGCCCTCAGCGATATGAAATTCACCGGGAATCATGCGTCCCCCTTGTGTGTTCGTGTCTGTTACCTTGTGCGGCTTGCTGTGACGGCCCTGACTACAGAATGGGGTCGTGCACGGTCACAAGTTTGGTGCCGTCAGGAAAGGTGGCCTCCACTTGCACTTCGTGGACCATCTCGGGCACGCCGTCCATGACGTCCTCGCGCGTGAGCAGGTTGCGGCACGAACCCATAAGTTCTGCCACGCTTTGCCCGTCGCGCGCGCCTTCAAGCACGGCCAGACTGATGTAGGCCACAGCCTCGGGGTAATTGAGCTTGAGGCCCCGCGCCTTGCGCCTTTCTGCAAGCAGTCCGGCGGTGAAAAGCAGCAGCTTGTCCTTTTCTCTGGGCAGAAGTTCCATGATGCCTCCTGTATGTGCGGCATGCCGCAAGAGTTCCTTGAAAATTAAATGATCGCAGCCCGGCTTGCAGCTCTGGACGCAATCCGGCTATGAGAAATATCCCTAAAAAGCTCCGTACCAGATGCGCGGCATGTGCGGTGGGCAGCCGGTCAGTGCGGGTCGCAGCAGGTTCCAGGCTGTCAGCAACAGGTTGCGCGCTTCTTCCATATCCGGCCCCAGATAGCGCACCACAAGCACCCCGCCGCGCACGGTGGCTCCGGCCCGCTCCCCCATGTGGGCAGACAGGGGAACGGGCCTGGCCAGGACGGAAGTTCCACCAACGGCAGGGGCCTGCTCTGCTGGCGCGTCATCAGAAGTACCCTCAGGCGCATCGTCAAAATCGCGGATGGGCGAGAGCATGTTTTGCAGCGTGGTGCAGCATGCCTCCAGCGCGGCAAGGTCTTGTCCGTCATCCGTTCCTCGCCCCACAGCAAAAAGGGTGGCGGAGACCGCCTGATCCCCCAGCCCGCAGGCGCATTTTTGCAGGGCATCGCCGCCTTCAAAGCGCAGTACCTCATGCAGCAGGGGCAGACCCTCGCGAGTGAGGATGAGGCTTTGGCGCACGCTGCCGTGTGTAAAGCTCTCGTTGGCGGCAGGGCGGCCAAGGCAGATCATTTCCCAGCCGATGCAGGCGCTGGTATTGTCCAGCTCCACCGATGTGCGCATTTCGGCCCGCGCGCCGTCATAGATGATGGTTTCACGCGGCAGCCATTCCAGCATGCCGCCCGCAACGTTCAGGTCTGTGGTCTGGCGCTGGGCGACGTTATGCGCATCCGCAGCGTAGAATTTGGAGGCAGAAGGTGCGGTGAGCAGTGCGTGCGCGCCTTGCTCCAGCCGCACGCTAAGGCTCAGATCATCACCGCTCACAAGGCCACCGGGCGGGTGCAGCAGGCAGCAATGGCAGGGCTGGGATGCCTGCGCCCGGCCCGGCGCATTGGTGGGCGCGGCTTCGGGATAGAAGGGCCGCTGCACGCGCAAAGGCCCGCTGAACTGCATTTTTGTCAGCGTGGTGCGCCCCTGCCGCACCGCAAAATCCAGATCCATGCGTGCGCTCCAGCGGCGGTCAGGCGTAAAGCAGTGACCGTGGAGATTGCCGGCAGGGCTTGCGGGGTTGGCAGACATGCAGTTCCTTTTGTTTCCGTAGCGGGAATCAGACGCTCAGAAAGGCTTTGACAGTGGCATCGTCCAGGCCGTGCATGCCCCCCTGTGAAACGATGTGGCCGCGATCCATAATCATGTATGTATCTGCCATGCGGCGGGCAAAAGGCACTTTCTGCTCCACCAACAGCACTGTGAGGCCCATTTCTTCGTTGAGTCTGCGAATGGTCGTGGCGATATCGCGAACAATATTGGGCTGAATGCCCTCGGTTGGTTCGTCCAGAATGAGCAGGCGCGGCTCCAGCGTGAGCGCGCGGGCAATGGCAAGCTGTTGCTGCTGCCCGCCGGAAAGATCGCCGCCCCTCCGATGCATCATTTCGCCCAGCACGGGGAAAAAGTCAAAGATGAAGGGAGGAATGGCCCCGGCCTTGTCCTTGCGCATGGGCAGGGAAAGCTCCATATTTTCGCGCACGGTCAGCAGGGGGAAGATTTGGCGGCCCTGCGGCACATAACCGATACCCAGGGCCGCCCGTCGCTCCACAGGCAGAGGAAGCAAGTCCGTTCCTTCAAGGAGAATATGCCCGGAGCGTGCGGGCAGCACGCCCATGATACATTGAAGCAATGTGGTTTTGCCCACGCCGTTGCGCCCCATGAGGCAGGCGCACGAACCGGCCTTTACCTCAAGGTTGACGTCGCGCAGGATGTGGCTTTCGCCATAATACTGATTGAGACCTGTAATATGCAGCATTACGCTCCTCCGGAGCATGAGGCTCGAAAATTGGCAGTTTGCAGCGGTCATCCAGCCTAAAATCAGCCCAAGATCAGCCAGCGGCAGGCCAGGGCCGTGCAGGCGCTAGGCCGCACCCAGCGGTTCGCCCAGATAGGCCTCCACCACGGCGGGATGGTTCTGCATTTCGTCCATGGTGCCCTCGGCCAGCACGCTGCCCTGATGCAGCACCGTGACCTTGTGGGCAATGGCCCGCACAAATTCCATGTCGTGCTCCACCACCATGATGCTCTGCTCGCCTTCAAGGTCATGCAGCAGCTCGATGGTGCGGTCCATTTCTTCAGGGGTCATGCCTGCCACTGGTTCGTCCAGCAGCAAGAGCTGCGGCTTCTGCATGAGAAGCATACCGATTTCAAGCCACTGCTTTTGCCCGTGCGAGAGCTTGCCAGCCTGCAAACGGGCCAGTTCCGTCAGACGGATGCGGTGCAGCACTTCTTCGATAAAGACCTTGCTGTCGGCAGAGAGCCGCGCGCGGAATGTGGGCCATACCCGCTTGTCGCCAGCCAGCGCCAGCTCCAGATTCTGCAGCACGCTCAGGGCCTCGAACACCGAGGGCTTCTGGAATTTGCGGCCAATACCCGCCTGAGCGATGGCGACTTCGTCCATTTGCAGCAGATTGCAGGTGCGGCCAAACCATGCGGAGCCAGTGTCGGGCCGGGTTTTGCCGGTGATCACGTCCATCATGGTGGTCTTGCCCGCGCCGTTGGGGCCGATGACGCAGCGCAGTTCGCCCTTGTCCACATAGAAGGTCAGATCGTTGAGCGCCTTGAAGCCGTCAAAACTCACGCTGATTTTTTCCATGTACAGCGCGATGTCCGGCTTGGACATCATGTGTCGCGGGGGCCGGGCGCGCATCTTCATGGGGCGCTTGTCAAAGGGGGCGTGGGTTTCTTCGTAGGCGCGGGCGGCTTCTGCCACATCCTCGAGGCTGCGCCCGTGCAAAATATCCTGCTGGGTCTTCATGCTGCGCCTCCTTCATTGGTGGAATCGGCAGGGGAATCTGGCATAGCGCCGCGTGTTGCGCGGTTGCGCCACTGATCGGGCAAGCCCGCCAGACCCTGCGGAAGGAAGATGGTCACCAGCACAAACATTCCGCCAAGGGCAAACAGCCATGCCTCGGGCATGACCGCCGTAAACCACGTTTTGAAGGCATTGACGGCAAAGGCGCCAAGCACCGCGCCATAAAGCCGCCCCCGGCCCCCCAGCGCCACCCAGACCACAATTTCAATGGAGTTGAGGGGCGAAAATTCGCCGGGGTTGATGATGCCCACCTGCGGCACATACAGCGCGCCGCCGATGCCCGCCAGAATGGCGGACAGCGTGAACACCGCCACCTGATACCGCTCCACCCTGTAGCCGATAAAGCGCACGCGGCTTTCCGCATCGCGCACGGCCACGCACACGCGCCCAAGGCGCGACGCCGTCACAGCCCGGCACAGGAGGTAGCCAGCCATAAGCGCCACGGCGGAGCAGGCAAACAGGGTTGTACGCATGCCGTCTGTCTGCAATTCAAAGCCCAGCAGGGTCTTGAAGGCTGTAAGGCCGTTGTTGCCGCCAAAGCCCATTTCGTTGCGGAAAAAGGCCAGCAGGAGGGCGTAGGTCATGGCCTGACTCATGATGGAAAAATACACGCCCGAAACCCGCGAACCAAAGGCCAGCCTGCCAAATACATAGGCCAGCAGGCCGGGCAGCAGCACCACCAGCAGCACTGCCACCACAAAGTATTCGCTGCCCTGCCAGAACCATGGCAGTTCTTTCCAGTTCAGAAAAACCATGAAGTCCGGTAGGTTGGCATTGCCGTATACGCCGCGTGCGCCTATCTGCCGCATGAGGTACATGCCGAAGCCATAACCCCCAAGGGCGAAAAACGCGCCGTGCCCAAGACTGAGCACGCCCATGAAACCCCAGACCAGATCAACGGAAAGGGCCAGCAGGGAATATGTCAGATACTTGCCCAGCAGGGTGACCATGTAGCCCGGCACGTGCAGGGCGCTGCCTGCGGGCAGCAGGCTGCCTGCAACCACAGCCAGGGACAGCAGGGCGGTAACAGCCAGAAAATTGCGGGTAGGCGTGTTGAGCAGCCTTTCGCGTTCAAAGATATCGGTCGCCATTTATGCCTCCACCGCACGGCCCTTTTGCGGAAACAAGCCGCGCGGGCGCTTCTGGATGAACAGGATAAGGCAGACCAGAATGATGATCTTGGAAAGCATGGCTCCACTGGCAGGTTCCAGAAACTTGTTGGCAATGCCAAGAGCCAGCCCGCCCGTGAGCGTTCCCCAGAGGTTGCCCACGCCGCCAAACACTACCACCATGAAGGAATCCACAATGTAGGTCTGGCCCAGATTGGGTCCAACGTTGGAAACCTGGCTCAAGGCCACGCCAGCCATGCCCGCCACGCCGGAGCCAAGGCCGAATGTCAGCGCGTCCACGCGCGAGGCGCGTATGCCCATGCAGCGGGCAATGGCCCTGTTTTGCGATACGGCGCGCACTTCAAGCCCCAGCCGGGTGCGGTGCATGGCCACATGGATGAGGGCAAACACGCCAAGGCAGAAAAGGATGATGTACACGCGGTTGCAGGTCAGGCTGAAATGCTGGGTGATCTGCCACACGCCGCTCATGAATTCCGGGTTCTGCACGGCGCGGTTAAGGGGCGAAAACACCGTGCGCACGGCTTGTTGCAGCACAAGGCTGATGCCGAATGTCGCCAGCAATGTTTCCAGCGGGCGACCGTAGAGAAAGCGGATAACAGTCTTTTCAAGCAGTACGCCTGTGCCGCCGCTCACCAGAAAGGCGGCGGGCACAGCCAGAATGAGAGCAAGGCCGGGCTGGCCCGGCAAGAGCTGCTGCATGCCCCAGGCAGTATAGGCCCCAAGCATGATCAGCTCGCCGTGGGCCATGTTGATGACGCCCATGACGCCAAAGGTGATGGCAAGGCCAATGGCGGCCAGCACAAGAATGGATCCCAGGCTCGTGCCAAAAAAGAGCATTTCAAAGAACTGCGCCCACTGGGCGGAAACGCGCTGGGAATAGAGGGCATCGTCCGCAGCCTTGGCCACAGCCGCGTCGGATGAAGCGGCAAGCGTGCGCAGGGCGTTGAGGGCGGCGGGACTGCCGTTGCTGTTCAGGGCTTTGACGGCGGCAAGCTGGTCTGAGCGCACGGCGGCTGGATCAGCCGCCACGTACAGGGCAAGAGCTGCGTTGAGGTTGCCGCGCACGGCTTCATCTTTTTCACCAGCCAGCAGTTTGTTCAGGGCCTCTGCCTTGAGGGGCGGGGTGGCGCTGTCCATGAGGGCTGCCGATGCCTGACGGCGCTTGTCCGTGTCGGTTGAAGTAAGAGCCTGAGCGTTGAGAATATCCGTAATGCGCTGGCGCTGGCGGTTGCTTGTGCCCACTTTGCGCAGGTTGTCGGCATTCTGCACCGCGCCAAGTTCGCCTTTGGCGTCAAGAAGGCGCGCCTGACCCGCATCGTCGCTCACAAAGAGCGTTCCTGCGGCGGCATCGGCCAGCAGGGTGTTGCGCAGCAGGGCTTCCAGCAGCTTTTCGCGCAGTGGCGCGGCAAGGCTGCTGTCATCCTTTTCCAGCGCGGCAATGGCCGCATCCCTGTCTGCTACCTTGGGGCTCACCAGAGCCTTGAGCAGATCGGCTGGAATAATGGATGGCGAAGTTTGCACCGGGGACGCGGAAGGAGTCGAAACCGCGCCCCCGGCATTCCCGTCCGGTTCCGGTCCGGACGCCAGCACTGCGGGAGGCAGGCTGAAAATTATGAGGCAGCAGAGCAAGAGCGCCGTGCGCATGGGAATATCCTTTAGTCTGGTCTGCCGGGTCTGCGCGGGCGCTGGCCCTGGCCGACGTGCCGTGGGGGGATTGCGGGGGCCGCTGAGGCCCCCGCAGCAGGTTCATACGGTTGCGCGGGCTATTTGGAAGCGCCGCCGCACTTCTTGGTCTTGGTATTGTAGTTGCCGCAGTTGATGGGGTCGGTCCAGTCGCCGATCAGATCCTTGGATTCGGGCAGGTAGTGCGACCACGCTTCGCCGGGAACCACAGAGGGAGTTTCCCAGACCACCTGGAACTGGCCGTCAGCCTGGATTTCGCCGATCAGCACGGGCTTGGTGATGTGGTGGTTGGGCAGTACCTTGGCCATGCCGCCGGTGAGGTTGGGGGTTTCAAGACCCACAATGGCCTTCAGAACCTTGTTCACATCGGTGCTCTGGGCCTTTTCAACAGCCTTCACCCACAGGTTGAAGCCGATGTAGTGGGCTTCCATGGGGTCGTTGGTCACGCGCTTGGGATTCTTGGTGAAGTCGTGCCACTTTTTGATGAAGGCCTTGTTGGCGGGATTGTCCACGCTCATGAAGTAGTTCCAGGCAGCCAGATGGCCCACCAGGGGCTTGGTGTCTATGCCGGAAAGTTCTTCTTCACCCACGGAGAAAGCCATGACGGGAATGTCGGCGGCCGTGATGCCCTGGTTGGCAAGTTCCTTGTAGAAAGGCACGTTGGCATCGCCGTTGAGGGTGGAAACCACGGCGGTCTTTTTGCCCGCGTTGCCGAACTTTTTGATTTCAGCAACGATGGACTGCCAGTCGGAATGACCGAAGGGCGTGTAGTTGATAAGGATATCTTCCTTTTTCACTCCCTTGGAGATCAGGTAGGCTTCGATGATCTTGTTGGCGGTGCGGGGGAACACGTAGTCCGTACCGGCCAGTACCCAGCGCTTCACGCCGAGATCGTTCATCAGGTAGTCCACAGCGGGAATGGCCTGCTGGTTCGGGGCCGCGCCGGTGTAGATGACGTTGCGCGATGATTCTTCGCCTTCGTACTGCACAGGGTAGAAGAGGAGGCCGTTGAGTTCTTCAAACACGGGCAAGACGGACTTGCGCGAAACCGAGGTCCAACAGCCGAAAACAGCGGCGACCTTGTCCTTGCTCAGCAGCTCGCGGGCCTTTTCTGCAAAGAGGGGCCAGTTGGAGGCAGGGTCTACCACCACTGGTTCCAGCTTCTTGCCCAGCAGGCCGCCTTTTTTGTTCTGCTCGTCAATGAGCATGAGCATGACGTCTTTCAGCGTTGTTTCGCTGATGGCCATGGTGCCGGAGAGCGAGTGCAGAATGCCCACCTTGATGGTGTCTTCTGCGGCCTTTGCGTTCAGCGAACCGCACAGGGTGACGAGCATGAGAGCCAACGCCGCCAACGTTTTCTTGAACATGTGGAGCCTCCTTGGAACTGTCTGTATGTCTGTACGTGACGCGGCGCACCCCCATGGTTGCCGCGCTGCTTGCTACAGCACATAGGTAAGCAAGAGGCGTTCCAAGGCCGTGCTTTATGTAATATTCAGTAATTACTTGATAAATTTTTTCTTGGTACGCTAATATTAAAACATTTTTGTAAAATCAGGGGATTTTAAAACATTTTTGTACGCATTCGGAGCGGTGCTGTCTGTCCGGCCCACAGCTCCAAGCGCCAGCGCAAAAAAGAACACCCGGCCCGTCAGACTTTTAATCTGTCGGGCCGGGTGTGAAGTGTGTATGTCCTACATCTCTTTGTGGCTTTATGCAGGGTTTGAAGGCGCGAACCTGCGGTGATCTATGCCGTATTTTTTCATCTTGTAATAGATGATGCGGTAGGTGATGCCCAGATCACGCGCGGCCTGATGGATGTTGCCACGGGCGTTTTTGAGGGCGTCCACAATAAATTCCTGCTCCACCCTGGCGATGGTTTCATTAAAGCCAAGGCCGCCGCCCGTGGGGCCGGTGCTGCTGCTCTCCGCGCTTTGCAGGGTGCTGGGCAGGTGATGGGCGCGCAGCACGGCATCCTCGCAGATAAGCACGGCGCGTTCCATGACGTTTTTCAGCTCACGCACGTTGCCGGGCCAGTGGTATTGCAGCAAAAGGTCGATGGCAGGCGTGGAAATGCGCCGTACCGGGCGGTCGTATTCCTTGCTGAACATGCGCAGAAAATGCTCCGTGAGGGGCAAAATGTCCTCCGGTCTTTCGCGCAGCGGGGGAATAAACACGGGAAAGACATTGATGCGGTAGTAAAGATCCTCGCGGAACAGCCCCTGCTCCACCAGCTCTTCCAGCGGGCGGTTGGTGGCGCAGACAAGGCGTACGTCCACCTTGTAGCGGCGTTCATCGCCCAGCGGCTGGATTTCGCCTTCCTGAAGCGCGCGCAGCACCTTTGCCTGGGCTGTGGTGGAAAGGTCGCCGATTTCGTCCAGAAACAGCGTGCCCTTGTCTGCTTGGCGGAAAAGCCCGGCGCGGTTTTGCACAGCGCCTGTAAACGCGCCCTTGCGCCAGCCAAAAAGCTCGCCTTCAATGAGCTCTGAGGGCAGGGCGGCGCAGTTGAGCATGACCAGAGGCTGCGCGCGCCTGGGGCTTGCTGTGTGCAGGGCCTGGGCCATCAGTTCTTTGCCCACGCCCGACTCCCCGCGCAACAGCACGGTTGCGCGGCTGGCCCCGGCCTGCGTGAGGCGGCGCAGCACGTGCCGCAAGCTCTTGGAGGTGGCAATGACCGAGGCTGGCGTGCCGCTGACAAGAGGTTCATCGGGCAGCATGCAGAAATGCTGGCGCGCCATTTCTTCCTGCAAACGGGCCACCTGCCGACCCACAAGCGTGGCTACTGTTTCGAGAAAGCGGCAGCGCAGATCCAGTTCTGATTCCGGGGCGGTGGGAGTATCGGCGCTCAGGGTGCCGATAACTTCCGTCTGGTCGGCATTTTCAACGCGCACCGGCACGCTTATGAATGCCAGCCGCGCCATTTCTTCCTGGCTGCGGCCAAAAAGGCGGTTCTGAAAGTCTGGCCGACCCTGCATGCATGAAACAATTATGGGCCTGCCCTCGGCAAAAACTTGACCAGTGATGCCTGATCCCGGTTCATAGGCGGCCTCGGGCGCGTCCGCAGGGCCGTAGGAAAGCGAGAGCTTGAGCTCGCCGCTTTCGGGATCCTGAACCACGATGTGGGGCCTGTCGAAGTGCATGTCTTCTGCAAGAGCCGCCAGCAGCTCCTGTAGAGAATCGTGAAAGGAATGGCCCGGCGATAGGGCGGCCAACACCCGGTTAAGGGTGTCGAGGCACTGCCCTGTGCCCATGAAGGGCGCGGCGAAATGGGCTTCTTGCATATGTCCCCTGCTCAATGCGGCGTGAGTACGGCGCTGTTTTCCGAAGTTGCCGAACATTGTCCATAGCTGCGTTGCCTTGGTGGCGGGCATCTGCTCACGCAGTAACCTGAGCAATCTCAAGCAAAAATGCTGCAATACGGAACGGCACATCAGGCATCACGGCACAAGGTGCCCGTTGATGCCGACTGAGGGGGGAATAGTGGATCTGGTCTGACCTGTTGTCGGCTTGCGGATGGTGCAATCCCAGGTCGCAGTGGCCCCGATGGGGCTGATTGTTCTGAAACGGGCCGCTTCATAGCTGGCGGCAAGGCGGCTCCGCCACAGAGGGGTGAAGGGCCGCGCCCGTGGCGCGGCCCTTCAGAAGATTATTGCTGCGGTCCCTGGTCAATGTCAATGATACGGCCTTGCAGCCATACATAGGCATCAATTTCGTGTCCCGCTTCTGGTTCGTAGTCGCCCAGAACCATCTTGGAGGCGTAAACAGCCAGACGCATAGGCTGCCTGTCCTCAAAGGGAAAGCTGAGGTAGAGCAGCTTTACGGGCATTTTTTCAAGCTGGCAGTCCTTCACTTCTTCAATGGTGGCGCGCATCTGGTATTCGCAGAAATTACGGCCAGGCATGATGAGGTGACGATTGCTGACGCTCACCTTGAGAGGCGGAACGTCCAGGCGGGTTTTGCCGGGGTTTTCGGCAAGCCACGCCTCGGCATAGGCCTCGTAGCGCACGCCCTGGGTGATGGTGATTTCGTCCAGCAGGGCCTTACGCAGGCCAAGGGCGAGGCCAGCCAGCAAAAATGTGTGCATGACGCCGGGGGTGAGGTCGTCCTTGTCGCGTCCATACAGCGGGTCGTAAAACCACATGGGGTTTTTACCTTCAAGCATGGTCACGGCCACGTTGGCCTCAACGCCGGTCTGCCAGGGGTGCACGTTGTCAACCGTGAGGTCGTTGGGCAGCCCTTCAAGCAGGGGGGTGGCGGTAACTGGGGCAAGCTTTTCCCCTTCCTCGCCAGCCACAAGCACGGCAGCCCTCACGGGCTGATCCTGCGGCCATGCCAGCAGAATGTGATCCTTGCCGTCACGTTTCCACTGCCATGAGGGGCGGGTGCCGCCATCGTGCATGACGGTGGTGGCAATCTGGCCCATGATGGCGGCGGGATTTTGCCCCGTCAGTACAGCCCAGGCATCGCCAAGGGTTTCTGTATGCCCACGGTTGGCGGCAGCCAGTTTTGCTTCCAGCTCTTCGGCAGTAGGAGCCTGATCGGCAAGAGGATTGCCGTCGCTGTCAACGCGAACCCATTCTTCGGCTTCGGTTTCGGCAGCCTGAATCTTGTTTTCAGCTTTTTTGGCCATGAAATATTCCTTTCATCGCGCGGTCAGGGCGCTGGCCGGAGGGTGTCCGGCCAGCGCGCAATACAATTTAACGTCTGTCGCCACGGTCGCGGCGGTCACGCCCGCCACGGTCACCACGGCCATTTCTGTCGCCACGGTCGCCCCTGTCGGAACGGGGAGGACGGGCGGTTTCTTCGGGATTCCAGGGGTGCCCCTGTTCTTCAAGCAGCACGGCCTTGCGGCTGGCGCGGATGCGGTCGCCGTTGATTTCAATGACCTTGACCATCATGTCTTCGCCAAGGCGAGCGACGTCGCCGGGCTGTTCCACGCGGTTAACGTCAAGCTGCGACACGTGCACAAGGGCTTCCACATTGGGCAGCACTTCCACGATGGCGCCGATTTCCATGATTTTGCGCACCTTGGCAAGATAGTTCTTGCCGAGGTCGGGGCGCTGGTCATAGTACGAAACCATTTCGCGGGCTTTTTCCAGGGCTTCAGCCGTGGGGGCGAAGATGGACACGCGGCCCGTATCTTCAATGTCCACAGATGCGCCTGTAGCTGCGGTGATGGCCTTGATGTTCTTGCCGCCGGGGCCAATGATGAGGCGGATGATGTCCGGATTCACGAACACTTCGGCATGCTGGGGGGCAAAGCGCGAAAGTTCCTTGCGCGGTTCGCCAATGGCCTTCGCCATTTCTTCCAGAATGTGATGGCGGCCTTCGTGGGCCTGCTTCATGGCGGCGCGCATGATCTCGGTGGTGAGGCCGGTGATCTTGATGTCCATCTGCACGCCGGTCACGCCTTCAGCGGTACCTGCGATCTTGAAGTCCATGTCGCCGAGGGCGTCTTCGTCACCAAGAATGTCGGTGAGCACGATGAACTTGTCGCCTTCCTTGATGAGGCCCATGGCCACACCAGCCACAGGGGCGCTGATGGGCACGCCTGCATCCATGAGGGAAAGCGAGCCGCCGCACACGGCAGCCATAGAGGAGGAGCCGTTGGATTCGAGAGTCTCGGACACAACGCGCAGGGTAAAGGGAAAATCAGCGTCAGCGGGCAGCACGGGGCGCAGGGACTTTTCAGCCAGGGCGCCGTGGCCGATTTCGCGGCGCGAAACGCGCACGGGCTTGACCTCGCCCACAGAGAAAGGCGGGAAGTTGTAGTGCAGCATAAAGCGCTTGGTCACGTCGCCGGTGAGCGAATCCATGCGCTGTTCGTCAGTGGAAGAACCAAGGGTCGTCACAACCATGGACTTGGTTTCGCCACGGCGGAACAGGGCGGAGCCGTGGGCGCGGGGCAGCAGGCCGGTCTGGATCTGGATGGGGCGCACGGTCTTGGTGTCGCGGCCGTCAATGCGCGTGCCTTCGTTGACAATACGTGCGCGCACCAGCTTCTTTTCCAGGTCGGAGAGCATGTCGCCCACGCTCTTGAGCGCGGCGTCGTTTTCGGCCCAGGCCGGATCGCTCTTGAGGTTTTCCATGACCTTTTCTTTCACGGCCTTGCGGGCGTCCTTGCGGGCCATCTTTTCAGGCACGCGCAGGGCTTCTTCCAGGCCAGCGGCAAGGGCCAGTTCCTTCACGCGGGCAACCAGAACCGGGTCGTCGGCGTGGGGGGTAAAGGCCATCTTGGGCTTGCCGGCAAGTTCGCGCAGCTTGAGCTGGGCTTCAACCAGGGGCTGAATCTGCTGGCGGCCCCATTCAAGAGCGTCGATGATGACTTCTTCGGGCACAAAGCGGGCTTCGCCTTCCACCATGGTGAGCGCATCGGCGGAGGCGGCAAACACGATGTTGAGGTCGCTCTGTTCCTGCTGCTCAAAGGTGGGGTTCAGCACAAACTGCCCATTGATGCGGCCAATGCGGCCACCGGCCACAGGGCCGTCAAAGGGCAGGGGCGAAAGCATGACAGCGGCGGAAGCGCCCGTAAGCGCCAGCACATCGGAGTCGTTCACCTGATCGGCAGAAATGACGCTGGCAAGAACCTGCACGTCTTCGTTCAGGCCCTTCTTGGGGAAGAGCGGACGCAGCGGGCGGTCGATCAGGCGGGAAACCAGGGTTTCACGTTCGGAAGGACGGCCGATTTCACGGCGGAAAAAGCTGCCGGGGATGCGGCCAGCGGCGTACATTTTTTCGGAGTATTCAACGGTAAGGGGGAAGAATCCCTTGTCGAATTCAAGCGTCTGCGAGCACACGGTGACGAGTACCACGGTGCCGCCGCACTGAATCCACACAGAACCGTGGGCCTGATTGGCCATACGGCCTGTTTCAAGGATAACTTCCTTGCCGCCGACCATGGCTGTAACCCTGATGGGTTCAAAAATATCTTGATACATAAAAAATCCTTTGCGTCGTGCGAAGGGGATTCCGGCAAAAGCGGGCAGATCCTCGGCCATTGGCCTCTGCCTGATTTTCCCGGACCCCCCTTCTTCGCGTTTTGTACCCTCGATGGGGTTGATTCAAGCAACAAGGGGGAGCGCTGGCTCCCCCTTGCGCGACAGAAGTCTTACTTGCGCAGACCGAGCTTTTCGATAAGAGCGCGGTAACGCTGAACGTCTTTCTTCTTCAGATAGTTCAGAATGTTGCGACGGCGGCCAACCAGCTTGAGCAGACCAGTGCGGGAGTGGAAGTCCTTCTTGTGTTCTTTGAAGTGACCGGTGAGGTCTTCAATACGGGCGGTGAGCAGAGCCACCTGAACTTCCGGGGAACCGGTGTCGCCTTCATGTTTGGCGTGGGCATCAATAACCGTTTTCTTGTCGCTGGCATCCATTACCACAGCAGTACTCCTTGATAGTCGGGGTTAGTTCCAAAGTCCCCGCAACACGGTCCAACATGGGCCAGCGGGCGTGGTTTCGAGCTGCGCCAGAGCCAGAGCAGTGCCCTGTTCAAGCAGCAGCGCAAAGCCTTCCGCAGGCTCGGCATCTGTCGCGCCCGGCTCGGGGGCATCCACTTGCGCGGGAGCTTCCGGGCGGCATGGCACGGCTATGCCGTTGCGCACACGAGCGGCTTCATCCGGCGTGAGATCTACCTTGCGCCAGTGGGGCAGTGCTTCCGCAATGGGACGCACGCAACCCGGCAACAGGGCGGGATCAGCCGTGAAGTCCGCAGGATCGCGGGCCACATCGAGGCCGAAGGGGTGACTATACTCCCGGGTCAGTTCTGTGAGCACGGCTCCACACCCTAAGCGCGTCCCCAAGCTGTGGGCCAGGGAGCGTATATAGGTGCCAGAACTGCAAGCGACCCGAAAGCTCACAAACGGAAGACTCACTTCGAGTGTTTCCGCCTGCGAAATTTTTATGCGTTTGACCTTGGCAGGGGCTTCTACACCCTTGCGCGCCAGTTTGTAGAGCGGCTGGCCTTCGTGCTTGGCCGCTGAATAGGGCGGCACGGCCTGCTCGGCAAGCTCAAGCCATGCGGCGACCTCGCGGCGCACGTCAGCTTCGCTCACATGCTCCCACGGCGCTTCGGCCACAACTTTGCCTTCAATATCCCATGTGTCGGTGGCCTGTCCCAGCCGCAACGTGCCGCTGTAAACCTTGCCGCCGCCAGCCAGCAGATGGCCTGAAAGCTTGGTGGCCTGTCCCAGCAAAACAAGCAGAACTCCTGATGCCAAAGGATCAAGAGTGCCTGCATGCCCGATCTTTTTTTGCCCAAGGCGTTTGATAGCCGTGAGGCAACGGGCCGAGGTGGGGCCGGAGGGCTTGCGCAACACCAGAATGCCGTGCTGCTGGGGCAACTGGGCCGCCCCGGAGCTTTTTGCCGGCTGCCGGTCTGGGGTGCTGGGTGCGGCAACAGCCGCTGTGGTCATACTCATACGCAAGTTGCAACCATAGCCGCAGAGCGGGCATAAGTCAAAAAAATATCGGCGACAAAGGCCACTGGGGGAGCCAAAACCGAGAAAAAGCAGAAAACTGTTACTCGCCGGACGAACCCAGAGCTTCGGCGTCCAGTTCTTGGGCAATGGCAGCAAGCAGCTGGGCGCTTGCCGCGTCCATATCTGCCCTCACGGTGCCGCCCGCAGCATTGCGGTGCCCGCCGCCGCCAAGTCTGGCCGCTGCGGCGCGCACGTCTACCGCGCCATAGGAGCGCAGGCTGAATTTGCAGCAGGCCGGGGAATCCTCCCGCAGCACAGCGGCCACCTGAACGCCGCGCAAACGGCGCAGTTGTTCCACAAAGCCTTCGAGGTCTTCCTTCAGCGCCCCGCATTTGCGCAGGTCTTCAAGATAGACTGGACAAAAACAGACGCTGCCGTTGCGCTCAAGGTGCGCCCGCTGCAAAAGCTGGCCCCAGAGGGTCAGGCGGCCACGGCTCCAGCTATTTTCAAGATGTTCGCGCAACTGGGCAATATTACAGCCATGCTCAACCAGATGGGCCGTGAGGTAGAGCACCTCGGCGCTGGTATTGCCGTGGCAGAAGCCGCCAGTGTCGGTAATGATGCCAAGGGCCAGGGCGTTTGCCAGCTCGCCAGTAAGGGGCAGGCCTGCGGCCAGGGCCACATAGGCCATGAGCTGGGCTGTGGCCGCTGCCTGGGGTTCAACCCAGTTTGCCACGTTCCCCATGCCGTTGCCGCCGAGGTGGTGGTCAATATTCAGGGTTTGCATATCCGGCAGGCGACCCGCCAGCTCGCGCCCAAGGCGTTCGGGTTCGCCGCAGTCAAGCAGCACCGCGCAGCGCGGCTTGAAGGGCGGATGCTCCAGCGTTGTGTGCACAAAGCCCGGCGTGGAAAAAAAATCCAGATATCCCGGCAGGCCTGGCTGGGCGTAGAGCATGAATTCCTTGCCCATGGAGCGCAGAATATGCCCAGCAGCCGCCACCGCGCCTGCAGCATCACCGTCAGGATTCACATGGGCGGCCACAATAACCTGATCCACATGGCGAAAAGCTTCGGCCATGCGTTCCGCACCTTCGCGGAATTGCTGGGGAATGAGTTCAGTCCGCTGCATATATCTCCACCTGGCTATCCGTCATTTCCTCGGGGCAGACCGCTTCCATCATGAGCGCGCATTTGTCCATGCGGCTGCGCAGATGGGTCTCGCTGTTGGAAATGGATACCACTGCAAGCCGCAGGCGGGAGAGACTGTCTTCTGTTCCCGCTTCGGCTATGGCTACATTAAATTTGTTTCTGGTCTTCTGTTTCAGGCTGTTGGCAACGCGGCGCTTGGCCTTGAGATTGTCGTTGCCTTCCAGGCTGAATTCTACGGTAAGAACCGCCATAAACATGGACATAGGCTGGATTCCTGCCGGGCGAAAGGCATTTTGCAGGCTTGTCGCCTTGTGGCGGCAAGGGGTCGGCGGCGTGCTTTTGGCCCTTGGGGCTCCTTCCGGCACAGCCGAAGAATACAGATATGGCCTGAAAGGCTGTCTGTCAAAGGCATGTATGCAAAAAAAGAAGGGAGGCCAGTAAGCGGCCTCCCTTCCCATAATCACTGTTTAAAGAGTGGCGGCTTCTTCGACGGTTTCAAAGGCTTCAATGATGTCGCCGATCTTCACGTCGTTGAAGTTTTCAAGGCCCACGCCGCACTCGTTGCCCTTAACCACTTCCTTGGAGTCGTCCTTGAAGCGCTTGAGGGAAGAGATTTTGCCCGTGTAGACCACCACGCCGTCGCGCAGCAGGCGTACGCCGGCATTGCGGGCGATCTTGCCGTCAGCCACGTAGGAACCGGCGATAAGGCCGACCTTGGGCACGCTGAAGGTGTCGCGCACTTCGGCCTGACCGAGGTACACTTCACGCTGCACAGGGGCGAGCATGCCGGCCATGGCGCTCTTGATATCGTCCACGAGCTTGTAGATAATCTCGTAGAAGCGGATATCCACGTTTTCGTGGTCGGCCACATCCTTGATCTTGGAAGTGGGACGCACGTTGAAGCCGATAATGATGGCCTGCGAGGCAGAAGCCAGCAGGATGTCGGATTCCGTGATTGCGCCTGTGCCGCCGTGCACCACGTTGATGCGTACCTTTTCCGTGCTCTGCTTGTTCAGAGCTTCGGTGATGGCTTCCAGGCTGCCCTGCACGTCCGCCTTGACCACAAGGTTGAGCGTCAGGGTTTCCTGATCGGACTTGCGCTGCGACAGGAAGGTTTCAAGGGTGACGCGCGATTCGGAGGCCAAATCGCGTTCACGCTGCTTGACCGCGCGGGAATCGGCGATGCGGCGGGCGACCTTTTCGTCGGACACCACAAAGAATTCCTCACCAGCTTCCGGCACGCCTTCAAAGCCCTGTACTTCCACAGGCAGCGAGGGGCCGGCGTCCTTGACCTTCTTGCCCTGGTCGCTCACGAGAGCGCGCACACGGCCCGAGAAGGTGCCGCACACAAAGCTGTCGCCCTGGCGCAGGGTGCCTTCCTGAATGAGCACGGTGGCGATGGGGCCACGGCCCTTGTCGAGCTTGGCTTCCACGATATGACCGCGAGCGGGCTTGTCGGGGTTGGCCTTGAGCTCCATAATTTCAGACTGGAGGGCCACCATTTCGAGCAGTTCGTCCAGACCCATGCGGCTCTTGGCCGAAACCTTGGCAACGATGGTGTCACCGCCCCATTCTTCGGCCTGCAAACCAAGTTCGGCCAGTTCGCGCAGTACGCGGTCAGGCTCGGCGCCGGGCTTGTCCATCTTGTTCACGGCCACCATAATGGGAACATTGGCGGCACGGGAGTGGTTGATGGCTTCGCGGGTCTGCTCCATGACGCCGTCGTCGGCGGCGACCACAAGAATAACAAGGTCGGTGACCTGAGCGCCACGGGCGCGCATGGCGGTGAAGGCTTCGTGGCCGGGCGTGTCGAGGAACACGATTTCGCCGCGTTTGGTCTTCACATGGTATGCGCCTATGTGCTGCGTGATGCCGCCGGCTTCGCCGCTGGTGACGTTGGACTTGCGTATGGCGTCGAGCAGCGAGGTTTTACCGTGGTCAACGTGACCCATAATGGTAACAACAGGCGGGCGCGGCTTGAGAGTTTCAGGCGCGTCCACTTCCTTGGGAACCAGATAATCGTCTTCAGAAAAGCCGACTTTTTCAACTTCATAGCCGAATTCTGCGGCCACCAGAGTGGCGGTGTCGATATCCAGCGTCTGGTTGATGGTCGCCATGATGCCAAGACCAAAGAGTACCTTGATGATCTCGTTGGCCTTAAGACCCATCTGGTGGGCCATGTCGGCAACGCGGATGGCTTCGGTAATACGGATCTTGCGCTTGGCGGCCTTGAGCGGCTGGGTGGACTGAGGCACCACAGAAGAACGGCCCGACTTGCGGCGGCCCTTGCCTCTGTTCAGGCGACCACTGTCGTCGTCATCGCTGCGGCGGCCAAAATCACCCTGCTGGAAATCAACAGTACGGCGACCCTTGAGGCGTTTTTTCTTGCTCTGCCCATCGCGTGTGTCGGAAGGGGACGCAGGTGCTGCCTGCTGCCCAAAGCCGCCTGCGGGGCCACCGGGACGGGGGCCGCCAGCAGAACGCGGCGCGCCGCCGGGGCCACCGGGGCCGCCAGGACGGGGACCGCCGGGACGGGGAGGCCTGCCAGCGCCGTCTCTGGGCGGATAGCCACCGGGGCGGCTGTCGCCAGTGCGGGCGGGGCGGGCATCCTGCGTGGGCGTAGCGCCGGGAACAGGACGGGAAATAATGCGAACCTGCGGCGTTGCCGGAGCTTCCGCACGGGGCGAGCGGCGGGGCGCGGCCCCTTCCTCGCCGTCTTCACTGGCGCGGGTTTCGGCAGAACGCTGGGGCAGGGTAGGCGCAGATGAGCCTTCGGGCATGGCCGAGGCGTCGGGGCGCGCCACGCGGGCCTTGGCGGCCTTGTCCTGCGCTTCAGTCTTGTCGGCGTGGGGCTTTTCAGCCGGAGCCTTTGCGGAAACGGCTTCCACCACAGGGGCGGCAGGGGCCGCTTCTGGCGCAGGGGCAGATTCCACTGCTGCGGGAGCCGGAGCTTCCACAACCTCGGGTTCTTTCTGATCGCTGGGGCGGCTGATAACGCGCGCTGGCGAAATGACCTTGGCAGGTTTGACGATGCGGGCCTTGTGCTCGGCAGCGGGGGCCGGTTCCTGCGCGGGCTTGGAAGCCTTGGGCGCAACGGGCTCGGCAGCGGCAGCAGGGGCTGCCGGGGTCGCTTCAGCCACGGCTTCTACCACAGGGGCAGTTTCCTTGGGCGCTTCGGTTTCAACCGGTGCGGCAACGGGGGCTTCCTGCGCTGCGGTTTCGGCTTCCTGCGGGGAGTCCTTGCGGCGGCGGCGCACGATGACGTCGCGCTGCGAACCGGCACGCTCCGCATCAACCTGTTTCTGTTCGGCAAAGTAGTCGCGCAAGCGAGTGGCCTCCTCTGAGGTGACGGAACCAGTAGCGGATTTTACCGGCAGGCCGAGCTCACGCGCGACACGCAGTATATCCTTGGGATCCTGCGAGATATCCCCGCCAAGATCCTTAATTTTTATTTTATCATCGGACATGTTTTCCCCCCTTGCGCCGTGTTCCGGGTCTGAATTTCGCGAACTTGGCCGCGCAGACAGGATCGGAACATACATACCAGCCTCTGCCCGGTCTGGTTTTTTCTGCGTCTAAAGTCAAAATTCCCTGCTCCGCCAGTACGTGGCGGTCGAGATCGGCCTTGGGAAAGCGGCGGCGGCAGATGACGCACATGCGCTCCGGCCCGTCACAGGGCTGCTCCCCGACTTCAACGGGCGCAGCGTTATTCTTTTGCATCTCCGCTTTCCGTGGCTGCGGGCATTTTCAGCTCCACTGCCGAGGATTCGGGAGTGCTCTCCACAATCGGGGCCAGGAAGTTGATGGCCGAGCGCAGGTCGGCAATGCGCGCCGCGCTGATAGTGAGCTTGTCGGCCAGTTCCTGGTCCGTAGCCTCGCGCAGGTTGTCCAGCGAGCTGTAGCCCGCGGCCAGAAGCGCCTCAATGGAAACTTCCGCCACGCTGGCAACCTGTTCAAGGCCGTGCCCAATGGCGTTGGCCTCGTTGTAGCGGGTTTCGGTAAAGATATCGACCTTCCAGCCCAGCAGGCGCGCGGCCAGCTTGACGTTCTGCCCCTTGCGCCCGATGGCGTTGGTGAGCTGATCGTCAGGCACGATGACTTCCAGAAGATTTTCTTCTTCGTCCACCACGATGCGCGAAACCAGGGCCGGGGCCAAAGCGTTGCGGGCATAGGTGGCGATGTCTGCGCTCCAGACAACAATGTCGATGCGCTCGCCATGCAGTTCCTGCACGATGTTCTGAATGCGCGAACCGCGCACGCCAACGCATGCGCCCACGGGATCCACATCGCGCTCACGCGAAAGCACGGCAACCTTGGCGCGGGAACCGGGATCGCGGGCAACGCCCATGATCTGCACCACGCCATCGTCAACTTCAGGCACTTCACGGCGGAACAGGGCGGCCATGTAATCGCGGTGCGAACGCGAAACAACAACCTGCGGGCCGCGTCCTTCCTGGCGTACCTCAATGATGAGGGCCTGCACACGGTCGCCGCGTTTGTAATGTTCGCGGGGAATCTGTTCCTCACGGGGCAGTATGGCCTCGGTGCGGCCAAGGTTCACAACCCAGCCGCCCTTGTCGCGGCGCTGCACGATGCCGGATACAATTTCGCCCACGCGGTCCTTGTATTCGGTGTAGATGATTTCCTGCTCCGCATCACGCATGCGCTGGATGATAACCTGCTTGGCAGACTGGGCGGCAATGCGGCCAAGGTCTTCGACCTTGACGCGGAAGCCCATTTCATCGTCCACCTGCACGGAGGGATCATGCTTGATCGCTTCGGAGTATTCGATCTGCGTGTCAGGATTGGCAACGTCGTCGTCGTCCATGACGATTTTGAACTGGTAGACCTCAATGTCGCCTGTCTCGTCATTGTAGGTCACTTCCACGTCCATATCTTCGCTGAAGCGGCGCAGCACCGAAGTGCGCACCGCGTCTTCAAGCGTGTCGATGAGCATGTTGCGGTCAAGGCCTTTGTCCTTGCTGATCTGGTCAATGGCCTTTTTAAGTTCAAGATTCATGGGTGCCTCCGGCTGCTGGCGCTGCGGCGAAAATATCTCTGGTTCCTGCTCTATTCACGGCGGCCAGTGATTCTGGCCATGCCAAGCGAGTGTGCAGTTGCGTCAGGTTTTACTGGTTCTCTTCAGAACCACTGGATTTTGTTTTCTTTTCCTTGCGGGGCTTGGCCTCCGCCTTGGCGGTGGGCGCTTTGGCGCGGCCCTTGCCAGGCTTTTGCGGCTGCCTGAAAATATACATGCGGCTTGCCCTGCGCACGGCATCCCAGGGGATGCTGACCGGCGGCAGGTTTTCGGGTGTCACCTCGCCCTCGGGCGAGATGGTGGCTGGCGCCAGGGTGAATGCATTTTCTTCAACGGAAAGCAGGGTGCCGCGCCACAAGCGGCGGGGGCCGCCGTGCGAGGGGTTGGGCCCTTCAGGCGAACCTTCGTTGATGGCAACGGCCCTGAGCAGGCGGGCTTCTACCACATCACCAATATAGTGGCGCATCTGGTCAAGGCTGAAGAAAAGTCGCGTCAGGCCGGGGGTGGAGACCTCCAGCACATACGCCTCGGGAATGGTATCTTCCACCTCAAGGGCGAGGCCGATGTGGCGTGAGATATGCTCGCATTGCTCAAGGGTGGCAGAAAGCGCGACCAAGGCTGGCGCATCAATGTCGTCGGTGTCGGCGGGGGCGGGCTTGGTGCCGGATTCCGCAGAAAACGGCACGTCTACAAAGAGCCGAACCACTGTGCGCCCGGCGCGGACGATTTCCACTCCCCAGATAACCAGGCCCAGCGATGTTGCGAGGGGCTCGGCCAAACTGGTGATGGTTTCTTTGAGTACGTCGTCGGTCATTCGTTTCTTAGAGCATTCCTTTGCGCTGAAAATGCGCTTGCCTGGCGGGTTTGCCCTGTCACAAGGACAAAAAAAAGGGGGCCCATTCAGGCCACCCCGCAGGAACTGCGTTCCGCATCAGGATGTAGCAGTGGCGCGAACGCCAGCCGCTTTGAATGAGTTTCATTATCTTGGTGAAAAAAAATTGTCAAGATGTTTGTGCAATGCGGGCAAGATATGCTGAGGTGAGTTGTCGTACCTTGATTGATGAAGTATGGATACCACCAAATGGTAAAAATGGTCCTTTTTTTCTGAAAACTAATTTTTTTCCAAAAACTGCCGAAATGCAGAGTGAGAAGAGAATAGTCCGGGACAGCGGCATTAGGGGGCTGCTGTTCCGTTTTGTACACGATGGCATGCAGACGGCAAGTTTTTGCCAAGCATAAAAAGTTTTTGCGTTTTAAAGTGAGGTGGCTCAGTGAACGGTAAATTCCTTTTGTACAGTTGCGTATCAGCGCTGCTGGCAGCGGGTCTTGGTTTTGGCGTAAATCAGCTTGCGGGTTTGCCCGTTTTTGCTCTTATAGTGACCGCCCTTGTGGCGGCCTTTGGGGCGTTTGCTGCCGGTCGTGCGTTTGCAAACGGGGCTTTGCGTGAGGCTGGTGAAGCTGTCTGCGCCGTGGCGGCCAATCCAAGCCGAAGCCTGAACAATACTGATCCCTCTCTTGCTCCGCTGTTTGCAAGTCTTGAAGACCTGCGACAGGCTTTTAAACACGACAGGGAATATAAAGACGGCATCCTGCGTGGTCTGCCCATGCCGTACCTCTTGGTGGACACCAACGAGCGCGCGCTCAGCACCAACAGGGCATGTCTGAACATGCTGGAAATCGACGACAGCATTGAATCCTGCCTTGGCAAAACCCTGGCCCATCTGTTTTATAACGATCCCACGCGTAAAACCGCCGTGGGAAAGAGCATGGCAACGGGCGAGTGCTTCAAGAATCTTGAAGTGACCATCGGCGGACACAAGGGCGGCAAGGTCAACGTGCTCGCCAACGTGTTTCCCATTTACAATGCCGAGGGTGCCTGCATTGGCGGCATGTGCGTGTATGTGGACATGACCGCGCTCAATGAGGCGCAGCGCCAGATCACGGAGAAGAACCAGCGTATGGCCGAAGTGGCGCAGGCGCTGGAAGAAACCATGGATGAACTGGCCCAGATTGTGGTGGCCCTTACCGGCAGCATCCGGCAGTCGGACAAAAATGCCGCCATTGCCGCAGGGCAGCTTAAAGAGGCCGCCTCATCCATGGGCCACATGAACGCCAGAGTGCAGGAAGTTGCTGGCAATGCGGATAAAGCCGCCGAAGCTTCAGGCCACACAATGTCAAAGGCCACCACAGGGGCGGAAGTTGTGCAGAACGCCCTGCACGGCATTGAAAACGTGCACCGTGTCACCCTTGAACTGCGTACGGATATGGCCACGCTGGAATCACATGCCAGAGCCATTACCGAAATCATGAACGTTATTTCGGATATTGCCGACCAGACCAACCTGCTGGCTCTTAATGCCGCCATTGAAGCGGCCCGTGCTGGCGAAGCCGGGCGGGGTTTTGCCGTGGTGGCCGATGAAGTGCGTAAACTGGCAGAAAAAACCATGGCTTCCACAACAGATGTGGGCCGTGCCATTGAGGCCATTCAGCAAAGCGCCGCCAAGAGCATGTCGTCCATGGACAATGCCGTACAGCAGGTGGAGCAGGCCACAGACTATGCCAAGCAGTCTGGTGAGGCGCTGGACGCCATCGTGGGCACGGTGGAAAACACCGTAGGGCAGGTCAAGGCCATCGCCGCTGCCAGTGAAGAGCAGTCAGCCGCCAGCGAGCAGATCACCCACACCATCGATCAGGTGAACCACATGGTGGCCGACACGTCCCAATCCATGGGCCAGGCCAGCATGGAAACCGACAAGCTTCAGGAACTGACCGACAAGCTGGAAGACCTGACAGCGCAACTCAAAGTGTAGCGCTGTTTTTTGCCTCAAGGCAGTATAAGACCCGTTGCAGCCGGATAGCGCGATAAACGCGCAATATCTCCTGCAACGGGTCTTTTTGCGGTAAAAGGTATGGTTCTAAAGCTGCTCGTTCACGCCCAGCACCATCTCAAGCACGGCGTCAGCCAGCAGGGCGGCAGCTTCTGTCACTCGGGGGGCAAGGGGCGGGGCCAGCAAGATATCCGTGCTGAAGTCGCCCACGAGCACCAGATGGCCAAGATAGCGTTTGCCCATGGCTTTGCCGCCCCAGCCGCCCATACCCGAAGCGCTGGCTATGCGGTAGCCGCCGAGCAGGGCCGTTTCCACCAGCAGGGTTTTGTCGTCTGGCCCGTCAAAGGCTTCCACCCAGATGGGGCATGCGGGCAGCACCTCAGCCATGTTGTTCTGGTCAAGGCGCATACGCCGTGCTTCCACGCCCATTTCGGGGTTCAGCTCCAGCAGCAGTTCTGCCAGGGCTTCCACCTTGGGGCGGCCCACATGGCGGGGCCAGTATTGCTGGCGGTTGAGATTGGAGGCGTCCACCACGTCATCATCCACCAGCACCAGATTTCCCACGCCGCTTCGGGCCAGCATCAGGGCTGCGTTGGAGCCAAGCCCTCCCGCCCCGGCAATGCCCACGCGGGCGGCACGCAGGGCCTCCAGTTGGTCGGGGCGGAGGTAGCGGGCAAGACCGTTGTGAAGTGCATTGTGCATGGCGTGGATCCGTAAGTTGGTTGTTGGGCGGGGAGTTGTCAGCCTGTTTCACACGGCGGCCCGGTGTGCACCAGGCCGCCGCACCATAGCTGCAAGCAGTTTTTATACGGCCACCGGATCTTCCCAGTCTTTAAGCACAGCCTGGTAGCCAATGCCTGCAAGGGAAGCCGTCATTTCTTCAAGGCTACGGCGGTCGGTGATCTCAAACTGGCCGGGATTGTGCAAATCCTCGGTTGCGCGGCCGCCCACGGCGGTGGAAACACCGGCGGAAACACGGGTCACGCCGATGGGCACCAGATGATCGCGCATAAAGGCGCTTTCGCGGCTGGAGCAAGTGATGCCCGCACGCGGCAAGAAGCAGCGCATGGCCGTAACATATTGTACTAGATGGCGGTCGTCCACACCGTGCTGCACGTCAAAATTGCCTTCATGCGGGCAGATACGCGGGATGGAAACACTTACGTCCACGCCGGGATAGCGCCTTTGCAGCCACCATGCGTGCAAGCCTGTGGCAAAGGCATCCTGCTCAAAAGATTCCAGCCCCAGCAAGGCGCCCACGCCGATGGAGCGGATGCCGCCCTCTGCCGCACGTTGCGGCGCATTGAGCCTGAAACCATAATCATGCTTGGGGCCAACGGGGTGCAGCCATGCGTAAAGTTCCGGATTATACGTCTCCTGAAACATGGTCATGCTGTCCACGCCTGCGTCCACCAGCAGCTCGTATTCTTCAGTGGTGAGGGAATAGACTTCCACACCCACTGAGGCAAAGCGGGGTTTGATGCGGCGGGCCGCATCCGCGATATATTGCGGCGAGGACAAATGACGCGCATCACCCGTCAGCAGCAAAATGTGCTGAAAGCCCTTGTCGGCGATAACGTCCGCCTCCGCAGCGGCCTCATCAATGCTCAGATGACGGCGTGGCTGCTTGTTTTTTGCATTGAATCCGCAGTAGCGGCACTGGTTGGTGCAGACATCGGAGATGTAGAGCGGCGTGAAGATGTTCACAGCCTTGCCAAAAAAACGCAGGGTCAGATCGCGCGCACGGCGGGCCATGGCCTCAAGGTGCGGAGCAGCCGCAGGAGAAAGCAGGGTAAGGAAATCGGCTGGCTGCAAGGTTTCTTTTTGCAGCACGGCCAGCACATCCGCTTCTGTGGCGCGAGCGGCTCCCTCTGCCCGGCGGGCTGAGGGCCACGCCTGCAGATATTCCTGAAAAGTTTCCATGTGTGATCCTTATAAGCGGTCGGCTGCCAGCGTTTTGGCTGGCGGTCAACATGGTGTGTATTGCAAGCGTTAGCGGAGAAATCCTGTGAGCGGTGAAGACGCTTCCGCGCCCTGACCCTGCGCCTTGACCGCGCCGGGGCCAGCCAGCCATGCATCGCGCCCGGCCTGGACTGCCGCGCCGAATGCGCGGGCCATGCTGACGGGATCGCTGGACGAGGCAATGGCCGTGTTGACCAAACAGGCCGCCGCTCCCATTTCCATGGCCTCGCAAGCTTGCGAAGGGCGGCCAATGCCCGCATCCACTACAATGGGCAGGTCGATTTCTTCAATCAGGATGCCCACCATTTCCTTTGTGCGCAGACCCCGGTTGGTGCCGATGGGCGCACCCAGCGGCATGACGGCTGCCGCGCCAGCGTTGACGCAGGCCCGCGCCACGTAAAGATCTGGATTGATGTAGGGCAGCACGGTAAAGCCTTCTTTGGCAAGTATTTCCGTGGCCTTGGCGGTTTCGTAGCCGTCGGGCAGCAGATGGCGGGTGTCGGAAATGACTTCAATTTTTATCCAGTCGCCGCATCCCGCAGCGCGGGCGAGCCGGGCCAGGCGCACGGCTTCCTCGGCGCTTCGCGCGCCCGAGGTGTTGGGCAAAAGGCGCATATTCGCGGGGATATGCCCCATGATGCCCTGGCTGGAGGCCTGATTCTCGGCCTGTTTGTCCACACGGCGCATGGCCACGGTGATGACTTGCGCGCCGCTGGCTTCGGCCACTGAAGGGATGAGGCTGTCGGCTCCGTATTTGCCGGTACCGATGAAAAGACGGCTGGTAAGGGTGACGCCGCCGATGATGAAGGGATCGTTCATTGTGCTCTCCGTCTGGAATGTGCTGGTAAAAGGATGGTGTTCTGGGCCGGGAACAGGTCTGGCCTGTTATCCGCCGCCCACAAAGTGCACGATCTCCAGACTGTCGCCCCCGCAGAGCAGGGTTTGGGCAAACCGCTCGCGGGGTAGGATTTCTCCGTTGCGTTCAACGACAACCCGTGCCGTATCATGCCCGCGTGTTGCCAGAAGTTCGGCAACGCTGCATGGTTCGGCTATGGCTTCGGTTGCCCCGTTGACTGTGACATCCATACGCGCCTCCAGAGGAAAACAGCCGCTGGGCTGCTTCCGAGGTTGAGGTTGTAATGGTTCTGCGGGACAGTTGATGCCGGATGGCATAAAACAGAAATGCCCGCAAAAACCATTACGGCTGCGGGCGAGCACAATCCTGCAAATAGATGCAGGTTGGCCAGCTTCCCTTCGTCGGCACTATCCGCGTCAGGTGCAGAACCGCGTTGTTTTGCGCGATTCTAGGGGTCAGGGCGCTATCACCCTTTCTCAGCCTTTGAGGCTCCCCCAGCCGGTTTTTTGAGTCTAGGCCCAGGCAGGGAGGAATGCAAGCAAAACGCACCCATGATAGGCAGCAACCCGGAATCAATGCACTGCAATTGCCAACTTGGGACAGGTTTGCGCTGGACAGGAAGACCGCCAACAAAGTGCTTGCATGGATTTATGAAAAGAGTGAAAATTTTCACATCGCTGTTTGGGATATTCGATTATAAGCAACCTACCTTCTGAAACAGTAGTAAAGCACTGCAAAAATGGCGCACGTATGGTGTCGGTTCCTTAAAACCATGCAGGATGTATGCTGATTTGCTTTGAACAGCGTTTGCGGTAAATGCATTGAGCGGACAATTTGTATGGACAGAAATTGGTATTGGGGGTAGGTCGAAAAGCAGGAAAGTTTATGATTAGCAATGCTGACCAGTTAACTGGGGGTTCTGGTTTGTCGCGGTTGTGATGCCCGACGCATTGGCAAGGAGAAAGCAGACTGTGCATTGTTCCGCAGGATTCAGTAGCGTTTTTTTGGGGTAGCGGCTGTGTGCTTTGGAATGATTTGCAGGCTGCGACCAGAAGAACAAAACAGGGAGAGACACGATGGAAAGCTTGGAGCACATTAATGCCATCACGCTAGTGTTTGCGGCATTGTGCATATTTGCCATTGCCTATCGGGTGTATGGCATTTTTCTGGCAAACAAGGTGCTGAAACTGGACGCGGGCCGTATTACGCCAGCGGTTCGTTTTGCTGATGGTCACGACTACGTCAAAACCAACGAATTTGTTCTCTACGGCCATCATTTTGCCGCCATCGCGGCTGCTGGCCCGCTGGTTGGCCCTGTGCTCGCCGCGCAGTTTGGCTATCTGCCCGGCGCGCTGTGGATTCTGATTGGCTGCGTGCTTGGCGGCGCGGTGCACGATATGGTGGTGCTGTTCGCCTCTGTGCGGCACAAAGGCCAGAGCCTTTCGGCCATCGCCCAGCGCGAGGTCGGCCCCGTTACGGGTACCGTGGCGGGTATCGCCGTGCTGTGTATTCTTATTCTGACCCTGGCCGGTCTTTCGCTGGCCTGCATCAGCGCCATGCACAACGCGCCCTGGTCGCTGTTTATTGTGGTTATCACCATGCCTATCGCCATGCTCATGGGCCTGATCATGCGCTTCAAGCAGAACAGCGTTCTGCTTGCCAGCCTTGTGGGTCTGGTGCTGCTGGTTGTGGGTATTCTGAGCGGTCATGACCTCATGCAGAAGGATGTTCTGGGCTGGGCCTTCGACTGGAACCGCGACACCGTGGCTCTGGCCATTGCTGGCTACGGTTTCCTGGCTTCAGTGCTGCCCGTGTGGTTCCTGCTGGTGCCGCGCGACTATCTTTCCACCTATCTCAAGATCGGCACCATTCTTATGCTGGCCGTGGGCATCATCTTTGTGCAGCCCACCCTGCTCATGCCCACCGTTACCCCCTTTATTAACGGCGGTGGCCCCGTGATCGGCGGGCCTGCATTGCCCTTTATCTTCATCACCATCGCTTGCGGCGCCATGTCCGGCTTCCACGCCATCATCGGCACAGGCACAACGCCCAAAATGATCGGCAACGAGCGCGACATCCTCTTTGTGGGTTACGGCGCCATGCTGACCGAAGGTTTTGTTGCCATCATGGCCCTGATCGCCGCCTGCACCCTGATGCCCGGCGACTATTTTGCCATCAACTCCACCCCTGACAAGTTCAGCTCGCTGATTGCCGCGCACCCCGCGTTGAATACTGTTGACCTGGGCTTCTTTGAAGAAAAGATCGGCCTGAACCTGCATGCCCGCCCCGGCGGCGCAGTTTCTCTGGCCGTGGGCATGGCCCACATTTTCCACAAGATCCCCTACATGGATCACCTGATGGCCTACTGGTACAACTTTGCCGTCATGTTTGAAGCCGTCTTCATCCTGACCGCCATTGACGCCGGTACCCGCGTGGGCCGCTTCTTCCTGCAGGAAATGCTGGGCAAGGTGTACGCGCCCTTTGGCGACAAGAACTGGATGCCCGGCGTCTACATCACCAGCTTTATCTTCACGTCCATGTGGGGCTACCTGATGTACACCGGCAACATCAGCAACATCTGGCCCCTGTTCGGTCTGAGCAACCAGCTGCTTGCTGGCTGCGCCCTGATCGTGTGCACCTCCATGCTGCTGCGCATGAACCGTGGCAAGCTCAGCCTTGTGACGGCCATCCCCGGCATCTTCCTGACCGCCGTGACCTTCTGGGCTGGCTACTTGCAGGTCACCAAGACCTACATCCCCGGCGGCAAGTATCTGCTTGCCTTCCTGGCCTGCCTGGTCATGGTGCTGATGGTCTTTGTGCTTGTGGGCACCATTCGCCGCTGGATCGCGCTCATGAACACCACTGGCACGGTTAACGACGCTTACGGCGAACCCGTGCGCGCCCTGGCCGAAGAGTAACCGAAGAATAACTGAAAGCCGCCGCTGGCGGCTGGCATAACAAAGCTCCCCCGGAATCTCGCGGTTCCGGGGGAGCTTTGTATTTATCAAGTGCAAGCTATGGCTTGCAGGCCGCGCGTAAGAAGAACGTTACTTCAGCTTGCCCTCAAGGGCCTCGGCAGCAATCTGGCTGGCGGTTTTTTCGTAAACATCTTCGCCGTCAAAAAGTTCGCAGGGGGCTGTGTTGCCCGCTTCAGCCAGGCGGCGCAGGGCCGGGGCGTCCATGAGGTCGGGCGGCAGCTGGCTGAGCGCCCATGCGGCCATGCCCTGGCATACCGTGTCAACGTCTTCCAACCCTTTCAGCAGCCAGGGGCGGGCGGTCAGGCACAATTGCGGGCGTGCCTGGGCTAGACGGCCGATGGCCCAGTAGCAGGAGCGGCGCAGGGTGTCGTTGTCGCAATAATTGTCGTCGCGGCCAAGATCAATGATGTAGCTGATAAGAATGCGGTGAAAATCCTTGGCCAGGGATTCGCTGGCAACGAGGATTTCTGCAAAGGCCTCGGGGATGCCCCAGCCGATGTTGCCGGATTCTTCGTTGAGGTGCCACATGAGACGGCGGATGATATTCTTGGCCGATTCCGGCTGTTCCTGCATCAGGCGCGTCGTTACCTGCCCCAGCGCCACTGCGGCGCGGTGCATGGTCTGGGGGCCGAGCAGAAGAAAGGAAAAGAGCGGCCCTACGTTTTCGAGGCCGCCTTGGGCGATTTCGTCCAGGTGTTCGCGCCACTGCGGGCTGACGAGGCATTCTTTGAGCTTTTGTTTTGTAGATCGCATGCGGGCCATGAGCAGTTCCTCCACGGTCTGTTTTCAGGCTTGCGTTTATACTGAGCGCTTTTGAGCGATCTGGCAAGGCAGGAATCTGGTAAGTTGTTTCGCCTTGCGGCGGGATTGTTGCCCTTCGGGCACGGGAGTTTCGCCACCAGGCGAAGTTTGGGACGCCTGCCCGGCGTGGGGGGGGCAATTGCCGTTGGCTTGCGAGGGGCCGCTTCAATCTGCGACCATAGATTGCCGTTGTTTTAGGTGACTTCTATTTACTTCGAAGTCGGGGCAAGTGAGGGGATTTAGCTGGATAGAGCGTATTTTTTGCCCTTTGGGCGCGGAAGTTTCGCCACCAGGCGAAGTTTGGGACGCCTGCCCGGCGCGGGGCAAAGGGGACCGGTTATGGGGCTGCGCCCCGCCATTCTGATGCCAAACCCCGCTCTGCGGTTTTTGGGCCGCTTTCGGCGGCGTTGCCGCCGAGCGGTAAGGCACGGCTATCAGTCGCTGACGGCGCGGCAAAGCCGCGACCTGCTCCTGATTTCCGGTCGTATTGGCCAAGCCAATACTCCGTATGGGGCTGCGCCCCCCTCTGCACTCCCCCCGGAGCACCCCCCTTGGGGTTTCAATTACCGTGGGATTGCGAGGGCACGCGTCTGGTGCTGCGGGAGCTTCCTTCTCTCGCTGCGTTCGCTCAGGTGATCTCCCTCTGCGACGCGTAAATGCCAGCGCCCGTTTTCGCTTTGGATGAGATTCCGCTTCAGCCAACAAGCACTGTCCGCATTACTTATTAAAAATTTTTGCGTCACGCTAGCCTTATCCACTACCAACCCCTCCTCTGCTTTCCTGTCTCTTTTGCCTTTAATTGCCTTTTCCCATTGCCCGTGATCAGAAGCAGGTCGTGGCGTCGCCTTCCTTATACTCGCCGGAGCGGAGCAGAGGCGATGGTTGGTGTTGGGCGAATTTGCAAAATACGCTTTTTGCGGGCTGAAAAGAAAGCGCCGGGATTTTGAGCGCAGCGTACTCATGTACGTGAGCATCAAAATCCCGGCGCTGAGATATTCAGAGCGTAAAAGTCGGGTTTGCGTAAATCAGCCTGACAGGCTCAATGCCCTCCCGCATTGGGATGACTATTCTAAAGGGTACAAAAGAAAATCACCCAGAACGGCACGCTGAAGTCAAGTATCATGGCATGCACGATGGAAACAAAAATCCAGTCCTTGCCGCAATACCGTGTAATAACAGGCAGCGTCGTATCCATGGTAGACGCCCCGCCGCAACTGATGGGCATGAGTGGACCAAAATACTTCGCCAGCAAGGGCGTGAGCAGCAACGTGATGAGTTCACGGGCAATATTGCTGATAAGCGCAATGGTGCCCAGCTCCGGCCCTTTGTATTGCGAAATGAAGATGGACGAGAGCGAATAATAGGCAAAGCCTGCGCCCACAGCCATGCATTCGCTCACGCTGTAGGCCAGAAACAGGCTCATGAGGGCCGTGCCAGCAAAAGTTCCCACAGTGGTTGCCAGCGGCAGCAGCAAGACGCGCGGGCGCAGGGTGCGCAAAATTTCGCCCAGCCTGCGATCAGAACCGATGGAAATGCCCACCAGCAGCATGAGCAGCCACAGGGCATAGACTGTGAAGTCGTGCTCCACCAGATAGGCGGGTATCAGCCCCACGCGGGCCAGCAACACTCCGGAACAAAAGAAAAAAAGGATGATAAGGCTACCCTTCATGGTTGGGTGCCTCGGCATCGGACGTTTTTTGTTGGGGAGAAATCCCTGTGGGAGTGGGCGTTTTGGTGAAAAATCGGCGGATCAGCGTCACGCAGGCAAAGGAACCCAAAATGCCCGCAACCGTGAGGGCCAGGGCAGCGCCGCCAAGCCGGGGCAGGGACTGCATGAGCAATTCGTTGCTGCCCACGGATATGCCCAGAGCAAAAAGCAGCAACATGATGGCAGGTGTGACGCAGCGTGTCAGCGAGGTAATCCAGGGCTGGCCGCGCAGCAGAAAACCAAGGGCCATGCCAAGAAAGGTGAGTCCAAGCGCGATAAACATGGAAAGAAAATCTCCTCTCGGTCGCCCATGAGCGACAATGAAGGGCAGGCCGTTGCGCGGGGCGCACCCACGCAGCCTGTTTGCGGGTTTTACCGCAAAATGTGGCGCAGGGCTTCGCGCAGCAGGGCCAGCATGGATGCGTAACGTTGGTCAAACTGGAGCAGGTTGTCCACGTCCCAGAGAACCCATACCAGCTTGCCTCTGTGGCGTATCTGCTGCGGGGGCCGTAGCCCGCCGGGGAGCGCTACGGCATTGGCAGCCGCCGAACCCATGACCACCACGCCTCTGGCGCGGAGTTGGGCAGCACCAGACCAGAACACGTCCGCATTGGCCGCAAATCCATTGTCCGACATGGGCGGCACGGCTGGCGGCAATGCCGCAGGATCAGGCGGCAGGCACGAGGGCCAGAAGGTATGCGTACCAGCGGGATGCCCCAGATCTTTCAGCAGGCGCTGTAAAAACTGGCGGCGTTCCAGACGCCCCGGAGTCTGCGGGTCGCAGAGGTCGGGGCCAAGATTCCAGTATGTCCACAATATGGGGCCGGGGCGGGTCTGTTCCAGTCGGGCCTGCCATGGGGCGGGCCACACGTGGGGAGGCAAGGGCAGCCACGCGGCGGCCTTGCCCTGCTCTGCGGAAGGAGCGGCTTCGGCTTGGGGGGCTGTTCTGTTGGCAGCCTGGGCAGTATCCTGTCCTTGAGGCATGCGGGACCGCCGTTGGGCTTGCGCTTCACGATTTGGCGCGGGGCTTGGCGGTCGCGGACTTTGCTGCTGACCACTTTGTTGCCATGACTGGCGTTCCCGTGCGGGCTGGCCCGCGTGCGTCTGGACGTGGGCGTTGACGGATGCTGCGCGAGACGCCTCCTGTTGTGGGGCGGCGAAGGCATCGTAGCCTTCGGGCATGAGCAGAGTGGTAAGCCCCCGGCGCTGCCAGAGCGCGCTGACGGGGTTTACGAGCGCAAAAGCCATGAACACAGTTCCCAGGCCACATCAGCCTTGCTTTGGTTGGGCCAGATTTCTTCGTGTCCGGCAGCGTCCACAACCACCATGGAATTGGTGGCGGTGCCAAAGCCGCTGTCTGTGGCGTTGACGCGGTTGGCGGCCAGCACATCGGCCTTTTTGCCTCGCAGCTTGGTATGGGCCAGAGGCAGCAGGGCCTGCATGTCTGCGGCGGTTTCTGCGGCAAAGCCCAGCACCTTCTGGCCGGGCTTGCGGCCCTCGGAAAGGGTGCGCAGAATATCGGGGTTGGGCGTAAAGGCCACGGTGAGGCCGTCCGGAGCGTCCGCCTTTTTGAATTTGCGGGAACCAAAGGGTTGGGGCGAAAAATCCGCCACAGCCGCAGTGAACATGCCCATGTCCATGCCGGGCCAGACATCGGCGGCGGCCTGAAACATGTCGCGTGCGCTCACAACATCGTGCCGGACGATTTCACGCGGCAAACGCACGCGTACGCCGGGGCCGCAGACGGCAGTAACCTCTGCGCCGCGCAGCCATGCGGCTACTGCCAGCGCCGCGCCCATGAGGCCGCTGGAAGGATTTGACCAGAAGCGTACGCCGTCCCATGCCTCGCGGGTGGGGCCAAGCGTGACCATAACGCGCTTGCCCGCCATGTCTTGCGGTGAAAGTGCGCGCAGGGCAGCCAGAAAAATATCGTGCAGAGGGGCAAGACGGCCTTCGCCCAGTTCGCCGCAGGCCGTGCCGCCGCATGCAGGGAGTACAATGTGCGCCCCGCGTTGCCGCAAGATGTCAATGTTGGCCTGCGTGGCAGGGTTGGCCCACATGCGCGGGTTCATGGCCGGGGCGATCACCATTGGCCCGTCAAAGGCCAGTGCCTGCGCGGCAAGCATGTCGCCCGCCGCGCCGTGCGCCAGACGGAACAGTGCATCGGCCGATGCCGGAGCCACCACCAGCGCCTGCGCGTGTTGCCCCGGTTCAAGATGAGAAAAAACATCCTGACCCGGCGAAAACATGTCTTCGTACACTGGGGCAGCGCCCAGCGATTCAAAGAGCAGGGGAGCCACAAAGCGGCGCGCGCCCGGAGTGAGCGTGGCGGAAACATGCATGCCCATACCTGTCCATGCGCGCAGCAGATCAGCGGCCTTGTAGCAGGCCACAGAACCGCACACGCCAAGGTGCAGACGTTTGCGTTCGTATCGGGTGCTCTGGTCAAAGGGAGTTTTCAGGCCACTTTTGCTTTCGCTCATAGGTTTCGCTCCTGGAGGCCGCCCTTGTTGCCGCCCCAGCTTTCAGTAAAGCCAGGCTTGGGAGAGGAGTTCATTCCGCCGCCACCGCCAGAGCTTTCGCTGTAACCAGACGAGGAGCCGCTGCCACTGTTGCCCCCGCCGTAGCCGCTGGTGCCTGTATTTTCCTGCATGGGCAGGGTTGCGCCATCGGGCATGCGGTCGGCAACCCAGATGGCAAGCACTGTGCCCATGGTTTCCCGTTCAATTGTCAGCGTAGCCACGGTTGAGCCTCGTTCGTACACGTATACGCTACGTATGCCCTTGCGTTGGGCCATGCGCAAATGCCAGCCCTGACCCTGCAAGCCGGTGAACATGATCTGGGCTACAAAGCCCATGTCGGCATCACCGCGAAATATTTCAAGCCCTTGCGCGCCTCCGGCCCCGGCGGTCTGGTAGCCATGGGTGGGAAAACGCTGCATTCCGGCAGGAGTGGGAACCCCCAAAAGTTGGCTTGTGCCAGTATCAACGCCGCCCGTAAGGGGGTCATTGCTAAAGGGATTGTTGATTTCCATTGTCGAGCAGCCCGCCATCAGAGCGGCAAGCAGGGTGACTGCAAGGATGACAAGCGGGCGTCGCATGGCTATAATCTCCTCCTTCCGGCGTGAAATGCTCCGGGAGCAACCCAAGTACACTAGCCCCTCAGCCGCATGCTGACAAGCCCACGGCGCGAGAGGTTCATTAACGAGGCCCACGTATCATGCCCACTGAGGAAGCGGATTTTTTTCTCGAAAGTTATAATTTTGCATTGCCTGAAGCGCAGATAGCCCAGTTCCCGCCCGAAGAGCGCGGGAACTCGCGTCTGCTGGTCATGCCGCGCCAGGGCGCGCTTGAGCTTGAGCACCACCAGTTCAGCGATCTGCCGGACTGCCTGCCCGAGGGGGCGTTGCTGGTCGCCAACAATTCCCGCGTACTGCAGGCGCGCCTGCTGGGAACACGCTCCACCGGCGGCAAGGTGGAGTTTCTGCTGCTCACGCCCCTGCCGCTGGTGCTTGAAAGGGCGCGGCCCGACAAGCTTGGCGGCACAAACGCCGAGGTTGAGGGGCTCATACGCTCCGGCGGCAGTATTCGTGACGGTGAAAAACTTGAATTTGGCGCGGGCATCAGCGTGACCGTGCTGGAATCCGGCGAATTCGGGCATCGGCGTGTGCGCCTGGCCTGGGACGGCGACCTCTCCAAGGCCTTTGCCGCCACCGGGCACATTCCCCTGCCGCCCTACATCAAGCGGACAGATGCGGAAGAAGATCTGAGCCGCTACCAGACCATCTATTCCCGCGAGGATAAGACGGGTTCTGTGGCTGCGCCCACGGCGGGGCTGCATTTTACCCCCGAGATGCGAGAAACCCTGAAGGCCCGTGGCTTTCAGTGGGCGGACGTAACCCTGTATGTGGGTTACGGCACCTTCAGCCCTGTGCGCAGCGCCGACATTCGCGGCCACCGCATGCACAGGGAATATGTGGAAATGCCCGAGGCAACGGCGCTTGCCATTGCCGAGGCCAAGCGTGAAGGGCGGCCTGTGATTGCCGTTGGCACCACCAGCCTGCGCTCCATGGAGGGCGTGGCCGAATTGTGCGGCAGGGTGCAGCCCTTTACCGGTTGGACGGACATCTTTTTGTACCCCGGCAGGCCCTTTCGTGTGGTTGACGGCCTGCTGACAAACTTTCATCTGCCTGAGTCCTCCCTGATCATGCTGGTTTCTGCCCTGGCTGGGCGCGAGCGCGTGCTTGCCGCTTATGCCGAGGCTGTGAGCAGGGGGTATCGGTTCTTCTCATATGGCGATGCCATGCTTATTCGCTGATTGTTTCAAGAAGCGGGTGTGGAATCCCAAGGAGCTGAAATGTCAAGAGTTGTATTCATGGAAGAGCGCTGCAAGGGCTGCCGCCTGTGTGTGGAAGTCTGCCCGGTGCACATCCTCAGGCCTTCGGGCCGTTTTAACCGCCACGGTTACGAAGTGATGGAAATGGAAGGCCAATGCACGGGCTGTGCCTCGTGCGCGGTCATGTGTCCCGATGTGGCCATACGCGTGTTCAAAAGCGCGAAAACCAAGGGGGGCAAGGCATGAGCGCTGCAACCGAACGTGTGCTCATCAAGGGCAACGAGGCCGTGGCCTTTGGCGCTATAGATGCGGGCTGCCGCTGCTATTTCGGCTACCCCATCACCCCGCAGAATGAAGTGCCGGAATCCCTCTCCAGCCTTTTGCCCGAAGTCGGCGGCCAGTTTGTGCAGGCCGAAAGTGAAGTCGGCGCCATCAACATGGTGCTGGGTGCGGCTGCCAGCGGTATTCCTGCGCTGACGTCATCCTCCAGCTGCGGTATTTCGCTCATGCAGGAAGGTATTTCCTACATGGCGGGCAGCCAGATCCCCGGCGTGATCGTCAACATGCAGCGCGGCGGCCCCGGCCTTGGCGATATCGGCCCCTCGCAGGGCGATTATTTTCAGGCCGTCAAGGGCGGCGGGCATGGCGATCACCGTAATCTGGTGCTGGCCCCCTCCACCGCTCAGGAATGCTATGACTTCATGTTCAGGGCCTTTGCCCTGGCATTCAAATACGCCAACCCGGTCATGGTGCTGGGCGACGCCATCGTGGGCCAGATCAAGGAACCCGTGCGCCGTGTGCCGCCCAAGGACGCCGTGCCCGCCGAGGAGCTTGCCGCCCTTGCAGCGCCCTGGCGCATGGAGGGTTATGGTCGCCGTGGCCCCGGCGCGCAGCCGCGCCTGCTCAAGTCGGTCTATCTGGCCGAAGGGGCGCTGGCCGAGCGCAACCGTATGCTCATGCGCAAATACGAATCCATGAAGGCCGACTGCGCCTTTGAATGCGTTGATACTGACGATGCGGAACTGATCGTGGTGGCCTTTGGCTCCATTGCCCGCATTGCCCGCAGCGCCATCCGTCAGTTGCGCGCTCAGGGGCATAAAATCGGCCTGTTCCGGCCCATTACCCTGTTCCCCTTCCCGGATGAAGCCCTGCGCGCTCTTGCGCCCGGTCGGCGTTTTCTGGTTATGGAGCAGAATACGGGGCAGATGGTGGAAGATGTCCGCCTGGCCCTCTTTGGCCAGCCGGGTGTTGCGCCCGCATCCGTACTGTGGCACGGCGTCATGCCGGGGCTGTTCATCGGCGCCGATGCCCTGCGCGAACCCATGCTTCAGGCCCTCAAGGAGAACTAATCATGCAAGCTCAGGAACTGGACGCATTGCGTCCCGCCGAGGGCGAAAGCCTGGTTTTTGATACCAATCCCGTGCTCAACGAGCGCCCCACCCACTATTGCCCCGGCTGCCACCACGGCATTGCCCACAGGCTGGTGAGCGAGGTGCTGCACGAACTGGGCGTGGCCGAACGCACCATTCTGGTGGCTTCGGTGGGCTGCGCCACCTTTACCTACGATTACTTTAACGTGGACGGCCTCGAGGCCCCGCATGGCCGCGCCTGCGCCGTGGCCACCGGCGTGCGCCGCGCCCGCCCGGATTCCGTGGTCTTCACCTATCAGGGCGATGGCGACATGGCCGCCATCGGCATGGCCGAATCCATGCACGCCGCCAACCGTGGCGAAAAGATCACCGGCATCTTCATCAACAATACGGTGTACGGCATGACCGGCGGGCAGATGGCCCCCACCACCCTGGTGGGACAAAAGACCACCACATCGCGGCAGGGACGCTCCATCAGCAACGAGGGCGGCCCCATCCGTATGGCCGAAATCATGGCCCAGCTGGACGGCGTGGCCTATTCCGCCCGCTGCTCGCTGGATTCGGTCAAAAATGTACGCGCCTCCAAAAAGGCCATGCGCAAAGCCTTTGAAGTGCAGTTGCAGGGCCTTGGCTTTGGCTTCATCGAACTGCTTTCCGGCTGCCCCACCAACTGGCATCTGGATCCCATTGCCGCCAACAAGCGGATTGCCGAGGCCATGATGCCCGTATTCCCCCTTGGGGTATACAAGGACGTGACGGCCAGCGTGGAGGCGGATCATGCCTAATGCATATCAGGATGTGATTATTGCCGGTTTTGGCGGTCAGGGCGTCATGCTCATTGGCAACCTGCTGGCGCAGGCCGGCATGGAGCACGGGCTTGAAGTGAGCTTTATCCCCGTTTACGGGGCTGAAATGCGCGGCGGCACGGCCAACTGTACGGTGGTGCTTGACGAGCATCCCATCGGTTCGCCCCTGGTGCGCGAGCCCATGTCCACCATCATTCTCAACGAGCCTTCGCTTTCCAAGTTCCAGCCCCGGCTGAGCGCGGACGGCGTGCAGATCGTCAATGCCTCGCTGGTGGCGGAGAATCTGCTCGATACAGCGAAGCGCACGGTCTATATTCCCGTGAACGACATGGCCCACGAACTGGGCAATGTAAAGATGGCCAACATGGTGGCTTTGGGCGCATGGCTCAAGGCTACAGGCGCGCTGCCCCTCAATGTGGTGCAGGAAGCGTTGAACCGCGTGGTCAGCGCGCACTATGCCAAACTGATCTCCGCCAACGCCAAGGCGCTGGAGCAGGGTTACAACTTCATAGGGTGAGAGACGAAAAAGTCCTTTAACAGTATATAAACTAAAAAACTCTGTCTCCAACTTTGAATTGGAGGCAGAGTTTTTTAGTTTATATACTGTATTTCTAGACTAGCCCAAGAACAGTCATTCGGACTCGAGCAGCTGCGCCCGATACTCCAAACCTTGCTGCGACTCTCTGGGGATCATATTGCAGTTCTTCAGAAGCTTTTCTGAAAAGATGTGCTGGCATCAGTAGTTCGGCTGCAAACCAATTCGCTTCCGTTTCTTTTTGGTTTGTTCCGCTACGATTGAAAGAAGCTGGAGAAATTCGGTCTGAGTGCAAAAAATAGTGTCCGAGTTCATGTGCAACAGTAAACACATCCCTAAGTGGAGATGTGTTTGCAGGAATCGTGATAACGAAACTTCCATCTTCCCTAATTTTTAAGGTCTCTTCAGGAACCCCAAAAGATACTTCTAACGTTCCGTGATTTTTGCCAATGATATTTAGGAGACCATCCATAGGATTTTCAGAAGAAAAATATTTTTCTCTTATTTGGCTAGCCATAGCAGCAATTTCTTGCTTTGAGTATTGCCTGTTATTTGAGGTCGGCATAATCTTCCCTCCGACGTTTGTTTAAACATATAATTCTGAAGAGGCAAATGCGCAAGCAGTTCCAGAGGGGGGAATGTGAGTCGGTCAGGTCTAAATAGTACTTCCCAGATGACAAGACTTCCATTTGTGCTGTTAATTGTTGTTATTGTCTTGTGGTGTGTAGGAGGATTGGCTTTTCAATTTTCGTTGTGGCCTTTTGCCGGTATGTTTGGGCCAACAGCTGATTTGCAAAATGTATTTTCGCCTGTGGGAGCGCTATTTTCAGGTGTCGCAGTGTGGGGTGCGATATACACAATATATATTCAAACTGTAATGACGAATAGGCAGCAGTTTGAAAGTGTTTTCTTTAATTTACTTAATATCCATAATGAAAATAAGCGCAATTTAAGATTTCCATTACCTTTGGAGGGGATCGACTCTGAAAAAAATATAATTGGAGATGAAGCATTTTTAAGATATTATAGATTGTTAAAAAATATATATAGCTATGTGTTTAGGGCATCAGTGAATAATGATGTGCAGTGCTCAGGGATAGGGCAAGAGGTGTTAGAAGAAGTAAATGATAACTTAGATCATAGCAGAGATGAAAATATGGTTGTAAAATTAAATGATAAAGATCTATTTAGGTTAACATATGATATATACACACAGTATACTGATCCATATTATTCAAACTATGCAAGGCACATATATCATACCTTAAAGTATGTGTGTGATAATGCGAGTGCAGTTAAAGATAAGCGCATATATATACGAATGTTGAGGGCACAACTTTCTATACATGAAGCTGCACTTCTTTACTATCGGGCGATAACATCTGAAGATAAACGTAACGGTGCAAATAAATCTAAGTATCAAGAACTGATTGAAAAAACAAGTTTTTTACACTTACTATGCGATGATATGAGCATGTTGTTTGATAATTACAAAGCTGGTCAGATGGACGATTCTGCTTTTGACTGTAATCATGTAGGCCCAGAAGCTTGATTTGTTTTCTTATATTTTTTTGTTGAAGTTATTCCGTAACCATTTTTTGAGGGGGATTTGCCGCAGGCCCGGCGGGGACAGTACACCCCCCAATCATCTCTATGCGGGGAGCTATTCGCAGAAATTTTGAAACAGGCTAACTAAGCTCTTACGCGCCCGCCAGGCCGTTGCCGATCATGGTTTCGGGCCGCACGATGCTGTCAAACTGTTCCTCCGTTACGCTTCCCAGCGCCAGCGCGGCCTGCCGGAGCGTGAGCCCTTCCGCCGAGGCCTTTTCCGCAATTTTTGCCGCCTGCTGGTAGCCGATGACGGGTGAAAGTGCCGTGACCAGCATCAGGGAATTATTGACGAACGAATCTATTTTTGCCCTGTTGAGGGTGGTGCCTTCAACGGAATGCTCCCGGAACTTGCGGCAACCATCGCCCAGAATATTTATGGATTGCAGCACGTTTTTGATGGCTACAGGGCGCATGACATTGAGTTCAAAATTGCCTTGGCTGCCCGCTAGGGCCACGGCGCTGTCGTTGCCCATGACCTGGATGGCGATCATGATCAGGGATTCACACTGGGTGGGGTTGATCTTGCCGGGCATGATGGACGAGCCGGGTTCGTTTTCCGGCAGTTGCAGCTCGCCCAGGCCGCAGCGGGGGCCAGCCGCCAGCCAGCGCATGTCGTTGGCTATTTTGACAAGGGCCACGGCGAGGCCGCGCAGGGCGGCACTGAAGCGCACTATGGCATCCTGCGAGGCAAGAGCCATGAACTTGTTGGGCGCGGTGACAAAGGGCTTACCCGTGATGCTCGCCAGTTCTTCTGCCACAGCCATGCTGAAGCCCTTTGGCGCGTTCAGCCCGGTGCCCACGGCGGTGCCGCCCAGAGCCAGTGGGTAGAGGCCCACGCGGGCGGTCTGGATGTCCCCAATACAGGCCCGCAGCTGGGCGGCATAGCCAGACCATTCCTGCCCCACGCTGAGGGGCACGGCATCCTGCAAGTGGGTGCGGCCAATCTTGACCACATCCATCCACTGCACTGCCTTGCGTTCCACGGCTTCGGCCAGGGCTTCCACCTCCGGCAGCAGGCGCGCATCGCAGCTCTGCACAGCGGCCAGATGCATGGCTGTAGGAAAGGCATCATTGGACGACTGGCTCATGTTCACGTCATCATTGGGGCCAACGGGTTTCTGACTTCCCATGACGCCGCCAAGCAACTGGATGGCGCGGTTGGACAGCACCTCGTTCACATTCATGTTGGTCTGGGTGCCAGAGCCAGTCTGCCACACATAGAGCGGAAAATGTTCGTCCAGCAGTCCGTCCATGCCTTCCTGCGCGGCGCGGTCAATGGCCTGCGCCTTCCAGCCGGGCAGCCGTCCCATGCGGGCGTTGACCTGTGCGCTGGCTTTTTTGATGAGGCAGAGGGCGCGGCAGATTTCCAGCGGCATTTTGTCGTCGCCAATGGAAAAATGTTCGAGCGAGCGCTGCGTCTGCGCCCCCCAGTAGCGGTTGGCAGGCACCATGACCTGCCCCATGCTGTCAAACTCTTCGCGTTCTCCAGCGGCATCTATGCCCACAGGAAGATCAAGAACAGACGGTTCATTTTGTGCTGTACTGTCCACGGGGCGCTCCTCCCTGCACGAAAAACGGCCCCCGGCCCACTCCTTGCGGAGCGGCTGACCGGGGGCCGTTCTGTGCCGTTATACGGTGCTGTGCTAGAAGCCCTTGGCCCCCATGAGGCAGGCGAGGTCGCACACGCGGTTGGAATAGCCCCATTCGTTGTCGTACCAGGCCACAATCTTGACCAGGCGGCCTTCCTGCACGGTGGTGTAGGGGGCTTCAAGAATGGAAGAATGCGGGTCGCCCTTGAAGTCCATGGAAACCAGGGGCTTTTCGTTGTAAGCCAGAATGCCCTTGAGGTAGGTTTCCGATGCTTCCTTGAGTTCGCCGAGCAGGCTTTCGGTATCCGTGGATTTTTCCAGAATGCCCGAAAAGTCCACAACGGAAACCGTGGGCGTGGGAACACGTAGCGAATAGCCCGTGAACTTGCCCTTGAGTTCGGGAATGACCTTGGCCACGGCCTGAGCCGCGCCGGTGGAGGTGGGGATGATGTTGCAGGCGGCAGCGCGGGCGCGACGCGGGTCCTTGTGGGCCATGTCGAGAATGCGCTGGTCGTTGGTGTAGGCATGGATGGTGGTCATATTGCCCATCTGGATGCCGAATTTGCGTTGCAACACAAGAGCCACCGGAGCGAGGCAGTTGGTGGTGCACGAGGCATTGGACACAACGTGGTGCTTGGCGGGGTCGTACTGCTCGTGGTTCACGCCCATGACGATGGTGATGTCTTCGTCCTTGGCCGGGGCGGTGATGATAACCTTTTTGGCGCCGTTTTCAATGTGCACGGCCGCCTGTGTGGCAGAGCGGAAAATGCCTGTGCTTTCCACTACGATGTCAACATCATGCGCGCCCCAGGTCAGCTGCTTGGGATCGCGTTCTGCAAAGCAGTGGATGTTCCAGTCGCCTACTGTGGCGTCCTGCCCGTTGACCTTGGCGTCAAGGTTGGCGCGGCCATAGACGGAATCGTATTCCAGCAGATGGAAATTGGATTCCGCGTCAAACAGGTCGTTGATGGCAACTACTTCCACTTGGTCGCGGTAGCTTTGGTGCAGGGCGCGGAAAACCTGCCGCCCAATACGACCAAAGCCGTTGATGCCTACTTTGATTCTGCTCATATGCAAGTTCCTCATAGCGTTGAGGGAAAATCGTTATCGTGCGCTGCCGCCGGAATGCAACGGCTCAAATTTGCAAAAGTGCATGCACTGCGTCCGGTTGTTTCCCGAAAGGGGGCCCCGCCATCTTTTGGCGGTACCTTCGCTGCACGAGCAGTCGAAAGTCTGCCTTGCAGCCGGGACTAAATCGTCTGTGCGCGGCCTAGTCCTCGTAGAGAGAGTAAGCGTGTTTTGCCATCAGCTCGTAATTGTTGCGCAGGGCCTCGTGCAGACGGGAGTTTTCAATAGCCAGCGCCGAAATGGCAGCCACGGCTTCCATGAAGGTTTCTTCGTCGGCGCTGAATTCGCGCTCCACGTCGGAATACACGCGGATGAGGCCAATGGCTTTGCCATCAGCCATAAGGGGAGAGGACAGCACGGAAACAAGGCCTTCGGCCTTGGCCGATTCCGGGTACTGGAAGCGTCCGTCGGCGGTGGCGTCCTTGAGGTGGATGGTCTTGCCGGAAAGCACTTCGCCGTCAAGGCCGCTCCGTTTCACTTCCACCGGGCCTTTACGCATGTAGGTGGAAGAAAGGCCGTGGGCGGCGCTGGGCAGCAAAAAGCGTCCGGTGCTGTCCAGCAGACGGATGGTGCTTGCTTTGCAGCCCATGGTAACGGCGGTTTGCTCGGTGATTTTGTGCAGAACTTCGCGGGGCTCAAGGCTGGAGTTGATAACCAGCGCCACATCCCTGAGCGCACGGAAATAATCGTGTGCCATAGGTGCCTCCTGAGGAAAGCGTTTCGACAGGCAGTAAAACCTGCCGCGCATGAATTGTTGATCTGGTTTGTAACACGTTTTCCAGTTCCAACTATGCGCTATTTTTCTGCATCAGGCAAATGCGGTCAGACATGGCCCGGCGAATGCGTCGCAAACAGGCAAGAGAGCACCAATGTAAAGCGATTTCAGCGGGCTGCTGGCCCGAGTCATTGCATTGGCAGGAGTTATGCTGCATGCGCGGAATCCGGCACCGCAACAGAACCGCTGCAGAGTTTTAAGGATCAATCTGCACAGGAGCGCCAAACATTCTGAAAACGCGTCTGTGCGCACTCTCAGGTGTTCTTGTTTTGCCCCCCCTATGCCTTTGGCTTGACCGGGGCCTTCATGCTGATCTGACCTTCAATGATGCCGCCTTCTTCTGTAAGCAGATTGGGCGTGACAACCTGGCCTTCAAGCACCCCGGAGCTGTAAACCACGATGCGCCGTTTGGCCGTCACATCGCCGGTGAAGTGGCCGGAAAGCAGCAGTTCGCCCACATCAAGGGTGCCCTGAACCTGAGCATCCTTGCCCACGTTGAGCGTACCGTCACTGACAATTTCGCCAGTATAGCGGCCTTCAATGCGCACAGTGCCCTTGAAGTTGAGCTTGCCTTCATAAACGGTATCGGAGCCGAGGTACGCTATTTCGTCCTTTGCCACGTGTATCCCCTTTGGCTTTACAGTTAGCTTTTAAACATGAAACGTCGCATGGACACGTTGAGCACAATGCCAAGCAGGGTGAAGTTGACCACTGTGGCGCTGCCGCCGTAGCTGATGAAGGGCAAGGGAATGCCCACCACCGGCATGAGGCCTATGACCATGCCCATGTTGATAAAAATCTGCCAGAAAAAGTAAAAAAACACCCCAACCACGAGGGTACTGCCAAAGCGATCCTTGGCCTGAACTGCGGTTGAGAAGATGGAAAGCAAAAACAGGCAGAACAGCGTGACCAGCGCCACGCAGCCTACAAAGCCCCATTCCTCGCCAAAAACAGCCACGGCAAAGTCGGAGTGGCGTTCGGGCAAAAAGCGCAACTGGCTCTGCGTACCTTCGCGAAAGCCCTTGCCCCACAATTCGCCTGAGCCAATGGCAATGCGCGACTGGATGATGTGATACCCGGTGCCGCGCGGGTCGTTGCCGGGGTCCAGAAACGTCAGGATGCGCTGGCGCTGGTAATCGTGCATGCCCACAAACCACATGAAGGCCACAGCGGCTGGCGCGACCAGAAGGCACGTTTTGAGCACGTAGCCCTTAAGCCCGTGGAACAAAATCATGCCGCCCATGATCAGCAATATCAACAGGGTAGTGCCCAGATCGGGCTGAACGATGATAAGCCCGCAAGGCACAAGCCCCACGCAAAGCACGCTGCAAAAATTTTTCCAGCCCAGGGGGCGGCTGTCGCGCGCCAGCAGGCGCGCCACCAGAACCAGCACGGAGAGCTTGGCCATTTCTGAAGGCTGCAAACTCATGAAACCCAGCGAAATCCAGCGCTTGGCACCGTAGACTGTCTTGCCCGCAATGGGCACCAGCAGCAGAAGAAAGACGGTTATGAGAAAGAAAGGCCAGGCAAGGTTGCGCAACTGGCGGTAGTCAAAAACCATTGCCAGCAGCATGCATACCACGCCGCACAGGCCCCAGATCAGCTGGCGCTGATAAAAGGAATTGAATGCCAGGCCAGATTCCACGCGCGTACCGCTGGCGGAATACAGGTTGCCCACGCCCACAAGATAGAGCAGCAGCATACAGGCCAGAAGGCCCCAGTTGATATAGCTGAAAAGGCGATTATCCATGCCGCTTGTCCGCTCTTGTCAGGAATGCGTGGTTGCAGGGTGGTCTGAAAAGGCTTGCCCATGTGCCGTCGCACCGCACCGCAACACTCCTTGCCCGTGGCGGGCCTCGCAACGATTGTTGGCTGCGGTGTTGCCACCGGGGCAAACGTTGTTTGCGCCTGTGCGCGGTGCTGGCTCTTTGCGCATGTTGCCTAGTCCGTGGGCTCTACGGCTGCGGTTGGGGCGGGCAACACGATCATGGGCGCGTTGGGGTCAGGCCCGAAAAGATAGTCGTAAACCTTGCGGGCCACAGGGCCAGCCACACTTGAACCGCCGCCGCCGTGTTCCACCATGACAATAACCACATAGGTTTTGCCGTCTTTAATACCCCAGGTGGCAATCCAGGCGTGGTCGCGCTGGGCGTATTCCATTTCTGACATTTTCAGGCGGCGGTCGCCTGCGGCCATCTTGAGCTTGACCACCTGCGCTGTACCTGTTTTGCCGCCCATGTCGGCATCCTTGCGGCCCACAACCTTGGCTGTGCCGCCGTTGGCAGTGCGGCGCATGGCCTCCACCACAAACTTGAGCGTCTCTGGCTTGGCGGGTACACGGCCGCGCACTTCGCGTGTGGCGTCATCCACAAGCTGGGGCTTGAGCAGATCGCCGCCATTGAGCAGAGCCGAAACAAATACTGCCACCTGCACCGGCGTCACCAGGGTGTAGCCCTGGCCGATGGACACGTTGTAGGTTTCACCGCGTGTCCACGGACGGCCAAAACGCCGCCGTTTCCAGTCGCGCGAAGGGACAAGGCCCGATTTTTCATGCGGTAGGTCAATGCCTGTAGGCCGCCCGAATCCACAAGCCTTGGCGAATTCTTCCAACTTGTCAATGCCCAGGCGGTCGCCCATGAGGTAGAAATAGACGTCGCAGGAGTCTATGAGCGCGTGCACGAGGTCTTCGGAGCCGTGCCCGCCGCGCTTCCAGCAGCGGAAAATCTGGTTGCCCAGTTTGACCTGTCCGGGGCAGAACACGCTTTCACGCGGGTTGACGCCCTTTTCAAGCAACATGGTGGCCATAACCAGCTTCCATACGGAACCTGGGGGGTACACGCTCTGGATAACGCGGTTCTGCAAGGGAAAGCGGTTGTTGGTGCGCAGGGCGTCCCAGTCGCGTTGCGAAATGCCCGCAGCAAAAAGATTGTTGTCGTAGGCCGGGGATGTCACAAGCGCGCGCAGCTTGCCGCTGTCCGGTTCCATGACCACGATGCAGCCAGCCTCGCCGCCGAGGGCGTCCCAGGCAGCCTTTTGCAAACCCGCATCGAGTGAAAGATGTATTTCGTGCCCGCCGCGCGGTTCATCGCGCAGAGTTTTGCCAAGCACTCGGGCGTGGGCGTCAACCTCTACATCGTATAAGCCCTTGCGGCCCCGCAACTGCTTTTCCAGCTCCAGTTCCAGCCCCTGCTTGCCCACCAGGTCGCCCATGGCAAGGGCGCTGTCTGCGGTCATTTCCTGCTCGTTGGCTTCCGCCACGTAACCAAGAATATGGGCGAAAAGTTCCTTCTCGGGGTAGCTGCGCTTGGTGCGCACCACAATTTCAAGCCCCGGCCATTCGTGAATCTCGGATTCAATGCGGGCCACAAGGTCAAAGTCGATATCGGTGATGAGCAGCAGGGGCTCAAAGGGTTTAACCTTGAATCGGTCCTGACGGAACTTGTCCCAGACCTGCTGGAGGGGGATGCCCGACCATTCGCTTATCTGGGCCAGGGTGGCGGGGATGTCGTGGCAGTCTTCGCGCACGATGGAAAGACCGTAGGCGGTGCGGTTATCGGCCAGTACCTTGCCCTTGTCGTCCATGATGCGCCCGCGCGGGGCAAAGATGCGCTCGATACGCAGACGGTTGTCCTGAGCCTGACGTGCAAATTCTTCGCCTCTGTGCACTTGCAGATACCAGAAGCGCACCACGAGCACAAAAAACATCAGACCCACCAGAACCTGAAGCAGGATTGCGCCAGCGCGCGGCGGCTGATAGCCCTCGCTCTCGACCTGAATCTTGAGCCAGGAGCGAATGCCCTTATGCTGCGCCTTGTCGTTGTGCGCCAGCAGCGAGGTATTGTCAGTTTTCCTGATCATTGGGGTTCCAGTGGCGGGTGGCCACCAACAGCCGCCAGGCGAAGGGCACAAAGATGGCCTGAATCAGGCTTGTGTCCAGGGTTCCCTGCACATCGAAAGGCAGGTTCTGCAAAGGGGCCATGAGCCACGCAATGGCGTAGTATGCGGCGCCCAGGCAGGCTGACAGCAAAAAAACAAAAATGAAATTTTCCACTTCAAACAGCCAGCGGCCCATCTTGAACAGCAAAATGACTGCGGCATACCAGACAATGACGGCCCCGAAGGGGCGCGTGCCCATGCCTTCCTGCAACAGGATGAACACGGGCAGCAGCCAGAGCATATTTTTATAATCCCGTTCCTGCAACAGGATGATCAGGCCCACCGTGAGCACATCAAGCCCCGGCACCGCCGCCTGCAAAACAATGGCGCAGGCCATGAAAAAGGCCCACCATGCAATGCTGCGGAGCGTTCTCATGGCGTGGCGCTTTTGGGCGCGGGCGGGCCCACGAATTCTTTGGGAGCTTCGCTGGGTTCCAGCGGGCGGGGCGCGCCGGTGGATTCGAGCAGCAGCACTTCTTCAAGATGTTGCAGGTCAACCAGCGGTTCTGCCTTGATGGCCATGAACTGGGTGTAATCCGAAGGAGCCACGCGCAGTACGCGCGCCACAGGTATGCCCTTGGGGTACTTGCCGTCCAGGCCGGAGGTGATGATTATTTCGCCGGGCTTGACCTTGGCATCGCGCTGCACAAAGTTGACTTCAAGCTTCTGGCCCGTGCCCATGCCCATGAGGATGCCGGGAGCGCGGCTTTCTTGCGAAAAAACGGCTATGCGGCTGCTGGGATCAGTAAGCAGCAACACAATGGAACTGTGGGCGCTGGCCTTAAGAACGCGGCCAACCAGCCCAAGGTGGGTAACCAGCGGCGTGCCCGGACGTCCCCCCGTGCTGTACCCCCGGCTGATGGTGATGCTGTCAAGGACGGCGTTGGGACCCATGCGGCCGGAAAGAACGCGGGCCCCAAGGGGACGCCATGTCTGGTCTACCGGCAGTTGCACCAGCGCGCGCAGGCGCTTGAGCTCGGCCAGGTCTTCACCATTGGCAAGCAGGCGCGCTTCAAGCTCGTCCACCTTTTGCTTGAGGGCTTCATTTTCTTCACGCACGCCCACAAGGTCAAAATAGCGGTCCCACATGTTTTCCGCAGCGTCCTGCGCGGAACGAACAGGCGTGAGCACCGCGCCGGTGATTTCAAGCCCCAGTTTCGCGGCCAGATCGTCCAGAACGCGCGTGCGCTGATTCCAGGAGTACATGCCCAGAAACAGGATGAGCAAAATGCCCGCGAGGAGGAGAAGACGCCGCAGTGTCACAGGCGGAAGCTCCTGAAAGCCGGTGCGGAATAAATCGCGCCCCTGTACCGGAGACGCAGAACCGGAAGCTTGTGTTCCGGCATTGCGTCAGCCGCACAGGGGCGCGAGGACAAGGTCGGTTCTAGTCGATGCACACTTCTTTAAGAATGTGCAGGTTGTCCAGCGCTTTGCCGGTACCCACCACAACCGTGGACAAGGGATCGTCCACAACCGTAATGGGCAACGATGTTTCTTCGCGCAGCAGCTGGTCAAGGCCCTTGAGCAGCGCGCCGCCGCCCGTGAGCACAATGCCCCTGTCAACAATATCCGCCGCCAGTTCCGGCGGGGTCTGTTCCAGAGCGATGCGCACAGCCTGAACAATGCTGTCCACCTGTTCAGAAATGGCTTTGCGCACTTCTTCAGAGGTGATGATAATATTCTGCGGAATACCCGTCACAAGGTCGCGGCCCTTGACTTCGATCTGTTGTTCCGGATCGAGCGGGTAGGCGGATGCGATCTTGATCTTGATTTCTTCAGCGGAAGATTCACCAATGAGCATGTTATACTTGCGCTTGACGTGGGTCATGATGGCTTCGTCCATCTTGTCGCCGCCCACGCGCACAGAGCGCGAATACACAATGCCCGAAAGGGAGATGACCGCCACTTCAGTAGTGCCGCCGCCGATATCCACCACCATGTTGGAAGTGGGTTCCTGAATGGGCAGATCCGCGCCAATGGCCGCTGCCATGGGTTCCTCGATGAGGTACACTTCACGTGCGCCAGCGGACTGGGCCGACTCTTTCACGGCGCGCTTTTCCACCTGGGTGATGCCCGTAGGTACGCAAATCATGATACGCGGGCGCACAAGACGCCGCGAATTGTGAACCTTGGCGATAAAGTGGCGCAGCATGGCCTCGGTAACTTCAAAGTCGGCGATAACGCCGTCTTTCATGGGGCGGATAGCCCAGATGTTGCCAGGGGTTCTGCCCAGCATGCGCTTGGCATCGTGCCCAACGGCAAGAACTACATTGTTGCCGCGCGGGTCTTTTTTGACCGCGACCACCGAAGGCTCCCGCAACACAATTCCCTGCCCCTTGACATAAACGCAGGTGTTGGCTGTGCCAAGGTCAATGGCCAGGTCATTGGAAAACAATCCTAGTGCGAAATCCAGAATTTTGGACATTACTCTAACTTGCCTCGCTGTGCTGGTGTGCTACCTTACCGTCATGTTGAAACAACTCCCGCACCCGGCGAGGCGAAGAGGCCTGGAGTGGGGGCGCTGTTGGAATTGGTAACGTCAGGCTGAAAACTGTTCTGCTAAAACTGGCATGAAGTCAAGACGGTGGACGCAGGGTTAAAATATTTGTCCCGCCGGAAGGCGCGGAAATAAGCCTCCAAGGGACGCAAACATGCAGCGCTGGCATACTCTGGCCGCTTATTATCATCGACGCTACGGCAGCCGGGTGCAAAAAATTCCACTTGACGCCGGGGCCTCCTGCCCCAACCGCGACGGTACGCTTTCATTTTCCGGCTGCACGTTTTGCAATGCCGATGGGTCCGGCTCGGGCCGTGCAAAACAGGGCTATTCCCTACTGCAACAGTGGAATTTTTGGCGTTCCATATATCTGCGGGACGACCCCAATACGCGCTTTATTGCATACCTGCAATCCTTCTCTAACACGTATGGGCCATCAGAACGCCTGCAACAACTGCTCCAAACGGTTCGCCAACTGCCCGGCTGTTTTGGAATTGCCGTGGGAACCCGCCCCGACTGCCTTGATGACGAAAAGCTAGACCTGCTTGCAGGCCTTGATTGCGACCTCTGGCTGGAGCTGGGCCTGCAAACAGCCCATGATGCCACACTGGCCCGCATTAACCGGGGCCATACCGCAGCCAGAGCTGAAAATGCCGTGCGCATGGCCGCCGCGCGCGGTATTGCCGTATGCGCTCACCTCATGGCCGGGCTGCCCGGTGAAGGCGAAGACCATTTTCTGCAAAGTCTCGGCTGGGCGCTCTCCCTGCCCATAAGTGGCCTCAAGCTGCACAACGTCTACGTGCCCAAGGGGACGGAACTTGCCCGCCAGTACAACGCAGGCCAGTATCACCCCCTCTGGCGCGATGAATATGTCGACCTTCTCTGCGCCGCCCTGCCGCGCATCCCTTCACACATCGTCATCCACCGCCTCCAGAGCGACCCCGCCCCCGGTGAACTGCTGGCTCCCGCCTGGACCACAGAAAAGCGCGGCCTGCTGGGGGATTTGCGGCGGGCGATGGGGGCGAGGGAGTTGTGGCAAGGGAAGTTCTGCGACTCCCCCGAGGTGTGTCCGGCGGTCTTTTTGAGTGCTGGCTGCGTCAGGAGTGATTTTGCTCGGGTCGAGTACTATCAGAGTACACTCCCCTCGCAAAAATAACTCCTTCCTTGCCAGCGCCCAAAAATCCTCGCCGGACACTATCGCTGTTTCTTAGATTTCTTTCGTGTTGGCTGCGTCAGGGATGATTTTTGTTCAGGTCGAGTACCGTAGCGCTGCTGTCTTTATCCGTAGCTTCCTTTGTCGCGCGGCAGCCGTTGCCCAAAGGGCTTACGGATGGCGACAGCGATTGCATGGAACGACTATGTCGTTGCGCATGCTGTCTTTAGGCGTAACTTCCTGTGTCGCAACGCCTAAAGCAACGGCTAAAGCGGGTACACTTCCTTCGCAAAAAACATCCCTTCCTTGCCAGAAGCGAAAAATCCTCGCCGGACACATTGGTATCTTGGGTTGGTGTGTCTTCTGCGGTAGGCGCAGTTTTGCCCCTAAAATACCATGAATGTCCTGCTGGCTCCGCGCAGCATAGCCAGCAAATTTTCTCGTTTTTTTCTGGTCAAAAAAATCCACACTGCTGCAATATTATAAGGTTACCATGCTGATGCTGTCCTGCGGCGTATGGACATTTATTTGGCTTTATGCTGGTATACCAGACATGAAGCAGATAAACACCAAGGCATCATCCACAGCGTATGAGGCCATCCGTTCCATGATCGCGCAAGGGCAGCTCAGCCCCGGCGAAGAACTGTCGGAACGCAGCCTGGCTGAAAGCCTGCAACTTGGGCGTACGCCAGTGCGCGAGGCCATCAAGGATCTGTGCAGGGAGGGCGTTCTCATGAGCGTTCCTCTGCGGGGTACCTTTGTGCAGCGCCTGTCTGTGGAAGACCTGAAAGAAATCCACGAGGTGCGCCTGGCGCTCGAAGGCATGGCCGCCAAGCTGGCGGCAGAAAAAGGCGGCAGCCCTGAACTGCGCGCCTGCCTTGCCGAGCTTCAGGCCCTGCCCGATGGGCCGGAGCTTGATACCTTTGAAGCGCAGCGCATCGGCTGGGACTTCCACAAAGCCATATTTCAGGCCGCTGGCAACAAGCGGCTGGCAAAACTCTATGCAGACGTGCGCGTACAGAACTCCTTGGCCATGCAGCGCGTCAAAAATTACGATGCAGAACGGACACGCGTGGTGATCAAGGAACATATCGCCATTGGCAATGCCATTCTGGATCGCAATCAAACACTGGCTCACCAGCTTGTCTGGGATCATCTGCAAAAGGCCATGGAAACGAAACTGCGCTCACTGCTTGCAGTTCTCGGCTAAACCTGGCCGTCGGCATCACAAGACGTTTTACGTGCAAGGATCAGAGGGGGAAGAGAGGCGATGGAAATGACAAAAACCAGCAAAAAGCGGCCCATTCCGCTGCCAATTCAGATGGTGCTCGGCCTTGTTCTGGGCATTGTGTTCGGCTTTCTTGCGCCGCACTTTTCCCAGGCCCTGGCCCCGGTGGGCACGGCCTTTGTGCAGGCCATCAAAATGATCGTGGTGCCGCTGGTGTTCACGGCCATCACCCTTGGCATCTACCAGATGGGCAACAGCGCCAAGCAGTTGGGCAAGGTTTCCGTTATCAGCCTGCTCTATTTTTTCATTGCCACTGTGGTGGCAATCATCATTGGCCTTGCCCTCAACGGCATGTTCCACCCCGGCGTGGGCGTCAACCTGTCGCACACCGCAGAACTGCCCAAGAACATCAATACCACGGTCAACTGGACAAAGTTTTTTCTCGACATGATCCCCTCCAACGTGTTTGCGGCCATGTCGGGCACCAACCTCCTGCCTGTGCTGGTTTTTGCAGTGCTGCTGGGCCTTGCTCTGGCTTCCACCGGCAGCAGGGCAAAGCCTCTCGTTGACGTGCTGGACGCTCTGATGGGCGCTGTCTTCAAGCTCACGGGCTGGATCATCGCCCTGTCGCCCATTGCCATTTTTGCCATCATAGCCTGGCTGTTTTCCACGCAGGGCATGCACACCATTCTGGCCCTGCTCAAATTGGTGTTGGTCATGTACCTGGGGCTTGGCGTCTTGCTGGTGCTGTTCGCCATCTTGATGCTCTGCATCGGCGAACACCCCCTCAAGACCGCCAAAGCCGTGAGCGAGCCTGTGATTCTGGCTTTTGCCACGCGTTCGTCAGAGGCGACACTGCCCCTGCACATGGAAAAACTGGTGGAAATGGGCGTTCCCAAGGCCGTGGCCTCGGTGGTGCTGCCTCTGGGCTACGCCTTCAACCGCGACGGCTCCATCATGTATTTTGCGCTGGCCGTTGGCTTTCTGGCTGATGCCTATAACATCCCGCTGGATCCCAGCACCCTGCTTTCCATCATCGTGGTGACCACGCTTGCCAGCAAGGGCAGCGCCAACGTGCCTTCAGGCGGCCTTGTGGCCATTGCCATGGTGCTGACAACCATTGGCATTCCTGTGGAGGCTCTGGCCATCATCGCGGGCGTGGACGCTTTTCTGGACATGGGCCGTACCGCCGTCAACGTGGTCAGCAACACTGTCGCGGTGAAGCTTGTCATGCGCTGGGCGGGGATTGCCTATGAACCGACGGAAGAAACCGCCGAAGTCTAAAAGGTGAAATTCATGCCTGTAGTCGATCTGCGCAGTGATACCTTGACCGTTCCCACTAAGGCCATGCGCGCCGCCATGCGTGAGGCCGAAGTGGGCGATGACGGCCGTGTTGACGCGGAAGGGCGCGGCGGCGACCCCACAGTCAATCGGCTGGAAGATCATGCTGCCGAACTGCTGGGCAAGGAAGCCGCGCTTTTTTGCCCATCGGGAACCATGGCCAATCTCGTCGCGCTGGCTACGTGGTGCGACCGTGGTGATGCTGCGGCTCTGGAGCCGGACCTGCATGTGTTCCGCACCGAAAAGTCGCCCTTCATGGAAAAGTTCCTGGGTATTCAACCTGTGTTTTATTCGCGGGATGCAGAGGGCATGCCCGAAGTCGCCTCCTTTGCGTCAGCTTGCGTAACGCCGGGCGTCAAGCTGGCCTGTATGGAAAACAGTCACAACTTCGGCGGCGGCATCTGCGTGTCGCTGGCGCGGCAGCAGGCGCTGGCCGCTGCGGCCCGCAAGGCGGGGATTCCCGTGCATATGGACGGCGCGAGGCTGTTCAACGCTGCCGTGGCCCTCGGGGTGGACGCCGCACATCTGGCCGCCTGCGCGGACAGCGTGATGTTCTGTCTTTCCAAGGGGCTGGGCGCACCGTTCGGTTCTGTGCTGTGTGGAACGCGCGAGTTTATCGCCAAGGCGCGTCAGACGCGCAAACTGCTTGGCGGCGGCATGCGGCAGGCGGGCATTATGGCGGCTGCCGGGCTGGTTGCCCTGCGCACGGGTATTGAGCGCCTTGCGGAAGACCACGAAAACGCCCGCCACCTCGGCGCGGCCTTGGCGGCCTATGGCGAGTTTGTGCTCACGCCTGTGCAGAGCAATATTGTGATGCTGGATATAAGCGCTTCCGGCAGGTCTTCAGAATGGTTCGAGCAGAAGCTTGCGCCTCTGGGGCTGCTGGCAAAAGGCATGGGCAAGGATCACCTGCGGCTGACAACCTACAATGGCGTGGGGCGTCAGGATATGGCGCGAGCCATTGAGGCCTTTGAGCGCTTTATGGAAGAAAACCGCGCCCTGTGGAAGTAACCTGCCTGTAAACTGTCGCTAAAATAAACAAAGCCGCGCCGATGGTCATTACGACTGCCGGCGCGGCTTTGTTTGCGTGTATGCTGGCTAATCTACGGTGAGAATGACGGAAAAAGCCTTGAAAAATACGGTTACAGTTTGCCCGGCCACAAGATTGATGGGGTTTTCCGGCCCACGGTTGCGTAGGGCGCAGACCTGACTGCCTTCGCCGAGCGCCACCAGAATTTCGGCCACCATTTCATCTTCCCGCACCCGTTCCACCACGCCGGTAAAGCAGTTTTCCGCCGGAGGGGAGCTTTTGGGCGAGAGTTCGCCCCCCTGCACCAGCACCCAGGGTGCCTTGATGCTGGCATTGACCAGTTTGCCCTCATTGAGAGCCAGGGTCTTGGCGCTTTCGTCCGTAATGAGCGAGGCCACACGCAGGCCGCCTGCGGTGCGCAGCACCACCTCGACCAGCAGCCCGCTCTGGCGCAATGAGGTTATGCGCCCCTGAAAGACGTTGCGCGCACTGGTTTTCATGGGTCGCTCCCTTTGCAGTTGTTCGCGCAGCAGGCGTTTGGCCTCCTGCGGGTCGCAGCGGACAATGCCGCTCTGACCGGGCGCGGATCGCCGGCCAAGAAAAATATCCACCACAGGCAGGGGCAGGCCCTGCCTGCCCAGCTCGAGGGCGCGGGTATGGCGCAGGGCGCGGGCGCTCAAAAGGCCCTTGGGCAGGCCGCAGGCCGCGCCGCACTGTTGCAGGCAGCGGCGCACATAACTGGCGTCGCAGCGCATGAGTTCGCGGGTTTCAGGAAACAGCGCCGGGTCTTCCAGCACGCGCTTGAGGCGGCGGCTGATGGTAAGCGGCAAGGGGACCTCGCGCCCTGGGGCATCGTTGCTGCCCGGCACATGGATAACTCCGTCCTGAAAATCAAGATGCGCAGGCATGATCTCAAAAATTTCCACAAGCCGCAGGGCTGCGTAGCGCAGCAGCATGAAAATCAGCCACATGCGCAGGCGAGGGCGCTTTTCGCGCGGGCCACGGGCGGCACTGGCCCGTTCCCACAGCCATGTTTCCACGGCCAGAAGCTCGCGCGGGCTGATGCGCCCTGTATCCTGCAGCAGAGCGGCAGAGTCCCGCCGCATAAGGCGCTGGCGCAGCCATGCCCTGTCTGCGGAAGAGAGGGAGCGCAAAAGCGCGGCCATTTCCTCACGGTTTTTGTTTTTTTCCATGCTGATTCCCGTCAGTTTTCCTGCCTTATACAAGTAAAACCCTTTTGTTGTACAGTGTTCACGCTTTCATTAAAAAACGTGACTGTATTGCTCGCCTTCAAGGGTTCTGTACTGTTGGCGTACAAACCGCGCTTCTGGCGCACGGAGGAATTTCATGAAAAAGACTGTATCCGCTCGTGGGGCCTTTTGCCGCATAGCTTTGGCGCTGGGTTGCGTGGCCTTGCTCAGCCTTCCCGTTCAGGCTGCGGAAATAACCGTTTCTGCCGCAGCCAGCCTTACCAATGCCTTTAACGAAATCAAAGGCGTGTTTGAAAAGAAGCACACGGGCTTGCAGGTGCACACCAATTATGCTGCCTCCAATCCGCTGCTCAAACAGATTCAGGAAGGCGCGCCCGTAGACGTTTTTGCCTCTGCCGACCAGGGCACCATGGACAAGGCCGTGGCCGCCAAGGTTGTCGACCCCGCTACGCGCAAGGATTTTGCGCTCAACGACCTCGTGCTTATCGTGCCCGCTGGCTCCAAAAAGCCCGCCAAGCTTGAAGACATCAAGGCCTTCAAGCGCGTTGCCATCGGTAATCCCGATTCCGTGCCTGCCGGGCGTTACACCAAGGACGCGCTGAACACCGCCAAATTGTGGGAAGCCGTGCAGCCCCAGCTTATCCTGGGCAACAGCGTACGTCAGGTGCTGGACTATGTGGCCCGTGGCGAAGTTGATGCAGGTTTTGTTTACCGCACCGATGCCAAACAGCTGGCGGAAAAGGTTGAAGTGGTCATGATTGTGGAAGGTCATGATCCCGTGAGCTATCCTATCGCCGTGGCCACCACTGGCAAGGATGCCAAGATGGGCCAGGAATTTCTGAACTTTGTGCTTTCGCCTGAAGGTCAGGCCGTGCTTGCCAAGTACGGTTTCTCCAAGCCGTAGTGCATGAAGGCGTGGTCCGTGCCCTTGCGTACCGGCCTGCAATGATGGATTGTGTTTACTGGCGGTTGCCGTTTTGGCAGAAGCGGCAACCGCCTTCATTATTTTTTTACGCATCAACGGATCCGGTCGGCGGCAGGGGGCAGAGTTGGAAATGGATTTTGACCTAGCGTTTATCTGGAGCCCGCTGGAGCTTTCGTTGCGCGTGGCAGGAGCGGCTACGGCTGTTTCCTTTGTTGTGGCAACACTGGCGGCCTGGCGGCTGGCCCGCAAAAAAGGTCCCATGCCCGCCCTGCTGGACGCCCTGTGCTCGTTGCCGCTGGTGCTGCCCCCAACTGTGCTGGGCTACTATCTCATCTTGTTGGTGGGGCGGCGCGGCGTTTTTGGGCATGGACTGGCGGAACTGGGCATCAACCTGATTTTTTCCTGGCAGGGGGCTGTGGTTGCAGCCACTGTTGTGGTGTTCCCGCTTATCTACAAGTCAGCCCGCGCGGCGCTGGAGCAGGTGGACAAACATCTGGAAGACGCGGCCCGCACGCTTGGGGCCTCGGAATGGCGGGTGTTTATCAGCGTGTCGCTGCCATTGGCCTGGAAAGGTATTTTTGCGGGCATCATGCTGGCCTTTGCGCGCGGCATGGGCGAATTTGGCGCAACCCTGATGATTGCGGGCAATATCCCCGGCAAGACCCAGACCCTGGCCCTTGCCATCTACGATGCCTTTCAGGCGGGCAATGACCTCCAGGCCTCCTGGCTTGTGTTCATTACCTCCGCCGTGTGCGTGACCTTGCTGATGGCGGCGGAGCTGCTTGTGAAACTCAAGAGGCGGCGCAGATGATCTCGTTGCGGCTGGTAAAAAGTTTCAGGAACGGGGTTACGCCCTTCAATCTGGATGTGCGCTACGACATCGGCGACGAACACAAGTGCGCGGTGCTTTTTGGCCCTTCCGGTTCGGGCAAATCGCTGACCATGCAGTGTCTGGCGGGGCTGACAAAGCCCGACGCGGGCCACATCCGTATCGGCGACTGCACGTTGTACGATGCTGCGCAGGGCGTGTTTGTTTCTGTGCAGAAGCGGCGTATCGGCTACATGTTTCAGGATTACGCCCTGTTTCCGCACCTGAGCCTGTTGCAGAACGTGGCCTATCCGCGCACGGGCTGCTGGCCCTGGAAGGTGCGCGGCGAGGAGCGTGACAAGGCGCAGGCCATGCTGGAACGTTTGGGCATCGGGCATCTGGCGGCCCATCTGCCCTCGCAGATATCCGGCGGGCAGCGGCAGCGCGCAGCTCTGGCCCGCGCCCTTAATGCAGACCCATTGCTCCTGCTGCTTGACGAGCCTTTTTCTGCGCTTGATCCCCTGCTGCGCGAACGCCTGCGCGAAGAACTGCTCGAACTGATGGATGACCTGACCATCCCTGCCGTGATTATCAGCCACGATCCTGACGATGTGGATACCTTTGCGGGCGGGCTTGTGCTCTATGACCGGGGCGGCGCGCGCACGGTGCCGGACTATGCCGATCTGCGCAAGGATTTTGCCACAGCGGGCAAGTGCCTGCGGCATTTGCAGGAGCAGGCCTGGGTCTGATCGACCTGACGGTGTATTGCTCCTTTAAGCGGATCTAAAGAAATATCCGGTGGGGCAGTCTGTGGGATAAAGACGGGGGTGATGCGCAGCAGGCCAGGCTACAGCACTTCCTGCGAGGCTTTTGATGCACGTTTGGCCATGTAAAGTTCGCTGTCTGCCCGTTTGAGCGCATCTTCAACAGTCTCGCTCGCGCAGTGCCATGTGGCGTGCCCTATGCTGATGCCGATGCGCAGCATGAGGCCGTCAATGGAAATGGGGGCTCCCACATCCTCGCGGATGCGGCTGATGGTGCGCAGTATGTCTGGCGTGCCCCTGGTATGGCCGAGCAGGGCCAGAAACTCGTCGCCCCCCAGCCGCACCAGCACATCATCCTTGCGCAGACAGCGCGTAAGGCGCTGCCCCAGAATGGTCAGCACGGCATCGCCCACATGGTGTCCGTGCGCATCGTTGATTGGTTTAAAGCCGTCCAGATCCATGTACAGCAGCTCAACCAGCCCCTGGCTTTGCGTCAGGCTGGGCATGGCCTCGTCAATGCGCGCGGCCAGTCCGTGTCTGTTCAGCAGGCCTGTGAGGGCATCGCGCTCTGCGGCATACTGAATGCGGTTCCGGTCTGTTTCTGTGCGGGTGAGGTTTTCAACCAGGGTGGACAAGGAGGCTGAAAGCACTTCAATTTCGCGTATGCCCCGGTTGCGCGGAATGGTAACGCGTTCGCCCCGGCTGAGCCGGTCTGCGGCGGCGGTAAGCGCCTTGAGGGGGGCAATGGTGCGCTGGGCGATGTATCCGGCAACCAGCGCAAACAGCACCGCAAGCAAGAGGCCAGCCACAAGAATGCGCGCCACAAGGCGACGCACGGGTTCGTAGGCGGCATCCAGCGATTGCCGCGCCACCACGCTCCACTGCAAGCCATCGTAGTCTTTAAATCCCGTGCAGCTTACTGCCGCAGTGAGGTAAGCAATGCCATCGGGCCATGTTTCCACGGCCCAGGCCGAAGTGGAGTGTTCAAGTTCTTGCAGCAGGGGCAAGGCCAGCGGTTGTTCATTGTTGTCGCCGCCCAGGATGACGCCGCCGTCTGCACCGAGAACCATGATCTTGGTGTTGGTATCCGAGCCTTCGCCCGAAAGGATGAATTCCTCCACCTCTCTGGCCCATGCCCAACTCAGATGGGCTACCAGGACCCAGTCTTTCAGCTCCCCCTCGCCAATGGGCATGCTGATGTCCACAAATTTCAGCGGGCCGTTTTCCGGCTGGGGCAACAGTTGGGCAAGCATGGATGCCTTGCGTACATCGCCCACAAAGAGGCCGTTTTTGCCCTGGCGGAAGATGGCGCAGATGGAAAGATCGGTTCCTTCCAGCACGCCATCGGTGGCTGCCAGAACCTTGCCCTGAGGATTCATGAGTCCGATCCAGGCAAAGGCGGGCATGGTGTCCTGCAATCTGTTCACGGCGATGGATAGTTTTTTCATATCGCCGCCGATCAGCCCCACAGTGTGGCGCAGGGTGCCAACCTCCTTGATCCAGAACCACATGGACTGATCAAGGGCCTTGGCAAGAGATTGCACGCGGTTGGTCAGCAGCAGGCCGCGTTCGTAGCGGGCCTCGCTGCTGGCTTCGCGCCCGGTTATGGCCGCAAGAAAGCATGATGACAGCAGGATAAGCAGCGTGAATGCCTCAATAAACTGCGTCTTGAGGCTGCGCGTGAATATGCGCATGGCTCCTCCTGCGAAGGGATGGCAGAAAAGCTGACAGGGTATAATGATGATTATGAAAGCATACAGAAAATCAGGAAATAGGCAATGGCCAATTGTCCGCGCGCTGCCTTTGACAGGAAACTAAAAAGGGGGGTGCAGACGCAATGCACCCCCCTTTTGCTATAGGGTTTGAGGAGAAGATGTTATTGGGGTTTGTTTAAGAGAGAGATCGCTTAGGCCGGGTTGCCCAGCGCCGCTTCTTTGCGGTTGCGCTTTTGCCCGCGCCACATGCCGCCAAGGATCATGCCCGCGCCAACAAGCAATCCGGCGCACATGGTTATGAAGCTCACGACCTTGAGCAGATAGAGAATCCCTGGGCCCATCTGGATAAGCCCCAGCGCGTTGAGGTAGCCCGGCAGGGCGACTATGCGGCTTGCGGCAACAATGAGCATGATGGCGGCCATAACGTACTTGATCATGATGGGCTTGACGTAGGTGGTGCCGATGGCCCCAAGCTGCACGCCGAGCAGGGAGCCAGCCAGGATGATAAAGACGAGGCGGATGTCTATCATGCCGTGCATGGCCCAGTTGACCGAGCCGCACAGGCCCATGACAAAGGCCGTGACCAGTTCCGTGCCTGATGCAATGAGTCCGGGTACGCCGATCACATAGATAAGCCCCGGTACGCCCACAAATCCGCCCACGGCAATGGTGGCAGCCAGCATGCCGGTGGCGATGCCCACGGGCAGGGTAAACCACAGCGAAATGCGCAAGCCGGATTTGGGAAAGGACATCATGGGGGGCAGGTTGATGGCCTGCAACTTTTGGGCAAGGGGCGGCGTGCTTTCGTCATCCTCCTTGCCGGAGTGGCTGGAGTGCAGGGCATCCTTGAGAATATAGCTGCCCACCACAACAAGAACCACCACAAAGGAAACGCTGACGTAAAGATCAGACCCGGCCTGGCCCCACTTTTCCAGAATAAAACGCTGAATGCGGATGCCAATCTGTACGCCTATGCCAGCTGTGGCGGCGATAACCATGCCCAGTTTTACATCCACCTGACCGAAGCGGTAGCGCTTGATGGCGCCCACCATGGCCTTGGGGAACTTGTGGCACATATTGCTGGCAACAGCCACGGCGCCGGGCACACCCAGGCCCATCATGCCCGGCGTGAGAATAAAGGCCCCGCCGGAACCGATAAAGCCGCTTACAAGCCCGCCCACAAATCCCACGGCCAGCAGAAAGGCCACAGAAACGGGCGTGAGTGCGATGAACTGGGACGGGTCAAGACTGAGCAGATCCATGTTACCTCCGGCTGGCGAATTACCTGGGCGTACTGTTGTGTGCTGGCGTAAGGCCAAACATGCCGCCGCCATGCCGCCGCTGAACAAAAAAATTGAGCCGGGCGGCGCGGCCCGGACTTGTGAAAAACGGTCGGTTAGCCGTGAACCACGGCCGTGGTGTCCAGCCGGGGAGCCGGTGCGGCACTCTGACGGGGGGCAGCCTTTGCGGTGGATTGCGCGTTCTTTTTTTGCACGCCGGTAATACCGCACAATTCCCAGAGCGCGCCAGCAAAGTGACCATGCACGTATGAGAGCAGCAGCACCGAGGCGATGGGCAGGGCTGTCCACAGGCCACCCTTGGCGCACAAGGCGGCAAAGGCATCGGCGTTGCTAAAAGCCAGCAGGTAAATGAGGATGCTGCCCGCGCCATAAAGCAGGGTCTGCTTCAGCGCCGTGTTTTCGCGCTTGCCGTTCAGAGTCCACAAATCGTCTGTCCAGCCGGATTGCCCGGCATCGGCATATGCCACAGCGGTAAACCAGTTTTCCATCGTTTTTTGCAGGGTGTTCATGTCGGCCTCCTGCGCTTGCGATTACAACTATTGTGCCAAAAAGTTCAATGTATAACATGCTGAATTTATATGATTTTATGTATCGTGTGCTGCGCGTCACGCTGCCCATGGACTGTTTCATTCTGACATGTTCAAGCGGATAAGGTCTGCAAGTTGTTGCAGGACAGGGCTTGTCAGCTTTGTTTTATTTTTATACGCTGTTGCAAATTGAAACGGCGACGGGCGCAGGTGTAAACTTTTGCGCCTGCGGGGGTGAAGCATGCTTCCGCATTTATCTGTCTGGCATACCATTCGCGGCAAGATTGCCGTGGGCACGGGCCTGTTCTTGGTCATGTTGCTGCTTTTGGGCGGCATCGCCTGTTATGATCTGGGGCGCATCGACAGGGCGGCCCGACTGATCGACATGGTGGACGACCTGCGCAGCGACGTGCTCGAGATGCGCAGGTACGAAAAAAATCTGCAACTTTTCCCCGGCAGAAAGGGCGACCTGCTTGCCCTGCGCAGTTTTGTGGAGCTGGCGCGGGAGCGGGCCACATCCGTGGGGCAGGATTATAACGCAGCCATGGGCCGCCGGGTGGGCGATGGCGCGCACCATAATCTTGACCTGCTGCTGGAAGGCTTCGGCACCTATGAGGCCCTGCTGGAAGATCAGCCCACAGACGGCGCAGCGCTCACCGATCAAGGGCAGCGCCTGAGCGAGCTGGCTGATTCGGCGGTGCGGCGCATGCGTCAGGGCATTTTTGCCGCTGTGGGAGATCTGCGCACCCAGCTGCTGGGGGCCATTGCTGCCTTGCTGGCCTGCGGGGTGGCTTTTGCATGGCTTATCGGCAGGCAGATCATGCGCGCCCTTGGGGCCATTGAAAGCGCCGCCCGCAGCGTTGGCGCGGGCATGCCCTTGCCGCCGCCCCCGCCGCAGCTTGAGGAAGAAGCGCGGCATGTGCTCCAGACGCTTGACGGCATGGCGGCGGAGCTGGAAAAGCGCCACGCCCTGCTGTTGCAGGAAAAAAAGTTGGCTTCTCTTGGTGTGCTGACCTCCGGCGTGGCCCACCAGCTGAACAATCCCCTCAACAATATTTCCGTTGGCTGTCAGCTGCTCGGCGAGGATGTGAACGATGCCCGGCAGGGGCTGCGGCCCATGCCCACGGTTGAAGACGTGACAGCGCAGCTGGATGAAATCCAGGCCGAGGTTGTTCGTGCCCGCGATATTGTGCGCGGCCTGCTGGATTTTGCGCGCGATCGGCCCTTTACCGTTGCCCTGCATGATCTTTCCGGCCTTGTGCGCAGGGCTGTTGGCCTTGTGCGGCACGACATGGGCGCAACGGTACAGATCACAGTGGACGTGCCTGAAGGGCTGCAACTGCCCGTGGATGCCCAGCGCATGCAGGAGGTGCTTATCAACCTTCTGCTCAATGCGGCACAGGCCATGAATGGCAAGGGTGAAGTGCATATCACCGCCTCTGTGGACGAACTGGCGGGTATGGCAGAGCTGCGCGTGCGCGACTCTGGCAAGGGTATTGAACCCGAGAATCTTGGTCGGGTGTTTGATCCCTTTTTCAGCCTCAAGCCCGTGGGCGAAGGGACGGGCCTTGGGCTGTCCATAGCCTTTGGCATTGTGGGCAAGCACAACGGGACGCTCGAAGTGCAGAGCCAACCGGGGCAAGGGGCGTGTTTTACCGTGCGGCTGCCCCTTGCGGAACGGCATGACGCAGACGGTTCAGGAGCAGAGGCATGACTACGGAACGGTTCCGGCTTTCGGAGCAATCACCTGCGCAGGCAAACCCCGGCGAAGCCCGGCACGGCCACGGGCTTGACGCCGCGCAGCGGGCTGGCGGCGGTGGCCGGTTGCTGATCATTGACGATGAGCGCATGGCCCGCGCCAACCTTGCGCGCGCCCTGGAGCGCGGAGGGCATGAATCGGCCCAGGCTGGCAGCGGCGAAGAAGGCCTGAAACTGCTGGCCGAGCAGGATTTTGACGTGGTCATTACTGATATTGCCATGGCGGGCATGAACGGTATGGAGGTGCTCAAGGCGGTACGCTCGCGCAAGCCGGATGTGGAAGTCATCATGGTCACGGGCTACCCCATGATTGAAAGCGCCGTGGAGGCCATGCGGCTTGGGGCATTTCATTATCTGGCAAAGCCCTACTCGCTGGAAGAAGCGCGCATGCTGGTGGCGCGGGCGCTGGAAAAGCGCCGTCTGCGGCAGCAGGTCGCCCAGATGCGGGCCCAGCTTGAGGCCAGCGGCTCTGTGCCGGAAATGGTGGGCATGTCGCCAGCTATGTGTGGCCTGAGGCAGGCGCTCATGCGTCTGGCGCCCACAGATGTGGCTGTGCTGCTGCAAGGTGAAACAGGTACGGGCAAGGAGCTGGCTGCTCGCACCATGCACGCCCAGAGCCAGCGGGCGCGGCGGCGTTTTTTGGCGATCAACTGCGGCGCGCTCTCGCCGGAGCTGCTTGAGAGCGAACTTTTTGGACATGAGCAGGGGGCCTTTTCCGGCGCGGTGCGGCGCAAAGAAGGCCTGTTTGAAGCCGCCAGCGGCGGTACGCTGTTTCTGGACGAGATGGGTGAAATGCCGGCGGGCATGCAGGTCAAGCTGCTGCGTGTTCTGCAGGAGCAGAACCTGCGCCGCGTGGGCGGCACCGTGGATATACCCGTGGACGTGCGCATCATCGCCGCCACCAACCGCAACCTTAAGGAAGAGGTGGAGGCAGGGCGCTTCCGGCGCGATCTGTATTACCGCGTGGCCGTGGTAACGCAGGAGCTGCCGCCCCTGCGCAGCAGGGCAGAGGACATCCCACTGCTGGCGCGGTTTTTTCTTGCGCGGCTGGCGGAGCAGGGCGGGGCCGTGCCGCTGGAGATTGAAGATGACGCCCTTGATGCGCTGCGGCAGTATCCCTTCCCCGGCAACGTGCGCGAACTTGCCAATATTCTCGAGCGGGCGGCGGTTTTTTGTCCGCCGGGCGGCAGCATAAGTCTGGCGCATCTGCCCCCGGAAGTTTCCGAGGCTGCGGCCCGCCTGCCAGCCCGCGATCCCGGCTTTTCTTCTGCTTTTGCCGCCCGGCAAGAGGCTGCCGAGGCTGCAACCCCAGTCTGCCCCCAGGCAACAACGCCAGGAGCATCGGTGCCCGCCGCGCCAGCATCGGGCGTATCAACGCCGCTTGTTCCGCTGGCAGAGATGGAAAAACAGCACATCCTGCACGCCCTTGAACTGGCGGGCGACAACCGCACTCTGGCCGCAGACATGCTGGGCATCAGCCGATCATCCCTGTGGCGCAAACTCAGGGAATACGGCGTGTAACTCTTGTGGCAGCGCAACAGCTCAATGCATATTGTGCAAGCAGCGCACAATTATGGTTTTTCCTGTGATAACTCAGTGCGTGAATAAATATACTTGACCTGTGCGCAGTAATTTTACTTTGAAAGGTAACAGAACTGAAATAGAGTTTTTTTTGGAGCGAGTGAGGGAGAGAAGGATTTTTGATTGTGCATTGAGCAAGCGCATTTTTTCAGCACGTGCAGCACGATGCTGGCAAGGCTTCTTACACGGCGCTTTCTGTATCTGTTTACCTTGGAGGAACCATGCAGGCACGTATGAAAGAACACCCCCTGACCACTGAACAGATAGCTTCGCTGTTGGGCTCTGTTCTGGTTGGCCATCTGGCCACTCTCGGTGAAAATGGTTTCCCCTACATAACACCAGTACATTTTGTGTTTATGAACGGACATGTCTACTTTCACGGCTTGGCAGCGGGGCAAAAGTTGAAAAATCTGCGTGCCGACTCCAGAGTCTGTTTTGAAGTAGAAGGTCAGCATTCATTTATTCAGGCAGATGTCCCCTGTGACACCAATACCGCCTACCAGAGCGTAATCATTACAGGCAACGCCGCTGTAGTGAATGACCGGGCCGTAAAAATCGCCGCCCTTGACGCCATTGTGGCCAAGCACGCGCCCCAGCACACAGGTGCGGCTTACCCTGAAAATATGCTTAAAATGACGGCAGTGGTTGAGATTAAGATTCAGGAAATCACTGGCAAATATTATTCCTGAAGCGGCTATTGGCTATGCAAAAAATAAAAACAGCCCGGGGCACTAGCGGCGGGCTGTTTTTATACTAGATATGGGCTTGTTGCAGATGTTGCCAGAGTACTCATGGCAGTTCGGCAACTTAGTTTGGCGGTGATGGCTACGCAGTTTTCTCAAAGATTCCCTTACAGCTTTGGCCTACAGCTTTTTGGCGATGATGTAGCGGGGTCTGTGGCGCACTTCGGTAAATATTTTGGCAAGGTATTCACCAACCAGCGCCAGGCAGAACAGCTGCACAGAGCCCAGCAGCAAGACTACGATAATCAGTGATGTCCAACCTTGAATGGTTTCACCCATGGCGTATTTGAGCAGGGAAACGCCGCTGAAGGCCAGCGCCGCCAGCATGCAGAGCATGCTCATAAGGCCCGCAATGCGCAGAGGCGCAACGCTGCATGCCGTAATGCCCTTCCAGGCAAAAGACACCATCTTCCAGAAAGGATACTTGCTTTCACCGGCAATGCGGCATTGGCGCACGTAGAAGACCTGTGCGCTCTTAAAGCCCATGGCCGGAAAAATCCCGCGCAGAAAAAGGGAATGCTCGTGAATTTGATCCAGCGCTTCCAGCACGGGGCGGGCCACAAGGCGGTAGTCTGCATGGTCGGGGATCAACGGCACCTTGAGCCAGCGCATGAATCCGTAAAACATATGCGCGGTACGCCGCTTGAAAGGCGTATCAGTACTGCGGTCGTTGCGCACGCCGTAGACAATGTCGTTGCCTTCCATGTACTTGGCGATCATGTCGGGAATGGCGGCGATGTCGTCCTGCAAATCGGCATCAAGGCTGATGATACAATCCACGCCCATATCGCGCGCCGTGACCATGCCTGCCCATACGGCGTTTTGGTGGCCTGCATTGGCGGCAAAGCTTGCGCCCCGGCAAAAGGGGTCGATCGAGTGCCGTTCTTCAAGCAGCTCCCATGTGCGGTCACGGCTGCCATCGTTCACATAGAGGGCAAAACTCTCCGCATGCACACGGCCCTGTTTTTTGAGGTCTGCCAACAGGCCGGCCAGGGCATCAAGGGTGCGGGGCAGGGTTTCCTCTTCATTATAGCAGGGTACAACCAGTGCCAACAATGGGACGGTGCGGGACAATGCTTATTCCTCCATGCGGAGAGTAGCTTGGGTGCGATCAGTTTTATTAATGGGACGCACTTGCTCTGCGCCACACAAGGGGCGCGTCTGGCTGTTCTACAGCGATATAGGCGATGTCGTCCACAGATTTGATGCCGGGAATAAACACCGCGGCCTTGCCATCGTCCGTAACCATGGCAGAGGCGGGAAAATACCGCAGAGCAGCTGTTCTGGCTGAAATAAGTCCTTCGTCAGGGCTCTCAAACAAGGCCCTTGCGGCCTGTTGCAAGAGGCTTACAGTGGTGGCGGTGCGTCTCCTGGCTGCCACATGGACTTTGCCCTGGGGCAGGTTGTCAAAAAATGCAATGTTGCATGCCACGAACGCTCGGGCATCGGGCGCTTCAAATACGCGCAACGTATGCGACTCGTTCCAGGGTACAAGATCACGCCAATCCGTTGAAAAAAGGTTTACCTCGCGGATGTCGTAGCCGGGAAAGAAATACTTGTCTGTTCCCGGGTAGTCCAGGCTGCGCAAGTTGTTACTGTTGCGCGCGGCAATAAACGGCTGCGCCATGAGAAAAACGCGGGCCTCAAGTAGTACGCTTGAGAGCAGCAGGGCGCAGAAAATGGTAAGAAGCGCCTTGGCCCTGATGCTGGAGGGGTTCAGAGCCGCAAGCAGTGAAAAAGGGCAGAGCGCAGTGAAAAAAAAGGTGGCGCTCATGGCCCGGTAGGGTGTTGAGGGGCTGGCGGCAAAGGCTGCCAGGCTGGCCTGGGCCATGAGAAAGAAAATTACTGACGGGACCCACACGGCAGGCTTTAAAAGTCCCCGGCGGTGCAACAGCCATGCAAACACCATGGCTGAAAGAAAATAGGGCAGCATTTCAAGTTGTTGCGTGCCAAAAAATTCCAAAAAGTGCAGAAAAGCAGGCTGGGACAGCAGCGGAATTTTTTCCGCTCCGCCAACGGCTGCGAGGCGCACGGCATTGCCCGGTGCGGCCATCATCATGCCCCAGCCAAAGGCTGCCCCAGTAATGCCCGAGAGTGCCCACGCTGGCGCGCTGCGGGATGTGCGCCAGCGAAACAGCGTCACGCCCAGAGATGCAAGCAGAACCAGCATTCCGACATTCTCGTTGCTCCAGCCAGCAAAAACACCCACAAGCGCATAAAGCAGGCCGCCCGGCATACGGAAGTCTGCTTTGTCGGCCCAGATGCGGTACGGCACCAAAAAAAGAACACCCCACATGAGGCTGTAGCCGTAATCGCCCGTACCAGTGCGCCAGAAAAAAACGGTTCCAAAAGCAGGTAGGGCAATCCACACAAGCCCGGCCATGACAGCGATGTGCCATGCGCTCAGGCGTTCACGCCACTGCGCGCCCAAGGCCAGCAGGGAGCCACCTGTAACAAGCAGCAGAAATGCGATGGAAGTGAGCAAGGGGTGCAGCCAGACCGGGCCGCGCAGAAGTATGCGCGATGTGAAATGCCCGATAAATTTTCCACTCCATTCAAAGTATTCCTGTACCTGCATATCCCACATGCCCGTGCAGCCAGGAAAGATACTAGAGAAAGAATAATCATCGCTCACCCAAGGAGACATGGCGCAAAACCATGACATGATGCCCAAGATGAGCAGACTTGTGAAAATATAGCGATTGCGACGTAAACGAGCGGATTTTTGAGCCGCCTGCGCGGCGGAATTTAATTCAGTGTGTTGCATTTCGTAAAAGTCCTGGCCAATGCTGTCAGAGGAAAGGGCTGAAAGCCCGAGATGCGTTTCTGTAGCTGGTATCTATTAGTAAATATCTTTCGGTGTCAATGTGTTTGTGCGCAAGCCATCAAGGCTTAGACCTCTGTGTCTGGATGTTTTTGCCCTAATGTTTGGGTAAGTATTGTCGTTAAGGGGTGAAGATGGTAGAAAATACTCATGAAGAAGTTTTTTTGACTATAGCCTGATCCCTGCAAACGGGAAATTCGGCCACCTCTGCCCATTGGAGTTTGCAATGCGCCAGATCAGCATCAGTACTATCTGCACCTTGTCCATCACGGCAGCGGTTGTTGGCATCATTGCGGTGCTTGTTCTCTACGTGTCCACTTCGTCATACCGTATGGTAGCCGGTGTGCAAACCGAGGCTCTGGACCAAACCAGCAAAATTGTGGCGCGCTCGGCAGAAATGTACATCCAGCAATCTGTAGATGTCGCCACCATTCTTGCCCGCCAGAATGCGGTGATCAAGGCCTTTGAAGGGCAACCGCAAGAAGCCCAGACTCTCTTGAGCGGGTATGTCAAATCCCTGCCGGGTTACTGGTCTTTTTTTGCTTTTGACCTCAACGGACGTATTGTTGCCGGGATAAATGCCGACAATGTTGATATTACCGGCGGCAACAGAGCTGATCGGGATTATGCCCGCCAGATATTCAGCGGCAAGGATGTCGCCCTGAGCGAAAGCGTCATGAAAGCCACCTCGGGCGATGTGTTGATCTACGTGGCGGCCAAAGCTGTGCGCGGCAAGGACGGCGCGTTGCTCGGCGCCGTGGCCGTGTGCCCCCGCTGGACGGACTTTACGGAAAAAACCATTGATCCCATCCGGCTGGGACGGCGTGGATACGGCTTTACCATCGACCAGAGTGGCCGTTTTATCTCCCACAGCATGGACAAAAAACTGCTGCTTCAGGATTATTCCAAAGAAAAGTTTATTCAGGATGCGCTTGCCAAAGGCAGCGGAACCTTCAGCTATGTTTGGAAAGGCGAAGACAAGTTCATGTCTGTGGCCACAGTTCCGGCTACGGGGTGGCTTGTGTGCATGAGCGCCTACGATGCAGAACTCACCGCTCCAGCTGCAGACCAACGGTGGGTGCTGTATATAATTGGTTTGGGTGCGGCTATTCTGCTGAACATAGTTCTGGGTGTTATTAGCAAAAAATTGGTATTTGGCCCCCTGCAGCGCATATCTGACTTCACCGAGGCCGTTGCCCAAGGGGATTTTAAGGCTACGCTTTCTGGCAAGTACCGTGCAGAGATGCGGCGCTTTGCCGAACATCTGTGCGTGATGGTGGACGAGCTGAAAAAACGCCTTGGTTTTGCCCAGGGGGTGCTCAACGGCATACCCACGCCATGCTACATCGTGGGCAGCGATTTCAAGATAACCTGGCTGAATGAGCAGGCGTGCAGCTTGCTGGATAAGCCGGATCCCAAGGATACATATCTGGGTCAGCGTTCAGGCCTTTTCTCATGGGGGGATGCCAACCATGAAACGCTGTCTGACCGGGCCATCAAGGAACGCAAGGCTCTGAGCCGTGAGTTCGACTATACGGCGCAGTCAGGAAAGCAATTGCGTGTTTCCGTGCAGACAACGCCATTTTATGATCTGGATGGCCGCATGCTGGGTTCCATTACATTCTGGACGGATCTGACGGAAATTTACGGTCAGAAAACGCGCATTGAATCGCAGAACGCGGCCATTGCCCAGACTGCCGTTGAGGTTTCGCAAGTGGCGGAAAATATCGCCACAGCCTCGCAGCAGCTTTCGCAGCAGATTGCGCATTCAAGCGAGGGCGCGCGCGAGCAGAGTGCCCGAGTGAGCGACACTGCCAATGCCGTGGAAGAGATGAACGCCACGATTCTTGAGGTTGCCAGAAGCGCCTCGGCTACATCGGAAAATGCCGAAAAGGCCAAGCTTAAGGCGCAGGACGGCGCCCGGCTGGTGGAGGAAGTCAGCGCCGCAGTACTGAGCATCCGCAATGAAGCCGGGCAGATGACCGACAGCATGCGCAGCCTGGGCGAGCAGGCGCAGGGCATAGGGGCCATCATGGGCGTTATTTCGGATATCGCAGACCAAACCAACCTTCTGGCGCTCAATGCCGCCATTGAGGCAGCGCGCGCTGGCGAAGCCGGGCGCGGTTTTGCCGTGGTGGCGGACGAAGTGCGCAAACTGGCGGAAAAAACCGCCCACGCCACCACCGAGGTGCGCACGGCAATTGGTGGCATACAAAGCGGTACCAATACCGCTGCCGCGCAGATGGATGCCGCCGTGGAGCGCGTAACCCTGGCCACAGGGCTAGCTCAACGTTCTGGTGAGGCCCTGGCCGAAATTGTGGGTATGGTTGAATCTGCTGGGGATCAGGTGCGTTCCATTGCCACCGCCGCTGAGCAGCAATCCGCTACGTCTGAAGAGATAAACCGTGCGGTCAGTTCCATCAGTGTTATCGCCTCTGAAACGGACAATGCCATGGCTCAGTCAACAGAGGCGGTCGAAGCTCTTGTGGTGCAGACTAAAAAACTTGAACAGCTTATAGCGACCTTACGCTCCAGTTAACGCCGGGTACCCTGTTTTTGCAAAAGCCCCTGCTGCCCCAAATTGTCGGGTAGCAGGGGCTTTTGTCTGGCTGGGCGAACTGCGGAAATGCTGACTAGGAATTTGTCTCCACCTTGCGCCAGCTTTGCAGTTCAATGATGTTGCCCTCAGGGTCGCGCGCGTACACAAAAACCGCTTCCATGTCGTTGGGGTAGGCGGCTGTAACAACCTCTCCAACCTGTCCACCACCTGCGGCAATGATCTCTGCCAGGGTTGTGTGCACGTCGTCCACTTCAAATGCAATGTGCGCAAAGCCGGGGCGATTGACCTCCGGCGGCAGGGTGTCGCGCAGACTGTCGTATGAAAAAATTTCAAGCGTTGGATGGCTGTCGTCGTAGCCGGGCAGCAGCAGATGCTCGCCAGTAATGTGGGCCTTGGGCAAACCGGTGAGCCGGTCAAGCCACGGCCCTCGCAGGTCACGCGTTTGCCCTATGCTCAAGCAATGCAGCGTCTGCTTGTAAAAGGCAATGAGCCTGACTGCATCCTTTGCAATGATATTTGTGTGCACATAACGGAACATGGCGTCTCCTGGTGCGGTATCTGGGAAATGGAAAGGCCGAAAGGCATAGTGGCACTATCTGCAGTGCAAGGCCTCGGCTCTGGATTCTTGGGGTGTCTGATGTGTATGCCAAGCGTGCGGCGCTATCAATACCATGCTGCTGGCAATCCAGATTTTTCAGGCTTGAGGCTCTAGAAATCGGGGATGTGAAAGGCATGTAGTCGTGGTCTGGTAAGTGGCTATTGATTGTCAACATCCATAGATGCTGTGGTATTGATAGCATGAGTATCTGACTTGTGCATTGTCAAATGTGTGTTCAGTTTGTGGAAGTCTGAATATTCTATAAATATTATTTAGTTATATGTTACAATGATTGGACTCTTTTGGGTTTAATATCAAATGTCTTGCTATAAGTTGTTTGGTTTAGTAAAAAAAGCTATCTTTGCTTTCCTCTAACGCAAGGGTGCCTGTCATGGAAGCTATTTCTCTGAAAGAATTGGCCGTTCCGATCATTAAATCCATCGATAGCTGCAATTACCTGTTAAAGTCGCACCATAGGCGTACAGCCGTCATTGCCTACCATATTGGCAAAAAAATGGATCTTGACTCTGATCAGCTCTTCAGACTGATCATTGCAGCTGCTGTCCATGACGTTGGAGCCTTGTCTGTTCAGGAACGTAATGCGCTCATTCAGGCTGACGTGCATAATCCAAGGCCGCACTGTGAAATGGGATACAGAATGCTGTCGTCATTCGGCCCGTTCAAGGACGTTGCCAGGATCATCAGATATCATCATATCCACTATGATGCATCGCTGAATATGGATGAGGGCGAGGTGCTGCTGGACAGTCACATACTTCACCTTGCGGACCGGGTTGACGTGCTGATCAATCCAGATGTTTTTGTGCTCAAGCAAAAGGCCTCTGTCATAGAAAAAATCAGGGACAACGTTTCCACTACGTTTCATCCTGATGTTTTCGCGGCCTTTGTGCAGGCATCAGCCCCGGATATCTTCTGGATAGAAATCAATAATCTCGAGCTTGATCAGCTTTTCAGGCTGGTCGATTCGTCGATGAATTTCGATCTTACACTTGAAAATGTTCTCGATTTTGCCCTGACTATTTCGCGCATCATTGATTTTCGAATCCATTTTACGGCCTCGCATTCCTACACTGTAGCCAATCTTGCTTGCGAACTCGGCAAAATATTTGGTTTTTCCCGCGAGCGTTGCCTGAAGCTGAAGATCAGCGGCTATCTGCACGACATAGGTAAAATCGGAATCGACCCCGGCCTTATTGAAAAGGGAGGCCCGCTCACTGATGATGAATTTGATCAGGTCAAGCTGCATACGTATTATACGGGGCAGATACTAAGCAGCCTCAGCATTTCTGAGTGGTTTTCTGAAATTGTGCTCTGGGCCAAAAATCATCACGAGAAGGTCGATGGATCTGGATATCCGTATTCCCTGCAAGATGAGAATCTGGATGTGGGTTCAAAAATACTGGCGTTTTCAGATGTGATTGCAGCATTGATGGAAGATCGTCCATATCGCAAAAGCCTGCCTATTGATACGGCCTTTGAGATAATCAGAAAAAGTATCTCTGCAAAGATATCTGATCAAATGTTTGATGCCATAGAAGGGCACAAGGATGAAATAAACGCTATTGTCTTGCAGTGCCAGCAGAACATCAGAAAACAATACAGGCCGGAAGCGGCCAGTTAGCTGGCAGAGTCAGTACATTGGCCGGGCTGCGCGGCTCTGCATTGCTTACAGGCTATTCAGCGTATTTTTTTACGATGGCGTGAGCCAGTTCTGCATATGCCCGGGCTTTAAGGACAGCCACTTGTTGCTGGTCTGAAGTTGCGCGTGTGTATCGCGCACTGGCAGATGTATCCTGAAGAGGTTTGGGTGAAAAAACTTCCCACTGACCCGTGGCAACATCAATGAGAGCAATTTTCAGACGGATCCGCATCTCCTGCGACTCATCCGGAATCATGCCGCCAACTATGGGAACCCACGAAACCGCTTTTGTGCTCATATCTTTTTGCGCAGTTTCCAGAATTCCCCAATAGATCAGTATTGTTGGGCAATTGCCCTTTGCCGCAACCAAGCGCAACGCTGCTGCATGGCTGGCATCGCCCTGGCCCGCAGGAATGCCGGAAAAGGGCACAATCCGGTAATGCGCTTCCAATGCCTGGATCATGCTGTCATCCGGCATGATGGCCCCTGACTGGATAAGCATGACAGAGGAGCCTTTGGGCAGGGAAAACTGTTGCCTGTTTTCCAGCGTGCGCTGGATTTCTTCCTGTGAGACCGAAGCGGTAGGATTGATCCCCAATACTTCGAATTCCGTCAACTCGCCTTTGTAAAGAGAATTGCCTGATTGCCGCAATCTGCCCGCCTCCGCCTGATACCCGGAATCCGAAATAGATCTGACGCCGCATCCTTGTATCGCAAGAACAGCAAGTAAAATTGAAATAGTCGCGGCATAACGTAGCGGTGTGTAAGTATTCATGAGGTGTCCCGGCAATAAGGGATAGTTAGGCTCTTTGACGGGCTTTAATTTGCCCAGCGCACGAATATTTGTAAAGTATGGTCCTGAAAAAATGGTTACGCATCGGTTCGCAAGTGGGTGGGGTGTTAGAAAGCAAAGCGATCTGCGCGCCATTTAGTTTTTTATTCCAAAAGGATGAGGCAAGGGGGGAAAGTGAGGTTTACCTTGCAATAGAAAGGGCGGGTGTTTGAACTGCGCAAAACCCCTTGCTGTCGCAAAACGCCACCCCAATGGGCAAGGCAGCCTAGGAGTTGAATTCGTTCATCACGTCGCGCACCGCGTGCAGATACGCAAAACCGTCTTTTTGATCCGGTTCCAGATGGCAACCCTCGCCCCATTCGTTCCAGGCGTTGATAAAAACATATTGCAGGTTTTCTGGCAGATACGCGCGGGTATGTTGCGCCATGGCGCGCAGGGCAGCGATGAATACATCCACTGAGGTATGCTCAAAGGATAGTCCGTGTCTGCCGCGCCGGGGTGTGTTGTCCCAACCGGGGAAGGTGCAACGCAGCCGTGTATAATCGGGGGTTTCTTTCAGCAGCATGTCTTGCACGGTGGCAGCATAATCAAAACGGCGGGGTTCTTCTCCTGCAGTGGAGAGCATGTTCATGGGGTTCAGGTTCGGGGCAAATTCCACCATCACGTCAAACCCCAGATTGGCGGGATGCTGCCCCACGTGACATTCCACGCCAGCCAGACAAAGTTCCGTGTGTCCCATGGTCCACGCTTCTTCGCGCCATACCTCGCTGTACACAGACATCAGGGGATTACGCTCCGGTGCAAAGACCAGCAGCAAGGGCTTGCCGTCTATTCTGATATGGCGCGGATTGTCAAAATACTGCGCGAGGTCGCGGATAATCTTTCTGGCATTTTCCAGCGAATATTCTTGTGCGATGAACGGTTTTATCCTCTGGGGCTGGGTATTGTCGTACCAGCATTCGTGCGCCCAGCAGAGGCAAAATTCGTTCCGTATCAGGTGGCTTTTGTTGATGATGTGCAGCGGTGCATCCAAAAGTGTGCGCCCCGCCATGTTGTAGTAATAGTAGCAGAATGACGTAACGTTGTTATCCCAGGCGATGTGATGCTGCTTTGTCAGGATCTTTTCATCAGTAAGATCATAGTAGCCCAAAATATCGTGCGGAATATGCGGCTGGGCATGCCCTTCATACAGAGGAACGGCCCCTCGGACGTTGCACCATTCCGTAAAATTTTTACCGTAGATGTCATTTTCTGGAATGACATGAAATTGCGGCAAATAGAACGCGATAGGTTTCATCATATTTTGCCATAGCTGTTCATTGAATATCAACAAAACCCGCCCATATTGTCTGAAGAACAAACGATACGGGAGGAGGCCGGTTGCTGACTATAACGGTGAATTCTTTTTATAGAAACATGAAGAAGCCTGAAAGTCACTATGAGAAAGTGTGCCGAGGCGCACAAGGGGCTGGCCGTCGTTGAGAAGAACTCCACCATCCGACCTCCTTCGGCTAGGGGTGCTCCATATCATGTGCGTCACATATGCACGTCATATAATGCTGTTTACAATCAGTCGGCCCTGTGTTGATGTAAGCACGCCAAAGTGGGTGATCCCTCAACTGCGAGTGCCAGCAAGATGAGTGATTTTATTGATATAAAAACATTAGTTGTTTGCTATGGTTTGTGCTGTTGTACCCAGCTTGTCGCCTTTATACTCCAGTATCGGATCAACAAAGGCGGGCAGGGGGTTCAGTGGTGGATAGCGGGCAGCGTGCTGATGGTTTTTGGATTTTTCATGAATTCGTTCAGAGAAGTCGACTTAGTCGCCAGCATTGCAATCTTTATTTATACCGCTTCGTTTTTGCTTTGCTTTTTGTGCATATATATTGGCCTTGCCGAATTTGTGGAAAATAAAAATTTGCTGCGGCCTGTGCTGATTATTGTGATTGTGTCACTGATTGCGCTGAGCTATTTGGCATTTATTGAAGGCAGCATCTTTTTACGGCGAACACTCCTTTCTTTCTCCTGCTCCATTCTCTCGCTGTTTTCAGCTATTACAGTTGCTGGCGGCAACTGTAAGCATACGCTGCCTGCCAAATTTTTAAAGTATGTATTTATTTTTAATACGCTGTGGCTTTTTATTTTCGCAGTTCTTCCCTGGTGGGGAGGGCCGGGAATGGCCTTGTTCACAAGCCCATCCCCTCTGGCTGCAACGTATTTTCTTCTTATGACCACCAGCACCTTTTGGACAATAGGGCTCATTATGCTGGTGAGCCAGAAGTTGTCCGACCAGTTGCGTTCTTCCAAGCAGTTTCTGGAGTCCACGCTCGACGGACTTTCCGCCAATATCGCCCTCATCAACGCCGAAGGTGAGATTGTGTTGGTCAATCAGGCCTGGCGCAACTTTGCTGTTGCAAATGGCATGTCGCAGGAGTTTGTTTCCGAAGGGGTAAATTATCTGCGTGTCTGCAAAGGCGTGTGTGTTGATAATGCTCTGGAAGCCAATTCATTTGCTCAGGGCATAAGGGATGTTCTTGAATGTAAGCTTGAAACGTTCTCCATGGAATATGGCTGCCATTCGCCAGAGCAAAAGCGCTGGTTTTTGGGCAGGGTCAACCCTTTTTGCGGAGACGGCCCGCGCATGGTTGTAGTGGCGCACGAAGACATTACGGAGCGAAAGCTTGCAGAGATCGCCCTTGCGGAATCCAACCGCAAGCTCGAACTCATGAGCAACGAGGATGGTCTGACAAAAATTTCCAACAGGCGGCATTTTGACGCCATGCTCGCTTATGAGCGAAATCGCCACATCCGTTCCGGGGCAAGGCTTTCGCTCATCATGTTGGACATAGATTTTTTCAAAAATTACAATGACACATACGGCCATGTGAAGGGTGATGAATGCCTTCAGACTGTTGCTCAGACCGTGGCGCAATGCCTTAACCGCCCCACAGATATGGCCGCGCGGTATGGTGGAGAGGAATTTGTCTGCCTGTTGCCCGAAACCGACATTCTTGGCGCAGTGAGCCTGGCCGAACGCATACGCAAGGCTGTCATGCAGTGCGGAATTCCCCATGCGGCGTCACAGGTAGCCAGGGTGGTGACGGTCAGTGTTGGGGTCGTGTCCTGCACCTGTCAGGAATCCACAACTCCAGAGCTGATTGTGCAACACGCGGATGAACAGCTCTATCTGGCAAAGCATGAAGGCCGTAACTGCGTTAAATTCCGGTCAGATGAGGACGGGATGTATGCCCAGATGCACAACGGGAACAGCTTGGGGCTGAAAGTGCTATGGAACAGCGAGTATGCTTCCGGCAATGTGGAGCTGGACGAGCAGCACATGGAACTGGTTTCCATTGTGAACAGCCTGCTTGATCGTGTGCTCGCTGAGGGAGATCTTCTTGATCTCAATTCCCGGTTTAACGATGTGTACCATATTGTAGAAAAGCATTTTAATGACGAAGAAGCGGTGCTGCGCGGCAGTGGATACCCGGAGGTTGACGAGCATGTGGCCCGGCACAAAGAATTGCTGCAAAAGTGCTCGGGCCTGCTCAAGCAGGATGCGGAAACTCCTGTGTCCCCCGTGCAAATGCTGCAATGCATAATACACGACCTCGTGCTGAACCACATGGTCAAGGAAGACGGCAAGTACTTTGCGTTTTTAAACGGCATTGAGGCTGCTGCAGAGCCGCGTGAGAGTAAGGGAAAATCTTAAAGAAAGGCTAAGTACGCGCAATGCCTCTGTGGTTATTTCTTCAAGTGTAGCCAGGTTGGGGGAATAAATTCTCTACTGTCTGTTCAGATGGGTGATGTCGGGAAAGCTATTATATGTCGCGCCGGGCTTGAACGATCCCACAGATCGGCAATTGTCAAAATCCGGATGCTTCACCCGGTAGCGGGTACGCAACGAAAGGTTTTTCTCCTGATAAATCCGTCCTGCCCGCTTGTGGTTCTGCACCAGCCCTGCCCAGCGCAATAATTCATGCGGGCCGGAGAACCGAAACTCCGCAGATCTTCTGTCGATTCCAGCATCCCCGCCGTAAAACAAGGTCACGGTCTTCAGATTGCAATCGCCTGGCAGAACAGCGGTTAAACTGAATCACTCAGTTCGCCCCGGCGCTCTGAGTAGCCATGATCCGTCTGAATGCGATACACGGCTTCCCTTGTGATGGTGGTTGGGGAAAAGGCCGTTTTCCGCAGTGTATGCCCCTGCACGACTATATGGCTGGTGAATTGGCAACGTGCGCCCCCAATTCAACCAGCTACAGGTCGGTTTTAATTTTTGTGAGGATTCTGCATAGTTGCTCCGTATATTAGGGAGCCTATTGTTGTAAACTCGCAATGAGTTGCTGAATTTTATTTGAAAAATCTGTGTCTTGAGTCCTGATGTCGTGGCTGACATACAGAACTGCAACGTCATTTTCATAGATTTTTTCAAGGTCAGGGTGGGTGTCAAACACGGCTTTTGCTTCAGCATAAGCCACTTCTTTTTTGTCTTCATCCCTGCCGTTTAAACGCATGGTGCCAACAATGGGAGAAATTATCACAAAGGCTTTTTCCAGCTTCTGATTCATACGCCTTGAATCAGCGGCCATGCGACTGTAGGGGAAGAATAGGTGTGGCCCAAGCCCCGATTGCACCCACACATTAATATCGTCCGGAAAGTCTGGCAGTTTGTTAAGCACTGCGTGAAGCCTGGCATACTGGGTACGCTCGGGTGAGGCGGAAAGTCTTGCCAGCGTGGCCACAGGGTTGTACCAGCCAGTTTGAGTAGCAAACATGGTTATGACAATAGTTATAGTGCCCGCCGTCAAGATCTGTTTCTGCCAGCGTGGTGGAAGATTGTGTTGCAGCCAGATAATGGCGTGGCAAAAAGAAATAAGCAGAAAAATTGCCAGTAAATCTTCATATTGCCCGTTCATCCCCCAAATGGTGGGATAGTCGGAAACAACCACAATACCCAAAAACGGTGCCGTACAAAGCAGGGAAAGAAATGCCTTTTTTCCAAAAAAAGGCAAAAACCATGAGTAGGCGACTATTCTAAACAGATAAAAGAATTTTTTATCCCAGCTCCCCATGATGTTTATATAGTTTTGGAATCTGTAATGCAGGGAAGTTCCTGCCATCTTGAGCGCGTGGGGCAGCCATACCTGCGAAGCCCCAATAAACCATATGCTAGAAAATGTGCACAGCACCATGCCTGTTTTGCGCATTTCAAGCAAAAGAAAGGCGTACATGCCGAGGCTGAAAATACCTAGGGCAGCGCGTTCCTCTGCCATGCAGACGATAAGGCAGCATATTCCCATCAGCACCCAGCGCCGTTGGTGCAAATACAGCACGGCAAGCATCAGAAGGGAGGTGGCAATAGTGGTAAAATGTACTTGTCGTGACCATGGGGCCAACACAAACCGAAAAACAAAGACAAGAACCAGAAGTATGCCAGCAGCCCAAAGCCAGTTGCTTGATGAGTCATCCCCTTCTTGCCGATAGATAGTTCTGGCGAGGCGCGGCAGCAAAAAGATCATAAAACCTGTGGAGATGGCCTGAAGCACACTCATTGCATAGGGGCTCTTCCATGGGCCGATCAGCGGTGCCAGGAGCGCGCTGATCGGGGTGAAATGTTCCCCCCAGTAGGGCATGCCAAGATAATATTCGGTAAACGGTGCGTGCCAGTCCCAGCCATTCCAGACACGCCATATCTGCGTTAGAAATATACTGAAATCAAAGTCATTAATGGTGAATGACCACATCTGCATAACACTGGCCGCAATAAAAAGACTCGTCCAGAGGGAGGGTATATACCACAGAATAGCGTTTTCAATATGTTTTTGCTGCATATGGTGTTTCCGGGCAAAGTGTGATGTGGTGAGCGCTATCGAACGAGATCCGCAAGAAAGCCTTTGCTCTGTTAGGCAAAACGTTGCAGTTGAGAGCGTCACTTTCGCGGGATTTAACATGCTGTTTGTAAAGGGCGCTATTGACGCGGCAACGGATGATTGTCCACAGCGCCCAGCTAGGTTGGACAGCCCTAGGTGCACTTTTATCATCTGGTGTTTTTGAAATACGGCCTGTGTGTCAGTCAGGCTATAAAATCTCACGGGTGATAATGCAGTACGAGAACATCCGCAGGGGCAGAGCAGCGGCTAGAATTTGCTATGGTATCACAGTCCCTTCCAGACCATAGTTTTTGAAATGATATAGTTAACCACAGACCCCGCAACAATGCCTGCACCTGCCGCAAAAAACCATGATAATGACAGACCAAACAGCATTTCTGAAATTGCTATGTTGACAATCGCCCCAAACGTGCACGCAAGGCAAAAAAGAAAATACCCTTTAATGAAAGCCTTGCCACGCAACTGGTTAGAGAAGAACGTTAATCTGTTGTTAATAAAGTAGTTAGACGTCATGGCAAAAAAAGTTGCAGTACACTGGCTCAAAAAGAACGGATATTGAAATAGTTTGTACATGGTGTAGAGCACGCAAAAATGCACAGCCACACCAGTCAGCCCCACCAGGCAAAACATAAAAAAGTTGGTGATGGGGAGTCGAAAGCTGATCTTTTTGAGCAGAAGCCATGCAAAATCAATAAGCGTAGATACGCTGAGCTTGGTGGTGCCATGTATTCTGGTGCAAAATGTATAGGGTATTTCTTTGACCTTAAGGGGAATGTCCTTAGTGGTCAGAATATCAAAGAGGATTTTGAACCCACTCAAAGAAATGTCGGGCGCTATTTCATCAATGAGGCTGCGTTTAAGCGCAAAGAAGCCGCTCATGGGGTCAGAGCAAGGTGTCAGGAGAAGTTTTGACGCAAGCACCGTTGCCATCTGCGACATTTTGGCCCGGGTTTTGTCCCACTCTCCCACGCCGCCGTCATCGCAATAGCGTGAGCCAACGGCAACTGTGGCTTCGTCGTTAACAAGGGCAGCAAACATCTGGGGTAAAATCGCGGCATCGTGCTGCAGGTCCGCATCCATTACTGCATGATACGGGGCGGCCGTAGCTAACATGCCCTCAACACAGGCAGAGGACAAACCCCTGCGGTTAACGCGCCGTATCAAACGCACATGAGGTTTTTTTGCTGCAAGTTTAAGAAGCTCTTGCCATGTTCCGTCTGTAGAATCATCATCAACAAATACAACTTCCCAGTTCATGCCGGAAAGAACACGCTCAAGTCGTTCGACAGTAAGAATAACGTTGTCTTTTTCGTTGAGAGTGGGAACTATAACTGCATAATCAACCATGTCTGGATACCGTCCCAAAAGAAAGCGTCAATCTGTCTCATTAATGGTGCAACATCGTGTTGGCCGCGTGTTCAACGCCACTTTTCCAGATGCCCGATACATTGTCTGTGGCATGCGCTATACATGCTATCAGCTCTGTTGGCAATTGGGCGAGACCTCCGATAAGAAGATTATGTTCCAGAGAGTTGCAGTGGCTGGCATGGAAAATAAAACTAGCCGTTGGGTGGGGGGGCGTTAGGGGGGGGCGACCGTTCAGTAACGTGCCAATATCTTTGGACCAACAGCCATCTAACTTGCACAAATAACAGCAGATTAAGCCCGTGCCAAATGAGGCGCGCATATATTTATATGATTGTTTCGGGCGTGATAAATCCCGTCCTATTTTTGTAAAAAAATCAGCATCCTTTTTCAAGGATGCTGATCGAAGGTGCTGCACGATGCTCGTTAGTGGGGGTAGCTGCGAACCGCTTTGCCCTCTCCCAGTACTAACGTTTGGTCCTTGTTCAGAGCGAAAACTTTTATCATGTATCGATGGCTTTGTGCTGCTGGCGGTTCAGGGCCGCGATACCCTTTGAGGGAGCCTTGCTCAATAGTCGCTATGCCGTTCTTAATAGTGCAAGGTACAGTGCCGCCTCCATGGTCAAAACTGGTCATATCCAGATCGGTCATTTGGACCTTGAAAAAGGCTGTGCCTGCGGGGGGATTGGTAATTTTTATCTCTGGGTTGGGAGAGCTGAGGCCCCCGCCTGCCCACTCAAAGTTTACAGCAAGTTGCTGGTAGTTATCCGCTTTCTTAACGCACCCCAGCGAGAGCATGATGGATGCGCAAAAAAATACTGCAATGCGAAGCATACTCCATTTTTTCATCACTTCACCACTCCTGTGTAGGTTGCAAAAAAGTTTACTTTCTATATATTAAATTTAGTAGTTGGTCAATGATTTAAGTTTCTATAATCTTGTTTTAATATTGCATTGTCGATATTTAAGTCTATTTGCATCAGGACGACAGCAAAATGCGCCGTTCAGCATTCCCAGAAGGTACTCGGACATCACCAGAAATAGATATTCTAGCCAAAATTGCCGCATTGGTTATGTCCGCCTGCACCGTTTCCCAAAAACAAAGATTTCGATATGTCGGCGTTGCGCAGGGCGAGGACGGCTCTATCCACTTCCTCGGACGGCATAAGAAAGCCCGCACATAGCCACATCTAAGGTGTCGGGCTGGTTGTCGGCATCAAGGGCATCACGGAGGCGACTGCTGTGCTGCTCCATGCGGCAACCGACAATGAAACAGATGTTGAAGCGGCTTTGTGAAAAGGCAGGGGTAAGCCCATTCGGGTTCCATGCCATACGCCGCTATTTTGCCGTCAGTCTGGTCAAATCGCAGAAGGCAGATATAACATACAGCAGCTTTTGGGCCATCAGAGGCCCATTACGACTGATATTTACCAGAGGAGCGTTGCCCTTAACCTTGACCGCTTAGCCGGGGGCATTGAAGGGGCGGTTCTGTCGGTCGCTGGGCCATGGGGATGCGGCTGAGGCAGAAGGGTAGGCTTGGTTGTGCCAGTAGAAAGGGCGGGTTGTTTTACGGCGACTCGCCCTTTCACTGGCAGGGCGTTATGTCGGGAAATGTCCATTCGCCAAAATATTGGCGTAAAAAACTATCTTTATAGGTTGAACGGGAAAAAATATCCATAAGTTTGTGCATGAAATTTGCAAGCCCTAGTTATCTGGGGGGCGCATGTACATAAATACCAATTCGATGGCTAATAGCGTTGCGGCGAATCTTCAGTCGCATTACACCGAGCTGGCAACATCCACGCAGCGTCTCTCAACCGGGTTGCGGGTAAACAGTGCCGCCGACGATGCTGCCGGTCTGGCCATTCGTGAGCTGATGCGCACAGATGTCAGCGCACTCAATCAGGGGGTGCGTAATGCCAACGACGCCATCTCGCTGATTCAGACGGCAGACGGTGCGCTTGGTGTAATTGATGAAAAGCTTACCCGCATGAAGGAACTGGCAGAGCAGGCCGCCACAGGTACATATGATTCCACGCAGCGGCTCATGATTGATTCGGAATATCAGGCCATGGCCTCAGAAATCACCCGAATCGCCAATGCCACGGATTTTAACGGTATCCACCTGCTTAATGGCAATCTGTCCAGCGGCACCCACGATGGGTCGGGCATGACCTCCACTGGAAAAATGAAAATTCACTTTGGCACTGCCAACGACAGCGCCGAAGACTATTACTATATTCAGATCGGTAGCGCTACGGCGAGTTCTTTGGGGTTGGGGGATAACGGTGGTTTGTCTAGTTCAGCAGCAAAAGCGGATTATATTGCCAGTAAGAGCCTAACTTATATGGGAACTGACCAGCTTAACTTCTTGACTGTATATTGGAATAATATGGCACATTTTTCAAACTACGACCCAGTACAAACTGTGGAGTTGTACGAAGATGCTTCGTCAAATTTGTATGTATTTGCAACAAATAACTCTGGAGTGTTGCACGCTATAGAAACTGATCAGACTAGCTCTCCTAGTGTACACAGTGATGTTGAACTTGGCTCAGGTTCTAGTGTAGGTGGGAATATCCGCACGCAGGATGCGGCCCAAAAGGCGCTTGTGGCTATTAATAACGCAGTTGTTTCCAAGGATAAAATTCGAGCCTCTCTTGGTGCATTGCAAAACAGGCTTGAAAATACTGTGAGCAACCTTCAGACTCAGGCTGAAAACCTGCAATCCGCAGAGTCGCGTATTTCGGATGTGGACGTGGCCTCGGAAATGACGCGGTTTGTGCGCGAGCAGATATTGACCCAGTCCTCGGTAGCCATGCTCTCGCAGGCCAATTCCATGCCCAAGATGGCCATGCAGATTATCGGGCTCTACCTCAAAGACGGGGGCATGGCGTCTCCAAGAAAAAATGGGCATACCAATTAAAGTTGGTATGCCCATCAGGGCAGCTTTTATTTTCCGACCAAAGAAAAGAAGAGAAGGCCCTGTGGAAGGATTGTTAATTGGCTTGCGGGATTTTGCAATCGAAAAAGTGGTCAGCCACGTTCCCCCGGTGTTTGAGGCCAGATGGACGGGCAAGAATACGTGCCCGCACTGCGGATGTGAAAAGCTGCGTATCAAGGACTCATTCTGGCGGACGATCCGTAATATTTCCATTCATGGAAGGGCGTCACGCCTGTTAATTCGCTGCCATAAATACCGATGCGAAAGCTGCGGCAGATATTTTAATACCAGACTTGCAGGCATAAAAGTGTGGAGCAGAACAACAGAGCTGCTTAAGCGCAACATTTTTCAGGCCTACAACAAAGGTGTTTCCTGTAAAGACATCGCCAATGAGCACCGCATCGGCGTGGCCAGCGTGGAGCGCTACTACCACCAGATGATGCAGCACAAGAGCAGCCACTGGGCAAACCGCACATGCCCGCGCATTCTGGGCATTGATGAGCATAGATTTACGCGCAGACAGGGCTTTGCAACAACGTTTTGCGACTTGGCCCGCCGCAGGGTCTTTGATGTGGTTAAAGGTCGTAGCGCCGCTGATATGCGCGACTTTTTGCAATCGCTGCAAGGCCGCCATAAAGTTAAAATGGTCTGTATTGATATGAATTCTGCGTATCGGCGACTTGTGCGGGAATGGTTTCCCAATGCGCGCATTGTTGCGGACAGATTTCATGTTATCAGGCTGGTGAATCAACACTTTTCAGAGCTGTGCAAGGCAATTGATGAAAAACAACTTGCTTATGGGCGAGGCGGTATGATGCGTCTCTTGCTGACTCGCCGTGATCGATTAACAGACTCACAGAAAGAGCGATTACGAACATACTTTGCTGACAGGCCGGACATTGAATCGCTGTACGAATTTTTGCATGACACAGCTGATTTATTGCGTGTGCGGGCGCAAAGTGTCGATTCGTGCCGCAGGTATGCGGCTGAATTATTAGATAAAATTGAGCAACTTCGAAAAACTAGCTTCGCGCCGTTGCGTACCTTGGGCAAGACGTTGCATAATTGGCGGGAAGAAGTGGCCCGAATGTTCCGTTTTACCCGGAATAACGGCATCACAGAAGGCTTTCACCGAAAAATGAAGTTGATCCAGCGGCGTGCGTATGGCTTTCGTAACTTCGAAAACTACCGCCTGCGTGTGCGCGTTTTGTGCTGCTGAAATGGCTGGGGAATCGTTCAGAAACCTGTCGGAAAAACTGCCCGCTGAAGGGGCTTGCCCCCGTCTTTGGTGTAGAGCCGATTATCGGCGGCTAAGCAAAATATTTTTCAGATATTTCCCCCGCAGATTTCCCAAAAGTATGTACGCCGGTATGTACGCCACCCCGCGCAGCCCCCAATTTTACCCCGCTAGAACGCAAAAACGGCGAGTTACTTTTTCAGTAACTCGCCGTTTTACTTGCGTATGTGGCGGAGAGGGAGAGATTTGAACTCTCGATACAGGTTTAAGCCCGTATACTCGCTTAGCAGGCGAGCTCCTTCGGCCGGCTCGGACACCTCTCCGCAGCATCAGGTCAGCAATTAAGCGAACCAGAATGCAGAAAAGCAAGCTAGCCTAGACGGCGGCACCTGTCAAGAATGTTCTGCCATCTATGAATAAAAGGGAATCACAATCGGGCCGTGCAGCCAGCACAGCCACGCATTGACCGGGGGCGCAGCTTGGCGTAATTTTATGGACTTCTCATTACATGGAACTATTGGAGCGCATTATGGCCCCCGAAAATGATACGACACCCGCCAATGTTGCTGATGGCACCGCCGCTGGCGATACTGCAAAAGTCGGCCTGGATTTCATCCGTACCCGTATAACCGAAGACAACGCTTCGGGCCGATTCGGCAATCGCGTACACACGCGTTTTCCTCCAGAGCCGAACGGGTATCTGCATCTGGGGCATGCCAAGTCCATCTGCCTTAACTTTGGCGTTGCCAGGGAGTTTGGCGGGCAGTGCAACCTGCGCTTTGACGACACCAACCCCACCAAGGAAGAAACGGAATACGTTGATTCCATCCGTGAGGATGTGCGCTGGCTTGGCGGCGTGTGGGATGACCGCGAATTTTACGCTTCCGACTACTTCGAGAAGCTCTATGACTATGCCGAACAGCTCATCAAGATGGGCAAGGCCTATGTGGACGACCTTTCGGCGGAGGAAATCCGCGAATATCGAGGCACCCTGACCGAGCCTGGGCGCGAAAGCCCCTGGCGTAACAGGGGCGTGGATGAAAATCTTGATCTGTTCCGCCGTATGCGCGCGGGCGAATTTGGCGATGGTCAAAAAGTGTTGCGCGCCAAGATCGACATGACTTCGCCCAACGTGGTCATGCGCGATCCCACGCTGTACCGCATCCGCCATGCGGAGCACCATCGCACGGGCAACAAGTGGTGCATCTACCCCATGTACGACTACACCCACTGCCTGTCCGACTCCATCGAGGGCATCACCCACTCGCTCTGCACACTGGAATTCATCAATAACCGTGAACTGTACGATTGGGTGCTCGAAACCCTCGGCGCGTACCGCCCGCAGCAGATCGAATTTGCGCGGCTTAATGTCACCTATACGGTGCTCTCCAAGCGCAAGCTCATTCAGCTTGTGAAGGAAGGCCACGTTACAGGCTGGGACGATCCCCGCATGCCCACCCTGAGCGGCATGCGCCGCCGTGGCATCCCGCCCGAGGCCCTGCGCGAATTCTGCTCCCGTATCGGACTGGCCCGCGCCGATTCCACCGTGGAATACTCCATGCTCGAGTTCTGCGTACGCGAATATCTCAACGAGCATACCCCGCGCGTTATGGCTGTACTCGACCCGGTGAAGGTGGTTATTGAGAACTATCCCGTAGGCCAGGTGGAAGAATTTGACATGCCCTACCACCCGGAAGATGCCTCCTATGGCAGCCGCAAGGTGCCGTTTTCGCGTGAGCTGTATATTGAGCGGGACGACTTCCGCCTTGAGCCTCCCAAAAAGTTCCACCGGCTGGCCCCTGGTGCGGAAGTGCGCCTGCGCTACGCCTACTTTATCACCTGCCGCGAGGCCGTGCTGGACGATGCGGGCAACGTGGTTGAACTGCGCTGTGTGTACGACCCGGAAAGCAAGGGCGGGCAAAGCCCCGATGGCCGCAAGGTGAAGGGAACCATCCATTGGGTGTCGGCGGCTCACGCCATCCCCGCAGAAGTGCGCCTGTACGATCAGCTTTTCGCGGTGGAAAACCCCAATGCCGCGCCCGAGGGCAAGACGTTTCTGGATAACCTTAATCCCGAATCGCTCACTAAGGTGGAGGCCCTGCTGGAACCTGCACTGGCTACTTTCAAGGCCGGGGACAAGATGCAGTTCGAGCGCCTTGGCTACTACTGCAAGGACAAGGACAGCACCGACGCCAAGCCCGTGTTCAACCGCACAACTACGCTGCGCGACACCTGGGCCAAGCTGGAAAAGAAGGGCGCGTAGCTGATTTTTTGAGCAAATATGGGTTTGATCGGCATTTTGTCGCAAGACGCGCTTGACAGTTGCTAAGGCTGTCGCTATATTCCGCGTCTCTACGGGTCGTTAACTCAGTAGGTAGAGTATCTGCCTTTTAAGCAGAGAGTCGCAGGTTCGATCCCCGCACGACCCACCATATATTTTAAGGGCTTACAGCTACCCGCTGTAAGCCCTTTTTGTTTTTCCCCACACCATTCCCCACACGGCTTATGAAAACTGGTGGGAATGGATAGTAAACAATGTATATGTACTTTCACGCCATTAGAGGTTTACACGCACTGCAAACTACGCCTATATTCCACACATGAGCAACAAGGAATACCTCCCTCCCATGCGGCCATGTACCAAGTGTGGCAAAATGCCTCAGCGTGAAACTTCAAGACCGGATGGAAGAACCAACGATATCTACCGATATACCTGTGAATGTGGCAACGGCCCCCTCCAGTGGTCTGTCAGTGACTCTGCTGCAATTCGGCTATGGAACACATACGTTGCGACTTGACCGATACTTCAGTCGAAAAATAAAAGTATAGCAAAGGCAAGGAAGCGGGAAGTCCCCGTTTCCCTGCCCAAGAATCAACTGTGATTTTTACCTGCCTTCGCTTTTAGGCAAGGCCAGCCTTTTCGGTTCTTCCTCGGCATTGCATCTGCCGTCTTTCCGATTTTCCAATTCCACCGAAACCGCTGCCGCTGTGAATACTCCTGCGATCCCTGCCAGTATGCCGCCTATAAATGCCCATTTACAGCTCATGTCCATGCTCCTTCTTGTTAGCCGAGTACAAGCTAGTCATCCCAATTATCTTTGATGGCCTGAAGCACAGCTATAACAACTGGTATCCAGCTAAGATAATTCATTTTCCTTCCTTTCATTTAGCAGCGCTGGATGCGCCGCTTTTTGTTAAGAGTAAAGAAACGGAATAATCCCGTTCGATACCAAGGCCTGAAATCAAGCGGTACCATCATACTGCACCGCCTTTGAGTAATGCAGCCTGCAGCATGGCAAACATGGCAGGCACCAGATCAGGCAGATCGTTGACCACCTTACTTGTGTGCGGCAGCAGGTGCGTGATGTGTTCATCCCGAATGCCAAGGCCGTAAACTTCAAAACCAAGTTTTTGCGCCACCCCTATGGCATTGTTTGCAGCAAGCGGGTTGTCCGGCATGCCGTCAGTGATAACCAAGATCATCTTGCGTTGCTCTTTTAGGGGCAGCATGGTTTGCAGAACCCACCACAAGGCCCCAGCCAAGGGTGTGCCGCCAGAAGCCCGAATGTCGAACAGATCTGGCACCGCGTGCCCATGCCGCATGATGGGGAATATAGAGTTTGTGACCGTCGTAGCGGGGAAAGCCGTAACCGCTGGATTCACGCCACGGATATGGCTCAGCGCTGTTGCCACGGCATAGCAGGCCCGATTGGCAAGATTAATCGGTGCGCCAGCCATGCTGCCGCTTACGTCCAGCAGGACATGGACAGCCGTATTGAGGCCCAGTTGCACAGACTCTTTTTGGAAAACACGAGCATTGCCAACCTGCAGACGATGTAGCGAATTGGCATGCAATGTGCCCCTGCGACCAATACTGCATCGCCTTTGCGTTTGCGCCTGCAGAAAGCCCTGAAGGCGAGTGCGCAGGGCAATGCTGGCCTGAAGGGCTTGCAGCTTCTGCTCTGCTGGCAAGGGGGTTGCATGTCGGGTGCCTTCTACCGCCACGGTCAATGCGTCACCAGCGGATTCTGCGCTGTTATTGGCAAGCTCAATCGCCATGATTTCGCCGAGTTGCTGGGGTAGATCCTGCCCCTCCGCATGGAAAATGGCCTTGAGTGGTAAATCACTCGATGGTTGGACCGGTTCAGATTGCTGGTTGATTTGTGTGGCAGAATCGTTGACCTCCCCTGTCGCCCTAGGTGTGGCTCCTTGGTCGTTCGTACTCGCGCGTTTGCTAGTTGAAGCCTGTCGAGGCGGTTCCCACTGCCTGATGCATTTGGCAATTTGTCGAGCGTATTCGACTGCTGCCTTTGTATCCGGGCAATGAATATAAACCTTGACCAAGATGGCATCCAAAACATCTCTCAAGCTGGGGAAGTGCTGCTCCACGATGTTTGCCGCGTGTTGGCGTGCCGGGGTCACCGCATCCACATCCCAGGCTCGCACTGTCAACAGCACATAGTCCAAAACAGCAAGGGCCGGGGAATCATCCCCGGCCCTTGGCTGTGCTTGCTCTACAAAGAATCGTCGTATCAACCAGTTCAAGTTTCTTCGGCAGCCAGGGAAAATGCCTGACAGCATTTTTTCAACGCGCCAGTCCTCAAGGCAATTGAAGAGGTTGAAGGTCACAGGATCAAGGTTTTCAGCTTTCAGCACGCTAAAATCAGTGTGCCGGATATGGCCGGATTCATGATCCACAAACGACCTCGCCAATGCCAATAATTCAGGCTCACAATCAATGGGCAACGATGGCAGATGGATAACTTTACCGTTGGTGCAAGCCTCCTTGCCGCCAATACGCACCTGCACCCCATAGCGGTCGCCAAGGATAGATGCCACAAGGGGCAGACAGTTGAGAACGTCTTTTGTGCGTATCATAGCGTCACCACAGGCCTAGGCTGGGTATGGCAGGATGCGGTAACGCGCTGTCAGCCATAGAAATATCAGGCAGAATTGGCTCGTCATCATCTCCATTAACTGTACCCTCTACCTGCCTCGCGTTGTCATCCTGTACTGGCATAGTGCATGGTACGGCGAGCAGCGCATCCAACACAAAGGCCGGGCCGTAGCCCTCAATAACTTTTTGGGCGTGGCCCACAAGGGCCGTACTGTCCTTGAGCAGGCAGACCAGCCCCTGCAACAGCAACAGGTCTGTACCGGTGATGTTGCCCTTCTTGGGCATGCGCAGCAGTGCAGCCTGCACGATGTCAGCCACCGGGGCCACATGTGGCTCTACGAAAGACAAGCCCGTGAGCTTGGCATGCAGGGTGCGCAACGGTGAAAGCGCCTTGTGGGTTACTTCCGTCTTGCCGTGATAAACCCTGCGCCATATATCGTCAGCCGACTTAGCCACCTCATCAAACAGAGTGCCGCCGAGGCCCTGCACCTCTTCCGCCAGACCAGCTTCCAGCACAGCGGTGTTGTCTGTGTGCTGTTCAAGCGGGGCCACCTTGTACAACTGCCAGCGGAAATCCATGCGGGCGCGTACATAGTCAGGCCCCACAAGGGAGTTACGAATGATTTCGCCCCACTGATGGTGCTTCTCAATCCATGCCTGCACATTTTGGTCATAGTCAGCCAGAAATGCTTCCTTTTCTTTCTGGAATTCAGTGCGGATGTTAAGCAGCTCCTGCACGATTTCGCCGGCCTTTTCTTCGGGGATGGCCCAGCCGGACATAAACCGTACACCTTGCCGGTCAAGGTAGTTGAAGGCGCGGGCTTTGAGTGTGCCGAACACCTTGAGGTTTTCCGGGTCGGCAATGCGCTTTGAGCCCAAAGAAGCTAGATCTTCAGGGGGTAGTTCTGCGCCGCCCAGGTCTTCCTGACTCATTTTGCGTCGGGCTGACCACAAGCTGACGTTGAGATTGAGGGCCAGCAAGTTATCAAGAATACGGATGTCAGAAACAAGTTGTGCCATAGTAGCCTCCTAGAATGAGCTTCTTGTTGTATTGAGGGAGTAGCCTTCTTTGATTTTCTTTTCTGCGCGTGCTTCAAGCTCCATCACGGAATTGTTGCCCTCACAGTTTTCGGCGGGAATAAAATGCTGCTGGCCAACGGTGTCCGGCTTGCCCCACTTTAGCGTGAGGCCCACAGGGCTAGCCTCGCCGATCCAGAACTTGCCGTCCTGCTTTTTGCCGGAAAGATTGTAGATTACCTGAAGATGAACGAGGGGCTTGGTCACTGTCGGTGTGTGGTGCAGATGGCCACGCATGAAGCGTAGGGCTTGCTCGCCTTGCAGGATTTCAATTTCTGCCGTTACCGTTTGGGGGGACTCAGCTTCCACCTGTTGAGGGAACATACGTTGGGCCAGCTCGTGCAACATAGCGCGGGTTTCACGGCTGGCTCGGAATCCCAGCGCCCGGTCGAGGGCATAGGTGACGGGCTGTACGCCTTGATGAGCCAGAGGCTGAAAGCGAACGGTCAGATCACCCCAGCGCAGCAAACTGCGCGTGGAGAATGTTACCTCTATGGTGTTGGTCAGATTGTTTGTGGTAGCCTCGCCCATGAAGAGTTTTCGAACCTCATTGGCGTAGTCCACCATGGTAGCGCACAATGATTCGGGCAGAGATGGGAAGCGCCGGGCAAGTAAGCTTTTTTCCACATCGGCAGATGGGTAGCCCACTTCGCAGATGGTAAAGCGGTCCAGCCATGCAAGGTTCTGCCGCTGGGTGCCCTGGTATAGGCCGGTGTCGTCGCCACCGCCATTGGTATTGGCCGTGGCAACCAGACGGAACATGGGGTGTGGCACAATCAGTTCGCCGCCGTTTTCCGCCAGGCACAGGGGGGAGCCGTCAAGCACGCTGTTCAGGCCTGCTGCAATTTCAGGGGATGTCAGGTCGATCTCATTCAGCAGCAGAAGTGCCCCGTAACGCATGGCAAGCGCAAGCGGGCCGTATTCAAAGGTCATGTTGCTGTTTTTGACTGTCAGGTGACCAACCAGGTCGGCAAATTCCAGCCGCCCATGTCCGGTAACCTCAAAGACAGGATAGTTAAGCCTGGCTGCCAGCTGCTTGATGCATGTCGTCTTACCGCAGCCTGTGGGGCCGAAGACGTACAGCGGTTCCTGTGGGTTGAGAAACCAGACCACAACGTCACGGCTGGACTCATGGAAGATATATTCGTGGTCAATAGCCGGGGTGTAGGCCGAAGGGACGGCGAAGCCTCTGACAGTGGTGCCGGATGGTTTGCCGCTGAAGACCTGACCGGCATCAAGATCCGTGGGCTGCAGCTTACAAAGGTCGTTGATATTATTCATGCATAGCTCCTTAAAACGAAAACTGCCCCAGGGCGGGGCGGTTGTAGTGAATGTGATAAAAGTGAGGGGGATGGCTATCAGCTAAACATCTTTCAGTTTATGGGCGAAATGCTCAATTTTTCGAAAGGTGAGCCCGTACGCTCACAGCGGGCCAGCAAGGCGTTTACGTCGATGTCTCCCAAATGCTCCGCATGAAAAATCTCGGTCAACTCCTCCCGCAGAGCATCCTTGTCCAACGTGGTTCGACCTGCTGTCACAGACATGCGGAATCGGTAGTTTCCCGTGTCTACCCAATCCCGTGTGCCAGCCTGGCGGTGAACAAGTTTGAGCACAGTTTCCATCTCTTTGATTTCGCTATCTAAAGCGGTGCGCTGCTCCTTGAGGGCCGCCAGCTTTTCAAGTGCCGGTTCCCATTGCGGCATATGCACGCCCTGTGGGAACTTGGGGCAGTCGCCATTGTATTCGCAGTAGGAACAGATTGGGTAAAAACCTTGGGCGCAGGTTACCTGTGAAAGGGACAAATTCCCGGCACGGTGGGCCGTGAGGTCGCCCCAGAGTTGGACCGCATGATCAAGGGCCGTATCCAGCATGGCCTGATTGAAAGTGTAGGGACCAAAGGTGGTCACGTCCTTCATGGAAAGGCAGAGCAGCCAGGCTTCTATACTCAGTTTCTCAGCTTGCTTGGGCAACTGAAGGCCAAGTTGGGCACGGCAAAGTTGAGGGAAGGTCATCTTCTCATGCAGAAGCGTACCGTCCTCAGCACGGAGGCTGAAGAAGGGCTTGTTCCATGCTTTTACCAAAAAGCCGATTTGCCCGTGTAGTTGCAGCAGATGGGAATCGTGAGGCGAAGCTGGCAGCTTGTCCGTACTCTTCACTTCCAGAATCCGTATGGCATTGACGGGCGCACCCCAGACCAGCACAAAATCAAGATGGGCTTTGATGGGCACGCCCTGATGCTGCCAGTTAATCTCAAGCTGGGGCAAAATATGCAGGCCCAACGATGTCAGTGCCTGCCCAACCCCAGATTCAAACCAGTGCCCTCGCTGCAGCGTAAGCAGGCGCTCCAGGCTGTTTGTGGTGGGGAGCACCTTTCTGGCCAATGCAGACCGTGGGCATTCCCAGTGCTGGCCGATATCGCTCATTCCCACATAGCAGGAGCGGTCGCCTAGGTGGGCAAGTGTGTCGTTGTGGGCAACGGCCTGCAGACCTTGCCTGATTAACGCCCTCAATCCTTCCGTGCGGTCCATCTGTTCCATGGTTTAGCCTCCATAAACGTGAAAAGGCCGCCATCAGGCAGCCCTTTCACTCGGTGTTTTGATTTTTTCTATGCAGCATCAACATATTTCCACCACAATTTTCTCTGCGGGCTCCAGAGGAAGCCCGAGCCGGTAAGTAATTCCTTTTTGGCTTGTGTATTGCCGGTGGCAATGATGCAAGGGCGTCCGTCCTGAGCTGTAACTTGCTGGTAGGTGACGCCTTCAAGTGGTGGAAGGCTTTCAAGGCTGGATGACGGGCGATTTGAGGGGCTTGAAAGGTTGTTTTTGATGGAAGGCTCGCGTTGCCGCGTTTTTTGCGATCCAGGGGCGATTACGGGCAATTTGGGTCGGGTAGGCGATTTTTTGCCATTTTTAGCCCCTTCGCCATCGTCATCTTCGGTTACCATGCCCAACATGGCGGTTAACGCGTAGCGGCGAGCATAAGTAATTGCCGATCCCATGCCCTGCGGGTCGGCCTTGGGCAAAGGAACCACGGCCAGAGAGCTTTGCCACTGCCCGGACTCCGCATGGGTGAGCTTGGTGACCAGGCCGAGAGAGTTGGGCTGCTCCGCAGGCACAGGGTACTGGCACAGCCAGATGCCGTTTTCGATAAGCGCATCGCGACAGGCGTCCATGACGCTTTTGAGGCTGGCGTACCAGCTTTTGGTAAAAGGATTTTCAGCATCCTTGGCCATAGGTTGCACGGTGCGCTGGACGTTGAGCAAGGCCTTGGCCAAGTCGGTGATGCTTTCTGATTGGTATTGGTTCATATGAAAATTCTCCTTGGATAGCAAAATGACAAACCCCGCCCAGCTTAGCGCTGGACAGGGTTTTCAGGTTGTTTGAAATCTTACTATGGTGTTCTTGAAAGAATAATATATTCTTAAACTTGGATGAATAACAATTTTAGCTACCTGGGGGTGCTTTCGTAGGTCTATCTTCTGCGTTTCGTTCTTAGATTCATATGTCAAGATTGACGGGTTTAAAGCAGAGTATAGAGGTGGTCCCCATTGTTCGGACAGCAGACAGCGATTCGTTAGCTTGTTTTTCCCTTATCAGGCTGCCTTTACAAGCCCTTGTTCGTAGTAAGTGTCCGGAGGCAAGCCTCCCAAGCTGCTGTGAGGCCGGAGCCGATTGTAAAAGTCGATCCATCTGCCGATTTCGGCACGAGCTTGGGAGCCGGTTTCAAAAGCGTGCAGATACACGCATTCATACTTGAGCGAGCGCCAGAGGAGTTCGATGAAGACATTGTCCAGCCAGCGGCCACGGCCATCCATGGAAATGCGGATACCGTTCTCCCGCAAGACATTGGTGAACGCGAAGCTAGTGAATTGGCTGCCTTGCTCGGTGTTGAAGATATCGGGTTTGCCGTGGTTCGCCAAGGCTTCTTCCAGGGCCGCGACACAAAAATCCGCGTCCATGGTGTTGGAAAGTCTCCAGGACAGCACCTTGTTACTGCGCCAGTCCATAACGGCCACCAGGTACAAAAATCCTTTTGCGCATGGGGATGTACGTGATATTCGCTCACCAGACCTGATTGGGTCTGGTGATGGACAATCCCCGCAAGAGATACAGGTAGCGCGTATGCTCTGGATGAGGAATACTGGTTTTGGGCTTTTGGTACACCGCCATCAGCCCCATCAGGCGCATAAGACGCCGAACGCGTTTTCTGCCCACGCTATAGCCCAGCAGACCAGATAATCACGCATCTGGCGCACTCCTAGGAACGGCCATTCGGTAAAGGCTCTGTCGATTTCCTGCATAAGAACAAGAGTCAGGGCCGAATTCGCCTTTGGGCACATAATTAATACAGGCCGGGACGGGCTATTTTGAGCAGAGCGCATTGACGAACCATACTGAGCTGCGCATGGCTGGAATCAACCATGCTCTGCCTGCGGGAGACGCTCACCGCACGCAAAAAGCCCCTCAGACAACCTGGTCTGCACCCCGTGCGTTGGGCGTTCTGAGGGGCTTGGCCAGCGTTTTGGTGGAGCAAACAGCGCTCGACCGCAACTCAGTCTCAAGCTTCAATCTTCCCCGTAACACATTGAAAAACAAGGGATTCACATAGGAAGTCAAGTCGAGCCCCAAGTTCCCACCGAGGAAGCAACTTTTCTCTCCCGATTTCCAAGCTCCGGACGAGGATGCTGGGTTTGCAACCCGCGCGGATACCAGGAACAATCTCCCAACGAATCTGATTCGATTCCGAAAACCGGAATCGAACTGGCCTACCTGCCCGGCAGTTCCGTACCGCGACTCATGATCTCGATATAGCCCGCATAGCTGAACAGGCGGTTGCGTTTCTGGGCGGTCAGCTCCTTGACGATGCCAAGCTGCTCGAGGTGACCGAGCGCCTTGTTGACCGTGGCCGGGGTGATGCCGGTCTTCTCCACCAGCGAGCCCGAGGTGGCGATGGGATGCTCCATGAGTGCCCGGTGAACCTGCAGGGTGGATGAAGCCGCCCGTCCCAGCCCACTGATCTTGTCACGGTCCTGGTTCGACAGGTCGAGGAGCTGCTGGGCCGTTTCCACCGCCTGGGTGGCAGTGACGATCACGGCCTCAGCAAAGAAGTCGAGCCAGGCTTCCCAATCACCGGTCATGCGCACGTTGTTGAGCAGTTCGTAGTAATACTGGCGGTGCGTCTTGAAATAGAGGCTGAGGTAGAGCATCGGCTCCCGCAGCACTTTCTGCTCGCACAGGAGCAGCGCGATCAGCAGACGACCCAGACGGCCATTACCATCTAGGAACGGGTGGATCGTCTCGAACTGCACATGGGCCAGCGCCGCCTTGAGCAGTACCGGGGTCGGCTCCGGCTGGTCGTGGAGGAAAAGCTCCAGCTTGCTCATGCACTCCAGCACTTCTTCGGCAGGCGGTGGAACAAAGGCCGCGTTGCCCGGCCGGGTGCCGCCGATCCAGTTCTGGCTGCGCCGAAATTCCCCTGGGGTCTGATTGCTGCCCCGGCCCTTCTTCAGCAGCACACCGTGGATCTCACGGAACAGCCGCAGCGACAGCGGTAGCCCTTCCTCCAGCAGGCGCAGGCCATGGTCGAGGGCCGCAACATAGTTACTGACCTCCCGCACGTCATCCAGCGGAACGCCGGGCTCTTGATCCAGTTCGAACAGCAGCAGATCCGACAGGGACGACTGCGTTCCCTCGATCATCGAGGAGAGCACCGCTTCCTTACGGACGTACATATAAAGGAACAGCGAGGTGTCCGGTAGCAGGGTCGAGACGCTGTCCAGCCGCCCGAGCGCCAGCAGCGCCTGATCGAACTTGCTGCGCAGCTCCGCCGTCCACTCGATGGCTGGACGTGGCGGCAGCGGCGCGGGCACGAAGGCCTGGGCCTTCTCACCCACCGTCGATATGGTCACGTATCTGCCTTGGAGTTCTCGCTTCATCCTGCCCGCCTCGAACCTAAAATAAGGTTCGTCTTTATTTTATTTTCATTGCACATCCTAAAATAAAGAATCGGGAAGGAAAGATCAAGCGGATTTCCTGAACGGCCACTTCGATTTCCTCAGACGAGCGTTCGACGCTGCAACACATCTGCTAAGCGGAAAAAAATTACAACCACGGCTCCGATTTTTCGATTGCCGGAAATCTCCTGCCATCAAAGGGTTTCTGGCCGTTGGCCGGAATGGGCATTCTCCGGGGGTGGGAAGTACAGTTTCAACCCCATTTCCTTTTCGGGGTCACTTTCGGACCTGCGTTTTCTCTGTCCCACCGAAAAATCCTCGAACTCGTCTTGAACCACTCTTGAAGCTCAACCCATTGAAAAATCTGGGTTTCGATGCGAGGCGGCTTTGGCGGAAGGTCGGAAACGCGGGAAATCCGGGTGAATAATTTTTGCGGATTTGAGGTGAGTCCGATTTGCGTTAGCTCTCAGACCGGCAAAATCGGAGGGAACGACGACCTACCACAAAACAGTCTCAAAGCCCGCGTTCCTCGTAACTCCTTGATAATAAACTCCGAAGTCATCTCGCACAACCATTTCCCGACAATCCGACCAGAGAAACGATTTTCTCCCCTGATTTCCCTGCACCGGACGAGGGTGGCGGGTTGCAGTAAAAACGGATACCTGGGGCTTTTCATCAACAACTTCGAATCCGGTTTTCGGACGCCGGTTCAGTTCCCAAAACGGGAATCGAATTGATCCTGACATCATCCCTTCGGCGGACACGGATCGTTCCCGTGGCTGTCCTTGTTCTGGATCTTCCCGTCCTTGCCGTGGATGTAGAACTCGGTGCCTTGGTTCTGGCTGATCTTACGCCCGGCATCGACGGCATCCTGCTTCTTGTCGAAGTGGCCGCTGCTGCGGGTCGCGCCGTCTTTCTTGACGTCCCAGCCGCCGTCGGCGTTGGGTACGACATGATGTGATCCTGGTTTCTTTGGCATGGTCGCCTCATATTTCATGGTTTCTGTTGATATGAGTTGCACCAACCGTTCTCCGCTACGATTGCATCAGCATCCGCTCCTCAGCATGGTCAACGCGCCACTCCTTGCTTCGGTCATCGGTCAGGATCACGGTGAAAACGGACCTACCAATCGAAGCAGAACGGCCGTCTTCAGAATAGTCATCAATCCCGAAGTGGGCAGAGAGAGACGCCGTAACCACAGCGCCAGGTGGTGCCAGTTGCCCGGCGTTTCGGAGGAGTGTTCTCTGACACATACTGGCAAGAGTCCGGTTCCTCTCAATGTCGAATTCCGATGGTTCGATTCGCAGTTCCAGGAGGTCAATTGCCACCGTCAGCAACTGGTGCTGATACGCCAGCCAGGCATAATGCTGGGCCGAACAGGCAAACATATGAGCGATGCCGCTGGCGAAGCTCTTGATATGCTTGCGGCCCAATTTTTTCTGCTCGAATGGTGTATCTGCCGTTACCATTGATCAATCCTCGCGCTTTGACTCAACCAGACAGGTTCACTCCGGCTGCCAGGCGCAATCTGCCCAGTGCGCTTCGTAGCGTTTCACAAAGTCTTTCATCTCCCGGATGTTGGCGGCAGGTTCGCGGCAAGCCCGGGCGCAGGTGGAAACAACATCCCGGTAGAACCGAACGGCCACGCCCGATGACGATGCAATAACAAAAGTCCCGATCAACCCGCTGCCGTCGTCACCGGATCGGGCCAACCCGGCCATCGCCCTTGAAGATTGGAGTCACATCCATCGGCCAGCAGGTCGCTGGATGTTGATTCTTGACTTTCGGCATGTTAGGCATAATATTATGCAAAGTCTTGCAAGAATTTCCTCGAGCGAGGCCGCGTGACGTCGGAACTTGTGGGGGTGGTATGACAGCGCGCCAGCAGGCGATCTTCACACTCGACGAGTTGGCTGCCTACTTGAAAGTCGGCAAGCGGACGCTTTACCGGCTCGCCTCGCACGGGGAGATTCCGGCCTTCAAGGTCGGCGGGACGTGGCGGTTTCGTCAAAGTGAAATCGATCGATGGATCAATGATCAGATCCAAGCAGGCAGAAAGAAGGAGGTGATACGCACAGATGAGCAGCCAAAGTCAGTGGAACACTCCGTGTCGTCTGGGCGCGCTGTCCGTCGCCGCAGGCAAACGGAGTGAGCGAGAGTCTTCAATTTTTCTTCTGGAGGTGTGACATGGACATTGATTTCAAGAAATTGGCTCCCTGGAACTGGTTCAAGAAGGAGCAGGAAGAACAACAGAGCACTGCCTCGCTGCCGGTGCAGCGCAATGACCTGCCGGTGGCGGGTGGGCCCGTCAGTCCCATCCTGCAATTGCATCGCGAGATCGACCGCCTCTTTGACGATGCATTTCGAGGCTTCGGCTTTCCGGCGCTGGCCATGCCGCGATGGCCGTCGGACTGGCCGGGCCTGCTGAAGCCGGCACTTGACATCCAGGAAACCGACAAGCTGTATAAGATTTCTTTGGAGGTTCCCGGCGTCGAGGAAAAGGACATCCAGATCACGCTCGACAACGACGTGCTGCTGGTGCGCGGTGAAAAGCGTCAGGAGCAGGAAACGAAAGACGGCGGTTTCCACCGGGTGGAGCGCTCCTACGGCAGCTTTCAGCGCGCTCTGAACCTGCCGGCCGATGCCAACCAGGACACGATCAAGGCCGCTTTCAAGAACGGCGTGCTCACGATCACGATGGAAAAGCGCGAGGCCAGTGCGCCCAAGCAGGGCCGCTCGATCCCGATCAACGGCTGACGCTGGTCGGCTCGCTTTTCTCAAAACCACAAAAGGATGAGCCGCCGTGATCGGCGGCGTCTCATCAAATCAATCTTTACAGGAGCATCAGCATGGCCAGAAAACAATGCCAGGTCTGCGGCCAGCCCGCCACGGTGCGGGTGGAAGCCAATCTCAATGGTCGCCACAGCACCATGCTGTTGTGTGACGATCACTATCGCCAACTGGTGCGCCAGCAAAAGCGCACCGTCTCACCGCTGGAAGCCTTGTTCGGCTCGCGCAGCGGGCTGTTCGAAGACTTCCTTGGCAGCGACTTCTTCCGCATCGGTGACGACGCACCGTCCATGGCGGCCGATACCGACGAGGTCGTCGATGCCTCGTTCGGCGAACCCGCCCCGGCCGGTACGGGCACCGCGCGCCGTCGCGGCAGTGGGCTCGCCAGCCGTATCAGCGAACAGTCCGAGGCCCTGTTGCAGGAAGCCGCCCGACACGCTGCAGAGTTCGGGCGCGCCGAAGTCGATACCGAACACCTGCTGCTGGCGCTATCCGACAGCGACGTGGTCAAGACCATCCTGGGGCAGTTCAAGATCAAGGTCGATGACCTCAAGCGACAGATCGAATCCGAAGCCAAGCGCGGCGAGAAGCCGTTCGAGGGCGAAATCGGCGTGTCGCCCCGGGTCAAGGACGCGCTCAGCCGCGCTTTCGTGGCATCCAACGAACTCAGCCACTCCTATGTCGGCCCGGAGCATTTCCTGATCGGGCTGGCCGAGGAAGGCGAAGGCTTGGCAGCCAACCTGCTGCGCCGTTACGGCCTCACGCCGCAAGCGCTGCGCCAGCAGGTGAGCAAGGTGGTCGGCAAGGGGGCCGAGGATGGCCGCGCCGAGACGCCGACCAACACGCCCGAGCTGGATAAATACTCGCGCGACCTCACCAAGATGGCGCGCGAGGGCAAACTCGATCCGGTCATCGGCCGTGCGCAGGAGATCGAGACCACCATCGAGGTGCTGGCCCGGCGCAAGAAAAACAACCCGGTGTTGATCGGTGAGCCCGGCGTCGGCAAGACCGCCATTGTCGAAGGACTGGCGCAGCGGATGGTCGCCGGCGAAGTGCCCGAGACGCTGCGCGACAAGCGTCTGGTCGAACTCAACATCAACGCCATGGTGGCAGGCGCCAAGTACCGCGGCGAGTTCGAGGAGCGCGTGCAGAAGGTGCTCAAGGAAGTGACCGAGCACCAGGGCGAGCTGATTCTCTTCATCGACGAGGTGCACGCCATCGTCGGTGCAGGCCAGGGTGGCGGCGAAGGCGGGCTGGACGTGGCCAACGTGTTTAAGCCGATGATGGCGCGCGGCGAACTGAACCTGATCGGCGCCACCACGCTCAACGAGTATCAGAAGTACATCGAAAAGGATGCCGCGCTGGAGCGCCGCTTCCAGCCGGTGATGGTGCCCGAGCCGACGGTAGCGCAGACCATGATGATCCTGCGCGGCCTGCGCGACACCTTCGAGGCGCACCACAAGGTCAGCATCACCGAGGATGCGATCATCGCCGCCGCCGAGTTGTCGGACCGCTACATCACCGCGCGCTTTTTGCCTGACAAGGCCATCGACCTGCTCGACCAGGCGGCCGCACGCGTGAAGCTGTCGGCCACGGCCCGCCCGGTGGCGGTGCAAGAGCTGGAGTCCGAACTGCACCAGCTGCGGCGTGAGCAGGACTATGTGGCCTCGCGCAAGCAGTACGACAAGGCCGCCGAGCTGGGCAAGCGCATCGAGGCCAAGGAGACTGAACTCAAGAAGCTCGTCGAGGAATGGGAACGCGAGCGCGCCTCGGGCAGCGCCGAAGTCAAGGCCGAGCATGTCGCGCAGATCGTCTCGCGCCTGACCGGCATTCCGGTCAACGAGCTGACGGTGGAAGAACGCGAGAAGCTGCTGCATCTGGAACAGCGGCTGCATGAGCGCCTGGTAGGACAGGACGAAGCAGTACGTGCCGTGGCCGATGCCGTGCGGTTGTCGCGGGCGGGGCTGCGCGAGGGCAGCAAGCCGGTTGCTACTTTCCTGTTCCTCGGACCGACCGGCGTGGGCAAGACCGAACTCGCCAAGGCGCTGGCCGAGTCGATCTATGGCGATGAAGGTGCGCTGCTGCGCATCGACATGTCCGAGTACGGTGAACGCCATACCGTGGCACGCCTGGTGGGCGCGCCTCCGGGCTATGTGGGCTATGACGAGGGCGGCCAGCTCACCGAGAAAGTGCGGCGCAAACCCCACAGCGTGTTGCTGCTGGACGAGATCGAGAAGGCTCACCCCGACGTCTACAACATCCTGCTGCAGGTGTTCGACGACGGGCGGCTCACCGACGGCAAGGGCCGGGTGGTGGATTTCACCAATACCATCATCATCGCCACCTCGAACTTGGGCTCGGACATCATCCAGCGTCGGCTGAAGGCCCGTGGCGCCGCCGGCGAGGAATACGAGAAGACCAAGTCCGAGGTGATGGACGTGCTGCGCGGACACTTCCGCCCCGAGTTCCTCAACCGCATCGACGAGATCATCGTCTTCCATGCGCTGGGCAAGGAGGAGATCCGCCATATCGTCGGCCTGCAGCTCGATCGTGTGGCCCGCAACGCCGCCAGCCAGGGCGTGACGCTGACCTTCGATCAGACCTTGATCGATCACTTCGCGGAGGAAGGCTACAAGCCCGAGTTCGGCGCGCGTGAGCTCAAGCGGCTGATCCGCAGCGAGCTGGAGACGGCACTGGCGCGCGAGATGCTCGGTGGTGGCATCGGCAAGGGCGATCACGCCAACGCCCGCTGGGATGACAAGGCCGAACGGGTGGTCTTCGAGCGCCAGGAGCCGCCCGCGAAGCCGGTCGAGCCTGAAAAGCCCGATGCCGCGAACGTGGCCGAGGCACCGCCTAGCGACGAGAGCAAGCCTGCGCGCAAGAAGAAGCCGGCGGGCGGCGAATCTTGAGTCATGAGGAGGCTGTCGTGTCCGACCCCAACGGGCTGACATGGGCAGCCACCCTCGTGTCGCTGGCGGTCGCTATCCCCATAGCGGGGCACGCGGTCATCTACAAGCGTGACCCTCGATCGGCCACGCTGTGGGTACTGCTGATCGCCTTGTTGCCGCTGGGCGGTTCGCTGCTGTATGGGCTGTTCGGCATCAACCGTTACCAGCGGCGGGCGCGGCGGCTCTTCCCGGGGGCAGATCCTGCTGTTCGGCAGGACCTCTCGCCCACGATGCCCGAGCCCGTATCGCCGCCGCTTGCCGGCCTGGCGTACCTGGTGGGACGCGCCACCGGCCAGTCGCTGACCAGCGGCAACCGCATCGAGCCGCTCATCGATGGCGAGCAGGCCTACCCGGCCATGCTCGCCGCCATCGAATCGGCGCGGCACAGCGTCGCGCTGGCTTCGTACATCTTCGACGGCCAAGGCATCGGGGCGCAGTTCGTCGATGCGCTGCGCCGGGCTCATGAGCGCGGCGTGCAAGTGCGGGTGCTGATCGACGACGTCTATGCCCGCTGGAGGCCCCGCAGCGCCTACCGCGCCTTGCAACGCGCCGGCGTTCCGGCGGCGACGTTCAACCCGACGTTGATTCCCGCGCGCCTGCATGGCGCGCATCTGCGCAATCACCGCAAGCTGCTGGTGATCGATGGCGAGACGGGTTTCACCGGCGGCATGAACATCTTCAGCCCGTATTGGCGGCCCGATGCGCCGGAGCAGGCCTGTCACGATTTGCACTTTCGTCTGCGCGGGCCGGTGGTTGCGCATCTGATTCGGTGCTTCACCGACGATTGGTGCGATACCACGGGCGAGCGGCTCAACGAGGGTTTCTGGGGCGAACCGCCCGCAACGGCTGATGAGCAAGGAACCTCTTGGGCGCGCGGCATCGAGGCCGGTCCCGATGAGGCCCTGGACAGGATGCGCTGGACCTTCATGGGCGCTTTGAGCGCGGCGAAGCATTCGGTGCGCATCTGGACACCTTACTTCGTGCCCGATCAGCCGATGATCGCGGCGCTGAGCACGGCCGCGTTGCGCGGCGTGCGCGTCGAGGTGCTGACGCCTGCGAACGGAGACCATCCCACGGTGCAATGGGCGGCGCGCGCCCACTACTGGCAGGTGCTTGAGCACGGTGTGCGCATCTTCGAACGGCCGGGCCCGTTCGACCACAGCAAGCTGATGCTGATAGACGGCCAGTGGTGCTGCCTGGGTTCGGCCAATTGGGATGCACGCAGCCTGCGCCTGAACTTCGAGTTCAATGTGGAGGTGTACGACACCGCGTTGTCTACGCGGCTGTCATCCCTTTTTGATGCCGCCCGTGATGCGGCGGACGAGATATCGGCGATGGCGTTGCGCGCCCGCCCGCTGGCCATCCGCTTGCGCGACGGGGTGGCCCGTCTGTTCACTCCCATTCTCTAGCGACACGACTTGCGAGGAACATTGCCCATGGAAAAGAAAGATCAATGGAACATTGGCTACTGGATCGTCGCCGGCCTGTTGCTGCTGACGCTGCAGAACTACTGGCAGGCGGCCAAGACCGTCGAGCCCGTGCCCTACAGCGAATTCGAGAAGGCGCTGGCCGAGGGGCGCGTCGCCGAAGTGCTGGTGTCGGACCGCACGGTCACCGGGCGCCTGAAGTCGCCGGACAGCCGGGGCAAGACCACCATCGTGGCCACCCGCGTCGAACCCGACCTGGCCGAGCAGCTGTCGAAATACGATGTGTCCTACGCGCGAGTGGTGGAAAGCACCTGGCTGCGTGATGTGCTCTCCTGGATTCTGCCGGCCGTGGCCTTCTTCGGCGTCTGGTTCTTCCTGTTCCGCCGCTTCGCCGAGAAGCAGGGCATGGGTGGTTTCCTGAGCATCGGCAAGAGTCGCGCCAAGGTGTTCATGGAGAAGAACACCGGCGTCACCTTTGCCGATGTCGCGGGTGTCGATGAGGCCAAGGCCGAGCTGGTCGAAATCGTCGACTTCCTGAAGAACCCGCAGGATTACGGCCGCCTCGGCGCGCGCATCCCGAAAGGTGTGTTGCTGGTTGGCCCGCCCGGCACGGGCAAGACCCTGCTGGCCAAGGCCGTGGCGGGCGAGGCCGGGGTACCGTTCTTCTCTATCCCCGGCTCGGAGTTCGTCGAGATGTTTGTCGGCGTGGGCGCGGCGCGGGTGCGCGACCTGTTCGAGCAGGCGCGCGGGCAGGCGCCGGCCATCATCTTCATCGATGAACTCGACGCGCTGGGCCGTGCACGCGGCGTCGGCGGGCCCATCGGCGGCCACGACGAGCGTGAGCAGACGCTCAACCAGCTGCTCACCGAGATGGACGGCTTCGACAGCTCGGTGGGGCTGATCATCCTCGCCGCCACCAACCGCCCCGAAATCCTCGACCAGGCGCTGCTGCGCGCCGGCCGCTTCGACCGCCAGGTGCTGGTGGACCGGCCCGACAAGAAGGGACGGCTGGACATCCTGAAAGTCCACGTCAAGAAGGTGACGCTGGCTCAGGATATCGATCTCGAACAGGTGGCTGCGCTGACCACGGGCTTTTCGGGTGCAGACCTCGCGAACCTGGTCAACGAGGCCGCGCTGGCCGCGACCCGGCGCAAAGCGTCCGCCGTGGAGTTGCAGGATTTCACCGCCGCCATCGAGCGCATCGTGGCGGGCCTGGAGAAGAAGAACCGATTACTCAATCCCAAGGAGCGGGAAACCGTGGCCTATCACGAGATGGGCCATGCGCTGGTGGCGCTGGCGCTGCCCGGCACCGACCCCGTGCACAAGATCTCGATCATCCCGCGCGGCATCGGCGCGCTGGGCTACACCTTGCAGCGCCCCACCGAAGACCGCTTCCTGATGACGCGTACCGATCTCGAGCACAAGATCGCCGTACTGCTGGGCGGGCGTGCCGCCGAAAAGCTGGTGTTCGGCGAGTTGTCTACCGGGGCGGCGGACGATCTGGCGCGAGCCACCGACATCGCCCGCGACATGATCACCCGCTTTGGCATGGACGAAGGACTGGGCTACATCGCCTTCGAGGCGCAGCGGCCACGCTTTCTCGATACACCGGAACTGGCCCACGGCGGCTGCCGGGTGGCCGAATCGACCCAGGCGCGCATCGATCAGGCCATCCGCGACATCGTGATGGGCGTGTTCGAGCGCGCCTACCGGATCCTCGACACCAACCGCGCGGTGCTGGAGCGTTGTGCGCGCGAACTGCTGGCGCGGGAAACGCTCGACGAGAACGACATCCTTCAATTGACCCAAGGACTTGTTCTTGATAGAAACGAAAAGTAGTAGGCGCTGTTCAGAGTGAACCGGCGGCTCTGTTCGGTGCGTCATCCAATTCGCCGGCATTGTTCAAGGAGAACCGATATGTCTGCATTGACTCCGTGGGACCCCTTCCGGGAACTGGATGAATTGCAAAACCGCCTGGCGACGATGTTCGGACGGACACCCCAGCGACAGGGCGCCCGTACCGGCAACGAAGCCATGACCACGGCGGACTGGGCACCAATGGTGGATATCAGCGAGGATGAGAACGCATTCCTCCTCAAGCTGGATCTGCCGGAGGTCCCCAAGGATGCCGTGCGCGTCAGCGCGGAAAACGGTGTGCTCACCATCAGCGGCGAGCGCAAACTGGAAAAAGAGGAGCAGGGCAAGAAGTTCCACCGCATCGAACGTGCGTATGGCCGCTTTGTGCGCAGCTTTGTCTTGCCTGACAACGTTGATCCGACCAAGGTGACGGCTTCCATGAAAGACGGCGTGCTGGAAGTGCGGCTTGTCAAGGCCGAGCAAGCCAAACCGAAACAGATTGAAATCTCAGTCAACTAACTTTAATTAGGAGCCCAAGATCATGAATATCAAACAGCCACAATACATCTTCTCCGCACTTGCCCTGGCGGTCGTCGTCGGACTGAGCGGACCGGCTCTGGCCCAATCGGCGGCAGGTTCTAGCCCAGGTGCTGCAGCACCCTCTGCCGCATCCAAGGCGGCACAGCCACAGGTAGATGACAAGGTCGCCCGGGAAGCCGCGGAAAAGCGCGCCGAACTCGCCCAAGATGCAATCACTGCGCTGGCCAAGACCCATGAGGCATTGATCCTCCTTGATGCAAAGAAGACCAAGGAGGCGCTCGCTGCGCTGGAACTGGCCAGCGGAAAGCTGGAACTGGTATTGGCGCGTGACCCAAAACTTGCTTTGGCGCCCGTCGATGTACGCGTCATCACCCACGATATCCACGCCAACGTGGAATCGGTAAAGAAAGCGGTCAAGTTGTCTCAGGAGTTGTTGGGTGATGGCGAGGTGCAAAAGGCCCGGCCCATCGTTGCCAATCTGGCCAGCGAAATCGTGATCGAAACCGACAACCTGCCGATGGCAACGTACCCGGCAGCGATCAAGTCGGCCGCACGGCTCATCGACAGCGGCAAGATCGACGACGCCAAGGCGGAACTCGCCCGAGCACTGAACACGCTGGTGGTGACCTCGGTCGCCTTTCCTCTGCCCGTGCTACGGGCTGAAGCCGCGATGGCAAAAGCTGAAAAGCTGGCCGAGACCGACAAGCGCGATGCCAAGCAGAACGAGGAGCTCAGCGCCCTGCTGGCCTACGTGCGCACGGAAATCGAGCTGGCGCAGATCCTGGGTTATGGCAAGAAGGCGGATTTCAAACCCATCTTCGATCAGGTGAAGTCCATTGAGCAAAAGTCGGCTGGTGGCAAAAGCGGCAAGGGATGGTTCGACGAGTTGAAGACGCGCCTCCAAAAGCTGTTTTGAGGTGATGAAGGGGCCGACTGTTCGGTCGGTCAGTCTCGCGATGTTCGCAGTCAGCCCCAATAGATTCGCCTATTTTCACTAGCTCATACGAGGCATATCACCATGAATGAGCAAACATCGAATCCCAATGCGACGAACGAAGGAATAAACGAACAGGCCGCGGTAAGCAGCCTTCCTGTCAGTCCAGAGGCCAAGCCTGAAGTCGTCACGGAGGTACAGCCTGAGGTTCAGAAGGAAATGGACTCGCAGGCGGCAGACAAACGTAAACAAGTCCTCGATGAGGCCGTCTCGGCCTTGGCGCTGACCAAATCAGCGCTGGCCGCACTTGACGGCAAGGACGCTGCACGCGCATTGGCAACGCTGGCCGAAGTGACGGGAAAGCTGGAGCTGATCGTTGCGCGCGAACCCACGCTCGCCCTGGCCCCCGTTGATGTGCGCACCATCGTGCACGACTTGTTCGCCAACACGGAAACCATTGAGGCGATGACCGACGAGGCGCTGGATGCCCTCAAACATGGCGAGGTGCAACAGGCTCGCCACGTGCTGGCTTTGCTGGCCAGTGAAATCGTGATCACGGTCACCAACATCCCTTTGGCGTCCTATCCCGCAGCCGTGAAGGCAGTCGTGCCGCTGATCGATAAGGGCAAGATCGAAGAAGCCAAAGCCGCGCTGCAGGCAGCGCTCAGCACGTTGGTCGAGACGCGCAGCGTGCATCCGCTGCCCGCCCTGCGCGCCAGGCTGCTCCTGAAGCGCGCCGAGACCTTGGTAGAAGATGGTCAGCGGAGCGAAGCGTCCAATGAGCGCCTGGAGACATTATTGAACGAAGCGCGGCAGCAGTTGGAAATGGCAGAACTGCTGGGCTATGGAAAGAAGAAGGACTTTGAGCCCCTGTATGCTGAACTCAAGAAAGTCAAGCAAAAGACGGCTGGGGGAGGCGGCGGAAAAGGCTGGCTCGATGAAATCAAGGCAAAGCTGTCCAAGTTGTTCTGAAACCGCTGGAGAGGGGGCGCATAGCGCCCCCTCTCTTGTCCCATGAGCGTTTGATTTTTTATTTTGTATAGATCTTTAGGAGATATTGCATGAACACAGACACCATCGCTAATTCCAATGCGGATGACCCCACCAAAGCACTGTGTTCGCTGAGCCAAAATTGGTGGCTTTTTGTGCTGCGCGGTGTCTTGGCATTGATTTTTGCAGCCCTTGCGTTCTGGATGCCACAATCGGCTCTGTTGGCCATGACCATCATGTTCGGCGCATTTTCCTTGGTCAATGGCGCTTTCAACTTGGTTGCAGCGGTGCGCCATATCCAGAAAAAAGAGCGCTGGGGCTGGCTGCTGTTCAGCGGCATTGTCGGCATACTTACCGGCGTCGTCGTCCTGGTTGCTCCTTGGGTCGCCACGATAGTCTTGGCTTCTTTTTTATGGGCTAGCGTGGGCTTCTGGGCGATTTTCACCGGTGTGCTGGAGATATCCGCCGCCGTTCGGCTGCGTCAAGAAATCAAGGGTGAAATTTGGCTTGCCTTCAGTGGACTGCTCTCGATTGTCCTTGGCGCTATCGTCTTGTGGATATTTTTTTCCCGTCCGGTCGAGTCATTCCTGGCCGCAGGCTGGCTGTTGGGCTTCTATGCGGCAGTCTATGGTGTCACGCTTTTGTTCTTGAGTTGGCGTCTTCGCAAAACGCGCCAGGGATAAGAGCGGGTCAAACTAAATTCTATGGATATGAGCATCCTCGATTCATACCTCCATAGAAATGACATCGAAGGAGTCATACATGCAGATGCAATATAGCTCTATCGACAAAGAGTTTCATGAACCTTGGCAGAGAGCTTTGGGAAATGTGATCGAGCACGCCCTCAAGCCATTGCTCGACAAACACACTAAAGATTCAGTGCGACTTCAAATCGTCCTTGATCGCGACAAGATCAAGCGGCAATTTCTGGCCAGTGGCTATATGCACCTGCCCGGCAAAAAGACTGTCAGCGTTACTGCATCACATGACGAGCTGACGCCCCTCGCGCAGATGCTCGCACAGTCGTTGTTCCGTCAGGACAAGAAGCATTTTGACCGACTGCATGCTCAGGATCAAATCAAGCGCAAAGCACGACGCGAGCGCTTGCGCGAGCTCAAGGTGCGGATTGCCGCAAAACCCGCATCAGCCGCCCATGAGGCCGAGGTGACCCGAATGCCTCTACTGTCGAAACTTGAGGCTGTCGCAAGGCGTGAGCTGGCTTATCTGCGGGCCGTCGGCGATCTACCGCGCGATTATCCGACGCTGCGCGACGTGGTGGATGAAGCGATTGTCCAAGCTGAGGTGGAATGGCAATCCGTGCCGGAAGAAAAAGCGGCTTACTTCGGTCTTCTGAAGCATCTGTTCGCCGTCCTGGATCACGAAGTGGCAAACAGCCGGCAATTTGGCGAATTCGTTTCTCTGGACGCGCCGGTCGAAGCGGATGCCCAGGACGTCGCCGAGGCCATGGTGGAAGAGGAAGTCTTCGAATTTTATCAGCCCGATGACACACTCAGGCTGGCCGATATCATCGCTGACAGTCAGCATCCCGATGCCGCAACGATCGCGGAACAGGAGGAGCTAGTTGATTGGTCGAGCGAGTTCGCTTTTGCATTCGACCTACTGAAGGACATGCCGCGTTTGTGGCGGCGCATTTTTCTGCTTATCCGTGTGGACGGGCTGGATGCCAGCAGCGTCTCTGAAATCCTGCTGATTCCTAGTAAGGAAGATACTGTCCAAAGGTGGCTGATGCAGGCCGAAGCGTTCATCGCTGCTCATTTGGAAGAGGCCGGAGTAAGCAAAGACGGGAACGATTGGCTCCAAGGCGTTGATTGGTCGGCATTGTCTGTGACCCGAAGCGCGGCAGCCTCACTGTGGTCCAAGGAGGCGAACCATGAAGAATGATCTTCACCTCGTCTGTCCGCATTGCCAGTCCATCAACCGCGTACCGACTGCGAAGCTATCGGAACATCCCAACTGCGGCCGCTGCCAGCAGCCCTTGTTCACGGGCGAACCCATCGAGTTGACCACGGCGACGTTCTCGCGCCACGTGGAGCGCAGCGACCTGCCACTGTTGGTCGATTTCTGGGCACCTTGGTGCGGGCCGTGCAAGATGATGGCCCCGCAGTTCCAGCAAGCGGCGCGCCAGCTCGAACCCAGGGTCAGGCTGGCCAAGGTCAATACCGAGGCAGAACCCCACCTGGCCGCGCAGTTCGGCATCCGCAGCATTCCGACGCTCGCCCTGTTCCAGGGTGGGCGGGAGATCGGGCGTCAGGCCGGCGCCTTGGGCGCGCAGGACATCGTGCGCTGGGCATCTGCACAGGTGGGGCGCTGACCGATGCAGGACTTGCTCGGCGCCACCCTGATCCTGCTGGCGGCATGCAGCCTCGCGGCGGTGGCGACGGCGGCGTTCAGAGTACCCGCCTTGCTGGGTTACCTCGCCGTCGGCGCCTTGCTGGGCCCTTCGGTCAGCAGTGTAGTCGCGCCGGGAGAAGCGCTTGATTTTCTGTCCGAGCTGGGCGTGGCCCTGCTGCTGTTCATGGTTGGGCTGGAGTTCTCCCTCGGGCACTTTTGGCTCACTCGCAAGACCGTACTGGTGGCTGGCAGTTTGCAGATGGTCGTTGTGGCCGCACCTCTGACCCTGATGCTGATGGGGTTGGGGCAGCCAGCTCAGAGCGCTGCGCTGCTCGGCGCTGCGGCGGCCATGTCTTCCACGGCGCTGGTCAGCCGGCAGTTGGCCGACCAGGGTGAACTCACCACACGCCATGGCCGCAGCGCCATCGCCGTGCTGGTCTTTCAGGATCTGGCCAGCGTGCCCCTGTTGGCCTTGCTGGCGATCTGGGCGCGCGGCGAGTCGCCGAAGGTCGAGAGCATGCTGCTCGAAGTGTTGGGCGTGCTGGTGTTGTTCGCAGCAGCGGCGGTTGCTTCGCGCCGTCTGTTGCATGGCCTGCTGGGCTGGGTGGCGCGGCGGGGCCACGAGGAATCGTTCGTGCTCGTCTCCTTGTGCGTGGTGGTGGCTGCCGCCGCCTCTGCGCACGCGGTCGGCGTATCCGCCGCCCTAGGGGCCTTCCTCGCCGGGATGGTGCTGGGCGAGAGCGACTTCCGGCACCACATGGAAAGCCACCTCAGGCCGTTTCGCGATGTGTTGTCGGGCGTGTTCTTCGTGACCATCGGCCTGCAACTGGACGGAGCACAGATTCTTTCGGCACCGCTGACGGTGTTGGCGTGGCTGGCAGTGCTGGTACCGGTCAAGATCGGGCTCAACACCCTGGCCTTGCGGGCGACGCGCCTGTCCGCCCTCGATGCCTGGCGCACGGGCATAGCGTTGGGGCATGGCGGCGAGTTCGCCCTGCTGTTGTTGGGCATGGTCTTGCAGCAGCATCTGATCCCCGCGACCGTCGTACAACCCATGCTAGTTGCGCTGGTGCTCAGCATGGCCCTGGCACCGCTGCTGATCCGCCATCACGATGTACTTGCCCGGTTCTTGAGCCGCACCGGCGGCGTCATTCAGCCACCCCAGGCTGAAGAAGTCGAGATCGCCGCGCAGACAGCGCGATATCGAGACCATGTCATCGTTTGCGGCGCGGGCGAGCTTGGTCTGACCGTCAGCGAGATTCTTCGCCACGCCGGCGTGGCGCATCTGCTGCTGGAGGCGGACGCGCAGAAGGTCGAGGCCGCGCGTGCCGCCGGCGCGCCGGTGTTCCATGGCGATGCCAGTCGGCCCGATACCTTGCTGGCTGCCGGCTTGACGCATGCGCACATGGTGGTGCTGACGTTCGCCCATGCCCAGCAAGCGTTGCGCATCGCCCAGGCGATTGCCGAGCGCCGTCCGGCGCTGACCTTGTGGGTGTCATGCAGAAGTACGACCGCGGCCGATGCATTTCGCGCCATGCCCAACGTGCGCGTGTATCAGCAATCCTTTGCCGCAGCTATTGGGCTGGCGGAACAGGTGATGTCGACGCTTGGCATGTCGACCGAGCTGATTGAAGGACACATCAGCGCAATGCGCCGCCGTCTCGACAGCAGCCGTTTTCCAGGGAGTTCATCGTCATGAAATCAACACGCCTTAACCCATTTCAGGTCTTCCGTGACCAATGGGCCATCATGAGTTTTTACGAGCGCTTCGAGCAGGTCGTCGCCCTCGTTCTGTCGGCGGTGATTGCCGTCATCATCGTGGTGTCGCTGTTCCAGCCATCGCCATCGTCTTCACGCTGCTGGTCCTCGATGCCTTCAATCCCCTGGATCACAAGGTATTCCAGAGTGTGTTCGGCATGATCATGACGCTCTTGATCGCGATGGAGTTCAAGCATTCCATTGTTCGCGTGGCGCTGCGTCGGGACAGCATCATCCAGGTCAAGACCGTGATCCTCATCGGTCTGATCGCGCTGGCGCGCAAGTTCGTGATCCTTGACCCCGAGGCGAGCCCCGCAAAGATAGCCGCGCTGGCAGGCGCCACGCTGGCTCTGGGTGCGACCTACTGGCTGCTGCGCAAGCGCGGCGACCGCGCCGCCGAGACATCTGAGCATGATCCGTCATCATCCCAATGACCCGCGCGCGGCGTTGTTGCAACACCGCTGGCTCAACCGCCTGCAGACCGGGCTGTTGATCCTGACCCTGGTCGGGATCGCAGCCGCCGCAGGAAGCCTGCTGTTCGGGGAAAGCGGCCTGTGGCTCACGCTGTTTGCCGTTGCAGGCACGCTGCTGCTGGAACCGGCAGCCGCATCTGCCTTGACCTTGCGCCTATACCGCGCCCGGGCGCTGCACCCGCACGAAGCCCCGGAAATTTGGGCCCTGTTGCACGAGCTGTCCGTCCGTGCCGGTTTGCCCGCAACGCCGGTGCCGCACTACGTGCCCAGTGCCGTCGTCAACGCCTTCGCCACCGGATCGAAGCGGGAGGCATCGATCGCCCTCACCGATGGCCTGCTGCGCCGCCTGAGCCCACGCGAGCTGGCGGGTGTGCTCGCGCACGAGATCGCGCACATCGCCAATGAGGATCTGCGCGTCATGGGGCTGGCGGATTCCGTCAGTCGCCTCACGCGCCTACTGGCCCTTATGGGACAGATCGCGATCCTGCTGAGCCTGCCCGCGCTGCTGGTTGGCGCGGCGGAGGTCTATTGGCCTGGTTTATTGTTATTGGCCGCATCGCCCCAGCTGGCCCTGCTCGCACAGCTCGGCTTGTCTCGCGTGCGTGAGTTCGACGCTGACCGCCTCGCGGTGGAACTGACCGGCGACCCGCAAGGGCTGGCGTCCGCGCTGGCGAAGATCGAGCGGGTCAGTCGCTCCTGGCGTGCCTGGCTGTGGCCGGGATGGGGCAATCCCGAGCCCTCCTGGTTGCGCACGCATCCGGCAACGCAAGAGCGCATCTCACGCCTGCTGACGTTGGCGCCCAGGCCAGCATCAGCGTTGCCGTTTCACGAGATCCATTCCTTGCCGGAATCCGCTGTGACGCTGCGCCCCCCGCGCTGGCGCCCGAGTGGACTGTGGCGCTGATTGCCCTCAACAGGAGACTTCTCATGGCCTACCCCGACCCGTACGCGCGCCCGCCACAGGACCACTTTATCCGTCGCTGGCTCTTCATCACCGTCTGCATTGCCGCGCTCATGCTGCTGTGGCAGTTTCTGCCCGCTATCGAGGCCTGGTTCAGTCCGCGCGAGGTGGCAGAACGCACCGTGACGGCGCGTGGCGATCTGGCGGCGGACGAGAAGGCCACCATCGAACTGTTCGAAAAATCGCGCGCCTCGGTGGTGTATATCACCACCGCACAGCTGGTACGAGACGTCTGGACGCGCAATGTCTTCTCCGTGCCGCGCGGCACCGGCTCGGGCTTCATCTGGGACGACGCCGGCCACGTTGTCACCAACTTCCACGTCATCCAGGGTGCGTCCGAAGCCACCGTCAAACTCGCCGACGGCCGCGACTACCAAGCCGCGCTGGTGGGGGCAAGCCCCGCGCACGACATCGCTGTGCTCAAGATCGGCGTCGGTTTCAAGCGCCCGCCTGCCGTGCCGATCGGCACCAGCGCCGACCTCAAGGTGGGTCAAAAGGTCTTTGCCATCGGCAACCCCTTCGGCCTGGACTGGACGCTCACCACCGGTATCGTCTCCGCGCTCGACCGCTCGTTACCCGGAGAAGCGGGCGGCCCGGCCATCGATCACCTGATCCAGACCGACGCCGCCATCAACCCTGGCAACTCCGGTGGGCCGCTGCTCGATTCGGCAGGAAGGCTCATCGGCATCAACACGGCGATCTATAGCCCCTCCGGCGCCTCGGCCGGGATTGGTTTCGCCGTGCCGGTGGACACCGTCATGCGCGTAGTCCCGCAACTCATCAAGACCGGTAAGTACATCCGTCCGGCGCTGGGCATTGAGGTGGACGAACAGCTCAATCAGCGCCTGCTGGCGCTGACTGGAAGCAAGGGCGTGTTCGTGCTGCGTGTTACCCCTGGTTCGGCAGCGCACAAGGCCGGCCTCGCGGGTGTCGAAGTCACGCCACAAGGCATCGTGCCCGGCGACCGCATCATCGGTGTTGATGGCAAGGCGACGGACGATGTGGCTAAGCTGCTCGCGCGGCTAGACGACAGGAAGGTCGGCGATGTGGTGGTCTTGTCAGTGGAACGGGCCGGCAAAACGCGCGAAGTGCGTGTGGAGCTGCAACCGGGGATTTGATTGAATCGACCCGGTCTATCAGGCGGCGCGGAGCAGGCAAGTGGCCTCAGCCTCCCGCCGCGTGACAAGCCCCGGCAGCACCCTGCCGCCGCCATAGACCCAGCGCCGCAGCTCTTGGCCCGCACTATGCCAGTCCCGCTGGTTTATCCGCCGCCGCAGCGTCGACGTTTGAAGTCGCCCCGCGCCGAGGTTGAAGGTGAAGTCGACGATGGCCGCGAGTCGCTTTTCTGGCTCGGTGGCCAGCACCGGGCAGTAGCGCAGCGTCGCGTTCAATGCCGTCATGAGGTCGGCAGCCAGGTAGCGCTCTGCGTCGGTCTCCGTGATCGGTGGGTGCTTCGGATCGCAGAGGTGGCCGTAGCCGATGGTCCAGTAGCCGGCTGGGCAGACGTAGGGATGCGCGCGGCCGGGATCGTTCTTCGGCACGCGGTGAAAGCCCTCGAAACGCTTGGCCAGATCGATGGCCGCCTGCGGAACCGGGATCACGACCGCACCCGGTCGAACACACGTCCGAGGAACCAGAAGTTCAGCACGCCGGCCCACAGGGCTTGGTCGGCCTCTTCGACGCGCTTGAAATGCCTTGTGCAGTTCTTGCCGGTTCCGACCAGATACTCCTGGGCAAAGTGAGGTAGGTCGTCAAATTCGAACGCCATGTTAAGCGGCAATCGGCAGCTTTGGTTTCATCATCCCGCTTCTGACAAACGCCGCCGGTGAGAGATAGCCAAGTGCTGCCTGGCGTCTTTGTCGATTATAAAAAACCTCAATATACTCTGTCACATCTGTAATTGCTTCTGCCTGTGATCTGTAGCTTTTGCGATGGACCAACTCATTCTTCAATAAGCCCCAGAAGCTCTCCATGGGGGCGTTGTCGTAACAATCCCCTTTTTTGCTCATGGAACAGATCAGACCATATGCGTGGAGCTTTTTCTGATAAGCTGCGCTGCAATACTGGCTGCCGCGATCCGAATGCAGAATCAGTCCCACAGGTGGGCGGTGGAAACGCACCGCCTTCATCAATGCAGCCAAGACAAGCCCGGTATCCATACGCTCAGCCAGGCTGAAGCCGACAATTTCCCGGCTGTGTAAATCTTTGATTCCGGCAAGATATACCCAGCCCTGCCGTGTGGGGATATAGGTTATGTCACTCACCCACACGCGGTTGTGTTCGCCCGGCGTGAAGTCACGGTTCAGAAGATTGGAAGCGACCGGCAACGCGTGATTTGACTCCGTGGTGCGGATAACCCGTCGTTTGCGCTTACAGACGAGGCCCAGTTCACGGCGGAGCTGCTTGACCTTCCAGAGGCTGACGGCACAACCGCTTGCCACGAGTTCCCGGTGCAACCGCTCCGCGCCGTATGTGCCGCGTGTTCTCTGGTGGGCAGCCAGAACCTCGGCCTCCAGACGAGTTGTCTTGTTTGATGGGGCAGCGTCGCGTTTGAGCCAGGCGTAGTATCCACTGACAGATGCGTGCAAAACCAGGCAAATAAAACGGACAGGATATCGGTGTCGCAAAGCACTGACTGCGGCGTACCTCACAGCGACTCTTTGGCAAAGTACGCCGCCGCTTTTTTTAGAATGTCGCGCTCCATACGCAGCAGGGCGTTTTCTTTCTTCAACCGCGCCAACTCCGCATCCTGCTCACTCACGCCCGGCTTCAAGGCGAACTCGTGCTTGTCCAGTCGGTACTGCGTAACCCAATTCGCTAAAGTTTTCATAGGAACAGACAACCTTCGCGCTGTTTCCGTTACGCCGAAGCCATCCTCAACCGCCATGGTGACGGCTTGCTGCCTCAATTCCTGTGAATAACGTCCTCGTGGTGTTTTCGTCATAGAACCTCCTCATATGGATATGAACTATGGCGTCCGTTTTTTCCAGCCTACCTCAGTCATCTCAGCAAATTCTTTACTGAAGTGTATTGAGCAAAGCGCTTCAGCGTCTAGGCCCTGCCGCTCCGCGAGGTCATAGGCATAGCAAAGTTGCTTGTCAGAAGCAGGCTGATTGGCACTGCGCGGGGTAAAACCGTACATAATCACCTCAAATTTTTCATAACAGTTTAAATTTTTTCCGAATGTACGCCATGGCTGAGGCGCGGGTGTAGCCAATTTTTGACCCTGCCCGTACACGCTCTGCGGGACCTTTGTGCAAAGCGTCTTCATTGGACAGCGTTTTTGGTGAGATCAGCCCGCCTGTGGCCTTCGCCAGCTCTGCTCTTGAGACAACAGGCGGTAATTCCTGTTCGATAGACCTAAAAAAGGCTTCTGTACCGAGGCCGTGGTTTATTAGGCTTTCAGAACGCTCAAAATTGCGTTGCCAGTATTGTTGCATGTGTTCTCCTGCCTGTTGGGCTGATAAGGGTTGGTGTGGGAATGCATATAATAAGCAGATAATAAAATAAAAAGGGTGTTGCCAGTAAAGCAACACCCTCAAATATTTTGAGTGAAACAGTTAATTCTCTTCGGATTTGCCTTTCTGATAGGCAGAGACTTCATCCAGTAGAGCTCGTATCTCCTTTTCAATGCCTTCTCTAAAACGAGCATCCGTTATTTTTTCTACATCTTTCTTGATTCTATCGCGCAACTTTTGGATGTGACCTTTGAATACGTTCAATCTACGGTCCATTTGGGACATATTTGGCGGTTGGGCAGTAGGTTTCTGCCCTGCTTCACCAGAACTAGAATCTCGCGAATTTTTGGCTGCTTCCTTCTTTTCGATGGCCTCTAGCATCTTTTTGAATTCAGCTTGCTGCTTATCATCTTTTAATTTTGAAAGTTTAAGCAGTTTATTGCGCGACCAAAGGGGACTCGTAATAGCCGCTTCTTGTATGCCAGATGGGAGGCTATTGAGCTTGAGTATCTCAGAGATGGTACTTTCTGCCTTGCCCAATTGAACTGCAACGTTTTGTTGAGCTAAACCAGATGCATTGATGATATCCTGGATGGCTCGTGCTTCTTCCATGGGCAGAAGAGAATTGCGCTGCAAATTTTCGGTCAAAGCAATGACCCTGTAATTTCCAGATACAAACTGAGCTGGTAATTCTTCAAGACCAAGTTCAGATACCGCCTTGTATCTACGCTCACCGGAGACGATTATTTTTTTATCGCCATCAACCCGGTATAGAATCGGAGTAATAATTCCATTAACACTAATAGAGCCTTTCAACTCTTCAAGTTGCTGTTTATCAAAATAGCGCCGGGGCTGATTATTATCAGGGGATATCTCTGATATCTTGAGCATCTCAATCTTTGAGCTAACACCCACAGTGTTCTGGGGGACAGATTGAGCACTTGTCGATACCTTGGGCGGATCAAGAGACACAGTAACACCTCGTATTTTTTTACTATTTCACACTTCGGAACTCCGAAGTCACCAAAACAACCAATAAAGTCTGCGAGCAGGCCTTTTAATTAGCGTAGGGATGATTGACAAAAAAAGTCAACACAAACCAGGACCCCGATGTCCTGCGAACATAAAGGCTTATTCGAGAGGTCTCGAGGATGCCACTACCTCCGCAACTCGCATCATCATTTTCGAGAAATCCTTGTGCATGAGGATACCCTTGATCCCTTGGGGTTGAATTCCTTGGTGCGGACTTTAGCCAAATAGCTACCAGCAAAGACTACGTCATTGATCTGTTGTTCGACTTCAGGGGAATTGCGCTCTATGAGCTTCCCCTTGGCTCCATTGCTACCAGAAAAGTTAACAAGCCCATCATAGCTTTCATTGGGAGTGTTATTTGCGTTTTGCAGTTTGTTTTTGACAGCTCTACTCACTGCTTCTTTGACGGAATAGCCGTTGTGAATTGCATTGCCGTTGACAAACGCATTTACATGAAAGTGTGGTTTGTCATCTGGTGAGGTCTTTTCTGCTGTCCATACCCAATGCACATCAGGATCATTTTTCCCATTCTTTGACTTTGAGTTTAGAGTACGTGTTGCACTTTCAATAATCCTGGTCATGTCCTTGCTGTCGAGTGCATAGTCAATCTCTTGCCCATTGTTCCCGATACGACCAGTTGCTGTGTTCTGAATGTCAAGGCGTACTGAAAACACCTTTGAGTGTTTGGCTGCCATGAGTTCAACAGTGTCTATGATCTGGTCTAATGTTTTCGTATGGCAATGAAGGTTGCCATCTTGACCATTGTTGATTGTGTAGCCCCTGTATTTTCTCCCAGTCGTGATGTCTTTTGCCATGACAATCTCCTTTAGCTTGCTTTAACTCTGTCGTTGTTATTACTTCTATGGCTAATGAACATACAAATGGCATTAACATTGTGTTTATAATTTCGTTTACAGGATGCATTTATCACTTGCAGCAAATAGTTCTTTTATGATTATTATTAAGACACTACTAAAACCGGGATAGACAAGTACGCACTACACGGAGTATAAATAAATTTACTTCTGAGACATGCTGACCATTTTCACATAGTATATTTGCGATAAAGTTTATGGTAGTACAAAACGGTTTGACCACTGCAATAAGGTCCCTAATTTTTAACAGGTAATGCTATTATGAAAGGATTCAAATGGAAAAAGATAGACTCAGATATTGAAGGGAAAAATCTCAGACAAAGCCAACACCCCCATCTATTCAAAGCTAATAGATGGGGGTGCAGTGAATTATAATCCCTATCAGGCACTGGTAATGAAATTTTTATGAACAACACACAGGCGCGGCTTGCTTGGGGTAATGAGTTGACGGATGATGTTAAGCTTCTCAAGAGCATCAAGCGCAGGAAAGATATTGTCGTTTTTCATTTTTTCTATCCCTTTTGCAACCTGCGTTGACGTAAAAAAGCTATGCCTATGACGCTTGATCCAGTCTAATATCTTTTGAGCATCGTAGTATGCACTCAACCCATTTGCAGAAAACGCGTATTCTGCATGAAGGCTGATGCTGTATACAATTTTTTTAGCTATAAGCACATCATTCTTGGATACAAAATGGTTATCAGGTTTAGCATGCCCCCAGATATGGAGGATTGTTGCAATCCTCGCGACCAAACCGCGAATCTTTCGGAGATAGGCTCGATAATGAGTTTGCCCTTTTGGTGTTCGGTTTTGTTCCTTTTCAGTTTCCTTTAAAATTATTAATAGCTCTTCTTTTGCTTCAGGAGAAAATTGTATTTCAATCAATTTTCTTGACGGTTCTTGTGTGAAGTTATCTTCAAGTAAATTTTCAATTTTTTCTGAATACGAATTATAATCTGATTTACTTGAATTATCTTCAACTATCTCATCCTGCTTTCCTCCGAAACAAACAGCAAATCTTGGAGAAAGGCCATGCAAGCCCAGCCTATCATTTGAGTACAGTTGTCGAGCAATATCTGGATTTACTACAATCCCTATGTTTAAGAATGGCTGTTGAAGAATTTTTGTTCCATCGCGTTTTGTTTCTGTAATAAACTTTTCATAACCATGAGCTTTCGTGAAAATATCTAATGGTGACCTGGAAGCAAGCACTAAATGTAAAAAAGTGTTACCTTCCGCGCTCGCAAAAGTACTACCCCCACCATTGTCCTGCATGGTCGCGTATAATTTCGGATAAGAAGTGTCCTCGGTAAATACCCTTGGCAGAGCAGAGGCTTCCTCAACTGGACAGCAATCATTTATCATGTTGCGATCATGGCGAACATTATTGGCCAACGTTTTGAGAGCCTCTTTGCAAATAACCAAGTCTTTACCATGATTTTTTTTGGACTGCTTCAGCGCAATTTCTCTTGCAATAACAATGTCTACATTGTTGGATTTTGATAATTTTTCTGCATGCTGAGCTTGTTTTCTATTTTCAAATGATTCATGAGGTCTCATGACTAACTTCAATAGATTGCTCTTCATATTTCCGGACTCTGCGCAAACGATTACATAAAGCGTGATTGCCTCAAGCCATTCATCATTAATTTTTGCAATATATCTTCCTCGTGTAGCAGCTGCTATTGAAAATAAAACAAATAGCAGCACAGAGAGGTAGCTCCATCCTGTGTTATCGGCTATGTACTTTACGCTTCCTCTCAAGCCATCAGGGATATCTTCCAGGTGAATATCTCCAAATGAGTTTGATATTTCAAGATTAGAATAAAAATTTGAATTCAGATCCTCTGACATCTTTTTTATTTCATCGCATAAATCCTTAGCGTCATCTATTCGTCGAACTTGTTCTTTCGCCGTTTCATAATTGATATATGCGCGCATGGATTCTGTTTCATCCCGTATACGTGCAACATATGGATTCTCTCGAAGGTTAATTCTTTTGTTTGCAGGGCTATTCGAAATTTTCTTATTAAAGTTGCCGTCTTCATTATTGTCTAATTTTCTCATGACATTGACCTCTATTTGCTATCAGTCTTCTCCTCACCGGCATGAGGAGAAGACTGATAGAGCGCTACAGATTCTTTAAGACCCCATGCCTATTGTCCGTCCTGCGATTATGGCCTGGCTGCAGATTCAATTCGACTATTAGCCATAAGCCTGCGACTTCACCCCAACTGTACCGAGCAGTTCTCCCAATTTTGCAATAGGGAATGCCTATGCTATGAAGTCGGTGTGCTGCATAAAAAATTTCCTGAAATTTTATTCAGTCAGACCAATTTAGATTGGCCTGCCTGCTGAATTTCCTAATGTTTTTTGCGTTAAGGTAATTTTGAAGCGCCAAGCTGTGACAGGTTAAACTCCAAGATTAATACGTTTGATCCTACCCGACCTAGAAGCCAAAAGCGTATTCAAAACGCGGAAATTAGCTCTGATAGGTCATCTTTTGCAATTGATGACAATTCAGCTCTCTGCATTTCGTTCATTCGCAAACGGCCTTCATTCATCCTTCCATGGTTGCGTTCTCCTCAGCAGCATTGGCTGCTGGGGAAGCACAATAATCATAATTATGTTCGTTTTGTAGCTTGCACCGGCACCACACAGTACAAGACGTTTAGTACTAACTCGCTTTTTTCAAAGCATCTCAGCTTAAAAGCCGTTAGATGTTCAAAGACGGATCAATGAGGTGCTTTGAAAGGAATGCTTCTAAGTCACAGACGCGATAGCGCACAGCGCGGCCTATTTTGATATAGGGAAACCCTATGCGCTTAAACCTGTGAGCACGAAGCGTAGAGAGGCTCAACCCGGTTCGGGCTGAAACTTCTTGCTCTGTCAAGCATTGGCAAGTTGATTCTATGGCAGACATGGCCGACCTCCTTGGTTAAACTGGGAGTTACGGCCATTTTTATACAGGAAGGAAAGGACATAGGGGGATCGCGTAGACACCGACAAGCGGTTAAATCTACTAACAGTAATTTATCCTAATTATAAACAACAATTTCCTTACAGACTGAATGAGGACTCTGGTATTCCGGGCGTAAAAAAGCCTCCCCTGTAATATCTTCGCGACGTAGTGGAGAGGCTTTTATGTGAATCACATAGAACCATATATATGACGGCAAGTTAATACTGTTTCAGATCTCAACCAAAATATTTATACCACTAGGTTGCAGTGTCGACAAATTCATATTCAAAAAAACCTATGGTTCGCCTCTGAAGTTTATTCGCATCTGATATCTTTTTTGTAAGATTCATCCATTCCTCTGCTGTTTGTGTCCCCCTAATTTTTTCAACAGCATATTTAAATTGCTTAGTCCACATGTTACGGCATTCACTATAATATTTACATTGAATACAGTCTGTTGTTGTGCTTTTTTTTAATGGATCGCACTTAATGCTCTTATCACTGCGTGAATGCCGCTCTAGCGCTGATTCAAGATTTTCATTATGCAGAACACAGAAATCATAAATTATAAGTCCAGTAGCCTTATAAAATATATTCTGCAATGTCTGCCTGTAAGACCCACTCTTGGAAAGCCTATGGACTTCTTTTATAACATCAGATCGCTCACAATTTTCATAGTCACTATTTGACTTAAAAAGAGTTGCTTGCCTTGTAAGTTCATTAATAGTTTCCTTTAGAGACATATGAGCATTGACTAGAAACATTATAGAGTTATTACAATCTTTGACAACACACTTTCGCTCTACAATATCTCTGCATTTAAAAACAGCAGGTAGTTCATTATTTGCTCTATAGTTCAACACGACATCTTCCATTTTGTACGGAAAGGGGAGAAAAGACGGCGACACACTAAATCTTGAAGCAATGTCTAAGAGAATGCCAATATTACTAATATTATTAATTACCTGTACTATTTGTTCTCTAAGATGTTTGAATGCAAGATTCATAGTTTCAAAAGACACACCACCAAATTGCATCATTAATATATTTATACCCATTGCTTCACAGCAATAAATAACATCAGAAAGAAAATCCATTTTCATGGGATATGGAACAACACTTTTTTCTTCATAATGCGCTTCTAAAACTTTTCCGACAATATTAATTGTATTTTCTATCTCACCATTATTATAGCAAGACATTTCAAACCTGCGCTTCGCATATTCACAAAAGAAAAAGGACTCTTCCAACGTCGTCTGGTCAAGGACTGAGTTTGGCATATCACTTCTTCTCCCTATCAATATTAAATATTTCATCCGCGACACTGGCTGCCCGCTGCATGGCCTCATCGGCCAAGTGGGCGTATCGCTGGGTCATTTGCGGGCTTGAATGAGTCAGTAACTTTTGCAGTGTGTATAGATCAACTTTCCCACTAGACGCTAGAAAGGACGCATATGCATGCCGCAATCCATGCAAGGGGCGGAAATCATCGGGAAGCCCTGCCTTCTTCTTGACCCGAAGTGCGACACGGCGGAAGTCCTGTCTTTGTCCGCCATCCTTTCCGGGAAAGACATAATTACTGCCGTGCGGTAAGGGCACTAGAATGGATCGAGCAGCCTGTGACATTGGGATGTTTCAGTCTTTCCTTTTTTAGCAGCATCCCCGCGCAGAGTGATGAATCCTCTCTCGAAGTCAATGTCGTCCCAGCGCAAAGACATGAGCGCACTTTTGCGCATGCCCGTGGTAAGGGCCAATCGAATAAAGCTCGCTGCAACTTGATCTGCCTCTTCATCAAGCGCCTGCTTGAGCTTCGTTACTTGATCCAGCGTTAAGGCTTCCGTCTTAACATTATCTACTTCAGGCATTTCAAAATAAAGAGTAGGCTGCTGGGCACATAGCCCCCGCTTGACTGCAAAGTTGATAAGTCTACGAATAAAAGCCAAAACATGCTTTATCGTCTGTGGGGATAGGGGCTTTGCTTCACCGCCTTTTTTGCGCGGCTTGGTGAGTACTGACAGCTGATTACGAAGATCATCAATGTCCTTGGTGGTCAGTTCCTCGGTTGTCTTTTCGTGCAGGTGAGGAAAATATTTGAATAGGCACGCGTCTGTTTTCAGGATGGCTTTACCAGCATTTATTGCAGCATAATGCTCCCAAAGTTTGGCAAGAGTTGCTCGGGATTGTAAAAGTTTTTTTTTCTCTTCTAGGCAACGCCGTTTCTCAGTATTGGACAATTCTTTACCACGCATCCTGTCTATGCGTACTTGATTGGCTTTGGCCTCAGTCATTCCAACAGAGGCCTTCCCCACAGGTTCTTCAATCTGCTTCGCCTCTCTGCCGCCAATTCGATAACGGATGTAATATGTTCTCTCTTTGCCGCTATCGTCATCGCGAAAGTAAACACCTGGATATTTTTTAGATTTTGTGCGTTTTTGTGTTGCCATATAGGATCACCTCAAGTACAGCAAAAAGCAGAGAGCCTCATTTCTTCCCCACACCATTCCCCACACAGATCATAAAAATAGTGAGCAATAGGTGTAAAGTCAAACAACCTTTAACATGTATATCTAGCTGTTTTTAAAAGAATATATCAAAAGATGAAAATCCATATACAATATGGCACTTAGTCTTTTAAGCAGAGAGTCGCAGGTTCGATCCCCGCACGACCCACCATATATTTCAAGGGCTTATGGATAATCTCCGTAAGCCCTTTTTCTTTTGGACATAGAAAGGGATAAGCGCATCTGAGATGGGGGCGTTACCCAAGGATTGGGAAGGAGCCGCCCGTGCAGGCCTGTGTGGTCCAAATGGGGCGGATGCGTGGCCGCTGCAATGGGCCTGCTCTCGTTCCTCATGCAAACAGTTAGAGCGGCACGTAGATGAAAATAAAACGGCCCGTTGACTCCAGGAGTCAACGGGCCGTTGTGCTGGCAACAAAGATTAATCCCTGTCGTCTTCAGCGCCGCGCGGTTTTCTGCCCCATTTGTCGGGGTGCGTAAACCGCTTACCGCCACCACCACCGTTACCGCCGCCATCGCGTTGATTGCGGGCAGGGTACCCGGGCCGGGGGCCACGCGGCGCGCGGGGGCCGGGGCCAAAACTCTTGCGCTGGAACGAGCCGCCGCCAGTGTCGAGCTTGGCGGTCACGCGCGTACCGGCAATGAACACGCCCCGGTTAAGAACGGCCAGCACGTCATCGGCAAATTCGCTCTGCACTTCAACAAGGCTGAAATGCTTCTGAATGCTGATGGCGCCGATGCTGCGGCCAGCAATGCCGCATTCGCCAGTGATAGCGCCCACCATTTCGCCGGGCGAAACCTTGTGGGCATGGCCCACGCTGATGTGCAGGCGTGTCATGGGCGCATCGTTACGGCGCGGGCGCGCGCCATCGCGGTCGCCCTGACGGAATCCGTCACGGCCATCGCGACCGTCGCGGCCAAAGCGGCGCGGCGCTTCGGCCAGAGGGTCTTCTTCGGGCACGTTGGTGGCATCGCCAAAATCGCGCTGCATCAGCAGCTTGAGCAGGGCTGCGGCCACATCTCGGCTGGTGATGACATCATCGGCAAACTGTTCGGACAAAAAGTCTTCCACCATCTGCATGCAGCTTTCCAGCGCACCGGCGGTCAGCGTGGCGCGCACTTCGTCCAGCAGTCGCGAGGTGCGGATGTTGGCAACGTCGCGCAGGGAGGGCAGGCGTTCCTGCTGAATGCGGGCCTTGGTATGCCGGATAATATCGCGCAGCTTGTGCTGCTCGCGCAGGGTCACAAAGGTAAAGGCCTTGCCCACGCGGCCAGCACGCCCGGTGCGGCCAATGCGGTGCACGTAGCGCTCTGCGTCATGGGGGATATCGTAGTTGACCACGGCATCCACATCGTCCACGTCAATACCGCGCGCGGCAACGTCCGTGGCGATCAGAATGTCCAACCCCTCACCGCGAAAACGCTGCATGACCCTGTCGCGCTGCGACTGGGCAAGGTCGCCGTGCAGGCCATCGCTCTGATAGCCGCGCTGTTGCAGGTGGGCCGTCACTTCGTCCACGCTGCGCTTGGTGGAGCAGAACACAAGGGCCTTGCGGAATCCCTGGGCGTCCAGCACACGGCACAGCGCGTCCATCTTCTGATGGGGGCGCACTTCGTAGTAAACCTGCTCAATGGCGGGCACTGTCAGGGTTTTCTGGGCAATGGCCAGCATTTCCGGCTCACGCAGAAAGCGTTTGCTCAACTGCAAAATGGCCGGGGGCATGGTGGCCGAGAAGAGTACGCGCTGGCATTCAGCGGGCACCCGCTCCAGAATGGCTTCTATATCTTCGCGAAAGCCCATATCGAGCATTTCGTCGGCTTCATCAAGCACAATGGTGGTTGCGCCGCCCAGGCGGAGGGTGCCGCGCTGGAGGTGGTCCATAACGCGACCAGGGGTGCCTACCACCACCTGCACGCCGCGTTCAAGAGCGCGGAGCTGGCGTTCAATGGCCTGACCGCCGTATATGGGCAAAATGGCAACGCCGCGCATGCGGGCGGCCAGTTTGCTGAGTTCTTCGGCTACCTGAATGGCAAGCTCGCGCGTGGGGCAAAGTACCAGCGACTGCACCGCCCTTGTGGGGGTGAGCTTTTCCAGAATGGGCATACCAAAGGCGGCTGTTTTGCCGGTGCCGGTCTGGGCCTGACCTACCGCGTCGCGGCCAGTCAGCAGGAAGGGTACGGCGAGCACCTGAATAGGAGAGGGTTCTTCAAAACCCATATCCTTGACGGCCTGCAATAATTCCGGGGACAAATGAAAATCTTCGAACGATGGGGACATGCTGTTCCTGTACATAAAAAATTACTTGGTAGCGTACCATAGCCTCATACACGCCAATGCACAATGCCCCATCAGCCCCAGATTGCGGCAGACGGCGGCCTGATTGAAAAAAACCGCCCAGAAGCCGCCCCGCGCAAGGGATGATGATTCTGGCGCAGATGCAAAAAAAATCTGCTGCGCGGCACAAACCGTTTACAGGCTGTTGACCTTGCCGCGCTCCTCTGTAGGATGGCCTACGCCGGAATAGTCCTGCACCACGTCAGCATCAGGAGAAACCATGTCCTGTATACAGACACGCGGTCTTGCCTACGGCCAGATATCCTACAAGGATCTGGACATAGAAGAGGGCAAGGCCACATTTATCAGCGGCCCCAGCGGCTGCGGCAAAAGTACGCTGCTGCGGCTGTTCAACAAAATGCTGGCCCCTACGGCAGGCGCTGTGCTGTACCAGGGGCAGGACATGGCCGACATCGACAGTATTGCCCTGAGGCGCGAGGTTTTGCTGGCAGGGCAATCCGTATTTCTTTTTGAAGGCACAGTGGGCGAGAATTTTGACGCCTTTTGCGAAGCCAGGGAATCCGCCAACCTTGCGGCGGAAGACAAACTGAAATTCCTGCGCCTGTGTTGCGCCAATTTCCCGCTGGATGCGCCCTGCGTGCATCTTTCCGGCGGCGAACGCCAGCGTGTGTTTCTGGCAATCTGCCTTTCATTTCTGCCCAAGGTGCTGATGCTGGATGAACCCACCTCGGCTCTGGATCAGGAAACGGCAGAGCGCTTTATGGCGCAGGTGCTGGCCTTTTGTCGCGAGCGCGGCATGACCGTGGTAGCCGTGAGCCATGATCCCGCCCTGACAGAACGGCATGCGGAAGACATCATCAGCCTTCGGGCAGAGGCAGAATAACCATGAACGGCGTTGCCCAGATTCAGTTAGGCTCGTTTTTGCTCGTCTATGTGCTCTTGCTGGTGGTGCTGGCGGTTATGAAAAAATGCCGCATCAACCAGGCAAAACTGCTGGTGCTGGCAAGCGCGCGCATGACCCTGCAGCTCATTGCCGCAGGCTACGCGCTGACTTTTCTTTTCGAACATCCGCACCCGCTGCTCACCATGGGCTATCTGCTCATACTGGTATTTTTTACCATCTATCTGGTGCTTTCGCGCAACAAAAGGCTCAACCCGCGCTTTAGGGTAATAGTGTCTGTTTCCATTGCCAGTTGCGGTCTGGGAATCATCGTATTTTTCGTAACCTGTATTGTGGGGCAAAGCGTGTTTGATCCGCAATACCTCATCCCCATCAGCGGCATGCTCATGGGCAATGCGCTTACGGGTGTTTCGCTGGGCCTCAAGTCCTTCTGGAACGGCCTTGAGGGGCAGCGGGCGCGTGTGGAGGCGCTGCTGAACATAGGGGCCACACCGGAGAAGGTGCTCTTTCCCTTTGTGTGCCAGGCGTTGGAAACCGCCCTCGTGCCCACGCTCAACTCCATGCTGGGCATGGGTATCGTGGTGTTGCCCGGCATGATGACAGGCCAGATACTTTCCGGCACCGCACCCACCACTGCCATCCTGTACCAGATAACCATCATGGTGGCTATTTGCGCCTGCGTGTGCCTGTGCTGTTTCTGTTCGCTCTATTTCGGCTACCGAACGCTCTGGAACGCGCAAAAACAGGTGGCTTTCTAGACGCAGATTGCCAGTGAAACTGCCCGATCGCTGTTTACGAAGAATGTGCTAGCTGCTCTATATAAGCACGCTCCGCAGGGCTGAACCCAGATCTGGCTGGCGAAAGGCGTAGCCAGCAGCCTGTAGCCGCGCCGGAACAGGGTTTTGCCCTGCGAGCAGCAGTTCATCAGCCATCTGCCCCAGCATCAGGCGCAGTATCGGTGCGGGCACGGGCAGCCACGAGGGCCTGCCGCAGGCCTTGCCAAGGGCGTGGGTAAATTCGCTCATGCTGGGGGTGCGCGGCGCGCAGATGTTGAACGTGCCCGCAAGGTCGGGCCTTTGCAGCAGCAGGATGGCGGCTCCGGCTACGTCTTCAAGGTGTGTCCAGCAGAAGGGTTGTTTGCCTGAGCCCAGCGGCCCACCCACGAACATGCGGAAGGGCGGCAGCATGCGCTCCAGAAATCCGCCGGGGGTTCCATCCGCCTTTTTGCCCAGCACCGGGGCAAAGCGCATTACGCAACGGCGGATGCCCAATGCTTCAACGGGCACGGTGCTTTGCTCCCACTGGCGGCATGTTTCGGCCAGAAATCCCGTGCCGGAGGGGGCACCTTCATCGCAGGCCGGCGCGTTGTTTTGCCAAAGGCCATAGTATCCGCTGGCCGAAGCCTGCAAGAGGGTCGCAGGCGCGTGGTGGGATTGTTCCTTGCGCAGGCGCAGGGCAACGCACAAGGCTTGCCCGGTTTCTACCCGGCTGTTCACAATGGCCTGCTTGCGCTCCGGCGTCCAGCGGCCTCCCCCGATATTCTCGCCTTGTAGATTGATGATGGCGTCCACGCCGTCCAGCAATCCGGCCAGGGCCGCTCCATCCCAGCCGTTCCAAACCACGCGTCTCGGGCCGTTGCCGTCCTTGCCCGCCCTGCGTGAAACCACGCTTACGGTGAGGCCCTGGCGCATGAGTGCCGTTGCCATGTATCGCCCCACAAAGCCTGTGCCGCCCAGAATGAGAACATGCATGGTGAACCCCCTCTGTTGTGCGAAGCCGTGCGTTTGAAGCAGTCTATACCTTTTGCCGGGGAACAGGCAATTTTATCGTTTTGTCGGCCTTGCGCCTGATTGCGCGGGATGCGGAAAAACCTCCTGCGCCATGCGGATAAACTCCCGCGCAGCGGGCGACATGCGGCGCGCGTCCGGCACTGCCAGGGCTACCTGACGCCGGGCCGCAGGACGGAGAGGCTTTTTGACGTAGCCCGGTGCTTTATCTGACGGCAGGGCGGATTCCGCCACAATGCTCACGGCCTCGCCCCGCGCCACAGCGGCAATGGTGCTCACAAGCTGCAACGAGCGCCAACGGATAGTGGGGTGCAGGCGCAACGCGCGGAACAGACCTCCGATAATGTCTTCAGATCCGGCTCTGGTCATGGCAAAGGGGCTGGCGCAGAGTTCCTCAAGGGTGACGGCGTTTTTTTTCACCAGCGGGTGCGCCAGCGGCAGCAGGGCCACCAGCTGGTCTTCCATGAGGGGGAAGGTGTCAAACCGTTCATCCGGCAGAGTCACAAAACCAATGTCCACCCGGTGGTCTGTGAGCCATTGGGCCACCTCGCCGTCAGGGCCTTCATCCACATGGATTTCAATGCCGGGGTAAACCGCGCGGTATTTTTCAAGCACCGGTGGCAGCAGACGCAGCGAAGCTGTGGGGCCAAAAGAACCGATGCGCAACGTGCCGCGCTTCATGCCGCGTGCGTCCGAGGCCTCCTGCCGCATGGATTCCGCCAACCCAAGCATGGCCTGAGCCTGACGCAGCAGGCGAGCGCCCACATCTGTAAGTTCCAGATTTTTGCCGCGCCGCAGCAGGGCCACGCCAAACTCCTGCTCAAGCGCTTCAATGGCGTGGGATACGCCCGATTGCGAAATGCCCAGTTGCAGGGCGGCGGCAGTGAAGCCACGGCGCGCGGCCACGGTGGAAAATATTTCAAGCTGGGTCAGCGTCATTGCGATTTACCATGAGTTATTGCTCATTTCTCTATGAATAAACATGCTCGTAAGTGTATGCATATTGGCTCGCGGGTGCAATGGGTGCAATCTGTGAACAGCTTTTGACCGCAGAATTTCAGCAAAGTCAGGGATTAAATGAGTGTTGCAAAAGAACGCGCGGGGGACGCCGCCGTATACGTGCGGCTGGCCCTTGTGGCCGTGGCCTGGGGCGGGACTTTCATTGCGGGCAGGAGCCTGGCTGGCGTTGCGCCCATGTTTTCGGCCAGCCTGCGTTTTTTGCTGGCCTCGGCGGCGCTGAGTCTGTTCCTTGTGGTTTCCGGCAAGGGTTTTCGCCGCGTGACGGTGGGGCAGGCCTTGGTAGTGACCCTGCTGGGATTTTGCGGCATATTTTCGTACAGTTTTTTCTTCTTCAGCGGCTTGCAGCACATCAGCGCTTCGCGCGCGGCGCTGATTGTGGCGCTGAACCCGGCGGTCATGGCCCTTATCGCCTACCTTTTTTACCGTGAACGCGTGAGCGCGCTGAAAATGCTTGGCATTGCCCTGTGTTTCGGCGGTGTGGCTCTGGTGGTCGGCGGCGGCGATCCCCAGCGGGCAGGGGCTGGCGGCAGCGGCTGGCTGGGCGAGGCGCTTATAGGCGGTTGCGTGCTGAGCTGGAGCGCCTACAGCGTGTTTTGCAAATCAGTGGTGCGGCAGCTTGGGCCGCTGCACACAGTAACGTACTCCATCTATGCCGGAACCCTCATGCTGGCGGCCTATACCGCCTGCACAGGCGCACTGGATTTTGCCGCTGTGGCGCTGTTCAGCAGCGGCGAGATGCTCAGTCTGCTCTATCTGGGCATAGTTGGCTCCGCCGTGGCCTATATATGGTACTATGACGGCATCCAGAAAATTGGCGTGGCACGCGCTGGCGTATTCATTGCGCTCAATCCCCTGGCGGCGGTGCTGTTTGGCGCGGCCCTGCTGGGTGAACAGATGACCCTGGCGACCCTGCTTGGTGGCGCGCTGATTATCACCGGCATTGTGGTGGAAAACTGCCGTAGCGGGGCCGGATGTGCTCAGGCAGCCGAGCCGCCCTTGGAAGTATCCGTCGAAACGTCTACCAAACTATCCGGGCAGGCGCGGGGCTGACAGCCGCAATCTTCTGCTTCTAGCTTTTCCGCATTTTTTTCAAAATCCAGATGCTCCCGGCCCCAGGCGTAAAGCGCCTCCAGCGCCGGGAGCAGTTTTTTGCCGCGCTCTGTGAGCGAATATTCCACCTTTGGCGGTATTTCGTTGTACTGCCTGCGATGCACAAGGCCAAAATCTTCCAGCTCGCGCAGGCATTTGGTGAGCATCATATTGGTGACCCCCCGTACACTGCGTTTCAGTTCGTTGTAGCGCATGGTATCTTTTTCGGACAGATGCCACAGAACGGGCAGCTTCCACTTACCGCCAATGCACCTGAAAACGTGCAGGATGGGGCATTCAGTCTTGTCATCATACAGGCCGCTGGCGGCGCGTGAAGGAGATTTTGTCATGGTATGCTCGCTAAAAGTAGGGAAGAAAAAAATGCGTACTTGCGAAAATAGTTTTAGAGCAGGTATACATGGTGGTCAAGAAGTCCCTTGCCATCAACCTATTCCCACAGGAGGATATAATGAAAATTTACGCCATAAACGGTGGCCCGAGAAAGAAGTTCAATACCGTAAAGTTGCTTCAGGCAGCTCTGGATGGAGCCGCAGCCGCACCCTGTAGCGAAACTGTGGAAACAGAGATGATCCACCTGTATGATCTCAGCTACAAGGGTTGCGTAAGCTGTTTTTCGTGTAAAAGGGTTGGCGGCAAGAGCTATGGGCATTGCGCAGTCAAGGATGATCTGGCCCCGGTGCTGGAAAAGCTCTCGCAGGCGGACGGGCTTATCTTTGGCAGCCCCATCTATTTTGGCAATGTCACTGGTATGATGCGCAGCTTCCTTGAGCGCCTGATGTTTCCCTTTTTCGTGTATGACAAAGACTACAGTTCGCTTGCGCCCAAGCGCATGCCCACGGCCTTTATCTACCCCATGAACGTGAGCAGCGAAGAAATGGAGCAGTACGGCTACCGCCAGAACCTCAAGGGCATGGAAACCTTTGTGGGCCGCCTTTTTGGGGAGCCGCAGGTGCAGCATGTGCCCAATACCTACCAGTTTGACGACTACAGCAAGTACAAGTGCGAACGGTTCTCCGAGCCGGAAAAAGCCGCTTATCGCGACGCGCATTTTCCGCAAGATCTGGAGCAGGCACGCCGCATAGGCGCTGCAATGGTTGCCGCTGCCAGATAGCTTTCGTACTGCCACGGCAAAACACAAAGCCCCCGTTTTTCAACGGGGGCTTTGTCATTGCTGATAGTTATGCTAGAGCAGGCTTATGCGCCCAGATAGGCTGCCTTGATTTCCGGCGTGTCGGCCAGATGGGCGGCGGAACCTTCTGCCACGATGCTGCCTGTGTCGAGCACGTAGCCGCGATCCGCCACCTGGAGCGCCAGGCGGGCGTTCTGCTCCACAACCACAACGGTCAGACCTTCGCTGTTGAGCTGCTTGAAGGTACGGAACATGTCGTACATCAGCAGGGGCGAAAGCCCCATGGAGGGTTCATCCAGCAAGAGCACCGAGCAGTTGGTCATGAGCGCGCGGCCCACGGCCAGCATTTGCTGTTCGCCGCCAGAGAGCGTGTCGCTGCGCTGGTGCATGCGTTCCTTAAGGCGCGGAAAAAGCTCAAAAACCTTGTCCACATCCCGCTGGATATTGTTGTCCTTGCGTGTCCAGGTAGCCAGCTTGAGGTTTTCGTTCACCGTGAGGTTGCCGAAAATGTGGCGTCCTTCGGGCACAAGATCCATCTTGAGGCGGGCCACCACATGGTGCGGCTCTGTTTTCAGGATGGATTCGCCGTTAAAGCGGATGTCGCCGCTGATAACAGTGGGCGATTCCGGCGGCGTGAGGCGCATGACGGCCTTGAGCGTGGTAGATTTGCCAGCGCCGTTGGCCCCGATGAGGGTGACTATTTCGCCCTTGTTCACGTGAAATGAAATGCCGTGAAGGGCTTCAATCTTGCCATAGCCGGCGTAGAGATTTTCAACTTCCAGTAGCATCACACGTTCTCGTCGCCCAAGTAGGCCTTGATGACATCGGGGTTGGACTGAATTTCCTGCGGCGTGCCTTTGGCAATGGTCTTGCCAAATTCCACCACGGTAATGTGCTGACACAGCGACATGACAACCTTCATCTGATGCTCGATCATCCAGATGGCGATTTTGAATTCGTCAAATATCCAGCGGATGTGCTTGATGAGGCCGTCCACGTCCGAGGAGTTCAGGCCAGCGGCGGGTTCATCAAGCAGCAGCAGCTTGGGGTCTGTGGAAAGGGCGCGGGCCAGCTCCACCCGGCGTTGCAGGCCGTAGGGGAGGTTTTTGGGAAATTCATTGGCAACATCTGCCAGCTCCATGATTTCAAGAATCTTAGAGGCCTTTTGCCGCACGCGTTTTTCCTCGCGGCTGTAGCGCTCGTTGCAGAGCCAGGCGTCAAGCAGCCCGTATCCCAGCCTGTGGTATTGCGACACGCAGATGTTGTCGAGCACTGTCATGTCGTTCCACAGGCGGATGTTCTGAAAGGTGCGGGCCATGCCCATGGCCGTCACCTGATGCGGCTCAAGGCGTGTATCGTATGTATGACCGTTAAAGACAATCTGCCCCTCAGTGGCGTGATAAAAGCCGGATGCCAGATTGAACACCGTTGTTTTGCCCGCGCCGTTGGGGCCGATAAGGCCCACAAGGGAGTGGTCTTCCACGGCGATGGAAAAATCCGTTAACGCAATCAGCCCGCCGAAGCGTTGCGTGACTTCTTTCATTTCAAGCAGTGCCAAGGTCAGCCCCCACTCGTTCTGGTTGTATCTGTATCAATGGCGCTTTCAGGACGCGCCGCCCTGGGGCCGGAATTGCTTTAGTCGCGCTTGCCGAAGCTTACCAGCCGTTTCAGTTTGGGGAACACATCGGTCAGTTCCCTGTTGCCCAAGAGGCCCTCGGGCCTGAACTGCATGAGCAGAATGAGAATCAGCGGGATGATGACCCACTTCCATTCCTGGCTGATGTTGAACGAATTGGGCACAAAGGGCAGCATGTGGGCCAGGTCGCTCATGGCGGGCAGGGCGAAGCGCAAAAGCTCGATCAGCAGAGTAAACATCACGGCGGCGAGCACCGAGCCGGAAAGTGAACCCATGCCGCCCAGGTACACCATGACCATGGCCTCGGTGGACTTCATGATACCAAAGCTGTTGGCGTAGATGGAGCTGAACATGTGCGCATAAAGCGCGCCCGCCACACCGGCAATGCCCGCCGAGACCATAAAGGCCACGAGCTTCACCCGCTTGGTGTTGACGCTCATGATTTCTGCGGCAACTTCGTTCTGGCACACCGCAGGTATGCCCTTGCCAAGGGTACTGTTTACCAGACGGTACAGCATCATGGTGGTGATCATAACGCCAAGCAGCATCCAGATCATCATCCAGGGGATGTCGGCCACGTTCTCCATGGCGCGCACCACGCCGCGCATGCCCGTAAGGCCGCGCGGGCCGCCCACAAAGTCAATATTGATGATGAGCGAAATGATGATGTAGTTGGCGGCAATGGTGATGATTGCCAGATAGTCGTCACGGGTTTTGAACGAAGGCAGGGCCACCAGCAGGCCAAAGAGGGCCGCCACGCCGCCTGCAGCGGCAAGCACCAGGGGAAAGAGCAGGGGCGCGAGTTCCGGCGGCAGCAGGGGTGCGCCCAACATTTTGTTCTTGGTGAACAGAATGATGGAGATAAGCCCGCCCACATAGGCCCCCACGCACATAAAACCCGCGTGACCACAGGAAAATTCGCCCATGTAGCCGTTCACAAGGTTCAGGCTGGTGGCAAAAATAACGTTGAGGCCCATGAACTTGATGACCGAAAGCCAGTAGCCGTCAATCCACGAAAAATATTCGGCAAAAACAAGCACCAGCCCGCCGATCAGGAACAGAAGACAGTCTATCTTCCTCTGTTTGACAGCCCGTTTGATGGCATAGCCGAAGCAGAGCACGCCCAGAATCGCAAGAACCGTTTGTACAAAAAGAGGCAGCATTCAGACACTCCGGCTAGATTTTGGTCGTTTGCGGCATGCCGAAAATGCCCGTGGGCCGCACCCACAGGATGAGCAGCAGGATGGTGAAGGAAAACAGATCCATGTAGGTGGACGGCAAGAAGGCCACCACCATGATTTCTACAAATGCCAGCATAAAGCCGCCCACAAATGCGCCGCGTATGTCGCCAATGCCGCCCACAACCGCCGCGATAAAGGCCTTCCAGCCGATCATGGCGCCCATGTAAGGCTCGAGGTTGGGGTAGCACATGGCAAAGAGCATGCCGCCAAGCCCGGCAATGCCCGAGCCAAGCACAAAGGTGACCACAATGACGCTGTCGAGCGGTATTCCCATGAGCGGCAGGGCAAAGCGGTCCCAGGAAACCGCGCGCATGGCCATTCCCACCTTGGTGCGCGTGACAATGGTCTGCAAGAACAGGAATACCAGCACCGCAGCCACAATAACCCATACTTTCAGGTTTGTGATGACCAGCGGCCCGATGGAGTACACGGTTTTGTCGATAAGCTCGGGCAGCTTGCGCTTGGTTGCCCCAAGCAGAGCAAGGTTGCCGTTTTCAAGAATAAGGCCGCACATCAGTGCGGTTATGACCACATAGAGCCTGTGCGCGCCCTTGCGGCGCAGGGGCCGATAGGCAATGCGCTCAAGCGTAACGCCCACAAGGGCTGTGAGGCCCATTGTCAGAACAATGGTCAGCCACAGCGTCATTGGCTTTGAAAGGGCTAGGCCATCGGAAGAAACCAGATACGTGGCCACAAAAAAGGAAATGTAGGCCCCAACCATAAAAATATCGCCGTGGGCGAAGTTGATGAGGCGCAGCACCCCGTAAACCAAGGTGTAGCCCAAGGCGATGAGGGCGTAAAAGCTGCCCCATTGCAAGGCGTTGAGGGTCTGTTGCAGCAGAAAGTCCATAGGCTACCCAAAAATGCTGACGGTTACAGTGTGCAAATCCTGTGGCGCAGTTTTGTTAATTCTTGGTCAAAACCCGAATGCTGAGCGGCAGTGCGCGTATGTGCCCCCTGAACCGCCCGTTCAAGCAAAAAACACTTTGCTCCAAGGGGGCTTACGGCAGCGGTGCAAGGCAAGCCTCAGCTCTGCATACTTTTAATCCCCAAAAACGCAAAAAACCATTTCTGATTCGTAATGGGGTTCAGTCAAAGGCAAAAAAATATCGATCTGATCTGTGCGCAGATTTTATCCGCAGCGGCTGTTTTGCCGCCGCGCGGCCCCCTGTGGTTGGGCCGCGCGGCAGAGCCAATTACCTGCTGATGTCTGCTATTTGGGGCAGACAGATTCCACAAAGGCGAACGCGCCGGTTTCCGTCACGCGCACGATAACCGCGCACTTGATGGGGTCGCGGTTTTCGTCAAACTTCATGCTGCCGGTGATGCCGTCAAAGTTGGCCATGCCAGCCATGTTGTCGCGAATGATCTTGCGTTCTTTCTTGAGGTCGGGATCAATCTTGCCAGCCTTCTGGATGGCCTGAAGCACGATATTGATGGAGTCCCAGGTCAGAGCGGCAACGTCGTCAGGCACATAGCCGTACTTGGCCTTGTACTTGTCGATGAATTCCTTGGTTTTGCCAGTCGCGCCCTCGGCGGTGTAGTGGGTGGAGAAGAACTGATCCACACAGTCTTTGCCGCAAAGGTTGAAAAGCTCGGCGGAACCCCATGCATCGGAACCCATGAAGGGCCCCTTGTAGCCGAGGTCACGGGCTTGAGGCACAATAAGGGCCGCAAAGCTGTAGTTTTCAGGCACAAATATGAAGTCGGGTTTTGCCGCGATGATCTTGGTCAGCTGGGCAGAGAAATCCTGGTCTTTGGGACCGTGCGATTCCATGGCCACCACAGAACCTTTGCCGTGAGTCTTTTCAAAGGCTTCCTTGAAGTTGTCGGCAAGTCCCTTGGAGTAGTCGTTGGATACTTCAAACAGAACGGCGGCCTTTTTGGCGTTGAACTTCTTGGTGGTGAAGTCCACGGCCACAGGAGCCTGGAAGGGGTCAAGGAAGGCCCCACGGAAGACCCATGGGCGATCCTTGGTGGCGTCGGGGTTGGTGGACCAGGGGGTGATCATGGGCACCTGCTCGTCATTGGCAACAGCGCCCGCAGGCACGGCCTGGCGGGAAGACTGGGGGCCAACGATGGCCATGACTTTGTCGCGCTCAATGAGCTTGAGGGTCACGTTAACGGCAGACTCGGGTTTGGATTCATTGTCTTCATAAATGAATTCAAGCGGGTACATCTTGTCGCCCACTTTCAGCCCGCCCTTGGCATTGATCTCTTCCTTCAGCATTTCAGCCGCATACTTGGAGCCTTCGCCCACCTTGGGGATTTCACCAGTAAGCGGGATGGGGAACCCGATTTTGATCGGAGCTTCTGCGGCCATGGCCGCTTGCCCCACAAAGAGAGACAGGGCGCAAACTGACGCTACTTTCAGCAAATTCATGAAGGCCTCCCGAGTTTTATGTGCAGTTACAGGGGTGTACCAAAAATACGGTAAGGCTGAACAAAGCAAAAAATATTCCGTTTTGCTAAGTTGCTGGAAAAGAACACAATTTGTAAAATTTAGCTACACAAAAAATACGTTTTGGTAACTTTTTATGCGTAAACACCACAAAACAGTGAAAAAATAAAACGATAACCAGAGCATGAATCTTGTCGCATATGTGGTATCGCAAGTCAAATATGATACCATGACGGGGAGAGCCATTAGATTATTCTGTGAGATATTATAGTAATGTGCTGAATTAAAAAATCTTTTTTTGAGTTATCAGCCCGGTGACATTTCAGTCCTGCGGGCCTTCTGACCGTGAGTATGTGCTTTGCGGCTAGGAAATTATATCGCTTAAATATGCAACCATCTGTTTATTAAGGTGAAATTGTTTTTAAAGTAAAAAATACTTTTTTGTCGATTTTGTGGGAGGGTTGCGCCCGCATTGTCGGTGTTGTGCCTAGAAAATCAAAAAATATAAAATTATTTTGGATTGTTATCATATTCTACGAACTGGTAGGCCTTGTGAAACGCGCCGCTGCCGGAACCTGATGAACCCCTGTTCGCAGCATTGCCGCCAGCTACGTTTTCTGCGCCGCTTCTGCGTTGAGTCAGACATGGCAGAACACCCTGACAGACTAAAAAAACCTGCGGTATATAAGCACGATTCAGCGGCAAAAGCCACAGAAAAAGATTGCCTGGATTGCCTGGGTCAATAACCAGCAGCCAGCCCGTCGCTGCGCGGATCAGTTGCTCCAAACAACACCCCGGTATCCTGATTACAAAGAATGGCTCCGGCATGGCCCATCAGGTCGCTGAAGTCAGCGATGCGTTCCACCGAATGTCCCTGCTTGGTGAGTGCTTGGGCCAATTGGGGGCTGAAGCGGCCCTCAAGCCGAAGATTGTTCATCGGCAGGCCCCAGCTCCGGCCATACAGCCAGCGCGGTGCGGCCACAGCATCGTGCGGACTCAGGCCAAAATCTACCATTCTGGTGACTATGGCCGCCTGCGTCTGGGGTTGCCCCTCGCCGCCCATGGTGCCGTAAACCAGCCAGGGCTTGCCGTTTTTGCGCAGCATGGGCGGGTTGAGCGTGTGCATGGTGCGTTTGCGCGGTTCGAGCCTGTTAACGTGGCTGGGATCAAGTGAAAAAAAACTGCCTCGGTTTTGCAGCAGGATGCCCGTGTCGCCCGCCACAAGGCCCGAGCCAAAGTCGTGAAAAATGCTCTGAATGGCAGAAACAGCGTTCCCCTCAGCGTCCACCACGCCGAACCAGCAGGTGTCGCCCTTGGGTTCCAGAGGGTTGGTAGGGCAGAGAGCGCGGGCAGGGTCAATGCGACGGGCAAGCTCGCGCCCATGCTCCGGAGACAGCAGATAATCTACAGGAATGTCGGCAAAGTCGGGATCAGTCACATGAGCATCGCGATCGGCAAAGGCCAGCTTGGTGGCTTCAACTATAGTATGCAGGTATGCGGCGCTGCCCTCTCCCATGCCTTGGATATCCAGATGCTCAAGGATGTTGAGTATGGAGAGCGAAGCCAGACCCTGGGTATTGGGCGGCAGGTTGCAGCACTCAAGGCCTCGGTAGCGCACACGCAGGGGTGTGACGGTTTCTGCCTGATGTGCGGCGAAATCCCGCGCTGTGAGCAGACCGCCGTTGCTGGCAAGCCAGCGGGTCAGGCGCTCGGCCAGTTCGCCTTCATAAAATACGCGCGCGCCTTTGCGGGCGATGAGGTCAAGGGTGACGGCAAGCTCGGGCAGACGCAGCACCGCCCCAGTTGGCGGGGGCGTGCCATTGGGTAAAAACGTGCTGGCAAAGCCGGGAAACCGCTGCAATTGCCGATAGCCCGTCGTGTCTGGTTTGCAGTCTTCATGCAGCCAGTGGGCCAGGGAGGGCGTTACGGCAAAACCTTCTGCCGCGAGGCTGATGGCCTCTTGCAGCAGGTCGCCCAAGGCAAGAGGGCTGCCCCATGAGCGGCTGAGCGTATGCGCGGCATCCCAACCAGAAACCACACCGGGCACAGTGCAGGCAGCCAGCGGCCCGCGCAGAGGAATGGACACAAGGCCCTTTTGCGCAAAGAAATCCCGCGTGACATTTTCGCCAGAGCGCCCACAGGCGTTGATGCCGTGCAGCGCGCCAGTTGCGGCCTCGTGCGCCAGCCAGAAGTTATCGCCGCCGATGCTGCACATCTGCGGGTACACAACGGCCAGCACTGCTGCCACGGCCACGGCGGCGTCAAGGGCGGTGCCGCCCTTACGCAGAATTTCCACGCCTGCCTGTGTGGCCAGGTAGTGCGGCGAGGTGACCATGCCCTGCGTGGTCATGGGGTCAAAACGTTGGGATTCCGTTTCCGCATAGGGGCTGGCTGCAAAATTCATGATGCTTCCTGTGTGGGGTGGCTATGTGTCGCATAGGTGCCGCCAAAAGGGTGCAAATCTGACCCAAATGGCATGCAGTGGGTAAGCCGTGGCATTGCAGCAGACTAGCGGCGGGGGCGCGGCACGTCAAACCCACGGCTCAACTCGTGCCTCAGCTGAAAAACAGACGCAAAACGTTGCTCCATACTTGGCAGGATACGGCGCACAAGCCTCATTGAGAGGTGACAAAAAAGGGCGTAAGCAGGTCTGACGCCGCGCAGGTGCGGCTACAGATCAGTAGGCAGCCGCGCATTGCGCGACGCGAAGGACACGATATGGGTACAACAATAATGCTGTTTGCCGTAGGGCTTGCAGGAAGTTTTGTTTTTGACCGTTTTCACCTGCCCGGCGGGGCCATGACAGGGGCCATGATCGCCGTGGTGATTTTTAAAAGCTGCGGTTCCATTACCTCCCCCGACATGGCGCATTGGGTGCGCTTTATTGTCTACGGGTGCGTGGGCGTGCTTGTGGGCAACATGTATAATCCCGGCATGCTCGATGCCGTGCGCGACACCTGGCCCATGATGCTGCTTTCAACAGGCATTATTCTGATGGCGGGGCTTTTGTGCACCTGGATTGCCGTGCGTTGGGGCGGGCTTTCTGTGGGCGGAGCGTATCTGGCGACCAGCCCTGGCGGATTCAATGCGGTGGTGGCACTTTCTGGCGGCACCGGGGCTGAAGCCCCCATGGTGATGGTGTACCATCTGGTGCGCATCTATGCCATTGTTTTGCTCTCGCCCATAGTTGCCAAGATGCTGTCTTATCTAGTTAAATAGTCGTTTAACGTCAGACATCCGCCCCGTGCATGGGGGCCGCTGACAGCCAGCGATATTGAGCCTCCGTCGGACACCGCCGGGGGCTTTTTAGCGGGCAAGCAGCAGAATCAGACCGCCCAGCCCCGGCAGCGCGACCATGCAGCTTTTGAGCAGCAATTGCGGGGCCATGCGGGTAAACTTTGCGCCCACATACGCGCCAATGACCTGACCAACCAGAACTTGCAAGAACAGCACAAGATCCAGATGCCCGGCGGCGAGAAAACCCAAACTGCCAAAGGCCGCGATGGGCAAAATGACCAACATGGTTGTGCCAACTGTCTGATAGAGCGGCACATTGAAGATAATCAGCAGGGTCATCTGGATAAAGGGCGTTGCCCCCACGCCGCAGGCTCCGGAAACCAGTCCGTTGAATACGCCCACCATGCCTGTCAGCAGCCAGAACTTCACGCCTCGGATACTGGTGAAACGAAAGCTGAACAGCGGATTGGCCGGGTGAAAAACCCGCAGATATATGAGGAAAGCAGAGAACATAAGCACCACGCCCGTCAGCGGCTTGAGCGTGGCGGAGGCAAGCCCGGACGAAATGTGCGCGCCACAGAAAGCCCCGGCGGCGCCAAACGCGCCCAGCAGCAAGCCCAGCCTGCGGTTGACGTTGCCCTCGCGAAAGTGGCTGACAGAGCCGGAGAGGGACGTAAAAGCCATGGCCGCGAGCGAGGTGCCAAGAGCAACCTGCATGGGGATGTCAAAGCCCACGCTGAGCATGGTGATCATAACCCCGGCGCCGCCAGCGCCCACAAAGCCCAGCAATATCCCCAACAAAAGCATGGCGGCAAAAACAAACATAGATCACCTGCTGCGCGGGCCGCCTCAGAGGCGGCGTAGAGTGGAGCAATTACATGCGGCGGCAGAAATCGTCACGCAGTTCTGGCAGGCTAGCTCTACCGGGTGCGGCGCGCAAGGGTATTTTCCCCCATTCGGCAGGTCAGGCGTGCGCCGCCCTTTGCGCACGCAGCAGCGTATCCCACGCCCGCACGTAAAAGATCAGGTAGCGCCAGCACACATAGGCCACAACGAGGGTTGCTATAATCATTTCCAGCACTGCCAGCATTTTGAGTTGCAGGGCGTACTCCAGCGTTGCTGGGTACGCGGCCAGCAGTTCGGAAACTTTGTACAGCGCTGTTGCCCCCACCGCCATGGGGAATGTGTAGGCCGCAAAGCCGGGGCTGAAGGGCAACCGCAGCAGTTTGAAAAAGGCCACATAGATGATGCTGGTCATCAGCACCGCCACCCCGAGCAAAAGACTGCACAAGAGCAGGGAGGGGGTTGGCTCAAGGCTCAGATAGGCCACCAGAGAAAGGCTGGCAGGAGCGGCAAGCACAGCTATGGTTGGCTTGGATGCGTCTTCAATTTCTCGGGAAAATATGAGCCGATACAACATGACAGGCAGCAGGGCCGCGTAATTGACCATGCCAAAAACCATCAGAACATAGGCAAGCTGGTAGTATGCCGGGCCGGGAACCGTCATGGCCGCCACGCTGATGCCCACAAAAGGGACAAACCAGCTCGGCAGCATGTGGTGCAGGCTGAACTGCCGTGCCCTGAAGGCCACAAAGGCCAGCAAAAGGCAGAGGTGCAGGCCTACGGCAAACAGCCAGAGCCACTGGGCCGCTTGCGCGTCCAGAATGCTCAGGCTCTTGGATTGGAGCATCAGGGCCATTGATGTGGTGGGCAAGATGCTGCCAAGCACGGGGTGGCGCAGTTCTTCGAGCAACTGCCTTGGGTTCAGGGCAAATTTGCCCGCCAGCAGCAGAATCAGCGTCATGGATGTCAGGGCGCCAAGCACCTGCGCAACGTTGTGGAGGGGCAGGCTTTTTTCAAGCCCGATGCCCAGGCTGGCAATGCCAAGGGCCAACCCCGCAAGGGGCGTGGGAACAGCACGAAAGAAATTGCGAACACTCAGCAACATGGAGCTATCCTCGGTTGTGGTCTGCTTGCGTGTTTGCCACGGATCGTGCATTAAGAAAATCGAAATGAATTTAACGTAGCATATAAAAAAATTAAATACTGATATGACACTCAAGCAATTGCAGGTTTTTCTGGCTGTGGCGCGGTTTCAGAACCTCACACAAGCCGCAGAGGCTGTGTTTCTGACCAAGGGTGCGGTTTCCCAGGCCTTGCAGGAACTGGAGCGGCACCTCGGCGTGCGGCTGTTTGACCGGGTGCACCCGCATTTGCGGTTGAATCATGAGGGGGCGCGCCTGTGGCCGCTGGCGGACGAAATGCTGCAAAGGGCCGAAGCCATCGAGCGGACATTTCAGGCTGGCGGGGCCTGCTTTTTGAGCATTGGGGCCAGCAAGACCATTGGCAACTATCTGTTGCCGCAACTGATGCACGATTTTGAAAAGGACCACGGCTGGTTGCCCAAGGCGCAGATAGCCAACACCAACCGACTGCTTGAACTGGTGGAAGGCTACGTTCTGGACGTGGTGCTGCTGGAGGGCGAGCAGCATCGGCCCGACATGGTGGCGGAAGAATGGCTGAAGGATGAAATGGCGGTGGTGGCGTGCAAGGGGCATGCTCTGGCTGATGGCAAGGCCCATGCGCCGGAAGAACTGGCAGGCCAGCGCTGGATTCTGCGGGAGCCGGATTCCGGCACCAGAGCGTTTTTTGCGCACACCCTTGGCGCGCTCATTGCGCCCTATACGGTGGCGCTGAGCCTCAGCTCCACCGAGGCGGTGCTGGGCATGGTGGAACAGGGGTTGGGCATCACCTTTGCTTCACGGCTCATGGCAGAGCTGCCAGGCTTCAGCAGCCGTTTTTCAATAATCCGGCTGACGCAGACGTTTTCACGTACGTTTTCCCTTTGCTGGCACGAGTCAAAATACCACTCTGCGGGCATGGACACGTTTATCCGCTTTTGCCGGGCATGGTCGCCGCTCAACAGATAGCGCTACGCAAAGCCCCCCTATGCAGCTAACGCTGGCGCGTCAGGTGGTACACGCGGGGAACCATGTACATGAGGCTCAACTGCCCGCGCGTAGGCTCATAGCGCGTGGCAACCACCACAGAACCCAGATTCCAGAGGTGTGCGTCATCGCCTTCCCCGGCGGAGGCCTTGCCAAAACGGTCAGTAACCATCTTGAGTATCATGCCTTCCACCGTATTGTTCGGCGCAGTGTAATCCAGCTCAAGAAAGCCCAGAGGGCCAGGGTTTCCGGGGCCGTAACAGATCGCCATCTGGCGCGCGCCGGGGGCAACCTTGGCCGCATCGTACAGATCGCAGATATAGGCGTCATCCTCGCGAATAACCGTTGCCCCGTACTGTCGCAAAGCCTCGCGCATGGAATTTCTGTCGGTATTGTCGAGCCGCTGACCAAACAGAACGGCCTCGGGGCGCGAAGGTTCGGCTCGGGCCATCTCTTCCAGTTCCTTCATGGCGTTGGCATCGCCGTTCATGGCAGCCGCATAGAGCAGCAGCACCGCCCGCGAGGGGTTCTTGGTCACGCCCTGACCGATGCGATAGAAATGCCCAAGGCGGAACAGAGCCTCGGTTTGCTGTTGCGCAGCAGCGCGGCTGTACCATGCCGCCGCCGCTGTGAAATCCTGCTGCACCCCACGCCCCAGCTCATAGAGCATGCCCAGATTATACTGGGCCTCGGGCTGACCCTGCCGCGCAGCCAGATCAAACCAGCGCGCTGCTTCCGCGGGGTTGGGTTCTATGCCGCGCCCCTGTTCCAGCATGCGCCCGTAGTTGCTCATGCCCGAGGGGTGCCCTGTCTTGGCTGACTCCGCAAACCAGTGCAGGGCGCGGCCCAGGTCAGGCTCCACCCCCTGCCCGAGGTCGTAGAGTACCCCAAGATTGTTCATGGCCTGCCCATCGCCCGCTTCGGCCTGTTTGCTCCAGATGCTCTCCGCTGTGGCATAATCGCCCTTGGCGTAGGCTGTTGCGGCTTCTTCCGCCTGTGTGGGCGGCGAAGTCCTTTGCGGAACAGGCACAGGTGCCTTGGTGGGCGCACTTTCTACTGTGGGAGCGGCTTTATCCTGCTCGGCTGCTTCTTCCTTCTTGCCCTTTTTTGATTTTTTATCCCTGCGGTTTTTTGAACCCTTTTCCTTCACCGGAGCTTCTGTTTTTTTGGGCGCTTCGAGGGTAGGGCTTGCAGGCTGGGCAGGAACTGCTGGGGCAGATGCGCCCTGTGCCGCTGGGGCCTGCGGTTGCTGGGCCTGAGCGGGGGGATTCGCTCCCGGTGCGCTCGGAGGACTGACCTGCTGCGGCGTGGGTACGGATGGCCTTGCGACGGTTGGGGTTTGCACCGTGGGTGTCTGCACGGTAGGCACCTGAACCGTAGGCGTCTGTATTGGGGCCGCTGGCATCGGCTGCGAAAGCGTGGGCGAAGTACCTCCCACGAAGGGTTGCCCTCCCATGCCGTTGGGGCTGGGCGTATTGCTTCCGCTCATAGAAGCATTGGGCGCGCCAGTGCCCTGAACAAAAACGGAGTCTGACGCGGCAAAAGCCGTGCCGCCCGACAGAGCCAAGGACACGCACAGACTGTATACGAATACGGCCCGGATGGCTGAAATAAGATGGGCGCGGCTGTATACCGCGCCCCATCGAAGAAACATGCTGGTGTTCCTTACGGTTTACGTTTGGGGCAGTTAAAATTCATAAAGTCCACTTCCGGGCGGCTTGTGAGGCGCTCATCGGGCACCAGGGCATAGCCGCGCCAGTCGCGCAAGGTGGCATTGATCCTATCCATATTCACGTAAGCCAGCAAGGCGGGCCAGCGGTCGGCCATATCGCGCAGCATGCGCGCATAGGTGACTTCCCCGCCGTGGAAGCCGTCAAAGAACTCGCAATCGCCAGAAGCAAAGGTGCGCGGGTCGGTAAATTCCATAACATCAATGCCACGGGCAAGCAGGGCGTCGCGCAGCTTGAAGAGGTGCGGATAATCGGCCTCGCGTTCGCGCATGGCGTCAAGCACACGGACAGAAAGGGGCGAAATGAAAACAAAGGTGGCAATGCCCCTGGCCTTGAGCCGGCAGTAAATTTCTGCAAAAGCGTCCAGATGGGCGCTGCTGATACCGCCGGGGTCGCGGCTGTCAGCCAGCGGCTTGGCGTGGAAAAAGGCCTTGGTGCCGTAGCGTACCTGTTTGAGGGTATCCTCGAACTGGTAGTCAAAGGGCCGCTTTTGCCCGGTGCTTTCACCAGTGTAATACCATGAGCCGTCAGAGCCAAAACCGTCGTTGTACTGCTGGGCCATGATGCCGTAACGGGCATTGCGGAATCCACCCATGGACTGCGGCAGCATGGGGGCAATAAAGTCCTTGAACGAAATCTTGCCTTCAAGCAGCCATGTCCACGGCTTTTTGAGGCTGTCGAATCCGTAGTTGTACGATCCGCTGGTGGGCGGTTCTTCCTTGAAAGGATCGGCATTCCACTGGGGCATGAACCACCAGAAGTCCAGCCCGATGATGATGGCATCCGGCTTGTGGATGCGCAGCATGGCGTCGATGGTGGAGCGCAGCACGGGCAGATTGCCCGCCGTGCCGCCCACGTTGAGGAAGGGCTTGCGGAAGTATGCGCCCCGGAATTGCATGACCCGCGAGGAACCCACGGCGGCAATTTCGGGCTTCACCTTGGCATAAAGCTGCAGTTTGTAGTCCACAAAATCCTGGGAAACGCCGGAACCAAACACGGCAAAATTCCCCTTGGACTGTTCGGTGACGGCCCGTTCCACGGCCACGTCGCCGCTGCTGTGCAGCCACCACGCGGTATAGGGAACGGCCAGCAGGCATCCCGCCAGGACAAGACCCAGCAGCACGAGAAAATAACGCTTCAAAAAGGCGGTTTCTGTGTTGTTCATGGCGTTCACGCGTGGTTAAAATTGGAAGTACAGGAAGGTCGCCTTGCGCGAAACCAGAATCAGGGTCAGGAAGGCCATAACGGCCAGCCCTGTGGCCCAGGCGGCGGTGGGCCGCCAGCTCAGGCGCGGGCGGCTGCCATCGCGTCTGCCGTGCAGAATCTCGTGGCTGTTGGGCAGCGCCCAGACCACCAGAAAGCTCACCAGCAGCAGCGCAAAGGGAACCCATCCCTGAATGTAGTTGTTGGGCAGCCAACGGGCCACCATGGCGGCAAAGCCCGTAAGTCCGTCGGTTGTTGCGCTCAGGCCCGCCGCTTCACGCGTAAACGGCCCTGTGAACATGGCTTTGAACATGCGGCCTGCGCCTTCAATTGTCAGCGCGCGGAACACAACCCAGCACAGATTGATGCAGAAAAATGTAAACAGGATGGAGCAGATGCGCAGCGGCGCAAGGGCCAGTACGCGTTCCAGCGTTTTGCCCTTGATGCAGGCGCGGAAAAAGTGGTTGATGCCCAGCATGGAACCGTGCAGCGCGCCCCAGACAATAAAGGTCCAGCCAGCGCCGTGCCACGCGCCGCCGATCAGCATGGTCAGAAACAGGTTGCGGTACTGCATGAGCCGCCCTTTGCGGTTGCCGCCAAGGGGGATGTACAGAAAATCGCGCAGCCACGAGCTGAGCGTGATGTGCCAGCGCCGCCAGAAGTCCACAATACCTGTGGACTTGTAGGGCGAATCAAAGTTTTCCGGCAGCTTGAGGCCCAGCATGAGGGCAAGGCCAATGGCCATGTCAGTGTAGCCCGAAAAGTCGAAATACAGCTGGAAGGTATAGCACAGTGAACCCAGCCATGCCTCGGCCCCGCTGAGCGGAAAGGCCTTTTCAGCCGCATTGAAGACAGAGTCGGCGTACATGGCAATACTGTCGGCCAGCAAAACCTTTTTGACCATGCCGAAGGTGAAAAGCGTGAAACCCTGAGCCAGATTCTCTGCATTGGTGGGGGCAAGGGTGTCAAACTGCGGGCCTATCTGCTCATAGCGCACTATTGGCCCGGAAATCACATAGGGAAAACATGCGGAGAACAGCGCATGGCGCGTAAAGCCCTGCGGCGTTACCTGCCCACGGTATACGCTGACAAGCCAGGCGATCTGGATGAAGGTATAAAAAGAAATACCCAAGGGCAGCCCGGGCGGGGTGAAATGCCACTGCGCATGCAGCAGCGCGCCAAGATTCTGGGCCAGAAAGGCGGAATACTTGAACCACAGCAGGGGCAGCAGGTTGAGCACCAGGGCAAGGATCAGCAGGCTCTTGCGGCTCAGGTGGAACCGGCAGCCAGCCTGCTTGCGCGAACCGCACAGGCAGGCCTTTTCGACATCGCCTTCCGCATTTTCAGCGGGGGCGGCATCCTGTTTGTGCTCTGGCTCCGGCGCCGCCAGGGCAAGGGCAAAGGCATAGTTCATGCCCAGAATCACAGCCAGCAGTATAAGGAAGGGCAAACCCCACAAACCGTAAAATACTACGGAAAAAGCCAGCAGCACCAGGGCAAGACCCGTGGGGCCGTAGCCCTGGGCCAGCCGCCAGCATACCAGCAGCAGGGGTAGAAAGGCGAAAAGGAATGTGTACGAGTTGAAAAGCATGTGCGACTCCCGTTGGACGGCGTGGACATGCCCGCCGCGCTGGCGTCAGCCTGGATTCTTCCGAGTTTGCGGTGTGGGGTGCTCCGCACTCTGCGGCTGAGCCGCCGAAATGCCGGGCACCCTGCTTTGATCCCCAGTGCCGCCTTGCGTTCCGCACAGCAGGGCAAGGCGGTTGCTCAAGCCCGGCATGCATGTCTGCCGTGCCGGGCTGTGCACTTTTTTGTAGGCCAAATGGCAAAGAAAAAGCGCGCACGACAAGAAACGCGTCACACGCGCCCCCACCGGCATGCCAAGGCTGCCGAGGCTCCGAGCTTGCCTAGGGGTTCAGCTCTGCGCGAAGCTTGCGCGAGAGGCGAAACACCATAACCTTGCGCGGCGGCAGGGTGATGGTTTCATCTGTCTTGGGGTTGCGGCCCTTGCGGGAGGCCTTGTCATAACACTCAAACTTGCCGAAGCCGCTGATAAGCAGGGCCCGGTCTTTTTTGATGGCGACCTTCATGATCTCCAGCAGTTTTTCTACCACGTTCTTGACATCTACGCGGTTTTTGTCCGTTTCTTCGTAGATGGCCTCCACGATGTCCGCTTTGGTCAGTGTTTTTTTCATAGTGCTCTCCGGCGCAGTGCGCTGGTATGGCTGAGTGGAACCCAGTGTTCCTAATGCCCCGCAGCAATGTTTGTCAGCTTCACACAAACGGAACTTTTGTGTAAAATACACGCAACTTACAGACAGAGCAAGGTTTTTTTAAAAAAATCGCCTGCATGTTATTTCCCGTCCAATGCGCTCTACATACCGTTTCACAGTCAGCGAGCCCCCTATGCCCCCCAAAAAAAAGTTTTTGTCCGTGACCCTTATGGACATTTCTTCGCCCCTTTATAGGCAATCTCATTGTGAGCAGGCCTGCTGTGAAGCCGCCGCACCTCATATATGTGGGGCTGATATGGATATGAACCTGAATAGTGTGCAACACTCACCGCAGATTGGGGGCAAAGGGCGCGCAGTGGCGCTGGACTTTGCATGGCTGCGGCGCAGTGCGGCACAGAGGCAGGCCGTTGTGCCGGTTTTTTTGCCATTCAGGGGTTGCCCTGTGCGCTGTGTTTTTTGTGCGCAGGATGTGCAGACCGGTATTGGCGGTTGCCAAAATCCGGACAGGGCGGAAAGTTCGCACGCCGCAAGCGTGGAGGGCCTGCTGCTTGCCGCACGGGAGAATCTGCGCTTGCGCCATGAGAGCGGGCAACCTGCGGCGGAACTGGCATTTTATGGAGGCACATTCACCGCATTACCTGAAGAAGATCTGTCCGCCTGCCTTGATCTGGCCTGTGAGGCGCAGGAAAAAGGCTGGATACGTTCCTTCCGCTGTTCAACCCGCCCGGACAGGGTGGATGCCGCGATACTTGAAAGGTTGCGCGCTGCAGGCTGCGGAGTGGTGGAACTGGGCGTGCAGAGTTTTGCCGACAGTGCCCTTGCCGCCTCCCGCCGTGGCTATACCGGCGGCACTGCCCAGATGGCCTGCGCCCTTGTGCGGGCTGCGGGTCTCAAACTGGTGGTGCAGCTCTTGCCCGGCATGCCGGGGCATAGTCCGCATTTTTTTAAGGACGATGTGCCAACGGCCCTTGCTGCGGGCGCTCAGATGCTGCGGTTTTATCCCTGCCTTGTGCTTGAAGGCACCGGCCTTGCCGCCATGTGGCGCGAGGGGAGCTACAAACCCTGGCCGCTGGAGGATACGCTTGAAAGCCTTGCTCACGGCTGGCTCATGGCAGCACGGGCCAACGTGCCCGTGATCCGTATGGGTCTTGCCCCGGAGCCGGGGCTGGAGAGTGCCGTGCTTGCCGGGCCGGTGGACAGGGAACTTGGCGGCAGGGTCAAGGGGCGTGCCTTGCTGCTGGCGGTAAGGGATATCCTTGGCGAGAATGCGGCAACACCAGCCGCACAGTTTGATTTGCAGCTACCCCGGTCAGCCCAGGGTTTCTTTTGGGGCGCAAAGGGAGAACTGCGCGCCAGATGGGCGGCGCTGGGGCTGCGCACGGTATCTTTTGAGGATAACACCTCGCCGCAGCTTGTTTTCATCTAGGTCTGGTTGGAAGCGAAATGTTTTGCAGGGAGACGCCTTTTGTAAAAAGGTTTTTCCCCACGCTCAGTTACTAAAGTTCAAGCGCGGCCAGAGTGACATCGCGCAGGTCAAACGCACAGAACCCGCCTCACGGCGGGTTCTGTGCGTTTGTTGTCAGCCCTGAAAAAGGAGGCGGCCGCCGGGGGGGAACCGGCGGCCGAGAAGGGAGGGAGGGTGTTGATGGTTATAAGGTTCTGTTCAAAGGAGGAGGTTCTTGGAGGCTCCGTAATGCCCCCCTTGGGGGTAGGGGACAGGACGGAAATTTGTTCTCAGTGATCCTGTATATGTCAACCGCCTTGGGCGGACGAATTGGGAGCGGCAGATTCGGTTAGTTTGTGGTTACTGGGCCGCGCCGTGCTGATGTTTCGCCGCAGCGGGAGCGTCCTTTTTGGGCATGGGGGCCGCAGCAGGCTTGCCCACTTCCTTTTCAAGGCGCTGGGTCATTGTTTCGTGCATCTGACCGAGCTGCTTTCTGAGTTGCAGCAATTCGGTGGCAGTGGCGCGCACAGCCGCAATATCGGGGTTGGAGGCATTTTGCAGGGCGCGCAGCTCCTGTCTCTTGATAAACATCTGGTCCTTTACGGGTTCCATCTGTTTGACGAACTCGTCCACAATGGCGTCATACTTCTGCTGTTGTTCGGGGGTGTATGCCCCACGCCCCATCATGCCGTGTCCCTGCATTCCGGGGCAGGGCATTTCACCCATGCAGCCGCCCATTTCCCGCATGCCTTCGGGCATGTCGCCTGCGGGGCCAGGCTGGCTGTAGGCAGTTATGGCACCACCCATCAGGGTTGCTGCAAGTATGGCTGCAATGGCGATGTTTTTGGATTTCATGGAAGGCTACCTCGTAGTCTTTTTTCTCGTATATGGTTTCGTTGTTCCTGCAACGTTTGCTTGCTATATAGCAATGCGTGTGCCAATTAAATTTTAATTAATAAAATTAATATGTTAATGTCATATTTCCCGTTACCGTTGCGCCCCGGGGCAGAGAAGCGTATGTTTTTTATACATTCGGGCCTTGTCTCTGTATAAAATTTGTACATCTGCATAATTTTCTTACAGGGGCTGTCGGGCAAAACTGAATAAAAAACGCGCCCGCCTTGAGGGCGGACGCGTGTTGCTGCGAGCAGATTGTCGCGGTTATTTGCTGGCGGAAGTGGACAGACCGGGATATTCCATGCTGCACCCGCGCGTTTGCGGGCTGCCAAGCGGAACGCCTACCTCAGTACCCATGCGCTGGTCTGCTCGTTGCAGAAGGGCGCGCAGTTCATCTCGCAATTGCTGCAATTCATGCCCCAGACGGGGCAGCGTTTCCGGCGAGGTGGTCTGATTGTAGCTCAGGTGGGCAAGCTCGTTTTTTTTCAGCATGATGCTTTTGCGCAGTTCGTTCACCTTGGGGGAGTATTCGTCAATGACGGCCTGGGCTTTGGCCCGTTGCGCGGGCGAAAGCTGTTGCAGCCATGTCCGCATATCTGCGGCGTGGTTGGCTGCGGGGCTTCCCGGCGAAGGTGTATATTCCGCATAGTCGGTCTGATCCGCCGCCGTTGGCTGGGGGAGGCACAGACTGGCCAGAACACAAATGGAAAGAAGGGGTTTCATCATAAAAGACCTTCTGAAGAATAAACTCGTCCCGCCCTCATACCAATCACTGAGCGGGGTGGCAAGGTTCCCGGCTTTGTGGGCACTAGGAATGATTATTTTATTGCAAAAAGCGTGCAAATTTTTTTACTCGTGGTGCGCCTCTGGCGGTGCCGCGCGCAATACAGAGTGTGCCGTATGAACGTGGAAAACAGCACGGCTGAAAAAAACGGGCAGGAAGCTGCGCAACCGGGCGCAACAGCAAACCCCACAAGCCCCGCAAGCTCCACAGGCAAGGCGCGGACAGCGCAGGCCGCTGCTGTTGGCGCGCATACGCCGCTCGGCCTGCTGCTGGGCGGGGCCGCCGTTGTACTGGCTCTCATGGTGACGCTGCTGACCCTTATTTCCATTGACCGCAGCGAGGCCGCCATGGCCCGCCTGCTGGCGGAAAAGGGTTCATCGCTGATTATTGCCTTTGAGAGCATTCTGCGTTCGGGCATGCGCAGCGAGGCTGGCGTTCGCCTTCAGGTGCTGCTGGAAGAAATGGGTGAAAGCCCCGGCATTGTTTTTGTGGCCGTGACCATGCCTGACGGCACCATTGTGGCGCACAGCAACCCTGCCCGCCTTGGCGAAATTTTGCAGGTGGGATCGCACGAAGCCGATGAGGCCACCATGCGCGATCTTGCCCCCGACATGTTGCCCCACTGGGGCATCATGCGCATGGAGGGGCGGCGCGTGTTTGCCGTGTACAGGCAATTTTCGCCGGGTATACGCGATCTGCCAAGGGGTTTCCCGCTGCCGGTGATTTTTCTCGGTCTTGATCTTTCGCCCTTTGAAATAACGCGCAGCCAGAATCGGGACTACGTGGCCATGCTGGCCGCTGTGACCCTGCTGGTGGGGCTGGCCTGCCTGGTGGCCCTGTACTATGCCGAGCGGGCTCGGGAGTCGCGTCAGCGTCAGCGCATGGCGGAGGGCAAGGTGCGCCGGCTTGAAGAAGAAGTGCGCCGCAAGGAAAAACTGGCCGCTGTGGGCAATCTGGCCGCAGGCGTTGCGCACGAAATCCGCAATCCTCTCAGCTCCATCAAGGGGTACGCCACCTACTTCGGCCAGCGCTTTCCCGAAGGCAGCGAAGACCGCGAGGCCGCCAATGTCATGGTGCATGAGGTTGACCGACTCAATCGCGTAATTATGGATCTCATAGGGCTTTCGCGTCCCAGCGATGTGAGCCCGCACCCGGCGGATCTCAAGCTTGTGGTGGATCACGTGACGCGCCTCATCCATCAGGATGCGGACAAACGCAATGTCAAGATTGTCTGCCGTTCGCCCCGGCGGGTGCCGCTGGCCCTGGCCGACCCAGAACGCATGGGGCAGGCCCTGTTGAACCTCTGCCTCAATGCTCTGGACGCCATGCCCGAAGGCGGGCAGCTCACGCTTGCCATTGTGGAGCGCAAGGGGCGCGTGTGCCTTATGGTGCGCGATAACGGCACCGGCATTGAGGCCAGCCAGCTGCCGCATATTTTTGACCCCTACTATACCACCAAGGGGCAGGGCACGGGGCTGGGGCTTGCCATGGTGCACAAGATTGTGGAAGCACACGACGGCGAAATCAGCGTTACCTCGCGCCCCGCGCAAACTGCGCGCCGTGGGGAAACCACGTTCCGCATCTGGCTGCCCCGCGCGGCAGAAGGCGCGGTGGCGCAGGACAGCCGCAAAAAATAACCTGTGCGGCAGCGGCCCGGGATTTCAGATTTTGCCAAGCATAAAGTGAGGATACAGTGAGCAACTGCATTCTGGTTGTAGACGATGACGATGCCCACCGCGGCATGCTGCGCACCATGTTGCGTTCTTGGGGCTATGCAGTGGAAGAAGCCACGGACGGCGACGAGGCCGTTCCTCTGGTGCGCGAAAAATCCTTTGACGCCGTGCTGACTGACGTGCGCATGGCGCGCATGGACGGCATCCACGCGCTCAAGAATATTCTTGAATATAATCCCGCTCTGCCCGTGGTGCTCATGACGGCCTACTCCTCAGTGGAAACAGCCGTGGAGGCCCTGCGCCTCGGCGCATACGACTATCTGGTCAAGCCGCTGGATTTTGAGGCTCTCAGGCATACGCTTGAAAAAGCCATCGAGCATTCGCGCCTCAGCGTGGAAAACCGCGAGCTGCGCCGTCAGCTCAGCGATGCCGCCTCACGCCCCGGCATCCTTGGCCGCAGCGCCTCCATCCGCGCCATGCAGGAAATTATCGCCACTGTTGCCCCAACCGAGGCCACAGTGCTTATTTCCGGCGAATCCGGCACCGGTAAGGAACTGGTGGCCCGCGCCCTGCACTGCGCCAGCGCCAGAGCGGATAAACCGCTGGTAACGGTGAACTGCGCGGCTCTGGCCGAAAACCTGCTGGAATCCGAGCTGTTCGGGCACGAAAAGGGCTCGTTCACCGGCGCGGATCGCCGCCGCGAGGGGCGCTTTGCCCAAGCCAACGGCGGCACGCTTTTTCTGGACGAAATCGGCGAGATGCCCCTTACCCTTCAGTCAAAGCTGTTGCGCGCCTTGCAGCAGGGCGAGGTGCAACGCGTGGGGGCCGATGCCGCCATAACTGTGGATGTGCGCATACTGGCGGCCACCAACCGCGACCTGCGCGAAGAAGTGGCCCAAAAGCGTTTTCGCGAGGATCTCTACTTTCGCCTCAACGTCATCTGTATTGAAGTGCCGCCCCTGCGCGACCGCGCCGAGGATATCCCCGTGCTCGCCGCGCATTTTCTGGAACGTTTCGCCAGCCGCAACCGCAAAAGCGTACGCGGATTTTCGCCGCAGGCGCTGGCCTGTATGCTGCGCTATGGCTGGCCCGGCAATGTGCGCGAACTGGAAAACGCCGTGGAGCGCGCCGTGATACTCTGCAACGGCGACCTCATCACTGAACGCGAACTGCCCTCTGTGGTCACTGGCCCTGCCCTGCCCGATGAGCGCCAGCCCGAGGTGGACGCCTCCCTGGCAGGCCTGCCCCTTGATGCCGTGGAACGCCGCGCCATTGAGGAAACCCTGCGCCAGACAGGCGACAACAAGAGCGAGGCGGCCCGGCAGTTGGGAATTACGAGGGCTACCCTGCATAACAAGCTCCGCAAGTACGGCCTTGAGTGATCGGGTTCTTTTGCGCGCTGGCTGCGTCAGTAGCACTTTTTTGTTCCGGTCGAGTACCATTAGAGTACACTCCCTTCACAAAAAAGTGCTTCTTCCTTGCCAGCGCACAAAATTCCTCCGATCACTAGACGAATGTGGGTTCTGAATTCTTTTGCGCGTGAGCAAGGAAGAAGTGTATAACACTCCTCCGAGCATCAGTTGTGGATGGCGGGCGGGCTTTGCACCCTGGCGGCGTGCCCCTCTGTGATCGTCTTTGTGGATTGGCCTGAAAAATCAGTGGAAATGGCGAGTTGCACTGACGAATGCCGCGCGGTAAGGCATTGGAGAGAGGTTTTTCAATGAGAACAGCAGAAGTCGGCATTGCCTTGTATCATGGTGCTGAAGGGACAAGGCGGCTACTGAAAATTATTGTAGTTCTGCTTGTTATTGCATGTGCGGAAACATATATTTATTGGAAGTTTTCAGCGCCAACGAGCAAAAGTGCGGGCGAGTCTGTGGCCTTGTCGCCAGAAGCGGCTCGCGAGTATGTTTTAAAAACGGAAAAATTGATTATTATTGATGTGCGCAGTCAAAAAGAATTTTCAGATGGGCATCTTCCAAACGCCGTTAACATGCCGCTATATGCTTTTCAGCATTTGGTAAAAAATATTCCGCAGGATTCTGCTGTGCTGTTGCACTGCCAGTATGGCTACAGGGCGCTTCAGGCATACAAGCTGTTCAGGCGGTTACGGCCAGACATTACGAATGTCCGTTACGCAGCGGGGCAGGTGCATTTTTCATTTTTGCAGCACGAAGGTCAGTCGGGCCAGTAAGGGCAAGCACGCCTGTCACCACGGCAGTACGCCGCAGGGATAATGCCGGCGGCCTGCTCCTGCCGCCCGATGGCCTGAGGGCTAAAAACTCTCAAGGCGCGTCTCTGCTTCTTTTTCCATATTTTCTTCATTGAAAAAGAGTACCAGCAGAGCGTTTCTGTTTCGTGTTTCCGTCTTGCGCAGTATTTGCCGGATGTGGGTTTTAAGCGTGTTTTCAGAAATATGCAGCTGATCGCAAATGGCAGACGTATCGCACCCCTCCAGAATCAGACACAAAACATCCCGCTCTCGCAAAGAAATACCGTATTTCAGGGAAAAATCAGCTATGCTGTCTGCCCGGCAGCGCTCGTTTTTGTGTGACTCCTGCGGGGTGAAGGCTTTGTGCTCTGTTTTGTCTTCGCTGTCCGCAGTGGGTGGTTTTGATACCCCGGTAAGCGTGAGGGCGTACTGGATGCGGGAGCTCACATAGCTGAAGGCCGTAGTGAGAAAAAGGCACCAGAATGCAACCGGCACTGTACCAGGAAAGTGCTCCACAAAACGGTATACGCACAAGAAAGCCATAAGCATTACGAGGTAAGGAATGGCAGAAATCAGGCCGCGCCGGGGAGAGTGTCTGCCGATCTGAGCGAAAACTAGCAGAAAGTACAATTGCGCAATGCCACGGCACGCAAGGTCAATCACATAAATGATCCAGTAAATGACTGTTCCCTCTGTGATGACTACAAGAGTTGGGGATAAAATTACCCCGCCAATGCAGATGAGCAACAGGCGCATATCTGTTCCGTACTTGTCAATCAGCACGCCAACAAGGGGATAGGCCAGCCACGTATACAGGTGTACCTGAGCGGGGATGGGAAAAGCCTGACTGTGAATTCTGTAAAAGGTAATGTCCACAAAGGCATTTAACAGAAAAAATATAAAGGCGATGGCAGTCAGATATCTGAGTGAAATTACTGTCAGCCTGTCTGACTTGCGTACAATTTCCAATCCTTCTGTTGTCGGTTGCGCTTTGAACAGGCAAATTGCCGCCATACAGCCGCTCACGAACTGAAGGCACAGCATGAGCCATTGCAGTGATTCATCTGAAAGGGGAAAGATGTATAAAAAAAGCCAGAAAAAATCCCCAATAGCAAAGGCAACGCCCAGATGAAAGCCGGGTGATGAACTGCGCGCAAAAAAATTTTTGAGCAACGGAGGCAGAACCGTCCCGCCCCAGAAGCAGGCTCCATAGGAGTATATGGCATTGTTCTGGAATATGCCGCCCGTCCACAGCAGCGCGCCCATCAGGGTCAAGGCCACTGCGCACGGAGCGCCAAACCGTTTGGGAAGCCATGTGGAAAAAAGCAGTCCGCCCAGAATTATGCCGCCGCAAAATCCGGCAACAGCGTTTTGCAGGGAAAAAGATACAATGCCAAGTCCCCGGCCTTCCAGAAAAACTACAAACTGGGCTGCCAGCAGGCTGGCAATGCCCATGCCGGAAATGACTGGCAATCCCTTTTTGCCTGATTCCATTGGTTCTCCGAAATGTCAGCGTGGCTTGTCATAAGATAGTCAGTTGCAATTGCACTACCCCTTAAAAGAACACCACATTTATTGTGGGTCAATAGCAAATTTGTATATGTAGGATTCGATGCTGGCCGCATTATTTCATCCTGCGTTCGCGGAGGTTGCCCGAAAAGTTTTTCAGCGCGAGGCCCCAGTAACCTCCGGTGAAGTGCGGCAGCAGAACCATAGGGATTGACAGGAAAACAGCGAAGAGGAAGGTACCCGAACAAGCGTTCTGGTACCTTCCTCTTCAAGCCATGCAACATATATAGCCCGCTCAAGCTGATAGGCTTTTGTCACCGGCTGTGCATGCCTGCGGATCAGCTAAACCTGCAAGAATTACGGGAATGCTGGCACGTATGCAGCATCACATTTATTCAAGTTCTGCAGATCCATCGCCGCGCAGGGTAATTTTTTTTACGCCGCTCAGGTCGAGGTTTTGCCAGTTCACCTGACCGCCATCGCTGTCAACGGCTATAAGTTCCCAGCCCTTGGGGCTGCCGTTGATGTTGATCTTCAGGCCTTCGCCACTGGCAAGCGTGTCGTTGCCCAAAAGATCCTGAGCATTGCCGCCTGCATTGGAGTCAACAAGGCCAAGTCGCTGGATGGTGAATCCTGTGCCGTTGGCGACAACTATTTCCTGTGCAAGGGCTGCTCCGGCGCTGAAACCAAAGAGCATCAGCGCTGCGGCAAAAGAAAGGATAAAGCGTTTCATGTAAATATCTCCATGTGATCCAGGGTGTGATGGGACGCCGTGTGCTGAAGTCGGCAGTGGTTATTCGGGTACTGCTTCGATGGCGTCCATAATGGTTTTGGCAGGATTTTTCGCGCAGTAGGTGCCCAGATGGGTACCCAGCTTTTCCATCCACTGATCGCTGATGGAGGTATTGCCGCTTTTGCCGCTCATGTAACCGTCAATCCACATCACCATCATGCTTATGTTCTGCTTGTCAGCCAGAAAGTCCTTGCAGGTGATTTTTGCCACATCCTGTTCTGCTGCATGTGCTGCAAAGGGGGCAGCGCCCAGCATAAAAACAGTCAATGCAGCCAACATATACTTTTTCATTACTTCCTCCGTCTCCGATTGATATTTAACCATGCCCAAGTATCCGAAGATATCCGTGTGGTGCTGGGGAATGTCAGCGCCTGAACGCAAAGCCTATTCCAGTGCAGGCCGCCGCGAACTCCTGATGGCCTCAACAACCCGATCAGGCCTACACTTTGGGCAGAGTTCTGCACATCACCTTAATGTTCGATTTTGCCGGTTGCTGCTCACCCCTGGGGGTGAGTAATGGCGTAATGAATAAAAATTTGATTAAATTTAATATAGTTAATGCGTTCTAGTTGTAGAGTGAATAATGCAATAATCTGTGTCTTGCGCTTACGCCTCTGTCCGGCAGAGCTTTTTGCCGGGCAGCTTATTCGGTCGACGGAGTGGCTGAAAGGGCGTATCATCCGTAAGGGTGACAAAATTTTTTGCACAAAGGCCTCTTCGGGTGATACCGTTTTGCGTCCAATTGGAGGAAAAAGCTGCTGGAATTCTGCGGCAATGCCGCACGCATTGAAAATCTAGTTATGGAGAACAGTCGATGAAAGATTCCAGTACTCACGTCAGTGGCATGATCTGGGCGGGCTATGTTCTGCTGCTTCTTTTTTCTTTTTCACTCTATTGGAGTCTGTTGTTGTGGGCTGGCCTTGGCGCATTGGCCCTTGGCTATTATCAGCGCCGACAGGCGCGCAAGGGTGCCATACAGGCAGAATACGCCCATGCCCAATGGCAGGTGAATACCGTCTGGCTGGCCTTGGTGCTTGCTCTTGTGGGGATTGGCGGCATTGTCGGGGTAGCCGGCTGGATGGGAAATGATCCCGTAGTAATGGCAAAGCTTGATGAACTCTCCACCGGGGATCAGCCTCCACTGGAAATGCTGCGCCAGTTCTGGGCGATCCCGGGCAGCAAGGCTCTGGTTGGCTTTATGTGCGGCTCCACACTGCTGTACCTTGTCTGGACTCTCAAGCGCACGCTGCAGGGGATTTTGTCCATCTGGAAGGGGACTGTGCCTGCCACACTTGGCCCTTTGCACTGGGCGGCGCTAGTGTTGGCCGTACTGATTCAGGTGGGCATTCCGCTGGTGCTTTTGTAAGCGGTAATGCGTATGCGCGGCACCGTGGTTTGCCTTGCTGTTATTTATGGTTTTCTGGGGACGGCTGGCCCTGCGGCTTGTTTGTGCGCGGCCTCGGTTCCTGCCAGGGACAGTGCCTCGTTCGCAGCCATGGATCCAATGCGAAAAGCCCCTGGCTGGAGAACGGAGCAAACCGTCCACTCTCCAGAATGCTCCGCCAAATCGTGCAACAGCCTGGAGCAGGTCTATGAGCATGCGCAGCGCGGTGATGCCGAGTCCCAGCTCTGGCTTGCCCGGCAGTATGAGAGTGGCTCGTGCGGCCTGTGCAAGGATGACCCTCTGGCTGTGGTCTGGTTTAAAAAAGCGGCAGAAGCAGGCCGGGCAGAAGCGCAGTTTGCGCTGGGGATACGTTGTTTTTTTGGCCTTGGCGTTCCGCAGAATCTTGAACAGGCGGCGTCCCTGTTGCACAAGGCCGCGCAACAGGGGCATGCCGAAGCTCAATACAGACTTGCAGGCTGTCTTGAGGATGGCTTGGGGGTAAGCGCAGACAAGGCCGCAGCCGTGTATTGGTACAGTATGTCTGCCGCACTTGGTTACCCCCAGGCGCAAAACATGCTCGGCATTCTTTGCAGTAAGTGCGTAGGCATGCCCCGTGATGCGCATGCCGCCGCCAGCTGGTTTATGCGGGCGGCGGCACAGGGGTATGCAACCGCCCAGTATAACCTTGCGCGCAGCTACGAGACCGGGGATGGCCTGGACAAGAACAGGGAAAAAGCCCTTTACTGGTATGGCAAGGCCGCCAGACAGGGTGATGCTGACGCGCAGGCCCGTCTTGATGCCTTTTGACTGCCTCGGAAGATTTTTTCTGGCGCTGTGACCTTGTAACTTGATTTTCAGTACAATATTTATGCCGAAAAACAGTATCCGTTACCTCCGCTGCGCAGTCTGTATTTTGCCAATGCTGCTGCTCTTTACCTGCCCCGATGGAGCCCGTGCGGAAGAAACGTGGGCTGTGTACTGGTATCTTTGCGGCAGCAACCTTGAGTCAGAAGACGGCGCGGCCTCTGCCGATCTGGCAGAGCTGCTCAAGGCTCGCCTGCCGGATAATGTGAAGGTGGTCATTCAGACCGGGGGGGCCAGCAAATGGCACAGGCCCGACATCAGCCCCAAAAACATCAGCCGCTACCTTTACCACAAAGGAAAACTTGAGCTGGTGGCAAAGCTGCCGCAGGCAAGCATGGGGGATGAAAAAACGCTGACCTCCTTTCTTGCCTTTTGCAAAGAAAATTACAGCGCGGATCATCAGGTTTTCATTTTTTGGGATCACGGCGGCGGCAGCATCGGCGGCGTAGCCAATGACGAGAATTATGCATTTGACGCCCTGTCCCTCAGGGAAATCAATAATTCCTTCAAGCAGGTACATACGGCCTCAGTTGACCGCCCGCCATTTGAAATCATCGGCTTTGACGCCTGCCTGATGGCTACGCTGGACACAGCCAGCGCTGTAAGCGGTTTTGGCCGGTACATGGTGGCATCGCAAGAGGTGGAGCCAGCCAACGGCTGGCAGTACACGGAATGGGTGAACGCTCTTGGGACAAACACATCCATAGGCCCGGAAGCGTTGGGCAAGGCTATCTGCGATACCTATCTTGAGGGCTGCAAGGAAGCGCAAACAGCGGGAAACGCCACGCTTTCGCTCATTGATCTTGCCAGGATTCCGTTTGTTAATCTTGCTTACAACGCGCTCGGCCTTGAAGCTGTTTCCCTCGCCATGGATGACGACAGCTTTTACGCCGCCTACGGCAGGCAGGCCAAGGCCTCTGAAAACTATGTGAACTCGCGTTCGGAAGGTTACACCAATATGGTGGACCTTGGTTCCCTTGTGCGGCGGCTGAAAACGGCCTTGCCCGAATTTGCTCCGTATTTTCTGGATGCTCTGGGCGAAGCGGTGGTCTATACGGTTCATGGCCCTTACCGGTCGCCCTCCGGGCTGTCCTGCTACTATCCGTTTGACGGCGGCAAGGCTGGTTTTTCCAGCATGATGCGGGCGGGCAACATCACCACCTTTCTGGTCCTGAGCGGGCTTCAGTTGGGTTTTCTGGATACGGACAGCGCCGTAAAACACCTTGAACGCATCTCTGCTGATATCTCTGCCGCCCTTGAACGGGAAGAAAACATCCCTGAAGGAACATCTGCTCCTGCTGCACCAACGCCTCTGCCCGCGCCCCAGACGCAGGGGAGCGCACAATCCTTGTGGGCGCCCTTGCAATCGGGCTTGTCAGCCATCCTTGGCGGGCAGAGTGCTGGTGGTCACTCCCCAGGCAGCGTTGCGGCTTTGCTGGGGCAGGCGGCCAGCGCCGTGGTGGCATCGGTGGCTCCCCTGAAGCCGCTGGATATCACCGCGCTTGAGGATTTTGAGGTAACAGTCGGCGATGGCGGCGAGGCGCTGCTCAATCTTGGCACAGAGCGTGTCAAATTTCTGGATAGCGTGCAGTTTTACCTTGCCTACTACAGCATCGAAGACAACCTGATCATGCTGCTGGGCAAGGATGCAGATATGGAAGCTGACTGGACCGCAGGTGTGTTCAAGGATAATTTTCAGGGAAGGTGGGCAGCTCTGGACGACCACCTGGTGTTCCTTGAGATCTTGCATCAGGATGACGGGGTAAACCACTATGTTGTGCCTATCAAACTGAACGGAGTGCGCTGCAACCTTATTGTCGTCTATGATTTTGCGGAAAAGGAATACAAAATCCTTGGCGCGCGCCGTGTGCAAGAAGGCGAAATGACCGACAAGGCGCTTATCAGGCTTAAGGCTGGCGACAAGGTGACCACAATTCTTCTCGCCATGCAGATGGATGACGAAGATGGAGAGTTTCAGGAGGTGGAGGTAGATACCTTTACCCTTGGCAAAAAAGTTGTTTTTGCAGATACGGACATGGGCGATGGGCAGTTCATGTTCATGTTTGAAATGACAGATGTGCAGAACAATGCCGCCACATCGCAAATCGTCACCATTGAAGTAAAGGATGGTGTAGCCGTTTACAGCAACTGACATGGTCAGCGGCAGTATTGCGATCTTTCCATGCTGATACGTTTGCCTCAGCGCCAAGCTGCAATGGGGTTCTTAAGGGAGCGGGCTTGAGCCGCCGGATGCCTTTTTTATCCGTCCCACCATCTACGCCGCGCATCCTTGCCACAGGTCGCCGGGATCGGTATTGAACAGGCATGAGTGAACCCAAGAGCAACAACGGCGATTTCCCGGCTATGGACGTGAGCGCGGATCGGCTTGACCGGATTGTGGATTTTTTTAACGAAGTCGGCATGCTGCGGCATACGCCCCGCACGGGTTACGCCTTTTTGGGCACCGGGCAGGAGAACGTGGCCGAACATTCCTACCGGGTGAGCGTCATGGGCTACGTGCTGGCCCGCATGTGCGATATGGATCCAGCGCGTGTGACGTATCTTTGCCTGTTCCATGATTTGCACGAGGCGCGAACGGGCGATCTGAACTACGTGAACCACCGCTATGCGCAGTGTCAGGCCCGCAAGGCGCTGGAAGACTGCGTGGACGGAACAGGGCTTGAGGGAGACGTGCTGCCCCTTTGGGACGAGCTGGAGGAAGAAGCCAGCCGTGAGGCCATTCTGGCGCACGATGCCGACCAGCTTGATCTTATCTGCAATCTCAAGGCCGAGCTGGACAAGGGCAATGCCTTTGCCGCCCAGTGGCTGGAAAGTGCGGTCAAACGTCTGCGCAGCCCTGCGGCGCAGCAGGTGGCTGAGGCTGTGCTGCGCGCGGATCACAACCGCTGGTGGTATGGACAGGTTGAGCGGGAATGGTGGGTGCGGCGCGGTCGTTAAAAACAGATTTTCAAAAGTATGAAAGGCCCGAAACCGGGCGGCGCATTGCCGCGTCATCCGGTCTCGGGCCTTTTTTGATACGCGCTGAGGAGCAGAGATGCCTTTTAACTGGCGGTCTGCCTTTTCCCCGCACTGCATCCGGCAGTTAAAAAGCTAGTTGGCGACCACCGTCCCAAGCGGGGCATCGTCAAGCAGGTAGCGGCGCAGGCTTGAAGGCGAACGCCCATCAAGAATGAGCGCACGCTGGCAGCCAGCATCCAGAGCATTGAGGCAGGCTTCCACCTTGGGGATCATGCCCCCGGTGATGACGCCGGTCTCGCGCAGCTTCTGGATTTCCTTGCGGTTGAGGCTGGGAATGAGCCTGCCGTCAGCATCCAGCACACCGGGCACATCAGAGATCAGCACAAAATATTCCGCGCCGATGGCCCCTGCCAGCGCGCCTGCGGCGGTGTCTGCATTGATGTTCAGGGCTTCGCCGTCCGGGCCGGAGGCCACAGGGGCCACCACGGGCACAAAGCCGCCTTCCAGCAGGCAGCGGGGCAGGGCGGGATCGACCGCTTCCACCGTGCCCACCAGGCCGAGCGCGGGATTTTTCACCCTTGCGCGCAGCAGGCCGCCGTCGCGGCCTGAAATGCCCGCAGCGCGTACTCCCTGACGTGCAAATTCGTTGACCACGGCCTTGTTCACCTGCCCGCAGAGCACCATCTCTGCAGCTTCCATGGTGGCGGCATCGGTAACGCGCAGGCCGTCCACAAAGTGGCTCTCAATATTCAGGCGCTTGAGCAGGGCAGAAATCTGCGGGCCGCCGCCGTGCACCACCACAAAGCCCATGCCCTGTTCGGAAAGCTGGGCAAGGTCGGTGGCAAAGGCAGAGCTGAGATCGGGCTTGTCCATGGCGTGACCGCCGTATTTGATAACGACTGTAGCGTTTTTCATCTGTTTGATCCTTTGGCCGTCTGGCCGGAAAGGCTGCTCCGCCACATGCGCGCTCAGGCGCAGGCGCGGGCCTTTCATCTGTTTTGCGTACTTAGTTAACAGTTGGAAGCACTAGCACCCTGTGCGCCGCCCCGCAAGAGTCCTGTGTGACAGGCGTGTGGCGATGCGTATATTTTTTGATTTTTTTCGTGCGCAAATTACGCTCTACTCTGGGCAGAGCAACCCTCCCCGGCATTGTCTTGGGTCAGCAAAATGGCTATGGATAGTACAATGGAAAACGGGGGAATTATGACCGTAAAAAGCGCTGCAAAAGACGCATCCCGCAACGAGGATTGGAACAGCGAAGCCTTGGCTGCGGCCAATGTAGGGCTGTGGGTCATTGATATCGACAGAAACACCGGTCATATATCCATGCTTGCCAATCCGGTGACCCTGCGCCTGCTCGGCGCAAGCGAAGAAATGACCCCCGCAGAATGCTTCAACTTTTGGGTGGACAGGGTTGATGCCCGTTCCCGTCCCCATCTTTGGGCCATCCATGACGAATTTATTGCCGACGCAGCCATGCACGAGGTGCGCTACCAGTATAACCACCCCACGTGGGGTCTGGTGCCTGTGCGCTGCGGCGGGCGGCGCATCAGCGCCGATCATGATGATGTGGTGCGGATTGTCGGTTATCATCAGGATATGACGGAGCTGCACGAGGCGCACCAAAGCCTGCGCGAGGGGCTTGTGCGGCTTTCGCTGGCCTGCCGTTTGGGCTGGCTTGGTGTTTTTGAGATGGCGCGCCTTGAAAATTCCGGTCTGGACATCACTGGCAATGATGTTTTTTATGAGCAGTTTGGCATCAATACGGCCTCGAATGCGGCTGACAGACTTGAGCTCATGGGTTCGCGCATTGTGAGCGAGGATCAGCCCAAGTGGCGCAAACTCTGCGACCCCGCAGGGTGGACGGCTGGCGGGCAGGAGCATCTGGATTTGCGGGTGGCCCACCCGCGCAAGGGTTTGCGTTGGTATGCCCTGGCCTATGAGATTGTGAGCGGGCCGGGAGTGCTGCGCATTGCCGGTTATGTCAGCGATGTGACCGAGGCGCGTCAGCACGAGCGCATTCTGCGCGATGCCAAGGAGGCCGCCGAAGCAGCCAATGCCGCCAAAAGCATTTTTCTGGCCAACATGAGCCACGAGATACGCACCCCTATGAACGGCATCATGGGCATGGCGCATCTGGTGCTCAACACCCCCCTGAATCCCCAGCAGCGCGATTATGTGGAAAAAATCCATGCAACCTGCGAATCGCTGCTGGATATTATCAACGATTTGCTGGATTTTTCAAAAATTGAGGCCAACCATCTGGAGCTGGAAAATCTGCCTTTTGAGCCGCGCAAGGAACTTGAGTCGGTCATGTCCTTGCTGCGGCCCAAGGTCGGGCACAAGCTCAAGGATTTCATCCTTGAGAGCCGCATGGATACTCGCGTGCCGGAAGTGCTTTCCGGCGATGCCCTGCGCCTGCGCCAGATTCTGCTGAATCTGGGCGGCAACGCTTTAAAATTTTCCGAGCGCGGCACGGTGCGCCTGGCCGTGGAGCTGCTGGAGCAAAGTGACGGCAAGGCGCGGCTGGCCTTTATTGTGAGCGATGAAGGCATTGGCATGTCGCCCGATGAACTGGCCCGCGCATTTACGCCCTTTTCGCAGGCGGATACGTCCATCACCCGCAGATTTGGCGGCACGGGGCTTGGCCTCTCTTTATGCCGCCGCCTGATTGCCCTCATGGGCGGGAGTATTTCCGTGCAGAGCGAGCCGGGGCAGGGGAGCGTTTTTCGTGTGGAACTGCCCTTTGCCGTTTGCAGCCAGGATTGCGCGCAGGAGCAGGCAGAAGAAAGCAGCGGGGAGGAAGCCGCAGCGCTTCAGGGCCTGCGGGTACTTTTGGCCGAAGACGGCGATATTAACCGCGAGATCATGGAAGTTCTACTGGAAGACATGGGCATAACCTGTATTTCTGCCGTCAACGGGCAGGAGGCCGTGGATATCTGGAATCAGCGGAGCGCGGAGGTTGATATTATCCTCATGGATGTGCAGATGCCGGTTATGGACGGCTATTCCGCCACGCGCAACATAAGGGCCAGCAATCGGCCAGGGGCCAAAACTGTGCCCATTATTGCCATGACGGCCTATGCCATGCGGGGCGATGCGGAACGCAGCATGCAGGAAGGTATGGATGCGCACCTGACCAAGCCCGTTAACCTTGTCGATCTGCGGCGCACCCTCAAACTTTTCAGCCGCAACCCGGCAGAGTAGAAATGCCTGATACTCTGCGGACGGCAGCAGGCTTGCAGTGCGCGGCAAAGCCGCCTTCTCCTGCGCAGCGGCCCTTGACACTCAGCCGCCCATGCGCGACCTTCCCCCCAACGCCAGTTTCAAGGAAAGCAACATGACTCAAGTGGTAACCCGATTTGCACCCAGCCCGACAGGGCATCTGCACATAGGCGGCGCACGCACCGCCATTTTTTGCTGGCTTCTGGCCCGCCACTCCGGCGGACGTTTTCACCTGCGCATTGAAGACACTGATTTGCTGCGCTCCAAGCAGGAATATACCGATTCCATACTGGCCTCCATGCGCTGGCTTGGGCTGGACTGGGACGGCGAACTGACCTACCAGACCCAGCGGGCCGACGTGTACAACCGCTATGTGGACAAGCTGCTGGAAACAGGCCACGCCTACTGGTGCTCCTGCACGCCGGAAGAAGTGGAAGCCATGCGCGAAGAAGCACGCCAGAACGGCCTCAAACCGCGCTATAACGGGCGCTGCCGCGAACGGAATCTCGGCTCTGGCGAGGGGCACTGTGTGCGCCTCAAGGCGCCTGTGGCGGGAAAGGTGGTTTTTGACGACCTGGTGAAGGGCAAGATAGCTGTGGATGTCACCGAACTGGACGACATGGTTATCCGCCGCGCTGACGGCATGCCCACCTACAATATGGCCGTGGTGGTGGACGACTACGAAATGGGCATCACCCACGTTGTTCGCGGCGACGATCACGTTTCCAACACGCCGCGCCAGATTCTTATTTATGAAGCTCTGGGGCTGCCCGTGCCGCGCTTTGGTCATGTGCCCATGATTCTTGGCCCGGACCGGCAAAAGCTCTCCAAGCGCCACGGCGCGCGGGCTGTCATTGAGTATCAGCAGGACGGCCTCTTGCCTCAGGCTCTGGTGAACTATCTGGTGCGGCTTGGCTGGTCACACGGCAATCAGGAGCTGTTCACCAAGGAAGAGCTGATCGAATATTTTGACGGCACCAACCTGAACCCTGCCGCTGCGGCCTTTGACCCGGCCAAGCTGGAATGGTGCAACGCCCATTTTATGCGCGAACTGCCCCTGCCCGAGCTGGCGGCACTGGTTGCGCCCTTTGTGGAAGAGGCAGGGCTTGGCGTATTGCCGCAGGAAAAGCTTGAGCCATTGTGCGTCATGTTCCGCGAGCGGGCCAACAACCTCAAGGCGCTGGGCGAGGCCTTCCGCCCGCTGGTGGTGCCTGCCGCAGAACTCAGCTATGTGGAAAAGGACACGGCCAAGCATTTTACCGATGCGGGCAAGGCGCACTTGCAGGCCCTCTCGGCTGTTTTTGCCGCGTGTGAGCCTTTTACCGCTGAGGCTCTCGAGGCCGCGCTCAACGCCTATGTTGCCGACAACGGGCTGAAGTTCAAGGAAGTGGCCCCGCCCCTGCGCACGGCTCTCATGGGCTTTATGGGCGGCTCGCACCTCAATGAAATCATGGCCTTTCTGGGCAAGCAGGAAACCCTTGCCCGACTGCAGCGGGCTATGGGCTAACAGGCGTTTTATAGTCAAAACTTCGCGCACCGGGCCGTTTTGCCACGAGTGCCTGGGACGATTTGAACGGCGAGGGTATCCGGTTTGTTACTGCCGGATACCCTCGTCCAGCAGAATGGGTGCATGTTCCCCCCAGACTGGGCCTTCCGAAGTGCCCCATGCACTGCGCGTCTGAAGCTGGTTGTCTGAAGCGGCGCTTTTTCTGAAAAGCAAACTTGTGCACCAGCGCTGGTATCGAGATTGCATGAAAGAGTAGGCGGAAAAGAGTGCCTTTGCGGCCTTGCGTCTTTTCAGGGGGAATAATGCCGGATCTACAGGGCGAGGATGTCGCGGGCGCGCCATGCCCGATCCATAGCAGCAGACCGCTGGTGTCTTTTTTTGCGGCAGGCCGCAATGTGCAGGAGTACGTGGAGCAGGCCATGCGCTCCATGCTTGAGCAGACGGTTGACGATTTTGAACTGCTCATGCTGGATGACGGCTCCACCGACAAAACCTACGATGTCATGATGGGAGTGCAGGACCCGCGCGTGCAGGTATTGCGCAATACGGAGGGGCAGGGCATCGCGCGCAGTCTCAACCGGCTTATGTCCCAGTGCCGGGGACGGTACTGGGCGCACATGGACGCGGACGACATCTGCGCTCCACAGCGCCTGGAAAAGCAGCTTCAGATCATGCAGGCAAACCCCGATGTTGGTATCTGTGGGTGCCATTTTGTGGCCTTTCTGCCATCCGGTGAGGGCGGGCTTATCAGGCTGCCTCTTGATTCAGAAAGCATCAAGGCCAACTTGCTCTTCAAATCGCCGATGGCGCATCCTTTTGTGATCTTTGACGGGGATCTTTTTTCCCGCCTCGGTATTCAGTATTCTGAAAAAATGGCCTACACTGAGGATTATGAGCTTTATCTCAGGATATTTCTGCGTCATCCGCAGACGGCTTTTGCCAATGCGGATGATGTGCTCGGGTTTTACCGCAGGCATGACGCCCAGATTTCCACGGCCCGCAGCACAGAGCAGGCGCAGTATGCCTTCAGGGCGCAGATGCAGGTATTTCAGGCGATGGGTGTTGCGCCTGGCAACCGCCTGATGATGCATCACCGCCATCTGTATGGCGGCGTCCCCGTTGAAACCTCAGAAGATATGTCTGGGCTTGTGGATTGGGCTGTCACCCTGCGCATGGCCAACGCAACCAGAAAACTTTTTTCGCCTGATCTGTTCAATTCCCTGTTGTATGACCGGCTGGCGGCCGCCATGCAGCGCAGTCCACATCTGGCGCAGCCCCACCTGTGGCGGCTGCAAGCGTGGAATTTTCAGCAATGACGGGGGCTGCTGCGATGAACCTAACGGGTCAGAACAAGGCATGGCGTCTGCCGCAACCGTGCGCAATGAGGCATTAAATGGATACCACGCTTCTGCCTCACGAGAGCTTGCAGCCCCGATGAGTGAATCCGGCGTGGCCCTCATGGACAAATCTGGATGGCTGCATTTTCGAATTCGGGGGCTGGCGGAAGCTCGGCCTTTTTTTGCAGAAAAAGGCATACGGCAGCTGATCCGCGTTGAATCTGACCTGAAGTGGATAAGCCCGCATGCTGCTGGGCAACAGCACTCTGCGGGAATGGGCCAAGGCGCGGCGCTGGTGCCCCTTTCATGTGGAGATAGGGGCTACGGGCGAATGGGGGTTTCCTCTGTCGCATGAGCCTGACGTGGCGTGGCTTAACTACCATCAGGTCATATGGGACGCCGTTGACGCCTCAGGTCTGGATTTTGTGCTTGTGGACGGAAGGTTCCGGGTTGCCTGCGCCTTGCAGCTGCTGCGCACTGGGGAGAAAACGCCGCTGATCATGGTGCACGATTTTACGCCCCGCGAGTATTATCATGTGCTGCTTGAATATTTTGCCGTGGTTGAGCAGGTCGATACCGCCGTCATTCTGGAGCGCAAGACGCCAGTATCATTTGCAGACGTGGCTCTATGCGTGCAGCGGCATCAGTTTGACAACCGGTAGGCCTGTGCAGAACCGCATGCGGACCGGCACTGATTGAGGACGGTGATCTATCGGTATGGCAGAGCTGATAGCTTTTTTGACTGCATCCATGCTCATCCCTGCAACTCTCGGTGATTGCGCATAAAGGAGCCGCAATGTCTTTTTCGATCGATGTAGCCGCTATCCAGCGTATGGCGCTTGTGAAGGTGGACGGTGGCCTGGGCAGTCAAATGTGGCAATACGCCCTTTCGTTGGCTGTGGGGAAGCACAGTTCCTTTACGGTAAAACACGATTTGTCCTGGTTTCGCCATTACGGCAAAGATATACGCGGGGTCGAAAACAGGCTTTTTATCCTTAACCGCGTTTTTGCCAATATCAATCTGCGCTTTCCTTCTGAAAATGAACGTCTGTTCTTTCATATAGCTCTCAATCGCTATCCCGACAGTATTTGCAATTTTGATCCTGATATCCTTGCCTTAAAACAGCCCACGTACCTCGGCGGCTATTATGTCAATGCGCAGTATGTAACCAGCGCGGAAAAAGAAATCCGCGAGGCCTATGTGTTTACGCCAGCGGTGCAAGAGAGCAATCAGGCCATGCTGCAAACCATACATGCCGCACCAATGCCGGTAGCCGTGCACGTACGACGCGGCGATTACATCGGCTCGATGCATGAGGTGCTCACCGTGCGGTATTTTGAACGCGCCTTCAAAATTCTGGCAGCGGCGTTGCAGCCAAAGCCAACTTTTTTTGTTTTTTCCAACGGCATGGAGTGGACAAAAAAAGCCTTCGCCGATCTTCCCTACGATTTTGTTTATGTGGATGCCAACGACAACGACAATGTCGCCGGGGATCTCTTTTTGATGACGCAGTGTAAACACTTCATCATCTCAAACTCTTCGCTGAGCTGGTGGGGAGCCTGGCTTTCGCAGCGGGCGGAGAATAAAACCGTCATCATGCCCAGCAAGTGGCGTGGCGGCAAAAGCCTCATCCCGGGAGAATGCATGCGAGTGGAAGGCTGGCATATGTGCCCGGTAGAATAACGGGCGCGCACCCTGCTTTCGCATGTTTTTTTGCGGCAACAATCAGAGATACTGGGGGATGTGTGAAAAGTGAAGAAATGGCGCTGAAAGAACGGTTTCTTCTGCGGTTTCTGGAAGTGGCGGAGCAGCTGCAAGATGGCGGGCGTTTCCTCTGCCGCAAGGAAGATCTGCACCCCTGCCTGAATGACGCGCAGGGCACGCCCCCCTTTGACGCTCATTATATCTATCATACGGCATGGGCGGCACGCGTCCTTGCTCGCACGCGGCCTGCAAGCCATATAGACATTTCTTCGAGCCTCTATTTTGTGTCTATTGCGTCGGCCTTTGTGCCCATCACGTTTTACGACTATCGCCCTGCCCCACTTACCCTTGGCAACCTGCGCTGCAAGCGGGCCGACCTTACCAGCCTCCCCTTTGCTGACGAAAGTGTGGATTCCCTGTCGTGCATGCACGTTGTGGAGCATATTGGCCTTGAGCGCTACGGCGATCCTTTTTCCCCGCAGGGGGATATTACAGCCATGCGCGAACTGATGCGTGTTCTTGGCAAGGGGGGGCGTCTGCTCTTTGCTGTTCCCATCGGCGGGGTGGCAAAAATTCACTACAACGCCCACCGTATCTACACATACAGCGCGGTGTTAGAGGCCTTTGGTCCCCTGTGTCTTGAGGAATTCGCGCTTGTCACCGACAGGGGAGAATTCATTGCGCATGCCTCAGAAGCGGAAGCGCAGCAACAGAAGTACGGCTGCGGGTGCTTTCTTTTCAGAAAAAAGAACTAGCCTGCATGCCGCCGGAACTGGTGGGGGGGCTGGCTGCGTCACTGGGGCCTTCTGCACTGACACTTTTTGGGATAGGGGCGACAGGAGAAGCAGGGGGACTTGCTTCGATTTTTGTCTGAGGCTTACTGGTACAGGGGACTCATGGACCGCAGCAGGTTGATGAACAGGCCGTCCAGCCCCTGCACAAAGGATGCGATGCGGTCAGACATGATAACCATGAGCAGCCCCAGAAAGAAAAACCCCACCATCACCTTGATGGGGAAGCCAAATTCCATAATGGGTATCTGCGGCGAGGTGCGGGCCATGAGGCCCAGCGACACTTCAACCATGAACAGGGCCACCATGACCGGGGCTGCGATCTGCAAGGCCAGCACAAACATCTGCGAGGCCAGGTGCAGAACCTGGCGCAGCACCACTGGCCCGAGAAACAGCCCTCCCGGCGGCACAAGGTCAAATGAGGCCGCAAATCCCTTGATCATATACAAATGCCCGTCAAGGCTCAGAAAAACGAGCAGGGACACCATCCACAGAAAAAATGCCGTGACGCCCGTCTGGTTGCCGGTGAGCGGATCGGCAAAGTTGATCATGGTAAAGCCCATCTGAAAGCCCAGCAGCTCACCGCCCGCCTGAATGCCCATAAACAGAAAATTGACGGCCATGCCAAGTACCAGACCCAGCACCATCTCTCCCAGCATCATGAGCGCCACGTCAAAGGGATGCGCAGGCAGTGCGGTGGCTGGAAGCGTGAGGTGCGGCCATACGCCCAGGCAAAAGACGATGGTTATGGCCGCCTTGACCTGCGTAGGGATGTTGTTGGTGGAAAAAATGGGCAGCATGAACATGACTATGCTGACGCGCATCATGGTGAGCAGCAGGCTGAGCACGCTGGCCGGATCGTAGTTATAAACATCCATGCTGATCAATTTGCAAAAAAGTTGCCAAATATTTCGTCACGCTGCTGACGCCCGGAGGGCAAGAGTGCGGAATGATTGGAGCGGTCAGCCTGGAATGGCTGCTATGTAATGCCTGCACTGAAAGGCTCCCGGTATGGTTTGCTTGAAGCGTTCTGTCCTGCGTACTACTGTGACGCATCTCCTATCAATGCTGCAAGGGGACATTATGGCTATTCCCACATCGCGCACGCAAAGCGCGGCCACAGTCTGCATAGAAACAGCACTCTGCACTGGCTGCGGCCAGTGCGTTGCCGTGTGCAAGGATTTTGGCCTGCGGCTTGAAGGCGGCAAGGCCAGTCGTGCCCCCCAACCTCTTTTTGGCTGCGTGGGTTGCGGTCATTGCATGGCTGTATGCCCAGCCGGGGCCATAACCGTGCAGGGCCGGGCGCTTGGGCCGGAAAATATGTTTGCCTTGCCGCTCAGGGGCAGCACCGCGAATTTTGCTGCGTATTACGCCCTGCTGCGGCGGCGCAGAAGTGCGCGCGAATTCATGCCCGCCGAGGTGGAGCCGGAGCTGGTTGAACGCATCCTTGACGCAGCCCGCACTGCGCCCATGGGCGTACCACCCTCAGACGTCAATGTGCTTGTGCTGGACAGCCGGGAGAAAAACCGCGCCTTCGCCAGTGATTTTTGCGCACACCTCAAAACTCTTGGCTGGCTCACTGCCCCCTGGTTTCTCGCGTTCATGCGCCCATTCTGGGGCAAGGCCAATGACGGGCTGTTCCGCAATTTTGTGAAGCCTGCGCTGGCGGCGTTCACGTCTTCAATGGATGCGGGAAAAAATATCGTTACCTATGATGCGCCTCTGGCAATATATTTTTACGGTTCGCCCTGGGCAGACCCAGCTGATCCGCTGGTGGCCGCATCCCTTGCCATGCTGGCGGGCGAGGCTTTGGGCCTTGGCACCTGCATGATAGGTTCCATACATCCTTTGTTGCAGTGGGGCGGCAGCGCTGCGCGTTTTCGCAAACGGCATGGCATCCGCTGCAAAAGCCGCGAGGGCGTGGTCGTGCTGTTTGGATATCCGAGCATCCACTATAGCAAGGGTATTGAGCGGAGTTTTGCCTCGGTGCACAGGGCATAGACATCATTTATATAAAAAGCGCCGCAGGATATGTTCCTGCGGCGCTGGCAAATTTGAGCGTGAGCTGGTTGGAGCAAGGTTGCTCCGGCCTTTTATTTGTTCAGTTTTTCTGAAATAACTTCGCGTATGATCTTGTTCAGGCCAGGGAGGTCCGGCTTGGAAACCTGCCTGTCTGCCCCCACCTTGACGCCTTTTTCATACAGCGCATCGGTGATGAGCGAAGAGAACAGGATGATGGGCAGAGTGCTGAGGCCGGGGGTTTCACGAATTTTTGCCGTGAGCATGTGTCCGTCCATTTCCGGCATTTCAATGTCGGAAATAACCAGATGCACCACATCCGTGAGTTCCTTGCCCTTGGCCTGAGCTTCCTCACGGGTGCGCATCAAAAAATCCCAAGCGGCGCGCCCGCTGCCCACAGCCGTGACCTGAAAACCCGATTTTTCCAGCGATGACTGCATGACGTTACGCAGAGAGCTTGAATCGTCAGCCACCAGCAGGTGGAACTGTCCGGCGCCTTCAACGGGGGAGGTGTCCACCTCAACCTGCGACATGTCCAGCGTGCTGTCGAGGCTGGCGAGAATTTTTTCCATGTCCAGAATAAAAAGCACGCGATCCTGAATACGCAGAACGCCCGTGATGCTTTCGCGCGAGTATGTCTGCACGTACTGGTTCGGCGGTTCAATGCGATCCCAGGTCATGCGGTGGATGCTGGTGACGGAAGAGACCATAAACGCCGCCTGCACGCCGCTGAATTCGGTGACAATGACCTTGGTGTTTTCTTCCGTGGCCATTTCTTTGCCCAGCCATGCGGCAAGGTTCAATATGGGCAGCACCCTGCCGCGCAAATTGAACGTGCCAAGCACCGAAGGGTCGCACTTGCTGGGCACACTGGTGATATTGGGCAGTCGGATGATTTCAAGCACCTTGGCAACGTTGATGCCGTAATGCCCGCTGTAAACCTTGCCGTCCGGCTGCTTTTCATCAATGATAAATTCAATAATTTCGAGTTCGTTATTGCTAACGTTCAGCAAGCTGTTTTGCGACATGGCTTTCCATCCTGTGCTGCGGAAGGCGTGGCTTTCCACCGATATCGTGTGCTCCGTTTACGGGAACCGCTGTTGAGATGTATCGGCAGGATATGCATTCCCTTAAGGCCTTTGTTCAAAAACCTATTTGCGGCCCCTGGCGGGCTTGGCTGCCTTGGGCGGTTCACGCCGGGGGCAGAAGCTCAGCATTTCGCACGTGTCGCACAGGGGTTTGCGCGCATCGCACACTTCGCGCCCAAACCAGACCATGCGGTGGTTCACATCTCCCCATTCCTCGCGCGGAAAAAGTTTCATGAGGTCGCGCTCAATAGGTATGGGGTCGGTTTCGTCCGTCAGTCCCAGGCGGTAGGCAATGCGTTTTACATGCGTATCAACCGCAAGCCCCTCATTGATGCCGAATGCGCCAAACAGCACCACATTAGCTGTTTTGCGGGCAACGCCGGGGATGGTGACGAGGTCTTCAATGCTTTTGGGAATCTGCCCGTCAAAAACATCACGCACACGCCGCGCTGCCCCCAGCAGATTTTTGGCCTTGCTGTGAAAAAATCCTGTGGGCCGGATGACGCTTTCCAGTTCTTCCAGCGGGGCCTCTGCCAGGGCGGCAGGGGTGGGCCAGCGGCGGAACAGCTCCGGCGTAACGGTATTCACCCTGGCATCTGTGCACTGTGCCGCCAGCACGGTGGCTACCAGCAGTTCCCATGCATTTTGGGCGTCCAGATGGGTGCGCGGGTGCGGATAGCGTTTTTGCAGGGCGGCAAGAACGTTCCGGGCCGTTGCCTGTGGGGATGATTTTACGCTCATGTCTCTTTATGCCACAGGGCGCGCATGCCCGCAAGCAAGAGCACTGGCAATGAGCATGACATAGTTCTTTGCACTGGAGCCAGTGCCGCCCCCGTTTGGCCACAGTATTGCGCTATGGGTGCAGGGTTTGTTTTTTCCCCAGCTACGTGTAGCATGCCTTCATGGAACATGAGGAAATCAGCAAGGTTTTTCTGGTCTATATGACCACGCCCACCCAGGAGGAAGCGCTGACGCTCGCGCGCGCGCTGGTGCGCCTGCGGCTGGCAGCCGGGGTCAACATTGTGCCCGGCGCGCAGTCGGTTTACCGTTGGAAGGGCGAGGTGCACGAAGCCGAGGAATGCCTGCTGGTGGCCCAGGTGAGCGAAGCCGCATTGCCGTGTTTTATGGCAAAGGTGCGCGCCCTGCACAGTTATGAAGTTCCCTGCGTGGTCGCCATGCCCATTGCAGACGGCCATCAGCCTTTTTTGCGCTGGATTACAGAAAACAGTCTGCCGCCCACGGCCTGACCAACCTTCATCCGTCACGTCATCAAGAGGAAACTATGTCCATCTATGTTTCAGGATCACTGGCTTTTGACCGTATCATGACCTTCCCCGGCAGTTTTCAGGATCACATCCTGATGGACAAGCTGCACATGATCAACGTGAGCTTCATGGTGGACGGCATGGATGAACGGCGCGGCGGTTGCGCGGGCAATATTGCCTATTCTCTGGCCCTGCTTGGCGAAAAGCCCACCATTGTCGCCGCCGCAGGGCGCGACTTTGGCCCTTACGCCATTGTGCTGGAAAATATGGGGCTGCCGCTGGAAGGCATCCGTCGGGCGGAAGAAATTTTTACCGCCCTGTGCTACATCACCACCGACCTCAACAGCAACCAGATCACCGGTTTTTATCCCGGCGCCATGAGCCTCCCTGCCGACTACAGCTTCCCCGCCATTGATGCGGACAAGGACATTGCCATTATCTCCCCAGGCAATGTGGAAGACATGCGCCGCCTGCCCGGATTTTACCGCGAAAAGGGCGTTCCCTATATTTTCGACCCCGGCCAGCAGTTGCCCGTGCTCACCGGCAACGATCTGCTGGCAGCCATTGAAGGCTCCTTTGCCTGCATCACCAACGACTATGAACTGAACATGATCTGCAAGGCCACGGGCAAGAGTGAGGACGAGCTGGTGGGCCGCACCTTGTGGCTTGTGACTACTCTCGGTGCGGACGGCGCGCTGGTGCGCGGCGCAGACGGCACAGAAACGCGCATTCCTGCGGTACCTCCCCGTCAGATCCTCGACCCCACAGGCGCGGGTGACGCGCACCGCGCGGGCCTGCTCAAGGGCCTGCTGCACGGGCTTTCCATGCCCGAAGCCGCCAAGCTCGGCTCTGTGAGCGCCAGCTTCTGCCTTGAAAAAATGGGCACGCAGGAACACGAGTATTCGCCGGAAGTTTTCCGTCAGCGGTATGAGGCCGTGTTCGGCCCCCTGCCCGAAGGCATTCTGGCTTAAGCGTCAGGCCGCCCCTGCGGCAGATGCCCCCAACGGGCTGTAAACCGGGAGTAAACCATGCAGAACAAGCTTCCTGATGGTATACGGGTTCTGTTTGTGGCTGGTTTCGGCCCGGTAGTGGCCGACCCTGACGCAAGCGGCAAGCTGTACAGAAAGGTGCTGGGCCTGCCCCTGCGCCATGAAGAAGGTTACGAAGGCTATTGGCATTCCCAGTGTCTGGAGGGCGTAAAACATTTCGCCCTCTGGCCGCTGGAAAAGGCCGCGCTCTCCTGCTTTGGCGAGGAGGTCTGGCCGGAGCGTCTGCTTGTGCCGCAGGCCTGGCTAGAGCTTGATGTGGAAGATATTGTTTCCGCCACGCGCATTCTTGAGCAGAACGGCTATGAGCTGCTCCTCCGGCTGAAGGAAGAACCATGGGGGCAGACCGTCACCAGATTCCTCAGCCCGGAGGGTATCCTCATGGCTGTTACGCACACGCCCTTTTTGCGCGAGGCGGCTTCGGCGGAGGAAACGGCCTGATCAGGGAGGCGGCATGTACTACATTGCGCTGGTGGTATTTGCGGGCTGTATTGTGGCCCTGCAACCTCCCATCAACGCGGCCTTGAGCCGCACGGTGGGGCTGCTGGAAAGCGGGCTTATTTCTTTTGCCATCGGCGCGGTTTTTCTGGCTGTCCCTGTGCTGCTGATGGGGCGGGGCAATGTGTTCCGCGTATTTGAAACCCCTGTATGGCAGTGGGCTGGCGGGGTGCTGGGCGCGTTCATGGTTGTGAGCACAACCCTGGCCGCGCCGCGTATTGGCGTGCTGGCTACGCTGGTCGCCATGATTTTTGGCAACCTTGTTATGGCGGCCATTATTGACCACAACGGCTGGTTCGGCCTCAATGCCATCCCTTTTGACTGGCGCAGAATGCTTGGGCTGGTGTTGGTGCTGGCGGGCATTGCCCTTGTGGTGCGCCGCTGATAAAGCCTGCGGCGCGCGGCAGAAGCCCCGCGTTGCAGCAAAAATAAGGGAAAGAAATGCGCGTTGATGCAGTGCGGGAGTTTTTGGCCCGTCACGGACTTGAAGAGGCATACCGGGAGTTTGAAGTTTCAAGCGCCACCGTTGATCTGGCGGCTCAGGCCATTGGCTGCGAGCCGGGGCGCATTGCCAAGAGCCTCTCCATCAGCGTCAACGACGCACCGATGGTGTTGGTGGTCATGGGCACGGCCCGGCTGGATAACCGCAAGTTCAAGGACTCCTTTCACGCCACGGCCCGTTTTATCAAGCCTGAAGATCTGGAGGCCCAGGTGGGGCATCCCATGGGCGGCGTCTGCCCCTTTGCCCTGCCCGAGGGCGTTGCCGTGTATCTGGACGAAAGCCTCAGGCGCTATGATCCTGTGTATCCGGCTGCGGGCGCGCCCAACAATGCCGCCAAGCTCACCCTGGCGGAGCTGGAGCGGATCACGGGCGGCGTGTGGGTGGACGTGTGCAAGAGTGAAGAAGCCTGATTTTTTTTGCTGATGCGCCCGTAGGATAATACTGCGTTGCGGCACGGGCCGTGCGTGAACCTGCGGGTGCAATGCCCTTTGCAGGCCGCGTCTGCGACCTCAGAGATGTTTTACCGTGTCGACAGGCAGATTGCGCTGGTCTGGTGCAGCATAATTATTGCCCAAAGCCGCCGCCTCCGCGCCGTCTATGGCAGCCGCCCACGCCGCAGCGTGTGCCGTGCCCGTCGCACAGCTCATAATCCCCGCCTTCAATGCGCAGCAGTTTGCCGTTCACCAGCGAGTCTGCCAGTTTTTTGCGAGCTTCCGCATAGATGCTCTGTACGGTGGTGCGGGCAATGCGCATTTTTTCAGCGCAGGCCTCCTGATTCATGCCCTCAAGATCAATGAGGCGCACGGCCTCATATTCATCCACGGTCATGATGACTTCCTGCCGCGCCTGCGGAGCGCTCTGGCCAAATCCCGGCAGCGGCCCAAAATTGCAGTTTTCAGGCAAACAGCAGACTTTGCGCCATTTTTTTGGTCTTGGCATGCAATCCTCTTTGGGCCGTCCGGCAATGCGCGTTCAAACTGCGCACACTGGCCGGGCGGCCTTGCTCATTCATATGCGGGTACTTTAGCCGTTATTGCCCGCCGCGTCACTGCCTGCCGCAGGGCCTGCGCCGCAGCTTTCGGCCTGACCTGCGGGGCCGTTGCCCTGCTGCATGCCACGGCCCATGCCGCGACCCATACCACGCCCTTCGCCACGGCCTGTGCCCTGGCCTGCTTCCTGCCCGTTCATGGCGCAGTTGCCGCCCCTGTTGCCGTGTCGTTGTCCGTGGCGGCAGCAGCGGCCTTGCCCCATGCTCCGTCCCATGCTCTGGCCCATATTCTGGCTTGCGTCCATTCCTTGATCTGCGGTCTGGCCTGCATCGGGCGTAGCGCCCATGCCGCGACCTGCCGCGCGGGCGGACTTGCCGCCGCACTTGCCCATACCGCGCCCTGTGCGCGAACCGTTGCCCTCCGGCCCTGTGTGATCGAAACGAGGCATGTTGCCCTCCTTGAGTTGTTGTTATTGACATATGTCATAAACAGGAGTATGTGTGTTTACGACATATGTCAATAACAAAAAATCAGGCAAGGCCAATTTGTCTGAAAAAAATGCTTCTGAAAGCAGTTCATCTTGAGAGGGCAAAGAATCATGAGTGATTGCAATCATCAGTGCGGTTCCTGCGGCGAGCAGTGCAACGAGCGAAGCGAGGGGCAGGATGCGCAGGTGGATTTTCGCGTCAAGCCGCACCCCAAAAGTCGCGTTGGCAAGGTTATAGGCATTGTCAGCGGCAAGGGCGGCGTGGGCAAGTCGCTGGTCACATCCCTGCTGGCGGTAGCTCTGACTAAGCAGGGCAAACACTGCGCCATTCTGGATGCGGACATCACCGGACCTTCCATTCCGCGTGTGTTCGGCCTGACGGGCAAGGCCCATGTTGAGGGCGATGGCCTTGTGCCCGAGCGCAGCAAGGGCGGGGTGGACATCATGTCCATGAACCTGCTGCTGCCCGGCGATTCCGATGCCGTGCTCTGGCGCGGCCCTATCATTGCTGGCGCTGTCAAGCAGTTCTGGTCGGATGTGGTCTGGCGCGATGTGGATTACATGTTTGTGGATATGCCTCCAGGAACGGGCGATGTGCCGCTGACCGTGTTCCAGTCCCTGCCGGTGGACGGCATTGTGGTTGTGACCTCGCCGCAGGAGCTGGTGAGCATGATCGTGCAGAAAGCCATTGATATGGCGCGCCAGATGGATATTCCCATCCTTGGGTTGGTGGAGAACTATTCATATTTCAAATGCCCGGATAACAATAAGGAATACAAGATATTCGGTGAGAGCCATATTGATGCGGTGGCCCAGCGGCACGGCCTGAAGGTGCTTGCCCGCCTGCCCATTGATCCTGCCCTTGCGCAGGCCTGTGACAAGGGCGCCATCGAGGATGTTGACCAGCACTTTATGGACGGTGCATTGGCCGTGATTTCGCGCATGTAAAATCGCGTACAGCGTAGCGCCTGTGTGGCGTCTGTTGCACATGGCCGCAAGGTGTGGGAGCCGTTGCACGGCTGGTCCCGCCTTGCGGCCATGCGTGTTTGCTGAATACGCAAAAAAGGGAGTATCTTTACCTTTGCTGCCATGTGTGCCTATGCTTGCCCAAACCAAGGAGCAACCATGCGTACATACCAACAATTCATCAACGGCAAATTGGTTTCCCCTACAGGCTTTGCAATGATTGAGGTGGAGAACCCCTCCACTGGCAAAATAATGGCCCAGACGCCCAACGGCGGGCGTGAAGACGGGCTGGCGGCTCTGGCAGCCGCGCACAGGGCACAGGATGCCTGGGCTGCGCTTCCGGCGGTGGCCCGCGCCGGATACCTAAAAAAAATGGCGGATCTTATCCGCAAGCACAGGCTGGAGCTTGGGCGCATCCTCGCCGAAGAACAGGCCAAAACCCACCCCCTGGCACAGGTCGAGATCGACCTCACCGCTGAGTATTTTGACTACTATGCTGGATGGGCGCGCATCTACGAGGGCGAGATCATCCAGAGCGACCGCCCGCGCGAAAATATCCTGCTGTACCGCAAGCCCATTGGCGTTGTCGCGGGCATCTGCCCGTGGAACTTCCCCTTCTTTGTCATGGCGCGCAAGGTCGCCCCCTCGCTGCTCGTGGGCTGCACCACGGTTATCAAACCCAGCAGCATCGCCCCTGCCACTGTCATGCATTTTGCCAGCCTGCTGACGGAGCTGGATCTGCCCGCTGGCGTGGTCAACTTTGTCACGGGCGGCGGCAGCACCTTGGGCGAGGCCCTTTCTTCCAGTGCCATGACAGATATGGTCAGCCTGACAGGCAGCGTGGAGGCCGGGCAGCGCATCATTGCCGCTGGCGCGCAGAACATCACCAAGGTTTCGCTGGAACTGGGCGGCAAGGCCCCGGCCATTGTTTGCGCCGATGCGGATATGGATCTGGCGGTCAAGGCCGTCACGGCCTCGCGCACAGTGTTCAGCGGGCAGGTGTGCAACTGCGCGGAACGCCTCTACGTGCACGAAAGCGTGGCCGACATGTTCGCCGAAAAACTGGCGACTGCCTTTGCCGCAGTGCGGCTGGGCAATCCTTTTGACGATCCGGCCCCGGACATGTGCAGCCAGATCAGCGCCGAGCATCTTGAAAAGATCAGCGGCATGGTCAAGCGCGCGGAAGCGGACGGCGCGGAAGCAGTTGTCGGCGGCGCGCCCGCAGACCGGGATTCCGGCTACTTCTACACGCCTACTTTGCTGCGCAACTGCAGACAGGACATGGAAATCGTGCGCAACGAAGTGTTTGGCCCTGTGCTGCCCATGATGACTTTTCACGATCTGGATGAAGCCCTGGCCCTTGCCAACGACTGCGACTACGGCCTGACGTCCTCCATCTACACCACCAACGTATCCACGGCCATGGAAGCGGTGAACCGCCTGAAGTTTGGCGAGACCTACGTGAACCGCGAAAACTTCGAGGCCATGCAGGGCTTCCATGCCGGCTGGCGCAAGTCGGGCATTGGCGGCGCGGACGGCAAGCACGGTCTTATGGAATACCTCCAGACTCATGTGGCCTATATTCAATATTAACAAATAATTGCAGATATGCTGAAACAAACGAGGCCCCTCATTGAGGGGCCTCGTTTGTTTCATATCAGGAATCGGCTTTGCTTACTTGGTGAACAGAATCAGCGCTACCATCTTGAGATCCGTGGAGCCGGTATTGAGCAGGGCGTGGCTTTCGCCATCGTTGCACACGGTCACGTCGCCAGCCTTGACGGGGGCTTCAACGCCGTTGTCGTTGTACATGCCTTCGCCTTCAAGGATGTAGTATATCTCGATTTCGCCGTTGTGCTTGTGGTTGCCCACGGCACAGCCGGGCTTGAGAGTGCCGATGTTGAACAGACGGCCTTTGCCAGCCAGCCCGTTCTCATTGACGATCTTGGTAAAGTGGACGGCGCCCGGCCCGCCAAAAAGTTCCTTTTCAAAGCATTCCAGAGCGTCAGCGCGGTTGATCATGGTATTCTCCTGTGGTTCGGGCGCGGATGCGCCGGTTAAAACTGGGCTGCAAGAGCGCGTTTCCTTGTTTTGCAAGGCCCGCCTGCAATGCCCGCGTGATAACCGGGCATTGCTGCGGCGATCATTCGCGCGGAAAGCGCTTAGTTGTTGTTCTCGTCATCGTCCCCGTCATCGGGGGCAGCGGCTGGCGCATTTTTGGCGTCCGGCTTGCCCTTGGCTCCGGCAGACAGCACCTTGCGCGGACGGCGCGGCGCGCGTCTTTTGCTTGCGCGCGGTTCGGTCGGCGGTTGCGGTGCCCTTGTGCGCGGCGGCAGTTCCTTGATGTTCACGTCAAGCTGCGGGAAGGCAATTTCAATGCGCTGTTCGCGGAATTCACGCTCGATTTCCACGCGGATGTCCGAAGCTGTGGAAACAGATACGTCATAATCCCGCACCCAGAACTTCAGGCTGAAATCAAGCGTACTGGCCCCAAAATCCGCAAAGGCCACGCTCGGCGGCGGATATTTGAGCACGTTGCTGTTGGCGTTGGCCGTTGCCAGCAGGATTTTCATCACCGCGTTGGCATCAGAGCCATAGGCCACGCCGACCTTGATTTCCCTGCGCACGGTGCGGCTGTTGCGCGTCCAGTTGATAAGGCGGCTGGCCACAAATTCCGAGTTGGGGACAATAATCAGGGCATTGTCAAAGGTTTCCACCATTGTGGCGCGCACGCTGATTTTGCGCACTCGGCCCTGAGTGCCGCCCACTTCCACCACGTCGCCCGCCTGGAGGGTGCGGCTGAAGATCAGGATCAGACCTGACAGGAAGTTATTGACGATGGTCTGCATGCCGAAACCGATACCGACAGAAAGACCACCGGCTACCATGGCAAGGTTGCTCAGTTCCATGCCTACGGCGCGCAGGGCGAACAGGCCGAAGCAGCACCACAGCGCATAGGTAAAGGCCGTCTGCATGGGCGGAATGAGCGTGGCATCAATAGCCAGCCCCTGCTTGGGCAGGCGCGCCAGAAAGCGCGAACCCATGGCAACCGCTGTGCGCGTGAGGTAGAACATGGTGATGATAAGCAACAGGTGCACAACGTTGAACTGCGTAGCGCCCACATTGACACCGCGCAGAACATAATGCTGGAGCAGATACATGCCGCCGGGCAATGTGCCGACCCACTGCGAAACACCCACAAAGGCCGCAACCAGCACCACAGGGGCGGAGAGCGCCACGGCAAGGTGAGCAAGGGCTGCGCGCACACCTTCCTGAGGCAGCTTGTCGTTGAGGCTGCTGACAAGAGACATGCCGCCCATGCAGAGTTGCAGGGCCAGCGAGCAGGAGACAAAGAGCAGGTACAGCACCATACTGTAGATGTGCAGGCCGGCAAGGGTCAGCACAAGGCATATCCACAACACTATGGGTTCGCATTCAAGCACGCTGGTTTCCACATGCATGGGGCCAAGATCAAGCTTGGGCCTGCGGTGCTGCCGCACGATGGAAATGATGACGATGCACAGCCAGATAACCAGCACCAGAGGCTTGGTCAGCGGCAGATAAAGCAGCACGTATGAACACAGCGTTGGCTGAATGAGTATCCAGAAAGGCGGCTTTTGGCGCGGCACTTCGGGGTATTTCAGCAGGCGCAGGTCCCATGCCAGATGTATCTGGGCCACAATGAGGCACAGGTTGCCCAAGGCCAGAAACAGGCGAAAGAACTCGCCGGATGCGGACATGGAACTGCCAAGAAATGCCAGCCCCACGCACAGCCAGGGCAGACTGACGCGAAAAACATGCCGCAGGGTGCTGTTTTCGTCCTTGTCCTGCGCGGCCCAGCGGCGGTACAGCAAAACGGTGAGCACGCCGGTAAGCAGCAGTCCGAGGATAAAGCGCAGAACTGCCGTGCCCCAGCGTTCAAGCGTGACAGGAACTTCCACAGGCAGGCGCAGGATCATGCCCTGAACCGAATAGTGCATCTGCCGTCCAAAGTCGGCCCATGCATCGGGGCTGAGCCAGGGCACCGGGCTTTGCAGATAATAGTTCTTCCACAGCAGGGGGATCTGGGCGTTGATCTCTTCCTGCATCTTTTCCAGCCGCTTGATAAGCGCCAGAGCCGGGGCAAGGGCCGAATCGTACTGAGCCAGCACGGCTGTAAGGCGCAGACGGGTGAGCGCCAGCGTTTTCCCGTATTCCTGCATTTCAGGGCTAAGACTGCCATCGTGCAGGTCTTCAGGCATGCTGTCGGCCAGATAGCCCACGCGTTCCAACAGGGCCTGGGCTTCGGTGCGCGCAACCAGCACGGGGTCTAGCACCTTGCGCAGATCAAGCACTGTGGCCGTGATGCGGCGGCTGACAGCTTCGACGGGATTGGGCCAGTTTTTATACGTATTGAGCAGCACCAGCAGACGCCGCGCTTCTTCCATAAAGGGCTGAACCTTTTGGCTCAGATTGGTTGACCGCTGGGCAAAGGTATCACCCATGGCCGTGGCCTTCTGGGTAATTTCATCAAGCATGGCCTTCTGCCCGCTCCAGACCATTTCCCACGGATCACGCAGGGGCAGGGTGGCGATGGCGGGTTCTTCGTTGGTGTCAACCTTGGCCTCAGCCTTGTCGTCCGCTTTTGGGTCCGTTTTCGCGTCGGATTTGGCATCAGATTTGGCATCGGCCTTGGCGTCAGTCTTGGCGGCGGGCTTGTCGGCCTTGTCAGGTTTGTCTGTTTTATCAGGCTTGTCAGCCTTATCGCCCTTGGGGGCGTCCTGTTTGGCGGCATCTGGTTTGGCAGTGTCGGGCTTGGCAGCGTCTGCCTTGGGCGAATCCTGTTTGGCGGCGGGGGTCGGTTCCGCCGCAAATACGGCGGGAGAGGCCAGGGCACAGCACAGGGTCAATAAAAGGGCGGTTATCAGCAATTTGGGTGCGTGCATGGAATCCTCAGATTACAGTCGGTTGTCCCTGAAGGTGGATGCCCTTCCATACGTCAAGAAAGGCCGTTTGAAAAGGTCGTGGTCTTTACAAGGGGCCGGACGGGCGGCATAGTCCGGGCATGGAAAACAGCACAAATACCCCGCCAGCCGGGCTGGAAAACAGCCCTGTGGCCGCCCCGGCTTCACTGCCCGTGGCCTTGTTGCAGCAAGAGGATTACCACGATCCCGGCTTGGGCAGGGCTGTGGGCGACGTCATGGACGCTGCCCGCCTGACGGAGCTTTGCCACCTGCGCCCCGGTGCGCGCGTGCTGGTAAAACCCAACCTTTTGCTGGCAAAGCCCCTTGCTTGCGTTTCGCCGCAGGTTGTGGCCGCCGTATGCGCCTGGCTTATGGACCACGGTGCGCGGGTGCGCGTGGCGGATTCGCCGGGTTTTGGACGTGCGGCCTCTGTGGCTCGGGCTGTGGGCCTTGAAGCAGCTTTGCGCCCCCTGGGCCTTGAAGTTGAAGAGATCGGCCCTGCGCAGCCGGTGCCCCTGCCCCTTGAGGGCGAAGCGGCGCAAAAGGCAGGTTTGCAGGCGGGCGGATCGCGCTTTCATGTGGCGCGTTTGGCACTTGAGAGCGATTTTATTGTGTCGGTTCCCCGGGTCAAGGCCCATGCGCAGATGCTGGTGACGCTCTCTGTCAAAAATTGTTTTGGTTGCGTGCGCGGCCTGCACAAGGCTTTTGCCCACGCCCGCGAGGGGCGCGACCCCTTGTTTTTTGCAGACTGTCTTGCCGCGTTGTGGGCGGCCTTGCCCCCTGTTGCCGCAGTTGCGGACGGCGTCACGGCCATGCATGTTACAGGGCCGAGCAACGGCAGCCCCTTTGCCCTGGGCGTGGTGGGGGCCAGCGCCTCAGCCGTAGCTCTGGACGAAGCGCTGTATGCCGTATTGGGCCTTGCGCCGCAGGATGTGCCTCTGGGTGCGGCCCTGCGCCGCCGTCATGCCTGGGGCAGCGCCCCCGCAGAAGGGCACGATGGCATGCGGGCGGTCTTTCCCCTGCGAAGTCCATCGGATTTTTCATCTGCCGGATTTCAGTTGCCAGCGGAGCTTTCGCACACGTCCTTTCATCCTGCCCGCTTTGTACACAGTTGTTTTCGCCGTATTGTTGCGGCATTCAGAAAATAGCCGCCAAGGAGCCTCATATGCCCAGAATCCTGCCTGGAGAAACGGATATTTATGCCATCACGGATGCCGGTCTTTCACTGGGAAGGCCGCTTGAAGAAGTTGTTTCCGCCCTTATGGGGGCAGGCGTGCGCATTTTGCAATATCGCGAAAAAAAGCTGAAATCCGGTGCAATGCTGGAGGAATGCCGCCTGTTGCGGCGGCTGACCAGGGAGGCCGGGGCCTGCTTTATCGTCAATGACCACGTGGACATCGCCATGTTGGTGCAGGCCGACGGCGTGCATGTGGGGCAGGAGGATCTGCCTGTTCCCGAAGTGCGTAGCCTTGTGGGACCGGAAATGATCATCGGCCTTTCCACCCACCTGCCGGAGCAGGCCCGCGAAGCCCGCAGCCTTGGCGCGGACTACATCGGCGTGGGGCCGATTTTTGCCACCAACACCAAGGAAGACGTGGTTGATCCCGTAGGGTATGAGTATCTGGATTGGGTTGCCCGCAACGGAGATTTGCCCTTTGTGGCCATTGGCGGCATCAAACGGCATAACATTGCGGAAGTCGCGCGGCACGGCGCGCGTTGCTGCTCGCTTGTGAGCGAACTGGTCGGCGCGCCCGACATCCGCACCAGAGTGGAAGATGTGCGTAAGGCCATGCGTGAAGGCATGGTGGGGTAGGGTCCCGGAACAGGCCAGCCCCAAAAATAGGTGGCGGCACACGCTGTTGCGTATGCCGCCACCTATGATTTTGAACGCACGGTGTGCTATTGCAGCGCCTGACCCACGGCCCTGTGGTAGCCGCGCATGCGGCGACTTTCGAGGCGTGAGCGTTGCAACTGCGACCTGATTTCGCTGTGCGCCCTGGTGGCAAGTTCCGTCAGTTGATCCTGCACACGGGCCAGTTCAATCAGGTGAGTTCTGTACTGGTCGGCCTGGCTGTCTTCCAGCATGTGCCAGGCCATGCTGGTCACTTCGCCCCGCCTTTCGGCAAGCTCGACCGCCCTGTCGTATGCGCCGTCCTCCAGTGCCGCCATTTCCAGACGGGCAAGGTTCAGCGCTTCATCAAGAAGGCATACTCCCTGATTCATGCAAGCTCCTGAGGCCTATTGGGCCATGTGTTCGACAACCTGCTTGTGCAGAATCTCGCTGGTGGCGCGCCAGTCGTCGCACAGCGGGATGAATTCATATTCAAGCAGGTCTGCCAGAAGAATCCAGTCTTCGTTTTCCAGCACGTCACCCATTTCAGAAAGCAGGCTGGAGAATTTTTCGGTTTTTTCGGCAAAATCGGGCAGAGCGCCATCCGTGTAGTTGGAGCGCAGTTCGCCCAGCATGCCCATGAAGTCGCGGGTCACGTCCAGCAGATCCTGAAAAAGTTCCAGGGCGTCCGTGTCAGAGGCGGCGCGGAACAACCGGGCCACTTCGCGCGAGCCGTGGGCCATCATCTGGGCGACCTTGCCCATTTCGGCGGACATATCCACAGCCATTTCAGCCATGGGCACAGAGCGCACCTCAATGGAAGAAATTTCGGAGCAGGCGATGTCTTCGGCCTGATGCGGATAAATCTCGGAAAACGCCTCGTTATTTACCAGAACGTCCGTGACCACGCGGTTGGCCATCTGGTCTTCCTGCATGACATCCTTGAGCAGTTCTTCAAGGTTGGCAAAGGCAGAAATGCTTTTTTCGCTTTGTGAGCCGTCTATGATTATCATTCCAGTTCCCTCCTCTCCCCACAGGGAAGATTTTACCGTAATGTGTTCTGAGTATATTTAAGCAAATGACGTGCCATCGGTAAATTTATGGCGCCAAATAACGAAATGCGCGCCAAGCTGGGCAGTAAGCTCCAGCAGGTCGTCCAGCCGGTCGCCGCGTTCCTGGCGCAGTTCACGCCAGAAGGCTCCCAATGAGCGCAGCTCGGGGCAGGCGTCAAAAACTGTTTGCAGGCGTTCGCAATTACGCAAAAACAATTGTCCTGCCTTGGGGCTCTTGCCGAGCAGCTGCCCTTGTTGCGTAAGTATTTCAAAAAGTTGTGCGGCCTGCTCCAGCGAGGTTGCCATGCGTTGCGTAAATTCGGGAGAAAATGCGCCCGTCTGGCTGTCCGCATGCGCGGTGCCGTGTGCAGATGCTGAAGGGGCGTTTTTTTCAGGCTGGCGGGTATCCGCGCTCTGTTGCCCCCCCGCTGCGGGCCGGGCGGTGCCGTCCAGTTCGTCAAGTATCTGACGCCAGAAAATCCGCTGCTGCGCAAGCCATAAGCTGCGATCTGCGGCGGCGTGCTCCGTAAGGCAGCGCACGGTCATAAAGCCCTTGTCGTCCTGCTCCGTCAGCCATACGCGGGCCTCGCTCTCCACAAGGTCAAGCGGGGCGGCATCCCATCGTCCAGCGTCAAGCCATGACAGGGCGAGGGATTCCACGCTCCGGGGGCTGATGTGCGTCACGCACGCCAGATTATTGGGGCAGGGGCGGCCAAAGGGGCAGGGATGGCAGGGCAGGGCAGGTTCCAGGCAGCAACAGCCGGGCAGATAGGGGCCAGTGTCGCAGGGCTGGGCCGTGGCAAGGAATATGGCCAGGCAGGGCACACCAAGGCCAGCAGCCAGATGCATCGTACCTGTATCATTGGTAAACAATAACTTTGACCGGCGCAGCAATGCCGCCAGTTGGGTGAGACTGGTTTTGCCCACGGCGTCCACCCACGGGCCTTGGGCTGCCTGAACATAGGCCTCGGCCAGCGGGCGTTCGGCAGGTGAGCCAAGCAGCACCGGGCAGAGCTTGCGCTCGCGCCACAGGCGGTCGCCCACCTCGGCAAAAAAATGTGCGGGCCACTGCCGCCGTGCTTCGCTTGCGCCCAGCTGCATGGCCACAAAACCGCATGTCTCCGGCGGAGCCCCGGCAAGCAGGGCATCCGCTGCATCCTGGGCATCCTGCGGCGGATCGGCCAACCCTTGGCGGGTCTGCACGGCTGCTGCTGGCGTGTGCGGCGCGCCTACCATGCGGAACATGTCCGCAATATTAAAGGGAGCGCTCAGACGGTTTGTAGCGCCGCTGTTCAGAAATGTGGACCAGATGCCCCTGTTTTGCCCAAAACCGTGCGCGTCAAGGCAGAATCCGCGAATCTCGGCCTGCCCGTCCGTATGTCCGCCCGCCAGCAAGCCTGTGAGCAGCCGCGCAGGTAGGGTGGTAGTCAGGTTGACAACGCAGCCTGGCCTGGCCTCGCTCCTGACGGTGCGGGCAAATTCCAGCAGAAGAGCCGTTGCGATGCGCCAATCCTTGTCCATGTCGGCCATGAGCCGCGCGCCGGGCAGGGGCCAGGTGCGTTCTACATGGCGCAGCAGGGGCTGGGCGCTGGAGAAATTGTCCAGACACACCAGATGCACGGTCTGGCCCTGACGATACAGATCCTCAATGAGGGGCTGGCATTGCAGAAGGTCGCCAAAACGCGTCAGGTTGATGACCAGTGTGGTGCCTGAGCGGTCAGCCGCAGAGCAGGTGGTCTCCATTGATTGACCGCCTTATGCCAGCGCCGAGGTTTTGCCGCCGTTCAGAAGGTTCAGGGCCAGGGCCTTTTCTTGCTTGAAGCGGTTGGCCACGGCTGCCTGAATATTGCTGTCGGAAGATCCAAACTGCCCCACGCGTATATTGTACACGTTGTTGATGAGGTTGCGCTCATAGGCGGCATCGGTCGGTTTGCCGCTCATGGCGTGCGCCCTCTCGAATATGCGGGCCGCGCCCGCTGGGCCGTGTTGCACCGATGTGCTCCAGATAACCTCCCGCATGGCGGTGGAAACCTTGTCGGGGTTCAGGCCGATGCGCTGAGATATGGATTCCAGCGCGGGTTTGTAATGGCTCTGGCGTACAAAGGCCTCCTGAAGATCCTCAAAACGCTCGGGCTGTTCGTTGGCAATGGCGCGCCATGTGTCGGGCATGGCTCCCTTGCGGCTGCCGGTATTGCCAGGGCCGGATGATCGCAGGCGCTTGGAAAGATCCGGCGCTTCCGTGTCCAGAAAATCCAGAAAATCCTTCAGGCTGCCCGCGCGTGACGATACCTGATACTTGCCGTAGGAGGTGCCGCCGTTGCGGTCATAGCCCACGGCGGCAATGCCGTCGCTGCCAGACTCAAAGCGGGCTGAAAGCTGACCGAGCTCCATGTCCTCTATCTTGTGCGAGGCCTTGGTGCGGGCCTGAGCCTGGGGCTGGGTGCGCGAATGGACAAAATCGCCCATGCTGAGTCCCTTGATGCGGTTGTCCATGGCGCTGGTCATGGAGCGCAGATGCCGGGCAGTACCCATGCTGCGGGCAAGATCAAGGGTGGAGTTGCCGCCGGATACTGTCTGCATGAGGCTGTCAATGGCCTTGGTCTGCCGCATGTCGGTTTCAGCCTTGCTGAATACCTGTGTGCGGGCAAGATCGCTTGGCGAGCGCCCTGCCAGTACCATGCCCTGCTGCCCCATGTTCCCGGCCAGGGTCATGCCTGCGCGCTGCATTTCGGCAGTGCTGGCGTTTTCCGCATTGGTGGTCTGGCCGCTCATGATGTTGGCAAAGGACGCGGGGTTTCCGGCCTGTGCAGACGCAGTGCGGCGTGGAGCTCCCGCCTGGGCCTTTTGTGCATCAGATGGGGGGCGGATCAGAAAATTGGAAAGTGCCATGTGTTCCTCCTGCGGGGCTGAGGCTCCGCGTTGAGGAAAAAGCAAGTACAGTGCCAACTCTGGATATGCGCGGGTAAAACGACAGGTTATATTTTGCGGATCAGGCCTGCGCCGGAATGCTGACGCTGGCGGAGGAACCCGTCAGGGCTGCCGCAAATACCAAGGACAACCGACAGCGTCGGTTGCCCTTGGGAAAGACGATGGGGTAGGGGTTCCGGCGGGGCTTCCGCGCGGAAACGGCTACTGCTTGGCGGGCTGGGCTGGGGCTTCTTCGGTGTTGGCGCTGTGAACGGAGGTCGCCAGTTCCTTGGCAAGGGTTTCGGCAAAGACCGGGGGCATGCCCGCGCCGGTCTTGAATTCCTGATGGGCAAGCAGGGCAATGCGCATCTGGCTGCTGCCAACGGCATTGCGCTTGCCAATGTTTTTGAGATTTTTACTGCGGGACCCCTGAGTGCTTGGAACATGCCGCTGCACCAGCAGCACATCCGCCACCATGGCGGTACCGCCCTTGCCGCTCAGTTGCGAGGGTGCGTCATACCCGGCAGTCACCACCTGACGGGCGGTTTCCGGCGCGGTTGTCCCGGCGGCGAGCACGACTATCTGGAGGATGTAGCCCGCTTCGCTGGGGTTTGGGACTACCGTGTAGCCCTGGCGTTGCAGCCATGTCTCCACCTGGGTGCGCAGGCCGAAAACCTTGTTGGTATTGTCGCGCACGTTAACATAAACCGCCGGATGGATGTTCACATCGGCTTCCGGCTCCTCAATCTGGCCCTGGCGCAGCACTTCCACGCGTGCTGCGTCCGCCGATTGGCGCACGCAACCGCAGAGGGAGGCAAAGACCATGCACAGCATCAGAATATAGCGGATAAAGGACATACGGCTCCTTTGAGATGCCGCCGCCAAAAAAGGCGCGGATCTGAGTTGGATTCGGGGGGAGATAATATTTGCGACCAGCCTCGCCGGGCGAGGGCCGGAATGCGGATAGCGTTGGCGCGAAATCAGGAGTGCAGCGACTCGAGAATCTTTCGGCTTAAGGTGTCCTCTAGGGCGGGCAGGATTTCCTCCTTGCCCATGTTGGCTCCTTCAGCGCGTACCGTGGTGCGGTGCATGTCCGCATCTGACGGCTCCTGTCCGTTGCGGCCCACGCCCACAAGAGCTTTCATTCCCCATATTTTGCTTTTGCCGGAACTGTCCAGCAGGGCCGCGCCCAGGCCAAGGGCCGCTCCTGCTCCTGCTCCCCAGGCTGCCCCGCTTCTGCCGCCGGTTGCGCCGCCAAGCAGCACGCCCAGCATGGCTCCGGTGGCGGTTGAACCCAGGGCATGCCCTGCGCTCACAGGCGCGTTGCGTGAACCCAGAGGATATATGTCCTCCACCTTCACGCGTATGAGCAGGTCTGCCTTTTGTGCAGAATCGGCGGGGGTCAGATCTTTTTCGCTCTGCAGATAACTCGTGAGCATGGATTCAAAGTCGGCCTTAAACGAGGCGTCGCCGCCGCTCACGGCCACGTGCACGGTCTGCCCCTTGCGCACCTGTACACTTTGCAGCGGAGCATCAGAAACGTCTGCATCGCTGCCTGGCTGCGCTCCGGAATCTGCGGCAGGGGGAGTGCCCGGCTGCTCCTGATGCGTTGCGCAACCCGCGCCAAAAGCAAACATGGTCAGCAGGCACAGAACAGCGGCAAAGTTACGTGGCAGAAAACAGATTGGCATATGCTTCCTTGCAATTTTGAACGACACTATCATAAATAGCGCAGATCGGCCTTGCTGTCCAGTTTGGCACGGTTGCCCCCAGGGCAAGCGTTGTTGGCGTATGGAACTGAGACAGGTCGGGACTTGACAAATGCTTCGTACTTGACGCTATTGGTTGTGTCGCGCATGGCCGCCAACGGGGCGTTATGGCGCTGTAATGGATTTTGGCAACGGGAAATAATCGTTGCGAGGGCGTGTTGCGTTGCGATTGCACGCAAGAAAAATTGCGTGAAAACACCGCCCTGGCAACCATATACGTGACGGTGCAGGGTGCGGGCGCAAGCCACGCGATGGCGTGAGCGTTAACAGGGCCGCGCGTTTTTTGCCGGCAAGCACGAGATAACCGAGGGGCAGCATGGGCAAACAGCTTATCATTGTGGAATCACCCGCCAAGGTGAAGACCATCAAGAAGTTTCTGGGGCCGCAGTACATGGTGCAGGCCAGTGTTGGCCATGTGCGCGACCTGCCGTCCAGCTCGCTTGGTGTGGACGAAGCCAACGACTTTGCGCCGCACTACGAGGTTATAGACAATAAAAAGAATGTTGTCAGTGAACTCCGCGCTGCCGCTTCCAAGGCTGATACCGTATATCTCGCGCCCGACCCCGACCGCGAGGGAGAGGCCATTGCCTGGCATGTGGCGGAGCTTATCCGCGACAAAGCCAAGGACATCAAGCGCATCCAGTTCAACGAAATCACGGCCAAAGCTGTGAAAGAAGCCCTGGCGCACCCGCGCGAGCTCAACGGGCATCTTTTTGACGCCCAGCAGGCCCGCCGTGTGCTGGACCGTCTGGTGGGCTACAAAATTTCGCCCCTGCTGTGGAAGTCCATCAAGCGCGGCATTTCTGCCGGACGCGTGCAGTCAGTGGCCCTGCGCCTCATTGTTGAGCGCGAGGAGGCCCGCGAGGTCTTCAAGCCCGAAGAATATTGGCTGTTCAAGGCCTTGCTGGCAGCGGACGTGCCGCCTCCGTTCAAGGCCGAACTTGCCAAGGTGGGCGGCAAAAAGGCTGTGGTCAGCAATGCGGCCCAGGCCAAGGATATCGAAGATGCCATGGCGGGCAAGCCCTTTGTGGTGGAAAGCGTGGAAGAAAAAGAGCGTGAACGCGCTCCGCAGCCGCCTTTCATTACCTCAACTTTGCAGCAGGCTGCCAACCAGCGTCTTTCGTACACTGCCAAGCGCACCATGAATATTGCACAGCGCCTGTACGAGGGCGTTGAACTGGGCGACAGGGGACTCACGGCTCTCATTACCTATATGCGTACCGACTCCACACGCATTGCCGATGAAGCCCGCGATGCGGCCAAGGCTTTTATTGAAGGCAACTTTGGCAAGGAATATCTGCCCAAGCGGGCCAGGGTCTACAAGGCCAAGGGCGGCGCGCAGGACGCGCATGAAGCCATCCGTCCTGTTGACGTGACCATCACGCCCGACGAGGTGAAAACCCACCTGCCGCCGGAGCAGTACAATCTTTATCGGCTCATCTGGTCGCGCTTTGTGGCCTCGCAGATGGCCGGGGCGCGCTTTCATGACACAACGGCCAGTATTGCCTGCGCGCACACGCAGTGGAAGGCCAAGGGAGAGCGCCTGCTGTTCCCCGGCTTTCTGGCGGCCATGCCTCGCGGCAAGGATGAAGCGGACGCTGAGCTGCCGCCCCTGACCGCTGGGCAGACGCTCACGCTCGAAAAGCTCGACAAGGAGCAGAAGTTCACCCAGCCCCCGGCCCGCTTCAGCGAAGCAAGCCTTGTGCGCGAGCTGGAAGAACTGGGCATCGGGCGTCCTTCCACCTATGCGGCCATTATTTCCACCCTTCAGGACAGGGAATACGTGAGCCTGAAGGAACGCCATTTTGTGCCTACCGACCTTGGGCGCGTGGTATGCACACAGCTTGTGGAGCATTTCGGCAAGCTCATGGACGTGGGTTTCACCGCCCAGATGGAAGAAAACCTGGACAAGGTGGCCGAAGGTCAGGAACAGTGGGTCGAACTGCTGCGGCGTTTTTCGGAAGATTTCAATCCCACGCTGGCGGCTGCGTCCAAAAACATGAAGAGCCTCAAGGGGGGCATGCCCGCAAACCTGCCCTGCCCTGAGTGCGGCAAGGACCTGCTCATCAAGTTTGGCAAGGCCGGGGCTTTTCTGGCCTGTTCCGGCTATCCGGAATGCCGCTACACCAGCAATTTTGAGCGCACGGAAGACGGCACCGTGGAAGCCGTGGCCCAGGAAAAGCCCCAGTATGAAAAAGTGGGGAACTGCCCGCAGTGCGGCAAAGACCTGGTGATCAAGAAGTCCCGCACGGGCAGCAGCTTCATTGCCTGCACGGGCTATCCCGATTGCAAGTATGCGGCTCCGCTTTCCACCGGGGTGCCTTGCCCGCGTTGCGGCAAGGGGTCGCTGGTTGAAAAAAGCACCAAGCGCGGCAAGATATTCTATTCATGCGACCAGTACCCGCAGTGTGATTTTGCCCTGTGGGACAAGCCCGTGCCCGGCCCCTGCCCACGGTGCAATTCGCCCTATCTGATCGAAAAGAAAAGCCGCGATGGCGCAAAGGTCATCTGCCCGGTCAAAGGGTGCGGCTATGTGAAGGAGGATGGAGATGGGTAAGAAAAACGATGCCTCTCTGTTGCCTTCAGGCGGCGAAGGCCTCAAGGGCTCGCCGGAATCTCTGGTGACAACCCCGTGGGAAGATACGCTTGAAGCCCGCGCTGCGGCCCTGCTGACGGGGGGCGAACCTCTGGTGCTCGTAACCGTGGTGAGCCGCACAGGCTCTGCCCCGCGCGAAGCTGGAACCCGCGCCCTTCAGACGCTCAACGGATTTGAAGGAACAGTGGGCGGCGGCCTGCTTGAAGCCCGCGCCATGGAAGCGGCCCGCAACAGCCTTGCAAGCAGCCTTTCTGCGCGTGTTTCGTGTGACATGAGCGGCTTTACGCCCAACAGCGACATGATCTGCGGCGGCGGCATGGAAGTTCTGTGCGAGGTGCTTGCACCACGTCAGGCTGAAATGTTCGCTCTTGCGGCAGAGGTGCTGCGGCTGGGCGGTCGGGGCGCATGGCTGGTTGAATTGCGCCGGGACGGCGTCTCGCTGCATGGCGAGGCGGAAACACCGCTGCGGCGGCTGTTTGTTGATGCCTTGCCGGAACATGCCGTTCAGCCCGAAGGCGTCACCGTGGGGCTGGACGCAGTAACCCCCCTGCTGGAGACGCGTAAGGGTCGCCCTGGCCTGGTAGACGTGGACGGGCGCATACTTTACGTGGAGCCTCTGGAAGCGCCGCCTGTGCTCTTGCTGTGCGGCGGCGGGCATGTGTCGCTGGAAGTTGCGCGGCTGGCCCATTCCTGCGGCTTTGTGGTAGACGTGGTGGACGACCGCGAGGAGTTTTCCAATGCGGGGCGCTTCCCCATGGCCCGCCATTGCCGGGTTTTGCCGGGCTACGAAAATCTTGTGCAGACCTGCGATATCGGGCGCAGACATTTTGTGGCCATTATCACGCGCGGGCACAGTTTTGACCGTGAGGCCCTGGCTCAGGCCCTGACAAGTCACGCCCAGTACGTGGGGATGATAGGCAGCAGAACCAAACGCGAGCAGGTGTATGCCGCCTTGCGCAAACAGGGTGTGCCAGATGCGGAACTGGCTGCCGTATGCTGCCCCATTGGCCTTTCCATAGAGGCGGAAACCCCACAGCAGATTGCAGTTTCCATTGTGGCCGAATTGCTGGCCGCCCGTGCCGGAACTCTCGTGCGCCTGCGGTTTGACGACTAGAGCCGTTGGCAATGAAATGAACTAACTGCTTGGCAATAATTTCAAAAAATGTTTGCCGGGCACGGCAGGCAGGTTTTCCTGCTGTAGAAGATCATTTCAGGTGTTGCCATGCCCTGAAAGGCGAGCGTGCGCTACTCCGCCGCGCAGTTGCCTGCTGCTGGACTGCCGGGTGCGCAGATCCTTTATCCCTTACCCTCCAAGGCGCTTTGCATGACCCTTACAATTGTCGCCCTGCTGTTCCTCCTGCTTGTAGGCATTTATATAAATGCCAGGATGCGTACTGCGCGCCATCTGCGCTGCATCGCAGAGGAGAAGGGCGATATTGCCAAAGCCTCCGGCATGACGGCCAGCATCGGCGTTTTTTATCCTGATGTAAGCGCTACCGTTGTTATGGGCGTTTCCGAGGAAATAGGGGCCTGTTATTACCGTGTGCTGCGCGATGGCAAGGTCATCAACCGCAGCCGCATCAATCTGGCCAACATCAAGCGTGTGGAACTGCTGATCAACGGCGATGTGCGCAAGGTGGGCATTTCATCCGCACAGGCCACCAGCTTCCTCAAGGCCACCGATGTGGCAGGCAGGATACTTACCCAGTATTCCCCGGCAGACCTGCGCGTCATGCTGCGTGCTGGCCTGCGGATTGTTTTTATGGGTGAAAGCGGCGCAGAGAAGCAACTGGAGATAACAGTGCTGCGCATGACTGACGAGCGCCACAAATTCAAGCGCATGGAGCTGTTCAAGGATACCGTGTGGTGGGTGGTCTTTCTGGACAGCGCAAGCGCCAATGCCAGACATATCAGGGAGTACTTCGAGAAGAGTGAACCCCCTGATTCAGATGGAGAATTTTTCTAAAAAAATGTCTAATAATTTCAGCATGTTATAAAAAAATACCACGATATGATAACTATCTGAAATTACAGGGAATAATCGTTTCAAACATTTGGCGGTCCCACAGCCCGATACATTGCTTTTTGGCGTGAACTGTGCTTTTTAAAGGGGTGGTTTACTGCAATTGTCGGTGAGTTTACCAGGCTGGGGCTGTATGACGCCCCCAACGCGTCATGAGGCGCTTGTTCGCGCCAAATCTTTCATGCTGATCCCCCCCAGGAACGACGTTTAGCGATGACCCGTCTCGGTGGAAAATTAAGCCGCCGCCGTTACGCCGTGCGTGTTTTGAGCGCCGTGCGCCACGCCATATGGAGTTATTCATGAGTATCAGACCTATTGCAAAAATTTCAGTTGTATTGGGGCTTTGTCTTGCCCTGGTCGCCTGCCAGAGCGACAAAAAAGGACAGCCCGACATGCGCTTGCCAGTGTCGGCTGTTGAAGTAACCGTCGCCGATGCCTCCTGGCCCAGCCAGTTCCAGGCGCAGGCCTCAGGCTCACGCGCGGTTGAAGTGCGCGCCCGTGTTCAGGGGATTATTGAAAAGCGCCTGTATAACGAAGGTGATTTCGTTAAGGCGGGGCAGCAGATGTTCCAGCTTGAACGCGATCAGTACGAAGCCCAGATGCAGCAGGCGCAGGCCCAGTACGTGAACGCGGAACGTGAATGGAAGCGTATTCGCCCCCTGTACGAAAAGAACGCCGTTTCGCAGAAAGACCGCGATTCTGCCCTGGCCGCGTACGACAGCGCCAAGGCATCCCTGCGTCAGGCCAAGATCAATCTGGATTACTGCCAGGTGGTGGCCCCTGTCTCCGGCTACAGCAGCAAGGAAAACTACACCCCCGGCAACCTGGTGAGCAACAATTCGCTGCTTACCTATGTGAACCAGACCGACCCCATGTACATAGACTTTTCCATTGCCGCGCCTGACCGCATGCTGCGCCAGCAGCTTGCAGCCTCGGGCGTCCTGGTGTTCCCCAAGGACAACCGCTACAAGGCAAGGTTGCGCCTGCTGGACGGCACCATGTACGGCACGGAAGGCGACGTGACCTTTATCGACAGCCAGGTGCAGCCCACCACGGGCGTTATCAAGGCCCGCGCGGTGTTTCCCAATACCGACGGGCAGATCATGCCCGGGCAGTATGTGCGCCTGTTTGTGGAAGGCGACATCCTCAAGAACGCCATTCTTATTCCGCAAAAGTGCGTTATCGTGACCCAGAAGGGTACCGTGGTCATGGGGCTGGACAAGGACGACAAGGTCTACCCCATTCCCATCACTGTGACTGTGGCTGTGGGAGATCAATATCTGGTGGGTTCCGGCCTCAAGGGCGGGGAACGCATCATCAGTGAAGGTATCATCAAAGCCCGCCCCGGGACTCAAGTGCGCGTGCAGCAAGCCGGTGGGCAGCAGCCCCAGGATGCCGCGCCGAAGAAGTAGGTAGCATATGGCTGTTTCTACAAAGCCGAATTTCTTTTTGCGCAGGCCGGTTCTGTCGGCCGTTATCTCCATTGTCATAACTCTGGTGGGCGCGCTGGCCATGAAGGCCCTGCCCATCGCACAATACCCCGACCTTGTGCCGCCCACGGTCAACGTGAGCGTGTCGTATCCCGGCGCTTCAGCGGAAACCATTGCCTCCACGGTTCTGGCTCCCCTTGAAGTGAACATCAACGGTGTGGAAAACATGCTCTACATGACTTCCATTGCCGCTTCGGGTTCCGGTTCGGGCAACATCAACGTGTACTTCAAGCTGGGCAGTGATGCCAACATGGCCCTGGTCAACGTTAACAACAAGGTTAACCTGGCCCAGGCCACCTTGCCGGAAGATGTGCGCAGGCAGGGCGTCACGGTCGTCAAGCGTTCGCCCGCCATGTTGCAGGTGTTCTGTTACTATTCGCCCGACGGGCGCTATAGCGACGTGTTCATCCACAACTGGGCCCAGGTCAACGTTGTTGACGAACTCAAGCGCATCAACGGCGTGGGCGACTGCTCGCTTTTTGGCAGCATGGACTACTCCATGCGTATCTGGCTGCAACCGGACAAGCTCGCCAAGTACGGCATTACCACAAAGCAGGTAACTTCGGCCATTCAGGAGCAGAACTCGCAGTACGCCCCTGGACGTCTGGGTGACATGCCCACGGCCGACTCCACCCAGCTTACCTGGCAGATCGACACTCAGGGCCGCCTTGTAACGCCTGAAGAGTTTGGCGAAATCATCATCCGCACCGGGGATGACAGCGCCATGCTGCGGCTCAAGGATGTGGCGCGCATAGAACTGGGCGGCAAGGACTACAGCGTTCTTTCCAGCTACAACGGCATGGGTGCCCGCATGGGCGCCGTGTATCTGTTGCCGGGCGCCAACGCCATCGCCACCGGCGATATGGTAAAGGCCAAGCTGGAGGACATTGCCACGCGTATGCCAGATGGCTTGGCTTACACCCTGATGGTGGACAACAACGACTTTGTTATCGAATCCATCAAGGAAGTGGTGAGCACCCTGGTCGAAGCCATGATCCTGGTGTTCATCGTTGTGTACGTCTTTCTGCAAAACTGGCGCGCCACGCTTATTCCCTGCATTGCCGTACCTGTATCCATTATCGGCACGTTCGCGGGCCTGTACGCCTTTGGCTACACCATCAACACGCTTACGCTGTTTGCTCTGGTGCTCGCCATCGGTATCGTGGTGGACGATGCCATCGTTGTGCTTGAAAACGTTGAACGTATCATGAGTTCGGAGCATCTGCCGCCCAGGGAGGCGACAGCAAAGGCCATGAACGAAGTTACGGCCCCGGTTATCGCCATTGTGCTTGTGCTGTGCGCCGTGTTTATTCCTGTTTCGTTCATGGGCGGCCTTGCGGGGCAGATGTACAAGCAGTTTGCCATAACGATCTCGGTGTCTGTGGTGCTTTCGGGCATTGTGGCGCTGACGCTCACTCCGGCGCTCTGCGCTCTGCTGCTCAAGCCGCATGCCCATGACCACACGCCTGCCAAGGGCTTTGTGTGGTTCAACTATATGTTTGGTCGCATTACCCGCCGCTATGTAAACGCCGTACGTTTTGTCAAAGCCTCCGCCTGGCGTGCGCTGGCGCTTTGCGTGGTCATGGTTCTGTGCATCGTGGGGCTGTTCCGCGTGGTGCCTGGCGGCCTTGTGCCGGATGAAGACCAGGGCTATCTGCTTGGTCTGGCCATTCTGGACGACGGCGCGGCCCAGCCCCGCACCCGTGCGGTCAACAAGGTGCTTACCGACTTCATGCTCAAGAACCCTGCGGTCTTGAGCATTGGTACGCTCTCCGGTCTGGACATCACCTCCATGGCCTCCAAGAGTAACTACGGCACCTTCTTTGCCCTGCTTAAACCCTGGGGAGAACGCAAGGATCCCAAGGATGCAGCCAGCGTCATCGTGAACACCGTGGGCGCTGTAACCGTTATGCAGCCCGAGGCCTTTATCTTGGGCTTTACGCCGCCGCCCATCAGCGGCATGAGTAATACCGGTGGTTTTGAAGGCTATGTGCAGATGCGCGGCAGCGGCAGCCTCAAGGACATGGAAGACTCTGCCAACAAGCTGGTGCTTGAAGTGACCTCCAAAAATGCCGACGGCACGCCCAAGTACCCGGCAGTGGGCATGGTGCGCAACCTCTTCACTACTGGTTCGCCCCAGCTCTACGCTAACCTTGACCGCGAACGTTGCAAGGATATGGGCATCAGCATCGCCGATGTGTATTCGGCCATGAGCGCCACCTTCGGCAGTTCATACGTCAACGACTTCAATCTCATGGGCCGCACCTTCCAGGTCCGGCTTCAGGCTGAGTCTGAAACCCGCGTGCTGCCTGAAAGCCTCAACGACATATACGTGCCAAATAAAAATGGCGAGATGGTGCCACTTACGGCGGTGATGGCCCTTGAGCGCCGCACCGCACCCCAGGTTGTGGAACGCTACAACGTGTTCCCGGCAGCCCACATCATGGGTGCGCCCACGCCTGGGTATTCTTCGGGCCAGGCTCTCAGCGAAATGGAAAAAGCCGCTTCTGTGGTCTTGTCCTCTGATTATCAGCTGGGCTGGGTTGGTACCGCCCTTCAGGAAAAACTGGCAAGCGCCGACACCACAATCATCTTTGTGCTGGCGCTGGTCATGGTCTTCCTGATTCTTGCCGCGCAGTACGAATCGTGGTCCTTGCCGCTTTCAGTGCTCACAGCAGTGCCTTTTGGCGTGTTCGGAGCCTTGTTGGCTACCTGGGGGCGCGGGCTTTCCAACGACATCTACTTCCAGGTGGCACTTGTGACCCTGGTTGGTCTGGCGGCCAAAAACGCCATTCTTATCGTGGAATTCGCTGTCGAGGCCTGGCGCGCCGGGCGCAGCCTTGATGCGGCGGCCATCCACGCATCCAAGTTGCGTTTTAGGCCCATCGTGATGACCTCGCTTGCCTTTATCCTCGGCTGCGTGCCGTTGGCCATCAGCACGGGCGCGGGCGCAAACAGCCGCCACGCCATCGGCACGGCGGTCATCGGCGGCATGCTGGCGGCAACGTGCGTAGCCACGCTGTTTGTGCCGTTCTTCTTCAAGGCCATCATGCAACTCTCACTGAAACTGCAGGGCAAAACTGATCCCAATGCGGGCAGAGACCACCTTGCGGAAGACCAGGAGGACGACATATGAGCGCTTCCGGCAAGGCCCCGGGCATAATGCTCAAGACACCTGCATTGGTGCTGATGCTGGCCATGCTGCTTTCGGCATGCTCTCTTGCTCCGCACTATGACAGGCCGGAGCAGGAAATGCCCAAGCAGTGGCGGGCAGTGGATATGGGCTCAGTGCCCCTGCATACCGACTGGTGGAACAGGTTTAACGACCCTGTGCTGTCAGAACTGGTTGAAGAAGCGCTGAAGAACAACCAGGATCTGGCTGAATCCATGGCCAAGATCGAATCTGCCGCCGCTCAGGTTGGCGTAGGGACTGCCGCATTGATGCCCGTCATCAACGGTACCGGTTCCGCCGCCGCTCAGGGCGCATCTGAAAAGGCCGCCAACACGGTGCCTTTTGACCAGAGCAAGTTGTCGCGTTCTACCACAGCCTACCAGGGCGCGCTGAGCGCCTCCTGGGAACTGGATTTCTGGGGCAAGATCCGCAACCAGTACACCATGCTCAGCGATATCCTGATGAACACGGTCATTGGGCACGAAGCTCTGCGCCTCTCGGTGGCAGGGCAAACGGCTCAGGGCTACTTTGCCCTGCTGGCGCAGGACATGCAGCTTGATACGGCCCGCCGCACCCTGAAATCGCGTGAAGAATCCTTCCGGATTTATACTGCCCGCTACAAACAGGGTGATATAACCGAGCTTGACTGGCAGCGCGCCCGTGCAGAGGTGGAAACTGCCCGCGCCCAGGTGCACACCAGCACCGTGGCTGTGGACAAGGCCGAGGCCGGTCTGGCCGTGCTGCTTGGCCGTTCGCCCCGCGACATAATGGATCGGGCCATGAAACGTGGACGGGGCATCCACATGCTGCCCGCACCGCCTGTGCTGCCCGCTGGCCTGCCCTCTGACCTTCTGGAGCGGCGGCCTGACGTGCGCGCTGCAGAATTCAGCATCATGGCCTACAATGCCAATATCGGCGTTGCCCGCGCGCAGTTCTTCCCCTCCATTTCCCTCACGGGCATGCTGGGTTCCCTGAGCGCTTCCATGGGTAACCTCTTTACCGGCCCCGCTGGTACATGGAGCTATGGCGCAAGCGGCACCGTGCCCTTGCTGGATTTTGGCCGCAACTGGTATAACCTCAAGGATGCCGAAGCCCAGAAAAAGGCAGCCATCGCCGTGTATCGTAAAACCGTGCAGTCTGCCTTTGAAGACATCCGCACGTCGCTTACCTCGCAGCGCGAGGCCGACCATATCGTGCGCAGCATGCAGGTGCAGGTTGAAAGCCTGCGGCGTGCCGTGCAGATCGCCAGTCTGCAATACGACAACGGCTATACGGACTACCTGACGGTGCTGGACGCCGAGCGTCAGCTTTTTGCTGCCGAGTTGCAGTTGGCAACATCGTTGCGCGACAGGCTTGATAGCGTGGTCAGCGTGTGCATGGCCCTTGGCGGCGGCTGGCAAGACCCCGGCACAAGCCCCAGCTTCCCTGTGGTGAACACAGAAAAGCTGTTGCAGGAACAGGCTGGCGGGCGGGCAAGCGCGCCTGCGGCTAAATCCGAATAATACACGAACCGAAGCGGCAAGCTGCCGCTGTCTGATAAACAGTGGGGGAAGCGTCTGATGGCGCTTCCCCCACTGTGCGTTTGCGCCCATGGTCCCCGTATATGAGTATTGAAGCCAGTCCACCTCGTTTTCGGGGCTTTACAGAAGGGGCATGCCTGTCGTAAAGGGAAAAACATGGATAAAAAGTTACCCCTGATTTTCCTTTCTCTTTGCGTCGCGCTGGGCTTGTGCTGCTCTGCGCCGGATCTGGCATGCGCCAAGGAAAATCCGGCTCCGCCAGAACAGACCGACATAAGTGCCCCCCAGGTTGCCCCAAAAAGCTCCAGAGCCAAGCGTTCTGGCGAAAAAAAGGGGGACTCTGCCAAGGCAAACCGACGCGAAAGCAAGCAGAAGGAAAAGAACTCAAAGGGCATTCACGCGCCAGCGTGGGCGTTTGGCGGCGAGGCGCAGAGCCGAGATGCATGGCGGGAAGGCACAAGCTCCAACGATCTGCAAAAGCGGGCCGTGGGGGATGACGCGCCCAAGGGAAAATCAGTAAATACAACGGCCAGCATCAATTCTGCCCTCAAAGGGCCTCCAGCAAAAGAAGAACACAAAAGCGGCATGGCCGTGAGCGTTGGGCAGGAAGACTCCGCGTGGCGGAAGAAGGGACAGCATGAACTGGAGGCGGACGAAAACGTCCCCATGCAGAGCCGCCATGTTGTGCGGGCCTATGCGGATGTGGACGCAGGCGATGACCTGAGCATCAGGGTCGGGCCCGAGCTGATCCTCAAGGATGAGCAGCGCGAGCGCGCCAATGCCAACAAGCAGCCGGAATCTGCCCTGGGGCTGGGCATGCAGTTCAAGCTTGACTTCTAGCTTGGTCGCCGGAGTGAGCGCCTGTTTGTTTGGGAATGTGGGCTTGCATCAGGAATAGCTGCCCGCAGCTACAGGGCCGGATGGCGTTACTGGACGTTCTGCGCGAGGATAAGATCCACCTCATCCACGCTGAGGCCAGCGTTTTTGGCGATCTGCCGGCTGTTCAGACCTTTGCGGTGTCCATTCAAAATCAGTTCCCGCAAAAACTGGGGGGAGCGGCTGATGCCCTCTGCCTGTTCCAGCAAGCGGCGCAGTTCATGCGTGCGCGCCTCAAGCTTCTCATCCAGATTCCGCAATTCCGCCTGCCGCTGGGCAAACGTAGCCACGATTTCCTTTTCCAGCCGAGCGTTCATTTCTATGCGCGCCAGCAGGCTGTCCTGATTGCCCTGCAATGCGTTGAGCAGCGCTTCTGACCGGCGCAAGCGCAGATAAAAAACAAGCACACCACCAAGTATGGCAAGCTCGAAGAGGGAAAAGAGCATGATAAGTGCGTAAAGCAGGGTGTCGTTCATACTTTTATGTTCAAGAGGTTGCCCACAAGCGGGGATGAAGTTTCACCCGATGGGGTTTCCGGTTCAGGGGGGGGCCGCCGCCTTCTGCGGCTGCCAAAATGGGGAGCGCCCTGGTGATCGGCATCCGGGGTCAGCGCCGTCTGGTTTCCGGGTTCTGTGCGCGTTACCTGTTGCTGCTCCTGCTTTGCCATGGCGGCGGCAAGAACGCGCGACATGGCAGCCGATGCCTGCGGGGCGACAGCAGCGGCATTGCTTACGGATGTGGCCAGGCTGGTCTGGGCATACAGCACGGCCATGGTGGCGTCAACGCTCATGGAGGCCTCCTGTTGCCGGATTCGGGGGCCCGTACGACCATTCAGAGGGTCGCGTATGCAGCAGCAAATATGTCTTGAGCAGCGCTACAGGCGCTGGCGTCTGCGGGCTTCACTGCCCGCCAGAAGCTGCTGTGCTATTCGTTCAGGTAGCTTTCAAACAAAATGTCATCAATGCGACCCTGCGTCAGGTAATCGTTCAGCACGCCGCTGAGGTCTTTCTTAATGGTGGCCGTATTGGCTGGATTCAGCAAAAACTCGTCCGACTTGCTGCTCAGGTAATAATACAGGGCATCGCGTAGGGGAATGAGCTTGTGGTCAATCTCCATGCCCACCCTGGGGCTTTGACTGACTGTTGAAAATTTGCAGATTAAAAAGCGCGCGCCAGTGGCTGTTTGTCGGGGGATAACAAAGGGCGCCAGTTCTTTGACGCTGTCAGGCTGGGCAGTGGGCGTTTTTGCAGAAGGCACTACGATCACCTCTGGCTTGATTGGCTCTTGAGGCGGCGGCGGGGGAGTGCGCAGTACAAACCACCAGATTGCAGCGCCTGCCACCAGCAGCACGAGCAGGCCAGCAGCGGCAGCAATGATCAGCAGCTTTTTTTTCTTCTTGGGTTGTTCGGCCCCTTCTTCGGCTACCTGAAGTGGGGCTTCCTCTGTTTTGGCCGGGGGAGGAGGCGCCTGTTCCACAAGGAACGGGGCATCGTCAAGATCAAGTTCGACCTTGCGCAGGCTTGTATCCTGGCTGACCGCAACCTGAAGTTCATCCTTGACGGGGGCGTCTTTCAAATCCTGCTTTTCAGCCACGCGCCTCTCCTGACAATCACGGCCTGTTCATCTGTTCCATGCCGTGACCAACACTATACTACCGCAACCACTAAGAACAAAAAACCCGCCCCGAACCAGGAGAGCGCGTACAGCGCTGACCCCGGCCAGGAGCGGGCCGTCAAAGCCAGGGAAATCTTGGCGCTGTGCCCAAAGGGCAGGTCGCCTGGGAAAAGGCTGGCTGCCTTGCGTAGATACTTGTATATATCCGCGCCACGCATGATTGCCGGGCGAATGCATACCGCCACTGGCAAGTATTTTAACGTGTAATACTCTAGGGGAAAATCTTGTCGATTTTCTGCTTCATCGTGTCCGCCGTGAAAGGCTTGACGATATAGTTGGAAACTTTGGCCTGTACCGCTTCAATGATGTTTTCCTGCTGGGCTTCAGCAGTAACCATCAGAAAGGGGATGTTGGCAAACTGCTCGCTTGAGCGAACCTTGCGGAGCAGGTCAATGCCTGTCATCTGGGGCATGTTCCAGTCAGAAACGATAAAGTCGATCTTTTCGCGGTTCAGAACTTCCCATGCCGAGGTGCCGTCATCGGCTTCCACCACGTTCTGAAAACCAAGCTGGCGCAGAATGTTGCGCACAATACGGCGCATGGTGGAAAAATCGTCAACCACAAGAACTCGCATATTCGGATTGTAAGGCATGAGAAGAACTCCTTGAAGCGCCGTCAATATCGGTTTGCAACAGACGTTGCAGCCGTGCGCCACTGTCTGTTGTAAGCTTATATTTCAGTGCCTTCGCCGTAGAGATTATGAAATTCCTTGCGAAGGCGGCTCAGGGCCTGTGAATGTAATTGTGAAACCCTGCCTTCGGTGATGCCCATGACTTCGGCAGTTTCACGCATATTCAACTCATCAGTGTAATATAGCGAGAGTACCAACTTTTCTCTTGGCGTCAAGCGGTCGATCAGCGGCGCCACGCGCTCCACAAGCTCTTGCAGGGCAGTGCTGCGGAAGGGTTCTCCGCCTTCGGGGCCTTCGCCCGAGAGCGTGTCCTGAATGGCGTCAAGTGAAATCCAGAGCTGGTTTTGCAGGGCCTCAAGCCCCTGCCGCACATCGCGCATGTCGAGGCCGGTGATCTTTTGCAGCTCGTCCTCGGTGGCCTGCCGGCCTTGCTCGTGCTCAACCTTGCGCATGGCTTCATCAAGCACCCGCACACGCTGACGCAAGGACCGGGGAAACCAGTCAAGTCGGCGCAATTCATCAAGCATGGCTCCCTTGATGCGGCTTTCGGCATACGTTTCAAAGCGGATGCCGAGCTGCGGCCTGAACTTGCCCAAGGCTTCCATGAGGCCCAGGGTGCCGGAGCTGATCAGCTCCCCCAGTTCTATGCTGCGTGGCAACTTGGCTTTGAGCCGCAAAGCGAGAAAGCGTATCTTGGGCGCATAGTGACGCACCACGGATTCCTGCTCTGCCGGTGAAAAGCTCTCCCAAGGGGTTGCCCCGGTTTCGAGCGCTTCCCAGGGGCAGGGAGCTTGCGCTTGCGCTGTGCCGGTCTTCATGTTGGTTTCCTTCGGATTTGCCTCTTCTACCCCGTGGCATCTGGATGCCTGTTATGCCTCGCTCCACCTGCCCGCCAAGGCTGGTTGCGCTGCTTTTTTGACACGTTGAGGTTATGGAACGTTGTTTCTGTCGCCAAAGGCTTTTCAGGCCCGAAATCCCATCTGCAATGCTAGCGGAACAGCAGTTTTTTCCAGAAAAACTTGATGTTGCCGTCGAGGTTTTCGGGGGCTTCCCATGCGCTGATGTTCTTGGCCAGCGACATGGTGGCCTTTGCCGCCGGGCTTTGCGGTTCGCTTATGCAATAGGGCAACTGCTGCACCACGGCCTTGCGCACACCGGTATCGCGCGGGATAACGCCCACGAGTTCCAGGGAGACGCCACTGAGAAAATGGTCGCAGGCCTGATGCAGACGTACAAACATGTCCTTAGCCGTCTTGAGGTCAGGGGCCATATTGACGCACACCTTGAAGCGTTCAACGCCATGATTGTTCTTCAGCACCTTGATAAGGGCATAGGCGTCAGTGAGCGAAGTCGGTTCCGGTGTAAGCACTACCAGGCGTTCTTGCGCTGCCATGTTGAAATAGAGCACGTTGTCGCTGATGCCTGCACCTGTGTCCACGATGAGGTAGTCAAGCCCGTCTTCCATTTCGTCTACGGCTTCAAGCAGTTCAAGCTTCTGCCCAGTGGAAAGGGTGAGCATTTCGCTCATGCCGGAAGAAGCAGGCAGGATGGAAAAGCCGTAAGGCGTGGGAAAGAGTATGTCCGAAATGGTGGCCCCTTCGTGGAACAGATGAAAAATATTCTTCTGCGGGGTCAGACCAAGCACCACGTCTACGTTGGCCAGGCCGAGGTCGGCGTCAATAAGCACCACCTGCTTGCCCAGCTGCGCGAGGCAAATGGCGAGATTGACCGAGATATTGGTCTTGCCTACGCCGCCCTTGCCTGAGGTGACGGAAAAAACCAGAGGGAAAGTGCCGCTCATCTGTCTGCTCCACATGTTATGGCTCATGCCGCGCTAGGCGGCCTGGCCGGGAAGTTGCCTTTTGAAAATAAGACGCCAGACCAGCGGCTCGGTGGCCGGGGCAAGGCTTTCCTTGAGTTCCGCGCCGAACGACAGTGCTGAAACCGGCAATCCGGCAGCGCAGGCCACATTCACAATATTGCCGAAGCTTACGGCTTCGTCCAGCTTGGTCCATACAAGGGAGCCAGGCCCTTCAAATTTGTATCTTTGCAAAAACGCCTGTGTTTGCAGTGCGTCAAAAAATGGCGAAAGCGTAAGGTGCGTAGCAGCTTCCACAGTGTCCAGGCCCATGTCGGCCCGCCAGTGGGCAAGATTGCCGTTGCGGTCAAGGCCGGGAACATCAATGAATACGGCGCGGGCCTCGCGGGTGGCGGCCAGGGCAAGTTCCATGGCGGCTTTGTCCGGCGCTTCCATATACGTAAAATTGGAAAGTTCCGCCCAGTGGCGCAAAATCAGTCTGCCGTTGCCGCGCAGGCAGTCGGCGTTGATAAAGGCAATGCACGCTTCTGGCTCGTGTTTGCGCAGGTGCAGTGCAAAGCGCAGGGCCGTTGTGGTTTTACCAAAACCGAAAGGCCCGGCCATCAGGTGGATGCGCTGCCGCCACTGTTCCGCGCCCCAGGCCTTGATCGGCACCATGCCGCAGAGGCATTCAAGCACAGAGGCTCCGGGTTCGGCCAGCAAACGCTGATAAAGGTCAACCGCCACAGAGTCAGAAACACCTTCGCGCTGCAAATATTCCAGAGCAACACGCTGGCGGGGCGTGAGGCGTTCAAGCTGAATGGCCGGCTTCATCAAGGCAAAGATCTGATCCTTGAGATGCATCCATTCCTTGTGCCATTCGCCCCAACCTGCAGGCGCGCCTGCGGCTTGCGCTGCTTCGGTCTTGGGGCGCTCGATCCCGGCAGTTATTTCATGGCAGACGGCACCGTTCTTGCGATAGGTGCGGTTGCCCAGGATAACGGCGTCAGGCCCCATCTCGGCCTTGATTCTGGCCAGAATTTCCTGTGATGTGGCCCCTGTGAACGTCTTTACCTGCATGGCCCATTCCTTTGCCTAACGGTTCAATATCGCCCAGCGGCGCATCAGTGCCGTTTGTTTGACGACAGACCAGTATCTGCAAATTCGGGGCCAACTTTTTGGGCAGTATTGGCCCATGCGGTAACAGTCACATGAACGCAGCTTTCGTCATAGACAATACTAGCTGGTGGAAAAGTAAAAGGCAACGAATCCTGATAGCTGAAGCGTAATATAAAAAATAAAGCGGCGCTCTGACTCAAGGGTCGGAGCGCCGCGTAACGTTGAGCCAGACCGGATTAGTCGGCGCTGACCACGCCCACCGATTGCAGCCGGATGTCGGGCGGAATCTCCGCCTGCGAGATGACCGGCACCGTGGGGAGAAAGCGCGTGACAATCTGGGCCAGATGCGGGCGGATGATAGGTGTCACCAGCAGCACCGGCTGGGCATCGGTATTCACCGCATTGTCGGCAGCCGTGCTGATATTGTTCACCAGCCGCTGGGCCACAGCCGGATTCATGGAGAGGAAGGTCACGCCGTTGTCGGCATGGCGAATGCCTTCCTGCACCAGGCGCTCGGCATTGGGCGCAAGGGTCAACACTGAAAGCGTTCCCTGGCTGTCCAGATAGGGCCGCACAATGGCGCGGGAGAGTTTTTCGCGCACATATTCTGCCAGCGTGTCGGGATTTTTGACGCTTGAGCCAAAGTCGCCCAGAGTTTCCACAATGGTGAGCATGTCGCGTATGCTGACGCTTTCGCGCACCAGCAGTTGCAGCACTTTCTGCACCACGCCAAGGGGCAGCACGTTGGGCACCAGGTCTTCCACTGCCTTGGGCGAATGCTTGGCGACCGTGTCCAGCAGCCCCTGCACGCCCTGGCGGTCAAGAAAGTCGGCCAGCTGACGCTTGAACACTTCCGTCAGATGCGTGGCGATAACCGTTGCCGGGTCAACCACCGTGTAGCCCGCAAGCATGGCCTCCTCGCGCTGACTGTCTGGAATCCACAGGGCAGGCAGGTTAAAGGCAGGCTCGCGCGTTTCAATGCCGCTGATCTTGGTGGTCACGTTGCCGGGATCCATGGCCAGAAAGTGATCGACCAGAATTTCTGCCGAAGCCACCTGATTGCCCTTGATAAGCAGGGCATACTGGCCGGGCTTGAGCTGCAGGTTATCGCGCAGGTGCAACGAGGGAATGACCACGCCCATGTCCAGCGCAAACTGTCGGCGTATGGAGCGGATGCGGGCCAGCAGGTTGCCGCTCTGTTCTTCGTCCACCAGGGGGATGAGGCCGTAGCCCACTTCAAGCTCAAGTGTATCAAGGGGCAACAGGGCCTGTACCTCTTCCGGCGTATCGGCGGTGCCGGAACCGCTTTTCTTTTTCTTGTCTGCCTTGGCCTTGTTGGCGGCCTCCTGATCCTTGTTTTCCGTGAGGCGGCTCACCACAAAGATGAGGATGGATATGCAGAGGAAGGGGATGGTCGGCAGGCCGGGAACCAGCGCAAACAGCAGCAGCACGCCCGAGACCATCTTGAGCGCACGGCTGTTGAAGGTAAGCTGGGCCAGAAATTCTTCGCCCATCTTGGCTTCGGAGGCGGCGCGCGAAACCAACAGGCCAGTGCCTGTGGAAACAATAATGGAAGGTATGGTGGAAACCAGGCCGTCACCGATGGTCAGCAGAGAATAGGTGGTGAGGGCTGTGTTCCAGTCCATATCCTTCTGGACCATACCAATGATGATGCCGCCCACAAGGTTCACCAGGGTGATGAACATGCCTGCGTTCACGTCGCCTGAAACAAATTTGCAGGCACCGTCCATGGCGCCGTAAAAATCTGCTTCCTTGCGCAGCCCTGCGCGGCGGGCATTGGCCTGTTCTTCATCCAGCAAACCAGCGTTGAGGTCGGCTTCAATGGCCATCTGCTTGCCGGGCATGGCGTCCAAGGTGAAGCGGGCCGCCACTTCTGCAATACGCGAAGTACCAGCGGTGATAACGGTCTTGTTCAGAATGAACAGGATCATAAAGATAACGGCGCCCACAACGTAACTGCCGCCCACAACAAACTGGCCGAACGCTCGGATGACTTCGCCAGCGGCGTTTGCGCCCATATTGCCGTTGAGCAGAATAAGGCGGGTGGACGCAACGTTGAGCGCCAGCCGCAGAAGGGTTGTGACCAGCAGCAGCGAAGGAAAGATGGTAAATTCCAGCGGCGAGGTCATGAACATTGTGGTTATAAGCACCAGCAGTGAAATGGAAATACTGATGCAGAGCATGAAATCGAGAAAAAACGTGGGCAGAGGCACCAGCATGACAAACAGGATGGTGACCACACCGGCTGCAAGAAATATTTCGCCGTTTTTTGAAAATCGAGCGTAATCAAGCTGGGGGATTACTACGGCAGCCATTTTTATGACACCTCTCTGCGTTGGTTCCCGAAAGCGGGTTTACCCTGGTACGTATGGACAAAATGGAAAATTTTCTTGCCTTTCTAGGGCGTTGCCGCCTTGGGCTTGAGCTTCCAGATGCTGGCCAGCACAGCAGCCACCGCTTTGTAAAGCTCTTCGGGAATCATGTCGCCCACCTCTGTGGACTTATACAAAGCCCGTGCCAGAGGTACGTTTTCGCGAATGGGAATCCGGTTTTCGCGGGCTACTTCCTTGATTTTTTCGGCCAGATGGTCTGCGCCCTTGGCAAGCACGATGGGCGCGGGAGCTTCCGAGGTATTATAGCTCAGGGCCACGGCTATGTGCGTGGGGTTTGTGACCACCACATCCGCCTTGGGCACGTCGGCAAGCATGCGCTTGCTCATCATTTCCATCATTTTTCTGCGCTGCTGCCCCTTGACCACGGGGTCGCCTTCAGCCTGCTTCTGCTCGTCCTTCACTTCCGACTTGGTCATTTTCATGCCTTCGTTATAGGCATAGCGCGACTGCCATACGTCAAAAATGGCAATGGCAATAATTGGCAGCAGCGCGTAGCAGGTCAGCTTGAAAGCCATTTGCAGCATGTAGGTCGCCACGCCCTCGGTGCTGGCGTAGTACATGGGCAGAAAATTCTGATGTTCCTTGAAGATGATCCAGCCGGGGATGATGCCGAGAACAAGAGAAAACAGCAGGCTCTTGATAGTGCGCAGGGCTGTTTGCGGCGATGCCAGCATCTGCTTGAGGCCCTGGATTATGTTGAAGCGCTTCAATGTGGGGCGTATCGCCTTGGTTGTCCAGAGTTTTCCCACCTGTAGGCGTTGCGCCAGGAAGGCCAGAAAGCCCAGAGTCAGCAGGATGGGCATGATCATACGGGCAATTTCAAGCGTGACGTCAATGCTGAGGCTGTATACGTTTTCAGGGTTGGGATCGAACTCCCACGAGTGGCTGAGAAAGTGGCGGAACAGGCGCTTGATGTCGTCGGCCATGGGGCCAATCCAGGCATAGAGAATACACAAGCCCCCAAGCAGGCTCACGGCCTTGCCCAGTTCTGGCGCTTTGGGAACATTGCCCTCCTCACGCTGCTTGCTGACGCGTTTTGGAGTGGCTTTTTCTGTTCTGCTTGGATCTTCCTGCGAACCGAACATGCTCTTACCGCCCTGGTTTGGTTGGCGCTGTTAAGCGCGTTGCCCAGACAATAGCAAAAAATATGCCCGTCAGAGAAATGGCGGGCATATCAGATCAGGGCGCAACGCTCATTGGGCGCATGGAGTTTCCTCCGCATGTGCGTCATTTGTTGCGAGCTGTTTGAAGTCAGTGCGTTTGTTGATCCTCTTCTTCCTGCCACCACCAGCGGGCACGCTGGCTGAGCAGGTCAATATCGCCAGCGGCGGCGAGGTTGAGCATCTGTCGGTATTGGCGCACAGCTTCGTAGCTGTAGGGATTGGCTTCAAACAGGCCAGCGAACATGCGCGCGTCTTCTGTCAGCATTTTTCGGGCAGCGTTCTGGCGGCGGCGGAATGAAGGCGTAAGAAAGGGCAGCAGGTCCTCATGCTCCGCCAGCAGGGCGAAGTACGCCAGGCTGGTGATGAAGTTCATATTCTGGATGCTGGCCATGGCCTTGTCGTGTTTTTCGGCCGTGGTGCAGAAAACACGGCAGCCAAGGGCTGTAAAAAAGCCCGAGGCCAGTTCCACATGAATTTGCCCCGCATGGCCCCCCGGCACAATAGCTACGGGCTGGTCTGCCTGCGGATCCGGCTTGGGGCCAAAGAGGGGATGCGTGCCCACCACTGGCCCGGCCCAGACCTTCTCCATCTGTTGCAGCGGAATTTCCTTTACGGAGGTGATGTCCGCCAGCACAGCCCCAGGGAGCAGATGCGGGCAGACCGTAGCAATAACCTCGCTGAACACAGCGGCAGGAACGCAAATGATGGCCAGTTCGGCCCCCTCGCAGGCGGGAGCCAGAACTTCGGGCGTCAGGGGCACGTCCACGCCCGCCACGTTCAGCCCTGCCGACTTGGCGCGAGCCAGCAGCATGGCGCCCATGCGGCCAGTGGAGCCAACAATGACGGTTTTTACGGGATTGCGCGGGCAGAAGCCGGTAAAACCGTCAAATCCATCCTCCGCAGCGGATTCCCCGCCGTTATGGGCGGCAGGAGTGCCGTTACTGCCTTGATTGCCGTTCATGCCAGTTGCTCCCAGATATTCCAGAATTGCGGAAAGGATTTGCGCACCACCAGCGGGTCGTCCAGCAGGGCGCGCACATTTGTTTCAGGCTGGCGCAGTCCCAGCAGGGCCAGAGACATGGCGATGCGGTGGTCGTTGTGGGCCGAGAGGGAAACTCCTTCGGGCAAACGCGGACAATCCGGTTTGCCGTTGCCGCGTCCGGCCAGGCCGTGAATGAGCATGCCATCGGAAAGCTGGTCAATGACCACGCCAGCCTTGGCAAGCTCCTGCGCCGGGGCGCTGATGCGGTCCGACTCTTTATAACGCAGATGGGCCACATTGCTGATGCGCGTGGAACCCTGCGCAAAGGCGGCCAGCACAGCTACCGTGGGCACGAGGTCGGGGCAGTCGCCCATGTCCAGCTCCACGCCATGAAGGGCGGAGGGGTACACGGTGACGGAATCTTCCGTCATGGTCATGCGCGCGCCCATGCGCTGCAAAATGCCCAGCATGGCGCGGTCGCCCTGCAGGGAATCCGTGCGCAGACCTTCAACCCTCACAGGCTTGAGGCCCAGTGCGCCAGCGGCCAGCAGATAGGACGCGCCAGACCAGTCGCCTTCAACAGTGTAGTTGCCCGCGCGGTACGCGCCGGGATGGACTGTCACACGCAGGCAGCCGGGATGCGCGGCCTTGAGTTCGCGCCATGCGCCAGGAGGCAGCATTTCCCATGGAGCATCGGCCTCGTCGCGGGTTTCCACGTCAAAGCGGATGCCGTAGTCGGTCAGGCATTGCAGGGTCAGCCCCACATAGGGCCAGGATACAGCTTTCTGCCCGCCAAGCGTTACTGACAAAGGCGCAGGTCCCATGGGGGCCGCCAGCAACAGGCCTGAAAAATACTGGCTCGAAATATCCATGCCCAGGGTCACCTCGCCCCCACACAGGGCAGGGTTGAGGCCCTTGGAGTGCAGCACCAGAGGCGGGCAGTCGGGCTTGCCTTCAAAGGTGGCGGCAAGCCCCAGCTTTTTGAGTGCGTCCGTCAGTTCTGCAATGGGCCTTTCGTGCATGCGCGGCGCGCCGTGTATGCGAAATTCGCCCTCGCCAGCGGCCAGCACGGCGGTGAGCAGGCGGCATGTGGTGCCGGATTCTTCCACATCACAGGAAAGGGGCGCACCCTCCGCGCCGCCGAGCGGCTTGCCGCCCATGCCCGTCACGCGCCACGCGCCGGAGGCCTGGGTGCTTTCAGGCAGGGTTTCCATGCTCGCCCCGGCCCCGCACAGGATGGCGCGGGTGCGTTCGAGGTCGCGGCTTTCAAGGGTATGCCGCACTGTGGAAACTCCCTGAGCCAGCGCCGCGCCAATAAGGTAGCGGTGCGAAACAGATTTGGAAGCGGGTGCGGTAACGCTTGCCGTGGCCTGCTTTTCGGCCTCGGTGATGATAATGGTGCTCTGGCTCATGAGGCTGGCTGCTCCGGTGTTTCCGAGTGGAGGTCAAGACGGTCCAGTTGCGGCCCTGTGGGGTAGCTGCCCAGTATGCGGAAGCTGGTACAGACTTCGTGCAGTTTTTCCAGCAGGGGGGCGTAGCGGGGATCTTCGAGATCGCTTTCCACATCGGCAAAAAATACATATTTCCAGCGCTGACCGCGCAGGGGGCGCGATTCCAGCTTGCGCATGTTGATTCCATTGCTTGCCAGTAGGTCAAGCACGCTTGAGAGCGCGCCAGCCTTGTCTGCCGTAGTGAACAGCAACGAGGTTTTGTCCGCGCCGGTATGGCCGGGCTGGGGGCCGCCCGTGCGGCTGCCCGAGCGCGCATCGCCGGGGCCGATGATCACAAAGCGCGTCCAGTTGCCGGGTTCATCCTCAATGCGGCGGGCCAGAACAGCAATGCCCATGAGGTCGGCCAGCTTGCCGTGGCCGATGGCTGCCGCGTCTTCCTTGCCAGCGGCATACTGCGCGGCGGCAGCGGTGGATTCCACCGGCACAAGGCCAGCGCCGGGCAGATGGGCGCGCAGCCACGCGCCGCACTGGGCCAGGGGCTGGGGGTGGGAATACACGGTGCGCACGGCGGCCAGCGAAGGCGCGTTGCTCAGCAGACAGTGCGAAATGCGCGAGAACAGCTCGGCCTGAATATGCACATCGTACTTGAGGAACAGGTCAAAGCTCACCCCCACGGTTCCCTGAAGGGAATTTTCCAGCGGCACCACGCCGAGCTCGCACTGACCGGAAGCCACTTCCTGAAAGACCTGCGTGATATCGTTGCAGGGGCGGAACTGGGCGGCATGGCCCAGATACTCCACGCCCGCAAAGTAGGAAAACGTGCCTTCCGGGCCGAGATAGGCCACATTCTGGGGTCGCTGCAAGGAGCGGGAAGAAGAAAATATTTCGCGCCAGATGGCCCGCAGATGCTCCTCCGGCAAGGGCCCGGGGTTGCGCGTTGCCAGACTGTCCAGCACTTCCTTTTCCCGCAGGGGCTTGAAGATAATGCCCGGCACATCTGCCTTGATGCGTCCCACTTCGAGGCTCAGGGCCGCCCGCTGGTTAAAGAGCGTGAGCAGATCCTGATCCACGGCGTCAATCTCGTGTCGGATGGCGGCAAGGCGCGCGCCCGCCTCATCAGGAGAGGCTGCCTGACGGTCTGCTGCGGCTGCGGGGTGGCCTTTGGGCCAGTGGCTGTTGCTGTCGTCCATGCTTATATCTCCCGGATGTCTTCGCGGATGCGCATGCCAAAATGGCGACCAGCTTCGTCCAGGCGGCACAGCACAGTATCGCCTGGTTTCAGGCTCACCACGCTCACCGGCTCGCCGCCGGGGGTGGTCAGGCGGATGGTTTCAGCATTTTGCAAAAATACCGCTCCGGTTTTAACGCCGTCTTCGGTGGTAACCTGGGCTTCAACCAACAGCATGGGGCGCACTTCAATCTTGACCCTGCCAAGGGTGGCAAGGCTTGTTTCGCCGTTGGCGTCCACGATCAGCACTTCCTGCCCCGCCTTGAATTCGCCAAGATAGGTGGTTTTGTCGCCGGGCAGGCGCACGTAGGCATGCACGGCCCCCGCATTGACCCTGAAGGGGCGGGCGGCAACATATTCGTTGCGTTCGGTTTCCGCATGCACAAGAAAGGTAAAGGCGCTGGAATTGCCCACCAGCATGCCCTGGCCCTTGCGCAGGATGGAGAGCGTGTCTGCGCAGACGCGGTGCCCGAGACCCACGGATTCCACGCGGGTGATCACGGCGGGCAGCAGTTCTTCATGCCCCTGCGCGAGCTTGCACTGGCTGACAATGGTCTTGAGATCGGCCACGGCCTCTCTGGATACAACAATGCCCGCCACACCGCGTTCCAAAATTCCTGCGGCAAGGCGGGCCTCGTCCAGCGTAGCGGCCTCAGCCAGAACGCTGTCGCTCTGGGCCAGAAGGTTTTCCACAGGTATTACCTCCCAGCCGCGAGCGAGAACCACACGCTCGCCCTTGTGCAGCCGTTCGAGCACGGCTTCTTCGTCTGCCTTGACGTTGAGCGCCACCATGGCGGTATCCTCGGCAGCCAACACAGGGCAGCGCGAAAGACCGGAAACTTCTTCCACATGCTTGCGCGGCACAATAACGCCGTCCACGCCGGATTCCAGCGCCAGAGTCACATCGCCCTTGTCAAAGGGAACGCAGTTGAAATAGATGCGGGACATGCGGCTTACTCTCCTACAATTTCCATGGCCTGATCCACGGAAGCGTTGTCGTGTACAATGGCGCGCAGGGCCTTGACCAGGGCAACGCGGTTGGGATGCTGGAATACGTTGCGGCCCACGGAAATGCCCGCGCCGCCTGCACTCAGTGAATCCTGAACCATCTGGAGGATCTGGCGGGTAGAATCCATGCGCTCGCCACCGGCGATAACCACGGGCACGCAGCAGGCGGCCACGACTTCAGAGAAGCTTTCCGCATCGCCGGTATAGGGCACCTTGACGATGTCCGCGCCCAGCTCGACACCCACGCGAGCGCAATGGGCAACCACATCCTTGGCGTAGCCGTTCTGAATCTGCGGGCCGCGCGCGTACATCATGGCCAGCAGCGGAATGCCCCAGTTGTCGCACGATTCGGCCACCCGGCCCAGATCGGCCAGCATGAGGCGTTCATTGGGGTCGCCCAGATTGACGTGCACCGAAACGCAGTCCGCGCCGTGCTTGATGGCTTCTTCAACCGTGCCAACGAGGGTTTTGGTGTTGCCGAGGGGCGAAAGAGCGGTGGAGGCGGAGAGGTGGATGATGAGGCCGATGTCGCTGCCCGCGTTGCGGTGTCCGCAACGCACAAGGCCCTTGTGCATGAGCACTGCGTCTGCGCCGCCTGTGGCCATGTCGTTGACGGTGTCGCGCATGTCCACCAATCCTTCAACCGCGCCGATGGTCACTCCGTGATCCATGGGAACAATGATGGTACGGCCATTTGTGCGGTTGATGATGCGTTCCAGGCGGATTTTTTTTCCAAGGTACATGGGCTCGCTCCTTTCAGTCTGCTGCTTTAAGGTGACCCGCATGAGGCGGGGTTTGCCGCATTTTTTCCGGCGGCCCATACAAAAAAAGGGCCGCTGGCTTGTTGCCTGCGGCCCGTTGAACTTTCTAACTTTTACGCGTCAGCAAAGCTCCCGACCACAGGCTCCGGTAAAGTACGCAAAATAATACCAGCTAAAGATGCCGGCGGCGTAGGAGGAGGTGTGGTTGGAAGAAATGCGCTGCATGAAAGTATCCTTAAATTTTCTAGGTAAAAAGCTACGCGGCATGCAAAAGTCTGTCAATAGAAAATTGAAGTTTGCATGAAAATTGTTTGCAAGGTCAGGCTGCGCCACGCTCTGCGGGATCTGAGGGGGCATCCGGGGGTGTTGCTTTGCGCCGCAGCTTGCGCGTTTCAATCCGCCTGAGCACAAATTCGCCGGGTTTGACCCCTTCCGGCACTGCCGACAGGGGAAACTCCGCGCGGGCCAGATTGCGATGACCGCCAGCCTCGCCCACGTCGTAAAAACAGGCGTCCGCCAGACGGCCAATGTCCCGCCCGCCATCGCCGCGAAAGATCACGATAACGGTTTTGTCCACCACGCCGCTCACGGCTATCCACCGCAGGCCATGCACCCGCGTGAAAAAGTCCGCCACTGCCACCAAAAGGTCTGCGCTGTTGACCTCGTTGAGCGAGGCAAAGGCCCCGCCGCCTCGGCAGTCGGCAAGGGAACGGAATGCACGTGAAAACAGCGGCAGCCATTCCCGCAGGTATTCGCTACGCAGAATACGTCGCAGCAGGCCGTTGTCCGCATGGCGCGAAAGCCACTGATACGCGCGAAAATCGTCTTCGCCGCCGGAGCGCTCAAAAGCCGCCGTGTCTGTGCGTATGCCGTACAGCAGGGCTGTGGCAAGCCTTGGCCCTGGGCGCATGCGCAGAGCCTTGAGATAGCGGGCCATCATGGTGCTGGTGGCGCCCATGTTGGGGCGGATATCACGCAGCAAGGCCGGGCCAGCCAGTGAGCATGCCGTAATGTTGTTGGCGACGCGGGGCAGGGGATGGTGGTCGATGATGCAGTCAAAGTGCAGGCCCTGAAAAGCCTTGCTATGGTGCGGCTGGGAATCCACCATGGCAAAGTGGGTGTACTGGTCGGCATTTTCAGGCTGCCAGGGGTGCACCGGGATGTTCAGATAGCGGATCATGGCCAGGTTGTCGGGCCGGGTCACCTCATTGATGCGCGCAATGTCCACGTTGTGCACCTTGTGGATCATAATACGCTTGAGCGCCAGCGCCGATGCCAGGGCATCGGGGTCGGCATTGATGAGGATGCACCAGCGGTCGTCCTTGCTGAGACCTGCCCGCCATTTTTGCAGCAGGGCGATGTGGTCTGTGGCGCCAGCCATGATTCTCCTTAAAAGTTCTTCTGCGAAAGCCCGCTTGCGAAAATGCGTTTGCCAAGGTTCATTCGCCGGAATGTGTTTGCGCAAGCGCTTCCAGCACCGGCAGGGATGCGGCCAGGCGATTCCAGTTGAATATTTCGACCATATGCACTGCCGAATCGGGGATGCGCTGCATGATGGCGGCTGCGGTATGCGCCTGCCCAGGCGTAAAAGCCGTGAGGGGCAGATGCCGGTCGCCGTCGCCGGGGGCGCTCCAGTGCGTCATGGTCGCCTGCTCAGGCAGGGTCGAAACCAACAGGTTTTTTTGACCATAGCCCAGGAGGTGGCCCACGTCCAGACACAGGCCCAGTCCGTGATCCTGAAGAAAGCCATTCCCAAGGCTGGCAATATCGCTGTGGCCCACGTTTTCCAGCAACAGCGGAATATGACAGCAGTTTTTCCAGTGATAGGCAAACCCTCCCAGAAGGCTGCGCTGCACCATGGGCGATCCCTGGGGCGGGTGCAGCACGGCACAGCGCGGCTGAAGAAAAGCCGCCTTGCCAAGTACAGACAATGCCAATTGCGCTGCCCTGCGTGCAGGATGCGCGGCGCTCTTGCTGTCGGGCCAGGGCAGGTCAACGGGCAGATGCACATGCCAGCGCAGGGGCAGGGTTGCCAGATCGGGGGGCAAGTCCTGCGGCCCATAGTTCAGGCAGGACTGGGCTTCAAAAAAACACAAACCTACCTCGTCCACCTTGCCAGCCAGAAAACGCGCATTTTCCGCCACGCCAGCGGGCAGTACAAAGGAAGGCGCGGCCAGACGGCCTGCAAAGCGCGCGGGCCGCAGATGCGGCGTGTCTGACTGGAGCGGCTGATCGCCTGAATCTTGGGGCATCGGGTGTTCCTTGTGCGCGGCATGTGGCGTCGGCATGCAACCACCATGCGCAAAAGGGGGAGATTTCTGGAAAATCTCCCCCTTATCATTCTATAATCGCAGGATGCTACACCAGCTTGGTGCTGCTCCAGCCGTGTTCCTTGGCTGCGGCTTCGGTCTTGGGCCCGCCCAGCACGCAGGTGGCTCCGTTGCGCGCAACCTCGGCCAGTACTTCGGCAAATTCGCGGAAGTGCTTTCCGGTGGTGGAAAGGATTTCTTCGCGCATGAGGGCGCGGGCGGCATCGGTGTCGTCCGTGAGCCAGCGCGAGAGGGACTGCGCGCCCTTGGCATCGGGCAGCAGGTAGCTGTCCAGATCGCCCACCGCGCCCACAATGGCCTGGGTGAGCTGGGCATTGTCCGGGCTGAAGGTGCGCAGGTATTCGGCCATGCCGTCAAAGGCCGTCAGGGTGTCGTCCACGTTGGGGTCGCGGTATGAGGCGCACACAAGGGTGCCGCCCAGGCGGTCAAGATTGCAGAACGCGCCGTACGCGCCGCCGCGCACGCGCACGCGCTCCCACAGGTAGCCCATGCGCAGGCTGCGCAGGATAACGCTGGCGGAGCCGTGGTACACATAGCCCTGATCGTAGATGTTGGCGGCCTTGCCCACATAGTTGATCTGGGCCGGGGCAATGAAGGCTTCACCCTTGGGCAGTTCCAGAGGGGCGCTGCCAAAGTCCGATGTCGCCCCTGCCCGCGCGGGCGAAAGCGAGCGCAGCAACTGGCGGGCTTCCGTTTCGACCAGTGCGAGGCCCTGCGCCTCTGCGGTGCAGTCCACGATTGCGCCGGGGCGGGCAATGATGCGCGCGCGCAGTTCTTCCAGATCATTCAAGACAGACTGCGGGTCTGTGTCCATGCGCTCCAGCAGGCCACGCACGCTCTCAAGATAGCTCAGGCCCGACGTGCGTTCGGCAATGGCGCTTGCGCCGTTGAAGCGCGACCGCAGGCGGGCGCTGACCGCCGCATGACCGGCGGACTGTAATCCGTGCTCCAGCCGGGCCTTGCCTTCCAGCAGCATCTGGCCCAGGCGTTCGCGCAGCACATCGGCGTCCGTCAGGGGTTCCAGCAGAATTTCGCGGGTCAGGGCAAAGAGGTCTGGCAGCTTGTCGTACACTGCCTTGCCCGACACGCCAAGGTAGCCAAAGGTCTTGCGGCTGCCGCGCACAAGGCCCACCAGTGTTTCAGCGCCGAGGCCGCCCGTTTTGGCGGCCATGAGTGCGCCAAGCTCCGTAAAGTCGCGCTTGGCGGTGCCTGTTTCGGTGAGGGAACGGGCAAAGAGCGGCAGCAGGGGCACGAGCCTGTCCGGCACATTGGCAAGGGGCAGCAGCAGGGTCGCGTAGGCAATACCCTGTGTGGGCAGTTCGTGCGTCAGATATGTCTCGGGCAGTTCTGCCACGGCGCGGGGCAGCAAGGCGTTTTCACGCGGCAGGTCTTCAATGCCCAGGGCAGGAATGGTCGCCAGGGCTTCCGGGCTGTCGGGCGCGCTTTGGGCTTCCATGAGGCGGGCGGTTTCTTCCACCATCCTGGCGCGGGCCTCGGCATCGGCGGCGGCCTGCACGGCGTCCACACGGGCCTTTTCCGCATCTTCGCGGGTCTTGCCCAGCTTGGTATCCGGCAGCAGCACCACGGTGGCGCGGTGCTCGTTATTCAGGAACCAATCCTTGATGGCCTGTTCAAATACGGGTTCACCAGCCTCAATGCGGGCCTTGAGTGCGTTAAGCGGGGCTTCCCAGGCCAGCGGAGCCAGCGGGTCGCCATCATACAGCCATGTGGTCAGCGACTGCACCATAGCCGAGAGTCCACGTGGGAAGCGCCCGGAATTGTTTTCACGGTAGGCGAATTCGACGCTGTTGACGGCGGCTTCCACTGCCGAGCGGGGGATGCCTTCTTCCGCCAGTTGGGCCAGGGTGTCAAAAATAAGCAGTTCGGCCTGCTGCACATCGCGCGGGGCCACGCCCTTGAGACCGGTGGAGTAGTACATCTGGCGCAGGTCTGTCTCCAGCCCGCAGCCGGTGGTGTCTTCCCCAAGACCGGAGGCGATGAGCGCCTTGCGCAGGGGGGAGCCGGGCAGGCCCTCAAGGATATGCTCGAGCATTTCCATCAGCAGGGCCTGATGGACGTCCCCACGCTCGCCCAGAAGCCAGTTGACCGTGAACAGGGCGCGTTTTTCGCCCTTGGAGGCGGCATAGGCCACTTCGATCTGGCGTGGGGTTTCCAGGCGCGGCTGCAAAGGCACGTCTGAATTGACCGGGCGGGCCGTGTAACCTTCAAGCGCGGCTGCCGTCAGGCGCAGGCGTTCGTCTTCCGGGTCGTCGCCCCAGAAGAAAAAGCGGGCATTGCTGGGGTGGTAGTAGCGGCTGTGAAAATCGTAAAAGGCCTCGTAGGTGAGGTCGGGGATGTTTTCCGGATTGCCTCCGGAATCAAGGCTGTAAAGCGTATCGGGGAAGAGCGCCTGCTGGCTCTGCTCCGCAAGGACGGAATCGGGCGATGAGTAAACACCCTTCATCTCGTTGTAGACCACGCCCTTGTACGACCACGGGCCATCGGGCGTTTCGGCTTCCACGTGCCAGCCTTCCTGCCGGAAGATATCTTCGTCAATGCGCGGGTGGAACACGGCGTCTATGTAGACGTCAATGAGATTGTAAAAATCGCGCAGATTGCAGCTTGCGATGGGGTAGCAGGTCTTGTCGGGGAAGGTGAAGGCGTTGAGAAAGGTTTGCAGCGAGCCCTTCATCAGCTCCACGAAGGGTTCCTTGACGGGATATTTGTCCGACCCGCAAAGAACGGAGTGCTCGAGAATGTGGGCAACACCCGTTGAGTCGGCTGGCGGCGTGCGAAAGTTGACGCCAAAGCACTTGTTTTCGTCAGAGTTATTAATGGAAAGCAGTTGCGCTCCGGTGGCTTCGTGCCGCCACAAACGGGCGGTGCCGTCCACTTCGTGCAGATGCTGTTCTGTAAGAAGAGTGAATCCGTGCTTGTTCATGATGAATCCTGAAGTGTTGATGTGCAGCGCCGCTTGAGGCGCAGCGTGATTTCTAACTATAAGTATAGATGCGCCGTTTGAAAAGGGGCGCGCCTGCTTGCCCGCGTAAAGAACCGCGATGCTCTGGTCATTTATGCAGGAAAGAGTCTGCGTGAAACCCCACCCGAGCTTGTGCAGGGGCTGAGCCGTTAGGCCGATATGCGGTTTGCGCGGAAATTTCCGCATCAATGCTTGCTATTCGCAGGGTGATAGTGTATTGACTCCCTTTCCATCAAGCACACCCAAAGGCAGCGGCCCGGGGTGCCCGGTGGGACGGCGCGTGTGGTGTCGTCCATTTTTTGCGCCCAAGGACGGTTTGTCCACTCGGGTGCGAACATCGGGTTGCAGGGTCAGGGCATGGGTGGAAGAAGTTAACCCTTTGGAGGAATCCCAATGGCTTATGTCAGCATGAAGCAAATGCTGGAAACCGGCGTGCATTTCGGTCACCAGACCCGCCGCTGGAACCCCAAGATGCGTCCTTACATCTTTGGCGCCCGCAACGGCATCCATATCATCGACCTGCAGCAGACCGTCAAGCTGTTCCGCGTCGCCTACGACAAAGTGGTCGATACTGTTGCCAAGGGCGGCAAAGTGCTGTTCATCGGTACCAAGCGTCAGGCTCAGGAAGCTGTGGCCGCTGAAGCTGGCCGCGCTGGCCAGTTCCACGTGACCAACCGTTGGATGGGCGGCACGCTCACCAACTTTGTCACCATCCAGAAGAGCGTGGACCGTCTGAAGAAGCTGGAAGCCATGTTTGGCGACGGCACCATCAATCGCTACCAGAAGAAGGAAATTCTGCTTCTGGAACGCGAAATGAACAAGCTCGAGGAAACCCTTGGCGGTATCAAGAACATGGACCGCATTCCCCAGCTTGCCTTTATCATCGACCCGCACCGTGAAGACATCGCCGTGAAGGAATGCCGCAAGCTCGGTATCCCGATCGTGGCCGTGACCGACACCAACTGCGATCCCGATGTCATTGACTACATCATCCCCGGCAACGACGACGCCATCCGCGCCATCAAGCTGTTTGTGGCTGCTTTCGCCGAAGCCTGCATGGAAGGCGAAGCCATGAACAAGGATCACAAGGGCGAAGTCGTCAACGCCGAAGAAGCCATGCAGAAGGCCGAAGCCGCCGCCTCCGCTCCGGAAGCCGCTCCCGCCGAATAGCAGGCCTTTCCATATTCCGTATCCTGGGGGCGGCGCAACCTGTAAAGGCTGCGCTGCCCCCGTCTGGATGAAAGATTGTGCGCCGCGCTTCGCGGAGGCCGCGCAACCGATCAGACATTTACAAAACTCCGGCTTGGGGCCGGACAGCGTGTGGAGTATACTATGGCTATCACTGCACAATTGGTTAAAGAACTGCGCGACATGACCGCTGCAGGCATGATGGACTGCAAGAAAGCCCTGGTGGAAGTGGAAGGCGACCTGGAAAAGGCCGTTGACTGGCTGCGCCAGAAGGGCATGGCCAAGGCTGCCAAAAAGTCTGGCCGCGCCACCAGCGAAGGCCTCGTGACCGTTGCCGCCACTGCCGACAATATGCACATCGCCATGGGTTCGCTGCTTTGCGAAACCGACTTCGTGGCTCGCGGCGAACAGTTCCAGACCATGGCCACCCGCGTGACCCAGGTTATCCTTGAAAAGGCTCCTGCCGATGCCGCCGCTCTTGAAGCCCTCCTGGGCGAAGAAGTGACCCAGCTCATTGCCTCTGTGGGCGAAAACATGCAGCTTGGCAAGTTTGCCCGCTTCAGCAAGAAGAGCGCCAACGATGTGGTGGGTCAGTATGTCCACGCCAACAGCAAGATCGGCGTTCTTGTGTACCTGACCTGCGGCAAGACCGAAAGCGCCGTCAAGCCCGAAGTGCTGGAACTGGCCAAGAACCTTGCCATGCAGGTTGCCGCCGCCAGCCCCCTGGCCCTTGACGCCGCCAGCCTTGATCAGGCCGCTGTGGAGCGTGAACGCGAAGTTTACCGCCAGAAGGCCCTTGAAGAAGGCAAGCCTGCCCAGATCGTGGACAAGATTGCCGACGGCGCGGTGAAGAAGTTCCAGAAGGAAGTGTGCCTCATGGAACAGCCCTACATCCGCGACGACAAGAAGACCATTTCCGACATCGTGCGCGAAACGGGCAAGACCATCGGCGACGAAATCACGGTTACCGGTTTCGAACGCATCCAGCTTGCTGCCGAATAAGCACTGCGCTGGACCGGATTCCGGCACATAAGTGTACGCCTTCTGGCCAAGCACGGTTTTATGGGGGGCCTTTGGCCCCCCATTGCGTTTGACAAAGTCAGCGCAACCAGAAATCATGAACTGACCGCGCCTTGCGGTGTTGTCGGCTCATGATCTCTTCAAATCCCGCGAGGCGGGAATTGCTGTCTGCTGGGGCCTCTGGCCCCTTTTTTATTACGGAAACGCGGCATGGCCGCCGGAGAAAATATGTGGGATCTGGCATGGGTAACTGACCCCGCAGCATGGGCTGGTCTGGGTACGCTGGTACTGCTGGAAGTGGTGCTGGGCGTAGACAACCTGGTTTTTATTTCCATACTTGTGAACAAGCTGCCGCAGGAAAAAAAGCGTCAGGCCTTTATGACCGGCCTTGGGCTTGCCCTGCTCATGCGTATGGTGCTGCTGGCCTTCATGGCGCGGCTGGTCGCCCTCACCGACCCTCTGTTTACCCTGGGGGGGCACGGCTACTCTGCACGTGATCTTATCCTTATGGCGGGCGGCGTGTTTTTGCTGCTCAAGGGCACCATGGAACTGCACGACAGGCTTGAAGGCCATGCGGGCAGATTTAACACCAGCGGGCCGCAGGCAGGCTACTGGCAGGTGATTTTTCAGATCATCATTCTGGACGCCGTGTTCTCGCTGGATTCCATCATCACGTCCGTGGGCATGGTGGATCACGTGTTCATCATGATGCTGGCGGTGCTGGCTGCCATGGTCATCATGGTGCTTGCCGCAGCACCCCTGCTGGAATTTGTGGAGCGCCACCCCACAGTCATTGTGTTGTGTCTGGGATTTTTGCTGATGATCGGTCTGAGTCTGCTGGCCGATGGCCTGGGCTACCACATCCCCAAGGGCTATATGTACGCGGCCATTGGTTTCTCCGTGCTGGTTGAGGCCTGCAACCAGTGGGCGTTGCGGAGTCGCCGCAGGCGCTACAGCATGCGCGACATGCGAGAATCCACGGCACGGGTCATCCTGAACCTGCTCGGCGGGGGCGTGCCTGGCGGCGGCGAGGCGCAGCTGGAAGCAGCGGCGCTGGCAGGCGATGCCGGGGGCCAGCTCTTTGCGCCCATGGAGCGGGACATGGTGGCCCGAGTGATCCGCCTTGGCGGGCGCACGGCACGTTTTATCATGATCCCGCGTCAGCGCGTGGACTGGCTGGACAGCAATGCCGACCGCGCCACGGTCACGCGTTTTGCGGCGGCCTCGCGCCTTGCCTGGCTGCCAGTGCTGCGGCGCGATACGGACGAAGTGCTGGGCGTGGTGCACCCTGGTGAAATCCTGCAACAGGAACAGCAGGGCATAGGCAACCGGGAGTGGGATCTGAAAACCTACGTGCGGCCCGCGCCCACCATATTCGAGCATATACCGCTGACGACCCTGCTGGAAGATTTTCGTACCAATCCCGCGCCGCTGGCCTTTGTGCGGGATGAATACGGCAGCGTAGTGGGCATCATCACCCCTGCGGAACTGTTGAGCGTGCTTGCGGGCCAGATGGGCGACATGCCAGCCGGGCCGGAGGTTTGCCGCAGGCCTGACGGCAGTTGGGTTCTGCCGGGGCGGCTGGCTGTTGACCTCTTTGCAAGCTGGCTTGGGGTGAGCCTGCCGCGCCGCCTGTGCAGCGCCACTCTCGGGGGGCTCATCATGGAGCGTCTGGGCCGCATACCCGAAAAAGGCGCGCGCCTGCGCTATCAGGGATGGGATCTGGAGATAACCCGCATGGATCGCCGTCGTATTGACGAGGTGCGCGCGGTCAAGTTGCTGTTGCCGCATTCCGAGGGCAAAAAGCGCAAAAAATAAATTGTTGGGCTGAACTGGTCTGACATGTTGACAGCTTGCCGGGTGAGGGCGTAGGATTTCAAACATGAGCATGAATACACAATCTTCTTTCCGCCACGTAGCGCTGCTATCCATTATGTGCGCCGTAGTAGTACGGTGTCACACTTTGCGCGCGTTCTGAGCAGGGAAGATTTAAGGTAGTATTGCAAACCCCGCCGGCGCGAGTCGGCGGGGTTTTTTAGTCCGCACCGCCGCCGACAAGCCTCACCATTGAAAAGGAGTCTTGCGGCGATGTTACGTCTTTCGGGAGCAGAACTCACCATCCGCCTGCTGGAAAATCAGGGTGTCACGCACATTACGGGCATCCCGGGCGGTTTCAATCTTCCTCTCTATGATGCCCTCGGGCGCAGTGGAACCATACGGCATATCCTCGCTCGTCACGAACAGGGCGCTGGCTTCATAGCTCAGGGCATGGCGAGGGTTACGGGCCGTCCCGGCGTTATCTTTGCCACTTCTGGCCCCGGCGCCACCAATACGCTTACGGCGCTCGCCGATGCGCGCATGGATTCCGTGCCCCTTGTCTGCATTACGGGGCAGGTACCCCTGAGCATGATCGGTACCGATGCCTTTCAGGAAGTGGACATCTACGGCATGTCCATTCCCGCCACCAAGCACAACTTTATTGTGCGCTCCATTGACGAACTGCTGCGCGTGATTCCCGAGGCCTTTGCCATTGCCGCTGGCGACCGCCCCGGCCCTGTGCTGGTGGATATTCCGCGTGACGTACAGGTGGCTGTTGCTGAATTGCAGGATCTGCCCGCCGCCGGAACCCCCGCGCCCATGCCGCAACCAGACCCGCAGGCCCTTGCCCGCGCGGCGGAAATGATGAACGCCGCAAAGCGCCCCCTGTTGATGCTGGGCGGCGGCACGTCTTCCCCCGAGGCCTCGGCGGCGGTGGTTTCCTTTATGGAGGCCCGCCGCATCCCTGCCGTCATGTCCCTGCGCGGGCTGGGCACGGTGCCGCACGGGCATGAACTGGCCGTGGGCATGCTTGGCATGCATGGAGCGCGCGCTTCCAACATGCTGGTGGACGAATGCGATCTGCTCATGGTTGTGGGCGCTCGCCTTGGCGACCGCGCCACGGGGAGGCTGGACGGATTTTGCCCCAAGACGGGCCTTATCCACATTGATATTGATGCCTGCGAGGTGGGCAAGCTGCGCATTCCACAGGTGGGTATCACGGCGGACGCGGCAGAGGCTCTCACGGCCCTGCTGCCCCTGTTGCGCAAGACTGACCATGAGCCGTGGCTTGAGCGCGTGGCAGCTTGCAAGGCGGAGCATGGCCTGCGTTTTGACCGCACGGATGAGGTCTGTTCGCCCTACGGCATCATCAGACACGTGGCGGACGCCTTGCACGGCACGGGCATTGTGAGCACAGACGTGGGCCAGCACCAGATGCGCGTGGCTCAGGCCTACCCCATGATGCAGCCCCGGCAGTGGCTCACATCCGGCGGGCTGGGAACAATGGGCTTTGGCCTGCCTGCCGCCATAGGAGCTGCGCTGGCAAAGCCGGAGGAAACCGTGGTCTGTTTTTCCGGCGATGGCAGCCTGCTCATGAATATTCAGGAAATGGCCACCGCTGTCGAAAATCAGGCCAACGTCAAGATTATCCTGTGCAACAACGATGGGCTGGGGTTGGTACAACAGCAGCAGGATCTGTTCTTTGGAGGGCGGCTGTTCGGCTCGACCTTTACGGCAGGCACGGACTTTGTGCGAATTGCCCAGGGCTTTGGCATGCCTGCCGTCTGTCTTAACAACGAGCGCGACCCCAGAGCCGTGCTGGAAAAGGCCTTGGGCACGCCCGGCCCGTGCCTGCTTGAAGTGCGCATGAGCGCAGAAGAAAAAGTTTTTCCCATGGTGCCGCCAGGAGCGGCAAACAGTCAGATGATAGAGGGGGTTAACGCATGAACGGTTCCGTGACGAGCGCGCTTACAACGTTGCACTTGAGCGTCAACAATCATCCCGGTGTGCTTTCGCACGTATGCGGTCTCTTTGCCGGCCGCGCCTACAACCTTGAAGGCGTGCTTGTTACGCCGGAAGCAGACGGCGATACCTGCCGCATGTGGCTGGTGGTCAAGGACGACGGGCGCATGGAGCAGATTGTAAAGCAGGTGCGTAAGCTGCACGATGTGCTGGATGTGCAGGTGGGGCATGCGGAACCGACGGTTTTCAACCGTCTGGCTGGTTGCCTTGAATGCTGAATAAAAACAGGGCGCGGTGCGTACCAACATAACACCGCGCCCTGCGTAACAGGCTGTCCACGGGCTGTGCCCCTATCTGCCTGCGTTTGATGGACGCGCGGGCAGATGTGGGTGCAGCCATTTTTATTCTGCCAGCAGGTTGGCCCCCGGCCCGCCGTCATAGGGTATGCGTTCAAAGACCTTGCGGCGCGGCGTCAGGCTGATGTGGTAGTACTGATTTTGCGGAATGTAGATAAAGGGCACGTCTTCGTTGCGCTGACGGAGAAAGAGCGAAAGCAGCACCCGGTTGATGGCCTGATGCCCCACAATGATCAGGGGGGCATCCCCAGCCAGAAAGAGCGCCCGCCGCAAGCCGCGTTGTACCCGCTCGCGCAGCAGGGCGTAGCTTTCGCCATTGGGGTAGGTGTAAGTGTATTTGCAGGCGTTGCGCCCCTGGGTAACCTCGGGCATGCGCTCGCGGATTTCGCTGTAGAGCATGCCCTCGCAGTCGCCCGCCCAGATTTCGTCAAACTCCTTAAAGGCCATGGCATGCGCTTCGGGCCGTTCGGTCAGCAACGGTGTTGCCGTTTCGTGCGAGCGTATGCGCGTGGAGGTAAACACCCACTCAATGGGCTTGTTGTGCAGATGGGCGGCAAGGGCAAGCGCCTGGGCGCGGCCTGTAGCTGTGAGTGGCGGGTCTCCGCCGATGCGGCCCCGCAGGTTGAATTCCGTCTGTCCGTGGCGCGCCAGATACAGGCACTGAATCCACACGCTGACAACCATTTCGCGGATAGCGGGGTAGTAGGGCGAACTTTCGCAGGGGCGCTCGTCCAAAATGCGGTTGGCTGTGGAATCAACGCGCAGCCAGTATTTTTCGTCCTGCAATGGTTCGTAAATGGTTTCATAATAGCTGATGCGCTTCATGAAGCTGGCAAGGGCTTCTTCTTCAGTATACGAGGCGTATTCCGGCAAGGTGGTTTTGCGGCGTATGCAGGCATTGAGCAACAGCTGGTCTTCATTGACGCATTCTACAAAAAGCACCGGGTAGTCGGTGAGCGTGGTTTCAATGAGGTGCCTGCGCGCGCGGCTGACGTTGGTGGCGTCAAGAATGGCCACCTCGCCGTCCTTGGCCAGCCATTCGCGGGCAATCTCCATGTTGCGCATGCAGATCATTTCGCGCGCTTCACGGCCCAGCTTGTTGTTGGGATCGTAAAAATTGGGATCGGTGGATTCCGCGCCAATGAGCGCGCGGCGCATGTCGCCGTTATTGAACAGCCTTGCGGCAATTCCTTCGGTCACAAGCCCGTCGCGGATGCGTTTTGCCAGAGTGGATTTTCCCCTCGCGGGCAGACCGACCATGGCGACATAAAGTTTCTGCATACGACCTCCGTTGCCGCATGGTAGGAGAAAAGAGAAAAAAATAAAAGAACTCTGCGGGATGGGGCGGGGCGCTCCTTGCCTGCCCGCGATAGCGGTAGTATCATGCAATAAACATATTTACCCGCCGAGTTTTGCCATGAGCATCGCGGCCTTTTTCAGAACGCTGTCTTCCCGGTTGCACTGGGCCATCCACAGTATCTGGCTGGTCGTGCTTGCTGCCGTCCTGTGCGCCAACGTGGTGGACGATTATTTTCTGCTTCAGGAAAACGAGTTGCGTCTGCTGCTCTCTGAAAGCAGCATTGCCGTCAATATTGTCAAAATGGAAGTGGGCGGCATCACTTCTCTGCTGGACACGGTGGAAAACGCCGCCATTGCCTCCCGGGACGAAGACCCGCTTGCCGACAAGCTGCAAGAGTTGGTGCGGGATAATCCCTTTGTCTCCGCCATATCTGTCGTTTCCAATGATGTACCCCGGGCCTCCATTGGCGCGATTCCTTCTGCGTCCACAGCCGTTTTTTCCCGTTCCACCGCAAAGGACGGGCTTCCCTCCGTATCTGTAAGCATAGCCCTGAAACCCGAATTCTGGGGATACAAACTGGCATATGCGTTCAGCCGCGCAGATGCTAAGGTTGCCGTCTATGCAGCCTCTGGACGTCCTTTGCTGCCCTTTGCCGACCTGGACAACACTGAAAATGCATTTCTGGCGGAGACCATTGCAAACATGGCCCCCGATGCGGCGGCCTTGCACACCCAGCCCCTGCGGGCTGATGGGGCGCGGTCCATGCTCACCTTGCAGCAGGCGGCAGCGCCCTTTCTGGAGGGTGGACCCCTGGTGGTGGGAACAATCATCAGCGGCGAAAACAGCTATGTCCACTGGCGTAGCGACCTGCTCGATCAAGTGCTGATATGGCTGACTGCGGCTGTGCTCTCAACTTCACTCCTGATGATGGAAGCGCGCAGACGCCGCCGTTCTGAACTTTCCACAGAAAGACTGCAAAGCGACATGCGCTCGCGCGATAAGTTCATCAGTATCCTGGTGGACCACGCGCCCATCATGGTGTCCTACTGGGATGCGGCGCGGCGGTGCCATTACGCCAATAAAATGTACAGAGCATGGTTTGGCAGAGGTGAGGAGGAGATCCTCGGCATTGATTTGCAATCTTTGCTGGGCGAGGAACTGCTTGCCAAATGCGCCCCCCTCATTGATGCGACCCTGCGCGGCGAACCACAGGATTTTGAGCAGGAAAGGGTCAGGGCCGACGGCTCAACAGGCTATGTGCTGTCCCGCTACATACCAGATATGGACGGACGGGAGGTGCGGGGCTTTTTTGTCATCGCCTCTGACATTACGGAACTCAAGCAGACACAGCAAAGCCTGGAAAAACGGATTGAAGACCTGTACTCGCTGGCCACCACAGACGCGCTTACGGGATTGAACAACCGCAGGAATCTGCTGGAAAAGATTCAGTTCGAGATTGAAAGGGCCAAGCGCTACAGCCTGAACATGGTATTCTTTATGCTTGATATCGACCATTTCAAAAAAATCAACGATACGTTCGGGCATGATACGGGCGATGCCGTGCTGAAAGGGCTTGGCGCGCTGCTGCATGATACCATGCGTACCTCTGACCATGTGGGACGTCTTGGCGGCGAAGAATTTGGCATTCTGCTAGCCAGCGTTGTGCCCCAGCAGGCAGAGGCCATTGCAGAGCGTTTGCGCAGGCGCGTGGAGGAAATGGTCGTGTGGCACAATGAAAAAAATATTCGTTTTACCGTCAGCATTGGTCTGGCGGATTTACAGGTAGATGTGGAAAATCCCCTTGAAGACATGGTGAAGAGGGCAGACCTTGCCCTCTACCGTGCCAAGAACAGTGGCCGTAATCGCGTATGCCTTGCGGACAATTTATTGCCGCCCGCCGTGGAGAATCCGGAGGGGCAGGGTTTTGGCGCATAAAAAGAACGCCCCTGTGCGGCTGGTCTGTAACTGCTGCACAAGGGCGTTTTTTCAAGTATTCAGTTGGTTGCGCTTTAGCGTACCTTCAGCTTGAGAAAGCGCTTTTTGCCGAGCTTGACCACGTATTCCCCGGCTGCAAGCGGGGTGATGGCGTCTTCGCAGCGTTCTCCGTCAATGGAGAGCGCGCCTTCTTTCATCAGGCGTTTAGCTTCGCCCCGGCTTTTAACAAGGCCTGCGGCCTCAAGAAACACCGGGGGAGTGCTGTCTTCACCGCAGGCGCACTGGTGCTCGGGCATGTCGTCCGGCACGCCGCCGCCAGCAAAAACGGCATTAAAGCCCTGCTTTGCTTCATCGGCATCTTTTTCGCTGTGGTAGCGGGCCACCATCTCGTGGGCAAGATTTTCCTTGGCGGCCTTGGGGTGCAGCTCGCCGCTGGCCACGGAAGCCTTGAGGGCTGCAATGTCTTCAAGGCTTTTGGCCGAAAGCAGCTCATAGTAGCGCCACATGAGTTCATCAGAGATGGCCATGACCTTGCCGAAAATCTGGGAAGGCGCTTCGTCAATACCAATGTAGTTGCCGTAAGATTTCGACATCTTGCGCACACCATCGGTGCCTTCGAGCAGGGGCAGGGTCAGAATGCACTGGCTTTCTATGCCGTAGTGCGCCTGGAGGGTGCGGCCCACCAGCAGATTGAACTTCTGGTCTGTGCCGCCCATTTCCACATCGCTCTTGAGGGCGACGGAGTCATAACCCTGACACAGCGGATACAGAAATTCGTGGATTGATATGGGGCGCTGTTCACGGAAACGCTTTTCAAAATCATCGCGTTCCATCATGCGGGCAACGGTATAGCTGGAAGCCAGCTTGATAAAGCCCGTGGCATCCATCTTGCCCAGCCAGGCCGAGTTGAAGGCAACCTCGGTCTTCTGCGGGTCAAGAATCTTGAAAACCTGCTTTTTGTAGGTTTCCGCGTTGGCAAGAACTTGTTCCTCAGTGAGGGGGGGGCGGGTTTCCGAGCGACCGGAAGGGTCGCCTATGCGGCCCGTAAAGTCGCCAATGAGAAATATGACATGGTGCCCCAGTTCCTGAAAATGACGCATCTTGTGCATAACAACCGTATGCCCAAGGTGCAGATCAGGAGCGGTGGGGTCAAAGCCCACCTTGATGCGCAGCGGCTTGCCGCGCGCAATCTTTTTGCGCAGTTCGTTTTCGTCAATCAGCTCGGCCATACCGCGCTTGATTGTGGCCATTTGGCGGTCAATATCCGTCATCACCCTTACCTCTGTGCTGGCTTCGGTAAAAACGCCGGACCAAAAAAAGAATATGCGCCGACGTAGACGGAAAGTGATACCCCCAAGGCGGCGATAGTGTCAAACCATGCCGCAGAGAAACAGCCAGCCTACAGGCTCAGCAGCGAGGCAACGCGGCTGGCGCTCAGGCCGCCGTGAACGGAAAGCGCGTCCATGGGATTTTGCGAGATCATGTTCATGGTGTCGTCAAGCACGCCGTCCACTTCGTCATCTGCCAGCAGGTTGGGGGCGCTCAGGCTGACAACGTCGCGGGAAGGCGCGCTGGCTGCGGTGTTTTCATCTTTTTCCATGGCAGGGAAGGCAAAGGCCGGAGTGGGGTTGAGTCCAGAAATCTTCATGGCGGTATCCTTTATGTTGATGACCTGCATGGGTCAAATTTTCCGCATGGCGGCAATACAGTCATAAAAGATGCAATTTTGGGGCCAGAAAGCCAGAACTGGAAGAAAGCGCAGTGAAGTGAAGCGTGACAAAAGATGGAACAATGCGGGCACTTGTGCCTAGGCGGACTCTTGCTGATCTTTTGACGCATCGTTGTATTTGGTGAGGCACTGGCGCAAACGGGGGGAACCCCCCTTGACGTTGAGCCAGCGAAGCCGGGCGCGGCGGGCGCTCCAATCCAGTTCTTCCTGAAAGCGCAGGCGCACGGCAATACCCTGTGCGTCAGGGGGCTTGCCAAAACCTGCCCGCTTGGCAAGAAAAACGTAGGGAGGCACAGTAACAGGCACCACGCTGGGCTGGAGAAAAAACAGGTAGGTTGCATCGGAGGTGAAGGAAGGCATCGCCAGTTCTTCCGGCATGCAGACGCATGCTCCGCCTTCCGAAACATCCAGAATACGGGTGGCTGGCGGGGCCACCTGACTGTACGCCCCAAGCATTATGCGTAAATCGTTGGTGGTGTCGGGGCGTTCCGGCGCGAGCAGTACGCTCGACATGCGGCTGTATTCAGCGCGCCAGGGTATCCGCTTGCTGCTGCGCAACTGCCGTACAGTCACATTGCGTGAAAAGCGCAGACTCAAATACAGCATTTCGCCATTGGGTCCGACAGCTGTTTCAAGAATCTGCGCGGTACCGTATACGCCAAGGCGCGCTGCCATATCCTGCGCAATGTGCCGTTTGACGCTGAAGTAAAATTTGCCATGGTTTACCACAGCCTTGGGGTTCTGGGCTTGCATGCTCATGGAGCGCACAACAAGCTGGGCCTCCCTGCCGTTGACTTCGCGTACCAGACCCTCCACAGATATGCAGGCGGTCTCGCCGCACCAGGTAAGGCAGCATTCAAGGTGTACATTGGCCCCGGTGTTTTGTGCATCGGCCAGCGCCTCATGGCAGCTTGAGTTCCAGAGGCAGAATGAAGCGTCTGAATTCATGGGACAGCCTTGAATGAGTTGGTAAAGTCGTGTAAATATATTAATACTGGTATTATGTCAATGTGTTAGTGATATTTGCTTGGATAATATACAGTCCGATTGTGCCTAAGCGGTTACTTGTAACAGGCTTTTTGCGAGATGTATCAGATTGCATATGTTGTGTTTGGTGGCGGCTCGGGCAAGCCGCAGCCTGCTCCAGATTGCTGGTCGCGTTGAAGGCATCAACGCTCAGAAGGCCGTCTTCCACAGGAAGACGGCTGCCAACGTGAATAAGAATCCATCAATCTGTCACGACGGCGCGGGCAAGCCGCGACCTGTTCCAGATTGCTGGTCGCGTTGAAGGCATCAACGCTCAGAAGGCCGTCTTCCACAGGAAGACGGCTGTCAACGTGAATAAGAATCCATCAATCTGTCGCAACGGCGCGGGCAAGCCGCGACCTGCTCCAGATTGCTGGTCGCGTTGATGCTATCAACGCTCAGAAGGCCGTCTTCCATTGGAAGACGGCCTTCTTCAATATCCAACCAGGCAAGCCGGCATATCCCCATTTTTTAGCAGACGCGAGCTATGGGGATGTGTGCGTCTCCGGATTTATGCCTTAGCCTTCTTTTTTGACTTTGGACTTGGTCATGGCAAGGCCAATGCCCTCGAACAGTTCAAAGATGGCAAAGCCGTACCACAGGGTGTACAGCACGTAGAAAACCAGCATGCCAACCATCAACAGAACGTGCTCAGACACCTTGGCGGCTGTCACGCTGTAGAAGTTGTTGCCCGGCTCAATGGCGCGGCGCAGCACATGATCCACCACCTGCGACTCGGCAATCAGGCGCTGCTTCTGCAGTTCCTTGATGCTGGGCGAAAGCAGATACCACCATGCGGAGGCCACTTTAAGGGCATTCTCCCCACCGTATTTCTGCGAAACCTTGTCTGCATCGTTGTGATACAGGGCATCGGAATCGTCAGTGGCGGAGGCGAGGATTTTGCCAAGGTCGCCCGTAAAGGTGACCTTGCCGTCAGTTGCGCTCACATCCGTGGCACCCGCAGTTTGCAGGGCCATGGCGGCAACGGGGGCAAGAGCGGCCTTCTTGAGTTTGACCGTAATCGTCACTACTTTTCCGTCAACCTTTTTCAGGTTTTCGCGAACGCCGGGGATAAAGTAGGACGAACCCTTGGAGAGCTCGTTGAAGACGTTATCGGCGTATTCAAGGCCGGTCACATGCTTGCCGTTTTCGTCACGCAAGATGGGCATGAGCAATGCGGCAAACAGAACCAGAAACGAAATGAGCATCAAGCTGCCCCGGAAGAAAGGGGCTTTGGCATGAATAAGCATGATCAGGCCTCCCCTCTAAGCTTGCCGAGGTTGAAGAAGAATTTGCTGAACACCCAGATGCCGAAGAAAGCAACAACAACCCAGAAAATCACATTGCCCACATCTTCAATAATGCCAACCACACTGGGCGACCAGTTCAGCACTTCAAGCTCAACGAGCTTCTTGGGCAGGGTGGCCGCACGGTTGATGAAACCGGCAATGATCGAGATGGCGTAAAAACCGCGAATGTGGATGCCCTTGACCACCTTGGTGGTCAGAGCGCCCACCTGGATGCCCAGCAGCGAACCAAGCAGCATACCGACAGCCAGCGTGTAGAACACGTAGCCGTAAATGGCGTACTGGCCGATGGAGGCAAAACCAGCGGTAAAGATGATCTGTAGAATGTCGGTGCCAACGGTGGTCATGGACGACACGCCGAAGATGTACACAAACATGGGGAAGGTGACGAAGCCGCCGCCCACGCCCATGATGGCGGCCAAAAGGCCCACGATGACGCCGCCTGCGGCAACAATCCAGCCGGAGATCCGGCGGCCGCCAGGAACGAGGTCTTCGTCAAAGGTGATCATGGGCGGCACGGCCAGAGCCTGAAGCTTCAGGGCCACGCCTGTCATTCCGGCGCTGCCGCCGTGCGCGTCCTGATTCGCTGCGGCGCCGCCGCGGGAGCTCTTCAAAAAGTCAAACAGGGCATAAAAGCCAAGAAAGCCCAGCAGCACGGCGTAAATGGTGCTGATGAACAGTTCGGAAAGCAGCGGGTCAGAGTTGTACAACCCTTTGTTGATCGCGCCGCCAATGACTGTTCCCACGCCGGAGCCTACAAGGAAGGCGATGGCCAGCTTGGTGGAAACGTTGCCCAGCTTTTTGTGTACCGTGGTGCCCATGATGGCTTTGGCGAAAATGTGGAACAGGTCAGTGCCCACCGCCAAAATACCTTTCACGCCCGCCGCCATAAGGGCGGGGGTAATGATGAAGCCGCCGCCAGCACCGATACACCCGGTGATCAGACCGGCTGCAAGGCCCACGGCTATGGAAGCCAAAAAGATGGTGTTGGTGTAAAAAGCCGGTGCGTAGGCGGTTTTGCCGCCCAGCATTTCGTGATACTCATAGGCTTCGGCAAAGCAGCCCGCCAGAATGGGAACTGCAAGAGCCAACAAGATGAGCAGCTTTTTCCTGCTTTTGAGAATGGAAGTGGAGACTTCCAAATCCCATTTGGCATAAGCCTGGGAGCTGCTCAGCAGAAACTCATACACCTGTCTGCCAAAACTCATACTCTCCTCCAATACGATTGTTCCGGCCAATGGCCGAGGTCGTGGCCCCAATACAAACAAACCGTCTAAGGCAATGCCGTGCGTCGCGTCACACACAGCTGGGTTCTGTCAGTAGATATGCTTGAATTCTTTGGTTTTTTATTAATCTCCAGCTCAAAATATCCTGTACCCAGTCACTCTGACATATTCGCCGGAATTTGTAAAAGAAATTTATCACGAGCAAGGTTGCTCGATCTGCAAACTTCTAAAAAATAGCCCCGGAAATCGCCAGTTTTTCGCTATGCTGGAATGCTTAATAACCTCGGCAGGATATGAAAAAGCGCTCCCTCGCATTGCTGTGGGGGGCGCTTTTTCGCCGTATTTGTGAAATTCAAAACAATCTATTTTTTGGCCAGGCCCTGGCTCTGGCCAAAGATGACAAGCTCCATCCAGTCCAGTCCGAAATCAAGCGCGGCTTCGTCGCCCTGCTGGCTGTCTTCCATGATGGCAGCCTTGCGCTGGTCGCTTATGTCCACATGCGAGAATACACGCATGTTTGTGATAAGCTCGCGGAACTTGTCGATCTGAAACAGACACAGCACTATCATAGTTACCAGTCGGGGTTCAAGTGGTTGACCCGTTGCCCGTACCATGGCCATGAGACGCATATAGCGGTCGTTGGAAGTGTTGAAGGGCCGTAGCTCCTCATTTTCCAGCCACTGATGGGGGGTGCGCACGGTGCCTTTGTCAAAGCCAAGGCAGTGTGGCTCGCGCACCACAAAGAATCGTTCCGAAACGCCGTCTGTTGCCATTTTCGTGCCGCGCCCCAAGGGGTAGTAGCGGCACGCGCCGGGCCTGTCTTCGTACACTGAGCAGCCCGCAGGGGTCACAAAAGGGCAGGGTTCGTCCGGTCCGTCAAGCATGCGCAGCATGGGCAGGGGAAAGCCCGTGTCAGGAAAGGAGCGCAATGTGGTAAAGGTGCCCAGAAATTCTTCGCTGCCAAGGCCCAGGTTGCGGCGCAGGCGCAGCACATCATACGGGGTGAGGGGCAGGGTCAGCTCCGCACAGCAGCGGTTGAAGCAGGGAACATCGGGGTTGCAGTCAAAACAGAAGGTTTCGTCAGGTTTCAGTTCGGGCAGGCTGTCGAGAAGTTCACGGCTGGCATCAGAGGACATGGGCGCTCCTGGTTGCGTGCCCGTGGCGCGGCGGCGCGGGGCGGGGAAACAGTAAATGCCCGCCGCGCGGGCAGAAAGCGGCCCGCTTGCGCAGGCCGCCTTGCCGGTATTTGTGTTGCCGCCCGTGCAGACGGTTAACGCTAGATGACCTTGTTCAGCGCGTATTCAATGATGCCCTCTGCGCCAGCAAGACGCAGACGGGGAATCAGATCGCGCACCACATCAATCTGCACCACGGATTCCACCGAAAGCCAGTGGGTGTCGCGTAAGGGCGAAACCGTGGGCGAATTGAGCGAGGGCAGCATTTCAAGGATGGCGGCCAGATTATCCGCTGGCGCATTCATCTTGAGGGCTACCAGATTTTCTGCCTTGAGCGCACCCTGGAGCAGCAGATCGAGCTGTTCGATTTTGGCGCGTTTGGCGGGATCTGCCCATGCTTCCTTATTGGCAATGAGCACGGGGTAGGAAATCATGACCTCGTCAATAATGCGCAGGCCGTGGGCGCGGATGGTGGTGCCGGTTTCGGTCACTTCCACAATGCCGTCAGCCAGACCTTCCACGACCTTGGCTTCGGTCGCGCCCCACGAATAGAATACGTCAACCTTAACGCCTTCGCGGTCAAAATAACGCTGGGTCAGGCCTTGCAGCTCAGTGGCAATGCGCTTGCCCGCGAGGTCGGCGGCCTTCTGGTAGGGCGAATCGCCCGCCACGGCCAGCACCCAACGGCAGGGGCGGTTGGAAGTTTTGGAATATACAAGATCGGACACGCGCACGACTTTGTCTTCGTGGTTGCGTTCGGTCAGCCAGTCAAGGCCGGTGATGCCCACGTCCAGCACGCCAGCTTCGATGTATTCGCCGATTTCCTGCACGCGGCAGAGCGAGGCGGTGATCTGCGGGTCGTTGATGTCGGGAAAATAGTTGCGCGTATGTTTGCGGATTTTCCAGCCCGCGCGTTCAAAAAGGTTGATGGTGGCTTCTTCCAGCGAGCCCTTGGGCACGCCAAGCTTGATGATGGGCATGGTATCCGCGCTCATGACAGTTTCCTTCTATCGACCGTAGACTTTTTTGGGGTCAAAAACCTGCGGGGAGCATTCCCGCACCGAACCTTGCTTCAATTCCCTGTAAAAGCAGGAGCGCCGTCCTGTATGGCAGGCGGCCCCGCCGATCTGCTCAATAAGCAGCAGTATGGTGTCATTGTCACAATCAAGCCGCAGGGAACGCACTTTTTGTACATTGCCCGATGTGCCGCCCTTGTGCCAAAGCTCCTTGCGGCTGCGGCTCCAGTAATGGGCCTCGCCGGTTTCAAGGGTTTTGCGCCATGCGTCTTCGTTCATATAGGCCAGCATGAGCACTTCGCCGCTGTCGCAATCCTGGGCGATGGCGGGCAAAAGCCCCTTGCTGAAATCGGGCTGAAAGCCGGGGTTGCCTTCCAGAGCCGCGCTGCCGTCAGGGGTAGCGGACATGGGGCCTCCTTTGTTGTGTCGGCTGGCAGGGCAGTGTGCGTCTGCGTTGTGCCGACAAAATACGGTGTCTGATGGCGCGGTTTGTTCCGCGCAAACAGTTAAATCTACCTGTAAGAGCCGCAGGACGCAAGCGCGGCTTTCCTGAGGCGGCATGGTCTGCCGCAAAAGGCGTAACTTGCGAATCCATGCCGGGTGTGGCATGCTGGCACGTTAGCAAAACTCTTAGTTATGGCGGGTGTGCCGCCGGGAAAATACATGGCCGATTACGATTCCACTGTGAATGATTGTGCGGATTCCGCTTCTGACGCCGCGTTGCACGGCATTTCCGTCAGCGAACCCGATGATGCCCTGCCCAGGGTGACTCTTGACGAATTGCCCGAAACCGTGAGCGCGGCCTGCCGCCGGGCCGGCTGGCAAAGCCTTATGCCTGTGCAGTCGCTGGCCTTGCCCTATCTGCTGGCCGGGCGCGACATCATGGTGCAGTCCCGCACCGGCAGCGGCAAGACGGGCTGCTACCTCTTGCCCATGCTTCCCCATATTTCTGCCGACCTCAAGGCCCCGCAGGCCCTGGTGCTGGCCCCCACGCGCGAGCTCGCCGTTCAGGTTGAGCGCGAGGCTGCTGTAATTTTTGCAGAAACAGGCATCCGTACTGCCGCTGTTTATGGCGGCGTGGGCTATAAAAAGCAGATGGATGCCCTGCGCGACGGCGCGCAGGTTATTGTGGGCACGCCCGGTCGTGTGCTTGACCATTTGCTGCGCCGCACCATGGAACTGCGCGACCTGCGCGTTCTGGTTTTTGACGAGGCCGACCGCATGCTTTCCATCGGGTTTTATCCCGACATGAAGGAAATCCAGAGCTATCTGCCGCAAAAGCGCATCCATACCTGCCTGTTCTCCGCCACGTATCCGCCCCATGTGCTCAAGCTGGCGCGTGAATTCATGGCGGAACCGGCCATGCTTTCCCTCTCGCAAAAAGAAGTGCACGTGGCCGAAGTGCAGCACCTCTTTTGCGAGGTGAAGCCCATGGACAAAGACCGCGCACTCGTGCGTCTGCTGGAAACGGAAAACCCCGCCTCGGCCATTATTTTTTGCAATACCAAGTCCAACGTGCACTATGTGACGGGCGTTTTGCAGGGTTTTGGCTACAGCGCCGACGAGCTTTCCGCTGATCTCTCGCAGTCGCGCCGCGAGGCCGTGCTTGAAAAAATCCGCGAGGGCAAGCTGCAATATCTTGTGGCTACCGATGTCGCGGCGCGCGGCATTGACATTGCGCAGCTCTCACACGTTTTTCTCTATGAGCCGCCGGAAGATCACGAAAGCTACATCCATCGCGCAGGTCGCACAGGCCGCGCGGGTGCCGCCGGTACGGTCATTTCGCTGGTGGACGTGATGCAGCGCATGGAGCTTGACCGTATCGCCAAGCACTACAAGATCGGCATAATGCCCCTGCCCCTGCCTTCGGATGAAGACGTGGCCCGGGTAGCCGGGGCCAGACTGACCGCCATTCTTGAAGGGCGGTTCCGCAATCTGACCGGGCTTGAACGCATGCGCGTTGGGCGCTATGCCCAGCTTGCGTGCGATCTGGCTACGCAGAGCGATGAAGAAGACAACGTGCTGCTTCTGGCCATGCTGCTGGATGCCTGCCATCAGGAAAGCCTGCGCGAAACGCGTTTTCCCGATGGGCGGCCTCGAGCCGCCGAGGGTCAGCAGCGTCAGTCGCGTCAGGCAAAGCCGGGCCGGTCACGCGGTGGGCGGGCAAAGCCGTCCGGTGGCCGCAGCGCGGAAGCTGTGGAAGCCAGCCCCGCTGTCTCTGAAGGGCAGAGCATGGGATCAGCCCCGGATTCCGGTTCTGATTCCGGCGCTGGCGAGGGTAAATCTTCGCATTCCGGCAAACGCCGTCGCCGTTCCTCGCGACGTCGTGACGGCAATGCAACCGAGGGTACTGCAGGGCAATCTGCCGACGGGCAGGGCCAGGGTTCGCCCCGCGAGGGCGGAGACTAGGCATTTTGGGATATTCGAGCAAACAGCTAAGTGTGACAGCCATGCAGAACAGTGACGATCTCACCACGCAGGAGGCATCGACAGACGGTGCCCCGACTGAAGCCGCACGCGCGGCTTTGGAGAATTTCAAGGCATTGCTGGCCGATGCCGATTTTACCCTTGAGCTTGAACTGCTGGGCATCAAGCGCATGCAGTTTATGCGTCGCCGACAGATGCAGTCGGAACTCATGGGGCTTTACATGGCCCTGTGGCGACTGGCGTTGGCGCGGTCTTTTCCTGTTGATGCTCCGCGCATGTTTGAGCTTTTTCAGCAGGAATACGTGCGGGCGCACAAGGACAAGCACAGCAGCCATATTGTGCAGCGGGCCAATGAATACTGGGCCATGCTTGAGCCACGGGGCGATGGCGACTTCAGCGAAGTTGCCCGGCACCTGTGCTCCTTTTCCACGCAGGATCCCGGTCAGGCCAAGAGCATCAATCTCAAACTGGTGCTGCATATCCGCAAGATTTACAAACTCGTTTTCGACCGGCTCATCTAGCCGCCGGGCGTGCGCTATCTGTTCGGGAATCGGCATATCTAATGAAAATCGTTCATTCAGTTGACGCGCTGGGCGCCCTCGGGGGTTCAGCCGTCACCATCGGTAATTTTGACGGCGTCCATCTTGGGCATCAGGCTCTTATCCGCCGCACCCTTGAGGTTGCTGCGCAGGAATGCCTGACCCCTGTGGTCATGACCTTCTGGCCTCATCCCCGCCAGGTGCTCTTTCCCGAGCGCGGGCACATGCCCCTCACCACGCGTGAAGACAGGTTCGCCCTGCTTGAAGCATTGGGTGTTCCCTTTGTGCTCGAGCTGCCCTTTACGCGAGAGCTGGCCTCGCTGGATGCCGGAACATTCGTGCAGACCATTCTTGAACCCATGCATCTGCGCCGCCTTGTGGTGGGCTACGATTTTACGCTGGGCCGCAACCGTGGGGGGCAGGTCACCGTGCTGCGCGAGCTTGGCGCACTGACTGGCTTTACCGTGGAGCAGCTTGAACCCGTGCTGGTAGAAGGCACGGTTGTCAGCTCTACATCACTGCGCGGCCTTATCGGCCAGGGTGATGTGGCGAGGGCCGCGCGCCTGCTTGGGCGCTTCCACGGTTTCAGCGGCGAAGTGGTGCACGGCGATGGACGCGGGGCTGGGCTGGGCTTTCCCACCGCCAACCAGCGCAAGCCCGAAGTGGTGCTTCCTGTGGAAGGCGTGTACGCCACCCGCGCCACTCTGGAGGGCCACGCATGGCCCGCAGTGACCTGTGTGGGCCGCAAACCCACCTTTGGCGACAACGAGCTTGGTGTTGAAACTTTTTTGCTGGAAGACGGCAAAAACCTTTATGGCCAGATGATGCGCCTGGAGTTTGTGGGCCGTGTGCGTGGTGAAGAACGCTTTGCCTCGGTGGACGCCCTCAAGCAGCGCATTGCCCAGGACGTGAAGGACGCCCGTTCCCTGCTTGCACAGGCTGCTTTTTAGGAGGGCCGGGGGCGGCTGGAGAAACCATGATCTGCGCCGACATGCATAATCATACCGTTGCTTCGCACGGCCTAGCCACAGTGGGCGAAATGTTTGCTGCCGCACAGGCGCGCAATCTGGTCTGGTACGGTTTTTCAGAGCATTCCCCCCTGCCGCCCGGTTATTCCTGCCCCTTGTACAAGGGCGACCTCGCCGTGACCTTCCCTGCCTATGCCGACGAAGTGCTGGCCTTGAGAGAGCAGACATCCAGCCCCAGATCCGGCGCGCATGTCCAACCACGTGTGCTGTTGGGCATGGAGCTTGACTGGCTGCCGGTCAACACACCCTGGATGTGCGATATGGTCAGCCGCTATACCTTTGACTACATCATCGGCGGGCTGCATTTTGTGGACGACGTGCCTGTAGGCTCTCCCCGCAGTTGGGGGCCGGAAGTGGAGCGCCAAGAGCGCTTTGCGCGCTATAATGCCTATTATGATGCCATGAGGGGTCTGGCTGCCAGCGGCATGGTGGATGTGGTGGCCCACCCGGATTTCATCAAGGTGTGCTGCTTTGATGATTTTCAGGCATGGCTGGCCCAGCCCGGCAGCACAGACCGCATAGCCGCCGTACTTGAAGCCATGCGCGCCACAGATACAGCCATGGAAGTTTCTTCGGCTGGCTTGCGCAAACCCTTCCACGAACCCTACCCCGGCCCGGTCATCATGCGCTTGGCGGCGGATCTGGGCCTGCGCATCAGCTTTGGTTCTGACGCGCACAGTATGGAAGATACTGGCTCGCATTTTACGGAACTGGCGGCCTATGCCGCATCCTTTGGATTTACGCGCAGCCGTATCTGCGTGGCCCGCGAGCGCAGGGAACTGACGTTCTAGTTTTATTGGCCCCTTTTGCTCACGCCTCTGAGTGTGCAAGACATGAAAAATCCCCGTTCTTCGCATGAAGAGCGGGGATTCGCCTTTACGTTCGGCAAAGCCTTATTTCAGCAGGCCCACCGTCTGGATGATAAAGATTTTCCAGCCTTCAGGCAGGGAAATTTTGCCGTCCAGCGCGTGCAGGCCTGAAACATGTACGAAGTTGCCCAGCCCTGCGGAGGCACAGAACAGCCCGGCATTCTGATATAGGGAGCCCACATGCGCCCCACCCCATTCGTTGCCCTGTGGTACGGCGTAGAGCAGGGTGAGCGAGCCTCCGCCCATCTGGGCGCGCCAGTCGCCATCCAGCACCTTGACGAGTACGTGCTCAGGCTCATAGAGCCACACGCCGTTTTCAAGGGCTACGTACAAACGCACATCCTGCCGATTCATGGCCGTGGGCGCTGTTCTGCGTCCGCCTTCGCGGTTGACGCCCCAAGTCGCCCACAGCAGATCGCTCAACTGTTGGGATGAAAGCGCTGCTCCGCTGAAGCCCGTTTTGATGGAACGACGCTGGGCCAGAGCCAGCATCAGGGGCATGCCGCCGGTTTTATTGGGTGCGGGCAGCTCCATGCGGGCGGTGCTGTCCGCAGCGTTCACAGCTGCGGGAGCGGCGGGGATAAGCGCAAGAGCCGCCAATGACAGCAATAGGGAAAGTGAGTGTCTGATGGTACGGATCATGGGGTTCTCCGTGTGGTGGCTGGGCTTGTACCAGTAGCGGTTTGCTATGAAATCCAGGTAAGTTTACAGTTTTGCAAACGTGTATGGTCGAGCAGTCCGTTACAGCAGAATGGTCAGATTTCGCTTGTAGGGGAACGTTCCAGCATGGTGTCGAGCGCGGCAACCGCGTATTCGCCAGTCATGCCCATGCGCGGAGCCAGTTGGGGGAGATTTTCAACGGCATCGCAGGGCCGCACATAGAGCGGCTCCACATCTGCGTCGAAATAATCGCCGTGACGGGCCAGCAGACACAGTGAAGCCGTATCCGGGAAGACCAGCCGGGGCATGGCAAATGGCGAGTCGCTTTCCTCTCCTACGGGAACCATGCGCATGCCTTCCAGAGCCGTAAATACATCTGCATTGCGGGCAAGGCCGCTGCCGCAAATGTGCGTGCGGCGGTGTTTGTCTGTGCCGTCCGGCAGGGGCGCTCCCTGTGCGGTCTCAATACGGCGCAGGGCCTCCTGCGGCGCGCAGAGATCAACAACCTGCGTTGGCTGGGCGGGAATCTGCGGCCCATACGACATGAAGGGCTGGCAGTGCACAAGGTTGCGGCGGGCGTGGGTGAGCACCCATACGGGGGTGCCGTAAAACAGATTGTGCTGGAGCACGGCGCTGGTGGCCAGAGCCTGCATGTAGTCCAACCCCGCCAAGCGGGCCTGTCCCACGCGGCGCAGGGCTGCGGCGGTGGTCAGCACCAGCCGTATGCCCGTAAAGGAACCCGGCCCGCGCACGCAGGCAATGCGCCGGAAGTCGGCGGGCTTGATGCCAAGGCTGCTGCAAATCTCTGCCAGGGCCGGAGCCAGGATTTCCGTGGCCCTGTCGGCCTTGTGCCATTCCTGCACGCAGATCAGCCGCTCGTCTTCGGTGACAATGATCTGGAGCGCGCCTTCTGCGGCATTGAGAATAAGCTCCAGCCCGGTGCCGTTCTGCATTATGAGCCGCTCCCGAACCAGCCGGTATTCTTGAGGATGCGCCACAAGTCGTTATAGGTGGCCAGCAGCATGAGAGCCACCAGCAGGGCAATGCCCGCGCGCATGGCGTAATCCTGCAACCGGGCGTTGAGCGGACGGCGGAAAATTATTTCCCACAGGCAAAATACAATCTGTCCGCCATCCAGCACGGGGATAGGCAGCAGGTTCAGGATGCCAAGGTTGATGCTGATGAGCGCAGCCAGCGCCAGAAGCCCGGCAAGGCCTTCATGGGCCTGCTTGCCAACCATCTGCATAATCATGATGGGGCCGCCCACCTGATCCAGAGGCACCACGCGCTCGGCCAGTTTTACAAAGCTCTGCCACGTGAGCGAAACCATGTCTGCGGTCTGGCCCGCTCCGGCAATGGCCGCATCGGCAAAGCCGTGCTGCACAAGCCGCACAGCCCCGGAGTTACGAATGCCGATAAGCCATGCGCTTTCTTCTTCGCCAAAGATGGTCTTACGGATGGACCGTTCAGGCGTGAGTTCCACGCTGATGATCATGCCCTGCTCGGGCTGAGCGGCTTCATCAGTGCGTGTTTGATCGTCAGCCTGGGGGGCCATGTCCGGGCGTGAAAGTGTGACGGCAAGCGTTTTGCCGTTGCTCTGCGTAATGGCGTCGGCCATGGCCTGCCAGTTGGCAACGGCAGCGCCGTTGATACTTACGATGGTATCACCTGGCTGAATGCCCGCCTTGTCCGCAGGGCCGTTCTGCACAACGCCGCCAACCTGAGGCAGCAGCACAGGGGTTCCCCAGCCAAGGGCCAGGGTCCAGCAGAGCAGCCACGCCAGAATGATATTTGCGGCGGGGCCAGCGGCAACCACAAGCAGGCGCTGCCATGCGGGGCGCAGGGCAAAGCTTTCTTTTTCAGTAAAGCCTTCGGGAATGTCCTTGGGGTCGCTTTCGCCCACCAGGGCCACATAGCCGCCAAGCGGCACCAGCGACAGGGCGTATTCCGTCTTGCCCTTGCGGTATTTGAGAATCTTGGGGCCAAAGCCCAGGGAGAACGTGGAAACGCCCATGCCAAGGCCACGCGCCACGGCAAAGTGCCCCAGTTCGTGGAAAAAAATCAGGCCGCCAAGAACGACCACGACTGCAATAATTGTTGTCAGCACAAGAAACCTCCGTCACGGGCCAGCCCGTAGACCAGCTCGCGGCTCTGGCAGTCAAGACGCTGCATGCGCTCCGCCAGTGTATGCGCCTCCATTGTCAGTGCGGCTTCGCTGTCTGCTGCGGAAGCGGCACCTTCAAGAGGCGCGCATAAAGGCTGATGGCCGGGGTTGGAAGCGCCATGCGCCTCCAGTGCGGCGGCTATCAGCCGGGGGATGTCCATAAACGCGCAGCGGCCTGTAAGGAAAAGATCCACTGCGGCCTCGTTGGCGGCGTTGAGCACTACGCAACGTCCGCCACGGTTTTCCAGCACCTGCTTGGCCAGTCCAAGACAGGGAAAAGCGCTTTCGTCCGGTTCATGAAAGGTAAGCGGCTTTGCCGTAAGGTCAAGCGGCGGTACGTTGACCGGAACGCAGCGCGGCCAGAGCAGGCAGGCCGCAATGGCCATGCGCATGTCTGGCGTGCCGAGCTGGGCAAGCTGGCTGCCATCGTGAAATTCCACAAGCGAATGCACCACGGACTGCGGATGCACCAGCACCTTGATGCGTTCGGCAGGCACGCCGTAGAGGTGAAAAGCCTCAATGACCTCCAGCCCCTTGTTCATGAGCGTGGCCGAATCAATGGTGATTTTGGCTCCCATGCTCCAGTTGGGGTGCTTGAGGGCCTGCTCCGGCGTAACGGCGCTCAGGGCCTCGAGTGTCCAGCCGCGAAACGGCCCGCCGGAGGCTGTGAGAATGAGCCGTTCCACTTCCTGCCCGCGCCCGGCAAGGCACTGAAAAATGGCATTGTGTTCGGAATCCACGGGCAGCACCACGGCCCCTGTGCGGGCGCACACGCGGCGCACAAGGTCGCCAGCCAGCACCAGGGATTCCTTGTTGGCAAGGCAGATGATCTTTCCTGCCAGAGCCGCCGCCAGCGTTCCGGCAAGTCCCGCAGCGCCCACCTGTGCGGAAAGCACGGTGGAAGCCTCGGGCAGGGAGGCCAGCTCCGCGTACCCCTCGCTCCCCACAAGAATACGGGGGCGGTAGTCCGCAGGCAGCAGCGCGCGCAGTTTGGTTGCGGATTCCTCGTCAAGCACAGCCAGATGTGGCGGCCGCCATATGAGGGCCTGTTCCGCAAGACGCTGCACGTTGCGGGCGCAGGCGAAACCCACCATGCGGAAGGCCTGCGGGTGCGCTGCGGCAACTTCCAGCGTGCTGCGCCCTATGGAGCCTGTGGAACCCAGAAGTACCAGACTGCGCGGCCAAGTTTGCTGCCAGCTTTCACCGGGGGCGTCAGAAATGTAATTGATGGAAGGGCCGCCCAGGCCGGGCCAGAGTTGCGCCATGGTGAGGTTGTCCTTTAATGGGCGCGCGCAGGTGCTCGTGGCGCGTGTGCGCATAAGATTGGTACTGCGGCAAAAAATTCAAGCTCCCCGGTGGGGGATAACCGAGGATTTCAAAATAAAGAGGTTCTAAGGGCCATTAACACGATGAGAATCTTCGCCCCCCGCCGCAAGCAGGGGGCAAAAGAGGCATAGTGCCAACAGGCCCTAAAAGAAGAAAAACCACTGGTCAACAACGGCCACCATGGGCATGGCAAACAGCAGGCTGTCGGCCCTGTCGAGGATACCGCCGTGCCCTGGCAGCAGATTGCCGGAATCCTTGATGTTTACCGAGCGCTTGAGGGCGGATTCAAAGAGGTCGCCCAACTGGGCGAAGGCGTTGATCGCAATGCCCAGCAGAGCAAAGGAGAACCAGCCGGTCTTGCCGTATATTTCGCCGTAAATGGCGCAAAAGATCACGCAGCCAACAAGGCTGCCCACCGCGCCTTCCGAGCTTTTCTTGGGGCTGACGCGGGGCCACAGTTTGTGGTGCCCAAAGCGTGTGCCCACAAAGTAGGCGGTGGTGTCGGAAATGGCCACCGCCGCAATAACAAAGATGAGTTTGGTGGTGGAAAGATAGGTCGCCGGGAGCAGCAGCAGGGGCACATAGGCCAGCCCCGCCATAAAGATGCCGCTGGAGGCAAAGGCATTGTCGTCTTCAACAACATCCCACCGGAAAAGAAAACTCATGGACGCCAGCACAAAGCCTGCGCCGAGGCAGACCAGAGCATCTTGCGGTCTGTGCAGCCATGTGAGGCAGATCATGCACCAGCCAAACACGATGGCGCAAATGCGGCTGGGCACGCGGCTGGAACCCCAGAACAGGGAGTAGAACTCCCACAGGCCGAGGGCGCATACCAGCAAAATGACAAACAGCAAGGGCAGGCCCCTGAGCCAGAGTGCCAGCAGCAAGACTGCGGCAAGGGCAAGGCCTGTGAAAATACGGCGAATATCGATGGATTGCGTTGAAGGATCAATGGGCATCAATTTGCTCCTGTGTTTTGCCGAAGCGGCGCGAACGGGCAGCATAGGCGTCAAGGGCCATGCGGAGCTGCGTGGCGTCGAAGTCCGGCCATGGCACGGGCGTGAAATACAGCTCGCTGTAGGCGCATTGGTAGAGCAGATAATTGCTCAGCCTCTGTTCGCCGCTTGTGCGGATAAGCAGGTCAGGGTCCGGTTGCCCCGCAGTGTACAAATGATCGGCAACGGTCTGTTCGGTCACGTCTTCAGGGCGTAGACCTTCGCGCAGCATGGTTTGCATGGCGCGCACAATTTCGCCCCTGCCGCCATAATTGAGGGCAAGATTCAGAACCATGTCCTTACCGCCCTCGGTGCGTTTGATGGCATGGCGTAGGGCCGTGCGCTGGGCAAGGGGCATGGAGTCAAGGTCGCCCAGAACGCGCATGGAAATACCCTGTTCGACCATGCGCGGCACCTCGCGGCTCAGAAATTCCATCAGCAGACTGAAAAGGGCACTGATTTCTGTCTTGGGGCGGTTCCAGTTTTCGCTGGAAAAGGTGTAGAGCGTGAGGTGGCGTATGCCCAGAGACCGGCATTCGGTCACAATGTTGCGCACGGTTTCCGCGCCAGCGCGGTGGCCTGCTTCGCGGGGCAACCCGCGCGCCTGAGCCCAGCGGCCATTGCCGTCCATGATGATGGCGAGGTGTGTGGGCAGTTTGTCTGGATGATCCGTCATGCAAAAGCCTGTGGTGAAAAGTCCTGCGGGTCTGCGGAATGGTCTGCGGCCTTGTCTGCGGCGGCAAAGCCGCGCCCCGCAATGTGCTTGCGGGGCGCGCGCAACCCGGGCGGAAAATCCGCCATGGGCTAGATTTCCATGATTTCCTTTTCTTTGGCCGCGCACTTTTTGTCGGCATCAGCCACAAACTTGTCCGTCAGCTTTTGTACGTCTTCAGAAGCCTTCTTCTGTTCGTCTTCGCTGATGGCCTTGTCTTTTTCCAGCTTTTTCAGGCTGTCATTGGCGTCGCGGCGCACGTTGCGCACTGCCACCTTGGCGTCCTCGGTGTATTTGCGGGCCACTTTGACCAGATCCTTGCGGCGGTCTTCGGTCAACGGCGGTATCATGATGCGGATGACCTTGCCGTCATTGATGGGCGTAAGGCCCAGATCAGACTTCAGAATGGCCTTTTCAATCACCGAAATTCCGCCCTTGTCCCAGGGCTGGATAGTCACGGTGCGGCTGTCGGGCACGGCAACGGAGGCCATCTGGCTGATGGGCGTGGGGGTGCCGTAGTAGTCGCCCTTGATGCCGTCCACCAGGGCGGTGGAGGCGCGGCCCGTGCGCAGCTTGGAAAAATCGCGTTCCTGCGCGGCAATGGCCTTTTCCATACGGTCTTCGGCGTCCAGAAGGATGCTGTCTATATCCATCAGTATTCTCCTTGGGGGGCTCAGTTCTGAACGATGGTGCCTACGGATTCGCCGGTGACGGCGCGGCAGATGTCGCCGCCAAACATGCGGCACACGATGATGGGCACGTTGTTATCGCGCACAAGGGCAAAGGCCGTGGCGTCCATGACGCCCAGATGGCGCGCCAGTGTTTCGTCATAGGTGATGCTGTCGTACTTGACGGCATCGGAATATTTGTTGGGGTCTTTGTCGTAGATGCCGTCAACCTTGGTTGCCTTGATGATGGCGTCGCACTTCAGTTCCATGCCGCGCAGGGCGGCGGTGGTGTCGGTGGTGAAGTAGGGGTTGCCGGTGCCTGCGGCGCAGATGACCACGCGGCCCTTTTCCATGTGGCGCAGGGCGCGGCGGCGGATGAAGGGTTCGCACACTTCCTGCATGGTGATGGCCGAAAGCACGCGCGTGGGGTAGCCCAGCTTTTCCAGCATGTCCTGCACGGCCAGCGCGTTGAGCACAGTGGCCAGCATGCCCATGTAGTCGGCGGACGAACGTTCCATGCCCTTGGCCGAGCCGGAAAGCCCGCGAAAAATATTGCCCCCGCCAATCACAAGGGCCATTTCCACGCCCATTTCGAGCACAGTGCCGATTTCACGGCAGATGGTGGCTACGGTTTCCGGGTCAATGCCGGTCTTGTTTTCTCCGGCCAGGGCCTCGCCGCTCAGCTTGAGCAGCACGCGCTTGTATTTCAGTGTGGGCATGAGTCCGCCTTGGTAAAGGCTGAGGTGTTGCGGGCTTTCGCCGGACGCAGGAAAAGGGCTGGGCTTTTGGCCCTGCCCCAAAACGAAAGAATTGTAACAGAATTTGCGCGCAGCTCAAAGTGTTTTTGCATCAGCAGTCCCGGCAGGGCCTGGGCCGCACTGCGCAGACTCCACTGGCGCAGTCTGGGAGCGGCGACTACGCCTGCTTGGGCCATTCCTCCACAGTGAAGGGCAGGCTTTGGGCCATCTGGGCCAGAGCCTCGCGCGCTTCTCGCTCTCTGTGAGGTGAAAAGATAACCCGCAGCAGGGCTGTCTTGTTTTCAAGCACGGTAAAATAGGCGATGTGCTCATAGGCTTCGAGCAAAAAGCGGAACAGCCCCGTATGCTCCGGCGTAATGCGCACCAAAAGGCTGGCGCTGCGCGTTGGCGGCGGCAGTGAGGGAGCTGGTTTGCGCCTTTCGCGCAGCGAAGGTGGACCGGAAGCGGAACCTCGTGCGCGCGGCATTAGTACAACCCGGCCCAGCGGGCCAGAATCACCAGCCCGAGGCCAAAGGCAATGGTGAGAAAATAGTTCTTTGACCACCACGCGACCAGCAGAGAGGGCAGGGCCACCATCAGAAACAGGTTGGAAGGCCCGGCGTTGAAATGCCCTTCGTAAAAAAACACGTCCGGCCCCACCAGGGCAGCCATGACGGCGACGGGCACAAAGGACAGCCAGTGCCGCAGCAGCGGCGGCAGGCTGTCGCCCTTCAAAAAGGTGACAGGCAGGATTTTTGGCAGAACCGTAACCAGAACACTGCCAAGAAGGCAGAGCATCAGGGCCGCATGGGTGCTGAACCATCCACTTTCGTTCATGATTCGGCCTCCTCTGTGCGTGGCGTCGCCATGTTGCTGATAGCGCGGCTGTCTGCATCCTTGTTTTGCTGGTCGGCAAGGTCAATGGGCGTGCCCTCGTGCTGCGCCTTGCGCACCAGCAGCCATGTGCCAAGGCTTGCGCCCAGCACCGTGGCAACGGCAATGTTCCACTGAGTCATGCCCGCAGCCTTGAGGCTGATGGAGAGCGTGGTGGTAAAGAGTGCCACCAGCACGTGCAGGCGGCTGACGCACTGTGGCACCAGCAGGGCCAGAAACATGGCGGTGAGGGCATAATCAAGGCCCAGCGGTTTAACATCGCTCACAAGCTCGCCGCAGAACGCGCCAATGGCGGCGCCGGAAACCCATCCCAGTTGCGCGGTCTGATTGCAGACAAAGAGTGTGGTGAGGCTTCGCTGCCAGCCGTTCTGAAAAGCCGTGACATGGACGGCAAAGGTCTCGTCCGTAAGGCCGAGGCCCAGCAGAAAGCGTTGCCCGCGCGGCAGGCCCGCCAGCCATGGGGATTCTGCGGCGGATTGCAGCAGATAGCGCAGGTTTACAATAAAGACCGCCGCCATAATGGAGAGCGCGCTTGCGCCAGCGCCCCACATGCCCGCGAACACGAACTGGCCGGAGCCGGAAAACATGAGCACGGACATGGCGACAGCCAAGGAGGGCGGGATGTTGTTCTTGACGGCAAGAACCCCAAAAGCGAAGCCTACGGGCAGGTAGCCCAGCACAATGGGCAGTGCGCGCCGCAGGCCCTCCGCCAGGGGGGAAGCGGAAGATATGCCGGACATGTCATAACCTCGATAAAAGTAAGACAATGAGGCTACGCCCTTTGGCCCTGGCTGGCAAGCCGGAGCCGGGTATTGGTTCCAGGTCCGGCGGCTGGCGGGGGTTCTGCTGATGCCCGTCTGGCATGAGCCAAGCAGAAGCAATGGAGAAGGCAGGGTGTTTCGGTTGCTGCCATCCAGCCTCGAAGTGAAATTTGCCTGTCTTCGTGAAAGGCCGCAAGGGCAGACTCCACGAAGGCAGGCAAATTGTTATGCGACAGTGCTGCAAATATGGATTGTCAGGGCCACGTTTTTTGTAAGGCCCTTACCACCAGAAGAGGGGATACCTCTTGCGGGCGGCGAGATTATTGGCGGCATAGGCCAGGGCCAGCATGCAGATGGCCCCCGCTGCGCAGGGCAGGAGCACATACCAGTAGCCGAGACTGTGGATGCCGGGGCCGCCGATGACCGCGATAAGGGCCGTTGCGCCGCCCGGAGGATGCAGGGTCTGCGTTGCGTGCATGAGGGCAATGGCTGTGGAAACGGCAAGGCCCGAGGCCAGCACTGGATTATCACTGAAGAGTAGCTGGCAGCTCACACCCACAAGCGCGGAAAGCACGTGCCCACCCACAAGATTGCGGGGCTGGGCCAGCGGGCTGTGGGGCGCGCCAAAGGCCAGCACGGCGGAAGCGCCGAACGAGCCGATGAGCAGAGGCAGATTCCATTCCTGCGCGCAGAGCTTTTCAAGCAGCGCAAGGCTGATTATGGACAGGCAACTGCCTGCCCACGCCCAGAATATTTCATTCCAGTCGGCCCTGGGCGGGGCCATTGTGCCTGCCCGCAGGCGGCGCAAAACACGCATCATTGGCATCCTCGTTACTAGATGTTGCGAGAGTCGCGGTGGTGAAGCCGTGCTTCCCTGGTTGAATGAACTGGCTGTCTATATACGGGCCATGGCAAGAAAGGCCGCGTGCAGGGCAGCAAGCAGGGCAATGAGCGTTGGGCCTGCCCAGGTTTGCGTTCCGTGCATGCCGTAGCAGGTTATGGAGAGCGCCCTTTGCGGACATACGGCCACGCAGTCGCGGCACAGATTGCAGTCCTCATTGGGGCCTGATGTCGTCATGGGGTCGCCCATGGCGTCCTGACGGCATACACGCACGCAGGCCATGCAGCGGCGGCAGGAGCCTGTGCGGCGCACGCGCCAGGGCGCAATGCGCCCAATCCACTTTGCCAGCAGCCCTAGCGGGCAGAGGCCCCGGCAGTAGGCGGCGTATCCGGCCTTGCGGCTGACCAGCAGGGAAGCCGGTACAGCCAGCAGGCCCAGCAAGAGGCCGCAGGCAAGGGCCGCCTCCAGCGGCGCGCCCGAGAAACGCAAGAGCAGGGGAACGGCAAGGGTCAGGCCCAGCATGGCGAGCCGCAGATATGGCAACCACCTGGGAGCGCGGCGGGGAATGGATGGAGCCAGGTTGCCGGAGCCGGAATTTTTTATCACAGATAATCCGTGCGGGCCGCCGGCGCGGGACTTTGCGGCGCTGGCATCCCACACACCAAAGTAGCAAAGATGGCTGCACCATGCCGCGCCCGCAATCAGGGTGGAAAAAGTGAACAGGCCCAGCATGAACCAGCCTCCGCCGCGATATATGGGCGCGGCGGCTATCAGCCCTGGTACAGGCAGATGCAGTTGCCCGCTGAGCAGAAAACGGCTTTCCAGTGCCAGTCCGAGAACAAGCTGAGCAAAAAAGACAAGTGAAAAGAGCCGCCACAGGCGCATTCTGACCTGCGGAACCTTTTTGCCGCTCAGCCATCCGGCTGCGCAGGCCGCCCAGATGCCCGCCAGCGCAAGTTGCAGTGATCCCCATTGGGGGAAGAACCGTTCCAGAACGAGCAGTTGCGGCTTCATAAGCCAGACCGGCAGCAACAGACCAAGGCAAAGGAACAGGGCGGTCAGTTGGGTGCGCGCGCCCGTGTCGCCCTTGTGGTAGCGTTGTCGTGCGGATTCGCGCAGCAGGGGCAGGGCGGCAAGCGCCGTCAGCAGGGCCACGCTCAGCAGGATAACAGCCAGCCTGTGCCACGGTTCGCCCATGAACATGCGCATTTGTACAAACTGGGCCGCAGCCCATATCCAGCGGCCAGCCAGCAGGGGCAGCACCAGCAGGAGCAGCAGGCGCACCCATGCGGCGCGGCCCCAGGCAAGCAGGGCCAGTGCAAGGCAGGTGGCAGCCAGGCCGGGCTGACCGCTGCGCCAGAAGTGCGCTCCGGCAGTCAGCAGAGCCAGAAAAGAAGGCAAGGGGATAAGGCGGGAAGCTCCGCGCATGTCAGACTTCCTTTACACTCGGCATGTTGTGGCGCTACTACGCGCCGCCGTGCATGGGGTGAGGCGTTTACTTGGGCAGTTTGCGCTTGCCCACCAGATCCACAATGTCAATGCGTACCACGCCTGTGCGGGCAAGGGCGGCAGCCGGCGTGGGCGTGGGGCAAAGGGCGGCGTAGCGCCCTGCCAGGGCATCAAGGGCGAGGCCCTTTTCCGCCGGGTCATCCACAATCACGGCGCGGCCAGTGCCGCACAGCGATTTGTAATAGGTCGTGGATTTTTCCCTGTGAATGGTCACATCCGCGCAAAGGGTAAAGGCCACATTGGGATTGCGGCGGATACAGTCCAGCTTGTGCCCTTCAAGGGCGCAGTGGATATAGATGCAGTTGCCCTGGCGCACGAAGTTAAGCGGAATGACATAGGGAAATTCCCCATCGTGCATGGCAAGGCAGAGGTCTTCAGCAGTGGAAAAAACTTCGTCAAAAAATGCCGGGTCAAGGCATTCGCGGTTCTGTTTGCGCATTTGCAGCTCCTGATACTGGCCTGCTGGCTGGTTACAGCGAGGTATTGCTGCCGATGGATTCCGGCATGGATAAAATGTCTGCGGCAATGCAGGGGGTTGGCGTCACAGAAAAACTGGCAGTTTGTTTTTGCAGGCTACGTTGCCAGTGCAGGCGCGCCGCCGCAAGATCTGTCGCGTCCGGGTGGCGTGCTGCCTCGCGCAGACGGGCCAGCCGCTCGGGGCTCAGGGGATGCCCGCCCTTGCGCTGCGATGCGGCAACCACCTGCGGATTGACCCGGCCCTGACACAAGAATCCATCAACTACCGTATTGCCGCCAGCCTGTAAAATTTCATGTGTTGCAGCCATGCAGCGGCGGGCGTGGTCTGAATGGGGCCACGCGCCCAGCGTGCCGAAAAAAAATACGTCCTTGCCGCGTACACGCTCCATGTAGCGCAGGGCGCGGGCATCAGGCAGGCCTTTGCGCACCCAGAAGCCCAGGGCCAGCATATCGAAGTCATCCGGCTCAGGTGCGTTGCGCACGGGAAAGCAGGGAAGACCCGAGGTATCGGCCAAGGCCTCAGCCACTTTACGGGTATTGCCCGTGCAGGAAGAATAAACAATGCAAGCGTTCATGCTGATCCTGAAAAACTGTTTTGAGAAGTTTCCTTCTCAAGGCCTTTAAAGCGCTCTCTGGCGAGCGCTCGTTCATAAAGTCGGTGCAGCCTGAGTGGATGCACCTTCATTGTATACCGGTCAAAGCTGCGCCTGCTGCCGACAGAGCGGTATCCTGTGAAGCACCCTAAGCCTCGGCCCTTTCGCGCAGGGCGTTGGCATCGAGCAGAATGATGCGGCGGCGGTCGCGGTCAATGAGTCCGGCTGATGCCAGGGCGCTGAGCTCCCGGCTCAGACTCTCGCGGCTTATGCCCATCTGGCGGGCCAGGGTTTCCTGGGTAACGCCCATGCTCAGGGTGGCGCTTTTTTCCATTTTTGCCCTGTGCAGCAGCCATGCCGCTACCCGGCCCGAAACGGAAATGCGGCCTTGCGATCCCGCAATTTTGTTGATGAACAGGCGCTGACGCAGGCTCATGGCCGCCAGCATGGCTACTCCAAGGGCCGCATCGTTGCGCAGGGCTTCAAGCAGTGCCTTGCGTTCCAGCCGCAAAACTACGCCGTTCTGCACCCCGATGGCCGTTGCGGGCAGGCCTTCTTCATAAAAAAGCACCCCTGCGTCCAGCATTCTGCCGCAACGCACAAGGTGTAGCACACATTCCTTGCCCTGAGCCGAGTGACGGCACAGTTTGACCATGCCCGAGAGCAGCAGCATGGCATCGGCTGTGGCTTCGCCTTCGCGAAATAGTGTCGCCCCCTGGCTGAATGGCTGCACACGGGCGTGCAGCGCCAGCTTTTGGCGTTCAGTATCCGACATGGCCGCAAAAGGGCCGGTTTGCAAGGCAGCATGGATGGTTTGCAGATCGCTGTTTTCCATCTTGTCTCCCCCCAGACCGCTGCATGGCGCGGCAGTCTGGTATTGCAGTTTCGTTTACGTCTGTAGGGAACGCCTCAGCGCCATCGGCTGACTGCAAGATCTGTTGTCAGCAACAGAGGCAATACACCAGAAATGGCCGGGATATTCTGTGATGGAGATCACAAAAACTCGCTATTCAAAGCCGAATCTCAGGCCGTATTAAAGTAACATGCAGTATATTAAGGTGATTTTAGAACAGAGGGTGAATGAAATGAATTAACTGCTCTGCAAGGACGTTCCTGAAAATCCTGTCCAGAAATGCAAGCAGGCAGGTTTTTGGCAGACACGAGCGAGCATTTCAAGCCAAAATGCTATAGAGACTGCAATCTGCGGGAAAGGGTGCGCTGTAGCATAAAACGCAAAGCCTCGGCACAGAAGCCGGGATAATCCGACTGCCGCGCCGAGGCCAGAATGTGCGGATTGGCAGAAGTGCTTACTTCTTGCCGCCCTTCTTGGTGGCCTTTTTGCTGCTCTTGGCAGGCTTGGAGGCCGCAGCCTTGGGCACTGCCGGAGCAGCTTCGGGCTTGGTTTCAACCGGTGTTGCTGCGGCTACGGGTTCCGTTGCCGGGGCTTCCGCCGCAGGCTCCGCCTTGACTTCAGGCGCGGGAGTTTCTTCCACTACCGGAGCGGCTTTGGCTTCGACAGGAGCTTCCACAGGCGTTTCGACCTTGGGTTCTTCGGCCTTGGGCGCTGCGGGAGTTTCTGCCGCAGGTGCCGGAGCCGCCGCTTCCGCCACAGGGGCGGCAGGGGCTTCAACCTTGGCTTCCTCAGCCTTGGCTTCTTCAGGTGCGCGACCAGCAGCGGTCACGGATGCACGGGGGCCGGGTTCGGCCACAGGAGCGGCGGGTTTTTCCGGCGCGCCCTCAATGGCAGGCTTCTTTTCCGGCGCAGGGGCTTCCACCACTGAACCGTCGGCCAGCACCAGTGAAAGGGCGTGGGCCGGGCAGGCTTCCATGCAGGCGGTGATGCGCTTGCCGTTTTCCATGCGCCATGCGCGGCACATGTCGCAGCGCACGGCCACTTCGCGGCGGGCGCGCTGAGCCAGGGTTTCACCATCGTCGCCGTCCACGGAGGGCATGCCGATGGTGTCAAGGGTGATGGTGCCGTAAGGGCATGCAGCGATGCACATCTTACAGGCAACACAGTATTGTACGCGCATGATGATGCGGCCATCGGCATCCTGCTGCAATGCGCCGGTGGGGCACACGTTGGCGCAGGGCGCGTGGTCGCACTGGTGGCAACGCACGGTGGTCTTGAAGCCTTCGGCCTTGACCACCTGTACGCGCGAAACCAGTTCGTCGCGGTGTTTCATGGCCTCTTTAAAGCTCATGCCGTGGTGGGCGGCAATGCAGGCCACTTCACAGCGGCGGCAGGCGCGGCATTTGTCGGGTACGACCTGGATATGTTCAGTCATGGTCCGTTTCCTCGGATGCAACGTGCAGGGCCATAAGCGTCATCCCATGACCCCCGTTGAAGTGGATGTTTTCGCCGCCGCAACTTGGGCAGACGAAATGCCGTTGCGTCAGGCTGAATTCATGTCCGCACTGATTGCAGGTACAGGCCAGGGGCGCGCATGCAAGCGTAAGCTTTGCGCCCTCTGCAAGGGTTCCTTCCGCCAGCAGTTCAAAGCAGGCGGTGAGCGTTTGCGCTTCCACGCAGGCAAGCAGGCCCAGTTCGCACTGAAATTCCGCAATACGGCTGACCGGAGACTCCGGATGCGCCTTATTGTGGTCTTCCACGGCCTTGATGGCCATGTTCAGCAGTCCCTGAACCAGCGTTGCCTCATGCATGGATCAAACTCTCCAACCCGTTATGTCTAGCGCTCGGTGCAGGAAACGCAGGGGTCGATGCTGTTGGTTATCAGCGCCACATCGGCCACCTTGCAGTCACGCATCATGACGCCCAGGGCCTTCCAGTTCATGTAGGAAGGCACACGCCACTTGAGGCGCGAGGGCATATCCGTGCCGTTGGTGCGGATGTAGTAGAACACTTCGCCGCGCGGGGCCTCGGTGCGGGCGCAGGCCTCTGCCGTGCGGATCTGACGCATGGGCGCCGTGACCTCGCCTTCGGGCATCCTTTCGATGCACTGGCGGATGAGGCTGAACGATTCAAATATCTCGTGCAGCCGCACCATTGTACGCGAGTTCACGCAGCAGCCATGCTCTAGAACCGGGTTGAAGTTCAGCTTGCCGTAGGCGGCGTAAGGCGAATCCTTGCGCACGTCGATGGCAACGCCGGAACCACGGGCCACAGGGCCAACCACGCCAAGGTTGACGGCGTCTTCCTTGGGCAGCAGGCCAAGGCCCTTGGTGCGGCCAAGAACCATACCGTTGGTGGCGTAGATCTCGCGGATTTCATCCACCTGCGGTTCAACCTTGGCAAGGGTCTTGAGCATGTAATCCAACAGATCGGGCGTGACGTTGTACTTAACGCCGCCGATGCAGTTGGCCGCGAGGTTCATGCGGTTGCCGTAAACGGTTTCCTTGAGGTCCTGCATCATTTCACGCACTTCCATCACGTGCATGAACAGCGACTTGAAGCCGATGATATGCGCCTGAATGGCAGTGTTGAACAGATGTGAGGCAATGCGCTTGATTTCTTCGGCCACCACGCGCAGGTAGCAGGCGCGCTCGGGAATGGTGATGCCGAGCACGTTTTCCACCACCATGCTGTAGGTGAAGGAGTGGCTGTTGGAACAGAGCGAGCACACGCGCTCGGTAAGGGTGACGTTCTTGACGAGGTTGCGCTGGGTAGCCATGGATTCCATGCCGCGGTGCACGTGACCGGAGGTCAGCTCCACGTGGCGAACCGTTTCACCCTCCACCGTGAGGTGGAAATATACCGGCTCCTCAAGGGCCACGTGTACGGGGCCCAGAGGCATGGTGAAGGTGTTACTCATGGTTGCGCTCCTTGTCATTGAGAATGCGTTCCCAGAGGTCGGTGGTGCAGGCCCCGTTCATCATGATGGACAGGGGCACGGCCTCGTTGAGAATGCCTGCGTCAAGCTCTTCATCCAGAAACAGGCGCGTGGGATTGGGGTGGCCTGTAACCTGAATGCCGTAGAGTTCCATCATTTCCCGTTCGTGCCAGTCGGCATTGGCGAACAGGGGGGTGATGGAGGGCACGGTGGGCCACTCGCCGTTAAGGGTCACGGTCATGTTGTAGACCACACCGTCCAGCTCAAAGTGGTAGCAAACTTCCTGCATGGGTTCGCTGAGCTGGCGGCGGTTGTAAGCGGTTGTCATGCACAGGCGCGCCTTGGCTTCGCTCATGATGGCGGCGGCATCCTGCAACATGCGGGGCGTACCCAGCCTGAACCAGTGAAAAGCGTTGCCGAAGCTGTCCGTGCTGTGGTGTACGGCGTCGTCTTCGGTACACAGGGCTGAGAGCCCCTCGATGACTTTGGCGTTGCCGTTAATTGTCTCTTGCATATGTTCTCCGCGGGTATGAACCGCTAATCCTTGGTGGGAGCGGCAGAAGTGACGCTGGTCGCCGCTGCATCGCCGCTGGCGGCGGGCAGTACGCAGGCATTGCGCTTGGCGTCCTCAAGCTGGCGGCATTTGGGGCAGAGCCTGCGCGTCAGATCCCTGTCGATTTCATCATTATAGGCATAGAGCTTTTCGGCCAGCTTTTTGGGCAGGGGCCGCATAAGTTCGCCGCAACCGGCGCAGGGTTCATAGCGAACAGTCTGCTGTTCGATGCGGTTGAATTTTTCCGATTCCGGATGCGCGGTGTGCCAGTCGGTCGTGATGCTCATGGCCCCGGTGGGGCAGTAATGGCGGCACGAGGCGCACAGGCAGCAGGAGTTTTGCCATATGGTGATGGTAAAACCCTTGCGGTCGGGCAGCGGCGAGATGTTGATGGCCCCTGCTGCGCACGAGTGACGGCAGATGCCGCAGCCCATGCACAGGTCGGGATCCACAACAGCCTTGCCGCGCAGCCTTTCGGGGGTGAATGTTTCGCCCAAGGGGAAGGGGTCGGTACTTGGACCTTCCAGCAAATTGCGGAACAGAACTTTCAGAAAGCCCGCCATATCACTCCTCCACGCCCAGTTTTTTCAGCCAGATGGAACGCGCCAGCACCACAGCCTCAAGAATGGCCTGCGGGCGAGGCGGGCAACCGGGCACGTTGACGTCTACCGGGATGTAGCGGTCAAGCGGGCCTTCAATGGAATAGCCTTCGCGGAACACGCCACCCGAGATGGGGCAGATGCCCACCGCCACAGTGACCTTGGGTTCGGGAATTTCGTTCCACACTTTAAGCACGCGGTCACGCACCCTGGTGGTCAGAGGGCCTGTTACAAGCACAATGTCGGCATGGCGGGGGCTGCCGCAATAGCGGCAACCCAGGCGTTCCACGTCATAGCGCGGAATACAGGCAGTGGTTGCCAGTTCCACGTCGCAACCGTTGCACGAGCCTGCGTTGATGCGGAAAAGCCACGGCGACCGCACGGAGAGTTTTTTAAGCATGTTATCCAGCGACACGTCGGCCTCCTTACATCACCCAGACCAGTATAAGGCTGCACAGCGCAAGCGCCGTGGGCACAGTTATGTAGAAACGGAAGGCCTGGTCAATGCGGAAGCGCCCTGTGGCCGACTTGACCAGCGTAAGCGAAACCAGCATGAGCCCAAGGCACTTGAGCAGGAACCAGACCAGATTCACCAGCCATATGTCAGATATGGTGCCGGGGAAGAAAAGCGCAACCCCCAGGCCCAAAACTACAAAGGTCTTGAGCGCGGACGTGATCTGGAACAAGGCCAGCAGGGGGCCGCCGTATTCCAGCAGTGGGCCTTCGATCAGTTCAGTTTCCGCCTCGGGGATATCAAAGGGCACAACGCCCATGGTGCCGGGCAGGAAGATCAGATAGGCCAGCAAGGCGGGGATCATGGTCGGGTTGAACCCGAAGGAACCCACCTGCTGCTGCATGGCGACGATCTTGAGCAGCGAGAATTCCGCGCCCCAGGCTCCGCCGCTCAGCACCTTGCCCGTAAGCATGGCGACAGAGAGCAGAATCATGAGCAGCGGCGTTTCGTAGGCCAGCATCAACATCATTTCGCGCGAGAAGCCCACAGCGCCGTAGGGCGAACTGGAGGCCGAGCCGCCCAGCATGATGGCCATGGCCGGGATGGGCAGCAGGTAGAAGATCACCAGCAGGTCGCCCATGTTGAACAGGCCGTTGAACACGCCGGGGATCGGTATGAAGGCCGCGCACACGGCCATACCCGTGAAACCGAACACCGGGGCCATCAAAAAGGCCGAACGGCAGGCGGTTTTGGGGATCAGGGTTTCCTTGGTCAGCAGCTTGGCAATGTCAAGCCAGGGCTGGATCAGCGGGGGGCCGACGCGGCGCTGCAGCCGCGCCTCGACCCGGCGGTCAAGTCCTTTGAAGAACATCGCCACCAGCAGGGCAAAGGCCCCGCCGGGGAAGATGCACATGTGCAGTATGGCAAGCAGGGTGTCGCTCATCAGCGGTTCTCCTTGGCGGGCTTATTGCCGCCCATAAGGCCGAGGATTTCCCCGAAAATGCTGGAGGGCTTCATGCGGCTGGTGGACGTTTCGACCGGCAGACCGCAGGTGTGGACGTCAATTTCGCGCAGGCGGGTAAAGCGCAGCACGAACCAGCGTCCGCCAGCAAATGCAAGGGCCATCATGACGAACATGCCTGTGGCGTTCCATGCGCCGGGGCCGGAAAGCACGCCGGACAGGCCCACGTTGAGCGGCATAAAGCCGTATTCAGCCAATACGTTGTTGATGGGACCAAGTGCCAGACCGGGGAACACGCCCGTGATCACGCAACCGGCAGCCAGAATGCCCATGGGCACGCGCATGATCAGCGGGGCCTCATGCACTTCGTGCAGGTTGGGCGAGGGCTGGCCCAGGAAGGCCGCATGCAGGAACTTGGCAATGTAGGCCATGGTCAACACGCTGCCGATCAGGGAGAGCAAGGCCAGGAAGGGCTGGCCCGCTTCCATGAGGGCATGGTAGATAAGCCATTTGGACGAGAATCCGCTGGTGGGCGGCACGCCCACAACTGAAAGCCCGGCAATGGCGAACATAACAAGGGTAAAGGGCATGTGGCGACCAATGCCACCGAGGTCTTCCAGCGTTTCCCTGTGGGTGGCAAACATGACGGCGCCGCACACAAGGAACAGCAGATCCTTGAAGAACACGTGGTTGATCACGTGCAGCATGCCGCCCGCGTAACCCAGCGCGCCGCCAGCGGCAACCGCCAGCACCATGTACCCAAGCTGGCTCACCGTGGAATAGATGAACACAAGCTTGATGACGTTGGTGCGCAAGGCCTGTACGGCAGCCATGATGATGGTGATGCCGCCGATCCACATGGAAACAGTGCTGATGATGTTCTGCTCCATGCCGCCCAGCACGCCAGCCAGCATAAAGCCGCCGCCCATGAGCATGAACAGCTTGATGAGGCCGAGAATGGCGCTCTTAAGCAGCACGGACGAGATGTAGCCGGAAACAGGCGTGGGAGCCAGGGCCGGGTGCATCTGCCAATCAATGCGGAAGGGCAGCTGGGCCGCCTTCATCAGGAAGCCGGCAGCCAGCAGGGCCATGCCGAGCCATGCCGCGCCGTGGGGAATGTAGGGTGCGGCACCCGTGAGCAGGGTGGCGTTGAAAGGCGTGAACGGCCCCACAACGCACAGGCCCAGGAAGATGAAGCCCGCGCCGAACACGTTGAAGATAAAGTATTTGAACGCCTCGCGAAGCGAGTCTTTATCGCCCTCATGGGCAATGGCCAGGTACAGCGTCCACGAGCTCATGATTTCCCAGAACAGGAAGAAGCTCAGCATGTACTGGCTGGCGGCCATGCCGACCAGGCCGCCGCACATGGCGGTAAAGGCGCAGTAGAAGCGCCACTGGCGGTGGCTGTGTTCCATGTAGCCAAGGGCGTAGGCCATATTGACCGCGCCAAGCACAGGAACCAGCAGGGCAAAGCAGAAGGAAAGCGTATCCAGATCGCGGCCAAACAGGATGACCAGCAGCGCGGTGAACAGCATCACGCCCACGCTGGCCCATCCGGCCTTTTTGCGGTCACGGTAGAACAGGGCAGGCAGCACGGCGCCAAACACAGGAACAACCACGAAGATGGGCCAGGACACATTCATGGCCAGGAGCACATCGGGGTCGTTGAGGTTGGGCGTGAAGCACATGGAGGCCACCGGCACCACAAGGTTCATGGCGAGCTGCGGGGCAAGGCCCATGATAACGCAAATGCCCGCCAGAATGATCAGGCCGATCTGCATGCTGCGCGGCGCTTCGGTCACGGTGGGCAGGTCGGCGGGGCGTTCTTCAAACACAAGGGTTTTCAGAATGCGCGTGTAGTAGATCAGGCCCACCAGCGAGCCGCCCAGAATCAGGGCCGCCAGCCAGATGTGCCCGGCTGTGGTGGCCGCCTGAATCATCAGGAACTTGCTGTAGAAAGCGCCAAAAGGCGGCAGACCCATGATGCTCACAAGGCCGATGCCCATGCAGGCAACGGTCACGGGCATCTGGCGGCCAAGGCCGCGCAGGTCTGCAAGCTTGCGGCTGCCCGCGCGCATGATGAGAGCGCCGGCTCCAAGGAAGAGCAGGTCTTTCATGATGGCGTGGTTGAGCATGTGCCACAGCGCGCCGGTGGTCGAAAGCCATGTGCCTACGCCGAGCACCAGGGCGATTTCACCAATCTGCCCGAGGGTCGAATAGGCCAGCATGCGTTTGATGTCGTCCTGGCGCAGAGCCATGACCTCGCCAAAGATCAGGGTTGCCGCGCCCATGGCCACAAGACCGGTGCCCAGCCAGGAAAGGCCGAACATACCGGGCATGCCCATGATCATGGGCCGCATGAGCAGCACGGCCACTATGCCGAACACGCCCATCTTGGTGATGATACCCGAAAGAGGACCAGACACAGAAGATGGCGCGGCGGGGTGAGCGTCAGGCAGCCAGGAGTGCAGGGGCACAAGGCCCATCTTCACGCCAAAGCCAGCCAGGCAGAGCACAAACGCGCCCTGCATCAACCCGAACGAAAGCGAAGGATCGCCCAGCAGCAGGAGCCCGGGCAGCATGAACAGCGCGCCGCCCGCGCACATTACATAATATTTGAGGCCGGCGTCGTAGGCGCTGCGATTGTTCTCATGCACCACCAGGAAGTAGGAGGCAAAGGTCATGAGTTCCCAGTAGCCGTACATAGTCGCCGAGTCGGCAGCGGAGACAATGCCCGCCAGCGATGCGAATGTCAGCAGCAGGAAGAACCAATAGCGGCCCTGACGCTCATGGATGTAGCTCAGCGAGTATATGCTGACGACCAGACCCACAACGGCGATCATAACAAGGAAAAGCTTGGCCGTTGGGCCCGCCGGGGTGGCAATGGTGGTCGCCAGCGCCAGGGCGGAGAAGGCCACGCCCACCAGGGGCGCGCGGTCAAACTTTACCAGGAATGCTATGCCGGTCAGGAACGCACCGGCGTAATAACACCAGTATGCCGGGTGCGTTGCCGAATGCGGTACAGCCACATTGTAGGCAGAGGCGAACAGTTCGGTGATGGGGCCTCTGAACAGACCCAACAGCGCCACAACTACCGCGAGGCCCAGCATCACAAAAACATTGCCGGAAGGCGCTGCCCATGAAGCCGGGGTTTCTTCGCCTGTGGTGTCCAGTACGACAATGCGCACTGCTTCCACATGCAGCCAGATGAGAACTGTGGTGGCGAGGGCCATGCACAAGAGCGCCGCCATGGCGCCGGGCATGCTGCCCAGAATGCCAGAACTGATGAACATGCGGGCTTCAGGCACCAGGAAGGGCGAACCGCCCACCGCAGCCAGCATGCCAAGGCCGAAGCAGGCTGCTGTCCAGGGTTGACGTTTGCCAGTGGCGCGCAAATCCTGCAGCTGCACCGGTGCGTTGAGCGCCGGGGGGGTCAGCCGTGAAAGGGCGGCCCAGGCCAGCAGCCGCGCGGCTGCCTGGAACAGCACAAAAAGCCACAGGCCTGTGCTGTTGATACCGCCGCTTGCTCCAAGACCCAGGCAGAAAATGCCTGCATCATGCAGCGAACCCCATAGGATCAGGCTGCGGGGATTGTTGCGCTGCCGCACGGACTGCGCCGCGCCATACAGCATAAGGGCCATGCCCACGAGAAGCGGCACAAGAAAGCCGCCTGCCGAAAACAGTGATTCCGTCATAGTTTGCCCCGTGGTTTGCGGGTCTCTCGGATGTACCCGGCGGATCAACCCGGTCAAGTCCGGGCCGCACTTCCTAAATGGCATCGTGGTATCACCACCATACCATGTCGTGAAAAATTGATCTTAAAAAGTTTTTTTGGCTTAGCCCACTTTCCAAACCGTTGCAAGCAACAACTCTTTCAAGAAGAACAGGTAGATTGCAAAAAATGGTATCAAAATGGGTAATGTGAGGGTGGGAGCAATAAACGGTTTGCTATTTGCGCGATTTTGGGAGGCTGTGAAATCGGTATGTTAGTCTTGATTTAACTGGTTACACAAACAAATTGTGCAAAAAAGCGCTAATGCATTGTGCAATGTTGTGAAATTCAATGACAACGCCATGTTGAAATGTGATTTTTTGAACTATCGCTAATTCGTGATGGTCGCGCAAAAAATGAAGTAATACAAAACTAAAAATCGTGTTAAAATTGCGCTGAAATTGATAATAATTCCATTGCGCGCAGTCACCTTTTTTGTGATTTATTTTACCAGTGTGTGAGGGGCACAAGGAATGTGAAATAAAATTTTGAGCCATCGAAAAAAAAGGAAAATATTTTTTGAAGAGGAAAAAAGAGGGGGTGGAGCGGGTGAAGAAACCGCTCCTTGGCCCGGGCGTTCGCCTGGCGTGAGGTTCCTGAATTTGCTGCATCAGAAAAAAGGAAACATGCATTTTGCACTGCAAAATGCATGTTACATGGAATGGTGTAATGCTGGTGTGGAGTGCGCTGCGTTATTCGTCACGCAGGCGGCGCGACATAAGATTGTGCAGCACTTCTTGGGGGTCGCTGTCTTCATACAGAATGCTGTACACAGCGTCCGTAAGCGGCGCTTCAACTTCAAGCCTGCGGGCAAGCTCGTGAATGGCATCTGTGGTTTTAACACCTTCGGCCACCATTCCAAGACTGGTCGTGATATGTTCAAGCTTTTCGCCGCGCCCCAGCCGCAGGCCTACCTGGCGATTACGCGAAAGGTCGCCCGTGCAGGTGAGGGTGAGATCGCCAAGGCCGGAAAGACCCATGAAGGTATGCGGATGGGCTCCTCTCGCAACTCCCAGGCGGCTCATTTCTGCCAGCCCACGGGTAATGAGCGCCGCGCGGCTGTTGTGCCCAAGGCCGAGGCCGTCGCAGACGCCAGCTGCAATGGCCATGATATTTTTGACCGCGCCGCCCATTTCAACACCCATCACGTCGGTGCTGGAGTAGCAGCGAAAGGCACTGCCGGAAAATATCTGTCGCAGCAGGTGCCCCAGAGCTTCGTCCGCCGTAGCCAGAACCACAGCCGTGGGCAGACCGCGCAGAACGTCCGCCGCAAAAGACGGCCCTGAAAGCGCCGCGTAGCGGGGTGCAAGATGCCCCAGACTCTGCGCCGTTACCTCTGCGCAGGTGGCGAGATTTGCGGTTTCAATGCCCTTGGCGGCATTTACCAGCACCACCTTTTGGCGGAAGAAGGGGGCGTTGGCGGCAAGCCAGCCCCGCAACTGCTGGCAGGGAACTGCCAGCACAACGATTTCCCGGCCCAAAACGGCAGGGTCTGTGGTTGCTGCAAGGCTGGGGTGCAGGGCAAAGCCTGGCAGATAGCGCGGGTTTTCGTGTTGTTTGCACACGGCCTCGGCCACTGCGGCATCGCGCAGCCAGAGGCTGGTCTTGTAGCCGTTTGTTGCCAGCAGGTGGGCCAGGGCTGTGCCCCAGCTTCCGCCGCCTGCAACGCAGATTTCAGGATTGGACATGGTCGGCTCAGAACCCCAGATTTGATTCCTGCCCCGGTTTGTCGGGCAGTCTGTCCGTGGGAACGGACGGAGTTTCCTTGCTTGTCAGGCGGTTGCTGCCCGAACCAAAACGCACCAGAAACATGCCGCTGAAGCGCTGGTCTTTGTACACTTCAACGCGATACAGCCTGCCCTGACGATCAACGGAAAAGCGGGATTGAAAATCCTTGAGGGTCATGGTCTCGCCGCTTTCGTCCTTGCGGCCGCTGTCATAACCAATGGCGTTGACGCGGTAACCTTCCGCCGGCTGCACGAGCAGACTTTTGGTCACTTCCAGCACCTGCCCGAAGGGGGCTTCGGTTTCGCGTCCGTCCGCCAGCACCTTCATACTTGTAATGCTATGATCCATTTCGCGCCAGTCGGGGCGGATAAGCGTGATCATGCGGTTGCCATAGTGCACGCAGTACTGGCCTTCCTCGCCCTTGGCGCAGGGCAGCACTGCCATGATGGGCTTGGATGTGACAGCCTGTGCTGGAGCATCCTTGGAGAGCGGCAGCAGATTGATGGCTGGGCGCACATCTTCCAGCGGCAGAAAGACCTTGTTGTCGGCAAAAGTAACGTCAAGTTTGTCCAGCAGGGCTTCGCGGACTCCCTCGGGCGTAAGCGCAAAGCCGCGTGTAAATTCCACTCCAGCCTGGGCAAGAAACGACTCCACCATCAGCAGGTGGTAGTATGCCCGTACTTCAACAGGAAATTCCTTGCTGGCTTCCAGCCCAAAGGCAGCCTTTCCCTGCCGCACGGCATAGTAGGAAAGGCTTTTGTCCATTTCGTGATCGCCCTCGGCGGTTTTGGTATTGTGCACGTGCAGGGCGTGTTGCGGAGAGAGCAGCTTGCTGTTGGCCGATTCTGCGGCCTGCCGGGCTTCATTCCCCAGTGAACCCATGAAAACGCCGTCAAGCGCTTCCTGGTCAATGATTACAGACTGCCCCCAGCGATTGGGGTTGCGCAGCTTGTCCTCAAAGGAGGGGCGGTAATAACCGCTGCCATCGTGCAGGTTGAGCACCAGCGCCACGCGGGGGTGGCTTATGAGTTCCTGAATACGGCGAACAGTGCCAAATTCGGGGTCGCGGTCGTCAAGTTTGGCGAACTTGCGGTTCATGTCGCCGTGCAGTCCGCGTGACCTTTTGATAATGCTGGGAAAATTGAGATTGGGCACCACCCACAACACGCCTTTGCGGATGGTGTAGTGCGTGGTCAGCAAGGTCGCGGCAGAAAATCCTCCCGGTTCGTCACCCTGAATGCCGCCAACCACCAGCACCACTGGCGAAGCAGGAGTCGCCAGCTGCGCGGCGGCATCAGTACCGGCGTTTGCAGCAACACTATCCTCAGTGCGCACAATTGCGGGGATGGCCTGCGCCAGCGCATCGTCGCCCAGCCGGATGGTTGTAAAGTCCAGCGTGAAGTTGCCGGGTGCCGCCACTGACGGCGCAGCCACCAAAAAACAGCACAGGAAAAAGAACAGAAGGGCTTGAAAACGGCCCTTGCCCGCCCAAAATATGCTGATGATGCGTGTGGTTTGTGTTTGCATGCCTGTGGTGTTTCGCGCTGAAGGTGCAAGGGATCAGTGACCGTATTTGCCTGCCAAGAACTACGCTATTCGGCAGAAAACGGCAAGATGAACGGGGTCTGAACGCGTAATGTTGCGGCAACTAGCGGCGCGATGGCATGAGGAATTTTGCGTGCCCTTGCCTGCGCGGCGTCTGCAAAAACACCACAGGTGACAGCATGAAACAAGGGCGCGCTGCCGTGCATGGTTTGAAAGCCAGCAATCGGGCAGCGCGCCGCGAAAGGTGCAGCTCTGTGACGCATATCACAGATTCAAGAGCTTATTCAGGGTCAAACCCAATGTTGCTGATGGCTGTCTTCAAGGCCTGCAAATCCAGCGGCCCGCTTTCTTCAAAGCGCAGTTCTTTATCCTCAAGGCTGACCTGGGGATTGGCAACGCCAGATATTTTTGCCGCAGCTTCTTCTACAGCGGCCTTGCAGTGGCCGCAACGCATGCCATTGACTTTCAGGGTTTTCATCATATCCTCCATGCAGGAATGAGTTTTCATTTTCATCTACAGCTTACTCGCCGCCATACGGAATGACAAGTGGAGAACCCATGAGTACAACGACGGATAAAGCCTGCCCTTTGCGTTTTGACATCAGCGGCATGCACTGCGCCGCCTGCTCCTCACGTATTGAGCGGGTAGTGGGCCGCATGGAAGGGGTGGAAAAAATCAGCGTGAACCTAGCTGCGGCCAGTGCTGAAGTTTGGCCTGGCGATGGGCAGGACAGCGATTTGCAGCAAAAGATCATGGAACGCGTAGCCGCCTTAGGGTTCAGCGCGGCTCCCGCTGCGGACGATGACGCCGCCCGTCAGTTTGAAGAAGGCAAGGCCAGAGCTGCGGCAGATATCAAGGCGCGCCTGAGCCGTCTGCTGCCCATGGTTGCCTTTGCCGCCCCTCTGCTGGTTATCTCCATGGGACACATGCTCGGCCTGCCATTGCCGCAGGCGCTTGATCCGCACCTTTCTCCACGCGCCTTCATGCTGGCGCAGCTTGTGCTCACCATGCCCGTGGTATGGCTGGGGCGTCATTTCTATGTGGACGGCATAAAGGCTCTCATGCGCAAGGCCCCGGCCATGGACAGCCTTGTGGCTGTGGGCACGGGCGCGGCTTTTTTGTTCAGCCTTGGCAACACCCTGCTGGGGCTTGCTGGCAGCGAACCCATGACCCGCGCCATGAACCTGTATTATGAATCCTGCGCCGTGCTGCTGACCATGATCGAATTCGGGCAGTATCTGGAGGCCGTTGCCAAGCGTCGCGCTGGTGACGCCATGGGCGCGCTCATGAGCCTGACGCCGGAAACTGCTTTGCGGCTCAACCCTGACGATACCGCCGCCGCGCCGGAAGAAATGCCTCTGGCCCAGATACGCGTGGGCGATCATCTGTTGTTGCGGCCTGGGGGGCGCGTGCCCGTTGACGGCACCGTGCTGACCGGCAAAAGCGCTGTTGATCTGTCGCTGCTCACGGGTGAATCCATCCCGATACCCATCGGACCGGGGGACAGGCTGGCGGCGGGCAGCGTAAACGGCGAAGGCTCGCTGACATTTGTGGCTGACGCCGTGGGCGGCAACACCCGCCTTGCCCGCATCATACGGCTGGTGCGCGAAGCACAGGGCAGCAAGGCCCCCATCGCCAGACTGGCCGACAAGGTAAGTTTTTATTTTGTGCCCGCCGTCATGCTTATTGCCCTTGTGGCGGCCCTTGCATGGCTTGTGTTCAGCTCTGAACCCATTACAACGCCGCTGACGATTTTTGTGGCTGTGCTGGTCATGGCCTGCCCATGCGCCATGGGCCTTGCCACGCCCATGTCCATCATGGTGGGCACGGGACGGGGCGCGCAGCTTGGCGTGCTGATCAAGAACGGCGCTGCCCTGGAGCAGGCCGGGCATATCAGCGTGCTGGCCGTGGACAAAACAGGCACCCTCACCACGGGCAAACCCGTGATGACAGGCATGACCCTGCTGGATGCTCCCGTTGGCATGGACGAAAATGCGCTGCTGGGCATGGCCGCCTCATTGGAGGCGCGCTCCGAGCATCCGCTGGCACTGGCCCTTGTGGGCGCTGCAAGGGAGCGCAATCTCGCATCCCTGCCCGTGGATGATGTGCAGATAGCGCCCGGCATGGGTATTTCGGGCCGGGTGAAGCTGGATGGCGTGGACTACGGCCTTGCCGTGGGCAACATAACCTTCATGACTGAGCGCGGGCTCGTCGTGTCGGAAGACGCGCATCAAAGGCTGGCCCTGCTGGCTGAGGCCGGGCAGACGCCCCTGCTGCTGGCTCTTGAAAACAATGGCAGTACAAGCCTTGCGGGTATTCTGGCCCTTGCGGACGCCCTGCGGCCCGAATCCGCTTCTGTGGTGGCGGCCCTGCGCGGTATGGGCGTGCGCGTGGTCATGTTGACGGGCGACAATGAGCGCACCGCAAAAGCCGTGGCGGCTCTGGCTGGCGTGGAGGAAATTGCCGCCGGGCTGCTGCCCGCAGACAAGGCCGCCTATGTGCGGCGGATGCAGGATGAAGGGCATGTGGTGGGCATGGTGGGCGACGGCATCAACGATGCCCCGGCCTTGGCTGCCGCCAATGTGGGCATGGCAGTGGGCACGGGAGTGGACGTGAGCGCCGAGGCGGGCGACATAGTGCTCATGCGGGACGGCATGGAGGCCGTGCTCACGGCTCTGGCGCTCTCGCGAGCGACCATGCGCAACATCCGCCAGAATCTCTTTTGGGCATTCGGCTACAACGTGCTCGGCCTGCCTGTGGCGGCAGGGCTGCTGCATGCTTTTGGCGGCCCTATGCTTTCGCCCATGCTGGCGGGCACGGCCATGGCTCTGTCTTCTGTTTCCGTAGTTACCAACGCCCTGCGTCTGCGTTTTTTCAAGATTACACGTTAGGCAAGGCCCCTGTTTCAGGCATTGCGGATCAGCGTCCAGAAGTATACATCCACACGGTTGCGTTCCATTGGGGCGCAACCTTATTTTTTTAGAACTGTTACCGCATGAAATAGCTGTTTGGCTGCGGGCAAAAGCCGCCTGCACCTGTTTCGCGGCAAGGATACAGCATGGTTCCCGTTTATTACTGGCTTCCTGCTCTGGGCTGTCTGGGCATGGGCTTTATGTTTCTGAACGTATCTGCCGTGGCGGAGCAGTTCAGGAGTCTTTTCAGCCTGAATTACGCAGGGCTTGGTGTTTTTCTCAGCGCGCCCTTTTGGGCGCACACGCTGGTGCAGGTTCCTGCTGGCCTTGTGGTGGACAGGCTGGGCACACTGCGCACACTGGCGCTCTCGGCTCTTCTGTGCGCCGTTGGGGGCTTTGTGCCATTGCTCCTGCCGCACAACATGGTTCTGGCCGTGTGTATGCGCATGCTCATCGGGCTGGCTACGGGCTTGCTGTTTCTTTCAATGGTTTCAGCCGTCAAGACACTGTGTCCCCCGGACTTCATGAGCCGGGCGCAAGGCTTGCAAGGTGCGGCATTCAGCCTGGGGACAATGGTTCCCTTTATCGTGCTCCCATATTTTGGCGAAAACGGCTGGGCGGCAGCCTATATTCTGGGTGCTCTTATGTCCGTGGCCTTGTTGGCGTCACTCCTGTGCCCGCCCCTTGCGCCGCTGCGCCGCGAAACCGGAACAACACCAAGCTCTGCGGGCAATGTGCTGCGCGTGCTGGGGCAGGTGGCGCGCAACAGGCGGCTGTGGTTTATCGGTTGCTGCCACGGATTTTCTTTCGGCACCATAACGGCTCTGGGCAACTGGCTTTCCGTGATGCTGGCAGACAGCGCCAGTTCTGGGGCCGTTGCAGGCAGCAGCAACGCAGAAGCCTGGGCCTTGTCAACAAGCCTTGTGCTGCTGGCGGGTACAATGGCGCGGATTGCAGGCGGTGAACTTGGCCGCGCCGTGCCCAAGCAGAAACTGCTTGTGGGCCTTGTGCTCGGCATCGGGCTTTTTTATCTGCTTTTAGCTCTGGCGGGCAGCACATGGATGTTGCTGGCCTGCGCCTTTGCCTTGGCCGTGTGCTGCGGCGGCACCTATGCTTCTGTTTTTACCCTGACCATTGAGGCCGCTGGGGCCAGCCATACGGCAACGGGCATCGGCTTCATGTCCATGCTTGCCAACTGCGTGAATGTGGGCCTGATTCTGCTGCTGGGCGTGGTGCGCGAATACTTGGGCGGCTTTGCTCCGGCTCTGGCGCTCTGCAGCGTGTGCGTGCTGCTCCTGCTTTTGTGGGGGCGATCCATCACGTGGCAATGCCGGGAAGAGTAAAAACGAAGGCCCGCCAAATGGCGGGCCTTCGTTATATGCACTACGTGCGGGATCAGGGCGTCATTGCTTTCAGCACAACGCCGCCGATAATCATGGCAACGCCCAGTGAGTGCCTGAAGAAAATGGTCGACTCTTGCCCGGAGGCTGTTAGGTGTGCTGCCCTGAGTCCGAGGGGCCAGCCGATCTCGCACAAGCCCGCTGCAATGAGCGCTACCCAGGGATTCATTCCATATCGCCTTCAAGAGCTTCAGGGGCTTCATCAGTGAGGCCCAGGCGGGCCTGACGGGCGGCTTCCTGCTTGCGCTCGCGCGTGCCCATGGGCTTGCGCGAATCAAAATCCGCGCTACGATTCTGCTGGCGGGCAAAGACCAGAAAGCCCGTGTGGGCTGTCATGCGGTCTTCGGGGCGCAGGCGGTCAGCCACGGGCTTCCAGCGGCGAATAAGAATCTCGCACACTTCCACATCGGCAAAGGGGCCGCGCTCTAAGCCCAGCAGCAGCTTGCTCACCTGATCCACCGTGGGCAGCAAAAAGCCGAAGCTCGCACCGGGGCGCACCGCAGCCAGGGCATGGTCGAGGTATTCCCATGGGGTGCGCACATCAAGGAAGAGCGCATCCGCACCGGTCACGGCAAAGCCTTCGGCCACATCGCGGTTGTGCAGTTCCACATTTTCGCCCACGCCAGCCCACTCAAGGTTGCGGCGCGCCAGCTTCATGAATTCCTCACGGGCCTCATGGCTCACCACGTGCCCAGTGGGGCCGCAGAACCACGAAAGCCCCGTGGTCAGGCCGCCGGAACCGCACCCCGCCTCAATGATGGTACGCCCCGGCCCAGCGCCGAGGCGCAGGCAGATGTAAGCGATATCCTTGGGGTAGATGATCTGCGTCTGGCGTTTGAGCCCCTTGAGCCGATCGTACAGGGTGGCTTCCATCACCTGAATGGGAACATTCTGGTTGGTGTAGACCACAGAGCCTAGATCGGCCTGCGCCACATCGGCGGAAACAAGGGTGCCATCGTTGCTGTGCCAATCCTGGCCTTCAACGAGGCGTTTGACATAGCGGCGGCCCTTGGGGGTTACATAAACGACGAGCGTACCGAAGGGAATCATGAGGTTCCTTTATTAGCTGCTTCAGGGTCGCGCAAGGGGCGCTTCCCTCAGGTGTCAAAAAAAATGCTTCAGGGCCGCGCTGCCGCGTCTACTGAAACAAAGCGCCAGTCGGCAACGGAAAAAAGACCGCGCGCGGTCAGCTTGAGTGAGGGAATCACAGGCAGGGCCATAAAGCTCAGGGCCATGAGCGGAGCAACATTGACCGGAATGCCGTGCCCGTGCAGCAGGCCGTGGATGGCATCCAGTGCGCGCACCACGGTTTCCGGGGCTTCGTGGGTCATCAGCCCTGCCACAGGCAGGGGCAGCTCCTCAAGAATCCGGCCTTCGCCCGCAACGGCGATGCCGCCGCCCATGGCGGCAACCCGGCACACGGCGGCCAGCATGTCTGCATCGTTGTCGCCGCATACCACAATATTGTGCGAGTCGTGGCTTACTGAGGTTGCCACAGCCGCGTTGCGCAGGCCGTATCCGGCCAGAATGCCCACGCCCACCTTGCCGGTGGCCTTGTGGCGTTCCACAACAGCCAGTTTGCACAGACCATCGTTCTGGCGGGCGTCAAAAAGTCCATTGGTGCAGGTGACGTCGTGCTCTTCGGCATCCGTCACCAGCGAACCGGGGTGCAGGCGGATAACCCGAGCACGGCCCGATGGCAGGGGCAGCGCAAATACATCATCCGGCAGGGGCGCAAGCCGCACCGTATTGGTCAGGTCGTTCAGTGGCGGATCCGCCAGCAGGGCGAGCATGCGGCCCTCCGCAGCGATCTGTCGACCGCCCGCAAAGGTCATGCGCACATTGAAGGACGCCAGATCGTCAACCAGCACGCAGTCGGCGTCATAGCCAGGGGCAATGGCCCCCTTGCCTTGCAGTCCCTCGGCCTCGGCGGCATTGAGGGTGCATATGCGCACTGCGGTGACGGGATCCATGCCCAGAGCCACGGCCTTGCGCAGCACTTCATCCATATGTCCCGCTGTCAGCAGCTCGGAGGCGTGACGGTCGTCGCAGCAGAAGGCGCAGCGGTGGCAGTTGCCGGGTGTGACCAGTGGAGCCAGCGCAGGCAGGTTGCGCGCTGCGGAGCCGTCACGCAAAAAGATGCGGCAGCCGCGCATGAGGTTCTGGTGAAATTCTTCAGCAGTGGTGCATTCGTGCGTATTGGCAATGCCTGTGCACAGATAGGCGTCAAGTTCCCTGCCCAGCAGGGCCGGGGCGTGCCCGTCAACGGGCTTGCGCCGCGAACGGCTCAGGGCAATCTTTTCCAGCACTTCGGGATCGCCGCTGAGCACGCCGGGGTAGTTCATCATTTCGCCCAGCGAGGCAACGTGCGGGTCGTCCATGAAGGGGGCCAGATCTTTGGCTTGCAGCACAGCGCCGCTGTCTTCAAAGGGCGTGGCCGGAACGCACGAGGGCAAGGCCAGAAAGATGCTCAGGGGCAGGGTCTGGGCGCTGGCAAGCAAGAAGCGCAAGGCCGCAGTGCCGCACACATTAGCCAGTTCGTGCGGGTCGGCCACCACGGATGTGGTGCCGTGGGGCAGGGCCATTTCGGCAAAGCGCGCCGGAGTGACCATGCTGGATTCCAGATGAATGTGGGCATCAATGAAGCCGGGCAGCAGATAGGCCCCCTGGGCGTCCACCACTTCGCGGGCTTCGCGCTGGCCGAACCCCAGAAAAACGCCGTCGCCGATGGCTACGGAATCCTGCCGCACCAGACCGGAAAAAACATCAACAACTCTGGCGTTTGTGATGAGTATATCCGCCGGTTCGCTTCCGGCGGCCATGTTGATGCGGTTTTTCATGGCGGTCTCCGCCCCGCAGGGGCTGGCTGCACCACGCCGGAGCGCTTGCAGGATAGGAATTTCGGCTTTTGCCGTGTGGTCTTGTCTGCGCCAGCGTCACGCACGGAAGCTGCATAGCCTCTCGGCCCGTGCAATTCCGTGCGTGACGCTGGCTTTAAACGTCTGACTTCCGAGTTCTGGCTTAGAACATCTGGCGCATCAGGTCTTCGCCGCCTTCCGAGGTATCCACTGCCGTTCCATCGGCTGTGGTGGGGGAGGTGGCTGATGCGCCCTGCATGGGCTGGTCGGCCTTGAAGGCTAGGCCATCGGCCATCACAATGCCCTCGGGCATTACAAAGTCGTCCTTGGGGTAGCGGTCTTCCACTTCACTGCGGTAGTAACGGAAGATGGGGGCGGCAGTACGCCCGCCCTGTTCAAGGCGGCCAAGGCTCTGCACCTGATCGTAGCCCACATAGACGCCGGTCACGAGGTAGGGCGAGAAGCCCATGAACCACGCATCGCGTTCATCATTGGTGGTGCCGGTTTTACCCGCTATGATGCGCCCATCGATTTTGGCGCGCCCGCCAGTGCCGGAATTGACAACTTCCTTGAGCAGAGTGTCCATAATGTAGGCGTTCTGGGGGCTGACAGCCTGCCAGTGTTCCACTTCCTGCCTGTAGAGCACCCGGCCCTGCGGGTCGCTGATGGAGGTGATGATGCGCGGGCGCACCCCCAACCCCTGGTTGGCAAAAGCTGCGTAGGCCTGCGTAAGGTTAAGCGGCGACACGGCCACTGCGCCGAGGCTGATGGCCAGCTCCTGCGGAAAATGCGGTTCAAGCCCCAGAGCCTTGGCGCGCTGCACCACATTTGCTATGCCCACCTGTTGCGCCACGCGCACGGTGCAGGTATTGCGGGAAAGGGCCAGAGCCGTGTGCAGGGGAAGCTCGCCCTTGTAGTTGTGTTCGTAGTTTGAGGGCCGCCACACTTCATTGGTGTAGGGGTTCACATACACAAAGGGCGCGTCCAGCACCGTGGAGGCGGGCGTAAAGCCAAAGTCCATAGCCGTGGAATAGACCACGGGCTTGAAGCTGGAGCCGGGCTGGCGGCGAGCCTGGGTTGCGCGGTTAAAGTGGCTGTCGCCAAACTGGTAGCCGCCAATAAGGGCCACAACGTCGCCGCTCTGCGGTTCCACGGAGGCGATTGCCCCCTGCACCAGCGGGTCCTGCTGCAAGCGTAGATGGATGGGGGTATTCTTTTTGACCGTAGAGGAATCAAAAGGAATGGTTTTCTGTTCTTTGCGGCCCTTGGCATTGGTTTCCGTAACCGTGATTTCTTCAGCGGAAACCCAGATCACATCACCAACCGCCACCACCTGGCGGGGGTCTTTGATGGCTGGCGCGTTGGCAGCCGCAACCTTGGGGTTGGGCTTGCGCGCCCAGGACATTGCCGAAACAGGCACGATGCCCGTATAGCCCTGGCCCAGCGCCACCTTAACTTCCTTGGTGTCCACGGCGGTCACAAGGGCTTTCACCCAGTCGCCGCCAGCGAGATCAAGGGGAGAAAACTGGTTTTTGGCCAGAAATTCTTTTTGCTTTGCAGGGTCAAGCTGTTCCACTGGGCCGCGCCAGCCCTGGCGTTTGTCCAGCTCTTCCAGCCCACGGCGCAAGGCCGCGCCAGCCGCAGTCTGATGTGCAGGATCCATGGCGGTTTGCACAGTCAGGCCTGCTTCATACACGTAATCCGCGCCGTACTTGGTGGTTTCCACCCCTAGAGCGCGGAGGTTGGATTCCGTAAAAAATTCCACCAGCAGGCGGCGGGCTTCTTCAAGATACCACTGCGCCGCCCCGCCCATGCCCTCGGGCATGCTCCAGTAGACAAGCGGTTCGGCCACGGCCTGATCATACTCGGCCTGGGTGATCCACTTGAGGTCGCGCAGCCGGCCAAGCACGTACATCTGCCGGTTCTTGGCTTCTTCCGGCCTGCGGAAGGGATTGTAGGAACTGGGGGCTTTGGGCAGGCCCGCGATGACGGCGCTTTCGGCCAGGGTGATATCTGAGGCGTGCTTGCCAAAATAGGTGCGGGCAGCCGATTCCACGCCAAAGGCGTGTTCACCCAGATATATCTGGTTCAGATATATGGTAAGGATCTGATCCTTGGTGAAGTTTCTTTCAAGCTGATAGGCCAGAATGGCCTCTTTCATCTTGCGGGTATAGCTGCGCTCGGATGTGAGCAGCAATTGCTTGATGAGCTGCTGGGTTATGGTGCTGCCGCCCTCGCCCTGGCGCCCCTTGCGGAAGTTGTTGATGGCGGCGCGCGCGATGGCTACGGGGTCAATGCCCATGTGCCTGTAGAACGCGTCGTCTTCCGCAGCCAGAAAGGACATGGGCAGATAGCGCGACATGTCCTTGAGGCCAATGACAAATCGCTTTTCGTGATAGAGGGTGCCAAGGGTTGAGCCGTCACGCGCCAGAATGACAGTAGCCTGCGGCTGCTTGTATTCGGCGATACGGTTCAGGTCGGGCAGGTCGCGCGAGGCCCAGTAAAAAAGCATGGCCACCGCGCCGCCGCCCAAAAGACCGCAGACTATAACGATGCCCATAAACCAGAGGGCGCATTTTTTCAGGGACAGACGAATTTTCATGGAAGGGCGATACCGTTTTTTTGGCCCGGCGTAAAGGGAGGGGAGCGGAGCGCGGGCTGATGAGAAGATATGAAATGTTGCCAGAAAGGCAAGCCCCGGCGGGCGCGCCGCACGGTATGGGCGGCGCATGCCCGCGCAGGGCGGTATGGGCAAAAAAAAGCGGAAGGTTTCCCTTCCGCTTTTTTCCAAAATGTTGCGGCTGGACTACACGCAGCCAGTGGGCTTGGGCAGGCCGGCCATTTTGCAGGCGCCTTTGCCGGGGCCGGAGGGGAAGAGTTCGTACACTTCCTTCAGCTTGTAGCCGGTGTTCTTGGAAAGAATACGGACCATGGGGGCAATGCCGTTCTTCTTGTAGTAGTCCTGCAGGAAGTCAAGGATCTTCTGGTGATCAGCGTTGATCTCAGAGATGCCTTCGGATTCCTTCACATAGTCCATCCATTCGGGGCACCAGTCGTCAAAACGCAGAAGGAAACCGTCTTCGTCAACTTCAAAGCTTTTACCTTTATAGGTGATCTCAGCCATGCGTGTGTCCTCCTTGGACAGCTATTGCTCAACCTCGCCGGGGCGGACGCCCAGGCGTTGCACAACCGGATATTTCCGGCCGAATTCCTCCGTTGGGCGCGAAAGCATACCGCAATCACAACGAGAGTCCTTATGACACAAATAATTTTTGATGGCAAGCCCTGTGCATCTTTTTTGCTCTTGCCCCACTTTTTTTGTTGAGGCTTTTATTGAGTAATTCAGATGCCATAGAATAAATATGATTAAATTGTAGGGATTTAGTGCTGGCAATAGAGCACTTTGCCGAGCTTGCCTACCCCGTCCATAAGCTCCTGCTCGGCCTTGGTATTTTCGAGGTCGCGCACACGGATGAACAGTTGGCGGTTGCCATCGTCATTAGAGACGGTCAGCACCGAGAGCAAGCGGGCATTGTGCGCGCGCAGCAGGTCAAACAGGGGGCGCGCCGTGCCGGGCTGGTCGGGCAATTCTATGGCAAACTGCAAGCCGCCCAGTCGTGCGCCGGTGATGTCAACCAGAGCCTTGAACACATCGTGGTCGGAAATGATGCCCACAAGCTTGCCGCTGTCGTTCACCACCGGCAGGCCTCCAACCTTGTTGTCCAGCATGATCAGGGCTGCCTGCTCGACAGTGTCGGTCGGTTTGACGGTGATGGGCTTGGCCGTCATAATGTTTTTGGCCTTCAGCTCAGCCAGCAGATAGTGCATTTCGTACATGTCGAGCGTGGTGGCCTTGGAGGGGGAGGCGTCGCGCACGTCGCGGTCAGAGATAATGCCAATTACCTGACCATTTTCATCAACAACCGGGATGCGGCGGATGTGGTGATCCTTCATGAGCTTGCCCACTTTGAGCAGCGATGTATCGGGGCCAACGCTGACAACATCGGTGGTCATCCAATTCTGTACAGGCATGCTTCCCTCCGGGGGGATATGTTTCAGGTTATAACGGCGTGGTCGCAGCGACCCGCACGATCCTTTTATACACCAATGTGCCGAGGCTGCACAAGTGCGCGTGCTCAGTTTGCGCGCGCAGACACATTTGGAAGGGGCCGATATGTTTTTATATCTTGATTGCTCTGGCGGCATCAGCGGGGATATGACCCTTGCGGCCCTTGCGCACCTTGGGGTGGATTATGCCCCGCTGTCTGCTGCTCTTGCCCGCGCAGGCGTGGATTGCCGCATTGACGCCAGGGGCGAAACACGACCCGGCGGGCCGGGGCAGATGGTCGCCGTAAGCTGGAATGCCGAAAAGCAGCCACTGCGGCATCCGGCAGATATCGCCGCCATATTTGAAAGGGTTGACGTCTTGCCAGGTGTGCGCGCCCGTGCACTGGCAGCCCTGCACGCGCTGACCGAGGCTGAGGCGCACGCGCACCATGTTGCACCAGCTGAGGTGCACTTTCACGAGGTGGGGGCCATCGATACCCTCGTGGATATTCTGGGTGCGGCCTATGCCGTGGAGGCCCTGGGCGTGAGCCGAATATGCGCCTCGCCCCTGCCGTGGTTTACCGGAAGCGTTGAGTGCGCCCACGGGCGCATCCCGCTTCCCGCGCCCGCAACGGCGTATCTTATGCGCGGCAAGCCGGTTTTTGCCACAGATGCGCGCGAGGAGCTTGTTACACCCACGGGCGCAGCCCTGGTGCACGCCCTGGTAGACCAGTTTGTTCCCGGCCCGGAGGGCATTGCACTTGCGCTTGGCACCGGCTACGGCTCCCGCCCCGCGCCCACGGGCCTGCGGGCATGGCTTGTGGAAGACGGAGCAGGCGGCGCAGACCATGTGCTTGGCGGGCGCGAGAAGGTCATGCAGTTCGAGACCCACATTGATCATCTTAACGGGGAAGACCTGGGTATGGCGCTGGAGGCGCTCTCCTCCATGCCGGATGTTCTTGACGTGCTGTGGCTGCCGGGCGTGGGCAAGAAGAATCGCCCTGCCGGATTGCTGCGTGTGCTGTGCCTGCCCAGCCAGAGAGCTTGTGTGGAAAATGCCGTTTTGCGCCACACCCATACGCTGGGTCTGCGCGTGCAGACGCTTGATCGCGTGGTTGCACCGCGCCGCGCCGTTTCAGTGGAGATGGCGGGGCAGAGCCTTGCAGCCAAGGAGTATTCCATTGAAGGGCAAAATTATGTGCGACCCGAGGCAGACGCGCTCAAGGCCGCAGCCCAACGGAGCGGCGTGGGCGTCCCGGCCCTGCGCAATGCATGCACCAAAAAATGATGGGCCTCGGGGCGCACCGCCTGCTCCTTGCATTCTGCGGGTTGGCGCACTAACGGCTTTTTAACATAAAGTTCCATAGCATAACTGCCATCTTGCGCACAGGCTCGAGCTGGCGTAAGGAGGCAATGGGCGAAATGCCCACCCAAGGAGGAACTTTATGCGTATGAAATATGTGTTGAAACCGTTGGCACTGAGCGCCCTTGCCGTGGGCCTGCTCTTGGTGGGCACCCCTGCCGTGCAGGCGGCCCAGAATGGAGATGCCCCCCAAGGGTACAAACAGAAGGGCGACCGTGACGGACGTCAGGACGCTGATCGTGGCGGGCGCCATTATGACCGCAAGGACAGCAAGAACCAACCCAATGGGCGCATGGACGGGCGCCACGACAACCGTAGCGCACAGGGCGAAAAAATGGGCAAGCCCCGCTACGACAACGACAAGGGAGACCGCCGCAGCCCCCGTGGCGACGAGATGGGCCGCCCGCGCGATGACCGCCGTCCCCCGCGCGACATGCAGCAGCGCGATTCCCAGAAGGGGCAGCGCCCCGCTGCGCGCCCTGCTGACAATGATGATGACGTGCGCAATTAGTTCTGGGGGGTTCCCCTGCTAGGATTTGGGCGGTGTGCTCTGCATTCCCCCAGTCACGATAAAAGCCTTCCGCTTCGGAGGGCTTTTTTGTTTGGTTTACGCTCCCGCCTTTTGTTGCGCGCACGTGTATTATTCGCCTTGGTACGCCTGCATCGTCATTGGCAGAAAAGGCAAGTTTATTGTCATTGTTGCCAACCACGAGCATGGCCTAGGATGGGTGCATAACTTCAACGCCGGGGTATTCCATTGCCCGGCAAACAGGGAGACGTGTATGCACCAGAATATTCAGCGCAGTCTGCACCCATTGGCCCTTTTGCTGGCTCTGTTTGCAGCGTTCTGGCCCATTGGCGTACAGGCGCAAGCCGGGCAAGCATCCGCTCAGGTGGAAAATGGCGATATGTACGATGCCGTTCCCAAACCTGCCTCAAGGCACCTTACTCTTGGCGTTTTGCTCTTCCCCGGATTTGAGATGCTGGATGCCTATGGCCCCATGGAGATGTGGGGCAGCCTCAAAAACGCCCCCACCAGATTTTGGGGAGAAGAATCAGACCGCGTGGACATCCGGCTCGTGACTGTGGCGGCGCAGAAGGGGGCAGTAGCTTCCAATCAGGGGCCAAAAACACTGGCGGAGTACAGCTATACTGACGCCCCTGCGCTGGACTATCTGCTTGTCCCTGGCGGCATCGGCGTTATCCCCCTGTTGCAAGACAAAGCAACCCTGAGCTGGGTACGTGCGCAGGCCAAAAATACCAAGCTCATCATGTCTGTATGCAACGGGGCTTCACTGCTTGCCGCCGCAGGACTGTTGGACGGCAGACTCGCCACCACCAACAAGATGGCGTTCAAGGCTTCCATTGCGCCGGGCCCCAAGGTGCGCTGGGTCGCCAAGGCTCGCTGGGTTGACGGCGGTTCGGTTGTGACGTCGTCGGGAGTTTCTGCCGGTATGGACATGACCATTGCGGTCATAGCCCGCCTGTTCGGTCAGCCGCTGAGCGACTGGGTGGCGCTTGTGACGGAGTACGAGCCCCACCGTGATCCTTCATGGGATCCTTTTGCCGCAAGGGCTGGGCTGTCGGAATAGTATGGTCTGATTACCGTGTGCCGCAGGCGTCGGTTTGGGTCTGCAGAGTTGTGCACGGCACTCCGGGCTGGCACGCGCGCCATAAAAAACAGCAGCGCCCGCATATGCGGGCGCTGCTGTTTTCAGTCAGGGCAACCTGGGCTTAGCCCTGGCATTTCTTCTTGAGGGCTTCGGCAATGGTGGCGCCCATCTGGTGGCAGGCCTTGAGGGCCTCGTGATCGGGCCGCCAGTTGCACTTCACGGGGTCAGCGGGCATTTCCATGTTCATGGAGGCAAGCTGTTCGTGCAGGAACTTGGGGCCTTCGCCCGACCAGCCGTAGGAGCCAAACGCGCCGCCAATGCGGTTCAGGGGGCGCAGACCCTTCATGTAGGTAAGCTGTGCGGCCATGAGGGGCAGCACTGTATTGTTGTGGGTGGGCGAACCGGCAATGACCGCGCCGCAGTCTGCCAGTTCGGTCATGACGGCGCTGTGGTGGTTCTGCTTCACGCTCATGATGCGCGTGGGAACGTTGTTTTCTTCCAGGCCGCTGCAAATGGCGTAGGCCATTGTTTCCGTAGATTCCCACATGGTGTCGTAAAAAACGAGCGCGCGCTGCTGGGGCTTCTGCTCGGCCATGGCGCGGTACATATCGATGATGCCGCGCACGGCCTTTTCACCCCTCTGAATGAGGCCGTGGTCAGGGGCGATCATGTCGATATCGAGCTTTTCCACCACGGGCAGGGTCTTGAGAACCATGGGGGAGTAAGGCAACACAATGTTGAAGTAGTATTCCTTGACGCGGCGCGTGTATTCGCCGTCGTCGCCGAATTCGTCAACAAAGCGTGCGGAACTGGCTATGTTCTGACCAAAGATATCGTTGCTGACCAGCAGCTTGTCTTCAGGAATGTACGAAACCATGCTGTCGGGCCAGTGCAGCATGCGGGTTTCCTGAAACACGATGGTGCGCTTGCCGATGTTGATGCTGTCGCCGCTCTTCACGGCCTGCACGGGCCAGTCTTTGCAGTCAAAATAGCCAGCCATCGACTTGAGGCCGGTCTGCGACACAAAAATCTTTTCCGGCTTGCAACGCTCAATAATGGCTTCCAGCGCGCCAGCGTGGTCAAGTTCCATGTGGTTGCAGATGATGTAGTCGATCTTTTCCGGCTCAAGCACCTGGGCCATGCGGCACAACAGGGTGCCCTCGCAGCCCGAGGCCACGGTATCAAGCAGGACGTTTTTTTCGTCCTTGATCAGGTAGGCGTTGTAAGTCGATCCGTCAGGCGAACGGGAATAACCGTGAAAATCCCTGTGGTCGTAGTCGACAAAGCCGACCCAGAAAATATCTTTTTTTATTTCTACTGGCTGCATGATGTGTCTCCGCAGTGTTGGGGAATCCCCTTCTATAAAAATCCCCGCCCTGCCTTAGGGCAAGGCAAAGCGGGGGAAAGAACGGGGAAAGAAAAAAATTAGGCAGGGGTGAACTGGTCTTTACCCACGCCGCAAACGGGGCAGGTCCAGTCATCGGGCAGATCTTCAAAAGGCACGTTGTCGTTTTCAGCGGGGTCGTATTCGTAGCCGCAAACGCCGCAAACATACTTTTGCATGGCATGTCTCCTGAATATATAATTGTGGCTTGATGCCGTTGTGATAAATGGGAACCGCGTGGTTCCTGCATCAGAAAAAACTAGTTTTCCGCCTTCCAGTGACCGTGCAGATTGCAGTATTCGCGGGCGGTAACCTTGGCAGCGTCAATGGCAAAGAATGCTTCGGGCGCATCGCCGGGCTTCAGGAACTTGGTGTAGCTCCTGCCGTCGGCCAGCAGCTCGATCCATTCAATGTAGTGCTTTTCTTCCATGGGGTGGGCAACGCTGCCGACCTTGACCATGTAGCCGCCATCAACTTTTTCGATAACAGGCACGTGCTTTTCGAGCGCGCCGTCGGTTGCGCCTTCGACCATCAGCTTCATGGGATCGCCACAGCAGACGATGTCTGCGCCGCCGCCGTGGAGAACTTCAACGATATTGCCGCAGTGGGTACACTTATACACTTCGAGTTGCGTGGGCATGAGTCCCTCACTTGTTTTGACAGGTTAGCTTGGGTGGAGGCTGCTGAGCATGCCGCAATCAGCGCGTTCAGCCCCTTACCAAGAAATATTGTGAAAGAAGTGGCCCCCGATGTAAAGTCTTTTTTTTAGCATTGATAATTATTATCATCAAGATAACTAGGGGGAGTAGTTCGGGAGAAGCGCATGAAAAGCCGATTTTCTGGAGTCTGAGCTGGGAGAAAACCTACTTGTTCTGCCCCTTGGACAAGCTTGCTCCTTCCGGGCTGGATGCCGGAGGGGCAAGGGACGTACCCGGTTCTGTGAGCGGGGCATTCGGGGGAGCCGACTCCGCCGGGGAAACCTTGGGCGCTTCAGGCGCGGCAGGGGGGCTTGTTGCTGCACCCTGGGCTTGCTCCGGTTGCGTTGCGTTTGCCGGAGCGGCTTCGGCATCAGAGGCTGCTGCTGGCTTGGTGGGTGCAGCCACGCTGGGGGCTGTGCCTGAAGGAGCTTGCTCGGAGAGGTTGGTTTGCGCCGGTTGCGCAGGCGTGTCTGTTGCGGGCTGGGCTTGCCCCTCATTTGTTGTGGGGGTGGGCGCAGAGGCTGGCGGCGCTTGTGTTTCCACCGGTGCAGCGGGCCTTGTGTCCATGCCGCCGGGAGTGCCGGCAGCGTTGCCACCGGAATCTCCTTCAGCATTTTTGCGGCGCGCGCCGAGCACATTGGGCAGCACGGCCCGCAGATCGCCAGTTACCAGCAAGCCGCTGGGACTCAGGCCCACAAGTTCGCGGGTCAGCGCTGCGGAACGAACCAGCAGGCCAGCCTGGCCTCCGCCTTCCACATACATAACGGTGCGCACGTTGAGGGGCAGGTGCAAGACCTGCTGCGCAAAGGAATAGGCTTCCACGGGCTGGCGGCAGTGCATGAAGAGAATCTGCCCGTCTCCGTCCTGCGCCACTGCGGAAATGGAGTAGTGCGGGCCGCCGGGCGACCAGAGGATGCGCCTGTCGGCATTGATCATGCGGTAGTTTTGAATCACAAGATCATAATGATCCATCTGCTGCCGCCACAGCGGGCTATCGCGGTCAAGGATGGCTGCTTTGGGCAGGGTGGGTTCGTCCGGCCCGGCCACAAAAAAAGCGCCAAAACGCTGTACCACGCGCCCGTTGTTCACATGCGAACCCTGGCGCATGTAGCCTGTGCTGGTGGAAGCATCAGGCAGGTACATGCTGGCATTGATGGCCGCAACAAGGTTGTACTGTTCGCCCCACTGGTTCAGCTGGCGGGAGGGGCCGCCATCCTGAGAGCGGGAGCAGAGCGTAAAGTCAAATGCGGCAGGGTCGATACGCAGGACAGTGAGGCGGGCATCGCCTTCATTGAGCTGAAATTCACCAAACAGAAGGCCCGGTTCAAGCTCCCGCCAGTCGGCTCGGCCCTGAGCGTCCACGCCGCCTTCGGCTGCTGCGTCAGCGGGCTGCATGGCGTGGGGGTCAGCGGCAAGCAACGCCGGGGCGGCAGGCAGCACAGGCGCGTGGCCCTCGGCGGGCAATACCGCTCCTGGGGGCTGATTGCCCTGCTGGTCTGGCGCGGCAAGGCCGGGCCGGGGCATGGCTACAGTGCAACAGACAATCAGGGCAGCCAGCCAAGTGGACGGCAGACTGCGGATTACCCGCCATGCGGGCCGGATTGCGTCCGTTGCTATAAAGAAAAACTGCCGGGTATTCATGTCTTGCCGTCTATTTTTATTGTCCGTAACCTGCATTACGACCGCTTTTGCCATTTGGCAAGGTGCGATGGCACATTTTTATTGACATATCAATTTATCTTGATATAAACATAAACAATCACGCCGCAGTAATTTAGTGGGCTGCGGGCATATCGCGCCAAGGAGTCTTTCCATGCATATCGGCAAAATGATCCGGGAACTTTCGGCCCCTTTTTACTCTTTGGAGTTTTTTCCTCCTTCTGACACGGCCCAGTTGCCTGATTTTTATGCCACGGTGGATCGCCTGCGCGCGCTCAACCCCCTGTTTGCGTCAGTAACCTACGGTGCCGGAGGTGCGCGTCAGCAGAATACCCTTGCCGTTACGGCAGAGCTGGCGCGGCGGGGCATTACTGCCATGGCGCATCTCACATGCGTGGGCGCGGAGCCTCAATCCATCGCCGCATTTTTGCATGACTTGCAGGCTGCCGGCGTCAACAATGTGCTGGCCCTGCGCGGCGACGCGCCCGCAGACAAACCGTGGGACTGGAACAAAGCCCACTTTCGCCATGCCTCTGATCTGGTGGCCTTTGCCCGCGAGCAGCAGCCCGGCCTGGGCATAGGCGTAGCTGCCTATCCCGCCCCGCATCCCGAGTCGCCCACCTTTGCGGAAGACAGGCGGTGCACGGCTGAAAAATTGCGCGCCGGGGCGGATTTTGCCCTGACCCAGTTATTTTTTGACGCCCGCGAGTATGAAGATCTGGTAAGCCATTTGCGCGGGCAGGGCATTACCACGCCGGTCATCCCCGGTATCCTGCCCATTCAGAGCTTTGACTCGCTGCGGCGGGTGCTCTCGCTGTGCGGGGCCAATATTCCGGGCAAGCTCTACCTTGCCCTGGAGAAGGCCAATAATGATGGAGGTGCGGAAGCCGTGCGGCAAGTGGGCCTTGATTACGCGGTGCGGCAGATACGCAGTCTGCTTGATGCCGGCGCACCGGGCATCCACCTGTATACCTTGAACAAGGCTGATATGTGCCTGCGGCTGGCTGAAGCCGTTGGTACGCTTTAGACCTGTTGCCTTTGAAGGTGTGCGTTTTCAAGGGGTCAGGGCGTTCGCTCTGGCCCTGGAAAGCTCAAATTGACCATGCATGCGGGGCGTATTGACCACCCCGCGTGCTCAAGGCTACTCTGCCGACATGAGTTCATCCATCGAAAAAGGACACGGCTGGCTGCTTGTGGCCGTGTGTACCTCCCTGTTTTTTATGCCGTTCATGATGGCCGGAGTGAACGCTGTGCTGCCGCCGCTGGGGCAAAGCCTCCATGCCAGCGCGCGCGAACTGGGCCTCATGGGGGCCTTTTATTCTATGGGCCTGGCTGTGTTTCAGCTTGCCAGCGGCAGCATGGGCGACATCTGGGGGTATCGGCGCATATTCTTGTGGGGCATCGCCCTGTTTGCCCTTGCCGGAGCCTTGCTGGGTTTTGTCAATTCTGTGCCGCTGTTTCTGCTGCTGCGTTTTGTGCAGGGGGTGGGCGGGGCCATGTTCAACGCCTGCGGTCTGGCCCTGCTGGCCTCGGCGGCTCCTGAGGGACGCCGCGCCTCCTATCTTGGCTACAGCGGATCGTCAGTGTACGCGGGCATTGCCTGCGGGCCGCCTGTTGCGGGCTTTGTGGCCGGGTGGCTTGGCTGGCAATGGCTGTTCTGGGGCAGCGCTCTGGCGTCCGTGGGTGTGCTGCTGCTGATGAAATACCGCGTCAAGCTTGAATGGCGCATGGCCAAGGGCAAGCCCTTTGACTGGAAGGGGTGCTGCATCTATGCGGGAGCCATGACGGCCCTGACTTTTGGCTCGTCCGAGCTGGCCGATGCTCCGGCCCTGGCTGGCGGCCTGCTGGTGGCCTTTGTGGGGCTGATGGCTGCTTTCTGCGTCAAGGAGCTGCGGAGCGACTATCCCCTGCTTGATCTGCGGCTGCTTGCCCGCAACAGGGTCTTTGCCCTGTCTTCACTGGCCGCGTTCATCAACTATAGTTCTTTTTTCGGCATCGTGTTTTTTTTCAGTCTGTACCTCCAGTTCGGGCGCGGTATGACCGTGCAGCAGGCCGGGCTCTTTCTTGCGCTCCAGTCTGTAATGCAGGTCATGACCACCCCTGTTGCCGCGCGGTTGTGCGGCAGGTTTGAACCGGGCAAGGTCAGCGCGGCGGGCATTGCCCTGTGCGGGCTGGGCCTTGTTGTGTGCGGGCTTTTGCGGGTGGATTCGCCCATGTACGTGCTGGTTCTGGCCCAATGCCTGCTCGGCGTTGGCATAAGTTTGTTTGCGCTGCCCAATACCACCATTATTCTTGAGAGCGCAGGGCGCGACCGGGTGGGGCAGGCCGCAGGGCTCACGGGCGCTGTGCGTACAGGCGGCCAGCTCTTCAATATGACGCTCATAACGCTGACCCTTGGGCTTTTTCTTGGCAGCGAGCCAGCTGGCACGCATAATATTGAGGCCTTTATGGGAGCCATGCGCGTTGACCTGATAATCTTTGGCGTGCTCAACCTATTGGCTGTGGGCTGCGCATTGGCCCGCAACCGCCGTTGATTGTCTGTACCCTTGAGGACAGCCATGCCGCGCCTTTGGGCAAAAAATCCGGCAGCCGCAGAGAAAAATGCCTCATGGCAAGTCTAAAGTTTTTATCGCTTCTGCCGAAAAAGGTTGAAGGACGGATAACGCCATGGCCGACGCAACCTCCGCGCAACTGCGCATGATGCTACAGGGGTATGAACAGCAGCTGCTGGCAGCCCGGCGTCTTGCAAGGCTCAGAATGCGGCGCAGAGTTGCCGAAGGCGATGACCCCAGCGACCCTGATCCTTCTGTCAGCCGCCACATGATGGTTGAGAAGGTCGCCCGCGAACTCTACGAAACCCTGCTCTATACCGGAAGCGACAATCCTGTGGTGGAGGAAATCCGCCAGGAACTTGGCCGTGAGGTGGGGCAGGAAGTGCAGTTTACCTATCCGCCAGGCGGCAGACTGCGTATAGTGGGGCAAGGGCCGGAAGGCCTGGAACCCTTATCGGATGAAAAACTGCGTGCGACCCGTAACGCCCTGTGGCGCGTCACACGAAAAAAAGTTGACGAAAGCATGCTTGACGAACCGCCTGCCATTTAGGTCGGCAGCAGGTTGAGCAAGCGGAGAGAACTATGGAAATTCAGGGAAAGATCAATACGCTTCTTGATCCCTACAGCAACACGGCCAACCTTGAAAAGAGCGGCGAGGCCAGACTTAAGGGTAGAGCCAGCGCCACACCTTCTGAAGGCTCGCAAGGGGATACCGTCAGTGTATCGCAGGATGCTCTGCTGCTGACGGAAGCACGGCGCACAGCCCAGAATACGCCCGATGTGCGCGCCGAAAAGGTGGAAGCATTGCGTATTCAGGTCTCCAACGGCACCTACAAGCCTGACAGCAAGCTTATTGCCGCCAATCTTGTGCGTGAGGAGCCGGGTCTGTTCAGGTAGGCACGCCATGACGCGGATTTTTGAATCGCCGCAGAGCAGACAGGTATTTTCAATGTTGACCTGCTTGGGCGGCAGTCGCAAGTAATCGCCCAATAAATACTTGAAAAGAGCGGTCAGGGAGCAGAATCCCTGGCCGCTCTTTTTTGCTGCACGGAGGGTCAGGCGGAAAACCGTTTTACGGGGCAGGCAAGGGGGGACAGGTCTGGGCTGGCGGTCAGGATCAGGCCGCCCGGTTTGGTCAGCAGTACGTCGGCATGTTCGGCATGGTTTCTGCAATCCCCTGTGTGCCGGTATTCCGGCAAGGAGTCTGCGCCATGAAATTGACAATACTGCGCCATCCGGCCTTCTGGATAACCACCGCCGCCCTGCTTGTGTGCTGGGCCTTGCCTGCGCACGCCGTGCGTATCAAGGACATCGCCACGTTTTCGGGCGTGCGAGACAACCAGCTCATCGGTTACGGGCTGGTGGTTGGTCTGGCCGGAACCGGCGACAAAAAGGACTCCGTCTTTACGCTCAGTTCCATGAAAAACATGATGGACAGAATGGGCGTGGGCGTGGACGCCTCCGCACTTAAAATCAAAAACGTGGCCTCGGTTATGGTCACTGCGCGCATGCCGGTGTCGGCCAAGCCCGGCACCAGGCTCGATGTGACGGTGTCCTCCGTGGGCGACGCTACCTCCCTCATGGGTGGGGTGTTGCTGCAAACGGCCCTCAAGGGCGTGGACGGCAAGATATACACCATGGCTCAGGGCGCGTTGACCGTGGGCGGTTTTTCGGCCTCGGGCAAAGCTGCCAGCACCACAAAGAATATCGCCACCGTGGGCATCATCCCCGGCGGCGGCATTGTGGAACGGGGCATTCCCTTTGAGTTCAACCAGCAGGACAAACTCACGCTCAATCTGCGCGTGGGCGATTTTTCCACAGCGCAGCAGATTGCGGAACGCCTCAATGGGGCCATGGGCGGGCGCTATGCCCGCGCAGTGGACGCCACCAGCGTGACCATGGACGTGCCGCCCCAGTATCGCAACAACCTTGTGCCGCTTATGGCCTCAGTGGAAAATCTGGATGTCAGCCCCGACACCTCCGCCAAGGTGGTGGTGGACGAAAAGACCGGTACGGTTGTGCTTGGGCGCGACGTGCGCATCTCCCGCGCTGCCGTAGCTCACGGCAACCTGCAAATCACTGTGCAGGAAAGCGAACAGGTTTCGCAGCCCGGCCCCTTCTCGCAAGGGCAGACTGTTGTGACGCCGCAGACGGAAACCAACGTGCGCGAAGAAAACCGCCATCTTATGATGGTGGAAGGCGCGACCCTTCAGGAACTGGTGGATGGCCTTAATGCCATTGGCGCAACCCCCCGCGACCTCATATCCATTTTACGGACAATGCAGGCCTCGGGCTCCTTGCACGCGGATCTGGAGGTAATTTAAATGACCACGCCCATGTCAACCGCTCTCATTCCTCCTGATGCCGGAGCGGGCGAAGTTGCCCGCAAGGAAGTTCAGTCGCGCCTGGCGGGCCTTGGCAATCTGGGCGGGAAAAATATTGACCCTGCGCAAAAGGAAAAGAAGCTGCGCGAATCCTGCGAGGGCTTCGAGTCCATCTTCATCCAGAAAATGTGGGAAGAAATGCGCAAAACCCTGCCCAAGTCCACCTTGCTGCACGGCAAGGAGGAGCAGTTCTGGCAGGGCATGTACGATCAGGAACTGGCCAAAAAAATGACATCGGCTGGCGGCATAGGCCTGGCCGACATGATGTACGCCCAGCTTTCGCGCGGTCTCACATCCGCAAGCCGCGCCACGGCGACGGATGCTTCCGCCATTCAGCGGCCCTTTACGCCTGAAGCCGCCCCCATGCTTCCACCAACACCGGAGGCGGATAGCCCGCACAACGAGAGTGACAAGGATGCAGCTAAGGGCAAGTCTGGGAGATCAAGCACTGCTGCGTCGGTGTACGGCGGTGTTGCCCCCATGCAGGACGCCGGGCATGCGGAAAACGGCTCCGCTGCATCGCGTACGCTGACCGGAGCTCAGGTCGCTGCAGGCGGGCAGGATCCTGAAGAGGCTGCGCGTCTTGCCGAGCAGGCCATGCAGGCCTCGGCCCAGCCGGAGCGCCACAGGGTGGTACATACCACCAATGTTGTCGGCAATATGAATTCCGGCCTCAACCTTGCCCGCAAGGCGCAGTTTGAAGCGGGCAGCAAGCTGGGGCCCAATGCGGTGCGCCCGCCAATGCAGCAGATGCTGGGCCTTGCCCAGCCGCAGAGCAGAGCCGCACAGGCGGATGGACAGAACTGGGATCAGGGGGGCATGCAGATGGACATGTCCGGCATGAGTATTCCGCCGCTTACGGGGAATGTGCTGGATGCCCAATCCCTGAACTCCGCTGGAGGCATGCAGTCAGCCATGCAGGCGGCCATGCACCAGCAGGCCATGCAGGGGCAGAATATGCAGACAGGCTCAAGCGCTCCGGTAGGTCAGGCGGCGCCTCCGCAGCCGCAAAAGGTACGCTATACCACCAATATTCCGCCCACAGGGCGAGGCGGCAAGCAGGGCTTGATCCGTACGCTCAATGTTGACGGCGCTGGCCCCAACAGTAATGCGGGTGCTGGCATTGCCGCCTACCATGCCCAGCAGGCGCAGGGCGCAAGCCTGCAGCAGCAGGCTCCTTCACAGGGTGCACAGCCAGCAGCGCAGGTAAGCAGCCTGCCCATGGGTCCGGCGGGTCAGCCCGCAGTTCTGGCAGCAAGTCAGCCTGCAAGCCCCAGCGTCCAGACCCCCAATCAGCCTGTGAACCCCGGTGTTGCCCCTGTGGCTTCGCCCGCATCTGCTCAAGGCGTGACCAGTCCTGTGCCGCTGACGGGCGGGCAGATATTCGTGCGTCAGGGAGGCCAGGGCGGAGCAGCCAAGGGCGCGGCAGCCTCGGGTATACCGCCGCTGACAGCTACGGACGTGTACGGCAAGCCCTAACTAGTACCTGTTGCGAGATTGTTCCGGCGGGGCTGGGCTGGCACTGGCGCGCTTCAGCGGCGAGTGCGGCTCTCCATGATGAATCTCTCGTTCAACCGCTCTGGAAGCCTGCGCCGGAAGGATTTTCAGGCACGAATTTTGCTTTAATTGTGTCGGGGCGGCAGTTTCTGCCTTTTCCTGTCGGGCAATATCCTGACTACGGCTGAAAACAAAGGCCCTCGGGGGGTTCACATGCACAACGCCATTTACGAATCGCTTTCGCGTCAGGATAAGGCCCTTTGCCTGCTGCGCGACCTTCTTGAAGAAGAATATACTTGCCTTCTCGATCGCGATACTGATGCCGTGGTGTCTCTTGAGTTCTCCATACAGGAGCTTATCCGTCAGCTGGCCGTGGAAAAAACTTCTGTAATCAGAGGTCTGGGCGGCATGCGGGCCATGGAATACGCCGTTGCACTGCCTGAAGATATGGGCGTTGTTCTGCGGGAAACCCTGCTTCAGATAGACGCAAGCGAGCAGTCTGTTGCTCGCCAGGCCTCGCGCAACACCAACCTTTCTCTGGCTCTGCTTGATCAGAGCAGCCGCGCGCTTCAGGCGCTCACAAGCCAGGCCATGCCGCCCAAGGCGGAAACCTATGGCCGCCGTGGTGGTATGAGTGTGCAGCGGCAGACGCAGGCCGCGTTGATCTCCGGGAGGCTGTAGTCATGCTCAGCGGTCTTATGAATGTGGGCAAAACCGCCCTCAACGCCGCGCAAGCCTGGATTTCTGTCACGGGCAGCAATATCGCCAATGCCGATACCGAAGGCTACACCCGGCGTTATGTGGATCAGCGCGACGCAGGCACCCTTGTTGCCAAACCTGGGGGCGAAGGGCTGGGGGTTAATGCACAGCAGGTATTGAGATATTTCAACTCGTTTCTTGAAAGCTCCTATGTGCGACAGTCCACCAATTCTGCCCGCTGGGACGAGCAGGAAAACATCATGGGGACGTTGGAAAGTCTTTTCAACGAATCCAACCGGGCTGGCATAAGCTCTTCCATGAACGCGTTTTTTACGGCATGGCAGAAGCTTGCGCAGCGTCCTGGCGATACCGCCTCGCGCGAAGATCTGCTTTCGTATGCTGACAACCTTTGCGACATGCTCAGCAATACAGCCACATCGGTCAAGGCGCTGCAAAGCCAGATGGATGTTTCCATCAACCAGGGGGTCAGCCGCGTCAATGAGCTTGCCAAGAGCATCGCTTCTCTTAACAGGCAGATCAATGCCACGACCGTTGATGGCGTAAGCAATCCCAATGATCTGCTTGACCAGCGCGACCAGCTGGTGCGCGAAATGGCAACCTATGTCGATGTGAAGACCATGGACTCCGGGGGCGGCAATTTTACGGTTGCGCTCACCACCGGGCAGCCTCTGGTGCAGGGTGTCAACACCAATGATTTGGAGATTCGTGAACCGCGCGCGGAAAACCGGCTTTCCGTCGGTTCGACTTATACTGGCAGTATCCAGTATGACGGCTCCGACAGCCATGAATATACGGTGGATATTGTTTCCGGGGGCAATGCCGGCCCTGCGGGCACTGCAGGCAACCCCACGTTCCGCGTTTCGCTGGACGGCGGCAAAACATGGCTGCGTGATGAGGACGGCAATGAACAGCACTTTGAAATAAGCGCCACGGGCACATCCACCGATCCCGTTCAGGTGAAGAATCTGAAGATATCCTTCGATTCCACCAGCAATTTTACCGTTGGCGACAAGTTCGACATCGTGCCCAAGACCGGGCTTTACTGGATTGAGCCCACACGCGGCCCGCAAAACGTGACGCCCCAGGTGGGCTTTGACGGAACGGACACTGCCGGTCGCGTGTCTGGCGGCAAGCTGACCACCTATTTCAATATTCGAGACGACAACTGCGGCCGGTATATGGATGAACTGGATGCCACCGCCAAGTCGCTTATATGGGAAGTGAACCGCATCCACAGCCAGGGTGCTGGTACCTCTCTGTTCGATTTTGCACAGGGGCAACAGGGCGTTTCCAACACAACGGTGCCCCTGGGCTCAGCCCAGGCCGTGCTGCCGGAGTCCAGCAGGCTCCAGGCTGGCAACGTCAATTTCTACTTTTACGACAAAACTTCGGGCGACTATGTTTCGTCGGGTCAGCTCGACTTCAGCGCCATTACCCCCGGAACGCCGAACTTCGATCCCAGCAAGCATTCGCTGGATGATGTTGTTTCCGCCATCAATTCTTCGTTTCCCGGTAAGCTTACGGCCACCATTCAGGACGGCAAGCTTGGACTCAACACTGCGGCGGGCAGCAACCTGCAATTTGCGCTGGGCACCGACAGCACGGGCATGATGGCTGCCCTTGGCGTAAATACGTTTTTTACCGGCACCACTGCCAGCGACATAGCCACAAGCAAACAGCTGCACGACAATGAGAACTACATTGCCGCCGGGCAGGTCAACGGCCAGCAGCAGATAAATAAGGGTGACAACGCCACGGCCACGGCCATTGGCAAACTGGCCAGCACCAATGTGAGCATTTCAACCGCGTGGAAGACAACGAGCAACCAGACCATCGGCCAGTATTATGCCAGCCTGGTTACGACCGTGGGCGCTGACACCCGCCTTGCCAAAACAAATTCGGAATACCACTCGGCCCTCACCAGCGATCTTTCCGAGCAGGTCAGTTCTGCTTCTGGCGTCAACCTTGACGAAGAAATGGCCAACCTTATCAAATACCAGCACTCCTACACGGCAGCGGCAAAATTGATAACCACCGCCGACCAGATGCTGCAAACCCTTCTTGGGCTTAAGCAATAGGAGCCCGACATGGCTATACGCGTTACGCAGAATACCATGTACGACAAAATGACGAGCCAGATGCAGAAAAGTCTGGCCGCCTACATGGAAAGCAACGAACAAGGTTCTTCGCAAAAAAAGATCAACAGGCCCTCTGATGATCCTGCGGGTGCATACCGCGTGCTGGTGACCCGCAATGACATCAGCGCAACCACCCAGTACCAGAGCAATGTGGATACGGCCAAGGGTTGGCTGTCGCTTGCCGACAACGTACTTGGCACGCAGCTGAGCAACTCTCTGACAAGTCTTAAAGCGCTGGCGGAACAAGCCTCTACCGGTACCTATTCGGCGGAGAACCGTAAACAGATCGCCGACCAGGCCCGACAGATATTTGGCGAGATGCTCAACCTTTCCAACACCCAGTACGAGGGCAACAGCATTTTTGCCGGTCAGCGCTACGACAGCAACGCCTTTGAGGAGGGGTTGGCCCTGACCAGTGCCGACACCAACTGGGATACGGCCATTCAGGCCGGGGAATATACGATCCAGGGCGCGTCCAGCAAATCCATGATGATCCAGTTTACCACAACTGGAACTCTGGATGGCGGGGCGCAGAGCTTTCGCTGGTCAAATGATGGTGGTACCACCTGGACCCCTGGCACTACGGCTGGCAGAACACTGACTGCCAACGGCGTAACCGTCACCATGAAGAACGATATGGCTGTTACCGCAGCCGACACGAGCGCCGGGGCAGGTTCAAAGAACGGTACGCTGGTATATATCCGGCCTACAGCCGTCTATCAGGGCGACGACAATGATCCCCCTCCGAAAGTCACTACCATGGGCGGGCCGTCAGGCCTTCTCACTTCTGCCGCTGGCGCGTTTGGGGGCAACGTGTTGTTGCGCATGGACAACAACGCCGATCTTTCCTCGTCTGGCAGCACGGTCAACTATTCGTACAGCACCGACAGCGGATCAACCTGGATTGCGGCAACTGCCACCACTGATGGTTCAAACAAGCTTCGACTGCTCATGCCAAGTGGATATTTGGATTTGGACGCCGGAAGCGTCACCGGCTACACTGTAAACGCAGGCACACAGTTTCTTGTACATCCGGACCGCGCTGATCTGAATCTGGAAATAATGAAGGATTCATATATTTCGGTAAACAACGTGGGCAAGGATATCTTTGGCGGATACTACGAAGGCAAGCCAGCCCTGCCGGGTGCGACAAACCTGTTTGACATGGTGGGCGAATTCGTCAGCTATTGCGAAAATAACAATCAGGAAGGCTGCCAGCAGACGCTCGCAAAAATTGCCACCGTGCAGCAGAATGTGCTCACCCAGACAGCACGCATCGGCGGGCTTGAAAACCGGGTGTCCACTGCCAGCGATGTGCTCAGCTTTCAAAAGCTGGACCAGCAGGAACGATTGAGCTATACTGAAGACATAGACCTGACCGAGTTGCTGACAAAGCTGACCCGGCAACAGTTGACGTATCAGACAGTGCTTCAGTCTTCTTCAAAGATAATGCAGATGAGCCTGGCCAGTTATCTCTGATGCCGAGTAGCGGCGGATTTTGCCGCCTGATGCCGGGCAGATAACAAACGCTGCCTGGGAGCGTTTCATGCAACGATATAATTAACGGAAGCACCTATGCTCATATTGACGCGACGCCCGGGAGAAAGCCTATATCTGGGCGAGAATATACGCATAACTATCCTGGGCATGCAGGGGAAGCAGGTCAAACTGGGCCTGGAAGTACCCGATGACACCACGGTATACCGCGAAGAAGTGTACAAGCGGGTTGTTGAAGAAAACCGGCGCGCCCTTGAAACCAGTAATAACGACCTCATGGTGGCTGCTGAACTATGGCACGAAACAAAGAAATAGAAATCGACACCCGTCTTGGACGCCGTTGTATCGATACGGATAAGGTTGTGCACTTTCCCCGTGGGCTGGCCGGGTTTGAAAACGAGCGGGATTTTATCCTGCTTCAGATCCGACCTGAAGCGCCCTTGCTTATCTTGCAGAGCGTGCATACCCCGGTAGTGGGCCTGCTGGTGGCCGATCCATACAGTTTTTTTGACAAATCCTACGCACCCCAGGTGGGAGATGCCGAAAGGCAATTGCTCCATATAGAGAGTCTTGAGCAGGCCGCCGTACTGGTGACGGTTTCCATTCCTGCGGGCGCGCCCGAACAGGCCGCGCTTAATCTCACCGGCCCCATTGTTATCAACTATGAGGCCCGAGTGGGGTTGCAGGTGCCACAGTGCGGCGAGGGTTTGCAGCAGGTGAACCTGCACTCGCTCAAACCTGTGGAAGAAGCTCAGGGTGCAGAAACTACGCCTGCTGATGGTGCCAACTCTCAGGAATGTTGCTGCGCCAAGGCCACACCCACGGAATAGCTCGTTACTTTTTGATGCTACATTGACCCGGCTGATGAGAAACAGCCGGGTTTTTCGTGTGGAGTTCGGTTCGGACGCGCTGGCGCTTTGTTCACAGGCTTTGCCTGCTGCCAGACGAAGTAATTTTGTAACATTTTGTATTTAAAGAGTTTGGCGTTGCGCTGTTGCGCGGAACTTGTTAGTGGAAAAAACAGTGGTGGTGAAATAAATAACTTGCATGCTTTTTGACAAGGTGCTAGATTGAGCGCACAAACAGTCAAGAAAGGAACTTGTTTGTTTGGGAATCATTAATTGATCGGCCTCATAACCGGCTGTAGAATTTACAGATGGCAACCCTCGGCAAAATCCGCAGACCCCTTCTGCGAACCCGTACCCCTTAACGGAACAGTTTTGCCTGCCTCTGCGTCCGTGCCGTTCTCTCCTCGCCTGGCGGAGCGGTAAACAGGACAATGTTGGCCCGGCGGCATACCACAGATGCCGCCGGGCCAAAATGTTTTTCCCGCCAGAGCATAAGCCTCACCTTCCTCCCAAAAGCCCCAGCCTTGCGTAAGCGTGTGGGGCAGTTATGACCGTTGTGTTGTTGTGCAAACATCGGTGCGGTATTTGCTATTTTGCTTCGCAGACGGTACTTGCCAGACTTACAGTGATTACCGGGATATTGGCAGTAAACGAAGCACTCAAAATTGCACTGCGGACCATTTTGCTCACGACCATCAGAGGAATAGTACATTGATGATCAAGACGTTCGCGCTTTTTGTGTCCACGGCTCTGGCAGAGATAACAGGGTGCTACCTGCCCTGGCTGTGGCTGCGCAAAGGGGGCTCTGCTTGGCTGTTGGCGCCCGCCTGCCTGAGTCTTGCGGTGTTTGCCTGGTTGCTGACCCTGCACCCAGCAGCCAGTGGCAGGGTCTATGCCGCCTATGGCTGCGTATATGTGGTCACGGCCGTCTTGTGGCTACGCCTGATTGACGGTGTACCGCTGGCCAGCACGGATGTCTTGGGTGGCGCTGTGGCCCTGGTGGGTATGGGCATTATTGTTTCCAGCTGGGGAACAGCCGCCTGAAGGCTCGAGTTCTCCGCCACAAATGCAAAAAGCCGGGTGCAAACCCGGCTTTTTTACGCTCGTGATACTGAGAGGAATGTTTAGTCGATGCCCATGGCCTTGCTGATTTTTTTTGCGGCCTTTTTGACCTTTTCCAGGGGGCTTTTTTCCGCCGCTGCCTCAAATTCGCGCAGCAGTTCCTCCTGCTTGGCAGAAAGGCGGGTGGGCGTAAGCACTTTAACCTCTACCAGCAGATCGCCGCGCGAACGGCGCCCGGGGTAGGGCATGCCCTCTCCAGAAATTCGCAGCAGGGTGCCGCTCTGAATGCCCTTGGGGATTTCCAGCGGCAGGTTGCCGTCAATGCCGGGGACTTCTGCCCGATGACCAAGGGCCGCCTGCACAAAGCTGATCTCAAGGGAGTAAATGAGGTCTTGTCCCTGGCGCTGCCAGCGCTTGTCCTGCTCAACGGTGAGCACAACATAGAGGTCGCCAGCCGGGCCGCCGTGAACGCCGGGTTCACCCTCGCCGCGCACGCGCAGGCGGGTACCGCTGTCAACACCGGCAGGTACGCGCACCACAAGTTCACGGGTGTCTGTGGTGATGCCTTCGCCCTTGCACTTGGGGCAGGGCTTGGTGATGACTCGGCCCGAACCCTGACAGGAAGGGCAGGGCATGGATATCTGGAAAAATCCTTGTGAGCGGCGTACCTGACCGCTGCCGCCGCACTGGCGGCATGTTTCCGCCTTACTGCCGGGGGCTGCGCCGCTACCGTTGCATTCGGAGCAGGTAACATGCTTGGGCAGGGAGATGCTGATCTCGTCGCCCTTGGCGGCCTGGGCAAAGGTGATGGTCAGGTTGTAGCGCAGGTCAGCCCCGGCCATGGGCCTGGGGCCGCGCGTAGCGGTAGAAAAGCCAAAAAGATCGCCGAAGATATCGCTGAAATGCGCAAAGATATCATCGTTGCTGCCAAAACCGCCCGCGCCGCCCTGAACGCCAGCGCGCCCAAAACGGTCATAGCGCGCTCGTTTTTCAGGGTCGCGCAGCACGTCATACGCTTCGGCGGCTTCCTTGAACTTTTGCTCGGCCTCGGCATTGTCGGGGTTGTGGTCAGGGTGATACTTCAAGGCCAGCTTACGGTAGGCCCGTTTTATTTCGTCATCTTCGGCGCTGCGGCTTACGCCCAGCACTTCGTAGTAATCGAGCTCCATCGTAGTTCCGGTCACTGTGCGGCTTGTGCGCCTGTGCTAAAGGTTGTACATAAACGCGGCGGCTCCCCTGGGGAAGCCGCCGCGCGGACAATTTGTCCCCAAAAGGCTACTCCTCTGCGGCGGCCGCGTTATGGCCGGGCAGGGGGTTGTAAAGACTGTCGTCATCAGGCAGAACCTTTCCGGCGGCAATTTCGCGCAGGGCGGTTACGGCCTCTTTGTTGCGGGATTCTACCAGCGGTTCATAGCCTTCGCGGTACTGGTGCACACGCTTGATAGCCATCTGCACCAGCAGAAAACGGTTGTCCACGCGCTGCTGACAATCTTCCACGGTAATACGGGCCATGCTGCCTCCGTAAGTACGCGGCTTAAACGCCGCATTCCGGGCCGCCACGGGCAACCCGGTTGATAAATAATACCGCCCGACCATTTGTAAAGGCCGGGCGTGTGCATACGCCTTGGCGCAGGATTCCCCTGCTGAAATAAGAATTGATATATGTCGTCCGCTGTGCTGTCAATAGGGCTGCTGAAACGGCAGCCAGCGCGGAACAGCAGGCACCCCCCAATTTAACGGTTTTGCCGGCAACACGTTTACGGGAAAATTATGAGCAGAGAAAAAAGATCATTCGCGCAGGAAACCTGTGTTAAGAGCGCGGGCAAGGCCATGCAGAAAACAGGCATGCTGTGGCCTGGATGCCGTGTGGCTGTTGCCGTTTCTGGCGGCGTAGACAGCTTTGTGCTGCTGCAAAGTCTTAAAATTCGCCAAGGAATCGTACCTTTTCACTTTGAAATAATGGCGATCCACCTCAACCCCGGCTTTGACGAGCAGAGCCATGCGGCTCTTTTGCCCTGGCTGGCCAAGCGGGGCATACCCGGTCACATAGAAATGACAACCTACGGCCCGGACGCGCATTCAGAAAAAAATCTGCGCAGGTCGGCCTGTTTTCGCTGTTCCTGGCTGCGGCGCAAGCGCCTGTTTGAGCTGTGCGCCCAGTATGGCGTGACCCACCTTGCCCTTGGCCACAATGCGGACGATTTGGTGCAGACGTTCTTCATGAATCTGAGCCGCAATGGGCGTGTGGACGGCATGAGCATGAATGAGTCGTTTTTTGGCGGCGGCCTGCAACTGATACGCCCTCTGCTGTTGGTGGAAAAAAAGTTTATCCTCAAGGCCGCCAAACAGTGGGAACTGCCCATCTGGGCCAATGCCTGCCCCTCGGCAGGCAATACCGCCCGCAGTTCCATGGGGGAAACACTGCAACACCTGTATGGGGTATCCAAAGATTCGCGCCGATGTATTTTTAATGGTCTGACCCGCTGGCAGCTTGAAAAGAACAGCGCGGTTGCGGGCTTGGGTGATGAGCAGCCCCTGCCAGACGCAGAATCGCGTGACGGCGGTGCGGATTGACACAGGCCGCATCCCGGCTCTAGAGTGTTAGCCCAATGCTGTTCGGCAAATATCACATAGTCATCTTCACTGAAGGTCGTAGCGGCAGCCGCAACCTGCGCATGCGCGGCTGGTTTGGCTTTATTGCCTGCGTGCTGGTGCTGGCCCTTGTGGTCTGCAATGTCTGGCTGCTGCGCAGTTGGCTTGAAACCCGGCACTTGGGCGACGACCTGCGCAATGCAGACAAAACCATTGAAGAACAGCGCCGCCAGCTTGTGAATCTGGTTGAGCGTATTTCTGTTGTGGGGCGTGATCTGGAGCGGGTGCAGAGCTTCGACTCCAAGCTGCGCATCATGATGAATATGGAGAAAGATCCCACGGAGGCCGGTTCCATCGGCGACAGGCCGGGGGATTTTTCGCGTACCTATCTGCCCTTGCACCGGCAGGAACTTGCCGCCCGCAAGATGCTTGAATTCCTTACCCGGCTCTCTGAATCCGTGCGACTTGAAGAAGTGCGCCAGCAGGACTTGCTGCTGGCCCTGCGCGAAAACCGCGATGCCCTTTCTTCCATGCCGACCATCTGGCCTGTGGTGGGTTTTGTTTCTTCCAGTTTTGGCTGGCGTTCCGCACCCTTTGGTGGGCGGGGACAGTTCCACAAGGGCCTGGACATCACCAACCGCATCGGCACGCCCATCATGGCTCCAGCCCAGGGCATGGTGACCCTCTCGGGGCGCGATGGCGCGTACGGTTTCAGTGTTGAGATCAACCACGGCAGCGGCATTGTCACCAAATACGGTCACATGCAGCGTTGCGCCGTGCAGGAAGGCCAGTGGGTCAAGCGCGGCGAAATTGTGGGCTATGTGGGCATGAGTGGCCGCACCACCGGGCCGCACCTGCACTACGAGGTGCGCCTTAACGGTGTGCCGGTTGACCCCATGCGCTATATTCTGGAGTAGGCCCCACCATTTCCGATTGTTCATTTTTGCATCATGAACCCGGCGCGCGCATCTATAAACGGTTTGCGGCGGCGTACGCAAGCAATGGGGAAAATGCGGCACCATGCGCACGCATCACAAAATTTCTGGCAGGCCTACGATCTGCGCGCACCGCATGCCCCGGCATGCTGGTCTGCGTGGCGCTGCTTGCCGTAATTTCTCTGACATCAGCGCGACATTTCCGTTGCTGCTGACTGCAAGCATGTTTGCAGTCAGGGGCGCGGGCATGACCTGACGTGCGGACGCTGTGGGGCAGGTTGTCTCGCTACGTGCCGCTGGTCGGGCTTTCCGCTGATTCCCCCTCCCCGATCAATCAAGCTCAGGCGCTCCCCCTCACAATACAGGTTTCGCATCCAGAATGCGGAACCGTTTTTTATTTTTAAGGGTTGAATGCGCGCTTTGCGCTTTTGCTGGATCACTATTCTTTGTGGAGAGGCATATGGAAACTACCGAAAAAGGACGGCGCAATTTTCTCAAATCGCTGGCGCTGGGGGCAGCGGGCGCTGCCATGCTGACGCCGCAAACCGCCAATGCGGCGGAGGGCGGAACCTTGCAGGTATGGTCGTGCGGCGGCCTTGCCGAGGCCATGATGCCTGCCCATGAGGCCTATCAGCAGCACTCGGGCGTCAAAGTTGTCTACACCGGGGCCTTTGCAGCGGCCTTGGGCAAATCCCTGCTGACTGGCGGCGGGCAGACCGAGGTCTTCGCCGGGCGCGTCCTGGCTCTGGCCCAGAATCTGCGCAAGGCTGGCAAGATGGTCAATTTCAGGCCCTTGTGTTTTACCAGTTATGTCATTGCGGTTCCCAAGGGAAATCCCGCCAAAATCAACGATATTGAAGATCTGACCCGCCCCGGTGTGCGGGTTTCCATGGCGCGGGATGCTTCCGCTCCTGGTGGACAGGCGGTTATGGGCATCCTCAAGGCTGCGGACATCACGCCCAAGGTGCTTGCCAACGTGCCCGAGCAGGGCAGTTGTGTACAGCGTTCTGTAGAAAGCGTTGCCGAGGGCAAGGCTGACGCCATGATCGTGGAGCGGCGCATCACCCGCATGACGCGGTTTGCTGATCGGCTGGACTTGGTGGAAATTCCCGAACGGTTTTTTCCCGCCGGGCCGTTGACCTTTACCGTGGGCATGATGGCCAACGCCTCTGACCCGGCAAAGGCCGCAGCCTATATGGACTGGATTACCAGTGCGCAGGGACAGGCCTTTTTTGAAGTGGCGGGCTTTATTCCCGCCATTTCGCCCAAGGGCATGGAACTTGTGGAAAAGCTGGGGGTGAAGGATGTTGCATGAAATTGTCGCCCGCCCCAGCCTGCGCTTGAGGGCGCTCCAGTGGTGTAATCGAGCGGTATTGTTTGCCTCCACGCTGTTTCTGGGCGAGTGGGCCTTGTTTGGCGTGTTCCGTTGCCCCTTTGTTGTGCCCTTTGTGAGCTGCCAGAACTGTCCGGTCATTACCTGTCCCGGTCAGGCTGCGCGAATGTTTTGGGGATTCTGGGGCGTATGGCTGGCAGTGGCGGCCCTGTTTGGCAAGGCATTTTGCGGCTGGCTGTGCCCAGGGCAGCTTGTGAACCGGGTGCTCGCGCTCAATCCTTTCCGCTTTGGCCCCAACCCTGTGGGCGTGGCGAACTTTCGCTGGGCCCGGTATCTGGTGCTGGCGGCGGGGCTGACAGCATGGTTTGTTCTGGGGCAGCCGCGCGTGGACGTTCCTATTCGTGTGGGGGAATTTTGGCCTTCGGCATGGCTTACGTGGAAGCATGCTTTCCCCATGTGGGATTTGCGTTTGCTTATCACCTTGGGCGGGCTGGCGTTGGGGCTGGTGGTGCTGATGTGCTGGTGTCGGTTTGTCTGTCCTTTTGGCGCGGCGCTGGAGGTTGCGCGCAAGTTTGCGCCGTTCCGTTTTTACAGAACGGAGCAGTGCAATGATTGCGACAAGTGCAGGCGGGTTTGCGTTATGCGGACGAGGCCGGGCGAGGAGAATTGCACCAATTGCGGTGATTGCGCGGAGAGTTGCCCCACGGATTGCATCCGTTTTGGTGTGAAGGGCCGAAAGTAGAGAAAAATTTTTGATTGGGGTTTGGGTAGAGCCTGTCGAGCGCATTTACGCAAACCCGACTTTTGCACCCTGAATGCGTCAGCGCCGGGATTTTGATGCTCACGTACATGAGTACGCTGCGCTCAAAATCCCGGCGCTTCCTTTTCAGGCAGCAAAACGCGTATTTTGCAAATTCGCCCAACACCAGCCATCGCCTTCGCATCCGCTCCGGCGAGTTTAAGGAAGGCAACGCCACAACCAGTTCCTTATGGCGGCTGAAACTTTTGACCCACAAGTTATCTGCTTATGTTGGACTGAATAAGAGTGGGTAGCGCACACGGAATCATGCAAGCAGAGTTTTGCTTTGGTATTTTGAAGGTAGAACAATTTTCATTGCCAAGGCTGACGCCACAAAGCCTTACTTTCAACCATGAAAATTATTAGAGGTATCGGGCTGAAACGGAGTCCGATTCAAAGCGAAAGCGAACTCTGGCATTTACGCGTCGCGGAGGGAGATCACCTGAGCGAGCGTAGCGAGTGAGGGAAGCTCCCGCAGCAGGAGACGCGTTGCCCTCGCCACGCTTAGGAAGCTGACAGCCCCTCTTAGGGGGTGCTTCGGGGGGGATGCAAGGGGGGCCGAGAAGGGGGCGTAGCCCCATAACCGGCCCCACCTTGCCGCACGCCGCGCAGGCGTCCCAAACTTCGCCGGAGGGCGAAACCAAGCGCCCGCAGGGCAGCAATGCCGACCACAAAAAAGGGAGCAAACCTCTCGGCCTGCCCCCTGCGTTATTCAGAAAGAATCTGCAACCCCAATCTACAACTTCGCCGCTCCAACTCCCGGCAAAACCTGCTCCAAGGCATAGCCAAGAGAAAGCAACTCGCCCTCGGCAAAGGCCTTGCCAAAAAGCTGCATACCCACGGGCAGCCCGCTTTCGGCGCCAACACCTACGGGCATGGAAAGCCCGGGCAGCCCGGCAAGGTTCAGCGAAAGCGTGTAGGCATCCATGAGGTACATCTGGAGCGGATCGGCGGTCAGACTGCCCACATTCCACGCAGGAACGGGCGAAACCGGAGCCCACAGGGCATCGCATGTATCAAGGGCGGCGAGGTATTCATCGCGGATGAGGCGGCGCACCTGAGCGGCCTTGCGGTAGTACGCATCGTAATAGCCGGAGGAAAGTACGTAGGCTCCCAGCATGATGCGCCGCTTGACTTCCTGCCCGCAGCCCTCGGTGCGCGAGCGCACATACAGGTCTTCAAGATTCTTGATATCCGTTGCGCGGCGGCCATAGCGAACGCCATCAAAGCGGGCGAGGTTGGAACTGGCCTCGGCCATGGCGATGATATAGTAGGTGGCGATGGCCGCATCGGTGTGGGGCAGGCTTACTTCCACCAGTTCCGCACCCTGGGCCTGAGCAATGTTCATGGCGTTCTGGCATACGGCGCGTACTTCAGGGGCCAGCCCTTCGCCAAAAAATTCCTTGGGTATGCCCAGCCGCGAGCCCTTGAGGGGCTTGCTGTTCAGTGCCGTCACATAGTTGTCCACCGGGCGAGGAGCGCAGGTGCCGTCACGCTGGTCATGCCCGGCAATAACGCCGAGTACGCGGGCGCAGTCTTCCACGCTGCGGGTCAGCGGGCCCACCTGATCCAGTGACGAGCCGTAGGCGATAACGCCGTAGCGCGACACGCGGCCATAGGTAGGCTTGAGGCCGACGCAACCGCACAAGGAGGCGGGCTGACGGATGGAGCCGCCGGTGTCCGTACCCAGCGACGCAAAGCATTGCCCGGCAGTGACGGACGCGGCAGAGCCGCCGCTGGAGCCGCCGGGAACGCGGTTGACATCGCGCGGGTTGCGGGTGGTCTGGTAGGAGGAATTTTCCGTGGTGGAACCCATGGCGAATTCGTCCATGTTGTTCTTGCCCAGAATGACGGCTCCGGCCTCGCGTAGCTGCTGCACGGCAAAGGCATCATAAAAGGGCGTGTAATTTTCGAGAATACGCGATCCGGCGGTGGTGCGCAGCCCCTTGGTGGAGAGGGCGTCCTTGACCGTTACCGGCACACCCCACAGGGGTTTTGCCGGATTGGGACCTTCCTTGTCCAGAGCAGCGGCAGCGGCAAGCGCCCCTTCCCTGTCCACGGTCAGCATGGCCGCGATGCGCGGCTCGGTGGCATCCATGCGCGCAAGGCAGGCCGTAACGGCGTCAACTGCGCTCAGTTCCTTTTTTTGCAGGGCCTGAGCCGCTTGGGTAAGCGAGAGGGAACAAATTTCTGTCATGGCGTTCTCAAATATGTTCTGCACTGCGGTTTGCGCAATATGTGCGTTGTTGTGCGGGATGCTTCAGCGCGGGTGATTGCCGGGCTGCTGCACAGGGCCGGACCAGAGCAATATTGCTCTGGAACTGCGCTAGACGATGCGGGGCACGATGAAATATTCACCATCAGCCTCGGGCGCGTTGGCGAGTACTTCGCTACGCTCACGCCGCCGGGCCGACACATCGTCCCGCAGGGGGCCGGGGTGCTGGGCCGGGCTGTACAGAGGCTCCACATCGTTGGTGTCCACGCGCGCAAGCACGTCCATATAGGCCAGAATATCGCCCATCTGGCGGGCAAACAGGGTCTGTTCTTCTTCGCTGACGCTCAACCGGGAAAGTGTAGCCATGTGGGCCACTTCTTCCAGACTGATGGTTTTGTTGTCTGCCATGTGTCGTCCTTTAAAGGCAATGCCTGCGGGCGCGATCAGCGCGCAGCGGGCAGGCTGAGTTTATACGAGGGGCGCGGCGTGTTGCTCATGATAGGCGCAGACGGCGGCGTCTGACCTGTCTGCACTGCCGGGGCGGCTTCCGCACCTGCGGCAGGAGCCGCAAGGGGGGCGCCGGTGGCGTCCACGGGGGGCAGACCCTGCATACGCAGAGCCGCCTGCTGCAATACGCGAGCGCGGGTTTGCTGGAAGGTTTCCACATCCACGGGCGTCATGCCAGTGGGTGAAACGCCGAACAAAAAGAGCTTCTGGTGGGCAACGCCCGCGTTGTCCCACGAAATGGGGGCCATGCCCCAGATCATCTTGGAGGCGCGCTGCGCGCGGGCCGTGACCTGCGGTGTTGTCAGGCGCGAATCAAGCCCCATGGACACGGCAAAGCGCACAAAGTCGTAGCCCAGGGCGTTCCAGAAGTCCGTGCCGGGTGCCTGAAGGGCGCGGGGGGCCTGCGGCTGGTTCCATGCGCCGGGAAAGACCGCCAGAGCGAACTTGTCGGCATTGGCAATCGTTTTGCCGGAGAGGCTCTGCTCCCAAAGCGTGGTGCCCAGGAGCACCAGCCGATCCTCGCCGTTATAGAGCAGGCTTGTGGTCAGCATTTCCATGCTCTTCCACGAATCTGGCAGAAACAGGGCTTCAAAGGAAGTCTGCGGCACTGGGGTTTTGCTGCCCTGCGGCGTCTGGGCATTAATGAGCGGAGCCACGGCATTGCTCCACGAGGTGGAGTCGGCGGGGTTATATGAGGCCTTTTGCAACAGCATGTTGTGGCTGGCAAGGCTCTGCTCCATGAGGCCGGTCATACGCACGCCGTAGGCATCAGTAGGATAGAAGGCCCCGTAGGTGCGGATGTTCAGGCCAGTGCTGGCAAAATTGATGAGCGTGTCGATCTGGTCTTGCGGGCTGGGGAAGAAGCGCCAGGCGCGCGCGCCTTCGTCACCCTGTTCAAGTGAAGGCACAAAGGTGAAGAAGGCTCTTTTTTCGAGCTGACCATGCTCGCGGGCCTGAGCGTAGTTGCGCGCTTGCAGGGGGCCGCCCACAACAGCGCAGGCCGGGGGCAGCGCGTCCAGACGCTGCAACCAGTCGGCAGCTTCGGTATTGACTGTTTCAAGGCGCATCTTGACGCCGCTGGCGGCAAGCTCGTTCTGGGCCATCTGCGCACCGTGGCGTACCTTGCTCGCAATGGGGGCATACGTGCCGGAAGACGGCAGGGCCAGCACCACGCAAGGGCCAGTGGCGGGAGCGGGGGCAACCGGTTGGGGTTTTGGCTCGGGCGCTCTTTGACCAAGGCCAAAGGGCATCTGACACGCGGCAAGACAGCCAAGAAGCGCCAGCAGCGAAACATTGCGGGCCAGCGCGGCGAAAGAGCGGCAAAAATTCATGACGGTATCCTGGTTGTAGTACCGGCAGGCCCGCCGTACGCGGGCCGCAAAAAAAGGTCTGGTTCAGGGAACCAGACCTTTTTAGTACAGGGTAGGCGTGGTTGCAAGTTCGGGGCGTGTGCCGCCGAGCTGCCCTTGCCCTTATTTCTTCACTTCAGTGTAGTCTGCGTCCACAACATCATCGCCCGCATTGCCGTGCTGCTGGCCTGCGCCTGCTGCTCCGGCCTCTGCGCCGGGCTGACCGCCAGTCTGCTGGGCCTGCTGCTGATAGAGCTGTTCGGCAAGCTTGTGTGAGGTCTTGGCGAGGTCGTCGGTGGCAGCCTTGATAGCTGCGGCGTCTTCGCCTTCCATGAGCTTGCGCAGAGCGGCGATTTTGCCGTCAATGTCGCTCTTGAGCGCGGCATCTGCCTTGTCGCCCAGATCGGTCAGGGATTTCTCCGTGCCATAGATCAGGCTGTCGGCGTGGTTGCGCGCTTCAATCAGTTCCTGCTTCTTCTTGTCGTCCGTGGCGTGGGTTTCAGCCTCGCGCACCAGACGCTGGATGTCGTCTTCCGACAGGCCGGAAGAAGCCGTGATCTTGATGGACTGTTCCTTGCCGGTGCCCATGTCCTTGGCGGACACGTTCACGATGCCGTTGGCGTCGATGTCAAAAGACACCTCGATCTGCGGCACGCCACGGGGCGCCGGGGGAATTCCAGCCAGGTCAAAACGGGCCAGGGTCATGTTGTCGGGCGCCATGGGGCGCTCGCCCTGAAGCACGTGGATGGACACCGAGGGCTGGTTGTCGGACGCAGTGGTGAACACCTGGCTTTTACGCGTCGGGATGGTGGTGTTGCGGTCGATCAGCTTGGTGAACACGCCGCCCATGGTTTCGATACCAAGGGAAAGCGGGGTCACGTCGAGCAGCAGCACGTCCTTGACGTCGCCGGTGAGGATGCCGCCCTGAATGGCAGCGCCCATGGCCACAACTTCGTCCGGGTTCACGGAGCGGTTGGGCTCCTTGCCAAAGAACTTGCCCACCACGCTCTGCACCAGAGGCATACGGGTCATGCCGCCCACAAGAATGACTTCATCAATCTGCGAGGCGCTCATGCCAGCGTCTGCCAGGGCCTTTTTGCAAGGCTCAATGGTGCGGTCAACAAGGTCGCTGACCAGCGATTCAAGCTTGGCGCGGCCAATCTTGATGAGCATGTGCTTGGGGCCGTTCTGGTCGGCAGTGATAAAGGGCAGGTTGACCTCGGCCTCCATGGAGGTGGAAAGGTCTTTCTTGGCCTTTTCAGCGGCTTCTTTCAGGCGCTGGAGGGCCATGCTGTCCTTGGCAAGGTCAATGCCGTTTTCGCGCTTGAACTCTTCCACCAGGAAGTTGATGACGCGCTGGTCAAAGTCTTCGCCGCCGAGGAAGGTGTCGCCATTGGTGGCGCGCACTTCCACAACGTTGTCGCCAACTTCAAGGATGGAAATATCAAAGGTGCCGCCGCCGAGGTCGAACACCGCGATCTTTTCGTTGGCCTTTTTGTCAGCGCCGTACGCCAGCGAGGCCGCAGTGGGCTCGTTGATGATACGCTTGACGTCAAGACCGGCGATGCGGCCCGCGTCCTTGGTGGCCTGACGCTGGGCGTCGTTAAAGTAGGCGGGCACGGTGATAACCGCTTCGGTAACGGTTTCGCCAAGGTATGCTTCCGCATCGGCCTTCAGCTTGGCCAGAATCATGGCCGAAACTTCAGGCGCGCTGTAGGTGCGGCCATCCACTTCCACGCCAGCGTCATCATTGGCAGCCTTGACGATGGCGTAGGGCGAATGCTCTTTCCAGCGGCCAACTTCAGGGCTTTCAAATTTACGGCCCATGAGGCGCTTGATGGCAAAAACCGTACGCTTGGGATTGGTGACGGCCTGGCGCTTGGCGATATCGCCAACCAGACGTTCCTTATCTGTAAAGGCGACCACGGAAGGAGTGGTACGGCCACCTTCGGGATTGGTGATGCACTTGGGGTCCTTGCCCTCCATGACGTAGACGCAGGAGTTCGTGGTACCCAGGTCGATGCCTATGATCTTGGACATATCTGAATCCTCCTCAGGAAAACTTCTCTGTGCGCTTCGCGCTACCACCTCCGAGGGGCCTCAGGGAGTGCGCAAACGGCGGCGAGCGCGGGAAAATCAGCGCCATTGGTTGGGCGCGAACAATATGTAAGTCCTTCTCCGTTATCGTCCAGAGCGGTTGGGCAAAAAAAATCAAAAAACTTGCGCAAGTGGTGGGTTGCAAGCGTAACCCTGACGTTTTTTCCCGCGAGCAGCATAAAAAAAAGCCGCCGGAAGCGTACTCCGGCGGTTGAATTATGTCAGGCTCTGGTGCCCGGTAATTTTATGGATTACGCCTTGGCTGCATGTTTTTTGTCGTCCTTGCGTATGTCGTCAAGGATGCCCGTTACAATATTGACCTGAGCAGCAAGATCACGCACCTGACTGGCGGCGGCATTGGTGGCCTCGGCTATCCGGGCGCTCAGCGTGTTGACCTCGGCAATATTGCGGTTGATTTCTTCCGAGGCAGCCGACTGCTGGGTGGCTGCCGTGGCAATGGCGGAAACCCGGCTGCTGGAATCGCCGGCAAGGTTTGAGATAAGATCAAGCGAGTGGCCCGATTCCTGCGCCATATGGCTCACTTCTTCAATGGAATTGACAGTGTGATCCACTGTGGTGGCGCTTTTGCTGGTGCCTTCCTGAATGGCGGCAATGGCTTTTTCCACCTCGCTGGTGGCGCTCATGGTTTTTTCGGCCAGTTTGCGCACTTCGTCCGCCACCACTGCAAAGCCACGACCAGCATCGCCAGCGCGGGCTGCTTCAATAGCGGCGTTAAGGGCAAGCAGGTTTGTCTGGTCGGCAATATCGCGGATAAGCGTCAGCACTGCGCCAATGTCCCTTGCCTGTTTGTCCAGCGTGCTCATCTCGCCCTTGAGGCCAGAGGCCTTGCCCTGCACTTCCTGCATATTCTTGATGGTGCGCAGCACAATGTCCGCGCCTTCCTGGGCGTGTCCCTGCACGGAATTGGCCGCATCGGCAGCGCCGTCTGCGTTGTGGGCCACTTCAAGCACGGTGGAGTTCATTTCGTCCATGGCAGTGGCGGTTTCTGCCATGCGGTCGGCCACCGTGCCGGACTTGTCGCGCACATCGTTGAGTGATTTGTCGAGAGTGTTGGCGGCATGCTGCAATGTTTCCACAACACCCTCAAGCTGGTTCACTGTTTCCATGCGGGCCTTGTGCGCGGCTTGATCAGCTTTCTTTTCAAGAGCGATGCGTTCGGTGATGTCCTCGCCAATTTCCACATGGCCCACCACGTTGCCGCGTCGGTCCTGCAAAAAGTCGAGCATGATCTTCATGGTTTTGCCATTGGGCATTTCATTGAGAACCTGCTTGTTGCCCAGGCGCAGCTGCTCAATGCCGCACTGCGGCGTGTTGCAGATGTTGCCCTGCTTTTCCGAGCAGTGCTTGCCCACCACATCGCCCTGACAGGATTTATTCATGCTCTCGAGCGCGACCTTGTTGCAGAATGTCCAGACCATGTCGTTATCTGTTACCGAAATGGAAAGGGGCAGGGTATTGAGTATGCTCTCATACCAGTGGGCCTGGCCTTCGAGCTTGGCAACCATTTCTTGCAGGGCCGTGGCCATGTGGCCCAGGCAGTCGGAGCGGTCTATGTCCAGCTTTGCTTTTTCATCGCCAGCGGCAATGGCTTTGGCGTAGAGCACAATTTTACGGATGGGGCAGAGCCTGTTGCAGATAAAAAAAGAGCCAGCAACGGATAGCAGGAGTGTAAAGCCGCCGCCAATAAGCAGGGCTTTCAGGGCGGCAGTGCCGGACAGGGCATCGCCCAGAACCATATTAAAACCGATGAGCATGGCCATACAGGCCAGCACGAGACCTGCGACAAAAACAAAGATGATGCGATAAGCCAAAGTCATGTTCATGGAATGGAACCTCATCCTGCGCCTTTGATTTGCTGGCAAACGCCATTTGGCCCGGGCGCTGTCAGTTGGCCAGTGCAAAGAAATGCAACGCGCAAACAGAAACCATCCCACTGAGATTCCTGAAAGTTTTTACGATGCATATGTCTTTGGCAAAACACGTAGCATATATTGTTTATCAAATAATATATGCCGGGAGGCAGAAAAACAAGGAGATTGTGCAAATGTGCGCAAAACACAAACGCATTGCAGGGCAACGCAGAAAGTCTCCGTGTTGCCCTTCTTACGGCAGAATCAGCGAAAAATTTATACCGGAGTGAAAAAAAGACGAGTCGCTGAGTTGGGTATGTGGGATGTCAGGAGAGGTCCTGGCGGAATTGCAGGGATTGTCGCAGGGTTTCTTTGTCCATAAATTTTACTTCGGCCCCAAGGGGGATACCCTGTGCAAGACGCGAAACGCGCACAGCGGGGAACTGCCTGCGCACCATCTGCCGGATGAAGGAAGCCGTATTCTCAGCCTCAAGCGTCGCACCCAGGGCTAGAATAAGCTCCTGCACCTCGCCTTCACCCAGGCGTTTCACAAGCCTGTCCATGTCGAGGCTGTCGGAGTCCATGCGCTCAAGAGGAGCGAGCAGACCGCCCAGAATTAGATACTGACCGTGATAAAAGCCGCCTTCGTCCAGCGTGAGCATGCTGTCCCATTCCGTGACAAGGCAGAGCGTATCGCGGGCGCGCTCCGTATCGGAACAGACGGCGCATGGGTCAGTGGAAGAAAGCCCGCCGCAGCGCGAGCAGAGGTGCAGATTGTCGCGCAGGTCGTGAATACCGCGCCCAAGACGCCGAGTTTCGGCTTCCGGCCATTTGAGCAGGGCCATGGCGGCCCGCATGGCGGATTTGGGGCCAAGGCCCGGCAGACGCGAAAGTTGCTCTACCAGGGCCTTGAGCGGTTCGGGAATCCGATCGTGCATGGCTCTAGAAAAGGCCGGGCAGCTTGATGCCGCCGGAGATGGAGCTCATTTCGCGCTCCATGGTTTCGCGGGCGATGCGACCGGCTTCATTAACAGCGGCCAGAATAAGATCCTGGAGCATTTCAACATCGTTGCCTTCAAGGGCCTTGGGATCAATGACCAGCTTGCGCAGTTCCTGCTTGCCGGAAACTTCGGCCTTGACCATGCCGCCGCCGCTGCTGGCTTCGTAGCTGTGCTCGCCCAGTTCCTGCTGGAGTTTGGCAATCTTGTTCTGCATAACCTGCGCCTGGCGCAGAATGTCGTTCATGTTCCGCATGTGTTTCTCCTTGCGTCTGTTGCATACTTCCGGTTCCGGGGGCGTGGGCCGGGCGGACGCGGAAAGTTTTTTTCAGTTGTCAGCGGGCTCAGCGGTTGTCCTGATCCACCGGGCGGCACCCTTTGACCCGCGCGTTCAGCACTTCAAGGCAGGGCTGCAACTCGGGCCTCTGGCTGAATTCTTCAATAAGTTCCGCCTCTGGGCGATAGGGCCGGGGCGCCACGAGTTCCAGCTGCGTCTGCCCTGCGCCGTAGGCGGTCAGAGCTGCTGTCAGCTCCTCGCGTCCGCGCTCAAGCTGGAACAACTGGGTTTCAGCCTTGGGGGAGAGGCGTAAAATCCCGTCCGTCCATGTGGCGCTCACGCTGCGAAGCAAATGCTGGCGCGGCATGTCGCGCCCGGCATCTTGCCATGAAGAGCAAAAATCACAAAATGCCACCCAGTTGCAGGCTGCCTGACCTTCCTGCTTGCTCTGGCCTGATATACCCGCGCCGCTTTGGTTGAAGCCTTGCCCGCCAGCGAGGCTTGCGCCGGAGTCCGGCTGGTCAGAACCTCTGGGACCAGTTCCATTTTGTCCAGAATCATCTTGCCCGAAATTTCGGGAGCCAGAATCTTCCTGACGGGGGGCCTTCTGGCCTGGGCTGCCCAGATTTGAGCCGTCCTGGCTTGAGCAACTCTGGTCAGGCCCGCCATAAACAGGGCTGTTCTGGTCTGGTTGCGCTGCTCCTGTTTGCGCACCGGGCCGCCAGGGGCGGTGCGTAGGGGTTGCAAAATTCTGGGCCGCGTCAGGCTCGTCAGATTCCGTATCGTCCGCATCATTGGCGGAGTGCTGCACCGTGGCGGCATCCCTGGGGCGGGATTGCGCCATTTGCGCGTTTCCGGTTGGCATTCCCGCACTGCTTTCCATACGCTGCGCAGAGGGGGGCACGGCATGAGCCTGCTGGGTTCCCTGTCCGGCTCCACCAGCCTGCCCAACGGGGCCGGGCGTGGCTTGCCCAACGGGCAGCAACTGCGGCAGCAGGGCAAGGTTGAGCAAAAGCAGTTCAAGCGCGGCTGCTGGTTCCGGGCTTTGCACTATGCCGCGCTGCGCGTCAAGGGCCATCTGCCATGCCGCGTGCAGATGCGCGGCAGAAAATTGCGGGGCAATGCCCTGCCACAGGGCTGCCTCGTCTGCAGGAAGGCGCAGGCTCGGCACTATGGCCTGACCGCTCTGGCGCAGTAAAAAAAGGTTGCGCAGATTGCCTGCAAGCTCCCGCATGAAAAATCCAATATCCACGCCTTGCTGCAATATCTGCCCACACAGGTTTGCCACTGCCGCGCAATCCTGCCCTTGCAGGGCGGTAAACAGCTCCGCAAACAGTTCCTGCCCTGCGAGTCCGAGCACCTGCCGGGTGGCTGCAACGGTGAGTTCCTCGCCGCCAAGGGCGAGGGTCTGATCCAGCAACGACATACTGTCGCGCACGCTGCCCGCAGCCCTGCGCGCAATAAGCCGTACGGCCCCCTCTTCAAAGGCCGCGTTTTCCTTGCGCAGCACGGCGGTGAGGTGGGCAAAGAGCGCGTCTTCACTCAGGTGGCGAAACACAAAATGCTGGCAGCGGCTCACAATGGTGATGGGGAACTTGTGCGCCTCGGTGGTGGCAAAGATAAAGACCACGCGTTCCGGCGGCTCTTCCAGCGTTTTCAGCAACGCGTTGAAGGCGTTGCGGGTAAGCATGTGGGCTTCGTCAATGATGAAAATCTTGTAGCGGCCTTCCATGGGCGCGTAGCCGATGGTTTCGCGCAGGGAGCGGGCGTCTTCCACGCTGTTGTTGGAAGCGCCGTCGATCTCGGTCACGTCAACATGTACGCCCTGGGTGATCTTGCGGCACTGCTCGCACTGGTTGCACGGTTCCGGCCCCGGTGCGTGCTGACAGTTGAGCGCCTTGGCAAAAATGCGGGCAATGGTAGTTTTGCCCACGCCGCGAGTGCCGCTCAAAAGATAGGCGGCTGCGGGCCTGTCTTCAGCCGCAGCACGGGAAAGGACGGCTTTGACCATGTCCTGTCCTGCTACCTGGGCGAAGTTTTGCGGCCTGTATCGTGCGGCGAGGGAAAGATGTTTCATGGCGCTCGTTGCCTTTGAATGATGACCAACGGGCTGTCGGGCAGTCCCGGATTGCGCTGCGCGCGAACCCGCAGGAAAGGCTGTTACCTGTTGTGTCCGTGCTGCGCCGAATTACAACGCGACCGGGCTTGTTTTCTGTCTGGCATCCGGCAGCCCCGCGAGGGCGGAACTGCCGGATGCATATCTTGTAAACGGCGGCATTGTAGCCCGCCGTTTGTCTGCACTAAATGGTAAAGCGGTGCAGCCAGCCTTCGTACTTGGGATTTTCGCCCTTGACGATGGCAAAGTATTCTTTCTGCAGATGCTTGGTCACCGGGCCAGCGTGTCCAACGCCGATCTGGCGGTGGTCAAGCTCGCGGATGGGGGTGATTTCAGCCGCCGTGCCGGTAAAGAACGCTTCGTCAGCGATGTAGAATTCATCGCGGGTGAACTGCTGTTCTTCCACGGTGTAGCCGAGGTCTCGGGCAAGCTTCATGACGGAATCGCGCGTGAGGCCGCCCAGAATGGACGTCCAGGGCGTGGTCTTGATCACGCCGTCGCGCACGATAAAGATGTTTTCGCCCGTGGCTTCGGAAACGTAGCCATTGGTGTCGAGCATCACGGCTTCGTCATAGCCGTCTTCCTTGGCTTCCACCTTGGCAAGGATGGAGTTGATGTAGTTGCCGGCGGCCTTGGCCTTGGACATGCTGGTATTCACATGGCTGCGGGCAAAGCTGCTGGTCTTGACGCGGATGCCCTTTTCAAGAGCTTCTGCGCCAAGGTACGCGCCCCAGGCCCAGGCGGCGATGATGGTCTGCACCGGGTTGTTGCCGGGGTAGACGCCCATTTCGCCGTGGCCCACAAAAGAAAGGGGGCGCACGTAACCTTCGGGCAGTTTGTTGGCCTTGAGGGTCTCAATACAGGCGGCTACGAGCTGTTCAGCCGTGAAGGGTACTTCCAGGCGCATAATCTTAGCGGAGTTAATTAGGCGCTTGCAGTGGTCTTCCAGACGGAATACGGCAGAAGTGCCGTCGGCGCAGGCGTATGCGCGAATACCTTCAAATACGGCGCTGCCGTAATGCAAGGCGTGGGTCAGCACATGAACCTGTGCTTGTTCAGAAGGGAGCATTTTTCCGTCAAACCAGATAAACTTTGCGTTCTGCATGGCTTTCCTCCGCAGTAGCCTGCTGTATAAGACGCGGGCGCGCCGGGGCAGTCCCGGCGGTTGCCGCAAGAGCAAAAATCTACTGAAAATGACCGCATATGGCAAGCAATTGCGCCAGTGGGAGAAAGAATATCCACAATTGCGGGCGCATGGAACGAGCGCCTGGAACAGGCAAGGGGGATGCGCGGCGGGGCAGGGCGGGTAAGGACGCCTGAAAACTGTCCAATAATAAGGGCTGGCCCTGCGGGGGGCGATGCCGTATGTTCAGGGCCAGCAAACAAGTATTATGAGGCCGGAATTATGAGCGAAACATATGTGCTGGGTATTGACGCCGGGGGCACGCACACCGACGCCGTGCTGCTTGCCTGCGATGCCGCCGCAGAGGAGCAGGCTCCGGGTGAAATTTGTGCAGCAGGATTGGGTGCGGAGGCTTTGCCCTCCGCCCGGTTGGTGGCCAGCGCCAAGGCGCGCACCCGTCACGACAATCTGCCCGCATCTGTGCGCGAGGTGCTTGCCGCCCTGGCAAAGGCTGCTCCTGATTGCGATTTTGGCGCTATTTCACGCGTGACACTGGGGGCGACCCTGGCCGTCAACGCCCTGGTGCAGGATCGCGCAGACCCTGTGGGGCTGGTGCTTTCCGCCGGGCCGGGGCTTGACCCGCACCATTTTGCAATGGGCGCGCATGTCTGTATTGTTCCCGGCGGGCTGGATCACCGGGGCGTGGAGGTCAGCCCCCTGCGCACAGCTTCCTTGCCCACCGCTGTCAGGGAATGGGAGGCCGCAGGTGTTGCCGCCGTGGCCTGCGTGGGCAAATTTTCGCCGCGCAATGCCGCGCACGAGCTGTCCATGGCCGAGGCCGTGCGGTCGGCTGCGCCACTGATGTCCATAACTATGGGGCATAGGCTCTCGGGGCGGCTCAACTTTCCCCGGCGCATGGCAACAGCCTATTTCAACGCCGCCGTACAGCGCCTGCACAATGAATTTCTGAATGCTGTGGAGGCAGCCCTTGCCGAGGCTGGCATTACAGCTTCCGTGCGTCTGCTCAAGGCGGACGGAGGGGCGGTGCCACTGACGCTTTCGCGCCAGGAGCCTGTGCAGTCCATACTTTCCGGCCCTGCGGCCAGCGTCATGGGCGTGCTCGCCCTGTGCGGCGGCAGCAAGGCCATGCGGCAGGGCTGCTCCCTGTTGCTCGACATGGGCGGCACCACTACGGACATGGCGCTCTTTGTGGACGGCTCCCCGGTGGTGGACAGGGACGGTATGCTGCTCAAGGGGCGGCGCACCCTTGTGCGCGCTCTGGCTTCGGTTTCCATAGGCGTGGGCGGCGATTCGCTGCTTACGGTGGATGCCGCGCCCGGTGCTGCGCGCCCGGTTCAGGTCGGCCCCCTGCGCGAAGGCCCGGCCATGGCCTTTGGCGGTTCCCGTCCCACCCTGCTGGATGCTCTGAACGTATTGAATTTTGCCGCTGGCTCGGCTGGCGCGCAGGGTATCAATGGCGGGGATGCCGTGGCGGGCGATGCGACCGCATCCACGGCGGGCATTGCCGCACTGGCCGCAGAACACGGTCTGTCCCCGGAATCTTTGGCCCAAATGGCCGCAGACGATGCCCTTGCGCAGGTGGCTGCCGCTGCCCGCGCCCTGACCGATGGCATCAACGCCCGCCCCATTTACACCCTGGCGGCACTCAAGGCCGTGCGCGAGGCGCGCCCGCAGCACGTGTGGCTGGTGGGCGGTCCTGCGGCCTGCGTTGTCCGGCGCATGTCCAAAGCTCTGAACTTGCCCGTGGAAACGCCGCCGCATGCGGATGTTGCCAATGCCGTGGGCGCGGCTCTGACCCTGCCCACAGACGCACTGGAACTCTACGCCGATACCGGGCGCTGCGTGCTGACAATCCCGGCCGTTGAATTGACCGAGCGCATTGGCAAGGGCTACAGCCTGAACGAAGCCCGCCAGCGAGCCAGCGCCCTGCTGCGCGAAAGGCTGGAGGCGGCAGGCGTCAGCGGCGCGCGGGTAGAAGTGACCGAGGCAGACATCTTCGCCACGCTGGACGATGCGGGCTTTGGCAGCAAGGATATTCGCGTTGTTTGTCAGGTTGTTCCCGGTCTCTCCGCCAAGGTTGGTTAGGTGAACGGGTGCTCCGTGCGTGTCTTTTGCCCTCCGGCTGCGTCAAAATATTGCCCTGTGTCGGTCGAGTACCGTTATGTACACTCCCTCCACGGGCAATATTTTTCCTTGCCGGGGAACAAAATCCATCGCACGGCGCACCCGCTCACGAAGAGACAAGGGCTTCAGAATTTCGGCGGAGAGCAAACGGTGCTCAGGGGAGGCCGACTCTGACAAACGTGCGGCCCTGAGGACGGGAAATTTGCGCATGGCGCACCTGCTCACGAAAGCATAGAACTGTGAAAATTTCACTGGAAAACAAAAATTATCAATGCTGCCGTTTGTTGCAGGAAAATACGTTGCTTTGCGCGGCGGATTGATATGAAAAGTCCTCAGGGATACACCATAGAGCTGGCAACGGCAGCTCATGTGCCTCTGCTGGCGGCTATCGAAGTAGCCGCTGCGGGGATTTTTCCTTCAGGCTCCATACCGGATCACATCCGTTCTGATTTCACGCCTGTGGACAAACTGCATGAAGCTGTTCAAAACGGCCTTCTCTGGGCGGCCCTTGATCAAGCGGGCAATCCTGTGGGCTACGCCTATGTGCGTTTGGTTGACCATGCCGCCCTGCTGGCCCAGATTGACGTGCACCCCGACCACATGCGCAAAGGCATAGGCGCAGCCCTCATCGGGCAGGTTGCGGAGGGCTTGCGGCAGCGCAGAATGCCCGCCCTCTATCTGACAACGTTTACCCACGTGCCCTGGAATGCGCCATTTTACGCCCGGTTGGGCTTCACGGCGCTGGAAGATGCGGACACGCCCCTGTTTCTCAAGGATATTCTTGAAGAAGAAAAGCGCTGCGGCCTGACCAGCCGCATCGGCATGCGCCTGTCCCTCGCGGGGGAGGCCAATTAGATATGTTTGCCACGGCAATATGACTGGCACTCCCAGTCTGAGCCATTCACATTATTACCACCAGTCAGCTACACCATGCAGATAGTTCTTTTTGAGCCGGAAATCCCCCCCAATACAGGCAATATCGCCCGACTGTGCGCCGCCACGGATACCACCCTGAACCTCATTGAGCCTCTGGGCTTCAAGCTTGAAGACCGCTACCTCAAGCGCGCAGGGCTGGATTACTGGCCCAACGTGCGGCTGCGCGTCTGGCCCGACTGGGCCGCCTTTGCGGCGCAGGGGCAGCAGGGCGCGCGCCTTGTGCTGACCTCGGCCAAGAAAGGGCAGGTCAGCGCCCCGGCCCACCAGTTTGCCTTTGAGCCGGAAGACTGCCTCGTGTTCGGGCCGGAAACACGCGGTCTGCCGCAGGAAATCCTGGAGCTTTCGCCCCACCGCATCCGTATTCCCATGTTGGAGGGCCGCGTGCGCAGCCTCAATCTTTCCACATCGGCGGGCATTGTGCTGTACATGGCCCTGGCCCGTACCGGCCTCATGGAGGATTGGGCGTGAGTCTGGCGCAGCTATTCCCCTATTCCGCGTGGGAATGCTGGTGGCTTGCCCCTCTGGCCCTGATTTTTGATCTCTGGCTGGGCGACCCTGACTTGCCGTGGCGGCATCCTGTTTGCGCGGTGGGCAAGCTGCTGGACTGGCTGGAAGCTCCGGCGCGGCGTTTTATGCGCAAGAACGGGCCGGATGCCGAACGCCAGCGCGGGCGCTTTGCCGGGGCTGTTGCCCTGGCAGTGCTTGTGAGCCTGACAGGCGCGGTTGCGTGGGGGCTGGTTTCCTTGCCGGTAGTTGGTCCGTTGCTGGCACTGTATCTGGCCTGGGCCGGGCTTGCTCTGGGCAGCTTGCTGCGCACCGGGCAGGAGGTGCTGCGCCGGGTGGAACACTATGACGAGCCGCAAGCGCGCGAAGCACTTTCGTGGCTGGTCAGCAGGGACACTTCCAGCATGGATCGCCCCCTCATGCGCAAAACCCTGGCCGATACGCTTTCTGAAAATCTCACGGACGCCTTTATGGCTCCTTTTTTCTGGCTGCTCGTGGGCGGGCCTGTGGCCATGTGGTGCTACAAGGCCGTGAGCACAACTGATTCCATGTGGGGCTACGTGACCGAAAAGTGGCTCTGGCTGGGCTGGGCCGGGGCGCGCGGCGATGATACGCTGGCCTACATTCCTGCCCGTTTGTCGGCCTGCGCGGCCTGTCTTGCGGACAGATGCGTAGCCATCTGTGAACGTCATCTGCGGTTTTTGCCCGGCAAGATGCGGCCCTCGCGCCTGTGGCAAGGCCGCTGGCCCGGTTTCCGGATTGTGGCTCAGCAGGCCGTAGGCATGCCAAGCCCCAATTCGGGCTGGTCCATGACGGTCTGCTCATGGTTGTGTGGGGCGCGCATGGGGGGGCCGTCCGTGTACTTTGGCACGCTGACGCCAAAACCCTGGCTTGGGCCAGAACAGGACGAGGCCGAGCCCTGGGATAGCAAGCGCTTGCTGGCGCTTTGCGAACTCTTGCGCTATAGCGCCTTGTGTGGGGGACTGACGCTCTGGCTATGCTTCCTGGTGGTCAGTCTGCCTATTTTTTGAGGAAGATATGTTGTTAATAGCGCTGGGTGCTGTATGCCTGCTGGTGGGTATTCTGGTTGGGCTTACGGGCGTAGGCGGTATCCTTGTTCCTCCCGGGCTGATCCTGCTGAGCGGGCTTGAGCCGCACGAGGCCATGGGGACGGCGCTGGCGTCCTTTTTGCCCATTGGGCTGGTGGGAACCGTCATGTACCGCCGTTTGGGCCATGTGGACTGGTCGCGGGCCACGCCCTTTATGATCGGCGGCCTTGCGGCTCTGCCCGGAGCCGTGCTCAACGCCAGCATCAACGCAAAGCCGCTGGTAATTTTGCTGGCGGGCATCATCCTGTTTGCAGGCTTTTGCGTATTGCGCCCCCCCAAGGCTGGCGGCAGCGTTTTTTGGCAGAGCAGGGCGGGGTTTTTCTTCATCGGGGCGAGCACTGGCTTTCTGGCGGGTATGACCGGCGCTGGCGGCCCGGTGCTGACCATCCCGTGGATGATAGCCGCCGGTGTTGCCCCCATGACGGCTGTGGGCCTTGCCATGCCGTATCAGGTGGTTACAGCCGTGTTTGGCACTGTGGGCAATATAGCTGACGGCCATGTGGATTTTGCCCTGTTGCCGATAGTCTGCATTCTTGAAATTGCAGGTTTTGCTGGCGGTGTTGTTCTGGCAAAACGCACGCCCACGGGCATGCTGCGCACCCTCATTGGAGGCGTGTGCTGTTTGCTGGGCCTGTTCCTGCTTGTGCGGGAGCTGGAGCCTGTCATACTCAAGATGTTTTAACCATGTTTTGTGCGCCGCAAGGCGAGTGCCCCGGACGTTGATTGTGTTGCATGGTCTGACCTGATTCGGGCTGCCTTTTTGCCGCAAGGCATGTGTGCCGTCCATTGCATTCTCCGAGGGGGCCGCATGAATATTGCCGCGCTTTTTATCCGCCGCCCTGTGGCCACTGTGCTGATAATGCTGGGCATGCTGTTTTTTGGCGTGTCGGGGTACCGCAATCTGCCCGTAAATCAGTTGCCCACGGTGGATTTTCCCACCATTCAGGTGCAGGCCGAGCTTGCCGGGGCCGACCCGGAAACCATGGCTTCCTCCGTGGCTACGCCGCTGGAAAAAGAATTCTTCACCATTGCGGGCATCGATTCCATTTCATCGGTCAATTCCACGGGCCGCACACGCATCACCATTCAGTTTGCCCTTGACCGCAATATCGATGCGGCGGCTCTGGACGTGCAGTCGGCCATCGGCCTTGCCCAGCGCCGTCTGCCCTCCAACATGACCGTGCCGCCGAGCTTCCGCAAGGTGAACCCTGCCGATCTGCCCATCCTGCAACTGCGCGTATCGTCTGCCACCTTGCCGCTCTATGTGCTTAATGAATACGCGGACACGCTCATAGGTCAGCGCCTTTCCATGGTGGACGGCGTGGCCCAGGTGGTCATTTACGGGCAGAAGCAGTACGCCGTGCGCGTGCAACTGAACCCGGACGAGCTGGCTACGCGCGGTCTTGGCATTGACGAGGTGGCCGAAGCCGTGGCCGCAGCCAACAGCATGTTGCCCACAGGTTCCCTGGAAGGGGCGCACCGGGCTGATTCCATCAAGTCTTCGGGCCAGCTTATGAACGCCCGGGCCTTCAGTGACGCGGTGGTGGCCTACCGCAACGGCGCGCCCGTGCGCCTGCGCGATCTGGGCGAAGTGGTGGACAGCTTCAAACAGGACAAGCAGCTCACCTGGAGCAACGGCGGCGCACCCAGCATCATGCTGGCCGTTGAGCGCCAGCCCGGCACCAATACCGTGCAGGTGGTGGATTCCATCCGCGCCCTGCTGCCCGCGCTGGAAAAGCAGTTGCCGCCCTCCGCAAAGGTGGAGGTTTTTTACGACCGCTCGGAATCCATCCGTGAATCCGTGGCGGACGTAAAGTTCACACTGGTACTCACTGTGTTTCTGGTGGTGCTGGTTATTTTTATCTTTTTGCGTAACCTGCCCGCCACGATCATTCCCAGCCTTGCCCTGCCCATGTCGGTCATTTCGACCTTTGCCGTCATGTCTGTGCTGGGCTACAGCCTGGACAACCTCTCGCTCATGGCCCTGACTCTTGCCGTGGGCTTTGTGGTGGACGATGCCATCGTCATGCTTGAAAACATCGTGCGCCATCAGGAAATGGGCAAGGACCCACAGACTGCGGCCTTTGACGGCTCGGCGGAGATCGGCTTCACCATTGTTTCCATGACGCTCTCGCTGGCGGCGGTGTTCATTCCCGTGCTGTTCATGGGGGGTATTGTGGGGCGGCTGTTCCGTGAATTCGCGGTGGTCATCATTGCCGCGATCCTGAGTTCCGGCGTGGTATCGCTCACGCTCACGCCCATGCTTTGCGCCTATTTTTTAAAGGCGCAGGGGCGGAATATGGCCGGGCACAAGCCCGCCGTGAGCGGGCTGTACGGCGCGCTTGAACGATGTTTTGACAGGCTGGCCGACCTGTACGCCCGTTCGCTTGATGTGGCGCTACGCCATCGGCGCATTACACTTCTGGCCTCGCTGTGTCTGTTGGCCCTGACAGTATGGCTGGGCATGGTTATTCCCAAGGGTTTTTTGCCCACGGAAGACATGGGCCTGTTGCAGGCCAGCACCGAGGCGGAGCAGGGCGTGTCCTTTGAGGGCATGGTGCGGGCGCAGCACAGCCTTGACCCCATGCTGGAGTCCTCCGCCCATGTGGCGGCCTACAACTCCATTGTGGGCATTGTGGGCGGCAGCCAGAGCATGAACAACGGCATTCTGCTCATGCGGCTAGCGGAGCACGATAAACGCCCCGGCATTGAGACCGTGGCCCAGAAGCTACGCAAGGATCTCAACACCTCGCCTTCCATGCGCGTATTTGTGCGTGTGCCGCCAACCATCAGCATTGGCGGCCGTGCGTCCAAGGCCCTGTATCAATACACGCTGTTTGGGCCGGATATGGGTTCGCTTTTTGAAAGCGCCCAACGCATTGAAGATGCCCTGCGCAAGCTGCCGGAATTGCAGGACGTTAACAGCGATCTGCAACTCAAGAATCCAGAACTGCGCGTGACCATTGATCGCAACCGCGCCGCAGCGCTAGGCGTGACCCCGCAGCAGATAGAGCTGGCCCTGCAATCGGCCTACGGCTCGCGTGAGGTTTCGACAATTTACGCCCCTACGGACGACTATTCTGTCTTTGTGGAATTGCAAAAGCCCTTCCAGAAAGACCGCTCGGCCCTTTCACGGCTCTACGTGCGTTCCAAGAGCGGCGATCTTGTGCCGCTGAATACCCTGGCCCAGCTTTCTACTGGGGTCGGCCCCATCGCGGTCAACCACAACGGGCAGTTCCCATCGGTGACCATCTCGTACAACCTGCGCCCCGGTATTTCGCTCAGTCAGGGCGTGGGCGCGGTGGAGGCTGCGGCGCGCCCGCTGCTGCCCGATACTGTGACCGCCGAATCGCAGGGTACGGCACAGGCCTTCCAGAGTTCGCTCAAGGGGATGGGCTGGCTGCTTGTGCTGGCCATTGTGGTCATTTATCTTGTGCTGGGCATTTTGTACGAGAGCTTCATCCACCCGTTCACCATCCTTTCCGGCTTGCCGTCGGCTGGCTTTGGCGCGCTGGCGACCCTGTGGCTGTTCGGCATGGAGCTTGATCTGTACGGCTTTGTGGGTATCATCATGCTGCTCGGCATCGTAAAGAAAAATGCCATCATGATGCTCGATTTCGCACTGGAAGCGCAGAAGAATGATCCGGCCCTTGACCCGCTGGCGGCCATTACCCAGGGCTGTCATGTGCGCTTTCGGCCAATTATGATGACCACCGTGGCCGCGCTCATGGGCGCGCTGCCCATTGCCGTGGGCATTGGCGCGGGGGCCGACGCCCGCCGCGCGCTGGGTCTGGCGGTGGTGGGCGGGCTGTGTTTTTCGCAGCTGGTCACGCTCTACATCACGCCAGTGTACTACTATTATATGGAAAAACTCTCCCGCAGGCTGGGACGCCTCTGGGGCGGGCGTTTCAAGCAGAACCGGCAGGAACATGCGGAGAACGGGCAAGCCTTTCCGCCTTCGCACTGATCCGGCCCTGGAGAACCTATGAGTATGCAGAATTCCCCCTTTTCATCCATGCCCGCCGATTCCGGCGGTGCACCTGTATGCAGGCGCTGCGGCACCTGCTGCCTGCTGGGCGGGCCGACCCTGATGCTGAGCGACGCCGCATTGCTGGTTTCCGGCACATTGACACTGGAAGCTCTGGTGTGTCTGCGCGCCGGGGAGTGGGCGCGGGATGACTCGCGCAAGGCATTGCGCCCTCTGGAGGGGGAGCGTCTCAAGATTGCCGGGCCCGGCGGCAGGGTACACCCCTGGCGTTGCCGCTATTACCGCGAAGGAGCGGGCTGCGGCATCTACGAAAAGCGCCCGGCCCAATGCACGGCCCTGTTCTGCATGGACACCGGGCCGCTGGAGGCCCTGCTTGCCAAGGGTTCACACCTTGGGCGGTATGCGGCTCTGAACGCGCTGGCCGAAGGGATCCCCGGATTTTCCACCCTGAGTGCTGCCAGCAGGGCCTTGCTGCCTGACCTTGTGAGCGCGCATGAAGAGCAGGTTTCTGTGCGGGCGGTGCTTGAACTGGCCGACAGACTGGGATTTTTTCCGCAGCAGGGGCAAGGCCTGACGGTGGAGCGTTATGCGGAGCAAGGCCCGCTGGAGGGCAGCGAGCGGGAAGCCGCCGTGGCGGAGCTGGGCGAAGCCGCCCGCATGGACGCGGCCTTTCGCGAACTTTGCGTGGAGCGCGCTGGCGTTCCCCGCGCCATGCTGCCCTTTTTGTTCGGCAGGTCGGTCAAGGATCTGCTGGCAGAGGTTGGCCTCAAGCCTGTTTCGGGCAGTTAGCCCACAGCGCGGGCGATTGCCTCTGCGTGGCGGCCCTGCCCCTTTTGCGGGCAGAAAGGCGCTGGGCGCTTAACCCGCCTGCGGTTGACAGAACAGGCCTCCGTACCTAACCTTTGATGAAAGTAAAAAAATCACGCCCCCCGGCGGGCAATGAAGGAAGCAACATGCCATTGTGCAGCATTGAAGAGGCCATTGCCGACATCCGGCAGGGCAAAATGATTATTCTGGTAGATGACGAAGGCCGCGAAAATGAAGGCGACCTCACCATGGCCGCCGAGCATGTGACTCCGGAAGCCATCAATTTTATGGCCAAGTTCGGCAGGGGGCTCATCTGCCTGCCTATGGCTCCCGAGATCATTGACCGCTTGCAATTGCCCCTGATGACCCAGCGCAACGGCTCGCGCTTTGGCACCAACTTCACCATTTCCATTGAAGCCCGAGAGGGAGTGACCACGGGCATTTCCGCCGCAGACCGCGCCACGACCATTCTGGCTGCCGTTGCCGACAATGTGCGGCCTGACGACATCGTCACCCCCGGTCATATCTTCCCCCTGCGGGCCAAGGCTGGCGGCGTGCTTTCGCGCGCCGGGCAGACCGAAGGCGGCGTTGACCTTTCCCGCCTGGCAGGGCTCAAGCCTGCGTCCGTTATCTGCGAAATCATGCGCGACGACGGCACAATGGCACGTATGCCCGACCTCGAAATTTTTGCCGAAGAACATGGCCTCAAAATTGCCGCAGTCAAGGATCTCATCCGCTATCGCCTTGACCGGGGTCAGGTTTCGGTGCGCCGTGTGGCGCAGGCCCACCTGCCCACGCGTTTTGGCGATTTTACTGTTATCGCCTATGAAAGCGAAAATGAACCCGGCACGCATCTGGCCCTTGTGAAGGGAGACCTTTCCACGCCGGAACCGGTGCTGACCCGTATCCACAGCGAATGCCTCACGGGCGATGCCCTGGGTTCGTTGCGCTGCGACTGCGGCGGCCAGTTGGGCGCTGCCCTGCGCCAGATTGAAAAAGAGGGACGCGGCGCGTTGCTCTACATGCGTCAGGAAGGGCGCGGCATCGGCCTTGCCAACAAGATCAAGGCCTACGCCTTGCAGGATGAAGGTTACGACACGGTCGAAGCCAACCGCAAGCTGGGCTTCCCCCCGGATTTGCGCGACTACGGCACCGGCGCGCAGATGCTGGTTGATCTGGGCATCCACAAGATCCGTCTGCTGACCAATAACCCCAAAAAGATTGTGGGGCTTTCCGGTTACGGCATAGAGATTGTGGAGCGGGTGCCCATTGAAATGGAAGCCTGCCCGGAGAATGAAAATTATCTGCGTACCAAGAAAGAAAAGATGGCGCACATGCTTTCATGCTCGTGCCACCATTAGATCTGTTGCGCCGCCCCTTGGGGCGGCGCTTGTTTTTTGCGGGATTGAAGCCACAGGCGCGCCGTTGCGCCGCCGTTCTTGAAAAGTTGCAAAACAGGGAGCGACGCCATGGGCTTGGGTGAAATGCTGAAAACCCAGTTGGGTTTGCTGTGGAAGTTTCTCGGATTTTTCCAGCCCCCGGTGCTGCGTTTTTTGCACGCGCTGGTGGTCTGCCTGATAATGGTGCAGGTGCTGACGCAACTTTTTGGCCTTGCCACAATCCACATGATTCTGGGCCTTGTATTGTGCGTGCTGGGATTTGGCCTAGTGGCCTGTGGGCTTGGCATGCGTGGGCCGCGCCACTACTTTCCCTATCTGTGGGGCGACATGGATCAACTTGGCAAAGACGTTGCGGCCATACGCAGCGGCAAGCTGATTATCGCGCCGCGCCCCAAGGGGCTTGCCTGTGTTGTGCAGGGCCTTGGCATGGGAGCCTTGAGCCTGACCTTGCTCACGGGCCTGTGGTGGTTCCGCTCGTGGCAGATGGGTGATGTGTCGCACACTGCAGCAAGCCTGCACAGCATCTTTGTATGGCTTTTGCTTGCCTATGCCGTTGGGCATGGCGGCATGGCTCTGGGGCATTTTTTCTTTTGGAAGCAGGCCGCAGCAAAAAAGCCTCAGGCAAACTAACAAAATCTGCCCGATCGGGTATATCCGCTGGTGTCTGCCGTTGACGGCAGCTGTTGGCAGCAGTAATTTTTTTGTGGCGGCGCGCGCTACGCCGTCACATCCTCACAATAGCCTGATTCCGGCATGTCTGCCGGGCAATGGGCCGTCCTTTTCACGTCTCCTCACTGCTTGAGTTTTGCCATCCGTTGGGAGAACACGGAATATCTTTTTTCATGACAGCCGCATATTTTTTTATGTGCTTCTTCCCGTCAAACGGCAGGAAACTTTGTGTGCACTGCGTCTTCACAATACCGCGTATAAGGCTTAACTGTTTAAAACGATTTGAATTGCAATGATGCAGATCGCATTGCCCCGGTATGGTTGAAACGACAGTGGGCAAGTTTTTTTGCGAGAATGTTAGACTGTGATACCAAAGTTTTTTGGCTCGTGCCCTTTGCAAACTTGTCAAACAACGCTATACGTCTTCATTCTCGTAAAAAAGTTGACCGACTGTTCAAACAACCGTATGGGAATCCAAATCTGTCAGGCCCGCGCAAGGGGCGCGAGGTCTGTGCCTTACCATAAAGACGTTCATGACGGACTTTTAAGGAGGCCTTATGGCAAGCCAGGCGTTGATTAAGGATTTTGAAGACATGATCGGCAAGGAAAACGTGTTCAGTTCCGAAGCCGACCGCATGAGCTATTCGTATGATTCTGCGGTGCTGCCGCCGGTCATGCCTTCTTTGGTGGTGCGCCCCACTACCAAGGAACAGCTCGGCCAGTGTGTGAAAAAACTGTATGACAACGGTATCCCCATGACTGTGCGCGGCGCGGGAACCAACCTTTCCGGCGGCACCATTCCGGACAAGTCCGAGACTGTGGTCATTCTGACCACCGGCCTTAACCGAATTATTGAAATCAATTCTGACGACCTCTACGCTGTGGTGGAACCGGGCGTCATTACTGCTGAATTTGCGGCTACGGTTGCCAAGAAAAATCTTTTCTACCCCCCCGATCCGGGTTCTCAGGCAGTGTCCACCCTCGCGGGCAACATTGCTGAAAACGCTGGCGGCCTGCGCGGCCTCAAGTACGGCGTTACCAAGGATTACCTCATGGGCATCGAATTTTTCGACGCCACGGGCGAAGTGGTCAAATCCGGTTCGCGCACGGTCAAGTGCGTTACCGGTTATAACCTTGCCGGCATGATGGTGCAGTCTGAAGGCACGCTGGGAGTTATTTCTGAAGCCATTCTCAAGCTCGTGCCGCCGCCAAAGGCCTCCAAGGCTCTGATGGCAGTGTTCTCTGACGTGCAGGACGCCGCCGACGCCGTGGCTGGCATCATTGCCGCCCACGTTGTGCCCTGTACTCTCGAATTCCTCGACAACAACACCATTGTGCGCGTTGACGACTTCACCAAGGCTGGTCTGCCGCGCGAAGCGGGCGCCATCCTGCTCATCGAAGTGGACGGCCATCCCGCCCAGGTTGCTGACGATGCCGAAGCCGTTGAAAAGGTGCTGAAGGCCAATCACGCCACCGCCGTGCACGTGCCCAAGGACGCCGCCGAAAAGTTCAAGCTGTGGGAAGCCCGCCGCATGGCCCTGCCCGTGCTGGCCCGCGCCCGGCCCACCACCGTGCTTGAAGACGCCACCGTGCCGCGTTCGCAGATCCCCGCCATGGTCAAGGCCGTCAACGACATCGCGGCCAAGTACCGCCTTGAAGTGGGCACCTTTGGTCACGCTGGCGACGGCAACCTGCATCCCACCTTCTTGTGCGACAAGCGCGACGCCGACGAATTCAAGCGCGTGGAAGAAGCCATCGACGAAATGTTCGACACGGCTATCAAGCTGAAGGGTACGCTCTCCGGCGAACACGGCATCGGCACCGCCAAGTCCAAGTGGATGGAAAAGGAAACCTCACGCGGCACCATTCTGTTCTCGCAGCGGCTGCGCCGGGCTCTTGACCCCAAGGGACTGCTTAACTCCACCAAGCTGGTGGGTATCTAAGTAGTTCGCTCCGGCATTGCAGAGGCGGGGTCTTTTGGCCCCCGTCTTTTCCGGGGGCTGCCCGCCCTGTGCGGGCGCTACCGGGCAAGAGCAAAAATTCAACCGCTCCAGGAGCGTTTCATGAGTACTATGCACGAACTGGCCCAGCGCCTTATGGCCCTGGACGACAGGATCACTGCCTGCATGAAATGCGGCATGTGCCAGGCCGTGTGCCCCATGTTCGGCGCCACCGGTATGGAAGCTGACGTGGCTCGCGGCAAGCTGGCCCTTATTGACAACCTGGCCCATGAGATGATTCAGGACCCTGCGGCTGTGGCCGAAAAACTGGGCCGCTGCCTTTTGTGCGGTTCCTGCCAGGCGTCCTGCCCGCCCGGCGTCCAGATTATGGACGTCTTCATGGAAGCCCGTGAAATCGTAAACGAGTTTATCGGCCTGCACCCGGTCAAGAAGATGATCTTCCGGTCGCTTCTGACCAAGCCTGGCCTCTTCAACTTCGCCATGCGCGTTGGCGCGCCCATGCAGGGCCTTATCTTTGGCTCGAGCAACGACGCGCAGGGTACCGTGTGCGCGCCTCTGCTCAACTTCATGCTGGGCGACCGCCACATTCACCCCCTGGCAAAAACGCCTCTGCACGCCCGTTACGGCGCGCTTGACGAACCCCGCCGTGCTGGCGGGCTCAAGGTGGCGTTCTTCCCCGGCTGCGTGGGCGACAAAATGTACACCGATATGGCAGAAGCCTGCCTGAAGGTGCTGCGTTATCACAACGTGGCCGTGTTCATGCCCAAAAACCTCACCTGCTGTGGTATTCCGGCGCTTTCGTCCGGCGATGCCAAGGGCATGGTGGAGCAGATGCGCGTGAACGTGGAAGCCCTCAAAAACGGCGACTTCGACTATATTCTCAGCCCTTGCGGTTCCTGCACCTCCACTGTCAAGGAACTGTGGCCCCGCTACGCGCACCGTCTTGGTTCTGCCGAAAAGCACAAGATTGAAGAACTGGCCGCCAAGGCCATGGACATCAATGCCTTCCTGGTGGATGTGCTCAAGGTGCAGCCCGCCGAGCAGGCTCAGGATAACGCCGTCAGCGTGACCTACCACGATTCTTGCCACCTCAAGAAGTCGCTTGGCGTTGTCAGCCAGCCCCGTTCCGTTGTTGCGGCCAACCCGGCCTACAAGATTACGGAAATGGCCGAAGCTGACCGCTGCTGCGGCTGCGGCGGATCGTTCAACCTCTTCCACTACGACTATTCGCGCAAGATCGGCCAGCGCAAGCGCAACAATGTGGTAGCCTCCGGAGCCAAGATTGTGGCCGCCGGTTGCCCTGCCTGCATGATGCAGCTTGAGGACGTGCTTTCGCACAACCACGACTCCGTGCGCGTCAAGCACACTGTGGAGTTGTACGCTGAAAGCCTGAAGTAACATGTGAGCGCGGCGGGGGACTGTGGTTCCTCCGCCGCGTTTATCAACCCGGCGGTTATTCTGCCAGAATGCCCATCTGAAGAAGAGCCGTGGGGTTTTGTTTCTGAAGCTATGGGCGTGTTACGCCGTTCGCAGGAATATGAGCGCAAACAATGGCAGCGGGTGGATCCGGCCCTCTGCACACTACTTTTCGCGGCGAAGCTGCATGGTTCAAGAACCCGGCGTGTTTTGAAAAAGGAGTTGTTTATGACACATCAGGAATTGGTAGAAGCCTTTTCCGCCAAGGCTGCGGCTGTTACCGCCGTAGTGCAGGAAGTGCCCAACATGGCAGCCGCCTTGCAGTATGTTGTGGACGTTTGCGCCAACAAGGCTCCCGCAGAGCTTTTGGCTGACGAACCCGGCACGGAACAAGGCCCCCTTGGCCCCAATAAGGTTCCCACGCGCGTGCAGCGTGTGGTGGCAGCGCCCCAGCTTGGCGACGTCGACTTTGCCGCGCTGGCAGCTGCCTGTGAAGAAAAAGGTTTTCTGTGCATCCGCGAAGGGCTGCGCAACTATCTTGCCGGTATTGACGTGGGCGTTTCCACCGCCGAACTTGGCGTTGCCGCCAGTGGCACCTGCCTGCTCAATACCGACAGTGAAGACGTGCGCCTTACGGGCATGATCTCGGAAGTTTCCGTGCTGATGCTGCGCAAGTCCACCATCTACCCCGATCTGCCCTCCATAGCCCAGTTGCTGCGCGAGCGCATGAACGAAGGTACTGCCACGTACACCACCCTGGTGACTGGCCCCAGCCGTACCGCCGACATTGAGCGCGTGGCTGCCGTGGGCGTGCATGGGCCGCTGGAACTGCATATCATTCTGCTGGAGGACTAACCCATGCATGACGCCCTCAAGAGCTCATCGGGATATCATAAGGAACTGGACGAAGCCCTGAACGACGAATTTCTGCGTCGTACCCTTGATACCTTTGCCGTGGCCTACCGCGCCAACCGCGAAGCCGTGTTCAAGGAAGTGGACGAGAAGGCGCTGATCAAACAGATCGCCGACGCCAAGGACTACGCCTGTCAGCACATGGACGAGCTGTACGCTCAGTTCAAGGCCGAAGCTGAAAAGCGCGGCGTGCACGTGCACCGTGCCGCCACCGCTGCCGAAGCCAACGACATGATCGTTCGTATCGCCAAAGAAAACAAAGTGAAGAAGGTGGTCAAGTCCAAGTCCATGACCGCCGAAGAAATCGGCCTGAACACCGCGTTGGAAGGCAATGGCCTGATCGTGGACGAAACCGACCTTGGCGAATGGATCATCCAGCTGCGCCACGAAGGTCCTTCGCACATGGTTATGCCCGCCATCCACCTTTCGCGTTATCAGGTGGCGGACGACTTCACCAAGGCCACCGGCGTCAAGCAGGATTCTGACGTGCAGCGTCTGGTCAAGGTGGCCCGCGTGCAGTTGCGCCGCAAGTTCATCGCCGCCGATATGGGCGTGAGCGGCTGTAACTTTGCAGTGGCCGAAAACGGCGCCATCTCTACCGTGACCAACGAAGGCAACGCCCGCATGGTTACGACCCTGCCGCGTGTGCATGTTGCCATTGCCGGTCTGGACAAGCTCGTTGCCAAGCTGGACGATGCCCTGGTGGCTCTTCAGGTTCTGCCCCGCAACGCCACCGCCCAGCGCCTTACCTCCTATGTCACCTGGATGTGCGGCGCAGGCCCCTGCGCAGCCAATGCCGACGACAAAAAGATCCTGCACGTTATCTTTCTTGATAACGGCCGTACCGAAATCGCCAAGGATCCCCTGTTCTCGCAGGTGTTCCGCTGTGTGCGCTGCGGCGCTTGCGCCAACGTCTGCCCTGTGTACCGCCTCGTGGGCGGCCACAAGATGGGCTACATTTACATTGGCGCCATCGGCCTGATCCTTACCTACTTCTTCCACGGCAAGGATCGTGCGCGTATTCTCAGCCAGAACTGCATGGGCTGCGAATCGTGCGCCAATGTGTGCGCTGGCGGCATTGACCTGCCGCGTCTTATCCGCGAAGTGCGCTCGCGTCTCAACGTGGAACAGGGCGCGCCCATCGAAGCCAACCTGCTTTCCGCTGTGATGAAGAACCGCAAGCTGTTCCACAAGCTGCTCAAGTTCGCCAGCTTCGCCCAGAAGCCCTTCACGCGCGGCGCGCAGTTCCAGCGCCATCTGCCTGCCGTCTTCCTTGGCAAGCACAACTTCAAGGCTCTGCCTGCCATCGCCAACAAGTCCTTCCGTGACCGTTGGCCCGAACTGGCTCCCAAGGTGCAGAACCCCACCTTCCGCGTTGCTATCTTCAGCGGTTGCGCCCAGGACTTCATCTACCCTGAAGAACTGGAAGCCTGCGTGAAGATCCTGGCCGCCAAGAACGTGGCTGTGGACTTCCCCATGGAACAGTCCTGCTGCGGCCTGCCCCTCGAAATGATGGGCCAGCGCAAAACCTCCATGGATGTGGCCAAGCAGAACATTGCCGCATTCCGTGGCGGCAACTACGACTACATCATCACGCTGTGCGCCAGCTGCGCCGGTCATCTCAAGCACCACTACCCTGAAATCCTGGATCAGGATTTCTCCACGGTGGAAGCTCAGGCCTTTGCGGCCAAGATCATCGACTTCAGCTCTTTCGTGCATGACGTGCTGGGCCTCAAGGCCGAGGACTTCAACAAGTCCGCGCAGAAGGTCACCTACCATGCCTCGTGCCACCTGTGCCGTGGCCTGGGCGTCAAAAAGGCCCCCCGCGACCTTATCGGTGATGCGGCGGAATACGTGCCTTGCGAGGAAGAAGAAGTGTGCTGCGGCTTTGGCGGCAGCTACTCTGTGAAGTTCCCCGAAATCTCCGCCCAGTTGCTGGACAAGAAGATCGCCAACATGAAGGCCACCGGCGCTGACCGCCTGGTGGTGGACTGCCCCGGCTGCGTCATGCAGATCCGTGGCGGTGCTGAAAAGCAGGGCCTCAAGATAAAGGTCGATCATATTGCCGAACTTCTGGCTGAAAATCTGAAAAAGTAATCCAACGAAACATCTTCCTGTGGGTGGAGAGCTGAGGCTCTTCATCCGCAGGAAAGTTGAGGGATGGTTTCGGCTCTCCACTGTGGGGAGGGCCGAAGCCTGGTCTGTCTTCTTGCGCTTGAGGACGGGCAAACTCTGGCTGAAACCCCGTGGAGCAATGCGGCAGCGTTGCGTTAACATCATCCTGCCAGGCGGCGAGGTGTAAAACTTGGGCAGTGTGTGCTGAGAATGGGAGCAGCTCACTGCTTCACAAATGCGGAGGCATTATGTCTATTGGAATGTTGGCCCTGTTAGCTATTATCCCCATCCTTGTTGCACTCATTTTTATGGTTGGCCTGCGGTGGCCAGCAACCCGAGCCATGCCTCTGGCCTGGCTGGTCTGCGTCATCTGCGGACTTGTGGGTTGGAAGCTATCTCCCTCCTATCTGCTTGCTCTGTCGCTTCAGGGCGTCGTTGTTGCCATTGGCGTTCTGATTATTGTTTTTGGCGCAATTCTTATTCTTTATACTCTTGAAGAAAGCGGCGGCATGGAAACCATCCAGTGCGGCATGCAGGGCGTCAGCCGTGACCGCCGTCTGCAAGCTATCATTATTGGCTTCATGTTTGGGGCCTTTATTGAAGGCGCTGCCGGCTTTGGCACTCCCGCCGCTCTTGCCGCGCCCCTGCTGCTTGCTCTGGGCTTTCCGGCCATGGCCGCAGCTGTGGTCTGCCTGGTGTTCAACTCCGTGCCAGTTACCTTTGGCGCAGTGGGCACGCCTGTTATCGTTGGTTTCAGTTTCCTTAAAAATCTTGTGGCGGAATCTGTTGCCGCCAACCCCAATCTGCCCTTCCAAAATTATGACGGTTTTGGTGCGGCCGTAGGCCAGTGGGCAACCTTTATGCATGCCCCCATGGCAATTATCCTGACCATTTTCATGCTGGGCTTCATGACCCGCTTTTTTGGCAAGGAAAAATCCTGGTCTGTTGGCTTTGCCGCCTGGAAGTACTGCGTTTTTGCGGGCGTTTGCTTCCTGGTGCCGTACCTTGCCTGCGCGTGGTTGCTTGGCCCTGAATTCCCCGCTCTGCTTGCTGGCCTGCTTGGCCTCGGCGTTGTGGTGTGGGGAACCAAGAAGGGATTTTGCGTTCCCAAAACTGTGTGGGAATTTGCTCCGCATACCGAATGGGACAAAAGCTGGACAGGCTCCGTGCCCCCCAGCACCAAAACAGAATTCCGTGCGCACATGACCCAGTTCCAGGCATGGTTGCCCTATGTGCTGATCTGCATTCTTCTGGTGCTTTCGCGCATTCCTTCGCTGGGTCTCAAGACTTGGCTGCTGAGCTTCAAGCTGAACTTTGTTGATATTTGGGGATTCAAGGGCGTAAACGCTTCCATTGATTATCTCTATCTGCCCGGCACGTTCTTTATTGTGGTGTCGCTCATGACCATCATCTTGCACAAGATGCCCAAGGCCGCGGTTTCCCGAGCCTGGGGCGAAAGTCTTCGCAAGATGAAGTCCCCCACCATTGCCCTGATCTTTGCCGTGGCGCTGGTGTCCATCTTCCGTGGTTCGGCCACAAACCCCATTGATGTGCCCTCCATGCCTTTGGCTCTGGCACAGGCAGTGGCCGCTGTGGCTGGTTCGGTGTGGCCTGTTCTGGCTGCCTTTGTGGGTGGTCTTGGTGCCTTTATCACTGGCTCCAACACGGTTTCTGACCTTATGTTTGCTGAATTCCAGTGGAACATGGCTCAGGCCTTGCACCTGCCCCGTCAGATCATCGTGGCGGCTCAGGCCGTTGGCGGCGCCATGGGGAACATGGTCTGCGTACACAATATCGTGGCCGCCTGCGCGGTCGTGGGTCTGTCGGGCCGCGAAGGCGAGGTTCTGCGCCGCACGTTCTGGCCCTTCATGCTCTACGGCACCATCGTGGGCATTATCTGCACCGTGCTGGTGATGCTTAATCCTGGTGTGTTCTAGAATGCTGGCGGCATAGCCGTAGCACATAGGTTGAAAAGGCCGCCCAGCAGTGCTGGGCGGCCTTTGCGCATTGAGCGGTCTGGTGGATATGTCTGGATAATCCTTTGTGGAATCCTGTTTCGCTAATGGCTGCGCTGCTTAGCTGGAAGTTGCTTCCAGTACCAGTTGCTCACGAGCGTATCGTCACGTGACGCCCACTCACCGCACGATTCAAAATAGTCCAGCACGCTCTGTTCCCTGAGGCTGAGCTCAAGGCCTGAACGTGCCATCTGGCGCATGCGGATAAAGATCACCAGACATTCAAAGAGCGAAAAAAGATCGTCAGTCTCCAGGGCATCCTGCTTCAGGTATTTTGTAAATTCCTGATAAAAGGGGTTGTGTTCGTCAACTATGGCATCATAGTCCGTGCTGAATTCCTTGAGTGACATGAAGCCAGAACGAAAGTGCTTTTCGAATGGGCACTCATGATCCTGTCCTGCTTTGGCACAGAGGCGCTGCATAAGTTCCAAATGATCTGAAAGCGGCATAGCTTGTCTCCTGAGACAAAATGTTCTGCTTAAAGATAGTTTATCTTCTATAAACATTCAAATCAAGCAGGCGAAAAAAAAGCCCGCTCTTGTACCGGGCGGGCAGTCGCAAAAACAATTTTAAAAGACAGCGTTTGAAGCTAAAATTATTTAACTTGTTTGCTCAATGGGCTGTTAGAATAATAAAAAAGTTTTTTTGATTTTTTGTTAAAAGTAAAAATTGTTTTTTGCAATTAGGCTAACGCTGGTTGCGCCGTGGTTGCAGATACTGTGGCTGAAAAAGGAGGCGATACTGCTTCACAGTGGACAACCGCTGGGGGGCTGTTACTTCGCCTTCGATAGACAGCGCCTTGTCGGAAAGCCCAAAGGGTTGAAGCTGTCCGGGCGGAACATCCATGTGCGAAAGCCTTTCGCCGCTGACATTGAACACCGGAAGGCTGCTGGAAGAAGAACCAGCCATGAGCACTGCGGTGGCGTTGGCCGAAGGCGAGACGTTTTTTCCAGCCGCCGAGCGCTGCGAGGTGGCGTTGAGCAGGCTTGGCATGGAGATTTCGGCCCTGCGCAGCACATCGATAAAGTCGTTGCCGGTGCGGCCAACAAAGGTCACGAGCGAAGATCCGTCGCCATAAACAAGCAGGCTGACGGGCATGGTGCCGCCGTGTATGCCAAAGTAGGCTGGGCGCGCGCCAGCTGGCATGACCACCCAGCCTTGCTGTTCTGGCAAACCCTGGCTGTCGGTGCTCCAGGCGGTTGCGGGGACTAGGGCAGCCAGTAAAAAACAGAACAAATAAATTGTGTTCCGCATATTATCCTGTTCCGGATAGGGAAATTTGCATGTTACGGTATGATCCTACCGCCATGCCACACCCTTTAGTGAGCCGTGCGGCAATTGTCAAGGCGGCTGAAAAGGCGCATGTAATCTGCCTTTACAAGCCTAGCCGGGGCGGCGCTTTTTGGATTTTGACGCAGGCTGCGTAGCTGGCTCTGGCGCTGCCTTTTGCGGCTGCGGCGTCAGGTCGGGCGGCGGCGGAATCTGGGGCAGATTCTGGGCATTGCCGAGGTAGTGCAGAAAAAAATCGCCCAAGGATTCGGTCATGCGTCTGTGGATTGCCCCGCGTGTTTCTTCCGTGACCGAGCGGCACAGCTCCGGCAGTTCCATTGCCAGAGATTCGGGGCAGGGCGCCATGAGCGCGCCGGTGTCGGCTTGCGGCAGGCTCAGCCAGCGGGGCTTTTTATCCATAAGCTCAAATATGCGCCGCGCATGCAGGGCCGGGTTGTTCAGGCTGTCGTTGGGCGCGGCCATAATCAGCAGCGGCGGGTAGAACCAGTGAAACGACTGGCGCGAAAACAACATGCCAAAACCGGGCGCCACCGCCGCAATGGCGCGGATGCGCGTGTCGGCGAGGCTGCGTGTGAGCGGCAGGTTTTTGCACAGCGATTCCATGCGCTCGCGAGCCCAGGTATTGCAATACATGTCGTTAGGAGCTGTGCGCGAGCAATAGCTGGCCCAGCCCTCGCAGTCCGGCAGCGCGCCGCCCAGCAGCAGAGCCGCCGCGCCGCCAACGCCAAAGCCGATTGCTCCGATGCGCGAAGCGTCAATGCTGGGCTCCACTTCCGGATCATGCAGGAGCAGGTCAATGCTGCCAGAAAGTTCATGCGCACGGTTTTCAAGCTGCTGCCATGTCAGCAGATTGTCCATGTTGTCCATGTTGTCGCCAGGGTGATTGGGGGCAGCCACCACAAAACCCAGCGATGCCAGCCATGCGGCGGTATCATGATAGGAGAAACGCGTCCCTGCGGTATCGTGCGAGAGCAGAAGCAGGGGGAAACGCCCGTCCACCGCCTTGCCTGCTCGGGAGGCGGAAATCTCCCACGGCGCATAGTTGAGATCACGCGGCGGGCGCGATGATGGATACCACACATTCACATCCAGGCGCAGGCCTGTTTCCGGCGACCACTGGCCAAGCGTTCTGAAACCGACCATATAGGTGTCGGCGGCATTGGCGGCAGGAGCGAACAGGAGCAGGGCAAGGACAGCTATAGTGGTGAGTACGCGCATGGCTGTGTTGTGCCACAAGCGGCCTTGGGGTACAAGAGCAGACCGAAGGCGCGCCAATGCGCCCGATGAGGGAGATCAGCCTTTATGGAACTACTGAGCAGTTTTGTCAGTTTTATTCTGCACATAGACGTGCATTTGTTTGAACTTGCCAATCAGTACGGATTGTGGCTTTACGCCATACTGTTCGTCATTGTTTTTTGCGAAACAGGTCTTGTGGTAACCCCCTTCCTGCCGGGCGATTCCCTGCTGTTTGCCTCCGGCGTGGTTGCCGGGGCCGGGTTGCTGGGTTATGGCGAAGTGATGGGCGTACTGCTGGCGGCAGGCATACTGGGCGATGCGGTGAATTACTTTATCGGGCGGCATGTGGGCCCGGCCATTTTCTCGCGCGAGAACCGCCTTATCAAAAAATCCCACCTGATCAAGGCGCACGATTTTTATGAGCGGCACGGCGGCAAGGCTATTGTGCTGGCCCGCTTTGTGCCCATAGTGCGCACCTTTGCGCCCTTTGTGGCGGGCATTGCCCTGATGCATCCGCCCACGTTTTTTCTGTTCAACATCACCGGCTGCGTGCTCTGGGTGGGCGGGCTGGTTTCCGCCGGGTACTTTCTGGGCAACCTGGAATGGGCGCGACAGAACTTCAGCCTGATTGTTTACGGCATCATCATTGTTTCCGTACTGCCTGTGGCTATTGAAGTAGCGCGCTCCAAGTTTGGGAAGGGCAAGGATTAGGCCCTACAGCACTACACGCAGGCGTCCGCCTTCCATATGCGCCTCCCTGTTGATGCACAGGGGGGCGTCTTCATTATGGTGGGACACAAACACCATCTGGACGCCCTGCAGGGCAAGCTGATCCAGCAAATGCAGGTATTGGGCACGGCTTGGCGCATCCAGGCCGGAGCAGGGTTCGTCCAGCAGCAGGATATCCGGCCCGCCCACCAGGGCGCGCGCCAGAAACAGGCGGCGCAACTGCCCTGTGGACAAATGGCGGATGGATTGCCGCCCAAGCTGCTTCAGCCCCTCGGTGCTTTCATCGGGGAACATCTGGGCCATGCGGTTTGTGGCCTCGGCCCGCTCGGCATCAGAAAAGCGGCGGTATACGCCGATGCTGTTGTCAAAGCCTGTGCAAACCATATCAAGCGCATTAAGGGAATAGCCGTACAGAGCCTGAGAAAGATCGGACACAAGGCGTACTCCCTTGCGCAGGGCTTCAAGGGTATCTACCTGCCCGCCCTGACCGGGCAGCCAGCGGTCAAATCTGCCCCCGGCGGCAACAAATTCATCACCTGCCAGCAAACGCAGCAAGGTGGATTTGCCCGAGCCGTTGGCCCCGGTGATGCGCCAGTTTTCGCCCTGATGCATGCACCAGCTGATGTCGTGCAGCACTTCCTGCCGATCAATGAATACGGTGACATTATCCAGATCAAGCATGGCGTGCCCGCCGTTGAGTACGTGCTCCGCAACTCCAGAGGCATTGTCGTTCTGCGGCATCTTCGGCGCTTCTTCACCGGACTCAGACGCAGGCGGCGCTGTGAGCAGGCGGCCATTACGCACATACCGGCGGCCAGCGCACCAGTCTGGAATATTGGCGGCGCGGTGCGCTGTCATCACAACCGTGCAGCGGCTGGCGTATTCGCCGAGAGTCTCAAAGAAAATCTGACGATAGCGTTCGTCAAGGCCTTCATCGCACTCGTCAAGCAGCAGCAGGGTGGGGGTGCGCAAGAGGGCGCGTCCGAGTAACAAAAGGCGCAGCTGCCCTTGCGAAAATGTGGGTACAGTCCGTTCAAGCAGGCCTTCGGCGTCAAGCCGGGCTGCCATGTCTTCCACAGCCTGACGCCTGTAGGCTGTGCTGTCAGCATAGACCAGCGGGGTATCCTCAAAGCCTGTGAGCAGCAGGTCGCGGCCTGTGAGATCCCAGGCCTGCCGCTGATAGTTTTCCTGCTGCGCAGGAGAGACAAGGCTTGTCATGCCCCTGCCCGCCAGTGGGGAGTCTTCCGGGCCGTCAGGCCCGTGCCACTGGATGCGCCCGTGGGCGGGCCACAGCTCGCCGCGCATGAGCCGCAGCAGGGTGGACTTGCCCGAGCCATTGGGGCCAATGAGCGCGCAGTGCGCGCCGCGCCGCACCTGCCAGTTGATGTTGTGCAGCACATGCTTCTGGCTGGCATCGCCGGGCAGGAAAAGACTTACGTCATCAATGGATACAATAATTTCGGACATACGTGATCCGTGGTGTCAAAGGCATGCGCCGTTTTACAGGGGCAGCACAATCCGCTGGCCCCGATTAAAAATGGTGTACTCGGCAAAGCCGAAGGCGCGCGCGTATGAGGCCAGCCGGGCAAAGCCGTAGCCCACATCATCGGTGCCGTGCGCATCTGAGGCAAAACTCACGGGCAGGCCCATTTGCGCGGCCACAAGCATGATGGGCGGTGCGGGGTAAATTTCGCGGCAGGCCTTGCGCAGACCAGCGGAAGATATCTCCATGCTCATGCCCATGCGTTGCAGGGTCGCAAGGCAGCGCTGCACCAGCGCCATGCTTTCCGGCTTTGCCAGCCAGATGTGGAACTGCTCCACAGAGAAAATCTTGATGAGGTCAGGGTGCGCGGCAATGTTGAACAGGCCGGATAGGATCATGCGTTCCCATGCTTCAAAATAGGCCTGATACTGCTTTTCGCATTCTTCCTGCGAAAAGGCTTTCCACGGTTCAGCGCCATCGTCAAAGCCCCAGTGACCGATAAAATGTACGCTCCCCAGCAGGTAATCAAAGTCAAAGGCGGCGCAGGAGGCCCGGGTGTAGTCCTCCTGTCCTTCAAGCCAGTCCATTTCCATGCCGAACAAAACGCGGCAGGGGCCATTAAGGTTGGCGGCCTTGAGGGCGCAGACCTCGCGCTCGTAGTCCGGCAGGTGGCGGGTCAGCTGCTCGCGGTATTCGTGGGTGTAGTCAAAGCCCACGGGCCGGGGCGAATGCTCGGTAAAACCCATGTACTCTAGCCCCTTGGTCTGGGCGGCAGCGTACATTTCTGCCGGAGTGTTGCCGCCGTGCGAATACTTGGTGTGCGTGTGCAGGTCTGCGAGAATCATGCTGATTTTCCTGATATGCCGGGCCGCGCCCTTGGCCCGCCGGAGAATGCCATCCCGGCCCCCGAAAGGGGATGTTGTCGATATAAAAGGGCCTGCCGTATTGGCGCAGGTGGCGGCAGGTCTGATGCTGGTGTGAACTCTGGTTTGAGTATGACCGCGAACCGCAGGTCTGGCAAGCCGGAGCAAATGGACAGGCTGAGCTGTTGCCTTCTTTATGAATGGTCATGAAAAAAAGGAGCCTCCAGCGGAGGCCCCCTTTTATCAGATGCCGGGCTGCAATCAGCCTGCGATTCTTTTGACTATTTCCTGTCCGGCCTTGCGCCCTGCGCCCATGGCCAGAATGACCGTGGCCGCGCCGGTGACGATGTCGCCGCCCGCAAAGACGTTGGGAATGGAGGTTTCGCCAGTGGCCTCATCGGCCTCGATGTAGCCCCATTTGTTCAGTTTGAGCTCAGGGGTAGCCTCGAGGAGGATGGGGTTGGAACGGGTGCCCAGAGCCACAATGGCAAGGTCGGTGGGCAGATCGTATTCTGAGCCTTCCACAGGCACAGGCCGGCGGCGACCAGAAGCATCGGGTTCGCCCAGTTCCATACGCTGCAGGGTTACGGACTGAAGGCGCATTTCCGCATCGCCGTTGAAGCGCAACGGAGCGGAAAGCATGGCAAACTGCACGCCTTCTTCCTCCGCATGTTCCAGCTCTTCCAGACGGGCGGGCATTTCGGCCCTTGTGCGGCGATAGACCACATGCACGCTTTCCGCGCCCATGCGCAGTGCTGTGCGCGCTGCGTCCATGGCCACGTTGCCCGCGCCAAACACGGTAACATGCTTGCCGGGGTAGGCCGGTGTGTCCTGCGAGGGGAAGTTGTAGGCGCGGCCAAGGTTGACGCGGGTGAGGTATTCGTTAGCGGAGAACACGCCCACCAGATTTTCGCCGGGAACGCCCAAAAAGACGGGCAGTCCAGCGCCAACGCCGATGAAAATGGCGTCGTACTCCTTGCGCAGGTCGTCAATATCAATGGTGCGGCCACCCACGGAATTGAGGTGGAAATCCACACCGGCCTGACGCAGGCCGTTGATTTCCGTGGCTACCACGGTCTTGGGCAGGCGGAAGGCAGGGATGCCGTAAATAAGCACGCCGCCGGGTTCGTGCAGGGCTTCAAACACATCAACCTTGATGCCTGCGGTGGCGCACACGCCAGCACAGGTCAGGGACGAAGGGCCGGAGCCGATGCAGGCCACCTTTTTGGCTCCCAGGGGCAGGGCGCAGGCATTGGTGCCGGTCACCTGCTCACAGGCTGTTGTGGCGATATACGTGTCTGCCACAAAGCGTTCAAGACGGCCAATGGCCACGGGCTGCCCCTTGGCCTTGAGCACGCACTTTCCTTCGCACTGGTGCTCCTGGGGGCACACGCGACCGCACACGGCGGGCAGGCTGTTGGTGGTCTTGATGATGCGGTAGGCGGCATCCATGTTGCCCTCGGCAACCTGATGGATAAAGTCGCGGATGGGCACTTCTACAGGACAGCCCGACACGCACAGGGGCTTTTTGCACTGAAGGCAGCGGCTGGCCTCGGTCTGTGCCATTTCCTTGGTGTAGCCAAGGGCGACTTCTTCAAAATTGGCGCGGCGCACTTTTGCGGGCTGGCAGGGCATGTCCACACGGGGAGCCACGGTCTTTTTGGGTTTGCTATTCTCCATGGCTGACTCTCCGGTATTCTTCAATGGAAATGGTTTCCTGCTCCCGGTAGGCGGCCAGGCGGCGGCGCAGTTCGGGAAAATCCACTTCGTGACCGTCAAATTCGGGGCCGTCCACACAGGCGAACTTGGTTTTGCCGCCAACGGTGACGCGGCAGGCGCCGCACATGCCAATGCCGTCAACCATGATGGGGTTGAGGCTGACCGTGGTCTTGACGCCAAAGGGGCGCGTGGTTTCAGCCACGGCGGCCATCATGGGCACGGGGCCGACGGCCACGACTTCAAACACGTCCTTGTCTTTTTCAAGCCGGTCGCGCAGAAGCTCGGTAACAAGGCCCTTGTGGCCGTAGCTGCCATCGTCAGTGGAAACAAGCAGTTCATCCACAAAGGATTTGAGCTCGTTTTCAAAGAGCAGCAGATCTTTGCTGCGAGCGCCGATAACGCCCACAACCTTGTTGCCGATGCGGGCATGGCCCTTGGCGATGTGGTGCATGGCGGCAATACCGGTGCCGCCGCCCACGCATACGACCGTACCGCGTTTTTCAATATGGGTGGGGTGGCCCAGGGGGCCGCAGACGTCAAGAATGGCATCTCCAACGCCGAGTGCTTCAAGCATGGCCGTACTCTTGCCCATAACCAGATACACTATGGTAATGGTGCCGTTTTCCCGGTCAGTATCTGCAATGGTCAGCGGAATGCGCTCGCCCTGTTCGCTCATGCGCAGCATGACGAAGTGGCCGGGGCGCGCTTTTTGCGCGATTTGCGGCGCGTGGAGCACCAGTTTGCTGGTTTTGCCCGGGATCAGGCTTTCCTTGTGCAATATAGGTGTTGGCATAGGTTCTCCTCGTCAGGCATCTGAGTTGCTGCATGGTAGCTGCGATCGAAATTACTTGCAAGTAACAGTTTTATCGTATCTCTTTTACATGACTGATATAATTTGTTCTCCGCTTTTACTTTGCGTTTATGGGCATGCAATGGGCCTTTTTTTTAGACCTACCCTAAAGATCTGGCCTAATGTTCCGATAAAAATCTTGACGAGTGGGGAAGGGGAGACGGTACAAAACCAAACAAGGAGGCGGACAGGGCCAACCCCTTTGCAAGGAAGCAAGTGATCCATTCATGGAGGAATGGTCATGTCGCAACACATCGGTGACGTTTTCCAGTTGGGAGCCTCGCCGCCTGAATTGGCCGATGATCCATCACACAATCGTGATCTGAGGCTGGTTGAGCGGTATCTTGCAGTTCTGGAAGAAAACAAAAAGGCATGCCGCTCGGCTTTGACTGACGCGGATATGGCTTTGGACATGGCGGGTTTTGTGCGGCGGCAGTTGCGCAGACCAGCCCAGATGCCCAGGATGTCTCCGGCCTTGCTGGCCCTGGCTCTTGTGCGGCGCGTCCCTGACGCGCCCGAACAATAAACCGGACGGACTTCTACGTTGAACTCCGGCCCGGATGCAGAACGACCATGCGTTTTCAATGCAACATTAACGCTGCATTGCAGAACACAAACCACTAGCATCACTTTTCCGTGACATGATAGGGGGCATGGCAGTCCGCAATCCATGACGAATTCTCCACTCATAGAGAGGCGGGGGCGTGGGGCCTCCGCCTCTCGCGTTTTACGCGCCGCCACTATCTTCAGTCAGCGACGGCCCGCCTCTCGTGCTGCCGGGCAGGGGCAGCACCGAAAAGGTTGAGCCGGTTGCGGCTTTGCCGCACCGCAAGCGAAAACTTTTCGTGCCTTTAGCCGAGCACAGCTCGGCGCTGTGAGCTTGTAGCGGGGGCGTGGGGCCTCCGCTTCTCGCGTTTTACGCGCCGCCACTATCTTCAGTCAGCGACGGCCCGCCTCTCGTGCTGCCGGGCAGGGGCAGCACCGAAAAGGTTGAGCCGGTTGCGGCTTTGCCGCACCGCAAGCGAAAACTTTTCGTGCCTTTAGCCGAGCACAGCTCGGCGCTGTGAGCTTGTAGCGGGGGCGTGGGGCCTCCGCCTCTCGCGTTTTTGCGGGGTTTCCCAAGCCCACCCGCTAGAGAGAACGGCCCCTTCCGGGGCCGTTCTGATACGTCGGCAACCGCCAGGGCGTTTGCTGCATGTGCGCTTGCTGCTAGGGATAGAATCCCGTGGGTTTTTCCGACAGATTGATAAGAATATTTTTCTGCTGGGTGTAGTGCTCAAGGATGATCTTGTGCGTTTCACGCCCGATGCCCGACTCCTTGTGCCCGCCAAAGGGAGCGCCAGCCGGAATGCTGTTGTAGGTATTCACCCACATGCGGCCCGTTTCAACGGCGCGGCTTATGCGCATGGCCCTGTTGATGTCGCGCGTCCAGACCGCGCCGCCCAGACCGTAGGGGCTGTCGTTGGCCATGGACACAACTTCTTCTTCCGTCCTGAACTTGATGATGACCGCCACGGGGCCGAAGATTTCGTCCTGCGCCACACGCATGTTGTTGGTGACGTTGCCAAGCAGGGTAGGACGCATGAAGCAGCCCTTGGCAAGCTCACCATCTGTGATGCGCTTGCCGCCGCAGAGCACGGTGGCGCCCTCCGCCTTGGCCTGTTCAATGCAGAGCTGAATGGCCTTGAGGTGCGATTCGTAAATCTGCGAACCCATCTGTGTTGCGGGATCCCACGGCAGGCCAACCTTGACGCGGTTGAAGCGTTCCACGGCTTCTGCCACAAACTGGTCGTAAATATCCTCATGCACAAAGACGCGCGACCCGGCGCAGCATACCTGCCCCTGATTGAACAGAATGCCCATTTGCAGGCCGTCCATGGCCAGATCCCACTGACAATCGGGAAAGTAGATATTGGCCGATTTGCCGCCCAGCTCAAGGGTGGAGGGGATAAGGCGTTTTGCCGCTGCAAGGCCCACCTGACGGCCAACTTCTGTTGATCCGGTGAAAGCAAGCTTGCGGAAGCCAGGGTGCTCAAGCATGAACTGGCCGGAGCGTGAGCCGCGCCCGGTGATGACGTTGAACACCCCCTTGGGCAGCACGTCGGCAATAAGCCGCGCCAGTTCAAGCACGGAAAGCGAAGTGTGGTTGGAAGGCTTGAACACGGTGCAGCACCCGGCGGCAAGCACGGGGGCCAGCTTCCAGGCAGCCATGAGGAAGGGGAAGTTCCACGGCACAATCTGGCCCACAACGCCGATCGGTTCGCGAAACACCAGGGACATGGTGTTTTCGTCCAGCATGACTGCGGTGCCTTCATCAGCGCGCACCACCCCGGCAAAGTAGCGGAAGTGGTCGGCGGCAAAGGGAACGTCCACATTCATGGTTTCCCGGATGGGCTTGCCGTTGTCCAGGGTTTCCACCATGGCAAGGTGTTCTTTGTTGGCATCAATAATATCTGCAATTTTCAGCAGCATATTGGCCCGTTCAATGGGGTCGATCTTTTTCCAGCTGTCCCATGCCTTGTTGGCAGCCGCCACTGCTGCGTCCACGTCTTCCTTGGTGGCTTCGGCGCAGGTTGCCAGGCGCTCGCCATTGGCGGGGCAGAACGTTTCAAACGTGCCGCCGTCGGAGGCCTGTCTCCACTGGCCGTCGATGAAAAGGGAGTACGAATCCTGAATGTCCGGTTTGTTCATGAATCACTCCTTTTTTTAAAACCATGATTGTCTGAAGGACAATAAGATAGATATATGGATTGCAAATCCATATTGAATAGTAGATTTTTGTTCATACTGACATGATTTAATGCACATTGTGAAAAAAAATACAATTTAAAACTATATTTATATAATCATTCAAAATTACAAAATCTGCTTGTTGCGTAGTAAATAAAGCAATACTGGCTTATCTTGCAAACGTGTCACGATAATATTGCGTATCAGGATGGCTTGCTTAAAAAAGATATGGGATTCAGGCAGGATGTGTGAAAGCACCCGGCCTGAATCCCATAGTAAAGGCGATATGTTGGAATAAAATCAGCTTTTTGCTGCGCGGTAGCCGTGCGAAAAGTCGGCGGCATACAGGCGTGAGGGCGCGCCCTCGCGGCTTTCTGCGGGCAGCACAAGAAAAACTGTCTGTCGGGTGAGGTTGTGGCGGGTTATGCACTGGGCCAGCTCGCCCAGCGTTGTCCAGTGCAGCTGCTCCTCGGGCCAACTGACCATATGGGCGCAAAAAACCTGGGTTTCTGGCGGCAGGCTGCGCAAGAGCTCGTCCTGAAGGGCCTGAGCCGACGCTGCGGAAAGATAGACGGCCATGGAGGCCCCATGCTGGGCCAGCAGGTGAAGATGCTCACGCGCCGGCACCGGGGTACGGCCCTCAAGGCGGCTGATAATGAGGCTCTGGGTTACTTCCGGCACGGTAAAGGTAATGCCCGCCGCAGCCGCCGCAGCGCAGGCGGCGGTAACGCCCGGCACCACACGCCAGGGGATGCCGTCCGCATCCAGCAGGGCGGCCTGCTCGCGCAACGCACCGTACAGGGATGGGTCGCCCGTATGCACGCGGGCCACGGAGCGGCCCTCCAGCGCAGTTGCCCGCACCAGCGCATGGCACTGCTCAAGGTTCAGCGGGGCGGAATCCACAACCATGGCGTTGGGCGCGGCGCAGGCCACTACCTCGCGCGGCACCAGCGAACCCGCATAGAGCACAAGGGCGGCTTGCTCAATGGCATTGCGCCCCTTGATGGTCATGAGATCTGGATCGCCTGGCCCTGCGCCCACAAATGTAACGATGCCGGGCGTCATCCCGGTCTGTTGCGCGCTGTCCATGCGCTACCTGCCTTCGGGCTGTGCGCCGGACTGAATGGGAGCAGGCGCGGGTTTTTGGGCGGCAAGCAAAAATACGGGGTTCATGGCCGCCAAATGAACATCGCCGCCAAGGCTCTTGCCTTCAGCTGCGCTGATTTGCAGAATTTCCACAGGCCAGCCCATGTCTTCAAAAAAGCGACGGCACAGGCTGAAACTGTCCAGAAGCACGCAACTGACCACCACGCGGCCCCCCACGGGCAAACGCAGGCATACATGCCCCAAGATGTCATCCCCGTCATCGCCGGAAAGGCCGCCGCCGATGAACACTCGCTGCGGATCAGGCAGGCCGGGCAAGCATTCGGGGGCTTGCCCAAGGCGTACTTCCACATTGGCCGCGCCAAAGCGGCGGCGGTTTTCCTGAATGCCCATGGCGCGTCCGGCGGAGCGTTCCACCGCGATCACGCGGCCCTCATGCGCCAGCACGGAAGCTTCAAGAGCCACAGCGCCCGAGCCGGAACCGAGATCCCACACCACGTGCCCGGCTTCAATGCGCAGCAGCGCCAGTGCGGCAGCGCGGACGGGCTTTTTGCTGATGAGCCCTCGGTCAACCGCGAGCTGGTCGGCGTCAAGCCCAAGGTGCGGGCGGCGGGCCGGAGCCATGGGTATCAGCACCATTGTGCAGGCCGGGCCAAATTCGCGCCCGGCGGCATCGGCCATGCTCAAATGGCTGACGCATTCATCGGCTGCGCCCATGCGCTCAAAAATATGGGCATCAAACCAGTCCACCCCACGGTCAAGCAGATGGCGGGCGAGTACATCGGGCGACATGCGCGCATCAGTAAGGATGCAGAGCGGCGCATTCTTGCCGCAGGCCACGTTGAGGGGGCGCAAATCATCGCGTCCGTGCAGGGAGAGGCAGATAACCTTGTGCCACGGCAGGGAAAGGCGCGCGCAAGCCTGCTGCAGAGAACTGACAGCGGGCAGCAGGCGCACGGCATCTGCCCCCATGCGGCGTACCAGGGTCGCGCCAATGCCAAACAGCAGGGGGTCGCCGTCTGCCAGCACAAGCACACGCTCCCCTGCGGCCCGCAACTGGCTGAGGCGGGTGAGCAAAGGCTCCAGAGGCGTGGTCAGGGGCAGTAGGCGCGCCTTGAGGGCGGGTCCTGCTGCGGGAGAGTCCTCCTGATCGCCTGTGGGCTGGCTTTCTGTTGAATTCCCGTCTGCGTCACGGGTTGCGCCCCCAGTTGCTCCGTTGCTGGAGTCCAGACTGCTGCCGGAAAATTCCTCCAGCAGCATGCGCCCGGCGCAGATCACATCGGCTTGTTCCGCCAGCTGGCGCTGGGCTTCAGCCAAACCTGCCAGGCCGCGCGGGCGTGCGCAGTCGAGGCCCATGACCGTGATGGGTTCCGGCGCGACAGTCGTTGGTTCAAAAACAAAGAATGACTGCAACATTTCCGACATGGGCGGCCAGTCGTCCTGCTCTGACGTGCCCGCAACGGCAGGGCTGGCGGGCGCAGCGGCGGGGGTGGCAGGAGCGGCCTGTGTGATATTGGCGGCAAGTGTGGTTGCTGCTGTTGCAGCGGCTTCGGCTGGCAACTCTGCGGGCGTGGCAGGGGCTTCATCCGCGTTTGCGGGAGCGGAATCCATAAGGAGGGGTTCATCCCTGCCTGATGCGTCCGCATGTGCCGTTTCGGTATCCGCATTGTCAGAGGAAGACTGTGCTTTATCAGCGGTAATCGGCGCGTCACAGTGCGGAGTGGCGAGTTCTGCAAAGGCGCAGATATTGGGGGCAACTACCGGGGCGTCATCAGCAGGAAACTCCGGCAATTCGGCAGCATGTTCATCTGGATGTTCGCCGGGAGTCTCCAACGGGCCAGCGGCAAGGGCCTCGGCCTGAACGGCGTTGGTTGCGTCATCGTCCCGTGTCGGGGTGTCGGGCGTATGGGTTGGCACGGCAAAGCCGGGCAGTGAGACCTGTTGTTTCATAACGCCAATAATTCCCTGCCGTCAGTGTGAAAAAGGTGCAAGCTCACGGGGCGTCCTGCAAAAAGTTGTGCTGTGCGCGCCGCCTGCTGCGCCACCCGTTTGATGGTCTCGGCCCCTGCGTTGTCTGCCAGCAGCAGTTCCAGTGCGTGAGCCGCAGTTACGCAGCGGGTGATGGCATCCGCGCAGGTAGCGCCAGCCTCGCTGGCAAGTCGTCCAAGGGCCTGCATGTCCAGCGTGGAATCCTTGGCATGAGTGTATGTATGCCCCTGGGCAAGCTTGACCAGTTTGCCAAAAAAACAGCCCCAGATAATCCGCTCAAACGGCATGCTCCCCACAGCTTGCAGGGAGAATTGCGCAAAATCCGCCACCTGCACAAAGCACCGTTCCGGCAGGTCGGGGTAGCGCTCCATAAGCAGCCGTTCAGAGCGCCTTCCCGTGGTAAGACAAGCACATTGGCAGCCTGTGGCGCGGGCCACGGCAAGCCCCTGCTCAATTGTGGCCTTCCACGCATCATGGCTGAACGGACGCACCGTGCCCTGGGTTCCCAATATGGAAATGCCGCCTTCAATGCCCAATCTGGGATTGAAGGTCTGGTGCGCCAGCCGCGCGCCATCAGGTACGCTGACAAATACCGTCAGCCGGGTGCGGCTTCGAAGGGCTGCGGCGTACTCCTGTTCCTGGGCTTGCAGCGCAAAGGTTATCTGCTGACGCGGCACCGGGTTGACAGCAGCCTGACCAATGGGGACGGGCAGACCGGGCAGGGTGACTCGCCCCACCCCCGGCCCTCCCTTTATAATGATGCGGTCGGGGTATGCAACTGCTGTGTCGGGGGATGTCCCCACGGCATCATGGGCGGGCGTATGCCATGCTGCATCCTCGAACTGGTTGGCTGGGCGAGGTATGGTGGGCAGCGCGCTTTCCACCACCGTGGCTGTTATGCGCGCGCCTGAGGTGGCGTCAGGGTCATCGCCGCCGTCCTTGATTATACTGGCGTGGGCTATGGCAATGATATCCGGTGGAGGCGGATCAGCCAGCCCGCTTGCGGCATTGGCTTCGGGAGCAGCCCAGGCCGCATCCAGTTCCGGCGCAGGCCCTGTGGCGCAGCTTTCAATATTCAGGCGCAGCCAGCCCCGAGGCTCAGGCAGACAGTCAGCGTTTTTGCACGGATCAAGTCTGCCCTGACCAGCCCCAAAAGGGGGCAGGGGCACCCGGATTGCATCCGGGGCTGTGCCCGTGCGCAACAGGTGCAGTGCGGCCAGTGCTGCACCCGTGGCGGCGCTGCCTGTAGTGAACCCTTCCCGAAGCTTTGCAGCCATGCGTCAGCTCAAAGTGGGGGACAAACCAGATGTCAGGCTGGATGCCATGCCGGGAGCCGGATTTGGGGCCAACCCGGGGCGGGCGGCTGGATCAGACAGCCAGACCTTGCCACGGGCCACAAGCGATACCGGGCCGTCTATGCCAGCCATATCAAGGCCGCCTTCGGCAAACAGCCGCACGTCCAGGGCCGAGCCGCCGGGCTGCATAATGGAAAAAGATCGGCGCGTGCCTGCGCGCGCAAGGCACAGTGCCAGTGCCAGTGCCCCGGAACCGCAGGCATTTTCAAGAAATGTTGTTCCGGCGTCGCGCACATGCACAAGGGGCAACATGTCCAGCAGACCCTGGCATTCCCGCCACCAGATGACACCTGCGGCAGGTTCGGCCTCAAGGCCGTGCTGCTGGCGTAGTTGGGCAGCCACGGCATGGCAGTCATCCGGCAGGGGGTGTGTTGCCCCGCCAAGCAGCAGATGGCAGATGCCAGGCAGGCGCACCAGATGCGCGCCTTTTTCTATAGTAGTAATGGAATATTCAGGGAGGCGCAGCAGAGCCTCCACCTGCCAGAGCGGGGCAGAGCCTCGGGTGCGCAGGCGTACAGGAGTCTGCCAGCCGGAAACCTGGATTTCATCAAAACGGACAGGGTGTTCTGCGGGTGCAGCAGCTTCGTTTCTTTGTTCACTGCGAGGGGCGATTCCGTCCAGCACACCCTGTTCCGGGCCTGAGTATTGGGCAGTGTATGCCAGCAAGGCCCCCACGGCGCGGCTGGCATTGACGCAAAATTCACCGCCCGCCATACGCAGTTTGCGCTGGGGCAGGTTCACAAATCCCGCCTGTTCGCCCCCAAGCATGGAAGAATCCAGCGCCAAAGACGCCAGACGCGCCTGTTCTGCCGGGCGCTGACCAGCGTCGGGAAAAAGCAGGGTGGTGTTGCCCCCTGGGCTCCATTTGGAAAAAGTCAGTGCAGGCATGGAAAATCCTTGGTTCTTGACAAAGTATGCCTCAGGCCCGGCGGGCTGTCCAGCGCTGGCGGCAGAGCGGGGTCAGCCGCCGGATTTTTGCTGCCAAAGGGAAATAATCGGATGTGCGTTGCACTTGGACTGTGATGAAAAAGCGAAAGAGTGTTTCCTATTTACAACTTGCGGTTTTTCCTAAACGCGGGTATGTGAAAGGCAGTTGCCGTCTCCAAGGCCTATGGCTGTGAGTGAGCCGGTAACGTGGCGGGCACACCGCGATTTACTGTTGTTGACGGTAATCGACGACACTAACAACGTTTGGGAGGCAGTATGAAATCGTTTCGTCTTCTTGCTCTTGCGGCCGCTCTTGTTCTGAGCTACGCCGTGGCCGCTGCGGCCGCTCCGGCTTGTAACAAGAAAATTGAGAGCTTCGACTTCGTAGTGGACTATTCTGGTTCCATGATGATGAAGAACGACAAGCTGAAGCAGGACAAGATTGTTGTGGCCAAAAATGTGCTTACGCGCATCAATGCCGCTATCCCCGCTCTGAGCTACAATGGTGGCTTGCACACCCTTTCGCCCAACGGCGCCATCATTGCCCAGGGTCCTTGGGATCGCGCCGCCATGGCCGCTGGCCTCAAGAAGCTGCGCAGCAACTTTGATATTTTTGGCCGCATGACCAGCATGGGCAACGGCCTGCAGGCGTATGAACCCTTCATCTCCAGCATGAAGCGCGACGCCGCCCTGATCCTCGTGACCGACGGCGACAACAACCGTGGTACCGACCTCGTGCAGGTTGTGAGCCAGATGTACGCCAGCCAGCGTAACCTGGTTGTGCATGTGATCTCCCTGGCCGACACCCCCAACGGTGAAGCCACCATCAAAAAGATTGGCGCCCTGAACTCCAACGCCGTTGTGGTGCGTGGTGAAGAACTGGCTACCAGCGATGCCGCTGTTGAACGCTTTGTGCTTTCCGTGTTCTGCAAGGACGAAGACGTCATCGTGCTGCGCGGCGTGCACTTCGCTTTCAATTCCTATGCTCTTGACGGCAAGGCCATGGGCATCCTGAACGAAGCCGCCACCCTGATCAAGAACAACCCCAACAAGCGCGTTGTTCTCTCCGGCTGGACCGACTTTGTGGGTTCCGATGCTTACAACATGAAGCTTTCGCAGGAACGCGCCAGCTCCGTGAAGAACTACCTCGTGAAGCAGGGCATCCCCTCCAGCCGCATGACAGCCATTGGCCGCGGCAAGTCCTTCAAGTATGACAACAAGACCGACGAAGGTCGCGCCATGAATCGGCGCACCGAAGTGTCCTTCGAGTAATCTCGGAGCGTCTTCGCGTCAGTCGAATTAAAGCAAAAGCCGGGTGGTGTATGCCGCCCGGCTTTTTATGAGGTGCATGGCACATGCGTAAGATTCTGGCACTCATTCTCACGTTGGGGTTGACCACTGGCGGTTGCGCCTGGTTTGGCGGCTCTTCTTCCACTGATGAAGAAATAAAGCCCGCTCAGCCGCAGGAACAGACTGCAGCCCCCGAACCGGCCCCGGCCCCTGTGGCTCCTGCCAAGGACGCCAAGGGCAAGAAGGGCAAAACCAAGGCCGAAAAACCGGCTGAAGTTAAACCCGTTGCCGCTAAAAAAGGCGCGAAGACCGAAGCTCAGGTCGCCGCCGAGCTCACCATGGTGGGCAACAGGCTGGCTGCTCAGGCTGCCCGCACGGTGATGCCTTCCAAGTCTTCTAGGGAAGTGCGCCAGGACGGCAAGGATTACGTGGGGACCTACATTGATGTGGACTCTTCCAACGTAACCACTGAATTGCGCCCCAGTCCCACTGGTCAGTATGTCGGCTTTATCAGGTATCAGGAAAGGGTGATGGATTGCCGTGGTAAGACTCGTCAGGAAGCTATGTCTACTGCTTCTTGCGAACAGGTCAAGGCCCGCAACATCAACGAGCTGATCCGTTTTGACGGTTCGACCTGGCAGTATTAGTAAAAGTAGTAACGCCGCTCTGGTTGCGCGCTGCCTTGTGCCGCGTTCTGCCGGAGCGGATGTTCCACGCTCGGTGAGTCACCGTTCGTGAAGATATTTCAGCGGGGTTTCGGCCCCGCTTTTGCTTTTTTTGAGGCATCAGCGGGAAGCGAGCGGCAGTGACCACGGCACAGGCAGAGTGGCACTGATGCCCTTGGGCCTGAAGGGCTGAATGAATCGGGGTCAGCCCTTGGCTAGGCACTTGGGGTAAAAGGGCTGGGTTGTCCTTGTCTGAGGTGAGCGTGGCAAGGGCCTGATCAGGCGGCATCGCCTTTCAGAAAACCCTCCGGCAGATGATCACGAATCCAGCGCGCACACTGGGCCGGATTTTTACCCTCGGCGGGGCAGCGCAAGGTTGCATAATATGTGTACAGGGCCTTGCGTTCGTTAAAGATGTCCTCGAGTTTTTCGCCGGGATTCATTGCAATGCCGCGCTCAGGATTGCGGGCGATGCGTTCTTCTATCAGATGAAAGGGCACGTCAATATAGACGACAGGCCCAAGCTCAGCCAGATGCCGCATGGCCGCATCGCGGTAGATGACGCTGCCGCCTGTGGCTATGACCGTTCGGTTGGCCTTGATGGCGCAGATGATCTTGCCCTCGGTATCCAGAAAGGCCGCCTTGCCCAATGTGTCGGTAATGTCTTGCAGGCGAGCGCCGTAGGCGGCTTCAATCAGGTGATCGCTGTCAACAAAAGCCCATCCCAGCTCCTGCGCCAGGGCTGAACCCACAGTGGATTTACCCGCTCCGGCCATGCCTATAAGGGTTATACAGGGGGCTGGCATCGCGGGGGCTGCTGTTAAATCCGGCTTGCTGGACATGCGGACTCCTGATGGCTTGAATGGAAACGCATGGCCTCAATGCTGTCATGCGCGGCGCATACGTAAATTTCTGGAAGTAAATCGGTTAGTGGGAATGTGCCCAAGCCCGCGCTGCCTGTCAACGCCGGGCTTTGCAGCCAGCGACTGATGGTGCGCAGGGTTCTGCATTTTCCCACGTGCAGGCCTTTTCATTTTTTCCGTGGGCTAAAGGTTTTTTGCTTCAAGGCCGATAAGCGCAGTAGAGGTGAGTTTTATGTGCAAGTCAGTTGGTATGCTATTGCTTGCTTTTTTTGCGTTTTCCATTTGTCGCGCGTCCGTTGTGGTTGCCGTGGAGGCCGTCCCCCTGCCGCCTCAGGTACCTGCTCACACTGCCACCGGGGCCACCAATCTCACCGATGTCTGGCTGCACAGCGGTGGCGGGCGGCTGTATTGGAACACACTGGTGACGCCCCGGCAGATTGCACTTGAAGGGGCGCGGTTTGTGGATCCTGCGGCTGTACCGGAGTTGGCCATGACTCCTCAGGCGGACAAAAAAACGCCCGCGCGTCAGGCAAAGCGCAAGGTCAAGGTTTCAAAGGCCGCCCCGCAGTCAGCCACATCTCCGGCTCCCAAGGGTGTGGGCAAAACATCCCTTCCGGCGCCTGTCAGCAGCAGCGCCATCCCACCGCTGAGCAGCGCTGCTCCAGCACAGCCCAAGTCTGGCGCTTCTGCTGCTGGCCCGGCCAAAGCGGCTAATTCTGCGCCTGCGCCAAGCTCTGCGCCCATGCCATATTCATCGGCAGCGGCATCCTCTGTGGGCAGCTTTGGCGGTGCTGGCAGCGGGGCTATGCCAGATGTGCCTGCACCTCCGGCATTTTCAGCAGATGATGTGCTGCCGAGGGCCAACGCCCGGCCTTGAGGCCTTGAGATATCGGGGGGCCTGGTTCGTGATGACCTTGCACGCGAACCATGGTTGCCACACGAGCCCCTGAGCCGTTTTGAAGTATCCGCTAAAAAATGTGTGAAGGCGCTGCGATCAGAATTTTTTTTGAGCGTGGCGCGTATACGCTTGCGGCCTGTTTGCAACAAGGGCATTGTAGTCGCGCGTCGTATGGGGAATCTGGCGCTTGACGGAGGCCGTGCTGGCGTGTATGTAGCTTCTTCCATATATTTTAACGCCAGGGCAATGCTGCCCTTCCGCGCTTAAAAGCCGGGGGGTAGCCCCAAAACCGCTCAGGCCCGGCGTGCCGCATCGCTCCGGTGGTCGGCCCAAGGCCCTGCCGGAAATTTTTTAAGGAGTCTGCCATGAAAAGAACATATCAGCCGAGCAAAATCAGAAGGGCCCGCACTCACGGGTTCCGTACCCGCATGGCCACCCCCAGCGGGCGCGCCATCATCCGTCGTCGCCGCGCCAAGGGCCGTAAGGTTCTGAGCGCTTAGCGGGCGGGCTTGCCCCGTTCTACATGGGTATTCCCATGAATCAGAATGGTCTGCCGCAGCACCTGCGGATACGCCGCAGGGCGGAATTCGTAGCGTGCTATGAGCGGGGCAGGCGTCTGCATACCGAGCATTTCCTTGTTTTTGTGCTGGCGGGCAATAGTCCCGGTCTAGCTGCGCGCACTGGCATGGCTGTTTCCCGCAAGGTAGGCAATGCTGTTGTGCGCAATCGCGTCAAAAGGCTGCTGAGGGAATTTTATCGCCTGCATCGCAGCGATTTGCCCAAAGAAGCTGACATCGTTACCGTTGCTAAAAAGCATGCCGGAGAGGCTGCGCTGGATTTGGCCAGCGTAGCCGCCGAGCTTTTGCCGCTGATGCGGCGCGTGGTTCGGCGAGAGCCGGGCCGTCCGGCATTGGATGGGCTGCCATGAGTCATTTGCTGCGTAATCTGTGCATATTACCCATACGCGTTTACCAGCTTTGCATCTCGCCAGTGCTTCCCCCCGCCTGTCGGTTTTATCCCACCTGTTCCGCCTATGCCGCAGAGGCCATCTTGACCCACGGCATATTCCGGGGCGGCTGGCTTGCGCTCAAGCGTCTTGCCCGCTGCCACCCCTGGGGCGGTTCAGGCTATGATCCTGTTCCACCACCAAGACGTCCCCGTGACGTCCCGCCACTGTCCCAGGAGTGAACGCCCTCATGCAAGACGGAAAAAATCTGATCATCGCCATACTTTTGTGCCTCGTCGTTATTGTGGGCTGGAGTTACGTGTCCGAGTACATGGGCTGGGTCCGCAAGCCTGATCCGGCCATTGTTGCCCAGCAACAGCAGGCGCAGCAGCAGGCTGCACAGCAGCAACAGACCCAGCAGGCCGCCGCAACCGCGCAACAGGCCATGCCCGTATTCACGCCCGCCCCGGGCCGCGACCTCACGGTCAACTCCCCCCTCTATGAAGCCGTTTTTCACACTGGCGGCGGCGCGCTGCGCTCCTTCAAGCTCAAGCAGTATCAGACTGGTCTTGCGGTAGACTCTCCGCTGGTCAACCTCGTTGACCCCAAGACCGCCGCTGTTGCCCCGCTGGGCCTTGTGGTGAATAGCCAGCCCTCGTGGAGCACTGGTCAGTGGTCTGTGGAAGGCAATGAAAATGGTCTGAACATCGGTGCCGGTCAGCAGGGCGTGCTGCGCTTTGATGGCGAGGTGGACAACCTGCGCGTTATCCGCGAAATGACCTTCAGCTCTGATACCTATCTTATCCGCGAAAAAATCCGCGTGGTGAACACCACGGATCAGGCCCGCAGCGTTCGCGTCAGCTACACTGTTGCCGCCGATGCCAGCAATGCCGCAGGCGACCGTTACGACGCCATGCGCCTTGCCTGGGACAACGATGGAAGCCTTGGCGAAGAATCTTCGCCCAAAACGCTTGAAACCACTGGCGCGCAGGTTGCTGGCAAGATTTACTGGGCTGGCACCATGAGCACCTATTTTCTTGCTGCGGTGCTGCCCGGCGACACGAGCAACGTGACCGTCAAGGGCCGCATGCAGCAGAACGTGTTCCGCGCTGCCGTTGAAGAACCTGAAGTGATGCTCGGCCCTGGTCAGGAGCGCGAGCTTACGGTTTCTTACTGGGTTGGCCCCAAGGAACGGGCCAAGCTTGCCGCTGTTTCTGACCAGCTTGCAAAGAGTATTGACCTCGGCATGTTCCATGTGATCGCCAAGGGCCTTCTGTGGCTGCTTGAATTTTTCCAGAAGTACGTGAACAACTGGGGCGTAGCCATCATTTTGCTGACGGTTCTCATCAAGGCCCTGTTCTGGCCCCTTACGGCCAAGAGCTACGCCTCCATGGAAAAGATGAAGAAACTTCAGCCGCATATGGTGGCTATCCGCGAGAAGCACAAGGACAACAAGGAGCTCATGAACAAGGAAGTCATGGCGCTCTACAAGACCTACGGGGTCAACCCGGCCAGTGGCTGTGTACCCATTCTCATCCAGATGCCCGTGTTCTTTGGCCTGTATCAGGCCCTGCTCACGTCCATCGAATTGCGTCACGCGCCTTTTATCACCTATCTGCCCGGCACTGACATCATCTGGCTGGCTGACCTCTCGGCCAAAGACCCGTTCTACATCACGCCCATTGTCATGGGTCTGACCATGTTCATCCAGCAGAAAATGAGCCCCCCGGCCACTGACCCCACGCAGCAGAAGATCATGATGTTCCTGCCGCTGATCTTCACCGCCATGTTCCTGAGCTTTCCCTCGGGCCTCGTGGTGTACTGGCTGGTCAACAACATCCTGTCCATTGCGCAGCAAAGGATGATGGCGAAGAAGTTCTCTACATCCGTAGCGAAGTAGGCCGCCCCGGCGGGTTCGCGAGACACAGCAGGGGGTTCGTATGGAAGGGTTTAAGGAATTCCAGGGAAAGGATCTCGACAGCGCCATAGAGGAAGCCTGCGGCTACTTCAATACAGCGCGTGAAAAGCTCGAGATTGAAATAGTGCAGGACGCCAAGTCCGGCATATTCGGCATAGTGGGCGCGCGCAAGGCCAAGGTCCGGGCAAGGCGCGTGCAGCTGCGCGAAACTATGGAAAGCATTCTGGGCAGAAAGAACGGCGAGGGGGCTTCGGCCCCTGCGCCGTCTGCTGGGCAGCCCGCGTCCGCGAGTGAGAACTCCGGGTCTGTGGAGCAGCGCAAAAACGGTGGAGACCGGCAGGAGCAAGCGCCTACGTCTGCACCTGAGTCGTCGGCATCGGCTGCCCCCAAGGCTTCTGATGCTTCCAACGCTCCCGAAGCTCAGGCCGAAAAGGGCCGAGGCGACGGGCGCGACCGCCAGCAGGAGGCCCGTCCCCAGCGCAATCCGCAAGACGACAGGCGTAACCCGCAGGATGACAGGCGCAACCGTGGCCGTAACCGCAAGCCCCAGTCTCTGGACGCCTTTGAGAGTGAAGAAGATCTGGACGCCGCCATTAATGGCAATGTGCTGGAAAAGCCCGCCGACCGGTCCTTAGACCGCCGGGGCGAGCGTAGCGGCAAGCCTGACAGAAATGGGGCCAAGCCTTCCGGCAGAAATTCTAGAAATGACCGGGGCCGTGACCACTCAGGCAGAAATGCCGAAGGCGGCGAAGGCGTGGAAGCGGCCAATCCCGCCGAGCCTCCTGTGCGCGAGGCCCGAGGCCGACGCAATGACTCCCGGCCTGACAATCGTTCTGACAACCGCTCCGACAACAGGGGCAACGGCAGGGCTGAAGCCCGTGCCGCCCAGCGCGAAAATCAACGCCCAGAGCGCGCACCGCGACCTGAAGCGCCAGTGGAAGGGCTGGAAGATGATTTTGAAGCCGCAGGCGAGGGTTTGCCGGTTACTCCTCTGGAGCAGCTTGACGTGGCAAAGCTTGAGACCCTTGTAGATGAAACCGTGCGGAAGCTCATCCGGCCCATTACAGGGGACGGCGTGGGTATCACCGTCAAGATCGGCGGCGGCCGGGTTTATGTGGGCATTGACTGCGATGAAGACTCCGGCCTTCTGATAGGTCGCGAGGGGCAGACCCTTGCCGCCCTGCAATATATGATATCGCGCATCGTATCGCGCGGCATGAATGCAGCCGTGCGGGTGCAGCTCGACGCCGGGGAATACCGCCGCCGTCAGGATGAAAAACTGCGCGAAATGGCTCTGGCTCTTGCAGACAAGGTGCGCCAGAGCGGGCGCTCCTACTCCACGAGGCCGCTTTCTTCGTACCATCGGCGTATTGTGCACGTGTGCCTGCAAGAGGCCGTTGACGTGCAGACCCGCAGTACGGGCGATGGCCCCATGAAGCGCGTGGTCATCATGCGCAGAAAGGGAGAACGCGCCTAGCTTCAGCCTCACTGGCAGATGCGCGTTTGGCGCGTTCATACCGCAAGCTGGGCCAGCAGGGTCGTGAAGGTGCTTGTTACGTTGCCGGAGAAACAGCCCGACTGGGCGCAGATCTCCGGCAACACTCGTTGGCGAAGCCGCGCAAACATAGGGCAAGATATGGATACAGCAATGCAGACAGCTCGTGGCGACACCATCGCCGCCATTGCTACCCCTCCCGGTGCCGGAGGGATTGGCATAGTGCGCCTTTCTGGCCCCCGGGCCAAGAAAGTTCTTGCCCGCATGTTCCTCCCCCTTTCAGCGCAGGTGGAAAATTTTCATCCATGGCTTTTGCACAGGGGCCGCGTGCTTGACTGGAACGGCGAGGCGCTGGATGATGCCCTGGCTGTTTTTATGCCAGGGCCGCGCACCTTTACGGGCGAAGACGTCGCCGAGATTCACAGCCATGGTGGCCCTTTTCTGGTGCAGGCCGTGCTCGAAAGCGCGCTGCGCCACGGGGCGCGGCAGGCAGAACGCGGTGAGTTTTCGCGTCGCGCCTTTATCAACGGTCGCATGGATCTGAGCCAGGCCGAAGCCGTGGCCGAGCTGATTGCCGCCCCCTCGCGCGAAGCCCTGCGCTATGGTCTCAACCGTCTGGAAGGTGTTCTTGGTCGGCGTACTGCCGAACTGCGCGAAGAACTGGAAATGCTGCGCGCCCAAATGTGCCTTGCCGTGGACTTTCCTGACGAAGAAGTTGAAGGCATGGAGCCAGCGGCTCTCTGCGAAGTTCTCGATAGGGTCATGCTGGCCGTGCGGCGGCTGCTGGCCGGGAGCAGGCGTGCCCAGATTGTGCAGCAGGGCGCCGTGGTGGTGCTGGCTGGCGCGGTGAATGCCGGCAAATCCAGCCTTCTCAACGCTCTGCTTGGGCGCGAGCGGGCACTTGTGACCGATATACCCGGCACAACGCGTGATTTTCTGGAAGAAACCTGCAATCTTGACGGCCTGCCCGTGCGCCTGACTGACACAGCAGGCCTGCGGCAGGCTGAAGAAACCGTTGAGCAGCTTGGCGTAACGCGTAGCCGCGAAAAAGTTTCGCAGGCTGACCTTGTTGTTCTGGTGCTTGATGGCGGGCTGCTGGGCGAGGAAGGCGCTGCGGCAGAGGTTTGCCCGGACGCTGCAGCCCGCGAGGTTCTTGACTCTGTGGGCGACACGCCCCTGCTTGTGGTGTGGAACAAATGTGACCTTTGCATGCCAAAAGTGTTCCCTCCCCGCTGGATTGATGCGCGAACCTGTTGCGCAGTGAGCGCACTTTCCGATACATATGTCGAAGAGCTTGCAACCATGTTGCGATCTGTGCTGCTTGGGGGCGGTTCGGATGCCGCGCCGGAAGACGGTCTTGCGCCCAACGCAAGGCAATCCATGGCGCTGGAAAAGGCTTTGAAAGAACTTGAAGGGCTGCGTGCTGATGTTGTTGCAGGGCAGCCTTACGATTGTTGCGCGGTCAGACTTGATATGGCCGCCGCTCATCTGGGGGAAGTGACCGGGCTTTCCAGCCCGGCAGAAGTGCTTAACAGCATATTTGCCCAATTCTGCATTGGTAAGTAACCTATGGATATGGACGTTTTGCGCCGCAGGCTGAGTTGCGAAGAAATCAACGCCATGCCCCTTTTTCATTACGAGGGGCCGGTGCAGGTTATTCGCACCCTGGAGGACTGGAAAAACGCGCTGCCGGATCTGCGATCCGCAGATTTGCTTGGATTTGATACGGAAACACGGCCTTCCTTTCGCAAGGGACGCCGCAATTTTCCGGCTTTGATCCAGCTTGCCACGGCCAATGCCGTGTATCTGGTGCAGTTGGCCTTTTTGCCGTTCGGGCCCCATGTGGTCGAAATTTTGGCAAACCCTGATCAGGTCAAGGCTGGTGTGGGCATTCGAGATGATATGCGTGACCTTGGCCGCCTGCATGACTTTGAGCCAGCGGGACTGGTGGATCTTGGCGGTGTGGCTCGCGCGCACAAACTGCCCAGCCAGGGTTTGCGCACCCTTGCGGCCAATTTTTTTGGCTGGCGTATTTCCAAAGGTTCCCAGTGTTCAAACTGGAGCCTCATGGAACTGACCCCGCGTCAGATTGCCTATGCCGCCACCGATGCCTGGATCGGACGGCTGATTTTTTTGCGCATGTGCGAAATGGGGCTCATTCCATCCTGTCGCAGCACCTGTGAGGTTGCGCCGGGCAGCGATGCCTTGGCAGCGGGGAGCGCCGTGTGAGCGAAAGTGCTTCGCTGTTCTGCTTTCCTCCGCTTGGTCCCAGACTGGTTTTTTTTACGGGCGGTACGGCTCTGCGCGATCTGAGCCGTGAACTGATCCACTACACCCACAATTCCGTTCATCTCGTCACGCCCTTTGATTCCGGCGGCAGTTCTGCGGCCCTGCGCCGCAGCTTCGCCATGCCTGCCGTGGGTGACATCCGCAACCGTTTGCTGGCTCTGGCCGACAGCGCGGTTGTGCCCGCCTCGGTAATGGAATTCTGCGCCAGCAGGCTGCCGGAACCATCGGCGGAATGCAACGATCCACATGAACTGCGCCAACAGCTGCGCGCCATGGGCAGCGGGGAGCATCCTGTATGGGCGGCGATGCCGCCGTTGTTTGCAGATGCGCTGCGTCTGCATCTCAATTTTTTTCTGCAACGCATGCCCGAAGATTTCGACCCCTTCCGCGCCTGCATGGGCAATCTGATTCTGGCCGGCGGCTACCTGCACCACAAGAGGGTGTTTGGCCCGGTCATGGCCTTTCTCAGCCGTTTATTGCAAACGCGTGGCGTTGTACTGCCCATTGTGAGCGAAAGCCTGCATCTGGCGGCGGAACTGGAAGATGGCTCTCTTGTGGTGGGGCAGCACCGCTTTAAAAATCTCAGCGGGGCTGTGCGGCGGCTGTTCCTCACCGTGCACGAACCAGACCGGGGAGCCGAGCAGGCAGAAAAACTGCAAACCCCTTGCCGCCCGCCTCTTGCCCCGGCCTCGGTGGCTTACCTGCGTTCGGCGGCAGCCATCTGCTATCCCATGGGCAGTTTTTACACCAGCGTGCTTGCCAACTTGTTGCCCCAGAATGTGGGCCGTGCCGTGGCTGCCGTTCAGTGTCCGAAAATTTTTATTCCCAATACCGGAACAGACGCGGAACTGCACGGCCTGACCGTGGCGGGGCAGACTGCCATGATTTTGCGCCATCTGCGCGAAGACGCCCCCGACGCCCCCACCGAGGCTCTGTTGCAGACAGTGCTGGTTGATGTCCGCAATGGTCGCTATGAGGGCGGGCTTGATGCTAAAGAACGTGATGCCCTCGCCCAACTGGGGGTGCGGCTGGTAGAAAAACACATGGTCTACGAAAATGATCCGCAGCGCCATGTGCCGGAATTAACCGCCAAAGCCCTGCTGGAGCTTGTTCCCGGCAGTCCGGTGACCCTGTGAGTAATGAAACTTCCCCCGTATTTTGCGCCGAGGCGCAACAAGCAACTGAGAAACAGTTCGAAGCGTCCAGTGCAGACATGGTTGGCCAGAGGCTGGACTATGCCCTGACCCTGCTGCTGCCGCAGATGGGCCTGCGGGGGCGTAAGCGCAGTATTGAAAGTGGGCAGGTGCTCGTCAACGGGCGCTCCTGCAAGGCCGCGCAACGGTTGCGCAAGGGGGATGTGGTCTCGCTGGCAGACGCGCCGGAAGCAGATCAGCAGACCCAGAATGCTGGTGTTGACGCGCCCGCAACTGGCGCTTGCCCCGCAGGTGCGAATGTTGACACGTTGCCGCGTCTTTTGGAGCGGCAGGGCGAGTTCTGCTTTTTTTACAAGCCCGTAGGCTTGCACACTGCCGCATTAACAGGCGGCAACATGCCCAGCCTGGAGAGCATGCTGCCGCAGTTGCTGGCAGGGCAGGGCTGCACTGAGGCTGGCCCACAAGATGGTGCGGACATGAGTGCGGAGGCTGTGCCCCCTCAGTTGATGCAGCGTCTTGATCACGGCACTTCTGGCATTGTATGCGCGGCGCTTTCCCCGCAGGCGGCGAAGGCATTTCGCCTGGCCGAGGCGGCTGGACGCTGTGAAAAGCGCTATATCGCGCTTTTGGCCGGACGACTGGAAGAAGATTTTACCGTGACTTTTGCCCTGCGTACGGACAAACGCAGCAAAAGCCGCGTACTTGACCGCGATGCTGGCTGCACGCGCTGGACGAATTTTACGCCCCTGCATTATTTTGAAGGGGATGAGCTGCCGCAACTGGCCCTCGCAACGGATTCCCAGTTTCACCGCGTTGGGCTGACGCTGGTCGGGTGCCGCATCCGGCGTGGCGCGCGCCACCAAATCCGAGCGCATGCCGCCGCTGTGGGGCACCCGCTGTGGAACGATCCCCTCTACGCAGACAATGATCCAGAAGCTGAAGCTCAAACATCCCACGGCATGTTCTATCTGCACCACGGCTGCCTGCTGCTGCCGGGGGCAAGCTGCGTCATGCCGCCGCCCTGGTCCTTCTTGCCAGTTGCTGCGGCCCGGCAAGTTCTGGAGTGGCTGACATTTGTCGATTAACCTCTCCAGCAGGTTACGTTTACCACCATTCCATGCAGCAAATCGTTGCACGAAGAGTCCGTCTGGATTATAGATTGTGCACTCAATCCAGTGAGTGATTTTCCCGAAAAATGTCGCGTCAGCTGCGGGAATGCGCAAAAAAATGGCCTTATAACTTACCGCGATGATTTGAGTTCTTTTTTGTTCATTGAAAAGTTTAATTTGACGCCCTGTTTTCTCTTGGCACAAAGTTCTGCCCGGTATAAACGGAAGGGGTCAAACGGGTTGGCGAAGTGGTAACAGCTCGCCCCCGGAAGCTGCATGCCCGGGCAATGCCCGCGCAAACAGCTACCATTCGTGGCGCTCCGCGCTTGCAACCAGTTCAAGGAGAAAGGATGTTTCCTGCTCTACTGCCCAAATCCGCTCCGTTCTTTGCCATGCTCAACGAGCAGAACGATCTGCTGCGCCGCATGTCCGCCCTGCTGGTAAACATGCTGGAAGACGTTTCCAACATGGATCACGTGCACAAGGAAATCGCCTTTCTGGAAGAAGAGGCCGACCTGCTGCACAGCAAGATCATCCGGGCGCTTTCCCAGACGTTTATCACGCCCATCGACCGCGAGGACATCCTGCGCATCAATCAGGAACAGGAAGAGTGCATGGACTGCCTGCACAGCCTGAGCACGCGGCTGCATATTTTTGAATTTGCCTCAATCCGTTTTCCCGCCTTGCAGATGGCGCGCACCATCAGCGCCATGCTTGATCTGACACATGAAATGCTCGCTGGCCTCGCCAATCGGCGCGACTGTCACAAAACCCGTGTTTTCCGAGGCCTGCGCAGCGAATGCGACATGGTGCTGGCCGTAGGTCTGGCGGAACTGATGGACGAACATCAGGAACTGACAAGCAAGGCCCTCATGCGGGTGCTCAAGTGGAGTCAGGCCTATGAGCGCATGAACATCCTGCTTGAGCAGGTCAATGCGCTGGCGGAAACCATTGAAGAAGCGGTGCTGAAAAATGTTTGATATCCCCGTGCTGCTGGCGCTCATTGTGCTGGTGGCCCTGGTGTTCGACTTCACCAATGGCGCGCACGACTGCGCCAACGCCATTGCCACCGTGGTTTCCACCAAGGTGGTGACGCCGCGTTTTGCGGTGGGCGCTGCGGCCCTGCTCAATCTGGGCGGGGCGCTGCTTGGTACTGAAGTGGCAAAAACACTGGGCAGCGGCATTGTTTTGCCGCACGTGGTGGAGGGGAGCCACGTACTTGTGCTGGCCGCCCTTGTGGGGGCCATCACCTGGAATTGTATAACCTGGTATTTCGGCATTCCGTCATCGTCTTCCCATGCCCTCATTGGCGGACTTATCGGCGCAGCCGTGGCCGATGCTGGCTTTAGCGCGCTGAACGGCAAAGGCATCTGGGACAAGGTGCTGGTCCCCCTTGTGGCCTCGCCCCTGGCAGGCTACGCGGTGGGTTTTTGCTGCATGTGGATCATTTACTGGATTTGCGGGCACATACACCGGCGCAAGGTCAATGCCTCGTTCCGGCGTTTGCAACTGCTCTCCGCCGCATTTATGGCTACCAGCCACGGCCTCAACGATGCGCAGAAGACCATGGGCATTGTCACTTTGGCCCTGATGATTTTTGGCAAGATCGACACCGTGGAAGTGCCCCTGTGGGTCAAACTTTCCTGCGCCGGGGCCATGGCCCTTGGTACTGCGGTGGGCGGCTGGAAAATTGTTAAGACCATGGGGCACCGTATTTTCAAGCTGGAGCCAGTCCACGGCTTTGCTGCCGAAAGCTCCGCCGCCCTAGTCATCACAGGCGCTTCTCTCATGGGGGCCCCGGTCAGCACCACGCACACCATATCTGCGTGTATCTTTGGTGTGGGGTCTACCAAAAGGCTTTCAGCCGTGCGCTGGAATGTGGCCGCAAATCTGGTGACCGCATGGGTGCTCACCTTGCCCGCCGCTGCCGGCGTGGGATTTGTTTCTTACTGGCTGCTGCATTTTATCTGGAACTGACCGATCATCGGCGCAAAGCGCGGGCCGGGCGGCCCGCCTTGCGAGAGAAATCATTTAAAACCCCTGTCCCTGCGATTGCCGGGACAGGGGTTTTCATTTCAGAGCATTTGCAGCGCCATATCCAGTTGGCTGCCTGATACAGCCAGTGAGCATCCAGTTCTGGTCAGAACAAGGGGGGCCGGGGGGGGGGCGCAATGATTGCGGAGAGGGCGGGGCTTGCAGAAGGGGAAAAAATTGCCGTAAAGCGTGGCGTCACGCTGGGCAGGATCAAAAGCCGAGCGCAACCAGTGCGCGCTCGCCTGTATGCGGGCGCGCTGCAGATGCAGATATCATAGGGGTGTCGGAGCCGCGCAGGCCTCATCCCGCGAGGTACGTCAGCGGCTGGGCCGTTAGGGCACCCTGTGCAGGTTAGTCGCGGCTGCCTTCGCGTTCTTCCTGGCAGGCGCGGCACAGGCCAACACCGGGCAGGGCTTCAAGGCGCTTGGCGGGGATGGGGTCGCCGCATTCACGGCAGCAGGCTACGCCGTTGATCCATTCCGGGCCGCCTCGATCCACTGCGGCACGGGCTCGCAAGAGGGCTGATTCGCGGTCAAGGCGCTCCAGCTCGGTAGCCTGATCAAAAACGTCCATGAGTACTCCTTGTGTAAAGCAAGCGGCAACCCCGCAGAGCGGGGTTGCCGTAATTTTTACAGAATATTTTCAGGAAGCCCTATGTAGTGTACAATCGTGCTTCTGTAAAGACCCGGACGGGTCGATTTTTTTAAAAAGCCTTCAAAATGTCTTCAAGCGTGGTCACAAAGCTGTCCAGATCTGCCTGCTCAATGTTCAGGGGCGGCAGGAGGCGCAGGGTGACGCCGTGGCTCAGGTTGCATATGAAGCCCCGGCGCAGCAGTTCTTCCCACACCTCCTTGCCGGAAACTGTCAGCTCAATGCCCAGCATGAGGCCAATGCCCCGCACTTCGCGGATTTTGCCGGGAACGCGCTGCTGGAGAGCGGCCAGCTGGGCCTTCATGTGCTCACCTAACGTGCTGGCGCGTTCTGCCAGTTTGTCGCGCAGCATGATTTCAACCGTCTTGGTCGCCACGGCGGAAACAAGCGCGCCCCCCCCAAAGGTGGTGGCGTGGCTGCCCGCCTCAAAGCCCTGCGCAACTTCGTCCGTAGCCAGCATGGCGCCCATGGGCAGGCCGTTGGCGAGCGATTTGGCCATGCTGATGATGTCGGGCGTGAGGCCGCATGTCTGGAAGGCCCAGAACTTGCCGGTACGGCACAGGCCAGCCTGCACTTCATCGCACATAAAGAGGATGTCGTGCTTGCGGCACAGGGCCTCAACACCGCGCAGATAGTCTGCGGGCAGGGGCACAATGCCGCCTTCGCCCTGCACCACTTCAACCAGCACTGCGGCGGTGGCGGGGGTGATGGCGGCTTCCATCGCTGCGAGGTCGTTGGCCGGAACCTGCTTGAAGCCCTCGGGCAGGGGGGTAAAGCCATTGCTCAGGCTCTCGCGCCCAGTGGCTGCCAGCGATCCGAGCGTGCGGCCATGAAAGCAGCCCTCAAGGGTGATGATTTCGTAGGCATCGCGTTTTTTCACGCTGCGCATGTAGCGACGCGCCAGCTTTATGCAGGCCTCGTTGGCTTCCGCGCCGGAGTTGCAGAAAAAGGCCTTGCTGTGGTGGCTTGTTGAGAGCAGCAGCCGCGCCAGTTCAAGCTGTTCTTCCTGATAAAACAGGTTGCTCACGTGCCAGAGCTTGTGGGACTGGGCCTCAAGGGCGGCGCAGATTTCATCATTGCAGTGGCCAAGGGCCGTTACGGCAATGCCCGCCAGCAGATCGACATATTCCTTGCCGTCCACGTCCCAGAGTCGCGCGCCCTTGCCTCGCACGATAGCCAGCGGGTAACGGCTGTAGGAACGGCAGAGCAGGCTCTCTTCCCCGGCTTTCACGGCGGCAAAGGCTTGTGACATGGACAAACTCCTTCTCGGTGAACGTATGAATGGTGGAATGGATGAAAGTCGCTGGCGGTTGCCAGCGCAGAGTATCAGCGCCCTGTGTGACCGAAACCGCCGGAACCGCGTTCTGTGGCAGACAGTTCCGTTACTTCACGCCATCGCGGTCGCACAAAGGACTGAAAGATGAGCTGGGCCACGCGCTCGCCGTTCTGGATGCGGCGCTCCTGACCGGAGGTGTTCAGAAGGAACACCAGAATTTCCCCGGTATAGTCCGGGTCGATGATGCCGACGCCCTGGGCAACAGTTATGCCGTCGCGCGCGCCAAGGCCGCTGCGCGAGTAAACAAAACCGGCAATGCCAGCCGCGCGGGGCTGTACGCTGATGCCCGTGCAAACCTTGAGCCTGCCCCCGGCGGGAATAAGCGCTTCGGGCGTATCAAGGCAAGCGCGCAGATCCATACCTGCCGACTGGCTGGTGGCAGGAGCAAGAAAATCATCCTGCCCCTGAGCGTAGAGCTTACGCGCGCCGGGGCGCACAAACGCAATGTCCACGGGGGCCATGCCCTCGTGGAGGTCGTTTGCCTTTTCGGCGGCGTGCTGCTGTGCGTGATCGTCGTGCATCGGTTGTTACTAGCGCAGCTTTTCGTTGGGGGCAAGAGCCGGATTGGGGCGCAACCCTGTTGACTTGGCATTTTGCTGTGTATACAGAAAAAGCATTATCAACACTCAACAGGATTATTGGATGTATACTTATCAGGATTCTGCCCGTTATGCATAGCAGGGGCTATTGCATAACAGCTTGATTGTTTAGGCAATAGCCCTTGCTCCGTCCTGACATTTCATCGGGAGGAAGCATCATGGGCTATAAAAAAGCGACTAAAGTTCTGCCGCAACACTTGTTGCGGGCCATACAGGAATATGTTGACGGGGAATATCTGTACATTCCCCGCAAGGAAGAAAACAGAAAACACTGGGGAGAAACCGCCCCCAACCGTGCCTTGCGTGTTGCCAGAAATAACGAGATGGCTGCCCGGCGCAAGGCGGGCTGGTCTGTTGCGCAACTGGCGGAACGGTATTTTCTTTCCGAAAAAGCGGTTTACAAAATTCTTGCGGCCTTGAACTGAGGCTAACAGAGCCTGCGGCTGGCCGGGATTGTGCCGGCTGCTATGGTCATCTCGCAGGAATGGTATTGTTTGTCTTCAGCGCCCTGACGTGTCGGGGCGCTTTTTGTTATGAACAAGCGGGCGGGCTTGCCATCAGGCGGGATTTCTTTCAAGCTGCGCGGCAAGGAGAATATATGCAGATTATGTCCATAGCCGTGGTGGGCGGCGGCCTTGCCGGGTGCGAATGCGCCCTGCATCTGGCCCGCGCCGGTCACTCCGTAACCCTGTTTGAACAAAAGCCGGGCCACAGGTCGGCTGCCCATATCAGCGAGCATCTGGCTGAGCTTGTATGCTCCAACTCCCTGCGGTCAGATGAACTTACATCCGGCGTGGGCCTGCTCAAGGCTGAAATGCGCGCCCTTGGCAGCGATTTTATGGAACTGGCCGATGCCCACCGCGTGCCCGCTGGCAAGGCTCTGGCCGTTGACCGCGAGGCTTTTGCCCGCGCCATGACCGAGCGCGTGGCGGCGCAGGCCAATATCACGCTTGTGGAACATCAGGTGGCATCGCTGGACGACCCGGTGCTCGCGCCCTTTACGGGCGAGGGCAGGGCAGTGGTTCTGGCTGCCGGGCCCATGGCCTCGGAGGGGCTTTCCGCCTCGCTCGCAGACGCCGTGGGCGCAAAGCACTGCTATTTTTATGACGCAATCGCCCCCATTGTGTGGACGCACTCCCTTAATATGGACGTGGTGTTTCGCGCCTCCCGCTATGGGCAGGAAAACGGCGAGGCCGACGGCGAGGGCGACTATCTCAATTGCCCCATGAGCCGCGACGAATACGATGTTTTTTATGCGGCCCTGCTGGAAGCGCAAAAAGTCTCTGCCCACGAATTTGAGCAGGAAAAGCATTTTGAAGGCTGCATGCCCGTGGAGGCTTTGGCCGAGCGCGGCCCCCGCACCCTGACCTTCGGCCCCCTCAAGCCTGTGGGGTTTGTGGACCCGCGCACAGGGCGCAGGCCCTGGGCCATTCTGCAGCTGCGGGCAGAAAAGGCCAACAGCGAAACCTGCAACCTCGTGGGCTGCCAGACCAAGCTGACCCAGGGCGAGCAGGCCCGCGTGTTCCGGCTGGTGCCGGGTATGGAAAATGCGGAGTTTGCGCGCTTTGGCAGTATGCACCGCAATACCTATGTGAACGCGCCTGATGTGCTGGCACCGGATTTGTCGCTGCGGGCGCGGCCCGGCGTGTATCTGGCGGGGCAGATCACAGGGGTGGAGGGCTATGTGGAATCAGCCGCCAGCGGCCTGTGGCTGGCCCTGCTGCTCAATGCCCGCGCACGTGGCCTTGAACTGCCGCACCCGCCTGTGGAGAGCGCTCTCGGCGGGCTGCTCAACCATTTGCGCACCCCGGTAAAGCATTTTCAGCCTTCCAACGCCCACTTCGGACTTGTGCCGGAACTGGGCGAAAGGGCGCGTAAAAAAGATCGCAAGGCCTTGTATTCCGCCCGCGCGCAGGAAACTTTCGGCCAGTGGCTCGCGGCGCAGCGCGAGGCAGGCATTATTTAAGATGCTTGCAGAGGTCCGCGTTTTTTGTCATGGTATTTGGCGCACGTGGTTGGAATAGCTTCTCCGGCTGCCCACACGCAGGCACATGGCGCATCTATCAGGGTTTCAGAGATAAATTGCGGCAATGTGTCAAAAAAGTGTTGACGGCGGCATGGGGAGTAGCTATATAACCGCTTGCCTCATGTAGGAGCGTAGCTCAGGTGGCTAGAGCACTTCCTTGACACGGAAGGGGTCAACAGTTCAAGTCTGTTCGTTCCTACCAAATGACTCTTCGGGGATAGTTCCCCTAAACGGCGGAAGGCCTTGGCCCCGCCCATAGCACAGGTCGCTTGATGCGACCCGAAGACCGGATTCGGCGCAGTGGGGAGGTTTACCTCCCCACTTTGTTTTATGTGCCTCCGGGTATTTTTGTAAGGAGCTTTTCATGGAAGTCCGTGTGGAAGGGCAGATGGTGGAAGCCGGTGACTCCGTAGCTTCTGTCCTGCAAAAAGCCTTGAGCGGCAAAAAGTTCAAGGCGGCTGTGGCCGCGCGCGCCGATAACGGCGCTCTGCTGGATCTTTCCGCACCCCTGCCTGCTGGCTGCATCGAGCTTGCGCCCGTGTACGCCGACTCGCCCGAGGGGCTGCAGATGATCCGCCATTCTACCGCCCACGTTATGGCGGCGGCGGTCAAGCGTCTCTTCCCCACTGCCAAGGTCACTATTGGCCCCTCCATTGATACCGGCTTTTACTACGACTTTGACGTGGAAAAGCCTTTTTCCAGTGAAGATTTCCCCGCTATTGAAGCGGAAATGCAGCGTATTGCCGATGCGCGCGAACCTTTCACCTGCAAGGTGCTGCCCAAGGCGGAAGCTGTTGAAGTGTTCCGCAATATGGGCGAAGCCTACAAGGTCGAGCTGATTGAAAGCATTGATGCCGACACGGTGTCGCTCTATACCTGCGGAGATTTCACGGATCTGTGCCGTGGCCCCCACGTGCCGCACACTGGTTTTGCCAAGGCGGCAAAGCTCATGAGCGTAGCCGGGGCCTACTGGCGCGGTGATGAAAAGAACCGTATGCTCTCGCGTATCTATGGCACGGCCTTTGCCGACCAGAAAGCTCTGGACGCCTATCTGAAGCAGCTTGAAGAAGCCAAACGCCGCGACCACCGCAAGCTTGGCCGCGAGTTGAGCCTCTTCACATTCAAGGAAGATGTGGCCCCCGGCATGGTCTTCTGGCTGCCCAGGGGCATGATGGTGCGCACCATTCTTGAAGATTTCTGGCGTCGCGAACATCTCAAGCGCGGGTACGAAATCGTGCAGGGGCCGCAACTGCTGCGCGTGGAAACATGGCAGAAATCCGGCCACTACGACCATTACCGCGAAAATATGTATTTCACGCAGATCGAGGAAGACGCCTACGGCGTCAAGCCCATGAACTGCATCTCGCATATGCTCATTTACGGCAACGAGCTGCACAGCTACCGCGATCTGCCCCAGCGCTATTTTGAACTGGGCGTGGTGCACCGCCACGAAAAGAGCGGCGTGCTGCACGGGCTGTTGCGCGTGCGCCAGTTCACACAGGACGATGCGCATATTCTGTGCGCGCCCGAGCAGCTTGAGGGTGAAATTCTTGAGGTCATCCATCTTATCCGCGATCTCATGAATCTCTTCGGCTTCCAGTACAAGGTTGCCGTTTCCACCAGGCCCGAGAGCAGCATCGGCACGGACGAAGCGTGGGAACTTGCCACCAACGCGCTCACCAAGGCTGTCGAAAAGGCCGGACTGCCCTACGAGATCAATGAGGGCGACGGCGCGTTTTACGGCCCAAAAATTGACGTGCGACTGCTTGACTGCATTGGCCGTGAATGGCAATGCTCAACGATACAGGTTGATTTTACCCTGCCGGAGCGTTTTGACCTCACCTATGTGGGGCAGGACGGCGAAAAGCACCGTCCGGTCATGGTGCACCGGGCTATCATGGGGTCGCTTGAGCGGTTCATCGGCATTCTCGTTGAGAACTTTGCCGGTGCGCTGCCCACATGGCTTGCGCCTGAGCAGGCCCGTCTGCTTACCGTGACGGAAGCGGGCGATGAAGCCACCCTCAAGATGTGCGAAGAACTCAAGGCGATGGGCATTCGCGCCACCGCCGATACCCGCAACGAGAAACTGGGTTTCAAGGTGCGCGAGGCGCAGCTGGCCAAGGTTCCGTATATTCTGGTGGTGGGGGAAAAAGAAGTGCAGGCGGGCGGCGCCAATGTGCGCCTGCGCAATGGGGACAATATGGGGCTCAAATCCGTAGCGGAAATCGCCGCGCTGATCCGGACGGACGCCGAAGAGCCTTTCAAACAAGGAGGGATGCGCTATAGCTTCGCCTAATATGAGATTCCGTCGCGACATGCCGCAGGACGGCGTGCGTCGCAACGAGATGATCCGCGCCCGTGAAGTGCGCGTGATCGCCGCCGATGGCGAGCAGCTTGGAATTCTGCAACGCAACGATGCTATTGACCGGGCCAAAGAAGCCGGCATGGATCTTGTGGAAGTGGCTTCCACTTCTGAACCGCCCGTTTGTCGCATAATGGACTACGGCAAGTTCAAGTACGAACAGCAGAAAAAGAAGCAGGAAGCCAAAAAGCGGCAGGCCGTGGTGCAGATTAAGGAAATCAAGGTTCGTCCCAAAACCGATGACCATGATTACGAAACCAAGGTCCGCCACATTCGCCGTTTTCTTGAAGAGGGTGACCGCTGTAAGATTACGGTGTTTTTCAGGGGCCGCGAAATTGTGCATAAAGATCGCGGCATGGCCATTCTTGAACGGGTTGTGCAAGACCTTGCCGATATCGCCAAGGTGGATCAGGAAGCCCGTGCCGAAGGCCGCACCTTGCAGATGATGCTGGTGCCCAAAAAACAGTCGTAGACCGTCTGTGCGGGGGATGTGAATTTCCCCTTGCGTGGTTCGGTGCTTTGGGGCATTATGCCCTTCCCTCGGTGCGCCCGTAAAACGGCGTCCGGGTGTATACGTTTTTAAGGAGTACGCCATGCCCAAGATCAAAACCCGGCGTTCCGCCGCCAAGCGTTTTTCGCAGACCGGCAGCGGCAAGTTCAAGCGTCGCCGCCAGAACCTGCGCCACATTCTGACCAAGAAGGCAGCCAGCCGCAAAATGCGTTTGGGTCAGTCCACCCTCGTGGATCAGACCAACGAGAAGGCTGTGCGCCGGATGCTGCCCAACGGCTAATTTGCTTGTCTTTTTACTTGCTGACTGCGGCAGCCTACGCGGGCGCGCCTCGGTCAGATAGACTGCTATGCTCCGCTTCGGCGCGCCGCTTGGCTTTCTTGTCCGCAAGTAAAAATTCTGCGCAAATCACAGTAGATGCTGTGAGCGTGTAAAGCAGATTCTGACGGGAAAAGGTAATTCAGCGCGATGCTACGGCATCGGCGGCGCATGCGGAGCCGCGACTGACGTTCAATCCGTATCTCTCATTTGAGAGCCTGAAGTTTTTTACGCTCCCCAACGGGCATTCCTCCGCCTAGTTGGGAGAAGGAGGCAACGCATATGCGTGTGAAGAGAGGTCTTGCAAGTCATCGTCGTCATAAAAAATATTTGAGCGCAGCCAAGGGCTTCCGTGGTGGTCGCAGCCGTCTGTACCGCACCGCGCGCGAGGCTGTGGAACGCTCGATGCAGTATTCCTATGTGGGCCGCAAGCAGAGGAAACGCGATTTCCGCACTCTGTGGATTCTCCGCATCAACGCCGGCGCGCGTTTGAGCGGTCTTTCCTACAGCCGCTTCATGCACGGCCTCAAGCAGGCTGGCATTGAACTGAACCGCAAGGTTCTGGCTGACCTTGCCGTGTATCACAAGGACGACTTCGCCAAGATCGTCGATCTGGCCAAGGCCGCTCTGAATTAGGAGCGGCGCTCCCCGCGCCGGAGGGAGACCTCCTGGCAGCGACGCCTGCGGCTTTTAAAGCGCAGCGCGGCTTGCGGGAGCGGGGCCTTGCATGGTATAAGGCGCGGGCGGTGCACAAGCGCCGTCCGCGCCTTGATTTTTTTGTATCGCCGGGGATTGTCCGGCGGGCAGGGCGAATTCATGCCGTGAGGATGCGCAGACCGCAGAAATGGCAGGATGTTCCGCAGGGCAGGGCCGCCAGGCCTGCCGAAAGCGGGTGCCGTCATTTCCGTTTTCCTGCGCATCCCTTAACAAAAAGCCGCGACGCGCGGCATTGGGATATCCGCTATGGATCTGATTTCTGCACTGGAAAGCCTGGTTCCCGAACTTGAAAAAGGTCTGGGCCAGGCTTCTTCGTTGGATGCCCTTGAGGCTTTGCGCGTGGATGTTCTGGGCCGCAAGGGCCGCATAGCCCAGATCATGGCCCAGTTGCCCTCGCTGGCCCCGGCAGAGCGCCCCGCCGTGGGCCAGACCGCCAACAGCGTCAAAGAGCGCTGCAACGCCCTGTTTGAAGCCCGCAAGGCTGCTCTTGAGGCCGGACGCGAGGCCGAAGCCCTGCGCCGTTTCGATCCTTCCGTACCTGGTCGCGCGCCCTGGCGCGGCAGCCTGCATCCCACCACTCTGGTGACGGAAGAAATCTGCCAGATTTTTCAGAATTTGGGCTTTGACGTGGCTTCCGGTCCGGAAGTGGAAATCGACTACTACAATTTTGAAGCCCTGAACATGCCGCCCGAGCATCCCGCCCGCGACATGCAGGATACCCTGTATGTCACCGAAAAAGTGCTCATGCGCACGCACACCTCGCCCGTGCAGGCCCGCACCATGCTGGCGCGCAAGCCTCCTCTGGCCGTCATTGCTCCCGGCAAGGTGTATCGGCGCGACAGCGACCTCACCCACACCCCCATGTTCCATCAGATCGAAGGCCTCATGGTGGGCGAGGGCATCAGCATGGCCCATCTGCGCGGCACGCTCACAGCCTTTGTACGCGCGGTCTTTGGCGCTGAAACCCAGGTGCGCTTCCGGCCCAGCTTCTTCCCCTTTACCGAACCCTCGGCAGAAGTGGACATCTCCTGCTGCATGTGCGGAGGCAAGGGCCACATTGGCGATGCGCCCTGCCGTGTGTGCAAAACCACGGGCTGGGTTGAAATTCTGGGTTGCGGCATGGTTGACCCTGCCGTGTTTGAAGCCGTGGGCTACCCGGCGGATGTCAGCGGTTTTGCCTTTGGCATGGGCGTGGAACGCGTGACCATGCTCAAGTACGGCATCGGCGATCTGCGGATGTTTTTTGAAAACGACGTGCGCTTCCTTGGCCAGTTTGCCCGGTAGGACACTATGCCCAGCGTCATGAGCCCCATAGATTGCAGCAATGCCCGCATGCGCGCAGGCCGCCTTATGGCTCTGCCCGTATGCCTTGTATTGCTGGGTCTGCTGGCGGCGGCTTCCCTGTTGCCCGGCAGCCCGAGCTGGCTGGCGACGGATGAAGCTCAGGCCGCCTCAGCCTACACCCCGCGCCATTCCGGAATGGACCCGCCTGGTGAACCCAAGCGCATCGAGTCCTTGCCCAGCAAGAACGCAGGGCGCACGGCAGAGGGCGGCATGGGCTACACGGACGCTTACGGCAACACCATTGACGACCGCCAGCCGGAAGAAAAACCCGCTCCCAAACGCCCCAGACCCGGGGCCTACGGCGTGGGCGCGGGCCAGAGCGAGCGCTACGAGCGCCCACTGCCCGATCCGCAAAATCAGACTCCTGCCTGGAGTTTCAAATAACCACGCCAAGGCGCGGAAACAGGACGAACTATGCTGCTCTCACTTTCATGGCTGCGTGAATTTACTCCGTATGAAGGAACGGCTGAGGCGCTGGGCGACCGCCTGACCATGCTCGGCCTTGAGCTGGAAGATATCAGTCGGCCCTACGATGCCATAAGCTCCATTGTGGTGGGGCATGTGGTTTCGTGCGACAATCATCCGGAATCTGACCACCTGCACGTCTGCAAGGTGGACGCCGGGCAGGGCGAGCTGCTTGATATCGTCTGCGGCGCGCCCAATGTGGCTGCGGGCCAGAAAGTGCCTGTGGCTCTGGTGGGTACCAAAATGCCTGACGGCATGGTGATCAAAAAGGCCAAGCTGCGCGGCGCGCCATCCTTTGGCATGATCTGCTCCGAGCGCGAGCTGGGCCTGACTGAAGACCACACAGGCATCATGGTGCTGCCCGAAAGCTTTGTGGTGGGCAAGCCTCTGGTGGAGCAGCTTGAGCTTGACCGCGAAGTGCTGGATATTTCCATCACGCCCAACCGCGCCGACTGCCTATCGGTTCTTGGCCTTGCGCGCGAAACAGCGCTGGCCTGCAACCTGCCTCTCTCCATACCCGAGCTGCCGCTGGAGCTGGACTCTGGCGCGGAAGTGCTGGTTCCCATTGATATTGACGACCCCGAGCACTGCTGGCTGTATTCCGGTCGCGTCATCACGGGCGTCAAGATCGGGCCTTCGCCCATGCGCCTGCGCCACCGCCTGCATGCCGTGGGTGTGCGCCCCATTTCCAATATCGTGGACGTGACCAACTACATTCTGTTTGAATGCGGTCAGCCCCTGCACTCCTTTGACATGGACAAGCTGGAAGGCGGGCGTATTGTGGTGCGCCGCGCGCAGGAAGGCGATACCTTCACCACCCTTGACGGGCAGGAACGCGCGCTCACCGCAGCCGACCTCTGTATCCGCGACGGTGCGCGCGCCGTGGCTCTTGCTGGCGTTATGGGCGGCCTGAACAGCGAAATTTCCGATGCCAGCACCAATGTGTTTCTGGAAAGCGCGGTCTTCAAGCCTGCCACAATCCGCAAAACATCGCGCCGTCTGGGCCTCTCGTCCGAGGCGTCCTACCGCTTTGAGCGCGGCATCGACCAGCAGCGCACCGTGTGGGCGCTTGACCGCGCCTGCGCCATGATGGCCGCCGTCAGCGGCGGGCGTGTGCAGCGCGGGCTTTCCATCAACGAACCCCGCCCCTTCAAAGCGGCCAGCATTGAATTTCGCCCCTCGCGAGCCGATTCCCTGCTGGGTGTACAGCTTGGCGCGGACTTTGACGAAAAAGTGCTCACCGGCATGGGCTGCAATGTGGACAAGGGCGAAAGCAGCCCCGTGTGGCGCGTGAGCCAGCCCTCCTGGAGGCCCGACCTCACCCGCGAGGCTGATCTGATCGAAGAAGTGGGCCGTGTGCACGGGCTGGATACCATTGCCCCCGTGTTGCCCGCCATTGCCCGCAACCTTGACCGCGCAGGCGAGCCGGAATCGCGTTACGGATTCTGGTCGCGCCTCAAGCACTGGGGCGCTGGCCTCGGCCTCAACGAAGCCGTGAACTACAGCTTTGTGGGCCACAAGGACATGGACCATCTTGCCATGCCGCGCGAGGGCCGTATTTCCATCATGAATCCGCTCTCGGCGGAACAGGATGCCCTGCGCACCGCCCTGGCCCCCGGCCTGATGTACGATCTGCGCAATAACCTTGCTCAGGGAGCGCAGGGGCTGCGGCTGTTTGAGCTTGCCAATATCTTTGAAGCTGACGCCTCCTCTGAAACCACCGCCCGCGAAACGGGCATGCTGGGCGTGCTCCTGTATGGCGCGCGTTACGACACGGCCTGGCCCCAGGCTGAGGGCGACATGGATTATGCCGACCTCAAGGGCGTGGTGGAAAACCTGCTGCACTATCTGCATCTTGGCGCGCCCATCTATGAACTGGCTCAGGAGCATGCCTTTTTGCTGCCCTGCGTGAATATCTTTGTGGATGGCCGCGCCGTGGGCTTCATGGGTCGGGTCAAACCCGCCATGGCCGACGAATACCACGCCCGCAAGGACGTGTGGCTGGCTGAAATGAACCTCGACATCCTGCGCGAACTGCACGATGCCGCCACGGTGCGCTTTGCGCCCCTGCCGGTGTATCCGCCCGTGCGGCGCGACATTACCGTGACCGCCGGGCCGGGCCTCAAGGTGGCCGACATCACTGCCCACGTGCAGGGGCTCAAGCTGCCCCTGCTGGACGAAGTGGCCCTGGTGGACTGCTTTGAACCCAAGACGGAGCAGGGCGCGGAACCCGTGCGCAATCTGACCTTCCGGCTCACGTTCCGCCATGCGGAGCGTACCCTCAAGGATACGGAAGTGGACAAGGAGCGGGAGAAGGTGGCACAGTCGCTTGTAAGCGCTCTGGGCGTAAAGATATAACACAGTGCGCGCAGGCCCGGTTTTTTCGGGCCTGCGCAATTCCGGCACATTTTCAGAGAGTGTCAGGAGGGGTATGACATGTCGGACCACACGCCCGACAATACCTACCGCATAGGTGAGGTCGCAGAACTGCTCGACCTCAAAACCCATGTGTTGCGCTTCTGGGAAACGGAGTTTCCCCAGTTGGCGCCGCTGCGCACCGGTAAGGGGCAGCGCCTGTACACGGAAGAAAACGTGGCCCTCTTGCGTCGTATCCGGCAGTTGCTGCACGAACAGGGCATGACCATTGAAGGCGCGCGTCGCGTACTCGCGGGCAGCGCCGTTGTGGACGAAAGCCTGCCCGAACGCGTGGCGGCTGTGCCGGACCCGGATTTCATGCGCATGCTCCAGCGGGAACTGATCTCACTGCGCCGCCTGCTCAGTGAAAAATAGGCTGCGCCTGCTGGCGTAACAGAATATTTCAGGGAAGGGACGCGGGGGAGGCGACCCTTTCTGTTGGTGGTCCTCCCCCGCAAACACGCTCACCCCGATATAATCATGATCTTATCGCCCTCATTGCTGTCTGCCGATTTTGCCCGTCTGGCTGAAGAGCTTGGCGCACTTGAAGCCGCCGGAGTCACCTGGCTGCATCTGGACGTGATGGACGGGGCATTTGTGCCCAACATCACCTTTGGTCCCCCGCTGATAAAGGCTCTACGGTCTGTCAGCGGGCTTTTTTTTGACGTGCATCTCATGGTGAACGACCCGGCCCGCTATATTGCCGACTTCCACAAGGCCGGGGCAGACATGCTGGTCATCCATGCCGAGGCCGACAAGCACCCGCAGCGCACCCTCACTGCCATCCGGGCAATGGGCTGCAAGGCGGGGCTTGCCCTCAACCCCGGCACGGATGTGAGCGCGGCCCGCTGGCTGGCGGCGGACATGGACATGCTGCTGCTCATGAGCGTAAACCCCGGTTTTTCGGGGCAAGCATTCATCCCCGCCACATTCGACAAGATCCGCGCCGCCCGGCAGATGCTTGACGCCAACGGCGGGGCCGAGGCGCTCATCCAGATTGACGGCGGCGTATGCCCCGAAAACACGGCCCAGCTTGTGGACGCCGGGGCGGAAGTCCTTGTGTCCGGCTCGGCCTTTTTTGGCCATAAACCTTACGACAAACGGCTTGCCGCCTTTATGGCTCCGCTTGCGGGCAAAACGCCCCGCCATGCGGAAGATGCCCTGAGACGCCGCGCCGCCAACCATATCACGCAAAAATAGAGGAAAGAGTCATGCCCACCCGCAGACAGTGCGCCAATGCCATCCGCGCCCTTGCCATGGACGCCATTGAAAAAGCCCGCTCCGGTCACCCCGGCGCACCGCTGGGTATGGCCGACATGGCCGAAGCCCTGTGGCGTCACGGTTTCAAGCACAATCCGAGCAACCCCCGCTGGTTTGACCGCGACCGCTTTGTGCTTTCCAACGGCCATGCCTCCATGCTGCTCTATGCCTTGCTGCACCTCACGGGCTATGATCTGCCCATGGAGGAACTGCGCAATTTCCGCCAGTGGGGCGCCAAAACCGCAGGGCACCCCGAATATGAGCCTGATCTGGGCATTGAAATGACCACCGGCCCGTTGGGGCAAGGCATTTCTTCCGCCGTGGGCATGGCGCTGGCCGAAAGCATGCTGGCCGCCCGTTACAACACGCCCGAACACACGGTTGTGGATCACCACACCTATGTGTTCACGGGCGACGGTTGCCTCATGGAAGGCGTCTCGCATGAAGCCTGCTCTCTGGCTGGCACCTGGGGCCTGGGCAAGCTCATTGCCCTTTATGACTCCAACGGTATTTCCATTGACGGCAAGATTGACGGCTGGTTCAACGAAGACGTGGCGGCCCGCTTCCGCGCCTACCACTGGCAGGTCATCGGCCCCATCAACGGGCACGACGCCGCCGCACTGGACGCCGCCATTGCCGAGGCCAAGGCCGACCAGAGCCGTCCCAGCCTGATCATCTGCCGCACCCACATTGGTTTTGGTTCGCCCAAGGCCGATTCCGCCTCCTGCCACGGTTCGCCCCTTGGCGACGATGGCATTGCAGCCACCCGCGCGGCTCTGGGCTGGACCGAAGAGCCCTTTACAGTGCCGCAGGAACTGTATTCCGCATGGGACGCGCGTGAAAAGGGCAAGACTGCCGAGGCCGCCTGGGAACATACCTATGCCGCCTACGCCAAGGCCAATCCCGAGCTTGCCGCAGAATTTACCCGCCGTATGCGCGGCGAACTGCCCGAAGACTGGGCCGCCATTGCGCGGGGCATGGTTGAAGAAGCCGTGAGCAAGGCTGAAACAACGGCAACGCGCGTGGCCTCCAAGAAAACCCTTGAATGCCTCGTGCCCCGCCTGCCCGAACTTGTGGGCGGCTCAGCCGACCTCACCGGCTCCGTGGGTACGTTGACCAGCGCCTCCGAGCATATGGACGTGCAGACCCACAAGGGCAACTATGTTTCCTACGGCGTGCGCGAATTCGGTATGAGCGCCATCATGAACGGTTTTGCCCTGCACGGCGGGTTCATCCCCTACGCGGGCACGTTCATGTCTTTTGCCGACCAAGCCAAGAACGCCCTGCGACTGGCAGCCATCATGGGCATCCGCGCCGTGTGGGTGCTGACGCACGACTCCATTGGCGTGGGCGAAGACGGCCCCACGCACCAGCCTGTGGAACAGCTCGGCATGCTGCGCCTCATGCCCAATTTCAACCTCTGGCGTCCCTGCGACACGGTGGAAACCGCCGTGGCCTGGCACAGCGCCCTTGAAAGCGCCCACACGCCCACCGGGCTTTCGCTCTCGCGCCAGAATCTGCCTTTCTGCCAGCGCGACGCCGCCCAGGTGGAATCCATTGCGCGCGGCGGCTATGTGCTGCGCGACTGCGAAGGCACTCCCGAGATCATCCTTATAGCCACTGGTTCCGAAGTGTCGCTTGCCCTTGAGGCCGCTGATCAGCTGACCGCCGATGGCCGCAAGGCCCGCGTAGTCTCCATGCCCTGCGCAGAGATTTTTGACGCGCAGGACGCGGCCTACAAGGAAAGCGTATTGCCCCGTGGCGTGCGCGCCCGCATTGCCATTGAAGCCGCCGCTGCGGATTACTGGCGCAAGTATGTGGGTCTGGACGGCGCGGTGGTCGGCATGGAGCGCTTTGGCGCTTCCGCCCCTGCCAAGATCGTTTTTGAGCGTCTGGGCTTTACCGTGGCGCATGTGCTGGAAGTGGCGGAAGGCCTCTTCCGGCAGCTTGGGAAGTAACTGACCGACAGAACGAAGCAAATCCTCTTACAGGGAGAACGCATATGCCCATCAAAAAAATGCAGGATCTGGACCTGACAGGCAAAACCGTTGTGATTCGCGAAGACCTGAACGTGCCCATGAAGGACGGACAGGTATCCAACGACAAGCGCATCCGCGCTTCGCTGCCCACCATTACCACGGCCCTTGAAAAAGGCGCGGGCGTGGTGCTGCTTTCGCATCTGGGCCGCCCCACAGAAGGGCAGTATGAAGAGCAGTTCTCCCTCAAGCCCGTGGCCGCCCGCCTTTCCGAGCTGATGGGCAAACCTGTTGCCCTCGCCGCCACGTTGGAAGAAGCCAAGGCGGCTCCCGGCACCGTGACCCTGCTTGAGAACGTGCGTTTTCTCAAGGGCGAGAAAAAGAACGACCCCGCCCTGGCCGCGCAACTTGCCGCCCTGGGTGATGTATATGTGATGGACGCCTTTGGCGCGGCCCACCGCGCGCATGCCTCCACCGAGGGTGCGGTGCGCGTTGCCAAGGTTGCCTGCGCCGGGCCGCTGCTCCAGGCGGAGCTGGATGCCTTTGCCAAGGTGCTGAACAATCCCGCCCGTCCGCTTGCTGCCATCATCGGCGGCTCCAAGGTGTCCACCAAGCTGGCCCTGCTGGAAAATCTGCTGGAAAAAGTGGACGTGCTCATTGTGGGCGGCGGCATTGCCAATACTTTCCTTGCGGCTGCCGGGTATATGGTCGGCAAGTCCCTGTACGAGGAAGATCTGGTGACGGACGCCAAGCGCATCATGGAGCAGGCCAAGAATCTCAACAGGGAGCTGCCCCTGCCCGTGGATGTTGTGACCGCCGAGGAACTGGCTCCCGGTCAGGCGGCTACCACCCGCGCAGTGGGCGATGTGCCCGCAGACCAGATGATTCTGGACGTAGGCCGCGACACGATTGCGCAGTACAAAAAGTTGCTGTCCAAGGTTGCCACTGTGGTGTGGAACGGCCCTGTGGGCGCGTTTGAAACTGATCCCTTTGGCGAAGGCACCAAGGCACTGGCTCATTATCTTGCGGATTCCAAGGCCTTTGTGGTGGTGGGCGGCGGTGATTCCGTGGCTGCGGTGGAAAAGTACGGCCTGTCCGAAAAGATGGGCTATATCTCCACAGGTGGCGGCGCATCGTTGGAACTGCTGGAAGGCAAGGTGTTGCCCTCGGTGGCGGCGCTGGAAGACAGAGGCTAGGGCCTGTGCACTATGGCTCTTTTGCCCTCTGTCTGCGTCAGGAAGCCTTTTTATTTCGGTCGAGTACCGAAGGGAGTACACTCCCTTCATAAAAAGGATTCCTTCCTTGGCAGAGAACAAAATTGCTCATAGAGTTAACAAACCCTAGTACATGCCGCTCTGCGGCGGCGTTCATAGCTGATTCAGGCCCCCGGATCTCAGGATTCGGGGGCTTTTTGCGTGCGGCGCTCAGGCTTGAGGGCGCAGGTTTTTAAAAAATGGCAGTTGCATGATGAAGTCGCAAAACTGCTGCAGCACCGGGCTGGTCGCGGCTGTTTTAAGCACTGTTCGCACCTGCGGCAGAGGCGGCAGGTCGCACGTGCCGTCAAGGATGACAAAGCGTCCGTCCATATCCCAGTCGGGCAGGGCGGTTATGCCAAAACCCGCCAGCACCGAGCTGCACAGGCTTTCGTACGAGGCGCTTACATAGGCAAAATCATAGCTTCTGCCTGCGGTATTGAGGGCTTCCAGCGTGGCGGAGCGCCAGGGGCTGCCCTCGCTGTAGGTAGCAAGCGGCACGGGCACGGTCGGCGCAAGCTCCATGTGCCCGCCGCTTGCCCAGTGCAGAGGCTGTTGCGCCAATACCTCGAATATGCCCTCGGGCGCGTGGCTGCTGTCAAAGCGGTATTGGTTGATCAGGGCCACATCCAGGCTGCCGTCCGCCAGCATGCGGTCAATGTCCGCAGACATGGCCGAGATGACGCCGATCTGAAGGTCAGGGTTCAGGGCCAGCAGGCGGGCCACGGCTGCCTGCAATTCCACCGTGCTGAAGCTTGGCGGGATACCCACCGTGATGCGTCCCCGCAATTCAGGTTGCCGGGCTGCGCGCAGGACCGCGTCAAAGCGCTGTAGAATATCTTCCAATTCCGGCAAAATGCGTTGCCCCGCCGTGGTGAGGCCAAAGGTGTGCCCGTTGCCACGCTCCACCAGTGTACAGTTGAGGTGCGCCTCCAGCTTTTTGACAGACTGCGTCACCGCCGACTGGCTGCGGCAGAGCTGCTCCCCGGCTTTCTGAAAGCTGCGGCAATGGCCCACGGCAATAAAAGCCCGCATATGCTCAAGGGTAATGCTCCGCGTGTCTGCCGGGAATTCCATAACTGCTGACCACCTAAAATAAGTTGAACTGATTTGTTTATGATAAAAATAAATTTTACAAATTATCAAGCCCCCGCCTACTGTGGACGCAATTATATTGCCGCAAGGGGTAGGGGTGAAAAATGGAAAAATCAGCAAGTGTGGAAAGGCCGCTGAAAGCGAGCGAGCCAGAATTGGGAAATGGAAGCGCGGCAAACACGGCCCAAAAAGGTCTGAACTGGCGACACGTGGCTGCGGGCGTGTGCTTTAGCATTATCTGGAGCTCGGCCTTTGTGGCGGGCAAGATTGTGGTGACGGAAATGGGGCCATTCGTAAGCCTGTTTTACCGTTTTGTGGGCACCGTTTTTGTGCTTGGCCTCTTGTGCGGCAAAAGCCTGTGGGGGCCGCAGGCGGGCAAGGCGCTGCGGGCTGGATTTGTGCTCGGCCTGCTGAACAACGTGGCCTATCTGGGGCTGAGTTTCTCCGCCCTGCAACTGGTCTCGCCTCCCTGGGTTGTGGTCATTGTGTCCTGCTCGCCCTTTGTCACTCTTATGCTTGGCGTTGCGCGCGGGCTGGAATCGTTCAGCGCGGCAAAGCTGCTGGGCTTTGGGCTGTCGCTCGCTGGCATTGTGCTCATGGTGGGCGTGGGCAAGCTTGAGGGCGGGGCCGTTCAGGGGCTGCTGCTGGCTGCCGGGGCAACCGTGGCATTTTCCGTAGGTGCGGTGCTCTTTCGCGGCAAGTACAGCAACATGCCGCTGCTGCCCGTCAATTTCTGGATGTCAGTCTGCGCCATGCTCTGTTTTGCCCCTGTGGCCATGCAGAGCAGTGTGACGCCTCTTGCGGTTCCCATTCCGGCCCTGCTGGCGCTTGTCTGGCTTGCTGTGGTGAGCCTGCTGGGCATGGCCCTGTGGTTGTTGCTCATCCGCACGCAGGGGGCGTCCTCTGCGGCTGCGTATAACATGCTCAATCCTCTGAGCGGGCTGGCCCTTTCGGCACTGTTGCTGGGCGTGCCCATCCTGCCCGCTGATGTGGCGGGTGCTGCCGCCATTGTGACGGGCCTTGGCGTGGCTTTGGGCGTGAGGTTGGAAAAGCGCTAATTTTTTCAATCCGTGACATGCTTGTTTTTTCACAAGCGGCGCGTATGGTGGAACTGAAAGCGTATTTCAGGTTGCACATTCCAAACCAGGAGGAAGCTCATGAGCAAATTGCGGATTGCCCAGTATGGTTGCGGAAAGATGTCCAAGTATTCCATGCGCTACGTATATGAAAAAGGGGCGGAAATCGTAGCTGCCTTTGACGTGAACCCCGCAGTGATCGGCCGGGACATCAGCGCCATCATCGGCGGGCCGGAGCGGGGCGTTGTGGTGCACCACGCTGACGAGGCCGACAAAGTGCTGGCCGCGCTCAAGCCCGATGCCTGCATTATCACCACCATGAGCCTCATGCGCGATATCGTGGATGCCCTCATGGTCTGCGCCAGAAATGGCGTCAACGCCATCACCACCAATGAGGAAGCCATCTTTCCCATGAATTCTTCGCCCACCATCACTCGCGAGGTGGACGCAATGGCGAAAAAAACGGGCTGCACGGTTTGCGGTTCCGGCTATCAGGACGTGTTCTGGGGCAACCTGATCGCCACCCTGGCCGGGGCCATGCACACCATCAGCAAGATCAAGGGCAGCTCCAGCTACAATGTGGAAGACTACGGCATCGCCCTTGCCAAGGTTCACGGCGCGGGGCTTGACCTGCCCGCCTTTGAGAAGGAAATTGCCTCGGCAGACGCCATTTCGCCCGCCGAACGTCAGCAGTTGATCGAGCGCGGCGAGTTTTTGCCCTCCTATATGTGGAACGTCAACGGTTGGCTGGCGGAGCGTCTGGGCCTTACCGTCAAAAGCCAGGTGCAGAAGTGCGTGCCCCAGACCCACAGCGCTGAGTTGCGCTCTGAAACGCTGGGCATGACCATCCCTGCCGGACACGCCACGGGCATGTCTGCCGTGGTGACCACGGAAACGGCTGAGGGCATCGTCATAGAGAGCGAATGCGTGGGCAAGGTTTACGCGCCCGGCGAGGTTGACCGCAACGACTGGACGCTCATGGGCGAGCCGGATACGCAGGTGGTCATTACCCGTCCCGCCACGGTGGAACTGACCTGCGCCACCATCGTCAATCGCATACCCGACCTTATTAACGCCGCGCCGGGCTACGTGACCACTGACCTTATGCCGGTCAACAGCTACAGGGTAAAGCCTCTGGATCATTACGTGCACAAGTAGTTTCTACATCCCCCCCGGGCCGCCTTGTGGGCGGCATGTCCGCCGTATCAGCAAAAGTTGGTGCGGCGGATTCTTTATGGTGTTGACATTTTTGCGTACAGGATTATGCTCATTTGAGCAAAAATAACGAGCAAGGGAGTAGCCATGAAAGTAGCCGTTTCAAGCGAAGGGCCGGGGCTGGAATCGCAGGTTGATCCACGGTTCGGCAGGGCTGGCGGATTTGTGATCGTGGATATGGACACCATGCAGGCAGATTATGTGGACAACGGCGCATCGCAGGCGGCGGCGCAGGGTGCTGGCATTCAGACTGCTGAGCGGCTGGCTGGTCTGGGTGTGCAGGCCGTCATGAGCGGCTATGTGGGGCCCAAGGCTTTTACGGCCCTCAAGGCGGCTGGCCTCGACGTGTATCAGGACATGGACAACCGCAGCGTGGGCGAAGCCGTACGCTGTCTTGCCGATGGCTCGGTCAGCCCGGCCACGGCTCCCAACAAGTAGGCTCGTATGCGTATTGTGATTGCCAGCGGCAAAGGCGGCGCGGGAAAGACCACCGTGACCGCCTGCCTTGCCGGACAGTGGGAGCGCGACTTGTTGCTTGTGGACGCGGACGTGGAAGCGCCCAATCTGCACCTTTTGCTGCACCCAAGTCTCGCGGAGCCTGAGCCGGTATATCTTGAAGTGCCGGAACTGGTGGAGGAAAAATGCACGGGCTGCGGCGCATGCCGCCCCATGTGTTCCTACGGGGCCATTGCCATGATGGGTGCAAAGCCCATGTATTTTCAGGATATGTGCCACGGCTGCGGCGGCTGTTTTGAGGTGTGCCCGGAACAGGCGCTGCGCGTGGCGCAGCGGGAGCTTGGCGCCCTGCTGCAGGGTTGTGTGCCCGCTGGCAGCAAAACACGCCCCTTTCTGATGGGCCGTACCCGCGTGGGCGAGGCCATGACTCCGCCCCTCCTGCGTGCTCAGGAGCGCAAGCTGGCAGAATTGCTTGCGGGGCATCCATCTGACGTACTCATGGACGCTCCCCCCGGCGTGAGCTGCCCGGCCATGACGGCGGCTCGCGGCGCGGATGCCGTACTGCTGGTGGCGGAACCAACCCCCTTTGGCTTTTATGATTTCAAGCTGGCGCACGCGGCCTTTGCGCAGTTGGGGCGTCCCGTTGCCGTGGTGATGAACCGCGTGGGCATGGAAGGCAACGCCGATTGCGAGGATGAACTGCGCGCATGGTGCGCGGGGGCAAAACTGCCCATATTGGCAGAACTGCCCTTCCAGCGCGAGGCCGCCCTCGCTTACGCCCACGGCTTGCCGCCCACGCAAGCGCAGGGCGTGACCGGTCAGGAGTGGCGTCAGCGCTTTGCAGAACTTGCCGTCAAACTGCGGGAGTTTGCCAAGGGGGCCAGCCATGCGTGAGATAGTTGTTATCAGCGGCAAGGGCGGTACGGGTAAAACCACCGTATGCGCCGCATTTGCCGCACTGGCCCATGCACAGGGGCAAAAGGCCGTACTCTGCGACCTGGATGTGGACGTGCCGGACATGCACATTCTGCTGGACCCGCAGGTGCAGCAGGAGGAAGTTTTTATTTCCGGCAATACGGCCCGCATCAATCCTGATCTGTGCACAGCCTGTGGACGTTGCGCCGAGCTGTGCCGTTTTGACGCAGTGCGGCTTGAAGATGGCCTCTACTCCATAGACGAACTGGGTTGCGAAGGCTGCGGCGTGTGCCACAAACTTTGCCCGGCGCACGCTGTGGAGTTTCCTGAACGGACTTGTGGCGCGTGGTATGTCAGCGATACCCGTTTTGGCCCCTTTGTGCATGCGCAGCTTGACCCCGGGCAGGAAAATTCCGGCAGGCTTGTGGCCCTGCTCAAACGTCAGGCTCGCGACAAGGCGACCAAGATGGGCGCAGACCTTGTGCTTTGCGACGGTTCGCCGGGTGTGGGCTGCCCTGTGATCAGCTCCCTTTCCGGCGCGGCTCTGGCCGTAGCTGTGGTGGAACCCACGCCCTCGGGGCGGCATGATTTTGCCCGCGTGGCGGAGCTGTGCGCGCATTTCCGCATCCCCGTGGCGGTGCTCATCAACAAGGCCGACCTGAACGCGGAAGAGGTAGCCCGCATACACGCAGTGGCGGCAGAGGGCGGGCACCATGTGGTGGGCGAGTTGCCCTTCAGCCCGCTGGTCACGCAGGCCATGGTGCGGCGGCAGGCGCTGACCGAAGAAATTTCAATCCTTACCCAACCCCTTGCCGAAACTCTGGCTGCAGCCTGGGAGCGCGTGTGCTCCCTGGCATCGCAGCCTGGGCGGCAAGGCGGCATAAACCACCTGTAAAAGGAAAGCATCATGAGCAAGACTATTCTGGCAATTCCTTCGCAAATGCCCGGCGGCATGGATTCCGGTATGGGTATGCATTTTGGACATTGCGATATTTACACCATCGTGGAGCTGGAAAATGGTCAGGTCGCCGCTCAGTCCACCCTTGAATCCATCCCCCATCAGCAGGGCGGGTGCATGGCCCCTGTGCAGTATCTGGCTTCCCACGGCGTCAATGCTCTTCTGGCTGGCGGTATGGGCATGCGCCCCCTCATGGGCTTCAACCAGATGGGCATCAGCGTGTACTTTGCAGGCAACCAGCCCACCGTGGGCATGGCCGTACAGGCATTTTGCCAGGGCAAACTGACGGAATTCACCCCCGAGCATACCTGCGGCGGCGGGCATTAAACCGTTATGAAGCGCTCCATTCTGTTGCAGACAGGGCGGCCCGCAGCTTTTGCCGCCTTTGTGGCGGAGCTTGAACGTCAGGGCTGCGCCGTAACCACGGTTGCTGATGCCGATGCCTGCAAACGCAGCGTGCAAAAGCAGGCCCCGGCGCTGGTGGTGCTGGATTCCGCCTCGCAGGAACAGGCGAAGCAGGATGTCATCGGCATCATGCGCGTGGACGCGCTGGTGCATACGGCGGTTGTCAGCGAAATGCCCGAGGATGTCTTTCATGACATCATGGAAGGTCTGGGTATTCTTGCCTCGCTGCCGACAATGCCAACCGCAGACGATGCCCGCCGTGTGACGCGCCTGCTGACAGAGCTTCAGGCCTGATAAAATGAGAGCCGCCATGCGCGGCAGGTTTTATTGTTCCCGCAAACCATTGCCCGTACCCTTGGTTTGCACGGCGCCTTGGGCGCGCGCTGCCTGCGCGCAAGCAGCCTCCGGCCCAGGGAAGCATGGCCGGGCCTGAACCGGGTTTACCCCTCCCGGTTTTGGCCCGGTCATGCGCAGAGCGGCGGATGTGCACGGTCACGGCTTGCGCCACTTGCGCGAGGCGTGGCATTGGCTTATTCTCAAATAAAACCATATTACTGGGAAATTATGCCAAGACCTTGCCATTGCAGGCGCGTAAGCGCCCTGCCAAAAAACAGATGTTTCAAGCCCAACGGTATTCCCCTGCACGAACTTGAAGAGGTTGTGCTGTCGCTGGATGGCCTGGAAGCCCTGCGGCTGGCTGATTTTGAAGACCTGAACATGGATGCCGCCGCAGCCCGCATGGGTGTTTCGCGGCATACCTTTGGCAGGCTTTTGCGGCGCGCGCGCCGCAGCGTGGCTCAGGCTCTTGTGCAGGGGCAGGCCCTGCGCATTGAGGGCGGGGTGTGCGCTGTGGATGCGACTGCCGAGGGGGTAGCAAGCGAGGATGCCATGCCGGGCGGGCTGGTGGTGGCTGTGCCAAGCATTGCCCCTGGCGGCCTGGATGCTGCGCCCAACGCGCATTTTGGCCGATGTCAGTTCTATACCCTTGCCAGGGTGGAAGACGGCAATATCGGGGCGGTCAGCATTCAGCCCAATCCCATGCATCAGGGCGGGGATTGCGCCGGGCCTGTACAGGCCCTGCTGCGTCTTGGCGTTGGCGCTCTGCTCGCGGGCGGCATGGGCATGAGGCCCCTGCGGGCTTTGCAGGAGGCAGGTATCGCCGTGTATTACAATGCCAATCTGCCCACAGTGGCAGACTGTCTTAACGCCTTTGCTGCGGGCAGGCTTGTTCCTTTCGGCCCCGGGCATCTTTGTCAGGGCGGTTGCGCTTCTGAACGGTAGAGCAGTGCAGGTCGCGGCAAAGGCCCGCACATTTCCGCCCGTTCAGAAAGCGCCCCTGTTGATAACCCGGCGGCAAGCCTCCGGGAAAACTGGTAATGCCTACTGCTTTAGAATGCGTAAAGAAAGCCCCCGCTCAACGAATACTTGTTGTTGCGTTCAACCATGGGGCTGTCGGTTATTTCCTGTCCCAAAAACTGGCTTTTTCCACTCACAAAGGCGCTCCAGCTTTCTGTAAGGCCGACCCGCAAGGTCAGTTCGGCATAAGGCGAGAGGGCTGATTCCGGCGAGTAGTTGCTCAGGCCGCTGGCTCGGGCCTCGCTCTTGCTCACTCCGTAATAATAGTCATTGTAGTTCACATCGGTCCACTGCACGCCAGCCGTGGGGATAAGCGACATATTGGCAAAGCGGATGGGGTAGGAATAGGAGGCGTCAGCCATCACGCCCTTGTTCACGCCCAGCGCATCAGTGGAAAGAGTGGCGGCCAGCACGCCCAGTTCTGTGCGCAAGCGGTAGTTGATGCCGGCCATTGCCGAGGCATAGCGGTCATCAAGTTTTTTCATGCCCGAGTTGTCGCTCCATGAAGCATAAAAATGCTGCGGCAGATACGAAAGCTGCACGTTGACCTCATGGTATTCGTTCTTGAACAGGTGCACGCCGCCGCTCAATCCCCGCAAATACAGATACTCGCCTTCATATCCCAGCAAGGGCAGGGCCGTACCCAGCCTTTCCACTCCCTTGTATTCCGAGGTGGAAACAGTGCCGCCAATGCCAAGGTTGAATCCCCATCTGTTGCTGTCGGTTTTGCCTTCTTCCGCAATGGCAGAAAAAGCCGTTAAAAGAAGGATGGTTAATGCCGCAAAGCACGACAATCCCCGTATTTTCATGAACCCTCCCGTGCAACAAAGGCATTGCACTTTTTATGGAAAATCTGTAATCAATTGATTACTCAAAAGTAGCCTCATGAAACCAACGGTGTCAAGCCGCAGCAACCATAGGGGATAGCAATGGCTCCTGAACGTAAACCAGTCACTGGCTCGCAGCGCAAACGCAATGCCGCAGAAACAAGAAACCGTCTTTTGCAGGCGGCGCGAAGGCTCTTTGCCAAAGCCAACTACGGCAATGTGGGGATACGGGAAATCGGCGCAGCGGCCGGGGTAAACCCGGCACTTATCAGCCGCTATTTCGGCTCAAAAAGGAATCTTTTTCTTGAAGTGGCGTCCATTTTGAATTCAGAAGGCATTGAGGCCCTGCCGGATGTGCCGCCTATGGAAAAAACCAGTTTGGCCATGGGCAGCATTCTCTCTGGCGGTGCGCAGAGCGCGTGGGCCACAGATTTTCGCATCACGGCCCTTTCTGCACTGGACCCCAATGTCTCGGACGTGATGGCAAAAACCTACGACAACATCCGCCAGGACATTATGGAGCTGCTGCCCGGTGAGCATGCCGCCACGCGGGCAGAGCTGATACTGGCGCAGATCATGGGGGCGTCAATGGTCGTTAATCTGCTGCGCGGAGCGGATTCGCCCCGGATTGACATTGAGTACATGAATAAATTTTATGCAAAGCAACTGGCGGAACTGTTCGCCTGCGAATCCGCTGACTGAAGCTGCGCCAGCTCCGCGATTTTTGATCACGTGGTGATGCGGCAAAGCGATCTTTACTAGCGCCCGTCGCGGAAGCCTCGTTCTGCTGCTGCGCGTTCGGCAGCATCGGCCAGGGGCGCGGGTACAATGGTCTTGCCGATGGGACAGAGGGCCAGCGCAGCAAGTTTGACGTGCTGCCAAGCAAAAGGAATGCCTATTATGGTCACCGCGCACATGACGGCGGAAACCAGATGCCCCAGGGCAATCCACACGCCAGCCAACACAAGCCATATGATGTTGCCCACCGTGCCCCACGGGCCGGTGCCCACATCCTGCCTGCCGGTGAGCACATCGCGCGCAACGGGCATTTTGCCAAAGGGGAAGAAGGCGAAGTTGCCCATGACAAAGCATGCCCTGCCCCAGGGAATGCCCACGATGGAAATAAAGCAGAGCACTCCGTATAGCCACCACACAAGGCCCATGACAATGCCGCCGCACAAAAACCAGATGGCGTTTCCAAGGCAACTGATGGCGCTGTTCATGATATCCTCCTGAAGTGGGCCGTGCGGTATCCGTGCGGCCAGTGATCGCTGAGTATGTCAACGCAATGCGAAAAAGAAAAGCAGTTTGAAACGAAAGGGCCGCCCGGTGATGCCGGGCGGCCCTTTATAATCTGGGCTAGAGCAGATAAATAATGACTATGCCCTAGAAGTTGATGATGACCTGTTCCTGTTCGTCATCCTTGGAACGGCGGGCTATTTCGCCTATGCACCATGCCCGCAGCTTGAAGGCCTGAATGCGGTTGATTGCTTCTTCGGCCTGATCGGCAGGAACCACCAGCACATAGCCGATGCCGCCGTTGAATATTTGCAGAATTTCCGGCCAGCTGAGGTTGCCCGCTTCCTTGAGCCAGTTGAAGACGGGGGCCATCTGCCAGCTGCCAAAATGAATGCGTGCTTCCACCTGGGCGGGCAGTACGCGGGGAATGTTGTCGTAAAAGCCGCCGCCGGTGATGTGGGCCATGCCCTTGACGTTCATGTCCCGCAGCAGGGAGCGCACCGCTTCCACGTAGATGGTGGTGGGCGTCAGCAGCACATCGCCAACGCTGGCTCCATCCCCGCCGGGGAAGGGATCGGTGAGGGAAAGGCCGCTCTGGTCAAGCACCTTGCGGGCCAAGGAAAAGCCGTTGGAGTGCAGGCCAGAGGAGGCGATGCCGATGATCTTGTCGCCCACCTGAATGCCGGAGCCGTCAATGAGCTTGGCATTATCTACAATGCCCACGCAAAAACCGGCAAGGTCATACTCGCCTGGTGCGTACATGTCGGGCATTTCGGCGGTTTCACCGCCAAGCAGGGCGCATCCGGACTGGCGGCAACCTTCGGCCACGCCGCCAATGACGGTCTGGGCGGTTTCTACGTTAAGTTTGCCGGTTGCAAAGTAGTCAAGAAAAAACAGGGGGTTGGCACCTTGAACCAGAATGTCGTTGACACTCATGGCCACAAGGTCGATGCCCACAGTATCGTGCTTGTTGCAGGCAAAAGCCAGTTTGAGCTTGGTTCCCACGCCATCGGTGGAAGAAACAAGCACAGGTTCGGTCATGCCGTTGAGGTCAGGCCGGAACAGGCCGCCGAAGCCGCCAATATCGGAAATGACGCCTCTGGTCTGCGTGCTCTGAACCATGCCTTTGATGCGTGAAACGAGAGCGTTTCCCGCCTCAATATCAACGCCTGCCTGAGTGTAGGCTTTTGCGCGGTCGCTGGACATCCGTTGCCTCCTTTGAATCTGCGCTACATACCACAGGTTCTTTCAAACCCCAAGCGACTTTTTGAGGCCGTAGCCGCGAGTTTTTTCATAGACCGGCTTGCGCGCCACTGCTAGAATAAAATCGGAGGGGTAAGGAGCGTGCCATGCGTAGATATGCCGGATTGTATATTTTCTGCGCCGTACTGACATTCGTTTGTTCCGGCGCGTCCCTTGCTGTGGATGGCGCTGCGGAATACCGCGCGCCTGTCACTGGCGTGAAGCTTGGCCCGGTGCAGGCGGTTCAGCCTGCTCAGCCAGAACCTCCTGTTGCGCCAGCCCGGCCATCTGTAGAGAAACCAGCTGCGCCGCAGTCTGGCCCGCAACCGGGGCAGCCGCCAAATCAACAGCCAGGCCAACAGGCGGCTGGGCCGTCACCCGATTTGCAGTCTGCCGCCCCTGGGCAGCCGACCCCTTGGCCCGGTGCAGGGGGCATGGCTCCCTATTCCTCTTTTGGTTCCCTGCCGGGGCCAGCGGATGCTCCTGCCCCCGCTCCTGTTCCCTCTGCGGCCCCTGTGCCAAATCCTGCCGTCGTGCCGCCGCCAGCGCCTGCCCCCGGCTTTGCTCCCGAGTATGCGCCGGGTTATGGGCCTGGCTATGCGCCTTATCCTGCGCCAGCACCCGGCTGGCAGGGGCAGAGCGGCAGCGTTGTTTCGGGCACAGGGCAGCTCCAGGGTGAAAATTTCAACGACAGAGGCATCGCGACCCAGTACCGCGATCCGCAGACTGGCGACATCATCACCTCTGTAGTGCCGCCCGCTCCCCCGGATCAGCAGAACTACGGCACTTTTTTTGTGGCTCCGCAGATTTACCCCGATGGCAACCATTGGGGGCCCAATCCGTATGGTTCCATGCCCAGACCCGGCGGGCCTTCGTGGCCGGGGCAGCAGAACATGCCTTCGGTCATCTGGCAGCCCGCGCCGCAACCAGACCATAACAGGCATCGCCATGACGACAGCCGGCATGACGACAGGCGTTACGATGATCGGCGCTATGACGATCGGCAGTATGATAATCGCCGATATGATGACAGGCCGCACGATGGACGTTACGATGGCCCGCGCCGCGATCCGTATGATTCGCGCGACGGTGGCTACAACGGCCCCAACAGGCCACGCGACAACAGCCATGACCAGCGGGGAGACGACAGGTATAACCCGCGCCCCGGCAATCAGGGCGATTCACAGTATGACCCGCGCGGCGCCGACTGGGGCCGTGATGGAAGGGAGAGGCGTTGAGCATGCTTGCCGCGCTTTGGGATTCTCAGCCTGACGGCACTGTTGTATGTCGTCTGTGCGCTCACCGTTGCCGCCTGCGCAAAGGGGCCAAGGGCATTTGCGGGGTGCGCGTCAACATGCGGGGAGAAATGGTTTCTCTGGTCAGCAAGGTCGTTACCGCTGCTGCCATGGATCCCATTGAAAAAAAACCTCTTTACCATTTTTTGCCCGGTAGCAAGATTTTTTCTGTGGGTAGCGCCGGATGCAACTTTTCCTGCCATTTTTGCCAGAACAACAACATAGCCCACGTGCCGGAAAGCGGCATTGTGCCCGGCAAGCGCGCTGCGCCAGAAGATCTGCTGGCCCTGGCTCAGGCCAACCGCGCCCAGACCATGGCCTTTACCTACAACGAACCCACGGTTTTTTTTGAATTGCTTTACGAAACCGCAGGCATGGCGGCCAAGAAAGGCATACGCAGTGTGCTTGTGACCAACGGCTATATGTCCAAGGATTGCCTGGCGGCCCTGAGTCGGTGCATCTGCGCCGCCAATGTGGATCTGAAGTCGTTCAGCGAAGCCTTTTACCACAAATATTGCGGCGGGCATCTTCAGCCTGTGCTGGAAAATCTGAAGGCCATCAAAAAACTTGGCTGGTGGCTTGAGGTCACAACCCTGGTTATTCCCGGCCTCAATGATGGTCAGGCGGAAATGGAAGCGCTTGCGGCCTTTATCCGTGACGAGCTGGGGCCGGATACTCCTTGGCATGTGACAGGTTTTCACGGCGCGCATCTGATGATCGACCACCCGGACACGCCGCTGGCAACACTTGAGGCCTGTTGGCGCATCGGGCGCGAGGCCGGTCTGAATTATGTTTATATAGGAAACACGCGTAGCCCCTTGGGCAGCAATACGTTTTGCCCGGAATGCAATGCGCTGGTTATTGAACGGAACGGATACGACACGCGCGTGCGGGGTGCAGAAGGCAAGTGCCCCAAGTGCGGCGTGCAGATCCCGGGAGTCTGGAAATAATGATTCTTGTGTATACAGGTGACGGCAAAGGAAAAACCAGCGCCTGCGTGGGGCAGACCGTGCGTGCCCTGGGGCAGAATATGGTTGTGGCCTTTGGGCAGTTTATGAAGCGCGATGGTCAGGCGGGCGAGCAGGCCATGCTTGCCAAGCTGCTGGGAGAACGCTTTTTTGCCGGAGGGCTGGGCTTTTTGCGTACCGATGCAGAGCGCCCCGCGCACCGTGAGGCCGCCCTGCGGGTGTTTGGCTGGGCGCGTGAGCAGCTCGAGCAGGCAGACATGCTGGTGCTGGATGAAACCCTGTATGCCCTGAGCGCCGGGATACTTGGGCAGCAGGAGCTGGAAGAACTCATGGCGCTGGCACGCGCCAGGGATTGTCATCTCGTGCTGTCTGGCCGCAGTGCGCCAGAATGGCTCGTGGATGCGGCAGACCTTGTGACCTCCATGACCGAAATCAAGCATCCTTGGCGCACTGGCGTCAAAGCAGCTCCGGGCATAGAATTTTAGCCTCTGTGGTTGCCTTTCTGGGTGTGTTTGCCGGTATTTGCAAAAGGAATTCGGGTATATGTCTGTGTTGACCATCTATGTGGCCGGGTCTTTCAAGCACAAGCACGGAGTGCGCCTTCTGGGGCGCGAACTGCGGGGCATGGGTTGTCGCATGCTGGACTGGACAGACAAAGCCGTACCGCCGCCAGGGTTGACCCCCGCCGAGCGGCGCATCTGGATGGACACCGACCGTGACGGCGGCGAGGTCTACGCCTTTTGCCACAATGCCTGTCTGACAGCGGATATGGTCATTTATTACGGCGCTTCCGGGCAGGACGCCGGGGTGGAGGTGGGGCTGGCCGCCGGGGCTGGAGTTCCTGTGCTGGGTATTCGCGGCCCGCTGGAAGGGCCGGGGCTGATGCTGCACGGGGCTGTCAGCGGCTGGGTTGACAGCGTGGAAGAAGCGCTGGACGTTGTGGCCGCCTTGCTGGCCTACGCCGATGCCGACTGGAAAGATTTTGAGGCCGAGTCGAACCCGGTTTTACGCCGCATGGGCGAGAAATTGCGGGCGCGGGGGAGCGAGCTCTGAGCCTGATGAACTCTAGCCAGGCTCTGGTAAAAGTGCCTCAAATCTGAAGGGCTGTTGCGCAAATGTTAAGCCGCCTCCCCTGCAAGAAAATTTTGCAGGGGAGGCGGCTTTTTGATTTATGCCATATTAAGTTTCGGTAGCTACGGCAGCTCGCGCGACTCCACATCGCCAGAACCGCCGGGGCTGTTCGCGCCGCTGGAAACCGGGGTGATGCTTGGGCTGCCGGAGGGTTCCATGCTGCCGTCCATGGGGCTCACGCCTGTGGCGTGTTCTGGCTGCATATTATCAAGCTGGCCCGCCTTTTGGGGCAGCATGAGGTAGCTTGTTACGCCCGTCACACCACCAACACCGCGCGCGGCCTGGATGGCGAGCTGCTTTTCCGCATCATCCCTCACCACGCCAAGCAGCACCACACGCCCGGAATTTACCTCCGTATCTATACGGGTGGAAGAAAGCCCCTTGGTGGCAATAAGGTCTTTGCGCAGCTTGGTGGCCAGCACAAAATTGCTGGAGTCGCTGGTGGCGGGGGTGAACCAGTGGGTCGTGACCGAGCGGGGTTTGTAGCGGTTGGCTATGGTCACAGCCTTGCCCTGCATTGTGTCGGGTATTTCACCCACAAGGAAAACATGGCCGTAAAAACTGTATACCGCAACAGACCAGCCGCCAGAGAAGCTTTCGTCAAGCAGGGCAGTCTTGATTTTGGCAGAGAGTTCCTTGTCGTCCGACATGGTGCCCATCAGGCGCTGGTCGTCATAGATGGAATAGCCGGTGTATGCGCAGCCGTTCAGCAGCGTGACGCAAAACAGCAGCAGTAGAAGCGCCAGTCGTTTCATGGAATCCTCCTGAACCCCGCGTTGCGGGCGAATCGTCTTAACGTAGTCGATCAGCTCGCCTTTGCAGGAGTGCCATGGAGGCTGCCTGCAAAAGGAGCGAAGTTTTTTATTCTTTTTCGCGGCGGATACGCGCCCCAACGGCGTTCAGCTTGTGCTCGATGCTCTCATAGCCACGGTCGAGGTGGTAGATGCGCCGTACTTCGGTAACACCCTTGGCCGCCAGGCCTGCCAGAACCAGCGAGGCGCTGGCGCGGAGGTCGGATGCCATCACTGGCGCGCCGGTGAGCTTCTGCACGCCGCGCACCATGGCCGTGTGGCCGGAAACCTTGATCTGCGCGCCCATGCGCATGAGCTCAAGCACGTGCATGAAGCGGTTTTCAAAAATGCTTTCTTCCACAACACTGGCCCCTTCGGCAAGGCACATGAGCGCCATAAGCTGGGCCTGCATGTCTGTGGGAAAGCCCGGGTAGGGTTGGGTTTTTACATCCGTGCCGCGCAAGGGGCCAGCGCAACGCGCCAGCACACCCTCGGGGGTGTTGGTGATCTCCATGCCCATGCTGCGCAGTTTGAGAATAACGGCTTCAAGATCTTTGAAAGGGCAGTTGCGCAACATCAGTTCGCCGCCAGTGATGCCAGCAGCCACGAGGAAGGTTCCCGCCTCAATGCGGTCGGGCATGACGGGGTATTCCCCATCGTGCAAGGAGGTAACGCCCTGAATGCGGATAACGGATGTGCCGTGCCCCTCGATTTTTGCGCCGCAGGCCCGCAAAAAGTTTGCGAGGTCAACAATTTCTGGCTCGCGGGCGGCGTTTTCGAGTACAGTTTCGCCATCTGCAAGGGCTGCGGCCATGAGCAGATTTTCCGTGCCGCCCACTGTGGGCATGTCAAAAGATATGTGCGCGCCCTTGAGCTGGCGGCAACGACCAATGATATAGCCTTCTTCAAGCTGAAAGCTGGCGCCCATCTGCTCCAGCCCTTTGAGATGCTGGTCTACGGGGCGTGCGCCAATGGCGCAACCGCCGGGCAGGGCTACGCGCGCCTGACCAATGCGGGCCAGCAGCGGGCCAAGGCACAGAACAGAGGCGCGCATGGTGCGCACCAGATCATATGGAGCTTCCGGCAGTAAATTGCCGGGCTGCACCTGTACCCGATGATCGTTGTATTCGCAGGTGCAGCCCAACATGTTCAGGAGCTTGATGGTGGTATGTATATCACGCAGGTTGGGCACATTGGTGATTGTGACCGGCTCTGACAGCAGAATGCAGGCAAAAAGAATGGGCAAGGCCGCATTTTTGGAACCGCTGACCTCAATGCCGCCAGTAAGCGGAACGCCGCCTTCAATAACCAGTTTGTCCATGGAGTGTCCCCGAAAAAAATGTTTGACGCCTGACGTGCCGTCAGCGCCTGAATTTTAGACGCGATATCTTGGCTTGCGAGGCGGGCAAGTGGCATGGCTGGCGGATTTTTGCCGCTAAGCCAAGCAGCGGTTGCAAGTGTAGATACTTTTCTAGATAAAATCCAGATGAAGCTAGGCTGAAAAAATACTTGCCAAACTAAAATAACCTGCTTATAAGAATTTTCCCGTGGCGGAAGTAGCTCAGTAGGTAGAGCACCTGGTTGTGGCCCAGGTGGCCGTGGGTTCAAGTCCCATCTTTCGCCCCACAATTTTCCCGCGCCGCAACGGCGCGGGTTTTTTTTCGGAGCGTGGCGCAGCCTGGTAGCGCACCTGCTTTGGGAGCAGGAAGTCGCTGGTTCGAATCCAGTCGCTCCGACCATATATCCAAATAAAAGGGATAGTTAGACGAAAGTCCGACTATCCCTTTCTTGCGTGTGATGGGATCGCCAAAAGTGGCGTGTGGCAGAATTTCTCAGAAAATTACTGTAACTATATGATATATATTTAAAAATATCGCGCCACATGGCCACAAGTTAAAAAGTTACATCAACGATACAAACGCTTGCGGACATGAGGGCGATTGGTGCGTGATTTGGTGTTATTCCCTACTCTTATGGTTTGACGTCTTAACCAGCCCCGACAATCCTTTGACGGAAGAAAGTCGGTGAGATATCTAAGTCATCAAGCTAGAGAAAGTTCCCCTCTAGATTGCCCTAGAAAGGCAGCTAGCCCATGAAACTGTCCACCTTAATGTTGCCGTTGACTGGTCCGAAGAAGTGAACCCACTTTTATTCTGTAAAAATTCTTACCGTGAAAGGTATATACTGTGACGAGCTCCCAACAACGCGCTGAACTGCAACGCCAGATATGGCAAATCGCCAACGATGTGCGCGGTGCTGTCGATGGATGGGATTTCAAGCAATATGTGCTTGGTGCCCTGTTCTACCGCTTTATCAGCGAAAATTTTGCCAGCTATATGCAGGGTGGTGATGCAAGCATCGACTACACCGCTTTGGACGACAAAAATGAAAATCTGGCAGCCATCAAGGAAGATGCTATCAAGGCCAAGGGCTACTTTATCTACCCCAGCCAGCTTTTTGCCAATGTAGTAGCCAAGGCCAATACCAATGAGAATCTCAACACTGGTCTTGCCGCAATCTTTACCGCTATTGAAAATTCTGCTGCTGGCTACCCCTCAGAGCAGGACATAAAGGGCTTGTTTGCAGATTTCGACACCACCAGTAACCGCTTGGGCAATACGGTAAAGGACAGAAACACCCGTCTTGCAGCAGTACTCAACGGCGTAGCTGGTTTGAACTTTGGTGATTTTGAAGACAATCACATTGATCTGTTTGGCGATGCCTACGAATTTCTTATCTCCAACTACGCCGCCAACGCGGGTAAATCCGGCGGTGAGTTTTTCACCCCGCAGCATGTGTCAAAACTCATTGCGCGGCTGGCCCTGCACAAGCAAACCAGCGTGAATAAGATCTACGACCCGGCTTGTGGTTCTGGCTCCCTCCTGCTGCAAGCCAAAAAACAGTTTGACGAACACATCATTGAAGAAGGCTTTTTCGGGCAGGAGATCAACCATACCACTTACAACTTGGCGCGCATGAACATGTTTCTGCACAACGTCAACTACGACAAGTTTGACATCCAGCTCGGTAATACCCTTCTCGACCCATACTTTGATGATGAAAAACCCTTTGACGCGATTGTTTCTAACCCGCCCTACTCAGTGAAGTGGATCGGTGCTGACGATCCCACCCTGATCAACGACATTCGCTTTGCTCCGGCAGGTGTGCTCGCGCCTAAGTCCAAGGCCGACTTTGCTTTTGTGCTACACTCGCTCAGCTACCTTTCTAGCAAGGGCCGCGCTGCCATTGTCTGCTTTCCGGGTATTTTTTACCGGGGCGGCGCAGAAAAGCAAATCCGGCAGTATCTGGTATCCAACAACTATGTGGAAAGCGTCATCTCCCTTGCGCCCAATCTGTTTTATGGCACCAGCATTGCCGTCAACATTCTGGTGCTAGCCAAGAACAAAAAGTACACCAAAACCCAGTTTATCGATGCCAGCGGCCTGTTCGACAAGATAACCAACAACAACGTGCTTCGTGATGAGCATATTGAACAGATCATGCAGGTCTTCGATAGCAAGGCGGATGTTGAGCACTTTGCCAAATCGGTACCGTATGAGGTCATTGCCGCTAACGATTATAACCTGTCGGTAAACAGCTATGTGGAAGCCAAGGATACCCGCGAGGTCGTAAATATCGTTCAGGTCAATGCCGAGCTTAAAACCACGGTGGCCAGAATAGACCAGTTACGCAAAGACATTGACGCTATTGTGGTCGAGATAGAAGGCGAAGGGCTGGAATCATGAGCCACGCAAACTTTCTGGAAAAGCTGCTGGACGGCGTAGAGGTGGAGTGGAAGAAGTTGGGGGAAGTGGCCAAAGTTCAACGGGGTAGGAGACTCGTAAAAAGCCAGCTAGAAACCACAGGGGATTACGCTGTGTACCAAAACAGCACAACTCCTCTTGGTTATTATCATGAAAGCAATGTTCGTGCAGAGACTACTTTTATTATTTGTGCTGGTGCGGCAGGAGAAATCGGATATAGCGCGGTTGAATTTTGGGCTGCTGATGATGTCCACTTCCTTGATGCTCCTGAATTTATTAATAAGTTTTTATACTACTACCTAGTAACGCAACAGCAGAAAATATTAAGCCAAGTTCGTCGGGCAAGTGTTCCAAGACTATCAAAAACAGTTCTTGAAAAAATTTCAGTCCCCATCCCCTGCCCCAACAACCCCCAAAAATCGCTCGAAATTCAGGCGGAAATTGTCCGTATTCTGGACGCCTTTACAGAACTGACCGCAGAACTGACCGCAGAACTGACCGCCCGCAAAAAGCAGTACACCTACTACCGCGATCAGTTGCTGAGCTTTGAAGAAGGTGAGGTGGAATGGATGACGCTGGGGGAGGTTTGCGACTTCAAGAACGGATTCGCTTTTAAAAGTAACCTGTTCCGAAAAACCGGGCTGCCCATTGTAAGAATCACCAACATAAACGGCCCAAATGTTGACTTAACAGATGTTAAGTTCTTCAACCCAAGTGATTATAAAGAAAATACACAAAACTACGCGATAAGGAGCGGTGATGTTCTAATCGCAATGTCAGGGGCAACCACTGGCAAGATCGGTTATTTTGATAACAGCAATACTGCCTACCTAAATCAGCGCGTAGGAAAGTTTATGCCTAATAAAAATCTTCTAAATTGTCGCTACTTATATCATTTTTTGCTTACTAAGACTGAAGAAATCTACGTTTTGGCCGGGGGTGGGGCACAACCGAATCTAAGTTCCAAGGTTATCATGGAGAAGCTCTTAATACCCATTCCATACTCAAACGACCCTAAAAAATCCCTCGCTGAGCAAGCCCGTATCGTCGCTATCCTCGACAAGTTTGATGCCTTAACCAACTCCATCAGTGAGGGCCTGCCTCGCGAAATCGAGCTGCGTCAAAAGCAGTATGAATATTACCGCGACATGCTGTTCAGCTTTCCCAAGCCGCAAGGGGTGGCATAACCCATACCGGGTGATAAAGGATCTGGGCCAGAATCAGCACAAAGACGACCTGCCAGCGTGAAGGATACAGATGAAAGACTATACACCCATCGCAGAATCCAACAACTTTATCGTGCTCGACAAGTACGAGAGGGCTTGGCAGGCAGCGCAAAATTACCAGACAGAAAGCGACCTTGAGCGGGAGCTTATTCAGGACTTGCAAAATCAGGGCTACGAATACGCACCTGACCTGACCACACAGGAGAAATTGCTGACTAACGTGCGCGATCAGTTACAGGCCCTCAACAACGTGCGGTTTTCAGACAGCGAGTGGCGGCGGTTTGTGAATACATGGCTGAACAAGCCCAGTGACACTATTATCGACAAAATCCGCAAGATCCATGACGACTACATTCACGACTTTGTTTTTGATGATGGGCGCATCCAGAACATCTATCTGCTGGACAAGAAAATCCTCGCCCGCAACAAGGTGCAGGTTATCAGCCAGTTTGAACAGGTCGGCAGCCACGCCAACCGCTATGATGTAACAATTTTGGTCAACGGCCTGCCCCTGGTGCAGGTAGAGCTGAAAAAGCGTGGCGTAGCCATTCGTGAAGCATTCAATCAGGTACACCGCTACAGCAAAGAGAGCTTCAATAGCGATCTCTCCCTGTTCAAATATCTGCAACTGTTTGTGATCTCCAACGGCACAGATACGCGCTATTTTGCCAACACCACGCAGCGCAACAAAAACAGCTTTGACTTTACCATGAACTGGGCCAAAGCCGACAACAGCCTTATCAAAGATCTAAAAGACTTTACTGCCACGTTTTTTCAAAAGAACACCCTGCTCAGCGTGCTGCTGCACTATTCTGTGTTTGATGTCAGCAATACCCTGCTTGTCATGCGCCCCTACCAGATTGCGGCTACAGAGCGCATATTGTGGAAGATCAACAACGCCCATCAGGCTAAACGATGGAACAAGCCCGAAAGCGGCGGCTTTATCTGGCACACAACAGGCTCTGGCAAAACTCTTACCAGCTTCAAGGCAGCAAGACTTGCCACCGAGCTTGATTGCATCGACAAGGTCTTTTTTGTGGTTGACCGCAAGGATCTGGATTACCAGACCATGAAGGAATACCAGCGTTTTTCGCCCGACAGCGTCAACGGCTCGGAGAGTACAGCAGGATTGAAGCGCAATCTGGACAAGGACGACAACAAAATCATTGTCACCACCATCCAGAAGCTCAACAATCTTATGAAAAGCGAGGCCGACCTGCCCATCTACAGCAGACAGGTGGTCTTTATTTTTGACGAATGCCATCGCAGTCAGTTTGGTGAGGCGCAAAAGAATCTGAAAAAGAAGTTTAAAAAATACATCCAGTTCGGTTTTACGGGAACGCCGATTTTTCCACAGAATGCCTTAGGTGCAGAAACCACCGCCAGCGTGTTTGGCCGTGAGTTGCATTCCTATGTTATCACCGATGCCATCCGTGATGAAAAGGTGCTCAAGTTCAAGGTGGACTACAACGATGTGCGCCCACAGTTCAAGGCTATTGAAACCGAGATTGATGAAGCTAAACTCAGCGCGGCAGAGAACCGACAGGCCCTGCTGCACCCAGAGCGCATACGCGAGGTAAGCCAGTACATTCTGAACAACTTTCGGCAAAAGACCCACCGTTTTCAGGTTGGAGGTAAAGGCTTTAACGCCATGTTTGCCGTTAGCAGCGTAGATGCCGCCAAGCTGTATTACGAATCGTTCAAGGCCGTGCAGAGCAATAGCGAAAATAAGCTGAAAGTGGCTACCATCTTCTCCTTTGCCGCTAATGAAGAACAGGATGCAGTGGGCGATATTCAGGATGAAAGCTTTGACGTTTCTGCCATGAATAGTAGCGCTAAGGAATTTCTGGGCGCGGCTATTGCCGACTACAACGCGCTGTTTAAAACCAACTTTAGCGTAGAGAGTAGTGCCTTCCAGAATTACTACCGTGATCTTGCCTTGCGCGTAAAAAATCAGGAGGTTGACCTGCTCATTGTGGTGGGCATGTTCCTGACTGGCTTTGACGCTCCCACGCTCAACACCCTGTTTGTGGATAAAAATCTGCGCTATCATGGCCTCATGCAAGCCTATTCCCGCACCAACCGTATTTTTAACGCCACCAAAACCTTTGGCAATATTGTTACCTTCCGCGATCTGGAGCAGGCAACCATAGACGCGATCACCCTGTTTGGCGACAAAAATACCAAGAATGTGGTGCTCGAAAAAAGCTACAAAGAGTACATGGAGGGCTTTACCGATGCGCTCACAGGGGAGGCGCGGCGTGGCTTTGTGGATGTGGTGAAGGAGCTTGAGCAGCGTTTTCCCTATCCCTCGGCCATTGAAAAAGAGTCGGATAAAAAGGCCTTTGCCAAATTGTTTGGCGAGTATCTGCGTGTAGAAAACGTGCTGCAAAACTATGATGAGTTTGCCAGCCTCAAGGCCCTGCAAACTATCGACACAAACGACCCTGTGGTGCTTGAGGCGTTCAAGGTCACGCACTACCTCACGGATGAAGACCTGGACGCCCTGCAAGCCATCACCATGCCCCCTGAACGAAAGATTCAGGATTATCGCTCGACCTACAACGATGTGCGCGACTGGCTGCGCTGCGAAAAATCCGCCAAGGACAAAGACACTTCAACCATTGATTGGGATGATGTGGTCTTTGAAGTGGATCTACTCAAATCGCAGGAAATCAATCTGGATTACATTCTGGAACTGATCTTTGAAAAGAACAAAAAGAGCAAGGACAAGGCTGTATTAGTTGAAGACGTGCGCCGCGTAATCCGTGCCAGCCTAGGCAACCGCGCTAAAGAGAGCCTGCTGGTTGACTTTATCAACCACACCGATCTGGATCAGCTTGGCGACAAGGCCAGTGTGATTGATGCCTTCTTTGCCTATGCCAGAGCAGAACAGCAGCGTGAAGCGCAAGAGCTGATCACTGGCGAAAATCTGAATGAAGAGGCCGCAAAGCGGTATATCACCACCTCACTGAAGCGGGAATTTGCCAGTGAAAACGGTACGGAATTGAACGACATTCTGCCTAAGATGAGCCCGCTGAACCCGCAGTACCTCACAAAAAAGCAAGGGGTTTTTCAGCGCATCGCGGCCTTTGTGGAAAAATTCAAGGGCGTAGGCGGTCAGATTTGATTACACTTTCGGTCTGATACTACTCAAACCAACAGGTTCTGCTCATCTGCTTAAATTTGGAGGCCAACCCATGCTGGACATAATCAACAAAGCCGCCATTACGGTTATTCCCAAAGAGCCGTTTATCAAATGGGTTCAAAGCACCGATGCCAAGGCCGCAGAAATATCCGATGAAGACATTCTGTCGAACTCGCAAGTGTACCTTGTAGATGCCTCAGAAGATGGTGACGATCCGGAGAAGCTGATCAAGAAAAATTTCAAGGTCATCTTCGAGGAGGAGCTTGCGGGGTGGTACACTGATGAAGAGGCATGGCCCAAGAAAATGGATCTACGGTTATTTAAGCAGTGGTTCCATGTGAAGGTGCATGAGATTGTGGTTGATATTGGAAAGAAACAACCGATAGCGGAAGAGTATTGATGATATCTGTTAAAATTGTAGTTTTTTTTAATTCATATGAATATAAAAAGCCTGAGATTGTGAGGTTCATTACTGCAGCCAGATTTTGTGAAGGGCAAATATAGGGGGGAATAATGGAAGACTGGGCATTAATAGCGAATGTCTTAATGACGGGTGCAACATGTTTTATGGCATATGCAACATGGTTAATGGCGAGGGCAACGAAAAAATCGCTCGAAGCGCAATGGAAGCCTTATGTTGCTGTTTATCCACGATTGCGTAAGGATGATTCACAGGCTTTGCAGCTTGTAATCGAAAATATAGGATCAGCACCAGCCTATAATGTTAAGTTTGAAATTCCCTCAAATCTAATGTATAATGCTTGGGGGATTTCTTCTGGTGGAAAGACAAAAGCTAAGATTTTTTCCGAAGGGCCTTTCATTACAGGGATTCCCTACCTTCCTCCACGTGGAAAGCGGATAATTAATTGGGGACAATTTGGTGGTATACTAAATAGTTTGCAAGGAAAGCAGGCAGAAGTAATAATATTTTTTAGTGATGCATTGGGAAACCAAGAGCCACCTGTAAAAAGCATATTAGATATTGTTGATTTTGAAATGACAGCGGGAGAAAGTTCTCTTGAATATAGAATTGCTACCGCAATAGAGAAAAATTTTAAGCAAGTTGAATGTCTGAATTCAATTTTAGAAAAAAAATTGAATTCATATAGCTCTAAAGATGCATATATGTGGGCATATATTGCAGTGCAACTCGGCCTCCCAATAGAATTGGCTGAGAGGCAAAAATTTGATGATGGATTATCAGATGAGCAAAGGACATCTGCTGAAATGTTGGCGCGTTCATTGTTAAAGTCTTTTCGTCCAGAGATGGTTAAAGACGAGGATGAATCATAGCGCCCAGAATAATCAACCCTCCTCAACCTCATTCCCACCTTCCTCTGCCTCCTGCCTCGCCTGTTCCTGAAGCTCAGCTAAAATCGAACCAATCTGATCAAAAATGTCCAACTGGCATTTTAGTATTGCTTTGGTAAGCTTAAATGTATCTTGTAAGCAATAGGCAGCTTCATCTTGAAATATCAATGATGCTGGAATACAATCATCGGTAATCTTATCATTTAGCGGCACAAGATTATTATTCTGGTCCATAGTAAATCTCCATAAATGTTTTGTAAATTATCTGTTAAAGGTAAATTCTGCATCTACATAAAAATATAGCTATTTACTATATTATGTATGGGAGGAATTGCAGAATGGAAATTACAGAAACTCACTTGGCAGCTATTCAGGAAGTGGCTGCGGCATTGAGAATGACCTTGAATGAATTTTTGACTGAAGAGGTAAGGGGCATAACCCCAGAACAAGCGCGTAAGTATTTGAAAGCATTCGCGAGCAGTGCTGATGATAGCAAAATTCTTACCGCATATTACCTGGTTAGAGCGACCACTGATCCATTCAAGAAGTAGCGAATATTGAGCTATTAACAAAATCCCATGCGAATGGGATTTTTCTTTTGGAAATTCCCAGGCCCATCCAAATTCCCATCCCCAAAATCTTCCCCAAGCACTTTTCCTGGGCCATATTTAAGCCCTCCTGAGATTTTTTCTCTGGGATACAGGTTGGGCTAGGATTTGGAAAAATTCGCTTTAAAATCGAAATATGGCCCAATGTTCGTTTTTATATGGCAAGTGGCCAGGTCATGTTTATGCGTATGTGTACTTTATATTTAACACTTTCAAATAGATATTTCATCAAAAATCTATTTGGAGGTATTCTAATGGATTGTAAAGACTGGCAGCTTATTTGTTGTTACACTAGGCAAAAAGCTCTTAATGATGGTGTTCTGGTAGATGTATCAGACTTTGTAAGTGATTTTGGATTCATCGTCCCAGTGGCGGTTACAGCAACGCTTTTCAACGGCTTCATTCTGCCAAGTGCAAAATTGGTTGAATCTGGACAAACATCCGAATCGCGTATGATCGATCTGCTGGTAATATTACTGCTGAAGATCATGGCACGGCCTCACACAGACCGAATCACATTCAACGTGAGCTTCGACATGGAATTGGGAGATGGCATTGAACCTCGACTCGTGCAAGTTATCGCTGCAATTGGCCCTGGTGATTCTGGTGAGCCTGTATTGACGATCATGCTTCCCGAAGATGATTAGGTATTAAAAAAGTTAGCCGTATCGGTTGGATGCGGCTTTTTATTTTTGAAAACTTCTGAAATTTCCCCCCTTGGGCTACAGGTTGGGCTAGGTTTGGGAAAAATCCCCCTTTAGAATTAAAATATGGCCCAATGGTCGATTTCGCCTCTGTAAACGGCCAATAAGCAGTCGCGTATGGTCTGAATCCGCAGAGTGATTTTTCCCAATGTTCAGAGAGATATACCCCCTTAAAACCATAAGGAGGTATATTGTGAGTGATCTATCTGATTGGAATATCATCTACGCCTACACACGTGCACAGGCTATTGCGGATGGTGTCTTGATTGACGTTACTGACACAGCTGAGGCGATGGGCTTCAAAGTTCCTGTGGCGGTTACGGCAAACTTGTTTGATCAATTCATCCAGGCCAGTGAAGCCTTGATTGCCGAGGGGCAAACTACGGAAGCACGGCTGCGAGATGTGTTGATGCTGCTGCTGTTCAAAATAAAGCTGCGCCCAAATACGGATCGCATCTATTACGATGTGAGCTTTGCTATGGCGCCAGCAGAACGTAACATCAGTCGAACGGTGAAAGTCCTCGCGGTTATTGGCCCTGGTGATTCTGGTGAGCCAGTGCTTACTATTATGCTTCCCGAAGATGATTGATATAACTCAAGGTCGGAATGTTTTCCGGCCTTTTATTGAAAAAAATGCTTGATTGAGGCAGTGTAGCATTGACTTGTTGCAGCATGATGCGTAAATGTTAAGTCGTATACAGGGAATGTCGCTGTAGTAAGCTGATATTGTCTGATTCAGTCAAAGTAATCAATTCCCCCTCTCGCTTTGAGGGCAAGGAGGCTCCAAGAAAAAACTCAGCCAACCCCACATTTTGAGAGCGATCTTCGCTCCGCATATGATCCACTTGATATTCAATTGATAGTTTTGATTTGATTTTTAACTATTTTGAAATTTATCAAGCGGGCTTTTTTTTAGCGGAGAAGGGTTCCAAATTGTGGACTGGTGAGATTGTTTTCTTGTGAGCTGCGGGTTTACCGCATTCCTGCCCAAGTTCCATCTCATCTCCTTCATTTTGCGTAGCGGTCAATAAACCGCGTTTTAAGCCTGCTTTGACCGCTTTGGGGTTCTCGAATTGTCCCCGATGCGAATGTCATGGCCTAGGGCAGTTTTAAAATCCTCAACGCTTGAGGATTTTGAATCTCAGTGAAACGAACTTGAATCGCGAATGGAGATCAGAATGACAGCTTTAGCATTAACCAGCACTAATGATAGTGGTTTTGCCGATATATCCTCTGAGGTCATCAACCCTGCCGGTCAATCCGAGCAGTATGCTGATGGTGTTGTGCAGCCGGAGTGGTTGCAGAACTGCCATGCCAATCAAAACAAATTTCGTGACGACATTGCAAGCAAGAAAACTGAATTGAATAAAGCACTTACTAGTGCTGGCGATGACAAGGAAAAACTGAGCGCATTTATTGTAAACGCTCATAATGCGGTTGTCCAGTCGAGTATCTCTGGCCTGTTGTCAGCGATTGCAGCGGGTGAGGCCGCAAATAAGCTGAAGGGTATGCTTGCGCATGGCACATGGACTGCCCAACTGTCCAAAATTTGCACCGAATGTTGTTGCGGCATGTCAACGATGGGCAAATATATGCTGCTCGCACAAACTCTTGATGCTCAGGACTACGCCCAGCTTGGGATCAGTCAAGTGTACCAGCTGTGCTTGATTAGAAATTTTGTCTGCCGCGAGGCAAAAATTGAAATGAATCTTGCTGAACTCCTGAGTAGGTACGGAAACATCATTAATCTTAACCATTTGATAAATATTACAACATTCAAAAAGAAATGGGCTGCGCTGACAGCAACTGTCACAGAATCAGCCAATTCGGCTGATGAAAAAACTCAAGTTGCCGAAATCTCGAGTGAAAATGATAATGCGATCATTACCGAAGGCGATCCGCAAGCAAATCCTGCGGAAAAAATGAGCAGGCAGGGAATTGGTGGTTGTAAACCCCAGTTCACGACATTTACGCGCAAGGTCGAAGAATTGGCAGGTTGGCTTGAAAATACAAAGCCCAAGCTCTCCAAGCCGTCTAAGGAGCAAGTCGACAGCGCAATCCATGTCCTCGAAAACTTAATCGAAAGCTTAAAGGCAGTTCCAGGAGAAGCGGCTTAAATCATAAACGCGTATGGGGGAATCCCGCTCTTGCAAATCGGTTACAGCCTGGAATTGGTAAAAAAGAATGGGTCGTAGTTGTACGGCCCATTTTATTTTCGAAATCTTCGTAAAAATATAATACAGATGTGGCTCGGCGTGAGCGCAAACAGCCATCTTTTAAGATTTATTCTGATTTTTCAGATGGTTATGGAAAATAGTTCAAATATTTCTGATTTGCGTTCTAAGTATCCGTTATTTTTTGATAATTCTAAAAAGTTGGTGTAGAAAGTGGAAAATTTTAATAATTTGAGCATGTTATCTGATGAGATGCGAAGCATGGAGCGGCGACACAACGAAGAAGACGTGCGGCTCAAAATCCGCTTGGGAAGTGTGCTGCTGGATCTCAAGTCGAAAAATATGCTTGAATTTCAAGAAGCTGTCAGGAAAAGCGGATTGTCGATGCTGGCTTGTGTTGAAATCATGCAAATTGCTCGAATGAATCCTCCACAAGAATGCCATTGGCTTGGTTTTGAAAATCTGCTGAAGATTGCTGATGCACTTCCAACGGGTAAAAATATCTCAGTATTTTTGAAGCCATTCGAAACTGAAAGCCCAGATGATGCTACCAAAGCTGTGATTCTGAACCATGTTTTAAAGTGCAATGGCATCAACGGAGTTTCTGAAAATGCTGTCGCTCTGTTTGCAAAAGCTGGAGTCGCAAGTTTGCTGACGAAAGCAAATATTGATCGTCTCAAGTTGAGCAAAAATCAAACAAAGACATTACAGTCTATTTTTGCAAACCAAACTCAAAATGTAGCTCTGTCTAAAAAAGCTGTTCTAAATCCAAGATTGCAGCAGAATATTGAAAAAATGAACTGTGATATTCAGAGTATTCTCTCGCAAGATGAGAATACAGAATTTATTGATAATTCTGGATTGATAGATCTTATTTGTAGTTTGGAGATGTTGTATGACAAGGTGGATAGTGAAAATGATGGCGATTATAAATTGGGTAATGAAATTAATAAGAATGAATTCGAAGAATTTGTTGATATTCTTATAAGGGAATTGAAATGAGAATTTATCTATCGTCAATTGCACCACAAATTATACTTGATCTTTATAATATTCGAGATAACTTGAAGTTGAATGTACTTCAGCCATTTGTATTTAGGAATAATCAGGGGATAGATGCTACTCTTTGGAGTGCGATGAAGGGAATTACAAATTCATTATTTTTAGATAGCGGCACTTTTGAATTGTTCAACAGGTCAGATTTGTATGATGTTGAAGAATGCTTCAACAAGTATGCCTTATCGATTGATTCATTGAGCGGTGTATTTGATTTGTATGCGAACTTTGATCCAGATTACAAAAGCAATGATAGGTTATTTGTAAATTTATCTTTTCAGAATAGGCTTGAAGAGATGGGATTTATGCCAATTCCAGTAATGCATTCTAAAGATGATGAAGAAATAGAATTTTATTTGAAGTCAAAGTATGATTTAATAGCAATAAGCGCACAAGTAGTTAATAGGTTGTCTTCAAAAAGTATAAATATGATAGTTGATAGATTTAATGCTGTTGGGAAAAGGGTTCATTTGTTGGGAATTGGAAGCTATGCTAAATTGAAAGATTCAAATGCGTGGTCGTGCGATTGCTCTTCATTTATCAGATGGGCAGCAAGTGGTCGTGCAATATTCTTTTCTGAAATTCAACAAAAAGAAGTTACATTGTCATTCAGTTCACACAATAAGAATGGAGTTCCGAATAGTGATTATTATAATAATCTTAATAATAAATCTTTAAGAGATGAATATGAAAATTTTATTGCTTATGAAATTGGATTTGACTTGAATGATGTTGCAGCTGATACTTCAAAATTGGTAATGTTGAATGCTTTGTATTTGAAGTTACGTGAAGAAGTTATCACGCAACGGCAAAAAGATAGGCCAATTCAATTCGATGTTTGGTAATTAAAAACTATTTATTGCAGGTAGGACAGGGTTTTGTAGCTAATCAAGCCCTGTCCTGCGGTTCTATGCCGCCTAAACTATGTAGCCCTGCATCTGTATTGTACAGAAATTTTGTACAAATATAAAATTATTATTTGTTAAATGCAATCTTGTATGATAAAATCATATCTGTAAATATTTTGTTCATGCAAGATGTTCCGTTAATCCTAACAAATGGAGAAGTATCATGCGTGATGATGAAGAAGTTAATTTAGAGGAAGTACGTTATACTGCTGAAGAACTGTTCCCTGATTGTATTGAAAAGGAAGCTCCAATAGATGATGATTTGCAAAGTGAGGTGCAATCACAAGGCGCAAATCCTTTCTTAAATGTAAAACCACCTGCCGTTAAAGTTGAAGAAAAGCCGCAGAAAAAGTCTAAAAAGAAAGAAAATATTCAGGTTAAAGCTATCACATATTTAAAGACTCTTAAATATTTCAATTATAAGAATTCAGTATATTATGCAAAAGTTGTAGAATCTGGAATCGAGAAATATCTGGATATTTCGAGTGGTGATTTTGAAGCATTCATTTTAGAAAGTTACATGTCTGATCCAGCTGGCCCAATAAGTATGATGAACTTAAAATCAATTTTAATTGTGATAAAGAGTTATGCAAAAAACAATTCTTCACCAATCCAGAGTATAACACGTTTTGGAGTTATTAATGGTGAGCTTGTTTGGAATTTAGGTTTTCAGAATAGAAATTGTGTAATTATTAATACTGATTCTGTAAGAATTGGTTCCCCAGGTGACGTTCTGTTAGTGTGCAATGAGAAAACCAAGCCGATTGAAAAGATCGAATTCTCATCATCTGGAATCAGCTCTTGCGAAATGTTCCTTGATTTGTTTGGCATTACTTCTGGTGTTGAACGGCACTGGATTTTAATGACATTGGTCAGCTACCTTTTTGCAGAAGTTTCTACCCCAATTCTTTATTTGCACGGCCCAGCTGGGAGTGGCAAAACTACTCTTGCCAGTGCATTAAAAGCAGTTTTTGATCCCAATGTTGGCGAATTCCTTCATAATAATGCGCTTGAACTGGCACTCACGCTTGATCGTTCAGGTATTGTATTTTTTGACAATTTTTCATCGTTAAGTAACTCAATTTCTGATCAATTTTGTCTTTCATATTCAAGCGGATCTTACACAAAAAAGAGAAATTATTCTGATACTGAAACGATTGAAATTTCTATGAAATGTCCATTAATTTTGACATCTGTAACAATTCCTAGGCTTAATCAAGATTTTAAAGCTCGTTGCGCGTTCATTAAAATCGAACCTAAGCAGGTTTTGAAGTCAGAACTTGAAATTAAATCAGAGTTAGAATTGCTTTTGCCATATGTTCGTGGTGAATTGTGCAATCTTGCTTGTACGATATTGAAGAATTATCAAAAGTTCCAGCCTTTAGGTATTAAACGCCATGCTGATTTTGATTTGATTGGACAGGCGTATTTTGAAGCAATTGGTTTTTCGAGTAATATTTATCGGCAGTTTTTGGAAGCTTTAAAAACTTCTGAATCTACTGAAATGGTTAAGCGGTCAGATCCTCTCAACGATTTACTTTCGTTGATGGAAACTCACCAAGTTTGTGCATTTACAATGAGTGAATTGTTTAATTATCTTTTGGCTACTTCAGATGATACAAGTAATTACCCTATTAATTCAGCGAATTTTGCCAAATTGATTAAGAATAATGCACCATTACTTTATAACGCGGGTTTATTAATTCTTTGTGGAACTAAGAAGTTGAACGGACACCAGTATATTGCCGTTAATCTTGCATCTGTAGTGGATCGCACATCACTGATTTTGAATTACGATCTTGAACGCTTAAAAATTGATCCAACGTATGTTTCAGAGGTATTTCCCAAGATTAAAGCGGCTCAAACGCTTAGCTTGGGCATCCCAACTGATCTGTTTTGATGGGTTTGATATCTCCTTTTCTTTAATAAAATATTCTTTTAATTACTACAATAATCATTTTATTTTAGGTGATGTGATTGGTAGAGCTTGATCCATGTAACTGGAGCTTGAACACCAGTAAATTTTAAAAAAACTTATTAATTATAATTTATAATTTTTTATAAAATATAATAATTAAATTATTTTTAAAAATTAGTGGTGGTATTCGTGCCGTTCAAGCTTAAGTTACAGGTGATCAGGTATGTTCAAGAAATTCCAAGTAAATTCCATTTATAATGATATTATTAAATTAACTTAAAGAAATAATTATTTTGGAGAGAGGGATAAAATGCATAATTCATCAAGATACAATTAAAGTAGATTTCATTTTGATTCAATAAATATAGATATCAAAATTTAATATTAAATTAAACGGCAAGGGCAGTAGTCAAGTGAAATTGGCTGCTGCTTTTGCTTATTTGGAGGTTAAGTTGAATATTGCAATGCAGTTGTGGAAGCTACAATTCCTAGCAAGAAATTCAAAGTTGTTCAGGAAAATTGTGATAGAGATTATAGTTACAATACTTAAGAGTAGAATTTAACAAAGAGTGTTCACGCACTCTTTTTTATTGCTTAAATATATAGATATTCTTCATTAAAATAGACTTAATGGAGGATTGTATGAGTAAGAAATCATCTGATTCAACTGGTGATAAGGTTAAGAAACAAGAATCAAAGTATGATGCCAATGTTCTGCGAGATTTGATTCGGAACGGAAAAACCGCTTCTGAAATCATGCTGGCAATGGATATTGGTCACAAACAGATTCTGAAACATCACATTTTGAAGCTGATTGCAACGGACAAGGAATTTTATGAAGTACCGGGGCTGTATGACAAGAACCGCCGCAAGGCATTTGTAAACGCCCGTGGTGAGATAAGACTGCGAATGACAAACATCGACTTCAAGGGGATGCCCCTGAAGCCTGAAACCGAGTTTGATGTCATTGTGGAAGGGAACAGGATTATCCTGATCCATCTCGGATTGGAAACGAAACCAGTTTCGCAAGATGCTTCTACTGAGCTTAGCGAGTAATCGCAATGAGCCACCTCTGAAAATGGGGTGGCTTTTTCATTTTAAGCAAGCGGAATTGCTTATAAAAGGAACGACCGATTTGTACCAGAAACGGACATTCAAATGTTTGACGGGCTAAAATCGAATAAATTCAGCTTGTTATAGGTGGTTCCAAGGGTAGTCCTATTTCTCCCCCAAAATGTAAGTCCAAATTTATGGGCTTTACATAACGAAACGTAGATTGGAGTACATAATCATGAAAGTACAGCCGATTACTGATTTGAAGGATATCAAGCGTATCAAGCGATTGTTGTCATCAAATCCAAGAAACATGTTGCTCTTTATAATGGGCATTAACGCAGGGTTACGAGTTCAAGATATTTTGGCATTGCGTGTTAGTGATGTTGAAAATGCTGTAGTTGGAGATCGTATAACTGTGATGGAAAAGAAAACTAAAAAGGAAAATGTGCTCATCATTAATCAAGAAATTTATGATGCTGTACAGCGATATCTGGCCTTTCACAAGAAACGCGTTCCCCGCGAATACCTCTTTAAAAGCCGGAAAGGCTGGAATTACCCACTGAGTACGTATGCTGTGACGCATTTGGTTCAGGGCTGGTGCGATGAAATCAATCTGGCCGGCAACTATGGAGCGCATACCCTGCGTAAGACTTGGTGCTATCAGCAGCGCAAGCTCTACGGGGTTTCATGGGAGCTACTGGCGAAGCGGATGAACCATTCCAACCCTGCCGTTACGCGAAGGTACTTGGGCATCCAAGCCGAGGAAGTCGAGGAAGTGCTGCTCAATGCAATTTGAAAAAATATTTTCAGGGCTTCAGTACCTTCGTGTATTGAGGCTTGATTGAGGGAGTACGTAGCATGATGAAGCTGTGTATGAATGTCTGTAACCATTTGAAAACAAATAGATAAAGTTTGCCATATTTTCATGGGGGTGCTATGTTCTCTTCAACCCTCCGAAATGGTGGTAAACTTTTGTCAATAATTTTTGAGGTGAGAAATGAGTGTTCACCAACGTGATGATGGTCGTTTTATCGTTGTCTTTAAAGGCGCTGATGGCAAGCGGAAGGAACGTTCTTTTGGGCGTGGGCCGGAAGCTGAGGCGTCAGCAAAAGCTTTTGACGAGGCCATGAAATCCCGCGCGATAGCCCCAGTTGTGCAGCAACCCCTTGGCCCAGTATTGCGGCAGGCGGTGGATGCGTATTTGGATCATCTGCGGGCGCAAGGGAAAAGTCAGTCTCATATCAGCAACATAAACTATATGGCAAAAAGCCTTTTGTACAAGCATTTTGGCCCGTCAATGCCGTTGGATTTAATCAACTACACGGACGGCATCGTGCCTTTCATAAACCACATGAGGTCAATTCCAAGTGGCAGAACTGGTGCAGTACGCTCACAGGCAAGTATAAATCGCTACTGCTGCTTTCTGAGGACCATTTTCAATTTTGCTGTGGCAAATGGTTTGATGGCGCAAAATCCCATGGCACAGTGGCACAAGACGAAGGAGCCGCCGAGGCAGTTTCAGATCACGCTAGAAGATGTTTCCAAAATTATGGAACATGCCGATGACCATGTTCGGTGGGCCGTCGAGGTCTGTTTCAATCTTGGCGTTCGCTCTGGCGATTCTGAGCTTCTTTCGCTGCGCTGGTCCGATGTAGACTGGGAGCGGAAGCAGGTAAAGGTTTTCGGCAGGAAAACCGAAACCTTCCGGACCATCCCGGTAAAAGATGCTTTCCTTGAGCGGTTGCGGGAGATGCGGGCAATTAGTCAGACAGACTTCATAATCGAATACCGTGGCAAGCGGGTTAATCGGATTCAAAAAGCGTTCAGAATGGCTTGTCGCAGGGCTGGCATTCAGCATTCGGTGAGGATGTATGACCTGCGCCATATGTTTGCCACATATATGCTCTCCAATGGAGCTGACCTTGCCGCTGTGTCAAAGCTCCTGGGCCATTCCAGCGTGACTATGACCGCGAATGTATATTATCAATACCTTGAGGGCGAGAAGGAACGGGCTGTGACCTTACTGCCGGATCTGCCGCCTCTTGGGCAATCACCATCTGCGCAACCTTCTGCATAGAAGACGCTGATCGATAGATGGCCCTGGGCGATTATGCTCAGGGCTTTTTTTTGAAAATTCAATCGCAGTTTTTTACGCCAAAAATGATGCAGCTGGTGTTCCATGAAAAGAACGCCAAAAACACCAAAGTGTACACCAAATACGCCAAAGTGTTCACCAAAAACACCAAACTTTACGCCAAAAACGCCAAAGTGTATGTGGCGAGATTGGTGCGAGCCACACGAACTTGTATGAGCGTATAAATAATGTATAAGTATCTGTAATGATTATAAATAAGGTTGACTTTTTGGGAGCAGGGGGCCGCTGGTTCGAATCCAGTCGCTCCGACCAAATACCCAAGAAAAAGGGATAGTTAGGTGAAAACCCGACTATCCCTTTCTTGCGTTGAATGGGATCGCCAAAAGTGGCGTGTGGTAGAATTTCTGAGAAAATTACTGTAACTATCCGATATATAATAAAATTTATAGCGCCACATGGCCACAAGTTAAAAAATTGCATCAACGATACAAACGCTTGCGGACATGGGGGCGATTGGTGCGTGATTTGGTGTGGAATTTCCTGCACTCATAAGTTTATGCCGTGTCGCACTGCTCACCACTCCATTGCACTACCCGATTTCTGCCTGTCTTTTTTGCCGTATACATTGCACAGTCTGCGGCGCGAATGCCTTCTTCCATAGCAGAACTGCATGAATAGTTTTCTTGAGGAATCTCTGCAATGCCAATGCTCACAGTAATATTAAACGTAAAAGCACCGTACGCAATTGGTGTTTTTTCTACCTCTGCACGAATTTTTTCGGCAAGGCACATGGCTGCCTCTGCCGTGGTTGAGGGTGCGAGTATTATGAATTCTTCCCCACCAAAGCGGGCGCATATGTCAGAGGTTCGGGTATTGTTTTTCAAGATGGTGCTGACAGTTTGCAGGGCCACATCGCCAGTCTGATGCCCATAGGTGTCGTTGACGTGTTTGAAATGGTCCAGATCCAGTTCCAGGCAGCAACAGGTAACGCCGCTGCGACGGCAGATTTCAATAAGTTTGCACCCATCCTTTTCAAGGCAGCGTCTGTTTGCAAGGCCCGTTAGGGGGTCGGTCAGGCTGCTGTCTTTCAGTTCCTGAACATATAAGGACAGTTTCTTTGCCATCTCGCAGAAATTATGGTATAACAAAACTATTTCTTGTGGCATGTTGTTTGTATTTATATATGGGCAACCGGCATTTGATATGTTGTGTGAAAATTCTGTTGAAAAAGTTGATATTGTTTCAATCGGTTTTACAACTGTAGAAATATATTTTTTTATAAGTGGAAAGAGCATTGCAATGCTTAGCAATAAGCCAAAAGCAAACAGCAATAAAAAGGAGTCCATTCTACCTAGAATGCTTCTATATGGCCTTTCAATGGCAATGTGCCACTTGCCGTCATTTATGGGCACACTAACGCCAAGAACCCGAACCCCGTTTGAATTGATGGCTCTTCCGGGTTTTCCGTGGGTAGCTGATCTGCTAATGTCCTTCCCGGAGGGCACCAATGAAGGATACGGACCTATATTTTCGGATTCTCGGGCTGACCGAGCCCTGGTTTGTTGAGGCTGTTGAACTGGACACGGCGGAAGGTCGGGTAGACATCCGCGTGGAGCATGGTCCTGGTGTTCGCTGGTTTTGCCCTACTTGTGGTCGAGAGCTGGCTTGCCGCGACCATGCCGAGCCTCGTGTCTGGCGCCATCTGGACACGTGCCAGTTCAAGACGTTCCTGCATGCTCGGATTCCCCGAGTGGACTGCCCCGAGCATGGCGTCCTTCAGGTCAACGTGCCTTGGGCCGAGTCCAAGGCACGTTTCACCATATTGATGGAGCGATTGATCATCGACGTGCTGACCGAGTGCGCCACCGTAACAGGAGCGCGGCGCATCCTGCGCATCACCTGGGACGAAGCATGGGGTGTCATGGAAAGGGCGGTGCGCCGGGGCCGGGAGCGCAAGCAATCGAATCCCTCGCGGTATCTTGGCGTTGACGAGAAGGCATTCCGCAAGGGGCACGACTATGTGACCGTGGTTTGTGATCTGATCGGCAGCACGGTGGAGTATGTGGCCGACGAGCGTAAGGCCGAAAGCCTTGAGGGGTACTACCTTCAGTTCACCAAGGCGCAGTTGGAGCGGATCAAGGCCGTGGCCATGGACATGTGGGAGCCCTATTTTAAAGCTACGCTCAAACATGTGCCGGACGCGGCGGGGAAAATCGTTCACGATCGGTTCCACGTCATGAAACACGTAGGCGAGGCTGTGGACCGGGTACGCAAGCAAGAGCACCGCGAACTCACAAGTCAGGATGACCATCGACTCAAGGGCACGAAATTCCTCTGGCTATACCGGGAGGAGAATCTGCCGGACAAACACCGGCCAGCCCTGGAGGCCTTGAAGACAGCGAACCTCAAGGTGGCCAAGGCCTGGGCCATGAAGGAAAGCCTGAACGACGTCTGGAAGTACCTGAGCACGGGATGGGCCAGACGTTTTGTGAAGCGATGGCTGGTCTGGGTGAACAGGTCAGATCTTGCCCCAATGCGCAAAGTGGGCGGACTGATTCAGAGACATCTTGAGAACATCCTGACCTTCTGCCGCCACAGGATCACCAACGGCGTGGCCGAGGGCCTCAACAGCAAGATCATGGCCATCAAGAGGAAGGCTTGCGGTTATAGGAACCGGGAGCATTTCAAGACAGCCATCTACTTCTTCTGTGGCGGTCTAAACCTCTACCCGGCCAGTTCCTGACAGGGGTTACCCACGGAAAACCCGGAAGAACCGTTGAAATGAAGAACGGATAACCCTAAGAATCGTGTCTACATAGGAAAAAGCAGATATTTTGGCCCGTTGCCAATTATGAACAATGTTAATGAAGTGGGCTTTTATGAAAATCTCGCACAAGCTGATCGTCCTTGTGACCATTCCTTTGCTAGCCTTTTTTATACTAAGTATGATGTTTATCAATGTTAACATCAAAGAATCGAAAATAGTTGACGATATGGCTGGTAACACAAAATTGATGATAGCTATTTCTGACTTGATACATGAATTGCAAATAGAACGCGGGAGGACATCCGTATTCCTGTCGGGCGGTTCACAGGACGAAATGAATGTCCAACGAAAATCTTCTGACTTAAAAATTCAACCTGTATTAAATTCGCTTAAGAGTGCTGCTGTCGACAATCAGATTAGAAATATCCTGTCTGAGTCAACCTCTGAAATAGAAAAGATTCGATCGATTGCCAACAAAAAAAGCTCAGCGAAAGAAGTCGTGGACGCTTACGGGAGATTAATTGCTCAACTAATGACATCCGAAACGTACATCGCAAATTCGAAGACCACGCGCGGCTTTGGCAAGATCTTAACCAGCATAATAATCCTAGAAACTGCTAAGGAAAACGCAGGCAAATTGCGGGCGACAGTGTCTGGCATACTGACAGCGGATAAACCGATTGACGATGAACTTTTCACGCGTTTGATTACATTCAAGGCGAATATTGACGCGAACCTCGACTCAAAGGCGATGGTTCTTGAACCTGTAGCAAAATCCTTGCTTGATGAAAGCAGGAAGTCAGAATCTTGGGCAAGAGTCAACCAGGGGTTCAACACCGTACTTTCGAAATCAAAAGAAGGAAATTATGGAATAAATGGGAAAGACTTCTTTGCTACAATAACAAAAACAATTGATGACATGTACCTTGTTCGGAATAAAGAGGTAGAGTCTGCTGTTGGCAACTTACACACTATTCAAGAAGAAATATCAAATACGCTACTGAAAGTATACTTGTCGGTCGGATTTGCACTCCTTTTAGCTCTTAGTTCTGCAATTTATTTGGCGCGTTCGATAACTAGCCCGATCAATCATTTGATTGCATACGCTAAAAGCGTTGCAGGCGGTGATTTGAACACAAAGATTGTAGAAAAATTTTCTCATGAACTTGGTAGTCTTAAAGATTCGCTGGCGTCCATGATTCAGAATTTGAAGTCGAAGATACAAGAAGCTGAAGAAAATAGCGCGAAAGCGGCTGAGCAATCTGAGAAAGCTTTTCTAGCAATGCAAGCGGCTGAAGAGGCACGACAGGGAGCTGAAAATGCTAAGGCAGAGGGAATGATTGCTGCTGCTAACCACATTGAAGGTGTTGTAGAGATTCTAACGTCAGCATCTGAAGAACTCTCAGCACAGATTGAGCAATCCAGCCGTGGTGCCGATGAACAATCGGGTCGTGTACGCGAAACCGCCACCGCTATGGAAGAAATGAACGCCACCGTGCTGGAAGTAGCCAAAAACGCGCAGCAAGCCGCAGATATTTCAAATCAGGCCCGCCAGCAGGCACAGGAAGGCTCTAAAATTGTCACAGATGCCGTTAAGAGCATAGAGGCCGTTCACGCCCAGTCTATTGCTATCAAGGAAGACATGGATGTCTTGGGCAAGCAGGCAGAAGGTATTGGGCAGATCATGGGAGTGATTGCCGATATCGCCGATCAAACAAACTTGCTGGCTCTGAACGCAGCCATTGAAGCTGCCCGCGCAGGTGATGCCGGACGTGGTTTTGCTGTGGTTGCCGATGAGGTGCGCAAGCTTGCTGAAAAGACCATGACGGCTACCCAGGAAGTGGGGCAAGCCATTACAGGAATTCAGCAGGGCACACGCAAGAATATCCAAAACGTGGAGCAGGCTGGTGTATCTATTGAAGAGGCTGCAAAGCTTTCAGCTCAGTCTGGCGAATCGCTCAAGCACATTCTGGAATTTGTCCATATGGTAAATGATCAGGTGCAATCGATTGCCACAGCCAGTGAACAACAATCAGCTGTCAGCGAAGAAATCAACCGTTCTGTGGAACAGGTAGCCACTATTTCTGCTGAAACGGCTCAGGCAATGGAGCAGGCCTCTAGTGCAGTAGCTGAGCTTGCGCAGCAGTCCCAAACATTGCAGAAACTTATTGTCGAGATGAAGAACGGATAACCCTCTCAATCCCCGTTCTTTTACAAGGCCGCTCAGAAATGGGCGGCCCTTTCATTTATTGCTGCTAGGCTAGCCACCTTCAAAAAACTAGCGCCAGAGACGTATGGGGATGTTTGAGCCAACTTGTTCTGTGTATCTGCTTAATCTTGGAGGTCATTATGCAGGAAATAATCAACAAAGCCGCCATTACGGTTATCCGAGTCGAACATTCATTCGGAGAAATCGCGTTGTTGATCCACTTATTTCAGGTTCGTGTTATATGCCCTCTGAGGATATGTCCCCATATCCATCCCAGAAAGTAAAAGCATTCTTCCCAGATTTTTTTGATTCATAAAGGGCCATATCCGCTCTTTTAAACAACGTGCCAAAGTCGCTTGACTGACAAGAATTTATTGCAATACCGATGCTTAAAGAAATTTTTACATCTGAAAATCTAGTTGCAACCTTTTCTTTAAAATCAGAGAGAAGTTGTTCTGCATAATTTTTGAGAGTTTTTTTGTCTTCGATATGGTGGAGAAGTATACCGAACTCATCACCACCAAGGCGGAACAGGTTTTCAGAAGAAAATAGCTGCTTAAGTAAATTTGAAAAAGCCACGAGCACCTTGTCCCCCTCAGGATGGCCAAGCCGGTCATTTACCTCCTTAAAGTTATCTAGATCAGCCAAAAAGAGCACCGTATTTGGTAAACAGGGTGTTTTTCGCATGAAGTCCTGGAGACTTCGCCTGTTATTCAACTTAGTCAAGTAATCGGTGTTTGCATCGATAAGCAACGTATTCTTGCGTTGTTGCTCTAAGGTTATATCCATATAGAGATAGATGTATCCAGCCAATACGCGAAATACATCTAAAAGTTTTTCTTCGTGAACTCTCAAAACACTTTTTTCGGATAGAAGCAAAATTCCTTCTTCGTCTCTTTCGATGATCCACCTTTTACTTTTGAACAAAGTTTTCGTGACATTCATAAGAAAATCAGCATTTTTCCCAACTAGCTCTTCACGATCCTGCATGAAGGTATCAACAAATCTCTGATTGGCAGTAGTGATGTTTCTGTTTTTGTCAGTCACCAAAACGGCAAAGGGCAAACTTTCAATCAGAATATTCAATTCCACTATCAAGTTTTGTAAGTCAGTAACGTCATGCGCGAATCCGACTGTGCCTATAACTGTGCCATCGGCATCAAAAATAGGCGATTTAAAGGTTTTAAACTTACGAAGTTCCGTGCCACATTTCACTGTTTCATCAAAAAGGCATGTTTCCTTTTTATTGAGAACAATTTCTTCAGACTCCAGACAAACATATTCTCCATTTGCATATTCATCTGGATCGAGGTCCCAAACATAATAATGTCCTCGACCTTCAATCTGGGACTTGGTCTTATTTACCGCCTGGCAGAAACTATGATTAACCTTTAGGTGACTGCCACGCGCATCCTTGAACCAAATCAGATCAGGTAGATTGTCTATTAACGTATCCAGATATTTTTGGTGGTTCTTCCGGGTTTTCCGTGGGTAACCCCTGTCAGGAACTGGCCGGGTAGAGGTTTAGACCGCCACAGAAGAAGTAGATGGCTGTCTTGAAATGCTCCCGGTTCCTATAACCGCAAGCCTTCCTCTTGATGGCCATGATCTTGCTGTTGAGGCCCTCGGCCACGCCGTTGGTGATCCTGTGGCGGCAGAAGGTCAGGATGTTCTCAAGATGTCTCTGAATCAGTCCGCCCACTTTGCGCATTGGGGCAAGATCTGACCTGTTCACCCAGACCAGCCATCGCTTCACAAAACGTCTGGCCCATCCCGTGCTCAGGTACTTCCAGACGTCGTTCAGGCTTTCCTTCATGGCCCAGGCCTTGGCCACCTTGAGGTTCGCTGTCTTCAAGGCCTCCAGGGCTGGCCGGTGTTTGTCCGGCAGATTCTCCTCCCGGTATAGCCAGAGGAATTTCGTGCCCTTGAGTCGATGGTCATCCTGACTTGTGAGTTCGCGGTGCTCTTGCTTGCGTACCCGGTCCACAGCCTCGCCTACGTGTTTCATGACGTGGAACCGATCGTGAACGATTTTCCCCGCCGCGTCCGGCACATGTTTGAGCGTAGCTTTAAAATAGGGCTCCCACATGTCCATGGCCACGGCCTTGATCCGCTCCAACTGCGCCTTGGTGAACTGAAGGTAGTACCCCTCAAGGCTTTCGGCCTTACGCTCGTCGGCCACATACTCCACCGTGCTGCCGATCAGATCACAAACCACGGTCACATAGTCGTGCCCCTTGCGGAATGCCTTCTCGTCAACGCCAAGATACCGCGAGGGATTCGATTGCTTGCGCTCCCGGCCCCGGCGCACCGCCCTTTCCATGACACCCCATGCTTCGTCCCAGGTGATGCGCAGGATGCGCCGCGCTCCTGTTACGGTGGCGCACTCGGTCAGCACGTCGATGATCAATCGCTCCATCAATATGGTGAAACGTGCCTTGGACTCGGCCCAAGGCACGTTGACCTGAAGGACGCCATGCTCGGGGCAGTCCACTCGGGGAATCCGAGCATGCAGGAACGTCTTGAACTGGCACGTGTCCAGATGGCGCCAGACACGAGGCTCGGCATGGTCGCGGCAAGCCAGCTCTCGACCACAAGTAGGGCAAAACCAGCGAACACCAGGACCATGCTCCACGCGGATGTCTACCCGACCTTCCGCCGTGTCCAGTTCAACAGCCTCAACAAACCAGGGCTCGGTCAGCCCGAGAATCCGAAAATATAGGTCCGTATCCTTCATTGGTGCCCTCCGGGAAGGACATTAGCAGATCAGCTACCCACGGAAAACCCGGAAGAGCCGGAATTGACGATAAAGACGCTATTGCTCAAGCTGCCTTTTTTTTCCAAACTGGCATCCTATCCCCTGCAAAAGCTGATGTCCACATCACATTACTTCTAGCATTGATAGAGAGGACATCCGAATTGACTATAACATCTGCGAAAGAATATTTAATTTTTTTTGAACGACTGATTTCTTTCAGCGAAGCAGGGGTGTACACCAGTGAGCATTCAGACTTTCCTGACGTACGGCATCAGAGAATAGCTCTATTGTATGCTGCCATGCCAGACCCACGAGCAACTTGGCTGAACACATGGCGACTTCTTTCCGGTGTTCGTTACAAATTGCGCTGCTCACTCTTCGATGCACAGGCGAGTGAATGGAGAGCTGTTTTAAACTTCATGCTTGCGTGCGGCCTCAGCACATGCACGCTCCTATCAGAGGGGGGGGAACATTCTGAAGCGCGTGCACTTCATGATTCTGTAACACAAAAACTGGCATCTTATTCCCAATGGGACTGGATTCAGGAACATTTTTTTGTAAAGTTCCAGCAAGTTTCAGGAAAGATAGGAGAAGCTATCGCAAAAACATGCGACTAGCAGGCTCCACCTCATGTTAACTTTTTAGGCTCTTCCGGGTTTTCCGTGGGTAGCTGATCTGCTAATGTCCTTCCCGGAGGGCACCAATGAAGGATACGGACCTATATTTTCGGATTCTCGGGCTGACCGAGCCCTGGTTTGTTGAGGCTGTTGAACTGGACACGGCGGAAGGTCGGGTAGACATCCGCGTGGAGCATGGTCCTGGTGTTCGCTGGTTTTGCCCTACTTGTGGTCGAGAGCTGGCTTGCCGCGACCATGCCGAGCCTCGTGTCTGGCGCCATCTGGACACGTGCCAGTTCAAGACGTTCCTGCATGCTCGGATTCCCCGAGTGGACTGCCCCGAGCATGGCGTCCTTCAGGTCAACGTGCCTTGGGCCGAGTCCAAGGCACGTTTCACCATATTGATGGAGCGATTGATCATCGACGTGCTGACCGAGTGCGCCACCGTAACAGGAGCGCGGCGCATCCTGCGCATCACCTGGGACGAAGCATGGGGTGTCATGGAAAGGGCGGTGCGCCGGGGCCGGGAGCGCAAGCAATCGAATCCCTCGCGGTATCTTGGCGTTGACGAGAAGGCATTCCGCAAGGGGCACGACTATGTGACCGTGGTTTGTGATCTGATCGGCAGCACGGTGGAGTATGTGGCCGACGAGCGTAAGGCCGAAAGCCTTGAGGGGTACTACCTTCAGTTCACCAAGGCGCAGTTGGAGCGGATCAAGGCCGTGGCCATGGACATGTGGGAGCCCTATTTTAAAGCTACGCTCAAACATGTGCCGGACGCGGCGGGGAAAATCGTTCACGATCGGTTCCACGTCATGAAACACGTAGGCGAGGCTGTGGACCGGGTACGCAAGCAAGAGCACCGCGAACTCACAAGTCAGGATGACCATCGACTCAAGGGCACGAAATTCCTCTGGCTATACCGGGAGGAGAATCTGCCGGACAAACACCGGCCAGCCCTGGAGGCCTTGAAGACAGCGAACCTCAAGGTGGCCAAGGCCTGGGCCATGAAGGAAAGCCTGAACGACGTCTGGAAGTACCTGAGCACGGGATGGGCCAGACGTTTTGTGAAGCGATGGCTGGTCTGGGTGAACAGGTCAGATCTTGCCCCAATGCGCAAAGTGGGCGGACTGATTCAGAGACATCTTGAGAACATCCTGACCTTCTGCCGCCACAGGATCACCAACGGCGTGGCCGAGGGCCTCAACAGCAAGATCATGGCCATCAAGAGGAAGGCTTGCGGTTATAGGAACCGGGAGCATTTCAAGACAGCCATCTACTTCTTCTGTGGCGGTCTAAACCTCTACCCGGCCAGTTCCTGACAGGGGTTACCCACGGAAAACCCGGAAGAACCTCTGATTTAAACACTCATCCCGGAATTTTCCGTTAAAGCTTTCAATGTGCCCATTATCCGTAGGCTTCCCCGGACGAGTAAACTCTATTTGTACTCCATGCTCAAAAGCCCATGTATCCAGGGCGTTACCGCTAAATTCCGGCCATTATCAACCTTGATACGCTGTGGCAGCCGACCTTGAAGGCGTAGTCTTTCAAGAACACGCACAACTCGAACTCCAGGCAACGACATGTCCACTTCGAGCGCGGGACTTGAACGATCCCATAGATCGGCAATTGCCAAAATCCGGATGCGCCGTCCCCCCATAAGGGAGTCACTTACAAAATCCATCGCCCATTGCTCATCTGGGCCATCAGGGCCAGCCTGGACAATACGGGCATGGCTTGGGCGCTTCACTCTCTTGCGGGTGCGCAGTGAAAGATTTTCTTCCTGGTAAATTCTTTCTGTCCGTTTGTGGTTCTGCACCAGCTCTTCCCGGCGCAATAATTCATGCAAGCGCGGAGAACCGAAACGCCGTCGGTCATTTGCCAGTTCTCGCATCCGAGTCCGCAAAAGAAGATCACGGTCCTCAGATGGTGCCCGTCTGGCTGAACAGCGATTAAACTGAATCACTCGGCAAGCCCGCCGTTCTGAGTAGCCATGCGCAGTCTGAATGTGATGCACGGCTTCCCTGTTGGCTTCGGGCTTCAAAAGTTTTTTGAGATCACGTCCTTCAGGACGACGATATCAAGCGCTTGTTCACCTACAAGTCGTTTCAGCCGAGCGTTCTCTTCCTCCAACTAGCGCAACCGCTTGGCGTCAGAGATGTTCATCCCACCGAACTTGCTGCGCAATTTATAAAAGGTCGCATCCGAAATGCCATGCTGACGGCAAAAATCGACAACACGAACGCCAGCCACGGCTTGCCGCAAGGTCCCAATAATCTGCTCTTCGGTGAATCTGCTACGTTTCATTTTTGTGCTCCTATGTCAGGAACACTAACTTTTCAATGGCATACTTTTCGGGGGGAGGGGCAATTTTTTTGTATGAACGCTGGTTAGCAGTTTTTAACGCCCAAAATGATGCAGTTGATGTTCCATGAAAAGAACGCCAAAAACGCCAAAGTGTACACCAACTACACCAAACTATTCACTAAAAAACCAAAAGATACGCCAAAAACACCAATCTGTATGTGGCGTGATTGGTGCGAGCCACATGAACTTGTATGAGCGTATAAATGATGTCTAAGTATTTGTAATTATTATAAATTATGTTGATTTTTTGGGAGTAGGAAATCGAAGGTTCGAATCCTTTCGCTCCGACCATTTATCCAAGTTAAAGGGATAGTCAGACGCAAGTCTGACTATCCCTTTTCTGCGTTGAATTGGGTCGCTCAAAGTGGCGATTTGCAGAATTTTTTTAAATTCGAACCTTCTGATGTGTGCGAATATTGGATAGGTTGTGCAATTTTTTTGGACCTTGATTGATGATTTTGTGGTAAATAATGTAAAATTATATTTTTTAAATTAAATGTGTCTATGAAGTTCACGAATTTTAATGGTTAACTGTTTGTTTGTATGAATCTCATCATGATGTTTTATGAGAAAAAATTTTATGACCAGCATAAATATTTATTAAAATCCTCCGATATATTATTGATGAAATATGCATGGTTCTAAATTTCTGAATAGATGTTTTAATGAGCATGACGGAGGGAATGTTATGGGAAAAATTTCTACAATGCAAAAACTTTTTGGTTTGTGTTTGCTGCTCTCGCTATTCCCAGTTGCAATTGGTGGATACGCAGTAAAAAGTTTGCAAAAACTTACGTTTGATTTAAACACGTTATACAATGTGCATATGAAGGGTTTAGATCAGGTACGTGCTTTAAATATTACAGTTTTGCGCATTGTAGGTGATGAGAAAAATCTAATTATCAGTGATGATCAACAAGATATAGAAAAATATTTGCAAATACTGAATGGGGAATGCAAAGAGTTCGACAGTATTTTGCAGGATCTGCCAAACTATTTCGTTACACCGCGCGGCTATGAATTGCTTGGAAGCATCACCACTTCTGCAAAGGAATGGCGCACAGTTCATGATCGAGTGGTTGATCTTGGTAAAAGTCTTGACCCCGATGCTAATAAGGAAGCGCAAAAAATTTCCTCAACGCTTGGTAACGACAAGCTGCGCATACTCGCTCAAGCAATTCAGATCTCCGTCGAGTCCAAAATCAATACTGCCAAACGTCTTAATGATTCCAGTGCGGCCATGTACCAGCAGGCGTTTTGGATTACAGTGGCAGGCATTGCCATGTCGGTGCTTGTAGGGCTGTGCGCAGGGTATTTTCTCGCACGAAATATGCTGCGTCAGCTTGGCGACGAGCCTGCTTCCCTTTCTGATCTTGCACTTGATATTGCCGGTGGAAACTTGAACGCGGAGTTTAATCCCCGCCGGTCAGAGATTGGCGTGTTTGGGGCCATGAAGCAGATGGTTGCCACGCTGAAGTCAAAGATTGCCGAAGCCGATCAAAATAGCCTCGAGGCCAAGGAAGAATCAGAGCGAGCCCAAAAAGCGACGGTGGAAGCTGAAGAAGCCAGAAAGCAAGCTGAACGCGCCAAGGCCGAGGGCATGCTTCAGGCTGCGCAGCAGCTTGAGGGGGTTGTTCAGGTCGTATCCTCTGCTTCAGAAGAACTTTCCACGCAAATTGAACAATCCAGTCGTGGGGCAGATGAACAGTCTAGCCGTGTGCGCGAAACTGCAACCGCCATGGAAGAAATGAACGCCACAGTTCTGGAAGTTGCACGCAATGCCCAACAGGCTGCTGACATTTCTCATCAGGCGCGGCAGCAGGCCCAGGAAGGCTCTAAAATTGTCACTGATGCCGTTAAAAGTATTGAATCTGTTCACTCCCAATCCATTGCCATTAAGGAAGACATGGATGCTTTGGGTAAGCAGGCCGAAGGTATCGGGCAGATTATGGGTGTGATTGCCGATATTGCTGATCAAACAAACCTGCTGGCTCTGAACGCCGCCATCGAAGCCGCTCGCGCAGGTGATGCCGGGCGTGGATTTGCTGTGGTTGCCGATGAAGTGCGCAAGCTTGCTGAAAAGACCATGACCGCTACCCAAGAGGTGGGGCAGGCTATCACAGGTATTCAGGAAGGTACGCGCAAGAATATCCACAACGTGGAGGTGGCTGGTGTGTCCATTGAAGAAGCCGCAAGGCTTTCAGTCACGTCTGGTGAATCGCTCAAGCAGATTCTGAAATTTGTCAACATGGTCAACGACCAGGTTCAGTCCATTGCAACGGCTAGTGAGCAGCAATCCGCAGCAAGCGAAGAGATCAATCATTCTGTGGAACAGGTAGCAACCATTTCGTCTGAAACTGCTCAGGCAATGGATCAGGCATCAAGGGCTGTGGCTGACCTTGCGCAGCAGTCCCAAGCATTACAGCGCCTCATAGTTGAAATGAAGAAGGGATAACCCCCCCCTCAGCCCGTGTATTCAATAGGCCGCTCAGGAATGGGCGGTCTTTTTGTTTGATGATCTGGTTCTATGTGGACTTTACGTCACCCGAAGAGGCTCAGTTGCCTGTGGGCCTGCTTTTCTTCAAGAGTATTCATGTATTGAAAAATCGGCTCAGGCTCATGCATGATGCCATGCTGCAAACAGTAATGGCGGAAAAAGTCCATCAGGTATTTGTTGTTTGGACTGCTCAGTATGTATTGCGTGCCATAGGCCCGGATGTATTTTTCCTTCATTCCGGGAAAGTGCCGATCAAGCTGGCTATAGAAGTATTGCCGGTTCCCCTGGCGAAGGGTCATTCCCATGCCAAAATTAATGATGCCGCGCACATTTGCCTCGGCGCAGTACTCCAGAATCCCCGCGATATTTTCTTTTGTATCATTGATGAAGGGGAGTATGGGGCAAAGCCATACCACAGTCGGTATCCCTGCATCGCGCAAGCGAAGCAGCACGTTAAAGCGCTCCTTTGTGGTGCTTACGTTCGGTTCCAGTTTTTTGCACAAATCTTCATTGTGTGTGGTCAGGGTTATCTGAACAACGCATTTGGTCTTTTCATGAATTTTTTGCAACAGGTCGAGATCGCGCAGTATCCGATCTGACTTTGTGATCACGGTAAAGCCAAAGCCATGCTCATGTATCAGCGACAAGGCCTTTCTGACATTTCCGATTTCCATTTCTGCCGGAATGTATGGATCTGTCATGGAGCCTGTGCCAATCATGCACTTTTTGCGTTTGCGCTGAAGGGCGTTATCAAGCAGCTCTATGGCGTTTTCCTTTACTTCTATATCTTCAAATTCATGCTCCATGCCATAGCAGGCGCTGCGCGAATCGCAGTAAATACATCCATGCGAACATCCGCGATAGATATTCATGCCGTTTTTAGCGGATAAAATTCCCTTTGCTTTCACAAAATGCATCTGTTTGTTTCCGTCTGACTGCTGTGCAACGCAGCTGTTATTGTCTTGACGCGTCGCGCAGTTCTTACCATATGCGCCAGCTATCCCATCTGTCGGCTTTTTCTTCGCTTGTGTGGCGGGCGAGTGCCGCAGAGTTCGTCTTTTGGGCTCATCTATTGCCCCGCAGGGCCGTTGCTGAAGGATTTGGCAAGCGGTTTTTCATTGCTGTCGCGTACCGTTGCTGGTGGGTTCTGTCTGTCCACTGGAGTCAGACGAAAAAGTTGTCCCCGCGAGGTGGTCTCGGCATACCCCTGAAAAACCGTGCCCGCGCGTTGCGCATTGCCTTTTAAGTCAAGGGCGAGGCTGGTTTCTTGATTGGTGAGAGTGTAAAATTCTTCCTTTGCAATGACCTTCCAACGCTGATTTCTGCCGCCGTGCCAAGGGAATATGATGATGGGAACGCCATTGTATTTTTTGCTTTCAGATGAATCCAACACCATTGCCAGCTTGGGTGCAATAATTTTGTAGAAGTCGTTGCCAAGGTGCTCAAAGCGCCATATGCCCGCCTGTTCGTTCTGCCCAAGTGTAACCCGCTCTCTCACTGTCATGCCGCTGGAAACTACTGCCAGATTGCTGTCTGCCATCTGAACAAGGTAGTCGCCATCCGCAATTATAGCGGCAAGGGCGGTTTGCGGAATAATAAGGCACAAGGTCAGTAGAATAATCAGCCTGGAGTATGCGGCCATGCCTGAAGCTTTTTTTATGGCTTTCTGCGTGTTCTTCATAGGGTCTCATTACTGGGCAAGGTGCTGTTGTGTGTGGCTGCCTTTGACAGGGAAGAGGGCAAGTGGGCAGATCATATAATGACCAGCAGTGGGGGCTGCAAATATCTATTGGGTTTTTAACTCAGTTTTAATTGGTGGGTCTAGCTATTTGTTGCAGCTACAAACAGAGTGTACTGTCTGTGATGATGGCAGCACAAGTTATTTTGTAATGCCATGATCAATTTGATTAAAAATTTTGTTTTAATCAAAAATAGTTTACTTTTTATTATGTAAAATTGTAGAATAAATATTTGTCAATTTGTCGTTGGATAGTCTAGATAATGTTAAATTCTTTATAATAAATATGAGGGCATGGTACGATGCCATGTTATAAAGTGTAATTGTATGTTGTTTTGGGCGCCATGAAGCAAATTATTGCAACCCTCAGGAGAAAATTAGCAGAGGCCGATCAAAAGAGTCAGGAATCCAGAGAAGAATCTGAACGAGCCCATCAGGCCACTCTGAGGCGGAAGCCGCACGGTAGCAGATGGAACTCGCAAAGACTCAAGACATGTTGCAGACCGCCCGGCAATTCGAAGGCGTTGTTGAAATAGTCTTCTCTGCATTTGAAGAGCTGTCTGACCAGATTAAGCAATCCAGTCGTGGGCGGATGAACTGTCGAGCCGTGTGCGCATAGCAAGGGAATGGAAGACATAAACGCTCTGGGCTAGCAGGCAGAAGGTATCGGCCAGATCATGAGTGTTATCAACAATATGCCGACGAAGTGCGCAAGCTTGCAGAAAAAACCATGTCCGCGACCCAGGAAGTGGGGCAGGCCATCAGCGGTATTCAGGAAGGCACAAAAAAGAATATTGATAATGTGGATAAGTCAGCAGAATCCATCGAAGAAGCCACACAACTTTCAATCCGTTCCGGTGACTCGCTGAAGCAGATTCTGGAGCACGTGCATATGGTCAACGATCAGGTGCAGTCCATAGCCACGGCCAGCGAACAGCAGTCGGCAGCCAGCGAGGAAATCAATCATTCGGTAGAACAGGTTGCCACAATCTCGTCAGAAACAGCGCAGGCCATGGAGCAGGCGGCAAAGGCCGTGGCGGATCTGGCGGAGCAGTCGCAGGTACTTCAGGGGCTTATCCGCGACATGAAAAGTCAGGGATAGTGAGATATTCTGGCAGAAGGCCGCTCAGCGTGCGCGGTCTTCTGCCCCTGCACGGGATATGGGGTGCTACATCATTTCATTGAGACCTTGCAGATGGATTTTTGATCCAGCCACAAGCAGCACATCACCCGCCTGAACTACCGTGTCAGCCCTGGTTTTTTGCAAAATGGGGCTGCCCTGGCCTTTTATGGCGAGGATGATAACATCATGCGATCTGGTCAGGGCGGCTTCCGCCAAGCTTTTGCCCACAAGGGGCGATGTGTCCGAAACCAGAAATTCATCGAGCAGCACTTCATCGTTTGTGTTGCTGCGGTGCATGAAGGATTCCACCAGGGGCCGCTGGATGGCCTGGGCGATGGACTGTCCGCCGATCATGTGCGGCAGTATGACGCGGTTGGCCCCTGCGGTTTTGAGCTTGCTGATGTGGCGGTTGTCGCTGGCGCGTGAAACAATGTAGAGATCGGGGTTCATGGCCCGGGCAGAGAGCACCACGTACACGTTGGCGGGGTCGTTGGACATGGAAGCCACAAGAGCCTTTGCCCTGTCGAGCCCAACACGCATCATCACGCTGTCTGATGTTGCATCGCCAAGCACAAGAAAATAGCCCGCGCTCTCGATTTCTTCTGCCTTTTTGTCATCGGTTTCAACCACAACCACGTCAACGCCGTCCGCTGCCAGTTCAGCGGCCACTACCCGGCCCACCAAACCGAAACCGCACAAAACGCAATGGCCCGAAAGTGCCGCAATTGCCTTGTCCACTCTGCGCCTCCGCATCATTTGAAAAACGCGCCCTTCTGAAGCCAATTGTACAAAATAACCAATGAGAAGCGCAAAATAGACTACGCCAGAAATAATGACAGCACTGGTAAGCAGTTTTCCCTGCTCGCTCAGGGGGTGTATTTCGCCGAATCCAATTGTTGAAAGGGTGATAAGCACCATGTAAAAACCGTCAAATAGCGACCATCCTTCAATATATTTATACCCAAGGCTGCCAAGTATAAATATAATAAAGAGTACGGTGCCGTTAATCATTAACGGCCAGAATATGCCCATGCGCTGTCTGGCGCGCAATAATCTTATGTAGAGCTTCTTTTTCAATCCTTGCTCCATTGGTGAGCAGCCAAGCGCATCTTGCTGAGCAGCTTGCTGTCGCAAATGCAATCACGCCATCGCGGCAAGTATGTTTGATTTGCTGGTTGTGCTAAGTGATTTACGAGCGAATCCTCCAGAATTCAACAAAATATGGAGCAGATTTGAAATATTTTTATCCTTTCATGAAATGTCCAGGAAAAGCCCAGTATAGCGTATTTCTGAAAAATTGTTTGGAGTGCTAGGTTTGCGGATAGAAATTTTTTTATAGTGAGCTCTTTTGTTGTGATTAATAACGCAAAAAAAGAATGATGATTTTTCGCTAATAGATTTAATATGCTGATATTTTTGGCTGTTAACCAGAAAGTTGTTGAAACTTTTTCGAGGGTGATTTTTTTTGACAAATCGGTTCTCTGTAGAATTAGATAGCGAAATAGTTTGATTTAATATCTAAAGGCTTTGATGTTTGCCAGTTTGTGAATAAAATGGATAATTAAATACGATTTTTGCATGTTACATTTTTGTTTTGAATTGTTTTATATTTATTTACGATAATTATTTTATTAAAAAAAATTAAATTGAATTATATCAATTGGGAGCACCATGCTTTTAACTGGCTGATTTTTGGTGTGATTTTTAGTTTATATATTATATCTATGTACATTAATGTAGTTTTGTTTAATTTATTCATTTCTTTGCTTGTCATGGATTGTAAAAAAATGGGAGTTTATTTGTGTTATGGCAGCCATTTGGGGCTATTTTTTATTTTTACAGTAGTAATGTGCGATAAATGGTGGTTGAAGCTCGGGCGCACCCCTAAATATGGATGGGCATATTCTCTAGACGCTATTTATATTGCCCTCCTTACGCTTCAAGCGCCCCGGTTTGATTGTGGTGCCATTTTTCGTTTATTGGGTTGACACAAATTGCTTTATCGAAATAGTGTTGGTGCTGAATCTTTATAGTTCAAAAGTTTTTTAACTTGGCTCTTCCGGGTTTTCCGTGGGTAGCTGATCTGCTAATGTCCTTCCCGGAGGGCACCAATGAAGGATACGGACCTATATTTTCGGATTCTCGGGCTGACCGAGCCCTGGTTTGTTGAGGCTGTTGAACTGGACACGGCGGAAGGTCGGGTAGACATCCGCGTGGAGCATGGTCCTGGTGTTCGCTGGTTTTGCCCTACTTGTGGTCGAGAGCTGGCTTGCCGCGACCATGCCGAGCCTCGTGTCTGGCGCCATCTGGACACGTGCCAGTTCAAGACGTTCCTGCATGCTCGGATTCCCCGAGTGGACTGCCCCGAGCATGGCGTCCTTCAGGTCAACGTGCCTTGGGCCGAGTCCAAGGCACGTTTCACCATATTGATGGAGCGATTGATCATCGACGTGCTGACCGAGTGCGCCACCGTAACAGGAGCGCGGCGCATCCTGCGCATCACCTGGGACGAAGCATGGGGTGTCATGGAAAGGGCGGTGCGCCGGGGCCGGGAGCGCAAGCAATCGAATCCCTCGCGGTATCTTGGCGTTGACGAGAAGGCATTCCGCAAGGGGCACGACTATGTGACCGTGGTTTGTGATCTGATCGGCAGCACGGTGGAGTATGTGGCCGACGAGCGTAAGGCCGAAAGCCTTGAGGGGTACTACCTTCAGTTCACCAAGGCGCAGTTGGAGCGGATCAAGGCCGTGGCCATGGACATGTGGGAGCCCTATTTTAAAGCTACGCTCAAACATGTGCCGGACGCGGCGGGGAAAATCGTTCACGATCGGTTCCACGTCATGAAACACGTAGGCGAGGCTGTGGACCGGGTACGCAAGCAAGAGCACCGCGAACTCACAAGTCAGGATGACCATCGACTCAAGGGCACGAAATTCCTCTGGCTATACCGGGAGGAGAATCTGCCGGACAAACACCGGCCAGCCCTGGAGGCCTTGAAGACAGCGAACCTCAAGGTGGCCAAGGCCTGGGCCATGAAGGAAAGCCTGAACGACGTCTGGAAGTACCTGAGCACGGGATGGGCCAGACGTTTTGTGAAGCGATGGCTGGTCTGGGTGAACAGGTCAGATCTTGCCCCAATGCGCAAAGTGGGCGGACTGATTCAGAGACATCTTGAGAACATCCTGACCTTCTGCCGCCACAGGATCACCAACGGCGTGGCCGAGGGCCTCAACAGCAAGATCATGGCCATCAAGAGGAAGGCTTGCGGTTATAGGAACCGGGAGCATTTCAAGACAGCCATCTACTTCTTCTGTGGCGGTCTAAACCTCTACCCGGCCAGTTCCTGACAGGGGTTACCCACGGAAAACCCGGAAGAACCTTTAACTTAATATATCGCGGAGTGAAGATGGACGATTTTTTGAAGGGTGCTTTGGAAATTTCCAAGGCTCAGGCTGGCGTCAGGGTTATGAGCGCGGAAGAAATTACGGCCTTTGTCCAAAAGGTTGCTGGCAGTATCAGGGCTGTTGCCATGGGCGAAGCCACTTGCGAGCCCGACTTTGATGGGGCTGTTCTTGAAGCCAGAAAGTCGATCAAGGAAAAGAGCGTCACATGCCTTGAGTGTGGTAAGAGCTTCAAGATTTTGACTAAACGTCACCTGGCTACACACGGCCTCTCCACAGAGGAATATCTTGAAAAGTGGGGCTTTAAAAAGGGTACTCCTCTTGCCTGCAAGGCCTTGCAACGCGAGCGCCGCAAGAAAATGAACGACATGAAGCTGTGGGAACGGAGGATGACCGCCAAGAAGTAATTCTGCGGTCTGTCTGTCAGCAGTCTTGTTTTTGCATTCCCCGCCTTGCAGGGCAGGGGAAAGAAGCGGCCCACTTGTGGGTCGCTTCTGTTTGGGGCGTCGCTTGGTTTTTGCAGGCATTTTTTGCAATTTTTTTGGGTTTGGCGTAAAATTACCAAGGATTGCATCATACCAAACTGCCGGGTAACCCCGGAAAGGGCAAGGGCTTTCATGAGCACTGCAGAAGCGCCGCGTCGTGCCATTTTTCTGGATCGCGACGGCACCCTGAACCACGATACTGGCTATATTCACCGCAAAGAAGACTGGCAGTGGCTGCCTGGCGTGGTTGAAACCCTCAGGCGCTTTCATGCCGTAGGGTATCTGCTTGTGGTAGTGAGCAACCAGTCGGGGCTGGCGCGCGGCATGTTCAGCGAGGACGATCTGCACGCTCTGGAAGCATGGGTTAGTGAAGATCTGGCGGCGCACAACGCCGTTATCGACGCTTGGTACTATTGCCCCCATCTGCCGGAGGTTACTGGCCCTTGCAACTGCCGCAAGCCAGAGCCGGGCCTCATCCTGCAAGCCGCTGCCGATCTGAATATTGATCTTGCGCGCTCCTGGATGATTGGCGACCGTGTGCGCGATATGCAGGCCGGGCTGGCCGCTGGGTGCAGCTGCGTGCTATTGCGCCCCCCGGTGGGCGCGTACGAAGATAACGTTCCCGTGCCGGAAGGCGTCAAGGTTGTGCCGCATCTGCCCGCCGCCGGGGTGCATATTTTGGCACCTGAAATGCGGGCGCACAGGCTCTCCCGTCTGCCTGGCGGCTGTGGCGCGCATTGTGGAGGAAATCTGGGTTCCGATGGCTCAGGTCTCCTCGGCAGCAGTTGCGGTTCTGGCTGTGAGGGCGGGGCTGGCAAAGGATAATTTTTATGTGCAGGCAGGTCTGAAATTTTGCCCTGCCGTGCCTGTAGATGCCCAAGCCCCCCGTCTGACAGAATCTGCGTTAGGTGCAGGTCCTTCAGGCAGGGGGCTTTGCGTGAAATTTTAATGCGTGGGGGGAGCGGCGTCAGTGTGACAGGCAGCCGTGCGCCCGCCTTTGCCGTGCGGCTGATCGCATCAGGTGTATTGCGGCTCGTTTTCCTTGATAATCTGAAAGGCCTTCATGGCCTTGATGGTGCCGGGCAGGCCCTGATACTTGGTCACTCCGGCGACCGTGCAGTTGAGCATGTCTTCGTGATCGGTATCCAGCACGATAATGTCGCCCACCTGCATGCGCAGCAACTGGTTGCCCGTGATGGTGGTGCGGCCAAAATGCACCTTCATCTCCACCGGAGTTTCCAGCAGGCGCTCTTTAAGGCGCGCCACCCATGCGTGGTCAACTTCGAGGCGTTCGGTCTGAAAGCTTGCATGCAGTTTGGAACGAATGGGTTCAATGGTGGCGTAGGGCAGGCAGATGATCATGGAGCCGAGCGCCGTATCCAGCTCGACTTCAAAGGTGATGACCACCACAACATCGCTGGGGGGCACAATGGCGGCGAACTGCGGATTGATTTCGCTGCGCACAAGCTCAAGCTTTACGTCATGCACTGGCCGCCAGGATTCTTCCATGTTTTCCAGCGCGATTTTGACAATCTTGTCCACCACGGCCTGTTCAATGCGCGTGAATTCGCGGCCCTCAACCTTGGGCTGGGAGCCGGCGCCGCCAAACACGTTTTCCACCAGGGCAAATACCAGACGCGAATCAACAACCATGATGGCATTGCCGCGCAGGGGATCCATTTTGAAAATATTGATGGAGGTGGGTACCGGCAGCGAGCGCATAAACTCGCCGAACTTGGTCATATCAATGGATATGGGGTTCAGCTCCACGCGCTTGCGCACAGAGTTGGAAAGGGCGTTGGTGCAAAGCCGTGAAAAGCGGTCATTAACGATTTCAAGTACGGGCATGCGCCCACGGATGATACGATCCTGATTGGCAAGGTCAAAGGACACAATACCGGAATCGTCTTCCTGCGTTTCCGTTTCGTTTTCGATTTCCCCGCCGGAAAGCCCGCGCAGCAGGGCATCAACTTCGTCTTGCGCCAGAACTTTATTCATACCAGCCTCGGAACAGTCGTGAAAATGTGTGTTGCGGCGTGTTTTTCCGCACACGACCACGCAGTTGGAATATGCAAGATAAAGGCCAGTTTGACAAGCAGTACAGCACCTTTTGCCAGATCAGCCGCCGCACGGCAGGGAGTGCGCCATGCTTGCCTTTCCAGGGCCTGTCAGGCAATCTCAAAGGATGTTTGTACGTCTTTTTTCGGCCAGTGACCATGCCTTTGCAGACAGGGACGGCGTTGCTCCAGCCGCGCCAGTTGTAACCATTGCCGCAAGGCCGGGGCAAAGCCTTTCGCAGGCCATCTGGCTTTCTGGGCAGGTGCGCCCCTTGCCCCTGTGCGGCGGGCTTGGGCGTTGCGGGCGCTGCCGCGTGCGTTTTGTGCGCCATGCGCCGCCATGCCTGCCTGCGGAGCAGGACGTTTTTTCCGCCCCGCTACTGGAGGCTGGCTGGCGTCTGGCCTGCCGCCGTCAGGTGCCCGACCCAGAAATGGCTGCGGCGGGGGGCGCTGCCGCGCTTGATCTTGAGTTGCCGCCGGAGAATCTTGTTCTGCCTACGGGAGCGCAAGCGACAGGGCATTTGCCCGGCCACGGCATAACGCCGCCGGATTTGGCGCTGGCTGTTGATCTTGGCACCACATCCCTCTGCTGGCGGGCGCTTGATATGAAGGGCCGGGCAGTGGCTGAGGGCCGCGCGCTCAATTCTCAGGCTGGAGCCGGGGCGGATGTCATGTCGCGCCTTGCCGTGGCGCGCGCGCCAGAAGGGCGCGCTGTGCTGGCCGGGCTTGCCCGGCGGCAACTGCTGGACATCATGGATTCGCTGGCGCAGTCGGGCGCGGGGCGGGTAGTGCGGTTGTGTCTGGCTGCCAACACTGCCATGACCGATATTTTTCTTGATCGCGATGTGGAGGGCCTGTGCGCAGCGCCGTACAGGCTGACGCACAGCGGCGATGAAACACTTGCGCTGCCGGATTTTCCACCTCTCTATGTCCCGCCCCTGCCCGCGCCCTTTGTGGGCGGCGACGTGAGCGCGGGGCTGGCCGCCCTGCTGGAGGCGGACGTTCCCCGGCCCTTTGTGCTGGCAGATCTTGGCACCAACGGCGAACTTGCCCTGGTAACCGAGACTGGACAGTTGTGGCTGACCAGCGTACCCCTTGGCCCGGCTCTGGAAGGTATTGGGCCTGAATGCGGCCAACTTGCTGGCCCCGGTGTGGTAACGGGCTTTACGCTCACTCCCATGGGGCTTGCCGCGCAGTTTTATGAAGGCGCGTCCACGGATGCAGAAGATACCGCAGATGCGGCGCGTCATTATGTTGCTCCGGGCGCTGCTTGCCCGTGCCCTGCCTGCCAGAGCGTTAACGCGGGGCAGAACCCTGCGGGGCTTGCAGCAGGTTCTGCGGCTGGCGCTGGAGTTGCTTCTGCGGGAGCTGTTGCGTGCGGCATAAGCGCCACAGGATACTTGTCCCTGCTGGCCTTGCTGCTGCGCGCGGGTGTCCTGCGCAATGACGGACAGTTTGTGGCAAATCCGGTCATGCCGCTGGCGCGCAAGCTGTCTGCCGGGCTGGAGCAGCCCAATGCGGCAGAAGTTCCTACGGAATCCGGCCTAGCCAAGTCAGGCGCGCGCCTGCGCCTGCCGCATGGCCTGTGGCTTGCCGCCGCTGATGTGGAGGCCCTGCTGCAGGTCAAGGCCGCCTTTGCGCTGGCGCTGGATGCGTTGCTGCGGGCGGCGGATATTCCTGCCGGCAAGGTCGCGGCATTGTGTCTGGCTGGTACGCTGGGCGAATATGTCAGGCCGGACGACCTTGAAACACTGGGCTTTGTTCCCGCTGCTCTTGCCCCGCGCATCCGCGCTGTGGGCAATACTGCGCTGGACGGAGCCGCGCTGCTTGCGCTGCACAACAATAAAATTCCGCCTTTGGCCCGCTTGTGCAGCGAGGCCGTGGTGCTTCCCCTTGTAGACGAACCGAATTTTCACACCGATTATCTGCGCCGTATGCGCTTTGGAGTATAAATGTCCGCGAAAGACGATTCTTTTAACGATTCCGATCGGCGTAGCCGCCGTTCCGGCGAGGGCAACAGTCAGCCTCGCCGCCAGACACCGCGCAGAGCTGGCGACAGGCCCGTGCGGCGCGATGGCGCGGACGGCAGATTTGCCGGACGCGATGACCGTAACTCTGGCCGTCAGGACGACCGCCGTGATAACCGCCGGGACGGGCGTGCTTCTGACCGCCGTGACGACAGGCCGGGCAGTCGTCCCAATAGTCGGCCTGGCAGCCGCCCCTCCAGAGGGCAGGATGCACGGCGTGATGGGCGGAGAGAAGACCCCCGCGACAATCGCCGTGATGACCGGCGTCCGACTGACCGCCCCGCAGATCGCCGTGACGATCGCCGTCAGGACGGACGTTCGCCCAATGCACCCAGGGACCGCTACGGCAGACCTGCATTCCGGCCTGAAAAGCGCGAGGGCGACAGGGACGTTGCTCCTTCCGGGCAGCGCAACTTCGAGCGCCAGAATCAGCGCCCTGTAGCGCGTTCTTTTGAATTGGGGGCATGGCCTGCCGCCAGGGCGCTGTTTCCGCCGCTTTCGGCTGAAACCCAGCGTATTCTGGATATGCTGCCCGAAGCCCTGACCAAGGTGTGGCCGCTCAATGCGGGGCACAAGCGCTCGTTGCCCGACGACGTGGCCCAACTCTCGCGCCTTCTGACCACAGAACGTGCCGGGTTGGCGCGTCCGTACTGGAGTTCCCCGGCCTCCATCAGCGCCTATCTGTATTATTTTCTGCCCTGGAATCTCGTGCGCCTTACGCGTCTGCTGGCAAGTCTGCCCCTGGCCGACCCCCGCACAGTGGCTCCGGAGGGTGGCGAGGCTCTGCTGGTGGATGTGGGCTCAGGCCCTCTGACTCTGCCCCTGGCCCTCTGGCTGGCAAGGCCTGAATGGCGCAGCGCCCCTGTGCGGGTGCTGGCTCTGGATACCTCGTCGCAGCCGCTTGAACTGGGCAAAACCCTTATGGAAGTTCTGGGCGAGCTGACGGGCCAGCCCGTATGGCCTGTGCGCGTGGCCCGCGCACCTCTTGATCAGGTCGTGCGGCAGGCCACCCCGTTGCTTTCTGGCGGGCGTGCCCGCCCGTGGCTGGTCAGCGCCGCCAACGTGCTCAACGAACTGCGTTTTGGCAAAAAGCGTTCACGCGGCGCAAGCGCCATAGAAGACGAGGACGAATTTGATTCGCTGGATGCCGAGGGCATGGATATTGACGGCAATCCCGCTGCGGGCGAGGCCGATGGCGAAAAGCCCGAAGGCTGCCGCGAGGATAGGCTCGACAGCTTCCTTGAATCCCTGTCGCCGCTCTTTGACCATGCGGATTCGCGCGGCCCTGCCCCTGTTGGGCCTTCCCTGCTGCTTGTGGAACCCGGCACACGCCTTGGCGGCTCCACCATCATGCGCTTGCGCCAGCTTGCTGTTGACGGCGGGCTGACTGCCCTTGCGCCCTGTACGCATCAGGCTGATTGCCCGCTGCTGCGTGGTCAGGGCGGGCGCACATGGTGCCACTTTACCTTTGGCAGCGAAGGCGCGCCGCTGTGGCTTGAAGACCTGTCGCAGGCTTCGGGCCTTGGCAAAAGCGGCCTGAGCCTCTCCCCCCTGTTGCTTGCCGCCATGCCCGAGGCAGAAGCGCAAATGTCCGGTTCTCTGGCCGCCAGGGTGCTTTCTGCCCCCTTTATGGTGCCGGGTCTGGCGGGCAGGGCACGCTACGCCTGCTCTGGCAAGGGGATACTGCTGCTGGAAAATGCCGAATCTCTGGCCTCTGGTGATGAACTGACTGTTTCCATTGCTGCTGGCGCACCACGCGACCGTAAAAGTGGCGCCTTGCAGGTGAGCCCCCCGGCGCAGCAGGGCGGAGCCCCCCGGTCTGAACGCCGCCCCGGTGATGATGAAAACGGTCGCAGGCCCGCGCCATACCGCAGGGACAATAGGGAAGACGGCAGGGATGGAAGCCGTGATGGCACCCGCGATGGTGGCAGACCCGCAGGAAAGGGCTATCCAGACCGTCCGCCCCGCGCTCCGCAGGGCGACCGCAATCAGGGGGACGACCGCAGGGGGCAGGGCGGACGTCCGCCCCGGCCTCAGGGCAATGACCGCCCTCAGCGTGATGACCGGTCAGGTCGTGACGACAGGCCGCGCCGCGATGACCGTTCAGGCAGGGATGACCGCCGTGGTCGGGACGACCGTCCGGACTGGAAAGGCCGTCAGGATCGGCAGGGTCAGCCAGACCGTTCAAATCGTTCAGATCGCTCTGAGCGCTCGGACAGGCCTGATCGGCCCAATCAGCAGAGGCGCCAAGATCGCAATAACCGTCAGGAAAGACCGGGCGGGCAGGACAGAAAGGACCGTGGAGGCTCTTCGGACAACCGTTCGGGCGGCAAGCGACCTGGCAACAATCGTGCAGGCAAGCCTTCAGGCCCGCGTCGCAACAAACCCTAGGGTATATGGCTTCGGCACAGATGTTTTTGTCTGTGCCGCACCACTTTTTTTAGTTGTAAAATTCAGGGGGGGCTTTTACCCCCCCCTCTGTGCATGACCCACTATCTCTACACCCTTCGCGAAATTTTTGGCCCGAACTGTTCGTAGGTTCCCCTTGAGGCTCTGGGCCTTTTCCACCTCCTCCGGCTGGGTTACCCGCACAATATTTTGCTTAAAAAAACTTGCCCCGCATATCCGCGCCACTGGCTAGAAAACGGGTGAGCGGGTGTATGCGTCTAAAGTTTTTTGTTGCTATTGGTTATTTTTATTATTAATTTATACAAATAATTTAATGTGTTAATGGGGATAAGCGGCTTTCCGGGGGCTTTTATTTACATCCGTTCCGTGTATACTCAACTCTTAATCATAAAACGCCGTATCTGAGCCGCCATGCTGCGGCTTCTGTTTTGCGGTTAGTTATCTGGAAACTTCGGAGCCGCCCTGACGGCTGCATACCTTAAATAAGAGGCTGTTTTTTCATGCTCACAATGCCCAAGAATTTGCCGCAGCCACAGTTGAAGCCCAACACGGAAGTTGTTCTGCAAAAGCGCTATCTGCGCAAGGATCTGACTGGCAAGCAGGTAGAAACCCCGCGTGACCTTTTCTGGCGTGTGGCATCCTCCATTGCCGCCGAAGAAGCCAAGTACAGCCAGTCCACCTGCAAGGACGACGTGCTGGCGCGCGATTTTTATGACCTCATGACCAGCTGGAAATTTTTGCCCAATTCTCCCACGCTCATGAATGCGGGTACTGACCTGGGGCAGCTTTCGGCCTGTTTTGTGCTGCCGGTGGGCGACTCCATTGAAGAAATTTTTGATGCGGTCAAATACGCGGCCATGATCCACAAGTCTGGCGGCGGCACGGGATTTTCTTTTTCGCGCCTGCGCCCCAAGGATAGCCGCGTAGGCTCCACCGGGGGCGTTGCCTCCGGCCCGGTGTCCTTTCTGCGCATCTTCAACACTGCCACAGAACAGGTGAAGCAGGGCGGCACTCGGCGCGGGGCCAATATGGGCATTCTGCGTGTTGATCACCCCGACATTCTTGAATTTATCCGCGCCAAGGAAAAAGAGGGCGAATTCAATAACTTCAACCTTTCCGTGGGCCTGACAGAAGTATTCATGCGCGCCGTGGAAAACGACGAGCATTACGACCTTGTGGCCCCCAATTCCGGCGAAGTTATCAACCGCCTGCGCGCGCGGGAGATTTTTGAGCTGCTGGTCAAAAAGGCCTGGCAGTCGGGCGATCCGGGTATTGTGTTCCTTGACCGCATCAACCGGGACAATCCCACACCCGACCAGGGCGAGATAGAATCTACCAACCCCTGCGGCGAGCAGCCTCTGCTGCCCTACGAAGCTTGCAATCTGGGTTCCATCAACCTTTCGTGCTTTTACATTCCCGGTCACAACGATGCGGCTGACCCTGCCCGCGATTGCATTGACTGGGCCGAGCTTAAGCGCGTGGTGCATCTGTCTGTGCGCTTTCTCGACAATGTCATTGATGCCTCACGCTTCCCGCTGGACAGCATCACCGAAACCGTGCGCAGGAACCGCAAGATCGGCCTTGGCGTCATGGGCTTTGCCGACCTGCTCTATCAGCTTGAAATGGCCTATGATTCGCAGCAGGGCCTTGAACTTGGCGAGCGCATCATGGCCTTTATTCAGGAGGAGGGGCACAAGGCCTCGGCCCAGCTGGCTGTGGAACGCGGGGCCTTCCCTGCCTACGCTACGTCCGTGTATGCCAAAAAGAAGCTTGGCCCCTACCGCAACGCCACGGTAACCACCATTGCGCCCACGGGGACGCTTTCCATCATCGCTGGCTGCTCCTCCGGCGTGGAGCCTCTGTTTGCCCTGTGCTTTACCCGCAACATCCTTGACGGCGAGCGTCTTGTGGAAGTGAACCCTCACTTTGAGGCGGCCCTTGCCGATGCCGGGCTGTTCAGCCACGAGCTTATGGATGCGGTGGTTGCCAAGGGTTCCATTCAGGAAATGGACTACCTGCCCGCCAAGCTGCGCAAGGTCTTTGTTACGGCTATGGATATAGCCCCTGTGTGGCATTTGCGCATGCAGGCGGCCTTTCAGCGCCATACCGATAATGCCGTGTCCAAAACCGTGAACCTGACCAACAGCGCAACGGAACAGGATATTTTTGATATTTACTGGCTGGCCTATCAGGAAGGCTGCAAGGGCGTGACTGTCTACCGTGACGGCTGCAAAAGTATTCAGGTGCTGGCCACGGGCGAAGGGCAAAAGAAAATGGACGGCGAAAGCGGTGCCGAGGCTGCCCAGTCTGGCCCGTCAGCTGTTCAGGTCGGGGCTGGCGTGCGCAAGCGGCCCGACATTGTGTGGGGCTTCACGCAGAAGGTGCCCACCGGGCTTGGCGTGATGTACCTCACCGTCAATGAGGTTGACGGCCAGCCCTTTGAGGTTTTTGCCACAATCGGCAAATCTGGCCGCTCCATCACGGCCAAGGCCGAGGCCATTGGCCGTTTGGTGTCCCTGGCCTTGCGCTCCGGCGTGCACGTGCGCGATGTTGTGGCCCAGATCAAGGGTATCGGCGGCGAGCACCCCGTATTTCGGGGCAAGGGGCTGCTGCTTTCCATCCCCGATGCCATCGCCTGGGTGCTGGAAAAGCGCTATCTCAAGGACGAACACATCGGCGACGTCAACGACCTGCAAGCCCAGAACTGCCCTGAATGCGGCGAAGCGCTGGTATTTCAGGAAGGCTGCCTCATCTGCCCCGGCTGCGGTTTTTCGCGTTGCGGGTAATGATTGGAACTGACTGACGGCAAGATGTTTTGCAGGGTCTCCTGGTCAAGGCGGGGCGGAGCGGTTTCATAAAAATCCGCGTCCACTGCGCCCGGCGGCTCGGGGCGGTCAGCAAACAGATCAGTAATATCCTTGCGGGGGAGGGCGCTCTTTTGTACAAGAGGCGCTTCCCCGCACTGTTATTTCATAAGCGGTTTACACCATGAAATGGATTACGCATCAGGCCACGGCTGTGGCGGCGGCGCTGGCGCTGCATCTTCCCTGGGAGGGCGTGGCGGCGGCTTGCGCGGGCGCGGTGCTGCCCGATGTGCTGGATCAGCGCATTGCTGGCCTCGCCCCCACCCGCAGGGGCCGACAAAAAGTATTCAACGCCATCCACCGGGGCACAACGCACTGGTTCGGCTGGTGGATGGCGGTTTGCGTGGCGGCTTTTGCCCTGTCGCCTGCCAGCCTTGGTTCTTTGGGCAGAGATGCCCTGCTCGGCCTGGGTTTTGGCGGGCTGAGCCATGTGCTGCTGGATATGCTGACCCCCTCAGGGGTGCCGCTGACGCCTTTTTCGCGCCAGAACAAGCTGTCGCTCAAGCTGTGCTCCACAGGCAGCCTTGGTGAATACTGTTTTCTGGCCTGCGTGGCGGGCGCAACGTGGCTGTTCTTTCATGAAGACCTGCTGCGCCTGACCCGCAAACTGGGGCACGGAAGCTGGTTCTGATCCGGCGGCTCCCACGGCGCTGACTCTTTGCATTCACAGGGCGGCATAGATGCTGGTCAAAATTTTTCTCACACCACTGCTTATCCTCATGTGCCTGCTGGTGGCCCGCCGCTGGGGTTCATTTGTGGGCGGCGTCATTGCTGGCTTGCCGCTCATCTCCGGCCCGCTTTCCTTTTTCCTCACGCTGGAGCAGGGCGCGGCCTTTTCCGCAGCAGCATCATTCAATACCCTGCTTGGAGTGCTGGCCTGCACGACAACCGCGCTCATCTATCCCCGTCTGGCTGTCTGGGGCATGCCCTGGTTTGTATGCCTGCCCGCAGCCCTGTGCGGATTCTTCGGCGGGGGATGGGTTGTGCTGCACCTGCCGTTTACGCATTTCTGGGCAGTGGCGCTCTCTCTGCTCTCTCCCTTGCTGGTACTTGCCTGTCTGCCGAAGGTCGCGGTGGCGTGCAGGCCCGGCCACGCCATGACGGCCTATGTGCGGATTCCCGTGCAGATGGCCTGCGGGGCGGGGCTGGTTTTTGCCGTAACGGAAGCCGCCCACTGGCTTGGCCCTGGCTGGAGCGGCGTACTTATGTTTTTCCCCGTCATGATCTGTTCCATCGTGCCCTTTGCCCATGCTATGCTGGGGGTTGGGGCCGTGGTAAGTATTTTTCGTGGCATCATGGCTGGGTGGTTTGGCTGTATTGCCTTTGCGGTGGTGGTGATGACAGGGGTTGAGCATCTGCCCCTGTGGCTGTGCTACGTCCTTGCGCCCGTTGCGGCACTGCTGGCGAGCGCGTCGGTTTCCCTGCTGGAGCAAAGGTTGCAGCAAAGGCATGCCGCTGGTACAGCGGCAGGGTCATAGGCCTGAGGGCAGTCTGATAATGGAAGAAACTTTTACTGTGGCTGAGGATACCGTACTCTGGCCTAGGTCAGTTGCGCGAGAATGCTTGCGCAGCCAGTAAACGTTTAGGGGGTGATGGCTCTCCCCCGAACATTTCAAGCTTGGTTTATCCCGCAGAATCAGGCTGTGCCGCGTCTGCGCCGCAGCCTTTGCAGTACGGGTTCCAGAGCTTCGGGCGCGGTCTGCCATGCAAGGGGCAGAAACAGGGCCGCAAAGGCGCAACTGCCCAGCATCAGCACCACGCAGGCCTTGAGTATGGGGGGCAGCGTAAACGAGCGCATGCAGACCTCAGAGACCCACCAGCCCGCAGCCGTGGCGGGCAGACTGCAAAAAATTACCCGCGCTGCCAGCCCTGTCAGGCCAGTAAAGGCCCCGCTGCCGTGGCGGCGAATCCATATGCCTACCAGCCAGAGCACGTAGAGGCTCACGCTCAGGCCCGAAAGGGCCGCGATAGCCCACGCCCCGTTGGGAACAGCCCACCAGTAATACATGGGTATGCACAGCGCCGTCATGATGCTGCCGGTCACAGCCGGGGTGATGGTGTCGCCGTGGGCGTAGTAGGCTCGCACCAGCACCATGTAGATAATCCAGAAGGGCGTGGCGGCCAGCATGATGCGCGTGAGCGGCAGGGTAGCCAGCGTGTCTGCGAGGCTGAAGCGTCCGCCCTGAAAAATAACGCCAAGGATTGGCCAGCTTGTGGCCGCCATGCAGAACGCGCAAGGAATGATAAGGGCAACGCTGGCCCGAAGGGCCGTGCGCAGGGTGGTGTTGAAGCGCTCGGTGTCGCCCTGCGCCAGCAGCGCCACCAAAAAGGGATAGGATGCCACCGCTGCGGCCTGACCTACCAACCCCACAGGAACCTGAGTGATACGCCGTGCGTAGTTGAGCAGGCTCACAGCGCCATCGCCCGCCAGACTGCCAAAGACCCGCAAAAACTGTTCGTCCAGCATCATGATGGTCTGCCCCAGCATGAGGGGCAGGGCCGTGAGCAGAAATTTGCCCATGAGTGGGTGCCGCCATTCCATGTGCAGGCGCAGGCCCTGCTGGGACGCCACCCGCAGAGGCAGTACAAAGGTGCCAAGGGCCGCGCCAAGGGTCACGCCCACGCAATAGCCGGTCATGCCGTCCATGTGGGCCAGCAGGCCTGCTGGCAGAGCGGCCTGCACAGTCTGCGTGGTTGCCAGCCAGGGCAACAGCAGGCCCACGGCAATGATGGCCCCGTTATAGATCAGCGGGGCCAGCGCTGGCACGCGGAACTGACGCCGCATGAACAGCAGGGCCGTGACGCATGCCCCACATAGAAAGAATATCTGGGCGGGCAGAATGATGCGCATAAAAAAGGCCAGCCGCGCCCACTGCTCCGGCGTAAAGCCGGGGGCCACCGCCTGCGCCAGCCAGGGCGCAAGGGCCATGCCGCCAAGGGTCAGAAGGGTGGAGGCAGTCGCCATCCAACAGAAAACGCAGGAAAAAAAGCGCCATGCATCCGCCTCATCCTCCTGAAACCTGCGGGTCAGCAGGGGGATGATTGTGATGGACATAAAGCCGCCAGCCAGCAGATAATTGATGATGTCCGGCACCACAAAGGCGGCAAAATACATATCGGATTCGCCGCCTGCGCCGAACTGCCACGAAATGATCTTGTCGCGCGCAAGACCCATAAGGCGCGAAAGAACAGTGCTGGCCGCCAGTATGAGCGCGGCTGCGCCCATACGCTGCTGTGCGGAAAGCAAGGCCATCAGCGGCCCCGTTTTTTGCTGTTGTTGCCTGTGGTGCGCCCACGCGCGCCCGAGCCGCTGCCGCCTTTGCCCTGGCCTCCAGCCTTGCGCCCACGCTTTGGCCCGCCCGAGTTGCGGTGTCCCTTGCCCCCGCCCTTGCTGGATTCGTCACCGGGCGAGGTGATCTTCCAGCCAGAACGCGAACCGCCGGGGCGGCTTGCACTCCCCGGTTTTGCGCCGCCCTTGTGAGCGGGCTTGCGGGATGTTTTGCCCCTGCCGCGCCAGTTGCCCTGCGCGGCCTTGGGCAGTTCCAGCGGCATGAGGCGGATTTCAAGCCGTCCCAGATTCACTTCCGCCAGCGCGACCTCAAGGCTCTGGCCCATGCGCCACATGACGCCGGAGCGCTGGCCCACAAGGCTCATGGTGCGGGGATCAAAGTCGTACCAGTCATCGCCGAGGTCATCAATGCGGATCATACCTTCCACAGGCATGTCGGCCAGTTCCACAAAAATGCCAAAGTCCGTGACCCCTGCCACCATGCCCTTGAAGTGTTCGCCCACGCGGGGCAGCAGGGCAAGGCAACCCAGGCGGCGATCCATTTCACGTTCGCAAGCCATGGCCGCGCGTTCACGCCTGTTGATCTGGTCGCTGATGCGCAGCAGCTTCTGCCCAGCGGGCAGCGCGCCCACGCCGATGCCCAGCGCAGTTTTGAGCGCCCGGTGGGTCAGCAGATCCGCATAGCGGCGGATGGGCGAGGTAAAGTGGCAGTATGCCTGAGAGGCAAGGCCAAAATGCCCCTCGTTGAAAGGCTGATAGCGCGCCTGTGGCATGGCCCTCAGGCAGAGGCGGTTGACCAGAAATTCCTGATCCGTACCCTGCACGCGGGCAAGAATGCCCTGCATGGCTGCTGCGTCCGGGCGGGGGGGCAGGTCTTCCATACCTACGCCTGCGAGGGTGTCAAAAAGGCTTTCCAGCCGTTCCGGATCGGGCAGGGGATGCACGCGGTAGAGAAAGGGCATGCCCACATCGCGCAGGTGGCGCGCCACGGCTTCGTTAGCCGCGATCATGAATTCCTCAATGAGGCGGTGTGCATCGTGCCGCTGGCGGTGCCCCATCCAGACCACGCGCCCGGCTTCGTCCAGGCGGCTGTCTGCCTCGGGCAGATCAAAATCAAGGCTGCCACGCTGGCGGCGGGCATCGCGCAGGGCCGCGTACAGGGCAAAGGCCCTCTGCAACATGGTGATGACTTCTTCGCCGCGCGGGTTTTCGCGCAGGGCGGCAAGGGCTGCAGCATCGTTGTCAAGCATGCAGGCCTTGACCTGGTCATAGGTCAGCCGCGCCGCAGAGCGCATGACAACCTGCGCAAAGCGCGGTTTGCCGGGTTTGCCTTGTGCGGAAAATGGAATTTCCGCCAGCATGGCGAGGCGGTCTTCGTCCGGGCGCAGGCTGCACAGTCCGTTGGAAAGGGCCTCCGGCAGCATGGGTTCCACGGATTTGGGGAAATACCATGAGTTGCCGCGCGCGAGCGCCTCGGCATCCAGCGCCCCCGTGCTGCCGTTGCCGCGCGGGCGCACATAGTGGCTCACATCGGCAATGGCCACGCGCAGCAGCCAGCCGCCGCCGGGGCGGTCTTCAACTTCCACGGCGTCGTCAAAATCACGGGCATCCGCGCCGTCAATGGTCACAAGCGGCAGGCCGCGCAGGTCTTCGCGGTCGTGCATGTCTTCAGGCGTGGGGCCGCTGGGCAGGTGCTGGACTTCAGCCAGCACCCCGGCAGGAAAGTCGCGTGGAACTTCGTGGTTGAGCTTGACCAGTTCCTCCTGTACGGCCACATCGTCCTCGCGTCCGTAGTCGCCCACAATGCGGGCTGTCCACAGGTCGGAGGCTAGGCGCTGCACCGGGGCCAGCAATACCAGCGTGCCAGGCTCGGGAGGCGTTTCGCCAGCAGCCAGCTCCACGCTGAAATTGACGGAGAGGCGCGCGTCCGCCGGGCGGCAGAAAAGTGTATGCCCTGTGCGGTGGGCGGCATGGGCGGGGATTTCCTTGAGGCCGCGCTCCACAACCTCAGTGATGCGCCCTTCGGGGGATGGACCGCGCGATGCACCGGGGGAGAGCGCCACGCGCACGATATCCTGATGCCAGGCTTCGCCGGTCAGGGCAGCGGGGATATATACATCGCGCGCGCCGGTAAATTCCAGATGGCTGTCTCGGTTGTTTTCTCCCTCGGCAACCGGACGCATGGGCGTAACAAAGCCCCCACCGTCGCGCAGCGAACTGAAACGGCCTGTAATATGCTTGAGGGCTTCGGGGCGCGCCCACAGGCCGCCGCGCAAGCGCAACAGGCGGCCCTGCTCGGCCAGCGTTGTCAGTGCGGCTTCAAGGTCGCCCTTGGCGCGGCGGGCGAGGCCCAGCACACGCAAAAGGCCGTCCACGCGCAGGGGGCGCGACTGGGCGGAAAAGGCCTCCAGCAGTTCCTCGCGGGAGGGAAAGCCAGGGGTATGGGCGGAAGCGCCGGGCGCTCCGCGTTGGGATTTTTTCTTTTTCATAGGGTTCCGTAGTGCGAAAGAAGGGGGCAAAAGGCCTGGCCTTTCGCCCCCGATCGCTCAAATTTCAGGCTGCGTTGGCGCAGTGCCGCATCACTCGCGGTTGCCGCCGAACAGGCGCAGCATCATGAGGAAAAGGTTGATGAAGTCGAGGTAGAGCGTCAGCGCGCCAAGGATGGCGCCACGGCGCACGGCGGTACCGTCTTCCATGGGGGCGTTTTCGCCGAACTGGCGCAGCTTCTGCGTGTCATAGGCGGTCAGGCCCGTGAAGATAAGTACGCCAACGCAGCTGATGATGAAGTCCATCATGCTGCTCTTGAGGAAGATGTTCACCAGCGAGGCAATGATAATGCCTATGAGGCCCATGAACAAAAAGCTGCCCATGGACGTAAGGTCGCGCTTGGTGACAGTGCCGTAGACCGACATGGCAAGGAAGGTGCCGGTGGTTACCAGAAACGCGTTGGCGATGGACGCAATGGGGTACACCACAAAGATGGACGAAAGCGTCGCGCCCGTAACGGCGGAATACAGCAGAAACAGACCCGTGGCCGTGCCGCCGGACATTTTGTGAACCGCCGCCGAAAGGGCGATGACAAGACCGAACTGGGCCACCAGCATGAGAATAAGCACTATGGTGTTGCCAAAGATGGCCGCCTGCACGGCAGGCGAACTGGCAACGGCGTAGGCCACGACAGTGGTCACCGCCAGACCGGCTGTCATCCACTGATAAACCTGACGCATGTAAAGGGAAGCAACGCTGGTAGCGGAGCTTTGAGCAACACTGCGGCTGTATGACATTATATCCTCCGAAAAGCAGTTGAAGGCGCTCAGTCCGTTCGGCGGCTACGGCTCCGTGCCGCAGTGCCGTCGGGCGGGCTTGAAGTTTGTCTTCTGCCTGCAAGTATAATAACGCCAGCGGCATTTAGCAAGGGCCGGAAGGGGAAAGTTCGGCGTTGGGGCTGTGCCATGTGGTGCTGACAAGGGGGCGGTTGCCGTGCGCCCGGTGTAGTCTGGCCCCGCGCATTCCGGTCTGATGTAGTCCGGTCTGCTGTCGCCTGGTCAGTCGCCCTTGCTGCGTGTACAGCAGCGTGCTACCTTGCGGCCTGCCGGGGCTGACCCGGCACATCATATTGCGAGGAGTAATCCATGAAATCAATTCGTGTTTTTTTTCGTGTAGTTATGCTGACTCTTTGCCTCGGTGGCATGCTCGCTCTGGCAGGGCAGGCCCAGGCTGCCGATCCTGATCCGGCTGTGAAGCTTGAAACCAGCCTCGGCGACATTGTTGTACGCCTTGATGCCCGCAAAGCGCCCATCAGCACGGCCAACTTTGTGCAGTACGTCAAATCCGGTTTTTATGACGGCACGGTGTTTCATCGCGTTATCAAAAACTTCATGATCCAGGGTGGCGGCTTTACCCCCGACCTGAAGCAGAAATCTGCCCGCGCCTCCATCCGCAATGAAGCGGACAACGGCCTCAAGAACAAAAAGTACACCATCGCCATGGCCCGCACCAGCGAGCCGCATTCGGCGTCTTCGCAATTCTTTATCAATACCAAGGATAACGACTTCCTCGACTTCAAGAGCCAGACGCCGCAGGGCTGGGGCTATGCCGTGTTTGGCAAGGTCATCAAGGGCCAGGAAGTGGTGGACAAGATCGCCGCCGTGCAGACCGGCAAAAAGGGCTACTACGACGACGTGCCCATGGAAAGCGTGATTATCAAGAAGGCCGTGATCGTGGAATAAAGCATAAAAGAATGATCATGCGGCGGCGCTGCCGCCCGTGTGCAGACGGAGGGTTCGTTGAGCCCTCCGTTTTTTATATATCAGCGTCAGCACTCTTGGCATCGCCGTGGTCTGGTTCAGCCGGGCTGCGGCTTTTTTCATACATGTTGCCCCAGGTCTTGAGCGATTCCATAATGGGCACAAGCGACAAGCCCAACGGCGTAAGCGAATAATCCACACGCGGCGGCACCGTGCCGTAGACCTTGCGGTGCACAAGGCCGTCTTCTTCCAGTTCGCGCAACTGGCGTACCAGCATCCGCTCGCTGATTTCCGGCAGGGATCGCCGCAACTGGCTGAAACGGATAACTTCCTGCAATGAAAGAAAATAAATAACCAGTAATTTCCACTTGCCGCCAATGAGCTGCAAGGTCAGTTCAAAATGGCAACGGTAATTGCCCTGTACGGGTGGGCAAGAGTCGGGAGTGTCCATACGCTTTCCTGTTCAAAGCTATACTATTTGTTAGTACCTGTTATTGACGTCATTATATGAATTTTTTGTCAGTACTTCAACTTTTGCAGATTAGGCATAGTATAGGTGAAAATCTGGCATTCAGGAGAAGCATCATGAAGGTACTGGCCATAAACGGAAGCCCCAGAAAAAACGGCAATACGGCTCTTTTGCTGCATGAAGCGCTTGCGCCTCTGCGCGAGGCTGGCTGGGACGTGGAAAGTGTGCAGTTGGGCGGCAAGAAGATTCAGGGCTGTCGTGGCTGCGGCAAATGCGCGGAGCTGAGAAACGGACGCTGTGTTTTTGACAATGATATGCTCAACGAGCTGCTGCAAAAAATGCAGGCAGCGGACGCCATGATCCTGGGTACGCCCTGTTATTTCACGGACATGTCGGCGGAGCTGAAAGCGCTGGTAGACCGGGCAGGCTACGTGGCCTATGTGAACGGCGGGCTCTTTCAGGGCAAGATTGGCGCGGCTGTTGTAGCTGCCGGTCGTGCCGGAGCAACCCACGCCTATGACAGCATCAACCATATGTTTTTGATGTCCAAGATGCTGGTTCCCGGTTCAACCTACTGGAACATGGGCTTCGGCCATGCGGAGGGGGATGCGGCAAAGGATGCCTTTGCCATTGAAAATATGCGGCATCTGGGCCGGGCCATTGACTGGCTGGGCAAGGCAGTAATCCCGCATATGGCGGAATACCCCGCTGCGTAGACGGCAGGCCCAGCGCATGGGCGAGAGGAAATCAGGCGGGCAGAGAAAAATGTTGAAATACGATTTTGGCAGTCTCTATTTGCCCGCCAGGGCGGCAAAGCGGCGCACGGTGAGGTGGCATACGGCCACAGCCAGCGCGTCGGAGGTATCCAGCGCCCAGTTGGCGTTTTTGACGTTGAGCAGGCGCTGCACCATAAAGGCCACCTGCTCCTTCTCTGCCCGGCCCGTTCCCACAAGGGATTTTTTGACAAGGGTCGGTTCGTAATCGCTGATGGTGAGGCCGTGCGCCGCGCAGGCGGCCACGGCAACGCCCCGCGCCTGCCCAAGCTTGAGGGCCGAAGCCGCGTTCTTGGCGGTAAAGACCTGCTCGATGGCGGCTTCTTCCGGCTTGAGGCGGGCCAAAATTCCCGAAAGCTCATGGTAGATGCGGGCGAGGCGGTCAGAAAATTCCTTTCCTGCCGAGGCCGTGCGAACAACGCCGCAGTCCACCAGTTGCAGCACGCCCGAAACCTCGCGCACCACGCCCCAGCCCGTGCGCTGGGAGCCGGGGTCGATGCCGATGACTGTTACAGACTGCATGGCCCGTTAAAGCAAGAATGAGGTAACAATGTAGTCAGCCGCAAGAATCAGCACGCAGGAAATAACCACGGCGGAGGTGGTGGCGTTGCCCACGGCCTCCGGGCCAACGCTGTCGCGCCTCTTGTTGGTGTAATAGCCCTGGCGGCAGCAGATGGTGGTCACAAGCAGGCCAAAGAGCACGGCCTTGATAAAGCCGCCGTTCACATCCGTTGCCGTTACTGAGCTTGTGATGCGGTAAAAATACGCGCCCTCGTTGATGCCCAGCATGAGCACGCCCGTAAGATAGCCGCCGATGATGCCGATAACGTCAAATACCGCCGTCAGCAGCGGAAAGGCGATGAGCGATGCCAGCAGGCGCGGGCTGACCAGATAGCCCATGGAATTGATATCCATGACGTCCAGAGCGTCGATCTGGTCGGTAATGCGCATGACGCCGATTTCTGCCGTCATGGAAGACCCGGCCCGGCCCGTGAGCATGATGGCCGTGAGTACCGGCCCAAGCTCGCGAATGAGCGTCAGCGACACGGCAGAGCCAAGCATGCCCACCGAGCCGAATTTCACCAGGGTATAGTAGCCCTGAAGCCCCAGCACCATGCCGCAGAACACGCCGATCAGCATGATAAGAAAGAGCGACTTGGAGCCGATGACAAAGAGCTGCTGCATGGTGCGCGGAAAAATCTTGGCGCTGGTAAATATCTGGGCCAGCCCTTCAAGCATGAACAGGGCCGTGTTGCCAAGAGCGTCTATGCCGTTCAGGCAGGGGCGGCCTATCTTGCGCAGAAAATCGCCGAAAGTTTCGGTTGCGGTCATTTTTTGCCTCACCGCCCTGATTTTTGCGGTTTGCTTGAAACAGGTTTTTGCGAAACCTGAATGGGGACGCCCAGCTTCATGTGGCGCAGGTCTTCACGCAGGTTGAAGGCATCGTCTTCCGTGCCGCGAATGCTGACCATAACCAGCACGAGCTTGCCGTTTTTCTGGGTGCGAGTGCGCAGGCCCTTGCCTTCCAGACGTGTGCGCAGCTTGTCTGCATCTTCGTCAGATTTGAATGCAGCTACCTGATATACATAATCAAACTGCGGGCCTGTCTTGGCTGGGGCGGGCTTTGCTGCCTGCGCGCCGGTTTGTGCGCTGGCCTGTCCGTTGGCTTGAGCGCTCTGGCCCTGTGCATTCTGGTTGGCGCCGGGCTTGATGCCCCAGGCCGCCAGACTGTTGCCCGAAGGTTGCGCAAAGGGATAGGCTCCCTGCGGGGATTGCTGGCCCTGTTTGCCCTGCGGGGCCTGGGCGGCTGCTTTTTGCCCCTTTTGATCCTGCCCCGGTTTGCCGGGCTGGGGCGCGCCTGCGGGCGTAGCCTGATTTACCTCAGCGCCGGTGGCCGGATTCTGGGCATCGGCGGTTTCGGCCTGCGCCGCCGGAGCTGCCGCGTCAGGCGCGGGGGCCTCCGGGGCGGGCTTGGCCTTGGGCGCGTCCTTGGAGATCATGCTGGTCATCTGCTCCACGCGCGTTTCAGGATTTTGCCCGCGTCCGACCATGAATCCCATAAAAAATGACCAGCCCACGGCAACCGCGAGGATTACGCCCAGCAGCGTAAGCATTGGCCCCGAAAGGCGGATAACAAAGCGGCGCTTCTCGCCCGACGGCTGGGAAACAACGGATTTGCGGGGTTTACGTAAGGGGGCGGCCATTCATTATCCTCCGTCGTGCGCTGAGCTGCGGGGCTTGGCTTGACCGTTAAGGCGCGTCGTGTCCGGGGCAGGCAGAGCACACGCAATGCCTCGTCCAAAACGCGCCTTAACGGCAACAGGCACAAAGCAGATTTGTCGCACGCCGAATATTCAACGTTTATGCGAGCAGCGGGGATGCTTCTGTGGGAGTGACCCCGCAGGAGTAATCCCACTCAAAATCCAGTTTATACAAATGTTACATGCTTTCCGGGGCGCTCACGCCAAGCACGTCCAGACCATTGCGCAGCACCTGACCGATGGAACGCAGCAGGGCAAGGCGGGCCAGGGTGCGGGGCGCGTCATCGGCCAGCAGCACCTGATGCTTGGCATAGTAGCTGTGCAGCTGCCCGGCCAGTTCCGTGAGGTAGGTGCTCACGTGGTGCACGCCAAGCGATTTGGCGGCGGAGGCCAGCATGTCTTCAAACGTGGCGGCCTTGCGCAGCAGGGCCATGTCTTCGGGCGTATCAAGCCCGTGCAGCAGCTCTGCATCGGCCTTGGGGGGCAGCACGAAGCCGCGTTCCTCAGCCCGGCGCAGCACGGCGCAGATGCGCGCGTGGGCGTACTGTACATAGTACACCGGGTTGTCGAGGCTGCGCTGCTTGGCAAGCTCAAGGTCAAAGTCCAGCGGGCTGTCGCTCTTGCGCGAAAGAAACATGAAGCGCGCCGCGTCAACGCCCACTTCCTTGATGACATCAGCCAGGGTTTCAAAGGTGCCCGCGCGGGTGGACATGCTCACGGGCTGGCCCTCGCGCAGCAGGTTCACCAGCTGGATAAGCACCACGTCAAAGCTGTCCTGCGTTTTGCCCATGGCCGTGATGGCCGCGCGCATGCGGGGGATGTAGCCGTGGTGATCCGCACCCCAGATATCAATGAGCCAGTCGTAGCCGCGCTGGAATTTGTCGTGATGGTAGGCGATGTCGGAGGCAAAGTAGGTCAGGCTGCCGTCCGACTTGCGCAGCACGCGGTTTTTGTCGTCGCCCAGATTCTCGGTGGCGAACCAGTAGGCATTGTCTTTCTCATATGTATACCCGGCGGAATCCAGCGCGTCAAAAGCCGCAGCAACGGCTCCGCCTTCCACAAGGGTTTTTTCAGAGAACCAGCGCTGGTGCTCCACGCGGAATTCGTTGAGGTCGTCCTTGATGCCGTTCAGAATGTCGTTCATGGCCTTGTCGTAGCACACGTCCTGGCCTTCGGCATCGGGCAGCTCCACGAGGGCGGGGTTGGCATCCAGCATTTCGCGGGCGATGTCGATAATATAGTCGCCCTTGTAGTAGTCTTCGGGCCAGGTGACGGGCTTTCCGGCCAGTTCCTTGGCGCGCAGCCACACAGAAAGACCCAGCAGGCGCATCTGACGACCGGCATCGTTGATGTAATACTCGGTGTTAACGTCATAACCAGCCACGCGCAGCAGGCGGGCAAGGCTGTCGCCCACGGCAGCGCCGCGCCCATGCCCCACATGCAGGGGACCAGTGGGGTTGGCGGAAACATATTCCAGCAGCACCTTTTTACCTGCGCCGCCCGTGCTCTTGCCGTATTCCTTGCCCGCAGCTTCAATGTCGGCCACGGTGGCGCGCCAGAAATCCTGCGTGAAGGTCACATTGCAGAATCCGGGGCCGGCGGCTTCGGCATGGGACACCTCTGGGCAACGCTCCACAAGCTTCTGGGCGAATTTCTGCGCCAGCTCGCGGGGATTGGCCTTGGCTTCCTTGGCGAGCAGCATGGCGGAGTTGACGGAAAGATCGCCGTGCTTGGGGTCGCGGGGCGGTTCAATAACGGTTTTGACGGGCCAGGCAAGGCCTTCTTCTTCAATAATGGCCTTGAGGGCCGTGCGCAGGGTGTCAATGGCGCGCATAGTGCTGGTGTCCTTTATTGTGCAACGGTTGCGGCTTTACGCCTCGGGCGGCCCGGGGCACTGCCGCCGGGAACCCCGTTTCAGGTTCATGCGCAGGCCGGTTGCGGCAATACCGCACGGGGGCGCATGAAGAAAAAGTTTCAGGCAAGGCGGGGAAGGCCTTCCGCATGAAAGGCCTTCCTCCGCAAAAATCTATCCTGCAAAGGCCGCCGCTGTTTCGGCGTTGTTAACGAGCTCAATGGCAAGATCTTCTGCTGTGGCGGTTCCTGCGAGGCAGGGGGCTACCATCTTGCCGAGCACGGCCTTGGGGCCAAGCTCCAGCCAGCGGCGCGCGCCGTCGGCATACTGGTTGCGCACTGTGTCTATCCACTGCACGGAGGACGTCATCTGCACAAGCAGGCTTTCGCGGGCGCTTTCGCCATCTGTCACGGCTTTGCCGTGGGCATTGCAATATACGGGGAACTTGGGCTTGCTCCACACGGCCTTGCGCAGCAGAGGGGTGAGTTCTTTGTTGGCCTCGGCCATCATGGGGCTGTGGAACGCGCCGCTGACCTTGAGTTCGAGGCCACGGCCCTTGCGTTCCTTGGCCTTCTGGCAGGCCAGGGCCACGGCGGCCTTGGCACCGCTGATAACAAGCTGGCCGGGGGTGTTGTAGTTGGCCACCAGTAAAAGTTCGCCGCACTGGGCAACGGTTTCTGCCACAATTTCTTCAATGGCGGGCTGATCCAGCTTGAGCAGAGCGGCCATGCCGCCCTTGCCGTCGGGATCGGCCTCGGCCATGAGGCGGCCGCGCAGGGCTGTAAGCTCAAGAGCGCTCTCGGCAGAAAGCACGCCAGCGGCGGCCATGGCGCTGAACTCGCCAAGACTGTGCCCGGCTGCGCCGCACACGTTGGCGCGCGCGGCAACCGCGCTCCAGAGGTTCAGGTTCACCACGGTGAGGGCGGGCTGAAGGGCGCGGGTGTCGCTCATGGCGGCATCATCGCCTTCCCAGTAAATTTCGCGCAGGGGCAGGCCACTGATGCGCTCGGCCTGCTTCCAGAGGTTCATGGCGTCAGAAGAAGCCTCGGCCAGATCGCGGCCCATGCCCGACTCTTGCGAGCCCTGGCCGGGAAAGAGCAAAACGGCTTGTGTCATGCGGGGTTTATCCTCCAGTGGCGCGCACGTGCGCGCATTGGCGTGGCCTTGCGGCCTTGGGTTCGTTTAGGGTGCGCATTGCGCGCAAGCCCTCTTTTTTACGTTATCGGCGCAGGGCTTGCAAGTCCCGGTCTGCGGGGATATGACAGTGAACCCGGCAGAAACGCCGGAAAGGCCCGCAACGGGCGAACAAGCGCAGGAAAGGATCATGCAGCGACAATCGGTTGACAGAAAAGAATTGGCGCGTCTGGCTGCGGCCTCGGGCGCGGAAGTGCCGCAATCGGCTCTGGAGCCGCTGGCGGAATATCTTGAAATGCTCTGCCAGTGGAACAAGGCCATGAATCTGGTCGGCCCGCACACATGGCAGGATATGCTTACCCGGCTGGCGGTGGACAGTTTTCATCTGGCCGGGTTTCTGGACAAGCTCAATCTGCCCGAAGCTCCCCTGTGCTGGGATCTTGGCGCGGGCGCTGGCCTGCCGGGCATTCCCTTACGCATGGCCTGGACGCGCGGCGCATACTATATGATAGAAGTGCGCGAAAAACGCGCCCTGTTCATCTCCAGTGTACTTTCTCGCCTTCAGTTGCCCTCCACCCATATTTTCAGAGGGCCGGTGGAACATTTTTTTCAGGGTCAGTATTATAAGGCGGACTGCATCCTGAGCCGCGCCTTCATGCCCTGGCGGCAACTGCTTGACCTCGCCAGCCCCAGGCTGCACGATAACGGAGTTCTGGTCGTGCTGGCGCTTGAGCCAGCCCCCAGCGAATTGCCAGCGCCCTGGCGTCTGGTGGAGCAGCTCTCCTATGTTGTTGGCGGGCACGGGCGCTGGTTCTGGGCGCTTGCCCCCAGCGCAGAGGCCGAGCGGCTGACCTATGATGCCGCAACGCATCGGGCTGGCTAGAGCACTTTTACCTGAATGTTCTGGCGAGGATTGGCCCGCCAATCTTGCCGAAAGCTCTGTGGCGAACCGCGCAGACCTTGTTATGCGCGTGACTGGCCCAAAGAGCCGCCGTACAGGACTTTTGCCGCCATCTGCATGCCAGTATGAACAGGACCATGATCCTTACGGAGAACGCCATGCACCCCGCAGCACATGCCTCTGCCAGCACCGCGCCTGCCGGAAACGATGCAGACGAAACCCGGCGCACCGAGCAGCCGCACCCCGAATCGGAAACGCTGCCTGCTGCGGAACCCGCTTGTACGGAGCAGCACGCCCCCTCCCATCCTACACATGGGGGAGCCCTGTTGCCCACTGGCGGCGCAGGGCTGCACAACGGCAAACGTTCGCTGCCTTCTGCGCGTTATTGGGCGCGGGGGCTGTTCTGGGGGCTGGTGACGCTTGCCCTTGCCTTTGCCCTGCGCATGCTGGAATGGCCCTGCTGGCAAAATCCGGAATACCGCCTTGGCAACGAGTGGCTTCTGGCCACGCACGATGCCTATACATGGGTGGCCGGGGCGGAAGATTTCGGCCTTGCCGTGGGGCATCCCATGGCTGTGATGCTCAAGGCCATGTCCGACCTTGTAGGCACTTCCCCCGCTGCCGTGGCCTTCTGGTTCCCTGCATTGCTGGCAAGCTTTGTGGCTGTTATCGCCTTTGCCTGGGTGTGGGCGCTGGGCAGCATTGAAGCTGGCGTTGCCGCAGGCATACTCACGTCCATTGCGCCGGGCTTTCTGGCCCGCACCCTGCTGGGATTTTACGATACCGACCTCGTAACCCTGTTCTTCCCCCTGCTCATGACCCTTGCCCCGGCCAGTTGGGCCATGCGCTATATGCTGCTGCCGGGCATGGTGCTGCGCCGCCTTTCCATGACTTCCGGCGTGATGAATCTGCGCCGCCTTTTTTCCCGCAATCAGCCCGAGGGCCACTGGACGCCGCGCCTCAAACAGGCGGAGCACATGGGCAATCCCCTGCGCTGGCAATGGGTTGTGCTGCTTGGCTGTTCCGGCGTCGTTTCGTGGTGGACGCAGGAATGGCATTCTGTTTTTCCGTACCTGATCCGCTACAATGTGGCCTTGTTGGCCTTTATGAGCATGGTGATGGCCCCGCGCGGGCGGCGCGCCCTGCTGCTTCTGGGCAGCATGGCCTACGCCCTGCCTACGCTGGCGGGGCCGTGGGGCCTCAGTTTCAGTTTATTGCTGCTGGCTGCGGGCACAAGGACAGGCTACCGCCTGCGCCGTCTGCTGTGCCGCCCCTGGCTGCTGGCTCTTCTGCTGGCGGGCGTGGGCTTTTTGATGCTTCAGGGCGAAATTCTTACGTCCATTGTGAACCACATCAATGCCTATGTGAAACATACGGGCGATGTGAAAAGCACCGGCGGCGGGCTTTCGCTGGAATATCCCTCGGTGGCGCAGTCCATTATTGAAGTGCAGGATTTGGGCATCATCGAGATTTTTCCCTACTTCCATCCCTGGATGGAAGCTGCGGTGCTTGGCCTGCTGGGTTTTGCCCTGGTGGTCATACGCAGGCCGGGCGCGCTCTTTTTGCTGCCGCTGGCAGGGCTGGGCATCCTGAGCGTCAAGATGGGGGGGCGCATGGTCATGTTTGGCGCGCCCATCATGGCCATTGGCCTGACCCTGCCTTTTTACTGGCTGCTGCAAAGGCTGCTGCGCGTGGATCTGCGCGGCGCTGTGGCGGGCATCCTGACCAGCGGCGTGCTGTTGGCTCTGCTGGTAGCGCCCTTTGCAGATATGATCCCCGCCATGTCGCAGGGGCCAATCATCAACCGCCGTCATGCAGAAGCCCTCTCTCGCGCCAAGGCCATGACCCCGCCCGACGCCATGCTCTGGCTGTGGTGGGATTGGGGCTATGCCGCCAACCACTTTGCCCAGCGGCAGACCATCGCTGATGGCGCGCAGCATGCAGGGCCGTCCCTCTATCTGCCCGCAGCTGTTTTTGCCACAGACAATCCGCGTTTTGCGCGCCAGATCATCCGCTACACGGCCCAGTGCGGCAACGAGCCGGGCAACGTGTTTGAAGGTCTGGATGGTGAAGCCGCGCAGGCTCTCATGGACAGGCTGCGCTCGCCCGAAACCCCGCTCATTGAAAACAAGGGGCGGCTCTATGTGGTGGTGAGCTTTGAAATGCTGCGGCTTGGCTTCTGGATAAGCAACTTCGGCAACTGGAATTTTGTTACCCGTACTGGCGAAGGCGGGGCGCTTTCCATCGTGCCGCAGGCCCTTGCCTACAAGCTCGATTCGGGCGAGGTGCGGCTTGAGGGCAACAGCAGCGCCATTTATGCCTCGTCCATCAGCGTGTTTGAAGAGACTGGCGTGACGCGCCGCAACTATATACAGGACTGGTTTGACGCGCACCCCTCGGCAACGCCCGAGGAGCAGCACGAATTTCTTTCCAAGCGCCGCAACATCAACTTTCTTTTCAACCGCGTAACGGACGAAAAGCTTGCCATGGATGCGGGCTTGTACAATTCGCTGATGGTGCAGCTTTTGGTTGGCGACCCGCAGGATCCGCGCGTTTCGCCCTATTTCAAGCTGGTGTACGACAACGTGTTTGCCAGAATTTACGAGGTTCTGTAGGCGGTTGCGCTTGCGGACCGCCGCATGTGCAATCAAGGGCAGTCTAACTGGATGATTTTGCGCCAAGGGCAAGGAAAAAGGTTGTTTTTGCGAAAGAAGTGTACTCTTACGGTACATGACTGGAGTAAAAATAACCTTTTGACGCAGCCAGTTGGACAAAAGAAGCAGTTAGAGACAGACCTCTAGTGGTGGTACGGAACCTTGCGCAAGATGCATTCAGCCCGGTAAAGCTGCTCAAGCAGCACCACGCGGGCCAGCTCGTGCGGCAGGGTCATGTGCGAAAGGCTGATGCAGCGGCTGGCGCGCTGACGCACAGCTTCATCCAGCCCCCATGCGCCACCCACGATAAAGCAGGCTCTGCCTCGGGCCTCGTGATCCATCTGGCGCAGCATATCTGCCAGTTGGGGCGAGGTGAGGTGCTGGCCGCGTTCGTCAAGAACGAGCGCGATGTCCTGCGGGTCGAGGGCCTCAATGATGCGGCGTCCTTCAAGGGCGTTGCGCTGATCCTGCGGCAGGGCGGAATCGCCGTCGCGCACTTCGGTTATGTCCAGCTTGCGCCAGCGAGTGATGCGCGTGGTGTAGTGGGCTGCGGCATCCTTCCAGAACGGCGTTTTCAGTTTGCCCACACTTATGTATTTCAAGGGTTTGCCAGTCATGTCTTCTCATGTTTCGTTAAATATGGCGGATGGCGCGTCTGAATGCGGTAGCGGCCCGGATGCCGGAATGGAGCTTGCGGCTGCGGCGCTTTTTTTGCGTAACGGCGGCGTGCTCGTGTTTCCAACAGAGACGTTCTACGGGCTGGGCTGCCTTGCCGCCAATGCGGAAGCCGTGGCAAGGGTGTATCAGTTGAAGCATCGGCCCGTCCACAAGCCCTTGCCCCTGCTGGCGGCGCATGCGGCGCAGGTGGACTCTGTGGCGGAACTTGCCGCCATGCCCAAGGGGCTTTTGGCCTTCTGGCCCGGCCCGCTCACGGTTTTGCTGCCCGCGCGTTCCTGTCTGCCCCCGGCGCTGGTCAACGGGCAAGGCCTTGCGGCGGTGCGCGTGACACCCCATCCACTGGCTGCGCAACTGGCGGAGCAGGCCGGCGGCGCGCTTACGGCAAGCAGCGCCAACCTCAGCGGCGGTGCATCCGTATGCTCCCCAGACGAACTTGATCCGGCCCTGCTGGAAGCCTTGCGCCGCATGGCGCAGGGCATGCCCTGCCCTGCGGGGTGCGCGGCGCAGGCTATAAAAGCAGACGTTTCCCTGCCTTTGGCGCTTGGCGGGCCGCCGCCTGCTGGCGGCTTGCCGTCCACCGTGGTGGAGCCTCTGAGCGGCGGGGATGGCGGGGCAGGGCGGCTGCGGATAGTGCGGGCCGGTGCTGTGAGCGCCGCAGCCCTTGAAGCTGCGGGTTTTGCTCTGGAGTGACCTCCTGCCGGACTACGCGGCGGAGGCCGCGTTTTTTACAAAAACCTGTCTGCGCACAAGAGAATTCAAATACCCGTCTTCACGCCGGGACAGGCCGTACGCGGCGCAGATTTCAGCATAAGCTTCAGTCAGGGCGTCCTTATGTTTTGGCGAAGTCATGACAAAGGGATAGAGCAAGAGGCCCAGGCCCCGCAGCCGTGGGCGGGCGATATCCACCAGCAGAAAAATGCCATCAGGGGCAAGCATTCGCGCGGCATTGGCAATGGCAGTGCGCCGCGCTTGGGGATTTGCCTCATGCAGCGCCATGGCGGTCATGATGATGCTGAACGTGCCGTCAGGAAAGCACGCTTCGTCCATGGACGCTACGCTGAAATGAATGTTGTTGGGATACTCTTTCTGGCGATATTGTGCGCGGGCGATCTGGTTTTCGGCAAGGTCAAGGCCATGGATGCGGCATTGGGGCGAGGATTGCGCGGCAAGCGCAAAAGTCAGGGAACCTGTGCCGCAGCCAAGATCCAGAGCCGACATTCCCGGGCCAAGCGCCAAACCCTTGACCGCCGCCTCATAAAAAGACGCATTCAGCCCGAACAATCGGGCAAAAATATCGTAGCTCTGTCCAGAAACAAGACCGTTAAAAGCAGTACCCTTGTCAGTGTTCATAATACCTCGCATGTGACCCCAATTAGGTCGACCTGTATAATGTATGGATGCCAAACATTGGCGACCTGAAAAAGCCTATTTGACCTCCACCGAGTTCAGCTTCGCAAGGAGTTTTTCGAGAAAATCAGCAATATCGGCGACTTCATCCTGTTTGCGTGTCCCCATGGCATCGTCCACCATGCAATCAAGCTGAGAATGAAAATCCATGTGCTGTTTATGTGCTGCCTTGCCCTTTTCCGTCAAAAACACATTGAGGCGGGTCAGTTTCAGCGGATCCTTGGCCTTGTAGGCCAGTCCCTTGCGCTCCAGCCTGCGCAACAACTCAGAAACGCTGCCCTTGGTGACGCCCAGTTGCTCGGCCAATCCACCCACATGGATGCCTTCATTGTTATGGATGGCCATGATCGTGTGGATTTCCGCCAGGTGGATATCCACATCGGTGCCGAATTTGCTGCACTGCCTCTCAAGCTCATAAAACCTGGTCACTATGCCCAGCAGCGAGATGCTGACTGACGCGCTGCGCGTAGAATGGGCGGCAGCATGCCCCAGTGTTTTGATCATGGATTTCTGGATACGCAGTTCAACGGCGGTTTTTTTATGGCAGTCATTTTTCATGGGGTTTTAGTATGGCATCCATACTTTTTTGTCAATCGCCGTTCGAAGGCGGCAAATCGCTGCACAGCGGCATTTGTTTCCCGCGCTTGCGGCGCGGGGCATGCTGGCTTAGTATGCGGCAGTTGCGCGCAATGGCGCGAACCATACGGAGAACGCATGAAACGCCAGGTTGTCTGCCCGCATTGCGGCAAGTCGTATTCCAGCTATAAAAACCCCACGCCCACGGCGGATGTGGTTATCCATTCGCCAGATCGCGGGGTGGTCATCATCAGACGCGCCAATGAACCCGTGGGCTTTGCCCTGCCGGGCGGTTTTATTGAAGAGGGCGAATGCGCGGAAACCGCCGCAGTGCGCGAAATGCGTGAAGAAACCGGGCTGGATGTGGAGCTGACCGGGCTTTTGGGCGTGTATTCCAGGCCTGACCGCGACCCCCGCCAGCACACGCTGACCGTGGCTTTCACAGGCAGGCCGCGCAATCCCGAAGCCTTGTGCGCCGGGGACGATGCGGCCCATGCGGCGTATTATCCTCTGGATGCCCTGCCGCAGCCGCTGGTCTTTGACCATGCGCAGATTCTGGCAGATTTCAAGGCCATGCTGGCTGGCAAGCGTTCGCTTGCCGGCATACAACCATCATTTGACGCGGCTGACGGAGCCGCCGGAACCTGCGGGGAAGGGACGCATTCATGAGTTATCGCAATCTTCAGGAATGCGTGGCCGACCTTGAGGCCAATGGGCATCTGGTGCGCATTGAGGCCGAGGTAGATCCGCATCTGGAACTGGCCGCCATCCAGCGGCGCGCCTTTCGTGCCAAGGCTCCGGCCCTGCTGTTTACGCGGGTCAAGGGCACGCCCTTTCCCATGCTCTCCAATCTTTTTGGCACGCGTGAGCGCCTGCATTTTATTTTTCGTCGCAGCCTGCCTGCGGTGGAGGCTGTGCTGACCGCCAAGGCCGACCCCGCAGCAGCCATGAAGCACCCCTTGCAGTCGCTCAAGGCTGTGCCCGGCCTGCTGAACATGCTGCCGAGCGTGAGCCGGGTGCGCGCGGAACAGGCGGCGGCAGCGGCCCCGGTGCTGGAATGCCAGTGCAAGCTGGCCGACCTGCCCCAGCTTGTCTGCTGGCCCATGGACGGCGGCCCCTTCATTACCCTGCCTCTGGTGTACAGCGAAGACCCCGCCAAGCCCGGCGCGGACGCCTCCAACCTCGGCATGTACCGGGTGCAGCTTGGCGGCAACGAGTACGCGGCGGATGAAGTAGGCCTGCACTACCAGATACATCGGGGCATAGGGGCGCACCACGCCCGTGCGCTGGAAATGGGCAAACCTCTGCCTGTGCATATTTATGTGGGCGGGCCGCCCAGCCTCACCGTGGCTGCGGTCATGCCCTTGCCCGAAGGGCTTTCTGAACTGCGCTTTGCCGGATTGCTCGGCGGCAGGAGCACAGAGATGGCCGCAGTGCCCGGTCTGCCCCTGCCAGTGCTCGCGCAGGCGGATTTTTGCATCAGCGGGCACGTGATGCCCCAGTGCAAGCCCGAAGGCCCCTTTGGCGATCATGTGGGTTACTATAGCCTTGCGCATGATTTCCCGGTGCTCAAGGTCGATGCCGTCCACCACCGCAAAGGGGCCATCTGGCCCTTTACCGCCGTGGGCCGCCCTCCGCAGGAAGATACGGTCTTTGGCGACTTTATCCACGAACTCACCGGGCCGCTGGTGCCGCAGGTTTTTCAGGGAGTGTGCGATGTGCATGCCGTGGACGCAGCCGGGGTGCATCCGCTGCTGCTGGCCGTGGGCAGCGAACGCTATACGCCCTATGAGGACGAGCGTCGCCCGCGCGAGCTGATCACTGCGGGCCTGCACCTGCTTGGAACCACCCAGACGGCTCTGGCAAAGTATGTTTTTCTTGTGGCGCATGAAGACGCGCCGGGCCTCACCGCCCGCGATGTGCCCGCATTTTTGCGGCATTTGCTGGAGCGGGCTGATTTTTCACGCGATCTGCACTTCATCACTCGCAGCACCAATGATACACTGGACTACACGGGAAGCGCGCTTAACGAAGGCTCCAAACTTGTGTGGGCCTCTGCCGGTAAAAAGAGGCGCGAGCTTGGCAGCGAACTTTCCGGCCCCGCCGCAGACCTGCCGACCCTGCCGGATGGGTTTGGCCCGGTGCGCGTGTGCGGCCCCGGCCTTGTTGCCATTGGCGGGCTGAGGCATGCCCTTGACCGCAGTCAGCCCGACCCGCAGATGGAAGCGCTTGCGCAGGCTCTGGCCCAGTGGCCGGGGCGCGAGGCATTCCCGCTTGTGATAGTGGTGGATGATGCGGACTTTTGCGCAGTGAATCTGGATAATTTTTTGTGGGTGGCCTTCACCCGGTCAGACCCGGCCACAGACGTGTATGGCGCTCAAGCCGCCACACGGGCCAGGCACTGGTCGTGCGGAGCGCCGCTGGTCATCGACGCACGCCTAAAGCCCTTCCATGCCCCCCCACTGGAAGAGGAACCGGCGGTCATACGCAAGGTGGAAGCCCTGGCAGCGCCGGGCGGCCCCTTACATAACTACTTGTAACCTGGGGGAGGCATCGGCATGAAAATCGCCCTATTGCAGTGCAATACCGTTACCGGCGACGTGGCCGGAAATCTGGAACGTATCATCAGCACCGCCCGTCAGGCAGGCGCAGCAGGGGCGAACCTGTGCGTTACGCCGGAGCTGGCGCTTTGCGGCGTGGCCCCCGGCCACTACCTCTGCGCTCAGGGTTTTGCGGCGGGTTGCCTCAAGGCTCTGGATATCATGGCCGCTGAACTCAAGGATGGCCCTGCCGTGCTGGTGGGTGCGCCTGTGCCCAGCGTGTATGCCTCGGGCCTGCTTTCCAACGCGGCAGTGTTGGTTGAAAAAGGCGGCTGGCAGGTTGTTTCGCGCAAGGTGTATCAGAATCAGGGGCAGAACAGCGTGGCCGAATCCACAGATGAGGACGCCCGCTATTTTGACCGTGGCATTTCGTGCGGCATTGTCACCATGGGCGGCTGGCGCATCGGCGTTGTTTTGTGCGAAGATGCCCAGAGCGAAGACGCTTCGTTCTGGAAAACCCGTTACGCCAGCGGTCATAATCCGCTGATGGAACTGGTGCAGCGCGGCGTGGACGCGCTTGTGCACATGGCGGCGGCGCCCTTCAGCGTGGGCGCGCAGGAAACGGACGAACACCTGCTTTCGCACGTGGCGGCGCGGCATCATGTGCATATGTTTTCGGTGAACATGGTGGGCGGCAACGACAGCCGCGTGTACAACGGGCAGAGTCTTGTTTTTGATCCCACCGGGCAGCTGCTTGCCCGGGGCAAGGCCTTTGAGGAAGACGTGCTTGTGGTGGATACCGCGCGCGGGCAGGGTGCTGTTAAAGCCCCGGAACCGCTGGCCGCCTGCGTTGAACAAGATTACTGGCGCGCCCTTGTGCTCGGCACACGGGATTTTGTGCGCAAGTGCGGGGTGGAGAAGGGCATCGTAGCCATTTCCGGCGGTATGGATTCCGCCCTGGTGTGCAGCGTGGCGGTGGAGGCCCTTGGCGCGCAAAACGTCACCGGCGTGCTCCTGCCCTCGCCCCACAGCAGCGAGGGTTCGTTGACGGACGCCGCAAAGCTGGCGGAAAATCTGGGCATCACCACCGTGACCCTGCCCATCGGCCCGCTCATGGATGCTTTTGCCACCGCGCTCAAGCCCGGCCTTGACCTTTTTGAAGAAAAGCCCGGCGACGTGACCTTTGAAAACGTGCAGGCCCGCATACGCGGCACGCTCATTACCTCGCTGGCCAACAGGGCCAACGCCCTTGTGCTCAATACGGGTAACAAGAGCGAGGGGGCAATGGGCTACTGCACTCTGTACGGCGATTCCGTGGGCGCGCTGGCCGTGATCGGCGATCTAACCAAGACCCAGGTGTACGCTGTTGGTCGCTGGTACAACGCCCATCGCGGGGCAGAGATCATCCCCGATGAAATTTTCACCAAGGCTCCTTCTGCGGAGCTGCGTCCCGGTCAGAAAGATTCGGACAGCCTGTTGCCCTATGAGGATCTGGATCCGATTCTTGAAGATCTGTTGCAGCCTGCGGAGGCGGAATCCGGCCCGCTTTCGGCTGCGCGTATGGAAGTGCGCGACAAGCTGTTCAGGGCTGAATTCAAGCGCCGTCAGGAGCCTTTGTCGCTCTACATGAGCCGCATGCCCTTTGGCGGCGGCTGGCAGACGCCCGTTGCCGGGCGTTTCAGCCTGCCCAATAAATAGGCTGTATAAAAAAGATGTATGGGAAAGGGCTGTGCGGCAAAAGAGTTGCCGTATGGCCCGCCCCGAAGGGCGGGGGTTTTTTCTTGAAGCCCGCAACGCACTGGGGTAAGAGCAGTGTGTTGCACAACGCTGATCTGAGTGGAGGATATCATGGCGGAAGCACCGGAGAAAAATCTGGCTCTGGATATTGTTCGCATTACCGAGGCTGCGGCCCTTGCATCGGCCCGCTGGCTCGGTCGGGGAGACAAGGAAGCCGGTGACGGCGCCGCCGTTGACGCCATGCGCGTCAGCTTCGCCACCCTCAGTATTGATGGCAAGGTCATTATCGGCGAGGGCGAAAAAGACAATGCCCCCATGCTCTTTAACGGCGAAAAGGTCGGCAAGGGCTGCGGCCCCAGCCTTGACGTGGCCGTTGATCCTGTGGAAGGCACCAATCTGCTGGCCTATGGCCGCCCCAACGCCATTTCGGTGGTGGGTGTTGCGCAGAGCGGCAGCATGTTCAACCCCGGCCCCAGCTACTACATGCAGAAGCTGGTGGTGCCCCGCGAGGCCCGCGATGTGGTTGACCTTGATGCGCCGGTAAAGGTCAATCTGGCCAACGTGGCCAAGGCCATGGGCAAGAGCGTTCAGGATCTTGTGGTCTTTGTGCTCGACAAGCCCCGGCACGAAAAGCTTATTACGGAAATCCGCCAGGCTGGCGCGCGCATTCAGCTGCAAACCGACGGCGACGTGGCTGGCGCGCTCATGGCTGTTGATCCCCGTTCCGAGGTTGATATCATGATGGGTACGGGCGGCACCCCCGAGGGCGTGTTGTCTGCCTGCGCCATCAAGGGCATGGGCGGGCAGATTCTGGCCCGTCTGGATCCCCAGTCGTATGTGGAAAAAGAAGCCATCACCGAAGCGGGCATTGACGCGCGCGAGGTGCTCACGGTGCATGATCTGGTGCGCAGCGATGACTGCTTCTTTGCCGCCACGGGTATCTCCGGCGGTGATTTTTTGAGAGGCGTGCGTTACAGTGCCAAGTACGCTGTTACCCATTCGCTGGTTTTGCGCGGCAAAACCGGCACCCTGCGATATGTGGAGTCTTACCATAATATGGACAGACTCTCGAAATTTAGCGCGGTTCGGTATTGAATGAATAAAATTTCATCTCTTTGCGGTGTTTTTGCGGCACTGGTGCTGGCCCTGCCGCTGACGGTTGTTGCCCCCGGCATGGCCGAGGCCGCACAGGCTCCTGCTGCCAAGAAAAAGGCGGAGCAGCCTGCCCCAAGTTCCAGCGCAAGCGTTAATGTGTATGAAAAACAGCCTCCAGTAACGGACAAGGAACTGCTGGACTTTCTTGAACTTCTGCCGCAGTTCCGGGCCTGGGCCAAGGGCAACAATGAAGAGGCCCACCCCATCATGCGCAACAACAAGGCGGATTTTCTCTATTCGCCCAATGCCGCTGCCTGGGTGCAGGCGCATAACTGGAACCCGGTGCGCTTTTTCTGCGTCATGGGCCGCATGGCAGCCGCTCTTTCCATCGTGGAAGAAGGCAACGACATGAGCGGCGCGCGCTCCAAGGATATGCCCGAAGTTTCAGAAGGCGAGCTTGCCCTTGCCCGGCGTCACCTTGGCACCATGCTCAAAGCTGGTGGCGATGTGCCGCCCATAAACAAATAGGGCGCGTTCCGCGCCATGCCCGCTGTGCGGGCGCAAACAAATGATAGATGAAAGGCTCCGGTTGATTCCGGGGCCTTTTTTATTTGCGGCTGAGAGCCGCAGCCTCACTGTCTGTAACCGAAGGCAAAGCGGCGAAGCTGAAACGTTCCGCACGATGGGACATTCGCTGGTGTATGCCCCCGTATTGGGAGCGTTTGAACCATCATGCAAAGAAAAAGGCCCCTCGTGGGAGGGGCCTTGGTATTGTGAGCGCGATCTGCGCCGACCTGATGCAGTTGAGCTAGTTTGCAGGAGTCTGAGTTGCTGCGCCCTTGGGCTGTTCTGGTTGCGCCGCAGGGGTCGGTTCCGCAGGTGCAGCGGGGGCGGCTTCCTTGACCACTTCCTTGGCAAGTTCCTTGGCTGCATCGGCAGGAGTGGTCGCAGGCGCTGCTGCGGGAACTTCAGCCGGAGCTGCCGGGGCCGCAGGTGCCGTTGTTTGGGGAGCTGGCGCTCCCGCAGGCTGAGCGGCGGCAGGGGCAGCCGCAGGTTCCTGCACAGGGGCGGGCTTTTCAGCGGGAACAGCGGGCACGGATTCAGGCGCGGTCGCCGGGGCGGCGGGTTCAAGTTTGGGGGTCTCGGCCGGCGCTGCTACGGGAGCTTCAGGCGCGGGGGCCGGAGTCGCCGCAGGAGCCAGAACCGCCGGGGCAGCAGGAGCGGGCGTCAGGATGGCGCTCAGGCTCTTTATCTGCGCTTCAGGCGTTTTTTCCAGTTGCGGCATGAGCATGAGGGATGCGGGCTGGGCCAGAACAACCGCTATGACCGCGCACATCACGAGCGAACCGCTGGTGCCGCCGTGTGCGCCACGGCGCACCAGACGGGCAAGCAGTATTGCCGCCACAATGCCGATGCCGCCCAGCACGGGCAGGGCCTTGAGGCCAAGCACGGCGGTACGCTGGCTTTCTGTAAGCGTAAAGTGGAAAAACTTGCCAAGCCAGTCAAGCGTGTAGCCAAAACCTGCGGCTACCAGGGCCATGCTGGCGTGCAGCAGGCACAGGGCCGCGATGATGTAGAACAGCTTGGCTCCGGCGACAGGCAGGCGCAGCAGGGCCTTGCCCAGCAGGAGGGCTGCAAGGCAGGCCGTGCACACGGCAGCGCCCACCATGTCGGCAGCAAAAATACTCAGCAGGCAGGCGAACACAAGGGCTATCCACAAAAAGGCCATTCCGGCCTTTTCCTTGCGGGAGGCGGCCAGATCAGCAGGTGCGGTGCGCAGCACGCGCGCCCAGGAAACGCCGCAGATAACAGCCAGCCAAGGCAGCAGGCCCAGAGCCGCAAAGGCCAGAGGCTTCCACCATGTGGCCTTGGTGATGGGCCAGGTCACAAGCTGGGTGCCAAGGTTCTTGAGGTATCCCTCCGGCTGATGCCAGAGCATGACAACAGCGAGCCAGCAACCGATCATGCCCAGCATGAGCACAAAACCCACGAGGCCGTCCGCTTTTTGCGCGCGGCGGAATCCGCAACGCCAGAGCAGAAAGGCCAGGCTGGCAAGCACTGGCAGCAACAGATAGAAAAGGCCGCCCGTCAGGCCAGCCAATGCGGCCAATGTAAAGCCCAGAGGCAGGGTGATAGTCGTGCCCGGCTGCTGCCAGCCCTGGCAAAGACAGGCAAGGGAAAGCAAGGTCACTGCTGCAGCCAAAGCTTCCGGCCCGGTAAAGGTGGAGAGCGGCGCAAAAATGGGAGCGCAGAGCAGCAACATGCCACCAGCCAGAGCTGCCCGGCGATCCAGCCCTGCAACGCGGCCAAGAACCCATACAGCCACAAGGCAGATCAGGGTTCCGGTCATCGCGGCCAGGGGAAAGAGCAGATGGGCAAACTGCGGCGCGGTCTTGGTGAGCAGGGCTTCAATGCCCCGCAAAAACCAGAAAAACACGGGCCATTGCGAAAGACCGTCGCCCGCCGGGGCAAGCCACATGCCGCTCTGTGCGGTTTGGGTAAAGGCCAGAATGCCTGCGGCCTCGCGCGGACAGTACAGGCTGTGCCCCATAAGGGCGGGCCAGGCCTGGGCCAGCATGATGAGCAAGAGGGCAAGCGGCCCAACAACGCTGGCGGCATCAAAAATATTGTCGGCAAAACCGGGAGCGGCTGACTGAGGAGCGGGTTCTGTCGGTTTTGCGGAGGCAGCTGGTTTGCCTTCCTTGCCGGAGTTGCCGAACATTCCCCTGAATCCCTTGGCCGAGATCGTCACTGGGCGGGAAGCCCTGGGGGCTCCGCCCTCGGACTGAGGCGCTGTTGCTGCTGCGCTCGCAGCGGCCTGCGCCGCGCCAGCAGGTTCGGGAGCCGGTGCAGCTGGCTGGGAAACTGCCTTGGCAGCTTGCGCTTCGGATTGGGCGTGTGCCCCTTCCGCATTTGTCTGCTGGCCCCCGGACTGACAGACAGCCTGGTCTTCGGGATTCTGGGCGCTGGTCTGGGTCATGGCATCGCTCCTTCATGCGTTTTCGGCTCGCCAAGCAGGATATGTCGCGCCTGACGGGCTTCGAGGTCAATTTCTACGGCGCGCCCCGTGGGCAGGCTCTGGCCGCTCAGCACATCACGCGCGGGGCCTTGCGCGCCAGCGGGCAGAGGGCAGGCAAGGTGTTGTTTTCTGTCTGAAAAATTGGCAGCCAGCAGCCAGTAGCCGCCGCCCGGCAGGGCGCTCAGGGTCGCAACGCAGCCTGCAGGGCCGTTCACCACCTGCACAAGGCGGCCAGAGGCAAGTCCCGTGGCGCGTCTGGCTTGCAACAGGTGGGCAATCTGTCTGGCAAAACTTGTTTCCCGGCTCCACTGCATGTCCAGCGGGCCAAAGGCCAATGTGGCGGGGCTTTGCCCGCCGGGCAGGTTTGTGGCTCCCCACAGGGGCACGCTGCCAGCGCTGGACGCACCCTTGCCAGAACCCTGCGGCAATCCCATCGCGCCCGTAAGATCCTGCGGGTTTAAAAATGTCAGGCCCGGTAAGCCAATGCGCCAGCCCAGCAGGAGCAGGCAGGCGGATTCCATGGTTTGCGCATGCTCAGGGCGCACTGCGCTGGCAGCGTCAAGCCCAAGGGCGCGAGCGACCAGTTCCGCCTGGGTGACGGGCAAGCCCGTGGCTTCTGGTGCGCCCTTGGCAAGGGACTGCGCGCGGCGCACAAAGGTCTGACCGTCCGGCAGATCCAGCAGGGGACGCCAGTCAACATATTGCCTGTCCCGCAGTCCACGCGCAAGGCGGCTGTGGTCAACGCCTACCGTAAGCGATGCCTTGAGCAATGCGCTCAGGGGCGCGGCATCGCCGCTCAGCAGGGCATATGCGGCGGCAGCCGGGGTGATGCTGTCGCGGCTGAAATCCACGGCTGTGGCAAGCACCGCTTTGGTCAGTGATGGGGGCAGCACATCATCCTGCACGGCCCATCCGCCATAGCGGTGCACCTCGCCCGCCAGGGATTCCAAAGCTTCAAGGCCCGGAACCAGCGTCGAAGGGTCTGTTCTGCCCCCGCTCTGGCCTTCAACTTGCGCGTCCAGCCCCATGAGGGCCTCCAGCCTGATGCCCGCAAGCGTTTGCTGCTGCAAGCCCGTGTGCTGGATAACCGCTGCGGAAAATACCCGCCGAGCTTGACCGGAAGGATCCTGCCACAGCAGTACGGGGCGCAGGGCGTTGCCGCTGTAGCGGTAAACCCAGCGCCGCACCTGGCCATCCGCGCCGCGCACTTCGCCGGTGACGGCCCACCCTCCATGGGTTGCCCAGTCAAGGGTGTCGCGCCGCAACTGATCAGGAACGACTCCACGTTTGCGCAATTCCGCCACAGCGGTCTGGCGCAGGGGCAGGCAGTCCCATTCGCCAGCGGTGGCGGGCAAAATATCCCAGTCTTTCTGCGGCACAGACATCATGGCATACAGGCCGTCAAAGCGCGAGGCCCGGCGTGCCTGAAGGATAAAATCCGGCCCCAGCCCCGTAGCGGCTGGGGGGAGTTCTCCGCCCATCTGCATCTGCGCCTGATCAAGCTTTGTAGTCAGCCTCGAAAAATCCTCGCCGGTGCCCAGTGATGGGTCTGGCCGCAGGGCGGTGACGTTGTCGCCCGCCTCAGATGCGGCGTCAGGCAGCGCGGAAGCAGCATGGGCGCTCCAGATGTCGCCTTTTTCGCCCAAAGGAGCCAGGAAAAGTCCGCCAAAGCCCGCTTGCGCCCAAAAGGCGTCCACGCCGGGTTGGGCCAGCGCCCGTAGGGCTGGCTGCCCCGCGCCAAGGCTGTGCGGGTTCACGTCAAACCAGTTGGGCGCAGCGGTGAGCAGCAGGGGCACACGCCGTGCCGAGGCGCTGTTGCGCCAGATAAGATCCGTGCCGGAAACCTGCCCTGTCAGTTCCTGGGTGGAGCCGAGCATGGACTGGCGCTCAATCCATTGCAGATACCCCGGATCGGCGCGTGGCAGCAGGGATGCGTTCCCAGTTGGTTGCTCGCGGCGCAGGGAGGTTGCCGTGCCGCTGTGCTTTGTGCAGGCCGCGAGGCATAGGCCGACCACCAGAGCCGCCACAAGCAGGGCCAGCAGGGGCAATCGGGTCGCAATTCCGGCGGTCAGCGGAGCAGGCCGCCTCAGGGTTTTTCGCAATGGCTGGGCACGCATAGTTGCGACCGTCAGGCCTTTGCCGCAGTTTCCTCGGCCTTGGCTGTGTTCCACAGCTCGTCCTTTTCATCAAGGGTCAGGGCCGAAAAATCAAGATTCTTCTCGCGGGCGATTTCTTCCATGCGGGCAAAGCGTTTGAGGAAGCGTCGGTTGGCGTAGTCCAGAGCTTCGCTGGCCTTGATGCCCTTGCGGCGGCCAAGCTCTGCAATGCTGAACAGCAAATCGCCCAGTTCGTGCTTCTGGGCATCATGATCGCCGCCAGCGGAGGCGTCCAGCCACTCCAGCCACTCGGCTTCCACCTGCTGCTCCACCTCTTCATCTTCCTGCCAGGTAAAGCCCACGCGGGCCGCCTTGGAGTTGATGCGGTAGGCCTTGGCAAGCGGGGGCAGGCTTTCGGGCAGGCTGTCAAACAGGCCCTTGGGCTTGCCTTCGTCATCAGTATGCTCGGCGCGCTTGATTTTTTCCCAGGCTTTGAGCTGTTCTTCAAGGCTGTCAAAAACCGTGTTGCTGAACACGTGGGGGTGGCGGCGGATCATCTTGGCCCTGTTGTTGTTGAGGGCATCGTCGAGGTTGAACTGCCCCTGCTTTTCATACAGGCGCGCCACAAAGAGCAGCAAAAAGGCCACATCGCCCAGTTCTTCGCGGATGTCGGCCACATTGCCGGAGCGGATGGCGCTCACAAGCTCATGGCTTTCTTCAATGACGTATTCGGCAAGGCTTTCAGGGGTCTGCTCCTTGTCCCAGGGGCAGCCGTCGGGAGCGGTGAGCTTGTCGATGATGAGCTGCAATTCTTCGAGGGCGGTCTTTTCCATGATGGCGTGTTTCCTTGGTAATTCTGGCAGTTAAATGCCCAGGCGGGCGGTGAGGTCAGGCGGCAGCCAGCCGTGTACCTGGGTCATGAGCGCGTTGAAGTAGGGCAGTGCGCGCGAGTGCTGCATAAAGGGCGCGCCCGCGAAAAATTTTTGCAGAAACAGCAGGGCCAGAGAGCAGAGCAGGACGCCCTTGGCAAGACCAAGCATGCCGCCAGCCAGTTTGTCTGCCCACGAAACAAAAGAGAAAGAAAGTATTTTTTGCAGGATGCGCGCAAGGATGGCCACTGAAATGATGACACCCAGAAAAATGAGCACGTATGCCGCAATGATGCGCCATGAGGGATCGGTGATAAGCGTGAGGCGCGGCGCAAGCAGCGGGTGGTAATGGTGCGCGGCCCAGAAGCCGCCCAGCAGCGAAATAAGCCCGGCTACTTCGCCCACAAAACCGTGGATAAAGCCCCGTGTGCCAAAAAATACCAGTATAAGCACTATAATAAGGTCGAAAATGTCCTGACCCATGCGTTCTCCGTTGCGGCTGTGTTGCCCGCGTGGCGGGCCGTTGCCGGGAAGGCTTTCGCGCCGAGGCCTTTGACCTGCGGCGGGGCAGAGCATAGCAGATGCTGGCCTGCGGCACAACGTGCCTCGGGGGCTGATTGGCCGCAAGCCGCTGACGTAGTTGCAGTATGGAACAGGGATGCCGGGACGCTGCACACAGGGAGGCAGCATGCACTGGGGCGGGATCAAACAGGGCGGGCAAGCTGCTGCGGCAGGCGGGGCAGCAGTTGGGCCATAGTGCTGTAACCGCGCAGGGCCAGAATCACGCCGGGGTCCGGCTCCGCAAAAATATGGGGATAGTCCTCCTCGCCGCACTGCGGATGCACGGTAAAAGCCAGTTGCTCCGGGCCGTTTGGCAAGAACTGCGCGTCAACGCCGGGCTTGTTGCCCCGCGCGTCCAACCGCCGCCAGATCTGCCGCTCGCTGATCCATACGGCGTTGAGGCCGTGCAGTACCCGGTGGGGATCGTGCTCATCTTCAAAGCCCAGCAACTGGTAGCAAAATCCTGCGGCGATGCCGTTGGCGCGCAGCAATGCCGCCAGAAGATGCGCCTTGGCATAACACAGGCCCTGGCCCACTTGCAGTACTTCCGATGCGCTGCACGTAACGGCAGTGCCGCCGCAGTCCACCGAGTGAGCAATGCTGTCGCGTACAAAGATAAAAGTTTTTTCAATGAGTTCCATTTCAGATGCACAGTGCGCGGCAAGGCTGGCGGCCCTGCGCTGCACTGGTGCAGAGCGGAAATCAACGATTTCCGACTCGCTCATGCATGCTTGCGGTACAGGGGGCTGTTGGTGCATCATCGCCAAACCCTATCATAGGGGAGCGCGGGGTGCAAAAAGGCCAAGGTTTCAGCCCCCCAAAGAATTGTCCTTCGTGCGCAGAACACAACCACGCAGCATCATAGGGCGGAACAACAGGTCGGGCAGGAGGCATGATGGATACATTGCGGGGGCGCGTGGCGGGCGTGGTGCTGGCGGGGGGGCTTTCCTTTCGTATGGGCCGCGACAAGGCGCTGCTGCGGGTCTACGGTTCGGACAATCCCGATCTGCTGGCCCGTACGCACACGCTGCTGACCGCCTTGCTGCCGCAGTGCTGGGTGTCGTGCAGGCCGGGGCTTTCCCGAGCCGGGTATCAGTGTATTTTTGATGAAAAAAATGACTGCGGCCCCGTAGCGGGGGTGGTCGCGGCCCTGCGCACGGCGCAGGCGCAGGGATTTTCTGCCGTGCTGGTGCTTTCTTGCGACATGCCTTTTATGGATGCGCCCACCTTGCGCAACTTGCTTGCCGCCCGCAATGCTGCCCCGGCAGATACCCTTGCCACGCTCTATATGGATGCGGTCAGCGGCAGACCCGAGGCTCTTTCTGCGGTATACGAAACAGCGGCGCTGCCCTGGTTTGAAGATTCGCTGGCCTTTCACGGCGGCAGGCTCAACAGGGTTGTGCCGCTGGAGCGGCAGTGCCGTTTGCCCTATGGCCCGGAAGAAGCCCGTCCGTTTTTCAATCTGAACCGCCCCGATGACCTGCAAAGGGCGCTGGATATTCTGAGCGCTTCCCATTAGTCTCTCTCTACCAGTTCACGGTCATCTAAGTAATCGTGATTATCCGGCGGAAGCTGATCTACCGCCAACCAATATTTGCTACCCGGCGCGGTTGCGCGTCTGCCCGGGCGAGCGGAGAAAACGCGCGTGAAAACACTGCCGGAGCAATGGCTTTATTCGGCCCGCTGCGGTGATTTGGAGTGAACATGGATATTGGGGCTTATACGTTTAAGGAATTTCATCGCCTTGCTGAGAATTTTCACGGCTATGCCGCACCGGGCCTGCTTGTGGGCGGCTATATGGTGGAGCTTGCCAAGCGCCATCTGCCCGAGGGCACGCTGTTTGAGGCCGTGGTGGAATCGGGCAAGTGCCTGCCTGACGCGGTGCAGTTGCTCACCCTGTGCAGCATAGGCAACAACTGGATGAAGATTCACAATCTGGGCCGCTACGCTGTATCGCTGTTTGACAAGCACACTGGCGAGGGCGTGCGCGTGAGCCTGGATCCGGTGAAGATGGCTGCCTATCCCGAACTCAAGGCCTGGTTCTTTAAGGAAAAGGCCAAAAAAGATCAGGATATCGCCCTGCTGGAATCAGAAATTGAAGCCGCAGGCGACAGCATCTGCAAGGTGGAGCCCATCACCGTTAAGCGGCGGTTTATGGGCCACAAGCACATGACGCGCATTCTGTGCTGCCCCGTGTGCGGCGAGGCCTACCCGGTGGAAGACGGTCCCGTGTGCCGTGGCTGTCAGGGCGAGGCCCCTTATGTGCTGGCGCGGCGCGAGCTTAAGGAAGACTGTCAGGCCCTTGCCGCAGAGCGCCACAAGGCCGCAACGGGCGTTCGTGTTGTGCCTGTGGAAGAAGCCGTGGGCAAAACCGTGGCCCACGACATGACCCGTATTGATCCCGGCCAGTTCAAAGGGCCGGAATTCAAGGCCGGGCAGCGCATTTCTGTGGGCGATATCTGCCGCTTGCAGCAGATGGGCCGCTTCCATGTGGCCATTACAGATGATGCCCCAGCCAGCGCGCAGGTATCCCCTGATGATCCCCGTGCCTTGGTGCATGAAAATGAAGTGGCGGAAATTTTTGCGCGCCGCATGGCTGGCGAAGGCGTTACCTACGAACTGCCGCCCCATGAAGGCAAAATTGACTTCAAGGCCGCCTGTAACGGACTTTTCTGCGTGGATGTGGAGCGCATGACGCGGTTCAATCTGGTACCTGAGGTCATGGTGGCATCACGTCAGGATGGAACCCTGGTCAAGCAGGGCGGCCCGCTTTGCGGCACCCGCGCCATCCCGCTCCACATTACGCGCGAGCGGCTTGGCCAGGCGCTGGAAGCGCTGGAAGGCGGGCCTTTGTTCCGCGTGTTGCCTCTGCGCAAGGCCCGCGTGGGCATCCTTGTGACCGGAACCGAAGTTTTTCAGGGGATTATTGAAGACAAGTTCATCCCTGTCATCACCGCCAAGGTCAGCATGCTGGACTGCACCGTGGTGCGTACCGACATCGTACCGGACGACAAAGCCATGATGCAGGCCTCCGTGGCCGCCATGCGCGAGGCCGGGGCGGATCTGCTGATCACCACGGGCGGGCTTTCCGTTGACCCGGACGATGTGACCCGTCAGGCACTTGTGGAAGCAGGCCTGACAGACGTGCTGCACGGCGTGCCCATCCTGCCCGGCACCATGAGCCTCATGGGCCGCATCCCCGGCCCGCAGGGTGATATGCAGGTGCTGGGCGTGCCCGCCTGCGCTCTGTATTTTAAAACAACCTTCCTTGATCTGGCGTTGCCGCGCATGCTGGCAGGCCGTGGCCTGACCCGCGCCGAGGCTGCCCGCATGGGTGAGGGCGGTTACTGCCTGGCATGCCACACCTGCACCTATCCCAAGTGCTGGTTCGGTAAATAATTCTGAATCTTGTGCAAAGGCGGACACGCCTTTTTGCGGAGGCTCCGAAATTTTTTTCGGGGCCTTTTTTAGTGCGATAGAATCACCAATAAGCGAGGAGTGGACGTAATTTTTTAAGAAAAAAGTATAATTATTTCAGGGGTAGCAAGAGAAAAAATATCGCCCAGTTTATGCTGTTTGTGTGTGCAATTCTATCAATTATAGTGTTCCATCTCCATGAAATGGCATGCAAAATTATATCATTGGGAAAATGGTCACAAATAGGGTCGGTTCTCTTTAAAAAAATGTAAGTATCTTGCGATATCACGTTTTTTCAACTATGGTGAAAACAAATCTCCATCTTGTTAATTGACGCAGTTCAGAGGCGTCTTGTTCAACGCAGGAGTTCTGACCTTGCGTTGCGTGATTGGCCTAAAAAAGGAGTGTCATCATGAAAAGCACCCGGAGGAGCTTCCTCAAGGGCGTCGGTGCAGGAGTTCTCTGCCTCACATTGGGGCAGCTGGGCTTCGACCTGGGCGAGGCCCAGGCTTACGCCGTAAAACTCAAGATAGAAGGCGCCAAGGAAGTCATCAGCGTCTGCCCCTTCTGTTCGGTCTGCTGTCAGGTCATAGCCTATGTGCGTGACGGCAAGCTCGTTTCCACAGAGGGCGACCCGGACTTTCCCGTTAACGAAGGTGCGCTCTGCGCCAAGGGCGCGGCGCTCTTCAGCATGTACACCAATGACCACCGCCTGAAGAAGCCGCTTTACCGCGCGCCCAACAGTGATCACTGGGTGGAAAAAGACTGGGACTGGACTTTGGCCCAGATCGCCCGCCGGGTTAAAGACACCCGCGACAAGGATTTTATTCTCAAGAATGCCAAGGGGCAGACGGTCAACCGTCTTGATTCCATCTTCTGGATGGGTACCTCGCACGCCTCCAACGAAGAATGCGCTGTCATTCACCAAGCAATACGCGGCCTGGGTGTTGTCCATATGGACCACCAGGCACGGGTCTGACACAGCCCCACTGTTGCGGCTCTGGCAGAGTCGTTCGGACGCGGTGCTATGACGAACCACTGGATCGATATCAAGAATAGCGATGCAGTGCTTATTATCGGCAGCAATGCCGCTGAACATCATCCTGTCGCCTTTAAGTGGGTCATGCGGGCCAAGGACAACGGGGCCGTGCTTATGCACGTTGACCCCAAGTTCTCGCGCACGTCCGCCCGTTGCGACTTCCACGTGCCTCTGCGCTCGGGAACGGATATTCCCTTCCTGGGCGGCATGGTCAACTACATTCTGGAAAACAAGCTGTACTTCAAGGAATATGTTGAAAAGTACACCCATGCCGCCTTTGTGGTGGGCAAGGATTATGCTTTCAACGACGGCCTTTTCAGCGGCTATGATCCGGTCACGCGCACATACGACAAAAAGACATGGGCGCTGGAAATGGGGCCTGACGGCAAGCCTGTGGTCGATCCCACCTTCCAGAACGAGCGCTGCGTCATCAACATGATGCGCCAGCACTATTCCCGCTACACGCTTAAAAACGTTTCTGACGTTACGGGCGTTTCGCAGGAAAATCTGCTCAAGGTCTACAAGGCCTTCTGCGCCACTGGCGGCCCCGACAAGGCTGGCACCATCATGTACGCTCTGGGCTGGACACAGCACACCGTGGGCGTGCAGAACATTCGTCTTTCCTCGCTGATCCAGCTTTTGCTGGGCAATATCGGCGTGGCTGGCGGCGGCATCAACGCCCTGCGCGGCGAGCCCAATGTGCAGGGTTCCACCGACCATGCCCTGCTGTACAACAACCTGCCCGGCTACCACGGCACCCCTCGCGCCCCGTGGCAGACCCTGACCGACTACAACAAGGCCAACACCCCTGTCACCAAGCTGCCCAACAGCGCCAACTGGTGGAGCAACAGGCCCAAGTATATCGCCAGCCTGCTCAAGGGCTGGTTTGGTGATGAAGCCACGCCTGAAAACGACTTCTGCTATGACCTGCTGGCCAAGCTGGAGCCGAACGAAGACTGCTCATACATGTTTGCCATGGATAAAGTCTATCAGGGCAAAATGCGCGGCGGTTTCATCTTTGGCGTGAACCCCATGAACAGCTTCCCCAACACCAACAAGATGCGGGCCGCTCTGGACAAGCTGGACTGGCTCGTGTGTTCTGAGCTGCACAATTCGGAAACCACGGACAACTGGAAGCGTCCCGGTGTGGACCCCAAGGCCTGCAAGACCGAAGTGTTCCTTTTGCCCTCGGCTCACCGCATTGAAAAGGAAGGCACTATCAGCAACAGCGGCCGCTGGTTGCAGTGGTTCGATCAGGGCGTTAAGCCCGGCGGCGAAGCACGCAACTTTGCAGACATTGTTGTGCCCCTGTTCAACCAGATACGCGATCTCTACAAGGCCGAAGGCGGCGTCTTGCCCGAGCCCATCCTCAAGATGAATTGGCCGGACAAGTACGACGCTTCTGACTGGGCGCGCCGCATCAACGGTTTCTTCTGGGCCGATACCAAGGTGGGCGACAAGCAGTACAAGCGCGGTCAGCTTGTGCCTGCCTTCGCGGCGCTGAAGGACGACGGTACGACCTCGTCGCTCAACTGGATTTACACAGGCAGCTGGACAGAAGAAGATGGCAACAAGTCCAAACGCCGTAATACCAGTCAGACGCCCATGCAGGCCAATATCGGCCTGTTCCCCAACTGGTCGTGGTGCTGGCCGGTGAACCGCCGCATTCTGTATAACCGCGCTTCTGTGGATGTGAACGGCAAGCCGTTCAATCCCAAGCGTGCGGTTATTGAATGGGACGGCACCAAGTGGGTGGGCGACGTCCCCGACGGCCCCTGGCCGCCCATGGCCAATGAGGGCGGCAAGCTGCCCTTCATCATGGTGAAGGACGGTCACTCCCAGTTCTTCGCCGCTGGCCCAGCTGACGGCCCCTTCCCCGAACACTACGAACCTGCGGAAACGCCTCTGGCCAGCCATCCGTTCTCAAGGCAGTTGAGCAGCCCGGTGTACAAGTTCCATACCTCCGATATGGACAAGATCGCCGCGCCCGCTGACCCCAACTACCCCTATGTGCTGACCACCTACAGCCTCACCGAACACTGGTGCGGCGGCGGCGAAACGCGCAATGTGCCCAACCTGCTTGAAACCGAGCCTCAGCTCTATGTGGAAATGAGTCCAGAGCTGGCCAAGGAAAAGGGCATCAAGAACGGCGATGGCGTCCTTCTTGAAAGCATTCGCGGTACCTGCGAGGCCATCGCCATGGTGACGGTGCGCATTCGTCCCTTTACGGTTATGGGCAGAACGATCCACCTTGTGGGTATGCCCTTTGCCTTTGGCTGGACAACGCCCAAGTGCGGCGACTCCACCAACCGGCTGACCGTTGGTGCGTATGACCCCAACACCACCATTCCTGAATCCAAGGCCTGCTGCGTCAATCTGCGTAAGGCCGACAAGCTGACCGAAATAGGCTAACGAGCCGGGCGTGCTCCTTGATGGAGCGCGCCCGCCAAGGAGCATTGCTATGCCGAAGACTTTTTTGATCGACACCACTCGGTGCACGGCATGCCGGGGCTGCCAGTTGGCCTGTAAGGAATGGCATGACCTGCCTGCCAATGAGACCAAGCAGCGCGGCACTCATCAGAATCCGCCGGATCTGAACCCCAACAACCTCAAGATTGTTCGTTTTCGCGAGCGTATGAAGCCTGACGGCACCGTCGTGTGGAACTTCTTTCCCGACCAGTGCCGCCACTGCCTTACGCCCATTTGCAAGGAAGTGGCCGACATGGCCGTGCCCGGCGCCATCATCAAGGATCCCAAAACGGGTATGGTGATAGCCACGGACAAAAGCGCCAAGCTGAGCCCCGAGGATGCGCAGGCCGTTATTGACGCCTGCCCCTACAACATCCCCCGGCTGGATCCCAAGACCAAGTGCCTGACCAAGTGCGACATGTGCATTGACCGCGTCACTGCGGGCATGCTGCCCATTTGCGTCAAGACGTGCCCCACGGGCACAATGGCTTTTGGCGAAAGGGAGGAAATCCTGCCCATGGCCAAAAAGCGGCTTGAAATAGTCAAAAAGACCTTCCCCAAGGCTTTTCTGGCTGATGTAGAAGATGTGAGCGTCATCTACCTGCTGGCCGAAGAAAAAGAACACTACTACGAACACGCGGCCTTCATGTAAGGCCTTATCCCCTCTACCCCCGCAGTCGTATGGCTGCGGGGGTAGAAAAGCACTGCGGGGGCTTGGCAAATCCTTCGCTTTGGTTCACCATCAGGGTATAATACCAGTAAGCACGTTTGCCTTGTTGCGGCGTGAATGTTGCTGGAGCGGCCCCTGGTTTTTGCCTCAACCGGTTGGCGCAGGCTCTCCTTGAATTGCGCGGGGGCTCCTTGAACTCGTGTTTGCCAAGGCAAGGTAAAGGTCTGTCAGCCCGGTACCAGATCGGTACTCGGAAATGACAGCACCGCTTGCACCTGCACTGCGAAATGCCGGAATGAGCATTCTGAAAACATTGAGGGCAGACATCCTCAGTGTTGCATCGTTTGGGAAATCAGCCGGGAGTACCCTCGGCATACGGAGTATCAATGGCTGTTAAAAGGCAAACCGTTGCCCAAACCCTTGAAGAAGTTATCTCGTGGCGTCCGGTATTGGCCCCTGTGCTGCGGTCGTTTGAACCGCTGCTCACCGCCCAGGAAGAGCTTGGTGATGCCGTGGCCGAATGCCTTAAAAAAGAGGGCTTGTCACTGCCGCAGGCTGAGCCGCAGCGGATGGAACAGGGTGTTTCAATGCTTGCCGGAGCTCCCTTTGCGGGCGTGGCCCCAGCGGTGCGTATTTGCGCAGAAAAGCTGCTGCCCATGCTGTGCCGCATGGACGCCGTCGTTCCCCACAAGGCCAAGCTCACGGATTTTTTTCTGAAATCTGATGGAGCTGAAGCCCAGCGAGCAGAAGAGCTGGTTTGCGCCGCTGCCTCGGGCGACAGGGATGCCCTGGCGGCTTTGGCTGAAAAAATGGGCCTTGACCCCTTGGTGCTGGACTTTGTGACCGGGTTCATCGTTGCGCCGATTTTGCGAGGCATGACCGCCCAGGCCGTGGCCGCAGAGGGTGACACCCCTTGGGAAGCCGGCGATGTGTGGCGGCAGGGCTATTGCCCTGTGTGCGGCGCACTGCCCACCATTGGATGGATGGATAAACCCAGCATTGATGAAAAAAATGCTTTTCTCGCGGGCGGCGGCGGTAAAAAGCACCTGCACTGCGGCGTGTGCGGCGCGGACTGGAAATTCCGCCGTGGCGCATGCCCTGCATGCGGCGAGGAAGGCAGCGGGGTGATGGAATTGCTGCGAGAAAGCGGCACTGCTCACGGTGAGCGGCTGGATTGGTGCACCAAGTGCAAGTCGTACTGCCCGGCAGTGGATCTGCGCGAGCGCGAGTTTGTTCCCAATCTGGATGCGCTGGCGCTTGGCATGATGCATCTGGATATGGTGGCGGCACGTAAAAAGCTGAAACCAGTCAGACCCTCATTCTGGAACATGTTTTAGCGGCAGCTTGCGGCACGTACAAAAGCCGTTTTTTGAAGCTGCCTTTGCCACAAAATTTAGGTTCTTCGTCGTTTGATGTGGAATTGACCGACCTCAATCAGTTTGGATAGCCCTCCTTTAGGAGGACTGCCATGCAAGCTGAAGAAATCTTTGCCTTGGGCCTCGGCCTCACGCCGCCCTGGAAAGTTATGAGCCAACGTCTTGATACCGACCATACGCCAACCAAGCTCCACCTGGAGATCGGTGCCGACCGCGGAGCGCTGTATCCGTGTCCCGAGTGCGGAGCCGCGTGCAAGGCTCACGACTTCAAGGAATTCACGTGGCGGCATCTCAACTTCTTCCAGCATCACTGTTACCTCACAGCCCGACTGCCGAGGATCAATTGCCCGGAACATGGAATCCGACGCGTCGAAGCCCCATGGGCCAGGGAAGGCAGCCGGTTTACCCTGCTTTTTGAGCAGGTTGTCATGAGCCTCGTTCGAGAGATGCCGGTCAATGCCGTAGCGCGTCATGTCGAGGTCACGGATACCCGCCTGTGGCGCATCGTCCATCACTATGTGGCCAAAGCCATCAATGCGCTGAACTTGAAAGACATCAAGGCCATCGGTCTGGATGAGACCGCGTCCAAGCGTGGGCACAATTACATCACCGTCTTCATTGACCTGGATCGTTCCGACAGGCCCGTGATCTTCGCGACTCCAGGTAAGGGCAAGGAATGCCTGACTCAGTTCTGCGCGTTCATTGAAGCCCATGAAGGCTGTCCTGAAAACATCGTCGAGGTAGTTTGCGACATGTCGCCTGCGTTCCTCTCCGCCGTCGAACAGAAGTTCAAGTCTGCCTCGGTGACAGTCGACTGGTTTCATGTCGTCCAACTCTTCACCAAGGCCGTCGATGACGTCAGAAAGCTTGAGGCCAGGCAGTCAAAGCTGCCGGACCACACCCGTTGGGCCGTACTCAAGGGCGCCGAGACAATACGCACGCAGAATCAGGAGAGTGCTCTCCTGGAACTCGTCGAGCAGGGCTTCGCTACCGCCAAGGCCTACCGTGTCAAAGAACTTCTGCGCTGGGTTCGACGGGCCGAATCGAAGCAGGCCGCCAAGTGGCGCATAACCCATTTTCTCAAGCATGCCGCCGAGTACGCGGCCGACTGCCCGCTATTGGAACCCGTGCGCGGAGCATTGGCCAGCTTTGAGAGGCATTTGCCGCGAATCCTTCATCGTTGGCATTCCTTGCACACCAATGCGAGGCTCGAAGGCTTCAATGGCCTGTTCCAGGCGGCAAGGGCCAGGGCCCGAGGATACCGGAACGTGGAGAACTTCATCACCATGGTCTACCTGATTGCGGCCCCGATTCAGGTCGTAGTGGCTTCATGAATTCCACATCAAACGACGAAGAACCAAAATTTATTGCTGGCAGTCTGACTGTCAGGGATTGCTGAGTCGGTTTGTTGAACCGTTTAAATGCACCTGATGTAGCAGTGTTTAATTATTGCACATGCAGGCATTATTAGGGTAGAACAACCGCTGCGGAGAGTGGTGTTGACGGCGGTTTTTCAGCCGCCTGTGGTGCGCCGGGGCTTGCTCCTGCGCTTTACGAACCCAGTAGGAGGAATAGCTGATGAAATATGTGACCTTGTTGCTGCTTGCGTTGAGCCTCGCGTGGGTTGGCGAAGCGCAGGCGCGTGATATCAAGGAAATGTCGCAGGCCATTAAAAAGCCTATTGAAATTCCTGGTGGAACATCTCCGCGTATGAGCGTCATGTTCCCCCACACGGCGCACAAAGGCATCAACTGCATGCACTGCCACCACGAAGTGGGCAGCGACAGCCGCTACGTAGCCTGTACCGAATGCCACGCCACCCCTGGTGCGCGCGAACGTGACCCCATGAGCATGTTCATGGCCTTCCACTCCAAGAATGGCGACCGTTCCTGCTACGGCTGCCACTCGCAGAAGGCTCAGGAAAATCCCGCCAAGTACGGCGCCAAGTTCAAGGGCTGCCGTCCCTGCCACATGGCTGCCAGCGCTCGCGAAGCCGCCAAGCAGAAGTAAGCTCACTCCCGCCACAGGTTTTCTGTACCGCATAAAGGCCCCGCAAGGGGCCTTTATGCGTTGCAAAACAAACCAACCCAGGTAGTTAGCCTGGGTGCAGTGGCAGCTCTGCCAAGTAAGGCTCCTCTCCCAGATGAATCTTTGTCAGCGATGCTATGTGCCTATGTGCGTTAAGTATGTTCACTTACGGCTGAACCCTATGCGCCTGAAGAAACAGCAAAAGGCTGCAACGCGGCGCTGGACGCAAAAAAAGGGCGTTTTGCGACGCCCTCATTCAATAGCCGAAAGTGTTTAGCAAGATATCCGTCTAGAGGCCCAATTGGGAAAGCATGTCGTCAATAGCGCCCTGTGAAGCGCCAGCCTTGTCAGGCCCTTTAAGTTCACTACGCCCCTGATTGAATTCCTTGACCGCCTGACGTGCTTCATTCTGCAATTCCTGAACGTTCTTGCTGGGGTCTTTTTCCGCCGCGTCCAGAATAAGGCCCGTGGAAACATAGAGTTCCACCACCATTGCCTCAATCTGGTTCAGGGCAGACACGACCTTTTTGATGCGCTGACCTGTAATGTCCTGAAAGCTCAGGGCGGTCAGCACTGAAGTGAGGTCATCCCCAAGAAGCTTGTTGTTTGCTTCCAGCTCGGTAATGGGGGCCGCATCCGCACCGCCGCTAAGCAATCCTGCCAGATGCGCCGCATTCTGTTCCTGAAGATCCAGATGCCGCTCCACGATTTCCATGATGGTCATGGTGGCGCTTTCTGTGTCTTTCAGCACTTCATCAAGCTGGCTTGATGCTTCCAGAAATAGCGCATCTGGATTTGGGGGGGGCAGGGGCTGGCCTTTGGAGGCAGTGGAGATGCGCTCAAAAATCTCTCTCAGACCCTGGCGCATTTCCGTACTGATCTGCTTGTAAACTGCGGCTTCGGGCTTTTCGTTGCTCATGCCCGTCCCCTTTGCGCGCGGCGCGGTTTAATTTATGCGTTTAGAACCTTTGCAGTGAATGGTCAAAGGTCAAATGCAGTAAAAACTCCGCCGCGCGAGGGCGCGGCGGAGCCGGGATACTTACTTGTTGGTTTTCAGAAACGTCTTGGCCCGCGCAGCTTCTGGCGAGTTGGGATATTTCTTGATCAGCTCTTCCAGACGGGCTTTGGCAGCAGCAGACTGATTGAGCTTGCTGAAGCTGATACCCTGCTTGAGGTACGCGCCGGGCGCGCTGGAAGAAGAAGGATACTTTTTGATAACAGCATCATACGCCAGGGCCGCATCGGCAAACTGGTTGCGCTGGAAGTAGCACTCGGCCAGATAATACTGGGCCTCGGGAGCCTGGCTGTGGTCTTTGTAGTTTTTCAAAAAGTCATTGAAAGAACGCTGCGCTTCATCGTACTTGCGGGATTGGTAGGCGTTAACGCCAGCATCAAACAGCGCCAGCGAAATGTCCTTTTTGGGAGCCTGAACCTGCGGCTCGGGCTGGGGGCTGGGTTGGCCCCAAGTGCTGGAACTGGGATTGATGACGGTCTGAGGCTGGGCTGCTGCCGCGCCCTGATCGCCAGCGGCGGAGGCCGCTGCGTAGCCTACGGAACCAGCAGCCATGCCGCCTGCCGCTGCCTGCCCGTAGGAAGGCTGGCCATAGCCAGGCTGGCTGAAAGCAGGCGCCGCCTGGGGGGCAAACTGAGGAGCTGCCTGAGGAGCCGCCTGCACAGAGGGGGCAGAACTACCGCCGCTGGTCATGGGGTCACCGAGGTTCAGGTTCAGCGCCATGCTGCGCTCCACCTGACGCAGAGCTTCATCGTGCGCTCTCACACGGCCCACCAGGGCTTTGGCGCCGCCTGCGTTCTGCAGGTCATCAAGCTGGCCCTTGAGTGTGTTGACTTCCTGCCGCAGCGTTTGAATCTGGCTCCAGGCATCAGCCTGAGCAGGCTGCAACTGACGCAACTGAACGTCTTGCTGCTGCACCTGCTGTTCCAGTGAGATGCTGCCATTGCCGCTGCTGGTGCTGCCGCCCATGCAGCCGCTCAAAGGCAGCGCCGCGCAAGCCAGAGTCAGGATGTACATAGTACGGAGTGTGCGCATAGTACCCTCTTTCAATTTTGCACTTTTCCCAGAACTTTTTTTCGTCCGGTGAAAATATAGATGATTCCCCCCACACATGGCAGAAAAACTACCAGCACAAGCCACAGGGCGCGCTGTTGCGGGGTTTCAAACTCATGTCCCCATATGTGCAGAATGCTCCACAATGTCGGGATCATGGGGAACATTACCACAAGCACATGCCACCAATGAAAAATCATGCGGTTCCTCCCTTGCCGGGGGTTGGTTTGCCGCCTTTGTCGCTGGCGACAGCCTGGGGCTTGCGCCAGAGAATCAGGCAGGCCAGCACCGCGCCCACAAATATGGCCGAGTCGGCTATATTGAAGGCTGGCCAGTGCCAGTCGCCCCAATAGACATCCAGAAAGTCCACCACGGCGCGAAAGCGCACACGGTCAACCAGATTGCCAAGCGCGCCCCCCATCACAAGCCCAAGGGCCGCGAACAGCCAGGGATCTTCATCCGAGCTGCGCACCAGCATGACAATGGCCCAAACGGCCACAACCGTGGCAGCGAGAAAAAGCCAGAACTGCCACTCAATGTCGGACCGGTTCAAAAAACCAAAGGCCGCGCCGCGATTGCGGATGTTGACCAGATCAAACAGCCCGGCAATGACCGTGATGGGTCTGTGCTCGGGTATGAACTGCATGACAGCCCACTTGCTCGCCTGATCAAGAACAAGGGCGACAATGGCCGCAATGCCGAGTATGCGATAACGCCTTGGCATTCCTGTTACGCTTCCATGGCCTTGATAACGGCGGTGCAGCGGGGGCAGAGCGTGGGATGCTCCGCATCGGTGCCAAGTTCCGTGCTGTAAATCCAGCAACGTTCGCACTTTTCGCCGTGAGCCTTTTCCACGCCAATGGCAAGCCCGGCGATTTCTTCATCGCAGTACGCGCCTTGCGGTGCGCTTTCAAGGGGTTGCAGGGCGATTTGCGAAACAATGCAGAAGGCGCGCAGGTCTGTGTTCAGGCCTTCAAGGCGCTGACGCAGTTCGTCTGCCACAAAGAGAGTCACGCGGGTGTCGAGCGAGTGGCCGATAACACCGTCGCGCCGCATGGGTTCAATGGCCTTGGTCACGGCCCCGCGCACGGCGGTGAGCACGTTCCAGTCGTCGCGCGTGCCTTCGTCAAGCAGAAGGGGGGCAGAATCAATGGGCTGCAGGGCAAATACCGTGGGTTCCGCACCGCGCAGGCCTTCGGGCAGATGCGCAAAGATTTCTTCCGCAGTGAAGGAAAGCACCGGGGCCATGTCGCGCAGCAACAGGCCAAGAATGTGCCACAGGGCGGTCTGGGCCGAGCGGCGTTCCGCGCTGGCGGGGCCGGAAGCGTAGAGGCGGTCTTTCAGCACGTCCAGATACATGGACGAAAGGTCGGTCACGCAGTAGTTGTGAAGGGTGTGGTAGACCTTGTGGAAGTCAAAATCCATATAGGCCTGCTGCACACGGTCATGAACCCGGGCCGCAGCGTCAATGGCAAAGCGGTCAAGAGGCATCAACTCGTTCAGCGGCAGCAGGTCATCCTTGCCGAGGCCTTCAAGGTTGCCAAGGATGAAGCGGCAGGTGTTGCGGATGCGGCGGTAGGCATCCACAAGGCGGCCAAGAATTTCGTCGGAAATGCGGATGTCCTCACGGTATTCCACTGAAGAAACCCACAGGCGCACGATTTCTGCACCGAACTTTTCAATGAGTTCTTGCGGTGCAATGACGTTGCCGATGGACTTGGACATCTTGCGTCCTTCGCCGTCCACCACATAGCCATGTGTGAGCACAGCCTTGTAGGGCGCGCGCTGGCGCGTGCCTTCGCTTACCAGCAGGGAGCTGTGGAACCAGCCCCGGTGCTGATCCGAACCTTCCAGATACAGGTCGGCGGGGTAGGCAAGCTCGGGCCGCTGTTCCAGCACTGCGGCAAAGCTGGTGCCGGAGTCAAACCACACATCAAGGATGTCTGTTTCGCGCTTCCAGTGGTTGCCGCCGCAGTGCGGGCAGGCAAGGCCTTCCGGCACGATTTCTGAAAGCTCGGCTTCGTACCAGTAGTCGCAACCGGTGGGGTGCTTGGCAAAGCGGTCGCAGATGTCGCGCATCCAGTTGGGGTCGTTCCAGGCTTCGCCGCAGTCTTCGCAGAGCAGAGCCATGATGGGCACGCCCCACTGGCGCTGGCGCGAGATGCACCAGTCAGGCCGGAATTCGATCATGTTGTGGATGCGTTCGCGGCCCCAGGCGGGGATCCAGCGCACCTGCTCGTCAATGGCCTTGAGCGCGCGGCCGCGAAGGTCGTTCTTTTCCATGCTGATGAACCACTGGGTGGTAGCGCGGAAAATAACCGGCTGCTTGCAGCGCCAGCAGTGCGGATAGGAGTGCTTGATCTTGGCCTGACGCAGCAATGCGCCGACTTCTTCAAGCTTTTCAATGACCTTGGGGTTGGCTTCAAAAACATTCAACCCGGCAAAAAACTGCACGGTGGGCAAAAAGCGCCCGGCATCATCCATGGGCGAATAGATTTCGAGGCCGTATTTGAGGCCCACTTCGTAGTCTTCGCGGCCATGGCCGGGAGCTGTGTGAACGCAGCCCGTGCCAGCTTCAAGGGTGACGTGCTGGCCCAGGATGATGGGCGACACGCGGTCATAGAAGGGGTGGCGGGCCTTGAGGCCTTCAAGCTGTTCGCCGCTGGCGCGGCCAAGGATTTTGGGTTCGCTCCAGCCGAACTGCTCCGCGCAGGAGGCGAGCAGCTCTTCGGCCAGCACGTATTGCGCGCCGTCCACTTCCACCAGAACATAGGTGAACTCGGGGTGCAGGCACACGGCCATGTTGTCCGGCAGAGTCCAGGGGGTGGTGGTCCAGATGACCACATAAGCATGGGCGGGATCCGCAGCGGAGAAAACCTTTTTCAGGCCATCGTCCTGCAAGGGGAAGCGCACAAAGATGGAAGGGGACGTGTGGTCGTAGTACTCCACCTCTGCCTCTGCGAGGGCCGTATGGCACGAGCAGCACCAGTAGATGGGCTTTTTGGAGCGCATGACGCCGCCCGTTTCCACAAAGTTGGCAAGCTCGCGAGCGGTAGCGGCCTCATAGGCGGGGCGCATGCTCATGTAGGGATCTTCCCAGTTGCCAAGCACGCCGAGCCGACGAAATTCCTTGCGCTGCACGTCAATCCACTTGGAGGCGTAGTCGCGGCAGAGCTTGCGCACCACATGGGCGGGCAGGGTCTTTTTCTTTTCTTTCAGTTCCTGCTCAACCTTGTGCTCAATGGGTAGGCCGTGACAGTCCCAGCCCGGCACATAACGCGAGGCAAAACCCGCCATGTTGCGCGATTTAACAATAATGTCCTTGAGAATCTTGTTCAGGGCCGTGCCCATGTGGATGTGGCCGTTGGCATAGGGAGGGCCATCGTGCAGCACGTAGGTTCCCTTGCTGCCGGAAGCTTCAACCATTGCTTCGTAGCTGTTAATGGCATCCCATTTCTTCAGGGTTTCCGGCTCACGCTGGGCCAGGTTGGCTTTCATGGGAAAGGCGGTCTGAGGCAAGTTCAATGTTTTCTTATAATCGCTCATGCTGGCTCCCGGCACAGTTCAACTCAAGGACTTGGCAATGTAGTACGGTGAAAAAATCGCTCTACTGTGGGCAAAGAGCGGGGCAAAGTCAAGAAGAGCAGGGCACTGCGTGCCTGCTGGCGTGGCCTGTATGTGCGCAGGCTGAGCATGAAAATGTTTGGCAGATCGCACTGATGCTGTGTAGCTGCATGGCAACCCGCCTTGCAAAATGCGCCTCTTCATGAGCGAAAAAGCTGGCTCATACTCGTGGAGCACCAACAAAAAGGGCGTTTCAGACGCGTTGCGCGCAATAGTGAAACGCCCGGGATTTCCTGTTCCTCAGCAATGACCGCACAGTTACGCGGGCTAGGCCGTCAGAAGTTTGCCGGAGCGCCATCCATGGCCTGGGCCAGTTCGCGCAGGGCCGACAGGCTGTCTTCAGCTTCTTGCGGCGTCATGGTGTGCAGGGCAAAACCGGCGTGTACGATCACATAATCGCCGACCTTGGGTTCTTCGGGCAGCAGCATGATAGAGGCGGTGAGAAAGGTGGAGCTTTCGCCCACGCGCACGCGGGCCATGCCCTCTCCCTGGAGTTCTTCAATTCTGGCTGGTATGGCAAGACACATATTTGGTACCTCTTGAAAGGCAGATAATCACTGAATGCCCGGCTGCAAGGCCGCGACTGTTCCGCAGATTTTCAGCTTATCAGCGCGGCAAGCTTCACGCAAGGTGCCTGGGCGAAGTGGCGGCAGGGTACGCAACGGAAAGTGTTGTTCACAGTGCAGCATCTATGGCTGCCTGCCCGTTGCGCAGCCCCTGCCTCTGCCGTAGGTATTGCGTGCCCTTATGCCCGTGATGCACGCAACTGTTCCCTTCATGCACCAAGTTCTCTGTACATGGCCTCGGCATTCTGTATGGCGCGGTATGCCCCCTGATTCAGGGGGTAGTCCCACGAGCCGCTCCGTAGCTCGATATGGCCGCCAAAGCCGACCTTGAACTGGTGCAGTCCGTTGAAAGGGTGGGTGGCGTCAGGCGTGGGCGAGACCGCGCCCATTTCGTAACTGCGGCAGCCAAGCTGCCGCGCAATGCGCATGCCTGTCCAGTGCATGAGGCTGGACGCCATATAGTTGCGCTTGATATTGCCCGAGGCCCCGTACAGAAAGTTGGCGTGTTGCCCTGAAATGCCGATGATAGCGCCGGAAAGGATATCACCCCCATGCCGGGCCAGCAAAAATACAATATCTGCTTCATCCTTTGCGCCGAAATTGCATCGGAACATGGCCGAGAACTGTTTGCTGCTGCATGGGGCAAAGCCGTTTCTTCTGGCGGTCTGTTCGTACAGGCCATAAAAATCAGCAAGGTTGCTGCTATCTGCTTTCTCAACAGTCACGCCCTTGCGCCGGGCCAGACCGATGTTGTAGCGGGTTTTGGGCTTCATTCTGCCAAGGATGTCGTCTTCGCTGCCGTCAAGATCCACTACCAGCGAACTGGCCACAGTCATGTCTGCGGAAGCCTTTTTGAAGTTCCAGAATCTGGTGCCCATGTTCATACGCATTTCGCGTATGCGCGCTTCAGGAAAGGCGCACCATCCCCGCTCCTGCATTTCGTCCGCATACAGGGATTTCCACGGCAGGTCGTAGCGGATAAAGGTCACATCCGGTTCAAGCCGGTCTGCCAGGGCAACGGAGAGGTCTTCCAGATATTGCCCGTATGAATCCTCAGAAGGCGCATACTCCGGCCCCTGCGGCACAAGAGCCATCTTGTGGCCGCAATGGTTTTTTATGAGCACCAGCACATCGCCCCAGGTTTTTGTGGTTCTTCGTCGTTTGATGTGGAATTGACCGACCTCAATCAGTTTGGATAGCCCTCCTTTAGGAGGACTGCCATGCAAGCTGAAGAAATCTTTGCCTTGGGCCTCGGCCTCACGCCGCCCTGGAAAGTTATGAGCCAACGTCTTGATACCGACCATACGCCAACCAAGCTCCACCTGGAGATCGGTGCCGACCGCGGAGCGCTGTATCCGTGTCCCGAGTGCGGAGCCGCGTGCAAGGCTCACGACTTCAAGGAATTCACGTGGCGGCATCTCAACTTCTTCCAGCATCACTGTTACCTCACAGCCCGACTGCCGAGGATCAATTGCCCGGAACATGGAATCCGACGCGTCGAAGCCCCATGGGCCAGGGAAGGCAGCCGGTTTACCCTGCTTTTTGAGCAGGTTGTCATGAGCCTCGTTCGAGAGATGCCGGTCAATGCCGTAGCGCGTCATGTCGAGGTCACGGATACCCGCCTGTGGCGCATCGTCCATCACTATGTGGCCAAAGCCATCAATGCGCTGAACTTGAAAGACATCAAGGCCATCGGTCTGGATGAGACCGCGTCCAAGCGTGGGCACAATTACATCACCGTCTTCATTGACCTGGATCGTTCCGACAGGCCCGTGATCTTCGCGACTCCAGGTAAGGGCAAGGAATGCCTGACTCAGTTCTGCGCGTTCATTGAAGCCCATGAAGGCTGTCCTGAAAACATCGTCGAGGTAGTTTGCGACATGTCGCCTGCGTTCCTCTCCGCCGTCGAACAGAAGTTCAAGTCTGCCTCGGTGACAGTCGACTGGTTTCATGTCGTCCAACTCTTCACCAAGGCCGTCGATGACGTCAGAAAGCTTGAGGCCAGGCAGTCAAAGCTGCCGGACCACACCCGTTGGGCCGTACTCAAGGGCGCCGAGACAATACGCACGCAGAATCAGGAGAGTGCTCTCCTGGAACTCGTCGAGCAGGGCTTCGCTACCGCCAAGGCCTACCGTGTCAAAGAACTTCTGCGCTGGGTTCGACGGGCCGAATCGAAGCAGGCCGCCAAGTGGCGCATAACCCATTTTCTCAAGCATGCCGCCGAGTACGCGGCCGACTGCCCGCTATTGGAACCCGTGCGCGGAGCATTGGCCAGCTTTGAGAGGCATTTGCCGCGAATCCTTCATCGTTGGCATTCCTTGCACACCAATGCGAGGCTCGAAGGCTTCAATGGCCTGTTCCAGGCGGCAAGGGCCAGGGCCCGAGGATACCGGAACGTGGAGAACTTCATCACCATGGTCTACCTGATTGCGGCCCCGATTCAGGTCGTAGTGGCTTCATGAATTCCACATCAAACGACGAAGAACCGTTTTTGTTGAATGAATGTCAAAAGCCAGGGGGGCCATGCCCATATGCGATTTGACCTGCGCCCAGTAGGGAGTCTGAAACAGTATGTCTGTCGGATTCAGTTCGTTAGTCGCCTTGGCGATCACATCCACCATGATACCTCCTCGCATAGGTGGGGAATAAGGTTGTTCCGTTCCCGCTGGAATCGGCAACGGCTGTTGGAAGGAGCTTACAGGTCATAGTGCCCGGCGCGTTCCGGCTGGTCTTCCACTTCCTGTACCACAAGGTGCAGGGTCCCGCCGTTGGGGTTGGGCCAGCGGATGTCATCGCCTTCGGAAAGCCCCAGCAGCGCACTGCCCACAGGAGCCAGAATGGAAATGGAGTCTTCGCTGGCGTCTGATTTGCCGGGGTATACCAGCTTCAGGCGGCGCTCGGTACCGGAAGGCAGCATGACAAAACGCACGGTGGAGTTCATGGTCACCACTGAGGGCGGCACTTCTTCGGGGGCCACAACGTTTGCGCGGTAGAGCTCTTCTTCCAGATCCTTGCGGCCGGGGAAGCCATCAGCGGGCAAGGTCTCCAACAGGGTTTCCAGCCTCGCTGCATCCTTGCTCGTAACGGTAATATTAGGATATTCTTTCATGTTTTCCTCCAGTGTGCTGCGCAAGGCCGCGCACATTGCATAAAAAAAGAGGGCGTAACCGGTACGCCCTCTTTTTCGTGAATTGTAGTTATGCGGGCGTTATCAGGTTGCAAAAAAGCCGCGAAGCTTTGCCACTTCGCTAGAAATGTTTTTTGCAAAAAAAACGCAGAAACGCATTGTATTGTCCTGTTCTAAAAAACGTATGGATGCAGAAAAAAGGGTGGTTTTCCTTTATACGGAAAGTTTACCGCCAAGATATTCAAATTTGTATCAGCTTAGTCTAGCAGTTGGTTTACGTATGCGCAAGCACAAAAGCAAAACTTCGTTTCAGGTGTGAAAATATCAATTAATAGAGAGTGTATGGATTTTTCAGGCAGAAATTGCCGCAACCAGCAGAGCAAAAAACAAGGGCGGAGCCTTGCGGTTCCGCCCTTGTGATTCCGTGCCCCGAGCAGGCTAGTGCTTGGAGTTGTTGTTACGTTCTTTCTTTTCGGGGAACAGGACGAAGTTCCAGTACAGCACGTAAAGGGGCAGTACCACGAACATCATCACATAAGCCCAGCTCTTCGTGAAGAGAAAATACTGATAGAAAGTATTGAATTCCATGGGATTCTCCTCCTACGCGCGGCTTAGTGCTCGCCCTTGAAGTCTGGGTGTTCGTACAGCACCGGCATGTTGTAAACGATGAAGCGGTAGACCGTGACGATCATGGTCACCACAAACATGGAGATGCAGATTTCCCAGATGCTGGGGAAGTAGCGTTCCGCCGACGGCAAGTTGTAGTTGAAGGCGATCATGGAAACGTTGAAGCGGTTCAGCACGATGCCCAGCACCGTGTTGGTCGCGCCAATGCGGCACAGGGTCAGATTGCGGTCACGCGCGCCCTTGGCGTAGATCAGGGCGGGCATCAGCACAAAGCCCAGCATTTCCACCAGCCACCAGGCCCCGTAACCCGTGAAGAGGTAAGGGAAGTTGGCTTGCACAAGCATGTCGATAAGCTTGAGCATGAAGTAGGCAAAGAGAATGAACGAAGCCGCGCGGGCAAAGCTGAAGGTCACGTCGTCAGCTTCGCGCAGGTGGGTTTTGTCCATGTAGTGGTGCACACCACGGTGGGCCAGCATGCCTTCAAAGATAACCATGGACGCGCCGGCGGCCATGGAGCTCACAAAGAAGAACATGGGCATGAAGGGCGAGTACCACAGGGGGAAGACCTTGCCGGGGGAGATCAGGTAGAGCGAACCCAGCGAGGACTGGTGCAGGGTGGACAGGGTCACACCGAAGATGGTCAACGGAATGGTGCACTTGACCACGATTTTGCGAACCTTGATGAGCCAGGGGTAGCGGCAGGACATCCATTCCAGCGGGGCCACCGAGAATTCGATGAGCAGCACTGAAACGTAGGTCGCCACGCACAGGCCCACTTCAAACAGAACGGACGTGGTGCCGGGGAAGAAGAACATGAAGGGCAGACGCAGCGGATGGCCCAGATCGTACAGCAGGGCGATAACCACGAAGGCGTAGCCCAAAAAGGCTGTGGTGATGGCCGGACGCACCGCAGAGTGGAAGTGCTTCATGCCCATGATGTAGCAGGCGACAGTGGTAAAGTAGCCGCCCGCTGCAAGGCACACGCCGCACAGAAGGTCAAAGCCGATCCACATGCCCCAGGGCTGCACATCGCTGAGGTTGGTGACGGAACCGATGCCCACGGTAAAGCGGATAACGGTGATGACAAAGCCCACGGCCAGAATGATGGCAGAAATAATGTTGCCGGGGGTGGGCGTCAGGAATTCGCTGATATTGAACAGCTTGTCCCTGGTGGGAATAACTATGCTGTGGTGTGCCATTTACTTATCCTCCCCGTGCTCCTTGCAGCACTCCGCTTCCCGAGCCTTCAAGGCGTCGGTCATTGCGCGGCGGGCTGTGTCGGCAGCGCCCGGACCCTGGGTTTCCTCAATCTTGCGCACTGCTGCGTCAACGGCTGCGGCCAGATCGTCCTTGGTCTCCTTGACGTGTGCGTCCTTCTCCGCCTTGAAGATGGCTTCGCGGCGTTTGGTCATGGCGTAAGCACCGCCAAACAGCACAGGCCAGAAGGCAACGATCATGGGCACGGTACCCAGAGCGCCATAGGTCAACTCGCCCATGGGCTGCGTGCCCAGGTGCTTGTCGAGCCCAAGCTGCTTGAGTTCGCTGGTGTCGGCGTGGGCATCATGGGCCTTGGCGTCCTTGGCGGCGGCAGGAGCAGCCACGGCAGGGGAAAGCACCATCCATGCGGTACCGCCGGCATCGTGTTCGCCGTAAACGTAGTTCACGTACTTGCCGGGATTTTCAGTGATGCGCGAGCGGGCAATCCTGATCAGGTCGCTGCGGCGGCCAAAGGTCAGGGCGTCCATGGGGCAGGCTTCCACGCAACCGGGCAGCTTGCCTTCCTTGAGGCGGGGTTCGCAGAAGGTGCACTTCTGCACCAGGGGATCGAACGCCTCGTCGTACTGGAAGCCCGGCACATAGAAGGGGCAGGCAACCATGCAGTACCGGCAGCCCACACACTGCGAACCTTCGTAGGTCACGCTGCCGTCAGGCTGCTTCTGGAAGCATTTGGCAAAACAGGCGGAGGCGCAGGCCGGGTCGTTGCAGTGGAAGCACTGCAACTTGCGGAACACGTCCTTGCCGTTGACGTTGTACTTGTTAACCACTGTCCACTCATAGGCCGAAGTGCGGCGCTTGGTGGCAGTCACCGAAAGGTCGGTGAAGGGTTTTTTGGGCTTGGGCAGGTGGTTCACCGCGTTGCAGGCTTCTTCGCAACGGCGGCAGCCGATGCAGCGCGTGGTGTCATGCAGCACGCCGTAGCTGTCTGCATAGTAGGGGAAGGTGTGTACCCCGGCATTGGCCACCTTGGCAGTGCCCAATGCCGAAATCACGCCCGCGCTTCCCATGATGGCCAGGAATTTTCTGCGATTCATATGCGTTTCTCCGTGCAGTTAGGCGCCCTACGGGCGGGCCTTATGACAAGTGGTGCAGTCTGTGTTCTTAGGACGACCCACGTTCATACCCTGGTGGCAACCCATGCACTGGAGGTGATAGGCAGCCTTGAGGCTGGGACGGTTGGGATTGGTGGGGTCGATTTCCTTGGTGTGACAACTGCCGCACTTGGGAGGCGTAGCCGAAAGCGGGCTTCTGTGGTGGCACGTGGCGCACAGAGTCTCGGGCTTGTTGTGGAAAGCTTCGGCCAGCTTGTCGCCCTTGATGCGTTCCATAAGGGAGGCCACATGGCGGCGGTGCGTGAAGTTGCTGGGCTCGTACTTGTCGGCCAGCGCATCAATGCTCACCTTGTAGGGGCCCTGCATGGCGGTAAGGGGCTGCACGGTCTTGTGATTCAGCACAGTTTCAGCGGCCAGGGCTTCGTTCTGGTCCGGGGGCAGCTTGCCCTTGATGCCCTGCTGCATCTGCTCCGGCGTCATGGAAGACGTAACATTGTGGCAGGTGGCGCACCATGCCTGGTCGCGCTTGGGCGTCACGATGGCGTGGCAGCCCGCGCATTCGCGCCGTTCTTTGGTTTGCTGTTCATGACAGCTCACGCAGCTCACAGGGGTGTTGCCCTTGGCGCGTTTGGCGATATTGGTGGCATGCATGGCGCGGTCAAGCGTCACGAAATTGCCTTCCGCCTTGCCTTCCGTAGTGTGGCAGGTGCTACAGGCCACAGGATCGCCGGTGTGGTGGCATGTTTCGCAGTTGGCAATCTTTTTCTCGTGAGCGAGGTGATTGAAAACCGCAGGTTTCATGGCCGCGCCCTTGGGATTGGGCTTGGCGCTTACCGGAAACATGACAATGGCCGACGGCGCGCCGCTGTCTGTCGGCTCCAAAGCTGCGGCCGTGGCCGATCCAGCTCCGAGCGCCGTCAGACACGCCGCGCCCGCCAGGGCCAGAGCCGCCAGCAAAAGCAGTGATGTGCCGTTCCTCATGTGCTTGTCCTTTTGCAATCAGACATTACCCCAACGCCCGCCGCATACATTGCAGCGGGTTCCTCCGTACCCCCGATCCCTACGGGGGTGAACACGCAGATATTGCAACGGTATCCCAGCCTGCAAGACACGTCAAGGAGGGGCCGTTGTTGTAATTGCTTCTTATGCCTTGGGAACAGGGAGCTTGGGATATTTTTCGCTAAAAAGAGCGCTTTACTGATTGTTCACGCAACTTACGGGAAACACAGATTCTTTGCGAAAAAACATTCGTATCGTGTGATGTGGGTCGAGCACGGGCGTTCAGCAGAGCACGGAAGAGGCGAACATCTGTGCGCCCGCAAATACTTCAAGATGTTTCTGCGCGATGTTCAGCGCATCAGAGACGTGTCCGGCCCCGGAAAAGCCATAAATAACTGTGAGCAGACGCCGGGGCGAAGATGTGTCCGGCCCGTCCTCGGCAATCATGGCCCGGCGGGAATCGCTGCAAGGGCAGCCGAACGCGCCCTGATCATCTGCCAGAAGAGGCATGCGGTAGAGGTCGAGCTCGTCCTTGCCAATGCCCGCATAGGCTTCGCCTTCTCGTCCCGCGCGCAACACAATATTGCCGCTCAGGCGGGCAAGATCGTAGGTGCCAAGCGAAAAGCCCGTTTCAAGCGAAACCAGATTGTTGGCATCCACTGCGGAGTTTATGCGGTACAGATCCTTGCCCTGCCGCACGCGGCGGTAGAGGGCCTCGGAAGAAATACGTACCCGGCCCGGATCGCGCCCAAAAGCCTTGAAGGCCTGACGCGAGGGGCCTATCTGCGGCATGTCGGCAAGTTCCGTGTTTTCAAGACGTTGGCGCAAACCGGGCAAAATATTCCGGTTGAAGAATTGCCACAACTGCGGTTCCTCGGTTCGAACAGGAGCAGACCAGAAAACACAGCCGAGGGCGGTATCCGGCCAGATCGAACGTAATTCCGGGGCAATGGAAATGTCGGGCATGAGCATGGCGGCGGGTACTCCCTTTGTAATGGTCTGAAACCGCGATACATTCCAGCAGCAACAATTCTTAGCTGCTGCGCGCCTTCTGCCAGAAGCGGCAGGCGGCCTCCACAACTGCGGCGGGATCGTCCGGGGGCAGCCATTGGGCCTCGGGCCGTGCGCGAAACCATGTAAGCTGGCGCTTGGCGTAGGCCCTCGTGTTGCGCAGCCAGAGGGAGCGGCAGTCCTCAAGAGAAAGGCGTCCCTGCAAGTGCGCCAGCGCTTCGGCGCAGCCAATGCCCGACCAGCCCGGCGCGGCAGGGTCGGCGCAATGGCTCATGGCCGCGCGGGCCTCGTCCAGCGCGCCGCCCGCAAACATGAGGTCAAGGCGGCGGGCCAGTCGTGGCTCAAGCCATACCAGGGACGCGTCCAGCGTCAGCAGGGGGCCGACGCAGAGCGGCGTACTCATGGAATTACTGTGCCACCACGTAAAGGGACGCCCCGTGCTTTGGCAGACCTCCAGCGCGCGGATGATGCGCTGTCGGTCGTTGGGGTGGATTTTGGCGGCATAGGCGGGGTCGGCTTGCGTCAGTTCGGCATGCAGGGCGGGCGCGCCCTGGGCGTCCACGCGGGCGGTGATCGCAGCGGTGAGTTGCGGGTCAACGGGCGGAATTTCCGCCATGCCCCGCAGCAAAGCCTGAAAGTATAAGCCCGTGCCTCCCACCAGCAGAGGCGTTTTGCCACGCGCAAGGATGTCGCGCACCTTGTCCACTGCGGCTTCTGCCCATCGGCCAGCGCTGATCTTGTTCTCAGTGGGCAAGAAACCATACAGGTGGTGCGGGCACGAGGCGCGTTCTTCTGGCGAGGGTTGGGCCGTAATCAAGGGAAAATCGGCATAGACCTGACGCGAATCAGCGTTGACTACCTCGCCGTCAAGGGCAGCAGCCAGGGCAAGCGCCGCTGCCGTTTTGCCCGAGCCGGTAGGCCCGGCCAGGCAGATAACCGGCAGCGGCGCAGAAGTCGTTTCAGGCATGATCACTTGACGCGGAAGCCGCCAAAAGGCGGTGCAAGGCAGGGCGTACCCTGACGCACTTCGCCCTTGTGGTACTTATCCATCAGGGCCGTGCGCACGTTTTCAGGCACGAGGCCCTTGATGTCCGCGCCATGGCTGGCCGCAGCCTTGACTATGGTTGAGCTGATGAACAGCCACTGGTAGTCGGTCATCAAAAAGACCGTCTGGATGTGGCGTTGCAGGCGGCGGTTCATGAGCGCCAACTGGAATTCGTACTCAAAGTCCGAGGCCGCGCGCAGCCCACGCAGCAGGGCGCAGGCCCCGCGTTGGGCCGCGTATTCCACAGTGAGGCCGGAGAAAGGCTCCACCACGGCGCGCGGTTCATCCTTGAGCGCCTCCCGGGCCATTTCCACCCGCTCTTCATGGCTGAACAGGGGGAATTTGGGCGTATTGTCCGCCACGGCCACAACAATTTGGTCAAAGACTTCGCAGCCGCGCCGGATAAGGCTCAGGTGCCCGTTGGTCAGCGGATCGAAAGTGCCGGGGTAGAGTGCTATTCTCATGGCAGTGTCCAGATGCATATGCGTGTCTGACCGAAGAGGCGTTCGGCCTCAAGAGTCCATTCTGCGGGCAGGTTTACCCGTGCGTCTTTTTCAATTTCAGCCGTTACAAAAGCCCCCGGTGCAAGCCAGCGGCGAGTAGCCAGCAGCTTGAGGGCCGGGTTGGCAAGATTTTTGCGGTAGGGCGGATCCATAAAAATAAGCGAATACGGTTCCGCAGGGGGAGTTTTGAGCACACGTAGCACATCATCGCTCACAATGCGGGCCTCATTTTCCACCCCCAGGGCGGCGATGTTGTCCTTGAGGCAGCGCACGGCCTGGGGGGCCATTTCCACCATCAGGGCGTGTTCTGCGCCCCGGCTGATGGCTTCAAAGGTCAGGCTGCCGCTGCCCGCAAAGAGGTCTAGCACCCGTGCGCTGTACCAGTCCATGCCGCGCGCGGCGAGCATGGAAAAAAGCGCCTCGCGTGTTTTGCCCATGGCGGGGCGGTAGCCCTCGCCTTCAACAGTCTTAAGATTGCGTCCGCCAAGACGCCCCGAAATAATCCGCATGACGGCCTACATGCGCGAGAGCAGGCGGGTGAGGGCGTAATCCATCTTTTCCATGGCCTCCTGCAGCTCGGTTTGTTCCACCCATGGGCGGTTTTCCACATCGGCCATCTTGCCTTTGAACATACCCCACTTGCGTTCCACTTCGTCCGTGAGGAATGTCCAGTTGACGCGGGGATGGGCCTGGGTTTCGTGCTGCACGGTTTCGGTGAGCTGCGGCCCTTCAAGCACCATTTCTTCAAGGTAGGTGGCAATAAGGGGGCGCTTGGCGAATTTTTGTTCAATAAGCCCGGCAAATACGTTCTGGGCCTTTGTTTCACCATGGGTCAGCACCACCTGCGCGCCGTTGCCGGTCAGCGGCTTGAGCCATTCAAGCAGCTGGCTTTGCCCGGCGTGGCCGGAAAATCCGTTGATGGTGAAAATGCGGGCGGCAACATCAATATCTTCGCCAAAGAGCGTGATCTTTTTGGCCTTTTCCACCAGCTTTCGGCCCGGTGTGCCCACGCCCTGATAGCCCACAAAAACAATGCTTGCACCGGGCTTCCAGATATTGTGGCGCAGGTGATGGCGTACGCGGCCCGCGTTGCACATGCCGCTGGCCGAAATGACAATGGCAGGGCCCTTGTAGTCATTGATGGCCTGTGATTCCGCAGCGGAAAGCGTGTAGCGCAGGTTGGGCAGCGAGAATGGATCATCCCCGCCGTTGAGCATTTTGAGCGCTTCATCGTCAAAAAGCTCGCGGTTGCGTTCAAAAACTTCTGTGGCGCGGATGGCCAGGGGACTGTCCACAAATACGGGCATATCCGCCGGCAGTTTGTTCTGCTTGGCGAGCATGTGCAGGCAGTAGAGCACTTCCTGAGTACGCTCCACGGCAAATGCCGGAATGATTACCTTTTCGCTCTTGCCGTAGCTGTAGGCAATGGCTTCGCCCAGTTCGTCAACGCTGAGGTTTTCGTCCTTGTGGTCACGGTCGCCGTAAGTGGATTCCATGAACACGTAGTCGGCCTTGGGCGGGGTCTCAGGGCTGCGCACAATGAGCGACTGCGGGCGGCCAATGTCGCCCGAAAAGATGAGGCTGGTGGTTTTGCCGTCTTCATCAGCCTCAAGGCGCAAGGAGCCGGAACCAAGAATATGACCAGCGTCATAGTAGATTACGCGGATGCCCGGTGCGGGCTCAAACACCTTGTGGTAATCAACAGTCTGAAAAAGGGTGACCGTTTTTTGGGCATCCTCAACATTGTACAGGGCCGTTGGGGGATTTTTAAGCCCGCGCCGCTGGTATTTGCGCGCTTCCCACAGGGCTTCCATTTCCTGGATGTGGGCGCTGTCCTGCAACATGAGGTCCAGCAGTTCGCTGGTGGCCTTGGTGCAGAAAATGGGACCGGCAAAGCCCTCCTTGACCATCTTGGGCAGCAGGCCGGAGTGGTCGATGTGAGCATGGGTGACAAGAATAAAGTCAATGGCGGTAGGCTGATAAAGTTCAGTTTCGCGGTTGCGGGCTTCAATGGCCTTGTTGCCCTGGTGCATGCCGCAATCAATGCAAAAGCGCTTGCCAGCCGCCTCAACCATATAACATGAACCGGTCACGGTTTGCGCCGCACCCAGAAATTGTACTTTCATTTGTTCCTCCACTGAGGGTTGGCGGCTTGAGAGGCCGCAAGCTCTTTGCTGACCGCGATACAAGGCGGAAAAGACGCAAGGAGACTTTTTTCCATAGCCGCAAGCGCGGCCCAGCGTCAAGCAAGGGGCCAGTCGGTAATGTTCCCGCATTGCCTTTGGCCGAAGGCCCACATATACTGAAAGTTGTCGGCCCGTGCGGCGTCTTTTGCACGCAGGCCTCCCCCCATACTTCAAGAGGAACAAGGAGCATTCATGCCTGAACTGCAACAGAACATGATTGATGATCTCTCTTCCGTCACCACAGAATCTTGGCGTACCTTCCGCATCATGGCGGAAATGGTGGAGGCGCTTGATACGCTCAACGCGCTCAAGGTCAAATGCATATCCCTTTTTGGTACTGCCCGGTGCAAACCGGATTCGCAGGAATATAAAGATGCTGAAAAAATTTCGCGCCTTCTGGTGGAAGCGGGATTTGGCGTCATCAGCGGCGGCGGCCCCGGCATTATGGAAGCCGCCAACAAAGGAGCCTTTAAAGCCAACGGCGTGTCTGTTGGCCTGCACATCCAGTTGCCGCACGAACAGGGTTGCAACCAGTATGTAAAAACACGCTGCAATTTCCGTTACTTTTTCATCCGCAAGTTCATGTTTGTCAAATATGCCATGGCCTACGTGGTCATGCCCGGCGGCATGGGCACCATCGATGAACTCTCAGAGGCTTTTGTGCTGGCCCAGACCGGGCGCACGCGGCCTTTCCCCATCATTTTGTATGATTCAAGCTACTGGAGCGGCCTGCTGGAATGGATGCGCAAGACCATGGTTGCGCGGGGTTTCATCAAGGAAGGCGAAATCGACAAGCTCATTACGGTTTGCGACACGCCCGAAGATGTGGTTGCCCAGCTATGCAGGGTAATTATTTAGCCGCCGCATGAATACGAATAGCTCTGACGTGCGGGCCTTTTCTCCTGCCGGGCCGTTAACGCCGCCCCCGCCGGGTCATACCTGGCAGGGGCTGATGCGGCTGGCTCTGGAAAAGGCCCGCGCCAGCGGCGCTGCAGGCGAGGTGCCCGTGGGGGCGCTGGTGGTGGCTCCGGATGGGCGCATCCTTGCCTGTTGCGGCAATGCGCCCATCAGCGGCAATGATCCCACCGCCCATGCCGAGGTGCTGGCGCTGCGTGCCGCCGGAGCTGCGCTTGGCAACTACAGGCTCAACCAGTGTGTGCTGGTGGTGACGCTTGAACCCTGCGCCATGTGCGCAGCAGCCATAATCCATGCGCGCATTGCAGGGCTTGTGTACGGCGCAGCCGACCCTCTGGCCGGAGCCGTTGTTTCCCGCGCTGAATATTTTGACGCCCAGTGCGCCAATCACCGGGTATGGCACATGGGCGGCGTGCTTTCTGAGGAATGCGCCTCCTTGCTCCACGATTTTTTTGGCCAGCGGCGGGACTAGGCTGGCATGTCGAAATAAAGCAGCGGCGGGTTCTGAATTTTGATCCGCCGCACAACCTGCCACAGGAGCAGTATGCTCGAACTGACAGTATTTATGAGCGGCGCGCTGGTAATGGTGCTTGAAATGGTCGGCGCGAGGGTGTTGGCCCCGCATGTGGGGACCTCCGCCGTCGTGTGGACAAGCCTTATTGGCGTGGTACTGGCCTGCCTTGCCCTGGGCGCATGGGCGGGGGGGCGGCTGGCCGACAAAACCCTTTCCCGGCGAGGGTTGGGCCTGGCCCTGGCAGGGGCTGGCATTGGGAGCGGTCTGACGGCCTTGTGCCATGAGGTCATAGGCCAATGGGTAACGGCAGCCGTGGGCAACCTGTATGCGGCGGCGGTTCTGGCGGCGGTGTGCATTTTTGCTCTGCCCGCATTTTTTTTCGGCATGGTGACGCCCTATGCCATACGCCTGCGCATCGAGAGTGTGGATTCCTCAGGGGCCACCGTGGGCAGGCTGTACGCCCTTTCCACTGCGGGCAGTATTGTGGGAACCTTTCTGGGCGGCTTTATCCTCATCTCCTTTTTGGGCAGCACAAGTATTTTATGGGGTGTGGCTGCGGCCATGCTGGGCCTTTCGCTGTGCAACGGCGGGGGGCACATGCGTTTGCGCCTTGTGCTGCTGGCTGTTTGCGGGCTTATGGCTGTGGTGGCGGCAAGTTATGGCCGCTGGCAGGATGGCAGGGCCATGAGCCATCTTGTGGAAAGCCCCTATAACAGCATCCGCATTTTTGAAGGGGTAGACTGGGCGCAGAACGGCAGGCCCGTGCGCCTTATGGCTACTGATCCCGGTTACAGCCAGTCGGGCATGTATCTGGACGCCCCTAATGAACTGTATTTTCGGTACACCCAGTTTTACGCGTTGGGGCCGCATTTTACGCCCCATGCGAACCGGGTGCTCATGCTGGGCGGCGGCGGGTATTCTGTTCCCAAATGGCTGCTTGCAGATAATTCCCCTCTGGCAAAGCCCGAGGCCGCGCGCGTGACCGTGGTGGAACTTGATCCGGCCATGACGGAAACAGCCCGGCGCTGGTTTTCTCTGCGTGATGATCCCCGTCTGAGTGTGCGGCACGAGGACGCCAGGGCTTTTCTGAACCGTCAGCGTGATCAGTACGACTTGGTGTTTGTGGATGTTTTCAACTCGCACTATGCCGTGCCTTTCCAGATGGGAACACGCGAGGCAGCCGCTGGCTTGCGGCGAGCTGTGGCTCCTGGCGGAGTTGTGCTCATGAACGTGATTTCCGCTGTGGAAGGGCCGGATGCCCGCCTGTTTCAGGGGATTTTCAACGCATTGCGCCAGTCTTTTGCCGAGGTGCAGGTGTACTGCGCTGGCGGCGAAGCACCCGACAAGCTGCAAAACCTTATGGTTGCCGCTTTTCCCGAGCAGCGGCCAGGCACCCCGACGGGCGCGCTGCCATCCCTGGCGGCAGCAGACACAGAAAATGCCCATTCAGGCGGCTTGCGCCTTGCCGACATGCTGGCAAGCAGGTACACGGGTACAGCCCTCTTTGACACCCCCGCGCTTACGGATGATTTTGCCCCGGTGGAACGTTACACGCTGGTTTTGTTGCGTCAGTAGGCGCACAGGCGACAGTGCTTGCAGATGGCAGAGGAAAAAGCTAAGCTGAAGCTCTAACGTGAGGGAGGCGCATATGGACAATAGTGTTGTCAAACCCGTCAATCCCAATGACCTTGTGCTGGATATCGTTGGAAGAAAATATGTGAGCGGCAGTTCTCTGACCACGGCGGAAGAACTGATGGCTCTTTCTGCCTCTGCTGGCGAGATGGCCAAAAATTATGGCCCAGGCCCCGCTGAAATGGTGTTGAAGAAGCCGGAACTGCCGGAAAGCGTCAAGGGGATTCTGGTCGAACACGCAGGGTAATTTTTTTGCCAAAAGCGTTACTGCCCGCCGATGCTGGATGGCCGCAAGGCCCGGAAGGTAAGGCTTGGCCCTTGCTTGCTGTTACTACGTTACTAATGCCTACTTGGGGGGCTTTTTTTGAACGAAACAATTGATGATCTCACAGTGCAGTTTGAGGAAAACGGTCAGGTTATCGTTAACGAACTGGACAAAGTTGTGCTGAGCAAGGGCGCATGGACCACCATCCTTTTTCGCTATCAGCAGTGGCAGCCGGAAAAAGACTGTTTTGGCCCGGACATGTATGTTATCCGTCGCTACAAAAAGGCGGGGGGCGAATACCGCCAGCAGTCCAAATTCAATATTTCCAGCGCGGATCAGGCCCGCAAGATCGTTGATGCCCTGAGCTCCTGGATCAATTAGACAAAGCCTCGGCGGAGCGGGCAGCTACAGCTTTTGCCAATACGCTCCGCGTTTGACCTGAAAAATGCATACCTCCTGCGCGTGAACCGTTCACTTGCAGCTTGCAGTGTATTTAACCATTGTACATATGGCAAAAGCCGACTCTCTTTGGAGCGTCGGCTTTTTTTGTGGAGCAGGGCTGAGGTTGGCAGTACAAAAGCTCATAAAAAAGCTTTTGTACTGCCATGCGCAGGAAGCGCCCCGGTTTATCAGGGCGCTTCGCGCAGGAGGAGGGAAGGGGATACGCCCATGTGGCAGCATCGGCGTATACGCAGCTGTGGCTGCGGAGGCAATGGTTGCGGCGTAGTTGCGGCCTGTCCGCTACCATTATGTATGTTGAAACATATCGGAGGGGGCGTTAGCTTTGCGTTAAGGATTATCGGCAGCCTGCTGTTGCAGACGCATGTCGGCTGACGGGCAGGCAATGCACTGCAAAAACTCCCTGCCAAGCTCCACTGAAAAAATCGGATTGCTGTATGGGTATAGCGGTACCGAATTTTAGCGGGTATTCCTTATCCAAAAAATACAGTATACCCGCATTTCGTGCCAAACAAAATTGAGAAAGCTGAAGTTTGGCAAAAAACACTGCGAACAGGTAGGGAAATGCGGTGTCGCCAGCGGGCAGGCCCAGTTTTTTGCTTGAAAAAAATAATATCTGTTGACATTGAAAATGCCCCAAACTATGTTCGGGCAATCACTGATTGGGTATAGTAAATTTTTTTGCAGAGGCTTTACATGGGTAAGGCTCCAAGCGGAAAGTCTACCTCCCGTAATCTCTGGAGTCCTTAATGGCTACTTCTATCTACGTCGGCAATCTGCCCTGGTCCGCCACTCAGGAAGGCGTTGAATCCCTGTTCAGCCCCTACGGCGAAGTTCTTTCCGTGAAGCTCGTTTCCGACCGCGAAACCGGCCGCGCCCGTGGCTTTGGCTTTGTGGAAATGGAAGACGCCGACGCCATCAACGCCATTGCCGCTCTTGACGGCAAGGAATTTGACGGCCGCGCCCTTCGCATCAACAAGGCTGAGCCCAAAAAGCCCGCCCCCCGTCGCTGGTAGTCGACCAAATTCGTTTGATATGGAAGGCCGCGAGAAATCGCGGCCTTCTTTTTGTCTTAAAAGCAGCCGAAGGATGATGGTTTGTTTGCCGGGCTGGTGCCCGAAACAAAAGGGCGGCTTGGAGTCAATGGTTAAGGAACGACGGCCTGCCTGAGTCAGCCATCAGAACGGCTCATGCGGTAGCCGATGCCCACGTGGGTGCGGATGCAATCACATTGCGGCGAGGCGGCCTCCAGTTTTTTGCGCAAGGTTGCCATAAACACGCGCAATGAAGGAAGCGACTGCGGCAGGGCACTGCCCCACACGGCCTGCAAGATTGTTTTGTGCGTAAGCACCTTGCCCACATTGTTTGCGAGCAGGCACAGCAGTTTGTATTCCATGGGCGCAAGATGCACCTGTTGCCCGGCAACGCTGACGCACCCTGCGGCAAAATCAATACGCAGATCGCCATTCTCAAAGCTGCTTTCGCTGCGGCCCATGTGCCCGCGTTCATACCGAACGCGCCGCAGGGCGGCACGCAGCCGGGCCAGCAATTCATCAACGCTGAAAGGTTTGGTAAGGTAGTCATCCGCGCCTGCGTCCAGCGCGGCTACCTTGTCGTCATCTTCGCTGCGGGCGCTCAGCACAATAATGGGCAGCATGGACCATTGGCGCACCGCCCGGATGATATCCACGCCGTCCATGTCCGGCAGGCCCAGATCAAGCAGTATGACATCGGGATTGGCCCGCGAGGCCTCTGCAAGGGCCTCGCGCCCGGTGGCGGCGGTCAAAAAGGATATGCCGTGGCTCTCAAGCGTGGTTGTCACAAGCGCGCGGATGACCTTGTCATCTTCCACCACAAGAATACGCTCGGGAATTCCGTTGGCGTTCTGGTCTGCCGGAGTGGTCGCTAAGGGCGGATTTTGCGGCATGGATATTCCTTCTGTCAGGCCGGTAGGGTGAAATCTTCCATCTCGCGCGGCAAGGCCATGGAAAAAACCGCGCCATGCGGGGTGTTGGAAAATACCTCAATGCTCCCGCCGTGGGCCTGAACAATACTGCGGCACAGGGCCAGCCCAAGCCCCATGCCTCGGCGGCCATCACCATTTTTTATGGCTGCGGAGTGGAACATGTCAAAAATGCGGTTCTGTTCCGCTTCTGAAATTCCCGGGCCATTGTCGGCAACTTCCAGCCTGACCCACGGCCCGTCAGCCCTTGCCCGTATGCGGATGGCTGTTCCCTCTGGCGTGTGTTTGACGGCATTGTCCAGCAGATTGACCAGTACCTGCACCATGAGCTGGGCGTCAATGCGGGCCATGAGCATGCCTTCAGGCATTTCCGCGCGCAGATCGTGGTGCGCTGCACGGCGGCTGGTGATCTGCACAGCCTCGGCAATGACATCTTCAAGCAGCTCCGGCTCAAGGCGAAGGGTAAAATCCTGTTGCTCAAGCCGGGTGAGGGCCAGCAGGTTTTCCACCATGCCCACAAGGTAGCGGGCTTCCTCTTCAATGGAAGAGGCAATCGCCGCATTGCGTTCTGGCGAGCCGGATCCGCCCTGCCCGGCGAGGATGGCGGCATTGCCGCAGATGCCTGTGAGCGGCGTGCGCAGATCGTGCGATATGGAGCGCAGCACATCGGCGCGCAGTTTTTCCTGCTGCGCGCGCACGGCAATACTGGCGTTGGCCTTCGTGAGTCGTTCCTTTTCCAACGCCAGCGCGCATTCCCCAGCCAGCGCCAGAACAAGGTTTTTGCTGTTGGCATCGGCAAGCGGAGTCGTGCGGCCCGGCAGAACATGCAGCTCGGCCACGGCCAGAACGGCAGACTGGCTGCTGATGGGAATAAAGCTGTGCCGTGATCCAGGCAGGGAATCTGTTCCCGCGCCGGCAGGGCGGTTATTCTTGGCAACCCACTGGGCAACGCCCAGTTCGTCCTTTGGCGTGTCCTTGCTGTGCCCTGATGCAGCGCGTGGGCTGCCATAACCCTGCATTTTGTCAGCCCGGTATGGAAAAACGGGCCGGGCTTCAAGCAGCCCTTGCCGCACTGAATAGAGCGTTGTTTCGCAGCCCAGCAGGGTGCCAAGCTGGCGGGCAGTTTCCAGCAGGATGGCAGGTTCGTCCTTGGCCTTTTGCAGGCGGCGGCTGTTGCCAAGCAGCAGCTCCGTATGCAGCGCTCGCACCGCGCTTTGCCGCGCCTGCATGCGTGCGCGGCCTGTGATGGCGCTGGTGGCGGCGGAAACCAGGAGCATTGCGCAAAAAAGGCCCACATAGTCGGTATCATAAACCGTAAAGCTGAAACGCGGCTCAACAAAGAGAAAGTCGAAAAGGGCCACCCCGGCCACGGAGGCCGCCACACCGTACCACGGCCCGGTGCTGAGGATGGAAACGCCCAGCACACCCATCATATACAAGCCCGCAATCCCGCCATTGGGCATGCCCAGCGAGAACGTGAGCAGGCCTGCGACGCTGCACACGGCCATGATCGCAGCAGTGGCGCACCATTGCCGCCACGAGCGGGGTGCTGTGCCCCGCAAGGCCTTGAGCGCCGTAAACAAAGGCCCGGCATGTTCGGGTGCTCTGCCCACGGGCACGGCATCGGGGATGATGTAGGTTTCCATCTCCGGCGCAAGTTCGGCAAGGCGCTCCACCAGCGTTTTGCTTTTGCGGAACAGCCATCCGCCAGCCGGGGAGCGCCCCACCACAATCTTGCTTACCCCGCTCATGCGCGCGTATTCCGCTATCTGGGCGGGAACGTCCTCGCCGTGCAGGGTCACGATAACCGCGCCCAGGTCTTCCGCCAGTTTCAGGTTGTCGTGCAGGGTATCGCGGCTTTTGGCGTCACTGCGGCGCGGCACAGTGTTTTGCACAAAAAGGGCGGTGAAATCAGCGCGAAAGGCCTCCACCATACGGGCGGCGGTGCGGATAACCCGCGCATTGCTTGGCGCGCCTGAAAGGCAGATGAGAATGTGCTCCTTGATCTGACGCCCTGTTTCCTGCCCTCCGCCAGCGGAGGATGCCCGCCGGTTGACGCGGTCGGCCATGCGGCGCAGGGCAATTTCCCGCAGGGCGATGAGATTGGCGGGCAGAAAAAAGTGTCCCAGCGCCCGTTGCGCCTGGGCCTCGGCGTATATTTTGCCTTCGTGAAGGCGGGATACAAGCTCGTCTGGCTCCAGATCGACCAGTTCCACCTGATCTGCACCGTCAAAAACGCTGTCGGGTATGCGCTCGCGTACCACCACGCCGGTCATGGCGGCTACCACATCGTTGAGGCTTTCCAGATGTTGCACGTTAACCGTGGTCCATACGGATATGCCCGCCTGGAGCAGCTCCTCCACATCCTGAAAGCGCTTGCGGTTACGGCAGCCCTGCGCATTGGAGTGGGCCAGCTCGTCCACAAGGGCGATTTCCGGCTTGCGGGCCAGCACGGCATCCACATCCAGTTCGTTGAGCGTGATGCCCCTGTGTTCTATCCGCAGGGGCGGCAAGGCCTCCAGACCCGGCAGCAGGGCCGCTGTTTCCGGCCTTGGGTGCGGTTCCACATAGCCCACAACAATGCTGTGCCCCTGCTCCTGAGCGGCGTGGGCCGCCCGCAGCATGGAATATGTTTTGCCCACGCCCGCCGCATAGCCGAAAAATATCTTGAGCAAGCCTATGGGCGATGGGCGTGACGGCGCGCCCGCCGCGCCAGCGAGGGGTTTGCCGCCCGGAGCTGTCTGTTGCAACTGGGCAAGCAGGGCATCGGGGGATGGACGTTTATAGCTGTCTGTCATGGTTGTTCTCAGGTTCGTATGCCGTGCGGCATTCAGCGGGGAGCGGCGGTTGATGTCCCTGAAACACCGCGCCCGTTGGGCAGCAGGCCTTCCAGCGCCAGATTGACTTCAAGCACGTTGACCCGCGCCTCGCCCAGCAGACCTAAAGTGCGGCCTTGCGTATACATGGCGATGGTGCGGCGCACTTCCGCAGCCGTAAAACCTGTGGCGCGGGCCAGCCGCTCCACCTGAAATTCTGCGGCGGCTGGCGAAATATGCGGATCAAGCCCGCTGCCTGATTCCGTAAGCATATCCACAGGAATGGGCTGGCCGGATTTTTCTGGATGCGCCAGCCGGATGCGTGCCGCGCGCTCCTGCAACGTTGTAGCGTATGCGGCAGTGGCAGGGCTTTTGTTGCTTGGACCGGCGTAGAGCAGGGGCTTGCCGTTGTCGGTATAAGTGGCGGTGTCTGCACTCACGGGGCGGCCCCACAAATGGTTGGCGGCTGTGAAGGGCTGGCCCAGCAACGTGCTGTAGTGCCTGCCCTTGACGGTAATGATACTGCCTTCGGCCTGAAAGGGAAACAGCGCCTTGCCCGCAAGGGTGAGCGCGCCTGTATAGGCGCAGGTGAGGGCCGTCATGATGCACAGAAAAATCAGAGAGCGGCGCAGCAATGCTGTGATGGACATGATGCTTCTCCTCAGGCCAGCCCAAGGCCGACCAGGCAGAGGTCAATAAGTTTGATGGCGGCAAAGGGGGCCGCAAGGCCGCCGAGGCCGTAAATAAAGAGGTTGCGGCGCAACAGCAGCTCCGAACTTTCCTCCCTGTAGGGCACGCCGCGCAGGGCCAGCGGAATGAGGGCCACAATGATGAGGGCATTGTATATGGTGGCCGCCAGTATGGCGCTTTGCGGGCTGTGCAGGCCCATGATGTTGAGAGCGGCAAGGCCGGGGTACAGGCCCATGAACAGGGCCGGAATGATGGCAAAGTATTTTGCCGCGTCGTTGGCAAGGGAAAAGGTGGTGAGGCTGCCGCGCGTCATGAGCAGCTGCTTGCCGATGCGCACGATATCCAGCAACTTGGTAGGCGAGGAATCCAGATCAACCATGTTGCCCGCTTCCTTGGCGGCCTGCGTGCCCGTATTCATGGCAACCGCCACATCCGCCTGCGCCAGAGCCGGGGCGTCGTTGGTGCCGTCGCCCGTCATGGCGACCAGATGTCCCTTGGCCTGATAGTCCCTGATCAGGTTCAGCTTGGTCTCCGGCGTGGCCTCGGCCAGAAAGTCATCCACCCCGGCCTCGGCGGCAATGGCGGCGGCAGTGAGCGGATTGTCGCCCGTGATCATGACGGTCTTGATGCCCATGCGCCGCAGCTCTCCGAATTTTTCGCGCACGCCGTCCTTGATGACATCCTTGAGGTGGATCACGCCAAGCACTGCGGCATCGCGGGCAACAACAAGGGGTGTGCCGCCCTGACGGGCAATGCTTTGCACCGCTTCATCGCACTGCGGGCTCAAACGCCCGCCAAGCTGCTCCGCAAAAGCGCGCACGGCATCCGCCGCGCCTTTACGTATGGAGGAACCCCGCGCATCAACGCCGCTCATGCGGGTGTGGGCGGAAAATGGAACAAACGTCGTGTCTGCCTCAGGATGCGTTGCGCCCTCCTGCGGAAACAGGCTGTTTGCCAGTTGTACGATGCTGCGGCCCTCGGGAGTTTCGTCCGCAAGCGAGGCAAGGCAGGCGGCTTCCGCCAGCTCCAGCTCGGTGCGCCCGTCCACAGGTATAAAACTGACGGCCAGCCGATTGCCAAGAGTTATGGTGCCTGTCTTGTCGAGCAGAAGCACGTCCACATCGCCAGCCGCCTCAATGGCGCGCCCACTCATGGCAAGCACGTTGGCCTGATTGAGGCGGCTCATGCCCGCAATACCTATGGATGAAAGCAGCGCGCCAATGGTGGTGGGGGCCAGGCAGACAAAGAGCGCCACCAGCGAGGTGACATCTGCCGGGTTTGCCGCATGATTCTGATCTGCCGCAAATCGGGCAAAACACCACAACGTACCCGTGACCAGCAGAAAGATGACCGTAAGCGCCACCAGCAGAATGTTCAGGGCGATCTCGTTGGGTGTTTTCTGGCGGGCTGCGCCTTCGACCATGGCGATCATTTTGTCCAGAAAGCTGCGGCCAACCTCGCTGGTAACGCGCAGCACCAGCCAGTCGGAAAGTACGGTTGTGCCGCCGGTAACGGCGCTACGGTCGCCGCCGCTCTCCCGTATGACCGGGGCGGATTCGCCCGTGATGGCGCTTTCGTCCACAGAGGCTGCCCCTTCGGTCACATCGCCGTCAGCGGGGATCATCTCACCTGCCAGCACAAGCACGTAGTCGCCGGGTTTCAGCTCGGTGGACGAAGTCATCACAAAGGCTTCGTGCTGCGCAGGGTCCGGCAGCTTGCGGGCGTCAACACTCTTGCGCGATTTGCGCAGGCTGTCGGCCTGGGCCTTGCCCCGGCCTTCGGCGAGGGCTTCCGCAAAGTTGGCAAAGAGCACCGTAAACCAGAGTATGGCGGCGATTGCGCAGGCAAAGGCGCTCTGGCCTGCGGCGGCGGGAATGAATCCCCACGTCCCTGCCAGCGCAAGGGCCGTGGTCATGATGGCGGAAAGATATACGGTGAACATGACAAAATTGCGCGCCTGAATGTGCGGAGCCAGCTTGATGAACGAATCGCCAAGGGCCCGCTGGAGCATCCGGCTGTTGCGCGGGGCATGTGCAGTTTTGGCTGACATGGCTGTATCCTTTATTGTTGAGCGCGCTGATTAACGCGCCATTTGCAAATGTTCGGCAACGGGGCCAAGAGCCAGAGCGGGGAAGAAGCTCAGCGCGCCCACCAGCAGCACCACAAATATGAGCAGAAAAACAAACATGCCGTTGCTGGTCGAGAGCGTGCCGGAGCTTGCGGCCACAGTCTTTTTGCCAGCCATGCTGGATGCGGCGGCAAGGATGGCGGCCACGGGCACAAAGCGCCCGGCAAGCATAAGTGCGCTCAGCAGCACGTTCAGAAAAGGCGTGTTGGCGTTCAGCCCGGCAAAGGCCGAGCCGTTGTTGGCCCCGGCGGAGGTGGCGGCATAGAGCAGTTCGCTGAAGCCGTGGGGCAGGGCGTTGTTCAGGCTGTCCACAACCTGAGGAACAATGCTCATCAGACCAGCTCCGATCAGGATGACGACCGGCGTGGTCAGGCAGACCACAACGGCCATTTTCATTTCAAAAGGTTCCACCTTTTTGCCCAGATATTCTGGGGTGCGGCCCACCATCAGGCCGGCCATGAAAACGGTCAGCAGAACAAAGGCCAGCATGCCGTAGAGGCCGCTGCCCACACCGCCAAAGACCACCTCGCCCAACTGCATGAGCACCATGGGAACCAGCCCGCCCAACGGCGAGAAGCTGTCGTGCATGGCATTGACCGAGCCGTTGGAAGCGGCAGTTGTAGCGGCGGCCCAGATGGCGCTGCCTGTTATGCCAAAGCGCGCCTCCTTGCCTTCCATGTTGCCTCCGGCCTGAGCCAGCAGGCCGCTGCGGGCCGCAAGGTCTGTCTGCCCAGTCTGGGCCAGTTGCGGGGTGGCGCTCTGCTCTGCCCAGGCAGTGAAGCCGATGGCGGCGGCCAGCAGCAGGGTCATGGTGATGAATATGGCTACGCCCTGCCGCATGTCGGTGATCTGCCTGCCAAAGGTGAAGCACAGACCAGCGGGAATGAGCAGCAGGGCCAGCATTTCCAGCATATTTGCGAGGGGGGTGGGGTTTTCGTGCGGGTGGGCGGAATTGACGCCGTTGTAGCCGCCGCCATTGGTGCCAAGCTGCTTGGGCGCAACCTGCGAGGCTTGCGGCCCCATGGGAACCATTTGTTCCGTAACGGTCGCCCCGTCTTCAGTTGTAAGCGGCTCAAGCAGTGCCACGGTTTTGTAGGGTGAAAAATTCTGCGGCACGCCCTGCCAGATGAGCAGCAGCGAAAGCGCCAGCGAGAGCGGCACAAGGATATACAGGGTGGCGCGGGTGGCGTCTGCCCAGAAGTTGCCGAGACCTGAAACGGCTGGCGTGGCGGAAGTATCAGGCCCGCCGGATACTTCTGTTTTTCGCGCGCGTAGCCCCCGAATCAAGGCGAACAAAATCGCAATGCCCACGGCGGCGGAAACAAAGTTCTGCACTGTAAGGCCTGCCATCTGGGCCAGATAGCTCATGGCGTTTTCACCCGAGTATGCCTGCCAGTTGGTATTGGTGACAAAACTCACCGCTGTGTTCAGGGCCAGATCCCAACTTGTATCAGATATGCCCTGCGGATTCAGGGGCAGGCTGCCCTGCGCCATGAGCAGCAGCATAAGAACCGCAATACTCACACTGCTGAAAGCCAGCACGCAGCCAAGGTAGCGCTTCCAGCCCATCTGCTCCGCCGGGTTGATGCCCATGACGCGGTACAGGCCGCGCTCGCAAGGGGCCAGAACTTTTTGCAGCCAGAACGGTTCGCCGTCCATGACCTTGCCCATGTAAATGCCCAGCGGCCACGCCAGCAATGCGAGCAATATGATGTACAGCAGGCATTGCCCAACCATGTTTTCCATAACGTTCTCCTGTGGGGATTGAACCTTGCCCACGGGAACACGGTATGAAAAAGCGCATAAAATGGGTGTTAAACTTGGGGCGGGAGTATAAAATTTGTATTAAGGCCGATGGTTGTTTTCGTTGTCAGCATGCTTGACATTGTTCAATTGGTGTTGAATGATTGTCCAATGGAAACAAAAAAAGCTACCCAGGTGTTTGAAGCCCTTACGTCCGAGGCGCGCCTCTGCATTTTTCGTCTGCTGGTCAAGCATGCCCCTGACGGTCTGGTGGCGGGGGAGCTTTCACGCCTGGCGGATATCCCCAAGACCAACCTTTCTTTTCATCTGAAAACCCTTGTTCACTGCGGGCTTGCCAGCGTGGAGCGCGAGGGGCGCAACACGCGCTACCGGGCAAACATTCCCTTGATGCTTGAAACAATATCCTATCTGACCGCCGAGTGCTGCTCTGGTCATCCCGAGCAGTGCAGGACGTATCGCCGCGAGAGTTGTGTGGATGCGGTGTTTCTGCCCGACTGTTGCGGGGACAAAACCTCTGACCCGAAGATCAGCCATGAATGACAGTGGAAAAAATGTGTTCCTTGAATGCGCTGGCGGGATGAATGCAACCCCAGTGCTGCGGGCGACGTTTTGAACCTCTTCTTTGAATCCCACTCCGAGGTAACCATGAACATCCTCTTTTTATGCACGGGCAATTCCTGCCGTTCGATTATTGCCGAGGCTCTTTTCCGGTCTATGGCTCCGGTTGGGGTTACAGCGCAGAGCGCGGGCAGCAAACCTGCGGGCTATGTGCACCCCCGCGCTCTTGAGGCTCTGACCGAGGCCGGAATTTCTGCCCAAGGCCTTGCAAGCAAGTCATGGGATGATTTGCCGGAAAAGCCCTCGGTGGTCATAACCCTGTGCGCCGATGCGGCGGGTGAAGCCTGCCCGGTGTATTTTGGATCTGTAGTGCGCAGCCACTGGGGCATGCCCGATCCAGCCAAGGTGCAGGGCGATGAAGCCACAATCAAGGCCGCCTTTGCCGAAACGCTGGAGGTTCTGCGCAGGCGCGTAACAGCCCTGGCGCAGAAGCTGGAGGCCAACCCAGCAATGGACGCAGACACCTTGCAGAGCACTCTTGACGGCATAGCCGCGCACTAAGGGACAGAAATTATGAGTCAGTCAACTTTGCAGCGACTTTCATTTCTCGACAGGTTCCTGACACTGTGGATTTTTCTCGCCATGTTTGCTGGCGTGGGGCTTGGTTGGGCTGCGCCGGGTGTAAAGAACGTCATCAACTTTTTTCAGGTAGGCACCACCAACATTCCCATTGCCATCGGTCTTATCCTGATGATGTATCCGCCGCTGGCGAAAGTGAAATACGAGCAGCTTGGTCGGGTGTTTCGCGATAAAAAGGTTTTGCTGCTTTCGCTGGTGCAAAACTGGGTGATCGGCCCGATTCTTATGTTCTTGCTGGCGATAGCCTTTCTTTCCGGCAACAACAGCTACATGGTGGGACTCATACTGATCGGCCTGGCCCGGTGCATTGCCATGGTCATCGTGTGGAATGACCTTGCCGGGGGCGACAGGGAATATTGCGCGGGGCTTGTGGCCTTTAACGCCATATTTCAGGTGCTGTTTTTTTCCGTCTATGCCTATGTGTTCATCACCGTGCTGCCCGGCTGGCTTGGCCTTTCGGGCGCGGTGGTAGACGTGAGCATGGGGCAGATTGCCGAAAGCGTGTTTATTTACCTCGGCATCCCCTTTATCGGGGGCCTTGTTTCCCGCTTCTACGGACTCAAGGTCAAGGGGCTGGACTGGTACGAGAATGTTTTTATTCCCCGCATCAGCCCCTGGACGTTGCGGGCGCTGCTGTTCACCATTGTTGTGATGTTCTCTCTCAAGGGCGAGTACATTGTGCAGCTGCCCATGGATGTGGTGAAGGTTGCCGTCCCCCTGCTGATTTACTTTCTCATTATGTTCCTGCTTTCATTCTATCTTTCATGGAGGGCAGGGGCCAACTACGAGCAGTCGGCTACGTTGTCGTTTACCGCCGCATCCAACAACTTTGAGCTTGCCATTGCCGTGGCCATCGCCGTTTTCGGCCTCAATTCCGGCGAGGCCTTTGTGGCGGTTATTGGCCCCTTGGTGGAAGTTCCGGTGCTCATCGCCCTTGTGAATGTGGCTCTGTATATTCGCCGCAAGTATTTTGTCGGGCGGGAAACGGCCTGATCGGCCTTGCCCGGGAATTTTTGCTGATCTGGCTGAAACATGCCCGTAATTGAAGAAGGCCGCCCAAAAGGCGGCCTTCTTCGTGTTCAGTAAGTATTGCTAGTCATCGCATGATGCGTTCAGGCAGATTGAAAATAATGGTCAGCCCCTTGGGGAGAGGTTCAGGGGGCGGGAGCCGCACGCCGCTTCTCTGGGTTCGCACGATGGCGTTCTGGGCGGAGTTGTCAAAATACTTGTTTCCAAAGCTTTTTATGAGCTTGTATGCTACAATTTCTCCGTCTGGCGAGACATTCACATCTATTGTGCAAGACATGTGTTCATCCTTTGGTGATGAAAATGCCCAATACTGACGCACAGTCTCCATAAAACTGTGCATGTAATTTTCCATTGGTGACATTTTTTTGGTAGCTACAATAGAAGTTATATCTTTTTGCATCTGTGCGGAAGGTGGAGTTGAATTCCTTGCACAGGACCATATGAGCAGTATAGTTAACGCAGTAATGAATAATAGTCTGTTGTCATTGTGTGTATGCATTGAGATTTTTCCATAAACCAGGGTTACGAAGACATTATTTACATAAAACACACACATCGTTCTTTATCAGCCTACACCTTACGCTTGTTTTTTAATAGCCCTCAGCGGCGCCCACGCATGTTGGGAGTTTTATACATCCTCCTAGTTTTCCAGAAAAATAGTCACAGCCACAGGTCGTAGGCAAGTACGCACATGCGCGCAATAAAATACTTAGTTAGTAGGTATTAAATGATATATGTCCATTTTTATTGACATAATTAGTGCAGTTAAAAATTAGCTGTGGTACTAAGCAAATGATACCATCTTACTATGATATCAGCCCGCGATGGCAGTGGCTGCACGTAGTAGGGAAACCTTTTTATGGCGCACTGCTATATACTTTACGTTGGGGTTAACTGCATGAAAAAGTTGCTTATTCTTGGTGCTGGCGCTGGCGGAACCATGATCGCCACGAAAATGAGAAAGCTCTTGAGTGAAAGAGAATGGGAAATAACGCTGATTGACCGGGATCCCGTCCATCACTACCAGCCCGGCTGGCTTCTGATTCCGTTCGGGGTTGATACGCCGCAGGGTTGCGTTCGTCCCAAAAAGGATTTTATCGCTCGCGGAGTTAATTTCGTGATCGATACGATCACCGCTGTGGATCCTATCCAGCGCAAGGTCGAATGCAAAAACAGCACCCACACCTATGACTGGATTGTTGTTGCCTCTGGCGCGAGAATCGCTCCCGATGAGGTGCCCGGCCTTCTGGACGACTGGGGCGGTAAGATCCACAACTTCTACACCCATGACGGCGCTGCGGCACTTGGCGACAAGCTGAAGCACTTCAAGAAGGGACGTCTTGTTCTCCACATTTGCGAAACCCCCATCAAGTGCCCGGTTGCGCCTCTGGAATTTGTGTACATGGCCGACTGGTACCTGCAAAAGATGGGCGTGCGCAAAGATGTGGAAATTGAGCTTGTCACGCCGCTTACGGGGGCTTTTACCAAGCCGGTTGCCAACAACATTCTTGGTGCGCTGTGCGAGCAGAAGGGCATCAAGGTTACCACCAACTGGACTGTGGACAGCGTGGAAGCCGACCGCGCCGTGATCGCTTCCGTCACGGGCGATGAAATCCCCTACGACCTGCTGGTGAGCATTCCCCCGAACCTTGGGCAGGAATTCCTCATCGAATCAGAAGTCTCCGACGTGACCGGCTTCATCGATACGGATAAGGAGCTGCTGAAGTCCAAGAAGTTCGGGAACATGTATATCATCGGCGACGCAACAAACGTCCCCGCGTCCAAAGCCGGCTCTGTGGCCCACTTTGAAGCGGACGTGATCGCCCAGAACCTGATGGCCGACATTGAAGGAACCGACAACTATTACAGGTTTGACGGCCACACCAACTGCTTTATCGTCACTGGTTTTGAAAAGGCCTCGCTCATCGACTTCAGCTACGCTGTGGAACCCCTGCCGGGCATGTTCCCGCTGCCTGGTGTTGGCCCCTTTGAGCTGCTGGGCGAAAGCCACATCAACTATTGGGGTAAGCTCATGTTCAAGTGGGTGTATTACAACCTCATGCTGAAAGGCCATGAACTCCCGTTTGAACCCAATATGTATCTTGCAGGGAAAGATACCTCCTTGCTGAGAAGCAAGTAGACCGGAGGGATCATATGACACCTGAAGATAAAATTCTTGAGCGGCTGGAAGCCATCGAAGGCAGGCTCAGCGACCTTCAAGCGAGCAAGGAAAGCAGCAACATGCTGCTGAGCGAGCTGACGCCCATTGGAAACCATGCCTTCCGCCTTATTGTTGAAGAGATGGAAACCCTCAATGGCAGGGTTACGCTTGACGATATTCTGGATCTGGGCCGCAAGGGCTTGCTGACTGTTCCCCGGCTTACGTGGCTGCTCGACCAGCTCGAGAACGCCACCGACCTGTGGAAGATTATGCACCCTGCGTTTGCGCCGACCTTTCCGCATATCATCGAAAAGATGGGCGAGTGGGAAAAGGATGGCGTGTTTGAAAAGATGTCTGCGCTTAAAAACGCCGGCGGCAGCCTGCTTGGCTCCATGAGCCCGGAAGACATTGCCAAAACGGGCGAAGGCCTGGCCTTTTTGATCAGCCAGTTGCAGCGCCTTGCCGACCCCGGCCTGCAAGCCAAGATCACGAACCTGATCGGCATGCTGGGCGAGATAGACACGGCCAATGTGAAGCCCACGGGCGTTTTTGGCCTTATTGGGGCGCTTGGCAGCGCGGAAGGCAAACAGACCCTTGGCCTGCTTGCCGAACTGATAAAAGTAGCAGGAAAGTACACGGGCCAGAGCGCGTCCAAATAACCGAGAGGTTATCTGACGGGTTCCCCGGAACTGCCCGTTTATAAAGCAAAAGCCCGCCGAAGTTCTGCAACTTCGGCGGGCTTTTGCTTGAAGAGTTCTTGGTGATCGGTGCCAGCTAAATTCTGAAGTCAATTTTTATTCAAAAAGCAGTTTCACACGCATTCCGTTTGATTCTGGTGGAGATTGTGAAAACTGATGGCTACAGGGTCGTTCCTGAATCGCGCTTCTGTTCTTTTTCTTTGAACTGGGCGGCTTCTTCTGGTGTTGCGAGTCGTATATACTTCAAGTCTGGTTTTACTTTATCAAATATCGGCTTGGTAACTTCTGAAAGCTGAGGGCGACCTGCCCAAAAACCGATGCCTATTCCACCTTCGATGTAATAAGTCTGACCCGGTTGAACATCCAAGGTGACAGAAGATCTTGCTTCTGTTTCAGCCGAATATGTATGTTTACCCGGGGTTGCGCGGTATGCGAAATAGGAGCCAGCTTTCAGAAGTCCAATGTTGTTAGTATCTTCAGTTATGAAATAGCTCATTCCGCCACCAGTAAATGCCCACTCGCGAAAGAAGACAATAGCGGCGCTTTGTTCATCGGCTTGTATTTGTGGAGGCGACTTCTCCTCCACATAATCACCACGAAGCGGCATTTTTGCGCAACCTACAGAAAAGAGGAATAGTAACGCTACGATACAGAACGAAAGCAGCTTGTTCATAACACCTCCAAATTTTATACTTGTTTATCAGTTTTGAGATATCGCCTCAACCTAGGTATGGGATAAGAAGCGTTGTTCCCTAGTTATGCGGTTTTTTTCATTATTGCTTCTATGTTTGACAAGAGATTTGATCTATGTTTTCAGGCATTAAAGTTTAAATAAAAATGAATAGAAAAACGACCCAAGAACGGGAGAGGCCATGCGGCAAAAATTTATAATTGATGGAGCACGGTTTGATACGCTTGATGACTTTTTTTGTGAAGTGGATGCCGTATTCACCAAGGATCTTACGTTCAAAACAGGTCATAATCTTGATGCTTACAACGATATCTTGCGCGGCGGATTTGGTCGGCACGAACGGGGAGAGCCTATAGCGATTCTTTGGAAAAATGCTGCCAAAAGTCGATTAGATTTTGGCTATCCAGCTACTGCAAAATATTATGAAGAAAACATAAATATTTGCCATCCTGTAAACCGAGATATTGTAAGAAAAAAAATGCATGCTGCGCTGAATGAAACGGGCCCGACGCTTATGGATAGAATTATAGAAATTACGCTAGCGAGTAATAATTCTGGGCACGACTGCACACTGGAATTTGAGGAATAAAATTATGGCAAAGTAGTGGTCAGCGAGTTTTGCGGAACCAACTATTTATAAACGCAAAGACCGCCGAAGTTGTGCAACTTCGGCGGTCTTTGTCTGAACAGTTCTTGGTGGGCCCACCAGGACTTGAACCTGGGACGGGCCGGTTATGAGCCGGAGGCTCTACCAACTGAGCTATAGGCCCCAAGGAGGGGAAATATAGCTGCAAGGCTGGCTTCGGTCAAGTGCGCGTATCGGGCAGCGTTGGGCGGGCCGCAAAAGCTGCCCCTTGCTACATGGCGTTGCCCGCTTCCAGCAAGGAAATCTGCTCGTCCATGGCCTTTTTTAGCGGGGCGGGCAGTCCCATGATGTCCACGTTCAAAAAACCCCGCACAATGGTGGCGGCGGCTTCGTCTTCGTCCAGACCGCGCGCCATGAGGTATTCAATTTCCTCCTGCGCGATCTTGCCCACCGCTGCCTCGTGCGAAAGCTCCACGCCGTCCTGGTTGCTGTCCAGCTCGGGGATGGCGTGCATGCGCCCACCGCCAAGAATCAGCCCCTTGCATTCGAGGTGCCCCTTGGCGGGTGCGGCGGAAGCGCCGATAAAGCCCCGGTTGATGACCGTGCCGCCCGTGGTGACAACGCGCGAGATGATTTCGCCGCGCGTATCGGGGGCCGCAAGGTCAATGCGGTTGCCGCAGTCCACATGGGAGCCGGTGGGGGCCACTACAACGGAGTTGAAGCGGGCCACGGCTCCGGCTCCAGCCAGGGTCATGGTGGGGTACATTTGCAGGTCGCCCACGGGCTTGAGCAGAATGTAGTTGTTCTGAAACTCGCCCCCGGCTTCCACAATCCCGGCGGAACGGGGGCGTACAGTCGTGCTGCTGCCCCAGTTGTGAATCATGGTAAAGGTCAGCTTGCCGCCTTTTTCCACATAATATTCGGTCACGCCCAGGTGGGCGGCATCGTTGGCATCGTGCGCAGTGGCGCAGCCGCCAAGAATGTGCAGCTCCGCGCCTTCTTCAACAATCACGATGTTGTGGATGCTCTGGCCCGCGCCGTGCCCCTTGATGAACATGCAGGACTGCACGGGCTGGGCGATTTTGACGCCCTTGCGCGCCCGCACAAAGTAGCCGCCGTTGCAGTGCTCCTGCGCCATGCGCGTGAATTCGTCCTTTTCAGGATTCAGCAGCTTCCAGAAATACTGGGGCAGGCCGTCGAACTTTTTCAGCGCCGTGCGGATGTCCATGAGGTCGAGGCCTTCATGGCGCGTTTCGCAGTGCACTCCAGCGTGGTTGAGCTGCATGAACGCGCCGCTTGCGGAGCTGTCGTTCACATCGATGCCAGCCAGCACCAGACGTTCCTGATCCTCGCGGGGCAGGGCGGCGAGGTTTTCAATGGGTGCGGCGTTTTCGCCGCCGCTGAACTGAAAGCGGGAAAGATTGACAGAACTCATTTAAGGGGCGCCTCCGCAATTTTGCCAAGCATGTCGCCGGTGAGGCAGCGCAGACATTCCTGATAACCGTGGGTAGCGATGTGATCCAGAATTTCGCGGGGCCGCGCTTCGCAGCACAGCTTGCCCCGATACATGACCTGCCCCCGGTGGGCATTGACGTATTCAAGGATATGACCGGTGTGGGTGATGATAAGACCGCTGGTGGAGCGCACCTTCTCCCGCTGCCGCAGCGTGGCGCAACATCGGTCGGGCGTGCCGTCAAGCAGGTAGCGCACTGTTTTACCCACAAGCGCCATATTCTCAAGGTCAACGCCGGATTCTGGCTCGTCAAAGAGCAGCAGGTCTGGCTTCTGGGCCATGAGTTGCAGCAGTTCGGAGCGCTTGATTTCGCCGCCGGAAAAGCCCGCGTTCACATCGCGCTTGAGAAAATGGTCAAAATGCACCTTGCGGGCCATGTCTTCTATATCCATCTTGCGCCCGCGCCCGCACAGTTCCACCAGCTTGCCCGTGGGCAGGCCATGAATGGTGGGGGGCCGCTGAAACGACATGCCGATGCCGAGGCGCGCACGCTCGTACATGGGCGCGTGGGTGATGTCTGTGCCTTTGTAGATGATTTGCCCCTGCGTGACCTCATACCCCGCAAAGCCCATGAGAGTCATGAGCAGGGTGGTTTTGCCGGAGCCGTTGGGGCCAAAAAGAATGAATGTTTCGCCAGGGCGGATGTGCAGATCAATGCCCTTGAGTACGGGCGTACCCTTGACCGAAACATGCAGGTCACGGATTTCAAGCATCTTCTTCTCCGGTTTCGCCCAGATACTCCAGCACATCGTAATGCACGTGATCCAGAATATGGGTCAGCCTGGAAACGCATTCCTCGCCCACGGCGCTGCCAATCAGGGTGACAATAAAGGCCGCGCGCTTGGAATTGACCAGCGCTTCATAGCCAGGATCAGCGGAATACGGAATGGCCCGGATGGAATCGCTGAATTCCTGAAGTTTTGCTTCATCGAGATATTTGATGGGCTGGGGCTCGTTGTCGAGATAGGCGATGCCGTCCCGCAGCTCCAGCATGATCGGTTTGCCACGCAGATACGCGATGCACACTTCCATGGTAATCCCCTTGGTTTTGTGATGCCGCATAGTGGCAAACTTGCCACCCCCTGTCCAGAGATGCGGCGTATTCAGATGCCTGTCTTTATTGGAGCGTGGCGAGGTGCAACGGCGCTGTTTAAGCGCTGGCGCGCCTTTGGCGGATATGCGGCATATGTCGGATATGGTAAAAAAATGCGCAAGCCAGATCACGCAACTCTGCGCGGCCGCAGGGTTTTGTTCCCCGCTGCCGCGCAGCAGACAGCCCGGTGGGCAGGAATTATTTGTGCCGGGGCGTCATGTTGAGGCCTCATGCAAGGCCAAAGCGTAGGGCGGCGTAGCCCACCACCTTGCGCGTATCGCCCGATGCCGTGGCTGAAGTGTCGTACAGGCACAGTTCCGCCCATGGTTCGCCCAGGGCGCGGGCGGCAAACAGGGCAAGGGCCATGGGGGCCGCCCCGCACATGGTGATTTTTTCACGCTGCACCATGGTGAGCAGGCCTTCCGGGTCGCAGGCCAGCGCCTGCGAAAGGGCGAAAGCGTCCTTGCGCATGGTGGTTTCCTGATTTTCGTAATGGTTCATGTCGGAGCTGACGATGACGCCGATCCGCTCGGCCTTGCTTTCGTACTGGCGGATGACCTCCGCCAGCGCCAGCCCCGCTTCCTGCAAGATTTTGTGTTGCATGGTGCCCACGCACACAGGGGTGATGCGGCGGGTCGCGCCGGGCGTACCCTGCGGCGGCATGCATTGCAGAAAAGGCAGCAGGACTTCTATGGAATGCTCGTCAAGGTGCGAGTGCAGGTCGGGCGCAAAACCGCCCTTGGCGCACAGGCTGGCGGCCAGCTCCGCATCCACGTCAACATTGCCCAGCGGGGTACGCCACGCGCCATCCGGCCACACGCCAAGGGGCGCGCCCCTGCCCGTGTGGTTGGGGCAGAGCATCACGAGCCGCTCCGGCAGGCTGGCTCCGGCTGTGGTTTTGTTCCAGGGGCTCATGAGCGCGGCCCCAACCACCTTGCCGCAGTAAACGTAGCCAGCATGGGGAAGCATAAGGCCGCGCAGGCTTGCAGAGGCCTTGCGCTTGGCGTCAATGGGCGCATTTGCAGACAAGGCTTTTCCAGCCGTGAGGTATGACTTGATTTCCTTTTGCAGCTCACCGGGCGAAGCGGGATAGAAACGCCCGGCTGCGACAGGTTCACGTTCGGGCATGAGTACTCCTCGCTGGCGCGTCAGTTCAGCCCGCCCAGCAGGGCATAGTGGGTTTCCATGTATTCCTGAAGGCCCTCGCGGCTGCCTTCCCGGCCAATGCCGCTGAATTTCACGCCGCCAAAGGGCGTTTCGGCGGCGGCAAGGCCCGCATCGTTGAAGCCAGCCATGCCGTACTGCAATTTGTTGAACAGCCGCCAGATGCGCGGCATGTCGCGCGTGCAGACATATGAGGCCAGGCCGAATTCCGTATCGTTGGCAAGGGAAATGGCTTCTTCCTCATCGTCAAAAGTCATGACGGCAGCCACCGGGCCGAATATCTCTTCGCGGAAAATACGCATCTCCGAGGTCAGACCCACCAGCAGGGTTGGCTCGTAAAAATTGCCGCCAAGGCTGTGGGGCTTGCCGCCGAACAGCACTTGCGCGCCTTTTTCCACAGCGTCCTTGACCAGAGCATCAGTGTGGGCCACGGCATCGGCATTGATGAGCGGGCCCATGTCGGTTTCCGGTTTGAGTCCGTCGCCCACGCGCATGTCGCTAATGTGATCGAGCAGATTGGTGGCGAAGGTTTCCACCACGCCGCTCTGCACCAGAAAACGGTTGGCGCATATGCAGGTTTGCCCGGCATTGCGGAATTTGCAGGCCATGGCCATGGTCACGGCCTTGTCCATGTCCGCATCGTCAAACACAATAAAGGGAGCGTTGCCGCCTAGCTCCATGGAAATGCGCTTGAGCGTGGGCCCGCACTGGGTTGCCAGTTGCAGCCCCACCGCCGTTGAGCCGGTAAAGCTGAGCTTGCGCACCAGCGGGTTGGAGGTAATCTCGTTGCCGATGCGCCGCGCACTGCCCGTAACAACGTTGAAAACCCCGGCGGGGATGCCCACCCGCACGGCCAGTTCCGCCATTGCCAGCGCGCTATACGGCGTGGCGCTGGCGGGTTTGACCACCATGGTGCAGCCCGCCGCCAGCGCAGGGGCCACCTTGCGCGGGATCATGGACATGGGGAAGTTCCACGGCGTGATGGCCGCAGCCACGCCTACAGGGGCATGACGGGTGATGGCCTGCACCCCGTGGCGGTATACGGGCGTGACCTCGCCGCTGAAGCGGCGGGCTTCTTCCGCGAACCAGGGAAAGTATGACGCGCCCTGAAGGATCTCTGCTCTGGCCTCGGCCAGGGGCTTGCCTTCTTCAAGGGTAAGCAGGCGGGCCAGATCTTCAATGTTCTCGGCAATGGCGCGTTCCCAGGCGTGGAGCAGGGCGCCGCGTTCCAGAGGCGTCCGTGCGCTCCAGACAGCAAATGCCGCCTGCGCGGCCTCAATGGCCTCGCGGGTTTCGGCCTCGCCGCAGTTTGGCACGGTGCCCAACTGCTTGCCGTTGGCGGGATTAACGACTTCAATAACGCTTTTGTCGGCCGCATCGCGCCAGTGCCCATTGATGAGGCACTGGCTGCGGAACAGCTCCTGATCGTGCAGAATACGGTACATAAAACCCCCTGTTATGAGCCCCCGCAGGGCATCAGAACAGCTGCATGCCGTCAAGCCAGTGATGTTTGACCCTGCCGCGCAGGGGCTGACCCAGAAATGGCGTGTTGCAGCTCTTGGAATAGAGGTTTTCCGGCCTGGGAACCCATGTTTCGTCCGGGTCAAGCAGGAAGAAATCTGCTGGATCGCCGGGGGTAAAGCCGTTGCAGGGCAGGTTGAAAATTTCTGCCGGGCGGCGGCTCCACAGCCGGTGCACATCGGCCTCTGTCAGCACGCCTTCGGCCACCAGCCCCCAGGTGAGGCTGACAGCCAGATCAAGCCCGGTAAAGCCGCACATGGCATCATCCAGTGTGCCTTCTTTTTCGTGGGCGGCGTGGGGGGCGTGGTCTGTGGCGAGTATGTCGATGGTGCCGTTTTTCACGGCGCGGCGCAAGGCCTCGCGGTCTGCGGCGGTGCGCAGTGGCGGGCTGACCTTGGCCTGGGTATTGTAGCCCTCAAGGGCGGTTTCATCCAGCAGCAGATAGTGGGGGCAGGTTTCGGCAGTCACCTTGACGCCGCGCGCCTTGCCCCAGGCGATGCAGTCAACGGTCAGCGCTGCGGAAACATGGGCGATATGCACGGGCACGCCAAGGTATTCGGCCAGCATGATGTCGCGCATGGCCTGATTGGCCTCGCCAGCGGCGGGCTGCCCCTTGACGCCCAGCAGGCCGCTGGTCACGCCTTCGTGCATGCGCCAGCCCTTAGCCAGATGCGGGTCTTCGCAGTGGTCTATGAGCACCAGATCAAGGTCTGCGCCGTATTCCATGATGCGCCGCACAAGCTCCGCGTTTTCCAGCGGGCGGCCATCGTTGGAAACAGCCACGCAGCCCGCTTCCTTGAGTTCCGCGAGGGGGGCCATTTCCTCGCCCTTGAGGCCCACGGTGGCGGCGGCAATGGGGTGGAGGCGCGGGCCGTTGGGGTGGCTTTTGCGGGCGCTGTCGAGCATGGCGCGCGTAATGCTGGCCGTGTCGTTGACGGGCTTGGTGTTGGCCATGCACATCACCGCGCCAAAGCCGCCCCGCGCGGCGGCCTCGAGGCCGGAGGCGATGTCTTCCTTGTATTCAAAGCCCGGTTCACGCAGATGCACGTGGGCATCGATGCAACTGGGCATGAGCACAAGGCCCCTGGCGTCAAAAACTTCACGGCTGTCGTAGGCGTGGTGGCCTGCCGGGGTCATGGTGACAATCTTGCCGTGCCGCACCAGCAGGTCTACCGGGGCTTCAAGGTGGCGTGCGTTCTTTATCAAGAGGCTCATGCGCGTACTCCATCGTTGCGCGTGGCCAGCAGATAGAGCACGGCCATACGCGTGGCGACGCCTGCGGCCACCTGATTCAGCACCAGGCTCGCGGGGGCGTCTGCTATGTCATTGGAAATTTCAAGCCCACGGTTCATGGGGCCGGGATGCAAAACCTTGGCCTCGGGCGCGGCAAGGGCCAGCTGGCTGGAGCCAAGGCAGAAACGGCGGGAATATTCCGCAAGGTCGGGCAACAGGCCCGCCTGCTGGCGTTCAAGTTGCAGGCGCAGACACATGACGGCGTCCACATCGCGCACAGCTTTGTCCAGCTCCGTATAGATTTCCACGGGCCAGTGCTCCACCCCGGCGGGCAGCAGGGTGCGCGGGGCGCACAGACGCACCTTGACGCCCAGCATGGTGAGCAGGTGCATGTTTGAGCGGGCCACGCGGCTGTGGGCGATATCGCCCAGAATCAGCAGGGTGCGCCCGGCAAAGCGGTTTTGCCACGCCTGCCGCAGGCTGTAGCAGTCGAGCAGGGCTTGGGTGGGGTGGGCATGCCAGCCATCGCCGCCGTTGACGATGCCGCAGGGCAGCAGCTCCGCAAGAAAGCGCGCCGCGCCGCTGCTGGGGTGGCGGATGACAATGACATCCGGCCCCATGGCCTGAAGGGTGAGGCCCGTATCCTTGAGGCTTTCGCCCTTGTTCAGGCTTGAGCCTGATTTTGCCAGGGAATAGGTGTCGGCGGAAAGGCGTTTGCCCGCAACATCAAAGGACGTTTTGGTGCGGGTGCTGTTTTCCACGAAAAACAGCACAACAGTCTTGCCCTTGAGGGTAGGCACCTTTTTGACCGGACGGCTGTTGATTTCCTGAAAGCTGGCGGCCAGGTCCAGCAGGTGCATGGTGTCTTCCGCGCTCAGTTGGGTGACGTCCAGCAGGTCTTTGTGGGGCCAGTGGTAGCGATTGTCGGTATTCATGACGTTGCGTTGTAAAAAGGTCAAAAAAAATCCCCGTTGCTATACAACGGGGGAATACGAAAAACGCCTGCAAATGCGAAAAAAATCAGGGAGGCCGGGGGCGCTGTGCTTGCCCTGCCATAGGAAATTGCGCAAACGGGCGTTGGTCTTCATAAGTAGCAAATGTAGGCGCGCTTGGGCGCTTTGTAAAGCAAAAAGTCGGTTGACGCTTGCAGGGGCATTGTCTAGTTGTAAGCGTACCGCGCACTGATGCAGACGTTTTGCGGCGCGGCTGTAAGTATCTTCAGCGAGGAGAACCACATGCTTGTGTCTCTTGTGGCCTACGTCTTGTGCGGGGCTGTGGCCGGTGTTCTGGCCGGGCTTCTGGGTGTTGGCGGCGGCATTGTTCTGGTGCCCCTGATGGTTGCCATTTTCCCCACAGTGGGTGTTCCCGCCCAGTATGTGCAGCAGATGGCGCTCGGCACATCGCTTGCCAGCATCATGATCACCTCCATCTCCAGCGCGCGGGCGCATAATGCCCGTGGCGCCGTGCACTGGGATATCTTCAAGGCCATTACCCCCGGCATTCTTGTGGGTACGTTCTTCGGTGGTCTTGTTGCCACCCATATGCCCACCATGTTCCTGAAGATATTTTTTATCTGCTTTATCCTCTTTGTGTCGGCGCAGATGCTCTCCAACTACCGGCCCCCGGCCAGTCGCGATCTGCCCGGCAAGATGGGAACCGCTGGCGTGGGCGGAGTCATCGGCCTTGTGTCGAGCTTTGTGGGTATCGGCGGCGGTACGCTTTCCGTGCCGTTCATGACCTTTTGCAACGTGCCGCTGCACCATGCCGTGGGCACCTCTGCCGCCATTGGCTTTCCCATTGCCGTGGCGGGTACGCTGGGCTTTATTGTGGGCGGCTGGGGCAGGCCTGATCTGCCCGCCATGTCGCTTGGCTTTGTGAACCTGTGGGCGCTGCTGGGCATTGCCACAGCCAGCTTTATGACCGCTCCGCTTGGAGCAAAGCTTTCGCATGCCTTGCCTGCCGACAAGCTTAAGAAAGGTTTTGCCTGTTTTTTGATCCTGGTGGCCTTGAAGATGATCTGGGGCCTGGTGTAACGTAGACCCATGAAGCTTCAGTCGTACAACAAGGCTCTGGCCGAATCGGTGATCTGGAACCTGCTCTGGCTTACGCTGGGGGCGGTTCTTATGGCCATATGCATTCAGAGCGTGGCCGCGCCCCATGGCTTCCTTTCCGGGGGAGTCATGGGCGTGGGCCTGCTGGTCAATTACTGGACAGGCACGCTCACGCCGTTGGTCTGGTATGCCCTGCTGTGCGTTCCTGTGTACGCATTGGGCTGGTTTGGCGTGGGCAAACGTTTTTTGCTCTACACGGCCTACGGAACCCTTTGCACCACGTTGTTCAGTTTTTTCATCACCTTTGAAATTCCCATTACCAACGAAGTGTACGCCACCGTGGTGGGCGGGGTGCTGCACGGCGCAGCTTGCGGCATCATGCTGCGCACGCTTGGCAGCAGCGGCGGTACGGATGTGGTTGCCGTGCTGCTCAAGGAACGTTGGAGCGTACCCATCGGGCAATTCAATTTTCTGTTCAATTCCCTGCTGTTTCTTACGGCGGCCTCGCACATGGCGCTGGACCTCATTGTTGCTTCCATGCTGATGATGTTCATTTCGGCCAGTACGCTGGAATATGTGCTGGGCCTGTTCAACCGGCGCAAGCTTGTGATGATCATTTCTGACCACGGTGAAGAAATCAGCGAGGCCATTTTGGTGACAGAGCGCTTTGGCGCTACGCTTGTACGCGGCAAGGGGGCCTATTCCGGCTCCGACCGCGAAATTCTGCTCACCGTCACCAACAATGTGGCGCTCAAGCGGCTGGAGAATCTGGTGTTCAGCATTGATCCGCGCGCTCTGTTCATTGTGGAAAACACGTTCTATGTGTCGGGCGGGCAGTTTGCCCGCAGAAGCCGTTGACGGCGGAGGCCCCATGAACCCTGAAGCCACGGAATTTCCTGAATCTGACGAGCCGTCGGGGGCCTTGCTGGCCATCAGGGCCAAGAGCATTCTGACCCTTGGTGGCGAAGGCCCGGCACGGGCCGCCCGCCTTTTTGCCCCGCTGAAAAAGATCGATAACGGCGTGCTGCTGGTGCGTAGCGGGCTGGTGGAGGATGTTTTGCCGTGGTCGCAGGCAAAACTGCCCGCAGGTACGCTGGTGCGCGACGTGGGCGCTGTTTGTCTTGCGCCTGCCTGCGTCAACGCGCACACGCATCTGGAACTTTCGCATCTGGCGGAGAAAACCCGCTGGGGGCGTGGCTTCACCGCCTGGCTGCAAAGCCTTATTCCCCTGCTGGGCGCTGCCCCGCAGGCGGATGCCGTGGAAAGCGCCTGCGCCGCGCTGGCCCTGTACGGCACGCTGTATGTGGGCAACATCACTGGATCCCTGCCCGGCGGCACGGTTCTGGCCGATGCGGCCTGCAATGAGGCGGGGCTGACCGCAAGCCATTTTTGCGAATGGTTTGGCTTTGGCGCGCCCTTTGCCGATGGTGAACGCCCCTGGCCGCCGCGTTGCCGTCAGGCTCTGGCTGATGATCCATTTCTCATGGCCCGTTGCGCTCCCGGCGGGCATGCCCTGTATTCCACCGGGCCGGAAATCCTCAGCGCCGCGCGGCAGGACTGCTCCCGCATGGGGCGCGTGTTTTCCTTCCACCTTGCGGAATCGCCCGAAGAAACCCAGTTGCTCACATCGGGCAGCGGGCCTTTGCGCGATCTGTACGCCGGGGGAGTGCTGCCGCCAGACTGGTCTGCGCCGGGTTTGCGCCCGCTGGCCTATGCGGTGAAGCTGGGCCTGCTCGGCCCCGGTACTCTGGCCGTGCACGGCGTACAGCTTGATGCGCAGGAAGTGGAAGTGCTGGCAGCCAGCGGCGCGGCCCTGTGCCTGTGCCCGCGCTCGAACCGCAATCTTGGCGTAGGGGTGCCGCCTGTGCGCGAACTTATGGAAAGCGGCGCGCTGTTGTGCCTTGGCACGGACGGGCTGACCTCCAACCGCGATCTGGATGTGCGCAAAGAGGCGGTGTGGCTACGCGAAACAATGGACGTGCCGCCGGAAGCTCTGGTGCGCATGCTGACGGTTAACGGCGCTGCCGCTCTGAATCTTCTGGGCTGTGGGGCTGGGCGGCTGGAAAAGGGCGGGCCTGCGGATTTTTGTGTACTGCCAGAAAACCTGACCTACTAGCCATCCACGAGCCAGCAGCGCCCGGCAAGGGTCGCGAACAGCTTTAATGCCTCTGAAGGCAGCTGTAAATGCCTTGAAATTATTCTCGATTACCTGTGTTTGTGTTTGGCGCATAAAGTCCTTGTCAGGGTAATTTGTTGCTGGCAGTATTCGCCCAGCAGACTGACGCCGTTACGGCATGTATCGCCAGCCTGCCGGGTGCGCCGCCAGGGGGTATTTGCGGCTTATCCGGGTTTGGGGATGCCGACCGCGTTATTACTGCAAGCGGCTTGCCGCTTTTTCTTAACCTGCGCCAAGAAGGACAACATGACCGAGGAAGTTTTGGATTGGAAGGAAGCCATTGCCAGGGTGCTCAACAAGCGTGACATGTATGTCAAGCTGCTTGCCAAGTTTATCGAGACAGAGCGCGACACCCCGTCAAAGGTGGCTCAGGCCCTGAAGAGCGGCAACAAGGAAGAAGCCCGTAACCTTGTGCACAGCACCAAGGGCGCAGCCGCCAACCTGGGGGCCAAGGCGCTGGCCGCCGCTGCGCTTGAGCTTGAAATGGCCGTCAAGGCCGGGGCGGATACCGACCGCGCCATGAGCCATTTTTCTGCCGCGCACATGGACACGCTTGTGACCATGCACGCCTTTATGACGCAGTAGGCTGACTTTGCTGAAAAAGTTGAGCCCCTCCGCTGGAATGTCCGGCAGAGGGGCTTTTTTTATGGCAGCAGGTGTGCGCGGGCCTGTTTCTGGCCGGTGATCCCTGCAATTTTGAAGTACTACGAGAGGGGCAGGTTGGATGCGCTTATGCAAAAAGCCCTCACCCCCGCAAAATATTTTAATGCCAGTCTGTCACAACCCTAGGGGCAGAAGCATTCGTGCGTTTCGTCCATGAACTGCTCAAGCTTTGCCACCGCCTTGCGCAGTTCGTTCTCAACCTGCTGGTGTTTCTCCGGCGTGTCGCGAAAGGCTGGCAGGGAGACGCTCATGGCGCAGTCCACGCGTCCGGCAAAAGTAACAGGCACAGCGTAGCAATGCAGCTGCGGGTTGATTTCGCCAATATCTCTTGCGATGGCCCCCTGACGTACCCTTTGCAGCTCTTCCAGAAAGGCGTCCATGTCAAAAGGCTCGGTGCAGAGCTCCCCGGCAAAAAGGGCGACCACTTCCTCCCTTTTGCACTGGCTGAGCAGCGCCTTGCCCAGAGCCGTTTTGCGGGCTGGCATGCGCGACCCCACGCGCGATATGATCTGGATAGGCTCGCGCGAATCCACCTTGGCTATGTAGAGCACCTCGGTATGGGAGAGAATGCCCAGCTGGCAGATTTCGGCGCAGGCGTCCACCACCTGCCGCATGCAGGACTGCGCCTGTGCCATGAGTGGATCCTGCGTGCGAAAACCCTCTGAAAACAGGTACAGGCCCCGTCCTAGTTCATACCTACCAGAAAGCTTATCTCTGCGAACAAAATCATGCTGTTGCAGGGTTTCAAGAATAGGCGAGATCGTGCCCTTGCTGCTGCCGATGCACTGGGCAAGCTGGGTAAGCGTGAGGCCGTGTTCTGTATCAGCCAGGGCTTCAAGAAGTGAAATGACCCGCTGGGTCGGCATGTGGACAGTCGTTTTTTGTTGGTCTTGCATGCCCATTGTTTTGCACGGAAAAATAATTTTTTCAAGAAAGGGTCAAGGGGATGCTTGACGCAGATTGTCTGTCCGTATAGTTTGTATTTACGTATTGAGTTCGTATATACAAACAATGAGGCTGCAATCCTGAAAAGAGGGTGACCAAATGGGAACAACAGGTGCTCTGATTATTCTTGGTGTGACGATCGTCGGCATCGTGTTGCTGTGCGTGCGTTACAGGGTTCATGCATTTTTGGCGTTGATGGCTGCCTGCGCCTTTTTGGGGATTGCCAGCGGCATGCCCCTGGGGGCCATTGGCTCGTCCATTGAAAAGGGTATGGGCAATACCTTGGGCTTTCTGGCTCCCATCCTGGCGCTGGGCGCGTTCATGGGCAAGATGCTCGAAGTCTCGGGCGGCGCGCAGCGGCTCGCCAAATCGCTTATTGGCGTTTTTGGTCAGACCAAGGCCTACTGGGCCATGCTCATTATCGGCTATATTTGCGGTATCCCGGTGTTTGCCCAGGTGGGCATGGTGCTGTTGATGCCTCTGGCCTTCTCCATTTCCAAGGAATCCAAGCTTTCCATCCTGCTGGTGGCGCTTTCGCTCTACACTGGCCTGCTGGTTGTGCACTGCGTTGTGCCGCCGCATCCCGCAGCCATGGCCATTGCCAAGGAACTGAACGCCGATGTGGGCAAGGTGATCCTTTACGGCCTCGTTCTGGTGGTGCCCGGCGCCATCATCGGCGGCCCCATCTTTGCCAAGTACATCAGCAAAAACATCATTGTGCCGCTGCCTGAAGGGGCCGTTACCACGGTTATCAGCAAGGATGGCCGCGACCTGCCCAACTTTGGCGGAACCCTGCTGCTGACACTGCTGCCGCTGATCCTCATGATCGGCAAGACCGTGGTGGAATTTTCCTCCAGCAAGGATGCGCCCTACATGCCCCTGGTGGAATTTTTGGGCCACCCTGTGATCGCCCTGTTCATTTCCGCCGTGGCTTCCCTGATCTTCCTTGGCGTGAAGCGGGGCTTCAGCTCCATTGAGCTGGGCGGCTTTTGCGACAAATCCCTCCTGCCCATGGTTTCCATTCTGCTGGTCATTGGCGCTGCGGGCAGCTTTAACAAGGTCATCATGGATTCCGGCATGGGCAACGTGCTCAAGGACGTGCTGGTCACGCTCAACATGCACCCGGTCATCATGGCCTGGCTGATTGCTTCAATCATGCGCTTTGCCCTTGGCAGCGCCACCGTCGCCATGATGACGGCTGCGGGCTTTATCAGCCCTGTGCTGGCCGTGCATCCTGTTGACCCTGCGCTCATGTGCATTTCCATTGGCGCTGGCGCCATTGGCTGGTCGCACGTTACGGACTCCGGCTTCTGGTTCTTCCGCGAATTCCTGAACATGTCGGTCAAAGACATGTACCTGTCCTTCACGTTGTCCGGCTGCATCGTGTCGATCATCACGGCGATATTCTGCTACCTGGCATCGTTTGTTATCTAACAGAGCTATATGGAGAGTATGATGAAATATATAACGCCCACACTTACCGCGCTGAAAAGCAAAACAGAAATCGATGTGCAGTCGTGCCTCAAACATTACGACTTTCTTATTAATGCCGGTATTGACGGTGCGGCCATATTTGGCAGTTCCGGTGAGTTTCCGCATCTTTCTGTTGAAGAACGCAAGAGCCTGATTTCTGCGGCCATCAAGCATATCGACCGCCGTATGCAGGTGCTGATCGGCACTGGCGACATGCGGGTTGAAGAATGCGTCGCCATGTCCAACTTTGCCTTTGAGCAGGGCGCGGACGGCGTGATGGTGGTGGGGCCGTGGTACTTTGCCCTCACCGATGCGGATGTGATGAGCTACTTCGGCGCGGTGGCGGAGCAGGTGCGCGGCAAGGTGTACATCTACAACTACCCTGACCGCACCGGGTACAGCATTTCGCCCAGCGTGGTGCTTGAACTCGCCCGCCGATATCCCAACATTGTGGGCATCAAGGACACCATTCCTGACATGGCCCACACGGTGGAGCTTATCCAGACCGTCAAGGGCAACATCCCATCCTTTGAAGTATTGAGCGGCTTTGATCATAACTTTGCGTCAAACGTTCTGGCCGGCGGCGATGGCTGCATTGCGGCTGTTTCCAACGTGCGCCCCGACCTGTGCGTGGCATGGCGCGATGCCATGAAGGCCCGCGATTTTGACGGCACCATGAAGTATCAGCAGTTGTTCAACCGCATTGTGGGGGTGTACGGATTCTCCTCACCCTTTATGGCGGCCATGAAGGGCCTGCTTGTGGATGCGGGCATTTTTGCCTCTGCCACGGTTGCGTCCCCCTATCAGGAGGCAACTTCTGCCCAGATGTTTGCCGTGCGGGAATTCATGCGCGGTTTTTAAGGCATTTCAAGCGTGAAATGCCCAGATGGAGCAATCGGCGTTGGTTACGCAGACGCCGTCACGGTTTCAGGGCCTTGTAATGATGCAAAGGGCGGCCTCCCTCAGGCCGCCCGCTGAAACCGGCAACTTCTCAACAAAGAGAGTATGCTATGTCCATTGCAGATATTTACGCCAATCCGCAGAACGATGTATATGATGTAAAGACCCACGCTTCCGGCCCCAAGGGTTCGCTGCCGCTCACTGGCGACATGCTGCGCGAACTGCCCTGCGGCGATATTTTCGGCATGACCCTGGATGCTGGCATGGGCTGGAAGCCCGAAGATATTCTTGGCCCCAACGTGTTGATCATCAGCACCCTTGGCGGCAAGCGCAACGACGACGGCACCCCCGACGCCCTGGGCCTGCACGTGGGCCACTGGGAACTGGGCTTGCAGATTTCCGCCGCCAGCAAGGAGATCAAACAGCAGAAGGGCGTGCCTTTTGCCTCGTATGTGACCGACCCCTGCGACGGACGCACCCAGGGCACCACTGGCATGTATGATTCCCTGCCCTTCCGCAACGATGCGGCCATGGTCTTCCGCAGGCAGATCCGTTCCCTGCCCACAGTTGGCGCTGTTATCGGCGTTGCCAGCTGCGACAAGGGCCTGCCCGCGACCATGATGGCCCTGGCCTCCATGCACGACCTGCCCTGCGTACTCGTGCCCGGCGGTTCGACCCTGCCCCCCACCGACGGCGAAGACCTCGGCAAGGTGCAGACCATCGGCGCGCGTTATTCCAACAACGAGCTGAGCCTTGAGGACGCAGCCCGCCTTGGCTGCCGCGCCTGCGGTTCCGCTGGCGGCGGCTGCCAGTTCCTCGGCACTGCCGGCACTTCGCAGGTTGTGGCCGAAGGCCTTGGTCTGGCCCTGCCGCACACGGCCCTTGCCCCCTCTGGCGAACCCGTGTGGGTAGAAGTGGGCCGTCAGTCGGCCAAGGCCGTGATGGGCCTGCTGAAAAAAGGCATCACAATCAAGGATATCATCACCGACAAGGCCATTGAAAACGCCATGATGGTGCATGCGGCCTTTGGCGGTTCCACCAACCTGCTGCTGCACCTGCCAGCCATTGCCCATGCGGGCGGTTGCCACCGTCCCACGGTGGAAGACTGGGCGCGTGTGAACAGCTTGGCCCCCCGTCTGGTCAGCGTGCTGCCCAACGGCCCGGTGTATCATCCAACCGTCCGCGCCTTCATGGCTGGCGGCGTACCGGAAGTCATGCTGCACCTGCGCGACCTCGGCCTGTTGCACTTGGACGCCCTCACCGTTACCGGTCACACCGTGGGCGAAAACCTTGAATGGTGGGAAAAGAGCGAACGCCGGGCCCACTTCCGCCGCATGCTCAAGGAGCTGGACAACGTGGAGCCGGACGATGTGATCATGTCGCCCGCCCGCGCCAAGGAGCGCGGCCTGACCTCCACCATTACCTTTCCTGTGGGCAACATTGCGCCCGAGGGTTCGGTCATCAAGTCCACAGCCATTGACCCCACGGTCATCGATGCTGACGGCGTTTACCGTCACACGGCGGCCATCAAGGTATTCACAGCCGAGCCTGACGCCATCAAGGCCATCAAGGCCGGAAAAATCGAAAAGGGCGATATGCTCGTGGTTATCGGCGGCGGCCCATGCGGCACCGGTATGGAAGAAACCTATCAGCTCACCTCGGCGCTCAAGCATCTGTCGTATGGCAAGTATGTGTGCCTGCTGACGGACGCGCGCTTCTCCGGCGTTTCCACTGGCGCGTGCGTGGGCCATATCGGGCCGGAAGCACTGGTGGGCGGCCCTGTTTCAAAACTGCGCGACGGCGATATTGTGGAAATGGTGGTGGATTGCAACAAGCTGGAAGGCCGCGTCAACTTTATCGGTACTGACCCGCAGCATCCCCTCACGCCGGAAGAAGGGGCCAAAGTGCTTGCCGGACGCGAAACGCACCCCGGCCTCAAGCCCGCGCCCGCTCTGCCTGACGACACCCGCCTGTGGGCGGCCTTGCAGGCCGTGAGCGGCGGCACCTGGGGCGGCAGCGTGTATGATGTGGACAAGATTGTCACAGTGCTTGAGGCTGGTAAAAAAGCCCTGGGCATGTAACAGCCCCATAGAGCCTTGTAATGAAAAGGGCCGCTCCGTGATACGGGGCGGCCCTTTGACATAGACAAATAATAAACAGTTACGCGCCAGACGCCTCGAGCACAAAGCGGCGCACGCTGCGCATCTCTTCGCACAGGGCGGGGTAGTCGAAGCGGGTAAAGCGCCCGTCCTGATACAGTACCTCGCCGCCCACCATGGTCATGCGGGTTTCCATACCCGTGGCCGCGTACACAAGGTGCGACACTTCATTATACATGGGTTGCAGGTTCGGTTCGCTGAGGTCCAGGGCCACGCAGTCGGCTGCCTTGCCGGGGGCCAGCGAGCCAAGGCGTTCATCGTGCATGGCGGCAGCGCCGCCAAGGGTCGCCATATCCAGTACCTGTGCCGCAGGCAGCAGTGTGGGGTCAAGCCCTGTGAGCTTGTGCAGCAGGGCGGCGCGGCCCATCTCTGAAAACATGTTCAGCCTGTTATTGCTGGCAGCGCCATCCGTGCCAAGGCCCACGTGCATGCCGCGCGCCAGCATGGCAGCCACCGGAGCGGCGCCCGAGGCCAGCTTCATGTTGGACGAGGGATTGTGGGCCACCACGGCCTTTTGCCGGGCCAGCAGGTCAAGCTCCGCCGAGGTCACATCCACCACATGGGCAAGGGTGCAGGGCACATCGAGCAGGCCAAGGCCACGGCAGTATTCCGTAGGTCTTTTGCCTTGGGCAGACAGGCATATCTGCGTTTCTGACGGGGTTTCCGCCAGATGAATGTGCAGGGGCAGGGCAAGCTCCTGCGCAAGGTCGCGGCATGCGGTCAGGATTTCCGGCGTGGTGGTGTAGACGCTATGCGGGTTCACGGCCACGCGCAGGCGGTCGTGATTACGATATTTTTCCGCCAGGGCGCGGGTGGCGTCAAGCGCAGCCTCCGGCCCTGGAAAAGCCGCAGAAGGAAAGGCAAAAACTGCTTCGCCGCCCAGGCAGCGCAGGCCTGCCGTGTCGGCGGCCTCAAAGACCGACTCTTCAAAAAGGTACATGTCCACGCAGGCGGTGGTGCCGGTGCGCAGCATTTCCGCATAGCCAAGCAGGCTGCCGAGGCGCACCATTTCCGGCGTCAGCTTTTGCTCAACTGGGAAAATTCGCTGGTTCAGCCAGTCCATGAGCGGCATGTCGTCGGCAAGGCCGCGCAGGAAGGTCATGGCTGCATGGGTGTGGGCGTTGACGAGGCCCGGCAGAACGAGCATGTTTTCGAGGTGCAGGGTGTTGCCGGACTGCCAGTTCTGGATAATTTCGGCGGTGGGGCCGACTGCGGCAACCAGACCCTTGTCGATGGCCAGAGAGGCCTTTTCTATAACGCGGCGCTGCTCGTCCTGAGTGACGATGCAGGCGGCATGGAGCAATGTGTCGCAGTGGCGCATGCGTTTCTCCGCAGACAGGTTGGCGTGATATTTCTATTAACGACGCGAGATTTCAGGTGTAGCGCCCTGGCTCGCGCTTGGCAAGAGTTCTTGCCGTACCGGGTGAAATGGCGTGAACAGCATGCGTTGTCTGGTCTTGCACGGTCTGGCGGGGAGCCCTTTTGAGGTACGGCCTGTGGCCGATGCCCTTGAAGCTGCGGGCCATGTTGCCCTGTGCCCCGTGCTGCCGGGACATGCCGCCTCGGAAGAAGAATATCTGGCAAGTTCATACTCGCAGTGGCTTGACTGCGCCCGCGCAGCCTACCTTGAGCAGTGCGCGGGCGGGCCAGTGCTGCTGGCTGGCTACTCGCTGGGCGGGCTGCTGGCGCTGAACATTGCCGCAGAGGCCGCCGAGGGGCGACTTCCGGCCCTGGCGGGCCTGGCCCTGCTGGCAACGCCGCTTTTCTTGTGGCGTATGCATCCCTTTTTTCTTGCTGACTGGCGCATGCCGCTGCTGCCCCTGTGGTGCCGTTTGCAGCCAGTGCGGCAGTTGCCGCCACGATCTGCGGCGAGCCGGGCCGTTGCCCCCTGGCAGGGACACGAAACCCTGTGCTCGTACCGCCACTTGCAGCAATTGGCGCTGGCGCAAAAAAAGGCGAGGGCGGCTCTTGGCGGGATATCTGTGCCGTTGTGCGCCGTGCAGCTATATAGTGATGGAGTATGCCCGCCCTTCAATTCCAGTTTTCTAGTTGAGCAGTGCGGCGCGACTGATGCGAGGCTGCATCTTTTGCGGGTAACAAGCCCTCACGGCGGGCATTTGCCAACAACGCACGTGGAAAGCCGTGGCCGCGTGGCCGCCATTGTCGCTGCCTTTGCCAGCGAAGTGGCGGCGGGAAAGGCTTGCAAGATTGCGCCGCAGCGTATATAGAAATTGGCTGGCATTGCGCGAAAATCGGGCGCGGGCAACCTTTTGCCCTTGCCGATGCCGGGCGGTACTTTTTTAATGCTATACCCACACCCTATGGAGGTGCGTTTTGTTTGAATCCTTAGCTTATGCCATGGGCACGCCTCAGGCCGGGGCCGCTCCCGCCAGCGGACAGGAAATGCTGATGCAGTTTCTGCCCCTCATCGTCATGTTTGTCATTTTCTGGTTCCTGCTTATCCGTCCCCAGCAGAAGCGGGCCAAGGCCCACAAGCAGATGCTGTCCGAACTGAAGCGCGGCGACCACGTTATGACCTCCAGCGGCCTGCTTGGTCGTATTCTTGAGATCGACGATGAACAGGTGCTTCTTGAAAGCGGCGAAGCCAAGGTGCGCGTTTCTCGCGGCGCCATCGGCGGCGTTGTGCCTGTCAAGGGCGGCAAGGACACCAAGGAAGAAAAGTAGCAGGTCGCTTTGGCGGCTTGTGTCTGCCTCTGCCAGGCGGGCAAAGTGCATGGCCCATGAGCTGGACTGGCTGTTGCCGGATCGGCTCAAGGGCTTTTGCCTCTTGACGTGCCCGGATTTTCGGGTCTTCGGAGTTTCCGGCTTTGTCGGTAGCCCTGCGGCTGTCCCTCAAGGGATAGCCGCGCGGTTGCGGCAAAGCTTAATCTGTTGTGTGGAAGGTGAACGATGGGTCTGCTCTGGCGCTTGTCCATAGCCATCATGGTTTTTGTGTTGTCCCTTGTTTACGCGCTCCCCAGCGTTCCCTATCTGGGAACAGCTCTTGAGCGCGTTCTGCCGTCGAGCAAAATCAATCTCGGCCTTGACCTCAAGGGCGGCATCCATCTGACGCTTGGCGTTGACGTTGCCAAGGCCGTGAGCAATTCGCTGGCCCTGACCGGGCAGGATTTGCGCCGCGTGGCCGAAGATGAAAAGATTGTTGTGTTGCGCCCCCGCGTGGTGGGCGGCACCGCTCTTGAATTCGTGCTGCCGCGCGCAGAAAACGAACCGAAGTTTCGCGAGCTGCTGGCCCGACAGTTCCCGCAGTTGAACGTAGGCGAACCGCAGGCGGGCGAAGCCGGGCAGTTGCGCTATGTGGCCCACTTCACCGCAGCGGAAGTCAAGCGCATTGAAGACCTTTCGCTTGATCAGGCTCTGCGCACCATCCGCAACCGCATTGACCAGTTCGGCGTGGCCGAACCCGATATCCGCAAACAGTCCGACAATCGTATCCAGGTGCAGTTGCCGGGTATTTCTGACCCGCGCCGCGCCGTGCAGGTTATCGGGCAGACTGCGCACCTTGAGTTCCATCTGGTGCGCGAGGACGTTGACCCCGGTAAGGCCGTGCTGCCCCCTGGCGTGATCGCGCTGCCCATGCTGGAAAAGAACCCCGGTCAGCAGCAGAAGGAAACCCTCATCGCTGTTGAAAAAGACGCCATGCTCACGGGCGAAGATGTGTCGGACGCCCGGCCCGCTTTTGACAACGTGAACCAGGCGTATGTTACCCTGAATTTCAATGCCCGGGGTGCGCGCATCTTTGAACGCGTCACCGGAGAAAATGTGGGCCGCCGCATGGCCATTGTGCTCGATGGCAAGGTGTATTCCGCGCCGTCCATCCGCGAGCGCATCGGTGGGGGCAGAGCCAGTATTTCTGGCAGCTTCTCCACTGCCGAAGCCCAGGATCTTGCCATTGTGCTGCGTGCAGGTTCGCTGCCCGCCCCGGTGTCTGTGCTTGAAGAACGCACTGTTGGCCCCTCGCTGGGTCAGGAATCCATTGACAGCGGTGTTCGTGCGGCGATGGTCGGCGCAGTATGCGTTGTTGTGTTCATGGCGGTCTATTACGGCATGAGCGGCCTTATTGCCGACGTTATGCTCTGCTTCACCATGCTTATTGTCATGGCGGGTATGGCTGCTTTTGGCGCCACTCTGACCCTGCCGGGCATTGCCGGTATTGTGTTGACCATCGGTATGGCGGTTGACGCCAACGTGCTCATTTACGAGCGCATACGCGAGGAAATACGGCTGGGCCTCACGCCTCTTGCCGCAGTACGCGCGGGCTTTGACCGCGCTGCTATTTCCATTACCGACTCGAACCTGACAACAATCATCGCTACCGTGATTCTGTACCAGTTCGGCACCGGCCCCATCAGGGGTTTTGCGGTGACGCTCTCTCTGGGCATCATCGCCTCCATGTTTACGGCCATCTTTGTATCGCGGGCCATTTTTGAGGAGTGGGCGCGGCACTGCGGCCCCAAGGGCATCAGCATATAGCGCGCCGGGAGGCAATTATGGGTTTCGCATTTATCAAGCACGACACCAATCTGGATTTCATCGGCAAGCGCTATTGGGCGTATGGCATTTCAGTGCTCCTGATTTTGGTCGGCCTAGCTTCCATGTTCATGGGGCAGGGCCTTAAAATGGGTATCGATTTTGCTGGCGGCGTGATCGCCCAGATTCAATTTGAACATCCTGTCAAGGATGAGGCGCTCAAGAAGAGTCTGGATGTACCCGCCTTGCCCGGCATCAGCACCCAGAGGTTTGGCGATGGCGACAGGGATTATCTGTTGCGTTTTTCCCAGTCAGAAAATGCCAACGCCAGCCAGTTGCGCACGGCCCTGATAGATACGCTGGCAAGCGCTTTTCCTGACAACAAGGCTGAAATACAAAGACTTGAAGTTGTCGGCCCGAAGGTCGGCGCTGATTTGACCAACAAGGCTCTTGCAGCTCTGTATTATTCAGTATTGCTGATCGCAGTCTACATTTCGGGCCGTTTTGAGCAGCGCTGGATGGCGGGGGCCATAATGGCGGGCGCTCTGTGGGGCGGAATGTACCTCGCCGGACTCACCGGGCTTGGCATGGGCTGGCTTGTCTTGCTTTCACTTGCGATTACGCTGGTCGTCTGCTTTTTCCTCAAGCTCAACTTTGCGCTTGGGGCAATCGTGGGGCTGCTGCACGACGTCAGCATCACGCTTGGGCTATTGTCTGTTATGGGGGTTGAAATTGACCTCAATGTTATGGCGGCCTTGCTGACTCTGGTGGGCTATTCGCTCAACGATACCATCATCGTCTATGACCGCCTGCGCGAAAATCTGCGAGCAGCGCCACAGTTGACAATGTCTGCGCTTATCAATCGCAGCGTCAACCAGACCCTTTCCCGTACTATTCTGACAAGCGGCACTACGCTGCTGGCAACACTCTCGCTCTTTGTGCTTGGCGGCGGTGTTATCCATGATTTTGCCCTGACCATGCTCATCGGCGTTTTTGTGGGTACTGCTTCGTCCATTTACGTGTCCTCGGCCATTCTCTTGGCGCTGGGCGACTCCGAGTTTTATACTCAGCGCGCTCAGGAAGGTGCCAAGTACGAGCGCCCCGGCGAGCACGGCGTTGTGTAGCCTTTGTTGCAACGCGCTCTGTTGCTTTGCCTGAGAGATTAGTGAAAAACCCCGGTTGCCAAGGCAACCGGGGTTTTTGTTTGTCAGTCATACGGATTGTGTACGCTGTGAATCGGCAATGAAAAAAGGCATGCCGTGGGCATGCCTTTTTTACAAGTCAGCCGATAAGGCAAACAGAAGCAAAAGCGTCAGGCATCATGAATTTCCTGCTTGATGACGGCCTCGGCCTTGATACGGTCAAGCAGTTCTGCAAAGGTGGCTTTAACGTGCTCGCGTATGTCGCCCGCCACCACAAGAAAGAGCAGATCATCGCCCGGTTTGAGGAGGCCTTCCTCGGCTTGGGCAACGATGGCAAAAATTCCCGGCTGTTTTTCCATCTCGCGGCAGATGGCGTCCATTTTAGCAGTGTCGTGTGAAACGCGTACTGCGGTAACCGGGGCATGATCCCCGCGCGACCATGCGCGCACAACGCCGTTGTGCACCAGCATCATACCCACGTGGTCGGCGAAGCCGGGGCGGGCTTTGAGTTCCTGAAGAGTTTTGTTAATGTCCATAAAAACCGCCTTGGTTTTATTGGCTAGATCAACGCCGTTCATTTAAGGCTACAACATGGCAGCCTTTGTATAAAGGATTTTATTCATGGCGCATTTATCGCAGTTACTCTCACGCCTGCCGGGCAATATTGATGTGCGCATGAGCACCATGGGCCATGTGGTGTGGGTGAGCTGGCACGACAGACTCGCCCCCGCCGTAGGCCAGACGCTGCTGAATTATGGCGGCATGCTGGTAGGTGAAGAAGCAGAGCAGTCAATCTGGTTCTTCTTTACTGACGACGTTTTTCTGGCTTTGGCCCGACTGATGGTGTGGGGCAATTTTAATGAATTGCCTGTTGCCATTGAACTGTTCCCAGGGCGGTTGCAGTTCGGGCGCAAGCGCGAGGTCAATCTGCTGCTGGACGGCGCCTTGCAGGCCCAGCAGATCGTTGTGACAGATGCCCTTGAAATCTGGATCCATCCCAAGAGCCGCGAGGGTAAAAAAGGCCTGCCCGGCATAACGTTTGAGCGCCGTTCCGGGCGGCAGGGCATGGCTGGTGTTGACTGGGCTTCCATGACGGTTGACGTGCGTATGCCCTACGCCTCCACTCAGTCTTGGTTTGCCGTGCTGCACCCCTTGGGCAGCCCGCTGGACAAGGCCTATCAGGTCGGCTGGACGTCCATGTTCAAGCGGCTAGAAGCCCTGCTGCAAAAGCACAAGATCAAATCCATCGTGGACAATACGTTCATGATGATTGCCATAGACAACCTGCAAATGTTGCGTACCTTCATGCGCGACTATCTGCACAGCTTTGACAAGGAAAAAAACGAAGCAGCGGGCTATTGGCCTTGTGTAAGCGTGGTTGCCGACCGCAACAATCTGAATTTCAATGCTGATCTGCCCAAAAAAATAGGCTTGCAGTGGGATAATCTCATGCCGGATTTCCCCTACCTGAGCTATCGCAATGCCTATCTGCTGGGCGAGGGTTTCACTGTTCGCGATCTGCGATTTACCGGCGAGCAGATGGCTATGGACAGCTGGTGCAACGTGATGCTGGACGAAAACAGCCTCAGCGGCAGGTCTATTGCGCTGCTGATGCCAAGCCGCCTCACGTCGCCCAGCCCTTCTGGAACGGGCTGCGTTTATTGTGGTATTCACAGCCACGATTCGTCAGAATGTCCCACGCGTTTTGGGCCAGCTTCCAACAGTCAGGAAGTGTGGGAAAAAATCGGGCAACTGGATCTTGAAGCCATCAATGAAGGGTTCCGCAGCATAGAAATGACGCTGACGGAAAAAGGAGCAGGCGGCTACGGGGCAGTGCTTGGCGGCGAAGACGATGCCGCTGTGGTGCTGCGCGCCGTGCTTGAGATCAATTCTGCCTGTCAGTTGCGCAACGTGCCGCGGCACTGGCTTTACCGCATGCGTGAGCCAGAGCCCAACGAGGCCGTCCCCACCAAGGATGACAGCCCCGCATGGGACCTGTTGGACAAGCTCATAACCACGACTCCGTCTGAAATGTCGGAGATGGAAAAGAAGATAAGCCAGGCAATCTCGCGGCATCAGCGCGATCCGCGTCTGCACATGGTGCAGGCTTTTGCGCATATTGAGCGTAACGACTACCCCCGGGCGGAAACGGCGTTCCGCAATGCGGCGGTGCTAACGCCGTCGCCCGCCTTGCAGGCCTGGACAGAATTTTTTCTTGCACGTCTGGCAGAAGAACAAGGGCAGTTTTCTCAGGCCATAGAACAGTATTCACAAATTTGGCGCGTCATGCCCCAGTGGCGCGAGGTCAAGTACCGCGAAATTGTCTGTCAGGTAAAAATGGGTTTTTGCGAGCCTATTCTGGATCAGCTTATAACGCTCATCCGTGAGGAACCCTCGTACTTCAACAGGGTTCTCATCGATCCGGCACTTGAGCGTGGCCGACTGCTGATCCTCTCCGCCCTGTATGACCTGTGGACAGATGCCAAAAAATGCGCAGATGCAGACCGGGTTCGTGTCAATGAGATCAGCGCCCGCATCAATGCCTGGTTTGCGCCGGAACATCCTGTACAGTTGCAACTTGGCGAAAAGGTGCGTGAACTGGAAACCCTCGCCAATATCAACAACTATCTTGCCTACCTCAAGGTCGTGGCTGAGCGGCCCAACCTCGAAAGGGAAATGGAAGACTGCATAGCCCGCGAAGTTGAAGATCTCCGCAATCGATACAAGTACTATCTTGATATCTTGCAGGAAATTCGGGATGAAGCCTCCTGGTTCCCCTTTCCTGCGGCGTTGCGGGAGTTCAGTCAGGAATTTAACGAGAGCGCGGGCATCATCAACCGGGCATTTTCGTGCAACTTCAAGGAGGCCGAGGCCTTCAAGCGCGCTCAGGGCGAAACGCCCCATCTGGCAGAACTACTGCGTAGTCTGCGCAAGCGCCTGCAATTTTTACGAATGGTGCGCGATGGTACTCTTTTTGGGCTTACCCTGCTCAAAACGTTCATGTGGCTGGAGGCCTTGGGATTGCTGCTCTGTTTTGTTGCGGTGCCGGTGGTCTATTTTTGGGGCGAAACGCTGCACTTGGGCTGGCTGCGGGATATTCTCGGCTCCGAGCCGTGGTCGATCCAGAAAATTCTGATTCTCATTGTGACTATGGTTTCTCTGGGAACTGCGGCCCTGCGTACGACAATTGTATTTGACCGCAAGCGTGAACGTCTGCTTGAAGAGGCGCGCCAGCAGCGTGAACAGGCGCAGCAAACCCGGCTTGAGCGTATTCGTCAGCAGCGCAGGCTTGAGGCGGACCGCGCCCAAAAAAAGAAGGACGCGGAGCAATCGGGGAAGAAGTAGCTAAACTTGGCCCAGCCTCTTGCGTAATTTATCGATAATTGTTATTAATAAATCAAGCACACAAGGAGGAATCCATGACATCCCTGAAGGATTTTTCTCTTTACAATATAGACTGGAACCTCAGCCCTGAACACGCCGTCACCATGTATCTGGAATGGGGAAATAACGATTGGCATTCAGAATATCCCCCGGTTCGCTCAAAGGAAGACGTATCCCATTACTTTGTGGTGGACAGCTGGCAGGAGCCGCCTGTTATCCGGCTTGTGAAGCGCAATTCTGAAAGAGCGGACGATTTGATTACCGTTCCTCTGCCAGCGGTGCTGATGGAAGATTATCGCAAGGTTCACGGCTCATGGCGCGGCATAAGCGAACCCACGCCCGAAGTGAAGTCCTGGCTCAAAAAGGAGCTTGGGCAGGATTGATGCCCAGCGCAGGGTGCACCTGATGTGCCCAAAGATACAAGAAAATGTTAAAAGGCCCGCGTAAAGCGGGCCTTTCTCGTGACATGGAAAAAAGTCAAAGCGGCGTCAGCGCGCGCCAAAGCCGGGGATACGGTATCTGTCTTCAAGCCAGCGCAGCAGAAACGTTGCCAGCGTGACCATTGCCAGATAGTAAGCGCCCACAGCGATAAAGACCTCAGTGAAGCGAAACGTGTCAGAGGCAACAACCTTGCCTTCGCCCATGAGCTCAAGGCACGTAACCAGATAGGCCAGCGAACTGTACTTGATAAGATAGATGATCTCATTGCCGCAGCCGGGCAGAGCGCGTCTGGCTGCCTGAGGAATGATGATCCACGAGACTGTCTGCCACTGGCTGAAACCAAGCGCTTGCGCGGCGCGCACCTGCCCCTGCCTGATGGAAAGCAGCGCTCCCCGCACGTATTCCGACTGATAGGCGGCTGTGCAGAGTGTGAAACTGGTCAGGGCAGCGCCAAAGGGCGAAAAGAATATGCCAAGTTTGGGCAGAGCGTAATAGATCATCATCAGCTGCACGGCCAGTGGCACACCGCGTATCAGCGAGGTGTAGCCATTGCCGAGGCGGCGCAGCCAGCGCGGCCCAAAAGCGCGGGCGCAGCCCAGGAGCACGCCGCCCACAAAGCCAAGGCTCCCGGCTGGAATAATGAGCGCAATCGAAACCAGCAGCCCTCGGTTCAGGGCTGGCAGCAGTTCGTTGCTGAAAAAGGCCGTGTCCAGCACTTAGGCCCCCATCTCCAGCAGGCGCTGGCAAAAATCGCGGGTACGCGTGTTTGACCCTTCGGCCAGCAGCACTGCGGGCGATCCCTGTTCAATGAGTTTGCCGTGTTCCATGAAAATAATCTCGGTGGCAAGGGCACGGGCAAAATCCATCTGATGTGTTGCCATGACCATGGTCATGCCGCCGCTGGCAAGGTCGCGAATAACGGCAAGCACTTCGCCCACAAGTTCGGGGTCAAGGGCCGAGGTCGGCTCATCAAGCAGAATAACCTTGGGATCCATGGCGAGGGCGCGGGCCATGGCCACGCGCTGCTTCTGGCCGCCAGAGAGCTGCGCCGGGTACAGGCTTGCGCGGCGGGCAAGGCCCACACGGGCAAGTTCTTCCTGAGCACGGGCGCGCGCATCGGCAGCAGACATGCCGCGCACCTTGCGGAGGGCTATGGCTACGTTTTCTTCGGCGGTGAGGTGATCAAACAGGTTGAAATCCTGAAAGATCATGCCAACCTGGGCGCGAAAGGCGCAGAGTGCTGCCTTGTCCGTGCGGTTGAGCAACTGGCCTTCAAGATAAATCTCGCCGGAATCCGGGGGAATAAGGCAGTTGATGCTTTGAAGAAATGTGCTCTTGCCCGCGCCGGAAGGCCCGATGAGCACCTTGAGTTCGCCCCGGTTAACCGTAAGACTGCAATTATCCAGAATGGGCTTGCCGCCCAACATCTTGGAAATGCCTTTGACCTGCAATACCGCTTGTTGATCCACGCTCATGCTTATCCCATACCCATGCCTTCCATGCCGATTCCTGAGGAATAGCCGGGCACATGGATTTTTTGTTCCAGAAGACGCAACAGTTTCAGCACCACCAGCGTCAGCACAAAATACAGCACTCCCGCTGTGGCGTAGAGGGCCAGATGCTCGTGCGTTCTGGCCGCCACAAACGAGGTGCGGGCCATGATGTCTTGCGTACCGAGCACAAAGCAGATGGCCGAATCCTTGAGGAGAATAGAAAATTCGTTGGCCCAGCCAGGGATGGAGAGCCGCATGGCCTGAGGTAAAATAATGGAGCAGATGCCCGTGCTTTCGCGCATGCCAAGGGCGCGCGCGGCATTGAGCTGCCCGTGGGGCAGGCTTTCGATAGCGCCCCTGAAAATCTGCGACTGGTAGGCCGTGCTGGTGCTGCCAAGAACGATGCAGCAGATGAAAAATGGATCAATGGAAATACCGATGCTGATGAACAGGCCGTAGCAGAGGAACAGCAGCACCAAGATGGGCACACCTCTGAAAAACCAAACATACAACGCCACCAGCCGTCGCAGCCAGGGGCCGCCATAAACCTGGGCCACGGCCATGGGCACGCCAAGCAGCAGACCCATTGTCAGCGACAGGGTGACGTTGCCCACCGTAACCAGACTGCCGGACAGAATGGAGGGCAGGGCGTTGTATACCACAAGCAATGAATTCATGTATGGAGGGTGCCTTTTCCGCACAAGCGCGAACCGTCTGGTTGCAGGCGGTTCGCGCTTGACGTGTGGGCGCTTGCGCGTCCGTTATTTGCTCAGGTATTTCTGCTGCAGTTCTTTCCAGTAGGGGTCGGCCATAAGCTTTTTATAGCCTTCGTTCACCAGCTTCTGCAGTTCCTTGTCGTCTTTGCGCATGGCAACGCCGAAATTGTCGGGTTCGCCGTGGGTGCCGGCCTTTTTGACGGCGCGGCCATTTTCAATGGCGTTGTTGGCGGGGAGTTCGTCCATCAGGGCAGCCTGGATGCGACCATTGAGGAGGTCTTCAACCGCAAGGGGTGAAGACTCGTAAAAGCGCAGTTCAAAAGGATATTTCTTTTCTTCCTGCTCTTTTTTGATGTCGTTGGCTTCAGAGGTGCCGCGCTGCACGCCGAGCTGGATTTTTTTGCTCAGAATATCGGCAGGGGTCAGCTTGGAATCGGCGGGCACAACAAACACGCGCGAAACCGTCCAGTAGGGGTTGGAGAACTGCACAACCTTGGCGCGCTCTGCGGTGATGCTCATGCCGGAGTCAACCATGTCGATCTGCTTGGCGAGCAGGGCGGGGATGATGCCGTCCCATGCCATGGGCTTGTGAACAACTTCAAATCCCATGGTTTTGGCTATCCAGTTCATGGAATCCACGTCAAAACCAGCGGGCTTGCCAGTTTTTTCATCCATGTAGGCAAAGGGCGGATAGTCGGGGTCGATGCCGTTCACATAGGCCTTTTTGGCAAATGCGGGCACGGCGGCCAGTATGGCGGCCAGCAGGGCGCAGACGAGAAGCTTCTTCATGTTCAATTTCCCCCTCGGAAAGGACAGAACGGACATGCGCCGACACTGCCGCCCGGGGCGGCTGGCGCGCATACCTGCGCGGTTGGAATTTTTTACCAACGCCGCGCGGCCACTGCAAAACAAGGTCTTTCTGTAACAGAAGGAGGACTGTGACGCAAGGGCGATAGCCCGCGTCACAGGGCCGCCGGGGCAGGGGCGGCCCGAAATGTACGAGCCGGTGTCGGCTTTGCCGACCCGAAAGCGAGAGCATTTCGTGAATATGTGTAAGACGCAAGGGCGATAGCCCGCGTCACAGGGCCGCCGGGGCAGGGGCGGCCCGAAATGTACGAGCCGGTGTCGGCTTTGCCGACCCGAAAGCGAGAGCATTTCGTGAATATGTGTAAGGCGCAAGGGCGATAGCCCGCGTCACAGGGCCGCCGGGGTCTGCCAGTATCGCATGGGGGATTATTGTGCTTTGTGAAGAAAGAGAATAACATTACACTGTTTGAGTATCTGTGTTCTCAGCAACAGCGCGGCTTGCCGCGCGTAAACGTGGTGCCGGTCCATTGGCACAGCGCTGCTCCTCATGAAACAATATCCCCTCTGGGTCAGGGCGCTTCTGGCTTGCGGGCTTTCCCCGCAAAAAACCCTGCTTTGTCTTGCTGATCTTTTTACCATCCTGGGCACGGCCCTGGTGGTGTTTCTTGTGCGCGCCGCTTTTGGCGACGTGGATTTTTCACAGTATCGCGGGGCATTGCCCTTGTTGCTCATGGGACCGGTGATGGCCGCCGGGCTTGGCCTTTATCAAAGCATAAGCCTTCCTCCGCACCGCGAGCTTAAGGCCTTGTTTCAGCTCACAAGCCTCATGTACGGCATCATTCTGGCCGTGCTTTTTCTTTCAAAAGCAGGCGATACCTATTCCCGGATTGTCATTGCGGGCAGTTGGCTGGCTACTGTCTTTACCCTGCCGCTCATGCGCAGCTATTGCCGCCGCCTGTTTATGCGCCGCCCCTGGTGGGGCAGACCGTTGATAATTTTTGACAGCGGCAACGCCGGGCGTGACTTCTGGCGGTACCTCAAGCGCCGCCCCGAGCGCGGGCTGCGCCCGGTAGCCATATATTCTTTGCCTACTAACGAGGACGCCGCGCGCAAACTCTTTGCGGAAACGGCGCAGGCAAAGCCAAAGGCGATGGCCATGATTCTGCAAAAGGCGGATCAGGGGCAGAGCCTTGACTATATTACCGAAGCCAGCCGTTATTTTGAGCGCATTCTTGTTGTGCCTTCGTTCAACGATGGCTTCCGCGCGCACTGGCTGACGCCGCGCGACCTTGGCACTGCCGTGGGCTTGCAGGTACGGCAAAACCTGCGCGACAAGCGCCGCCTGCGGGTCAAAAGGTTTATGGATGTGCTGCTCTGCGCCCTTGGCGGCGTGGTGTTACTGCCCTTTGGCTTGCTGCTGGCATTAGCTATCCGCATAGACAGCAAGGGCCCCGTGTTTTATCGCCAGCGGCGTATTGGCAACGGGGGGCGCGAGATCAGGATTTTCAAGTTTCGCACCATGGTGGACAAGGCCGATATGGTGCTCAGAGAAGTGCTTGAGCACGATCCTGAATTGCGGGCGGAGTGGGAGAAAGACCACAAGCTCAAGCATGATCCGCGCATAACCCGCGTGGGCCGCATTTTGCGCAAGGTCAGCCTGGATGAACTGCCGCAGCTGCTCAACGTGGTCATTGGCGATATGAGCCTTGTGGGGCCGCGCCCCATTGTGCAGAACGAAATTCAGAAGTACGGCCCGGTGTATGAAGAATACTGCATGGTGCGCCCTGGTATTACCGGGCTGTGGCAGATATCTGGCCGTAATAATACCACCTATGCCGAGCGCGTGGCCTTTGACCACTACTATATCAACAACTGGTCTGTCTGGATGGATTTGTGGATACTGGCCAAAACGATTCCTGTGGTCATAACTGGGTACGGAGCATACTGATGGGAGAACGCGGCAACAGGCTTAACCGTTTGCTTGATCGTTATGCGGGCATACCCCTGGCGGCATGCAGCGCAGTTGCGCGCCTGGGCAAAAAATCTGTGCCCGATGCCGCGCCGCAGCGGGTGGGTTTTATCTGTCTGGGGGCCATTGGCGATCTGTTGCTGCTTTCAGCGCTGATCACAGCTCTGCGCGAGAGATTGCCCAACGTGCATGTAGCCCTGCTTGTGTCCCGCGCCAATGCCGCCACCGTCAGCCTGATCCCTGGTATTGACCAGTACGCGTCTTTTGCGGTGGCAGATGTTTCCGCAATGGCTGCATGGCTGAGAGCGCAGCGCCTGGATGTGCTCATTGACAGCACCCAGTGGGCGCGGCTTGGGGCCATATTGAGCAATCTTTCCAACGCTCGAACCACAGTGGGCTTTGATACGGAAGGGCAGCACCGCGCCTTTGGCTATGACGCCAAGGTGCCCCACCGCAATGACAGGCATGAGGTGGAAAATTTTATGGAGCTGGGACGCGCTCTGTACCCGGATCTTCAAGGTGCGCCGCGCCTGCTTTTGCCGCAGTCGCCTCCGGATGATCTGCCTGAGGAACTTTGCGGCAGGCTGGAACCCACAGGGGAAGTTGGCGATGCCTTGCCGCAGAGGGTTTATCTGCACATGTGGCCCTCAGGCTCCAATGCATGGCTCAAGGAGTGGCCCGCCGACAGTTGGGATGCTCTGGTCAGGCTGCTGAGCAGCAAGGGGTTTGAGGTCTACCTGACCGGTGCGCCAGCCGATGCCCCGCGTAATGACGCTTTTTTGCGGGCGCATCCTCAGTGCCCTGCTATTTCGCTTGCGGGCAGAACATCACTCGCAGGCCTAGCCTGGCTGTTCAGCCGAGCTACGGCTGTAGTCTCCGTAAACACGGGCACCATGCATCTGGCAGCACTTGCAGGAGCGCCCACAGTGGGGCTGCACGGGCCGACCAATCCCTTGCGCTGGGGGCCGGTGGGGCGTCATGTGCGCGCACTTTTGCCGCACAAGGGGCCATACGCCTACCTCAATCTGGGTTTTGAATATCCACGGCCCCACACCACCTGTCTTGATTCGCTGCCAGTGGAAGATGTGGTGGATGCCTTGCACAGTCTTTCGCTCTTTTAGGGCAATTAGCAGTAAAAAAATCTCCGTTGCGTGTCTGCTTGTAGGCAGATGCCTTGCGCCGGAGGGCAGAAATATTTAAGGGGAAGGGATTAATAATCCCTTCCCCTTAAATATTGCGGTCAACTTTTGTGGAACTAGCTCTTGGGCCTGTCGCCGATGGCGGCGGTAATCTGCGCTTCTGCCGCAAGTTTGCCGTCCACAAAGGCGCGGGCTTCCATCTTGCAGAGCTTGAGCTTCATGCGCAGGTTGCTGCATTCAAGATCAAGCCTGTCGCCGGGAACCACCTGCCGACGGAACTTCACGCCGTCAAGGCCGGTGAAGAGAAAGAGCTTGTCGTCAAGGCTGTCCATGCCGGAAACGGCCAGCAGGCCGCCAGTCTGGGCCAGAGCTTCCAGAATGAGCACGCCGGGCATGATGGGGGCACCGGGAAAATGCCCCTGAAAGAAAGGCTCGTTGAACGTAACATTTTTATAGGCCCGGATGTGTGAGCCTGCTACGCATTCCACAACCCTGTCCACCAGCAAAAAGGGGTAGCGGTGCGGCAGCAGGCGCAAAATGCGCTGTATGTCCATGCCCGTATTCTGGGGGGCGGTTTCCTGCATGGGGGCCTCCTGATGAGTTGTTCTTCCCCGCCTGTTGGCGGCATGAAAAAAGGCCTCTCGCCCCATCCGGGTTGAGAGGCCTGAGAATTAACGGCTGAGGGCTTTATTTTTTACCGCTCTTGTCGTTGGCTTTTTCTTTGTAGATCTTGTTCACTTCGGCCAGCACGTCCTGGGTCAAATCCATGGACTGGTCGGCGTACAGCACGCCACCGGCGGTGACGTCCACCACAAAGTTAAAGCCCTTGGCGCGGGCTACTTCATAGGTGGCGCTGAAAACCAGGGTAACCATATCCTGGCGAAGCTTCACTTCTTCCTGTTCAACCTTGCGCAGGAAGTTGCGGGTCTTCTGATCCAGATCCTGCTTGGAGCGGATGAAGTCCAGCTTCTTTTCTTCGCTGGCCTTGGGGTTTTTCAGAGCATCGGCCTTTTTCTTCAGCGCTTCGCCCTGTTTTTCAAGTTCGTTACGTTCAGTGCCGAACTTGCTTTCCATTGTTGTTTTGGCGGCCTGGGCAGGGACGCTCTGCGTCGCCACGGTCTGCATGTCAACAACACCGATCTTGGCTGCGGGTACGGCGCCGCCGTCTGCAGCATAGACTTGCCCGGCAAGCAACAAGCCAACCGCAACAGCCGTCATCAAAACCTTGCGCATGAAAGTTCTCCTTCCCCAATGCTGATTTGTTATGTCGTCCTTGCGGAACTGGGATGACCCGCGCGCCGTAAGAGAAGATGCCACTGCTGCTTGCAACTGTTCAATACACTTGGAAAAACAGCTATAATTATCAGACGCGCCCAAAGGAACAGTCATTTGCTATGATGCAGGCCGGGGACACGTAGTTGAAATTACTTGCCTCACATAGCACCAGCGCCTTCTTGCGTCAAGGAATTCTGGACAGTCCTGCGCTTAAGAAGCTTGTCCTTGTACGCAAGAATGCCCTCGGCAAGCCCCTCGGCCAGGGTCATGCGGTATTTGGGCGTAAGAAGCCTTGCCGCTTCTTCCCTGTTGGTGCAGTAACCAATTTCCACAAGTACTGCGGGCATTTGTGCGCCAAGCAGAACAATAAATGGCGCAGATTTGATGCCATTATCCTTTGTGTCATACTGGCGGCGCTTCAAACGGAACTGTGAAAGCCGCTGAATATCTTGCGCCAGATGACGTGATTCGTCCACCCTTGCATTGAGCATGACATCGGCGAGCATTTTCTGCATATCTCCGAGTCGGTGGTCGCCGTCAGCATTTTCAAGGGTGGCAAGGCGCGCTGCCTCAGGATTACTGGCAATATCGAGGTAATACGTTTCAAAGCCCTGCACGGAAGGATCATCATTGGCATTAACGTGGATGGAAACAAAGAGATCAGCCCCGGCGGCGTTGGCCATGGTGGTGCGTTCTCGCAGCGAGATATGCTTGTCGGCAGTGCGGCTGTAGACAACCTCCAGGCCATTGGCCTCAAGCAGCCGTCCCAGGGTCAGGGCCACGTCAAGGGATACGATGCGCTCCAGCACTCCGTTGTGATTGGTGCCTGGGTCGCGCCCGCCGTGTCCGGCATCAATGAATACCGTGCGCACCGTCAGGCCGAGCTGGCGGGCCATATCGCGCACCAGACGCGGCGAAGGTGGTGTTGCGGGCGGGGTGCCGCTGGCTTCAGCCAGCGTTGCCGGATTTTCCGCTGCGGGTTGCGCATCGGCAAATCCGGCTTTTGCGTTGCTGACAGGGGGTAACTGCGTACTGCCGCCAGCCACCCGCAGGATAATGCGGCAAGGATTGGTTTCTGTACGGGCATCAAAGCGGCGCGCATCCTGAAAATTGAATTGCAGCACGGTTTCGCCACCCTTGCTGTCGCTCACGCTCATGCCCTTGAAGAGGCTGCCCCGGATATTCACGCCCTTGCGAATATCCTTTTCCACAGAGGCATTTTCCAGAGCCACATGTAAAGATGCCTGCTCAGCCTTGTTCTTGCCTTTGGCGCTGCCAGTGTTCAGCTTTGCCGTGTAGCGGGCCGGGGCACTCAGCTCAAGAACAATCTCCACGCTGTTTTTGCTCAGCGAATTCCAGGAAAGGGACTGAACCACCGGGCGGGCAACCTGCGGCGCATTGCCAGCCTTGCTGGCTGTGGCGCCAGGCGCGCCTGTGAGGCGGTTGCGCAGGGTTTGCGCTTCTGCCACCATATCACCGCCGGAATAGAGGGCCATAATAGCGTCGAGTAGTTCCAGAGCCTCTGAGGTCTGGTTCAGGCGGTCTGCCTCAATGGACGCGGCGCGGAGCAGCGAGTCGTCAGCCAGGGCGCTCTTGGGAAATTCCTGGGCAAGCTTGAGGTAGAGGTCCCGCGCCTGACGGTATTCATCTGCAATGTGTGAACAGTCGGAAAGGGCTTCCTGACTTGCAGCAGCGCGGAACAGCGCACCGGGAGAAATGGCCCAGTCTTTACGGCTGGTATAGATGCGCAAAAATTCGGCGGTCAGTTCTTCCCAGGGCTGACGCCAGCATGATCGGACTTTGTCGGCGCGCAGGGCATCCATTTTCGCTTTGGCTTCCCGGTAACGGGGCAAAAGTTCCGCTTGCGGCAGGGGTAGCAAAGCCGAAGCCTTGGCAGGCTGACCTGCCGTCGTATCGGTGGTGCCAGCTGTGGAAGATGCGGCTGTACTGGGGGTGGGGGCAGAAGACCCCTTTGCGGGAGCTGCCTCGTCCTTGGGTTCCTTGCCATCGGTGCTGGAAACCTGACGCGCCTCAGGAGCGGTGCGCCCATTGGCAGCAGCCTGAAGCGTTTTTTCCAGGGCCTGAGCCTCCTGAATCATATCGCCCTTGGGGTACTGGGCTTTGATGCGCTCAAGCAGAGCCAGTGCACCCTTGTCGTCCTTAAGCCATGCGGCGCGCAACTTGGCCGCGCGAAACAGGGCGTCATCGGCAAGCCTACTGTCAGCATGGCGCTGGGCGACAGCTTCATAACACTCAATGGCCTTGCGGGCATCAGCCTTGGCAAACGAGCGTCGCGCCAGCTCTTCCAGGCTTTCCGCAGCGCGAAACAGAGCCGCAGGGCGGTTGGGCCAGCCCGGGTCGGCATCATAGATGGCGCGAAACTCCGCAGCCAGATTTTCCCACGGTTCACGCTGGCCCGAACGTTTTTCATCCTGCCGCAGGGTTTCAATATTAGCCTTGGCAAGATCGTAGCGCTTGCCCGTTGGCGGCAAGGAAGTATAGCCGGAGTCGTAAAAGCAGACGACCATCAGGCACAGAGCAACCAGAAAGGCCAGAGGCGGAACAAGTCTGCGCATCTGGTTGTTGCCAGTTGGTTCGGAAGCCTTGGGCTGGGCTTTTTTTCCGGCCACGGTTTTTCCTTTTGCCATGATGGTGTCGGTAATTTGACTCTTAAAGTTTTGCCTGCGTTATTATTAGCATATTGTATGCCAGCAGCGCAAAGATGGCAAAACTCCCTCTTTGCTGGCTGATAAGCCTTGGTATGTGCATGAAAAAAGCAGCGCGCCGGATACACAGAAAACTGTGCCTCCGGCGCGCCGAATCTTTGCCGCAAGCGGCAGAAGTGAGGGCTAGAAGAACTGGCCCATGCTGAATTCTATGCGACCGGATTCGCGTTCCTTGTCGTAGTCCTGAACCAGCGGGATACCGTAGGCGATACGCAGATCGCCCATGGGCGAACGCCAGCGCAGTTCAAGGCCCGTGGAGCAGACAATGTATTTGTTGAGGTCATTGCCCATGGTCTTGCTGTCAATGTTGTAACCAGCATCAAAGAAGGGAACCAGAGCGAGGCCAAGTTCTTTCTGGAAGGTCCAGATGTATTCAACGTTGGCAACACCCATGCGGTCACCGCCGATCTGATCGCCGTTGTACTTGTAGTCGCGGGGCGAGAGGTCGGAGAAGGAGTAACCGCGAATGGTATCCATGCCGCCAACCCAGAAGCGTTCAAACACCGGGACGTTGGAATTGGTGTTCTGGTACACGCCGCCCAACCGGCCACGGACGTGGATGGTGTTCTGCGGGTTGAAGGACCAGAAGCCCTGCCAGTCGGCCACAGTCTTGATAAAGTTGTCTGTGCCGCCGAGGCCGCCGCCGCCGTATTCAGCCCACAGGCGCGCAATGGTACCCTTGGTGGGACGTTCCTTGGAGTCCGTAGTGTCGCGCAGGATGCGGCCAGAAATGGCGCTTGTCCAGTTGGTGCCCTTGTAGTCGCGAATGTACGGAGAGGCGTTGTCGTCCACATCGTAAAGGACGTAGCGTTCCAGACGATAACCGCCGCCTATGCTGGTGTATTCACCAATGGGATACGACAGGCGAATGGTGTCGCCGATGGTGTCCTTGGTAAAGTTATCCCAGTAATCGTGCGTGTAGTACAGGTCGTTGCCGACGGAGAGATCGGTATCATACAGGCGCGGGTTGGTGAAGGACAGCACGCCCGACGTACGGCGCCAGGAGAAGAAGCCCTGCAACTGCAACCAGTATCCGCGACCAAAGAGGTTGCGTTCCATGATGGAGGCGGTAACACCCACGCTGTAGTAGCTGGAGTAGCCCACGCCGCCCATGATGGCGCCGGTATTACTTTCCTTGACTTTGACCTTGAGGTCAACTTCGTCTTCGTTTTCCGTGGGGATCAGTTCCATATCCACGGCAGAGAAGAAGTGCAGACGGTTCAGGCGCTCGTTGGAGCGACGCAGTTTGGCGCCTTCGTACATGTCGCCGTCACCCAGGCGCATTTCGCGCAGAATGACGTTGTCGCGGGTTTTGGTATTGCCCTCGACAGACAGACGGCGGATGAAGACCTTCTGCTTTTTGTTGATCACATAGCCCACGTCCACCTGATCGCTGCCGTCATCGGCCTTGACGACCTTGGTGTCCACTTCGGCGAAAGCATAGCCGTAATCGGAGTAGTAGTCGGTCAGGCGTTTGGAGTCTTCCTGCATGACCGTGAGGGAGAAGTACTTGTCAGACTTTTTCCAGTCGTCCATCTGCACGACTTCAAGCATCTTGTCTTCGCTGTCGATAACATCGCCCGCAAAGACCACGTCGCGCACGGTATAGCGGGGGCCTTCGTGCACGTTGAATGTGATGTAGATGCCATCATCACGGTATTCAACGGTGGGCGCAGCCACCTGAATGTCCACGTAGCCTTCGTTAAGGCCAAAGGCGGCAATGGCGTTGGTGTCGCGCTCCAGGTATTCGTCCTTGAGCACGCCGGTACCCGTCAGCCACGAGAACATGCCGCGCGTCTTGAGGGCCATGTATTTGTCAAGATCGCCGCGATTGAGCTTGTTAAGGCCTTCAATCTTGACGTCCCTGATATAAAGCTTGTTGCCTTCGGTAACGCTGATTACCAGCACTGCGCCTCGGCCACCCTGACGGTCTTCAAGACGGTAGGTGACCTTGGCAAGGTAAAAACCTTCCTTGTGGTACAGTTCGCTGATTTTCTGGAGGTCGTCCGAAAGGACCTGTTCGTTCAGAACACTGCCGCTCTTGGTGCCCATGGCTGCCAGCACATCGTCCTTGCTGACCTTGTCCGAACCGTCAACAACAATGTTGTCGATGCGTGGCTTTTCAACCACGGTGAACACAAGCACGTTGCCTTCAAGTGTGGCCTGCACATCGCTGAAGTAGCCCATATCCCATATGCGCTTCACTTCTTCGTTGATGGCCGTGGCATCGGGGCTGTCGCCCTTGCGGATGGTGAGGCGCATGAGCACGGTATCGGGGTCAAGCACCTTCATGCCGCGTACCTGCACATCGGCAATACCGCCGTGGGCAGAGGTAGGGGCATTCATGGGAACAAGGGTGGCCGGCGCATCGCTCTTTTTGGGCGCTGCCTCGGCGGCGGTGGCGGGATTGGCAATTTCTGCCGCGCGTTTGGCCAGCACCGCGGCGCACTCGTTCAGCGAGGTCAGCGAGTTGCGCTCAAATCCGGCGGGGACGGCTTCGCCCTCATAGACAGGCACAATGCGCGTGTCCATGGAAAAACCCTGACCAAGCTGGTTAAACTTGCCGTAAATAACCATGCGTGCTCCGGCCTTGCGGCCAAGTTCGCGCGCGGTGGCAAGGTCAATGGATTCACCGCTGTTGCGCTGCAAAACGCGGGCGGTTTCCATGGGAACAGTGCGCATGCCGTTCTGCTTGAGCTGATCGGCAATCGCCTGAGGCACATCCTGCGAGGCGTTGGGCATTTCCGGCCCTGCGTTCACCTGAAAGGGCAGAACAAGCACAAGTGCCCCTTCTGCCGCTACGGCTCCACCTGGAAGCGCCAGGGTGGCGCAGGCCAGCACGGCAAGGCACAGGGCTTTGCACAGTACGTTATTCAAAAATCTTTTCATACAATGTCCCCGCTTTCAGTTCCAGGGTTCTGCCCATGCCTGCGGCCAGCTCTCGGTTGTGCGTTACAACAACGAGGGTCATGCCCAATTCACGGTTGAGTTCGTTCATGAGAGCGCCCACCTGCGCTCCCGTAACTTCATCCAGATTGCCGGTGGGCTCGTCAGCCAACAGAACGCGCGGTCGCATAAAAACCGCGCGTGCAATGGCCACCCGCTGGCGTTCGCCGCCCGAGAGAGTGGCGATCTTGCTTTCCATACGCGCCGATAGCCCCACGCGATCAAGCATTTCACGCGCACGGCTCATAACGGCACTTTGTTTAGCACCGCCGATAATTGCCGGCATTGCCACATTTTCGAGGGCTGAGAATTCCGGCAGCAGATGATGAAATTGAAAAACGAAGCCCAGAGTCTTGTTGCGAAAGGCAGCCTTCTGGTCAGCGCTCATGAGCGCCATGTTGCGCCCTTCAAAACATATCTCGCCCGTACTTGGAGTATCAAGTGCACCCATAAGATGCAAGAGGGTACTCTTTCCGGAACCGGACTGTCCAACGATGGCGAGCATCTCGCCTTCTTCCACAACCAGGTTAATATCCTTGATAATCTCGGTCTCTTCACCGGGTGTGGCAAATTTTTTGCCCACATTTGAAAAAGTATAGAGTGCTGACATGGCTATTCGTAGCGCAGGGCTTCTGCCGGTTGCAGGCGCGATGCCTGCCGTGCCGGGTAAAGGGTGGCCAGAAAACACAGCAGCATTGCGCTTGCGCCAATGATGAGCACATCGGAGAGGGTTATGATAATGGGCAGATGATCGAGGGTATAGACGTTTTCAGGCAGTTTGATGAACTGATAGCGCTTGAGCAGCCAGCCGAGCGAAAGCCCAAACGCATAGCCAAGCAAAGTGCCGATAACCCCGATGATTGTACCCTGAAACATGAAAATACGCCGTATCATGCTGCTTGTGGCGCCCATGGACATCATGATGGCGATGTCGCGGGTTTTTTCCATAACCAGCATGACCAGTGTTGTCACAATAGAGAAAGAGCCGATGAGCACCACCATGGCCAGCAGAATGAACATGCCGATTTTTTCCAGCTTGAGCGCTGCAAAAAGGTTGGCGTTCATTTCCATCCACGAGCGCACGTAGAAGGGCGAGCCAAGCTCGGTTGAAACTTCGGCAGCGGTTTTGTCCGCCTTGTAAACATCGGCCACGGTCAGTTCCACGCCCGAAAGATAATTTTCCGGCAGGCCCAGCACATCGCGTGCCGCGTTGAGCGTAACAAAACCCAGCGAGGAATCGTATTCAAACATGCCTGTCTTGAAAATGCCCACCACTTCAAAGGGGCGCACACGCGGGGCGTAGCCCGAGGTGGTTTTTTGCCCTGAGGGCGAAAGCAGATTCACGCGGCTGCCCATGCCAAGCCCAAGGCGCTTGGCCAGCTCCTCGCCGATAATAAGCCCTGGTGCGCCTTCGCGCTCAAGATCGGCAGCAGAACCCACGCGCATCTGGCGCAGCATGGAAAGCACCGCAGGGGCCGACTTCGGATCAATGCCCCGCAAGACCACGCCCTTGACGCCGCCGCCAGCGGAAAGCATGACTTCCGTGTAAATAAAGGGGGTTGCCCCGGTCACACCCTTGACGGAGCGCACCCGATCCAGAAGGTCGGTGCGGTTCTCAAAGGCCGAGGGGATGTAGGACATGACAATGGCGTGGGCATTGGCCCCGAGGATTTTGTCGCGCATGTCGGTGGTGAGGCCGTTGTACACGCCAAGCACCACCACCAGCGCACCAACGCCGATAGCCACGCCCAGAATGGACATGATCGATATGATGTAGATGAATGTCTGCTTTCGCCTCGAAAAGAGGTAGCGCAGGGCAACGAATAGTTCAAATGACATTTGCGGCATATTGTCCCACCTTGCCCGGATATTCAAGAGTTATTTTAGACCTGGGACATTGCGTTGCCGCAAGGCAAGCCAATAGTGTCAGGGATTGCCGCTGGCAGGCAGCGCGCAACTGTCTGTACCTGGAGCAAACGTCCCGCAGCAGGGCACTTGTCAAGGGCAGGTACCCGGTGCAGCCCTCGGTGGGGAGAATGTGCCAGACTGGCGCGTATGCGGCGTTACAGCTGGAACACAGACGGTCCCGTTGTACCATTCTGCCTGTTGCCAGTTCTTTTCAGTCTGGTGTTGTTTTTGAAAATATCCCCATTCGCAGAGCAACTACCTGGCAAAAGCCCCCGGCTGGCAAACCAGACCGGGGGCCTCTTTTTATCTTGTCCTCAAGGGCAAGACTAATCATCCACAAGTTTTATTGTTCCGGTTTTTAGCCCCGTTTCATAGCCTCAATAAGTTCGCTCAGTCTGCGCGCCTGCTGGGCAAGGTCGGCCACGGCCTTTGTGGCCTGGCCCATTGCCTGCGAAGTCTGGCCGGACATGGCGTTGACCTGCACGATGGACTGGTTGATTTCTTCGCTGGCAGCGGATTGCTCCTCGCTTGCGGTGGCAATTGCGCTTACCTGATCGGCAGTGGCTTCCACATTGCTCACAATATCCCGCAGGGCGGCGCCCGACTGGTTGGCAAATTCGGTGGCCGTATTTACTTCCGCCAGGGCCTTGTCCATGGCGGCCACACTCTGCGAAGCGCTCTGCTGGATGGCAGATATAGCATTGCCCACGTCGTTGGTGGAGGCCATGGTTTTTTCCGCCAGTTTGCGCACTTCATCGGCCACCACCGCAAACCCGCGCCCGGCGTCGCCAGCGCGTGCGGCCTCAATGGCGGCATTGAGCGCCAACAGGTTGGTCTGGTCGGCAATATCCGAGATCACGTTCATGATCTGGGTAATGGCCTGGGCATGCTGGTTCAGCTTGGTCATGTCGTCCTTGAGCGCCAGCGAAACTTTTTGCACCTGACCGATGCTCTGCAAGGCGCTTTCCACAATATGTGCGCCGCTTTCCGCATTGGTGCGCGTTTCGGCAGACACTGCCGAGGCCGAGGAGGCGTTGCGGGCCACTTCCTGCACGGTCACGTTCATCTGGTTCATGGCCGTTGCGGCCTCGCTGAGGCGCTGGGCCGACTGCGCGGCTATCTGGTCCGACTGCTCAATCTGCCCGGAAAGCTGGCTTGAGGCCGTGGAGATGATGGCGACCACTTCTTCCAGTTGACCCGCTGCGGTGAGCATGCCTTCGCGTTTGGCATTCTCTGCCCTTTGGGCCGCTTCTTCAGCACGGGTGGTAGCAAGCCTGGCTTCTTCCGTTGCCTGCTGGGCGTCTCTGGCTTTTTGCTCGCTTTCCTGCAGCAGCGTTTGGATATTGCCAACCATGTGCTTCATGCCTGATGCCAGCGTGCTGAATTCATCACGGCGTTTTTCTGCGGCAAAGAGCATGGCTTTTTCTGCGGGGGTTGTTTCAAGGCGGCCTTCTGCAACGGATTCCGCAATGCCGGAAATGCCCCTGAGCAGTCGCGCGATGGCGCGCGCAGCAAAGAAGATTATCAGCCCGACCACAAGGGCGCTTGCAAAAGTCAACATCATGGAGTTGCCCAGCATTATCCGCGTGGGCGTGTACACTTCATCTCTGTCCACTTCCAGGCAAAGAATCCAGCCCACTTCCGGCATGGCCCGGTAAAAGACAGACTTGTTGCTCCCATCTTCACCCGTAAATCTCACCAACCCCTCTGGGTTTTTCAGCATCTCCGCAACATAAGGTTTTTTGCTGTCATCCCGCCCAAAGGCCTTGGGGTCACGGTTCAGCATCATCATGCCCTTGGTGTCATAGGCATAGATGCCGCCCTTGGTGCCGAAATCTATCTGGTTTGTAGTTGTCTGGGCGAGATTTTCGTTGTCGATGCCTGCCCATACAAGGCCTTCGGGCTTGCCATCGCGCATGATGGGCAGACCTATGATCGTTGCAACCTTGCCTGTGGTTTTGCTGATCACGCCGGTAATGGTTTTTTGGCCTTGCATGGCGCGCTTGTAGTAAGAGCGGTCAGTAAAGCTTACACCCACGGATTTGCTGGGGTGTTTTTCGCCCGCCAGATGGTGGGCAATGGCTATTCCTTCCCTTCCGGCAACACCGCAAAATTCAAAGTTGGAATTGAGCGTCACAAAGGTATTGAGTGCGGCATCCGCATCGTTGAACAGCGTGCGCGTCATGACCTCAGGCATTTTATCGTTGACGGCATCAAGATATAAAATAACACGATTATCAGCGGCAACCATGGAGAGCGACTCTTCCATCACCTTCAGCATGGCGTGCAGGCCAATGCTTTGGCAGCGCAACAGCGCTCTTGCATCGTTGATAATCTGGTCGCGCAAGTTGCTTTCAGAAATTTTATAGCTCACGCCTGCGACCAGCAACAGCCCTGCAATTGCCGGAGTAAGAATGGACAGGAGCATCTTGCTCAGCAGCCCCATTTTCATAAGAACCTCCTCGCCCAAACCAATGCGATAAATGTATGCGCCATGCGCGAAAACATGCCCAATGGACTTGGTTTACACTTTTATGAGTATAACTATCGACCAGTGGCGACAATAGTATATACCTTTGATTCAAAAATGTTTTTTGACAGGTAATTTTTTATAACGGACTGAGTTTGTATCTTGTTAAAACTGCTGAACAACAAAAAGCGCCGCCAATAAGGCGGCGCTTCGTGAAGCGAGCGTCAATACTCTTTACAGACAGTCAAACAAGGTAGTGCCCTATCGTTCTATACTTCCGGGCGCAGCAAGGGGAAGAGAATAACTTCGCGGATTGAGGCACAGTCGGTGAGCAGCATCACGAGGCGGTCAATGCCCACGCCCTGGCCCGCAGCCGGAGGCATGCCGTATTCAAGGGCGCGCAGGTAGTCCTGATCCATGCTGTGGGCTTCGTCATCGCCTGCTTCGCGTTCGCGCACTTGATCTTCAAAGCGCAGGCGTTGATCCACAGGGTCATTGAGTTCCGAAAAGGCGTTGGAAAGCTCGCGTCCGGTGATGAACAGCTCGAAGCGGTCCGTCAGTTCCGGATGCTCGTCATTGCGGCGCGAAAGCGGCGAAATTTCCGTGGGGTAATGATAGATGAAGTGGGGCTGAATAAGCTTGCCTTCCACATCAAGATCAAAAAGTTTGGCATGCAGCTTTTGCAGGCTTTCACTGTCGGCGGCCTTTTCGCCGCGCGAACGGATGTAGGCCTTGACCTTGCCGTAATCATTGTAGAATTCCGGCGAATGGCCGCCCACCTGAGTGAGCGAATCGTAGAAGCTGAGGCGCGTCCACTTGCCGGGCGTGAGGTCGATCATTTCGCCCTGATAGGGCACCACGGTGGTACCGCAGGCAGTCATGGCAAGATGGGCAAAAAGCTGTTCCGTAAAGTCCATGAGGTCTTCAAACGTGGCATAGGCCCAGTAGAATTCGCACATGGTGAATTCCGGATTATGGCGTGTGTCGATGCCTTCGTTGCGGAAGTTGCGGTTCAGTTCAAAGACTTTTTCAAATCCGCCCACCAGCAGCCGCTTGAGATAGAGTTCGGGCGCAATGCGCAAAAACAGGGGCAGATCAAGGGCATTGTGGTGTGTTTTGAAAGGCTTGGCCGCAGCGCCGCCAGCCAGCGGCTGCATCATGGGAGTTTCCACTTCCATAAAGCCATGGTCTTCCATAAAGCGGCGGAATTCGCGCACAATCAGGCTGCGTTTGAAGAAAATTTCTCTCGCGCGCGGCGTGACGATAAGGTCAACGTAGCGCTGGCGGTAGCGCGTTTCCATGTCTGTGAGGCCGTGATATTTTTCCGGCAGGGGGCGCATGGAGCGCGTGATGAGCTTGATCTTGCGGCAGGCAATGGTGAGTTCGCCCGTCTTGGTGCGGAACAGGTGGCCGGAAACGCCCACGATGTCGCCCACGTCGAGCTTTTTGACCACAGTGTAGTTTGCTTCATCCATGTGTTCGCGCGAGGCGTAACACTGGATGCGGCCACTCTGATCCATAATATGAAAGAAGGCCACCTTGCCGAACGAGCGCAGGGAAACTATGCGGCCCGCAATGGCAAACACGTCTTCCTGGCTGTCCAGGGAGTCGCCTTCAAGAGCGCCGAATTTGTCCAGCACCCAGGCAACGTCGTGTTCCTTGCGGAAGTCGTTGGGGAAAAGCGGTACGCCCGCATCCAAAAGGTCGCACGATTTGACAACTCTGTTTTTGACAACTTCGTTGAGGCCTTCGCGCGCGGCGAAACTTTCCAGCATGGGCATAAAATAGCCCGCATGCTGCGACTTGGTACCCAGCTTGATAGCCGGCTTGCTGTTTTTCTTTTCCCGAGTATCCACGTAACGACTCCTAAATGGCCCATACCTGAAAGGAGCGTTACGGTATGCCATTCACGCTTGGGCGTCAAGATTGTGAGGAATGTGTCTACAACTTGCTGTAAAATCATGATTTGTTGAATGCTCCTGGTGTTGATGCGACCCTGGCGCAACAGGAAACATCAATGCAAGCGGCGGCTTATATCCGCGCCAGTCGGGGCTTTGTGCCCCCTTGAAGTTTTGACCTGTTTACGTATATAAAGACCTTTTACACGATACAACCGCCGTCAGGATCAAGCTGGCGGCTTTTTCAAGGAAAGCGTCATGCAAAAATTTACAGCCTCCTTTCTGGGGCGCGACTGCCCCGGTGTGGTGGCCTCTGTCAGCCGCATTCTCGAAGACAGCGGCTGCAACATCGAAGAAGTGACCCAGACCATTCTCTCCGGCGAATTTGCGGCTATCTTTGTTGTTGCTGCGCCGGAAAAAAACGCGGAAACCCTGCGCTCCAAGCTGAGCGCCGGGCTGGAATCCGCCAAGGTTGATCTCTCCGTCCTCGTGCGGCCCGCAATCAAGGGGCAGTGGGGCACAGACCTGCACTGCGAACCCTTTGTGGTCACTGCCGACGGGCCGGACAAGCCCGGTCTTATCGCCGCCATGAGCCGCGTGTTTGCCCAACATGGTGTGAACATTGAAAGTCTCAAGGCCATTCTGGGCGAGGGCGGCAACAACCATGCGCTTTTTGTTTTTGAAGTCATGGTGCCTGACAGTGTTGACATGGGCCGCCTGCGCCGTGAGCTTGACTGCGAAGGGCAGAAGCGAGATCTGCGCGTCAGCGCCCAGCACAGGGATATTTTTGAGGCTGTGCATCGGGTAAATTCTTTTTAGACCTCACATCGCCGAGGCGCATGCGCCCTCCGGTCTGCGTCTGAAACATGGCGTGATCCGGTTTCAGAGGCGATGCACATTCCCCTGAACGCCCGGTTTTGCGCGTCAGGGCAAAACCGCCTTCCGGGCGGGGCCGCCATAGGGCAGGCCGACAGCCCGAACATACAGGAAGACCTCCATGCTTTCAGAACGCGAAGTTATAAGCACCCTGAACATGCTCCGCAACGAGCATCTTGACGTGCGCACAGTCACCCTTGGCGTGAGCCTGTTTGACTGCGTCAGCCATGACCTTGATCTTTTTACCGCCAACGTTAAGGCCAAGTTGCGCCGCTACGCCTCCCAGCTCGTGAGCGTGTGCAACGAAGTGGGCGACAAATACGGCATCCCCGTGGTGAACAAACGCATCAGCGTGAGCCCCATTGCTGTGGTGGGCGCGCCCTTTGGCCCTGATGGCATGGTGCGCGTGTGCAAGGCACTTGACGAGGCCGCCAAGGAAGCCGGCGTTGATTTTCTGGGCGGTTTCTCTGCTCTGGTGGAAAAGGGCTTTGCCAAGGGCGACCGCGCCCTGATTGAAGCGCTGCCCCAGGCCCTGGCCGAAACCGACCGCATCTGCTCATCCATCAACGTGGCTTCGTCGCGCAGCGGCATTAATATGGATGCTGTGGCCCTTATGGGTCAGCAGATCCTCAAGGTGGCCGAAGCCACCGCCGAGCGCGGCGGCATCGGCTGCGCCAAGCTGGTGGTTTTTGCCAATATTCCGCAGGATGTTCCTTTCATGGCTGGCGCTTACCTTGGCGTGGGCGAGCCTGACGTTGTCATCAACGTGGGCGTTTCCGGCCCCGGCGTGGTCAAAAAAGCCCTGGATCGCGCCCGCGAAGCCGGACACAACGGCAAGGGCGGCCGCCTTACCCTGCTGGATATGGCCGAAGTCATCAAGCGCACGGCCTACAAGGTGACACGCGTGGGCGAAATGATCGGTACCGAAGTTGCCACCCGTCTGGGCCTGCCCTTTGGCGTGGCCGACCTTTCCTTGGCTCCTACGCCTGCGGTGGGCGACTCTGTAGGCGAAATTTTTCAGAGCATGGGCCTTTCGAGCATCGGCGCGCCCGGCACCACTGCCGTGCTGGCCATGCTCAATGATGCGGTGAAAAAGGGCGGCGCGTTCGCTTCTTCGTCCGTGGGCGGTCTGTCCGGCGCGTTTATCCCTGTGTCGGAAGATTCCAGCATCGAGGCTGCGGCCACCTCCGGTCTGCTCAGCCTTGAAAAGCTGGAAGCCATGACCAGCGTGTGCTCTGTGGGGCTGGACATGATCGCCATCCCCGGTGATACGGCCGCTTCGACCATTTCCGGCATCATTGCCGATGAAATGGCCATTGGCGTTATCAACACCAAGACCACGGCAGTGCGCCTTATTCCCGTGCCCGGCAAGGGAGTTGGCGAAGAAGTGTCTTTTGGCGGTCTGCTCGGCAAGGCTGCCATTATACCCGTGCCCAAGGGTGACGCCACAGATTTTATTGGCCTTGGTGGGCGCATTCCTGCGCCGATTCACAGCCTCAAAAATTAGGCTGGTTAAGCGTTAGCTGTTTTAAAAGCGGGCATAGTTCCTTTACGGCGTGGAATCTTTGAGATTCCGCGCCGTTTTTTTATGGTCGATCGGCGCAATATAATCATCCAGTGAACTTTTTTATTTGCGCCAATACGATGACTTGCTGTATGTTCAGATGCAGAAACCTTGCCCAGGACGTAATAATGCCTCAATATTTTATCTACGGCCAAAAAGAAATCGACTTCCTTTCGCGCAAAGACAAACGTCTGGCCGCTGCAATGGAACGCATCGGCCCCATACAGCGGGAGGTGCGGCCCGACCTGTTTGACGCGCTCATGCATTCCATAGTCGGGCAGCAGATTGCCACCAAGGCGCAGCAGACCGTGTGGGCGCGGCTTGTGCGTGCCCTTGGCGAGGTGACGCCTGAAACCATTGACGGCGCAGAGACGACCACGTTGCAGGGAGTGGGGCTATCCTTCCGCAAGGTTGGCTATATGAAGGCAGCCGCGCGCAAGGTGCTGCTGGGAGAACTGGATGTGGAGGCCCTGAGGCTCATGGAAGATGCCAGCCTCTGCGCCACCCTGTGCGCGCTGGACGGGGTTGGCGTGTGGACAGCCGAAATGCTTATGCTGTTTTCACTCCAGCGGCCTGATGTGCTCAGTTTTGGCGACCTTGCCATCCTGCGGGGCCTGCGCATGCTGCACCGACACCGGGAAGTCCGCCGCGACCGCTTTGAAATCTATCGTCGCCGCTACAGCCCTTTTGGTTCGGCGGCAAGCCTGTATCTGTGGGCCATAGCGGGCGGGGCTTTGCCTGATCTCTCTGATCCGGCGGCTTCAAGGCGCTGAGAACGCCGATCCCATTTTTCACGCAGTAGGAACTCACCGCAGCCTAGTGTTGCTCCGTCATATTGAGCTTATCACAAATAGTTGTGAATATCTAAAGTCAGATATTTATGACTTCTTCCTCATAATGAGATTGGTAGCTATCAGCGCGAAACGACACCGTAAAAATTCCTATTACGTTCGTAGTGATTTCTTGTGAAAATAAGTATAATTGATATATTGGAAGTCGCGTTTTGTCCGATAAGCACACAAGAATAGACCTGTCATACGGGATTTCAGGGGTAGTTTGATTTTTCACATGGTAATTAGCCTTTCGGTCATTCAGTGCATAGACACAATGCAAAAGGGGTAGTGATGAAACTCGGATTACTTGCGAAAATGGGAATTTCCATCCTCACTCCGGCAATAGTGGGGCTGATGCTTGTGGCAGGGGTTTGCTACAAGATGTCAGAAGAAATCCTGCGAGAGCAGATTGCCACAGATATGAGCGCATTACTTGAGTGCCAGAGCATCGGGCTTGACGCTGTGTTTTCCGGGATAGAACAGGGCCTGCAAACCATGACCGAGAACCAGCGCATCAAGGATCAGGTGGAAGCCTACTCCCGCAACAAATCGGATGCCTTTGAGGGGTCCCTGTTTACGCGGGCAGACCAGGCTCTTGATTCTTTTGTGGCCAATAACGACATGGTTTCTTCCGCCGCAATCATTGCCATGGACGGCACCGTGCTTGGGTACCGCGTTGATAAGCAGCAGGGGAAGAACAAGTTCGTCGGCGCCAATTTTTCTGACAGGGAATACTTTGTAAAGAGCAAGAATGGCCAGCCCAGTGTTGTCGGCATGGTAGATGCCACCACTGGCGAGGTGTACACGGTGCTTGCCAAGCCGCTCAAGCTGGACGGCAAAAACATGGCCGTGCTGGCAGCGGCAATCGACAATAAAATTCTGGGAAAAAATACCACTGATAAAATCAAGATCGGCCAGAAGGGCATGGTCTATGCCTACGACCTTCAGGGGCGTATGGTTCTGAATCCGGATGGGGCTGTTCTCGGGCGCAATGACAGCAAGGTGCCCCATGTGGCGGCCCTGTTGCAGCAAAAGGAAGGGCGCACCCTCTTTGACAATGGCAAGGGTGAAAAAGGGCTGTACTACAAGCCGCTGCTGCACGAAGGCTGGATTTTGTGCGTGGAATTTGACCGTGGCGAAATCTTCAAGCCCATCAGCGACCTGCTGACCAACGCAAGCCTGCTGACTCTGGCCTGCGCGCTGATAGTCGGAACCATGATCTTTTTCTCGGCCCGGGGCATTGTGCGTATGGTGGGCGGTATTTCAGGCGTGGCCGAAGCCGTTGCCGGTGGTCGCCTTGAAACCAACGACAAGGAACGTGCCCTTTTTGATGCCGCTGAAAAGCGTGGAGACGAATTCAGCACACTTGCGGCGGGCATGCGGCGCATGGTGCAAAGTATCAGACACCTTTTGGGCGAAAGTGAACACAAAACCCAGGCTGCGCAGCACGCTACGGAAGAGGCGGAAAAAGCCACAGCCAGAGCCGAAGAAGCTGCACGTCAGGCCGAGAGCGCCAAGCGCGAGGGCATGCTGACGGCAGCAGGGCAACTGGAAGAAGTGGTGAGCGTTATTTCTGCCGCTTCCACAGAGCTTTCTGCACAGATCGAGCAGTCGGACAGGAGCGCCGTGGAATCTGCCCAGCGTCTGGCCGAGGCCGCCACTGCCATGAATGAAATGAACGCCACCGTGCAGGAAGTGGCTCGCAATGCGTCCGCAGCCTCGGCTGTGTCTGCGGAAACGCGTGCCAATGCTGAAAGCGGGGCGAATATTGTGGAAAACGCCTTGCAGAGCATCGGTCAGGTGCACAAGGTTTCGCTGGCGCTCAAGGGCGACATGACCACGCTGAACCAGCATGCCCAGGCAATTACCCAGATCATGAACGTGATTTCGGACATCGCCGACCAGACCAACCTGCTGGCGCTCAATGCCGCCATTGAGGCCGCACGCGCGGGCGAAGCCGGGCGCGGTTTTGCCGTGGTGGCTGATGAAGTGCGCAAGCTGGCAGAAAAAACCATGGCCTCCACCAATGACGTGGGCAATGCCATTTCTGCCATTCAGGGCAGCGCAGGGCAGAGCGTTGCCGCCATGGACAAGGCTCTGGCAGAGGTGGAAAAGGCCGCCGAGCTTGCAAAGCAGTCCGGCGAAGCCTTGCAGGGAATTGTAACCAAGGTCGAGGAATCGGCAGATCAGGTGAGCGCCATTGCCACGGCCAGCGAGCAGCAGTCCGCCACCAGCGACGAGATCAACCAGTCCATTGTCAGCGTCAACGAAATGTCCAGCCAGACGGCGCAGGCCATGGGCGAAGCTTCCCGGGCCGTGAGCGAGCTTGCCCGGCAGGCCGAGCGCATGAGTGAACTTATCAGCGAGATGAAGCGCGGCTAGTTCTGCACTTCTCTCAATGGCAAGCAGCCCCGGAATATCGCATTCCGGGGCTGTTTACGTTGAACTGTAGGGCCGTTGGTTTATCAGTGCATGCTCGGAGCCAGAAAATACTGCCACACCAGGGTCAGCAGCAGGAGGCTGAGCGAAATGGTCAAAAAGCGGCGTACAGCCGCAGGCCCCACGCGAATGGCCAAGCGGCTTCCCATCCAGTTGCCGAGGCAGCAGGCTGCGGCCATTGGCAGGGCCAGGCTCCACACCACCACGCCGTTGACGATGAAAACAACGGCTCCGGCAAAGTTTGAGGCAAGGTTGAGCACCTTGGAGGTGGCGGAGGCTTCCATCAGACCCATGCGCAGAATCCAGTGAAAAGCGAGGATAAGAAAGCTCCCGGTGCCGGGGCCGAAAAATCCGTCATAGCCGCCAATAAGAAGGCATACAAAGGCTACGGGAATCCAGAAGCGGGGGCCGGAGTGCGGCAGGGGCTTCTGTTTGTGTTCTTTCTTGGGCAGCAGGGTTGCGCACATGCCTATGGGCAACAAGGCCACCAGCACCTTGCCAAGAACTGCGGCGTCCAGCAGCAGGGCAAGGCGTGACCCGGCCCACGAACCAACCAGTGAGAAAATAATGCCCGCCAGGGCTACACGCCACAATACCAAGTTGCTGCGGGCAAAGTTGCCAAGCGCAACCGTGGTGCCAAGACAGGCGCTGACCTTGTTGACGCCCAGGGACTGATGCGGCGGTACGCCGGAAAGCAGCAAGGCGGGCATGGTGATAAGCCCGCCGCCGCCAGCGATAGAGTCAATAAATCCACCGCCGAATGCTGCGGCTATGCCAACGGCGTATGTAACCAGACTGAAATCCAACACGTTGCCTACCACTCCTTAAAGATAATCCACGCTGCCAGTACAATGAGCGCAAAACCCACAAGGTGGTTCCAGCGCAAGGGCTCGTGCAGCCAGAAAGCGGAAAAGCCCATGAAAACAGTCAGGGAGATGACTTCCTGAATGGTTTTCAGTTCAGCCGCCGAAAAATAGCCGTAGCCTATCCTGTTGGCGGGCACTTGCAAAACATATTCAAAAAAGGCGATGGCCCAGCTTGTAATGATAACCAGCGGCAGGGCGGTGCTTCTGTAGCGCAGGTGCCCATACCAGGCAAACGTCATGAACAGATTGGAACAAAACAGCAGGCCCACGGTGCTGACGGGAATTGGTATCTGCATGGGAAATCCATTGGACGGTCGCAAGAACAAAAGCCTGGCAGGCCGGAAGAAGTTGAACAGGGCGCCAAATCTCATATCTGCTGCAACATGGCGCGTCAACAGCCTGCAAAGGGCCTCCGGGGCATTGCCGCGCGCCTTGTTTGCCGGGGCAACGCTGAAAGGCTATGGTGCTTGAGCGGCAGATTTTGCGCCGCGCAAGTAATGGAGGAACACTGTATGACGGCACGCTCTCCGCGCGCTAAGGATGCCGAAAACGGAAGCTTCTTGAATACGGGTATGTCATCCGCTTCTGGTGGGCCGCACACCCACGCAACAGTGGAGGCTTCTCCCGACAGGGTGACGTGGGCACTGTTCTGGAAAGCGGCCTTGCTTGTGATAGTTATCTGGGCCGCATCAGCCCTGTGTCTATACTTGTCAGTGGAAGATTTCAGTAAGTCCGGCACCTTTGGTGATTCCTTTGGGGTGCTTAACACACTGTTTTCAGGGCTTGCGTTTGCGGGCATCATTGTTTCCATAAAAATGCAGAACGATGAAATGCGCGAGCAGCGCAAGGAGCTGCAAAAGCAGAAAAAGGCTGCACAGCTCTATCACCGGGAGCGCATGTTTCTGCTGCTTATGGACGAATTTAAAAAATCGCGCGAGCACCGTTTCAGCATAGCGGACGTGCGGATGGTGGTGCGTGAATGTTTGAACGATGTAACCGTCTTAAACGCCCGTAGCGCCGATGCCGGGGCTGCTCTTGTGCGTGAGGTGGAAGGCGTGCTTGCGGGCGTGCATGCGGAAACTCCCCTGTTGCAGGTTTTTGGCCGCAGAGTGTTTCGGCATGAACGCTGCGAGGTGTTCATCAAGACTTTTCGACAGGCGGCTGAGAGCGCCAGAAAGATCGATCCCGCCAACAAGACGGAATACTACGATATTGTTTGCAACAGCATGTCTGATGCGGAGGAGGCCCTGCTGTTCATGTGCGCTGTGGCGCGCGACGGGGCACAGGTTCTCGGTGATCCGCAGGTTATGAAGCTGCGGGAAAGCTACGACGAAATACGAGCCAAGCTCTGAACAGCGGCAACGCCCGCTGCCCATATAGCCACTTGCGGGCGGAATGAGCCGCCCAAACACAAAAACCCCTGACGTACATCAGGGGTTTTTCCGGCGCTCCGTGCCGCCGTGCCCGATCCGGAGAACGGATCAATAGCGGCAGCGGCGCGTGGCTTCCCTCAGGGAATGATTTTCCGGCCCCCGACACCCGCCAGGGGCCGGAAAATCATGTGGGGAGGGGAGTATGTACAGGCTGGCTAGGCAGCCATGGTGTCGAAAAGTTCCTTGGCATTGATGTTGGTGGGGTTGGCGCCCAACACCGCTTCAAGGTGTTGCCGGGCTTCTTCGGCGCGGCCAAGGTAGATCATGCAGCCAGCCAGAGTGACGCGAACGGCCTCGGCTTCCACGCCGGAGCGCAAGGTGTCTTCCAGGTAGGGCAGCGCGTTTTCAACGCAGCCAAGCTGATAAGATTCGCGCACCAGGCAGTTGAGGGCCACAATGTTTTCCCTGGATTTCTTCAGGGCTGCTGCAAAGTAGTCAAAGGCCTGCTGGTGGTCGCCCTTTTCCATGTACACAAGGCCAATGCCGCACAGGGCCTTGTCGGTTTCTTCCACAGAAGCTGCCTTCTGGTACAGAACCAGAGCCTTGTCCAGGTCAGAGCGCTGCACGGCCACGGTGGCCAGTCCCAGGAAGGGGGCCGCGCTCTGGGAGTTGCTGCCTGCGGCCTTGCGGTAGTATTCCTCGGCCTTGTCAAAGTCACCCATGAAAAGGTAGCACTCGCCCAATTCCTTATTGATTTCGTAATCCAGTTGATTGCTCATGGTATCCTCCCCAACTGAGGCTGGTTTGTGGTCGGGCGCTTTATGCGCCACTGACTTGCTTTTTTATATGCACTGAACGTGCCAATGGTAAAAGAGTGCAATAAATACAGTGTGGTGATTTGCCTTTTGAGCAAAATATGCGCCAGGGTGGCGGCTTTGCAGCCCTTAAAGCGCCAAAGCCTTGGCGCTCGGGGGCGCTGCGCAGGCAGGATTTTCCTGGTTGGGCAATTCTTGCCGCTGTGTCTTGCGGGCAGCCAAGGGGAAACAAAAGAAGGCCGAACCATAAACGGTTCGGCCTTTAAGGGTGCGAATTGGTGTGCGGATTACTGTGGGCGTCAGGCGGAGCGAAGGCTCTGAGTACCGCCATGTACGTTGATGTGGTGCAGGATGACGCCGAGCACCCCCTCAATATCAAGATGGGACGTGTCCACAATCAGCGAATCCTGCGCGGGGCGCAGGGGGGCCACGGCGCGGTTGCGGTCTAGGGCGTCGCGCTGGCGGATCTGTTCGGTCAGGGTGGCGAGATCCGCCTTTTGCCCGCTGGATTCAAGGTCGTGCAGGCGGCGCATGGCGCGTACCTCGGGCGCTGCATCCAGAAAAAACTTGAAGCGCGCATCGGGAAAAACCACTGTTCCCATGTCGCGCCCTTCGGCCACTAGCGGGTACTGTTCGCCAATGGCGCGCTGGGTGGCGCGCAGAATTTCGCGCACCACGGGCACGGTGGCTATGCGGGCCGCCAGCATGCCCACGGCCTCGGTGCGTACCTCGCCCCGAACGGCAACACCGTTGCAAAACAGGGTGGACTGCTGCCCAAGACCCGAAAGGGTGAACGTCCACTCCGCGCAGCGGGTGCGCAGTTCTTCTTCCGGCAATGTTTCCGCCCCGGCACCCAGCTTGAGCGCCATGCAGCGGAACATGGCCCCGGTATCAAGGTAGGAAAGGCCAAGCCCTTCGGCCACACGCCGGGCCAGCGTGGTTTTGCCAACACCTGCCGGGCCGTCAAGCGTCACCACAGGAAGCCGCGCACTCATGCCTTTTCCCCTTTATGGGCAATAATATCTGCCATGGCGGAAAGGAAGGCGAGGTTTTCCTGCTGGTTGCCAATGCTGACACGCAGCAGATCCGGCAAACCGTAGCTCTTGAGCGGGCGGATGATGATGCCGCGCGCGAGCAGGGTCTCAAAGCATTCGGCAGCATTGGGCGCGCCCTCGGGCATGCCGAACATCAAAAAGTTCGCTTCGCTCGGCCACACCTTGCAACCCAGAGCGGTTAGGCCCGTAAACAGCTCCTTGCGGCCTCTGCGCACGGCATCCTGGGTGGCGTTGTAAAAGGTGTCATCAGCCAGAGCCGCCAGAGCCGCTTCTTCTGCCAGAATGTTGACAGAGAAGGGCAGGCGCGCGCGCCAGACAAAGTCCGCCAGATGGTCAGGCAAAATACCGTAGCCCACGCGCATGCCCGCAAGCCCGAAGCTTTTGGAAAACGTACGCATGAAGGCCGTGTTATGGGGCATGATGCCGCTTGCCAGCATGGATGCGCCTTTTTCATCTTCGGCAAAGTCCACGTAAGCTTCGTCCACCACCAGCAGACAGTCGGGGGCCTTCTGCGCCAGATCGCGCGCAAGTGCCTCCACGGCAGCGCGTGGGGGGCAAAAGCCCGAGGGATTGTCGGGCGTGGTCACAAAAACAATGCGCGTGTTGGCGTCCACCAGTTCAAGCAGGGCGGCAAAGTTGAAGGAAAAATCTTCCTCAAGGGGTTGCCGTCGGATCTCTACGCCGCAAATACGCCCCTGAATGGGGTAAATGCTGAAACAGGGGTTGAAACACACAATGTTGTGCGCGCCGGGGATCGCCAGAATGCGGATAAGCAGGTCAATGATTTCGTCCGAACCGTTGCCAACAACCACGCGGTGTTCGTCAACGCCGTGGCGCTGGCCCAGCGCCTTTGCCAGTCGCGGATTGCCGCCCTGCGGATACCGAAAGGCCCCGGCCGCGTGGCGTTCCACAGCCTCTCGGGCCAGAGGGGGCATGCCCAGCGGGTTTTCGTTGCTGGCCATCTTGATAACCTGGGGCAGGTTGTACTTATCCTGGATTTCGGCAATGGAAAGGCCGGGAACATAGGCCTTGAGGGCCATAATTTCCTGGCGCACACTGATCTCGGACATGGTTACTCCACCGGTATCGCCCGCAGGGGCGAAGATTCATGGCTGCGCATGGGGCGCAAGGCGTTTTGCGGCGTTTGTCAGTACGTTTCAGCCAGCAAACCATCGCAATGCGACAGCTTGCTGGCTGAAAAAAATGGAAAGCGTGTCTTTCTTTATGGCTCTCGTGCTGGCGCTACTGCGTGCATGCAGGAAGGGCCAGATATGCCTGTTATTCGCCTGCTTCCGTGGGGCGCACGGTCAGTACGGGCATGTCTGCGTTCTTGACCACCTTTTCCGCCACAGAGCCGAAAAGAATGCGGTCAATGCCCTTGCGGCCATGGGTGCCCATAACGATAAGGTCGGCCTTTTCTTCACGGGCGCGGTTGAGGATTTCTTCGGCGGCATAGCCGATGAGCACCTGCCCCTTGGCTTCAACACCCACGAAATTTTCGGCCACAAACGATTCCATGGACTTTTCAGCGCCGGTCACGATTTCGCCGACAAAATTTTCAATGGTGTTGGGCGGTACATGAAAGCCCACATACTGGCTCAGCGAGGGGGCGGTGTATACAACGAGCACGCTCGCATTGAGCCCCTTGGCAAGAAGCACCGCGTATTCGGCAACTTCCTTGCTGTGTTCGGAAAGGTCTACCGCGCAAAGAATCTTCTTGATATTCTTCATGGCAAACTCCTGTTCCCCCAGGTAGGCAGATTGATTAACGGGCTGGCTGAATATGGCCGACCAAGAGGGGGTTGGTTTGGGATCGCAGCCTTTATCCTTTGCCTTCATCTGTAATAAATGGTAGTTTTTTTCGGCACAATAGACAAGACATTTCGCCTAACGCCGCCAAGGGGCAGGGAAATTTTTTCCCCGTAGCTTCTGTCAGCCTGTGAAAAATCAGCCTGTTATGGAAGTGAGCCTTTGTGGCAGGATTTTTGCATTTTTTCTGCAACGGCAGTACGCCAACCCTGGAGGCGACATGAAAGTTACCAACGATCAACTTGAGGCGCTGTTACGCCAGCAGAGCCAGACCCCGGGCACAACCCGAGCGCAGACAACGCAGGGTGGCTTTGAGGCGGCATTGAGCGAACAGATGGGCCTTGAAAATGCCGTTGCATCTTCTGCGTTTCCCACAGCGGCGGCGGGGCAGGCTTCGCAGGCATCCATGATCAGTCAGATGCTGCTTGGCTCCACCCAATCAGAATCGGTAGATGTGGACGAAGACGTTATCCAGAGCGCCTTTTCGCAGGCTTCCGGCACACTGGACATGTGGGATTCGTACGTTAACGCCCTGGGCTCTTCGGGCCAGAATGGTTCCTTGCGCGAAGCCTATTCCCTGTTGCAGGGGATAGACGGGCAGGTTTCCGCCCTCAAGAACAGCACGGCCTCTGTACGCGGCCAAAATGCTGGGCTTGATTCTCTGGTTAACGAGCTTGACGTGATGACAACGACAGAAAAAATCAAGTTCAACAGGGGCGACTATACCGCATAGTTGTCCGGACAGAAAAACCGCCGTGAAATCAGGGTTTCACGGCGGTTTTTGTTTGTGATCAGCCGTCTGCTCCCAGGAGCGGGCGGTTTTTTTGCGCATGGCGGTCAGTGTGGCATATGGTGCTGTGTAAATGCTCAAGCCTCCGGAATCATGCGGTTCCGGAGGCTTGCTTTATGGAGGCGCGTTGCCCTTAAACGGGCTGCGCGTTGTGCTGCTGCGAGGTTACTTGTTGCCGGTAGCGCCGGACTGCACGGCGTTGTCTGTGGCGCCAGTCGCGCCCATGCCAGCCATGCCGGGGCAGTTGCCGGGGTTCATCATGCCGTTACCCATCATGCCATGCCCCATGCCATGCCCCATGCCGTGCCCGCCCATGCGGTGTCCCATGCCCCGGCCCATGCCGTGGCCAGCCATGAAGGGAATGCCCTTGTCAGACATCTGCTTGAGCATTTCGGCCTTGGCGCTGTAAAGCTTAGCGTCGATTTCGCGCAGATCCTTCTGGGCGGCTTTGACGCGGGCGTCGTCGGGCTTGGCGCCAGCGGCGGCAAGGTTGTTCAGTTCAGCCATCTTGGAAAAATGCTGTTGCATGGTGGGCTGTGTTTTTTCAACAAAGCTCTGGTGAATCTGCTGCATGGTTTCCATCTGCTCGCTGGACAATCCCATGCCAGGGCCCATGCCGTAACCCATGCCGGGGCCCATGCCCATGCCTGTGCCGGGGCCCATGCCTGCGGGGCCCTGTCCGTCGCCGTTCCGGGCGGAGGCAACGCCCGAAAGGCCGAGGAAGATGGCAAGGGTAAGGGCCGCGCCGCTGGTAACGATCTTGGAGGTCTTCATTGTAGTATTTCCTTTTGTTTTGATGGTAGTTGCGTGTTGGTTAGGTGATTATTTGCGCAGGCTGACGGAAAGCTTATCGCCCGTAGCCATGCCCGTGGCCGTGGGGGCCGTGCGAGCCGGATTGACCGTTGCCGCACCAGGAGGAACTGACCTGGGTACCCTCCGTGCTGGTGGCAGAGGCGTTTACCGCAAAGGCCAGCACCAGGGCCAGAGAAGCAAAAATCAGAGTAAGTTTGATAGAGTTCATGAATATGCTCCTTTAGTTCGGCCTGCAGAGGGCAAGGCCGTTCAGATGCTTTTTTTCAGTTTTTCGTATTCCTCAAGAGTGATTTCTCCAGAGGCCAACCGCCTTTTAAGAATCGCCATGGAATCTGTATAATCCATGTTTCTTCTCTGCGACGGGAATATTCTGCTGATAAAAGCGACCGCAAGGGAAATAATCAGTATCATGAATATGAGGTGCGTCATGCCATTTCCCCATCCCATTACGCTTCCTATATCGCAGCCATACATATCCGTATCCTCAATGTGACGTTGCGCCGTCAGTTTGTTATTTGTCTTCTGATTGGTGCTGCGCATTTCAGCGCCGTTTGATGCTGTATAGGCAAAGGCCGTGCCAAGATGAGTGGAACATTGTAACTATATAAATTTATTGTATTAAATTGAATTGATAAGTCCCCAGCGTTCTCTGTCTGGATTGATGTTGTCCATTTTTTACTCAGTTGGCTGGCCAGCTATCCAATTTTTACCGGGGGGCTTGCGGGGTGAGTAAAAAATACATACTTATGATACTGCGCCGTTGAGGAAACACTCATGATCCGTTTTCGCCCATCTCTCTCCCAGCGCTTGTCGCGCATGGGCCTTTCACCCTGGATGCTGCTTGGGGCGGCCCTTATTCTCGGCCTGACACTGGTGGGGCTTTCCGTGCGCAGCAACCAGCGCGAGCGGGCCTTTATGGTGCACAACCTTACGGACAGGGCCGAGGCGCTCATCTGGGCGCTTGAAGCCGGAACCCGTACGGGCCTGCGCCTCAGTCCCGGCACAGTGCTTGGCCTGCGCCCGCTGCTCAGCGAAACGGCCCGCCAACCCGGCATTCTCTATATGGCTGTTACCGATGTGAGCGGGGCCATACTTGCCCAGAGCGGCGACAGCTCGCCGATTCCCGGCGTGCCGGATGACGCCGCTCCGGAATTTTCTCCCACTCCCATGATGGTGCAGCCTCAGGATATCCCCCCCCTTGCAGATGTTTCAGACCGGCCCATGTGGCGGGTGCGCAATGTGGATGGAAAAGAAGTTTTTGAGGTTTTTCGAGTATTTGCGCCCCTGAGTCGTTCACATGGGCAACAGCACATGGGTGGGCAACAGCATATGGGCGGCGGGCACGGCTCCCACGGCATGGGCATGATGGGCCGCATGCTGGGGCGTTCCCCTGATATTGACGGGCCTGACCCCAATGATGTGTTTGACAATCCGCCTCCTCCCCCTCCCGCACGAGGAGGGTTTGGTGGTCGTCCCGGTCCTGAGGCCCCCCGGCAGGTGGTGGGCGTGGCTCTGGTGGGCTTTGACGCGCGCCCCTTTGAGGATGCTCTGGCGCAGGACGCGCGCAACAACCTGCTCTCTGCCGCGCTTGCGGCCGCATTGGGGTTGGCTGGTTTTGTGTCCCTGTTCTGGATGCACAACAACCGTCGCTGGCGGCGTATTGTGCGCGATCAGCAAGTCATGGCCGCAGAAGTTGTGGCAAACCTCCCCCTCGGGCTTGTGATCAGTGATCCGAACGGGCGTATTGCCATGATCAACGACACGGCTCTGTCCATGTTCGGCAAGCAGCGCGCAGAAATATTTCCTTCTGGCACGGAGGCTTCTCAGGGTGGTGCAGACAAGCCCGGCAGATATGCACGGGCACGGCGGCTGCGCAGTTTGCCCGGTCTGGAGTGGGAAGCCCTGGCGACCAGGTTGGCTGGAGGGGCGCGCATTTTGGAGCAGGAAACAACGCTCGCCGTGCCGGGAATCAAGCCGTTGACCATCAGCCTTGGCGGCGCGGCCATGCGCAACGAGGACGGCGCTTTTTTGGGCAACGTATTTGTGTTGCGCGACATTACCGAAATGAAACGCCTTCAGGCTGACGCCCAGCGCAATGACCGGCTGGCGGCCCTTGGGCATCTGGCTGCTGGTGTGGCGCATGAAATTCGCAATCCCCTGAGCACCATCAAGGGCGTGGCCCTGTATATCGCCAAGCGTATGCCCCTGGGCGGGCGCGAGGAAGAAGCCGCCCAACGCATGATTGACGAAGTGGAGCGACTGGACCGCGTGGTTTCCGAATTGCTTGAATTTGCGCGTCCAGGTTCGTTTGAAACAGTACAGGCTGATCTTGGCGAAGTTATCGGGCGGGCGCTGCGGCTTGCCGAGGCTGACCTTAAGGCCAAGAACATTACCGTGGCCTTTGAAATGGAGCAGGGTTTTCCGCTGGTGCGCATCAGCACGGAGCGACTCACCCAGGCCCTGCTGAATCTTTTTCTCAACGCAGTTCAGGCCATGGATCACGGCGGTACCCTGCGCGTGAATACGCGCGCGCTGCCCGAGGGCATGTTCAGCATCACTGTGGCCGACACGGGGCCGGGCATTCCGGCAGAGATTCAGGCTTCCATTTTTACGCCCTATTTTACCACAAAATCGTCGGGAACCGGCCTCGGGCTTGCCATTGTCTATCAGATTGCGGAGGGGCACGGCGGGCGCGTCAGCGTTGGCAACGCGCCGGGGCATGGGGCGGAATTTACGCTCACACTGCCTGTAAACGGCAAGGGTTAGGCCATTCCGCACCGTTGCGTTCTGCCAGTGGCACAGACGAAACCGCACACCGATCAGTTCAAGGATAGTGTTATGACTGCAAATCCCGCCATGCAACTGCTGGTGGTGGATGACGACCACAATCACCGCGAAATGCTGCGCGCCCTGCTTGAAGAGTGGGGCTACGCGCCCACCGGGGCCTCCAGCGGCGAGGAAGCCCTGGAATTGTGCCGTGAGCGCCCTTTTGACCTCATTCTCATGGACGTGCGCATGGGGGGCATGAGCGGCATAGAAGCCACGCGAGCCGTCAAGGCATACAATCCCGCCATTCCCATTTTGATCATGACGGCCTACTCGGACGTCTCCAGCGCCGTGGAAGCGCTTAAGGCCGGGGCTTACGACTATCTCACCAAACCCCTGGCCTTTGACGCTCTCAAGCTTGCCCTTGAGCGTGCGCTGGATCATGCCAGCCTTCGGCATGAGGTGCGGACTCTGCGCCACGAACTGGCGGCAGGTCTGGACGCCCGCAACGTCATAGGGCAGAGCCAGGCCATGCGGCAGGTGCTGGATCTTGTTTCGGCCATTGCGCCCTCGGAGGCTACAGTGCTTGTGACTGGCGAATCCGGCACCGGCAAGGAAGTTGTGGCCAAGCTTATCCACGCCAACAGCAATCGCCGCTCTGGCCCTTATGTGGCCGTGAACTGCGCGGCCCTGACGGAAACCTTGCTTGAATCGGAGCTTTTCGGCCACGAAAAAGGCGCGTTCACCGGGGCGGAAAAACGCCGCGAGGGGCGGTTTCTGGCAGCGGACAAAGGCACGATCTTTCTGGACGAGATTGGCGAAATTCCGCTTTCCATGCAGGTAAAGCTGCTGCGCGTCATTCAGGAACGCGAGTTGCAGCGCGTGGGCGGCGATCAGACCGTGCGCGTGGATGTGCGCATTCTGGCGGCCACCAACAAGGACCTGGCGCGCGAGGTGGAAGAAGGGCGTTTTCGTCAGGATCTGTATTACCGGCTTAACGTGGTGGCCTTGCAGTTGCCGCCTTTGCGCGAGCGCGGTGAGGATATTCCTCTGCTTGCCATGCATTTTATGAAACTTTTTGCCGAGCGCAATGGCAAGACCGTCAAGGGATTTACGCCTGGGGCCATGGATCGCCTGCTGAAGCACAACTGGCCCGGCAATGTGCGCGAGCTGGAAAATGCCGTGGAGCGGGCTGTGGTGCTGCTGGTGGGCGAGTATATCAGTGAGCGCGAGCTGCCGCCCACCATTGGCGGGCAGGAGGCGGAGGTTTCGGCGGCGTCGCGGCTGGATTTTGCCAATATGACGCTTGAGGAGATTGAGCGCATGGCGGTTATGGATACCTTGGCGCAGGTTGGCGGCAACAAGAGCGAGGCTGCGCGGCGTTTGGGGATTAATCGCAAGACGTTGCTGTCAAAGCTTGGGGACGGAAAGTAGCGCCGCAACGGTGACGAGTTGGGCGGCGGGGTGAGCCTGTCGAGCGCATTTACGCAAACCCGACTTTTGCACCCTGAATGCGTCAGCGCCGGGATTTTGATGCTCACGTACTTGAGTACGCTGCGCTCAAAATCCCGGCGCTTCCTTTTCAGTCCGCAAAAAGCGTATTTTGCAAATTCACTCAACACCAGCCATCGCCTGCGCTTTGCTCCGGCGAGTATAAGGAAGGCGACTTCACGACCAGCTTTTGATGGTGAGCAGATTTTTTTGACTCGTAATTTATCCGTCTGGTCATGCTGAATGGTAATTGGCAACGCCGTTTGTGAAGTGAACCTGTTGGCCATATTGGTGTTGCGATTTGGTTTTCTTCAAGTCCGTGATGTCAAATGTTTCGAAGAAGCTGAAAGGGTATAAAGGCATCCCCTGAGCCAGCAATAATATCAATGGTAGTTAACTGAAACATATTATTGATCGAAGCGGAAGCGTACTCTGGCATTTACGCGGCGCGGAGGGAGATCACCTGAGCGAGCGCAGAGAGTGAGGGAAGCTCCCGCAGCAAAGACGCGTCGCCCTCGCCACGCAAAGGTATTTGAAAACTTTAGGGGGTGTTCCGGGGGGAGTGCAGAGGGGGCCAAGGAGGGGCGCAGCCCCTAACAGGCCCCCTTTGCCCCACGCCGGGGAGGCGAAATCGCGCGCCGCGCAGGCGTCCCAAACTCAGCCGGAGGGCGGAATCCAGTGCCCGCAGGGCAGTAAAAAGAATTATCTCCATGCAGTCCCGCCTTGCCGCGCGCCGCGCAGGCATAAACGCAAAAGTCCCCGGTCACGCTTCACCGTAACCGGGGACTCTCAATTTTCAGCAAGCTAACGCTTCCGCGTCTCGCTGGAAAGACTGTCCACATACAACCAGAACAGCGTCCCCAGTTGCAGAGGCTTGGGCTGTCCGTCAGGCCCCTTGAGGGGATCGCCGGGAATGCTTGCCATACAGCACCACCAACCGGGCTGGTTTAATACAAAGGAGAATTCCCCCTTGTTGTTGGTGCGGGCAGCGATATCCTCATGCCATGAAGTCGGCACGGGGCGTTTTTCGGTATTTATGCGCGCCATGCGTACAGAAGCGGCGGCAAGGGGTTTGCCGTCCATGAGCACCACGCCGGAAAACATGGCAGGCGCAGTAAGGCCAAAAGGCCGGGAAAGCGGTACGATTTCAAAACGCTGGCCCACGGGCAGGTTCCAGCCGCGCTCAACGCCATACACAGGCAGTGTTGTTTTGACGTAATGCTGTAAGAAGCGTCCGTGCGCAGCATCCCACCAGGGACGACCCTCAATGATGAACTGGTAGAGTCCTGGTTTGGCCAGGGCGACGTTGGCCCCCCATGCTTTCTGGTTCAGGTAGCGGATTTCTTCCATGTCGCCCAGCAGATCGCGCCGTTCGGGCAGCGCCACACCGTCTTTTACAGGTGTGGTGCTGTCGTAACGCAGCACCGCAAACATTTGCGGCATGTCCATGACCAACCCTTCGTACTGGAAGGGGCGCATCATGGTGATAAGCACGTCTACTTCTTCATCTATCTGCGGCTCAGCGGGCGCTTGTGCAGGGGCAGCGGCCTGCTCCTGCTTGGCCGGGGAGTCTGCCGGGGCGGCCTCGCCATTGGGCGCTGGTTTGGCTTCGGAAGCCGACTTGCCTTCGGCAGTGGGCGTAGCGGGGGCCTGTTCCGGCTGCTTGCCGGCGGCATCAGCGGGTTGTTCTGCCTTGCCGGATGCCGTTTTGGCGTCCTGCTGGCGTTTTTCGTCTTTTTTATCCTCGCGCTTGGCGGGGGCGTCCTGCTTTGGTCGGGGGGCAGGTGCTTCAATACTGGGCTGGCTGGGCACCAGCAGCGTCACCTGGGCCTGCGCGGATGGCGCAAAAAAAAGGAAGGACAAAATAGCCCAACACGCGGCGACAACTGCACTTTTATATTCAAATAACCCCAGATGACAGGAACGGTGTGCGCTGGGCATGAAATCTCCTGTGCGCCCAAGCCTGCGAAATGCAGAGGGATCGGCTCTGTTTCCGCACGTAGAGGGCGGGCGCTAGTGTATGTGACCTGTGTATAGCCCAAGAGCATGGGCTTGTCATGTGCTGTGTACACACTTATCCCGAATAGCTTGGCATCTCCGAAATTTCGGAGGCAGTGTTGAGCGGCGTTCTGGCCGCAAAGACTGCATCCACCCGCGCGGCTCCACCTGCGAGCAGGGCCCTGGCCGCTGCGTTCATGGTGCTGCCAGTGGTCATAACGTCATCCACAATCCACACATGCAGCCCCTTGACTTCGGAGGAGGCGGCAAAGCTGTGGCACACATTGCTGCGCCGGTCTTTTGCCCCCAGGTGCGCCTGCTCCTGACCGGGCACAGGGCGGGAAAGCAGCCTTGACGACACAGGCAGGCCTGACAGGCCCTGCAGTGCCCGCGCCAGTTCGTGGGCCTGATTGTACCCCCGGCGGCGCAGATGGGCGGGATGTTGTGGTACTGCCACAATGACATCCGGCCGGGGCAGGCAGTTCACGGATTCAAGCAGAAAATTTCCCAGCAGGGGGGCAAGGTACAGATGCCCGTCAAATTTGAGTCGCAGCAGGGTGTGCCGCAGGGCCCCCTGATAGATGCCGTAGAAAGCCGCGCCGCTCCACGGCGGGGGATTTTGAAGGCATGCGCCGCAGATGCTGTTGCCAGCCTGCGGATCAGAAGGAGGAATTCCGCAACGCGGGCATCTGGGCCCGGCGTAAGGGGCGAGCAGGTCGCTGCATTGAGGGCAAAGGAGGGATTCCGGCGCTGGCGCGGCACTGGGATGGGCCGCAAACGCAGGGGAAAAGGGACGCAGACAGTGCAAACAGCGGTCTTGGTTCAGCCCCAGTGCGTTTTGCATGCGGTCCAGGACAGAACCCAGCCAGCCGCGACGTGCAGGTGCGTGCGGCTGATGGTTATGCGCCATGGGGTGAGGAAAGGGGTACAAAAGGCGCGGTCTATGGTTTGTCCGCAGCATCGGGCAGGGGCGGGGTCAGCTCGTAGCTGGCATTTTCTGTGGCGAGCCTGTGGCCCCAGTCGTGCCCCCAGGCATGCAGGGCGGCCATTACTGCGGGGCGTTCGTGCAGATCCTTGATTGATTCAAGTCCGCGAAGCAGTCGGGTTTCCCGAACGGCGGCCCCAAGGGGGGACAGAAAGTATTTGAGGGAAAGCAGAGAACCTGAAAACAGCAGATTGCCGCGCCGCCGCCCTGCGGTCATGGCCACAAGCACGGGCTTTGCGCGGGAAAGCGGCAGGGGAACGCGGTCTTCGCCGCCCTGCAGCATCCAGAACCGCTGGGTTCTGTCGATAAGCGCCTTGAAGTGCGCGGGAAGAAAATAGAAATAAATGGGAGAAGAAATCATGACCAGATGTGCTTCGTTGATCATCTGGAAAACTTCCTCGGCCTGATCCATCTGGGCGCAGGCATCATTCTGGCCGGGCAGGGGGCGGTTGGCCAGTACGCATTTGTGCGGCGGCCTGGAGCAGCCGCCGCAGCCTGTACAGGGCGAAAATGAGTAATCGCGCAAGGCTACAGTGCGCGTTTCAATTCCGGCTTCGGCCATACCCTTTGTAAAAAGGGTCGCCACCGAATCAGAAACGCCTCCCACATGAGGACTGCACTGGAGCACAAGCACGTTGTTCATAGCTGAAATTCACCGCAAAAAGGGTTGCTCTTTTTTTCATCGCCAATGGTGGTGGAGGGCCCGTGCCCAGGGTACACAACGGTGTCTTCCGGCAGTTTAAAAAGCACTTCCGTCACCGAGCGGAGCAGGCCGTTGTGGTCGCCGCCTGGAAAGTCCGTGCGGCCAATGGAGCGGTAAAAGAGCGCGTCGCCCGTAAAAACAAGCTGTTCAGTAGGGAAAAACAGCGAAACGCCGCCCGGGGTGTGCCCAGGGGTGGCAAACACTTCGCATTCCATACTGCCGAATGAGGTCTTGCCTAGAGCTATGGGCTGAGACTCATAAGGCGTCACAGTGGGAAAGCCCCACAGGCCGCCCTGTGCGGATTCCGTCCCCTCCAGACAGTCATCATCGGCGCTGATGTAAACAGGCGCTCCCGTGGCCTTCTGCAAATCCGCCACACCGTAAACGTGGTCAAAGTGCCGATGGGTGATGCAGATGGCAGCCAGTTTCAGACCGTGCGTAGCAAGATACTCCAGCATGGGTTCCGGATCGCCGCCCACGTCCACCGCAACTGCCTGAGTGCCGCTGTGGATAAGGTAGCTGTTGGTCTGCAAAGGGCCGAGGGGAAACGTGGCAACTGGCATAAAAGTTCCTTTGGCTTGTCGATATCAGGCGCGCAATATTTTGCTGCGCGCTAAATTACCGACTTTGGATACACTATCTTGGATGGTGTTCACAGGCAAGCGCCTGGCACGATAACAAGGCGGTAGCGGAAAAATTTTGCCCGCCACGTCGTTCAATTCCTTTAAAATTAGCCGCACAATGGGGCAAAATCAAGTTGCAGGCATGGCTTGGGCTCGGCGGGCAGCTTCGGATATGGAACTGGAATGGCAAGGGCTTTCGTTGCTGCGCAGGCAGACGGGACCCCCAGTCTTGAAATTTTCTAGACAAGCGGCCTTTGCCACACTACAATTTAGAGATGCAAAAAAACTGCCCGCAGCTCGAACTCGCGCGTGAAGACCTCATGGAAATGGAAGGCCTGTTGTGTGAACAATTGTCTTCATTCCTGTCCTTTTCAGGGCACGCCCTGTATTTTCCCACCAGCCGCGCGCCCGAAGATCCGCAGCTGCTGTCGCGGGAGCGGAGGTTGTTGTTGCCCTTGCGGCGCGACGACCATCTGCTTGGCGTTGCCATGCTGCACGGCGTCAAGGCGCGCGAGGCCCGGCCACTTTTGCCATTTCTGCCTGCCATAACGGCCCTGTGCCTGGAAAATCTTGCCAGAGCCAAGGCCATGCGCACGGATTCCGTTACCGGGCTTGCCACAGAAGAGGCCCTGTTTGCGCATATGGAAAATGCCGCAGAGCGTTTGCGGGCCTATCTGGAAGAGCCGGGCGCGGAAGAAAGCGGCCCAGCACCTCTGCACTGGCTGTGCATGGGGATTGTGCTGCTGCGCCTTGCCAACGGGGATTCTGTGGTGCGGCGCGGCGGGCATGCTTTTGCAGAAAAATATCTCAAGGCTCTGGCAGACGCCTGCCGCGAGGCCCTGCCATCGGATGTTCTGGCAGCGCGCGTGGGCCGCTGGGAGATTGCCTTGCTCTTTCCCGCCAGCGGGAGAGGAGCCTGTCACAAGCTGGCCCGCGCAGCCCTGACCCGCATGGAAGCGGTACGCATGCCCTATCCGCTGCTGAAAAAGCCCGTACGCCCGCGTCTGTGCGCCGGGCATGCTCTGTACCCGCAAGATATGCGTGGTACAGAAATGCACCTTGAAATGCACGATCAGGCCCGCCTGTGCATGGACCGCGCCCGCCTTGCCGCTGATGTGGCCGGGCAGGAGGCCGACGGCGCGCAGGCTGTGGAAAGTCGCATCATGCCCTTTGCGCGCATACTGCAAGAAGGCGGTATGGTGCTGGAATCACTGCCGCTGGGCCGTGTGCGGCTGAGCCTTGGGCGTCAGGCCAAGGCTCGCGAGGGCATGCGCTTTGCCCTGTGGGGACAGGCGGAAAGCGGTTCGCCCCATTACAAGGGCGAACTGGTGGTGCTGCATACACGGGATACGGATTCCGTTGCCGAGGCCCTGCATCTGATTGACGTTACCTGCCGCCCCGAGGTGGGGGACAGGCTCACCTTGCTGGGTGAAACGCCCGTTCTGAGCCCGGATCTGGACGAACAGGACTTTTCCGGCGCGCGCCCTGCCATTCCGGATGCGGCGGTGGCGGCACAGGAGCTGAACCAGAGGGCAGAATCCGCCGAAGATGGCAAACATGCCGCTGCTGCATGTGGTGCTTCCGCGTCTGCCGTACCACCGCCAGCAGAATGTGCTGGCGGTTTGTGCGGTCACGGTGATTTTTTGAACCGTTTTGCCGTGGAGGCGGAGCGGCGCAACCGCTTTACGCTTTGCCTGCTGCGTCTGGAACCGGGCAATTCTGATGTGGGCGATGCCGCACACTCGGATGCCGTTCCGCTGGACGGCATGCACGATGCTGCAAATCGGCAGGGTATTATTGAAACCGCCCTCAGCCTGTGGCGCGATGCCCTTGGCAAAGCGCAGACCCTGCCGCAGCCGATGGCTGGACGCTACGGCAGCAACAGCCTGATATTTTTCCATCCGGATGTGGAAGCACAAGCCCTTGTGTCACTGTACGAGGGCGTGTGCGGCAAACTGAACAGCCGTGACATTTCGGCTTCTGTGGGCCTTGCGGGCTATCCCTTCCTTCAGTTCCGCAGAGGAGAAATGCCCGACTGCGCCCTGAAAGCTCTGGAGTACGCCCTGCTGCTGCCAGACCCCAAGGTGGGGGTGTGCAATTCGCTTGCGCTCAATATCAGCGCAGACAGGCGTTACAGTCTCGGCGATGTTTTTGGCGCAGTGGAAGAATACAAGCTTGCGTTGCTGGCTGACGAGGCCAATGCCATGGCCTGGAATTCCCTTGGCGTGTGCATGGCGGCCCTTGGGCGGCAGCATGAAGCTCTGCGGCATTTTATGGAAGCCCTGCGGCACGGGCCGGATAAGGCCCTTGCCGAACAGATTTACTACAATCTGGGCACGGTCTGCCAGGGGCTTGGAGAAAAGCGCGCCGCCGCCAGATATTATCGGCAGTGCGTCAAGGTTTCGCCAGAGCACCAGTTTGCTCACATCCGTCTTGGGCAACTGTGCGAACAGGGCGGCAGAAGGGCAGAGGCCCGGCGTTTTTACGAAATAGCCGCCGCCCTCGAGGATGCGCGCCCCGGCGCGCCCAGCCTTGCCCGCAGGCACCTTGCGCGTGTGGCTGTGCGCCAGCGCAAGGGCGGCGAGGCCCGCGAACTGCTGCACGAGGCGCTGGTGCGCAATCCGCAGGATGCGGCCTCCATGCTGCTGCTGGCGAATATCTATCTGGACAGCAATGAAGACCCGGCCATGGCGGAACTGCTGGCCCGCAAAAGCGCCGGCCTGCACGACAAGCCCGAAGCATGGGAAACTCTTGCCCGAGCCCTGCGCAAACTTGGGCGGGAAGAAGAAGCCCGCGTGGCCGAAGCCAAGGCCGTGCTTTCCTAGCTTTGCAGAGGCGGGTTGCAGCGGGATGTGCTGCGGGGAACCAGCACTCTATATTTTTTGTTTCAGATAGTTGCATGCAGTCTTCTGGCGGGTCGCGCCTGTCCGGCAGAGCCTGCTTCATAGATTATTGAACCGCCCCCGTGGGCGGTTTTTTCATGCCCGAAGCCCAGTGCCCCAAACGCAAGCAAGGCCCCCTGTCGCCAGAGGGCCTTGCTGTTGTGTCATTTGGGCAAAGCTTGAAGCTACACGTCAAAGAGCATTTCCAGATCTTCACGCGTGAGCGACTTCCAGGTGTCCTGACCGGGAATGATGGCTTCCGCCACGCCGCGCTTGGCTTCCTGCAATTTGAGAATCTTCTCTTCCACCGTGTTCTGGCAGATGAGCTTGTAGGAGAAGACCTGACGGGTCTGACCGATACGGTGGGTACGGTCTGTGGCCTGACTTTCCACTGCGGGGTTCCACCACGGGTCGTAGTGGATAACGTAGTCGGCGGAGGTCAGGTTGAGGCCCGTGCCGCCAGCCTTGAGCGAGATCAGGAAGATCGGAATCTCAGGCGTGTTGTTGAACTTGTCTACCTGATCGAAACGGTCTTTGCTCGCGCCGTCGAGGTAGCAGAAGGGAATCTGCGAAAATTCCAGCCACTGCTTGATGATCTGGAGCATCTGCACAAACTGCGAGAAGACGAGCACCTTGTGGCCGCCTTCCACAATTTCCATGACCATGTCCTTGAAGGCGTCGAACTTGCCCGAAGGCAGGTTGTTGGAGAAGCCGGGCATGTCGAGCTTGAGCAGGCGCGGGTGGCAGCAGATCTGGCGCAGCTTGAGCAATGCATCGAGAATGGACATCTGGCTCTTTGCAAGGCCTTTTTGGTCCACGTCGGCCAGCACTTGGGCGCGCAGCTTGCGGGCCAAGGCTGCGTACAATTCGGCCTGCGCTTCTTCCAGCGCGCAACAGGTGACGCTTTCCACCTTGGGCGGCAGATCCTTGGCCACTTCGGCCTTGGTACGGCGCAGAATGAAGGGGCGTACTCGGGTGCGCAGATAGTCCAGCGTTTCAGCGTCGCCGTCCTTGATGGGCTTGACGATGCCCCGCTGGAAGGCGTGCTGCGAACCCAGAAAGCCCGGCATGAGGAACTCGAACAGCGACCACAGCTCGAAAAGGTTGTTTTCGATGGGCGTGCCCGAGAGGCACAGGCGCATGCGGGCGTTGATACGGCGCACGGCGCGGGCTGTGATGGTGTTGGGGTTCTTGATGTTCTGGGCTTCGTCAAGAATAACGGTGTTGAACTCGTATTTTTCCATCTCCTCCAGATCGCGCCGGAGCAGCGCGTAGGTGGTGATGATGAGATCCGAGCTGGAAATATGCTTGAACATGCCCTCGCGACGGGTGCCATAGATGGTCAGCCGTTTGAGGCCGGGAACGAATTTTTCCGCTTCGCGCTCCCAGTTGGGCAGCACCGAGGTGGGCACCACAATAAGGTTTGGCCCGTCATGGTGCACGTCAATCATGTGCTGGATAAAGGCCAGGGTCTGCACGGTTTTACCAAGGCCCATTTCGTCGGCAAGAATACCGCCAAACCCGTATTCCGAAAGGAAGTTGAGGTACGAAAGCCCCTGCACCTGATAGCTGCGCAGGTTGGCGTTGAGCGCCTTGGGCGGCGTGATGGGCCGCACCTCGCGGAACGAGCGGATTTTTTCGCGCAGGTTGTTCCAGAAGGAGTCCGTGGCTGCACCGGGCAGGTCTTCCAGCAGGCTGTCGAGCACAGGGGCTTCAAACTGCTTGAATTTCTGCTGCGGGGGCTTTGAAGGGTCGAGCCCCAGGGCCGTGAGCTTGTGGGAGAGCTTTTCAAGCCACGCTTCGGGCAGGCTGGTATAGGAGCCGTCTTTCAACTGCACATAGCGCTTGCCTCGGGTCCAGGCCTTCCAGATTTTTTCCAGGGGCAGGCTCTGGCCTTCGTATTCCACGTTGATGTCCAGCGAGAACCATTTTTCCTTTTCGTTGCTGACCACCTGCGCCGTGATGTTGGAAGAAGCCGTGCGCACCTTGTAGCGCGAGAGGGCCTTTTCGCCGTAGACGCGGTAGTTTTCAATCAGCTTGGGGTACGAGTCGAGCAAAAAGGCAATGGATTCTTCCGGCTCAAGGAACCACAGTTTGCTTGAGCGGGCCTGAAAGTCCATACCGCTCAGTTCATTCATCAACTGGGCTTCTTCGTCCTGATGGCGGCGCACCAGATAGGTTTGCCCTTCATAGGTGTAGCTGCCGGTCTGGAAGTCGGGGTTGGGCCCGTTGAGCGTAAATTCGCCGTGGCGCGTTTCATAGACGTTATCGATTTCCAGCGTCAGCAGGCTGCCTTCTTCGTCGAGGAAAAGCTTGGGATTATAGGTGGCAGGCTGGAATACCGGCTCCATGAGCTTGAGGAACTGCTGCGGTTCGTAGAGTTCCGAGGCTGGCAGGCGCGTCCACACGCGGTCAAGAAATTCGGAAATTTCTTCATGCGGCACGACCGGGCGTTCGTAAATAAGGTTGCGCACCAGCGAAGGATAGAGGCCCGTCTGCACCGGATAGAAATTGTGCTGGTAGCAGACCCACAGGGGCATTTGCCCGTGAAAGGTGATGGGCGCGTCTTCCGGCGCGGTGCTTTCGGTCGGGTTGCGGTCGCTGGGATTGCTGCGCCCCGCGCGGATGGGCAGCGGGGGGCGGCCCTCGCGCTTGAGCAGCACTTCAAAGCGAAAGCCCGAATCGTCCAAAATGGGCTTGAGCTTGAGCGCAAAAGGCGTGCTCTCGATGCGGCAGGGTTTATCCGTGTCTTTCCACAGCAGATAATATTCTTTGCGTACAGACCAGAAAAACCACGAGGTCAGCCCCTGCGGGATTTCAACCCGGTGCCCGTAATAGTCGAGGTGCTGGCCGATCTGGCGGGCCACATGCGGCAACTGGGGCGAAAATTCGCACCAGTCGGGGTTCTGGATGATTTGATCCAGAGTTACCTCGTTGTGCACGCTGGAGAGACCGGATTTGTTCTGCCGCCCACGGAAAAAGGAAACCAGCAAACGTCCCTGTTCCGGTTCAAAGCGGAATATGAGATAGTGGCGGCCTGGTTCCGGCTCCATGTCGGTAGAAAAAAAGTTGCGGAAGCTCTGCTTCCAGTCGGTGCTGGGAGGCGGGGTTTCTTCCGGGTCGCCCTGTTCCTTGCGCAGTTCTTCCACAAGGCGCAAAGCAAGTGCTGCCACATGGCGGCAGATGCCTGAGAATGCATCAGAGCAGTTGCACTGGTGGCGGGTGCTGCGGTCCGTAATGGTGAGGCTCAGGCTCGGCGTGAAGACCTGCAGGTCTTCGCCCTGGATGACGCCTTGGACGTCCCAGGTTTCGCCCTCCTGGATATTTATTTTTTGCACCTCACCTTCGGACAGGATATAGTAGGCGGCGTCGCGGATGTATTCCGGCACACTATCATGCAGGAAAGTCTGGCACATTTCGCGAACGACGCTCTGTTCAGATCGACTCATGGGGTCCCCAAAAATACTCCGTTGAAATTTCTGGAAAATTCCAGAAACGGAGCGATGTTATGACGTTTGCGATAAATAGCACAGGTTGGGGGGCGAAAGCAATATGAAGTGTGACTTTTATGAAAAAAATAAATTTTGAGCGCGCAATCAATATGTTGGAATCAATAATGGCCCAACGGGCCACCCGATTTTATGGGAAAAAGTGGATCTGTTGGGTCACAATTTCATGTGCTTTGCTGTGCATTTGTGCATCATCGGCTTTTTGCGCCAATTCTGCGGGTGATCTGCCGGAAGAAACCGGCCTTGCCCCCTCGGGTGCGTCAGTCAGCCCGGCTGGCCCCCCGGCTTCGGGCGGCAGCATATTTTTTGGCACCATTGGCGAGGCTTCAAATCTTATTCCCTACCTCACATCAGACTCCGCCTCGCATGAGGTGGCAGACCTCATCTACACGGCCCCGCTACGTTATAACAAGGATTTGCAGCCCGAGCCATGGGCAGCGGAATCTTGGAGCATGGAAGATGGCGGCAAGCGCATGCGTTTTACCCTGCGCAAGGGCATATTGTGGGAAGACGGGCAGGAGCTGACCGCCGAAGATGTGGCCTTTACCTGCAAGCTGGCGGCAGACCCTGCCACCGGCAGCCCTTATGCCGAGGATTTTTTGCGCATCAAGGAGCTGCGGGTCATTGACCGCTATACGTTTGAAGCGCGCTATGACCAGTTTTTTGCGCGGGCGGTATCCACCTGGATGAACCCCATTTTGCCCAAACATATTCTGGAAGGGCAGAACATCCGCTCCACGCCTTTTGCGCGCAAGCCCATGGGGGCCGGGCCGTATCGACTCAAGTCATGGGAGCCGGGAAGCCGCATTGTGCTGGAGGCATCGCCCACCTATTTTGCGGGCAAGCCGCGCATTGACGAAGTGGTGTACAGGATCATTCCCGACAACGCTACCATGTTTATGGAAACCCGGGCGGGCAGGCTGGACGTGATGGATCTTTCGCCCCTGCAATATCTGCGACAGACCTCCGGCCCGGAATGGCAGAGCAGATTCCATAAATTCCGCTACATCGCCTCGGTGTATATTTTCCTCGGCTTTAATCTGGAGCATCCGTTTTTCAAGGATGTGCGGGTGCGGCGAGCCATTTCCATGGCAATCGACCGCGAGGGCATCATCAAGGGAGTCTTGCTGGGGCAGGGGGTTCCGGCTTTTGGGCCGTTCAAACCCGGCTCGTGGCCCTATCATCCCGGCCTTAAGCCCATGCCCAGAAACATTGCCGCAGCGCGCGCCCTGCTGGCCGAGGCGGGCTTTGCCGACCATAACGGCGATGGCCTGCTCGACCGCGATGGCCAGCCGCTGGCCTTTACCATCCTGACCAATCAGGGCAACGAGCAGCGCATTCTTGCGGCTACCGTCATGCAGTCGCAACTGCGCGAGGTGGGTATTGACGTACACATCCGTACCGTGGAGTGGGCGGCCTTTATCCGCGAATTTGTCAACAAGGGGCGGTTTGACGCCGTGCTGCTGGGCTGGACAATCCCTCAGGATCCTGACCTGTTTTCTGTATGGCATTCATCCCAGACCTTTGAGGGCGGGCTGAATTTTACCCATTACCGCAATCCCGAGGTGGACAAGCTGCTTGAAGAAGCGCAATCCACGCCCGATCAGAAAAAGCGCGCAGAACTGTATTATCGCATTCAGGAAATATTTGATGCGGAGCAGCCCTACTGCTTTTTGTTTGTGCCCTATGCCCTGCCTGTGGTGCAGCGGCGGTTTCAGGGCATAGAACCCGCGCTGGCGGGCATAATGTATAATTTTGAAAAGTGGTGGATTCCCAAAGCTTTGCAGCATACACAGATGCAGCCCTAAGCGCTCGCATCGGGCACAGGGCAGCTTTTTTGCCCTTGCCTGCTGGCTTGCAGGCGCATACTCAGACCACGCGGATTTGAACAGGCCCTGGCTGGTTGTCCAGCCGGGGCCGCTCTGTTTGTGGGCTTTGGCCTGCAATTCAGCTGCCCTCGGCGTTGACAAGGCCGCTTTAGTCGGAACATAGTTCCAGAACTGGTTGAAGATATTTTTTTACGCTGTGGGTGGACGTTACGCATGATTCGTATTCAGGAAATTCTCGATAAGGTTTCGGCTGGCAACCCGAACGCGGATCTGGAGCTGATCCAGAAGGCGTATGTGTTTGCCGCCACCGCTCATGCGGGGCAAACCCGCCTTTCAGGCGAGCCGTACCTTTCCCACCCTCTGGCGGTTGCCAGCATTCTGGCGGGCATGGGTTTTGACGAACCCACCATTGCCGCCGGCCTGCTGCACGACACTGTTGAAGACACCAAGGCCACCATCGAAGAGCTGGACGAAAATTTTGGCGAAGAAGTGGCCGATATCGTCGACGGTGTTACCAAGATCAGCCAGATCACCTTTGAGAACAAGGAAGAAGCCCAGGCGGAGAATATCCGCAAGATGATCCTGGCCATGAGCCACGACATGCGGGTTCTCATGGTCAAGCTGGCCGACCGCCTGCACAATATGCGCACGCTGGACTTTCAGAAAAGTCACAAACAGAAGCGCATTGCCCAGGAAACCATGGATATCTACGCGCCCCTGGCCAATCGCCTGGGTTTGTACGTGATGAAGCGCGACCTGGAAGACCTGAGTTTCAAATACATGCGGCCCGACATTTACAACCAGATTGATCACTGGCTGGACAACCATCAGGTTGTGGAAAAGCAGATTATCGGCAAGGTTGTGGGCCTGATTCAGGATCTGCTGGAATCAAACGGCATCAGCGGGCAGGTTTACGGGCGCATCAAGCACAAGCACAGCATCTATAAAAAGATGCAGGCCCAGTCCATGACTCTGGACGAAATGCACGACATCATGGCCTTTCGCGTGCTGGTGCAGGATATCAAGGACTGTTACGCCACGCTGGGGCTTGTGCATTCCCAGTGGCGGCCTGTGCACGGACGCTTTAAAGACTATATTTCCATGCCCAAGACCAACGGCTACCAGAGCCTGCACACCACGGTCATCGGGCCGGAAGGCGAGCGTATTGAAATCCAGATACGCACCGAGGAAATGCACAGGCAGGCCGAACACGGCGTTGCCGCCCACTGGCTGTACAAGGAAAAAGGCCGCGTCAACAGTAAAGACCTTGAGCAGTTCGCCTGGCTGCGCGAAATTTTTGAGCGCCAGAGTGAAGAAACAGATTCCCGCGAGTTCATGCATTCGCTGAAAATGGATCTGTTCAAGGACGAGGTCTACATCTACACCCCGGCGGGCGATGTCAAGGAACTGCCCGAGGGCGCTACGCCCCTGGACTTTGCCTTTGTGATCCACACCAAGGTGGGGCAGCATTGCAGCGGCGCAAAAATCAATGGCCGCCTCATGCCCCTTGGCACGGAGCTGAAAAACGGCGACGTGGTGGAAATTCTCACCGACCCGGCGCGCAATCCCAACCGCGACTGGCTCAAGATTGTCAAAACCGCCAAGGCGCGCAGCCGTATTCAGCACTATCTGCGCACGGAAGAACGCACCCACGCCGTGACCCTTGGTCGCGAACTGCTGGAAAAAGAAGGCCGCAAGGTCAGCCTGAACGTGGGCAAGGCCACCAAGGACGGCCACCTGGCCATTGTGGCTCAGGAAATGAATTTTGAAAGCGTGGATGATCTGGTTGCCGCCGTGGGCTATGCCCACACCACGCCGCGCAAGGTGCTCAACAAACTGTATGCGGTGCTGCACCCCGAGGCCGCCACTGCTGCGGAACCCGCCACTCCCACCGTAAAGGAAAGCAAGGAAGCCGCCTCCCGCAAGGGCGAGGGCGTGGGCATTTCCGGCGTGGACGGCGTGCTCATGCGCTTTGCCAAGTGCTGCAACCCGGTGCCGGGCGATCCCATTATCGGCTACATCAGCCGTGGCCTTGGCATCAGCGTTCACCGTGCCGACTGCCCCAATGTTGCCAATATGGAGCCAGAGCGTCTTATTTCCGTGCATTGGGACGGCATGGAAGAAAAGCCCTACGCAGCAGGCATATTCATTATCGCCAAGAACGAGCAGGGCGTTCTGGCCAAGGTTGCCGAGGTCATGGCGCGCAACGGCGTCAATATTATTGGTCTGAATATGGACAATCAGGTGGATGGACGTGCCAAGCTGCGTATTACCGTAGAGGTGCGCGACGCCACACAGCTCTACCAGCTTATTGAGGCTATCCGCGTATTGCCGCCCATTTTTGAAGTGGTGCGCGATACTGAGGCTGACGCCACGTAATCCGCAATTAAACGCGCTGTAAATAGCCGACTGCTTCTCGCGAGGCAGTCGGCTATTGTTTGCGGCTGGTTGCTAGGGGGCGAACATTGGTTGTATATGCGAACTGTGCAAAAATACGTAATTATTCAGCAGGGATGCAGAGCTATAATATATAGATATCTGTTTGTGATAATTTGAACATATTGGTAAATTGTATTTAATAGATATGCATCGTGCAAAAAAAACTTTTTATATATTGTATTTTTTGAGTGTTATTAAATTTATTTTTTTATTTATTGGTATTAAAATGTAAGAAAATTTTATTTTTTAGGAAAAAATTATATTTAATTTTAATTTATACTGTTATTTTTATAGTAAAATAAAAATATATTACTATCTAGATATGCAATAAGTAAATTTAGGAGCTTCAAAAAATACCCTAATTGAATTTCCATGTTGTACGTTTTATGGAATATAGTCTATGCGCATTCACTATGGTTAACCTCTTCAGCTCAGCATGGGTAGGATACAACTATGCAGAAAATCACGACAATGCAGAAGATGGCAGGCCTGAGTCTGCTCCTGTGCCTGTTCACGGTCATTATTGGCATGTTTGGCGTCAGCCGCCTGAGCAATCTGGCGGCTGACGTTGAAGAGTTGAGTTCCATGCACATGAAGGGCCTGAATCTGCTCAGGATGACCAGTATTGAAGTTTTGCGGATCATCCGTGAAGAAAAAAATCTTGGTTCTTCCGGGTTTTCCGTGGGTAACCCCTGTCAGGAACTGGCCGGGTAGAGGTTTAGACCGCCACAGAAGAAGTAGATGGCTGTCTTGAAATGCTCCCGGTTCCTATAACCGCAAGCCTTCCTCTTGATGGCCATGATCTTGCTGTTGAGGCCCTCGGCCACGCCGTTGGTGATCCTGTGGCGGCAGAAGGTCAGGATGTTCTCAAGATGTCTCTGAATCAGTCCGCCCACTTTGCGCATTGGGGCAAGATCTGACCTGTTCACCCAGACCAGCCATCGCTTCACAAAACGTCTGGCCCATCCCGTGCTCAGGTACTTCCAGACGTCGTTCAGGCTTTCCTTCATGGCCCAGGCCTTGGCCACCTTGAGGTTCGCTGTCTTCAAGGCCTCCAGGGCTGGCCGGTGTTTGTCCGGCAGATTCTCCTCCCGGTATAGCCAGAGGAATTTCGTGCCCTTGAGTCGATGGTCATCCTGACTTGTGAGTTCGCGGTGCTCTTGCTTGCGTACCCGGTCCACAGCCTCGCCTACGTGTTTCATGACGTGGAACCGATCGTGAACGATTTTCCCCGCCGCGTCCGGCACATGTTTGAGCGTAGCTTTAAAATAGGGCTCCCACATGTCCATGGCCACGGCCTTGATCCGCTCCAACTGCGCCTTGGTGAACTGAAGGTAGTACCCCTCAAGGCTTTCGGCCTTACGCTCGTCGGCCACATACTCCACCGTGCTGCCGATCAGATCACAAACCACGGTCACATAGTCGTGCCCCTTGCGGAATGCCTTCTCGTCAACGCCAAGATACCGCGAGGGATTCGATTGCTTGCGCTCCCGGCCCCGGCGCACCGCCCTTTCCATGACACCCCATGCTTCGTCCCAGGTGATGCGCAGGATGCGCCGCGCTCCTGTTACGGTGGCGCACTCGGTCAGCACGTCGATGATCAATCGCTCCATCAATATGGTGAAACGTGCCTTGGACTCGGCCCAAGGCACGTTGACCTGAAGGACGCCATGCTCGGGGCAGTCCACTCGGGGAATCCGAGCATGCAGGAACGTCTTGAACTGGCACGTGTCCAGATGGCGCCAGACACGAGGCTCGGCATGGTCGCGGCAAGCCAGCTCTCGACCACAAGTAGGGCAAAACCAGCGAACACCAGGACCATGCTCCACGCGGATGTCTACCCGACCTTCCGCCGTGTCCAGTTCAACAGCCTCAACAAACCAGGGCTCGGTCAGCCCGAGAATCCGAAAATATAGGTCCGTATCCTTCATTGGTGCCCTCCGGGAAGGACATTAGCAGATCAGCTACCCACGGAAAACCCGGAAGAGCCAAAATCTTATTATCAGCACGACGGAAGAGGGTAACCGCACAGCGTTGAATAATCTGCAAAAAAAATATGCGGTGTTGGATAAATATCACAATGAACTGCCGCGTTATTTTATGACCGAAACAGCGCGCAAGTTGCTTGCCGAGCTGAATGGTCTGCTCAGTGAATGGCTTGCAGAGCATCGCAAAATAGTTGAACTGGCCAGTTCAACAGACCCGGCCATGAACGCAAAGGCGCAGGAACTTTCGTCCACCACCGGGCGTGCGCTGGCGCGAAGGCTGGCTGATCTTTTGCAAGATATTGGTGAAAAAAAGATAGAGTTTGCTCAGGAAGTGAGCACCCGGAGCAAGCAGGACTACGAACACGCACGGATGATAACCATTGTGGGTGTGCTGCTGTCTGTTCTGGTGGGACTTGGCGTGGGGTATTTGCTTTCGCGCAACATGCTGCGCCAGCTTGGCGACGAACCTGCATCGCTTTCTGAACTTGCCCTGAAGATTGCAGGCGGGGATCTGGAGGCGAAGTTTAATCCTGCGCGGCCTGAGATTGGCGTTTTTGGCGCCATGAAGCAGATGGTGGTCACCCTCAAGGGCAAAATTGCGGAGGCGGATCAAAAGAGCCAGCAGGCCAAGGAAGAATCCGAGCGCGCCCAAAAAGCCACGGCTGAAGCGGAAGAGGCCCGCCGCCAGGCCGAGCGCGCCAAGGCCGAGGGCATGCTTCAGGCTGCCCACCAGCTTGAAGGCGTGGTAGAAATCGTAACCTCCGCTTCCGAGGAACTCTCCGCCCAGGTTGAGCAGTCGAGCCGTGGCGCGGATGAACAGTCTGCGCGTGTGCGCGAAACCGCAACCGCCATGGAAGAAATGAATGCTACCGTGCTGGAAGTTGCCAGAAACGCGCAGCAGGCTGCGGACGTTTCCAACAATGCCAGAAAACAGGCCATTGAAGGCTCGCAGATAGTCAATGAGGCAGTAAAGGGCATAAACACCGTGCACACGCAGTCGCAGGCCCTCAAGCAGGATATGGATGCCCTTGGCAAACAGGCCGAGAGCATTGGGCAGGTAATGGGCGTTATTGCCGACATTGCCGATCAGACCAACCTGCTTGCGCTTAACGCCGCCATTGAGGCTGCGCGGGCGGGCGATGCCGGGCGTGGTTTTGCCGTGGTGGCGGACGAAGTGCGCAAACTGGCGGAAAAAACCATGACCGCGACGCAGGAAGTGGGCCGGGCCATCAAGGAAATTCAGGAAGGCACAAAGAAAAACATTCAAAATGTTGAGCACGCTGGCGAATCCATTGAAGCAGCCACAAAGCTCTCTGTGCAGTCGGGCGAATCGTTGAAAAATATCCTTGAGTGTGTGCAGCTTGTGAACGATCAGGTGCAATCCATTGCCACCGCCAGCGAGCAGCAGTCTGCCGCCAGTGAAGAAATCAACCGCTCTGTGGAACAGGTGGCTACAATTTCTTCTGAAACCGCTCAGGCCATGGAGCAGGCTTCCAGTGCAGTAGCCGATCTGGCGCAGCAGTCGCAAACGCTTCAGCATCTGATTGGCGAGATGAAACGCCAGGGCTAGGCGCAACCCCATAAATCCAGACCAGTAAAAGGCCGTCCACTTGGGCGGCCTTTTTGTCGTCCTTGCTCTAAGCACCGCTGGTTATGGCTGGTTTGCTCTGCCACAGCAGGCCATGTGAAGTTTGTAGTTGACAATGTTATGATTATAACTAAAAAAGTTATATGAATAACAAAAAATGGCTCTTCTTTTCATTTTCCGTTCCGGCAAAGCTGCAAGGCTTTCGTGTAAAAATATGGCGAAAAATCAACCTATTGGGCGCAGTTCAGATAAAAAACTCCATCTATGTACTTCCCGCAACTGATCATCATCAGGAGCAGCTTACATGGATGAGCAAAGAAACTGACGAGCAGGGAGGGGAGTTTCTGGTTATCGTGCACGGCAAACTGCTGCATTTTTCAGACGCACAGATTGCAGCGGCCTTCACTCAGGCGCGCGATGCCGATTATCTAGCGATAGGTGAGGAAATCCGGAACGTTGTCTCAGCTGTGGGTTCACCTGACGCGCCAGCCATGCTCCGAAAACTTGAAAAAAGACTTGAGGCCATACAGTCCATCGATTTTTTCCCCAGTGGCAAAGGGGCGAGTTTGCAAAAAATGCTGGAGGAAGCACACAGCAGCCTTGATGCCCCCCGGCTTGTGCTTCCTGCCGTTGATGCCCATCGCTACCAGCAAAAAACATGGGTGACACGCGCCAATCCCTATGTGGATCGCCTTGCGTCATTCTGGCTGATAAAGCGATTTATTGATCCGACCCCGCGCATTGTGTTTTTGCAAGAATCAGAGGCAGTGCCCGCTGGGCCAGACGTTGTTTCATTTGATATGGCCCATGCCGATTTTACGCACGTGGGCGGGCTTATCACCTTTGAGGTGCTTGTTGATGCCTTTGGTTTGACTGCACAGGTTCCACAAAGGATGCGCGAGGTCATAAAGGCAATTGACCTTGAAGAACTGGATGCTGCCCCGGTTGAAACCCCTGGCATCAAACGGATGCTCGACGGGCTGGTTGCAGCCAATAATGATGACCATGTTCGCACAGGGCAGGCTCTTGCTTTTTTTGACACCCTGCTTGCCTCATACACCTCAACCGCACCCACAGGAGCGTGAGATGAAAGACACAGCAATCCATGTTGCTCAGCTTATGGCTGCCTCTGCCCGCACTGCCCCCAAGGCTGGGGGCAAGGATTTTTTGGAAATTGGCGTTATTCATATGGACGAAGATCTGCAAAAAATCGCCCAGACCATGAAGGCCTACGCCCCCAAAAGCACCAACGAGTCCTTTTGGCTGCGCGATGCCGCCAATATAGAAAAATGTCAGGCCCTGATGCTGGTGGGTCTGAAAAGTTGCGCGTGCGGTGGGTATGACTGCGGTGCTTGCGGCTACCCCACCTGCGCGGACTTTGTGAAAAAACGGCAGCTTGACGAAAAGGAGATGGGTTACTCTGGCCCCTTCTGTGCCCTGCGCATGATGGATGTGGGCGCGGCCCTTGTGGCTGCCGCCAAAACTGCCAGCCTGCTTAATCTGGACAACCGCATCCAGCAGCGCGTGGGCGCGGCGGCAAAGCATCTGGGGCTTATCGATGCCGAAGTCGTCATGGGTATCCCCGTGGGATTTTACGGCAAATCCATTTTCTTCGACCGTTCTGCGCCAAAACACTAGGCGATATTTCGGGTGGTGTTCATGACGCCACTCAATCGAGGCATGTATGCGAGATTTCAGCAACCTGTGCACTGTAGGTTTTCTTGCCCGCTTCTCTTATGCCCTGGCCAGAAACCCGGTGCTGCCGCTCTTCGCTCTCTTTTTGGGGGCAGGGCCGGAGGCTGTGGGGCTGGCTGTCGGCATTTCCACAGTTACAGGTATTCTGTTCAAGTTGCCCGCTGGCGCGCTTTCTGACGTGGTGGGCAGAAGGCGCACCATGCTGGCGGGGCTTGTGGTATTCGGCCTGATGCCCTTTGCCTATTTTTTTATCGATTCGTACCGGGCGCTGATTGTTGTTCGCTTTCTGCATGGATTGGCAACCGCAATTTATGGGCCTGTGGCTATGGCCGTGGTGGCCGAGGTTGCTGGTCCACGCCGGGGCGAGCTGCTCTCGTGGTTTTCATCTGTGGGCATAATCGGCACCTTGCTGGGCGCGCCCATTGGCGGGTTAGTGCTTGATGTGAACACCAGTGGCGGGCCGGTGTTGTGGCAGTTTCGCATGGTTTTTGCCCTCAGTGCTGTTTCGGGTATGGCGGCTTTGCTGCTGGGCCTTAAAACTCTTGGGGGAGATGCGCCGCCTGAAACGGAGCATGCATCAGGATCAGGCTTGCAGCGCTTTCGTCAGGGGATTGCCGAGGTGCTCTCTGACAGACGGCTGGTTACGGCCTCTGCCGTAGAGGGCGTGCAAAATATGGGCATGGGCGCGCTGGAAGCCTTTTTACCCATCTATGCTGTTACGGTAGTTGGCTTGTCGGAATTTCAGGCTGGCCTGTTGTGGGGAGTGCAGATATTTGTAACCATGCTCAGCAAGCCCCTGCTGGGGAAAATGTCAGACTCGCGCGGCAGGCGCGGCTTGATAGTGGCTGGTTTGATTCTGTGCGGCGGCGCGCTTGGCGCGATTCCCTTTTTGCATGCATTTTTGCCTTTGCTGGCGACTTGTCTTGTATTTGGCATGGGCGAGGCGCTCGTTACTTCTTCTTCCGCAGCTCTGGTGGCAGACATGTGCCGCGACCGCCGTTTTGGCTCGGCCATGGGAGCGTTTGGAACAATCTTTGATGTCGGGCACGCGTCCGGCCCCATCTGTGCAGGCCTGCTCATTGGCTGGGGAGGGTATCAGGTCAGTTTTCCCCTGCTGGCGGTTTTTATCTTTCTGTCGATCCCTGTCTTTTTACACAATGTGCCATCGCACGATTGATCTGCAAGAGTGCAAATAGTATGGTATTTTGAAGTCTTTATATGTTCGTTTATGCTGAACTGGCAGGACCTATAAAAATGTAACTATCTTGCGAGCAAGGAAAATTCCATGAATGAAAGCAACGCAACTCCTCAAGTTACTTTGCGGGAAGCATTCCTTTACTGGTTCAAGCTCGGCTTCATCAATTTTGGCGGGCCTGCCGGGCAGATCGCCATGATGCATAAAAATCTGGTGGATGGCAGGGCCTGGATCAGCGAAAAGGTTTTTCTGCGGGCGCTCAATTTCTGCATGCTCTTACCGGGGCCGGAAGCGCATCAACTGGCTGTGTACATAGGTTGGCGGCTCAACGGCTACTGGGGCGGAACCATTGCCGGGCTGTGCTTTTTGTTCCCCTCGGTTATTCTGATGCTCTTTCTTTCATGGCTGGCAGCCGCCAAGGGGCAGGTTCCCCTTGTGGCCGGGATTTTTCACGGAATCGCCGCCGCCGTTGTGGCCATTGTGATTGAAGCGCTTATCCGGCTTTCAAAAAAATCACTTAAGCACCCCGCACTGTATGCATTTGCTGGCGGCTCGTTTGTACTGGGACAGTTCCTTGGCGTGTCCTTTCCTGCGATTGTTTTGTTGGCTGGTGTGGCGGGTGTCATTCTTGGCAAATTTCGTCCAGACATTTTTTGCCAGAAAAAGCCGGGAAGAAATGAATGCCTGACTGACGCGCCGGAATCTTTCACCAATCTGCCGCCTTTGTCCCATCTCTTCAAGGTTGTGGGGATATTCGCCGCTATCTGGATGGCTGTGATTCTGCCCGTTTTCGCATGGCGGGGCATGGACGACATACTTTCCCAGATATCCATTTTTTTCAGCAAAGCCCCCTTTGTGACCTTTGGCGGCGCATATGCCGTTCTTGCCTATATAGTAGAGCACGCGGTCAATCTGGGTTGGCTGACGGAAAAGGAAATGCTGCTGGGCCTCGGCCTTGCGGAAACGACCCCCGGCCCGCTGATCATGGTGACGCAGTTTGTGGGCTTCATCACCGCCTGGAACCAGCCCGGCGGCCTGACGCCCATGACAGCGGCCATTCTGGGCGGCCTGCTCACCACCTTCACCACATTTTTGCCGAGCTTCATGTTCATATTTGCTGGCGCGCCCTACATTGAAGCAATTACGGCCAACAAAAAACTCAATGCCGCGCTTACGGGCATATCCGGCGCGGTGGTGGGCGTGGTGCTCAAGATCGGCGTGTTCTTTGCCTGGAATACATTTTTCCCGGTTACGGGATTTGATGTGTTTGCCGTGACCGTTGCGCTGTTGTCGCTGGTGGCCTTGGTGCGTTTTAAGCTCTCCATGCATGCGCTGGTGGGGTTGAGCGGGCTTGCCGGGCTGGTCTGGCAGATGCTCTGATACCTTACGCATGCGGGGCGGTTCTTCATTGCCGGATGTGCAGTCAAGCGATGCCGTCCTGCCCGCACAGGATTTTTATCCTTAACGTCAAACACGTCTGGGGGAAGGTATGAACGCAACCATCACGCCGCAAGAACTTCAGGCTATACTGGCCGCCAATACCGCAACGGTTTGCGATGTGCGCAGGCGGGCTGACTATGAGGCTGACCCTCGCACAGTCCCCGGCGCCGTATGGCACGACCCGGAGCAGGTTGACCTGTGGGCGGCGCAGTTGCCCAAGGACAAGCCAGTAGCCATCTATTGCGTGCGGGGCGGCTCTGTAAGCAAGTCTGTCCAGGCTGCTTTGGGGCAGAAAGGTTTTGACGTGCAGTATGTGGAGGGCGGGCTGGCCGCCTGGGATGAAGCCCATAAGTAGCTGAGCGCCGCGCAAGAGTCCCCGCGTGGCAAATTTGGCCTGCGCGGCATAGTGCTGCTGCAAAGGAAACGCCGCTTCCCGGTGAAGGGAAGCGGCGAAGCCTGCGCGCCGGGAAGGGAACGGCGCTTACAAAAGGCAGAGAGGCTTAGAAGCTGTACTGGAAGACAACCTGGGCTTTCCAGGCGTCCTGTTTGTCAAAGCTGCCGTTGCCCGCGCCGTTGTTGTAACCGGCCTTTTTCCATGTGTCCTTGTCGATCATGTTGGCAACGTAGCCGAGTTCCAGATTCACACTCAGGTTTTCGTAGGCCTGCCACGTGTTGACGAGGTTGAATTCCAGCAGGCCGTCATTGGTGGTCAGATAGGGGCCGTCGCCGCCGTAGCCAGCCTGCCAGGAGGAGGCATCCTTCATGTACTTGACCATGGAGGTGGCGTTGGTGCCGCCCCAGTAGGCCAGACGGAAGGTGTGGGAGACGTTTTCAATAAAGCTCATGTCTTTCAGCTGCGCGCCGATGCCCCAGGTGCCGGCATAGCTCATGCTCCAGTCGCAACCATTGGCAACCGGGCTCCACGAAAGGTTGCCGTCGCCGACAAAGGAGGTGAAGTTGCCCGCGCCAGCAATGGAAGGCATGCGCTCGGAGCCGTTTTTCACGTTGCCGTCGTCGCCGCTTGCGTACCAGCCAAAGATGCCGGGAACGCCCCAGTCCAGCTTGTATTCAATAAGGGCTTTTGCCAGCCAGCCCTGACGCTCGGTGCTTGCACGCACGCTGTCCACGCCGCGCTTGAGCACATCGTAGCGGCCCATGGCTTCGGAGTAGCCGTAGTTGATGTCAAATTCGATGTTCAGGGGATCGAACATGGTGATGGCCACCGGCAGACCCGCCCAGAACAGAGAGCCGTATTGCTTGCTGGTGGAGGAGTTGGTGAGCGGCGTTATGTTGTCGTTGGCGTAGTTGAAGCCGGAGGTGGTGCCGGGAATGGTGAGACCCAACTTGCCATCGCTGGTTTCCCACGGAGACCCGTTGTTGGGATCTTCCAGGCCGCGCAGGGAGTTTTTGCCGCGCATGCCGTACATGGCCCAAGGGGTGACTTCAACACCGTCAAAGCTCAGGGGCATGGAGAGCATGAACAGATCAAGGTTGTCGAGGTAGTTGGTCTTTTCCGTACTGGACTTGTTGTTGTCCACATCAATATAGCTGTTGCTGAAGTTGTCGTTGACCGGGCGCGCCCACATAAAGGTGAGGCCCACATTATCGTTGAACTTGTAGTTGGCGGTCAGGGCTGCGGCATCGCAGTCCATGATTGCAGAACCACCAGCCACATTGGGCAGGGTGGTGGTCTGGATGCCCATGCGCACGCGGGCGTCAGTCTGCGGAATCAACCAGTCGATGTAGGCGTTTTTAACTTCCACAACGCGACCATCCGCACCGAGAGCCGCGCCATCGTCCGATTTGCCCCACTGCTGGTCGCCGATTTCAAAGTACACCGTGCCGGACAATGCCTCGGAGGCCACGGCGTCCAACTGGAGGCGGATGCGCTGGGAAGCGCCAAACTGGTCATCAGTGTTGGTTTTGGACTTGGCTCCGTCTTTGTCTCTGGTGTTCTTGGTGAGAACGCCTTCGCCCACGCCAAAACCAACCAGCCATTCGCCCTTGGCCTTGAAGTCAATGGCCTTGGCCCCCCCCGCCACGCCCATCAGCATGCCTGCTGCAAGCAGTGTGACCATGCACACCTTTTTAAAGCGGTTCAGACCATTCCTTTCTCGTGAACTCATTCCTTTCTCCTCGTAAAGGGTTTGCGCAACGGCCGCAGACGCAACAGGCTCTTGCAACGCGCGCGTTATTTTTTCAGAAGTCATCCCTGACGGGCTGGCGCTTGGCGTAAAGCCTCCGGGTGATCTCCTTGGCCTAATACGCCCCCATCTGCCGCAAGCGAGGTGGCGATCAGTTTTCCGCGTGGTGGTTCTTGTGGTGGCCGCACTTGCAGTTGGCGCAGTTGCCCTTGCAGACGTGCTTTTTCTTTTGCTCGATGAGAACGCGATTGCCGCTAACGGCCATGTCAAAGCCGCTCTTTCCCTTGAATACGATACGTTCTGTGCTGAGGCCGCCCAGCAGAAGCGAGGTCTTGAGGGCGTCAACGGCGGAAGGGTGAGGGTTGGCTACGTGCCGTACGTCAATGAAAATGCGTTTGCAGTTTGCCTGATTGCACTGAAGAAGCTCAATAAGTGCAGTGGCCTGAGGAGGATCGAAGCGGGAAGAAACGGATATGTGGAGGTTGTCGTGGCTGAAACGGTGGCTTAAACCCGTATGATCGGTAAACACCGGCTGCTGATCCATATTTTTATCTCCGCTTTGCTGAATGTGCATGGCGGTACACTGTCACAGGCAGGGTAATGTGTCAATAAAAATGAAATTACTTTTCAAATTCAAAATATATCATATTGATTTTATTATCAAAAAATGTACAAAAAATTGTATTTTATGCTAACATGCCGATTGGAAAAGAAAGATTGCTAATTGATTTTAGGGTTGCAAATGAGGGCGGTGTGGAGAGTACAGATGGTTTTGCCAATAAAGAGGGGCGGATGCTCACAAGGAACACCCGCCCGCTGTGCAGAAGGAGGATTTGTTAGCGCTTATGCGGCCTTGATGCTGCCGTCTTGCACATGGAACAGCGCGGCCTGGGGTTCTGCCTTGCGCAGCAGTTCCGCCATGTGCGGCTGGCAGGTAAAGTAAAGCAACTGATGGGCCTTGCCCTGGCTGCCGCCGGTCAGCTCCACAAAGGCGCGCGCGGTGCGCTCGGCCCTTTGCGGGTCAAAGTTGACCAGCACTTCGTCCATGATCACAGGCAGGGGGGCCGCATGCAGGGCATGATTTTTGATGTAGGCCAGCCGCAGGGCCAGATAGGCCTGCTCGCGCGCGCCACGGCTCAGATTTTCCGGCGCTATGGGTTCGCCCTGCGCGGGCAGGATGGCGAGGCTGGCGTCTTCCAGCGAGGCGTTGATGCCCCGCCAGCGCTGGCCAGTGATGCGGGTGAAGATGCTTGAAGCAAGGCGGATGACCTCTGGCTGGCGCTCCAGCTCAAAGGTGCGCTTGGCTGTTTCAAGGATGCTGCGGGCAAGGGCCACGCGGCTCCAGGCAAAGGCCATGCGCTCCATGTCTTCCACAAGGGCCGCCTCCTGCTGCAAAAGCTGCGAAAGCTCATCAGTGCGCGAAAGTGCGTCCACCTTGCTGCGCAGTTCCGCCACGCGCTTGACCAGATTTTCTTCCTGCTCCTGAATGCCTGTCAGTTCTTCGCTGATGGTTGCGCTGCGGCGCTCCTGACTTTCCTGATCCTCATGCTCGAAGGAATCGAGAAAATCCTTCAGGGGTGTTTTGTCCGCAGCCAGCCGCAGGGCGTCTTCCAGATCCTGACGGCGCAGGGTGAGTGCGCGCAGTTCTTCGTGCAGTGCGGCCTGACGCAAAAACTCTTCCGCATCATGCGCGCCCGCCATGGCAAGCAGGGAGCGTTCCGCGCTCCGGGCGCTTTCGAGGGCGGCCTCCGCAGCGCGGGCCTCATCCTCCATTTCCGTCACTTCATTATCAAGGTTGCGGCGGCGGCTCTGCGCCTGCGACATGGCTTCCGCCGCCTCCAGCGCCGCATCAAGGCTGAGCAGCCAGTCTGGGCGGTTGTCCGCATCCTGCTGTGGTGGCAGGCCAAGCTCTGCGAGCAGGGCTTGCAGCGGGTCACGCAGGGCAGCCAGTTCTGCGCGGCCCTGATTGAGCTGCGATTGGGCTCGTTGTACCGAAGCCTCGGCAGCGAGGCAGTTTTCCATGTATTTCAGGGCTTCCCGCACGGTTTCCGGGTCAAGGTCGGTGCCGAGGCCAAGATCATGCAGGCAGGCCGTCCATTGCGAGCGCGCTTCGTTGAGCCGCTCCTGCGCCTGACGCTGTTCCGCGCTGGCTTCCGCCTGACGGGTGCGGGCGCGGTTGAGTTCGCTCTGCGAATTTTGCAGCGCGGCCTCGGCCTTGATGCGCAGTTCGCGGGCGGCGTCGGCCTCGCGGCAGGATTCAAGCACTTGCCGCACAGCCTCCGCCAGTGAATCTGAATCCGCATTGGCGGGCAGGCGTTCAGCCACAGCAGGCACAAGGCGCATGCGGGCTTCTGTCTGGCGCAGGTCGTCATCCAGGGTTTGCAGCTCCGCATCGGCGGCAGCAACGCCGCCAAAGGCGAGCCGTGCTGATTCCGCCCTGGCAAAAAAAGCAGCCGCACCCTCGGGCGAGGGCACATTGGCCACGTGCAGGGCCAGCATGAATTCGTGCCAGCGGCGGCGGGTCTGCTGCACAATGCCTTCTACCTCGGAGCGCACAGCCTGCCGTTTGCTCACTTCCGTGCGGGCAAGGTCCATGGCGTGCTTCAGCTCGTCCATGTCCTTGCGGGCGCGCTCTTCTTCAAAGCACTGCTCACGTTCGTGCTCAAGCAGCACCTCCCTTGCTTCAAGCGTCACCAGATCCATGCTTTGCACGCCAGCCGCCGCGCAAAGCTGGCTGGCCTGCTCGTCCAGCTCCGCTACATGGGCCGCGCACGAATCGCGTCTGCCCTGAAGTTGCAGATGCTCCATCTGGCGGCGTTTTGCCTCTGCGCCAGTGTGTGGTACGCCGCCAGCCATAAAGCCAACGCCGCAGAGCAGCAGCAGATAGCCAGACCACAGGCTTACAGGCAGCTCAATGTCGGCCGTGAGGGCAATGCTTGTAATGCCCATGCGCCAGTAAGCCAGCAACATGCCCGCGCCGCCAAGAAAGAAAGCAAGGCCCAGAACCAGCAGGGGCAGGTTTTTTACTCGTGTGACGGGCGGTTCATTGCCGATGCGGGCGCTGAGTTCTTCCAGCCGCTCACGCTCCGTGCCCAAGGTGGCGGAAAGGGCGCGCAGCTTGCGCAGGGCAAGGGTTTGCCCGTCAAGATCCTCGCGGGTGGGGCCGTTTATGTGGCGCTGTTCTTCGCGCAGGGCTTCCACGCGGCCCTTGACGGCAGCAACCTGCTCTTCCGCCTGGCGCACTTCCTGCGCTGCATCGTCCGCCTGACGCATTTTGTCCTGCACGTCAGCGGCCAGAGCGAGGGCTTCTTCCTGTCGCGAAAGGAGCGAATCAAGCAGGGCTTCTGCCTGTGCGCCGTCACTTGCGCCGTTGACCACCAGCCGCAGCGGGTTGAAAGCTCTGGAAAATGTTGTTTTTGCCTCGTTCACCGCGCGTTGGCGCAGAGGCCGCTGGCGGCGGGCTTCTTCCTGCCGGGCGAGGGCCTGACGCAAATTGTCGCGGGCATCGTCATCCAGCGCTGCGGGCGGCGCGGGCAGCAAATCAAGGGCGGCAGTGTTGGAGGCCACCTCGCGTTCTGCGCTTTCCACTTCGCGGTTGCTCTGGGTGAGGCTGTCCACGGCGGCCTGATGGGCCGAGGCTGCGGCGCGCATTTCCCGCCCTTGGCGTTCAATGTCCTCGCGGGCAAAGAGGGAACGGTCTGTGGCCCGGATGCGGTCGCACGACCAATCCGGCCCAAGGCGCGAGAGTTCGCGGCTGAGGTCTTCCTGCGCGCGCAGCAGGGCTTCCTCCTGCGCGGGCAGGGCGCTCAAGGCCTGCCGGAAGCCGCTTTTGCGCTCGGCCATGCGGCGCAGGGCGGGCAGGGCCTCCAGCAGGGGATAGTTGATTTCAAGTTCGTCCCGCCGCTGGCGCAGCCGGGTGAGCTTTTCCATCTGCGCGGCCCATTGCCGCTCGCAGCCCTCGCGGGCCTCCTGCGCGCGGGCAAGGCGTTCCCTGCCGTTTTCGGGAAAGGTAGCGCTTATGGGGTCAAGCCGTTCAAGGCGTGCGCCCGCCATGCGCCATTCGTTCCACTGCAACCACACGCCAAGGCGGCGTTCAAGGATGCGGCGTTCTTCTTCGAGCTGGAGTTTACGGTGGCGCAGGTTTGCCAGATCATCGCGTTTTGCGGCAAGGTCCATTGCCATGCTGTCGTACCCGGCGCATTCCTGCTCCAGTTCAATCTTTCGTTGCCGCAGTTCGGCAAGCTGGCGCAGGGCAGCGTTGAGGGCGGGTTTGCTGCCGCCGCTCTTGAAAATTTCATCGGCCTGTTTGTCCAGCAGTTTGAGGGCCTCGCCGGGCGAACGCAGCCCCGGCCCGAAGCTTGCGCCGTACAGGGCGTTACGCACGCCTTCGTCAGTGAGGCTGTTGAGGTCTTCAAGCTCTGTGAGGCTGAAGCCGAACACGTTGCGGTACACATCGCGGCTCACGCCGGAGAGCATCTGGCGCAGCATGTCCGGTTCCAGCGGTTTGCCCTCAGGGTCGGTGAGGGTAAGCACCCCGCCGTTGCTGCCGGGCCGCCGGGTAAGGCGCAGAATGCCGCGTTCGTCCGAGCGCAGTTCCATGCTGCCGCCGGGCTGCCCGCCGCGCAGGGGGCCGGGAATACGCTTGTATTCCTTGTTGCGCGGGTCGGGATAGCCGATGAGCATGGTGCGCAGAAATTCCAGGCAGGTGGACTTGCCCGCTTCGTTTTCACCCAGAAAAATGGAAAGCCCCGGCGAGAGGTTTTCAACACTCACGTCAGAAAAGATACCGAAGCCGTCCATGTGGAAGGACTGGATATACATCAGCGTGCCTCCAGAAGATCCGTGCACAGGCGTTCGGCCTCTTCCAGAAGGGCTCGCATACGCGCATCGTCGGGTTGGGTGAGAATATGGCGGAGCTGCCCGTGATCATAGACCTGTTTCAGCGCCGGGGTTGCCACATCGTGCAGGGCATCGCTGCTTTGCGCCATGCGCTCGGCCAGCCGCAGGGTTTCGCCAAGCAGGTCTTCCCGTTGCAGGTACTGGGCACGGTCGATGGCGGGGCTTGTTTCGGCCACCATGTCCTTGATCCACACGCTGGGGGTGCCTGTTTGCAGGTGCGCCAGCCGTTCAGCAAGGTCTTCCTGATTGGGAGCATCGCGCAGGGCGGCGTCAAGCGGGGTGCGCCCGTGCAAAACCACACGGGCCATCAGGGCTTCGCAGCCGGGGTCTGTGGCTTCGGCGGCCTGCTCCAGCGCCCGGGTCATTCTGTTTTCCACCTCGTTGAGGTGGACCACATCGTCAAGTTCAACCTGTACTCTGGCCCACTGCACGGGGCCCAGACGCACAAAATCTTCTTTGCACGCGTAGCCGCCGCCCGGTTGAGGGTTTGCCGTCACCCGCAGGCAGCCGCGCGGCCCCGGCTCATTGACGTGCAGGCCCTGAGCGTTGCCGCTGTATGCGATAAAAGGAGCGGTGCAAAGTGTGGCCCGCTCGTGCACATGGCCCAGCGCCCAGGCGTCAAGGCCGGTATTTTTGAGATCGTCCAGCGAGCAGGGAGCGTAGCGGTCGGCCTTGCTTTGGCCTTCGACCGTGCAGTGCAGAACGCCAAGCTGAAAGCAGTCGTGATTCTGGTCGCGCCGGAACAGGCGGGCAAGGTTGCGGCCTTCCTTGATCTTGGCGTGGCTGATGCCGTGCACCACGGCCACGACCTTGCCGTCTTTTTCAACCGTGTGGCTCTCGGCATCCGGCCCGAAAACAGTGACGTTGTCAGGCCACTGCACAGCCGCCAGCCTTGAGGAAAGGGGATCGTGGTTGCCGTGCGCCAGAAAAACGCGCACTCCGGCATCACGCAGGCGGCGGCAGCCGTCGCACAGCTTGAGCTGGGCTTTAACGCTGTGGTTTTCCTCATTATACACATCGCCAGCCAGTATGAGAAAATCCGGCTTGTCTGATTCGCAAAGCCGAAAGAGGCGGTCCATGGCCTTGAAGGTGGCCTCTTGCAGCAGACGCGCCAGATGCCCACCCTGTGCCGCCGTGCGGGAAAGCCCCTGAAACGGCGTGTCCAGATGCAGATCGGCGGCGTGAATATAGCGGATGCCGTCCATGTAAAAGCCTCGTTTGTGGATTTGTAGGAAAATATTGCTGAAATCTAGACTTTTTCAAAATAAATGACAAGCGCAACGGCCAATTACGCCATTGCTTCAGGTGTGACGGCGCAGTTACAACAGTGCGCCAGGAATATTATGCTGCAAGTACAGGTGGATGGAAAAACAGCGAGAAACAGGGGCGGAAGGGCAGAAAAAAGCCAGACCGCCGATATACCGGGGTCTGGCTCTGGAGTTGCGTTGAAAAAACGGCTTGCTGTTTTTATTCCTGCACTGCGGGATTGCCGTGCACAGGCAGGGAGCCGTTGCGGATAAAGTGGTCCACAAGGCCGAAAACCGCTTCATTGCCGCAGAAGTTTCCTGCGGCGATGGCCGCCTTGTAGGCAGGCAGGTTGGCTTCAAAGCGTTGCAGCAGCTCCGGTTCCAGCGTGTGCATGTCGGCCTGCATGCCGTAGTTCAGGCGTTCAATATAGAGCGCGTTGAAGCGTTGTTCCACCATGGCCTTGAGGGGCAGGGTGAGTATGGGCTTGCCCAGGTGCAGGGCCTCGCCCATGAGGGTATGCCCGCCGCCCTGGATAACGTAGGAGCAGCCTTCCAGCAGCCGCAGAAAGCCCTCTTCGCTCTTGCGCATGAAGATAACGTTGTCCTCCTGCCCTTCGGTGCGGTCATAGCCGAAGACATAGCAGGTCTTGCGCGTGGCGGCGCGTAGAAAGTCCACCAGTTTGCGGTGGGTGGAATTGCTCTGGTACACGAGCACATGGCCGTCATCGCGCGGGTTGAGCGCAAGCACGCTGTCGCGCAGGATGGGCGGGGCTACGCGCGCCTTGTACTGCGGCAGCACTGGCGGCGAGTAGAAGGATATAATGAGGTTTTCCGCCGTGGGGCGGAAGAGATAGCGCGGGGTGAGGCCCTGCACAAAGGTATCCCACCACATATTGGGCGGCAGGTTGTGCTGGCAGCAGGTGATGATGTGCTGATGGTCGAGGGTCAGACATGGCAGCCCGGCCTTTTCGGCGGCGCGCGGCACGAAGTATTCCAGATCGGTCATGCAGACATCGGGCCGGAATTCATCAATGAGGCGCGACACCTGATCAATATAACGCTGCCTGTGCCACAGCAGGGGCAGCGCCCGGCTGATGGTGGCGGCCATGTCCACCTTGTAGTCCTTGAACACCGTGCCCAGATTGGGCAGTCGGCGCACGGGAAATTCCGGCTCAAGAATTTTTGGGGCGTCGTCTTCCGCCACAAAAAGAAATTCGTGCCGTGAAAGGCGGCGGGCTATGGTCAGGCCGCGCATGGCGTGCCCGTGGCCTGTGCCGTGAATGCCGTAAAGTACGCGCGCCATGGTTCTCCTTTATGCCTGCCGCAGAATAGGCGGCGGGTTTGCGGCGGCAAGCCTACCAATGCAGGGCCGGAGCGTCAATTGCTCGTCTTGACGCACAGGGGCCTGTTATCTACCATCACGCAGTACTTGCTGTTTGTCACATCTGATTGCGGGGCGCAGCAGCGCCAGCGGAGCAATACATGCACGAGCCCAGCACAGGGGCGAGCCCGCAGGGGCCGCTCTGCAACGTGACCATCCCGGTTTTTAACAGGCCTGCGGCCACGGAACGCGCCATCCGCGCCCTGGCAGCCACCTCGCGCGAGGTGCCGTTTCACATAACGGTGGTTGACAACGGCAGCGAGCCGGAGCTTGTAAAAAAACTGCTGGCCTTGCGGGCAGAGGGCCTGATCGACCATCTTTTTTTGTTGCCGCGCAATATGGGCGTGGCCTGCGCAGCCAATGTGGGCTGGCAGCTTGTGTCCGCACCGCTGTACATGAAGCTGGATAACGACACAGCCATTGTTCGCAAGCACTGGCTGCGCGATCTGCTGGCCCTGTGGAGCCATGGACAGCCGCTCTCCAATCTTGGCGGCGCGTTCAACCGTGAAATGCTGCGAAAAACTCCCGGCAGCGTGCAAACCCCGCACGGCGAGCTTGGGTTGTGCGTGGGCAACCTGCCCGGTCAGGCCGTGCTTGTGCCGCAGGCTGTTTCTGAAAAGCTGGGTTTCTGGAATGAGGAATATGGCCTCTACGGCGGCGAAGACGGTGATTACGGCCTGCGCATGCAGGCGGCGGGTCTGCCGCAGTACTACTACCTCGGCCCCGAGTATTTTGAAAATATCAGGGAAGATGATGACGCGCGCGAAACCTATGCCGCGCGCGGCATAGACAAACGCAGACTGCACCGCGAGCTGGTCGTCAGGGATAACCTGTGCATGGGCAAGCTGTTCATGAATAAAATTCTCTACCTTTCCGGCCTGCGTTCTCTTGCGCCACTACAACGCTATGCTGTAGACGATGTGGACGGGCAGGGCCGGGTGCGGCTGACAGAGCGTAAGGAATACAAGGATTTTCAGCGCGATCTTGCGCAGGTAGCCGCAGGGCTGAACGCCCGTTTTCGGGATTATGTCATGTCTTACAAGCTGGATGCGCCTACGGCGGACGCCATGCGGCAGGTGCTTGAAAAACACGCGCAGGCAACAAAAATTGATAAGGGGCTGTGATGAACGCACGTAAAGTCAGAGAAGACCTGGGCCGCGCCAAGGCCTGTTGCGCGCGCCGCGATACGGAACGGGCGCTCTTTCTAACCATTTCGGCCCTCAAGGAACTGGGTGGCCAGAGCGCCCCGCTTGATCTGCGGGGCGATTTTCGGGCCGCAGTAGCGGATCTGGCTGTTGATCCGGAGCTGAAAGCCGCTGGCGCGCCAGCCTTTGCCTATACTCCTGGAGGGGAAAGAGATCTGCTCCAGCTTCTTTCGCAGCTTTACCGTTCCCTGAAGGGGCAGGAAAAGGAAGAGGAATATCAGGCTGCCTTGCAGCGCAAGCTGAATCTTGACCACGGCTTCAGCGACGGCAAAAAGTTTCTGGCAGAGGGTAAGCCGTCAGAGGCTGATGCATGTTTTGCCGAGGCCCTCAAACACTACAAGGACGAAAAGGCCATCTTTGGCATGATGGCCCGGGCCATGATGGATGCGGGCGAATATGTACGCGCCATCGGGCATGCGCGGGCTGGCCTCAAGGAACTGCCGGACGATGCGGAACTGACGCGCATTGTGGAGGAGTGTACCCGCCTGCGTCAGTAAGGCTTTCGGCGTATTTTTTGCATCGTTCTGACGAAAACTTGGCGGCGGCAAAAGCTGCCGCAGGGAGTCGTCATGAACGGTCACAATCGTGTAAGGTCATTTCCCTATATGGCATTGAGCGCGGCGCTCTTTGGTTGCGCACTGTTCTTTGCCGTTACCCTTTGGCGCGGCGAAAGCATGGGAGAAAGCGGCCAGTTTGCCTATACTCCAGGCTTTGATGTGCGGGCGGATGTGGTCAATTCTGTGCGGGTTGTGCCGCTGGCGGGAGCCGCCCTGCGTAGTCCCAGCGTGAGCGCGGATAAATCTGCGGCTGTTTCCCTGGCCTATTAGGCTGTTTTTATTTTGAAAAGTTGGATTGCCTCGCACCAGTAGCGGGCGGCCCATTTTTTGTGTATAGTTAATCGCCTTTTTTGATCTTGTCCTTTCAGCAGTATTTCTGCTGAAGGGCTGACGTGTCGCGCGTAGTCTAAAAAGGAGATGCAGAAGTGTGTTTCTTGCTTGTTGCACCCCGTCGTATCTGAAGATCGCTAATCGGGAACGGTTCTTCCCTTTGTTTTAAATTACAATTAGCTGTAATTTTTACCGTATTGCTTGTAAAACATAGTAAATTGCCATGTTATATTGACTTTGTTTCAGAATGTGCCTACATTGTACAAGCTGCCCGATTAGAATGGATGGAAAGCCTTATTGTTCTCATCACTGTAGTGATATGTTTAACTTCCTTATTTCTCCATAATATTAGTGAGTTACTGACCGATACTTTTTGCTCGGCAATAACATCACGCATTCTTTAAAGGACATGTTTGCGTTATGAATTGGGACTGGGACAAACTTCAGGAAAAAAGACAGAAGCAGGGTTCTAACCCTCCGCCCCGACCTCCTCAGGATATGGATTCTGACGATATGGGGCAGGAAGAAGAAACCCCTCGTGCCAGGCGCACTCCTTTTAATAACGGCCGTGGCCCCGGTGGCGAAAATCCTTTTTCCAAAATAGCCCGCATGCGCTTTCCCAACGGAAGGGCGGCTGGCCTTGTGGGTTTTGCCATTGTGGTTCTGTGGCTCCTTTCGGGTATTTATATTGTTAATCCCGATGAACAGGGCGTTGTTCTGCGTTTTGGCAAGTATGACCGTACCGAAGGACCCGGCCCGCACTACGCGTGGCCTGTTCCTATTGAATCCGTATACAAACCGCAGGTAACGCAGGTTTTGCGCAGCGAGGTGGGCTTCCGCTCCGTTGGGCAGGCGGCCACGTTCCAGCAGGGGCAGTTGCGCACTATTCCGGAGGAAGCCTCCATGCTCACGGGCGATGAAAACATCGTCAACGTGCAGTTCAGCGTGCAGTACAAGATCAGCGACCCCGTGGACTACCTTTTTAACGTAACCGCGCCCGCAGCGCTGGTGCGCAATGCCGCAGAGGCGGCCATGCGCGAGGTCATCGGCAACAGCCAGATCGACTCTGCCATTACAGATGGCAAGCTGAAAATTCAGAGCGAAGCCACCCAGCTGCTGCAAACCGTGCTTGACCGCTACGGCGCGGGTATACAGGTGCTGGCCGTGCAGTTGCAGGATGTGCACCCCCCGCACGAGGTCATTGATGCCTTCAAGGATGTGGCAAGCGCCCGTGAAGACAAGAGCCGCATTATCAACGAGGCCGAGGCCTACCGCAACGAACTGCTGCCCAAGGCCCGGGGTCAGGCTGCCGCCATGGGCAACGAGGCCGCTGCCTACAGTGCAACGCGCATGCGCAACGCCGAGGGCGACGCCTCCCGTTTTGACGCCCTGCGCATCGAGCACGACAAGGCCCCCAAGGTTACGGAACAGCGCCTTTATTATGAAGCTGTAGAAGACATCCTTTCCAACGCGAACGAAAAGGTGCTTATGGACAATCCGGCTGCTGGCCGCGCGCTGCCCTATCTCACCTTGCCTGGTCTCGGCGCTCCTGCTTCGCCCAAGACGCTGGAGAAGAAATAATGAGTAAAAATCCTCTGGTGCTGATTCTTGTTGCTCTGGTACTGCTTATCGTTGTTACCCAGGGATTCTTTACTGTTCACCAGACCCAGAAGGCTCTGGTTTTGCAGCTGGGCGAACCGCTTTCGCGCGTGTACGGGCCTGGTCTGCATTTTAAAATTCCTTTCATCCAGAACGTGGTCTATTTCGATGCCCGTGTTCTGGACTATGAAGCGCGTTCCCGAGAGGCCTTTACCGTAGATAAAAAGGCCATTGTTCTTGATAACTATGCGCGCTGGAAGATTATTGATCCCCTGCAGTTTTATCGCACAATGCGTTCCATTCCCGGAGCGCAGGCGCGGCTGGACGACGTTGTCTATTCACAACTGCGGGCACTCGTGGGTGCGTATACCCTTACAGAGGTCGTGTCCTCCCACAGGGCGGCCATCATGAAGGAAGTGACCAACAAGGTTTCCGACCTCATGCATGGCTACGGAGTCGAGGTGCTGGATGTACGCATCAAGCGTACAGACCTGCCACCTGAAAACCAGCGTGCGATTTTTGGACGCATGCGGGCCGAACGTGAACGGCAGGCAAAGCAGTACCGTTCGGAAGGTGAAGAGGAGTCGACGCGTATTCGTTCCGATGCCGACCGCCAGCGCGCGGTTATTCTGGCAGAGGCGGCGCGCGCCGCGCAGGTTGAACGAGGAATGGGAGATGCCAAGGCTGCGGCAGTTTACGCCCAGGCCTATAACAAGGCCCCTCAGTTCTATGCGTACCAACGCTGGCTTGACGCCATGCGTAAATCACTAAAAGAGAACAGCAAGCTGGTGCTTTCCAACGAAACGCCACTGCTCAATCAGCAACATTGATGCGTGGTTTTCCACGCCAGGAGTCAAAGAGTTATGCCCGGTTTTGCAGAGATATATGAACGCATCAAGTTGGCCACCAACAGCCGTACACAGGTTGAGCTGGCCGAGGTTCTGGACATCCGTCAGTCCAGTATTTCCGATGCGAAACGGCGCAATTCCGTGCCTGGTGACTGGTTCATGAAGCTTTTCGAGAAGTTTGGGCTGAACCCTGACTGGCTCAAGCAGGGTGTAGGCCCCATGTACTTGCGCACCGAGCAGGGCTACGTGCCTGAAGACGCACCGGCCTCACTTGCCGAAACAGCTGCCCACTATGGCGATGCCATGGCCCGTGGTGGCATCCATTCCGTGTACGACGCCAAGTGCGTCTACAATGATGATGCCCCCCGTCCTGCATTGGCCCTGGCGGGCAAGATATCGCTGCCGCTTTCACTCACACGTGACGGCCTCCAGGTGCTGCGGGTGCGCGGCGCCAACATGGCCCCCCTTATCTCTGAAGGGGCGCATGTGGGTGTGGATACAATGGATACAGATGTGGTGTCTGGCCGCATCTATGCCATTTTTGCCCCCAACGAGGGCGTAGTGTTGCGCCGGGTGTTTTTGAACAGCACCCAGGATGGCTATGTGCTGCGCTCCGAGGCTGCAAGCTTCCCCGAAACCCAGTTGGCTGCGGGCCTGCTTGCCAAGCGCATGCTTGGCCGCGTGGCGTGGGTGTTGCAGGAAGTGTAGAAAAATGATGCTGCAACCGGCTTTTGCCGTTCATTCGTTTTGCCGAAGAGCCTGGTCGGTCTGTGGTCTTGCGGGCTGTCTGCTGCTGTGCGCCTGTAGTGGCGCACAGACAGCGGCCTCACGCGGTGGGGACGGTATTACATCGTATGATTTGCCGTCCTCTCCTGCTGCAAGCCAGCCTTCCTACAGCACGGCTGGGGCACCTCCTGCCGCTTCGCCAAACACGGGGCAGGGCTATGCGACCCCCAATTATTCCGGCGGTTATTCCGGCGGGTATGCGGGGGGGAGCAGCGGTGCGGGCACTACGGCGGCTCCAAGCTATGGCGAGCCGCAAAGTCAGGCTCCTGGCTATGCCGCGCCATCTCCAACATATGCGCCCACGCCTGCGCCAACATATACCCCGTCATACCAGCAAAGCCAGCCGCAACCAGCGGCAGGCTCCGCTGCCATTGCTCCGGCATGGCGGCCCTTGGCTGATCGGCTTGCGGCTGACGGGCTTTCTGGTCCACGGGTGAACGCCCTGCTGGCTACGCTCAGCGCCACGCCCACGCAGTCGCCCATGGGCAGGAAAATGCGCGAGCTGTATAACCGTAAATTTTTCCCCAAGCCGCCTTCCACCGCGCCTGTGGCCCCGTATTACAAGGGCGTGCTGACCGATGCCAACGTGCAGTTGTGCCGCCAGTTTGTGGCGCAGAACAAGCGGGCGTTTGATCAGGCCGAGGCCCGTTTTGGCGTACCTTCATCCATAGCGGTATCCCTGCTGTTTGTGGAAACCCGCCTTGGCAAGGTGCTGGCTGACGTGCCGGAAAATGCCTTTTACACGCTTGCAAGCATGTCGGTAACGCGTCAGCCCTCTGATATTCCTGACTGGCTGCCGCGCATGCCCGGCTATCAGGAGCATCTCGACTGGTTTGCCGAAATCATGCCCAAACGGGCAGATTGGGCCTACAAGGAAGTAAAGGCCCTGGTGGAGCACATGTTGCGCGACAATATTGATCCGCACCACCTGCCAAGCTCCATTTACGGGGCTGTGGGCCTTTGCCAGTTCATGCCTTCCAATATTGCCACGTATGGCGCGGACGGCGACGGCGATGGCAAGGTTGACCTGTTCACCATCCCCGATGCTGTGGCAAGTCTTTCCAATTATCTCGCCAAACATGGCTGGAAGCCCGGCCTGCCGCGCACTCGGCAGCATCAGCTGCTCATGGCCTACAACCATGCCGCCATCTACGCCAACACCATCATGGCCTTGTCAGACATGATCAACGGCGCGCCTTCGCCCGAGGCCTCGGCCAAGGCAGCCCCGGCCACTGCGGGCAAGCCTGCATCGGCAAAAGCTGGCAAGGCCGCTCCGGCCAAGGCTGCCAAACCTGTGAGCAAGGCTCCAAAACCGGTTAAGCCCGCAAACTGACGGTTTTAACTTATCCATGTACCACCACCATCCCGCTGCCCTTTGGGCAGTGGGATTTTTTGCGAGCAAAGTCTGCCCACACAGGCATTAATGATCGGCAGTCGCTCTGTTCGGGAAAGTCATGGCGGAATCCGGGCGGCATCTGCCGCTGACTGAATGCCAAGCAGGGGAATCTTGCCATCCCTTTATTGCGGTGGCATACTTTGAGGATGAACACCAATTCCGGCGCGCAGTCTTCTCTGAAAGAAAGCAACCGGCCTCTGGCCGACCTGCCTCCCTTGCCATCGCTTTGCAGCGCGGGCGCTCAGCGGCCCGTACCCAGTGAAGCAGCATGTCTGGCCCTATGGGACAAATACGGCATGCTGCCGAACATTCGGCGGCATTCCTTGCTTGTGGCGCACGTGGCAGCCGCGCTGGCCCAGCGGGCGGCAGACAGGGGCTTTGCCGTGCACGTTCCAGAGGTTCGCGCTGGTGGCCTTTTGCACGACATAGCCAAGACCTACTGCGTCAAACACGGCGGCAGCCATGCGCAGGTAGGCGCGGCCTGGACTGTGGCTGAAACGGGCAATTATGCCATTGCACAGGGCGTGATGATGCATGTGTGGTGGCCGTGGGCCTTGCCGCAGGGGCCGGGAATCTGTTCACTGCCTTTTTTTGTGATCTATGCCGACAAGCGCATCAGGCACGATGCCTGCGTTACGCTTGAAGAACGCTACGAAGACCTGCTTGAGCGCTATGGCCGTACCGAGGCTGCGCGCGAAGGCATTGGCGTTGCCTACAGACAGGGAAAAAATATTGAAAGCGCCCTTGAGGCGCAGCTGGGATGGGCCTTACATGAAAATTCTTTTGATTGCGGGCGGGTGGTCCACTGAGCGTGAAGTTTCGCTCAACGGGGCGCGCGCCATGCAGGAGGCGCTTGCGCAACGCGGCCATTCGGTAACGTTTTTTGATCTGCTTTCGGGCTTCGACTGCCTGCTTGAGACAGCAGCCGCACACGATTTTGCCCTCATCAACCTGCACGGCGCACCCGGCGAAGACGGCCTTGTGCAGGCCATGCTTGAGCGGGTGGGCTGTCCATACCAGGGTTCCGGCCCTGCGGGGTCTTTCCTGGCGCTTAACAAAAGCGCCGCCAAGCAGATATTTCGGCAGGCGGGCCTGCCCACGGCAGAGTGGGAATTTTTGCCTTGCGCCCCCGAGGCTGGCTGGCAGCCACGCTTGCCCTATCCGCTCTTTGTTAAAAGCAATACGGGCGGGTCATCGTTGCGTATGGGGCGCGCCAGCAACCGGGCCGAGCTTGACGCCGTGCTGGCATCCATTTTTGCCGCTGGCGACGAGGTCATCATGGAACCAGTGCTCGCAGGGCGCGAAGTAACCTGCGGCATTCTGGGCGAGGATGCCCTGCCGCCCATTCTTATTGAGCCTGTGGCTGGCGACTTTTTTGACTATGAAAGCAAGTACGCCAAGGACGGAGCGCGCGAGATATGCCCCGCGCCCATCAGCGAAGCGCTGACCTCCCGCGTGCAGGAGCTTGCCCTTGCGGCGCACAAGGCCCTTGGCCTGAGCGGCTACAGCCGGGCTGATTTTATTCTTGGCCCGGACGATAGCCTGACCATTCTTGAGGTAAACACCCTGCCGGGCATGACGGCCACCAGCCTTGTGCCGCGTGAGGCACGCACGGTTGGGCTGGACTTTGGGCAGTTGCTTGAAAAGCTCATTGAGCTGGGCATGGCCGACCAGCGCCGCAGCTGACGCCACAACTGATTTTTACCGGGGCCGTCTGACTGTCGGGCGGCCCCGCCTCGCGCCGGATTGCGGCTTTTGGCTGCGGCGCGATATCCTTTCCGCCTATTCTCCCCCCGTTTCGCGCTGCCTGCCTGTTTCGGGACAAGCTCTGAACTGGTGATCCCAATGCTCAATAAATCTGCCGCAGGTCACATGGCGGCGCTGTTCTGCATTATCGTGTGGGGCACTACATTTATTTCCACAAAGGTTCTACTGCGGGCGTTTACGCCGGTGGAGATTCTTTTTTTCCGTTTTTTGTTGGGCTATGCGGCCTTGTGGCTTGCCTGCCCGCGCATGCTGCGCATGACGGACAAGCGGCAGGAAGTGCTGTTCGCCCTTGCTGGGCTGTGCGGCGTGACACTGTATTTTCTGCTTGAAAATATCGCTCTAACATACACATTTGCCTCAAATGTGGGCGTGATTGTTGCCATATCGCCTTTTTTTGCGGGTTTGCTGGCCTTCTGGCTGCTGCGGGCCGAGCGTCCGGGGCTGAACTTCTTTTTGGGCTTTGTGGCCGCCATGCTGGGCATTGGCCTCATCAGCTTTAGCGGCAGCACGCAACTACGCCTCAATCCTCTTGGGGATGTGCTTGCCGTACTGGCCGGGCTTTCATGGGCCGGGTATTCCATTCTGACGCGCAAGCTTATGGCCTTTGGCTATAACAGTCTGATGGTCACAAGGCGCTGTTTTTTTTACGGACTGCTGTTTATGCTGCCTTGTCTGCCGTTCATGGAATTCCATCTGGGGATGGAGCGACTGGAAAACCCGGTCAACAGCATAAATCTGCTGTTCCTGGGGCTGGGGGCGTCCGCCCTGTGTTTTGTGGCCTGGACGTTTGCCATACAGCGGCTTGGGGCAGTCAAAAGCTGCGTGTACATCTATCTTGTTCCTGTTGTCACGGTAATTACTGCTGTGCTGGTACTGCATGAGCAGATTACCTGGATGGCAGCGCTTGGAACAGCCCTGACGCTGCTTGGATTGGGCATTTCTGAAATGCGCAATTTCAGCCTGATGAAAAAGGCGGAACGTCTGAGCAAGTGAAAGGAGCGCGTTGGGCTGCCTTTTGACGTGCAGGCTTGGTAACATTTATGCGTGGGGATACGGTAGCCGTATTCCCATTTTTTGTTGCAACATGCGCCAGATGACGCATGCAACTTGCTGGAGAATTGTAGACGCTATATGTATTTTACCCAAAAGTTGCGGAATTAAAGCTGGTCAAGCGTAAATATCTGGCCTGGGTAAAGCCAGACCGTTAGAGTGTCGATATCGCAGTAGATTAAAACGGGAGTTGCGGAATGACAAAAAGTCGCATATCACAACAGCCCGGCCTATTCTCCTAGCAGCGATATGCATTGCTATGATGGTGAGATGCTGCTCATAATAGCTGGGGCATGTCTTGCGGTGGCATGTGCGCGGAATGTTGCGTCATATAGCAAATTTTCTTCAACTCACTAAATATTTTAAGAAAACTAGAGTGCATATGGAAAGTCTTATTGGCGTGCTGCAACAAATTCAGGAAATTGTCTGGGGTCCCCCAACCATGATCCTTCTCCTGATCACCGGGCTTTATTATACTCTCCGGTTGGGATTTCTTCAGTTTATTCATCTCCCCAAAGCTATTCGTTATATTTTTGAAAAAGAGGAAGGCAGTGTGGGCGATGTTTCCGCATTTGCTTCCCTCTGCACGGCATTGGCCGCAACGATTGGGACAGGCAGTATTGTTGGCGTGGCAACCGCCCTGCGTGTGGGCGGGCCGGGCGCGCTCTTCTGGATGTGGGTTTCGGCTGTTCTTGGCATGGCCACAAAGTACGCTGAAGGCGTGCTGGCCATCAAATACCGCTCCATAGATGAGAAGGGCGAAGTGGCTGGCGGCCCCATGTACTATATTGAGCAGGGCATGGGCATTAAGTGGAAATGGCTTGCCAAGCTGTTTGCGTTTTTTGGCGCGGTCACAGCCCTGATGGGCTGTGGCACCTTCCCGCAGGTCAATGCAATCACAGAATCCGTCAGTAATGCCTTTAATGTGCCGATCCCGCTGGTGGGCGCAGTTGTGACCGTTGCCACGGCCGCTGTTGTCATTGGCGGCATCAAGTCCATTTCCAGCGTAGCTGAATTTATTGTGCCGCTGATGGCGGCCTTTTATGTTGCTGCCTCGGCCTATGTGCTGTTCAACCAGTCGGCGGCGCTTCCCGGTGCTTTCGCCCTGGTCGTGAAGTCTGCTTTTGAGCCTTCTGCCGTGGCTGGCGGCGCTACCGGCGCTGTCATCGTTTCTGTAATGACAGCCATGCGTACCGGCATTGCCCGAGGTGTGTACACCAACGAAGCAGGGCTTGGCAGCGCCCCCATTGTGGTGGCCGCAGCCAAGTCTGATTCCGGCGTGCGGCAAGGCCTGATTGCCATGACTGGCGTTTTCTTCACGACTATTGTCATCTGTACCATGACGGGGCTGGTTATTATCACCTCTGGTTTGCTGGAAAGCTCAACGTTTGACGGCGGTATCCTTTCCAACGCCGCATTCAATGCTGGCATGTCTGGCGACATGGGAATGTATGTAGTCTCCATCGGGCTTGTATTCTTTTCGTTTACGACAATCATTGGCTGGAACTACTACGGCGAACGGTGCGTTGTGTATCTGACGGACGGGGTAAAATACGTAATGAGCTACAAAATACTGTATATTTTGTGCGTAGCTGTTGCCCCGTATCTGTCCATCAGGCCTATCTGGTATATGGCTGATATCACCAATGCCTGTATGGCCTTTCCCAACCTTATTGCACTGTTGGTGCTGAGCCCCATAGTCATAGCGGAAACAAAAAAGTATTTTCAATGAGCCAAGGCTGTTCGCAGGGGATCTGAAGGCGTAAAAAAAGCCGGATAATTTCCGGCTTGAACAGGTCTGTATGCATTTTTGAGGGCATTCCCGATTGCTGGTATAAACCGGCAACCAGGAATGCCCTTTTTCAGTTGATTGCAGCAGTGAGCGTTTTACAGCAGCACACCCAGTATGAGTGCCGCACCGCTGATGAGGTAGCATTTGCGAACCAGATGCCCGTGAGCGTCCAGCGGCAGCCAGTCGCCATCCCCGGCAAGGCGGATGCGGCGGCAGGCGGCAAGATAAAAGGGCAGGCCCGTCAGGCACAGCACAACCGGCCAGCCTGCAAGCCCCGCTGCCCACAGGTTGCACAGCAGAACCCATACCAGCGGCCACCACAGGCGGAACAGCAAAAACGATCCGGCCTTGCCCAGAGTATTGGCAAGAGTATGCTTGCCCGCCGCAAGATCGGTTTCGATTTCCGGCAGGCTCTGGTAGTACAGCACCCCCGCCACCATCAGGCCCACTGGCAGTGCCAGCGCAAGGCTGCACGGCTCAAAACGGCCCAGCAGCAGGGTGGCGCTGGCGCTCACCATGATAAAGCCCATGTTCAGGCACACAAACACTTCGCCAAGGGCGCGGTGTCCGTAGCGGATGGGCGGCGCCACGTAAAAAACAGCGGAACCCACAGCGAACACGCTCAATGCCCAGAGTGCGGGCCGTAGGGCCGGGTCCAGCCCCAGAATCAGCAGGCCGCCCACGGCAAGCGTTGCCGGGGTAAGCAGGAGCAGAACAATGGACAGTTGGCGCGGGCTGATAAGGCCGGACTGGATAACGCGTGAGCCGCCGATGTTGTCGCCGCCGTCCACGCCGAGAATATGGTCAAAGAGGTCGTTGGCCAGATTGGCAATGGTCAGGCCCATAAAGCAGCCAGCCAGCAGCAGGGCGTAGGTTGCCCACTGCCCAGGCCGGATGTCACCTTGCAGGCGAAAGGCCAGTGCCAGAGCCAGCGTAACCGGAATGGCCGCCGTAATGAAAAAAGGCGGGCGGCAGGCCTGCCACCACGCCCTTGCCTGTTGGCGGAAAGTAAGCTTTGGCGCGAGGGCAGGGCGGGGAACCCATGCCTCGCGCAAAAGATCGCCGCAGCGCATGTTATACGCCTCCTTCACTCCACGTGTAGGGGATGGAAGGGTCATCGGCGGGCAGTCGCTGCCCCTCGGTGGGATCGTGGGGGATGTCGGCGCAGTTGCAGATGAGCGCCGGGGCATCACCCATAGCTGTAAAGCCGTACCACACGTTCACGGGGATGCGCAGCAAGCCGTAGTGTTCCGGTCTGCCAAGGGCCAGTTCGCACAAAACGCCGCGCGTTTCGGAGTCTGGCCTGTCGTCATACATCACGATTTTCAGCAGACCGGAAGGCACGGCAAAGTGTTGGGTCTGGCGGGTGTGGCGCTTCCAGGCCTTGACGTGGCCGGGCAGCACCTCTGAAAAATAGATCTCGCCAAAGCCCTTGCTGAAGTCTGGCAACAGGGGCGAACCGGGGCGCAGCATGTGCAGCACCGGCCCGCCTTCTGTCGGAATGACCTTCAGGGGGTGCAGCAGTGCGCCTGCAATGCCAACATCCTGCGCAGTCATTTCCTCTGTATTCATTACTTTACCCACACCTGATTGCGTTGTTCGGCGGCGTTGACGTAGGCCGCGATCTGCCCAAGGGTGAAGTCGAGCATGTTCTGGGGCTGCTTGCCGTTCTGGCCCTGATAGAAGCAGTGGTACCATTCGGCGGTGTAGCGGATGGTTTCCTCAAAGGTGAGGGTAGCCTTCCAGCCCAGATGCGCCAGTGCTTTGTCGCAGCAGAGCTTGAGCAGGGTGCATTCCTTCATGCCCGCCTGACCGTTCTTGTCCATCTCGCTGGCAAAGCCGGGCCAGTGCAGGGCAAGGGCATCCACCACTTCGGCCACGGTATTGTTGACGTCTGCCGCAGGGCCGAAGTTGTAGGCCTGCCCGCGCAGGTTGAAAGGCTCGTTGAGGCCCAGCAGCAGGCGCGCGCCAAGCCACAGGTAACCGGAAAGAGGCTCCAGCACGAGTTGCCAGGGGCGCGTGGCCCACGGGCTGCGGATCTGCACAGGCTGCCCGGCGGCCCATGCGCGGGCGCAGTCGGGAACAATACGATCCTGTGCCCAGTCGCCGCCGCCGATCACATTGCCGGCGCGCACGGTGGCGCAGGCGGGGCCATCCTTGAAAAAGCTTTCAAAATAGGAGTGGGCGATGATCTCCGCGCAGCCCTTGGAGGCGGAGTAGGGATCGTGCCCGCCGAGGTGGTCGGTTTCGCGATAACCCCAGACCCATTCATCGTTACGGTAGCATTTATCGGAAGTGATCATGATGACGGCCTGCACATCGGGGCAGGCGCGCACAGCCTCAAGCACGTTGAGGGTGCCCATCATGTTGGCTTCAAAGGTCAGGGCCGGGTCGTCGTACGACTTGCGCACCAGCGCCTGCGCCGCAAGGTGGAAGACCACATCGGGGCGGAACTGGCGCATGGCCTTGATCATGCTTTCGCGGTCGCGGATGTCGCCACGCACGTCAGCCTCGAGGTGCGCGCAAAGATCCATGGCGGCGTAGTGCGAGGGGGTGGTGGGCACGCAGTCGGAAAAACCGCCGACCACTGCGCCCATCTGGGTCAGCCATGCCGCAAGCCATGAACCTTTGAATCCCGTGTGTCCGGTTACAAAGACCCGGCGTCCTCTATATGCGTTGGCAAACATGTTGGTTCCTCGTTGAGTTTTCGCGCGTTGGCTGACGCGGAAAGGAGATGTGCAGCCTGTGAAGCAGGCTTCGGCTACGGGCAGGCCGCAGCCGAAGCTGTAAGTATGTGTTGCGAAGCGCCGTTTAGACCCAGAAGGCCTTGCCCGCGTCCCACATCTCGTTGAGCTTGATGGAGTCGCGCAGCGTGTCCATGCACTGCCACTGACCGGGGTGCGGATACATGGAAAGCTGCCCCTCCGCCGCCAGCCGCTGCAAGGGTTCTTTTTCCAGATCGCAGGCTTCGTCCTCGGTGAGGTAGTCAAGAAATTCGCGCTTGAAGACGAAAAATCCGCAGTTGATGAATTCGTCCAGAACGGGCTTTTCTTCCCACGAAAGGATCTTGCCGTTGGCATCGGTGCGCACCGTGCCAAAGCGCGAGGGCATGCGCACACCCGTAAAGGTGCCGATGCTGCCCGACTGCTTGTGGAATTCGATGAGCTTGTTCAGGTCGATATCAGCAACGCCGTCGCCGTAAGTAACCATAAAGCGGTCGGTGTCAATGTGCTTGGCAACGCGCTTGAGGCGGCCACCCTTTTGCGTTTCCTGCCCGGTGTCGCACAGGGTCACGCGCCAGTCCTCAATGGGATTGGGATAGGTGGTGATGTTGCCGCTCTTGAGGTCAACCGTAAAATCCGTATTGCGGATGTTGTAGTCGTGGAAATACTGCTTGATGACCTCGCCCTTGTAACCAAGGGGCAGGATAAAATCCTTGAAGCCAAAGCGCGCATAGATGGACATGATGTGCCAGAGCACGGGCCGTCCGCCGATCTCGACCATAGGCTTGGGTTTGACCGAGGTTTCTTCGCGCAGACGCGTACCCTTGCCGCCGCACATGATGATGACTTTCATTCTAAGCCTCCTGCCGCCGCGTTTCATGGCTTGTTCCGTTCGCGGCGTGTGGCCCATGTGTAGCAGAAGGGCGAGAGGAAAAAAAGCCCCGCAAGCGGGCTTGGGCCGCCGGGATGCACTTTGCATTTGCGCCTGCACGGCGTAGAATAAGCAAAGCGCATTCAAACCCAAACTTTTTTGTGCGCAAGAGAGGTAGTTATGAAGTTGTTTCGCCGTGGTTTGCTGTTGCCGCTGGTATTGCTATTGGGCGCGCTGGTTGCGGCCTGCGTTACTTCCGGCCCTCAGAAGGCGCTGAACGACGTGGCCGATGCCCTGAACAAAAATGACGGCGCGGCCTTTCTGGCGCAAATTGACATGAAGCCTTTTGCAACCAACCAGATTAAAAATATGACTCGTGAAGATCAGGCGCTCAACGCTCTGGATTCCATGGGGCGTTTGCTCGGGCTAGGCGGTATGGAAGACCTTTTGGGCAGCGTGGTGGACATGCAGGCGCGCCTGCAAAAGCAGTATATGCGCGGCGTGAGCACGGGTGAACTGGTGGCCCAGTGCGGCAAGGCTGACACCCCTGATTGCCCGTGGGTGCCCGAGAGCCTGAAGGCCGCCAAGGTTACCGAGCTTGGGGCCGATGCGGCGGTGGCGCAGGTGACTACGCCCGCCCGCATGACCAGTTGGCTTGCCTTGCGCAAGGTGGGCGAGAAGTGGCTGGTGGTTGGGCAGGCCGTGATGGAAAGCACTGCCAGAGAGTATGCGCTTCAGAAGGCTCCGGCGGCACCGGAAAAGCCTGCGCCGATTGCACCCACGCCCAAGGAAGTGCCGGAGAAGGCCCCTGTACCGGGAAATCGCGCTGACAAGGATGGCGTAACGAAGATTTAGGGTGATTTTGCGAGCGCATTGGGTGAAGCAAGAGGGTTTTGGCGGCGGGGTGAGCCTGTCGGGCTGATTTACGCAAACCCGACTTTTGCACCCTGAATGCGTCAGCGCCGGGATTTTGATGCTCACGTACTTGAGTACGTTGCGCTCAAAATCCCGGCGCTTCCTTTTCAGACCGCAAAAAGCGTATTTTGCAAATTCGTCCAACACCAGCCATCGCCTTCGCGTTGCTCCGGCGAGTTTAAGGAAGGCGACTCCACGACCAGCTTCTGATGGCGGGCCGGGAAAGGCAAAAAGGCAGAAAGGCAGAAAGAGAAAAGGCAAAAGAGTTGGGAGAGTTTTCATGGGGTGGGTGAGCCTGTCGGGCTGATTTACGCAAACCCGACTTTTGCACCCTGAATGCGTCAGCGCCGGGATTTTGATGCTCACGTACTTGAGTACGCTGCGCTCAAAATTCCGGCGCTTCCTTTTCAGACCGCAAAACGCGTATTTTGCAAATTCGTCCAACACCAGCCATCGCCTTCGCATTCGCTCCGGCGAGTTTAAGGAAGGCGACTCCACGACCAGCTTCTGATGGCGGGCTTTTTTTCTGACTAGTAAATTTTCCGTCTGACCATGGTTGGATGGTAACGGGCATCACCGCAAGTAAGGCGAAGATTTTGCAGGTCTCTTTGTTTGCTATTTGGATTTGTCGAAGCTTTATGCAGGCAGAGTACCACGGGGCAAAGATCGAAGTATTTTGTAGTTAGTCCAAGAACTGAGGGATGTTGGCTGAAGCGGAATACCATTCAAAGCGAAAGTGGTCGCTGGCATTAACGCGGCGCGGAGGGAGATCACCTGAGCGAGCTTAGCGAGCGAGGGAAGCTCCCGCAGCGATGGCCGCGTTGCCCTCGTCACGCTAAGGAAGTTGAAAGCCCTCTTAGGGGGTGCTTCGGGGGGGATGCAAGGGGGGCCGAGAAGGGGGCGTAGCCCCATAACCGGCCCCGCCTTGCTGCGCGCCGCACAGGCGTCCCAAACTCCGCCGGAGGGCGGAATTTAGTGCCCGCAGGGCAGCAAAAATAATCAATCGCCGCCTCGCAGGCATCTCCCCCTAATTTAATACCGTCGGCGCATCAGTCGCCACCATACTTGCAGGATGCCGCAGCAATAAAAGCTCCAGCTCTTCCAGCAAGGCCTTGCAGCCCTCGCCGTTCTTGGCGGAAATCGTCAACGCATGGGGAAAGGCATCCGCCAGCTCAGCGCGGGCCGGGGCTTCCAGCTGATCCCACTTGTTCAGAATCATCAGCCTCGGCATGCGATCCAGTTCCATTTCGGCAAGGATGGTTTCCACAGCGCTTATCTGCTGCAAAAGGTCAGGATGCGAGGCATCGGCAACGTGCAGCAAAAGATCGGCGGCTTCCAGCTCCTCAAGGGTGGCACGAAAGGCGTCCATCAGCTCCTTTGGCAGATTGCGGATAAAGCCCACGGTGTCGGCCATGATGATTTCTTTTTCCGCAGGAAAGCGCAGCCGCCGGGTTGTGGGGTCAAGCGTGGCGAAAAGTTTGTTCTCGGCCAGCACTTCCGAGCGGGTAAGCGTGTTGAGCAGGGTGGACTTGCCCGCGTTGGTGTAGCCCACAAGCGCCGCCAGCGGGATGCCCTGCCGCGAACGCCGGGCGCGTGTGAACGAGCGCTGCCGCCGCAACTGGTCAAGCTCTTTGCGGATGCGGGCCATGCGCTCACGGATTTTGCGGCGGTCGGTCTCCAGCTTGGTTTCGCCGGGGCCGCGCCCGCCAATGCCGCCCATGAGGCGGTCCATGGCGCGGTTCTTACCCACAAGGCGCGGCTGGGTATAGCGCAGCTGGGCCAGTTCCACCTGGAGCTTGCCTGCGCGGCTTACCGCATGCTGGGCAAAAATATCCAGAATAAGCTGGGTACGGTCAATGACCTTGCGCTCGGTGATGTCTGCCAGATTGTGCAACTGAGCGGGCGAAAGCTCGCCGTCAAAAACCATCATGCCCGCGCGGCCTTGCAGGGCCAGCACTTCAAGCTCTGCCACCTTGCCCTTGCCCATGATGAGGCGGGGGTTGATCTGCGCCACGCGCTGCACCATGCGCCCGGCTACAGTCAGGCCTGCGGTGCGGGCCAGTTCCGCCAGTTCGTCCAGATTGCGTTCCTGAATGATGCGCGGCTGCGTGCCTACAGAAACCAGCATGGCGCGGGGGGTGTCGTCGGCTTCGCGGGCGTCCTCTGCCTTGCGGGCAAGTTCTTCTTCCAGCGCTTCGGCGGTGGCGACAAACTGCGATTCCGTGCGATCCCACGGCTGCGGGGCATCAAGATGGTAGGGCTGGCTGCCTGAAGGATTGGGCAAAAGATGGGCTGCCTGCCATTGCACGGGGTCGCCAACCGGGTTCACGGTGAGCGCCACCACGGCATCCAGCCGCAGAAAGAGCATGTCCATCAGGTCTTCCTGACTGATGCCGCCGGGGGAAAGGTGGGTGTGCAGCAGGCGCAGACCGCGCAGGCGTTCCTGCCCGCTGCGTCCGCGCGGCAGTTCGGGAATCATGATGCTGCCAGCCTCGCCCACAATAACCATCTGCACCCGGCCTTTGCGGTCAATGAGCAGGCCCAGTTGCCGGCCCACGGCGCGTGAAAGCAGGGAGAGTTCCCGGGCCTGGTCAACGGTGTAGACCTCTTCCGCCGGGAAACGGCGGTTGAACAGGCGGGTGAGTGCTGCAAGCTGGCTCGGTTTGAGCCCTTGCACGTTACCTTCTGGCTTTGGGATAGGAAGCTCCTGAGCGAAATAATGTTAAACCGCACCCGCAACCACTGTACCTCAAAAGGGGCAGGGCTGCGGGTGCGTGAGCAAGTGCGGTGCGTGGGCTTGTATGAAGCCTAGGGACGCAGATACGAGGTGATCAGGGCATCATAGCGCGAGGTGGCCTCAAAAGCGCGCGAGGCCATGACCTGCCGGAACTCAAGGCCCACTGTGGTATCTTTTTCCATTTCTTCCATGGCGGCGGTGTACCACTGCGGCGAGGGCAGCACCAGAATACTGTGGAAGTTCTTGGCCGCAGCGCGCAGCATGCAGGGGCCGCCGATGTCAATTTCCTCCACGGCCTGCTCAAGGGAGAGGTGGCGTTCCACCGCGCCCGCAAAGTCGTAAAGGTTGACGCAGACAAGGTCAAAGGGGCGGATGCCCTTTTCTGACAGGGTCTGCATGTGCTGCGGCTCGTCCTTGTTGGCCAGAATGCCCGCGTGAATCTTGGGGTGCAGGGTTTTGACCCGGCCACCCAGAATCTCGGGGAATCCTGTGACGGTGCTTACTGCGGTAACGGACAGCCCGGCTGCCTCAAGGGCCTTCTGGGTGCCGCCGGTGGAGATAAGCTCCACCCCCCGCGATGTAAGAAACGTGGCAAACTCCACAAGGCCGCTTTTGTCCGTAACGCTCAGAATAGCGCGACGAATTGGCAAAATATCCATAAGCGACTCCTTGAAAAATGTCCCGAAAAGGGTTTGGCGGCGTATGTACGCCCACATTCTTGATACCGCAAAAAGCCCGTTCTGGCAATGCGTTGCAGACAAATCCCGCCCAGTGGCCCCTTGCCCGCAAAACAAGCCAAGGCTATGCTGCGGCAGGAGGACGTATGCAGCTCAAGCTTGTTTCATGGAATGTCAATGGTCTGCGCGCCGTGGCGGGCAAGCCCGAATGGGAATGGTTTTCGCGCACCGAAGCGCAGGTTGTGGCCTTGCAGGAAACCAAGGCCCACCCTGATCAGTTGAGCGAAGATGTGCGCGACCCTGACGGATGGGAATCCCACTGGTCGTGGAGCACGGTAAAAAAGGGCTACTCGGGCGTGGCGGTATTCAGCAAGATACCTTCGCTGAATGTCAGCGTGGAGCTGCCCCAGCCGGAGTTTCAGGGCGAGGGCCGTCTGCTGCATCTGGAGTATCCGCAGTTCCACTTTTTTAATGGCTACTTCCCCAACGGCGGCGCGGAAGAACTGGACGACAACGGCAAGCCCACGGGCCGCTTCAAGCGCGTGCCGTACAAGATGGGTTTTTTCGACGCCTTTCTCGCCTATGCGGAAGAATGCCGCAAGAGCAAGCCCATTGTGGTTTGCGGGGATTTTAATATAGCGCACAGGCCCATTGACCTCGCGCGCCCCAAGCAGAACGAAAAGTATACGGGCTTTTTGCCCGAAGAGCGCGCCTTTCTGGATCGCTTTACGGCTATGGGCTATGTGGACACCTTCCGCCATGTGCATGGCGACAAGGCAGACAGCTATTCCTGGTGGTCGTACAAGAGCCGCGCGCGGGAAAAGAACGTGGGCTGGCGTATTGATTATTTCTTTGTATCGCAGGAACTTGCACCTGCTGTGCGCGATGCCTGGATTGAAACGGACGTTTTTGGTTCAGATCACTGCCCTGTGGGGTTGTGCCTGGAATTTTAACGCCACAGTCATGTCTATGCAGCCGGGCTGGAATCGCTTGATTTCAGCCCGGCATTTTTTTGTCTGATGCCTCCCATGTTATTGCGCGGTAATCCTGTGCTGGGTAAATCATGCGCCAACCACAAGCATCAATCATAAACTGCTTATGTATGGCTGGGCGTGCTGGTCCAGCAGCTTTCCGTGATACGCAAAGTCATCCAACACGCCGAAGTTGAAGCTGATTCTTGCGGTATTGCCTTCCTGAAAAATGGGGTGTAACAGTAACGTTTGTGGCAATGAGCGTGAATATTGCGGTTTTAAACCGCGCAATAGCCTGAATAACGTTCAAAGAACAGCAGATCCCCACTTTTGAGGCGCTCCGTCAGCCGGAGCGCGCCCGCCAGGAACCATCGTCCACCTCGTGGATTTTGTCCGATACTCCTGAGTGCCAATACGTGGCCTATGTCCTGGTTCTTCCGGGTTTTCCGTGGGTAACCCCTGTCAGGAACTGGCCGGGTAGAGGTTTAGACCGCCACAGAAGAAGTAGATGGCTGTCTTGAAATGCTCCCGGTTCCTATAACCGCAAGCCTTCCTCTTGATGGCCATGATCTTGCTGTTGAGGCCCTCGGCCACGCCGTTGGTGATCCTGTGGCGGCAGAAGGTCAGGATGTTCTCAAGATGTCTCTGAATCAGTCCGCCCACTTTGCGCATTGGGGCAAGATCTGACCTGTTCACCCAGACCAGCCATCGCTTCACAAAACGTCTGGCCCATCCCGTGCTCAGGTACTTCCAGACGTCGTTCAGGCTTTCCTTCATGGCCCAGGCCTTGGCCACCTTGAGGTTCGCTGTCTTCAAGGCCTCCAGGGCTGGCCGGTGTTTGTCCGGCAGATTCTCCTCCCGGTATAGCCAGAGGAATTTCGTGCCCTTGAGTCGATGGTCATCCTGACTTGTGAGTTCGCGGTGCTCTTGCTTGCGTACCCGGTCCACAGCCTCGCCTACGTGTTTCATGACGTGGAACCGATCGTGAACGATTTTCCCCGCCGCGTCCGGCACATGTTTGAGCGTAGCTTTAAAATAGGGCTCCCACATGTCCATGGCCACGGCCTTGATCCGCTCCAACTGCGCCTTGGTGAACTGAAGGTAGTACCCCTCAAGGCTTTCGGCCTTACGCTCGTCGGCCACATACTCCACCGTGCTGCCGATCAGATCACAAACCACGGTCACATAGTCGTGCCCCTTGCGGAATGCCTTCTCGTCAACGCCAAGATACCGCGAGGGATTCGATTGCTTGCGCTCCCGGCCCCGGCGCACCGCCCTTTCCATGACACCCCATGCTTCGTCCCAGGTGATGCGCAGGATGCGCCGCGCTCCTGTTACGGTGGCGCACTCGGTCAGCACGTCGATGATCAATCGCTCCATCAATATGGTGAAACGTGCCTTGGACTCGGCCCAAGGCACGTTGACCTGAAGGACGCCATGCTCGGGGCAGTCCACTCGGGGAATCCGAGCATGCAGGAACGTCTTGAACTGGCACGTGTCCAGATGGCGCCAGACACGAGGCTCGGCATGGTCGCGGCAAGCCAGCTCTCGACCACAAGTAGGGCAAAACCAGCGAACACCAGGACCATGCTCCACGCGGATGTCTACCCGACCTTCCGCCGTGTCCAGTTCAACAGCCTCAACAAACCAGGGCTCGGTCAGCCCGAGAATCCGAAAATATAGGTCCGTATCCTTCATTGGTGCCCTCCGGGAAGGACATTAGCAGATCAGCTACCCACGGAAAACCCGGAAGAGCCTATGTCCTTTTGATTCAGCCCTGCCTTCACCTGCTCTTGGGTTTGCCCCTACTCTGATTTCCCCCTCCTGTCCCGGAGGGGAAAGGTTACCTTGCCGCGTCTGCGGCGCAGAATGAGGATTGTGATGAAAAAATATTCCGACTCCACCCCGCCTTTGCTCGCGCACAGGGAAGTGACCCGGCGCGAGGTTCTCAAGTGGTGTACCGCCCTTGGCGGCGCATCCCTTTTGCCATTGGGCGGTGGTTTGCCCCTTGGCCTGGCCCGTGCAGCCACCCAGCCGCCGTATGGCGCGGGCGAGCAGTGCTTTTACTCCGGCTGCGTGGTGAACTGCGGTTCGCAGTGTACGCTGCGCGTCTTTGTCAAAGATGGCCGCGTCACGCGCGTGGAAACGGACAATTCCGATGACGGCCCCAACAACAGGGCCATCCGTGCCTGCCTGCGCGGGCGCTCCATGCGCAAATACACCTATTCGCCGGACCGCATTAAGTACCCCATGCGGCGCGTACCCGGCGCCAAGCGCGGCGAGGGGAAATTTGAGCGCATTTCATGGGACGAAGCGTTAGACACGGTAGCCAAGGAATGGGTGCGCGTGCTGAACACCTACGGGCCGGAGTCCATCCACCGCATGTACGGCTCGGGCACAACGTCCAGCGGCATGACGCGCCGCAACGAATTTTTCAGGCTTGCCAATATGCTGGGCGGGCATCTGGACGAATACGGCACCTACAGCACGGCTCAGATTTCAGCTGCCATTCCGTATCTCTACGGAATCAATGCGGGCAATACCATCAATGACATGGCTAACTCAAAGCTCATTGTCATGTTTGGCTGCAACATTCTTGAAACCCGCCAGAGCGGCGGCGGCCTTTCTTATGAGCTGTTTGAAGCCAGAAAAAAAGGCAATGCCCGCATCATCATGGTTGATCCCCGGTATTCGGATTCCATGGCCAAGCTGGGGGACGAATGGGTGCCCATCCGCCCCGGTTCTGACGGCGCGCTTATCGCGGCCATTGCCTATGTGCTCATGAACGAAGGGCTGGTTGACCAGCAGTTTGTGGACACGCACTGCCTTGGTTTTGACGAGGAGCACATGCCCGAGGGCGTGCCCGCAGGCAACAGCTACCGCGCGTATATCATGGGCGAAGGCCCAGACAAAACGGCGAAAACGCCGCAATGGGCGGAAACCATCACCGGGTATCCGGCGGAAAAGATCATCCGCCTTGCCCGCGAGATAGGCTCCACCAAACCCTGCTGCGTCATTCAGGGGTGGGGGCCGCAGCGCCACGCCAACGGCGACACCATGTCCCGTTCCATTGCCATGCTTGCCATCCTTACCGGCAACGTGGGCATTGCCGGGGGCGGTTCCGGCAGTGCGGAAAGCGTGAGCCAGATTGGTTTTCCGCGCATGCCCGAAGGCACTAATCCGGTCAAGACGCGCATTTCTTTCTACACCTGGGTCAACGCCATTGACGACTACACCCAGGTGACGGCCAAAAAGATGGGCCTGCGCAACAAGGAAAAGCTGGATCACGGCATCAAGTTTTTGTGGAACAGCTCTGGCAATGCCCTCATCAACCAGCATTCGGACATCAATGGCACCCGCAAGATTCTTGAAGATGAAAGCAAGTGCGAGTGCATTGTGGTGGTGGAAAACCGCATGACGGCTTCGGCGAAATTTGCGGATATCCTCCTGCCTTCCGTGACGCCGCTGGAACAGGACGACATCATCCAGCAGGGCTATCAGGTGGATCAGAGCTCCCTGCTCATTGCCCGCAAGGCCATTGAACCCCTGTTCGAGACCCGCTCGCAGTATGATATCTGCGCGGCCCTGAGCGAAAAAATCGGCAAGCTTCTGGGCCAGCCCGATCTGGCGGCAAAATATACCGAGGGCCGCAGCCAGCTTGACTGGGTGAAGCACCTGTACGCCCAGGCACGCGCCAAAAAGCCGGAACTGCCGGAATCCTTTGATGAAGCTTCAAAGATAGGCCTGTTCAAGTGGTTCCCCATGCCGCAAAAGGTTGCCTTCAAGGCTTTTCGCGATGATCCGGCGGCCAATCCGCTCAAGACGCCTTCGGGCAAGATAGAAATATTTTCCAAGCGTCTGTGGGATTTGAACCAGACTTGGGAACTGCCCGAGGGCGATGCTATTTACGCCATACCCGTGCATGAAAAGACATGGGAAGGCCCGTGCGATTACGAGGGAATGAAAAAACATCCCTTCCAGCTTATCGGCCATCACTACAAGGGGCGCGCGCATTCAAGCTACGCCAACATCCCATGGCTAGAACAGGTTGCCCCGCAGCAGCTCTGGATGAACGAGGCCGATGCGGCGCAGCGCGGCATCAGGCACGACGACGTGGTCAAGGTGTTCAACGATCGCGGAGCAGTGGTCGTGCGGGTCAAGGTGACGCCGCGCATCATGCCCGGTGTGCTCAGCCTGCCGCAGGGCGCATGGTACACCCCGGACAAAAACGGTGTGGATCAGGGCGGGTGCATCAACACCCTGACAAAAACGCACATGACCCCCTTGGCCAAGGGCAATCCGCAGCACACCAATCTTGTGGATGTGGTTAAAATCTAGCCTGTTGCGCGGAACTGTCTGCATTGAGGAGATTTATTGTGAAACAGCCGGCTTTTTATATAGATATGACTGCCTGTACGGGCTGCAAAACATGCATGGTGGCCTGCATAGACGGTCATGACCTGCCCCAGGGCGTCATGTGGCGGCGCGTGGCGGAGTACACGGGCGGAAAGTGGGTGCGCCGTGCCAACGGCACGTATGACCAGAATGTGTTTTCCTACTATACGTCCGTCAGTTGCAACCACTGCCAGAACCCCGTGTGCGTGAAGGTTTGCCCCACCACGGCCATGCACAAGGACGAGCAGGGCATTGTGAGCGTGGACCCCGACAAGTGCGTGGGCTGCCGCTATTGCGAGTGGAACTGCCCTTATTCCGCCCCCCAGTATAACAAGCAGTCGGGCAGAATGACCAAGTGCGATTTCTGCAAGGACAGGCAGGCAGCCGGTCTCAAACCCCTGTGCGTGGAAGCCTGCCCCATGCGGGCCATCCACTTTGGCGAATATGAAGACCTGAAAAAACAGTTCGGCGATGCCGTGCACGTGGCTCCGCTGCCGGAGCAGAGCGTGACCTCCCCCTGTCTTGTGATTACGCCGCCCCACAACGCGCAGCCAGTGGGCAGCAACATGGGCAGCATCCGTAATCCGGAGGAGATGTAGCATGGAGTATCTTCAGGAATTTCCGCTGGTATTCTTTACCTTGCTGGTGCAGATGGCCGTAGGCATGGTGCTGGTGGGCAAGTGCGTACTTGGCAACGAAGCCGACCGCGCACTGCGCGAAGGCGTGCGGCGGCAGAATGTGGCGGCACTGCTTCTGTTTGCCGTGGCCGTGATCATCAGTTTTGTGCATCTGGGCACGCCCCTGCATGCGCCCTTTACCCTGCTGCACGTGACGCAGTCGTGGCTCAGCCGCGAAATCCTCATGATCGGCCTTATGGGTCTTGCCCTGTTGTGGCTGGTGCTTGTCGGGCGCAAAAAGCATGCGGCGGATGGCGAGAAAAAAGCCATGATTGTGGCGGGTCTGTGCGGTATTGCGCTGCTGTTCGTCATGAGCTGCGTTTACAATCAGTCCACAATGCCCGGCTGGAGCAACTGGAGCGTTTTTACGGCCTTTCTTGCTTCCATGTGTCTGCTTGGGGGATCCTGGCATGGTGTGGTGCTGAGCCTGCGCAAGGAAGGCGCGCCCGTGCGCGCACTGGGCCCCTGCCTTGTGTGGGCGGTACTGGGCCTTGTGCTTATGGCCGTGAGCCTGCCGCTGGCCATGCCCGAGCAATCTGCCTTCGTCAATCCGGTTTCCCGTCTGCTGCCTCCGGCGTGCATTGCATGGTCGCACGGCTTGCACGCCCTGGCATCTGGTCTGGGCGTTGTGCTGCTGGCACTGGCTGCGGCCCGTGGCATGCAGGGCAAAGGATTTCGCCCGGCTCTGACGGTTCCCGCATTTCTCCTGATTGTTCTGGGCGAAGTGTTCGGGCGGCTTGTGTTCTATCTTTCGTATTCACGCCTGGGCATGTAGGCACGGCAAACTCTACGGGGGCCGTCTGGCCCCCGCATCATTACATATGGAACAGGAACAGTTGACGCAATATGTTGTGGCCTTGCAGTTCTGCAGTCGCATTTTCCAGAATTCGCCGGATGAAGACCTGCTGCGCGGCGTCATTGGCGGCGGGCTTTTGCAAGGCTTTGGCGCTTGGGCCTGTTTCAGGACTTCGGAACTGGCTGAAAAGCTGTGGGGCGAGGCTCTTGATCCTGAGAGCCGCGCTGCCGCCCTTGCGACAGCCTATCCGGCAGAGGCGGCGCAGGATTCCTGCCGCGCGCTGTATCTGGATCTGCACATGGATCATCTGGCCCTGTTTTCCGGGCCGCAGCCTGCTGCCGCGCCGTGGGAATCCGTGTGGCGGGAGAAGGACCGCCTGCTTTTTGGCCGCAAAACGCAGGAAGTGCGCGACTGCTACAGGGAGTGGGGCATAGCCGCAGAACGGGACGGGCACGAGCCCGAGGACCATCTGGGGCTGGAACTGGCCTTCATTCTTTTTCTTGTGCAGAATATGGGCGGGGCCATTGCCTCAAGCCAGGGGCAATCCCCGGAGGCGGCGCTGGCGGCTTTTATGGACGGGCACATTCTGGCCTGGGCCGGAGACTGCCTGAAAAAAGCTTCGGAATGCGCCAATACGGTGTTTTACCGCGAGATGTCTGCTCTTTGTTGCCTGCTGCTGGGAAACGTACGGGGGCTTGTTCAGGCTTAGACCTGTACAGCGTAGACCAAAAGGATTTTGACCAACGGCAAAAGCCGTTCCTTGCCGAAAAAGGCGGGAACGGCTTTTGTTTGAGCAATCTGCCATCAGGCGAAATACAGGGTTGAGCAATTCTCGTTAGAAATTGCTCCGCCGAGGGCGCGGGCAGCTCCGGTCTAGTCCAGCAGGCCCAGCAAACGCGCAACGCGCTGTTCGTTCAGGCCGCTATGCACCTGTACAAGATCCTGACTGTGCTGCATGGCTTCCTGCTCCACCTGGGCAAGCGCCTGACGCATTTCATCAGAATTGAGCATGTGCGGGGTGCCGGGAACAGTTTGTTCCAGAACCGGCGCGGCAGAGGTGCTGACGTCATCGTCAGCGGGCGCTGCCGGGGCCGCTGGGGTACTTTCTGCCCTGTTCACGGGCAGCATGGAGTTGACCCTTTCCTGAAAGGTAGGAAAAACAGGCCCCAGATCATTATTGCGAAAACGGAATTCCAGTTCCATCGGGCTTCTCCTCAGGCTTGACGCAGTACTGCGTCATTGCACTCGCGCTTGAGCGCGCGGCGGCCATGTGGAAAAATTGACCGCCTGTTGGTATTGCCCGAAATTATGCAAATATCAGGCCGTTGTGTGCGGCGCTGGTTTGCATCTGCAAAATTCTTTAGTCCATGATCTTGACCATCAGGCCCGGAGCCAGCCGTACCTGACCATCCACCACAATTTTGTCGCCCTCGGCCACCGCGCCGTCCACAACCGTGCGGTCAGCGTATTCAAACAGCGGCCTCACCTTGCGATAGCTGGCCCGACTGTCCTTATCCACCACGTACACGTAGGATTCTTCCCGGCCAGACTGCACGGCACGTGTGGGCACGGTCAGCGCCCCGGCGGCCATGCCCAGCGGCAGCTCCACCTGCACAAACTGTCCCGGCCACAGACGGCGCTGGCTGTTTTCAAAGGTGGCGCGCAGCCGGATGGTGCCGGTGCGCGTGTCTACCGTATTGTCCACAAGGGTGAGAAGTCCCTTTTCCGACGCGCTCCCGGCAGGCGTTGCGGAAACCGGCACCGTCGTTTGCGCCATCTGTTCTATGATGACAGGCAGATGCGCCTCTGGCACAGAAAAGCCCACATAAATTGGCGAAAGCGTGTCTATGCTGACAATAACCGTGGCGTCAGCCGATTTGACCATGTTGCCCTTGTCCACATTGAGTGCGCCCACTCGCCCGCTGATGGGAGCCACCACCGTGCAGTAGCTGAGGTCAAGGACGGCGCTTTCCACGGCTGCCTTGTCAGACTGCACAGTGGCGCGCAGGGCCGCCGCATCGGTCGCGGTCTTCTCATATGCATCGCGGCTTACGTAGCCGCCGCCCACAAGTTTGCCATAACGGTTCATGTCGTCCTGGGCTTTGGCAAGCTGCGCCTGCGATTTGGCAAGTTGCCCTTTCTTTTCGCGCAGCGCAGCCTCAAAGAGGCGGGGGTCAATGGTGATAAGCGGGTCGCCCTCGCGCACATCCTGACCTTCGGTAAAATGAACCTGCTGAATCTCGCCCGTTACGCGGGGTTTCACACCCACAGAGGCAGATGCCCGCACGTTGCCCACAGCATGCAGCAGGCGCGGCACATCGGCCCGTGCAACGGCTTCAACCCGCACAGGGGCAGACGGTACAGCATTTTTTTTGCTGTCGTCTTGCGAACATGCCCCAAGGGCGAGCAGAAGAAAAAGCAGGAGGAGAGGACGGGGATTCAGGACTGGTTTCATGGTGTTCCCCATAAGTATGAAATAGCCGACATCAGGCCGTTGGGCGCAACAGAAAAAATGAAGCAAGGAGTACCCGCCGTCAAGAAGATAGTTAGCCACGCACCTAACAATCTGCGCTTGCCGACCTTTTGGCGATGATTGACATTCGGCACGGTCACGGCATAATTACGCCGCATTTTTCGTGCAACCATATGCGGTCGTTTTTTGAACGGCGGCAACCTACAGTCCCATTTTCGGAGCTGAATCAACATTATATATGCGCCTTGCGGCGCTCCAGGAGCAGGAATTGGCAAAAAACCGCGCATTGCAGCAGTGGCGGGTGGAGGATTCCATCGAACTGTACGGCATCCGTAATTGGGGTGCCGGGTATTTTGACGTGTCGGATGCGGGCGAAGTTGTGATTTGTCCGCAGGGGCCCAAGGGGCCGCAGGTTTCGATACCGGAAGTTATCGCCGGGCTGAAAGAGCGCGGGTATGATATGCCCGTGCTGTTGCGCGTGGAGAATATTCTGGATTCGCGCATTGCCAATATCCACGAATCATTCCGCAAGGCTATCAAAAGTCTGAATTACACGGGTTCGTATCGCGGCGTTTTTCCCATCAAGGTCAACCAGCAGCAGCAGGTTGTGGAAAAAATAGCCCAGTTCGGCTCCACCTACCATCACGGCCTGGAGGTCGGCTCCAAGGCGGAACTCATTGCCGCCGTGTCGCTCATGCGCGACCGTGAGGCCTGCATTGTTTGCAACGGCTACAAGGACGAAGAATTTATAGACCTTGGCCTTCAGGCCCTGCGCCTTGGCTTTAATGTGCTCTTTGTTCTCGAAATGCCAAGCGAGCTGGAAGTTGTGCTTGAGCGCAGCAAGGCTCTCGGCGTGCGGCCCAACATCGGCGTACGCGCCAAGCTGGCCGTAAAGGCCAGCGGTCACTGGACTGATTCCGGCGGCGAACGCTCCACCTTTGGCCTTTCGCCCGCGCAGATCGTGGACGTGGTGGATACACTCAAAGCCAACGACATGCTTGATTGCTTCAAGCTGCTGCACTACCACCTCGGCTCGCAGGTTTCCAATATTCGCGACATCCGTACCGGAGTCATGGAAGGCGCGCGTCTTTACGTGGGCCTGGTGCAGGAAGGTGCCCCCATGGGCTACCTTGACCTTGGCGGCGGTCTGGCCGTGGACTATGACGGTTCGCATACCAACTATGTTTCGTCGCGCAACTATACGCTCGATGAATACAGCGCCGACATCGTTGAAGCCATCATGAGCATTCTTGATGAGCAGAAGATTCCGCATCCGCACATCATTACGGAATCTGGCCGCGCAACGGTGGCCTACTATTCCGTGCTGCTCTTTAACGTGCTTGATGTGAGCATGGTGGAAGAAGTGCAGCTGCCCGACACCCTGCCCGAAGGCACGCCGGAGCCTGTGTTGAACCTGCGCGAAACTCTTGCCAACATCACCCTGCGCAATTTGCAGGAGTGCTATAACGACGCCATTTACTACCGGGACGAGATGCGTCAGCTGTTCTCGACCGGGCGGGTGAACCTGCGTCAGCGCACATTGGCCGAGCGGTTTTTCTGGGCCATCATCATGCGCATTGCTCAGGAAAAAACCCGGCTCAAGACGATACCCCGCGATCTTGCGGACATCGACGTGAGCCTTGCCGATATCTATTACGGCAACTTCAGCGTGTTCCAGTCCTTGCCTGACTCCTGGGCCATTGACCAGCTGTTCCCGGTTATGCCCGTGCATCGGCTCAAGGAATTTCCCGCACGGCAGGGCATTATTTCTGATATTACCTGCGATTCTGATGGCCGGATTGACCATTTCATTGACCCGCAGGGCATGAAGCCCACCCTTGATCTGCACCCCCTGCGGGACGGCGAGGAATATTACCTTGGCGTGTTTCTGGTGGGCGCGTATCAGGAAACACTGGGCGATCTGCACAACCTCATGGGCGACACCAACGTGGTTTCCATCAGGGTGCGGGATGACGGCAATTATGAGTATGTGCGCGAAATCAGGGGCGACTCTGTGGCGGATATTCTGAGCTATGTGGAATATGAGCCTCGCCGTATTCTGGAAGATCTGCGCAGCACGGCGGAGCAGGCTGTGCGGCAAGGGCGGATTTCGCCCAGCGACCGGTTTGCCATTATGCAGGTATTTGAAGACGGCTTGCGCGGGTACACCTATTTTGAACGGTAGAGGCTGCGCAGGGTAGTCTGTGCGGTAGAAATAAGCCAGTAAGGCTGGGAGAGTTTGGCGGCGGGGTGAGCCTGTCGAGCGCATTTACGCAAACCCGACTTTTTTGACCTGACAGCGTTAAAATCCTGTTTTTGATGCTCACGTACATGAGTACGCTGCGCTCAAAAACAGGATTTTTCCTTGTCAGGCCAGAAAAATGCGTATTTTGCAAATTCACTCAACACCAGCCATCGCCTCCGCATCCGCTCGGCGAGTTTAAGGAAGGCGACGCTACGACCAGCTTCTGATGGCGGGCCGGGGAAAGGCAAAAAGGCAGAAATGCTGGGTATCACGTGTGATGCCAGAATGCTCATAACTATATGGAATGAGCAAAAACTGTCCCTGAAAGGGAAATGTTCCCATCGGTGTTGGCTGAAACGGAGTTTGATCGAAGCGAAAACGGACGTTGGCATTTACGCGGCGCGGAGGGAGATCACCTGAACGAGCGTAGCGAGTGAGGGAAGCTCCCGCAGCATGAGACGCGTTGCCCTCGCCACGCTAAGGTATGTGGAAAGCCTTTCTTAGCGGGTGTTCCGGGGGGAGTGCAGAGGGGGCCGAGGAGGGGCGCAGCCCCTAACAGGCCCCCTTTGCCCCACGCCGGGGAGGCGTCCCAAATTCCGCCGGAGGGCGGAATCCAGAGCCCGCAGGGCAGCAACTTAATTTATAGTGTATCTGCGGAGGATTCCGCGATCTATCGCGCCCGCAGGACACAAACGCTTATTAATGCCCGCCGCAGAGGCGAAATTACGCCTCCCAACACCTCACACGCCACCCATTACCCATATCTTTCCATTGTGGTGCTTCCTGACGGCAAATGTCCTTTGCCTTGGGGCAGCGCGGGTGAAAGCGGCATCCGGCGGGTGGAGAGAGAGGGCTTGGCAGTTCGCCTTCCAGTGCGGCAATGGGTTCGCCCCGGCGGCTCCCGGTAGGCATGGCCGCCATAAGCGCCTGCGTATAGGGGTGCGCCGCGCCGTCAAAAATGGCATCGGTGGGGCCTTCTTCCACAATCTGGCCCAGATACATGACCAATATGCGGCGGCACAAAAAGCCCACCACCGCCAGATCGTGCGAAATGAAAAGATAGGCTGGCCCAAACTGCTCCTGCACCTCGCGCAGGAGGTTGAGCGCCTGCGCCTGCACCGAGGCGTCAAGCGCGGAAACCGGCTCGTCGCACACAACCACGTCTGGCCGGGTGATGAGCGCCCGCGCCACGGCAATGCGCTGTCGCTGCCCGCCGGAAAACTCGTGCGGATAGCGGCGGCCCATGCCTTCAAGCCCCACGGTAGCCAGCATGGCCTCTGCCTGGGCATGGCGTTCCTCGCGGGAGACGCCGCGCGCCGCCAGCGGCTCCGCCACCGAACTGCCCACCGTGAGCCGGGGATTGAGGGAAGAAAAAGGATCCTGAAAGATCATCTGAATGCGCCCGGCGGCCCAACTGTCCGCTCCGGCTGGGGGCAGGGGGCGACCATCAAGCAGCACCTGCCCCTGAGAAGGGGCCAGCAACCCGCAGGCCAGACGCCCGAGGGTGGATTTGCCGCAGCCGGATTCGCCCACCAGACCAAGGCTCGCGCCCTTGGCGAGGCTCAGGCTCACGTCGTCTACGGCAACCAAGGAGCGCTTTTCGCCGAACAGCCCCCGCCGGATGTCAAACACCCGTGAGACATCCTCCAACCGCAGTAAAGCGGATGCGGAAGACTGTTCCGGCGCAAGCTGGTTCAGCATGTTTTGCCCGCCACGCCTGCGGAGCTGAAGGTCGCCATGTCGTTGTACACGGAGGCCGCGCAACGCAGCAGGTGATAGGCCACAGCGCCGCCGGTGCCTTCGCCAAGGCGCATGCTCAGGTGCAGCAGGGGATTGTTGCGGGTTTCGCCGCCAGTCAGCTTGGAGAGCGCACGTACGTGGCCCGGCTCTGCCGAGGCGTGGGAAAGCACGGCATAGTCGGCGAGCTGTGGGCAGATGTGCAGGGCCGCCACATAGGCCGCGCTGCATATAAAGCCGTCAACCAGCACGGGCAGGCGGCGCGAGGCTGCGCCAAGCATCAGCCCGGCCATGAGAACAATTTCAAATCCGCCCAAGGCGGCCAGAATATTGATGGGATCGTCACCTTCCAGCATGGAGGCATTGACTGCCAGCGCGCGGCGCACGATTTCGGTCTTGTGGCGCACCATGTCGGGGTCCGCGCCAGCGCCGGGGCCGGTCATCTGCTCGGGGTCAAAGTGCAGCAGGGCGCAGTACAGGGCAGTGCCTGCCGTGCTGTTGGCAATGCCCATTTCACCCACGCCGAGGCAGCGATAGCCGTTATCCGCAAGCTGGTGCGCCAGCTCCACGCCCATGCGCAGCCCTTTGAGGCAGGTTTCGCGGCACATGGCCGGGCCCTGGCTCATGTCTGCGGTGCCGTCGCCCAGACGGCGCTCAATGAGGATGGAGTGCGGTTCATAGGGGCCGCCGTCGCAGCCTGCGTCCACCACGCGTAGATCCATGCCCGAGGTCTTGCACAGAACATTGACTGCCGCGCCGTTGTTGAAAAAGTTTTGCACCATCTGGCGCGTCACGGCCTTGGGAAAAGGCGAAACGCCCTGATCGGCAACGCCGTGGTCGCCAGCAACCGTGAGCATGATGGCAGGGCTGACGCTGATGGGCGCTTGCCCGCCACTCATGGCATAGAGCCTTTGGGCGAGGTCTTCAAGGCGGCCAAGGCTGCCTTGCGGTTTGGTCAGGTCGTCCAGATGTGTCTGGGCATCGTCCAGGTCTTTCTGAAGCAGGGGCGCAATGCGCAGGCCGGGCAAAATCAGTTCCAACAGGTCGGATTGAGTGGTTTTCATGCCGTTTGTTTATCCTTAACAAGGGGCGTGCGCAAGACGGGACGCCTCGCCGCCGAGCGGGGTAAATCCATATTGGGGACTTTACGATCACGTCAACGTGCTTATGTTAGCGTCGAGGTAAGGAATTTATATGAAAACCAGACCCATCTATATACAAAAAAATCTGCCTTGCCGAGGGCGTTCCCGCTCCGAACAGGTAGAAGCGGCGGCAGTTGAGGGAAGTTTTGCCCTGCGTCTGTTTTTTTTGATGCTGGCGGCGGCGCTGCTGTTGTGCACGCCTTCGCGGGCTGGAGCAGTAGCGGCGGACAGCCCCCGCATGACGCCTGTGGTGCGCGCCGTGCAGGCTGTTGCCCCGGCGGTTGTGAACATAACGAGCACACATATTGTTGAGGGACAGCGGCTTTCGCCACTTGAGCAATTTTTCGGCCCGGGCTTTCCCGGCTTGCCGGGTTTTGACATGCCGGGCGGGCGCAAGGTTCGGCAAAAGCGCGTCAGTCTTGGATCTGGTGTCATTGTTGACGGAGAAAAGGGCCTTGTGCTCACCAACGCGCATGTTATCGCGGGTGGGGACGAAGTCATGGTGCACCTGCTGGACGGCAGGGAATTTCCAGCCGCCGTCAAAGGAGCCGACCCGGATTTTGACATTGCCGTGCTCCAGATCAAGGGCGCGTCAAAGCTGCCTGCCGTAAAGCTTGGCGATTCGAGTGACATCATGCCCGGAGAAACCGTTATCGCCATCGGCAATCCCTTTGGGTTCAACCACACCGTCACCACGGGCGTGGTTTCTGCGCTTGGGCGCACTATCCGCAACAAGGACGGCGCGTTTACCGACCTTGTGCAGACTGACGCAGCCATTAACCCCGGCAACAGCGGCGGCCCGCTGCTGAATATCGAGGGTGTGCTCATAGGCATCAATACTGCTGTGGACGCGCGCGCCGAGGGCATTGGCTTTGCCATCCCCATCAACAAGGCTCGCCGCGTCATGCACGACCTCATGAGTGCAGGCCGCGTGGCCCCGCTCTGGCTCGGCCTTGATTTGCAGGATGTGGACGGGCGCACTGCCATGGCGCTGGGCCTCAAGGATGCTGGCGGCGTGCTGGTAACGGCGGTGTTTCCCGGTTCTCCCGCTGCCAAGGTGGGCATAGCGCCGGGAGACATACTTGAAACCATAAATTCTTCACCTGTTCGCGACAGGCGCGATTATCTGGATATTCTGCGCAACCAGACAGCCGGAACCCCCTTGCGGCTGCACTTGCTGCGGGAGGGCGGGGCATTGAAGCTCGAGGCTACCCCCGAAGCTTTTGGCGATGCGGAGGCTCGCGCCCTGCTGGAGCGCCGATGGGGATTCAGCGTAGCGCAAACTGCGCAGGGCGTGGTGGTGCGTCAGGCCAGGGCAGACGGCCCGGCATCTTTTTTGCGCCAGGGCGACCACATAACAGCGGTGGGCGCTGCCGAGACCAGAACCATGGAAGATTTTTTACAGGCTTTCAGAAGAGAGCGCATGTCCGGGCAGATTTTGTTGCAGGTTGTGCGCAACGGCAAGGGCTATTACGCGCGTCTTGTGCCATAAGGCCCATAGACGTTTTGTAACCAGTTGTTGAGGCAAAATATTTTTTTAAAAACTTTTCCGCCTGTGCTGGGGCGGGGCTTGATATTCCTGTAGTTGTTGCACGGTTGGCTATTTTCCAGCCGACACTTGACAGGGTGGGTGCCTAAAGCTATCCATTGCACAAGCGGAATTTAGCCGCTTGAAAAATCAAGCAAGTCAATGCAAATTTGGAGGACACCATGGGTTATAATGTTAATGTTGACGTTGACAAGTGCGTGGGCTGTGGCGAATGCGTGGACGTGTGCCCCGTTGAAGTTTACGAAATCAAGGACGGCAAGTCCGAAGCCGTGAACGCCGAAGAATGCCTTGGCTGCGAATCCTGTGTGGAAGTTTGCGAAGTCAGCGCTATCACCGTTGAAGAAAACTAGGAATTGCAGGGGTGCCCAAGTGGCATTCCCTTGCTGATTCTGCCGAGTTTTCATTGTGCCGCCCGGCGCGCACGCGCCAGGCGGCATTTTCATAAGGTACAGGCCGCTTTGCCGCCAGAGCATCCTGACTTTGAGAATGTGCATTCTTAAAGTTTCAAGACGCCCGCGAAGGCGCTTATCAGCGCATACAAACCGCGCTCACGCCTCTGTGGCGGACGTCTGCTCACGCAGCCGCCAGGGCTATTTCTGTATGAAATCGCCCGTTCTCCCTCATGTCTTCCGCACTACCGCAGGATAACCATGATCCCTGATCTGAGCTCTATTTTTACCCGCTATGAAACATTGCGGGCCGAAGTTGACGACCTTTTCGGCAGGGTGCGCGGGGCCTTTCCCCAGTGCGTAGTCTGCAAGGAAGGCTGTAGCGATTGTTGTCACGCGCTTTTTGATCTTTCCCTTGTTGAAGCCATGTACATCAACAAGGCATTTGAGGCCGCCTTTGGTTACGGGCCGCAGCGCTCCGCCATTATTGAGCGCGCTTCTGATCTGGACCGCCAGGCCACGCGCATCAAGCGCGAGCTGTACCGGGCGGAAAAAGACGGCGAAAGCCCCGAGGCCATCATGGAGCGCGCGGCCCAGATCAAGCTGCGCTGCCCCCTGCTGGACGATAATAACGAATGCCTGCTGTACCACGCCCGGCCCATTACCTGCCGCGTGTACGGCGTGCCTACGGCCATTGCCGGGCAGGGGCATGTGTGCGGCTTTTCCGCCTTTGAAAAGGGCAAGCCATACCCCACCATCCATATGGACAAGATCCAGAACAGGCTTGAAGACCTGAGCAGGGATGTGGCCACAACCGTGCAGAGCCGCTTTAAAGAACTGCATGATGTGTATGTGCCTTTGTCCATGGCTCTGCTAACCCGCTACGATGAGGCCTATCTGGGTATTGGCCCGGCCAAGAAAGAAGAGGCCTGATCGGGCGTGAAAGGAGTTTGAGATGTACGGCAGCATTCCCGCCACCGTCTTTCGCGATGGAACGCCGCAGCAGCTTTCGGATGAGCAGGAAGGTCTCAAGCGCGAAATTTATGAACGCATGAATCCGCGCCGCCGCAAATTTGTGGACCGCATCGGCTATGAAAACTGGGATCCTTTCCAGAAGCCCAACGAACCGCTTGATATGCGGACAGATGTGTCCAAGCGCACCACGCAGCAGCTGGTCAACGAATTTCTGAAAGACGCGGCCAAAAAAGGGCCGTATGGCAAGGCCTACAGCAAGGGCGCTACCGAATGCGCCCTTGGCGTGGTCAATAAGGACGAAAAGTACATGGGCATTTTTGACTTTTGCCGATGGTACTATGATCTTTTGAAAAAAGAGGGGCACATAGCATGAAAGCTCGCTACGATGACCTGGATGAATACATTGCCGATCTGAAGGCGGAAATCGCCCAGAACGAGCAGTGCGCCACCCATTACTACAATCTTGGTCTGGCCCTGCTGACCAAGCGCGACTTTGTGGCTGCTGAAGAAGCCCTGCTGAACGCGGTGCGCAATTCGCCGCATCTGGCGGAGGCCTACGTGCAGCTTGGCGGCATCTGTCTTGAACGCGGCGACCTTGACGGCTGCCTGCGCTACAACGAAGAAGCCGCCAACTGCCGCGCCAAATTCCCTGTGCCGTGGGGCAACATTGCCTTTGTGCACCTGCAGCGCGGCGAGCCCGACAAGGCCATCACGGCCCTGAACAAAGCCCTCAAGTGGGATCCCAATTTTGTGCAGGCCCGGAATGCGCTTTCCACCGCCTATTATATGAAGGGCGACTTTGCGGCTTGCGAAACAGCCTGCAAGGAGGTGATCAAGCAGCAGCCCGGTTTTGCCCCGGCCTGGAACAATCTGGCGCTGGCGCAGTTTGAAATGGAACAGTACGCCGATGCCGCAGAATCCGCCAAAAAGGCGCAGGCTCTGGGCTTTGAAGTGCCGGAAGGCTTCCTTGAAGAACTTAAGGCCAAGGGCGTCTAAGCCGCACCCCGTATGGTGAATGTCCGTCAGGGCCGCTGGAGAAATCCGGCGGCCCTGACTGTTTTTGGGGGCTGATGGGGGTAAGGTTTAAAATGGGTAATTCAAAACAAAAAAGCCCACCGGCATATACCGATAGGCTGTAAACGCACAAAAAAATAAGTATCAGGCAGTGTCGCCGTCCGTAAGCTCGCTGCACAGGGCCGCGCCATTGCTCACGCCAGCAAGCGCGATCTGAAAGGCCTCCACGTGTTCGGCGGGCAATCGCAGTTGCAATCTGGCCTCAGCCTGATAGTCTTCACTTTCAAGGCGGGCTTCGTAGGTTGGCAGCATGCGGCGCAGGGCATCAAGGTGTGCGTAGGCAACGGTAAGCTGCAAACTGGTTTCCGGCACACGCTGCCTCACGGGCAGGTCGGCCAGATTTTCGCGCACACTGTCCTGATAGGCCCGCACAAGGCCGCCTGTGCCAAGCTTGACGCCGCCAAACCAGCGGCTCACCACCACGCACAATTCGCCAATGCCGCTGTGCAGCACAATTTGCAGCATGGGCCTGCCAGCCGTGCCGTGGGGTTCTCCATCGTCAGACGAGCCGATCTGCGCCGTGTTTCCCGGCGCGCCAGCGGCATATGCCCAGCAGTTGTGCGTTGCATCGGCGTACTGGCGTCGTACCTGTTCCACAAAGGCCCGCGCTGTTGCCGCATCCGGCGTATGAGCGCACTGGGCAAGAAAGCGACTGCGGCGGATAACGATTTCTGTGCAGTGCGGGTGTTGCGGGGCAACATCAGGCACGGCATAGCGCGTCATTCGTCGTCACCGCATCTTCTACAGGCGGCGCGCTGGGCGTCGTTCAGAGGTGGACAGAATTCGCGGATGCAGTCTTTTGCATTGGGGTAGCGCAGGGTCAGCTCTTCCGGCTGGCCCAGGCGCAGGTCTTCCATGTCAAAGCCCGGTGAAACTGTGCAGCCTACAAGGGCAAACTCGCTGCCTGGCGCAGGCGTTGCGCCAAACCAGCAGCCGCCGGGAATGGTAAACTGCACGTGTTGCCCCGCCATAATATTCGGGCCAAGGATCACTTCGCGTGGTTGGCCGTGGGTATCAATGCAGGCCAGGCGCAAGGGGCCGCCAAGGTGGAAATGCCACAGTTCATCCTGCCTGATGCGGTGCAGACGCGAATATTGCCCCTGCTCAAGCAGAAAAAGAATAGCTGTAGATACGGGTCTTGGCCCTATAAAACCACAGGGCATTTCGTCCGCCGTAAGAATTTGCGGAGCTTCGTATGTGCGGTGATAGAACCCCCCTTCGGGGTGGGGCCGCATGCCGAAATGGGATATGATTTCTTGGGCGTTCATAGGTTCCTTTTAGCTTGTCACAGCGTTCTGCGCAACGGTATCAAGGGCTAAAGGCCGGGCCTGCAAAAATAATTTTTTGTAAAAAAATGCTTTACAAGGCAGTAAGAATTCTTTAATCAGGAATTGTTCCTGATAAAAACAACAACTTCATCGAGGAGAATACCCATGAGCACCACACAAGAAAATTTGATGGCGGCCTTTGCCGGAGAATCCCAGGCTAACCGCAAGTACCTTGCCTTTGCTGCCGCTGCCGACAAGGAAGGCATGCATCAGGTTGCAAAGCTGTTCCGCGCTGCTGCGGCTGCTGAAACAGTTCACGCTCATGCCCACCTCAAGAATGCTGGCAAGATCGGCGACACCATGGCCAACCTCAAGTCGGCCATTGAAGGTGAAACCTACGAATTCACCACCATGTACCCCGACATGATCAAGCAGGCTCAGGCCGAAGGCCAGGGCGCAGTTGCCAAGTATTTTGACTTTGCCAACCAGGTGGAAGAAATCCACGCCAAGCTTTACAAAAAAGCTCTGGAAAATCCCGCCGCCCTGCCCGCCACTGATTACTATGTGTGCAAGGTTTGCGGCTATACCCACGAAGGCCCCTGCGACGCGTGTCCTGTGTGCGGCGGCGGTGCGGCTGCTTTCTTCAAGGTCGAAGACTAGCTCTACATGTGCGGCGCATGGGGGCACATTGCGGATAAAATCCGCATGAACGGGCTTGAAACAGGCTGGCAATAGCCTCCCTGCCCGGAGGTCTGGCATGCCTTGATGCGCTCGATATGCGCCGGAGGAAACTGATTTGTTTAGGCAGCAGTTTCCCCGGCGCATATTGCATGAAGAGAGGGGCAGTGTTTCGGCGCTTGTGGAACTGTAAGCGCCAGTACCTTTGAGGGTGGCCTGCAAGGCGCAAAACGCGCCTTTTTGATTTGCAATTTAGCTTGAAAAGGGGCACTATCCGGCTGGTGCGCGGCCCCTCCATTGGCTGGCGTTGCAGCACCCCCTGCGTTGCGGCTTTTTGGGCTTGTGGCGCTGTGTTCGTTCATTACGTCCGCGTGGAGATCGTTGTTATGCGTCTTCTTGTCCGTCTTAGCCTTCTTGTGCTTCTGCTTGCCGTGGGCGGCATGGTCGCCCTGCCGGGCACTCCCCAGTGCGCCGAAAAAAAGGAAACGTCCAAGGAAGCCCCCAGTAAGTTTGATGCGCTCAAGCGCTTCAGTCAGGTTCTTGACCTGGTGGAGCGTTATTACGTGCGTGATGTGACGCAGGGCGACCTTATCAATGGCGCGGTCAAAGGCATGCTTCAGGGCCTTGACCCGCATTCCACCTTTATGAACGCCGAAGAATACAAAGAAATGCAGGAGACCACCTCCGGCGAATTCTTTGGTATTGGTATAGAAATTTCTATGGAAAACGGCCAGGTTACGGTGGTGACCCCCATTGAGGACACCCCCGCCTACCGGGCCGGGCTCAAGTCTGGCGATATTATACTGTCCATCAACGGGCAGCCCGCGCAGGAACTCTCGTTGCAGGAAGTTGTTTCCCGCATCCGTGGCCCCAAGGGCTCGGAGGTGGAGCTTGCCATCCTGCACAGCGACGCCAAGGCCCCGCAGACTGTCCGCCTTGTGCGCGATGCCATTCCGCTAATCAGCGTGAAGTCCAAGAAGCTCGAGGACGGATATTACTGGATTCGCCTCACGCGTTTTTCTGAGCGCACCACCGAAGAACTGCGCGATGCTCTTAAGGCGGCAGAAAAGGAAACCAAGAATTCCGGCGGCATCAAGGGCATTGTGCTTGACCTGCGCAATAACCCCGGCGGGCTGCTTGATCAGGCTGTGAGTGTTTCTGACACGTTCCTCGACAAGGGCGTCATCGTTTCCATCAAGGGACGGCGTGACAATACTGACCGTGTGTACGAAGCCAAAAAGCAGGGCGATGACATTCATGCGCCTATGGTGGTGCTGATCAACGCTGGTTCCGCCTCCGCTTCTGAAATTGTGGCTGGCGCCCTGCGCGACCAGAAGCGCGCCCTCACAGTGGGTGAGCGTTCATTCGGCAAAGGATCCGTGCAGAACATCATCCCGCTTTCTGACGGCTCCGGCCTCAAGCTTACGGTTGCCCTGTACTACACGCCCAACGGCAGCTCCATTCAGGCCGAAGGCGTTGTGCCTGATGTGGAAGTGCCGTTTGAAGCCCCCCGCACGGACGACAAGGATAACTCCCGCCTTATGGTGCGCGAGCAGGATCTGAACCGTCACATTGAAAACGGCAAGGACAAAAAATCTTCCAAGGCCAAGAACGGCAAGGAAGATGCCGCCGAGCAGCTCGCGCGCGACAACCAGTTGCGCATGGCCCTGCAAATGGTCAAGAGCCTCCCCAAAATGCGGGAAATCAGGAATTAACCCCGTAACCGCGTAAGGCGGGCGGGCAGGAATAAACAGGGTGTTGCCTTTGCGCGACACAAAGTTATCAGACAGCCTTCTGGTCGGGCCCTTGCGGTTCGCCGGAGGGCTGTCTGCATCTGCACAGCTTGCCGTGGGCGGTTTGCTGTGGCTTTTATGCAGTCTGGCTGTATCCTGCTGGGTATATTGGCAACTGGAAGCTCCGTCCAAGGAGCAGGAGGCTGCGTCGGGCGGGGTTTTGCCCTTTGCTGTTGCCCACAAATCCGCAGGCGCACGAGCCAGTGGGCAGGGTTTTGACAGGGCGCTGGCTCTGGAAAGCGTAGATGCGCTGTTTGCTCGTGCGCTCCCGCTGGCCTTGCCTCAGGCTCAGTGGCAGCAGCTCGCTTTGCAAGAAAATTTGCCTGCCGAAACATCGCAATTTCCCGCCGGGGAAAACATTCCTCCCAATATCACCGCTTCCGCTGAGCAGGCGGCATATGCCGCTACATATGCCAGCGCGGCGGATCTGCGGCAGTTCACCGTCAGCGGCCCATGCGCGCCACTGCGCCTAGGGCTGGCTCTGCTTCAGGGGCTGCGCGGTCAAAACCCCGTTCTGGAAAGGGCAGGAGTGCGCGCCGAGGTGCGCTGGACATCGCAAGGAACGCTTGAAGTCCTACTCAATCATCTGGTATACTATGTTGTTAGCTTCCCTGGTTGGGAGGGGCAGCTTTCAGATTTGGCACAACCTCTGCCGCCGGAGGCCCTGGCTGTTGTCATTGATGACATGGGCCAGAAGCTTGAATCCGCAGAAGCTCTTTCCTCGCTGTTATTTCCGGTGACTCTGGCCATCCGGCCCAAGTCGCCTCATGCGCAGGAAACCGCCGTGCTTGCGGCATCCCGGCGGCTTGATTGCCTGTTGCACCAGCCCATGGAGGCCCTGCCACGGGCCCTGCATGGCAGGCCGGATCCTGGCCCCGGAGCGCTGCTCACCAGTATGAGCGCGCAGGAGGTGCAGACGGTGCTTGAGGAAAATCTGCGGATTTTACCCTCGGTCATTGGCCTCAACAACCATATGGGCTCGGCATTTACTGGTGATATTTCGCTGTGCAGAACGCTGTGCGGCATGCTTGGCGGGCGAGGGCTCGCCGTGCTCGACAGTGTGACGCGCCCAGACCCCCAGCTGGCACTTGCAGCCAGAGAGGCGGGGCTGGTCGGCCTTGCACGTGATGTTTTTCTGGATACGCGCCGCGACACTGCGGCCATTCTGTCTGCGCTTGACGCGGCGGCAGCCCGCGCCCGCGCTCAAGGCATGGCTGTGGCCATTGGTCATCCTTATCCTGAAACCCTGCGCGCCTTGCGCGACTGGCAGGACAAGGATGGCGTGGCGGTGGTGCCCTTGCGGCGCATACTCTGGAAACTGGCCCAGGACGGAGCCGCCGTTGCGGCGCGTTCTTATTCTGCTAACAACAACATGGAAAAGGAGTAAGCATGCAATCCACTTTCGCCATTATCAAGCCTGACGCAGTTTCGCGCAATCTGACCGGGGAAATTCTGGCTGCCATGGAAGCTTCCGGCCTCAAAATAGTGGCTCTCAAGCGCTTGCGCCTTTCCAAGGCCCAGGCTGCGGGCTTTTATGCCGTCCACAGCGAGCGCCCTTTTTTTGATAGCCTGACGGACTACATGTCTTCCGGTCCGGTGGTTTGCGTTGTTTTGCGCGGCGAAGACGCGGTGCCCCGCTGGCGCGCCCTCATGGGGGCCACCAATCCGGCTCAGGCAGAGCCCGGCACCCTGCGTCACAAGTATGGCCAAAGCCTGGAAGCCAATGCTGTTCACGGCTCGGACGCCGCTGAAACCGCGGCTTTTGAAATAGGCTACTTCTTCAGCGGCCTGGAAATCACGGAGTAATATCATGGCGCTCAAAATCGGCTGTGTCGGATGCGGCAACATGGGCGGGGCCATCATGGCCGGGCTTGCCCGCAAGGGCGGCTACGAACTGTGCGGTTTCAACAGAACCGCTTCACGCATGCGCCCGCTTGAAGAGCTTGGCGTGCGTGTGATGGAAAGCCCCCAGGCCGTGGCGCAGGCCGCCGATGTGCTGGTGCTGGGCGTTAAACCCTATCAGGCGGCAGAGGTGCTTGCACAGATGCGCCCAGAGCTGACAGCCGGGAAAACCCTGGTTTCCGTAGCTGCTGGCGTGAGCCTCCAGCGCCTCGCCGAGGCAGTTGAAGGGCGTTGCCCAGTGGTGCGCTGCATGCCCAATACCCCGGCCCTTGTGGGTATGGGCGTGTTCGCCCTCTGCTTTGACGATCCTGACCTGCCCGAAACCAGCAAGGCCGACATTCAGGCTTTGTTCAGCGCGTTGGGCGTGTGCGTGGAACTGCCGGAAAGCAAGTTCACGGCGTTCACAGCCCTTATCGGGGCCGGGCCTGCCTATGTGTTTGCCATGATGCAGGGGCTGGTGCAGGCCGGTGTTACCCTTGGTTTTCAGCACAAGGAATCGCGCGAGATGGTCACGGCCCTTTTTGGCGGATGCGCCAAAATGGTCGAGCAGAGCTCCTCGCCCATCATGCAGTTGCGTGACGAGGTCTGCTCCCCCGGCGGGGTGACCATCGCGGGCGTGAACGTGCTTGACCGCGCAGGCCTTGCAGGCCTGCTGGTGGAATCTGTGCTGGCCGCCAACGCGCGCGGCAAGGAAATGGAAAACTGAGGCCAGCCGCCAGCTGCTGTTGGCCCGATACGAACTGTTCCGCCTTGTAGGGCATGAAAATAAAAACCGGCTGTTGCACAACAACAGTCGGTTTTTCTGTCTGCGGAGATGGTTGATGAAGCTGGGCGGCGTAGGCCGCCCGGTCATGCCCTAATGATCCAGGCGGATGTCCAGAGTGTGGCCATCTTTTGAAAGCGTGAACTTGGGCTGAATTTTGCCCGTCAGGTCAATGACAATGCGCGTTTTGTCATCGCCCTTGCCAATGCGCACGTTGGTCACCGCAGGGTTCTTGGGTACGCCGGGCGCTTTAACTTGCCACTTGCCGTCCAGATCAATAACCAGACGCTCAGGGCCGCTGAGCTGCATGTTTTTGTAGGCAATGGGCGCAGCACCCACGAGGCGCACTGTTGCACCCTTATCACGCGCAAGAACCACAAATTTGGTGATGTTTTTGTGCTGCGGCGCGGCCTTGGCGGCTTTTTCCTTGGCGGGTTCTGCGGCTGGCGCTGTCTTTTCTGTAACAGGGGTCGCAGGCTTGGGCTGCACCACGGGCTTGGCAACGGCTGGCTGGGGTTCGGCAGCGGCTATATTGCTTGCCGGGGCGCTTTTTTCCTCCGGTTTCAGGCTGGGGATGGGCGCACGGGCCGGGGCTTCGCCGCTGGCGTTGAGATCAGGAATGCCGCTCTGCGTCTGCGGGGGCAGATGCAGGGAAGGAGACGTGGCGGACTGGTTGCCAGCATCAGCGGGCGGAGCCGCATCCGGGGAAGTGACAGGCGCGATAATGCCTGCAGGATTTGCTGGTTCAGGCTTGCGCATGCGTTCATTGAGCATGATAAGCGCCATGCCCAGAACGCACACTGCTACAAGAAGACCGAGAATTACTTTGTTCATGCCAAAAGGCTCCTGCCAATGACTTGGGTTGGAACAGCGGCTCAGCGCTGGGGCGTGGGCTTGCCAGCACTGCGCGTGCGTTTGAGTTCGCGGATGTGTTCCAACAACTTGAAGTAGAGAGGCTCTCCGCTGGACATGCTCAAAGCCGTGCCGATGTGGGTGGCGGCTTCGTCATACAGGCCAAGCGAACAGAGAATGCGCGCCAGGTTGAAGTGGGCGTGATCGTCCTCGGGGGCCAGTTCCACTGCCTTGCGTGAAAAAAGCAGGGCGAGGTCGGGCTGGGAATTCTGGCGCAGACGTACGCCAAAATCACGGAACATATGCTTGTGGGCGGGTATGATGCCGTCCTTGGTCTGCGCCAGTTGCTCAAGGGCAAGCAGTGCTGCCTTGCGCTCGCGCGGGCGCTTGAGGCGCAGCAATGTCTGGCGAAAAGTCTCCCGCAGCTTTGACTCCACGACCTTGGCCTTACGGGCGGCTTCAAGGTCGTAGGCCCTCTTGGGCGCGGCAGCGGCAGCGCCAGTAGCAGGGGCAGCTGTAGCGTCAGCGGCAGGCGCTGGGCCTTCGTCATAGTGAACAGCTGTAACGCCGGTGGCGGTGCGGGAAGGAAAGGGAATAAGCCCCATGTCGGGCTGCTCGGGGGCCACTTCCACAGATTCGGGCAGTTTGGCCTTTGAAAGCGTCTGGAGCGGCGTGCTTCCTGCTTTGGCCTTGGGGGCGCCCGCCTTGCGGGCAGGTTGTGCTGCCGCAGCATCCGGTTGTAGGGGGGCTGGCGCGGGCGGGGCGGATTCAAAATGGCTGAGGTCCGGCGTGATCACCGGCATTGCCAAAATATTGTGCTCTGCCTTGAATGACTGGGAAAAGATTTTTGCGTTTATGCGTTCCACTTCTGCCACAGGCTGGAACGCGGCGTTGAGTTCCTGCACCGCAAAGGCTCCGTCTGGAAGCTCCCAGACGAAGTAGTGCGTTTTGCTGCGGCTCTCTGTCCAGTCGGCAGAGAATGAGAAGACGCCAGAAAATTTTGAGCGACGCATGTGCAAAATGTACATTATTTGCGTCGAATAGCAAGATTCGCTTCTGGCCTTTACGGGGCCGGGTCTTTGGGCTAGCATGACCCCATGCACGAAATGTCCATAGCACAAAGCCTGTTGCAGATGGCTGAGGATGAAATAGCCCGTCAGGGCTGCACTCGTCTGGAAGTTGTGAACGTCACGTACGGTTCACTCTCTGGTGTTGTGCCCGAGTCGCTGCAATTCTGTTTTGAGGTCATGGTGCAGGGTACCCCGCACGAAGGCGCGCGCCTGGAGCTTACAGAGCTTCCGCTAAGGCTGCGCTGCTCCGCCTGCGGTAAAGTTTTTGGCGGGGAGGGGCAGGATGCTCTCTGGCTGCCGTGTCCCGATTGCGGCGAGCAGTTCGGGCATGTGGTTGAGCAGGGCAGAGAACTCTATCTTAACCGTCTGGAAGCCAGCTAACCCCTTTGCCCTCTGACTTTCCAGGGGGCTGGTTTGCTCCTTTCACTGCCGTCTTTGCCTTTGTCATATCTTTCTGGCTCATGACCACGCCGTACCGACGGCAAGCAAGGAGAATTGAATGCAAATTCCTGTGGTTCGCAATGTATTGGAAGCCAACGAAAAAATGGCCGATAACGTGCGTCGGCTGCTTACCGAAAAGGGAATATTGTCGCTGAATCTCATCAGCTCGCCGGGCGCGGGCAAAACCACCCTTCTGGAACGCACCCTGAGCGATCTGGCCGGAGAATTCCGCATGGCGGTGGTGGAAGGCGACCTACAGACAGATAACGATGCTCGCCGCGTTGCCGCCACTGGCGCGCAGGCCGTGCAGATCAATACAGACGGCGGCTGCCACCTCGACAGCAACATGATCCTGACCTCGCTGGAAAGCCTTGACCTCACCGGCGTGGACATCCTTTTTATCGAAAATGTGGGCAACCTGGTGTGCCCTGTGGAATTTGACTGCGGCGAAGACGCCAAGGTCGCCCTGCTGAGCGTTGCCGAAGGTGACGACAAGCCGGAAAAGTACCCCCTGCTGTTCAACCTTGCCAAGGCCATGGTGCTCAACAAGGTTGATCTGCTGCCCTACGTGGATTTTGACCTTGCGCGCGCCCGCAATTTTGCCACGAAGCTCAATAAGGATCTGGATATCTTTGAAGTTTCCTGCAGAAAAGGCGATGGCCTTGAAGGCTGGTACAATTGGCTGCGGAGCATGCGCGCCGCCAAGAAGGAAGGCAGGCTTTAAACAGCCCCGCCTGATTGAAAATTCAAAAAGGCATCCCCGGCTTTTGGCTGAGGATGCCTTTTTTGTTTTCAGACCGTCTGGTTGACAGGCTCCGGAATATTCTAACGACAATTTATCTTGATTCTTCGCTTTCCTGATAGGCGGCAACATCCACCACAAGATTTTTTGAAGCCGGACGCAGGGTGATGGTGAACAGCTGCACGTCGCTGCTCGGGGCATCGGCATCCGCAAGTTTGGGCAGCATTTCTGTGGGGGCGAGCATGATGGTGGCTTCGCCCTTGCTGGCAGACATGAAATACTCAAGCACCTGCCGCAGCATGTCCTTCTGTTTGTTCAGATCCATGGACGGCATTTGGGTAAAGTTGATATCCAGCCCCGGCAATTCGGCCTGCCACGGGCTGTATTTTTGCTCGTAAAGGGCGTTCAGCAGTTTGTCCAGGGTTTCCTGGTCCAGCTTGCGGCGCAGTTCCATGTGGTCAAGCACAAGGGGAGTCTTGCTTGAAGGCTTTTCCCCGCGCTGGGCGGGCTCAAGCCGCGCGGCCCAGACCATACCCGCAAAGCCAAGGCTGGCAAGCACTGCATCGTTGTCGTCACGTTGCGGCGTGGCGCTCAGCAGAGTGCAAACGTCCTTCATGGGCATGCCGGGTCGAAAACGGTCAAGCGCGCATACCGGGCCAGCATCCGGCCCCGGCAGCAGGCTTTGCGCTTCGCCGGTCAGGCGTTGCTGTTCGCCCTTGGAAATAGCGAGTTCCAGCACGGGTTTTTCGCCCATGCGCAGGGTCACGCTTTGCGCCTTGGCCAGCGGCACATCCTTGAAAATCCACAGGGCAAGGCCCGTGTCCACGCGCAGGTTGGCGACCGCGCCGGGGTTTTCAATGTCGTCCCGCCCGGCGGGGGGCATGTCGAACCGCACAAAATGCATACTGCGGCCAGTCTGAAAGCCCATGCTCAGAATATCTTCGCCTGTGGCGTTGATAATGGTGAGGATTTGCGGTTCAGGGCCGGGTTTTGCTATATGGGCGGCAGAGGCCGCGCCAGCAATGATCGCTCCGGCCAGCACAAGACAGATGGCCGCGTATATGCGAAGAAACCATACATCCTTGGTCATGGCGTACTCCATGTTTGCAACTTGTGTCGGCATGATAGCAGAGCGCAGGGCAGGCCCGCAAGCGGCTACGGAAGCTCTGGTTGTAAAAGACTATATAGGTCAGTGTTTGCAGTGATCTGTCGTGCAGATTACTGGCGTACTTTACGCCAGCGCCATGCATTGATATGGTTGCCCGCGCCGACGTTCTTTCTGTCCCTCCCTGCGCACGATTACCGCAGCAAACCCCAACATCCGGAGATTCCATGCCTCCTGCAACCCGTCAGCCTTCATCCGATCAGGCAAATGATAAAAAATGCCTGTGCCTGCGCCCTTCATCCTTGCTGGCGGCGGGCTTTCTGGTGGTGGCGGCAGTGGTGCTGGCATACCTTGGCGGGGTTATGAGCGGCAGGGCCTACTGGAAGGCGCATCCGCAACCCATTGCGGTCAGGTCGGGCACGTCTGCGGCAAGCGCCCCTTCATCCGCAACCACGCCGGATGATGACCCGCATGCCGTGGGCGGCGACCAAGCCTCCAGCGCAGATGAGGGAGCAAGCGAGCCCAAGCAAAAAGTGCTGACCGCCGAGGAACTGCGTTTTGCCAGAGTACTGCGCAACGATGCCGCCACGGGCGATGCCCCGCTTAAACCCTTGCCGTCCATGACGCCAGTGCAGCCCAAACCTGCCGTCGTGGCTCAGGCCGGGGTTGCGCCAGCACAGCAAGGTGGTGCGCAAGGTGGCGCGGCTGGGCAGCAGGCGGCTCAGGGCGGCATTGCAAGGCCGCAGTCCTCTGGAATGTATGATTATGTATTTCAGGTGGGAGCATTCAAGGATGCGGACGCTGTGGACTCTTTGCGTCAGCGTCTGGAGGGCCGGGGAATGCGTACCAAGATGGAGCGCTCTGGCAAGCTCTATGTGGTGCTGGTGCTGCTGCGCGGCGATGAGGCCAGGGCCGCAGAGGTGCTGCGCTCCACAGAAGGCATGGGGCTGGGCAAGCCCATACAGCGCAGCCGCAAGCCAGTGCTGCAACAGTAATTTCTTGTCTTTTCCTCCGGCCTGCCCCTTGCCGTTTATTGGGCAGCGGGCAAAAACCGGGGTTCAATGCTGCCGCGCGCGGCATGCCGCAGGGGCAGCATTGTGGGGTTTGATCCCCCGCGCAGCGCGGCCAGCAGATCTTCTGCCCGGTCAACGTCACCACTGCACAACACGGCCATGTAGACGCCCGCCTGCTGATCCGCTCCCACGATACAGGCCGTGTCCACTCCCACCGCGTCTTTTCCTCTGAAAACATACTGGGCATCAGCCCTGCGCAGAGGCTCCCGCACCCCGGCGGCGGCGCGCAGCAATCCAGCCACGTCAGCCGCATCCGGCGGCCCTGCGGTTTTGCCCACCATGATGCGCACATGGACAGCCTCTTCCGGCCCGGTGAGCGCAAGCACCCAGGCTCCCGCCAGAGTTGACGGAGCCTCGGCCTGCCAGCCCTGGGGCGCTTCCAGTGAAAACCAGCCGTAGTTTTCGGCCCTTGCGGTCTGCGCTGCTGCCATCAGGGCCAGCCAGATGGCAACAGTCCAGACCGCCCAGATTGCGGGGCGCACTGTGAAATGAAAGGTCATATGATCCTTTTACGTGGGCGTTTAGTCGTTCAATTCCACCTTGGGGGGCTGCCAGGTTCCCTTGCCCAGCGGCAGCACGGAGAGCCCTTCGGTTTCAGGCCAGTACAGGCGCATCACAAGAAAGATCGGGCCGTCCGGCGCGGGCAGCCAGTTGCTTTCGTGCGATTTGCCGGGGGAGTCGCGCTGGATCAGGATGGTAAGCGAGCCATCGGGATTTTTTTTCATGTCCGGCAGCATGGGCGAATTGATCAGGTAGCGGTCAATGGGATTTTTTATGAGCAGCTGGGTATTGCCGTCGTACATGGTCACAGACCAGAAAGCCTTGGCCGGAGGGTATTGCCCTGCGGGAATGGTCATGCGGTACTTGTGCTTGCTGCCATCCAGCGGGCTGCCGTCTGCCAGAGTTTTGGTCATGGGGTACACGGCTTCTTCGGCATCATTGCCGTAAATGCCCGCCTTGGCCCCGGCTGCCCGCATCAGCCAATCCCCGTTAAAGAACTCCCTGTTGCCAAAGGGAGAACTCATCTTCCAGCCGTTCACGCGAAGCCCAGGCCTTGTGACGGAGGCATCGACCATGCCAGCGCCTTTTTGCAGACCGCGCAGCACGGCTGCCTGCGTATCCTTGGGGAGGGCATCAAATACAAAGGGTTTGCCTGCGACCACGCCAATACTGGCAAGCTGGGCGCGGATGGAGACTTCTTCCGGCCCCGCTGGCGCAAATTGCAGTGCAAAGGCCAGATAATCAAAAAATTCCGGCTTTACAAAATCCTGCCCGATGTTGGGGAAGGGCGGCATGGGAAGCGCCGGAGGCGGCGTCTGCCCCAAAAAGGCCGAGAGGGGTTTTACGGCGTAACCTGTCTGGAATTTCAGCACGTTTTCAATATCTGCGGGGTTGAACAGCTGGGTGCGGAACAGGGCCATGGCAAACTGCGCATTGGAGCGGAACACGCGCATGCCCGCAGGCGCTGTGCCTTTCCATTCCGGCCCCACCACAAGATAGCTGCCTCCGTCGTTGCCCGTTGTCCTGCTGCCGATGTAGCCAAAGTTGAAAGTATTGGCGTCCACAAGCTGCACGCTGAAATACCGCCCGTCCGTATCCTTCGGCACGGTAATGAGCACCGGTTCGGCCCTGAGGTCAAGGCAGGCAAAGGAGTAGGGCGTGTCGCTGTTGGGCGTGATGACCACGGTGTCCTTGTAGGTGAACACCCGCGCCCCGTTGCGCAGGGCGTTGAAGGGCGCTTTGTACTGCGGGGACTTTGTGTCAACGGAGTATTCATAGGTAACGGCGTAGTGCATCACTATGGGCAGGCCATAAACAAAACCTTGCGCGGCAATGTTTTCTACCGTAGCGGGATCGGGAAATTCCTTCGGCTGTTGCGCGGCGTGGATGACGGGGGCGCAAAGGATCGAGGTGAGTATAAGCGCCGCCGTCACCCTCGTAACTTTGGCGATGCCGAAAACAGGCGAAAAGATTGTCATGATGCCCTCGGTATAGTTAAAGGCCTGAGCGCTGTATTGCAGTTCCGCTCTTTTTGCTTGCACCACAAACCAGCCGAAATCAACTGTTCTATTATATGTGCTGCGCAGCATGGACAAGGCCCGCTCCACTGGCTATTCTGGCAGACAGCGGGGCGCACGGCCCCGGCATAAAACTGTCTGGCGCGGCAAACGCTTGCGGCGATTGCGCGCAGGGAGGAATATGGCTGTCCCCCGTAAGGTTTTTGGCCTTGGCGCGGCTTTGGCTGTGCTGCTGGCTGTTTTTTTGTTGTGGCAGTGGCTGCGGCACGATGGTGACCAGCTTGTGCTGTACGGCAATGTGGACATACGGCAGGTTGACCTGAGCTTTCGCGTTAACGGGCGCATTGCAAGTGTGCTTGTTGACGAGGGCGATGCCGTTGCCCCAGGCCAGGCGCTGGCCCGCATTGACGATGATCTGCTGACCCAGCAGCGCGATCAGGCAGCCGCAGAACTTGAACGGCAGCAGGCCTCCCTGTTGCGACTTGAGCGCGGTTACCGAGTGGAAGAAATCGCTCAGGCCCGCGCGGCGGTGAGCGGCTCTGCCGCTCTGGCGGAAAACGCGCAGATCAACCTGAACCGCGTTGCGGCCATGCGCGTTTCCAACGCTATTTCGCAAAAAGATCTGGACAACGCCCGCGCTCAGTACAGCGAGGCCAGCGCCAAGCTGCGTTCCAATCAGGATCAGCTCGACATGCTGCTCTCCGGCTACCGGGAAGAGGAAGTGCTGGCGCAAAAAGCGGCAGTGGCCGCTGCCGCCGCAGCCCTCAATCATGCGGAAATCCAGCTGCGCGATGCCGTGCTTGCCGCGCCGCAAAAAGGCATTGTGCTCACCCGCGCCCGCGAGGCAGGGGCCATAGTGCAGGCCGGGCAGACCGTGTATACCCTCACCCTTACCGACCCCCTGTGGCTGCGGGCTTATGTGGACGAACCCAATCTGGGGCGCGTCAAGCCCGGCATGCCTGTGAAGATTCTGGTGGACGCCGCGCCGGGCAAGAGCTTTTCCGGCACGGTGGGCTTTATTTCGCCCACGGCGGAATTTACCCCCAAGACCGTTGAAACGCGCGAGGTGCGCACTGCACTGGTCTACCGATTGCGCGTGCAGGCGCAGGATCCGGAAAACGTCATGCGGCAGGGCATGCCCGTGACCATAATTTTGCAGGATACACCCGCGCCATGAGCGACAGCGCCGCCGATCAGGCCGTCTGTCTGGAAGGGCTGGTCATGCGCTTCGGCAAGGGGCGCGAGGCCGTCACCGCTCTGGACGGCGTGAACGCGATCATCCCCGCCGGGTGCATCACCGGGCTGGTGGGGCCTGACGCGGCGGGCAAAACCACGCTCATGCGTATCATGGCGGGCCTTATGCCGCCAAGCGAGGGGCGCGCAAACCTCTTTGGGCAAAGTCCGGCAGAACTCATGCGCAGCCAGCCCAACAGCATCGGCTACATGCCGCAGCGTTTTGGCCTGTACGAGGATATTTCCGTGATGGCCAACATGCGCCTGCATGCCAGCCTGCGCGGGCTTGAAGGGGCGGAACGCGACCGCGTGTTTGAAAAGCTGCTGGGATTCACCAGTCTTGCCCCTTTTACCGAGCGTCTTGCAGGCAGGCTGTCTGGCGGCATGAAGCAGAAGCTGGGCATTGCTTGCGCTTTGCTGGGGTCGCCTCGTCTGCTGCTGCTTGACGAGCCCGGCGTGGGCGTTGACCCGCAGTCGCGCCGCGAACTCTGGCGCATGGTGCAGAATTTGAGTCAGGACGGTATGACGGTTGTGTGGTCCACCGCCTATCTGGATGAAGCCGAGCGTTGCCCCGGCGTGATCATGCTGGACAGTGGCCGTGTATTGTTTGCCGGGCCGCCGGAGGAACTCACCGCGCGGGCCGAAGGGCGGGTTTTTCTGCTGCGTGCCGATGCCGGTACGCATAAAAAGGAACTGGCCCTCTGGACCATGCGACCCGGCATTGAGGACGCCCTCATCCAGGGCAGCCGCATCCGGCTTGTACTGGCGGCAAATGCCCCTGACGATCTGCGGCGCGAGGTGCTGGCCCGTGGCGGCGAGGCCGTGTCCCCACGGCTGGAAGACGCCTACATGAGCGCCGTGGGCGGCATCAACCAGAGTCCTTCGCCCTACGGCAAGCTGCACGTGGCCCACAGCGGAGGCGGTCACTCTGGCCCTCAGGGCAGCAACGGTGGCAGCAGTGTTCTGGCGCATGAGGGCGCGGCAGGATCGCCTCCTGCGGCTGCCACTTCGCCAGACGTAGTTTTGTCCGCTGCTCCCGCTGATTCTGGCCCGACCTTTTCCATCTCGGCCCGCGACCTTACCAAACGGTTTGGCGCATTTGTGGCGGCGCGCGATATTTCTTTTGATGTGCGGCCCGGCGAGATTTTTGGCCTGCTCGGGCCCAATGGGGCGGGCAAGTCCACCACCTTCCGCATGCTCTGCGGGCTTTCGCGCCCCACATCCGGCAGTTGCGCCGTGGATGGGGTAGACCTGCTGAGCGCGGGCAGCGAGGCCCGCTCGCGTCTGGGCTACATGGCGCAGAAGTTTTCGCTGTACCCGGATATTCCCGTGCGTGAAAATATCACTATTTTTGCCGAGCTGTATGGTCTTTCCAGGGAGCGGCGCAACGCCCTTTTGCCCGAACTGGCAGAGGCGCTGGAATTGCAGCCCTATCTGCGCAGTCGTACAGGGGCATTGCCGCTGGGGCAAAAGCAAAGGCTGGCCTTGCTGTGCGCCACCCTGCACGAACCGCCCGTGCTGTTTCTTGACGAGCCGACCTCGGGCGTGGACGCGCGCACCCGTAGGGATTTCTGGAAGCACATTTCCGCCATGACCACAGCCGGGGCCGCCGTGCTTGTGACGACCCACTTCATGGAAGAAGCCGAGTACTGCGACCGCATCGCGCTGATCTATCGCGGAGCCATGATCAGCATGGGAACGCCGGATGAACTCAAGGCATCCTGCACCGAGGTGGAAGACCCCACGCTGGAAGAAGCCTTTATCGCCAGCATTGAAAAATACGACAGGGAGCATCCGCAGTAGCCGCCTTGCGCGATTTTTTTGCAAACCGCTGCTGCCGGGAGATACAACCAAGAATCAGGCCCTATGCTACGCAACATCTGGTTACGACAGTTATTTGCCCTTGTGGGCAAGGAATTTCAGCAGATCGTGCGCGATCCCTCGTCCTATCTGGTGGCCGGGGTTTTGCCGTTCATTTTTCTGCTGCTCTTTGGCTACGGCATCACGCTGGATGCGGGCGTGCTGCGGCTGGGCGTGCTGAATCAGAGCGGCGGGCGGCATTCGCTGAGCCTGGCGGCGGATTTTGCCCATTCCCCGTGGTTTGCCACGCGGCCAGTGGGCACCATGGCCGATGCAGGGCGCATGATGCGCGATTCTGTGGTGCAGGGCATTCTGGTGATCCAGCAGGATTTTGACGAACAGCTTGAGCGGGGCAGCGCCGGGGCCGTACAGGTGCTTGTGGACGGGTCAGAACCCAATACCGCCCAGTATATCCAGAATTACAGCCAGGGGCTGATTATGTCCTGGCAGCGCACCGCCTTACCGGATGGCGTTGCAGCAGCGCTGCCCATCAATATTCAGCCGCGCTTCTGGTACAACCCTGCGGCCAAGAGCGTGCAGTTTCTTGTGCCTGGGGCCATCACTGTAATTATGACCCTGATCGGCACACTGCTGACCTCGCTGGTTTTTGCCCGCGAGTGGGAGCGCGGCACCATGGAGGCCATGTTCGCCACGCCTGTGAGCCGCATGCAACTGCTGCTGGGCAAGCTGATTCCATATTTCTGCATGGGCATGTTCAGCATGGCCCTGTGCGCGGTGGCGGCGGTGACGCTCTTTGCCGTGCCCTTTCGCGGTTCCCTGTGGGTGCTTGTGTTATTGTCGTCCGTATTCATGCTGAGCGCGCTGGGTCAGGGGCTGCTGATTTCCGTAACCCTGCGCGGGCAACTGGTGGCGGCTGAGGCGGGGCTTTTCTCCGGCTTTTTGCCCGCACTGCTGCTCTCTGGTTTTGTGTTTGACATCAACAGCATGCCGCCCGTGCTTCAGGCCCTGACGCGGCTTTTGCCCGCCAGCTACTTCAATACCTGTTTGCGTACCATCTTTCTGACCGGGGACGTGTGGGGCGTGTTTGGCCCCAGCCTTCTGTTCATGGGGCTGCTGGCCTCGGTCTTGCTGGGGCTGGTGTACCGCAATCTTGTCAAAAGGCTGGACGCGTGATGGCAAGAATAACGCTGCCCCGTCTGAACCTGCGGCGCATGGCGACCATTGTGCGCAAGGAACTGCTGGTGCTGCTGTGCAACAAGGTTTCGCGCATGCTTATTATCGTGCCGCCGCTCATGCAGATTGTGGTGTTTGGCTGGGCGGCCACCATGGAAGTGCGCAATGTGGACGTGGCCGTGCTCAATCAGGACAGCGGCAACTGGAGCCGCGAGATCGTGCGCAGGCTACAGGGGTCGCACACCTTTCGCAGCGTGACATTTCTGGATGGCGAGGCGGATGTTCGCCCGACCATCGAGCGGCAAAAGGCCCTGTTTGTCATGGTGTTTGATGATGAATTTTCCCGCAGGGTCGATGCGGGTGCGCCAGCGCAGATGCAGGTGATACTCGATGGCAGGCGCTCCAACGCGGCGCAGATTGCCTCCTACTATCTTGAAACCATTGTGCGCGGTATAGGGGAATCCACGCCACGGGGGCAAATGGCGCTCGGCGCTGCAACTGGCGCGGCAGGCGGCGCGCCCAAGCTGGATGTGCGCGTTCGCTGCTGGTTCAACCCCAATCTGGAATTTCAGTGGTTCTTTTTACCCAACCTTATAGGCATGCTGGGCTTTATGCTGGGGCTGGTGGTGACGGGCCTTTCCGTAGCGCGGGAGCGCGAGGTGGGCACCTTTGACCAGTTGCTGGTTTCCCCGGCCACACCTACGGAGATCGCCCTTGCCAAGCTGGTGCCGGGTTGTGTGGTGGGGCTGGTGCACGGCACCATTTTTCTGCTCATCTCCGTATTCGGTTTCGGGGTGCCGTTTAGCGGTTCGCTGGTGTTGCTCTACGTGGCCATGCTGGTTTTTGCCATGGCTTCGGGCGGGGTGGGGCTGATGGTATCGTCGTTATCCGCCACGCAGCAGCAGGCCTTTCTGGGGGCCTTTACCGTAGGGGTGCCGTGCATTCTTATTTCCGGCGCGGTCACGCCCGTCATCAACATGCCGCCATTTTTGCAATACGCCAGCCAGCTGAACCCCATGCGGCATTTTACCACCATTGTTCAGGGAGTGTTTCTGAAAGATATTACCGTGGCTGCGGCAGCGGTGAGCCTAGGCAAGATTGCCTGCATCAGCGCGGTGGCTGTGAGCGTTGCCGTGTGGATGTTCAAGCGCAAGGCCTGAGCAGGTGGTCTAAGTGCCCCTCATAAAGCGTGCATAAATCAGGCTGGCCGTGTGCTGCTAACCTCTGGCGTGAAGCTGGTGCAGAATCAGGATGAGGTCAGGCTTCCGGCGGTTTCTTGGCGGAAGATGATTGTGGAGATCGCGCAGGCAGCGGGGCTGGCTTTTTTGTGGGAGCAGCGGTGGTGCGCGGCGTGCGGTGGGCCCTGCCCACGATAAGGGCAATAACAACAATGGAATAGAGGTAGCCGGTAAAACCCACAAGCACAGTGGCGTTTTTGGCAATCCAGGTTTTTGGCGTGATATCGCCGTAGCCGATGGTGAGGATGGTCACGTAGCTGAAGTAGAACAGGTCGTTGGCCGCCTGGTCGCCCGCGCCCAGCCCATTGAAAGAACCCGGCTGATGGAACTCGATGGACAGAAACAGAAAATAGCCGCAATAGCCAATGAGCAACAGGCCGCACACCGCAGCGTAAACGATTTTGGTCGTAAACATCTGCGCGTGGGATATCTGCCGGAATACCTCAAACATGATGCTGCCGAAAAAACACAGATAGAGCAGCAGCAATTCCTCTTTCATGGTCTTGATAAAAAACAGATCCATGGCCCGGCCCACAATGAGCAGCGCGCCAAAAAACAGGGCGAGCCGCAGAATGCGCGGTTTGAATTCAAAAAGCACAAGAGCCGCGAGCAACTGTATGGGCAGATAGATTGCCTGCGCTATGCCCCGGTATATGTTGTCCGGAAATACGATGTTCAGGATGAACACGCACCACAGCGAAAGCATGAGCAGCTCAAAACGGTTTTCGTACAGCCGGGCGCGCAGTGCTCGTAGTTTCAGCATACTATCCTCATCTCTCGCATACTACAGGTATGAATCTTCCCCGGCAAGAGGGGCGTGCGCCCCTATCGCGCAGATATCCGCCGCCCAGACATTCGCAGCATGGCGTGTGGACAGCCGGGAAGGAGAGCCGTACACTCCGGCATCCTTGGAATGTAACGGAGATTGCCATGCCCCAGAAATTTATCCGGCTTGTTATGCGGGGCTTGCCCCTGTTTGTGCTGACGGTTCTGCTTGCAGCGCAGGCGCAGGCCGCGCCCCTGACAACAAAATATTACAGCCTTGATCTGCCTGCGGACTGGGTGGTGGTGAATGGCCCTGCCAAGGTGCAGGAAGCCGTGCAGGTGGTGATGGGGCAGAAGGATCACAAAAGTTCTGCGCTCATTATTGTGGGGCCTGCCAATGCTGGCGAGGCCGAGCAGGCCGCCACGGGCAATGCCAAACGCTTGCAGGGCTCAACGCCTGTTCTTCGCAGCAATGGTCAGTGGGAATTTACCTTTGAGCAAAAGGGGGTGAAGGGCTACGGCGTTGTGCGCGAGGATGCGCAGTCCAAACTATTGCTCATGCTTGTGGTCAGCGGCGATGCGCGCATGGCAAATTTTGTGTACAGCATGCGCGGCCCGTATCGGGCCTTGATGCCGCAACCGCCGCAGATGGCGAAGTAAATTCAGTAGCCGCAGTTGTCGAAGTAGTCGTAACTGAAATTCTCTGATTTTTATCCACTCGCAGTTTGGGCCGTCAATTGGCGGCCTTTTTTGCTTTGTTTAGCTGATGGGGGGCATGCCATTGCCGTGGCCTTTTTTAACCTGTCTACTTGACGTGGAGCAGACCTGTAACCGAATTTAATAGTCTGGCCGTGACAGAAACTCAATTTTGGGGTGCCAAATCAGGAAGCTGATAGCAAATGCAGAGAAGGGCAGTAGTATAAAACTGTATATCTGGTGAAAGATGTTTTTTTATTAACGACTTGAATTCTTCGTCTTTTTCATCTTCAGATAAATCTGGATCTTCGCTTATTTCGTCTATTTCTTTATTAATCGTGACCCAAACACCGTAGCGCGCCCTGCTAAGTCTAGGGCAATTTAGGTTAAGATTGGTAATGGTACCTTTTGCTAATTCTGCTGGTATTGTCGCTTTAGCGCACGCATCTTCATCTACAGAAAAAGAAAGCAACTCGTTTGTAGTATCTGCCTGTGCGCGAAAAAGAGAATACTCGGGCAATGTATAGGGATTTAAGCATGGCTCTTTATCCCCTTTTTTTGCACCGCACGATATGTTCGTTTTTTTATCGGGGTCATTACTAAAAGCCCCATCGTCTTTGCAGTATGAAACAGTTCCTCCATTGCAACACATTGCAAAATTTGAAAATGTAAAGGTAAAGTCATTTTCGGGGGTGGAATTTTTTTTAGGCTGAATATGTTCAATCTGCCTGTTAATGCGGCTTACCTTTATTTCACAGTATGCACACAACCCATGCTGGCAGGCCGCAAGGGCATCTACCGTTTCGTCGTATGTAGAACGATGCTCATTTCGGAAGACTCCCCAACGCTTGCTTTCTGATCGTCCCTTCTTCACTGGTTCAGCTTCTCTGAGGGCTTTGAGGCAGTCATGCCACGATGCTGGCGGGGCAGGGCGGGAAAGTTTATGCATGGTTTTTCCCCATCCGTTCTCTGCGGCGCTCTTCCCGCAGTATCATTCTGTCTGCCACAGCAAGTATTGGATCGCCTGGCATAAGGCTTTCCAGCTTTTCCCTTAATACAAGAGCATCGCTTGAAGTGCCGTTGCCAGCATCGATCAACCCCAAGTATTCTCCCAGTGCCTCGGTTGCTTTATTGGGGGGGCGGAGCGATACGCCAAAAATGTCTTGAAGAACTGGGGATGTTTCCGCGCCATAGGTGGAAATTTCAACATCCTTAACCATGCCGTCTTGAAGGATTACCACATTTTCCGGTTTTACTGACGTGACTATCTGCGGGCTGTGGGTGCTGACAATGAATTGTATGTTGGGAAAAATTTCCATCAAAGAAGGCAACACCGTTTGCTGCCAGGCTGGGTGTAAATGAAGCTCGACTTCATCAATTAGGACGATGCCGGGTGCTTCAAGTGGGGGAGTTGGATGGCCTTCTCCGATAACAGCCATGCGACGAGCAAGATCCATAACTAAGGCCAGCATGACTTTGTAGCCATCACTCAGATGGGTGACCTTGACCTCACGACCGCTCTCGTTATGCGTAATGAAAAACTCAGGGGGAGTGCCATCCATGTGAGGAAATACATAGTTATTCCCCGGCAGTGCTTTCTCAATGGCAGTTCGAACTGCAGTGAGTACTGGGTCTCTATGGTCCTCTTGCGGATTTCTGCTGCGCCTGCGTGCTTCTTCTGCGTCTTTTGCATCGAACCAGCGCACAGAAGCGTTGTAGTCGATATTAGGTGTATAAAGATCCAGAAGATCACTAAATTGATGGCGCTGCTCGGAGTCGCTATCTAGCGTATTGATTATGTTTCTTTTTGAATTGTAATATATAAATGTATTGCGTGCTTTGTAATCTCTATCATCAAGTTCCCTGAATTCATTTGAAATTCTTATATATTTGTCAATATCCTTTGTGCAGAGTAAGTTTTTTTCTTTTATAAATTTATCAAATTTAAAAACAATATCTCTTGTGCGATGTGGCGAAAATAATTTTGTAAATACCGTAATACTATCTGATATAGAACTGTTGTGTATGTCATGCCTTGAAAAAGAATAATCCTCATCTACCATCGATCCAGATCCTGATATATAGGAAAATAGTACTGCAATTACATCCAGTATTGATGTTTTTCCAGAACCATTTTTTCCGACAAGAACAGTTAATTTTTTGTCAAAATCAATTGTTATATTTTCAAAGCACCGAAAATTTTTAATCTCTAAAGATGTTAGTTTCATATGCTCACCATCGGTATTTAATTAATTGTCTCTTTACAAAAAACAGTACCTGACTTGTTCCTATCTTACAATATTTTCCGCTTATGCGGGGCGGAGGGCTCAACCGCCGCAAAGAGGGGGAATGGCGGCCCCTGAAAAAAAGCCAAAAAAAGGGGTTCTTCCGGGTTTTCCGTGGGTAACCCCTGTCAGGAACTGGCCGGGTAGAGGTTTAGACCGCCACAGAAGAAGTAGATGGCTGTCTTGAAATGCTCCCGGTTCCTATAACCGCAAGCCTTCCTCTTGATGGCCATGATCTTGCTGTTGAGGCCCTCGGCCACGCCGTTGGTGATCCTGTGGCGGCAGAAGGTCAGGATGTTCTCAAGATGTCTCTGAATCAGTCCGCCCACTTTGCGCATTGGGGCAAGATCTGACCTGTTCACCCAGACCAGCCATCGCTTCACAAAACGTCTGGCCCATCCCGTGCTCAGGTACTTCCAGACGTCGTTCAGGCTTTCCTTCATGGCCCAGGCCTTGGCCACCTTGAGGTTCGCTGTCTTCAAGGCCTCCAGGGCTGGCCGGTGTTTGTCCGGCAGATTCTCCTCCCGGTATAGCCAGAGGAATTTCGTGCCCTTGAGTCGATGGTCATCCTGACTTGTGAGTTCGCGGTGCTCTTGCTTGCGTACCCGGTCCACAGCCTCGCCTACGTGTTTCATGACGTGGAACCGATCGTGAACGATTTTCCCCGCCGCGTCCGGCACATGTTTGAGCGTAGCTTTAAAATAGGGCTCCCACATGTCCATGGCCACGGCCTTGATCCGCTCCAACTGCGCCTTGGTGAACTGAAGGTAGTACCCCTCAAGGCTTTCGGCCTTACGCTCGTCGGCCACATACTCCACCGTGCTGCCGATCAGATCACAAACCACGGTCACATAGTCGTGCCCCTTGCGGAATGCCTTCTCGTCAACGCCAAGATACCGCGAGGGATTCGATTGCTTGCGCTCCCGGCCCCGGCGCACCGCCCTTTCCATGACACCCCATGCTTCGTCCCAGGTGATGCGCAGGATGCGCCGCGCTCCTGTTACGGTGGCGCACTCGGTCAGCACGTCGATGATCAATCGCTCCATCAATATGGTGAAACGTGCCTTGGACTCGGCCCAAGGCACGTTGACCTGAAGGACGCCATGCTCGGGGCAGTCCACTCGGGGAATCCGAGCATGCAGGAACGTCTTGAACTGGCACGTGTCCAGATGGCGCCAGACACGAGGCTCGGCATGGTCGCGGCAAGCCAGCTCTCGACCACAAGTAGGGCAAAACCAGCGAACACCAGGACCATGCTCCACGCGGATGTCTACCCGACCTTCCGCCGTGTCCAGTTCAACAGCCTCAACAAACCAGGGCTCGGTCAGCCCGAGAATCCGAAAATATAGGTCCGTATCCTTCATTGGTGCCCTCCGGGAAGGACATTAGCAGATCAGCTACCCACGGAAAACCCGGAAGAGCCAAAAAAGGACTTGCGGAGATCTCCGTAAGTCCTTTGATTTTTTGTGGAGCCCTTGAGCAGGATTGAACTGCTGACCTCATCCTTACCAAGGATAAAATTATAAATTTCAGACACTTCATGATGTGTAATCGTTCATCATAAATTTATCAATAATATCTTGCTATAACGAGTGTTTTGCTAGTAAATTCTTCATCACTCATCACCACTCCGCATGACATTTGAAATAAAAAAGCGGGGCTATAGCGGGGCTAAAATTTAGGCAGGTAGGATCTTAAATATGGCTGAGGCCACTAAGAGTAATCATCCTGGGGTTAGGTATAGAGACAGTAAAACTCGTAAAAATGGAATCAAGCCGGATCGTTATTTTTTTATCCGCTACAAACTTAATGGCAAAGATAAGGAAGAAGGGGTTGGTTGGGCCTCTGAAAAAGTATCCGCAGCCACTGCGGCGGGGCTACTCGCCATCATCAAAAACAATATCAAAACTGGTAAGCGACCACAGTCCTTGGCTGACATGCGACAGATGGAAAACGAAGCCCGCCAAGCCGAAGAACTTGAAGCACAGGCTGCTCATCGCAACCATATCACGCTAGCTGAATTTTGGAATTCTGATTACTTGCCTTCGTGCGTTGGAAAACATCCTAGAACCATTACCTTTGAAAAAAGTATGGCTGGTAAGTGGATTTTCCCCATTATCGGATCAATTTCTTTACAGAAAATCACGACTAATATGGTGGAAGAGGTCATATTGAAGGCCACAGAACAAGGTAAAAGCCCAGCCACTATGGCCAAAATCCTTGGAATCATTTCACAGGTCTGGAATCATGCCGCATCTCGAGGTCTCGTTTCTGGGAATTCTCCAACGAAACGGGTAAAGCTTCCCAAAAAAGACAATCGACGAATGCGTTTCCTTACGCCTGACGAGGCATGTGCTTTGCTGAGCGCACTGCGTGGTCGTTCTCTTGATATGCACGATATGGCGCTGCTTTCTCTTTTTTGCGGTCTACGTGCTGGGGAAGTGCATGCTCTTACGTGGTCTGATATCGATTTTATTAACGGCACCATTTATATAAGAGACACAAAAAATAATAAAAATCGTCACGCATTTATGGGCGAAGAAGTGCGCAGAATGCTGATAGGTAGACTTCCTAAATCAGAAAGTAAACTACAGTATGTCTTTCCTGGTAAGGATGGGCTTGCGCGTAAATGGGTCTCAGATACGTTTGAACGTACAGTTAGAGACTTAGGTCTGAACAACTCTGGGGAATTGCGAATTCTAGCCGATGGAACACAAGTTCCTATTGAAATTTCTGACTCCCGCCAGAGAGTAGTCTTTCACAGCCTTCGCCATACGTTTGCCTCATGGTTGGTGCAAAAGGGTACGCCTCTTTATACCGTTGCTAAACTAATGGGACATAGCACGTTGGAAATGACCGAGAGGTATAGTCATCTTGACCTTACCCCACTGCGCATACCACTTGTAAGTTAGTGGTTCCCACTGGGTTGCAGGTTATATTCTTTTCACGGAACTCTTCCGGCGTCAGCCAGCCCAATGAGCTGTGCGGTCGCTGCTGGTTGTAATCCTGCCGCCAGGCTTCAACTGTCCTGCGGGCATCGTGCAGGGACAGAAACACGTTCTGATTTAAACACTCATCCCGGAATTTTCCGTTAAAGCTTTCAATGTGCCCATTATCTGTGGGCTTCCCCGGACGAGAGAACTCAATCTGCACACCATGCTCAAAAGCCCATGTATCCAGGGCCTTACCGCTAAATTCCGGCCCATTATCAACCTTGATTCGCTGTGGCAACCGACCTTGAAGGCGTAGTCTTTCAAGGACGCGCACAACTCGTACTCCAGGCAACGACATATCCACTTCGAGTGCGGGGCTTGAACGATCCCACAGATCGGCAATTGTCAAAATCCGGATGCGTCGCCCACCCATAAGGGAGTCGCTTACGAAATCCATCGCCCATTGTTCATCTGGGCCAGCAGGGCCAGCCTGGACAATACGGGCATGGCTTGGACGCTTCACTCGCTTGCGGGTACGCAGTGAAAGGTTTTCTTCCTGGTAAATCCTTTCTGTCCGCTTATGGTTCTGCACCAGCTCTTCCCGACGCAATAATTCGTGCAAGCGCGGAGAACCGAAACGCCGCCTGTCATTTGCCAGTTCCAGCATCCGAGTCCGCAAAAGAAGATCACGGTCCTCAGATGGTGGCCGTCTGGCTGAACAGCGATTAAACTGAATCACTCGGCAAGCCCGCCGCTCTGAGTAGCCATGCGCAGTCTGAATGTGATGCACGGCTTCCCTGTTGGCTGCGGGCCTCAAAAGTTTTTTGAGATCACGTCCTTCAGGACGACGATATCAAGCGCTTGTTCGCCCACAAGTCTTTTCAGCCGGGCGTTCTCTTCCTCCAACTGGCGCAAACGCTTGGCGTCAGAGATGTTCATCCCACCGAACTTGCTGCGCCATTTGTAAAAGGTCGCATCCGAAATGCCATGCTGACGGCAAAGATCGACAACGCGAACGCCAGCCTCGGCTTGCCGCAATATCCCAATAATCTGTTCTTCGGTGAATCTGCTACGTTTCATTCTTGTGCTCCTATGCCAGGAACACTAACTTTTCAATGGCATACTTTTCGGGGGGAGGGTCAATCTTGCTCCTGATACGCTTCAAAGAGCAGCATTATGCTTAGAAGGCGTGTTACCTCAATCAGAATGACCCCTTTTCAAAAAAATTGCCAAAAAGCCGTCGGATGTCGACGGCTTTTTTTTTGGGGTCGCCCCTGAACATACACTCGCCGTAAAAAATACAAAAAAAAGTTGGTTCTTCCGGGTTTTCCGTGGGTAACCCCTGTCAGGAACTGGCCGGGTAGAGGTTTAGACCGCCACAGAAGAAGTAGATGGCTGTCTTGAAATGCTCCCGGTTCCTATAACCGCAAGCCTTCCTCTTGATGGCCATGATCTTGCTGTTGAGGCCCTCGGCCACGCCGTTGGTGATCCTGTGGCGGCAGAAGGTCAGGATGTTCTCAAGATGTCTCTGAATCAGTCCGCCCACTTTGCGCATTGGGGCAAGATCTGACCTGTTCACCCAGACCAGCCATCGCTTCACAAAACGTCTGGCCCATCCCGTGCTCAGGTACTTCCAGACGTCGTTCAGGCTTTCCTTCATGGCCCAGGCCTTGGCCACCTTGAGGTTCGCTGTCTTCAAGGCCTCCAGGGCTGGCCGGTGTTTGTCCGGCAGATTCTCCTCCCGGTATAGCCAGAGGAATTTCGTGCCCTTGAGTCGATGGTCATCCTGACTTGTGAGTTCGCGGTGCTCTTGCTTGCGTACCCGGTCCACAGCCTCGCCTACGTGTTTCATGACGTGGAACCGATCGTGAACGATTTTCCCCGCCGCGTCCGGCACATGTTTGAGCGTAGCTTTAAAATAGGGCTCCCACATGTCCATGGCCACGGCCTTGATCCGCTCCAACTGCGCCTTGGTGAACTGAAGGTAGTACCCCTCAAGGCTTTCGGCCTTACGCTCGTCGGCCACATACTCCACCGTGCTGCCGATCAGATCACAAACCACGGTCACATAGTCGTGCCCCTTGCGGAATGCCTTCTCGTCAACGCCAAGATACCGCGAGGGATTCGATTGCTTGCGCTCCCGGCCCCGGCGCACCGCCCTTTCCATGACACCCCATGCTTCGTCCCAGGTGATGCGCAGGATGCGCCGCGCTCCTGTTACGGTGGCGCACTCGGTCAGCACGTCGATGATCAATCGCTCCATCAATATGGTGAAACGTGCCTTGGACTCGGCCCAAGGCACGTTGACCTGAAGGACGCCATGCTCGGGGCAGTCCACTCGGGGAATCCGAGCATGCAGGAACGTCTTGAACTGGCACGTGTCCAGATGGCGCCAGACACGAGGCTCGGCATGGTCGCGGCAAGCCAGCTCTCGACCACAAGTAGGGCAAAACCAGCGAACACCAGGACCATGCTCCACGCGGATGTCTACCCGACCTTCCGCCGTGTCCAGTTCAACAGCCTCAACAAACCAGGGCTCGGTCAGCCCGAGAATCCGAAAATATAGGTCCGTATCCTTCATTGGTGCCCTCCGGGAAGGACATTAGCAGATCAGCTACCCACGGAAAACCCGGAAGAGCCAAAAAGTTTAAGAAAAAATTCAGAATGGTCATTCTAAAAATTGAATAATTGTAGACTGTTAGTTTTCTGAATTTTTGAATTTTGAATGGTATTTTTTTAAGATTAATTAATAATATCAATAGATTGTAGACAAACTTTTAACAGGCTATATGTTAGCCGCAAGAGCAAGTAGCGCTCTGCATCATAAATTTTGATCGCATTGGGCGATTAGGAGGAGGTAATTTCGATGGGAGAAAAAGCATTAGAAAATTTTTGGAAGGAACTTGAGAGCGCACTTCCACCGATCTTTGCGCGTCATGACGTGCCCAAATATTGCGGGACTTTGATTACGCCTGGCGGGTTGGCCAATTTGGATTCAAAGGGGCAAGGGCCAAGTGGAAAAATTCGAATTGGCAAATATGCTGGCTACGAAAGAACCGCATTCATAGCTTGGCTTCGCAGTCGTGTGCGTTAACTTTGCTCCTAAGAGATGGGCGCAGGAGTGCGACTGTCTATTTGGGGTATGGGATCAAACTTTGAAGTAAATGAGGGTGAGATGTTAGTAAAATGAACTAATGCTAGTTAGTTGTCGTGGGAATTGTTGGTTAATTTAAAATATTGATGGGCTGAATATGCACTGTTTATCAGTAGTATCAGTCAATATCTGAAAAAAGGTGACTATTATGCTTGATATCTGCAGTCTCGTAAATGAAAGATCTTCGCCGGATGTAATGTCATCTCAAAACGATATAGGGGTAAGCGATTTCAATGAAATTAGTAGCAATGCACAGGTCACCCGTGCACGCGAAAAAATTGGCAATAATGGCGTGGGAGTTAAGCGAAGTCGGCGTACCGCTCAACAAATGGAAGAGTTAAAAACAAAAATAGCAGAGGACCATAATGCTGGTGTGCCATTCGCCGCAGTAATGCATAAATATAACCTTCGCAAGGATTTTCTAATAAAAATCTATTTTTCTCTACACATGGAAGGGCAATTGTGCGATGTGTCACAAAAATACGAAGTTATAAATACACCTCAGGAACTAAAAAAAGTCATGAACAAGTTTGGCATAGCCAATTCTGAGTATCTTCGTGTTGAGCCGGATGTTCAGAATGGAAAGATCATCGTTATGGAATATAAATAATTTATTTGAGCAGCGAGTGGCAAGAAATTGCCACTCGGGCTCGAATATATAAGGAGAAATATATGTCCACAGGAAGAAAGGCATTGCCGTGGCTGCAGAAGATGACCAGGGCAAATCATTTGTATGAGGAAATTAAGCGATTTCAGAACAATAAGGACAATTTTGAACTTAATAATTATCTCAAGGATTGCCAATATGAATTTAGTGCTAAGTATCGCCCATTCTCTTTATCAAGCATGCCTGAGCGTCTCTCTCATAATTTATCAATTCCAAACGAAATTTATCCTTGTGTGACATACATTAGCCACCCTGATCTACATGTGCCGCCAGATGCAGCTGTAACTGCATTGCTTACATGCGCAAGCATTGCATTAAGGGGAGCGGTGTCAGTTTTTGTAAGAGAAGGCTGGGTTGAACCTTCACCCATTATGTCCGTGATGATTGGTGACTCAGGTGCTCGTAAGAGCGGTTTCTTTAGTATACTATATAAACCATTTGAATGTTTTGAAAAAAGTAAAGCTCCATCGGAAAGAGAATTGATGATGGCCAATGAAATCCGCCGTATCAGCAATAAACATCTAAGTTGTTTCGAGGGGAAAATCACTCGAAATACTGTTAAGGAGCTTGTCGGAGAAAATCCAATGTATATTGTCGACAAGATGCTGGAATCTTCCAAAGAATTAGCTCTTCAAAGCGCTGAGCTCAGAAAAAAAACGGCGGAAATGTGCAGGCCAGCCCCGAAAGTTGTAATAGATTCTGGCACGCCGGTAGCTTTGCTAGAGTGTGTAAGGGATAATGGGGGGTGTATTGGGGTAGTTAGTCCTGAACCTAGTGTCTTTCGGGATCTCGTGCTCAGTCCAAACGCAAATTTAGATATTATTTTGCGTGGTTATACCCAAGAACCTTATACTCGCTTGGGCAGGGATCAAATACACCTGAAGCAACCCGCACTTCCTATGCTGCTGGCGTCGCAGTATAGCGTTGCAGCAGAGGTTTATGGCAATAAACATCTTAATGACATCGGTTTGACCCCACGGATCAGCCCTTTCTTTCTTCATGAGCATCACGAGCGTGTTCCATCTATGTTCAAATCAATTAAGCTTTATGATGCTGTTATGATACGATTGCTTAGTATGTACTACACGCAAAATTCGTCACCGCAACGGTATGTAATAAATGTCGAAGCTGATGCGTCAAAGTTAATCCAAGATTTTGAAGAGGAGATTAAATTTGATATTATACCAGACATGCACGGTTCGGTTGCTGCGAGCTTAAAAAAGATGCATGGCTTAGCTGTGAGATTCGCATGTGCCTTCCATGCCTTACTCCACGACATTCCACACGAAGCAAGCATTAATGCCTACGAAATGAGCATAGGGATTAGTGTTGCCAGAAATCTTATAGATCATTTTGAATTTGCGCATGATCCAAGGGGGTTGCCCGCCTATCTTATTGCTAAGCAAATTTTAGATAACATCTTATCACGACGGGAAGACAAAAGGCACAAGATCGGACAAGTCTGGGATGTCGAAAACATAAGAAGCCGCCTAGGGCTGAGCGCTGTAGCTGCTACTAATGCTTTAAAACTTCTGGAGGCGTGTAATTGGATAGTCTTTCATGATGATGGCTCAAAAAATCCAAAATTTGTTCTTCATCTTGATTCATTTGAAAGATATAGCCAAGAGCGATAATGAAAGAGTTTATGGAAAAAAAATGGCTCTAAGTACAGTTTTTATGGCTCATACAGGCGTCAGGGAGTGCTTCCTGGCGCCATTTCATGTACTTAGTTACTCAAATTTACCATAAACTCTGTCATTATGTTTAATGGCAATGGGTAACGTATAGTTAGAGTCATGTATCTATGAATCCGTGGCAAATGATTTGAAATGTTTTTGAGAGACTCTGTTTATTTCTTTATCTTTTGTATTTTATTTGAAGTAGAACTTTATCGCAAATATACTATGTTTAAATGGTCAGCAACTTTCAGAAGTAAGATTATTTATACTCCGTGGAGTTCGTACTTGGCTATCCCGGTTTTAGTAGTGTCTTAATAATAATCATAAAAGAGCTGTTTGCTGCGAATAATAAATGCAACATGCAGAATAAATTATAAGCACAACATTAATGCCATTTGTATGTTCATTAGCCATAGAAGTAATAACTACGACAGAGTTAAAGCAAACTAAAGGAGATGGTCATGGCAAAAGACACCACGACTGGGAGAAAATACAGGGGCTACACAATCAACAATGGTCAAGATGGCAACCTTCATTGCCATACGAAAACATTAGACCAGATCATAGACACTGTTGAACTCATGGCAGCCAAACACTCAAAGGTGTTTTCAGTACGCCTTGACATTCAGAACACAGCAACTGGTCGTATCGGGAACAATGGACAAGAGATTGACTATACACTCGACAGTAAGGACATGACCAGGATTATTGAAAGCGCAACACGTACTCTAAACTCAAAGTCAAAGGATGGGAAAAATGATCCTGATGTACATTGGGTATGGACAGCAGAAAAGACCTCACCAGATGACAAACCACACTTTCATGTAAATGCGTTTGTCAATGGCAATGCAATTCAAAACGGCTATTCCGTTAAAGAAGCTGTGAGTAGGGCAGTCAAAAACAAACTGCAAAACGCAAATAACACTCCCAATGAAAACTATGAGGGATTGGTTAACTTTTCAAGCAGTAATGGAGCCAAAGGCAAGCTCATAGAGCGCAATTCCCCAGAAGCCGAACAACAGATCAATGACGTAGTCTTTGCTGGGAGCTATCTGGCTAAAGTCCGCACCAAAGAATTCAACCCCAAGGGATCAAGAGTGTCCTCATGCACGAGGATTCATCGAAAACGATGATGTTAAATTGTGTGGTGACAACATCCTTCAGATCTCTCGAGTAAACCGTTATGTTCGCAGGTCATCATGGCTTTGGTTTGTGTTGACTTTTTTTGTCAATCATCCCTACGCTAGTTCATAGGTCTGCTCGCAGACATCATTGGTTGTCTTGGACACTTCGGAGCTCCGAAGTGTAAAATAATTATAAAATACGAGGTGTTGCTGTGACCATAGAACCCCCCAAGGTATCGACAATTGCTCAACCTGTCATTCCTAGCTGCGTAGGCGTAAGCCCCAAGATCGAGATGCTCAAGATAGCAGAGATATCGCCTGATAGTAATCAACCCCGGCGCTATTTTGATGAACAGCAACTTGAGGAGTTGAAAGACTCTATCAGGGTTCATGGAATTATTACTCCGATTCTATACCGGGTTGATGGCGATAAAAAAATAATCGTCTCTGGTGAGCGTAGATACAAGGTGGCATCAGACCTTGGCTGTAAAGAATTGCCAGCTCAGTTTGTGTCAGGGGATTATAGGGTCATTGCCTTGACTGAAAATTTGCAGCGGAACTCTATCCTGCCTATGGAAGAAGCACGAGCCATCCAGGATATCATCAATGCATCTGGTTTAGCTCAACAAGCCGTTGCAGTTCAATTGGGCAAGGCAGAAAGTACTATCTCTGAGGTACTCAAGCTCAATAGCCTCCCATCTGCTATGCAAGAAGCGGCTATGAGGAGTCCCCTTTGGTCGCGCAATAAGCTGCTTAAACTTTCAAAAATGAAAGGTGATAAGCAGCAATCTGAATTCAAAAAGATGCTAGCGGCCATAGAAAAGAAGGAGTCAACAAAAAAGCAGTCAGATTCTGCTTCTGGTGATGCAGATCAGCAGCCTACGCCTCAACATGCAAAGAAGATTACAACAATAGACCGCAAATTGCATGCATTCAGAGGGCACATTCAAAAGCTGCGCGATAGAATCAGGAAAGATGTAGAAAAGATAACGGATGCTCGTTTTAGAGACGGCATTGAAAAGGAGATACAAGCTCTACTGGATGAAGTCTCTGCCTATCAGAAGGGCAAATCCGAAGAGAATTAACTGTTTCACTCAAAGTATTTGAGGGTGTTGCTTTAGTGGCAACACCCTTTTTATTTTACTATCTGCTTATTATATGCATTCCTACACCAACCCTTATCAGCCCAACAGGCAGGAGAACACATGCAACAATACTGGCAACGCAATTTTGATCGCTCAGACAACTTGATCCGCCAGGGCATAGGCTCCGAGGCATTCTTTAGGTCTATTGAACAAGAATTGCCGCCTGTGGTCTCAAGAGCAGAGCTGGCGAAGGCCACAGGAGGGCTGATCTCAGCAAAAACGCTATCCAATGAAGACGCCTTGCACAAAGGTCCCGCAGAGCGTGTACGGGCAGGGTCAAAGATTGGCTACACACGTGCCTCAGCCATGGCGTATATTCGGAGAAAATTTCAACTATTATGACAAATTTGAGGTGATTATGTACGACTTTACCCCGCACCGGGCCAATCAGCCTGCTTCTGACAAGCAACTTTGCTATGCCTATGACCTTGCTGAGCGACAGGGACTAGACGCTGAAGCGCTTTGCTCAATACACTTCAGTAAAGAATTTGCCGAGATGACAGCAAATGAGGCCAGCCAACTTATTGATCTGCTAAGGGTGTGAAAGGGGTTGAGGGGCGCATGCCAATGTGTGAGGCAACATTCCTAGTCTGGCCGGGCTTCATCCCCCCGAACAGAATAATTATAACTCCAGTATAGTTGCCACGGCCCGCCATGGGGCACTCCTGAAATGACAACGCAAATTTCTGGTTGGTTCACTGCTCGACAGAACCCAGCGCTGATTCCGGCGGCATGGTCGCATCCGTGCGGCTGCTTAAATGCCGCTGGGGCAAGTGCTGCAGCGATGGAGCCACCGCCATGGGGTTTAAGATTCTGCAAGCTGGCTCACGCCCTGCAGGTCTGCCCAAGCATCAGTATCAAGATTGCCCGCAACTATTCCCAGAAAGACCACATTCTGCGTCTGGCAGCCAGAAGCGCCGCAGTGCCGCCACCGCCAAAAGACACGACCATTATGCCTCGTTTGCTCCAAAGATTCTTGCTAATGATTAGAGCAGGCTCTAGTCTGCAAAAAAATCGATTGCGTTCGAAACTCGGGGCTTAATAATGGTACTGACAAAAAAATCAATAGACTCTACTGAGAAAGAAATATATGACTGAAAATATTCATAATACACTAATACAGTCCATCCAGGCTGTTGAAGGTCTCTATTACCGCCTGATTCTACTGGTAGGTAAAACCGGTTCAGGCAAGACAAGAGTTCTTCGAAAATTGGCCGAGACTGTCGGCTCATCCGTCGTCAACGTCAATCTGGCGCTTTCCAGCGAACTCTTGGAGCTGACGGCAAAGCAGCGGTCGCTTCGGTTGCCGGGCATTCTCGATCAGATCGCGGACCATGCCCAATCACCAGTGGTGCTGGATAATCTCGAGATCCTCTTCGACAAGGATCTCCAGCAGGACCCCTTGCGCCTGCTGCAGTCCATTTCGAGAAACCGGGCCGTGGTGGCTTCGTGGAACGGAATTGTGAATTCCGGGAGGCTTTTGTACGCCGAAACCGGCCATCCCGAGTACCGCAGCTATGACTCGGTCGATGCGCTGATTGTGGGCATGGATGGTACGGCCACGGTCGATTCGGCAAAAAACAATAGAGAGGCAGGACAAGCATGAAATACGGAGACCTTATCCAGTTCGATCCGATTGAGTCGGTCGTTCAATTACGAGACGCGGACAAATCCAGCGCCGCGCACACCCTCGTAAACACCTATGTCATTTCCGAGGAAATGGCCGAACGGCTCACCCAGCTTGTCATTCCTCAGATGCAGTTCGACCAGCCGGTCGACAACAAAGGCCTGCTGGTCGTCGGTAACTACGGCACCGGTAAGTCGCACTTGATGTCGGTGGTCTCCAGTCTTGCCGCAGATGCCTCCCTGCTGGAAGGGCTGAACCACGCCGGTGTCCGCGATGCAGCCTCTCAGATCGCAGGTCGGTTCAAGGTCATCCGTACCGAGATCGGGGCCACCACCATGTCCTTGCGCGACATCCTGGTGGCCGAACTGGAAGAGCATCTCGAAAAACTCGGTGTGGAGTATGTGTTCCCCGAAGCCGGGACCATCACCAGCCACAAGCGGGCCTTCGAGGACATGATGGCCAAGTTCGGCGAGGTCTTCCCCGAACACGGCCTGCTGCTAGTGGTCGACGAGTTGCTCGACTACCTGCGTACTCGCAAGGATCAGGAACTGATTCTCGACCTGAACTTCCTCCGTGAGATTGGCGAGATCTGTAAGGATCTGCGCTTCCGTTTCATGGCCGGTGTCCAGGAAGCCATTTTCGACAGCCCGCGCTTCGCCTTTGTCGCCGACAGCATCCGCCGGGTGAAGGACCGCTTCGAGCAGATCCTCATTGCCCGCAGCGATGTGAAATTCGTCGTGGCCGAGCGTCTGCTCAAGAAGACCACCGAGCAACAAGCCAAGATCCGCGACTACCTGATGCCCTTTGCCAAATATTACGGCGGGCTCAACGAGCGCATGGACGAGTTTGTCCGGCTCTTCCCAGTGCATCCCGATTACATCGACACCTTCGAACGCGTCACCGTGGTGGAAAAGCGCGAGGTGCTCAAGACCCTGTCCATGGGCATGAAAGGCATCCTCGGCAAGGATGTGCCGCAAGACGAGCCCGGCCTGATCGCCTTCGACAGCTACTGGAACACGCTCAAGCAGAACGCCTCGTTCCGCGCCATTCCCGAGATCCGGGCGGTTATCGATTGCAGCCAGGTGCTGGAATCCCGCATCGAGAACGCCATCACCCGCAAGCAATACAAGCCGATGGCGCTGCGCCTGATCCATGCGCTGTCCGTCCACCGCCTCACCACCGGCGACATCTATGCCCCCATGGGCGCATCAGCCGAAGAGCTGCGCGACCGCCTCTGCCTGTTCGATCCGCTGATCGCCGAGCTGGGTAGCGACGAACCCGACAAGGATCTCCAGACCCATGTGGAAACGGTCCTGCGCGAGATACACAAGACAGTCAGCGGCCAGTTCATCTCCTTCAATGCCGACAACCGACAGTTCTATCTGGACCTGAAGAAGACCGACGACTTCGATGCCCTGATCGACAAGCGGGCTGAAAGCCTGGGTCAGGCTCAGCTCGACCGTTTCTATTACGAGGCGCTCAAGCGGGTCATGGAATGCCAGGACGCCACCTACGTGACCGGTTACAAGATCTGGCAGCACGAACTGGTTTGGCAGGAGCACAAGGCCGCCCGTACCGGCTACCTCTTTTTCGGCGCTCCCAACGAGCGCTCCACCGCCGTGCCGCAGCGGGACTTTTACCTCTACTTCATCCAGCCCAACGATCCGCCGCGCTTCAAGGACGACAAGGTCAACGACGAAGTCTTCTTCCGCCTGAAAGGCACCGACGAGGAATTCCAGACCGCGCTGAAGAGCTATGCGGCCGCCCTGGACCTTGCCGCCACCTCATCGGGCCACGCCAAGGCCACCTATGAATCGAAGGCCAACGGCTTCCTGAAGAAGCTGGTCCAGTGGCTGCAGAAGCACATGAGCGATGCCTTCGAGGTCACCTATCAGGGCCGCGCCAAGTCCATGACCGAATGGGCCAAGGGCAAATCGATCCGCGACCTGTCCGGCCTGTCGCCCCACGAGACCATCAATTTCCGCGACCTGGTGAACACCATCGCCGGAGTCTGCCTGGCCCCGAACTTCGAGAACCAGGCCCCGGACTATCCGTTCTTTTCGGTGCTGATCACCGGCAACAACCGCGCCCAGGCCGCGCAGGATGCCCTGCGGGCCATCGCCGGGCAGAACCGCACCAAGCAGGCCACCGCCGTGCTGGACGCCCTGGAGCTGCTCGACGGCGAGAAGATCGATCCCTACAAATCGAAGTACACCAAGTTCATCCTCGATGCCGTCAAGGCCAAGGGGCACGGCCAGGTGGTCAACCGCAGCGAGATCATCCAGGACGACCACGGCCTTGAGTACATGAACCCGGGCGGTTCGCGTCTGGAGCCGGAATGGGTGAGTGTCCTGGTGGCGGCGCTGGTCTACTCCGGCGACATCGTGCTCGCCATCCCGGGCAAGAAATTCGACGCCACCGGGTTGCAGCAGCTTGCCGCGACCGGCATGGACGAGCTGGTTCGCTTCAAGCACCTGGAACAGCCCAAGGAATGGAACCTGCCTGCGCTCAAGGCGCTGTTCGAACTGCTTGGCATGACGCCGGGCATGGCCCAGCTCGTCACCCAGGGCAAGGACGAGCCTGTGCAGAACCTGCAGCAGGCGGTGGGCAAGATCGTCAAACGCATCGTCATGACCCAGCAGACCCTGCGTGAAGGGCTCTCCTTCTGGGGCCTGGACCTGCTCGCGGGCACCGACCTGGCCAGCCAGGCCAGCGGACTGGACGAGGCCAAGGGATTCTTTGAATCGCTCCAGGCCTACTCCTCGCCGGGCAAGCTGAAGAACTTCCGCTACAGCGCACCCGAAGTGCTAGCCCATGAAAAGGCCGTGAAGGCGCTCGATGAGCTGGACGCCCTGCGCGAGTTCATCATGGACCACAGCCCGACGGCGTCCTGGCTCTCCACCGCCGAGGCAGTGCTGCCCGCCGAGCATGACTGGGTGGATCGCATGAAGACCACCCGACAGGATGTGCTGGATGCCCTCAAGCAGGCCGACCTGACCGAGCTGGCCAGCCAGTCCCAGAGCCCCCTCTCCGGAATAGGCGCCAAGCTGCAGAAGCTGAAGAAGGATTACACCGTCGCCTACATCGGCCTGCACACCAAGGCCCGGCTGGGCGTGAACGACGACAAACGCAAGGCGGGTCTGCTCAACGACCAGCGCCTGCAAACCCTGCTCAAGCTGGCCGGTATCGATCTGATGCCCCGACAGCAGCTCACTGATTATCAGAACCGCCTGGCCGGGCTGAAGAGCTGCTTCGCCCTGACCGAGCAAAACCTCGACGCCTCGCCCATCTGCCCGCATTGTGGATTCCGGCCTTCGGTCGAAACCGGCACGGCGGCAGGCTCGCAGATGATCGACCAGATGGACACCCAGCTCGACGCCATGGTGGCGGCCTGGACCTCCACCATCCTCAGCAACCTGGAGGACCCGATCACCCAGGCCAACATGGATCTGCTGAAGATCGACGACCGCGAGCCCCTGGAAGCCTTCATCAAGTCGAAGGAACTGCCAGTGCCGCTGGACAGCAACTTTGTTCACGCCCTGAAGGAAGTGCTCTCCGGCCTGGTCAAGGTCACCGTCAAGGCGCAGGAGCTGCAACAGGCCCTGCAGGTCACCGACGGTCCGGCCACCCCGGCGGAGATGAAGAAACGCTTTGAGGAGTACATCGATCAGCTCACCAAGGGCAAGGACCCGGCCAAGGTGCGGATCGTCATGGAATAAGAGTGACTAAGCGAGTGACCAACTCCGCCGAGCTTGGTCACTCGCGAAGTGACCAAGCTGAGAAACAAGACGCCAGCAAGGATTATGAAGATGAAAGAAACCAGTTTGTTCGACTCGCTGCTTGAAGAGCCGCAGAAGCCCTCCGGCCCGGTGACTTGTCTCGGCATGACGTTTGAGAACGACGAGGCCCGCCGCGCCCACTTTACGGAAGAGCTGCGCAAGAAGCTGCAAGACGCGGAGTTCCGCAAGATCGAAGGCTTTCCCATCGGCAGCGACGAGGACATCCTGAATCTGAGCGATCCGCCTTACTACACCGCCTGCCCGAACCCGTGGATCGCCGACTTCATCGCCGAATGGGAGGCGCAGAAGCCTGAATCTATTGGGCAATACCATTGTGAGCCGTTCGCGGCCGATGTGAGCGAAGGCAAAAACGACCCTATATACAACGCCCACACATACCATACAAAGGTCCCACATAAAGCCATCATGCGTTACATCCTCCACTACACAAAGCCTGGAGATATTGTGTTCGACGGTTTCTGTGGAACTGGTATGGCAGGTGTTGCCGCACAGATGTGTGGTGATAAAGGCGAAATATCGTCCCTCGGTTATCAAATCAAGCCCGATGGAACGATTATGCAGGAAGAGATTGATAGCGAAGGTAAGAAGGTATGGGTACCGTTCTCTACCAAGGGAGAGAGAAAAGCCTTTTTAAATGACCTTTCACCTGCTGCGACGTTTATTTCAAGTAATTACTCAGACCTTTCCGCCCTCTCTTCTTTTGCTACTGAAGCACTAAAGGTTATTGAGAGTGCCGAAAAAGAACTCAAATGGCTCTATCAGGGACAGCAAAAAGGCACTGTGCTCAGTGCCGTCTGGTCAGATGTATTCCTTTGCCCTAACTGTTCGCATGAGTTCATTTTTTGGGAAGCTGCGTTAAAAGATGGAAAGATGGAAGGATCGTTCCCATGCCCTGATTGCGGAACGATAGTAGGAAAAGCAGCGTCGAAATCTTCTGGCGCGGTAAAATTGGAAAGGCCATTTACATCTGAGTTCGACCCCGTGCTTGGAAAAATGGTAAGCACACCCAAGTTTGCTCTAGTCGAGCAGACAATAAAGCAGGGAACGGCAAGAAAGACGTTCTCGGTTACGCCCGAGGATCGAAAAGAATTTGATCTAAGGTTTGAAGGACGTCACTGGCCAAGCATTCCTTCGGATGAATTTTTCCCAGGTCGTCAGACCAACAAACTCATAAACGGATCTGGGCTATCGCATGTTGCTCATATGTACACAAAGCGATCCTTATTTGTTTATGGACACTTGTGGGGGAAAACACTCTCTTCACACAGAAGAACCGCCTTTTTCAGATTCTGCTTAACCGCGATCAATAACTACATTTCGAGAAAACAAGGCTATTTCGGAGGAGGCGGTGGCGTCTCGGGCACTCTTTTTACGCCCTCTCTTCACCTTGAGAGAAATGTATTTGATGTTCTCAAGAGGAAGATCAAAAAGCTGAAGTCTCTTTCAGTAGAAACTCACCGGGCTGCGACCGTATCCACCCAAAGTGTTGTCGATCTCAGAAATTACCCAGCCAGTTCAATTGACTACATATTTACAGATCCGCCTTTTGGAGAATCATTGCAATATGCAGAGCTGAACATGTTTGTAGAGGCATGGCTTAAGACAAGGACCTCTGTCGATAGCGATTGTGTTCTGAACTATGTCCACAAGAAGGATTTAGCATTTTATTCGAATATGATGCTAGGAGCCTTTAGAACTTACTCTCGTGTTCTGAAGCCTGGGAGATGGATCACCATCGAATTTCATAATAGTCAGAATGCAGTTTGGAGCGCGATACAGCAGGCAATAGAGTCTTCTGGGCTTGTTGTCGCAGATGTTCGGGTGCTCAATAAACAGCAGCGGTCTTTCAATGCAGTAAATAGAGCTGGGGCCATTGATCAAGACCTTGTTATATCCGCATATAAACCAACAGATGGATTAGAAAAGAAATTTGAGATTGGAGCAGGAACCGAAGATGTGGTTTGGGATTTCATCAGAACGCACCTCAACCAGCTTCCTGTTTTTGTTTCCAAAGATGGGAAAGTTGAAATCATTTCTGAGCGGCAAAACTTTCTGTTGTTTGACCGAATGGTTGCATTTCACGTCCAAAGGGGAGTGGCCGTTCCTTTGTCTGCAGCCGAGTTTTATCAGGGCCTTAACCAGCGCTTCTCTGAGCGTGATGGCATGTATTTTCTACCAGATCAAATTGCAGAATACGATAGAAAGAGAATGACTATACGCGAGGTTCTGCAGCTACAGTTATTTATTACTGACGAAAATACCGCCATCCAATGGATGAGGCAGCAACTGCTCAAGAAGCCTCAAACATCAGGTGAACTCAAGCCTCAGTTCATGCAAGAAATTGGCGGGTGGCTGAAGACAGAAAAGCTCCTCGAATTGGATGAGCTGCTAGAACAAAACTTCATCAAATTCGACGGCAAAGGCCCAGTGCCTGAGCAGATCCACGCCTACCTTTCCACCAACTGGAAAGAGCTGCGCAACCTGCCCAAGGATGACCCAACTCTGGTCGCCAAGGCCCGCGACCGCTGGTACGTGCCCGATCCCAACAAGGCAGGCGATTTGGAGAAGCTGCGCGAGAAGGCGCTGCTCAAGGAGTTCGAGGAATACAAAGAGGTCAAGAAAAAGCTCAAGGTCTTCCGCCTGGAAGCTGTCCGCGCCGGATTTAAGAAAGCCTGGCAGGAGCGCGACTATGCCGTCATCGTCGCCGTAGCCGACAAGATCCCCAACAACGTCCTGGAAGAAGATCCCAAGCTGCTGATGTGGTACGACCAGGCAGTAACAAGAATGGGAGGCGAATAATGGCAAGAGCGGATTTACTAATTCGCCTTGTCCAATCCGGCATACGGGGCGACAAGGCCAGCTTTAGAAAGGTCGTCGAGGCGATCATCGCCGAAGAGCGGACCAAGCAGCACAAGGTGCTGGCCGAGAAACTCGAGGAGTTACTCAATGCCGCTCCGGTTGAACGCCCCGCAACCAATGGCGGTGGCCCGATGCTGGATCAGCGCATGGGCAACCTGTTTCATGAGGTCATGCCCCAGCGAAAGCTGTCCGATCTGATCCTCCCGGATGAGGTGCAGCAGATTTGCCAGAGCCTGATTCAGGAGCAGCACCGGACCGATCTGCTCAGGTCTTACAACCTGGAGCCCCGCAACCGCGTGCTTCTAATTGGACCTCCGGGTAATGGCAAGACATCCTTGGCCGAGGCTATTGCAGAAGCACTGGTGGTCCCACTGCTTGTGGTTCGCTATGAGAGCATCGTCGGCACCTACCTGGGCGAGACCGCTGTCCGCCTTAAGAAATTGTTCGAATACGCTTCCACTCGGAAATGCGTCCTCTTTTTCGACGAGTTTGAAACCCTCGGCAAGGAGCGCGGCGACCTGCACGAGACCGGTGAGATCAAGCGCGTGGTGAGTTCGCTGCTCATGCAGATCGACAACCTGCCGAGCCATGTCATGGTCATCGGGGCAACCAATCATGCCGAACTGCTGGACCGTGCGGTGTGGCGGCGCTTCCAGGTCCGCATGACGCTACCCGGTCCAACCCGGGCTCGCCTGACAGAGTGGTTTGAAAAGTTCGAACGTCGGATCAAGATCCCACTGGGATACGCACCTGGCACTTTGGCCAAACGTCTCCAAGGATCGAATTTCGCGGAAGTCGAAGAGTTCGGCACGACCGTGTTCCGCCAGTATGTGCTCGAACAACCGAATGCCGACATGAAGGATATCGTATCCAAAACCCTCCAAAGCTGGTCCGCCAGATCAGTCACCGTAGCGCAACAGGATGAGCCGGAGGTAAAGGATGCCTGAACGCCCACTACTCCTTTTTCCGACGCCTGAGGTTACTTCCAAGTCGAATCTTGGCGGCGGAGGTGGCCGCCCGCATCTGCCGACACATTTTCGGCAAGGGGAAAGACTGGCTCCAAAATTTACTCAGCTACAAGAAGCTGTTCGCGCCCGTAACATCGAGATCCAGCAAGCTGTGACGGGCATAGACCCTGAACAGGTTCTTGTGATGGAAACCATCGGGAGCGTCGAAGATTTCGCCAATGCTGTGAAGTGCATTGATGGCTTTGAGTGGATGGGTGAATTTGAGATCGACGAAATAGGCCCCGATCAGGACTTCTTCGATGAAAAGCATCCGGAGAAGGAGCTGAGTGGCCGTTTATACATGGTTATGACGAATCAGAGAGCTCTGGATGAGATGCTCTCCATGTGGCGTCGATATACGGACCAGGACGACCCAAAACAGAAATTCGACGGTGGGCTCACAAAGTTTCGTGATGTATTTCTGCGCTTGAAAGATATTCGCCGGTGGGACGTCAAAGACAGGCTTCTGGAGACCGGGGTGATTGATGCTTGGCGAGAAGATCTGGAGCATGACGGCGGCAGGCTTATCCGGTTTGAAGTCGAGCTTTGGTATCGAAACAGTGAAGAGAAGAGACGGCAAGGCTCAGCAATCGTTACAAACCTGATTCAGCAGCTAGGCGGGCAGGTTTTGGCTGAGTCACTGCATGATGGTATTGCCTATCATGGCATTTTGGCCGAATTGCCCGCCAATGCCATCCAGGCCGTTGTCGATAATCCGAATACGGAGCTGGTGAAATGTGACAGCGTCATGTTCTTTCGACCTGTCGGGCAGATGCTTGCTGGCGATGGCCTTCTCGAAGACGAGGCAGTCTATTCCGATCTTGAAGAACATTCGCTGCCGGATGGGGAGCCGGTAATTGCGGTCTTGGATGGGCTCCCATTGGCGAATCATCGACTTCTGAATGGAAGACTGATCGTCGACGACCCAGACGATATAGAAAACAGCTATAACGCCAATGAGCGCGTGCATGGCACATCAATGGCGTCTCTGATCGTCCACGGCGACCTTAATGATGGGCTGCGGCCATTAGGGCGACCAGTGTATGTGCGCCCGATTATGCAGCCGATTCCAAATGATTTTCGGACACCTCGCCGTGAACACATTCCGGATGACGTCCTGCTAGTGGACCTGATTCACCGATCTGTGAAAAGGCTATTTGAAGGTGATGGTACAGAAGGTCCGGTAGCCCCTTCTGTAAGGGTGGTCAATTTATCGATTGGTGATCCCTACAGACAGTTCCTGCAGTCCATGAGTCCTGTAGCAAGGCTACTGGATTGGCTCAGCCTCATCTATGGTGTGCTTTTTGTTGTAAGCGCCGGGAATCAGTCAGACGCCATACAACTCGGGATTTCGCGGACCGAATTTGAATCTTCAGATCCACAAGAACAAGAAGTAGCCGTTGTTAAAGCACTATTTTCTGATGCCAGGAATCGCAAGCTTCTTTCTCCAGCCGAGAGTATCAATGGGCTGACGGTTGGTTCAGTTCAATACGATTCATCTCACTTTGGGGTGGTCAATAACCGATTCAACCCGTTTCTGCAGTTCTTGCCGAGCCCAGTTTCAGCGTTCGGTAGTGGTTATCGAAGGGCGATTAAGCCGGATATCGTCTTCCCGGGAGGCAGGGTCCTGTACCAGGAAGATCTCCGGTCTTCACGGCGGGATAACTACGTCATAAAGCCGGTCGAACCATCAATCCGGAATACTCCGCCAGGAAACAAAACCGCTATTCCTGCCCGGCAATCTGGGAGTCTCGAAGGTATTGCCTATTCCTGTGGAACAAGCAATGCCGCTGCATTGATGAGTCGTGCTGCTGGTATTTGTTACGACTCGCTTCAGCAAATATTCGCTGAGCAGGCTACAGATGTTGATGCGCGAGCATGTGAAGCACCCCTGTTGAAGGCCATGCTGGTTCATGGATGCGCGTGGGGAGATATTGGCACTCAAATCGGCGAACTTCTGCGCACGCCAGAGAATAATCGACAGATCAGTGGACTTGTTAGCAGATGGATGGGGTATGGCGTTCCGCAGGTAGATCGCGTTCTGGATTGTACGGAGCAGAGAGCCTCCTTGTTGGGCTTTGGGCAACTTTTGGATGGTGAAGCCCATGTTTTCAGATTGCCGCTGCCGCCTTCTCTGGGCTCCCGGCCTGAATGGCGACGCCTGACCGTAACCATGGCATGGCTTTCACCAATTTCTGCAGGAACGCAAAAGTACAGAACATCAAGCCTGTGGTTCGAGGTAGGCGGAGTTGTGCCAGCCAAAGATAGAAAAGAAAGCTGCAGCGGGACTGACGGCTGGCGAGCAGTGCGGCGCGGAACAGTCCAGCACGAAGTTTTCGAAGGCCAGAGGGCGGTACCGTTCATCGACGGGGAAGTTATCGAAATCAAAGTGAACTGCCGTGAGGACGCTGGAAAATTCCAGAGCCCTGTCGCGTATGGTTTGGCCGTGTCGCTGGAGGTAGCCGAGGGCGTCGACATCGCTGTTTACAACGAAATCCGAACTCGAATTGCACCTGCAATTCAGATTCAGCAGGCAACAGATCAAGGTAGAGGGTAATTAGCGGATGGAGTCGCTTTGGCAATACAGCACCGTTCATAACAGCGCCTGCAAGGTCATCGAAGAACAGACCTTGTGGGGGCAGACGGTGTGCCGTGTCTGGTTGCCGAACCAGGACGCGGTGGTGCGCGTGCCCCGCTCCGCCTTGCGGCCGCTGAGTGCCGACCTGCAGCCGGAGATCGAGGCCGGGCGCATTGCCTATGTGGCGGCCGCAGCCAAGGTGGCCGAGGTGCTCGAAGGCTCTACCAGCGCCACCGAGGGCCATGTATTGCTGGCTCCCATGGAGTCCAACGTCATCCCGCTCCCGCATCAGATCCACGCCTTGTCCCGGGCTATCTCCGGTGACCGCGTTCGCTATCTGCTGGCCGACGAAGTGGGCCTCGGCAAGACCATCGAGGCCGGTTTGGTCATGCGCGAGCTCAAACTGCGCGGGCTGGTTCGGCGAATCCTGGTCGTCTCTCCCAAGGGCATCGCTACCCAGTGGGTGGCGGAAATGCAGACCCACTTCAATGAGCAGTTCCAGCTCGTGCTGGGCGACGACATCGGCACCTTGCAACGTCTGGCTCCCCAATTTGGAAAAGGCGCTGGCCACCGGAACTCAGCCTGGTCGATGTTCGATCAGGTCATCGTCTCCCTGGATTCGGTCAAGCCCATGGACAAGCGGCGCGGTTGGACCGCCGAGCGCGTTGTCGAATACAACCGCAGCCGGTTCGAGGATCTGATAACCGCCGGTTGGGATCTGGTGGTGGTGGACGAAGCGCACCGCCTGGGCGGCAGCACCGATCAGGTCGCCCGCTACAAACTCGGCAAGGGCCTGGCGGAGGCCGCGCCCTATGTGCTGCTGCTTTCGGCGACTCCCCACCAGGGGAAGACCGATGCCTTCCATCGCCTGATGAACCTGCTGGATGACGACGCCTTTCCGGACATGGACAGCGTCTCCCGCGAGCGGGTGGCACCGTATGTCATCCGTACCGAAAAACGCAAGGCCATCGATGCCGACGGCAAGCCGCTCTTCAAACCCCGGCGCACGCAGATGGCCCCGGTGGCCTGGGAGAGCCGTCATCACCTGCAACAGCTTCTTTACGAAGCGGTGACCGACTACGTGCGCGAGGGCTACAACCAGGCCCTGCGCGAGAAGAAGCGCCACATCGGCTTTCTGATGATCCTGATGCAGCGCCTGGTGGTCTCCAGCACCCGGGCGATCCGCACCACCTTGGAACGACGACTTGCCGCACTCAAGGAAGGTGAACAGCAGGCCAGTCTGCGCCTGGCGGAGCTGGAAAACGGCACGGAGGGATCGGAAAGCCCAGACGATGAAATGGCCGAGCTCTACGACATGGACGGACAGGAGCTGCTCGATGAGCTGCTGAAATCCCACGTGTCGGCTCTGCAGAGCGAAGGCAGCCATGTGGAGACCCTGCTTGATGCGGCGGTTCGCTGCGAACAGGCTGGACCGGATGCCAAGGCCGAGGCGTTGATCGAGTGGATCTACGAACTGCAGGCCGAGGAAAACGAGCCGGACCTGAAGGTGTTGATCTTCACTGAGTTCGTGCCGACCCAGCAGATGCTGAAGGAGTTTCTGGAAGCCCGGGGCATATCGGTCGTCACCCTGAACGGCTCCATGGATATGGAGGAACGCAAGCAGGCCCAGGATGCCTTCCGCAAATCGCACCGCGTGCTGGTCTCCACCGACGCGGGTGGTGAGGGTCTGAACCTGCAGTTCGCCCATGTCATCATAAACTACGACATCCCCTGGAACCCGATGCGGCTGGAACAGCGAATCGGCCGCGTGGATCGTATCGGGCAGCCCAAGAGGGTGCGGGCAATCAACTTCGTGTTCGAGGACTCGGTCGAGTTCCGCGTTCGCGAAGTGCTGGAGCAGAAGCTCTCGGTAATCTTCGACGAGTTCGGCATCGACAAGACCGGCGACGTACTCGACTCCGCCCAAGCCGGTGAGCTGTTCGAGGATGTGTTCGCCTCGGCCATCCTCAATCCTGACGGTATCGAAACCTCCGTCGATCACACGGTGTCTCGGCTTCGTGATGAGATTCAGCAGGTGCGCGAGGCCTCCGCCATCTATGGCATTTCCGAAGAGCCGGATGTGCAGGCGGCTGAGCGTCTGCGTTCCCATCCGCTGCCTCACTGGGTGGAACGGATGACGGTCGGCTATCTCAACTCTCACGGCGGCGCGGCCAGCCGCAAGCGCTCCTGGTGGGATCTGAATTGGCCGGACGGCCAGGAACATCGCAAGGCCGTGTTCAATGCCCGGGAAGCGGATCGACTCACCGACGCAACCCTGCTCAATCTTGAAAACAGCCGTGTCCGTGGGCTGGCCCTGAACCTGCCGCAGATCGCGGCTGGCCAGCCATTGCCATGCGTAAGCGTGAGCGGTCTGCCAGCCAGCATCTCCGGTCTCTGGGGACTCTTTGAGATCCGCCTTCAGGCCGGAATGCACCAGAAGACACATCTCCTGCGCATCCCCATGGTGCGGCGCGGCTATGTCAGCGTGTTCCTGAGCGAGGAAGGCAAACTGTTTCTGCCCACGGCCCGGCATATCTGGGATGCGCTGCAGACAGCGGAAGCCCAGGTGCAGGCCACCCTCGGCCAGGACGAATCCATCATCGCCCATGAGCGGTTGCAAGAAGCAGCAGAGCAAGCCGGACAGGAGCTATTCGACGCCCTGCAGCAGGCGCACCTCGCCTCTGTGGCTCGCGAGGAGGAACGTGGAGTCGTCTCTTTTGCCTCGCGCCGCAAGGCCATCGAACGGGTTGGACTGCCGGAGGTGCGGCAATTCAGACTGTCCCGTTGCGATGCGGACGAATCCGAGTGGCGGCATGAACTGCAATCGGCAAGGCTGATCGTGCCGGAAATCCGGCCGCTGCTGATGCTGCGGATCATCAAGGGAGGCGCTCAATGAGTAGTTGGCGAGACGCCATCCTGAACGACTTTGTGCCCAACGTCAGCAAGCTGACCCTGGTCGCAGACCCGGATTGCCTGCTGACCGAGGAAAAGCTGGCCTTGGAGCTTCGCGGGCGCGGCTTCGATCTGATCGAGTTCAGTGACCCGGTCGAATTCAGATACGCCTATGAGTCCAAGTACCGCTCTATCTGGGACCGGGGTGAGCACACCGATCTGGTGGTTGTCCTCCGCTTGCAGAATGCGGAGCTGGAATCCCTGCCTTATGACCTGCTCCAGGCAGGCCGGAAGCTGTCGTTCAACCTGGGGGATCTCTTCCCCAACCTGAGCTACCCGGTCATCGAGAAGCTCGACCGGAGCCTGCTGGACGCGTTATTCGAGGCCCAGCGCAAGTCGCCGCCTGATCGCATGGGCGACAATGCTTCCAAGGATTTCATTCTCCGCTCTGTTTTTAAGTTTCCCCTTGACTCTATAGACAATGACGTCGAGCTACTAAAGTTATTGCTCCGTCTGCACTATGGCAAACTTCGGCTCCCACAGATGCTGACCGAGCGGCTTATTCAAGTTCTCAAAGGCCCTGATGGGTTCAAAGGCTGGCCGCTTTTTGAAATCGTTCCGGATGGTGACGCCTTCTTCGCCTTTTTACAGGAACGCTGGCCGCTATTTCTTTCCAGGCTGGGTAGCGCCAATCAGGTGCGGGAAGATTCGCCGGAATACGGCCTCAAGTATCCCGGCCCTGACCGCTTGCCGTTCGACCATCAGGACATCAAGGTCTACATCGACAACCTGTTCCTGGAGGGGAAACTCACCCCAGTCGAGGCCACAGATATTGAAGTGGATGCCGGGTCCTGGGTCCGTAGCGGCATCGCCACCTCCGGTGTGGACGATGACGAGCTGCGGATTTCCCGCCTGTTTCACCTTGTCGAAAAGGAACTGCCCACTGCGGAAGCGCGTTACTCTGATTGGACTGCCTTTGCATTGAAATGGGCCGAACTCTCTTCGCTGGTTCATTGCGGCAACAACATCGAGTATCGGACCCGGCTCAGGAAAATCGGCGATGCACTGAACACGACCTTTGCCGGTTGGCTGACGGACCACTACTCCAGTCTGATCAACCTACCGCCGACCAATCCAGCCATGCTCCACCATGTGCCACGCCGCCTGGCTCGGGATATCGAGGACGCCGGTAGCAGCCGTGCCGCGCTGATCGTAGTCGATGGCTTGGCCCTGGACCAGTGGGTGACCATCCGCCAGCTTCTGCAAAAGCAGGATGCCAATCTGGTCATGCGCGAATCCGCGACCTTCGCCTGGATTCCGACGCTGACCTCGGTATCGCGGCAGTCGATCTTCTCGAGCAAGCCGCCGCTCTATTTTCCGTCATCCATCAACTCGACCAACAGCGAAGAGAAACTCTGGAAGCAGTTCTGGGAAGGCCATGGCCTGTCCCGGCTGGATGTCGCTTACCAGCGCGGCCTTGGCGATGGTGATGCTGCGGGCGTCCTCGACTCCGCAATCCACCCCGGGAAAACCAAGGTGGTGGGGCTGGTCGTGGACAAGGTCGACAAGATCATGCACGGCATGCAGCTCGGCTCGGCCGGGATGCACAACCAGATCAAGCAGTGGTGCCAGGGTGGGTTCCTGGCTGAGCTGGTCGGACAATTGTTGGAATACGGCTATGAGGTTTGGCTGACGGCCGATCACGGCAACATCCAATGCGACGGCAAAGGCCGCCCATCTGAAGGTGTGATTGCCGAAACTCGCGGCGAGCGGGTTCGTGTCTATCCCACGCCGGAACTCCGCGCTCAGGTGGCTGGGGCCTTCCCGTTTGCCCACGAGTGGCAGCCGGTTGGATTGCCTGCAGATTATTTCCCCCTGGTAGCCGGTGGCCACGACGCATTTGTGAACCCGGGAGATGCCATCGTAGGTCACGGCGGTGTAGCCATCGAAGAAGTCATCGTGCCCCTTGTGAAGTTTGAAAGGAGAACACGGTGATGGGTAAACGACATGAAGCCATCGGCATCAAGCAGGCGATCCGTTTCGAGTGGATGCAGAAAGCAGCCAATCTGCTGCTGGCGGGGCTCGAGGCCAAAACCATCCGCCAGGAGCTGCATGAGTTCCTCGCTGATAGGAAAGGCAACGGCTCCGAGGGCGAGCGAAGCGATCAGACCCGGACCTTTGTCGTCAACAACCTGATGAAGATCTGGGTCTCTCCTGACCCCGAGCTGATTCCATTCCGGGATGCCTCGCTGGCGTTTCTGCGGGAAAACCCGTCCATGGCCCTGGCGGTTCACTGGGGGATGATCTCGGCGGTCTATCCCTTCTGGTTCAATGTGGCCCGGCAGACCGGCCGTCTGCTGGCCTTGCAGGATCAGGTCACGCAGACGCAGATCATCAATCGCCTGAAGGAACAATATGGCGACCGGCAAACTGTAAGCCGCTATGCCCGGTTCGTCATCCGCTCCTTTGTCGCCTGGGGAGCCCTGAATGATTCCGAGGCCAAGGGCTGCTATGAGAAACCCGCTCCTGTGAGCATTGCCGAGCCAAATCTAACCGTCCTAATGCTCGAGTCCGCACTCCTGGCCACCCCGGAGGCCAAGGGTACGTTGGGGGTGATTCTAAGCAACCCGGCATTCTTCCCATTTCAGCTTCCCGTGATGACTGGTGACTTTGTTTCACAACGCAGCGACCGGATCGACGTGGTTCGCTACGGACTGGACGATGAGCTGTTGAAATTGAAGGGCAACTAAATCAGGGATGGGACGTGAATGCCTTGGACTTCGGAACACACTAAATGGCTGGTCGACACCGGCGAACGACTGAAGACCGCCGACGGCAAGAATGTCGAGGTCTGGGAGTTCTGTCATGAGAACGACGAGGCCGTGCTTTCGGCCTGGGCGAAACACTTCCGGAATCATTACTGTCTGGATACAGATATCGATTTCCTTCGGGGCAAACGTCCGCGACCGGATTATCTGACCAATATCAAGTTCCCTTGCAGAACATCCAAACTCGGCCCAGGAATCAGGGCAGGAGATTTTGGGGAAATTCTGGTTTCCGATTACCTGCAATCGCTTCTCGGTTACTGGGTACCCAGGGTACGGTGGTCATCAAAGGTTGTTCGAGATGAATCGCCCAAGGGCAGCGATGTCATTGGATTCCGATTTCATAAACAAAACGGCGAAGTCTCCACCAAGGACGTGTTGTTTGTCTTTGAATCCAAGACAAAATTCTCCGCCTCTAAAATCAACCGCCTGCAGGATGCCATCAACGATTCCGCCAAGGATCACATTCGAATCGATGAATCGCTGAACTTCATCAAGCAAAAGCTCTTTGAAAAAAAGGAAATCGAACAGGCCCAAAGGATCGAGAGATTTCAAAGCCCTGTAGATATGCCCTACAAGGAAACCTACGGCGCTGCAGCCATCATTTCAGATGAATGTTTCGACGCCGAAGAATTGGCTTCGGCAGACTGCAGGAAAATTCCCAAGTCAGCAAAATCCAAGGAAGTTTTTCCTCATCCTAATGACGACAGCCTTGTCCTCTTGGTTATCAAGGGACCCGACATGATGGACCTTGTCCACGAGCTCTACAGGAGGGCTGCGGATGAGGCCTGATAAAAAATCCAATCGTCTTTTGGGTGTTACTCGATCAAAAGCTAAAATGATCGAGTACCATGTACCTGAAGAATATCAGGAGATAGATTTATCACTACATCCAAATAAGCTCTTCACCATCTCGATTGCCCTTCTGGGTGATCTTGCCGCCGCTATTAACCGGGAAGCGCCAGATCCAGGCCCTCTCTCTGAACTGAGAACCAATCTGCTTTTCTCTGCCCGTTTTTTCGACTCCTACCTCCAGTCAAAGCTGAACGAAACACTTGATCCATACCTAGTGCTTCTGGGCTCTGCTTCCTATTACCTGTGCGATCTGCCTGGGAGCTCATCGGTATTGGCGAAGCGCATCGATGGTGACTGCCCGGACCTGGATGGCGATGGTTTGGAGGACCTGTTGCTCTGGTTGCTGCAGGCCGATCTGAGAACTTATTTTGATGGAGCTGAGGGGCCGTTCGGCGGATTAATCGACGGGATTTCAAAGTGGATTCTCCAGTTTTTTGCGGATGGGAACGGCGAAGAAAATCTCCTCGATTTGGCCACGAAGCTACGGGACGCCGTCTATGAATTCGGCACACCCAGGCAGCTTCTGTTTGGTGATGTGATCGCGGCCGTTCTGAGGAAAAAGTTGGAGAATTCCGCCTGGAAGGCGTTACCGTCATATTCCGGGCTGCCCCGCGACAAATGGCTCCATGCGCTGCAAAAGGATTCGTTCATCAAGGAACTTTGGCCAGCACAACACCTTTTGGGCCAGGCGGATGTTCTCAAAGGCGAGTCTGCCATCGTTCAGATGCCCACCAGCGCTGGCAAAACGAAGGCAACGGAGCTGATCCTTCGAAGCGCGTTCCTTGCTGAGCGAGTGTCACTGGCCATCATCATCGCCCCGTTCCGGGCGCTGTGCCATGAGATCAAGAACAGCCTCGTCGAGGCGTTCCACAACGAAACCACCAAGGTGGATGAATTATCCGATGCCCTACAGACCGACTTCGAGATTGCCGAACTTCTGGGGCACCTACAGATCTTGGTCGTAACCCCCGAGAAGCTACTCTACGTCCTTCGGCACGCTCCGGAACTGGCTGCCCATGTTGGCCTGCTGGTTTTTGATGAAGGCCACCAGTTCGACAGCGGCACCCGAGGCATCACATACGAACTGCTTCTGACATCACTACGCTCCATGATTCCCAAAGGAACCCAGAAGGTGCTGATCTCAGCGGTCATCAGCAACGCCGAGGCTGTTGGAGAATGGCTGAACGGGGAACCCAATGTCGTCGAAAGCACAACTCTGATTCCGACTTTCAAATCAGTCGGATTTGCGAGCTGGCTCGATCAGTTGGGAAAGATCGAGTACGTCGACGGCCGTGACGCCGAACAAGGTGAGTTTTTCGTTCCGAGGGTGATCGAAAGATTCAATCTCGGAAGGAAGAAGCGGGAAAGGACGGATCGCTTTTTCCCTGAAAAAACGGACGGGCAGGCTATCGCACTTTACCTCGGTCTGAAATTGGTCCCGAATGGCAGTATCGCTGTTTTCTGCGGGCGGAAGTCGACAGCGGCCAGCGTCTGTGAAAAGGCCGTCGATATTATCGAGCGAGGTGCACAGCTGCCCTTGCCGTCAATTTTTTCAGACGCCCAGGAAGTTGCGAGGCTAACACATCTGCATATCGAGAATCTCGGCGCTGACGCTCCGGCGTCCCAGAGCGCGGCACATGGCATTTTTTCCCATCATGGCAATACGCCTCATGGTATTCGGCTGGCGGTGGAGCATGCCATGCGTGATGACCTTGTGCGATTCGTGGTTTGTACCTCGACTTTGGCGCAGGGCGTAAACCTTCCGATTCGATACCTCATCGTGACCAGTGTCTACCAGGGCATGGAACGCATCAAGGTTCGAGATTTCCATAACCTCATTGGCAGAGCGGGCCGAGCCGGGATGCATACCGAAGGCAGCATCCTGTTTGCCGATCCGGGGATCTTTGACAAGCGGAAGGCCCGTAACGACAAATGGCGCTGGGACCAAGTGAAAGAGCTTTTGGAACCGCGCAATTCTGAGCCATGCATCAGCAATCTTCTATCGATCTTCGACCCCATCAGAAGCGATGACGTGAAATATACCATCACTATGGAGGCACTGGATTTTGCCAAGGCCTATATCGCCGATCCTGATGAAGTGGCCAAGCTGGCTGCGGGGATAGCCACACGACATGGAGACAAAAAATTCTCCCGAGACGGTGTCGAGCGGCAAATCGCCTGGAGAATCAGCCTAATCTGTGCCGTCGAGAGCTTCCTGCTATCTCATTGGGATGAATCTGAAAATGGTCTTTCAGAAGAAGATGTGATTCGACTGGCTGAAGAAACGCTTGCTTTCTTCCTGGCTGATGATCAGAAAAAGGAGCATCTCCGCGAGTTGTTTCAGCTTCTCGCTGGGAACATCTCTGCAAACATCACAGATCCGGCTCGCCGTAAAATCTATGGCCGGACGCTTTACGGTATTCAAGATGCTCAAGCCATCGAGGGATGGGTCCAAACCAACGCCAACCGTCTGCTTTCGATTGTTGATGAAATAACCGCGCTTGATCTTGCCTGGCCATTGCTTACTCGGCATATCAACAGTGGCGTATTCACCAAGTTCGATAAACCGGAGGTACTAAAAGAAATCGCGCATGGGTGGATCAGTGGAAAGCCCTTCAGCGACCTCCTGAATATCATCTGTAAGCGAAAAACCAAGATGATATGGGGCACCCGCCGGAGAGAGTTCAAAATCGATCATGTCGTCGATGTCTGCGAAGGAACGCTCGCTTACGACGGAGCGCTCGTTGTAGGCGCTGTGTGCGAATTCATTGAAACCCTGGACCAAGATGGCACTGGAGACCTGATCAATCGTCTGCAGCTTTTTCAAAAGCACCTGAAATATGGTCTGCCGACCCAAACCACCATTGCCCTTTACGAGCTTGGCTTTTCGGACCGGGTCATTGCTCAGGATCTCGCCGCATCCCTAAACCTGGCAGCGACCCAGAAGAAGGATCTCGTGAAGGCACTGAAAACAGATCGAGACGGATCCATGGCGGTGATGGAGAAATACCCAAGCTATTTCCAGGAGAGGATGAATGAACTCCTGCAGTAGAAATCCAGATCATCGCCCCAGGCTATCTCGCGACCCAGGCTGCCTACTTGGTCAGCTTGCCGGAGACGCCCTCGACAGCCTTGTCGAGTTTCAGTCGCCGGAGGAGATCTTCCGCAACTACCCAGAAGGTGTGCGGAAATCCGGATGCGACGTTCATCCATAAGAGCAGCGCTTACAAAGTCCATCGCCCACAGCTCATTCGGACTTGTAGGGCCCACCTGACCCCACACAGGAAATAGCCCAATACATGGAACTGCTGCAATTTATTTAGGTTCTTCGTCGTTTGATGTGGAATTGACCGACCTCAATCAGTTTGGATAGCCCTCCTTTAGGAGGACTGCCATGCAAGCTGAAGAAATCTTTGCCTTGGGCCTCGGCCTCACGCCGCCCTGGAAAGTTATGAGCCAACGTCTTGATACCGACCATACGCCAACCAAGCTCCACCTGGAGATCGGTGCCGACCGCGGAGCGCTGTATCCGTGTCCCGAGTGCGGAGCCGCGTGCAAGGCTCACGACTTCAAGGAATTCACGTGGCGGCATCTCAACTTCTTCCAGCATCACTGTTACCTCACAGCCCGACTGCCGAGGATCAATTGCCCGGAACATGGAATCCGACGCGTCGAAGCCCCATGGGCCAGGGAAGGCAGCCGGTTTACCCTGCTTTTTGAGCAGGTTGTCATGAGCCTCGTTCGAGAGATGCCGGTCAATGCCGTAGCGCGTCATGTCGAGGTCACGGATACCCGCCTGTGGCGCATCGTCCATCACTATGTGGCCAAAGCCATCAATGCGCTGAACTTGAAAGACATCAAGGCCATCGGTCTGGATGAGACCGCGTCCAAGCGTGGGCACAATTACATCACCGTCTTCATTGACCTGGATCGTTCCGACAGGCCCGTGATCTTCGCGACTCCAGGTAAGGGCAAGGAATGCCTGACTCAGTTCTGCGCGTTCATTGAAGCCCATGAAGGCTGTCCTGAAAACATCGTCGAGGTAGTTTGCGACATGTCGCCTGCGTTCCTCTCCGCCGTCGAACAGAAGTTCAAGTCTGCCTCGGTGACAGTCGACTGGTTTCATGTCGTCCAACTCTTCACCAAGGCCGTCGATGACGTCAGAAAGCTTGAGGCCAGGCAGTCAAAGCTGCCGGACCACACCCGTTGGGCCGTACTCAAGGGCGCCGAGACAATACGCACGCAGAATCAGGAGAGTGCTCTCCTGGAACTCGTCGAGCAGGGCTTCGCTACCGCCAAGGCCTACCGTGTCAAAGAACTTCTGCGCTGGGTTCGACGGGCCGAATCGAAGCAGGCCGCCAAGTGGCGCATAACCCATTTTCTCAAGCATGCCGCCGAGTACGCGGCCGACTGCCCGCTATTGGAACCCGTGCGCGGAGCATTGGCCAGCTTTGAGAGGCATTTGCCGCGAATCCTTCATCGTTGGCATTCCTTGCACACCAATGCGAGGCTCGAAGGCTTCAATGGCCTGTTCCAGGCGGCAAGGGCCAGGGCCCGAGGATACCGGAACGTGGAGAACTTCATCACCATGGTCTACCTGATTGCGGCCCCGATTCAGGTCGTAGTGGCTTCATGAATTCCACATCAAACGACGAAGAACCTTTATTTAAAATACTCATTCTCGCCAAGCATGCCATTGAAAATTAGTGCTCCTGACATATGCACCCCAAAATGGCATGAAGTAGATGCATCAACGAGAACGCATCCAAGCGACTACGATTGTTATTCATTTATCTTTAAGAATATATTACTCTTTCAAGAGCACCAGAATAATGCTTCAAATCAACCTGTATGCCCTGTCCAGCACTAAGCTGGGCGGGGTTTTGTCATTTTGCTATCAAAGGAGGATGCCCATATGAACCAATACCAATCAGAAAACATCACAGATCTAGCCAAATCTCTGCTTAATGTGCAGCGAACCGTGCAACCTATCGCAAAAGACGCTGAAAATCCCTTCACCAAAAGCTGGTACGCCAGCCTCAACAGCGTTATGGACGCCTGCCGTGATGCTCTTATCGAAAACGGCATCTGGCTGTGCCAGTATCCTGTACCAGTGGAGCAGCCTAACTCCATTGGGTTGGTTACCAAGTTGACACATGCAGAGTCGGGGCAGTGGCAAAGTTCTCTTGCGGTGGTGCCGCTACCCAAAGCCGACCCGCAGGGCATGGGATCGGCAATTACTTATGCTCGCCGCTACGCTCTGACCGCCATGCTGGGCATGGTCACGGAAGATGACGATGGCGAAGGGGCTAAAAATGGCAAAAAATCGCCCACACGTCCCAGACTGCCCGTAATTACCCCTGAATCGCAAAAAGCGCGACAACGCGAACCATCCACCACAAACAACATTTCAACTCCCTCAAATCGTCCGTCAGCGAACCTTGAGAGCCTTCCAACGCTTGAAGGTGTCACCTACCAGCAGGTTGCAGCCCAGGACGGAAGGCCTTGCATCATTGCTACTGGCAATACGCAGGCCAAAAAGGAATTGCTTACCGGTTCGGGCTTCCGCTGGAACCCGCAGAGAAAATTGTGGTGGAAGTATGTTGATGCCGCATAGAAAAAATCGAAACACCGAGTGAAAGGGCTGCCTAATGGCGGCCCTTTCGCTTTTATGGAGACTACCTGACCTGCCCCCAAAAAACTGGTCCGCCTAAAAAGTTAGTATAAGGTGGAGCCATGGAGGGCATCAAATGGGTCGCAAAGCATTTACTCCAGAGCAAATCATTTTCAAGCTTCGCGAGGTTGAAGTTCTTGTGGGACAAGGCGAAAGTATTGCCCTGGCTTGCCGCAAAATTGCTGTAACCGAGCAAACGTATTATCGATGGCGCAAGGAATATGGAGGCATGGGGACTGAGCAGCTCAAGCGATTGAAAGAACTAGAAAAGGAAAACGCTAGGCTGCGACGAGCCGTCGCTGATTTAAGCCTTGAAAAAATTATTCTTGCGGAGGCGGCAAAGGGAAACTTCTGAGCCCCACCCGCCGTCGTCAATGTGCGGAGTATGTCCGTGAGCAGACCGGGAGCAGTGAGCGCAAGGTATGCGCTGTTCTGGGGCAACATCGGACTACTCAACGGTATACGTCCTCTGTTTGTGAGTTTTCAGTGCTCGTGCGCCAGGCGGTGATCAACTATGCCTCGGAGTATGGCCGGTACGGCTACAGAGCGGTGACCGACCTCTTGCGGACAGACGGGTGGGGTATCAGCTATAATCGCGTAGAACGGATTTGGAAACAGGAAGGCTTAAAAGTCCCAGCAAAGCAGCGCCCAAGAAAGCGCTTGTGGCTGAATGATGGTTCCTGCATTCGGCTCCGGCCTGAGTGGAAAAATCACGTCTGGGCTTATGATTTTGTGCATTGCCGCACGGCCAATGGCAAATCTTTTCGTGTGCTGGTAGTCATTGATGAATATAGCCGTGAATGCTTGGCACTACATGTGGCCCGCACAATTCGTGCAGAGCAAGTAATGCACGTTTTGGCAGATTTATTTCTGACGCATGGCAGACCTGATAACATTCGCTCGGACAACGGTCCAGAATTCGTAGCGTTAGCTTTAAAAGAATGGTTGGCAAATCTGTCTGTGCAGACGCAGTACATTGAACCGGGCAGCCCTTGGGAAAATGGTTACTGCGAAAGTTTTAACGGCAAGCTTCGGGACAAGCTGCTGGACGGCGAGGTGTTTATGACGTTACAGGAAGCCGAAGTAGTTATCGAAAACTGGCGCCAGCACTACAACCACCGTAGGCCGCATCGCTCCCTTAACGGTAGACCTCCTGCGCCATTGACAGTTTTTACCCCTCCCCAAAGAGGAGAAATGGGACCAATCTCGCCTCCGCCAGAATTATCAGCTATACAGGCGACAGAAACAGAACCACAAAGAATCTACCACTAACATTTAACCTGGTACAAAAAAACGGGGCTGGTCAAGGATTGCGCGTTATATCCGAACCCGCCGTTTACAAGCTTGCCTTCCGCTCCAACAAGCCGGAAGCCGACGCATTCACCAACTGGGTTGCGTCAGAAGTCCTTCCGGCTATCCGCAAGACGGGAAAGTATGAGGCGAAGCCCGGCAAGAAGGCTCTTGGCCGTGGCATTAAGGCGCTGTCCGCCTCCAACGAAAAGCCCATCCATCTCTTTGACCGTCTCCACCTTTCGCCCTACGAAAAGCTCCACATGGGCAGCAAGATAAAGCAGATGCTTGATGAGGCCGGGGAAGTTGGCCCGCGCACGCTTGAGTGCATCATCCTGAAAGCTCGTTATGCGTCAGCTATTGCCGATGTGTGCCGCCTAGGGATGTCTTTGTCTGCTGATCTGGCTCGGTTGTCTGGCGATATCCACAGCGCGATGGTCAAACGGGTGAATACCAACAGGACTTTCTCCGATCCGCTTATGGATACTCTGGGCGATTCACGTCACCGAATTGACCAGCTTGGCGAAGAGTTTCGAGCTGTGGCGCTGCGGGCGCTGAACACCAATATTTGTTTGGCCAAGATGCTTGATATGTAGAGCGGGGAAAGCGCAAGAATGAAGGCCGGGGGACACCTCGGCCTTTTTCATCTTGATGGACGTACTCTTTGCATTGGTATATCTTGACATGATATCATTAAGTAATATCATTACACCATGAAGCGCAAACATGCCGCCACCCTCACGCAGATTTTTGCAAGGCCTGTCCCTGGTGGTATTAGGTGGGCGGATATTGAGGCGTTATTCATTGCTCTTGGGGCAGAAATAAGCGAGCGAGAAGGCTCAAGAGTATGCGTGTTCCTCTTTGGGGAAATAAAGATTTTTCATCGCCCGCATCCAGAACCGACTACAGACAAAGGGGCGGTTGCAAGTGTGCGAAGATGGCTTGAAGAGCATGGAGTGAAGCCATGAAAAATGTAATGGATTTTGACGGATACCAAGCTGCTATTGCCTATGATCCTGAAATGGAAATGTTCCGCGGTGAATTTGTGGGGCTGAACGGTGGCGCAGATTTTTACGCTTCTGACCTTGCCGGATTACGCCGGGAGGGGAGCGAATCGCTACGCATTTTCCTTGAGGAATGCGCAAAGCATGGCATTGAGCCTCGCAAACCCAATCGTGGAAATTTTGCCTTGCGCCTTGAGCCTGACGTTTATCATCGCGCAAGCGTTGCAGCAGCTGCGCAGGGAAAGTCCTTGAATGCTTTCATTGCGGATACGGTGAAGCAGGCTGTGGGCTAGAATTATTTGGATCTGGTCAATGCACTGTCAAAGGCCGCCCATCTCTGGGCGGCCTTTTGTCTCAAGCGTACTTATGCATTTTTCAGATCAAGAATCAGATCTGTAAGGCCTTGTGCTTGGGCTGCGAGATCAGAGACAGCTCTGGCAGCTTCGGACATGGCTTCAGCGGTTTGTCTGACCATATTGTCAACGTGGGCAATGGATTGGTTGATTTCTTCACTGGCTGCAGACTGCTCTTCGCTGGCCGTAGCAATAGCGTGAACTTGATCCGCTGTAGTATCCACAGTCGTGACAATTTCCTGAAGAGCTTGGCCCGACAAGCCAGCCAGCTCTGTGGCGCTATTGACCTGTTCAACTGCGTTATCAACGCTAGCCATACTCTTTTGCGTGCTTTCCTGTATGGCTTCAATCGCGCTGCTAACATCTGCCGTGGACGACATGGTTTTTTCTGCAAGCTTTCTGACCTCATCAGCCACAACGGCAAAACCGCGCCCGGCCTCGCCTGCACGCGCTGCTTCGATGGCGGCATTGAGCGCCAGCAGGTTGGTCTGGTCAGCTATGTCTGAAATAACGCCCATAATACGGGTGATGTTTTGGGCATGTTCGTTAAGCTGTTCCATGTCACCCTTGAGCTCAATCGAAATCTGCCGAACACCTTCAATGCTTTGAAGTGACTGCTCAACAATGCTTGCACCATGCTGGGCTTTGTTCCGTGTCTCCATGGATTCATTGGAGGCAGTGCTGGCATTGCGAGCAACTTCTTGTACCGTGGCATTCATTTCCTGCATGGCTGTTGCGGCTTCAGACAATCGCTGCGCCGATTCCGCAGATCCTCTGTCAGATTGTTCAATTTGGGCCGCAAGCTCAGTTGAAGCAGAAGAAATTACATTCCCAGCCTGCTCAAGTTTGTCCGCAGCAATTAACATTGCTTGAGTCTTTCTTTGCGCCTCCTGGCCTGCAGCTTCAGCTTGGAGCATCGCAGCCTGGGCCTTGGCCGATTGTTCTTTTGCGTTTTCGGACTCGCGCTGCGCATTTTCGATGTGTCCTTTAAGAGCAGAAACCATATTTACGATTGCCCCGAAGACACCAATTTTTTTGCTGCCATCATCTATGTTGTAATCCCCATCAACAACTCGCTGGGCAATGGCGTCTAACTCGCCGGGATCTTTGCCTAGCTGATTTAAGACGTTGCGAACCATTAACAGTGTCAAAACGATAGATAGAGAAAGTGAAGCCGCCGCAAGGATGATTCCAATCAATCGTGATGTTTCATAGGCGGTTGAAGCGTTTTCACTCAAATGATCCGCTCGCTGTTCAATCAGCTTTGTAAGCTCGCTCATTGCAGTACTCATGTTGTCATAAGCTGTTGCAGATTCGCCTAGTAGCAAAGCCATGGCCTGCTCGGTTTTATGCTCACGTGACAAGGTGAGGGTATTTGACGAACTTTCACGGTAGCTAGCGCGATAAGTCAGATACTTTTGGAATGCCTCCTTGCCTGCGGGAGTGATAAGTAGTGAGTTTATCTCTTTTATATCTTTTGCAGCCATATCGGCCCAATTTTTCGCAATTTTTTCATATTCCTTCATCTGCTGATCATTCGAGGAATAAACATGCAGTGTTTCAGTTAATCGGTATTCAGAGGCTGCATTGTTGATTTCTCCCCTCAGTCTCATAAGCGGGACTTGCCTCTCACTTATTTCGCGAGATACATCATTTAATTTTGATAATTGTATGATAAAATAGGAAGTTAGTCCGGCTATGAGTATGGTCAGTAGTCCCATGCTTGTAGAAATTTTTGTAGATAGTTTCATGACTTTTCCTCTTAAAAAGTGACGTATTGAGTGTTTTGTGTTGAATGTATATCGAATAATTTTTTTTAAAATTTAGGTCAACACACATTATTTTTTAAGTAAAAGGCGGATTCAACTTGCAAGTGCAACACCCTCAAAGTTGAATGAAAAGGCAAGGTGGTATAGCCCTTTAGCCTCTCCATCCAACCAAAGATTGAGGGGCGTATGGGCTATGCACACCTTGCCAGGGAAGAACGGTACTACATCTGCCAGGCAGTGAAAAGTGGAACGTCACTGAGGGCCATAGCCAAAGCGATAGGCCGTAGCGTCTCAACTGTAAGCCGCGAACTTGCGCGAAATACCGGGGCGCGTGGCTACCGCTACAGGCAGGCACACAAGCGCAGTCAGAAAAGGCAGACCAGTAAAGGGAAGAAGCGCATTGGCCTTGAGGTATGGACGTATGTTGAACAGTGTCTGCACCAGGACTTCAGTCCGGAGCAAATCTCTGGAGTTCTCAAACGCAAAGGTTTTGCCCTCAGTCATGAATGGATTTACCAGTACATTCTGGCGGACAAAAAACGAGGAGGAACGCTGCACAGCCATTTGCGCTGCCAGCGCAAACGCAAACGACGATATGGCAAACCCGACAGACGAGGTCAAATCAAGGGGCGTATCAGCATAGACATACGCCCGTCCATTGTTGCCGAGCGCTCACGCCTTGGTGATTGGGAGGCTGATACCGTTGAAGGCAGTAAAGGAGGCCCCGTTTTGGTGACACTTGCAGAGCGTAAAAGTCGTCTTTTCCTGTTTGGCAAGGCTCCCAACAAAAGCGCCAGCGAAGTAAGGCGGGTCATTGAAGGACTCTTGACACCCATTAAGGACTTTGTTCAGACTATTACCTATGATAACGGCAAGGAGTTCAGCTACCATGCCGATGTGTCAGCTACACTCGAGGCTCAGGGATTTTTTGCGCACCCCTACCATTCGTGGGAGCGTGGCTTGAACGAGAACTCCAATGGCCTTCTACGCCAATACTTCCCCAAGGGGGTAAGCTTGGCATCGGTCACGCAAGATGAGATCATAGCGGCAATGTGCCGCTTGAACTGGCGGCCTAGAAAATGCCTTGGGTTTAAGACACCCTATGAAGTTTTTTTAGAAGACGCCAATACCCAAGGACTGGGTGTTGCACTTTGAACTTGAAACCGCGAAATATTACCCGGCATTATGCCAATCAATGCAGAAACAAAGCAGCCCTGGCCTCCCGTTTGGCATTTACGCTTCAGCCATATTTCTGCCCCACAAAGAGGAGCGGGCAAGAAGTTGATTTTCAGCCTTCAATCCAGCTGCTACCCGATAATATTTTCAATTGAATATGATGATGGTTGCCCCTAGTATAAGAAAAATGATGTATGCTTCAGGCACTGCGCAAGCATGCCCACTAAACGCTTTAAGCGTTATATCATGCCATAACTGGATAGACTTATGAATATACGTACAAAAGTATGCTTGCCATTGGTGATCATTACATTGGCTGTGGCGCTGTTATGCATGCTGGTTGTGGCACGACAGGGAAGCCAGCTCAGTGAAACAAGCATGCAGACTCTTGTAGATTCAAAGCTCTCCCAGATAGAGCTGATGGTCAAAACCAACGGCCTCCACGCCATGGAACTGGCGGCACTGGTCAGCCGGTTACCACAAGTTGAAGAAGCCTACCGTGTGGCCTTTACCGGCAACATTGATGACGAAGCCAGCCCGCAATCACAGCAGGGGCGTGAGATGCTGCGTGCCAGCTTTGCCCCCATGATCGAGGGGTATGAAGCAGTAATGGGGGCAAAACCCCAACTGCACTTCCACTTTGCCTCTTCACGCAGCTTTGTGCGGCTGTGGCGCGAAAAGCAAACCATGCGTGACGGCAAATGGGTTGATATTTCAGACGATCTCTCGCTTTTTCGGCAAAGCGTCAAGGACATCAACACCACCAAAACGGCGGTATGGGGAGTAGAGGTTGGCAGTGGCGGGCTGGTTATACGCGGGCTGGCCCCGGTGGTGGCCAGCAACGGCGAGCACCTTGGCTCTGTGGAAACTCTCGTTCCGTTCAATCCGCTGCTGGACAGCCTGGGCGCTGGCAAGGGCGAAAACACCCTCCTCTACATGAACCCCAACAAACGCTCCATTGCAACACAGTTACTGGATACTGGTGCATACCCAACGGTTCACGACCATTATGTGCTTGTGCGGGGCACCACAGCTGGCAAGATTGAAAAGCTCATCAGCAATGATTTTCTGGATTCCGTAACCGCTGGTTCCACATGGCACACAGCAGAGGGCCTGCTTATTGCGGGCATTCCGGTCAACGACTACAAGGGCGAGCAGATCGGAACCTTTGTGTTTTCCATAGACCTCAACGAACAACAGGGCATCATCACAACAGCGGGCCTCACACTTTTGGCTTCGTTTCTCTTTCTGCTGATTGTGCCCATTGTTGCTACCTATTTTGTGCTGGGGCTTGCGGTGCTTTCGCCGGTGCAAGAAATGATGCGCGCACTGAACAGCATTGCCGAAGACGGCGCAATACTTGCGCACCGACTTAAAGACACCGCAAAGGATGAAATAGGCCATCTGGCAAAAATGTTTAACAGGCTCATGGACAGCATAGAAGCTGTAATGACCAAGGTTGAAGGCTATAAAAACCTTATCAATGCTGTGCCAGACCCCATTTTTGGCATAGATAAAAACAGGCAGATAACTATTGCCAACAAGGCAACGGAACTGCTGCTTAAAAAACCGTTCGAGCAACTGCTTGGTCAATTCTGCCACGACTGTTTTTGCACAAGCGCCTGCGGAACGGGTGATTGCCCCATCAACCAGCTCAATGTTGATCCCCGTTCAACAAGAACCAGCATCATTGACATCAGCACAGACGGAAAGCCGCACTTTATCCAGCCGGTAAGCGAAATGCTCCATGACTGCCATGGTCAGAACATGGGCTATGTTGTGGTTGCCGAGGATGTGACCTCGCTGGTGCTCAAGGAACAGGAGATCAACAAGCTGGCATTTTACGACCAGCTCACGGGGCTGGCCAACCGCTCGCTGATGGTTGACCATGTCAAACAGGCCATTGCGGCCAGCCAGCGCAGCGCAAGCCTGCATGCCCTGTTTTTTGTGGATGTTGACGACTTCAAGACCATTAACGACACGCAAGGGCACGACCAGGGCGACAGGCTGTTGCAGCTCATAGCAGCACGGCTTCGCTCTGTTGTACGCGAGGGCGACACTGTTGCCCGGTTTGGCGGCGACGAATTTGTTCTGCTGCTGCTCAATCTTTCGGATGACATGACCACAGCGGCGGCCCAGGCAGAAACTATTGGCAAAAAGATTCTCAGCGCCATGCGCATGCCACTTCAACTGGACACCGTACACTACCGCTGCTCTGGCAGTATTGGCCTTACTCTTTTTGGCAACAAGCCTGTTTCAGTTGAAGAACTGCTCAAACAGGCCGATATCGCCATGTATATGGCCAAGGAACGCGGAAAAAACACTGCTGTTTTCTTTGATCCTCTGCTGCAAACAGCCATGATGGAACGCAATGCCATAGAATATGACCTTAAAGATGCCGTGCTGAACCTTTCACAGTTCACACTGTACCATCAGCCACAGGTAACTTCCGAGGGAAAAATAGTGGGAACAGAAGCCCTGTTGCGCTGGAATCACCCGCGCCGTGGTCTTGTGATGCCCGGCGACTTTATACCCATGGCAGAAGGCAATGGCATGATTGTGGTTATTGGCGACTGGGTTTTGCAGATGGCCTGCGCCCAGCTTGCCGTGTGGGCAGAAAACCCGCACCTGGCGCACCTGAGCATTGCAGTAAATGTGAGCGCGCGCCAGTTTTGCGAGCTTAATTTTGTGCAGTCGGTAACCGAAATTGTGCAGCAATATGATATTGCCCCCGGCAAGCTCAAGATAGAAATCACCGAAAGCCAGCTTACAGCCAATGTTGACGAAATTATCGGCAAGATGAACGAGCTGAAAAAAATCGGCATTACGTTTTCGCTCGATGATTTCGGCACAGGTTACTCATCTCTGGCTTTTTTAAAACGCCTGCCACTCGATCAGGTCAAAATAGACAAGTCCTTTGTTATGGATCTGCTGGACGACCCCAACGATGCCGCCATAGCAGGCACGATCATGACGCTGGCCAGCAGCCTTGGGCTTGAGGCCATCGCTGAAGGGGTGGAAACCAAGGAACAGATGGAATTCTTGCAAAACCTTGGCTGCCATATGTTTCAGGGCTATCTGTTCAGCCCGCCGCAGCCGGTTGAAGTATTTGAGAGCTACGCACTGGCCGCAGGGCAAAACATGCTGCAAGACCTTTTTGCCAGCCCTCCGCACGTTACCGGAAACTAGCCTGCCTGCGGCAAAAGGCCTGCCTCAAGGCTTTCTTGTCAGAGGATGCCCACCCGCAAAAAAGCAAGGGGCGCGAGGGGCTGTTCATCACCACAGGTGCGTTCACCCGTGATGCAATCAAGGAAGCCACCCGTGATGGTGCCTCACCTATTGATCTAATTGATGGGGAAGACCTTGTGGATATGCTCAAACAGCTTCGTCTTGGCGTTGAGGTTCGCATGGTTGAAGAGGTTGACGTGAATACAGCATGGTTTGAAAATATTTAACTCTTTTGCAGTTTCACCTGGCAATTGTGCGCAATTGCGTTCCGGCAGGCCATTGACACGATCCCAATGTGTCATTACCATTGTAACGCAAAACATTACAAGGAGTCTGTCATGGCCAACCTGCAAATACGCATTGATGATGCCCTTAAGTCCCAGGCCCAAGCCATTACTGCCGATTTGGGCATGGATGTGGCAACTGCGGTACGGATATTTCTCGCGCAGATGGTGCGGGAAAAGGCTTTGCCTTTTACCCCAAGTCTTGATCCTTTTTACAGCCAGCAGAACCAGGCGCATCTTGCGCGACTGGCTCAAGAAATGGATGCCAGTACAAACAGCACTTACCGCCAACTGATTGAGGACGCGCATGAAGCTCCTATGGCATGATGTGGCGTGGGATGATTATTTATATTGGCATACGCACGACAAACAGGCCGTCAAGCGCATCCACATGCTGATTAAAGACATTCAGCGAAACGGATATGTCGGCATAGGCAAGCCGGAACCTTTGAAAGCTAACCTCCAGGGTTGGTGGAGTCGCCGCATTGATGCTGAGCACAGACTCGTCTACCGCATTGTTGGCGATGTCTGTCAGATAATTCAATGCAAAGGCCATTATGAGAGTTGATTTTTATATTGGGATAAATACTTTTCCCAGAGCTAAAAAGATTTGTATCTCAATAATTTTTTAACGATATATTATTTCAGTAAGAAGACAGAAATTACTCTTTAAAACAACCAAGAAATCCCTGCCCAGCGTCATGCTGGACAGGGATTTCTCATTTCTGGAGGTATTTCATGAACCAATATCAATCAGAAAACATCACCGAATTGGCCAAGGCCTTGCTCAGCGTACAGCGAACCGTGCGCCCCATAGCCAAGGACGCTGAAAATCCTTTTACCAAAAGCTGGTACGCCAGCCTCAACAGCGTCATGGATGCCTGTCGTGATGCGCTCATCGAAAACGGCATCTGGCTGTGTCAGTATCCTGTGCCTGTGGAGCAGCCCAACTCGCTCGGGCTGGTTACCAAGCTGACACATGTTGAGTCGGGTCAATGGCAAAGTTCCTTGGCCGTGGTGCCTCTGCCCAAGGCCGACCCACAGGGAATGGGATCGGCAATAACATACGCTCGCCGCTACGCTCTAACCGCCATGTTGGGAATGGTAACTGAAGATGACGATGGCGAAGGGGCAAGAACTGGTCGGAAATCGGCATCTCGCCCGAAATTGCCCGTAAACAGTCATGAAATGAAAAAAGCGCATTTGCCCGGCACCAATGCCAAAAATAATTCTTCAGCCACCTCAAATCGCTCGTCAGCAGCGCTTGAAAATCTTCCTCCGCTGGAAGGGATTACTTATCAACAGGTGACAGCTCAGGATGGGCGTCCTTGTATCATTGCCACAGGCAACACACAGGCCAAAAAGGAATTACTGACCGGTTCGGGCTTCCGTTGGAACCCGCAGAGAAAATTGTGGTGGAAATATGTTGATGCCGCATAGCAAAAATCAAAATACCGAGTGAGAGGGCTGCCTGATGGCGGCCCTTTCGCTTTTATGGAGACTACCCCATGGAACAGAAGGACCGTTCAGAAGGATTACGGGCGTTAATCAGACAAGGCCTGCAAGCCGTTGCCCACAAAGACACACTTGCACACCTAGGCGACCGCTCCCGCTATGTGGGAATGAGCGACATTGGCCAGCACTGGGAATGCCCACGGGCTGCACTGGCTAGAAAAGTGCTGCCCACCACAAACAGCCTGGAGCGCCTGCTTACGCTGCAGCGAGGGCACTGGTTTGAATCTGGGGTTGGGCAGGCACTGACATCGTTGGGCCTGCATATTTTGCCCCAGCTTGAGATCAACTGGCAGCATCAGGGCATACCTATCAAGGCTCATCTTGATTTTGTGCTGGTCTGGGGTGCGCCCGTCAATGCCATACGAATTCTGGAAGTGAAGAGCACTGACAAGCTGCCCGGCACCCCGCACGATTCCCATCTGCTGCAACTGCACGGACAGATCGGCCTGCTAACAAAAGCATGGAGTAAGCCCGTTTTCAGCCTTCGTGCTGGGGACGGTACGCTTCTGCATGACAAAATGACCTTCCCGCAACTTTGCCTTGTCCAATTTGGCCTTCAGTTGCCCGCAACTGCTGCCGAGGCAAGCATGGAGGCATGGTTGCTCTGCCTTTCCATGAAAGAGGTCAAAGCATTCGGCCCCTATGGCTTCAATCAGGCCATGCTCAATACGGCCCTTGATCATGCGGCGCAGCTGTGGGGTGAGCTTACAGCATTCCGCGCCGGGCACATAACTCTGGCACAAGTGGATTGCGCGCAAGGCTTTTACCCCTTGTGCTCGTACTGCGAACATAACGACGGCTGCCCCAAATTCCCACAGGGAGTGCAAATGCCGCAATGGCAGCCAGCACTTGAAAAGCTGGCGGCCCTCAAGGAGCAGCGCACGGCCTTAGATAATGAAATCAAAGAAGTGGAGACTGTGCTCAAGCTTGTTCACCGCCATGCTGGCACACGGGATTGGGTAGACACGGGAAACTACCGATTCCGCATGTCAGTGGCAGCTGGTCGCACCACTTTGGACAAAGATGCCCTGCGGGAGGAGTTGACCGAGATTCTTAACGCTGAGCACATGGGCGGCATCGACGTAGACACATTGCTAACCCGTTGCGAGCGCACAGGCTCACCTTTCGAAAAATTGAGTATTTCGCCCATAAACTGAACTTCGGGAGATAATCATGGGGTATTATTCCGACGTGGCCCTGTGCCTAACAAAAAATGGAATGGATCAGCTAAAAATAGCTCTTGCAGAGGCAGAAAGGGACAAGCCTGACAGTCTTGCAGCAATCAAAATCCTTATTGGTGATGAACCCAGCAGAACCGATGAAAGCACCGGGGCTGTTGTCTTTCTGTGGGAGGGGGAACGGTGGTACGATGAATTTGATGAAATAGCATTTGTTGAAGAATTCATGGACAACTTGTCGCATGAAGACTTCCTGTTCATCCGTCTTGGCGAAGATTATGACGACATTGAAATTCGCGGCAGCTTTTGTGGCATCCCGTTCAACATTTCCGTAGAACGAAAAATTATAGCAGGTTAGCAGCCGACCTTCATCCCCTTCCAAATGTTTGCCACAGGTAGAGACCGTTGACCGTCCGCAGGCTTACCCGTAATCTGTGAAAACGGAGGCATTATGTCGCTCACACTCGAAGAACTGGTCGAAACGGCCATAGAAAATCAGCGTATAATCCTTGAGCTTGAGCTAAAAAAAGGAGTTCCGCTGAACTACCTGGACGAAAACGGGCAGTATACCCTTCGCTATCCAGACGGACATACTGAAACAACGTCACTCACCGAAGCCCATCAGGTAGAGTAATGCCCAAGCTTTTGTGCATCTGTGGCCCAAATGGGGCAGGCAAGAGTACCTTCTCAAGGACAATTGCCATGCGGGAAAATCTGCTGGTTATTGACCCTGATAAACTGGCTGCGGAAGGGTTGTCCCCGATTGCCGCTGGCAAGGCTGCTGCTCGCATGGCTCGCCTTTTTCTGGAGGAGGGAGTTTCATTTGCGCGGGAGTCTACCCTTACGGCCAAGTTTGACTTCACTCTGATGGAGGAGGCAAAACAGCGGGGTTATGAAGTTGAGCTTGTATACATACGCCTCGCGTCAGAAGTACTTGCGCTGAATCGAGTTGCAGCCCGTGCATCACGTGGCGGGCATAGCGTTCCAGCCCAGGATGTTGTTCGCCGTTTCAAACGCAGCCTTGAGAATTTGCCCAAGGCGATGGCTTTGGCGGACAAAGTGACAATTCTGGACAATTCCTTCTGCAATTACAGAAAGATATCCTAGCCAGACTGATAACATATTTCGAAGAGCCCGGTTCCCTTAAAAGGAGCCGGGCTTTTTCTGCATCTAAGGAGCAGCAATTATGAACACAAATTTGATCGAAGGACTTAGTAACCTGAAATCCACCGACCTTGATGCCGGGCAGGTTTTCAGTGGCAAGCCTTCTGGCACTCAGGTCAGGGGCTACACCGTTCCTTCGGCCTACACCCCGGCCATTGACCACGACTATATTTTCCATGAGTCCAGCCGCGATGTTGTGGTCTGGTTTCTTAACCCACAGGAACCGTTGTACGTCTTCGGCCCCACTGGTTGCGGCAAAACCAGCTGCATCAAGCAGCTGGCTGCTAGACTTAACTATCCCATCTTTGAGGTTACCGGACACGGGCGGCTGGAATTTGCCGACCTGGTTGGTCACCTGACAGTCAAAAATAACAACATGACCTTCGAGTACGGCCCGCTTGCGCTTGCCATGCGTTATGGGGCGATAATTTTGCTGAACGAAATCGACCTAACCTCGCCAGAAATAGCAGCAGGCCTGAATAGCGTATTGGACGGCTCCCCCCTGTGCATAGCGGAAAACGGCGGCGAGCTGATTGCGCCACACCCCATGTTCCGTCTGGTTGCCACGGCCAACACCAATGGCGGTGGCGATGACACCGGCCTTTATCAGGGCACCCAACGGCAGAACCTTGCATGGCTGGACCGCTTCACAATCTGCGAAGTTGGCTACCCATCTACCGATGTGGAAAAAAGCCTGCTTGCCCGGCGCTTCCCTTCGCTGCCCCAATCGCTGTGCGCCACCATGGTGGACTATGCCAATGAGGTCCGCAAGCTGTTCATGGGCGAGGCTTCCACCAGCAATCTGACCAACGCCATTGAAGTTACATTCTCCACTCGCAGTTTGCTGCGATGGGGTGATCTGACCGTTCGCTTTCAGCCGCTGGCCCATCAGGGCGTACAGCCTGTCACCTACGCCCTCGACCGGGCGCTGGGCTTCCGAGCCAGCCGTGAAACCCGCGCCATGTTGCACGAGCTGGCTCAACGTATGTTCCCGCAGCAGATGGAAGATGAGACCCCCAAAACAAAAACGTCTGAAGCGGAAATCCTGCACGGTGAGCAAGCCCTACGCTTCATGCGCGGCCATCTGCATCACACATCTAGCGTAGCCAAACCCTGCGTACACCTTCAGGTATTCCACAACCAGTCTGGCAAAAAGCAGGACGGCAAATTCTGGATCGGCGAGGCCAGCCCTGTTGGGCTCACGCTGAAGTGGGGCAAGCCGGACACCGTTGGCCAGCAGCATTTTATTCCCGCCGAAAACTGTGAAGGCAAGAATACCGTGATGGAACTTGAAGCCCGCGCAGCAAAGAAACTCACTGAAGGCTACTCCCTCAATACAACAAAAAGTTCGATCTAGGAGGCTACTATGACACAACTTGTTTCTGACATCCGCATTTTGGACAATTTGCTGGCCCTCAACCTCAACGTCAGCTTGTGGTCAGCCCGGCGCAAAATGAGCCAGGAAGACCTAGGGGGTGCAGAACTGCCGCCTGAAGACCTGGCATCCCTTGGTTCCAAGCGCATTGCCGACCCGGAAAACCTCAAAATATTCGGTACACTCAAGGCCCGCGCCTTCAACTACCTTGACCGGCAAGGTGTACGGTTTATGTCCGGCTGGGCCATCCCCGAAGAAAAGGCCGGCGAAATCGTGCAGGAGCTTTGCAGCATCCGCAACGACTTCCAGAAGGAAAAGGAATCTTTCCTGGCTGGTTACGACCAGAATGTGCAAGCCTGGATTGAAAAACATCATCAGTGGGGCGAAATCATTCGTAACTCCCTTGTGGGGCCTGACTATGTACGCGCCCGTATGGATTTTCGCTGGCAGCTGTACAAGGTGGCCCCGCTTGAACAGCACACAGACAACACCGCGGTGCTGGAAGCCGGGCTGGCGGAAGAGGTGCAGGGCCTGGGCGGCACCCTGTTTGATGAGGTGGCCAAGTCTGCAGACGATATATGGCGCAGGGTTTATCACGGCAAGACGGAGGTAACCCACAAGGCGCTCTCTCCGCTGCGTACCCTGCATGCCAAGCTCACGGGCTTGTCTTTCGTAGAGCCGCATGTGGCCCCGGTGGCTGACATTGTGCAGGCTGCACTGCTGCGTATGCCCAAGAAGGGAAACATCACCGGTACAGACCTGCTGCTGTTGCAAGGGCTGGTCTGCCTGCTCAAGGACAATACGGCTCTTGTGGGACATGCTCAGAAAGTTATTGAGGGCTACGGCCCGGCCTTTGTGCTGGATGCGCTGCTGGCCGGTCCGTGCACTATGCCAGTACCGGATGGCAACGGTATGCATGTAAACGGTGCAATTGAAGGGGATGACGACGAACCCATTCTACCTGAAATTCCTGTGGCAGACAGCGCATTACCGCATCCTGCCATACCCAGTCTGGGCCTGTGGTGATGCCATGATACGCACAAAAGACGTTCTCAACTGTCTGCCCCTGCTGGCGTCCATCCTTGGCGACCGCTATGGTGTGCAGGTACGTATTGGCGGCAAGGAAGCCTGCACCAACGGTAAAGTTATCCATCTGCCATCGTTGCCCATTGATTGTGTGCCGGAATTATTGGCTCTGGCCAAGGGGTTCACAGACCATGAGGCTGCCCATATACGGCACACAGATTTTGGCGTGCTGAAAGCTGCAAACCTTGATCCAGTGACCTTCAATTTGTTCAACTGTCTTGAAGATTGGCGTGTTGAAAAGGAGCTGTCTGGCATTTTCCCGGGCTGCCGGAGAAACCTGAACTGGCTGATACGACGATTCTTTGTAGAGCAGGCACAGCCAAGGGCCGGGGATGATTCCCCGGCCCTTGCTGTTTTGGACTATGTGCTGTTGACCGTGCGAGCCTGGGATGTGGATGAGGTGACCCCGGCACGCCAACACGCGGCAAGCATCATGGAGCAGCACTTCCCCAGCTTGAAAGATGCTTTGGATGCCATTTTGGTCAAGGTTTACATCCATTGCCCGGATACAGCGGCAGCAGTCGAATATGCTCGACAAATTGCCATATGCGTCAGGCAGTGGGAACCACCTCAGCCAACTGCAACCAGCGAAGGCACGAATAATAATGGTCAGGGAGCCACACCAAGGGCAACAGGGGAAGCCAACGATTCTGCCATACAAATCAACCAGCAATCTGGACCGGTCCAACTGCTGAGTGCTTTACCGCTCAAGGCCTTGTTTCATGCAGAGGCGCAGGATCTCCCCCAACAACTCGGCGAAATCATGTCGATTGAACTTGCCAATAGCAGCGCAGAATCCGCTGGTGACGCACTGACCGTGGCCGTGGAAGGCACCCGACATGCAACCCCCTTGCCAGCAGAGCAGAAGCGGCAAGCCCTTTAGGCCAGCATTGCGCTGCGTACTCGCCTACAGGGCTTTCTGCAGGCGCAAACGCAAAGGCGTTGCAGCATCGGGCGTAGAGGGAATCTGCATGCCAATTCGCTACACCGTCTGCAGGTTGGCAATGTTCGTGTTTTCCAAAAAGAGTCAGAGCATCAAGGCGTTAACACCGCTGTTCATATCCTGCTGGATGTAAGCGGCAGCATGGCTGGCGCACCGATTAATCTTGCAAATCGGGCCTGCTATGCCGTGGCAACAGCGCTGAGCCATATTCGTGGCGTGAACCCGGCGGTTACGGTTTTCCCCGCTACGACGGTCACAAACTCTGTATTCCCCATCATGCGGCATGGGCAAGCGGTGTCAGATCTGTTCGACATTCGGGCTTCTGGCGGGACACCCTTGGCTGGGGCTTTGTGGTGGGTTTTGCAAACCATGCTGCCTCTCAACGAACAACGCAAGATGATTCTGGTTATCACTGACGGCATGCCGGACAACCCGTTCGCTGCAAACAATGCCATAGGGGTGGCGCAGAAACTTGGTTTTGAAATTTATGGCCTTGGCATACGGGATGAACACATCACGCACCTGCTGCCACACACAAGCCGGGTGGTCAACGATCTGCCAGATATAGTGCCTGCCATGTTTGCCCTGCTGCAGGTAGCCTTGCTTAAAGGTGGTGCCGTATGATGGTTCCCCTTGATTTCAGCCCTTGGAGTCGAACGGGAATATTTCGGTTCTTCTTACTTAACAAAAAGCGGCGCATCCAGCGCTGCTAAATGAAGGGAGGGTAAATGAATTACCTGAACTGGATACCTGTTGTTATCGCTGTACTTCAGGCCATAAAAGATAACTGGGATGATTAATTCGTACTGCGGCTGAATAGGTAGGGGGTAGGAGAATTTCTACCTCCTGTAATCATGTTATTGGAAAAGAGAACAGCAGAACAGAGACTATTTCCGATGGATAATTGTTAGTTGTTGTCGCCTGATGCATTTTCCAAGGTGCAATATCTGTCAATTGGAAGACGATATAAAGAGTCATTGATGGTTACAGTATTAGTATTCAAGACACTATTTGTTCAATAGTTGCATTCAGTAGAATCGCAAGTACACATCAAGATTATTGTTACATGGATTTTGTAAATAATATTTTTTCATAAAGAATGTTATTCATCTTTTGATTTGTCATGGGAAAATTTTTCAACTTTATAATCATGAATTTCTTTTTTCTTCATAATGATTTTTATTCTATATTTAAAGCGTTCCCAAAATTTAGCAGGTGTATCATTGTCCTTTTTAAGAATTGTTTCTGAATACTCTTTATAGAAATGTATCATGCTGAGATTTTCGCGTACCCTGCGAAGTTCTGCTTCAATTATGGCACGGTCATCATCGTTTTTGTTTATATCGTCAGAGGAAAAAATTTTTTGCAAAATATCAATTTTATAATTAACTATAGATGTCTTACTTGTTTTAGGATTAGTTTTAGATTTAAATATAAACGGACATGAAGGATTTGTATAATAATTTTCAATATGATCGATGTTGAAACTATCTAAAAATAAATCAAATGACTTTTTTTGTAACAATAAAAATCTGTTAAAGTATTGCAGTGTGTCACGATACTTCGCGACAACAAAATCATCATAGCATTCGAACACTGTCCTTCGTTTCTCTATAGAAAAAAGTTTGGTTTCAACTATGCCATGCGATGCCAAAAAAAGCAAAAAAATCCCACCAGCCATTCCAATTAATGTAGAAAAATTTTTAGGTAACGTTTCGTTGAGGTTAAGTATGCTGGGGTCATGGGTGTCCAAAAGAGGACTGAACGATATACAAAAATCCATTGATAGGGGAAGTTCAATGATTTTATTTTTACAATTTTTACAGTAAAATAATGTTTTTTCCCCAGATAACACGGTGAGTTGTGCATGCCTATCTGGACCATGCTCGGCAATTCGAACGGGATGGGTAACGCAATTTTCTCCACTGACAACCGACATGCGTTCTCCCAGAGTGACAGGATTGTCTTTGCCAGTAAGGGAAAAAAGAATTCCATGATCGTTTTTTTTATTGATACTCAAATGTTGTAAAAATTCTTTAAATATATCTTCAATGTCTTCATGTTCATCATTCCTTTTATGAAAAATTGATATCGCTTCAAGAGGGGTATTAGCAATGTTGTTTATTCTTTTATGAAAATTTTCATAGCAAATATTCATATCCCATAATGGAGATATCACGCCTTCACTATTAATTATTCCACAATCAACTTTTCCCTGAAAAAACAATTTGCAAATGAATAATTTGAAAAAAATTGCAAGAGCTGGGCTGTATTTAAGTTTTTTTGAAAAAATGGGCTCTTCCGGGTTTTCCGTGGGTAGCTGATCTGCTAATGTCCTTCCCGGAGGGCACCAATGAAGGATACGGACCTATATTTTCGGATTCTCGGGCTGACCGAGCCCTGGTTTGTTGAGGCTGTTGAACTGGACACGGCGGAAGGTCGGGTAGACATCCGCGTGGAGCATGGTCCTGGTGTTCGCTGGTTTTGCCCTACTTGTGGTCGAGAGCTGGCTTGCCGCGACCATGCCGAGCCTCGTGTCTGGCGCCATCTGGACACGTGCCAGTTCAAGACGTTCCTGCATGCTCGGATTCCCCGAGTGGACTGCCCCGAGCATGGCGTCCTTCAGGTCAACGTGCCTTGGGCCGAGTCCAAGGCACGTTTCACCATATTGATGGAGCGATTGATCATCGACGTGCTGACCGAGTGCGCCACCGTAACAGGAGCGCGGCGCATCCTGCGCATCACCTGGGACGAAGCATGGGGTGTCATGGAAAGGGCGGTGCGCCGGGGCCGGGAGCGCAAGCAATCGAATCCCTCGCGGTATCTTGGCGTTGACGAGAAGGCATTCCGCAAGGGGCACGACTATGTGACCGTGGTTTGTGATCTGATCGGCAGCACGGTGGAGTATGTGGCCGACGAGCGTAAGGCCGAAAGCCTTGAGGGGTACTACCTTCAGTTCACCAAGGCGCAGTTGGAGCGGATCAAGGCCGTGGCCATGGACATGTGGGAGCCCTATTTTAAAGCTACGCTCAAACATGTGCCGGACGCGGCGGGGAAAATCGTTCACGATCGGTTCCACGTCATGAAACACGTAGGCGAGGCTGTGGACCGGGTACGCAAGCAAGAGCACCGCGAACTCACAAGTCAGGATGACCATCGACTCAAGGGCACGAAATTCCTCTGGCTATACCGGGAGGAGAATCTGCCGGACAAACACCGGCCAGCCCTGGAGGCCTTGAAGACAGCGAACCTCAAGGTGGCCAAGGCCTGGGCCATGAAGGAAAGCCTGAACGACGTCTGGAAGTACCTGAGCACGGGATGGGCCAGACGTTTTGTGAAGCGATGGCTGGTCTGGGTGAACAGGTCAGATCTTGCCCCAATGCGCAAAGTGGGCGGACTGATTCAGAGACATCTTGAGAACATCCTGACCTTCTGCCGCCACAGGATCACCAACGGCGTGGCCGAGGGCCTCAACAGCAAGATCATGGCCATCAAGAGGAAGGCTTGCGGTTATAGGAACCGGGAGCATTTCAAGACAGCCATCTACTTCTTCTGTGGCGGTCTAAACCTCTACCCGGCCAGTTCCTGACAGGGGTTACCCACGGAAAACCCGGAAGAACCAAAAAATGGAAGACTCTTCAGCGTCATCAAGTTTTTTTGCAATTTTTTCTATGGCTTCGTCAAAAGTGTAGCACGAGTTTTTCCCTAGGGAGCTTGCGCGGCCAATTAGTTCTTTCAATTTCTCCCGTTTTTGCCCGTCGCTGGGCGAGGAATGGTCGCTGGATGGGGCGATCCCTTCGGTGCTAAGAGGTTCGCCTCTTTTTGTGTTTGATATTCCTTGTGGAGATTTTCGCAGTTCAATTTGATCTGAAGCCGAAGGCTTAAAAAGATGAGGATGTTTCCTTGTACTTTTTTTGAGCTTTGACTTTTTTCGGAGACTTTTCATGGCCGCCTCATTTTTGGGGTAATAGTACGTATTCGTGTATCACGACTCCAAACCGAAAAAAAGCGGGGCTATTGCGGGGCTAAAATCGTAGCAATGAAAAGAGGCTTACGGATAGTATCCGTAAGCCTCTGTAATTTCTGGAGCCCTTGAGCAGGATTGAACTGCTGACCTCATCCTTACCAAGGATGCACTCTACCGACTGAGCTACAAGGGCGTAGCAACGAAGAAAGCTTCTATCCTAACCGTAGGTGATCGTCAAGCATTCTTGCGCAATTTTTTTATTTTTATGAAAAAGCACAATGTTAGGAGGCCAAAATCACCGGGATTACGCTTTCAGCATGCCGTGGATGGCGCGAAAAAGCGCGCGCCGGGCCTGCGGGGAGGTGTTCTCCGCAGCTTCCTTGCGGGCGGCAAGGGTCATGGTCAGGAGCTCCTCCTGACTTGGCAGAGCGGCCTTGCCTGCGCCCTCCGGCACTTCTGTGTCCTGCTCCGGCAGTGCCCTTGCGGTCAGCAGGGTTTCCACCAGGCCCGCAAGTTCGCCTTGGTCAGCGCTCAGCAGGCGGTCGCGCCACTGCTCTGCCTGATGAAGGGCTGCGGTGGCTGCCGCTGAAACCTCGCGTCGGGCATCCAGCATGGCGCGGATGGGCGCGGGGTCGATCTCGCGCATGACGCGGCCAATAAACTGCATCTGGCGGCGGCGACCTTCGTGGTCGCCTATGCGCGCGTATAGTTGCAGCGCTTCCCTGAGGTCTGTGGGCAGGTCAAGGTTTTTGACTTCCTGCGGGCCAAGGCGCGTCAGTTCTTCGCCCATGTTTTGCAGGGCAAGGCTCTGGCGTTTTTTTTCAGAGCGGCTGGGCGGCAAGTCAAAGCCTTCCGCCTCATCGCTGGATTTCCATTGGTACTGTTTTTTGCGCGGCATTGCCTCTCCGTCAGATATAGATGCCCAGCAACACGCCAGCCAGCACGACCGGCGAAATGATGCCATTGATGGTAAAAAAGGCCGTGTTCACATGGCGCAGATCCTGCGGCTTCATGAGTCTGTGCTCCACAAGCAGCATAACGCTGATGCCGAACCACACCACGTACCATGGCCAGGAAAGCCCGGCGGCAAAACCCGCCAGCAACAGAAAGATGGACGTCATGGCATGCGAGAACGCGGCCAGCGTCAGGGCAGTGTCCGGCCCAAAAGAAGCAGGCACGGAATGCAGCTCAAAGGCCACGTCAAAATCCATGTCCTGAAACGCATAATAGATGTCAAACGCAGCTACCCAGAATGTGACAGCCCAGAACAGCAGCACAGGCGCAAGGCCAAGGCTCGCGGGATTGACCGAGAGCCAGCCAGCAAGCGGGGCAAGACCCAGGGTCGCGCCCAGCCAGAAGTGGCACAGGGCCGTAAAGCGCTTGAGCATGCTGTAGATGGCCGCAAACAGCAACGCAGGCACGGAAAGCCACAGGCAGACAGTGTTCAGCGCCGCGCAGGAGGCAATAAAGATAATTGCCATGAGCGCGCAGAAGGCCCATGTCTGCCCCTTGCTGATAACGCCCGTGACCAGGGGGCGGCCCTGTGTGCGCGGGTTGTCGCGGTCAAAGGGCAGATCGGCCAGCCGGTTGAAGGCCATGGCGAATGAGCGCGCCGCGATCATGCCGATGGTCAGAAAAATCAGGCTGCGCGCAGAGGGCAAGCCGCGTGCTGCCAATACCGCTCCTGCCCAGGCGTAGGGCAGCGCAAAAATGGAATGCTCAATCTTGATCATCCGGCAAATGTCGCCAAACTGGCCAAAAGGCGTGGAAAGCCTCATGCCGGAATGCGGAAAAAAGCCCATGTGTTCTCCTTAACCGCCGCAATCGGCGGGGTCGCCCTGCAATTTGGCAAGGGCGTGGGGCAGGGCGGGCAGTACGGCGGCAAGGTTTTCCACAACGGCCTTGCGGCTGCCCGGCAGGTTGATGATGATGCTTTGCCCCAGCGCGCCCGCAGCCGCGCGCGAAATAACCGCGTGGGGCGTTTTGGCAAGGCTGGCGGCCAGCATGGCCTGAGTAAAGCCCGGCAAGGGCATATCGAGCAGGGCGGCAGTGGTTTGCGGCGTAATATCACGCGCCGAAAGCCCGGTGCCGCCGGTGGTGCATATAAGGTCAAAACCCTGGCTCAGGGCAAGCTCCGTCAGCAGGGCGCGCAGTTGCGTGGCTTCATCCGGCAGCAAAAATCCCTGGCTGTGACTCAGCGGCATGGCGGAGCCGACCATTTCGGCAATGGCGGGGCCGCTCAAATCCAGCCGCTGGCCCCGCGCGCCTTTGTCCGACAGGGTTATCCAGGCAAGGCTGTAGCCGGTTTTTCTGGCGGTTACTTCCAGCGGGCCTTCGGGCAGATCCGTCAGGGCAGTCAACAGCAGGCATTGCACCGCGTGGCTTGCCTGCCACGGTTCCTCTCCGTTGCCGCCCGGGTTTGCCACGTTTGGCGGCAGGGGCATCCATGCGCGCCCCGTGACTTTGAGCAGGGCTGTGCCGCAGGCCCCGCAAAAGCATGTGCCCACCCGGAGGTGGGGCATTGCCCACGGCTCGGGCGTCATGAGGCCGTGACTGCGGCAAAAATCGGTATCCGTGGCGGCAACAGGCAGCAGGGGCAGACATTGGCCCCGCTTGCAGGCGTGTACGTGCAGCAGGATGTTCATACGTTGCTCCGGGGAACTGGCCGATGGATGGTATCGGATTGGAGTGGGCAATAGATTATTGTAGCCGCAAGCGCAATGGGTTACAAGTCCGATACGCGCCTGCGCATGCGCAGCCAGCGAGGCCTTTCGTCTGCGCATGCCGCGTCCGCCGCTCAGGCGGCCCCCCAACGCTGCACGGCAGCGTCATTTCCGTGTATTTTAAGGAGTATCCCCATGAGTACCCGCAGCCAGGATCAGACCCAGGACCTGAAGGTTCTAGGCACAGGCCGCCTTCAGTCCCCGGAGGGCGGCCCCAGCGTAGCCCTGCTGGAGGCCTTTCCCAACTGCTTTCCCCAGCGCCCGTATGTGATCAGCATCAGCTTTCCCGAATTTACCTCGCTCTGCCCCGTGACCGGCCAGCCCGACTGCGGCACCATCACGGTGGAGTACATTCCCGATGAGCTGTGCGTGGAATCCAAGAGCTTCAAGCTCTATATGTTCGCCTTCCGCAATCACCAGTCGTTTATGGAAACCATCACCAACAATGTGCTGGAAGACCTGCGCACTCTGCTCAATCCCTGCTGGTGCCGGGTCAAGGGCCTGTTTGCGCCGCGCGGCGGCACGCGCATCCACGTGTTTGCCGAAACTTTCAAGGACACCATGCCCGAAGAGCAGAACCGCCTTGTGCGCGAAGCTGTGGCTGCGTGGAAGTCTGAACCCGATCCGCACCGCCCGTAGTTGTGGCTTGTTTGCTCCCGGCGGCTTTGTTTTGTTAGCAAGGCAAAGTCGCCGGGAGTGGAAAATTTTTGGTGCAGGCAGTTTGCTGTTCACGTGTTTTGACCGGCGCGCTGCCCTGATTTTTTTTGCATGGCTGAAACGAGGAATAATGATCGCTTCTGAAAGCGGCTGCGCGCATGGCAACGGTGGTAAATCCTCCTCGTCTTGCGCTTCCGGCCCTGCCGAGCACGGCCCCGGGCATTCTGGCGGCATTGCACGCACGGCGGCCCTTTTGGGCGGCTTTGCCCTTGTTTCACGAGTGCTTGGCCTTTTGCGCGATATGAGCATGGCCTGGCTTGTGGGCGGCGGCGCTGCCGCTGATGCACTGGTGGCTGCCATGCGACTGCCCCATGTGCTGCGCCGCATGCTGGGCGAAGGCTCGCTTTCCATGACCCTGACGGCAAGCCTTGTGCATCTGGAGCGCAGGGGCGCATCGCTCGACAATGGATTGGAGGGGGAGCGCAGCCGCAGCATGCGCCTGCTGGCCCGCGCTCTGGCCGTGAGGCTTGGCCTTGTGCTGACCCTGCTCACAGTGTTTGGGCTGGTGGCCACCCCATGGCTTACTGATATTCTGGCTCCCGGTTTTTATGGGCCGGAACGGCAGGAGGCCATATACCTGCTGCGTATCTGCCTGCCCTATACGCTGGCAGCGGGCATGGCGGCTCTGGGCATGGCCCTTTTGCACAGCCTTGGCGTGTTCTGGTTGCCCGCTGTTTCTCCTGCCCTGTTCAATATTGTTATTCTGTGTTTTGCAGGGGCGGCTGCTCTGGGCCTGCTGCCTGCGGCCCCGGCTCTGGCCGTGGGCATGCTTTGCGGCGGTGTCGCACAGTGGCTGGCGCAGTGGCTGGCCGTGCGGCGTTTGTTGCCGCTGCATAATGCCGGGCCTGCCCAAGGGCCGGATACCGCGCAGGATAGCGAGAGCAGGGATGCATCCACACTGCGCAGGCGCGCGGCATCTCTCGCCTGGAACTGCATTGGCCGTCTGCCTGCGGGCCTGCTTGGGGCCTCCGCACCGCAGCTTGCCATGCTGGCCGCCATGTCTCTGGCATCCAGCCTTGGCCGGGGGCAGGTGGCTGCTCTCTACTATGCCGAACGGCTGCTTGAACTGCCCCTTGGACTGGTGGGCGTGTGCCTGGGCATGGCAAGTCTGCCCACTTTGAGCCGCCTTGCCGTTGCCAGAGAATTTTCGCTTTTTTCGGATCAGCTACGTACGGCCCTGCGTTTGACCCTGCTGTTGAGCCTGCCAGCCGCCACAGGATTGTGGGCCGTGGGGCCGCGCTTGGTGGAAGGTCTGCTGCGGCACGGAGCCTTTGGCGACAACGCAGCCTATGAAACGGGTCTTGCCCTGTGGGCCTATTTGCCGGGCCTGCCCGCCTTTGCCGTCAACCGCTCCCTGCTGGCGGCCTGCAACGCGCTGGGCGAGGTGCGGCGCACGGCGGTCAGCGCTGTATGGGCCGTGGTTGCTACGCTTGCGGTCGGGGCCGCACTGGTCCATAGTCTTTCGGGCAGCCTTGGCGTCATGGCTCCGGCACTGGCCGTAAGCCTTGGCTTGTGGCTGCAGTGCGGCTTTTTGTTGTGTATTCTGGGCAGGGCGCTGAAAAGAAGTTCCGCTGGCGCGGCATCCGCCAGCGCATGTCTGCCTTCGGCGGGTGCTGTACTGCGTCAATGTGCCGCTGCTGCGGCCACGGCCCTTGCCGCGTGGCAAATGCTGGAGCTGTTGCACGGGCGCGGCATCTGGCTGGGGCTTGCCCTTGCCATTACTGGCGGCGCAACAGCCTGGGCTGTTTGTCTGTTTGTTTTGCGCGATGCTGATGCCCTTGCGGCTGCCCGCGCACTGGCGCACCGTCTGCATGGCAGACCACACCAACAGTAAGGAGCGCGGAGCGTGGCTCTCGCGGCAAAGCATATGCCCAACATCTCTCACGTTCTGCGCCGCAGGCTTGCCCTGGCTGTATGGGGGGCGGCCTTGCTGCTGTTCCTGCTGCTTGGCGTCTGGAACGTCAATGAGGACAGGCAGGAGGCGGAAAACCGTCTTGGCAGCGAGGCCGGACGTACCGCAGCGCAACTGGCGGCCCTGCTTTCCCTGCCCGCCTGGGAGCTCGACGAACTGACCGCGCGCACCATTGTCATGGCTGCCATGACCGATGAATCCATTTACGCCATCAAGGTGCAGACGCCGCGTGGCATGCTGGAAGGGCAGCGGCGCAACTACCAGTGGGAGCCCATTCCCTGGGACGATGAAATAGCGGAAAACAGCGTGCAGGGCATGAATCCGCTCAAGATGGAAGGCCGCCCCGTGGGGTCGGTGGAAGTGTACCTTTCGCCCCGCATTACTGATGAAGATCTGGCCCAGAAGGCCCGCCGGGAAGTGGCGCGTTTTTGCCTTTCCGCCCTGTTTGCAACCCTGGTCTTGCTGGCACTGCTCTGGCACTGGGGCGATCTGGCCCGGCTGAGAGCATTGCTGCTGGAGCGTACCACGCCGCGCGGCGCTGCGGCGTCTGGCGATCCTGCTGCTGATTCGGTCCCTGCGCCATCGCCGGAACCCGGCCCTGCAGGTATTTTTGAATCTGACTCCTCTTGCGACAGCGCCGCCCGCAGTCATGAGGCGCAGGGCGGGAGCGGCGCGCCCCTGAGCGAAGATATCGCAGCCGGGGCTGTTGTGAGCCCCGAGCTTGGGCGGGCCTTTTTGCTGCGCCGTCCGGAAGCATGGCGCGTTACGGCTGGCATGTTCGGCAGAACGTTTGCCCCTGCCCCTGATCTGCTGCTGCGCCTCTACTCGCTGGAAGACGCGGACAACCTGTGCCGCCTGGGGCGGATTCTTGAAAAAGCAGCGCCCTGCGTGGGCGCGGAGCGGCTGGCCTCTGCCGCGCATGCAATGCAGTGGGCCGTGACTGATTCGAACGCCGCTTCTGCGGCTCAGGCCGTGGAAGAATGCGTGCTGGCACTGCGCGAAGTGCTGGGTGCGCTGGAAGGGCAAACGGCCCGCAAGGAAAGCAAGCCCTCGGTGCAAGAGGGCGGAAGATAAGGAGATCATATGGGTTTTTTCTCTGCCATAAAAAAGATGTTCGGCGGCGCGGAAGATGCGGCCAATGCGGCGCAGGAAGTGCCCGCAGAAATTGACGCAGAAGCTGGCGCAGCCGCACCTGAATCCCTTGCAGAACCTGCTGCGAAACCGGCGGCAGAATCCGCTGCCCAGCCCTTTGCGGCATCTGCCGCTGATGAGGCTCTTACCCTGCGTCTGCGCGAGGCCGAGCCACGGCTTTCCGTATGGCTTGGCATTGTGCTTGAGGGCGTGGATGAAGCGGGTGACCTGCTGTGGCAGCGTCTGTTCTTCTTGCTGCGCGCCCTTGATGCCCCGGAGGCCGAAGCGCAGAACTTTGTGCGCGATTTTCAGGAATGGCTCGCCCGCATGGATTATCGGCAGGTGGAGGAATTCCGATCTGAATTGCAGTACCGTCTGGCTCTTGCCCTTGATATGGAAGACGAAGAGGACGAGCGCAATCGCCTGTTTCTCAAGATCAGTCAGGGCCTTTCGCGTACCCGCGAGCAGTTTTCCAAGGGGCTGGACGCTCTCTTTGCCGGGCATGGCGAACTGGACGACGCCTTCTGGGAAGAACTGGAAGAACTGTTTATCATGGCCGATCTTGGCTACGAACCCTCCATTGAACTGGTGGAACGCCTGAAAGAGCGCGCCCGCAAGGAAAAGGTGACGGAATCCGCCATGGTGCGCCAGTTGCTCATGGCTGAAGTGGAAGAAATCTTTCGCGCGCCGCGCCGCATTGCAGCCGTTAACCAGCCCGAAGTTGTGCTGATGATCGGCGTCAACGGCGTGGGCAAAACCACCACCATTGCCAAGCTGGCCCACCGCGACCGCATGCAGGGCAAAAAGGTCATGATTGCCGCCGCAGATACCTTCCGCGCTGCCGCCATTGAGCAGTTGCAGGTTTGGGCCGGGCGCGTGGGCGCGCTGTTCCATGCGCGCACCGCTGGTTCCGACCCTGCCGCCGTGGCTTACGAGGCCATGGACCGCGCGCTTCAGGAAGGCGTGGACGTGCTCTATGTGGATACGGCAGGTCGCTTGCAGACAAAGGTCAACCTGATGGAAGAGCTGAGCAAGATCCGTCAGGTGCTGGGCAAAAAGCATGCGGGCGCGCCGCACCGTACCATTCTGGTGATTGACGCCACCACCGGGCAGAACGCCCTTTCGCAAACCAAACTGTTCAAGGAAGCTGCGGGCATTGATGAACTCATCATCACCAAGCTCGACGGCACGGCCAAGGGCGGCGTAGCCATAGCCGTTGCCATGCAGCACCACCTGCCCATCACCTATGTGGGCCTTGGCGAAAAAATGGAAGACCTGCGCCCCTTCAGCGGCGAGGATTATGCCCGCGCCCTGCTGGGCGTGAAGGAAGACGCGTAGGCCCCTTCAGGATTCAAACCTGCAATGCCGGCGTGATTGCCGGAAGCGGAGCATGCCATGAGAAGAGCGTTTATCTGTCCGTCCAAGTATGTGCAGGGCGAGAACGAACTGCTCAACCTTGGGTATTTTGTGCGGCAATACGGCACAAAGGCCTTGCTTGTAGCCACGGAAAGCAGCGTGAACAGGGTGCGCCAGACGTTGGAAGCCACAGCGGCCAAATTTGGTGTGACCTTTGTGGAAACGGAATTTCAGGGCGAATGCTCACGCGTTGAAATCGCCCGCCTTGGCGAGCTGGCGCGTCAGCACTCCTGCCACTGCACCGTGGGGCTTGGCGGAGGCAAAGCGTTGGACACGGCGCGCTGCGTGGCGGCGGGGCAGGGGGTCATTGTGGTGCCCACCACAGCGGCTACGGACGCGCCCACAAGCCATTCTGCGGTGATCTACACGCCAGACGGCGAAATGGAAGACTACGCCTATTTTCCTCGCAATCCCGATGTGGTGCTGATGGACGTTTCCATCATTGCCGCCTCGCCGGTGCGCTATCTGGTGTCGGGCATGGGCGATGCCCTTTCCACCTATTTTGAGGCGCGGGCCAACGTGCGTTCGTGCGCTCCCGTCAACGCGGGCCTGCCCTGCGGCGCGCGTACGGGCGACTGCCCCCCGGCCAGAGGCACCCTTGCAGCGCAAGCCCTTGCCGCCACCTGCTACCGCACCCTGCTGGATGACGGCTACAAGGCTGTGCTTGCCTGTCAGGCCAAGATGGCGACGCCTGCGCTGGAAAACATCATTGAAGCCAACTCACTGCTTTCTGGTCTGGGCTTTGAGAGCGGCGGTCTGGCGGCAGCCCATGCCGTTCACGATGGCCTGACCGCGCTGGAAGAAACCCACACCTACCTGCACGGCGAAAAGGTTGCCTTTGGTACGCTGGTGCAACTGGTGCTGGAAAACGCTCCCACGGAAGAACTGGACGAAGTGCTGGGCTTTTGCACCTCGGTGGGCCTGCCCGTGTGCCTGAGCGACATAGGCATTACGGATATCAGCCCGGAAGCCCTGCGCAAGGTGGCCCGCAAAGCCTGCCTGCCCGAAGAATCCATCCATGCCATGCCCTTTCCCATTACAGAAGAGAGCGTAGCTGCGGCCATTATGGCGGCGGACGCTCTGGGCAACGCATTCAGAAGCTAAAACTATCCTGCGGCGCAAGCCGTCAGGGCTGAAATTGTCAGCAATAGAAAGGGGATTCCTGCACGGGAATCCCCTTTCTGCGTATTTGCAGGGCAACGCTGAGAAGTCTGATCTCCAGTTATTCCCGGTTGGGGCGCATTTTGCCGTTTTGCGGTTTGCGAGTGGGGGTTCCTTTATTGCTTAACAAGATATGAAAACCCCCATTGACTTTCCCCTGCACTGGAAGGTTACGCTGGTCTGAAATAATCATTTGAGCATCTATCTGGTGCTGAGAATACATTTGAAAGGGTTTGTGGGCCGATATGTATTTTGTGGGGATTGTTTACGTTTAACGCTTGGAGTCGTGTGATGAAAAAAATTTGCCTTGCATTGTTTGTCAGTTGCTTTGTCTTTGCATTTACGCTCAGCCAGTCGGCCAACGCCGCTACAGAGCTGAAGCACTGGCCTGCTCCTGTGAAAGAACAGCTCGACAAGGTGATTGAAAAAAATGCCAATCAGGGCAACTTTGCCGTTTTTGACATGGACAACACGAGCTACCGCTATGATCTGGAAGAATCCCTGCTGGCCTACATGGAAATGAAGGGCGCGCTCTCACGCGAAAAGCTGCCCCAGGAACTGCGCCTCATTCCCTTCAAGGATACCAAGGACTTCAAGGAAGGTCTGGTCAGCTACTACTACCGCCTGTGCGAGACCGAAGACCTCATCTGCTACCCCTGGGTTGCGCAGGTTTTTGCTGGTTTTACGCTTAAGGAACTCAAGGGCCATGTGGACGGCCTGATGGAGTACAAAAAGCCCCTCAAGGCCAAGTATTACAGCGGCGATACCGTGAAAGAAGCCAGCATCAACCCGCCCAAGCCTTTCACCGGCATGCAGGAACTGTACGCCAAGCTGATGGAAAACGGCATCAACGTGTACGTTATGACCGCCGCCAGTGAAGAGCTGGTGCGCATGGTGGCCAGCGACCCCAAGTACGGCTACAACGTCAAGCCTGAAAACGTCATTGGCGTCACCATGCTGCTCAAGGATCCCGCCAGCGGCGCTCTGACCACCTCGCGCCTCCAGATCGAAAAGGGCCAGTACGACCAGAAAAAGAACCTCGACATGCTGCTCACCACCTACCTCATGAATCCCATGACCTGGTACGAAGGCAAGATGGGCACCATCCTTGGCTACATCGACCAGTGGAAAAAGCCCATCATCGTGGGCGGCGACACGCCCATTTCTGACGGTTACATGCTGCTGAACGGTGTGGACGTGGAAAAGGGCGGCGCGCGCGTGTGGATCAACCGCAAAGACAGCGCCATGAAGAAGATGGAAGGCATGTGGACCAAGGCCGCTGCCCGCCAGAAGGAACTGGGCCAGCCCGTCACCGCCGACAAGAACTGGCTTGTGGTCAAGCCCGAAGAAATTCAGTAGCCGAAGCGCGCTGGCGGTTTTGCCGCCTGACGCCGTGATCTGACATTCAGCAGGATATTCCGCCAGATATCCCGCGCAACCTGTCCCACATCCCTACCCCTCAATAAGTGAGGCCCACACGAAATGGTTCGTGTGGGCCTCATGATTTTAGCCTCTATACTGCGACCAGTGGGCGCTTACTCGGCCTTGAAGGTGAGTTTGTCGTCCGTGGCGTCCACCGTGACGCACTGGCCGTCTCGGATTTTGCCGCCCACCAGTTCCTTGGCGAGCGGGGTTTCCACAGCCTGCTGCACGTAGCGCTTGAGTGGCCGCGCCCCGTACACAGGGTCATAACCAGCATCGCCAATAAACTTGCGGGCCGCATCCGTAAGCTCAAGCCTGATCTTGCGGTCTTCAAGCCGCTTGCGCAGCCGATTGACCTGAAGATCCACAATGCGGGCAATCTGGTCGCGCCGCAGGGGCAGAAAGACCACAGTTTCGTCCACACGGTTGAGGAACTCGGGGCGGAAGTGCGCCCGCAGATCCTCCATGACCCTTTCCCTCGCGCCTTCTTTCAGCGAGCCGTCGGCGGAGATGCCGTCCAGCAGGTGCATGGAGCCGATGTTGGAGGTCATGATGACTATGCAGTTGCGAAAGTCCACCGTGCGTCCCTGGCTGTCCGTAAGGCGTCCATCGTCCAGCAGTTGCAGCAGGGTGTTGAACACATCGGGGTGCGCCTTTTCAATCTCGTCAAACAGGATGACGGAGTAGGGCTTGCGGCGCACGGCTTCGGTAAGCTGACCGCCTTCGTCATAGCCCACGTATCCTGGAGGCGCGCCGATGAGCCGCGACACGGAGTGCTTCTCCATGTATTCGCTCATGTCGAGCCGCACCATGTTGTCTTCCGTATCAAAGAGCGCCTCGGCCAAAGCCTTGGAAAGCTCGGTCTTGCCAACGCCCGTGGGGCCAAGGAAGATGAACGAGCCTGTGGGCCGCGCCGGATCGGAAAGCCCCGCGCGGGCGCGCAGCACGGCATCGGCCACTGCTGTAACGGCTTCGTCCTGACCCACCACTCGCTCGTGCAGCTGGTCGCCCAGGCGCAGAAGTTTTTCGCGTTCGGATTCAAGCAGGCGCGTTACCGGAATGCCCGTCCACTTGCCCACAATTTCGGCCACATCGTCGGGGCGCACTTCTTCCTTAAGCAGACGCGGGCCTTCGTGTTCCGAACCAGCGCCGGAAGCGGAGGCCAGCTTCTTTTCCAGTTCAAGCAGTTTGGAGTACTTGAGTTCTGCGGCCTTGTTGAGGTCGTAGGCGCGCTCGGCCTGCTCAATGGCAAGTTTGGTCTGCTCGATCTGCTCCTTGATTTCGCGTACATGGTCGATGGAGCCTTTTTCGCTCTCCCACTGTTTGCGCATGTTGGCCTGCTGGGCGCGCAGGTCAGCCAGTTCGTTCTCAAGCTTTTCAAGGCGCTCGCGCGAGGCGGCGTCTGTTTCGCGGCGCAGGGCTTCGCGCTCGATTTCGAGCTGCATGACCTTACGGTTCACTTCGTCCAGATCAGCGGGCAACGAGTCGATCTCTGTGCGGATCATGGCTGCGGCCTCGTCAATGAGGTCAATGGCCTTGTCCGGCAACTGGCGGTCGGTGATATAGCGGTGCGAAAGCACCACCGCTTCAACAATTGCCGAGTCGCTGATGCGCACGCCGTGGTGCACCTCGAAGCGTTCCTTCAACCCGCGCAGGATGGAGATGGCGTCTTCCACCGTGGGTTCTTCAACCATGACGGGCTGGAAGCGGCGTTCCAGAGCCGGGTCTTTTTCAATATATTTGCGGTACTCGTCCACCGTGGTCGCGCCGATGCAGTGCAGCTCGCCGCGCGCCAGCATGGGCTTGAGCAGATTGCCCGCGTCCATTGCGCCTTCTGTCTTGCCCGCGCCCACGATGGTATGCAGTTCGTCGATGAACAGAATGATCTGCCCCTCGCTTTTTTCCACCTCGTTGAGCACGGCCTTGAGGCGTTCCTCGAACTCGCCACGGTATTTTGCGCCTGCAATGAGCGCGCCCATATCAAGAGCAAAGAGCTTGCGGCCCTTGAGGCCCTCAGGCACGTCTCCCTTGACGATGCGGAAGGCCAGACCTTCCACGATGGCGGTTTTGCCCACGCCCGCCTCGCCTATGAGCACCGGGTTGTTTTTGGTGCGGCGCGAGAGAATGCGGATAACGCGGCGGATTTCGGAATCGCGGCCAATGACCGGGTCCATCTTGCCCTGACGGGCTGCCTCCACGAGATCGCGGGCGTACTTGGTCAGCGCTTCAAAGGTGTCTTCGGGGGTGGCGCTGGTCACTCGCGCGCCGCCGCGCAGCTCTTCCATGGCTGCCACAAACCGGGCGCGGGCGATCTTGTATTCCTTGAAAACTTCGCCAAGGGGCGAGGAGGGCGCAACATCGGTAAGCGCGGCAAACAGATGGTCAACGCTTACGTATTCGTCCTTCATGCGGTTGGCTTCGTTCTGCGCATCGCCCAGAATTTTTGCCAGCCGTTGGGTAATCATGATCTTGTTGGGGTCCATGCCGCCGCCGGAAACAGAAGGCCGCTTGCGCAGCGCGCCCTCGATGGCAACGCTGAGGGCCTTGGGCTGCACGCCCATCTGTTCCAGAATGCGCGGCACGATGCCGTTTTCCTGCTGCACGAGGGCCAGGGCCAGATGCTCGGCATCCGTCTCCTGATGGCCCATACCTGCGGCAATGCTCTGGGCCTGACCCACAGCCTCGCGGGCTTTATCCGTAAATTTGTTGATGTCCATAAGCTTCCTCCACACGCGCCCGCGCTGCGGCGGGCAAAATTTTGTTATTTCTGGCCGGGAGGCTGCATGCTCTCAAACCGGCTATTCGTCTTCAAAATGCTGCAGGCGTTGCACCCTGCGTTCCAGAGAATCTATGCGCTCCAGAAGATCCACAATAATAGTGCCGCCAAGCACGGGCAGCTCAAAGTCGCAACAGATGCGCTCAAGCTTGCGTACACGGTAGATGTCTACATCGCGAAAAAGGAAATCCTGCGCCGCGCTGGTGCGGGCTTCAATCCAGCCAAGGCCCATCAGTTCCTGAAGCCGCTCCGGCGCTATGCCTGTGGCTTCAATGAATTCCTGCCAGGCCATGACCGTTGAAGGCACGGGCAGTGAAGGTTTTTTCGGGGTCATGCTCATTTGTGTCCTCCACCAGTAACCGTATCGGTTGCCGCCTGCGGCGGCGCCGCTGGAATATGCATGCAAACCCTGCGCAGCCGCCGGGGGTGTCCGCTGGCTGCTGCCTGATTGTTCCCTACGCGCGGGCCTTGAATGTTGATATCTCGGCCAGCTTGTTCCACAGATCGCGTTCTTCGTCCGTGATCTGGGCGGGAACCCGAATCATGATCTTTGCCAGCAGGTCGCCCCGCTTGTCGCCAGCGCCCAGGCCCTTGCCGCGCAGGCGGAACTTGCGCCCGGAGCTGGAGCCTGCGGGAATCTGCATTTCTACGCTGCCTTCAAGGGTAGGCACTTCAACCCGCGCGCCCAGGGCTGCTTCCCACGGGGCCAGGGTCAGATCGCATTGCAGGTTGTCTCCGTCCACCTTGAAAACATGGTGGGGCAGATAGCGCACCCGCAAAAAGAGGTCGCCCGGCGTGCCGCCCGGCGCAGGGTCGCCCTGCCCGGCGAGGCGCAGTTTTGCCCCCTCGCGGATGCCGGCGGGCACATTGACCTCAAGGGTCTTTGAACCTGCGGGCATGTTGATGGACACGGAGCGCGGGCCGCCGCGTAGCACTTCTTCAAGGCTCAGGGCCAGCTCCGCCTCCACATCGCGGCCACGCCGCTGACGGGACGAAAATCCGCCAAAGGGATCAGGGCCAAAATTGGCCCCGCGCCCGCCAGCTTGCCCGCCGAAGGGGCCGCCGAACTGAGCGCCGCCGCCATACTGGCCACCGCCGCCAAACAGGGTTTCAAAAAAGTCTGAAAAGCCCGAACCGTCAAAATTTTTGCCGTTGAACGTGAAATGCACATTCTCAAAGCCCGGTTCGCCCTGAAACTGCTGGCCGTGTTGCCAGTTGGGGCCAAGCTGGTCGTACAGTTTGCGCTTTTCCGGGTCTTTGAGCACTTCATAGGCTTCGTTGATTTCCTTAAACTTCTCCTCTGCCTGCTTGTCGCCGGGATTGAGGTCGGGGTGGTATTTGCGGGCCAGCTTTTTGTAAGCCTTGGAGACCTCCTCGGCTTTCGCTGCGCGCTCAACTCCCAGAAGTTTGTAATAATCCTTGTACGATACTGCCATGATGCGTGCTCCCCGTCGGGTCGTTTCCTTGACGTGCGTCCAGAATACACCTGTTCACAACGCCTGCCCATAAAAAGTAATATCGGGCCGCGCATCGTCAATAGGCAAATGCCGTGTTTTTGTCTGGCATTACGAGGGGCTTTCCATAAACAGCAACAAAAGGCCCCTGCCGCCCGAAAGGGAACGGCAGGGGCTTATAGGCATGGCAGTGATAGGTGCCCTACGGCAGCAGCGGGCCGCGTGAACCGATGGTGTAAAAGTTGCGGCCCACGCGGGAGGCTCCGTTGAGCAGGGTGCTGCTCAGCCCCAGATAGTCCGTTTCGGCGCGCGAGCCGGCAAAGTCGGCGTTGGATGCCGACACAGCCGACTGGTTGCGCAGGCTCCAGGCCTGCATGTCTTGGGCGTGTGCTCTGCTTTGCCCCTGCTGCTCGGCAGAGAGAGCGTCCAGTTCGCCTTTTTCGGCGGTGTCCAGGGCTTTATCCAGTGTGGAGCCTACACCGGTTTGCGCTCCTGATGCCCCGGCCTGAGCGCGTTGCGCGCCGATGATGCGAGCCGCCTCCTGCCGCTTGGCCTGCGCGGCTTCGTATCCTGCGCGGCGTTCCTGCCGGGCGGCCTCGTCTGCCGCCTGTGCGCTCAGTTCCGCTTGCTGGGCGTTGCGGGCCGCAAGGTCGGACTGGTATTCCGTCTGCTGGCGGCGGGTTTCTGCCTGCTGCACGGCGCTCACGGTTCCGGCTGCTGCCCCGGCGAGGGCCACGGCTGCGCTGATCATGGCGGCGGTGCTGGTTGCAATGGCCATTAGCTGTCCTCCTCAATTGTTCCTGCGGCCTTGGCTGGCGCTGGCGGCAGGGTTTTGTGCCAGATGGTCTCCGTGGGCTGCGCTCCAAGGCGGCGGTAGAGCGCATGGCAGGGGCGGGACGCTGGCGAACTGTACTGCACAAGGCTCACGCCGCGCGCGGCAAGGGCCGACTCCGCGTGGCGCAGCAGCCGCAGGGCAAACAGGCCGCCGCGTGCGCCAGGGGCAAGATACAGCCCGTCCAGAGCCGCCAGCAGAGTTTGCGGGCAGTGCGGGCAAGACACCAGAGTAAAGGCGGCATAGCCTGCCAGTGGAGCGCCGGAAGTATTGGAGGTTGCGCCCTGATCGGTATCGGGCAGTCCGCGTGCGGCGCTTATGTGCAGCATGCCCAGCCGTTCAAGGCTGGCATAGCGTTCATGATCAAGTCGGTAACGCTGTGCGCCGTGCAGGGCGGCTTCCACCTCATCCCAGTGGGCGGCGGCGAGTTGTTCCGCTTCTGCGGCTACCTGCGAAAATATTTCTGTTGTTATGGTCAGCATGGATTGCTCCTCTTGCCGCATCAGGCAAAGGTTATGTCCAGCGTGAGCGCAAGAATGCGAAAGGGCAGGGGCCGCCGCTGCACCAGCCAGATGCTTGTCTGATTGTCCCAACCGCCGCTGGGAGCGCATGCCATGTCGCCAGAGAAGGGTTGCACGGCCTCGCCCCAGTGCTCCGGCATGAAAGGCAGGTCGTACAGTTCGTTGCGGCTGGGGCCGTATTGCCCGCCTACGCTGCGATACAGGCGTAGAGAGCAGGAACCGTAGGCCCGCCCCTGCGCCAGTGTTGTGCCGGAATTGAAGTCACCCTCAACAGGCAGAGGGGAGAGCACTGATACATACGGCAGGCCTGCCTGCACCACGGAGGCCGCGTAGGGCAGCTCTATGCGGCCATTACGCACCACGCAGCCCTCCACAGGGCTGCCGTCCGCCAGTACGGAAAGCGCGCAGCCTTCCAGATGCTCCAGGCCTTTCACGGTTGAAGCTGGCGTATCTGTGCGGATGCCAAGGCCGCAATCCACAAAATAGGCTTCGGCAATGGGCTGGCTGTCGGCCCAGACCGGGGCCAGCCGCTCGAGAAAATAGCGCGTCCGGCCTGCAATGGTGCGGCGCACCACAAGGGCCAGCGCGTCGCCGTCCTGATCCGCCACTGTTGCGGCAGAAATAACCTCGCCGTCTGTCACATGGCGCGACCATCCCCAGATGTCGTGCTCCTTCATGTAGGTAAAACCCAGCAGCAGGCCGTCATCGCGCACGCACCAGATGGTTGAGCCGGGGGTCTGCTGATAGGCCCACTGTTTGATGGTGTGCCCCTCAAACAGGTGAGGCGCAAGAATGGAAAGATCGTTGCCAGAATAGCCGTCTTTTTCCAGCGAATAGAAAAGATCGCGCACTCGCGAGCCGTGGCGCTGCACATGCAGCACCGAGTTGCCGATGATGATGGGTGCAAGCCCCGCGCTGCCCCAGTACGACTGGGCGGTGATGCTGACCTTCTGGGGCGTGATGGCCGATCCATCGCCGCCGCTGGCCTTGTATTCGCTACCGGAGGTGCCCACCAGAAGATCGCCGAAGCTGGCAACCCAGGTTACAGAGTCTATGGAGCCGGAGGCGATGAGGTATTCCACCGGATCATCATCCTGCAAGGGGCGCGACTTGCGGAAGGATTCAAAATCTCCAGTGCGAGACATGTAAAATGCCTGCGGCGTGCCGGGGGTGGCGGCAAGCACCATGCGCTGCTGGTGAAAGGCCACCACGCCGGGATTGTTGTTGTCGGCAAAAGGATTCCAGTCTTCGCGAGGCGTGTCTGTGGTGTCGGCCTTGTAGTTCTGGTCGCTGAAACTGGTGCCGGAGGCAACGCCGATAAATCCGAAGTAGCCCGCTTCCTCGCGGTAAACGTTATATTCCGCAGCGCCTTGAACGGCAGGCCAGCTTATGGTTGTGCTGTTGCCCACCACCCAGTCGGAGGGGTGCCGCGCCCCTTTGCATTCACCTGCTGGCGAGGCGAGGGACTGCCTGCCGTTGCCATCCACCGCCGCCACATTGTACCGCAGGGTGTATGAACCGCCGCTGCCAGTAAAGGCCAGCGTGGGTGCGGCGGGGACGGGCAGGGATGTGTTCAGTTTTACCTGTTCCAGGCTCCAGGTATAGTTTCCACCCGGTGCGTCGCGCCGCACTATTTTGTGCAGCGGATATTTCTGGTGGGCCAGATAGACCACATCACCCACCTGCGCGTGGCAGAGCGAAAGCAGATCTTCCGCCGCATAGGGGGTCGCCATGACAGGTGCCGTGGAGAATCCGGCAACTGTAGCAATGCGCAGGGTTTTTTCGCCAAAAACCAGAAGAAAATTCTGGCTTGGATGCGCGCTGAAGGTGAAGGGGAGCAACACGGAATACGCCCCAAGCTCAGCCAGAAAGCGGGTGCCGGGCCGTCTGGCCACGTCACCGTGCAGGCCGGGGAGCATGTTTTCCATGCAGGCAACGCAGTTGCGGTATCGGGAAAGGTCATACCGGGCCGAGAGCGTGGGCGATATTTCGCCGCCGGTAAAGTTTTGCAGGGCTATGCGCATGACTGTTCCGTCTGCAAAATGTCAGGAGTATCCGGCCAGGGGGTAGCCTCGCCGCCGCCATCCCACGGCGCGCCCGGCTGTTCGGGCAGGGCGCGCAGGGCGGCCCGGTATGTCTTGACAAGCGCCAGATTGTCCGCGCGGATAGGGTAGTCGGCCAGCAGATACTTGTCCGTAGCTGCAAGCCGCACATCACGAGCGGCGCGCAGGGATTCAAAGATAGCTTCCGCAGGCCGTGGCGGTTCTTCCCCGGCCTTATACGGCTTGCCGTCCCATCCGCGCGCCACCTCATAATCCACCAACGTGCTGCCGGGGAATGGCTGCGCGTCCCACATCTCAATATCACCAGCGGCATTTTTAATTACGTATGTAGACATCAAAATGCCCCCTCATCGTAAGTGAACTGTGCCGCCAGACCGTTTGGCATATTCCCTTCAACAAAGACTGGATCATTTTTACGAACCGGAACCTCAATAATGCAAGTCTGCGACGCGCCAGATGCCCACACTATATGGTCAAACGTATATGAGGCTCGTGACCCGCGTAAATATTGTCCAGCTGCAGTGGATATTCCCACAAGTTTTATACAACCACTAGCAGGTGCTGCTGCTGTCCACTGACCATAACCGGGAAATACAATTGAAATTGCACGCTGGCTAAGCTTAGCGTAGTTCGCCACCTTGCCGGAGCCTGCTGCCGTAAGGTTATCCATATCCAGGTTGGCCTTGCCCGCCAGGCCTGCCATGTAATTCGACCAGTCGAACACGCTGGCGCTGTTCTGCGCGGATGCCAGAACGACAAAATGCCGCAGGCGTACCTGTTCATCGGTGACTGTGGTGGAGTTGCCGTAGATAGCACTACTTCGTGACAAGTCCACGGACACTACAGAGGCCTCCCCACCCCCACCTGCAAATCTGGTAGTTTCGCTTGCCTGCGCAAAAATTCCAGAATGAACACTATAGTTTGTGCCGGAATCACGCCCAAAGATATAACCCAAGGTACCCGTTGCGTTAGGCAACCCGGCCTTGACGCTCTTACCCAGCTCTGTGGAACTGGCGGCATGCGTGATGGAATCGCCGTTTTTCAGCAGCGGCACCTTGAACTTTTGGGCTGTGGTGTCCAATGCGAATTTGGCGCAGTTGCCCGTCAAAGCCACCTGGGCGGCGAAGGCGGCATATGTGCAGGTGAGCAGTTTGCCGCCAGCAAGATACGTGTCGTAAAACTCCCTGAACTGCTCACGCGTGTACTCGCAGCCATCGGCCGGAACAGTGCCGTTGGGCACGTAGCCCTCTGCCGCCATCACGCTCATAATGCTGCCGATCAGGATTGTGCTGATGGCGGTGATGCCTTGCTCCGCAGCATCCAGCCGCGCATCCTGCCGGGTGTTTTTTGCTTCCGCGTCTGCCATGCGGCTGAGCAAGTTGTCCGGCACGGCCTGTTGCGCCGCATATGCGGCAGTTTGGGCAGTCTGGGCGCTTGCCGCTGCAATATCAGCCTGTGCAGTGGCGGCGCTCACGCTTGCTTCTGCCGCTTCGGCCACCGTTTGAGCGGCTGTGGCTGCGCTCGCCGCTGCGTCAGCGGCAAAGTGCTCGGCGGTGGTGGCATTTTGGGCTGCTGCATCACGGCTGGCATAGATGGATGCAACCACTTCTTCCGGCGATTTGCCGCTGGTGGCAGGCATAATGACAGCGCGTGCGAGTTTTTCGTTCAGTTGCTGAAGTTCCGCCGTGGCCTGATCCAGCCCGTCTTCTATGACTTGCGGATCAAAGCGTGAGGCAGATATGAGGTCTATGCCCTGCGCAAAGGGCATGTTGCGTACTATGGCAAGCCGCCAGCCTGCGGGCAGGGGCGCTCCATTGTGCAGATAGGTCACGGTGCCGCCGCTCTCGCCGATGCTGGCTGTCCAGCCCTGGGCAGGGGAGGTTTCCGCTTTGGGCGATGTGATGCTGATGTTAAGCTGGTCTGTGCTCCAGACCTTGAAGGCAAAGGGAAAGGATGTTGCTGCGCCATTGCCTTCATACACGGCGCGGCTGGGGCTGTATGGCAGGGTCATACCTCGCTCCTTGCGGGTTTTGCTGTGATTGCTGGGCGCGTTCAGCGCACGGCAAGCCAGGGGTCTTCCACAGGGCGGTCACTGCGTTCAGACGCGGCGGCGCTGCGGGCCGGGGGCAGGCTTGCGGCGTAGAGTTGCTCCAGCTCGGCTGCCTTCTGGCTGCTGCCTTTAAGCAATGGGGCTGCTATGAGAGCTGCCAGCTTGCGGGCCAGCATGTGCGCGAAGAGGTCATCAAAAAGGCGACTGTTGCGCACATCTTCCGTGTACAGGGCAAGGGCGCGCGCTGCATCGGTGAGCAGCAGCGAGCCATCGCCCGCAGCATTCTGCGCAAGGCAGAAGGGGCGGGCCGTAATGCCCTCGTGGCGCACCTCGTGCACCTTGAGGCAGTCATCGGGCAGGGCGTAGGCAAAACGGAATTCCGGCGCATAGCCTTCGGGCAGCGGCACAAGGGCCATCCATGTTCTGCGCTGGGCAAAACTCCAGGGAAAATCGCGCAGCACCTGTCGCCGGGCGGAATCCCAATACAGGCGGCATTGCAGGGCCTCTGGCGTATTTTCCTGCTCCGAGGCAACACTGCGCGTCCCCAGAAAGCCCAACGCGCGGTTCCACACGCTTATCTGGCTGATGGTCATGGCAGTTCCTGTGATGAAGTGGAGAAAAAGCCTCCAGCCTGCCCCGCAGGGGGCCGGAGGCTGTAGACTGACGGGCTGTGTTTTAGCCAGCCATGATGGCAGATTCGTAGGGCAGGTCTTCCTCCCGCGTGAGGGCGGCAAAGATGCGTCCCTTGCTTACTGTTTTACCGTCAACGGGCGTGACGGCGAAGGTCAGACGCAGCCAGCTCTTGCGCACGCCCTGGGGCAAAAATCGCAGGTAAGGGCGCGCGCCAAGGCCGAGGCCGGGAGCTTCCGTCGGGTTGTGCACCGTCACCGAAGCGCCGGGAACGGCAGACCAGGGGCCGTCGGCGTGATCCGCCTCCTCCATGCAGATGGTGAGGCTTTGCGTTTCAGCCGGGGCAAAAGCTTCGGTAACAGAAAGCCGCAGGGGCATGGGCTCCATGCGCCCGGGAAGCTTCAGGCCGGTAAGGGCCACAGGCTGTCCCGTGGCGTTGGCGGTAAGGGGGCCTTCAAAAAACACGGAATTGCGGTCGATAATAGCCATGAAAACTCCTTTGGCGGAATAGGTGAAGAGCAGCGAAAAAAGGGCTGGGTACTGCGCGGAAGCTCCGGCAAGGGCTTCCGCGCGTTACAAAAGATTGTGGCTAGGCCACCACGCCTTCGCTGGAGAGCACGGCGTCGCACTGGCGCACGGGGCGACCATGCAGCACAGGCACGGCCTTGGAGTCAAAAAATTCGCCGTACTGCAACTGCACGTTGCCCGCATCGGAATTCTGCAACTCAAGGGCGGTGAGCACGTCGGCATTGGCATACCACACGGCCTTTTGGCGCAGGTGTTGGGGCATGAGGTTCTTGGCCTCGATGGTCAGCTTTTGCATATCCACAAAGCCGCTCTGCCCCTTGCGCTTGCCGAGAGAGGCCACGGGCAGGTTGGCGATGCGCACGATGCCGCGCCAGTCGCGCACGGCAAGGCCGCAACGCCAGTTGTATTTGTCGCCCACCACCTGATATTTGCGGCCGTCCGGGTCCTGAGCCATGTAGGTTTTGAGGTCTTCGTGCGAGAGGCCGCCGTTGCTCTCCTTGGGGTAGACGCCATGCACCGACTGCGCGCCCCAAGAGACAAGCCACAGGGAGGTGCAGCCGTTCTCGTCGCGCCCGCCCGCATCGAGCACGTTTTTGGCGTCCAGCGCGGGATAGCGCATGGCAAGGCCGTTGAATTCATCAGGATTCAGATTGCTGTTGCCGTAAAAGAGGGTGGTGGCCACTTTCTGGCGCATGGCTTCGGCAAAGGCCACGCCTTCGCTCATGCGAAAGGCTTTGTCGCGGCTGCCGTAGAGGCGCAGTTCTTCCACGTCCAGTTCCATGATGGCTTCAAGGATACCGCAACCTTCCTTGACCTGGCTCCACTGCGACTTGGAGGGCGGCGTGCCCTGATACAGCCTGCGCCAGTAAACTTCGGGCAGCCCGGTGCGGATGCGGGTGAGGTGGCCGTCGCTCTGGTTGGATTCCATCCAGAGCACATCGTCCATGATGTCGTTGGTTTTGTTCATCAGTTCGATGATCTGCCCGGCCTTGTCGCCACGGTAGAACTGCTCCATCTCGGCCAGGGACACCACCAAACCCATGGAATTAGCCATAATACCCTCGTCTGTTTGCAGGTTGCTCAAAAAATTTTGTTGCTGGGCCATGCTACTTGCAGGGGCGTAAATCAGATGCTTCCACTACGCGAACTCCAGCCCGCGTACATGCGCTCTTCAAGCGGCGGCATGGAGCCGCCCGCTTGTCCCTGCACCAGCCCATCCTCCATGAGGGCATCGGCAAGTCGGTTGAAAAAGCGCAGCACGTCAGGGTTGTTGCCGTAGCCGGTCTGTTCCAGCAGTTGGCCGATGCGCTTGCTTTCATCAAACCGGTCAAGAGCAAGCTGGGCGCGGGCAACAGTGGCGGGCAGGTTTGCGCCGCCGATCTGCGGGTCTTCCGTGGCCTCCTTGCGCCATTTGTTGACCTGCTCCTGCCACTGGTGGCGCTGGCCTGCCTCATGCTCGCGCAGGCGCTGGGCGAAGGGGTCAGCCTGTGGATGGGTCTGTGACTTGGCCTGTTCATTCGCCTGGGCGGGATTTTCTGTGCCAGCGGCAGTCGGTGGCGTTGCGGCGGCAGGGGCGGTGCCGCCTGTTCCTCCATTGCTCTGGTCTGCGCCGGACAAACCGTTCGCAGAGGAAAAGGCGTTTTCGGCAGTGGAGGAAGCCTCAGAAGGTGTCGAGATCATGAGCATCGTTCTCCTTGGTTTGCAGCAGCTTGGGCAAATGCCCGGGGTTTGCCTGTTGCATGAGGCGCATAAGGCGCATGCCGATCATGCGTTGGCCCTCTGCGTAAAAAAGGCGTGCGCTTTGGCAGGATTCGGGTGCATTGCCCACATCCTCGGCACTGAAGTTGCGGCACAGATGCAGCAGCCAGCGCAGCAGTACGCGGCCCTGAGGCTGGGCCATTAGCGCGTCCACTGCGGCTCGCATGGCCGCATCGAACGTCTGGGCGCGGTTGGCGGTATGCTGATGCGCTTGTTGTTTGACCTGTTCATATGGGGCAAAAACATCCATCACCGATGTTCCTCCGGTTTTGCGCCCTGAGGCTCGTCCCGCTGCGCCGCCTGTCCTGTTGCCTGTGCCTTTTTCGTATGTTCAGCGCGGGCAAGTCCTCCCGGCAGGGCATTGCGCAGCAGCCGCGTGATGCCGTCCAGCACGCTGCCCTGTTTGCCGTCCGGGCCGGAAAGCGGGCTTTGCGAGAGCTGGCGCACCATATCCACCCCCTTGCCAAGGGCTTCTGTGATGGCCTGCGTCTGGGCGGCATCAGCCCTGGCGGCGCGCAACTGCTGGCGTTCCTCCGGCGAGCGCGTGAGGCTCACGGGCAGGCCCAGACTTTCCGCATAACTATCCAGCAGATGATCCACATTGAGGGTGTCCAGGGCTTCGGGCCAAGCGCTGGACGCCTTGAGGGTCAGGGCCATGTACTGGTCTGCCGCATTGATGCCCACCAGCTTCTGGGCCTGCGCCAGCAGGGATACAAACTCCACGCGCAGGCGGCGGCCCGCCAGCTCTGGCGGGCACGGCGGCAGCATGTCCAGATCGCGCATGCATTCAAAGGTGCGGTCCATGAGCGGAATGAACAGCTCATCGTGCAGGCGCTCCAGCACAGGGCCAACGAGCACCAGCTTTTCCTCCTCCCGCGCTGCGATTTCGCTGGCTGTTACACCGCTGCGTCCGTCAAGGATGAGCTTGAAGAGGTCGTTGTACAGCCCCTTGCGTATCTGATCCTGAACCGACTCCATGGCCTTTCGTGCGGTGGCGAGGTCGGGGTTTATCTGCAACAGGGGCGTTGCCGCCTGAGGGCTTTGACCCGGCGCGCTGTCCACGTAGTTGACGCCGCCGGGGGTGAGATCAAGCCCTACGGAGCGCAGGCCCGCAGCTACGCTCATGGGCGGGTCAACCGCCTTGTGGATGGCCTTGAGCGTAGTGACGCCCATCTGTTGCAGCATGCGGCAGTCGGGCAGGGCGTCCATGGCGGGCGAACGCCCGTACACATCGTTGCCCGCCACATCCCAGCGCGGGCCAAAGCCCGGGAAGGAGCGAAAGCCTGAAACCTTAAGGGCATGGCGGTTGCCGTCGTGTCCTTCCAGCCAGTAGACGGAAGCAACGGGCATGCGGCTTGCGTCAGCCAGCCCGTGCTGCGTGTTTTCGCGCGGATAGACTGCCTGAATGACGTTGCGCCGCTCCTCGGGATTGCGACGGGCCGCCTCGCGCAGGGTTTCGGGCAAGGCCGAGGGGCCGAATGCCTGAACGATCTGGCGCAGGGTCATGGCGCTGCGGCGGAACACCGTGTCCACCCGCCGCGTTGCATCGCAGTCCAGCGCGTACTCTCCCGCGCACAAGGGGATAAAGCGGAAGCCGTGCTGTGGGTCGGCCAGCTCAAAAACAAAGGCCGTGCCAAAGGTGCCCAGCTCGCCATACATGGTGTGCATGGCATTGTAGAAGTTTGACCGTTGAAACACGGTGCGCATCCGGTTGGCGACTTCGTCCAGCCATGCCTGACCGGGGCGGCTGCGGGCCAGATCTGCATCGTCAAGGCTCAGCCGGAACCACGGCCTTGCCGGGCTGGTGAGGCCGCCCTGAAGGCCCGCCGCCAGCGTACGCATGGCCAGAATGCCAGTGGCGTCCACAAGCCCCCGGTTGAGCATGGGGCCTTCTTCCGCCGCGTCCACCTGCGGATTCAGACGGCAGCGCGTGGGCAAAAAATGATCCGCCAGGCTTTGCCATGCCGCGTCCCAGGGGGCACGACGCCGCAACAGGGCATCGTGCCGCCGGGAAAGGGCCTGTACGTCCACAGCATATTGCGCGGCGTTCTGTTCGGAACTCTGAGGGGCGGGCTGCCCCTCAGGCGCGATGCTGTTCTGGGTGTGTGCGGCCACGCTACTGCCCCAGCAGGGTTTTGCGCGTTGCATCAGCGCGGTTGAGCGGGCTGGTGTACACAGAACCGTTGATGCCAGCCGCCTTGGCGGCTTTGTCTTTCTGGTTCTGGCGCGCCGCCGTGGCGGCCTCGGTTACGGGTTTTTCCACTTCCTGCTTGGGAACGGGCGCAACTGCGGGCACATCGGGCGTGCCGCCTCCTCCAAATCCCATGACGTTCTCCTTATGTTGAATGATTGCAGACAAGTCCTGCGGTGTGCAGAGCACCAGTACGCCGTCCACCCATGTTTTTTTGCGGGTATGCAGACATGCGCCGGGCAAGCGCCCGAGCACGCGAAATCCGCAGGCTTCGGCAAGCCTCCAGGCATGGCGGTTGGGGGCCGGGCAAAGCCCCATAACTGCGGAGCAGTCGAGGTTTGCAAAAGCCCAGCTCAAGCCCCCGTGCGCCATGGGCACTGCCAGCCGCGCCCATTGACGAAAGGTGGTGAAATCAAACTCCCACACCCGCCCCCTGCGGGGACTGAACATGGCGCAGGCCAGCAATGGGGCCGGGGTGGACGCGTAAGCAGAGGCGGCTTCCGGCGGCGGGCCGTAACAGCCCAGCAAAACGCCTCTTTCCGGCGCGGTGATTGTCTGCCACTGGGCCAGCGTGGGCTTGAGCAGGGAACTCATGGCGCTGGCTGTGAGGCCTTCGTCCTCCATGCGTTCAAAAACGGTATCGCGGGCGTGTTGATCCACAATGGGGGCGTAGGTATAGCGCATCAGCGTCCTCCAAAAAAATCGTAGTCAGTGCGGGCGCGGCGCGCGCCAGAGGCTGTTTCCTGCTGCGGGCGAAAGCCCGTAACTGCGTACCGCAGGGCGTCTGCCGCGTGGCTTGCCCAGTCGTGCAAGGGGCCGGAGCCAGCCTGCGCGGCCTGCGAGCCTTGCGCGGAGCCAGCCTTCCAGCGCCGCCTGTATGCCCGCAGGGCCTTTACGCCTTGGGCGCAGGCTGCCGCATCAAACCAGAAGCGCGGCAACTGGCGGCGCAGGGCGTCTATGCCGTCAGCCAGCGAAAGAGCCGGGGCCAGGGTAAAGCGTATGCCCAGTTGGGCGGCGCTTTCCCAGCGGCTCAGCCCGGTGCCCAGTTCGCGCACTCGGATGTCGTGCGGGGCAATGTGGGTGCCGTAAACAAATCCGCGTCCGGCAATGGTTCCATCTGGGAGATTTGGGGCCGTTGTTTCTGCTGTTTCGGCAGGGCGGGCTTTGGCGGCCAGCACCTGCGCGTAGTGCGCCAACCCCTCGCCGGAAGCTTCGTAGTAGTCGAGGATGCGCCAGCAGCCCGATGGCTCCACCTGAAAAAACCAGATGGCCGTGGCGTCATCCATGCCCAGATCCCATGCTGTATGCACGGGAAGCTCCGGAGCGTGGGGCAGGGGGCGGATACGCCCCTCGCGTTCTGCTGTATCCAGCAGGGGCGCGTAGTAAGCGCCGCGCACGGCCGCTGCAAAAGAGCACTCGAATTCCTGAAGATACTCGGCCTCATCCATGCCCCGGCGCGCCGCTGCCAGCTCCTGCTGCGGCAGGTAACCGGTTTCGGAAGCAGGAAAACGGAAACGCGACCAGATGCCTTCTTCATCAGCGCCTGCCTGCTGCCACACGTCATAGAGCAGGTTGTCCGTGCCTTGAGGCGTGCCGCAGAAAAGCGCGCGGCCCTGACGGTCGGCCAGCATGGGGCGCAGCACCTGCGTCCATACTTCGCGGGGCATGTCTGCCGGCTCGTCCAGCACCAGATCATCCAGATACAGGCCGCGCAGGGCTTGCGCGTTTTCCGTTCCCAGCAGGCGTATGCGGCCCCCGGTGGGCAGCACGCAGACAAGCTCGCTTTCCAGAAATCGCGTGCCGGGCACGGCCCCGGCAAACTGCTTGCAGTAGTCCCATGCGACCGCCTTGGCCTGCCCAAGAAAGGGCGCGGCATAGGCTGCCCGCCAGTCGTGTTTGCCCACGCGCAATGCCTGGCGCACCAGATCATTGACCGCCGCTACTGTTTTGCCAAAGCGCCTGTGGCAGAGCAGCACGCAGAAGCGGGTGCGCTCCTCATGAAAGCGCCACTGCAAAGGGCGGGGGCAGTAGGGGATAATGTGCGGCTCAGGCTGGGACATGGAAAATATCCTTGTTTTTCAAGAGAAACTGTTAGTTGCTTGAGCTGTATTGCGGCAAAGTTTTTTGCACGGGCGGTTTGCCGGATGCTCCTGACGGCTTGGATGATGTCCGGGGCGATGCTCCAGATAAATCTGTGGGCAGCCTCCCGGATGCAGCACTTGGGGGGGCGCCCCACACAACCACCATCCTGGGCGGGGCATCGGGCGAGGCTTCATCGCGCAGGGAGCGCAGAATTGCATGCAGTTCCTTTATTTCTTTGACAATATCTATACTTTTTTCCGCAATATCAGCAGCGCTAAGGGTGCTGGTGAGCAGGTCAAGACGCTGCCCAAGGCTGTCGAGCAAGGTGGAGTTGCGGCAAGAGCCTTTACGTTTTGCAGGGGGCATCAGTTGCAACCTCCCGCCGCATCGGCCCCTGCGCGGCAGGCGAAAGCCGCACCACTCTGAGGCACGAGGCGCAGACGGTCTTCCTGCCGCTCAAAGCTGTGCTCAAGCCGCTCAAGCAGCCTGTCCAAACCAGAAATTCGCACATTGAGCGCCTGAATTTCACCGCGCAGGGCCGCCAGCTCGTTGTGCAGGCCTGCTAAGTCTGCGGTATCGGGGGCGAGCCGCAGGTTTTCTTCTATGGCGCTAAGCCTGCGGGTGGTTGCGGCCTCACGCCGGGTATCGCGCTGTACGTGCAGTAGGTAGTCCTCCTGCCGTACAAAGGCCCGGCGCAGGCTCCACAAGGCCCAGGCAAACAGCCCCTGCACAAGCAAAACAAGCAGGCTTGCCCCTGTGGAAGAAAAAATGTCCATCATTACGTATCCTCCAGGCCTGTTGACCTGCTCAAAAATAAATTTTCTCAGTGGGTTGTCAGATAGCTGCGCGTATAGACCTGCCTAAAATCCCAGCCCCAGCATGCCCAGCAGCAGGGTCATGATCTGGTTCAGGGCCGAGGGCGGCAGGTGGTCGCTCCAGCCAGGAAAAAACAGGGGAATAATGATAAGTCTCCCCGCAACCTCCCAGCAGAACAGCAGGGAGAGCATCCAGCCGAGGAAGGAGCGCCACAGCCGCAAAGTGCTTGCGGGCGCGCCGCCCACCTCAGCCTCGTTGATGCGGCTTTGCGCATCGTTCTGCCGGTTGCGGTCGGGCAGTATCTTGCCCACAGCGCCAGTGATGCCGCCCAGCAGGTTCCCAAGCAGTGCCCACATGTCAGTTTGCCTCCCGTTCAAGTTCTGCAAGATACTGGGCCAGTGCCTTAACCCTGTTGCGCCAGCCTTCAAGAAACACCTTGAGGGACGGGCGACGGGCAGCCAGATCACGGTAAAAGGCATCGCGCAGGCGCAGTATCTGCCGGGCGGCAAACCACTGGAGGTTGGCCGATTCCAGGGCTTCAGCCAGTTCTGCAGTGCGCGGGCCGGGGATGCCGTCCTCGGCAATGGACCGATAGTGGTCGAGCTGGGCTTCACCAACAGAGTTCATGCCCTGCTGCAACTGGCGCACTGCCCTGGCTGGCCCCATGTTGACCGCTCCGTCGTACAAGGCCACGGCCAGAGGTAGTGGCAGGGCGGCGCAACCAAGGGCATCCCAGAAGTGCTTTTTGAACAGCGCGGCGGCCTGCTGCCTGGTGCAGGCGCGGATGTCGTCAGCGTCCACATCGCCGTCCATATCCAGATCAATGCCGTTGTACGTACAATTGGGGGTGCGTGCAGCAGAGCAGCCATCGCAGCTTCTGTGCTGGTGCAAACATTCCTGCCGGGCCTGCTGGGCAAGATCCTGCACCCAGCGCAGGGAAACCCCGTACTTGGTCAGACCGCCCGGATCAGCGGGGTGGTCTGTGAGGCCGCCTTCCCATCTGGCGGTGAAGGCGTGGGCGGTATCAAACAGATTGGGCATGATGAGGCTCCTTGGCATGGTGTCGCCGCAATCAGCGGCGTGAGGAGAACATGCCAAAAAGTCGGGCGCGCGTAAGACTGAAAGGATTCAGTAGTGTCAAAGGCGCAGGATGCGTTATTTTTGCAGATTTTTTGCGGAAAATGAGGAGTTTGTGGCAAAAAAAGCCAGCATAAACGCTGGCTTAAATTTTTTAAGGGCAGGCAGTCTGTCGCTTTTGGCTTAATTTACAGCGCATTATCGTGCTTCTGGGCAGAAATTTGCGCGGAATCGCCAAGCATCAGCAGAAGTTTAGCCTGCGGGGGAACGGAGCTTTCTTTTTTCAGAATCTGCCATACGCGGCGGTCGGACACGCCGTGACGGCGCGCCAGGCTGGACACCGCAGCCGTACTGCTTGAACCGCCCCCAGTGCTGCGTGAAAAACCTTTGACGATCTCATGTTGCCGAAGGCGGGTCACAAGAGCTGTGCAGCGGGGTACATACAGGCTTGTGCCGCCAAAAGTCGCCATGAGCTTGCGCAGGCATTTAAGGCCAAGCGTTTTGCGCAGCGGATGCGTTCTGTCCTTGGGCACATTGCGCGGTACGCGTATGCATTGCCCGCCAAAGGCGCGCAGTACCCCCCAGAACTGCTTCATGTCGTTGAGGGCTCTCCATATTTGGCGCGCATTGTCGGGCAAATGGTTGATAAGCTCGCGCCACTGTTCCTCTGTTTCAGCCATGCGCAGGGCATGGCCCCATGCGGGATTATTTTTGCGGCGCACACGCGAATCGCCCTCCGGAGCAGAAGTTTCTGCTGAAGATTTAACAAGTTCTGGCTGACTGTTATCGGGCTTTGCCGGGTCAATGGGCCTATTGGTCATGGCGCGTCTCCACAGTTTGGCAGACGCGCGCGGATATGCCGATGGCGGGCGATTCTGGCGTTGAGGACGGTGTTTGCGGGCAGATACTGAACTGCGTGGAAATTTCCTTATCCATCTGGCAGGACAGAAGGCGGATGTGTTCGATGACAAAGCGCAGAATAGGCTGCTGGATGGCGCACTCGCCAGAGTGTAAGGAATCCAGCACAGCGCTCAGGTTAGTGATGTCGTCAGGAAATGCGGACATGCTATGCTCCAAAAATAGAAAATTAAATTTAATGGGCCGTAAAATAGAAAAATCACTATTTGTGGGGATAGTCAAGGAAAAGTTTTATTTATAAGAAAAGTTTTAACAATATGAATTTATTTACATAAATTTTGAAATATGCCCAAAATAATGACTTTCATCAGCATAGATTTAAAAGTTTTCTTTGAACTTCAAGGAAAACTTGAAATTACCTAAAAACAAATATAGATGTGTACAAACAGCTCGTTTTTTTTATGAAAATATGGTCCGTGCTGGTCGGCCATCTACGGCCCCGGCACTTCAGGGCAGCAAACAACAAGGGAAAAACATGAAGAAAGCACAAGCGCCCCTGGTATCAGCTTTTGGCGCGCGTATGCGTCAGCGCAGGGAAAACTTGGGGTTGCACAAGCAGGTACTGGCAGACACGGTGGGTCTGAGCCTGACGACTATTCAGCAGTATGAGAACGGGCAGATGCCCAAGGGCAGCCATGCCGTGCGGCTTGCCGATGCCCTTGAGTGCTCGCTGGACTGGCTGCTGGCCGGGCGTGGTGATTGCGGCAACGGAATGGTGCACACGCCCGAAGCGCGGCTTATGATGGTTCCCATGGCCGAGGCCCGGCTTTCTGCCGGGACAGGAAGTTTTGAAACTGGCGGCGAGGTGTTGCGCCACTATGCCTTCAGGTGGGATTTTTTACGGCGTAAGGGCAATCCTGCGCAAATGGTGCTGTTGCGCGTCTCTGGCGACAGCATGCAGCCCCGGATTGTGAACAATGACGTGGTGCTGATAGACCAGAGCCAGCGTGAGCCAGTGCCGGGGCGCATATACGCTGTGGGCGTGGAGGATATGGTTTATCTTAAGGTGCTGGATGCCATGCCGGGCAAGCTCATACTTACCAGCATCAACCCGGATTTCGCCCCTATTGAAGCCGATACCAGTGAGCAACTGGGCGGCCTGGTGCGTATCATCGGCAGGGCCGTATGGGTAGGGCGAGAGCTGGACTGAGCCAATCAGCACGCAACGGCCACGGCTGACGCACGCAGGCTTTGCTCGTGGTTGGCGTGCAGCATAAGCGATGCCGGCAGATATCTGCCTTACCAACAGAGACTGGCAAAACAAAGCCTGAGTCTTATGGCCGGGGCAACTACGGGGTTGCGGTGGGATAGCCTGCTGTCAGTTCTTGAGGGCAACGCTGGGGGCGGCGATTTTATCCATGTCGTGTTCGCTGGCAAGGTTGCGGTTCCATGCGCGGATAGCTGCTCCCTGCGACACTGACCATTGCTGCGAGGTTTGCCCGCAAGAACAGACAACGCGCCATACCTCTTGCCTGCGCCCAGGGGGAAGCATGGATTCCAGATGGACATTGGTGCCGCCGCATACAAGGCAAGGGCGGATAGTGTGTGGATCAAGCTCTTTCATATAAGCCACCATACCAGTTTTGAAGCGGCATCACAAGGACTGCGTCTGTTAATGGAGGCACCCGTGTGAAAGACGCAGCAGAGAAATATTTTTTTTACAGGCAGGGAGGGGCATTCTTAACGTTTTACTGACGTGCACATTTGCAATGTAAGTCCGCACGCGACATGTGGCGCGTTGCATTTTTTTTAAGCACCTTTCTGGAGGAAATATGCGTTATCTGCTCGTTATGATCATGTCCCTCATGCTCGCCGCTCCGGCCTTTGCCGCAACCACCACCGATGCTCCTGCTGCTCCTCACGCTGCCCGCAAGGCCAAGGGCGTGACAAAAGTCGCTCCGGTCGATACGGTAGCCAAGGCATTGGCCGCTGCCAACAAAACCCCTGTGTCCGTTACCGGCACAATCGTGGAACCAGTGCAGGGCAAGAAAAACCGCTACGTCTTTGAAGACGGCACTGGCCGCATGACCGTAGCTCTTGGCAAAAAGGCCGCCGCTGCCGCGCACATTGAAGCCCAGAGCAAGGTTCACCTGACCGGTGTCATGGTGGTCAAGGCTGGCAAAGAAGGCGTGATGGCTGTGCGTAAGGCTGAAATGCAGCAGTAGACCGCGAAATTGCGGAAATTTCCCGATGTCCGCAGGCTGCGCCACAGTGCGCGGGCATCGGGGACTGCTTTTAAAATACCTTCTGTCTCTTGTTTTTACTCCCCGCAGTACATTAATCCATCCGGCGGCGCAGCCCGGCCTTTCTGGAGAACAGCATGCAAACAGTGCGCCCCGCCCCGTATCTTTTTTTTCTGCTCCTTGCGTTCAGCCTTGTGATCTCTATGGAATCAGCCCCGGTCGCGGCGGGTTTTGAAGGGCCAGGCGTTGCCGCCACTGTAACGCGGGCTGTTGACGTGCTGGGCGCGCAGGATGACGCACCGTGCGTTCTTGAAGGGCATCTGGTGGAAAAGCTGCCCCGCCGCAAGCACCGTTATCTGTTTGAGGATCACAGTGGACAGGTCGTTGTGGAAATCGACAACAAGATTTTTGAGCAACTGACGATCACGCCCAAGGACAAGGTGCGCCTGCAAGGCCATGTGGACTGGAACCGCAAGCGGCCCAATGAGGTGGAAGTGGATTCCATATCCGTCATGGGTCCCATAACGCCAAAGGACCTGCCTGAATCAGCGGCTCCGGCGCAAAAAACTGGCCCCGCAAGGCGCTGATAATGGCCGTTGCCCTTTTGCTTGTGGAGGACAACGAGGATATTCTCGCCAACCTCTATGCCTTTCTGGAGCCGCAGGGCTATGAGCTTGACTGCGCGCGCAACGGCAGGACGGGCCTTGCCATGGCGCTTGAACAGCACTTTGACTGTATTGTGCTGGACATAATGCTGCCCGGCATTGACGGCATAAGCCTGTGCCGCGAACTGCGCGACAAGCACCACAAACACACCCCTATTATTATGCTCACAGCCAGGGATACCGTGGCTGACCGGGTACAGGGGCTTGAAGCCGGGGCTGACGATTACCTCGTCAAACCCTTTGCCCTCAAGGAGCTTGAGGCCCGCATACGTGCCCTGCTGCGGCGTGGGCGCATGTCTTCCGGCAATACCGCCGATGGTGGGGCAGTGTGGACATATGCGGATCTGACGTTCAATTCTGTTGAGCACTGGGCCGAGCGGCAGGGCCGCCGCCTGCGGCTGAGCCCCACGGGTTTTCGTATCCTTGATGAACTGATGCGCGTTGCGCCCGGCCTTGTGCGGCGTGAAGACCTGGAGCATGCCCTCTGGGGGGACGACCCGCCGGAAGGTAGTGCCCTGCGCACTCATATTCATGAGTTGCGGCGCGAACTGGACAAACCCTTTGCCGAACCTTTGTTGCACACCGTGCCGCATGTGGGCTACCGTCTGAGCACCGACCCCGGAGACAATGACTGATGCCCCGGCCAGAACCACCGCTCGCAGGCAGCTATGCAGCTGTACCCCGCCGCAGAACCAGCATCCGCCGTCGTCTGCTGGCGGCTTTTGTGTTTCTGGCCCTGATCATGAGCGCGGCCTTGGGCATCGTGGGGCGGCTCTCCTTTGATTCGCTGGCAACCTACCTTGTGGGCTGGCACGCAAGGCCCGTGATGGAAGCCTTTATTGAGGCTGAAAAGCGCGCCTGGGAAGCCGAAGACAACGGCGGCGGCAATTTGTATTACGGCGAAGACCTCGCCGTTGTCATGCACTGGCGCTTTCTTGTGGGCAAGCAGGTGCCGCAGCAGTGGCAGGAGATGCCGGACGGCCTGCACTTCATCAGCCACATGGAAGAATTTATTCTCATTGAGCGCAGGGATGACGTCATCTATGTGCTCACTGGCGGCACGGGTGCCTTTTTGGCCCTGAAACAGCGCCTGAACCATATTTTGTTGCTCTGCGCCGTCAGCGGTCTTGCGCTGGCGGTTGTGCTGGCTGTCGTGCTGAGCCGCCGTCTCACCGGGCCGCTCAGCAGGCTCACCACTGCGGTGGAAAGCCGCCCCCCGGAACGTATGTATGCTCACGCGCAGGAAACGCCGGACGGCATGCCCCCCATCCCGCTGACCGGGCTTGATGACGAGGTGGGCGTATTGGCGCGGGCCATTGCTGCGCGCGAAGAAGCCTTGCAACGGTTTGTTTTGCGCGAGAGCAACTTCACGGGTGATGTGAGCCACGAACTGCGTACGCCACTGACCGTCATGCAGGGCGGCCTTGAGATTCTCGAACTGCAACTGCAAGGTATTCCGCAGGCTGAAAGACTTGCTCCGGTGGTGCAGCGGCTGTTGCGCACCACGGCTCGTATGTCCAATACAGTGCGTACCTTGCTGATGCTGGCCCGCAGCCCAGAAGAAATAGAATTTCAAGCGCTGGATTGCAGCGCTTTGCTGTGGGGGATCGTGCGGGAAATGGAAGGGGACGGCCTGTTGCATTGCTCTTCTGCTTTTGCCCGCATGCGCAATACAGCTCCTGATAGTATTTCTGACTTGACCTCAGCGCATGCTGAAGTATCTTTTCAACCGCCTGTTTCAGTTATTCATGCAAATCCTCTTGAAACTGGCGTGAGAGCCGCGCCACACATCGTTGGCAAAAAAGCGCATGGGCATGGCCCGGAACAGCGCCCGCCTGTGGCCTTGCAGACTGATATCGCCCCCACTGTGCAGGCTCGTGGGCAAAAAGAACTGGCGGCGATCGTGTTCAACAATCTGCTGGACAATGCCTGCCAGTATACTGAAAATGGGCGCGCCAGTGTTTCCCTGTGTCAGGGAGAACTGCTTGTTCGCAATCGCGGGTATATCCCCATCGGCGTTGATATTTTTGCCAGGGGTGTGCGCTGTACCCAAAAAGCAGTCAGCGGCAGTGGACTTGGCCTTTCTCTGGCGCTCAGAGCCTGCGAAAGGCTTGGCTGGCGGCTTGATATGGTTTCAGATCCGGCAGACAGTGAAGCTGTCTTTCGCGTGATCTTTCCGCAGATATCTCAGGGAGTTGACATATAATGCCCGGTCTCCAATCTCGGCAGAGCATGGCCTCTGCTTTTGGCTTGTTTTCTGGCAAGCGCCGGTGGGTGCTGCTTTTGCTGCTGGCAGTGGTGGCGCTGCTGTGCTGGCGTTTATTTTTCAGCGGCAATCAGGCGCGCCGTGGCATGGGCATGGATACGCCGCCCGTGCGCGTTGCCGCCGCCCTGGCTCAGGATGTTCCCCATTTCCTCAATGGCCTGGGTACGGTGCTGCCCTCAAGCGACGTGCTCGTGACCAGCCGTGTGGACGGCCAGTTGCAGCGCCTGCATTTCAAGGAAGGGCAGCGGGTCAAGGCTGGCGACTTGCTGGCGGAGATCGATCCCAGGCCTTTCCAGGCCTCGCTGGATCAGGCGCGCGGGACCCTTGCCAAGGATCAGGCCCAGCTGGACAATGCCCGCAAGGATCTGGCGCGCTATGCCAAGCTTGCGCAGGGCAACTTTATTGCGACACAGCAGTTTGAAACCCAGCGCGCCCTTGTGCGCCAGTATGAGGGCACGGTGGAGGCCGACAAGGCCGCCGTGGATTCCGCAGCGCTCCAGCTGAGCTACAGTCGCATCACGGCCCCCACGTCGGGCCGTCTGGGCCTGCGCAATGTAGACGAAGGCAACATGATAAAAGCCTCTGACACCTCCGGCATTGTACGCATCACCGAGGTCAGCCCCTGTGATGTTGTGTTCACCCTGCCGGAAAGTCAGGTGCCCTTGGTCGTGCAGGCCCTGCGCGCCCACGAGGATGATGTTGACCGCCGTCCCTTGCCAGTACAGGCCTGGGACAGGGAGCAGAAACGCCTGCTTGACGTGGGCGGGTTGCTTTCTCTGGACAACCAGATTGATCTTTCCACCGGCACGGTAAAGCTCAAGGCGCGTTTTCCCAATACTGAAGGGGCCTTGTACCCCAACCAGTTCGTCAACGCCCGTTTGCAGGTACGCGTTCTTAAAAATGCCGTCACAGTCCCCACTTCAGCGGTGCAGCTGGGGTCGCGCGGGGCTTACGTCTATGTGGCGGCCAAGAACGGCAAGGGGCAGGATGCCGTAACGGTGCGGACCGTAACCCCCGGCATTGCCACAGACGCCCTGACAGTTATTGATAAGGGCCTTGAACCGGGCGAACAGGTTGTGGTGGACGGTCTTGACCGTCTGCGGGACGGCATTGAAGTGAAAATTACGGCCTCCGCAGAAACACCCAAGGCACAGCCTGCGGAATAGCGCCCGGCCTTGCCGGGATTGCCCACCGAGTCTTCCACCCCTTCCCGCAAGGGGGAGCATCCTCCATATGAACCTATCGCGCATATTTATTTTACGGCCCATCGCCACCTCGCTGCTCATGGTGGCCCTGTTTCTTTCAGGGCTGCTGGGTTACCGCTATTTGCCCGTGGCGGCCCTGCCGCAGATAGACTACCCGACCATTCAGGTGCAGACGCTCTATCCCGGCGCGTCCCCCGATGTTATGGCCTCTGTCATAACGGCTCCCCTTGAGCGCCAGTTTGGCCTCATGCCCGGCCTTGTGCAGATGAGCTCGCTTTCCTCCGCCGGGGCCTCGGTGGTGACCCTGCAATTCGACCTCACGCTTGCCCTGGATGTGGCCGAGCAGGAAGTGCAGGCGGCCATCAATGCTGCAAACAATTTGCTGCCCAGCGACCTGCCTTCGCCGCCCATTTACAACAAGGTCAACCCGGCAGACCCCCCGGTTATCACCCTTGCCGTCACCAGCGACGCCATGCCCCTCACCCGTCTGGAAGACCTGGTGGACACACGCATGGCCCAGAAAATTTCCCAGCTGCCCGGCGTGGGCCTTGTGACGCTTTCGGGCGGGCAGCGCCCCGCCGTGCGGGTGCAGGTGAACCCCAAGGCGCTTGCCAATGCGGGCCTTACCCTGTCGGACGTGCGCACGGCAATTTCCAAGGCCAATGTCAACAACGCCAAGGGCAGCTTTGACGGCCCAGAACGGGCCAGCACCATTGACGCCAACGATCAGCTCGCTTCTGCCGATGCCTATGCCGAAGCCATAATCGGCTACAAGGACGGCGGCCCTTTGCGCCTGCGCGATGTGGCCGAAGTGGTGGAGGGTGCCGAGAACGCCCGCCTCGCGGCCTATGTGGCAGGGGAGGGCATGAGCTTTCGGCCTGCCATCGTGCTCTCGGTGCAGCGCCAGCCAGGAGCCAACGTCATAGACGTTGCGGACAGGGTTTTGCGGCTTCTGCCCGTGCTCAAACAGACCTTGCCCGGCAATGTGGACGTGCGGGTGGTTACAGACCGCACAACCACCATCCGCGCCACGGTGCACGATGTGCAGCTTGAGCTGCTGCTGGCTGTGGCGCTGGTGATCTGGGTCATCTGGCTGTTTTTGCGCAATGCCAGAGCCACCATTATTCCCGCTCTGGCCGTGCCGCTTTCTCTGGTGGGCACCCTTGGCGTCATGCATCTTGCCGGGTACTCGCTGAACAATCTCACGCTCATGGCTCTGGTTATCGCCACCGGCTTTGTGGTAGACGATGCCATTGTGGTGATCGAAAATATCTCGCGCTATCTGGAGCAGGGGCAAAAACCCGTGCAAGCCGCCCTGACCGGGGCAGGGCAGATAGGCTTTACCATTATTTCGCTGACCATTTCCTTGGTGGCGGTGCTTATTCCCCTGCTGTTCATGGGGGATGTGGTGGGGCGGCTGTTCCGCGAATTTGCGGTAACGCTGGCCGTGACCATTCTTATTTCTGCGGTTATTTCGCTCACGCTCACGCCCATGCTCTGCGCCATCATGCTGCGGCCCGAACAGCATGACGGAGCCCATGCACAGCAGGGAGACGGCAGTTTTTTTACTCGTCTGCTGGCCTGGTATGAAGAAAAACTCGACTGGGTACTGCAACACCAGAGCCTGACTCTGGCGGTGGCGGTGGGAACCCTGGTGCTCACGGTTCTGCTGTACATTGGCGTACCCAAGGGTTTTTTCCCCGTACAGGATACGGGCGTCATCCAGGGGATGGCCGAAGCGCCGCAGGATACGTCCTTTGAGGCCATGGCCGGGCGGCAACGCCAGCTGGCCGACCTCATACTGCAAGACCCTGCGGTTGAGAGCGTGGTGTTTTTTGTGGGCGTGGACGGCGTCAACCAGAGCATGGGGACTTCGCGTCTTTCGGTGGAACTTAAGCCGCTGGAAGACCGCGATGCCCGCGCGCCTGCCATTGCGCGCCGCATTATGGAAAAATCCACCGCTCTGCCGGGCATGACCCTGTATTTGCAGCCCGTGCAGGATCTGACCATAGAAGACCGCATTTCGCGCACCCAGTACCAGTTTTCTATAGAAGCGCTGGACAGGGATCAGCTGGATCAGTGGCTGCCGCGTATTGTGAACGCCCTTTCCCAGCGTCCAGAGCTAGAAATGGTAACTAGCGACTATCAGAATCCGGGCCGCATGGCATGGCTGAACATTAACCGGGACGCCGCCGGCCGCCTTGGCATAAGCATGTCAACCATTGACAACGCCCTGTACGATGCCCTTGGGCAGCGGCTTATTTCAACCATTTTTACGCAAACCAACCAGTACAAGGTGGTGCTTGAAACTGCCCCCCGTTTCCGTATGGGGCCGCAGTCCATTGAAAACATCTATGTTTCGGGCGGCGATGGCAAACCCGTACCGCTCACAAGCCTGGCAACGCTTGAGGAACGCCCCGTGCGGCTTTCCATTGCGCGTCAGGGGCAGTTCCCGGTGGCGACCATTTCTTTCAACGTGGCGCGTGGCTCTTCGCTGGGTGCGGCGGTCAAGGCCGTGGAAGAAACCGAAAAAGAATTGAAACTGCCCACGGCCCTGCGCACCCAGTTGCAGGGCGCGGCCAAGGCCTTCACCACGTCTACAAACAATCAGGTCTGGCTTATTCTGGCGGCCATCATCACCATGTATATTGTGCTGGGCGTGCTGTACGAAAGTTACGTCCACCCCGTCACCATTCTTTCCACCCTGCCGTCTGCTGGCGTGGGGGCTTTGCTGGCCCTGATACTGGCAGATATGGATCTTGGCGTGGTGGGCATTATCGGCATCATTCTGCTTATCGGCATTGTCAAGAAAAACGCCATCATGATGATCGACTTTGCCCTGGATGCGGAACGCAACGAAGGCAAGGAACCTCTTGCCGCCATTCGGCAGGCCTGCCTGCTGCGGCTGCGGCCCATCCTCATGACCACTATGGCGGCCCTGCTGGGCGCATTGCCCCTTATGGTCGGCTGGGGCATGGGCGCGGAACTGCGGCGTCCTCTGGGCGTGACCATGGTGGGCGGGCTTATTTTCAGCCAGGCGCTCACCCTGTTCACAACGCCTGTCATCTATCTGTGGTTTGACCGCGTGAGCCGTCGCTTCAAGGGCCATGTGGCAGACAGCGGAGCCGGACAGGACGGAGCCGCAGCCCGGAGCGATCCCCCGCAAGAGGCACGGCCATGAGTACAGAGCGGCAAGACGCGGAAAATCCGCATCTGCAAGGCCGTTCTGCTGAACAGGCCGACAATGCCGTCACTCCGCCTGGGTCGGAGGCATCTGTCCGCCCTAGCCGTGCGAGCAGGCTCAAAGCCCTGCTGGAGCAGGGCCGCAGGCACCGTTTTGGCCCGGAGGCTCTGCCAGCCAACCTTTCCGCGCCCTTCATCCGGCGTCCTGTAGCTACGGCCTTATTGACCTTTGCCATTGCCCTTGCGGGCATAGTGGCTTTTGGTCTGTTGCCTGTGGCTCCCCTGCCGCAGGTGGATTTTCCTGTTGTTGTGGTGCGTGCAAAGCTGCCCGGCGCAGGGCCGGAAACCATGGCCGCCACCGTTGCCACACCGTTGGAACGTTCACTTGGCCGTATTGCTGGCGTGTCGGAAATGACATCCACCAGCTCGCTCTCCAGCACCGAGGTGGTGCTGCAATTCGATCTTGACCGCAATATTGACGGCGCGGCCAGAGACGTGCAGTCGTCCATCAACGCCGCCCGTTCAAATCTTCCCACCATGCCCTCCAACCCCACCTATCGCAAGGTGAACCCGGCGGGCGCGCCCATCATGATTCTGGCCATTACCTCTGATGTGCTGACCCGTACCCAGTTGTACGATGCAGCCTCAACTGTGCTTGCTCAAAAGATTTCGCAACTGCCGGGCGTGGGCGAAGTTATTGTGGGCGGCGGCGCGCTGCCCGCAGTGCGCGTGGACGTTATCCCCGATGCCCTCAACAGGGCAGGCCTGACCATGAGCGACGTGCGCACGGCTCTTGCGGCGGCCAATGCCTTTATGCCCAAGGGGCAGGTGGACAATGGCGGACAGTACTGGCTGATTGGCGCAAGCGACCAGCTGCGCAAGGCGGAGGACTACAAACCGCTTATTGTTGCCCGCAAGGCAGACAAAATCATACGCCTCTCGGATGTGGCAGAGATCAAGGACGGCCCGGAAGACGTGCGCGCCATGGCTGTTTCCGACGGCAAACCGGCGGTGCTGCTTATTGTGTTTCGTGCGCCGGGGGCAAACATTATTGAGACCGTAGATCAGGTAAAGGAAATGCTGCCGCAGTTGCGTTCGTGGCTGCCCGAAAGCGCCGACCTTGGTCAGAGGCTCGACCGCTCGCTGACCATCCGTGCCTCGCTGCGCGAGGTGGAAAAAAGTCTGGCGCTTTCTATGGCGCTGGTGGTGCTGGTAACCTTTTTGTTTTTGCGCAACGGCAGAGCCACGGCCATTCCTGCGGTGGCGGCTCCCGTGTCCTTGCTGGCGACTTTTGGCGTCATGTACTTGTGCGGGTATAGTCTGGATAATCTTTCGCTCATGGCCCTGACTGTTTCTACCGGTTTTGTGGTGGACGACGCCATTGTTGTGCTCGAAAATATCGTGCGACGGCTGGAAATGGGTGAAACACCCATGCGTGCCGCCCTGCGCGGTGCGCGCGAGGTGGGCTTTACCGTTGTGTCCATTTCCATTTCTCTGGTGGCGGTATTTACGCCCATCCTGTTCATGGGCGGCCTTGTAGGGCGTCTGTTCCGCGAATTTTCTGTGGTGCTCACCACTGCCGTGCTGGTTTCCATGGTGGTTTCGCTGACCACCACTCCCATGATGAGCGCCATGCTCTTGCGACCCATGGCACATGAGGATGCCGCCGCAGCACAGGCCGCCCGCCTGGGCGCTGGTGGGCTTGCGGGCCAGTGGTGGCGTCTGCTGGCCCGTGTGGGCGATTTCTGGGGGCGGCTGCTTTCTGGCATGCAGCGCGGTTATGCCAACACCCTGCCCGTGGTGCTGCGGCACCCGCGCCTGACCATCTGCTCGTTGCTGGTGGTGATCGCCGCCAACGTGTGGATGTATGTTGTTGTGCCAAAAGGCTTTTTTCCGCAGCAAGATACGGGCGTCATCATGGGCGGCATACGTACAGACCAGAGTTCTTCGTTTCAGGCTTCGCAGGCAAAGCTGCGCAAGCTTGTAGATGTCATCAAGGCAGACCCGGCGGTGCAGCATGTATCGGGCAACATCAACAGCGGACGCGGGGGCGGCGGTGGGGTCTTTATCGCCCTGAAACCTCTTTCGGAACGCAAGCTCGATGCCATGGCTGTAATCGGGCGACTGCGCGGCAAGCTTGTTGCCGAGCCGGGCATGCAGATTTTTTTGCAACCCGCGCAGGACATCATGATGGGCGGGCGTGGTGCGCGCTCGCAGTATCAGTACACCTTGCAGGCAGACAACCTGGAGGACCTGCGCACGTGGGGCCGCAAGCTGCAAAGGGCTGTGGCCGCCAACCCCCTGTTCAAGGATGTGGACAGCGATATCGAAGAACGCGGGCTTGAAACTCTGGTCAAGGTGGATCGCGATGCCCTGGCCCGTTACGGCCTGAGCATGGAGGATGTGGACGCCGCCCTTGGCAATGCCTTTGGACAAAGTCAGGCATCAACCATCTATCAGGATAAAAACCAGTATCATGTAGTGCTGGAATACGGGCCGGACTGGCTGACCGGTGCGGATGCTCTTGGCAAGGTGCGCCTGCCGGGCGCCAACGGCCTTGTGCCGTTGCTCAGCGTCGCCACGGTGGTTCCTGCTTTTGCGCCTCTTTCTGTGGCGCATCAGGGGCAGTTTGCCGCAGTGACCATCTCTTTCAACCTTGCATCCGGCGTGTCGCTTTCGCAGGCGCAGGAGGCCCTGGCTGCCATCAAGGCGGAACTTGCCATGCCGTCCTCTATGGTGAGCGGCTTTCAGGGGACGGCAAAAATGTTCAGCGATACCGATGGCAATCAGGTTGTGCTGGTGCTGGCGGCACTGGCCGCGCTGTATATTGTGCTGGGTATGCTTTATGAAAGTCTCATTCATCCGCTGACCATTCTTTCAACTTTGCCTTCGGCGGGCGGCGGGGCCTTGTTGGCCTTGATGGCCTGCGGCATGGAGTTCAGCGTCATTGCGCTTATCGGTGTGTTGCTGCTCTGCGGCATTGTCAAAAAGAACGCCATCATGATGATCGACTTCGCCCTGGAGGCTTCACGCACGCGCAATCTGCCGCCGGATAAAGCGATTTTTGAGGCCTGCATGCTGCGCTTTCGGCCTATCATGATGACCACGGCTGCGGCTATTCTTGGCGCTGTGCCTCTGGCTCTGGGACACGGCGATGGCGCGGAAATCCGCCAACCTCTGGGCGTCACCATCGTGGGCGGCCTGCTGGTCAGCCAGTTGCTGACGCTCTACACGACCCCGGTGGTCTATCTGTGCCTTGACCGCCTGAGCCGTCGCTTCAACCTTTGGCGCAAAACACGGCGTCGCTCAGTTGCACGGCAAAATAAACAACTCATAGTCAAATCCTAAGTTTTTTGAGCAGCCCCCATTGCCCTTTGCCTGCATTTGAGAAAGGATATGGGCATTCCCCCACCTGTGATCCAGCGAGGAATGTCATGTACCACTACACGCTGCACATCCTGCTGCTCATTTCGGATCCTTTGCTGGAGGCTTCGTTGCGAGCTGCCGCGCCGCGCCCCGGTTTTGTCCATATAATTACTGCCAACCATGATCCGGAGTCTGACGCTCAGGCCCAATGCGCCGGGGCCTATATTGTGTTGCTGGACGCTCCCCGGCTTGAGCATCTGCCCGCCATGCGCCGCGCTGCCAAGTCGGACGCCCTTTTCATCTTTGCGGGCGAGGCCCAGCCTGGGGCAGAATATCTGCCGCTGCTTGATGATGTATGGCTTGGCCCTGCAAACAGCACTTTGTGGGACTTTCGCGTGGCGCGCCTGCTGGATGCCGTGCGACAGCACCGGGATAAAGACCTCGCAACTCTGTACCTGAACACCGTCATCGACCTGACCACAGACCTTGTGTGGTTCAAGGATGCCAAGGGCACACATGTAAAGGTGAACGAATCCTTTTGCCGTCTTGTGGGCAAAAGCCGCGAGGTTGTTGAAGGGCGCGGGCATTACTTCATATGGGATCTTGAGCCGGAGGAATACGCGCAGGGTGAATTTGTCTGTCTTGAGACGGATCAGATCGTCATGAACTCGCGCGAGGTGGGGATTTTTGACGAGGTGGTCAAGGCACCGCAGGGCATGCGTCAGTTCAAAACGCGCAAGGCTCCCCTGTTCAATGTCGATGGGAGTGTTATGGGAACTGTGGGCATTGCCCGCGATGTGACCGACATTGCCAACATGACTGCGGAGCTTGATCTTGTTTTGCAAAGCATCCCATATGCTGTCATGCTTCTGGATGCGGACAGGCGAATTGTCAATTTTAACGAACGGTTCAGAAAGCTCTTTGGCATTACGGGTACGGATTACATCATCGGTGAGAAACGCGAAGATTTTCGCAAACGGGCCATTGAGCGTCTGGGCTTTGCCCGAAAGGGAAAGCACGTCAAAATGCGGTCAGCCGTGGATGGACATGAGCGCATTATTGACATGTACGAAGAGGATATCCTCGACATCTTCAATAATGTGATCGGTATGATCTGTATCTACCGGGATGTCACCCGGCAGCGGCAGGTTGAAAAGCGGCTGAAAGAGCGGGCCAATACGGATGAACTGACGGGTCTTTTCAACCGTCATTATTTTTTCAGGCAAATACCTGTAAGCTTGCCTCTTGGCGCGGGGCTTGCCTATGTGGATCTGGACAACTTCAAGTATGTCAACGACAGATATGGCCACGACACGGGCGACAAAGCCCTGGTGCTGACAGCCCAATTATTGCGCAAGCACTTGCGGGGCGCGGTGATCGCCCGCTTGGGCGGGGATGAGTTTGCCGCCTACTTCCCCGAAGGGTGTACGGAAGAAAATCTGTGCACCTGTGCCAGAGATCTGCTGGCCGCCATGATTGAAGCGTATGACGCGCACAAGGCGTATCAGGGGCTTTCGGCCAGTATTGGCGCTGTGCTGGTTGAGGATCTGGGCCTTTCGCGCGAAGATCTGGTGCGGCGGGGCGATCTGGCCATGTATACGGCGAAGCGCCTTGGCAAAAGACGTTACTGTTTTTACACAACCAGCCTTGAGTAACGGGCGGGGCATTCCCTGTGGAAGTGCCGCCAGCACAGGGCAGACACGGGCCGGATATGGGCCGAATTCGGGTGCAGACCATGCGTGTTCCAGCATTTGAGCTTGAAGTATTTTTTGGCAAATACGAATTTTCTACGCCGTATCTTCTGGCGCAGTCAGACTGCGAGGCCATGAGTATTGATGCCCTGCTGGGGTTGGAGCCGGATGCGGCCTCAGCCCGGCAGGATTTTTTGAACACCAGCCTTGGCTATGGCGAAAACAACGGCAGGCCCGATCTTCGCCGCGCGGTGGCAGAGCTGTACGCAAGTATGGCCGAAGAAAATGTGGTGCTGTTTACGGGCGCGCAGGAAGGCATTTTTGCCTGCATGAACACCCTGCTTGAGCCAGACGACCATGTGGTGTGCATGTTCCCCGCCTATCAGTCCTTGTATGAGGTGGCCCGAAGCATGGGCTGCCATGTGGACTTCTGGCATCTGCGGCAGACGGAGCAGGGCTGGCAGGGAGATATGGACGAACTGGCCGCTCTGTTGCGGCCCGACACCAAGGCCATTGTACTCAATACGCCGAACAATCCCACGGGCTTTACCCTTAATCGGGAACAGACCGATAGGTTGTGCGCGCTGGCTCGTCAGCGTGGTGCCTGGATTTTCTGCGATGAAGTCTATCGGGGATTGGGCTGGAACGCGCCAAGCGTAGGTGCAGAGGGCGCTCCCGGGTCGCAGCAGGCAGGCGACAGCGCACTCTGGATTGCAGACGCGTACGAAAAGGGTATCTCGCTCGGCGTGCTCAGCAAGGCCTACGGCTTGCCGGGCTTGCGCGTGGGCTGGCTGGCCTGCCGGGACACCGCACTGATGGAAGGCGTTGCGCGCTACAAAAACTATCTGAGCATTTGCGGGGCAACCCCCTCGGAAGCGCTGGCCCTTGTGGCTCTGCGGCACGGGGAACATCTGCTGGCAAAAAATCGGGCTATTATCAGCGAAAACCTCAAGACGGCAGACGCTTTTTTTGCCCGCCATGCCCACATGTTTACCTACAACCGTCCTGAGGCTGGCCCCATTGGCTTTCCTCGCATACGGCTCAGCGAGCCTGTGGCGGGTTTTTGCGAAAGGCTGGCCCATGAAGCCGGGGTTTTGCTGCTGCCGGGTTCAGTATACGGCATCAAGGAACCGTATTTCCGCATAGGCTATGGCCGCAAAAGTTTTGCGGCTCACCTTGCCCGGTTTGAGGAATGGCTGGTGAAAAAGGGACTTGCGTAAAAATGGCTTAAAATGTTTGGGCCTGCCCACCATGCGCAACAACCCCCGCAAGGCTTAGCCCTGCGGGGGTTGTTTTCAGAATTGCGGAACAGCGCTGTCTTTGCCTGCGTTGACGGCGTCAAGATACCTAGCCCAGGCTTCGCCAATGGCAAAAAGTTTTTCGCGGGGGATTGCCGCGCTGTCATACGTAATCAGTATGGAGCCGCTGACGCTGTTGCCCTCCACAGCATGTACACCGTTGATGGCCTCCATTTTCTCACGGGCCAGCCGCAGTACGCTTTCATGCCGCAGGGCGGGATGGCGTATGCGCACCCTGCCGTCTACAAAACTGCGCACATACCTAAGCAGATGGATGGCGTTCATAATGGAACTCCTCGCCGGGCAGACTTTTCGGCAGGTGGGGGCGCATGGCGTTAAGGGCAACGCCCAGTGTGGTCAGGTTATGCAGCAGGGCGGAAACGCCCGGCCCCAGCACCATGAACAGGCCTCCCATCAGGAACAGGCTGTTGAGGGTCATCGTGGCCACAAAATTTCCGTGGATGCGGCGCAGGGTATGATTACCCAACAGGCGGGCGCTGACCAGCCCCTCAAGGCTGGGATGGGTCAGCAGCACGTTGGCGACTTCGCGGGCCAGATCCGTGCCGTCGCTCATGGCAACACCCACATGCGCCGCTGACAAGGCAGGGGCATCGTTGATGCCATCGCCCACCATGAGCACCTTGCAGCCTTCTGCCGCCAGTTCCTGCACAATGCGGGCTTTGTCCGTGGGCAGCACCTGAGCGCGAAATTCCGTAATGCCCACCTGTGCAGCCACGGCTCTTGCCGTGCGCTCGTCGTCGCCGGTCAGCATGAGCACCCGGCGCATGCCAAGGCCGCGCATGGCTTCAACCACTTGTGCCGCCTCGGGCCGCAGGGGGTCTTCAATGGACACCAGCCCGGCTGCCTGTCCGTCCTCGCTCATGAAAAGCAGGGAACGGCCAAGCTCGGTCTGCTGGCCGATGGCTTCCGCAAGGGGCGAAAGGTCAACGCCTTCATCGTGCTCAATGTAGTGGCGGCTGCCCACCCGCATTTTTTTACCGTGCAAGGTGGAGGCAACGCCGTGCGCCACCACATATTCCACGTGGGCGTGTTCCTCTGCGTGTTGCAGGCCTTCTTCCTCAGCCTTGCGCACAACGGCGCGGGCCACAGGGTGGGGGAAATGTTCTTCAAGGCAGGCCATGATGCGCAGCACTTCATCCCGCTCAAAGCCTGGGGCGGGGATAACTTCCACAACCTTGGGGCTGGCCTGGGTGAGGGTGCCAGTTTTGTCAAAGACCAGCGTATCAGCTTCGCTCAGGGCCTCAAGATAGCGACCGCCCTTGATGGCAATGCCGTGGCGCGCGCCTTCGCGCATGGAGGCCAGCACCGCCAGCGGCGTGGCAAGCTTGAGGGCGCACGAGTAGTCCACCAGCAGTACGGAAGAAGCCCGGCGAAAATCGCGGGTGATCAGCCACACAAGCCCGGCAAGGCCAAAGGTGAAGGGTACGGCCAGATCAGCCAGACGTTCAAACTTGCCCTGCACACCCGCCTTGAGTGATTCTGACTCTTCAATAAATTTTACGACCTGACGTAGGCGTGTGCCATCGCCCACATGGCGGGCGCGGATCACAAGCCGTCCTTCTTCAAGGGCAGTGCCAGCGTAAACAGAAGCACCCTCAGTGCGGCGCACGCCAAGGGGTTCGCCGGTCATGGACGACTGATTCACAAGGCCGCAGCCTTCGGCTACCTCGCCGTCAACAGGGATGGAGCCGCCCGCATGCACAACAACCAGATCCCCTTCTCGCACCTGCGCCAAGGGGACGGAAACTTCTGTGCCGTCCACCAGCAGCCAGACGTTTTCCACATTCAGGGCGAGGCTTTCTGTCAGCGAAGCCATGGAGCGGCGTCTTGTCCAGTCTTCAAGGGTCTCGCCCAGTCCCAGCAGCAGGGTAAGCATGCTGACAGTGCGGAAGTCGCCCATGATGAGCGATGCGCCAATGGCGGCAGCGTCCAGAACGTCAACGCTCAGGGTGCCGCGCAAAAGCGCGCCCAGACCTTTGAACAAAAAGGGCAACGCGCCGATGACGCTGTTGAAAACGCGCAGGGCCAGCGGCAAAAAGGGGCGCACAAAAACATAGCGAATCAGGGGCATTAGCCCCTGACCGGGCGAAAGCGCGTTTTCGTAGTGCTGCCCCTGAATATCAAACTGAGCGCCTGCATCAGCCGCGCCCACCAGCAGGGTGAGAGCCGTGACGCGCGTTTCTTCGTTGTCATAAAAAATCAGCAGGCTGCCAATCAGGGCATTGGCGCGCACATCGGTGATGCCCTCCAGCGAGCCCAGCGCGCCAGCCAGCGCCTCGATACGGCCTTCTCCGAGGCTGCTCGATGCGCGCACGCGCATTCTGCCGGATTCAGGCGTTGTGATGCCACGCAATTCATGAACAATAAAAAAACGCATGCGCGCTCCTTGAAGCGAGGCGGCCTGGGCCGCACTGTCCTGAACGATCCTCTGCATATACGGGAGGATGGAGGTTTTGTGTGCCGCCCGAATGTTCGGGCGGCACTGGCAGCTTCAGCGCCGAAAAAAGGCGCTGCAAACAACTGCGGGATTAGGCCTCGGAAGCGTCCTTGGACGTCTTGCGCTTTTCAGCGGCAAGGCGGGCCTCGGCGGTGAGGTCTTCCACATCTTCCTTGATGGCTTCAACCTTGCTCAGCAGGGCGTCTTTCACGTCCATGCCACGGCTCAAAAGGTCAGTGGCCAGGGGCTTGAAATCCAGCTTGCCCTTGCTCACGGCCACCGCGCCGAGCACGCCCAGGGCAACGCCGCCCAAAAACCACAACCCGCACTTCATGCCTTCGTTCATTTTCCTTCTCCTTGCTCGTGTGTGTCCAGATTCGGTCAGCGATTCCAGCATGCGGCAGATGGCCGAATCAAGATAATAGCTCAGCCTCCGTCCGGTCGCTCTGTTGCGGCCGGACGGTAAAGCTGGCAAATTTTCAGGGTAGGATACTTAGATAAAAGCTAGCTGGACACGCCGGAAAGGTCAACTTTGATGAAGTCAGCCTCGCTGTTGCGCAAGGAGATGGTTACGCCTGAAAGGCGCAAGGCAACAGGATCCTTGAGAGGCGCGCGGCCTACAATGGATACCGTGGTGCCGGGGATAAGACCCATGTCGCGGATGCGTCGGTTCATTTCGCCAAGGGCTTCAACGGCTGCAATCTTTCCCTGCTGTCCTACTTGCATCTGACGCAGATTGACAATCTGGCTCATGCGTGCACTCTCTATGTTTGATGCTGGTGGCAAATTTGTTCAATGGTTTTTTGACCATTTTGGATTAACAGGGCGGGGGGTGACCCCTGCTGTAATCCGCAAAACAACCTTGCCTTCATTACGGTTCTGTGTCAAGAGAAAAGAAAGTCGTTTTCAAATTTGATGACAGATCAGGGTTTTAGTCCTGCAACAAGGAGAGGCCATGTTTCCTCAATATGTAGCGCATAGTATGGAAGGGCGGGCGCGTCTGCGCCACCCGGCTCTGGGCGAAATTGCCGTGCGGAGTGCCGTGCAGGCCGTGCTTGGTAAAGAGCAGGATGTGCTTGAAGTACGGCCCGGTGCTGCCTCCATGCTTCTGCTTCTGAAGCCCGGCGTGGACCTTGCCAGCCTGTGCCAGCGACTAGAACAGAGCGTTCCGGTTTTGGCCCGCCCCCTGGCTGAGGTCGCAGCAGAGCTGCGCGCCACTGCACGTGCCCAGCGGTGCGAGCAGTGGCGCAGTAAGGGCAGCGACAAAAGTGCTTCTGCAGCCATGGGGTTTTCTTTGGGCAACAGGGGCGACAAGAGAAATATTCTGGGCATTTCGCAGCGCAAGCTGGAGGTTCGGGCCATGCTGGGCGTGGCAGGGGTGTGTCTTGCTTCCGGCCTGTCCGGACCCAAGCCGCTGCATCTGCTGGCGGGTCTTGCCTGGGCCTTGATGGCCAGCCGCCATGTGTGGGTTCGGCGCAAGGCTGTTTAATGAAAGTATCCGTTGACAGTATGCGCGCCGCCTGCGTGCGTTGCTCCGCTTTTGCAGGCAAGTGGCTGCTGACGATATTTGTGGCTGTTGCAGCCTTTGCCCTTGCGGCACAGGCCCTGGCTCTGGTGCTGGCGGCTCTTGCCCTTTTGGTGATTGCCTTGTGTCTTGCCTCCATGTGTATGCCAGAGGAAAGCCGGGCTGTGTGGGCATGGATGCGTGATACGCTGGGGCGCTGGAGCGCTGTGGCTGGAACGGATAAGACGGATGGGGCGCAATCGCCCGCTGAACCTGTGCCCGCTGAACCAATGCAGGGTGAACCGTCGCAGAATGAATCGGCGCAGGCGGCAGATACTGCCCCGCATGACCCGCAGAAAGGCGACTCCCGGAGGGAACAACCTGCAAAGTAACCAGAACCTCTCTGGGGAATCTGTAAATTCGCAGTCAACCTCGGACCATGGGGCAATGGCCTGGACTGGTCGGCGATTGGTGCCAGCCTGCCTGACGCAGAACGCCCTCTTTTTGCTGCCCCGCGTTCAGAGCACGCCACAATAATCAGTGTGATCCTGCGGTCAGGCTCATTTTACCAATCTGGCTTTACTGTATCCCAGACAGCAGCACACCCCCGCGATGGCACAATCTGCGGGGGTGTGCTGTTTTTCCGGGACGTTGAGGGTGCGCCCCGGTTAGAGTGCAAAGCCGCTCCGGGCAGCCCTGCACCTGAAGTATCAGACCTGCGCGGTTTCGGCGGCGCCCTCGGGGGCGCTTTCCGTTTCGTGCCTGCCTGCAACGAGGTTGCGGTGTCCTTCAATTATTTTGGTGATGACTTCCGGTTCTGCCAGCGAAGTGGTGTCGCCGATGTCTTCATAGCTGTCGCCAGCAATCTTGCGCAGCATGCGGCGGATGATCTTGCCCGAGGTGGTTTTGGGCATGGCGTCCACAAACTGGATGAATTCCGGGCTGGCAAGCGCGCCGATGTCGCGGCGTACGGCATCGCGCAGTTTTACGCGCAGTTGCGCGCTCCACGGCACTTCATCCCGCGTGACCACATAGGCGTAGATGCCTTCGCCCTTGAGGGCGTGGGGCATGGGCACCACTGCGGCTTCGCCCACTTCCGGGCAGGCAGCCAGCACTGCTTCGATTTCCGCCGTGGAAAGCCGGTGGCCCGACACGTTGATGGAGTCGTCCACGCGACCCAGAATCCAGAAGTAGCCGTCCTGATCAACTTCTGCCGCGTCGCCTGACGAATAGCAGCCGAAGCGTGAGAAGTAGGACTGGTACTTTTCCTCATCATTGTACACGCCCTGCATCATGCCGGGCCAGGGGCGGCGGATGACCAGATGGCCAGCCTTGCTGCCCGCTTCGGCTTCGTCTCCGTCACGCGAGGCCGTGCCGATAACCGCAGCGTCAATACCGGGCAGGGGCTTGGAGGCCGAACCAGGCTTGAGCTTGGTGGCATAGGGCATGGGAGCGATCATGGCGCCGCCGGTTTCGGTCTGCCACCATGTGTCCACGATGGGCAGCTCGCCGCCGCCGATGTTCTTGTGGTACCACTGCCATGCCTCGGGGTTGATGGGCTCGCCCACGCTGCCGAGAATCCGCAGGCTGCGCAGGTCGTAGCGCTCTGTCCATGCCTCGTTCATGCGCATGAGCGAGCGGATGACCGTGGGCGCGGTATAGAAGATGTTGACCCGGAAGTTCTCTACAATGCGCCAGTAGCGGTCAGGGTAGGGCCATGTGGGCACCCCTTCAAACATGAGCGTTGTGGCCCCAAGCGAAAGCGGCCCGTACACGCCATAGGTGTGGCCTGTGATCCAGCCTGCATCCGCCGTGCACCAGTACACATCGTCGTCGCGCATGTCGAAGCACCACTGCGTGGAGTGCGCCGCGTATGTGAGGTAGCCGCCCGTGGAATGCATGACGCCCGTGGGCTTGCCCGTGCTGCCGCTTGTGTGCAGCAGAAAGAGCGTGTCGTTGGCGTCCATGGGTTCGCAGGGAAAGTCCGGGTTAAGGGTAAAGTCATCAATAAGGTCATGCCACCACACATCGCGGTTGCGCTGCATGTTCACGCCGTCAATGCCGGCATGCTTGACCACAACCACGTGCGCCACCGACGGGCACTTTTCAAGGATGGGGTCAAGATTGGCCTTGAGAGGCTTGAACTTGCCGCCGCGCACCGCCGCGTCCGCCGTGATGACAACGCGGGCTTTGCAACCCTGAATGCGGCTGCGAACGCCGCCCTCCGCATAGCCGGAAAAGATGGCCGTGTGGATGGCGCCAATGCGGGCGCAGGCGAGCATGGCGATAAAAAGTTCCGGAATCATGGGCATGTACAAGGCCACATGATCGCCCTTGCGGATGCGCAGCGAACTCAATGCATGCGCAACGCGGCACACTTCAGTATAAAGCATCTGATAGGTGTAGCAGCGAACGTCGGTTTCTTTTTCGCCCTGCCAGATAAGCGCGGCCTTGTTGCGCCGCCCAGAGATGAGGTGCCTGTCGATACAGTTAAAGGAGGCATTAAGTTTGCCGCCTGTAAACCACTTGTATTTATGGTTTACCTCATCTGCTTCCAGCACTTTGTCCCAGCGTTTGAACCAATGGATCAACTGCGATGCTCGCGCACCCCAAAAGTCGTTGGGGTCTTCCAGTGCGCGGCTGCAGAGAGCGTCATATTCTTCTGGCCCACATACCCATGCAGAAGTTTTGCCGTGCTCAGGTGGAAGATAGCTGCGGTTCTCATTTAACAGCGTTGTGATCCTTTCCTGGGACATGATTAAATCCTCCCTCCTGTGTGTTGCATAGAATTTCTAGAGGTGAAATAATTCCATGGTACAGCACTAAAAATATTTTAGAGAGGCGTCAAGAGCCCGGAATTGATTGATCTTTCAGTCATGCCTGTGCATAATTTCACAAAATGGCATAAATGGCAACCTAGGATACCAGCCTATGCGGATTGGAACGTCATACCAATTGAAGAAATAATTCACAATTGATGGCAAACTTTTTTTTATTTTTTTCAGCGTAATTTCAGAAAGGGTAAAAAAGCGCTCCGTCATTCTAAACAGCCAGGCTGGCGCAAACAGAAAACATCACCAGACTTTTGCCGTAATCCGCTAGGCAGTGGAAAAGAGGGATATGAACAAGGGCAGAGGCAGCGCAGAAAACCTTTCGGCAGCGCGGGGCGGATTCAGCGACAACATGGGCGCATGTTTCCCTGAACTTGTTTGGGATAAAGGAACTCGTTGTGGGGCAGCTCTGGTAGAGAAGACAGCCATGACACAGCCCATGGGCGCTGTGTCATGGTGAAAGGGATTATCTGTCAGGCGCAGGGCAGCATGAGGCCCCTGTCCAGCATGACCTGGGCAAGCTGGGTGACGGGCAGGCCCACTACCGTGCTCCAGGAGCCGTCAACGCGCTCAACCAGCACGGCTCCTTGCCCCTGAATGGCATATGCGCCCGCTTTGTCGTGCGGCTCTCCGGTGTCCAGGTAGGCTTGCAGTACAGGCTGAGGCCAGTGGTGGAGGAAAACACGGCTGGTGTCGCTGAATGACAGCATGAGAAACGAATCAACACCGCATTCGTCCACAGTGGGGCCAGTATTGGTGCTGGCAGACCCTGCGGCTTGTGCAGGGCTAAAGGCTGCATCGGCAGGCAGCAGCAGGCACACAGCGCTGATAACTTCATGCCCGCGACCATTGAGTCGCTCCAGCATGCGCATGGCATGGGCCGGATTTTCCGGCTTGCCAAGAATATCGCCATCCACAGCCACGACGGTATCTGCGGCCAGAATCACGGGGTGCAATCCGCTGGCAGCGCCTTGCTGGCAGAGGGCATGGCCTGATGCCAAAGCCTTGGCAGTAGCAGCGCGCCGAGTATACGTCTCCGGGGATTCGCCTTGTTCCGGGCGTGGTTCGTCAGCACTGGTGAGGGCCAGACGGAAGGGGATTCCCCATTCGGTTAAAAACTGCCGCCTGCGTGGCGAGGCAGAGGCCAGGAGCAGTTCAAGGCCTGAGGCCATGCGGAACAGCGGGCGCAAAAATGAGGACGAATCGGCGGCAGCCGGGCACGGGGCAATATTGTAAGACATGGTAAAGCCTGATTAGCGCGGTGCGGGGGCGTGGCGCAATATTTCGCCGCCCTGCATGTCCAGCACGCAAAAGACGCCGTTTTCTATAAGGCCGTAGGTGCGGGGCGAGCCGCTCTTGGGCAGGGAAAGTGAGCCGGGGTTCCAGAAGTGCAGGCCGTCAATGGTTTCGCCGCGCGGCACATGGGTATGCCCGCGCAAGAGCACAGTTCCAGCTTTGATGCCGGGGCAGGGCGGGCGCTCGGGCAGATGGTGCCCGTGGCTGGCAAAAATGCTCAGGCCGTCTGCTTCAATCCATGTGGATTCTGTGACTGCAAAGGGCAGCAGGCACAGGTCAACCTCGGCATCGCAGTTGCCGCGCACTGCCATCACCGGGCAGGGCAAGGCCGAAAGATCGGGCATGGTTTGCAGCACAGAGCGGGTGTCGTAGCCCTGCGGCAGGGGATTGCGCGGGCCGTGGTAAACCAGATCGCCCAGCAGCACCAGTGCGTCAGGGGTCAGCTCTCTCGCTTTTTCCAACAAGAAAAGCAGGCTTTCAACAGATCCGTGCAGGTCGGAGGCAACAAGCAGACGCATCAGGCGCATTCCTTGGCAGCAGGGTGTTCCCTGTTCCAGTCTTCAAGAGGAATGGCTTCTTCCACAAGCATGATGGGAATATTGTCGCGCACAGGATAAACCACGCCGCAGGCCTTGCAGGCAAAGGCGGCGACTGAACCGTTGTCTTCCAGCGCCACAAGGTTGCCCAGGCATTTGGGGCAAGCCAGAATTTGCAGTAACTCGCGGGTTTCCATAGGCATAAAGAATCCTTCTGTTAATCGTGAGGGGGTATTCTATCTCCAAGCGTCTTCCAGTTCAAGGCTTGCCCCATATTGTCATTTTGCGGTATAATAATTATCCCATGAAAGATAGTATGAAATTTATTGATCTGCACACGCATACCACCGCTTCTGACGGTACTGATACTCCGGCCCAGCTTGTGGGCAATGCCCATGCCGCAGGCCTTGCCGCAGTGGCAATTACTGACCACGATACCCTGTCTGGCCTTGACGAGGGGCAGCAGACCGGGCGCGAGCTTGGTATTGAGGTTGTGCGCGGCTGCGAAATTTCGACAGGCACGGAACTGGGTGAACTGCACATTCTTGGCCTGTGGCTACCGGAAAATCCCCAGCCTTTGCTGGAAAAACTGCGCTGGCTGCGCGAAATGCGGGCAGAGCGCAATGTGGGCATAGTAAAAAAGTTGCAGGATCTCGGCTACGACATCAGCATGGAAGAAGTGCTGGCTGCGGCCAAGGGAGAGAGCGTGGGGCGACCGCATATCGCGGCGGTGATGCTGCGCAAGGGCTTTGCCAAGGATCCCCGGCAGGTTTTTAAAGAATTTCTGGGCAGCCGGGGCAAGGCGTATCTGCCAAAAACCGTGCTGGAACCTGATGAAAGCGTCCGGTTGCTGGCCTCCATGGGGGCGACGGTATGCCTGGCGCATCCGCTGCTCTGGAAGGCCCCCGCAGGGTGGCTGGACGCTATGGTGGCCCGCCTCAAGGAATACGGACTCAGCGCCATCGAGGCCTATCACAGCGAACACTCCGATGCCGATGTACGCACCTGCCTGGCCCTGGCCAAGCGTTTTGATCTTGGCGTTTCCGGCGGATCGGACTATCACGGATCAAACAAGCCCACGATCCGGCTGGGTCAGGGCTACGGGGGCTTGCGCGTCAGCGCGGCTGTGCTTGAAAGTTTGAAAGAACGCCGGGACGCTGCCGGCCTCCATATCTGACCGCCCCCCCATCGCCCGCTTGCGGCGGCCAAGTCAAACCGCTTGCGCAATCGGGTCTCCCGATGTACAGCGGTTTTCCACACTTATCTGGAAGGCATTGCATGCGTATTCTTCATAAACAGCAACATCTTCCCCCTCTTGAGGGGCCAAGGCTTGAGCCGCATCCTTTTCGTGGCGCAGGGGTGCCCCCTGACGAACACGATGGCGCGCCACTTGTTCCTGTTGCCCGACCCGAGCGCGGGTCAGCCGCGCAGGGCACTGCCGCCCCCCACAGAGAAGCCCCTTCTGGCAAGGATGTAGGCACAGAAGCCTTTGAACTGCGCCAGCTTGGCGAAGAGGATTTTGAGGAGTTTGAGGCCCTGCTGCGCTACGCCTTTCAGGTCAGCACATCTGAGATGGCCCGCATCGGCTGGTCTGACATGGAGATGAAGCAGTCCAAGATGCCCATATTTGAGGCCTCGCACATCATGGGCTGGTTCTACAAGGGGCACCTTGCCTCGCAGATCGTCATCTACCCTATGGAAGTGAACATCCAGGGCGAAATCTGCAAAATGGGCGGCATCACCGGGGTGGCAACGTATCCCGAATACACGGGGCGGGGGCTGATCCATTCGCTCATCGGCAAAAGCCTAGAATACATGCGCTCGCAGCAGCAGATCGTTTCCTACCTCTGCCCCTATTCCATCCCCCTGTACCGCAAGCACGGCTGGGAAATTGTTTCGGACAAGATGACCTTTGCCATCAAGGACACCCAGTTACCCAAGCGCCACCCCGTGGACGGGCAGATCGAGCGCGTGGACATCGAGTGCGAAGACCTGCACCGCGTTTACAAGTATTTTGCGCTTCAGGAACACGGCGCGCTCATTCGCGGCAAGCTGGAGTGGGAGGAATACTGGCGCTGGGATTCGGACGACGTCATGGCGGCGGTGTACTACAGCGCCGACGGCAAGCCTCTGGGCTATGTTATCTACTACATTGAAAATGAAGTTTTTAGCATCAAGGAAATGGTCTACCTGAACCAGGAGGCCAAGTACGGCATCTGGAACTATATCAGCGCCCATTTTTCCATGATTACCAAGGTGGAAGGAGCCAATTACACAGGCGAGCCCATTGCCTTCCAGTTTGAAGACAGTGAAATTGACGAGAGCATTCAGCCTTACGCCATGGCCCGCATTGTGGATGTGCAGCGCTTTATTGAGCTGTACTCCTTCCAGTTTGAAGACCCCAAGCTGACCCTTGAACTGGAAGTGAGTGATGTCATGGCCCCGTGGAACAACGGCATCTTCCATGTAAGTTGGCGTGACGGCCGCACTTTTTGCGAAAAGGTAAATACCTGGAGCACGGGCCATCGCCTTTCGCTGGATATCAAAACGCTCACAACGATGCTGATGGGCTACAAGCGCCCCACCTATCTGTACAATAATGACCGCATCGACATGGACTATCATCTGCTGAAAACGCTGGAGACGCTGATCCCGCCGGACAAGCCGTATTTTTCGGATTATTTTTGATTTTCGGGAGCAGGGTTTTCTGGTTGACACATCTGTGGGCAGATGGCAGTTGTACGCCGTTCCGTGGATGCATTGTTCTGTTCTTTTGGGTTTCCGCAGGTCATGCCTTTTTATCCGAGCCCACGCAAAGGAGTATTGGATATGGCATGGTTTGCATTGAGTTTGGCTGTAGTGACAGAGATTTTGTGGGCGCTCAGCCTCAAGTGGGCTTCTTCGCTGGGTAACTGGCAGGCTGCAGCAGTGCCCATTGTGCTGAGCTTTGTGAATATGGGCCTGCTGGCACTGGCCATGCGCGGGCTCCCGGCTGGCATGACCTATGCCCTCTGGACAGGTGCCGGCACTGTGGGCGTTGTCTTGGGCGGAGCGCTTTTTTTCGGCGACAAGGTTTCGCTGCCCCAGTTGTTTTTTATCGCCCTTATTATCATCGGCAGCGTAGGAACAAAGTTCTTTTCATCCCAGACATAGGACGTTTTGCCTGCCGCGCCGCATGATCGGCGCGCGAACATAGTTGCTGTATAAGCACAGAGCATGGAACATAAAAAGGCGGGGTTGTCCCCCGCCTTTTGTGTTTCTCAGTATCGCTTGGTGGTGCAATATAAGCAGTTACTTATCCTGCCCGCAGCACTTTTTGTACTTTTTGCCGCTGCCGCAGGGGCAAAGGTCATTGCGCCCAATACGCGGCGCGGCCTTGGCGGGCTTTTTGGGGTCTTCCGAAATACTGCCGCCGCTGGAGTAAGAAAGCTGCGAGTTGCTTTCCTTATGGCGGTATTCCCGCGAAACAGGGGAATGCTGGGGTTCATCAACCGGTGTTTCCACTTCCTGCTGTTCCGGCTCGGCGGGGATAGGCTCAATCTGTACACGGATGCGCGTAAGGGCGCGGAACACGCTCTCACGAATCTGGAACAGCATGGCCTGGAACATTTCAAAGCCTTCGCGCTTGTATTCAAGCTTGGGATCGCGCTGACCGTAGCCGCGTAGGCCTATGCCATCGCGCAGGGCGTCCATGTTGCGCAAATGTTCTTTCCAGCAGCGGTCAAGCTCTTCCAGCAGGAAGTAACGAAGAATGTCGGCATAAGTGGGGCCGGTTTCCGCCTTGAGCTTGCCAAGAATGCCCTGTGCCATCACTTCGGTTTCTTCACGCTCGGGAAGGCGCGCGCCTTCTTCAAGCACCCTGTCGAGGTTGAAGACATCGCGCAGACGCGCCAGAGCTGCGGCGCGGGCTTCGTCCTGCCCGTCCACAGGCAGGGATGCCAGCGGGCTGTACACGTCATCCAGCACATCGCTCATGAATTCCTGCAAAACAGGCTCAAGGTCTCCTTCAACCATGAGTTCGCGGCGCAAGGTGTAGATAACCTCGCGCTGCTGGTTCATGACGTTGTCATAATCGAGCAGTGTTTTGCGTATTTCAAAGTGGTGGGCTTCCACACGCTTTTGAGCGCCTTCCACCGCGCGGGTAACCATGGCGTTTTCAATGGCTTCGCCATCGCGCAGGCCCAGCTTTTCCATGAGGCCCTTGATGCGGTCAGAGCCAAAGAGGCGCATGAGGTCGTCTTCCAGCGAGAGGTAGAAGCGCGAAGAGCCGGGGTCGCCCTGACGGCCCGAGCGGCCACGCAACTGGTTGTCGATGCGGCGGCTTTCGTGCCGTTCGGTGCCGAGAATGTGCAGACCGCCCAGATCCACAACACCCTCGCCCAGCATGATGTCCGTGCCACGGCCTGCCATGTTGGTGGCAATGGTGACGCGGCCTTTCTGGCCTGCCAGCGCCACGATTTCGGCTTCTTTTTCATGCTGCTTGGCATTGAGCACGCTGTGCGGAATGCCGAGCTTGCTCAGCCTCTGGGAAAGCATTTCGGACGTTTCAATGGAAATTGTGCCCACAAGCACGGGCTGCTCTTTTTTGTGCAGTTCGGCAATGGCTTCAACGATGGCGTCAAACTTTTCCTGCCGCGAACGGTAGATAAGGTCAGGATAATCCTTGCGAACCATGGGCCTGTTGGGCGGAATGGAGATAACTTCGAGGCTGTATATCTGATGGAATTCCACAGCTTCTGTATCCGCAGTACCCGTCATGCCCGAAAGTTTGTCGTACAGGCGGAAGTAGTTCTGGAAGGTGATGGAGGCAAGCGTCTGGTTTTCAGCAGCGATGGTGACGTGTTCCTTGGCTTCCAGCGCCTGATGCAGGCCATCTGAATAGCGGCGGCCAGCCATAAGGCGGCCTGTAAATTCGTCAACAATAATTACCTGATCTTCCTGAACAATATAATCCACATCGCGTTTGAAAATCTGATGTGCCTTGAGCGACTGCATCACGTGGTGCTGGGCCGTGATGTTGGCGGGGTCAAAAAGGTTGTCCAGCTTGAGCAGTTCTTCGCACCGGGCTACGCCTTCATCGGTGAGCATGGCGGTACGGGCTTTTTCGTCCACGGTGTAGTGCTCGGCGGTAAGCTGGCGGACAATGTCGTCCACCGTGCGGTACATGCCCACCGATTCATCAGAAGCGCCGGAAATGATGAGCGGCGTTCTGGCTTCGTCAATGAGGATGGAGTCCACTTCGTCCACAATGGCAAAATTGTGCCCGCGTTGCACCAGCTGGTTGGCGTAGAACTTCATGTTGTCGCGCAGGTAGTCAAAGCCGAATTCATTGTTGGTGCCGTAGGTGATGTCCTTGGCGTACTCGGTCTTGCGTTCTTCGTCATCAAGGCCATGCACGATAACGCCTGTGCTCAGGCCGAGGAATTCATACAGCTGGCCCATCCAGGCCGAGTCGCGTTTGGCGAGGTAGTCGTTGACCGTAACCACATGTACGCCCTTGCCAGACAGGGCATTGAGCACAACAGGCAGGGTGGCCACAAGGGTTTTGCCTTCACCGGTCTTCATTTCAGCAATCTTGCCCTTGTGCAGCACCATGCCGCCGATGAGCTGCACGTCATAGTGGCGCATGCCCAGTCTGCGGCTTGAGGCCTCGCGCACCAGAGCAAAAACTTCGGGCAGCAGAGCGTCCAGAGTCCTGGTGCCGTCCTGCACTTCCTGCCGGTATTGCGCTATGCGTACAGGAAAATCTGCATCGGCCAGTTGCTGCATTTCAGGCTCGAACGCATTGATGCGCTGCACCATGGGGTGGAGCTTGCGCAAGTAGCGGTCGTTGGTGCTGCCGAAGATTTTTTTGAAAAGAAAACCAAACATGAAGTCTCCTTACTAGAGCATTTTCACTTTGAAATGCTCGCTTACCGCCTAAGTATCTCTACTGTCGCGTCCGTAACGGAAAAGCAACCGTGGCGCGTTTTTTTCAGCATCCGCGCTGTGCAGACAAACATTTTAGATATGATCTGTCCAGCACAATGGCCGGTCGCTTGCGCTGCGCAAACACCTGATGTTGGGTGCGCTGCGGAATGTGCTGCATGCGCCGTGTGTTATCCCAAGGGGACAATATACGGCATCTCTTAAAAATAAGTCATAATATTGAGGTTGGCAATGTGACGCGGCAAAAATATTATTGGTCAGCGAACAGGTGGAAGGTGCAGGTGCGCCCATGCCAGTGTCAGCAGGCAGCCTCACAAAATCATTTTCTTGCGCGCTCCAAGCCTTGAAGAGCGAGTTTCATGCCGGGCTTAAGGGCAAGGGCTAACTGAAAAAACTGTACAGATCGGTCACGGTCGCCCGACTGAAGAAAGACCGCTCCAAAGTTACAGGCGATGGAAGCGCTGCCCTTGACCATTTCTGGTTCCAGATCAAGAGCCTTTACCAGATTTGCCTTGGCCTGGATAAAATCCGCGCCTTCAGCAAAGGCCATGCCTACATTATAATAGAGCGTTGGATCGTCGGGGGCGATTTTGATGGCGCGCTTGTACTCCGTAATGGCGTCCTGCCAGCGGCCCTGCCTGCGCAGGCTGATGCCCAGCTGGTTGAACAGGGCCAGGTCTTCCCGTCCCAGTCGTTTGCCCTTGGCCTCAAGACTGTTGCGCAGAAATTTTTCTGCCTTTTCCGGGTCACGCTCGCCATAAATGCCGGCAATGCGGCTTGAAAGCGCGCTGAGGCCATCGGCAGCTTCCCGGTTCATTTGCACAACAGCTTTCTCAAAAAAGGCCTCGGCCTTTTCCACATCGCCGTTGGCCAGATGGGCTTCACCAAGGCTTACCTTGCGGTTCACGTTGAGGGGCGAGATCGAATCGAGCTTTTCGAGGTAACGTACTTGCTGGGGCACATCCCCAATTTCCGCGTACATCTCTGCAAGGCGCTGAAGCGGCGCGAGGTAAAGATCGGCAGATTTGGCGGCAGATTCATAGGCAATGCGGGCCTTGTCGTATTGCTGGGTGGCGCGGAAGATATCGCCCATGAGCAGAAAGGCCGCCGCACTTCCCGGCTTGAGCTGCAAGACTTTCTGGCAGGCGGTCAAAGCCATGTCGTACTTTTTTTGCGCCAACAGTTTTTTGGCAACGTCAATGACCTGCCCCAGTTTGCTTTGCGGCTTGAGGGTAAAAGCCATTTTTTCAATGAGTGTATTGGCAGAAACTGGCTTGGCGATAAAGTTGTCCGCACCGACCTCGTGAAGCAGCATCAGGCGGTCGCGCTGCACATCGCTCGTGAGCACAATAATCTTGAGCGCGGTGAAGGCTTGCTTGATCTGGCCCACCAGGAAGCTCAGATCCTGGCCGCCAATACTGCGTTCCATAAAAATAAGAGGGGCAGGGTGCCGGGCCAGAATGTCGCGCAGCTCGCGAAGCATCATGCGAGGGTCCGTAATGGCAGTAAAAATACTCTGCGCCGTAAGCCCCATCTCTTTGGCAAGGGTAAGGCGCAACTGCGTGCAAAAGGCCTGATCATCGCTCACTGCCAGAATGTGCCCATTCTCTTTCGTGATATAATTAATGACAGTGTCTTGGTATGAATTAAGTTTTGCCCTGTTTGCGGCATCAATCATGGACATGGGATCTCCTGAAAATATTGACAGCTAAGATGACAAGTTAGCGCAACATGGTGAAGATCGCGCGACGGAATGGCATCATCTTGGCAAATTGCCGGAGGGGTGCGGCTCTTTTAGTTTTTTGCAGGGGCAAGCGTCAAGAAGTAAGATTGGCGCGGCAAAGAACCTTGAGGACGTGATAAAAATAATGCAAAAATGGCTTGACGTTCAAGAGGAACTTGGATAGAAAAAATCTCCGCGCGATAAGAAGCAATTTTTATCGGCGTTCCCTGGACGGCAGGGAAGGGTGGGTTGAGTCCATCCTGATGCACCCAAAGCGATCACAGTAAGGTCGCAGAGGGTTTTGACATGTGCAGGCGTTACCGAATGCCGGACAATGTCGAGCCGTTCCAGCCCAAAGACGGATCCCACCGCAGCCCCCAGGCCGCGCGTGACCCGGGGCTGTAAGGTAGGGGGATAGCCCCCATTTGGTGACCCTGCGGGACCGCTTAGCCGCTCTTTCTATGGAGTGGCTTAGCCTGGGCGACGCTGGGGAGCATCACGCGGATGATGCAGGCGCGTTCAGGCGTCCAATCTTCCGAATTCTTCCTGAAATTTCAGGCGTGATGCGCGCATTAGCGCAACCCCTTACGTTGCTCCGTTTTTCCGTTCCTTGCCAGGGTGAGGTCGGCCCTTCGGGCCATGCTTCATGGCCCGCGTATGCTGTGAAGGAGCCCGCGCTCGTAGCCCAAAGGGCCGCGCGGGATGTTTTTGCAAACGGAGTAGGCACAATGACGACAGTTAGCAGCGATCGCATTCGGATCAAGCTCAAAGCCTACGATTACCGCATTCTGGATAAAGCCGTTGCGGAAATCGTGGATACGGCGCGCAATACCGGTGCCGGTGTGGCGGGACCAATTCCCCTGCCCACCAACATTCACAAGTACACCGTGCAGCGTTCCGTGCATGTGGACAAAAAGTCCCGTGAGCAGTTTGAAATGCGCATTCACAAGCGGCTCATGGATATCCTGGAACCCACGCAGCAGACCGTCGACGCGCTGGGCAAGCTTTCGTTGCCCGCCGGTGTGGACGTGGAAATCAAGCTCTAGCGAGAGGCAGTCATGGCTGAGAAAATGGGAATTTTGGGTCGCAAACTTGGTATGACCCGCATATTTGACGGCGCTGGCGCTGCCGTGCCCGTCACGGTGATTGAGGCCGGTCCGTGCCCCGTCACCCAGGTCAAAACTGCGGATACTGACGGCTACAACGCCGTTCAGATCGCGCTGACCCCCGCTAAGGAAAAGCACAGCACCAAGGCTATGCAGGGACACTTCGCCAAGGCTGGCAAGGGTCTTTTCCGCCATCTGCGCGAAATCCGCCTTGCGGGTGCGCCGGAGCAGGAGCTGGGTCAGGAACTGACCGTTGAAATTTTCGCCGCAGGCGATACGGTCAAGGTGACCGGCACAAGCATGGGTAAAGGCTACCAGGGGCGTATGCGCCGCTGGAATTTCGCCGGTTCCAAAGATACCCACGGCTGCGAAAAGGTGCACCGCAACAATGGTTCCATTGGTAACAACACCTTTCCTGGCCACGTTTTTAAGGGTCGGAAAATGGCGGGCCATTGGGGCAATGAAACCGTTACGGAAATGGGCCTGACCATCGTTGATGTGCGTCCTGAGGACAACGTCATCCTGGTCAAAGGTTCCGTGCCCGGCCCCAAGAACGGGCTGGTGCTGATCCGCAAGCAGTAGAGGAAGCAGCAATGGCTACCGTGAAAGTATATGACCAGAACAAGCAGGAAAGCGGCGAAATCACGCTGGCTTCCGACGTGTTCGAAATCGAGGTGAGGCCTGAAATCCTCAATCTCGTGGCGCGCGCCCAGATGGCGGCCAAACGCGCCGGCACGCATATGGCAAAGACCCGTGCGCTGGTTTCCGGCGGCGGCGTTAAGCCCTGGAAGCAGAAGGGTACGGGCCGCGCCCGTTCCGGCTCCAACCGTTCGCCCATTTGGCGCGGTGGTGCCATCATCTTCGGACCCAGCCCCCGCGATTACAGCTTCAAGGTTAACAGCAAGGTGCGCGCCCTGGCCATGAAGATGGCCCTGTCGAGCCGCTTGGCTGCCGCAACCCTGATGGTGGTCAAGGGTATTGAACTGCCCGAAGCCAAGACCAAGCATTTCGCCAAGGTTGCCGACACGCTGGGCCTTTCCAAGGCTCTCATCGTGGCACCCGCCGAAGACAGCGCGCTGGTTCGTTCCGCTCGCAACATTCCGGGCCTCACCATGACCACTGTCGATCGCCTGAGCGTGCTTGAAATCCTCAAGCACAAGCAGCTCGTTCTGCTTGAAGGCGCTATCGAACCTGTTCAGGCTCGTTTCGCAAAGAAGGGGGCGTAAGATGGAAACCACTTCTGTTCTGCTCAAGCCCCTGCTGACCGAAAAGACGACCTTGATCAAGGACGAAGCCCAGCAGGTCGCCTTTATGGTCCACACCCTGGCCAACAAGCTTGAAATCAAGCAGGCCGTGGAAAAGGCTTTTGATGTTAAAGTGGAAGCCGTCAACGTAGTGCGCCGCGCCCCCATGAACAGGGAGCGTCAGGGTCGCGTTGTTGGCCGTAAGCCCGGCTGGAAGAAAGCGTATGTTACGCTGCGCCAGGGCGATAAAATTGAGTTCTTCGAGGGAGTGTAATCATGGCTGTCCGCAAGCTGAAACCGACCTCCGCGGGGCGTCGCTTCCAGACGGTTTCCGACTTTGAGGAAATCACCCGGACGCGCCCTGAGAAGTCGCTCACTGAAGGCCTCACCAAAAAGGCCGGTCGCAACAATCTGGGTCGAGTCACCAGCCGCCGTCGCGGTGGTGGTGTTAAGCGTCTGTACCGCATCATCGATTTCAAGCGCGACAAGACCGGCATTGAAGCCACTGTTGCGCACATTGAATACGATCCCAACCGTACCGCCCGTATCGCGCTGCTGCACTATTCGGACGGCGAAAAGCGCTACATCCTCGCTCCGGTTGGCTTGAAGCAGGGTGACAAGATCATGTCCGGCATCAACGAGCGCAATGGCGTTGTGGCCGACATTAAACCCGGCAATGCTTTGCAGATGGCCCGCATTCCTGTGGGTACCGTTGTGCACAACATTGAGCTTTACCCCGGCAAGGGCGGCCAGATGTGCCGCGCCGCCGGTACCTACGCCCAGCTGGTCGCCAAAGAAGGCAACTACGCCCTGCTGCGTCTGCCTTCGGGCGAAGTGCGCAAGGTGCTTGCTACCTGCGTGGCTACCGTGGGTCAGGTGGGCAACGTGCATCACGAAACCATCTCTCTGGGCAAAGCTGGCCGCAACCGCTGGCTGGGTCGTCGTCCCAAGGTTCGCGGCGTTGCCATGAACCCCATCGACCACCCCCTGGGCGGTGGCGAAGGCAGAAGCTCTGGTGGCCGTCATCCTGTGTCGCCTTGGGGTATGCCTGCCAAGGGTTACAAGACCCGCGACAAGAAGAAGGCCTCTTCCCGGCTGATCATCAAACGCCGCGGCCAGAAGTAGGAGTAGCTCATGCCGAGATCGTTGAAAAAAGGGCCGTTTGTTGACGGCCATCTGATGAAAAAGGTCGACAGCACCGTGGCCAACAGCGACCGCCGTGTAGTCAAGACCTGGTCGCGCCGCTCGACCATCCTGCCCGAAATGGTGGGACTGACCTTTGCGGTGCACAATGGCAAGAAGTTCGTGCCGGTGTTCGTTACCGAAAACATGGTTGGCCACAAGCTGGGTGAATTCTCGCCCACTCGTACCTTCCATGGGCATGCCGCCGACAAAAAGGCCAAGGCCGGCAAGAAGTAGGGTAGGCATATGGAATCTAAAGCTATTGCAAAATTCCAGCGCGTTTCGCCGCGCAAGACCCGTCTTGTGGCCAAGAACGTGCAGGGTCTTGGAGTGGAGGAGGCTATGAACCTTCTGCGCTTCACGCCCAACAAGCCCGCTGGCGTGCTTTTCGGCGTGCTCAAGAGCGCGTTGGCCAATGCCTCGCAGCTGGGCGGCGTTGATGTGGATGCCATGGTGGTGAAGGAAATCGTGGTGAACGAAGGCCCCACCTGGAAGCGCTTTATGCCCCGGGCCCAAGGCCGGGCGACCAAGATTCACAAGCGCACCAGCCACATCACCGTTATACTCGCAGAAGGGCAGGAATAGGCTATGGGTCAGAAAGTACATCCGTTCGGGTTCCGGCTTGGGTACAACAAGAATTGGCAGTCCCGCTGGTTCAGCAAGAAGGAATACCCTGCCTTTGTCTATGAAGACAGCAAAATCCGCGCGTTCGTGAAGAAGCTCCTGTTTCATGCCGGGGTTTCCAAGATCGAGATCGAACGTGCCGGCGGCAAGGTACGGCTTATCCTTTCCACCGCTCGCCCCGGTATTGTTATCGGCCGCAAGGGTGTGGAAATCGAAAAGCTTCGCAACGATCTTCGTCAGAAGTTCGGCCGCGAGTTCTCTCTTGAAGTGAACGAAATCCGTCGCCCCGAAGTGGACGCCCAGCTGGTGGCCGAGAACATCGCCCAGCAGCTTGAGCGCCGCGTGGCCTTCCGGCGCGCCATGAAGCGTACCGTGTCCATGGCCCGCAAGTTTGGCGGCGAAGGCATCAAGGTAACCTGCGCCGGACGTCTGGCTGGTGCAGAAATCGCACGTACCGAATGGTACCGCGATGGCCGAGTGCCCTTGCAGACTCTGCGTGCCGACATTGACTACGGTTTTGCCGAAGCGCACACCACCTACGGCATCATCGGTGTCAAGGTGTGGATCTATAAGGGTGAAATCCTTGACAAAGAGGTTGATCAGTAATGCTTGCGCCCAAAAGAGTTAAATTCCGCAAGTGGCAGAAAGGCCGCCTGCGTGGCCTGGCCACCCGCGGCGCCACCATTGCGTTTGGTGATATCGGCCTTAAAACCGTGCAGCATGGCCAGCTTTCCAGCCAGCAGATTGAAGCTGCTCGTATCGCCATGATGCGTCACATCAAGCGTGGCGGCAAAGTGTGGATCCGTGTGTTCCCCGACCGCCCCGTCACGGCCAAGCCTCTGGAAACCCGTCAGGGTTCCGGTAAGGGCGCGCCCGTGGGTTGGTGCGCTCCGGTCAAGCCCGGTCGCGTGCTGTATGAAATCAAGGGCGTGAGCCTTGACCTCGCGCGTGAGGCGCTGACCCGCGCCGCTCACAAGCTGCCCGTTAAGACCATCATTGTGGTGAGGGAGGGCATCTAAATGGCTGCCAAGAAAAAGACCGAAACCGCCGCCCGGCCCGCCGCACAGGATCTGCGCTCCATGAGCGTGGAAGAACTGCGCACGGCTCTTACCGAGCAGCGCCAGGAACTGATGAGCGCCCGCTTCAAGCATGCCGCTGCGCAGCTTGAAAAGACTTCCGAACTGAAAGTCATGCGTAAGCAGGTGGCGCGCATCGAGACCGTATTGAACGAAAAGGAACAGAGGGCCTGAACATGCAAGCTCTGGAAGATCGCAAGGGCAGAATGCTGACCGGCATTGTGGTAAGCGACAAGAACGACAAGACCATTGTCGTGCGCGTCGAGACCCTGGTCAAGCATCCTCTGCTTAAGAAGTATGTGAGGCGCCGCAAGAAGTTCACGGCTCATGATCCCATGAACGAATGCGGTATGGGCGACAAGGTTAAAATTGTGGAGTTCCGTCCGCTTTCGCGCAACAAGCGCTGGCATCTGGTCTCCATCATTGAAAAAGCCGTGTAGGGTAGTGCCATGATCCAGGTAGAATCGACGCTTCAGGTGGCCGATAATTCCGGCGCCAAAAAGGTTGCCTGCATCAAGGTGCTGGGCGGTTCACACCGCCGCTACGCCTCGGTGGGCGACATTATCGTGGTTTCCGTTAAGGAAGCAATGCCCCACAGCAAGGTTAAGAAGGGCGATGTTATGAAGGCTGTTATCGTGCGTACCGCTAAAGAAGTGCGTCGCATGGACGGCAGCTACATCAAGTTCGACGGCAACGCCGCTGTGCTGCTCTCCAACCAGGGTGAGCCGGTGGGTACGCGTATCTTTGGCCCCGTGGCCCGTGAGCTGCGCGCCCAGAACTTTATGAAAATTATTTCGCTGGCCCCGGAAGTGCTGTAGGAGACCGTCATGAAAATGTATCGCATCCGCAAGGACGACAAGGTGATGGTAATCGCCGGCAAGGACGCGGGCAAAATCGGCAAGGTGCTGAAGATCCTGCGCAAGAAGGATCGCGTGCTTGTGGAAAAGACCAACATGGTCAAGCGCCACATGCGCCCCAACCCCTATGCCCAGCAGCCTGGCGGTATCGTGGAAAAGGAAATGCCTATCCACGTGTCCAACCTTATGGTTGTCTGCTCTGCCTGCGGCAAGGCCACTCGAGTGGGTTACAAGACCATCGAGTCCGAGGGCAAGGAAAAGAAAGTGCGCTTCTGCAAAAAGTGCAACGAAGTAATGGAATAAGGTGATACGATGACACGCCTTGAAAAGATATATAGAGAGAAGGTGGTTCCGGTACTGCAGAAGGAGTTCAGTTACTCCTCTTCGATGCAACTGCCCGGTATCGAAAAGATCTCTCTGAACATCGGCCTTGGCGCCGCTAGCTCGAACAACAAGCTGATGGAAGAAGCCATGGCGGAACTTACCGCGATTGCTGGCCAGAAAGCTGTGGTTACCCGGGCTAAAAAGTCCATCGCCGCATTTAAGCTGCGCGAAGGCATGCCTATCGGTGTGCGCGTCACCCTGCGCAAGGAACGCATGTGGGACTTCCTGGACAAGCTCATGAACTTTGCCTTGCCCCGAGTGCGTGACTTCCGTGGTATCCCTGACCGCGGTTTCGATGGGCGCGGCAATTTCACCCTGGGCATTAAAGAACACACCATCTTCCCTGAAATGGAAGCTGACCGTGTTGAAAACCCCAAGGGCATGAACATCACCATCGTCACCACGGCGGCCACGGACAAAGAAGGCAAGTTCCTTCTCGACCAGCTTGGCATGCCGTTCCGCAAGTAGGAGTTAAGCCATGTCCCGTACTTCTCTGGAAGTAAAGGCCAAGCGCAAGCCTAAGTTCAGCGCCCGCGCCTACAATCGCTGCCCGCTTTGCGGTCGCCCCAGGGCTTTCCTGCGCCAGTTCGGCATCTGCCGTATCTGCTTCCGCAACATGGCCCTTCGTGGTGAACTGCCCGGCGTGCGCAAGTCGAGCTGGTAAAATTTCCGGGCGTGCAAACGCCCGGGAGGCGCGCCCTGCGCGCCAGCGGGAAGTGGCGGCATCGTGCCGTCAACCCCGCCCCCAAACTCTCAGGAGCATTCGATGTTGACAGATCCCATTGCGGATATGCTCACCCGCATCCGCAACGCGCATTTGGCCCTGCACAAGGAAGTAAATGTGCCGAGCTCGAAGATGAAGGAATCTTTAGCCGCCATCCTCAAGCAGGAAGGTTACGTCGAAGACGTGGCCGTGGCCGAAAAAAACATTGTTATTACCCTTAAGTACCAGAAGGGAAAGCCCGTCATCAGCGGGCTGAAGCGTGTGAGCACGCCCGGTCGCCGGGTTTATGTTGGCGCGCATAACATCCCCAGGGTGCAGAACGGCCTCGGCATCTGCATTTTGTCCACGTCCAGCGGCGTGCTGGACGGCATGACCGCCCATGAGAAGAAGGTGGGCGGCGAACTTCTGTGCGAAATCTGGTAGGCGGTGCACCATGTCGAGAATAGGTAGACTGCCCGTTGCCGTTCCCAATGGCGTTGAAGTCAAGATCGGAACGGATGTTGTGGAAGTTAAAGGGCCCAAGGGCTCGCTGAGCACCCCTGTCTGCTCTCTGCTCACTTACGAGCAGGCCGATGGTCACGTGACCCTTGGCCGTATAGAAGATACCCGCCAGAGCCGTTCGCAGCACGGCCTGCGCCGCACCCTTCTTGCCAACTGCATTGAAGGCGTTACCAAGGGCTTCTCCAAGGGCCTGGAAGTTATCGGCGTCGGTTACCGCGTGGCGGTCAAGGGCAACATTATCGAGCTTTCTGTGGGCTATTCCCACCCTGTGCTCGTTGAACTGCCCGACGGCATCAAGGCCGTGGTTGAAGGTCAGGTTCTGACCCTCTCCGGCATCGACAAGGAACTTGTGGGCGAAATGGCCGCCAAGATTCGCCGCATTCGTAAGCCTGAACCTTACAAGGGCAAGGGCATCAAGTACGTTACCGAGACTATCCGCCGCAAGGTTGGTAAGTCCGGCGGCAAGAAGTAGGGGGGCGCGTCATGAAATACAGCAAGAACGAATCCCGGCAGCGCCGCAAGATCCGTATCCGCAAGAAAGTCAACGGCACCTTCGAGCGCCCGCGTCTGGTTGTGTTCAGGTCCAACCTGCACATCTACGCCCAGATCATCAACGATCTGGATGGCGTGACCCTGGCTGCTGCCTCTACCCTTACGCTTTCCAAGACCGAAGCCGGCATGCACTGCAATAAGAGCGGCGCCGAGATGGTGGGCAAGGAAATTGCCCGGATGGCCAAGGAGAAGAATATCAATCAGGTGGTATTCGATCGCAACGGGTACATTTATCACGGTCGCGTCAAGGCCGTAGCCGACGGCGCCCGCGAAGGCGGCTTGGAGTTCTAATATGCGTCAGGAAAATACTGAAACTCAGCAGAACGAGTTGGGCGAAATCGAAAAGATCGTTTCCCTCAACCGCGTGGCCAAGGTCGTCAAGGGCGGTCGCCGTTTCAGCTTCAGCGCCCTCGTTGTCGTGGGCGATGGCAAGGGCGGCGTGGGCTTCGGTCTGGGCAAGGCCCAGGAAGTGCCTGAAGCACTGCGCAAAGCCACCGAACGCGCTCGCAAGAACCGCGTTCAGGTTGCCCTTGTTGAAGGCACCCTTCCTTATGAAGTGCTCGGCCGTTTCGGCGCCGGTCGCGTCATGCTGAAGCCCGCCTCTGAAGGTACCGGCATCATTGCCGGCGGTGCCGTGCGCGCCGTCATGGAAGCCGTAGGCATCCGCGACGTCCTCGCTAAGGCCATTGGTACCAACAATCCGCACAACGTGCTTCGTGCCACCATGCAGGGCCTCGTTTCCCTGCGCAGCGCCGAAGATGTTTCGGCCCTGCGCGGCAAGAAGCTGGAAGCCCCGAGGAAGTAACCATGGCAGAAATCAAGGTAAAACTCGTGCGTTCGCGCATCGGCTCCACGCCTGCGCAGCGCAAGCTGCTGGACTCCCTTGGCCTCAAGCGCCGCGAGATGGTCAAGACGTTCAAGGATACCCCGGCTATCCGGGGCATTATCGCCAAAGTTCCGCATATGGTTGCCGTTGTTGAGTAACGGCCAAAGGATATACCATGCAACTGCACAATCTGTTTCCTTTTCCGGAAGAGCGTAAGACCCGCCGTCGCGTGGGCCGTGGCTCTGGTTCCGGTCTGGGCTGCACTGCGGGCAAGGGCCACAAAGGGCAGAACGCTCGCGCCGGTGGCGGTGTCCGCCCTGGTTTTGAAGGCGGCCAGATGCCCCTGCAACGCCGTTTGCCCAAGCACGGCTTTAAAAACGCCCCCTTCAAGGTCACCTACGACATCGTCAATCTTGACGCTCTCGTGTCGGCCTTCCCGGGCAAAACCACCATCACCCTTGACGACATGTACGCTCGCGGTATTGTCCGCATGGGCGCGCCCGTGAAAGTTCTTTCGCGCGGCGAAGTCTCAGGCGCTCTGTCGGTGGAGGCTCACAAGTTCAGCCAGGCTGCTGCGGATAAGATCCGCCAGGCCGGCGGGAACGTCACTGAGCTGGAAGCGGTTTCTGCCGCTGAATAATTAGGTGGCCGCGCGCGAGCGCGGCCTCACGGCTTTTCACTGGCGTCATTGCCCGCCTTTTGGCGGGCAATGACGTTGCGCACATACTGCGCCACAGGCGCACAAACGCAACGAGTGTTTCATGGCAGTAGGATCGGCAAACAATATGGCAGGCCAGGCTTCGCTGACCAAACGCATCGGCTGGACCTTCCTGATTTTGTGCTGCTACCGCATCGGCGTTCACGTACCCATTCCGGGCGTTGACGCTTCTGCGCTGGCGTCGTTTTTTCAAAGCATGTCCGGCACGCTTTTCAGCCTGTTCGACATGTTTTCCGGCGGCGGCCTGTCCAACGTCTCGGTGTTCGCTCTGGGCGTCATGCCTTACATTTCGGCAAGCATTATCATCCAGCTTTTGCAGGTGGTCAGCCCCGACATCAAGCGCATGGCCAAGGAAGAAGGGCAGGCGGGACGGCGTAAAATCACGCAGTACACCCGTTATCTCACAGTGCTTATCACCCTGGTGCAGGGCCTTGGCATTGCCGTTGGTCTGGAAAATATGACCAGTCCTGCTGGCGCGCCTGTGGTTCTGGCACCCGGCTGGCATTTCCGTCTTGTGACCATGGCTACCTTTACGGCTGGTTCCGTGCTGGTCATGTGGCTTGGCGAGCAAATCACGGAGCGTGGTATCGGCAACGGTATCTCGCTGATTATTTTCTGCGGTATCGTGGTGGGCATTCCCCGCGGCATCATCCAGTCTGTTGCTCTTATACAGGCTGGTGACATGAGCATTTTCATGGCAATTGTTATCGTGGTCCTGATGGCTGCGGTTACGGTAGCCATCGTGTTCGTTGAACGCTCGCAGAGAAGAATCCCCATCAGTTACGCCAAGCGTCAGGTCGGACGTAAAATGTACGGTGGTCAGAACTCGCATCTGCCTTTGCGTCTGAACACGGCGGGCGTTATTCCGCCTATTTTCGCATCTTCGCTCCTGCTGTTCCCTGCGACCATTGGTCAGTTTTCGACCAACCATTATGTGAAGCAGGCAGCCGATTTCTTCTCGCCGCACGGCGTTGCTTACAACGTCCTGTATGTGGCCTTGATGTTTTTCTTCTGCTATTTTTACACGGCCATCATTTTTGATCCCAAGGATATGGCTGAAAATCTGAAGAAGAACGGCGGTTTCATCCCCGGGATTCGTCCTGGTGAAAAAACCCAGGAATACGTGGACACGGTGCTTTCACGGCTGACCCTTTCGGGGGCCACCTATATTTCAATAGTCTGCCTGCTGCCCATGCTGCTCATCAGCAACTTTAACGTGCCTTTCTATTTTGGCGGCACGAGCTTGCTGATCCTTGTGGGCGTGGCCATGGACTTCATGAATCAGGTGGAATCACACATGATCTCCAGCCAGTATCAGGGCCTCATGGCCAAGGCGCGGAAGAGCGGCAGGCTCTAGAAAGTTGGGGCAGGCCTCGGGCTTGCTCTCTGCTTTCGCAAGCGCGGATGGTGATTGTATAATGAAAAAATATCACGGCGCATTCATCAAGAATGAAAGGGAAGTGGCCTGCCTGCGGGAAGCAAACCGCATGGTGGCCAACATACTGGATGCCGTGGGCGATATGGTGGAGCCGGGCCTGCCTACCATGCGTCTTGAAGAGTTGGCGCGCGACATGTGCGCCGACTACAAGGTAAAGCCAGCGTTTCTGGGCTACTGCGGTTATCCTTTCGCTCTGTGCTGCTCGGTCAACGAGCAGGTGGTGCATGGTTTTCCTTCTGCGCGGCTGCTTAAGGAAGGCGATATCGTGAGCATCGACATGGGCGTTGTGTATGAAGGTTTTGTGGGCGATGCCGCTCGTACCTTTCCGGTTGGCAAGGTCAGCGACGAAGCCCGCAAGCTCATGCGGATAACTGAAGAAAGCCTGTACGTTGGCATTGAACAGGCCCGGGCTGGCAATGATGTGTACGACATCGGCGCAGCTGTTCAGGATTATGTTGAGGCCGCCGGTTTCAACGTTGTGCGACGTTTTGTTGGGCATGGCGTGGGGGCGAAAATGCATGAAAAGCCCGAAGTTCCGAACTTCAGGCCGGGCATGCGTGGGTTGACCTTGCAAAATGGCATGGTCATTGCCATCGAACCCATGGTAACTGTTGGCACCTACGAAGTGAACATTCTGGACGATCAGTGGACCGCCGTGACACGCGATGGTTTGTGGGCCGCCCACTTTGAACACAGTGTTGCCATAACCCCAAATGGCCCCCAGATTCTCAGCATTTCGGACCGTGGTTTGAACCGGCACACAATTGAAGGTTGACATCAGCGTTAAAGCTGGATAAAGATTTCCGTTCCCGTCCTTAATTTTGAGGACTGCGGCCTGTTGTTCTATCGTGGCGAAGCCGCAAGCCGGATCTTTATTTGGTCAATGCAATGGTTTCTTATTGGAGATGAGGTATGAAAGTAAGACCTTCCGTCAAGAAAATATGCCCCAAGTGTAAGGTTATCCGGCGCAAGGGAGTGCTTCGAGTTATCTGCGAAAACCCCCGGCACAAGCAGCGCCAGGGCTAGGGCAGGAGACTAATTGTGGCGAGAATAGCAGGTGTTGATTTGCCTCGCGGCAAACGGGTGGACATTGCGCTCACCTACATTTATGGCATTGGCCGTACCACGGCCATGAAAATTCTGGATACCACCGGCGTTAACTGGGAGCGTAGCATCGACGACCTCTCCGCTGACGAAGTTAACGAGATCCGTAAGGAACTCGAACAGAACTACAAGGTGGAAGGCGACCTGCGTCGCGAAATCTCCAGCAACATTAAGCGCCTTATGGACATTGGTTGTTTCCGTGGCCTGCGTCACCGTCGCGGTTTGCCCGTGCATGGTCAGCGTACCCATACCAATGCCCGCACCCGTAAGGGACCCCGCCGCGGCGCCGTAGGCAAGAAGAAGTAGCGGTGCGGCTGCGCTTGTCGCAGTTTGTAAAGCGGATGCAGCAATAGTGCTGCCGTGAGGACGAACGGATTTTTCCGCCATTGACGGAAAAGAATCTGACAAGCTTCCAATTTGAGGTTAGTTATGGCCAGACCCAAGAAAGTGGTCAAGAAAAAGGAAAAGAAGAACGTGCCGGTGGGCATTGCCCACATCCAGGCTTCGTTCAACAACACCATCATTACTTTTACGGATACGCGCGGCAATGCTGTTTCCTGGGCCTCCTCGGGCCAGAGCGGCTTTAAGGGTTCGCGTAAGTCCACCCCCTTTGCTGCGCAGGTTGCCGCTGAAACGGCTGCCCGCAAGGCTCAGGACAACGGCATGCGTACTGTGGGCATCTATGTGAAAGGCCCCGGTTCCGGTCGTGAAGCCGCCATGCGCGCTATTTCGGCTATCGGCTTCAAGGTGGCGTTCATCCGCGACGTTACGCCCATTCCGCACAATGGCTGCCGGCCGCCCAAGCGCCGCCGCGTCTAGTTTGCGCCTAGCGTAAACCGCGCCAAAACCGTAAGAGGTAAAGATAGATGGCTAAATATACTGAAGCCAAGTGCCGCATGTGCCGTCGCGAAGGCTGCAAGCTTTTTCTGAAGGGCGACCGTTGCTTCACTGACAAGTGTGCATACGACCGTCGTCCTTATGCCCCCGGCCAGCATGGCCGCGCGCGCAAGAAGGTCAGCGAATACGCAGTGCAGCTGCGTGAGAAGCAGAAGACCCGCCGCGCTTACGGCATTCTCGAACGCCAGTTCCATGGCTACTTCGAGAAGGCCGAAATGCAGAAGGGCGTTACTGGTACCAACCTGCTCGTTATTCTTGAACGCCGCCTCGACAACGTGGTGTACCGTCTTGGTTTTGCCAACTCGCGCAACCAGGCTCGTCAGCTCGTGCGGCACGGCATTTTTACCCTCAACGGCCGCAAGGTGAACATTCCTTCCTTGCAGGTTCGCGTGGGTGACAGCATTGAAGTGCCCGAAAAGAACCGCAAGATTCCCGTGCTTGCAGAAGCTCAGGAAGTCATTGCACGTCGTGGTTGCCCCGCCTGGCTTGAAGCCGACGGCGCAGCTTTCAAAGGCTCTGTCAAGGCGCTGCCGCAGCGTGACGATATCCAGTTCCCCGTCAACGAGCAGCTGATTGTCGAACTTTACTCGAAATAAGCGGGGGTTCGCATGCTTATAAAACAGGGCGAACGCCTTATAAATGCACGCAACTGGTCAGAGCTTGTAAAGCCCGATCAGATCATGCGCGAAGAAGAAACCGCCAGCATCACGCATGGCAAATTCATTTGCGAACCGCTGGAACGGGGCTACGGCACCACCATCGGCAATGCAATGCGCCGGGTTCTTTTGTCGTCCCTTCAGGGTGCGGCCTTCGTGTCGGTGAAAATCATCGGTGTGCAGCATGAATTCACCACGGTGCACGGTGTTCTTGAAGACATCACTGATGTCATTCTGAACATCAAGCAGGTTCGCCTGCGCATGGACACCGATGAACCGCAACGCATTACCTTGCGCGTTGACCAGAAGGGTCCGGTGACTGCCGGAAACATTATGGGCAACCAGCATGTTGAAGTGCTCAACCCTGATCAGCACATTGCCACCCTCACCGAGGATGTCGTGCTTGAGATGGAATTTGAGGCTCGCATGGGCAAGGGCTATGTGCCTGCGGACATGCACGAGGGACTGAACGAGGAAATCGGCGTTATCAAGCTGGATTCCAGTTTCTCCCCTGTGCGTAAGGTGGCCTACACCGTGGAACAGGCACGCGTTGGTCAGATGACCAACTATGACCGCCTGTTGCTGGAAGTATGGACCGACGGCTCCCTCACACCCGAGGATGCCATTGCCTACAGTGCCAAGATCATCAAGGACCAGATTTCTGTGTTCATCAACTTTGATGAACGCGTGTCTGGCGACATGCGGCACGGCAGCGGCGAGAGCGGCGAAATTAATGAGCACCTGTACAAGAGCATTGACGATCTTGAATTGTCGGTGCGCGCCACCAACTGCCTGCGCGGCGCCAACATTGCCCTTGTGGGTGAACTGGTGCAGCGTTCTGAAGGCGAGATGCTCAAGACCAAGAATTTTGGTCGCAAGTCGTTGGATGAAATCAAGGGTGTTCTTTTGGACATGGGCCTTGACTTCGGCATGAAGGTCGATTCCTTCGACAAGAAATATCAGGAATGGAAAAGGAAGCAGCAAAATGAGGCATAGCAATTCCGGCAGGAAACTCTCGCGTACGCCTGCGCACCGTAAGGCCCTGTTGCAAAATCTCGCTAAGGCCCTGCTGATCCACGGCAAAATTCGCACCACGGAAATTAAGGCCAAGGAGCTGCGCCGGGTGGTGGAACCCCTGATCACCCTTGCCAAGCGCAACGACCTGCACGCCCGCCGTCAGGCTTACCGTGTGTTGAACGATCACGCTTTGGTTAAGCGCCTTTTTGACGAGATCGGTCCTGTTTTCGCCGGCGTTCCCGGCGGTTACACCCGTATCCTTAAGCTGGCCATGCCCCGTAAGGGCGACAACGCTCCCATGGCCATTATTGAGCTTTCTCGCGCTCTTGAAGCTGCTCCCGCTACGGAAGCCGCCACTGAAGAAGCGCCTGCCAAGCCCAAGCGTACCCGCAAGCCCAAGGCTGAAGAAACCGCCGAAGCGTAACCGCTTTGCTGGTTTGACGAATACTGACAAAGGGGCGCTCTGCGCCCCTTTGTCGTTTTGCCCCTTTCATATCAAAAATCAATGCAGCGGTTCGTTGTGGCCCCTTTGTGCATCCTCCCAATACGTTTCATATTGGGTTGGCGCTGTCTTGTAACTACGTTTACAAAGCTGACCCTTCGATCCGTCCGCCACTAGCCCATTCCCCATTACCGCCCTCATGGCACGCCATATTCTGTTCCCCACTTGATACGCCGTAGTATTCTGAGGAATCTACTTCATAGCCCTCAAGAGCTTTCAATTTGTCTCAGCCGCTAATTGGGGTGACAATTGTCATCATCAGTAGGAAGCGTGATTAAAGACAGATCCGACTCGAGAATTTTAGCTCGAAGAAGCCAGACAAAAATTCATGTCTTTGCACACAGCAAATTTGGCAAGAGATAAAGCTTGATAGAGTCTCTCTACACGCGCCCTCGCTCGTGATAACGTACGGTATTTTTCGCACATTTAAAAAATGGAAGTAGCCCGCCAAGTTGGTTATGTTTTGGTGAACCACCATCAAAACACTCCATCAAGGAAGGCTACAGATGAAAATTATCAGTGAGCGTGAGAAAAGGAAAGTTCCGGTTATTGAGGTTGATGAGCAAGAATTGCGGTCGCATGTGTCCGAGGTAGTGCGCCAGAGCGTTGAGGAAACACTAAACGGCCTACTTGATGCAGAAGCGGATGCTTTATGCCAGGCCAGGCGTTATGAACGTAATGCGCAACGTGCCAGCACCCGAGCAGGTCACTATGAACGGGATTTGCAGACCAAAGCCGGAACGGTTCAGCTTAAGGTCCCCAAGCTGCGGCATGTACCGTTTGAAACCGCGATAATCGAGCGGTATCGTCGTCGTGAAAGTTCCGTGGAAGAAGCGCTGGTGGAAATGTATCTGGCGGGCGTCTCCGTACGTCGTGTGGAAGACATCACAGAAGCGCTGTGGGGCAGCCGTGTCAGTCCAAGTACCATAAGTGACTTGAATCAGAAAATTTTTGAACGTGTAGAAGAATGGCGCAATCGTCCGCTTGAACCAAGGTACCCTTATGTTTTCGTGGACGGCATCTGGCTGAAGCGCTCCTGGGGCGGGGAAGTGCAGAACGTGTCTGTTCTTGTGGCTATCGGTGTGAATACAAGCGGTTTTCGTGAAATTCTTGGTGTAGCTGAAGGCTCCCGAGAGGACAGCGAGAGCTGGCGGCAATTCCTGCGCTATTTGCGCGAGCGCGGTCTTGAGCGGGTCGACCTGATGATATCAGACAAAAGTCTTGGGTTTCTGGATGCGCTTGGAGAATTTTATCCCGATGCGAAATGGCAACGTTGCGTGGTGCACTTCTACCGTAACGTATTGCACGCAACGCCTCGCGGCAAAGCCAAGGAGGTCGCCTTGATGCTCAAGGCTATCCACGCGCAAGAAGACAAAGAAGCCGCCCGCCAGAAAGCGATTGAGGTGGTGAAAAAACTCCAGGCATTACGCCTTGATAAAGCAGCCAGGATTTTGGAATCCGGATGCGATGAAACACTTTCCTATTATGCCTTTCCCTCAACGCATTGGCGGCATATCCGGACAAATAACCCGCTTGAACGCCTGAATCGGGAAATCCGCCGACGGACACGTGTGGTAGGCAGCTTTCCGGATGGTCATGCAGCGCTCATGCTGGTATCGGCTCGCCTGCGGTATATGGCGGGTCAAAAGTGGGGAACACAACGGTACATGAATATGAAGCAAGAAGTGTTGATATAGAACCGGAGCCGTCACGCCCCTTGCAGCCGCGATATCTTTGTGGGGTATCGCTCGCAAGGCTCCGCGCCGGCTCCTCAAGACACCGCCAAAACTCACACTGACTGACAGCTACAAAATGTGCGAAAAATTCTGGACACTACCTCGCTCGTACTAACTCTCTTGGCAGGAGTCTTACGCGCAAGACCTTCCGGGACTACGCTCAGGAAATTTGTGAGTGTTCTGAAAAGTCTTTTAAGGGCCGGTACTTTCTTGCTCAGGCGCGCCATTTACAGGCAGCCGCTGGAAGCTGAAGTGGATTCTGTTTGGAACGGAACACGTCGCGTAGATGGATACAGGAAAGGGGCGTACAGGCAACCCGCCCGTTCTTGGGCAGGATGCCTGCGGAATTAGGAGGAATAGAAAATGTTCAGAGTCGCTTTCCAGGCGTCTTTGTAGTTAAGGCTGTCCCCCGATATTTTTTGGTAGCCGCTCCAGACGCCTTTGTACAGCCACAAGTGGATGTAGCCAAGCTCAAGCAAAATTCAGGTTTTCAGCGGCCTCGTAGGTGCTATCCGGATCAGCTCAAGAGCGGTGTCGTTTGTGGTGATGTACGTGCCCAGCGGGCGTTAAAGTCCGTCATATTGCGGTAAACGGCACGCCCCGAAATGTCCGCAGTCTGGCGTCCTGTAATGAATGAGGTCAATTGGGTGTCGTTGGTGCCACCAAAATAGTCAATCCGGATTATGCATCTTTTGCTGCAGAGATTAGCACGCACTCGACCTCAAAACAGCCATCTGTGGCATGGGGAAACGCATTTTATGGAATTTTGATGATTGAGTGCGTGGTAAAGCAGATTTTCCTTATACTGAATGCATCAGGCGTTTTTTTCTGGTCGCATCTGAAAGCCATTTTGACAGCACAGATATACTCCACTAGCCCATCAACCGCTTGTTGCGGGCCAGCCTTGTCCCTCCATCTCCCCTCAAGAAACAATTCTTTCTGTGGTGAACCTGCTCCTTTTTTGTTGCGCTCCTTCACTTGGCTTAAATGTTTCAGCACACTTTTGTGGAAGAGGGCGCGTTCTGATGTTCATTTGTTAACGTTCGTTAACTATTTAATCACTTTTCCGAAACTGCAACGAGGCTATCATCGATGATTGTGATTTATATAACGTAAAAAATGATCGTTTTTGCAATAGATTAAGTGCAGTCTACAAAATTTTTTAACTGAATTTGCTGTATGGCATGTCTTTTGCTTGAATCGGTACATATTTGGACTGTTGCAGAAACTGTTTGCTTGATGAATGATCACTGTTTTTCTGATTATTGTTTTTACTATTAAATCCATATGCTCGAAAAATAACATAAAATGCATGCGGATTTGATAAAAATAACAGACTAAATGGAGGATGACATGGCTACAGCAACTACAGCTCTTGAAAATGCACTCGCACAACTGGAACAAGCGGCAGCCCTCGCCGGACTCGAACCTCATGTTCATGAATTTCTCAAGCGTCCCATGCGTGAACTTACAGTGCGTATCCCCCTTAAAATGGATAATGGTACTGTAAAAATTATTGAAGCCTATCGTTTTCACCACAACTGGGCCAACGGTCCCATCCGTGGTGGTACGCGTTTTCATAAGGATGAAACGCCCGATGACGTGCGCGCGCTGAGCATGTGGATGACCATCAAAAACGCCTGCAACAACATTCCCAACGGCGGCGGCAAGGGCGGTATTGCCGTTGACCCAACCACCTTGTCTCTCAACGAACTGGAAAGGTTGTGCCGTGGCTATATCCGCGCCATCTCATCCATCACCGGACCTTGGATGGACTTTCCCGGTGCCGATATTGGCACCGATGCCCGTACTCAAAGCTGGATGCTGGACGAATGGGAAGCCATGCACCAGCGCCTTGAACCAGCTGCCGTGAGCGGCAAGGCCATGCCCCTTGGCGGTTCTGCTGGGCGCGCACTGGCCACCAGCCGTGGCGTGCAGTACGCCACCCGTGCCGTTGCGGCCTCAGTGGGCAAGTCCATGTCGAGCCTGCGCGCAGTTGTGCAGGGTTTTGGCAAAGTGGGCGGAAACCTTGTGTCGCTGTACAATGAAGACAACGTGACCATTTGCGGTGTAAGCGACGTGAACGGCGGCATCTACAATGCTGATGGTTTGGATGTGAAGGACGTGTTCGCCTGGTTTGAAGAAAAAGGCACCCTCACCGGTTACCCCAAGGCCAAGGCCGTGACCAACGCGGAACTGTTGGTGCAGGATTGTGACGTGCTGGCCCCCTGCGCCGTGCAGAGCGTTATCACCCCTGAAAATGCGGCTGACGTTAAGGCGTGGGCCATTATGGAAGGCGCCAACGGCCCTGTGACTGTTGAAGCCGAAAAGATCCTGCGCGACCGCAAGGTTATTGACTGCCCCGATGTGTACGCAAACTCTGGCGGCACCCAGGTGGCGCATTTTGAGCGCATTCAGAATCTCAATAACGACTGCTGGACTGAAGAATTCGTCAACAAGAAGCTTGAAGGCGTGTTTCTTGACGTATTCAACGAAATATACGCTGTCTCCAACGAGAAAAACATCACCATGCGCATGGCCTGCTGGGTCAAGGCGTTGAACCACACAGTGGCTTCCATGAAGTGGCGTAGCTGGGTATAGGCGTTTTAGAAGCATAAGCTTAACGCCGCATCAAGGGGGGCAGCCGAAATTTGTGCCTCTGAACCAGAAATGGCGACCTCCCTGTTTTACCTCAAGCAACTGCACGTATGCAGGTTACCCAATGTGCGCCCAACGGGGTGCGCAATGCAGGCCGCCCGCCTGAACACCAACAGGCGGGCGGCAGTCATTGCTGGGGCCTTTATGCTGGCATTACAATCATCGGGCGAGGTCATATGGAAGTCAGTTTTGTTCATTATCTGGGCATGTTTCTGGTGGTTGGCATTACCCTTGGATACTCAATTTATTCCGCGCGCAGCGTAAAATCTGCGGACGGATTCAGCCTTGTAGGCCGCGCCGCTTCTTCTCCTCTGGTGGCGGGCGGTATCGTGGGCGTTATCATCGGCGGCGGCGCTACGGTGGGTACAGCGCAGTTGGCGTATCAGGCTGGTCTTTGCGCCTGGTCGTATTCTCTTGGTGCGGGTTTGGGGTTTTTGGTGCAGGGCATTTTTTACGCCCGCGCCCTGCGGCGCACCAATCTTGAAACCGTTCCCGAATTTTTTGGTCTGCATTATGGCAAATACGCCGGCCCGGTTATCAGCATATGCGGCACCTTGAGCATGCTGTGCGGCTGTGTGGCCGGCGTTATTGCGGGTATAAACATTCTGTCTGCAATCCTTAAAATCAGCCCGCTTGCGGCAACCATTCTACTTGCGGCGCTTGTGCTCATGACGGTGTTTTTCAGCGGCCAGAAAGGCAGCAGCGTTACTGGCATTATAAAAATGAGCGTACTGTGGGTGGGCCTGCTGGTAGGCAGCGCGGTGGCTGTGGTATCTCTGTACGAACTTCCTGATTTTTCCACGGTATTTCCGCAAGAGCCTTGGCTGAATCTTTTCAGCACCGGTACCGGGCAGGTGCTCGGCAACATATTCTCCACGGTGGTGGGCATCTGCTGCTCGCAGAACTATATTCAGGCCCTGTACTCGGCCAGTGACGCCCGCACGGCTTCTCGCGGCGCCATCATGGCTGGCCTGGTGGTCATACCCGTTGGTTTGCCCATTGTGGCCATTGGCATGTTCATGCATGCGCAAAATCCGGCATTGCCCCCCATTTTGGCATTGCCTACGTTTTTCTTCACCTATTTGCCCGACTGGTTTGGCGGCATAGCCATCTCGGGGGTGCTGCTGGCCATCATCGGTTCTACCGCAGGGCAGGCTTTGGGCATTGGGACCATGATTTCGCGGGATTTTGTGGGCAACGTGTTCAAGGTTACATCGAGCGAGGGGATTCTGAAGGCCAACCGGATTACCCTTGTCATAGTGACCACGATTTTTTCGACTCTGGCCTATACGTATCTTCATTCCACCGTGCTGTACTGGAATTTCTTCTCCTTCCTGCTGCGCGGCGGCGGTGTTTTTGTGCCGCTGACACTGGCGATTTTCAAGCCCGGCTGGCTCTCGCCTTTCTGGGCTCTGACCTCCATCATTTGCAGCACCACGGCAGCCATTGTTGCCAAGCTGGCTTTCAACGTGAGCCAGCCGCTGTTCCTTGCCCTGGGCATCAGCCTTGCCATTGTGGCCTTGGGGGTTGTGGTCTTTGGCAGGAGCTACCGGGCTGTCTACATTAACGCGCAGGCCGAAAAGCAGACCGACCCTGTGTAACAGGGCAGCGGCGAAAAGTTGCAGAGGCAGAATTTGTAGTCTGGATGCGTCATACCGCTGTGACTAGTGCCGACAACACTGCGGGGAGTCCAACGTGCGGCTTTGGAATGCCAAGGGCCGCGTAAACAACCTGTTGTGTTTTTAAACAGATCTGCCCTCACGAGGCGGCTTGCATTCAAAGGCGCGTTATGCCCGAGCATGCAGGCCGCTTTTTTGTCTTTATCAACCTCTTTGGGGCAATCCGACAATGAGTCTGTGTTGCCCGCGTACTGGCAATATGCTGCCAATGCCCGGCTAGAGGGGCTTAGCATCACCTCCGCCTCAAAATGCCATAAGTGGTGTCTAAACTGTTCGATCGGAAAGTATTAATCTTAGTATTCAGTTTCAGGGAGGAATAGAGCTTCGCCTAGGTGATCGCATTGACGGGTATGATTTTATCCTGTTATCAAATTATACCGGAAAGATAGATTCTTTTGTCTGTTTACTGATGTGTCCGATGCCGGGCCAGGGAATACCATGCAGGATTATGATTCAAAAAAAGCAGACCACGTATTATCAGACATCGACCTTGTTTCGCTCCAGACGCTCGGGCGCCGAAATTTTTTGATGTACTCTGGGGCGCTGGCGGCTACTCTTTGCTTGGGTGCCTTTTCCCCCTGCGAAGGTGTCGCAGACAGCGGGATGAAAAAAACAGCAGTCCCTGTTGATTATCCTATTGATTCCACCGTGGCGACAACAGTTGAGCGAACGCTTCTTTTTGCTGCCATTGAGCCAGGCCTCAAGGAGCCGGATCTGCCAAAGATATCCCAGTACAGCGTGTATGGCTATGGCAACCATACTTTTGGCCCAGGGCTTTCTGTTGTTCGGCGTACAGATCTGATAGCGCAGGGTAGTAGCACCCCCGAGGCGCAACGTCTTGTGCAGTTGGCAAGCTTTTTTTCCTTTACGGATGTGCACATCACAGACAAGGAATCCCCCAACCAGTTGATTCTCAATCAGCAGTTAAACCCCTTATTCTATTTTTCTTCGTCCATATATTCGCCGGTTATGCTGTACTCTACGCAGGTGCTGGATGCGGCCATTCAAACAGTAAACGCCTTGCATAAAAAAACGCCCTTTGATTTTGGCATATCGCTGGGCGATGTGTGCAATACCGCTCAATATAATGAGTTGCGCTGGTATATTGATGTGTTTGACGGCAAGGTTATTACACCGTGCTCTGGTGAACGCCTTGGTATGGACAGCATTGACTATCAGAGGCCCTTTAAGGCCGTTGGGCTGGATAAGTCCATACCCTGGTACCAAGCACTTGGGAACCATGACCATTTCTGGATGGGCAGCTTCCCCGTGCATGCCGACAAATCTTTGGGGCTTGCTGAGGCCTACACCTCGGGCGAAGTCATGGCGGCTGGCCTCATGTCTCTTGATAGCGGCGGTGCGCATTTCCCCTGCCTGTACGATGTGCCAGGCAGCCTGAGGACGAAAACATTTTATATGGGCCTGCTTGATGGCGCTACCGCTGACGGCGCGATTATTGGCGCAGGCCCCAGGGATGCCTATGCGACACCCCCAAAAACGGTGGCAGACCAAAGTCGCCACCCTGTAAGCATTGCCCAGTGGAAACAGGAGTTTTTTGACACAACTACAGAGCCGGCAGGGCATGGGTTCAATTTGGTGGATCCTGCGCATGGCAACGGATTTGCCTGCTACAGCTTTGTGCCGAAGGCCAAAATCCCGCTCAAAGTCATTGTGCTGGACAATACGCAATCTGAAACAGACGGTTCCCACGATATCCACGGCCACGGATTTCTGGATGCCGCGCGGCTCAAATGGCTTAAAGAGGAGCTGGCCTCCGGGCAGGCCGCTGATCTTTTGATGATAATCGCTGCCCACATTCCCCTTGGTGTTTCTGCCATTGGCACAGAGATGGAATGGTGGGAAAGCGACAAAGACCCCAATGCGGTTGAGCAGAACGCCGCATCGTTGAAGGATCTGGTCAGCATACTGTGGGATACGCCAAACCTGCTCATGTGGATGTCGGGGCATCGCCATTTCAACACGGTAAAGGCCTTCCCCTCGCCGGATGCAAGCCGCCCGGAAAAGGGTTTCTGGCAGGTGGAAACGGCGTCACTCAGGGATTTTCCGCAGCAGTTCAGAACGTTTCAGATACACCTTAACAGCGACTACACCGTATCCATTGTCACAACCAACGTAGACCCGGCGGTCGCGGAAGGAACCCCGGCGGCGAAGTCTCGCTATTATTCCATAGCTGCACAGCAGATTCTGCAAACAAACCTCACGGTTAACGCTCCCAATGCCGCAAACTACGCCCGCAGGGAGATCAGTTCCATGGATCCCAGCCGCGCCCAGAATAGCGAGGCTGATCCCACCATCCAGTGGCAGGATGTGGCCGGTTACGGGCCTTTTCCTTCGTTGCAAGATGGGCAGTACGGTTCGCCTGCATATCTCTCGAACGCATATCCATCGTACAATGCTGAATTGCTCAAGCAGCTAAGCCCGAAAATGGTGAAAGCCCTCAGAGACAGATTTTGTCGTTAAAAAAAGATAAGACTCGTGTGAGTTTCCCTTCGGGATGCAGCGGAATGTCTGGCCGAACTGCTGGTACACCGTAGACATTTTTATTGTGCATTAAGGGGCGGGAAATATTCCGCCTCTTTTTGTATGGAGTCCCCCGCTATGGTCTGCACCCCGTCAAGTAGACAGTTAATAATGCCCCAGTGGCAATGATTAGCTTCCGTAACTTTGAAAAGTTCCGCCTGCGTGCGCGCGTTTTGTGCTGCTGAAATGGCTGGGGAATTGATCTGAAACCTGTCGGAAAAACTGCCCGTCGAGAGGGCTTGCCCCTAAGCAGAAAGCCCGCCAAGCTGTTAGCTTAGCGGGTTTCTTTGAACTCTCTTGGAGTTCAAGATGGTGCCGAAGGGGAGACTGGGCACTGGCAAAACAAAGCATGTGGTAACTATCTGCTATTTTTGAAGAATAATTTTTCTCACTCGCACTTTGTGTATAACTTTGTGGCACACCCTAGTCAAGTTTTTAGGACCAGAACCGTGCCCCAAAATGCGCTTAGTAGTGATACCGGCACTGCACGATTATCAGCGTGTTCCTTTCTGAATCTACCTTGTAAACCAGCCGATGCTCATGGTCGATACGCCGTGACCAGCATCCTGTTAAGTCAAAGCGTAACGCTTCTGGCTTCCCCAGCCCGTCCGAGGGTGAGCGCATCGCATCGCGGATAAGCTCGTTAATGCGCTTCAGCTTTTTCCTGTCCACCTGTTGCCAGTAACAGTAGTCCTCCCAAGCTTGGGGCGTCCATGTTAATAACATGATCAATCCACCAAGTCATGCTGCTCCACAGAAGAACAACTCGCTAAAGAATCACGTAATCTCTGGGCATTGGCTGGTGATCTCAACAGGTGTGCGGTTTCCATGAGCCCAGAATAGTCCTCAAGCGAAATCATTACCACGGATTGTGATTTTTGGCGGGTGATAATTACAGGCTCATGTGCATCACACACTCGATCCATAGTAGCTGCAAGGTTTTGCCTTGCGTCAGAATAAGTTATGGCTTCGGGCATGGCTTGCCTCCTGTTTGTACAAATTTATGTACATATCGCTTCTCTGTCAAGTGTTGCCATTCTTAAAAATTATCTTGCTCCACATTTTTTCATAGGATTCAAATCAGGGCTCGGCGGCCAAATTCTTTCTAGGCTTGTACTTAAAAGGCTCCTTTGGCTTTTTACGTATGCTTTAGCTCCTTGCCCCAGCTCCACGATTCGATTCCTAATAGTTATCGTTGGGGATTCATTATGACCATAGTATGGGCAAATCTGCTCGTGAATACTGTGAGTTAACAGTGAGGTATCTGATGATCTCTACAGACATTTTTTTTACTAATTTAAAGTCAGCCCTGCCGCCAGTCTTTACCCGTGAGGAAGCTGCCAAGCATCTGGGAGGATTGCTTTCCGCAAAAACACTGAACAACATTGATTGTAGGGGCGAAGGCCCAGAAGTACGTATCCGGGTGGGTAAAAAGATTGGCTATGAGCGCGAGACATTTGTTCAGTGGCTACGACAATATGGTCTTCATAGGAGATGATTGAAAACATAGTGAATGAGTAGTCCTTGTAATGACAACTAGCATAGGCCGCAGCTACGCCTGCGGCCTATGTTTTTTATGAGCGCTACTATTATATGCCTAACCAAACACAATCGATCCCTTTTAATCGATAATCTACTGTTGATTAGGCGGAGGTTTTATCATGGATAATCCTAAATGTATTTACGCGGGCAACCCAGACCAAGGCAGGCCATGGATTTTTATTCCTGACACTGCAGAGGCCAAGGCAAAAGCTATTGAAGAAGGCTACTCGGCTTTCAGCACCATGAGCTTTGATTATGCACCTGAAAAAGGTAAGCCGGAGCCCACTCGCTACGGCTCCCTTTGGATGGATATCGATTGCAAGGAGGACCCAAAGCGGTCTATTTCAATAGTACAAAATATCGTATTTTACTTGGAATCTCGGTACAAAGTTAATCCTCGATCTCTGCGATATTTTCTTAGCGGGGGAAAAGGCATGCACCTTGAAATCCCAGCTGCTACTTATGGAGGGAAGGAGGGACACCCCTATCTGCCACAAATTCAAAAAGTTATGCTTACACGGACGTTTAAAATACCTCTCGCGAGTATCGATGGGGGATGCATTGATACACAACTGTATAGTGGAGGGAAAGGCAAACTGCTGCGTGCGCCCAACATTCTTCGTCCAGATGGAAAGTATAAAGTTGAAATTTCGTATGAAGAATTAATGAGCTTACCTAAAGATGAGCTGATCTTACTTACTTGTCAGCCACGAACCACCTCGATAGATACTGCCGCGCCCAACATAACAGACATGAGTTACTGGTATGATGCTGCAATGGCTATCGAAACTCTTCTGCGCCAAGGCAAGCAATCAAAGGAAGCCATTAATGCCATTTTAGAATGTTCCTTTATTGAGCATTGTTGGGAAAATCAGGCTACTCTTTCTGAGCCAGAATGGTTTAGAATGGTAGGCATTTTTATGTCCTTGGGGAATGTGGCCCGCCCTATTATTCATGAATTCAGTCTGGGTTACCCTGGATATTCTTATCAGGAAACGGAAAATAAAATTGCTCAAGCAAAATGTGCAGATCGAAAAATTACCTGTGAGTACATTCAGGAAGTGTATCAGTGTAATAGGAAATGCAATGTTCGCTCTCCTGGGGATATGTTTTTCAAAAACAAAGCCAACCGCGAAATTGTTGCAACATCATTTCAGCTTAGAGATACCGGCGTGTTCTATACGCCAAATGATGGCCAAGAAAATGATGGTATATATATTTGTAGCCCGCTCAAGATACTGGGAAAGATGAGAAATTCTAGCGGTGTTGGGTGGGCAAGACTTGTCGAATTTACGGCTCCTGACGGGCAAAGAAAGCAGTTGCCGATTAACATGAGAGACTGCACGGGACGTGGTGAATTAGTCCGCTCCATCTTATCGGACCATGGGCTCGAAATTGCCATGTACCCCAAGGCGAATAGTCTTCTTATGGAGTACATCCAATACGGTGCCCCAGAGGATAACATATATCTACAGCTAGACAAGGTCGGCTGGCATGAGGCCACATACGTTTTGCCAGACGAGCAGTACGGAGCATCTTTATCCGAAAAAATCTATCTCGCTGAAACCACAGATACTCTGCACAACATTAGTGGGGATCTACAATTATGGCAGGAGCGCATAGGTAAGCTGTGCGCGGGAAATTCCTTGTTAGTGCTAGCAACCAGTTATGCCTTGACAGGACCACTCCTTCGTCCATGTGACATGGAAGGTGGGGGGCTGCATATCTATGGGGCATCGTCGACCGGTAAAACAACGCTAGCTCTTGTTGCAGGCAGCGTGTGCGGTGGAGGTGGAAATCGTGGGTATTTGCGCCAGTGGCGTAGTACTCACAATGCTCTTGAACACACAGCGGCCATGCATAATGACAACCTGTTGGTTCTTGATGAGGTCGGTCAGGCAACGGCAGAAGTTGTCAGTCAAGTGGCTTATATGCTTCCCAACGGTCAAGGAAGATCTCGTATGCGTGCTGATGCCTCGCTACGTAATGCATTGACCTGGAGATTAAATTTTCTTTCCACGGGTGAGCTTACAATCAATGACAAAATTGAAGAGTCAGGCAAGCAGCGCGCCATGGCAGGACAGGCAGTGAGAATTATTGATTTGCCAATCGACGGAGGCACAGGTGAAAACATGTTTGCTAATCTGCATGAGCATGCTGATCCGGCATCATTAAGTGTCGCCCTTGCAGATGTGTGTAGTAATAGTTACGGAACGGCTTTAAGAGCATTTATAGCCAAGTATTGTGAAGGAAGTGAGCAGAACCAAGAGAGCTTGCTTAAAAAAATAGATGAATTCGTTTCGTTAAACGTATCCTCTGATGCTTCTGGGCAAGTTAGGCGGGTCGCCCGTAAGTTTGGACTCATTGCTAGTGCAGGTGAAGCAGCAATTGAGTGGGGCATCCTTCCCTTTAGTAAAGGAGAAGCCTATGCATCCGCCCAGCGATGGTTCAAGATTTGGTTGGAGCAACGTGGTGGTTCTGGCGACTTGGAAATGGCCAAGGTGCTTAAACGCATTCAGGATCATTTTGCTCTCAATCAGTCTCAGTATGTACGATGGGATCGGCATGCAAGTCTCGTGGATAACAATTTAAGTCAACCTAACATGTGGGGCTACCGCATAAAAGATGGTGGGGAAGAGCTGTTTATTATGCTGACTCCTAGAGTTGATGAAATAGCAAGGGGCGTGAACCGCAAATCTCTGTTGGGAATATTAAAAGCTAAAGGCTGGGTAGTTTGTGATGCATCAGGGAAGGTGAGAGAGACGCATAGCATTGGAGGAAAGAATAAGCGTGGAATTGCTTTTATTCCTGCGCGTTGGGATGAGGTGTCAAAAAGTGACAGCTCAAGTCTTAGCTTATAAATTCTGTGCGTCGTGTGCGTCAAAGACTACAGCGGCGTCTCTATAATGCCTGAAAACTCGGCCATAGAGACGCCGCACAGCTCGCACAGCACGCACACCTGTTTTTTTGACTTCGCAAAAAATCATGTTCGATGTAACAAAAAAAATAACTGCGATTGCAAAAACAAAAAAATCACTGTGCGACATGTGCGCCGTGCGACGACACTGAGAGGCCGAGATTCTCGGCCATTCAAACCATACTACTCGCACAGTGCTCGCACAATCCGCACAGCTGTTATGCCACCGGTGTAGCCCATGACTGCCACAATGGGGTAAAAATCTCTTCGGGCACATATGTAACGTCGGTGCACCACAATTGAGCCCGTTTGTCAGCAAACTATCTAGTATGTGGGTGAATTATCAAAGCAGGTCAGACTTAAAAAATAAAAACCGAAATAAATATATCTAGATGGGGCAAGAAAAAAATCTAGCGGCATTCCAGCTTTGGGAGCAGGAAGTCGCTGGTTCGAATCCAGTCGCTCCGACCATATATCCAAATAAAAGGGATAGTTAGACGAAAGTCCGACTATCCCTTTCTTGCGTGGGATGGGATCGCCAAAAGTGGCGTGTGGCAGAATTTCTCAGAAAATTCCTATAACTATACGATATATATTAAAATTTATCGCGCCACATAGCCACAAGTTGAAAAGTTGCATCGGCGATACAAATACTTGCGGACATGGGATCGTTTGGCGCGTGATTTGGCGTGTGTTGAATGTCAGAATTCCTATCAAGTGTGTCAGTAGGGAGGTGCTTGTCTAACAGAGTCGACTTTCAGATCAACTCAAAACTAGTACAATTGAATACATCCATCCCCTTTCGCAGTCTAGATCCAAATTAACTATCTAGTTCAGACTATCCAAAGAAGCAGCCATATGCATTCTCGTGAACCAGTTTCAGAAATTCTTCAAGAGACCGAAGAGAAGGGCATGGTTCATAGAGAGTCCATTTTCCATTACCCCTCATCCAGTAGACCTTCCAATTCTTCTGAGCGTTGACATAACTCGCTTTGGCAATCGGGCTTTGGATCTTTTCTGATGGTTCCATGAAGTGAGGACGAATCTCGTATAGCTCTACTTTCTGCTTCTTGGGATCAACCTCATATCCCCATTTCAGCTTGTCATGGAGATGCGGTGGCGGTCCCTGTTCTTGGCAGAAGTCCTGGAGAAGCTTCTCGTATCGGTGTTGTTCGAATTTACTGATTGCCATTGCTTGTTTCCTATGCCTGATCCAGCAGTTCCCTGACTTTGGTGGCTTGGATGAATTTTGCTGGATTGTCCTGGCTATCGGCAAGAACGGCGAAGTGCTCTTTACCGCACTTGATCTTTGCACCTTCCTTGTGGCGTAGGTCGTCCCACCAGAGGCTCCCCTTGGTTTCAACGACGAAGTAGAGCTTTTCCTTACCTTCGTCCTCGACCAGAACAGCCCAGTCTGGATTGTAGGTTCCAAGCGGTGTTGGAACCTTGAACCAGCCGGGAAGCTTGGCATAGACCTTTACTGCTTCATTCTTTTCCAAGCCTTGAGCGAATCCCTTTTCCACGCCAGCTGAATCGTACACAATTCTGTCGTAGACAGACTTTTCAGACTCCATGGTATTCTTGAGATAGCCGGTCAGCTCCTCTTTCTCGAAAAGCTCCTGTGCATAGAAGAACTCGTCACCGATGCGGCGATACTTTATTCCGTCAACCAGAGCCATCCGCTTAGTTCTGGTTATCGCCTCAGTCGCCAGCTGAATGAATTCCTGGGGATTACGCTTGAAATCGTTCAAGCGGCGGCTTGCGATGAGAATTCTCACGATACTTTTACGGGTGAGTTGCGTCTTGTCTTGAAGGTCAGTCAGAATATCCGGCAGCTCAATGTCCGTCTCGTTGACAGTGGTGTAGCCAGAAACACTTGTTTCTTTTGCCTCTACTCCAGCTTTACCAATGGCGAGATTAGCGTTTCTGAACTGTGCCCGTGTTTTGCTGATTGCAGGGCCAGTTTCAATTGCCTTGGCGCAATCCTGAATCAGCTTCTCGTTGTCGAAGTCAACGCGATAAGTCGTCTTATGTTTGATTCGATTCCATAGCTCTTTGAACTCAGGGCTCAGGAAGCGTTCTTTGTTGGGTTTGATCATAACACGCTCATCAGCGTTTTTGACTTCCAAGCGACCAGAGAGCTTGTGGAGGATGGCTTTGATCTCTGTCTTCTGCTCATCGAACTCTTTTGGCAGAATAAGCGTGTTTTCTTTCAGCGCAGTCCTGAGCGAGTCTTGAACCTTGCCTTTCTTGTCTAGGAAATCATTATCTTTCAGAAACTCCCAAATTTTCTCTGATTGTTGCACGCCGAGGGGTTTGGTCTCCCCATTCTTATCTGTCACTGCGATGGTGGCAAACTGGTGCTTTTCGACGATTCCGAACCGGATTCCTGTATCGGCTTCAATTTCCTTCTGTAGCGTTTCAGCAAAGTGCTCGTAGCTCTCGTTGGCAATAACTGTCAGCGTGTTTGTGTCGAACCCACGAAGGCGTTGGCCCTTCTGGTTTACGCAGAGTCTCAAGCCTCGCCCGATGGATTGCCGTCTAGCCAGTTCCGTTCCGATGTCCCGTAGTACGCAAATCTGAAATACGTTGGGATTGTCCCATCCTTCGCGTAGGGCAGAGTGGGAAAAGATAAATTTCAGCTTGGATTCAAAGCTGAGGAGCTTTTCCTTCTCACGCATGATGAGGCTATATGCGCGTTCAGCGTTGTCTCTGTTTGTCTGATTGTTATCTTCTGTTTCAGTCCAGGAGCCTTTCTTGTCGATAGAGAAGTAACCGTTATGGACCTCGTTGACTTCCACATCCAAATCAAGCCCTTCGAAGAGAGTCTGGTAATCGTAATCCTTGGCTAGTTTGCGGTATTCCTCCTCAAACATGGTGGCGTATTTGCCCTTCACCCAATTCCCGTCTTGATCGTACTGGCGGTAGTATTCCACGCTGTCGATGAAGAAGAGGCTGAGTACCTTGACGCCGAGTCCTAACGCGGCAAAACGTTTTTCCTTGTCCAGGTGTTCCTTGATGGTGCGGTGGATCATGAGCCGCTTCAAGTCGTCCTGGCTCACTCCTCCGTGCTCGTCCCCAGGAGTCAGCACTTTTTCCCCATTGGGGAACTTCAGCTCGATGGACTGGTTGCCCTTGCCGCAAGTGATGGTGCCTATGCGGTAATTCTCATAGATGGCCCGTCCGGTCTCCTGCTCTAGGTCATCCCCATCCTGAACGGTAATGATTCTCGGAGTGATATTTCCACCTTGCTGGATATGCGCTTCAATCTTGGCAGATATGGTGCCACGTCTATTCTCAGTGGATATGAGCTTCACATAGGGCTTGTTGTGTCCACCATCGACCTCTAAGGCCGCGACTTCGATCTGCTTGACCAGCCCTTTGTCATATGCATCCACCGCGTCCAGGCGATAGACCATGTGGTGCTTGTCTATGTGGGTAGCAGAATATCGGAGCGTACAAAGAGGGTTCATTGCCTCGATTGCTTTTTTGCCTTGACCGGTTAAACCGCCATCAACACTCTGAGGCTCGTCTACAATGACGATGGGGTGGGTCGCACGAACGAGGTCAATGGGCTTCTCGCCTCCGGTCTTTTCGCTCTCCTTGTAGAGGTTGTTCACGTCTTTTTTGTTTATGGCTCCGACTGTGAACACCATGATCTGAATATTGGGACTCGTAGCGTAGTTCCTCACTTGTCCCATCTCGGATGAGTCGTATTGGAAGTATTCATATCCCTTTGCTTCAGGGTAGAGAGCTTCAAAATGGTCGCGTGTGATCTGAAGAGTTTTGTACACACCTTCTTTAATGGCGACAGAAGGAACAACAATGACGAACTTGGTGAACCCGTATCGCTTGTTCAGCTCGAATATCGTACGCAGATAGACGTAGGTTTTTCCCGTTCCTGTCTCCATCTCAACGGTAAAGTCGCCGCTGCTCAGAGACTCAGATGGACGCAGTCCGTTCTTGAGCTGAATTTCCTTCAGGTTTTCCTGAAGCTCATCATCTAGGAGTTGAAGGCGGTTGCCTATGCCTAGGTCAGATTCAACCATGCCATGCGCGTACGTCTTCGAAACTGTAAACGCAGTGCGGCTGATGTCCTGTCCTTGGAAAATGCCAACAACGGAGTCAATGGCAGCAAGCTGATAGTCGAGATTGTCTTCAAAGTGGAGCTTCATGGTCATTGCTCCCATTACAGGCTGCGGACGTGCTTGATGCAGCCTTGTTCCAAGATGGCGGTGATATTGGTCTTGGCAACATCGTTTTCAAAGGCGCTGTCTCGGAACACGACCTGCGTTTCGCTCATCGGATCAAGCTCCATGTGCCATGCGATGATGACTTGAGCCAACGCTTCTATTTGGTCACGCTCGATTTTCTTGTCGAGACACACAAAGAGGGTTCCGTATCCGATGCTGTAGACGGTCTTTCCTGAGATGTCCTTTTCCTCAATGGGGACAGTCAGCTCAACGCCGCGCTTGAGAAGCAGCTCATAGAGTACATCTTGTTCGCTTCTGCCTGGAACAAGGTGTTCGGTATGCCCTATTAGAGTCTGCTCAAGGTCTGACTTGTCCGGATTCCAGGCTACGATATTGCTGCTGGCGAGTTTGAATACTTTAAAGCCAAGGTCTCCTGAATAGTCAGGGGTATCATTCTTAATCTGCTTTACAGTTCGTTTAATTCGTTCCCGTCCAATCTCAGCAATATGCTTAAAACCAGCTTTAGCAGCATCAGAATCTTCATCAATAAGTTCAGGCAACTGTACCATGATGTAGCGAACTGCAACCTTGCTCTTCATAGCATAGTTTAAGACAGCGTGCGCGCTGCTAGAGGACCCTGCAAAAAAATCTAACACGAGATCATTGTTGCCAATACATGCAAGATTCATCATGTATTCTATCAGGCGAGTTGGCTTTGGTGTATCGAAAATATCCTCACCAAAGAGCTTGAGTATTTCATATTTGGCTTGTCGATTATGGCCTGTTTTCTCAAGGTCAATCCACAAGCTAGACGGGGGAAGTCCTTTCTGGTCAGCAAGGTATGTTCTTCTGCGAATTCCTGTTTCCGTGTCATTGAATCTAATCTCTCCTGATTCCATCTTTTCCTTCATTGCTGCTTTTGACCAACGCCAACCATTTTTTGGCGATTTAATGGTATTGCCAGAAGGGGAGACTAGGTCATAAATTAGATTTTCACGAAAGTTTGGAGAGTTGAGTGGGTTTCCGTCAAAATATGGACCACGTGGATCATTGTCTGGATTCTTGAAATGAGACTGCTTTGATTCATCAAATACGCGAGCAGGGAGCCAATCAGCACTTTTTGCATAAACAACTATGTGATTATGGTCAGTTGAAAATCTTTTTGCGTCATTATTGCTATTGTCTTTCGATCGCCAAACAACATTCGCGACGAGATTGTTCTCTCCGAAGACCTCGTCGCAGATTTTTCGTAGATTCGGCTGCTCAGCGTCGTCAATACTAATAAACAGGACACCGTCGTAACGTAGTAAGTTTTTGGCCAGCTTAATCCTTGGGTACATCATGTTGAGCCAGTTCGTATGAAATCTTCCAGAGCTTTCTGTATTTGAACTGACTTTAAGACCCTCGTCACTTTTTTGTCCAGTATATTTTAAATACGTATCTAAGTTGTCTTGGAAGTTGTCTGGATAGATAAAATCTTTTCCGGTATTGTATGGAGGGTCGATGTAAATCATTTTGACCTTTCCAGAATAACTTTTTTGTAACACTTTTAATACTTCAAGGTTGTCACCCTCTATAAACAAATTTTGTGTTGTGTCCCAATCAATACTTTCTTCAAAACATGGGCGCAAAGTGCCCATGGAAGGCTCCATGGCAATCTGTCGAGATTTCATTTTTCCAAACCAGTTCAGTCCAAACTTCTCTTCGCTCTCGGAAACTTCATCGCCAAGGAGTTGCTTCAGCACTTCAAAGTCGACCCCCTCTTCCGTAAGGGCTTCCGGGAAAAGATTTTTAAGGGCCTTCAAGTTCTCATTAACCACGTTCAGGCTCATGCCATCCTGCTCAGTCAGTTTCTCCATGGGGATATTCCTCAAATCTCAGCTTTGATCACGTCTATGCGATCCTTGATTTGTTTGCTTTTGGTATTCAACTGCACCTGGTTGCCCAAGTTCTTTTCATGTTTGAGCTTGTTTCGAAGCTCCGTCAATTCCCGCTCCAGGCGTTCCAGTTCTTTCAGAGCCTCGCCACGATCCACGCCTTCTCTGTGCTCAGAAGGAGCCAGTGAATATGCACCAGTATAGACCGCGCAGTTATAGGCAGTAATGTGCTCAGCAATATCTTGGTAGAACTGGAAGAAATCTTGAAAGGACAAGTTTTTGATCTGGAAGTCATCTAAGAAGCTACTTTGCCAATCCTCAGGCGATTCAAGCGAGATCCATCCTGTGTCGTGATAGGACTCAACCACCATCTTGTTGCTGTTGGCGCGGTTGATCCGTTTCATGCTCACGTTGAGGGCAATGCTGGAGTCATAGGAAAAAACGATAACCACAGGGTATGGAATCGCTTTCTGAATGACCGCGGCAATTCGTGAATGGCGCTCATCAGACGAGAGTGTGACCTGGATTAGAGCGACTTCAAGATACTCATGGGTATCATCCTCAAAACTCTGAATATTTATGGTAGAAGGCTTGAGGGTGTATTTCCATTCGATGGATTCTATGTCTTCCTTGAACGCTTTCTTCTCCGTAGCGTTGAGCTGCCCGTTTTCGTAGAAGTGTTTTTTGAACAGCCTTTTTCCGAGGTAACAGGGCTCTGGAACGGCAAGATTGCTGTAGAAGTTTTCTATGGTAGCTGGAAAGTCCATCACGCCCCCACAATCAGGTAGCTGACCACTTCAAAGTCATCCATCCCATGGAAGCTCTCTTTGGTCAGATTGGTACCGCCACGGGAGAACAGGCTTTCCACCCCTTTCTCTTCGGACTTACCGACAATACCATTCACCGCCTGTTCAAGAAGGTTGCGATAATGGCTCATATCCCTGCCGTTCTTGGTCTGGGAGTTCATTCGAGCTATGGCGTCCTGATCCGTCTCAGTGCGTCCCATGGATTGCTTCTTCAGAACGTCCAGCACCTTCTTGGCTTGAGTGTACCCGAATCGGACCTCGCCGTTATCCGTGACATAGGCGAGATAATGAGGTGCCAAGGCGTAGTCCTCTTCGTCCATACTCTTGCCAATGTTCTTCAGGCAGAATACAACCCCCGGCTCCAGTCCATCTTCCTGAAGATCGGCATCCAGGCTTGTCACTGCGTACAATCCAGTAGGTGCTTTCTCCAGCGAATCAGCGTGGCCCTTCATGTACGCAGAGAGGTCCATCTTGAAGTCATTCAGGGTCATGTCGGTGATGGATACGCCGCCGGAAATATCTTCCAGATCAACCACCGTCTCCTGGAGCTGCTGGAGCTGCTTGCGCCGATACTCCAGGTCGTTCATGCGGGTCACGTTGTCCTGCTCGATGACGTTTTCTTCACCGGTGGCAGAGATGTCGAGAAGGACCATGCGTCCACTGACTCGTGCTTCCAGGTTGATATACTCGTCAAGCTCCATGTTGGGCCAGTAATTGACGAGCTGGATTTTCTTGTTCTTGGAACCAAGCCGGTCAATGCGCCCGAACCTTTGGATGATCCGCACAGGGTTCCAGTGGATGTCATAATTCACCAGCCAATCGCAGTCCTGAAGGTTTTGTCCTTCGGAGATACAGTCAGTGGCAATCAACAGGTCGATTTCATCCGTAACTTCGGCATTGATTTTGTCGCGCTCTTTCGAGACAGGAGAAAAAGCGGAAAGCAGGGCATCGAATTCGCATCGCATAGTCTTCAGGTTGCACTTGTTCGAACCGCCGCCGGTGATGAGGGCTGTATTCAGTTTCAGGTCCTTCTCTGCCCAAGGAGCGATGTGATCATAGAGGTAGTTTGCGGTATCAGCAAAGGCGGTGAAAATGATGACCTTCTTGTTCCCCGTATTGATCGGCTCATCCCGCTTGAACTTGATAAGCTCTCTGAGACTCTTCAGTTTAGCATCTCTTTCTGCTGTGACCTTGCGTGATTCGTCGAGGAGGTATTTTAACTTCTCTCTGTCTTCTTCCAAGTCCTGCTTCCAGCGAACCTGATCCATGTCCTTGATGAGAACCTTGACCTTTCTGCCGATCAGGAAATCCTCGAACTCAGGGGAATCCACCTCAATGTCTTCGATGCCGACTTCCTCAATCTCTTCGCCATTATGGTTTTCAAGCTTCTCAAGAAGCTTTTGGACTTCATTCAAAAGCTTTTCCAAAGTCATGCCGAAGGAGTTGATCGAGCTTTCCATTCGCTTGAGGAGATTGACACGCATGAGGTGGATCAAGCTCTGTTCGCGGTCCACCTGACGGAACACGGATTTCCCGTCTTTCACAAGGATGTCGTACTTGCGGTCATATTCCGTGCGCTTCTCCATGCGGACATACTTCAGGGGAGAATACGCGCTGAGGTTCAGCTTTCGAATAGTCCGGTTGATCTCCTTGAGAGAAGGAAACTCTCCATCAAGATCAATGTCTTCCTTGATGTTCATAGGCTTGAGGCGTTCAGGAAATTCACCGACTTCGGCGATATTGTAATACTTCTGGATATGCTTGCGGGACCGCGCAATGGTGAGCATATCGAGGAGCTTGAAATAATCGAAGTTGAGTGCGTCAAGCAGACCCTCGGTTGTCCGATCCTTCTCATCCAGTCTGAGCCATTGATTAAATTTGGTCTGGGCCTTACGAAGAGTCTCCTCAATGCTGGCAATGCCATACTCTTTGTATGCGAGGTCCAGCCCTTCAGTAATGAACGCCACCTGATTCTTGAGGTCGTTCATCCTGTTATTTACCGGAGTAGCGGAAAGCATGAGCACCTTTGTCTTCACGCCTGAACGGATGATCTCGTCCATGAGGCGGGAATATCTGGTCAGCCCCTTATCGGACTTGGTGACGTTCCTGAAGTTGTGGGATTCGTCGATGACAACAAGGTCATAGTTGCCCCAATTCAGCGTCTCCAGATTGATCTCACCAGATTTGCCAGTGAGCCGAGTAAGGTCTGTGTGGTTCAGAATATCATAATTGAAACGATCCTTGGCGAGTAGGTTCCGCTTATCGTTGATCGTGTAGATGGACCAGTTCTCACGGAGCTTTTTCGGACAAAGGACGAGCACCCGGTCATTTCGCAGTTCGTAATATTTGATGACAGCGAGTGCTTCAAAAGTTTTACCGAGGCCCACACTGTCGGCGATGATGCAGCCGTTATACCTTTCAAGCTTATCAATTGCGCCGAGGACTCCATCCCGCTGGAATTTGTACAGCTTGTTCCAGACAACGGTATCTTTAAAGCCCGTCTTAGTCTTGATGATATTCTCTTCATCTATGTCTTCAAGGAGGTCCTGAAATGTGTGGAACAGGGTGAGAAAATAAATAAACTCAGGAGCGTTGTCTTTTGAGAGGGTTTCAAGTTGTTTGAGAAACTGATCCTTGGCATCAAATGTCACACTCTTATTGCCCCAAAGGCTATCAAACCATTCCAGAAGGGCCTTTGTACTTTCGCTATCAGTAAGGGCCATGTTCATGTGGTGTCTATCAGATTCTACATAGCCGAGTCCTTCACTTGTGAAAGAGGAACTGCCCTGAATAGCAACAGCGTCATCGGCCCCCTGCACATGGAACATATTCTGGCTAATGGTCTGGGCATTGCTTGCAGCTCTCACCTGGGCTTTCTTTTTCAGCCATCCAGCGCACTGCGTTGCAACTGCCTTTTGAAGAAGCTGATTCTTCAAGCGTGTTTCGTATCTCCCACCCGAGAGAGCAGGATGGCTTCCTTCAGTGTTAATTGAGGCATCGGAAATGATGAGTCGAGTCGCTGCTGATTTCTCAAGCTCTTTTTGCAAGCTCTGAAACGCATACAAAGAAAAAGAATCGGTGGTTACAGCCAATTCTCCATCTTTATGAAGGTGTTGCCGAAGAACATCTCCGACTTTTCCATATTTTTTGTTATCTATCAGCATTTATCCAAGCCAGCGTAGAAGTATCAATAAAAATATACAGATTGGTTACAATACGAAAAAATTCATTGCAAGTATACTCAGTAGCATCTGCAATGGCTTCTGCCCGTGTGCAGTAGCTTTTGCGATGGGCTTAACTCATTTTTTAACACCCCCCCCCAAAAAAAAATCTCTCCATGGGGGCGTTGTCGTAACAATCCCCCTTTTGCTCATGGAGTATTTCCATCTTCCTCAGCCTCCTGCCGCACTTGCTCTTGAATAGAAGCCAAAACGGAATCAATCTTTTCGAAAATATCCAGCTGGCATTTCAGAATTGCCTTGGTGAGCTTAAACGTATCTTGCAAGCAATAAGCAGCTTCATCTTGAAATATTAATGATGCTGGAATGCAATCATCGGTAATTATATCATTTAACGGCACAATATTATTATTCTGGTCCATAGTAAATCTCCATAAATGTTTTGTAAGTTAATCATAACTATTGTTGTAATTGATTGCGCTCAATCTGTTTGCAAATAAAAAAGGCAAGGAGTTTTGTTCCTTGCCTACAGCATAGTTAACCACGATGGTGTCTATTATTTCATTCACCCTCCAAGAGCTATATACATTATTACTAGGTATATCTCGGAAATGCTATCTACAGGCCATCAAGTAGGGACATTACCCTATTTACATCAAGCCCTTGATGAGCAGATAATGATTCTGAATGATCTGTATTTAGAGTCTCTTTCACCATTGAGAACGGCTGTTGCGCCTCGTTGTCTAGATTGAGTGAACGAATCTCCGCAACATCAGAAGCTGGAGGTATAGCAGGGCTTTCAACGGGAGTGTTTCTCCGAGTCATGTAAGGACTCATCGCGGTGGTGATCTGGAAAGCCCTAGGTACAGTTGCTTCTGTCTTATTGATCATGGTTCTCTCCTATTTTACCCGCTAATTAGCTGCATAGCCATTTTGGGCATTGAGTTAGCTTGAGATAGCATTGCCACAGCGGATTGAGCTAATATTTGCTGGCGCACAAATTCCGTCATTTCTGAAGCAACATCGACATCAGAAATCCTTGATTCAGAGGCTTGAAGGTTTTCAGCCTGGACGTTCAAATTTGTGATGGTGTTTTCCAGTCTATTTTGGAGTGCCCCCAAATGAGCGCGAATCTTATCTTTTGAAACGACTGCGTTGGTTATCGCTACCAGCGCATTTTGTGCTGCTTCTTGTGTAGAGATCGTTGTCCCTGCCTCGTTGGTGTACTGCAAGAAATTTTGGCCTGAATATTTTGCAAGATCATCTATAAGTGAATCATAATATCTCACGCCGTGTGAGTCAGTAGAGGATAAATTGTGATCTGTTAACAGAAGTTGATTATAGAATAATTGTGATGAATCTGCTGATTTAGTATTTACAAACTCATTATTAGTTCCAGGTACCACAGTTCCCGGTCTGGCCATTTCTCCGGAAGTAATTAAGTTTTGTGCTGCTTGATTGCCCCATTGTTTTTTGAGCGCATCCTGCTGCGTGGCAGATAGAGCATCCCAGTCGCTAGGGTAGGTGTTGTATGGCGAATGATTGGTATACGTTGTTGCAGCATTAAAAAACTGCGCCGTGTACGTTTGAGCTACTTGTGCAACTTCTTTGGCTTTTTCAGAATTTCCAAATCGTTGTTCATACCATTGAGCAGCAAAATCGTACGCGAGTTTAGCTGCTCTGTTTGCCGCAAAATCGGCAGTTTTTCCAGATCCAAGCCCAAGCGCAGCGGCAGTGCAAGCCCCAATTTGGATATAATAATAGTCTTCTGCTGAATCATTTCCGGTACCGAAATGGATTTTCATCTTGCCTGTAGAAGTCATGGAAGAACCATCGTGGACGCTGCTCTCCAGGCTTCCATCTAGCAGATGGATTCCATTGAAGTCAGTAGCATTGGCTATACGGGTAATTTCTGAAGCCATTGCTTGATATTCTGATTCAATCATGAGGCGCTGTGTGGAGTCGTAAGTGCCAGTGGCGGCTTGCTCAGCTAATTCCTTCATTCGCGTAAGCTTTTCATCAATAACACCCAGAGCCCCATCTGCTGTCTGAATCAAGGAAATCGCGTCACTGGCATTTCGTGAACCTTGTTGAAGGGCCGCAATCTCTGTCCGTTGCAATTCCCTGATCGCAAGCCCCGCAGCATCATCGGCAGCAGAGTTGATTCGCAAGCCAGACGAAAGTCGTTGGGTTGATACGCTCAACTTTTCGTAATGCGAATTCAAATTGCTGGCCGTATTAGCAGCCATCAGATTGTGATTGATTGCAAGACCCATTTTCACCCTCCATATAAACTGAAAGTCTATTTTTCTTATTCAAAAAATATACCAACAGTTTGTTTACGCGGGTTGAGCCGTGATCCATTGTGATGGTGTCAAAATTTACCTACTAGCAGTCGCTACTTGGGGTCTGCTGAAAGGGCAAAGATCTGGGATAAGCTTTTTATAGTAGGCTGAATTTTATATTTTTTTAAAATTCAGCGGGCGAGTCTATCTGGAGTAGATATGGATGATGAAAAACAACTAGGAATAAATATCCGCGAGTTGCGAAAACTCAGACTCCTAACTCAAGATGAGCTGGCAGAAAGGGCAGGATTTTCCCTTCAGCATGTGGGGGACATTGAACGTGGGAAGGCAAATCCCACACTCTCATGTTTATTGAAGCTCGCAGAAGTATTGAATGTAGCCGTATCGGATTTTTTTGTGCAAAAGGATCAGGCTCCCCTTGATGATGAGGGAATTCGCCAGTGTCTGCTGGATTTCATTGGAAAAGCAGGAAAGAAGCATCTCTCAATTTTTTATACGCTATACAAAGGTATGCGGTAGGTTTTAGACCGAGCACAGGGATATTCCGTTTTATTTTCCTTCCTTTCATACACATATGAGGATGTAGCCTTGTCAGCGTTGTGTCGCTCAGGCTATATCTAAAACTGTTATCGAAAGGGGGAATCGCATGCAGCGCGAAGCTTTGCTTGTATCTGATGAAATCGCACAACCTCACTTGGCAGCTATTCAAGAAGTGGCTGCGGCATTGAGAATGACTGTGAGCGAATTTTTGACAGAAGAGGTAAGGGGTATCACCCCTGAACAGGCACGAGAATATTTGAGCGCATTCGCGGGCAGTGCTGACGATAGTAAAATTCTGACCGCGTATTACCTGGTCAGAGCGACCGCTGATCCATCCAAGAAATAGCGAGCTTTGAATCCCAATTGAAAATCCCATGTGAATGGGATTTTTCTTTTGAAATAATCCCGGCCCAGAACCTTCCACCAAAATGTATGCACCCAAAAGGTGGTGTTTTGACAGGTGACATCGCATGAAGCAAAGCAGACTACTGTAATTCATTCGAGAACTCGCAACATGCTTGCCCCTCAATGCGCAAACGAGAAGGCCGCTCAGGAATGAGCGGCCTTCTTACTTGGTCTGCCATCTTGGTGAATATGGGGGGGGCTATCTACGAGAATTAATGGTAATATTGGGTTGTAAATAATTTTGTATATTTTGTTTTATTTGGGGAATATCTGGAAGAAATAATGAGGAATTTGGTGTTAAATTTATATAGGTTGGTAAGAAATTTCTTTGTACTGGGAAACGATTTGTTTGGGAGGGTTTCTAAGCTTGCGCAGCCGCTGATTCTCATAGACGCGGTAGCATGCTAACATGCCTTCATTGTTATGCAAAACGGCGTAATCCTTTCCGTTGATCGTATGAAAATCAGGAAGCGTGTAGGGCGTCCGATCAATTATTACATGGTCTGGCACTGTGTAGAGTGATGGGTTAAGCGCATATGCCCTGAATATGCGTGAAGTGAGGGAAAGATTTTTCATAAAGAAATCCTTCGGTTAGAGTTTTTAGATGTGATTAAAGGTAGCTGCTTCTAGCTGCCGCCTTTTTACAGCCAGCTGATTGCTAATATAAGAAAATTTTAAGGAATGCAATGCCTAAAGAGCGTACTTGTAAAATTTTTTGGAAGAAATTTTTGTTCTCTTTAAGGCTTGTAATTGAATTTAAGTGTGGATAAATTAATGCCTAGTACAAAAATTTATATTATAAAAAAAATTCAATGATTATAAAAAAAATTATTTAAACGCATTTGTATGTTCATATTGATGTCTGTATAGTTAAAAGCAAGTGTATCAACATTAATAAATAGTATAGTTGTAATCTATTAATAGAGTAAATTACTTCATTTTATTATAATCATGAAGGGGTGTTTTATCTTAATAATGAGTCATTATTGTAGTGCAATTACTTTAATTTTTTTTAATTTTTTTGGTCATAGTAATCATCAAAAAGTGCTTAGGAGCGTATTAAATTAAATTCCTTCACCTTAAGCCCATAACTTTCTTCAGTTCTTAAAAAATATAGTTGTTAACAACCTTATGTCTAGGGGGGCACAGGATCTTATATGGCAGCTATTCAGGTGACAGCTGCGGCAATGAGAACGACTGTGAGCGACTTTTTGACAGAAGAGGTAGGGGGCATCACCCCTGAACAGGCGCGTGAATATTTGAAAGCATTCGTGGGCAGTGCTGACGATAGTAAAATCCTCACGGCGTATTATCTGGTCAGAGCGACCACTGAGCTATCCAAGAAATAGCGATTGTTGATCCCAAATTGAAAATCCCATGTAAATGGGATTTTTCTTTCGAAATATTCCCCGGCCCATCCCAAATCCCCAGCCCCAGAATATCCCCATAGCCCTTTTTCTGGGCCATATTTAGCCCCTCCTGCGATTTTTCCCTTGGGATACAGGTTGGGCTAGGATTTGGAAAAAGTCGCTTTAAAATCAAAATATGGCCCAATGTCCGAATTTGCATGGCAGGTGGCAAAGTCATGTTTATGCGCAAATGTACTTTATATTTAACATTTTCAAATAGATATTTTATCCAAAATCTATTTGGAGGTACTCTAATGGACTGCAAAGATTGGCAACTGATCTGCTGTTACACCAGACAAAAGGCTCTTGATGATGGCGTTCTGGTAGATGTATCTGACTTCGTAAGCGACTTTGGGTTTATTGTCCCTGTGGCAGTTACAGCAACGCTGTTTAACGGCTACATTCTGCCAAGTGCAAAATTGGCTGAAGCTGGACAGTCTTCAGAATCGCGCATGATTGATCTCTTGGTGATTCTACTTCTGAAAATCATGGCGCGGCCTCATACAGACAGGATTACGTTTAATGTCAGTTTTGATATGGAAGTGGGGGAAGGCATTGAGCCTAGGTTAGTGCAAGTTATTGCTGCAATTGGGCCTGGGGATTCTGGTGAGCCCGTTTTGACGATCATGCTTCCCGAAGATGATTGATGTAACTCAAGGTCGGAATGTTTTCCGGCCTTTTATTGAAAAAAATGCTTGATTGAGGCAGTGTAGCATTGACTTGTTGCAGCATGATGCGTAAATGTTAAGTCGTATACAGGGAATGTCGCTGTAGTAAGCTGATATTGTCTGCTCCAGTCAAAGTAATCAATTCCCCCTCTCGCTTTGAGGGCAAGGAGGCTCCAAGAAAAAACTCAGCCAACCCCACATTTTGAGAGCGATCTTCGCTCCGCATATGATCCACTTGATATTCAATTGATAGATTTATTTGATATAATAACTATTTGAAATTTATCAAGCGGGCTTTTTTTTAGCGGAGAAGGGTTCCAAATTGTGGACTGGTGAGATTGTTTTCTTGTGAGCTTGCGGGTTTACCGCATTCCTACCCAAGTTCCATCTCAGCTTCCTTCATTCTGCGTAGCGGTCACAAAACCGCGTTTTGAGCCTGCTTTGACCGCTTTGGGGTTCTCGAATTGTCCCCAAAGCAAATGTCATGGTCTAGGGCAGTTTTAAAATCCTCAACGCTTGAGGATTTTGAATCTCAGTGAAACGAACTTGAACGCGAATGGAGATCACATGTCAGCTTTAGCAGTAATCAGCACTAATGATAGTGGTTTTGCCGATATATCCTCTGAGGTCATCAACCCTGCCGGTCAATCCGAGCAGTATGCTGATGGTGTTGTGCAGCCGGAGTGGTTGCAGAACTGCCATGCCAATCAAAACAAATTTCGTGACGACATTGCAAGCAAGAAAACTGAATTGAATAAAGCACTTACTAATGCGGGCGATGACGAGAAAAAACTGGGTGCTTTCATTGTTAAGGCGCATGAAGCGGTTGTCCAGTCGAGTATCTCTGGCCTGTTGTCAGCGATTGCAGCGGGTGAGGCCGCAAATAAGCTGAAGGGTATGCTTGCGCATGGCACTTGGACTGCCCAACTGTCCAAAATTTGCAGTGAATGTGGTTGTGGCATGTCAACCATGGGCAAGTATATGCTGCTCGCACAAACTCCTGATGCTCAGGACTACGCCCAGCTTGGGATCAGTCAAGTGTACCAGCTGTGCTTGATTAGAAATTTTGTCTGCCGCGAGGCAAAAATTGAAATGAATCTTGCTGAACTCCTGAGTAGGTACGGAAATCTCATTAGCTTCAAGCGCGGGATCACCATCACAACATTCAAAAAGAAGTGGGCTGCGCTGACAGCAACTGTCACAGAATCAGCCAATTCGGCTGATGAAAAAACTCAAGTGGCCGAAATCTCAAGTGAAAATGATAATGCGATGATTACCGAAGGCGATCCGCAAGCAAATCCTGCGGAAAAAATGAGCAGACAAGGAATTGGTGGTTGTAAACCCCAGTTCACGACATTCACGCGCAAGGTCGAAGAATTGGCAGGTTGGCTTGAAAATACGAAGCCCAAGCTCTCCAAGCCGTCTAAGGAGCAAGTCGACAGCGCAATCCATGTTCTCGAAAACTTAATCGAAAGCTTAAAGGCAGTTCCAGGAGAAGCGGCTTAAATCATAAACGCGTATGGGGGAATCCCGCTCTTGCAAATCGGTTACAGCCTGGAATTGGTAAAAATAAATGGGTCGTAGTTGTACGGCCCATTTTACTTTTAACTGCCACATATACATATAATCCTGATGTGGCTCGGCGTGAGCGAGTAGTCATCTTTTAAGATTTATTCTGATTTTTCAGATGGTTATGGAAAATAGTACAAATTTTTCCGATTTGCGTTCTAAACAGCTGTTATTTTTGAATAATTCTAAAAAGTTGGTGTAGAAAGTGGAAAATTTTAATAATTTAAGTGACTTGATTAATGAGATGAGAAGCATGGAGCGGCGGCACAATGAAGAAGACGTGCGGCTCAAAATCCGCTTGGGAAGTGCGCTGCTGGAACTCAAGTCAAAAAATATGCTTGAATTCCATGAAGTTGTCAGGAAAAGCGGATTGTCGATGCTGGCTTGTGTTGAAATCATGCAAATTGCTCGAATGAATCCTCCACAAGAATGCCATTGGCTTGGTTTTGAAAATCTGCTGAAGATTGCTGATGCACTTTCAAAAGGAAAAAACATTGCATCATTTCTAAAGCGATTCGAAACTGAAAGCCCAGATGATGCTACCAAAGCTGTGATTCTGAATCACATTTTGAAATGCAATGGAATCAACGGAGTTTCTGAAAATGCAGTTGCTCTATTTGCAAAAGCTGGTGTCGCAAGTTTGCTGACAAAAGATGTTATTGATCGTCTCAAGTTGAGCAAAAATCAAACAAAGACATTGCAGTCTATTTTTGCAAATCAAACTCAAAATGTAGCTCTGTCTAAAAAAGCTGTTCTAAATCCAAGATTGCAGCAGAATATTGAAAAAATGAACTGTGATATTCAGAGTGTTCTCTCGCAAGATGAGAATACAGAATTTATTGATAATTCTGGATTGATAGATCTTATTTGTAATTTAGAAGTGTTGTATGACAAAGTGGATGGTGAAAATAATGGCGATTATAAATTGGGTAATGAAATTAATAAAAAAGAATTTGAAGAATTGATGGATTTTATTATAAAGGAACAAAAATGAGAATTTATCTATCGTCAATTGCACCACAAATTATACTTGATCTTTATAATATTCGAGATGACTTGAAGTTGAATGTACTTCAGCCATTTGTATTTAGGAATAATCAGGGATTAGATGCTACTCTTTGGAGTGCGATGAAGGGAATTGCCAATTCATTATTTTTAGATAGCGGCACTTTTGAATTGTTCAACAGGTCAGATTTGTATGATGTTGAAGAATGCTTCAACAAATATGCCATATCGCTTGATTCATTGAGTAGTGTATTTGATTTGTATGCGAACTTTGATCCAGATTACAAAAGCAATGATAGGTTATTTGTAAATTTATCTTTTCAGAATAGGCTAGAAGAGATGGGGTATATGCCAATTCCAGTAATACACTCTAAAGATGATGAAGAGATAGAATTTTATTTGAAATCAAAGTATAATTTAGTAGCAATAAGCGCACAAGTAGTTAATAGGTTGTCTTCAAAAAGTATAAATATCATAGTTGATAGATTTAATGCAGTTGGGAAAAGAGTTCATTTATTGGGAATTGGTAGTTATGCTAAATTGAAGGATTCAAATGCGTGGTCGTGCGATTGCTCTTCATTCATTCGGTGGGCAGCAAGTGGTCGTGCAATATTCTTTTCTGAAATTCAACAAAAAGAAGTTACATTATCATTCAGCTCACACAATAAGAATGGAGTTCCGAATAGTGATTATTATAATAATCTTAATAATAAATCTTTAAGAGATGAATATGAAAATTTTATTGCTTATGAAATTGGATTTGACTTGAATGATGTTGCAGCTGATACTTCAAAATTGGTAATGTTGAATGCTTTGTATTTGAAGTTACGTGAAGAAGTTATCACGCAACGGCAAAAAGATAGGCCAATTCAATTCGATGTTTGGTGATTTGATAATAAAAATAAATTCACAATTGGAAAAAGGGCGTGGCAGCAAATCACGCCCTTTTTCTCGGTCATATACCGACTCTCTATGGAGCAGTTGTGTCTGTATTGTACAGAAATTTTGTACAAATATAAAATTATTATTTGTTAAATGTAATCTTGCATGAAAGATTATGAATGATTGATATCTCGACATAAATTGTTCATGCAAAATGTATTATTAATCCTAACAAATGGAGAAGTATCATGCGTGATGATGAAGAAGTTAATTTAGAGGAAGTACGTTATACTGCTGAAGAACTGTTCCCTGATTGTATTGAAAAGGAAGCTCCAATAGATGATGATTTGCAAAGTGAGGTGCAATCACAAGGCGCAAATCCTTTCTTAAATGTAAAACCACCTGCCGTTAAAGTTGAAGAAAAGCCGCAGAAAAAGTCTAAAAAGAAAGAAAATATTCAGGTTAAAGCTATCACATATTTAAAGACTCTTAAATATTTCAATTATAAGAATTCAGTATATTATGCAAAAGTTGTAGAATCTGGAATCGAGAAATATCTGGATATTTCGAGTGGTGATTTTGAAGCATTCATTTTAGAAAGTTACATGTCTGATCCAGCTGGCCCAATAAGTATGATGAACTTAAAATCAATTTTAATTGTGATAAAGAGTTATGCAAAAAACAATTCTTCACCAATCCAGAGTATAACACGTTTTGGAGTTATTAATGGTGAGCTTGTTTGGAATTTAGGTTTTCAGAATAGAAATTGTGTAATTATTAATACTGATTCTGTAAGAATTGGTTCCCCAGGTGACGTTCTGTTAGTGTGCAATGAGAAAACCAAGCCGATTGAAAAGATCGAATTCTCATCATCTGGAATCAGCTCTTGCGAAATGTTCCTTGATTTGTTTGGCATTACTTCTGGTGTTGAACGGCACTGGATTTTAATGACATTGGTCAGCTACCTTTTTGCAGAAGTTTCTACCCCAATTCTTTATTTGCACGGCCCAGCTGGGAGTGGCAAAACTACTCTTGCCAGTGCATTAAAAGCAGTTTTTGATCCCAATGTTGGCGAATTCCTTCATAATAATGCGCTTGAACTGGCACTCACGCTTGATCGTTCAGGTATTGTATTTTTTGACAATTTTTCATCGTTAAGTAACTCAATTTCTGATCAATTTTGTCTTTCATATTCAAGCGGATCTTACACAAAAAAGAGAAATTATTCTGATACTGAAACGATTGAAATTTCTATGAAATGTCCATTAATTTTGACATCTGTAACAATTCCTAGGCTTAATCAAGATTTTAAAGCTCGTTGCGCGTTCATTAAAATCGAACCTAAGCAGGTTTTGAAGTCAGAACTTGAAATTAAATCAGAGTTAGAATTGCTTTTGCCATATGTTCGTGGTGAATTGTGCAATCTTGCTTGTACGATATTGAAGAATTATCAAAAGTTCCAGCCTTTAGGTATTAAACGCCATGCTGATTTTGATTTGATTGGACAGGCGTATTTTGAAGCAATTGGTTTTTCGAGTAATATTTATCGGCAGTTTTTGGAAGCTTTAAAAACTTCTGAATCTACTGAAATGGTTAAGCGGTCAGATCCTCTCAACGATTTACTTTCGTTGATGGAAACTCACCAAGTTTGTGCATTTACAATGAGTGAATTGTTTAATTATCTTTTGGCTACTTCAGATGATACAAGTAATTACCCTATTAATTCAGCGAATTTTGCCAAATTGATTAAGAATAATGCACCATTACTTTATAACGCGGGTTTATTAATTCTTTGTGGAACTAAGAAGTTGAACGGACACCAGTATATTGCCGTTAATCTTGCATCTGTAGTGGATCGCACATCACTGATTTTGAATTACGATCTTGAACGCTTAAAAATTGATCCAACGTATGTTTCAGAGGTATTTCCCAAGATTAAAGCGGCTCAAACGCTTAGCTTGGGCATCCCAACTGATCTGTTTTGATGGGTTTGATATCTCCTTTTCTTTAATAAAATATTCTTTTAATTACTACAATAATCATTTTATTTTAGGTGATGTGATTGGTAGAGCTTGATCCATGTAACTGGAGCTTGAACACCAGTAAATTTTAAAAAAACTTATTAATTATAATTTATAATTTTTTATAAAATATAATAATTAAATTATTTTTAAAAATTAGTGGTGGTATTCGTGCCGTTCAAGCTTAAGTTACAGGTGATCAGGTATGTTCAAGAAATTCCAAGTAAATTCCATTTATAATGATATTATTAAATTAACTTAAAGAAATAATTATTTTGGAGAGAGGGATAAAATGCATAATTCATCAAGATACAATTAAAGTAGATTTCATTTTGATTCAATAAATATAGATATCAAAATTTAATATTAAATTAAACGGCAAGGGCAGTAGTCAAGTGAAATTGGCTGCTGCTTTTGCTTATTTGGAGGTTAAGTTGAATATTGCAATGCAGTTGTGGAAGCTACAATTCCTAGCAAGAAATTCAAAGTTGTTCAGGAAAATTGTGATAGAGATTATAGTTACAATACTTAAGAGTAGAATTTAACAAAGAGTGTTCACGCACTCTTTTTTATTGCTTAAATATATAGATATTCTTCATTAAAATAGACTTAATGGAGGATTGTATGAGTAAGAAATCATCTGATTCAACTGGTGATAAGGTTAAGAAACAAGAATCAAAGTATGATGCCAATGTTCTGCGAGATTTGATTCGGAACGGAAAAACCGCTTCTGAAATCATGCTGGCAATGGATATTGGTCACAAACAGATTCTGAAACATCACATTTTGAAGCTGATTGCAACGGACAAGGAATTTTATGAAGTACCGGGGCTGTATGACAAGAACCGCCGCAAGGCATTTGTAAACGCCCGTGGTGAGATAAGACTGCGAATGACAAACATCGACTTCAAGGGGATGCCCCTGAAGCCTGAAACCGAGTTTGATGTCATTGTGGAAGGGAACAGGATTATCCTGATCCATCTCGGATTGGAAACGAAACCAGTTTCGCAAGATGCTTCTACTGAGCTTAGCGAGTAATCGCAATGAGCCACCTCTGAAAATGGGGTGGCTTTTTCATTTTAAGCAAGCGGAATTGCTTATAAAAGGAACGACCGATTTGTACCAGAAACGGACATTCAAATGTTTGACGGGCTAAAATCGAATAAATTCAGCTTGTTATAGGTGGTTCCAAGGGTAGTCCTATTTCTCCCCCAAAATGTAAGTCCAAATTTATGGGCTTTACATAACGAAACGTAGATTGGAGTACATAATCATGAAAGTACAGCCGATTACTGATTTGAAGGATATCAAGCGTATCAAGCGATTGTTGTCATCAAATCCAAGAAACATGTTGCTCTTTATAATGGGCATTAACGCAGGGTTACGAGTTCAAGATATTTTGGCATTGCGTGTTAGTGATGTTGAAAATGCTGTAGTTGGAGATCGTATAACTGTGATGGAAAAGAAAACTAAAAAGGAAAATGTGCTCATCATTAATCAAGAAATTTATGATGCTGTACAGCGATATCTGGCCTTTCACAAGAAACGCGTTCCCCGCGAATACCTCTTTAAAAGCCGGAAAGGCTGGAATTACCCACTGAGTACGTATGCTGTGACGCATTTGGTTCAGGGCTGGTGCGATGAAATCAATCTGGCCGGCAACTATGGAGCGCATACCCTGCGTAAGACTTGGTGCTATCAGCAGCGCAAGCTCTACGGGGTTTCATGGGAGCTACTGGCGAAGCGGATGAACCATTCCAACCCTGCCGTTACGCGAAGGTACTTGGGCATCCAAGCCGAGGAAGTCGAGGAAGTGCTGCTCAATGCAATTTGAAAAAATATTTTCAGGGCTTCAGTACCTTCGTGTATTGAGGCTTGATTGAGGGAGTACGTAGCATGATGAAGCTGTGTATGAATGTCTGTAACCATTTGAAAACAAATAGATAAAGTTTGCCATATTTTCATGGGGGTGCTATGTTCTCTTCAACCCTCCGAAATGGTGGTAAACTTTTGTCAATAATTTTTGAGGTGAGAAATGAGTGTTCACCAACGTGATGATGGTCGTTTTATCGTTGTCTTTAAAGGCGCTGATGGCAAGCGGAAGGAACGTTCTTTTGGGCGTGGGCCGGAAGCTGAGGCGTCAGCAAAAGCTTTTGACGAGGCCATGAAATCCCGCGCGATAGCCCCAGTTGTGCAGCAACCCCTTGGCCCAGTATTGCGGCAGGCGGTGGATGCGTATTTGGATCATCTGCGGGCGCAAGGGAAAAGTCAGTCTCATATCAGCAACATAAACTATATGGCAAAAAGCCTTTTGTACAAGCATTTTGGCCCGTCAATGCCGTTGGATTTAATCAACTACACGGACGGCATCGTGCCTTTCATAAACCACATGAGGTCAATTCCAAGTGGCAGAACTGGTGCAGTACGCTCACAGGCAAGTATAAATCGCTACTGCTGCTTTCTGAGGACCATTTTCAATTTTGCTGTGGCAAATGGTTTGATGGCGCAAAATCCCATGGCACAGTGGCACAAGACGAAGGAGCCGCCGAGGCAGTTTCAGATCACGCTAGAAGATGTTTCCAAAATTATGGAACATGCCGATGACCATGTTCGGTGGGCCGTCGAGGTCTGTTTCAATCTTGGCGTTCGCTCTGGCGATTCTGAGCTTCTTTCGCTGCGCTGGTCCGATGTAGACTGGGAGCGGAAGCAGGTAAAGGTTTTCGGCAGGAAAACCGAAACCTTCCGGACCATCCCGGTAAAAGATGCTTTCCTTGAGCGGTTGCGGGAGATGCGGGCAATTAGTCAGACAGACTTCATAATCGAATACCGTGGCAAGCGGGTTAATCGGATTCAAAAAGCGTTCAGAATGGCTTGTCGCAGGGCTGGCATTCAGCATTCGGTGAGGATGTATGACCTGCGCCATATGTTTGCCACATATATGCTCTCCAATGGAGCTGACCTTGCCGCTGTGTCAAAGCTCCTGGGCCATTCCAGCGTGACTATGACCGCGAATGTATATTATCAATACCTTGAGGGCGAGAAGGAACGGGCTGTGACCTTACTGCCGGATCTGCCGCCTCTTGGGCAATCACCATCTGCGCAACCTTCTGCATAGAAGACGCTGATCGATAGATGGCCCTGGGCGATTATGCTCAGGGCTTTTTTTTGAAAATTCAATCGCAGTTTTTTACGCCAAAAATGATGCAGCTGGTGTTCCATGAAAAGAACGCCAAAAACACCAAAGTGTACACCAAATACGCCAAAGTGTTCACCAAAAACACCAAACTTTACGCCAAAAACGCCAAAGTGTATGTGGCGAGATTGGTGCGAGCCACACGAACTTGTATGAGCGTATAAATAATGTATAAGTATCTGTAATGATTATAAATAAGGTTGACTTTTTGGGAGCAGGAAGTCGAAGGTTCGAATCCTTTCGCTCCGACCATATATCCAATAAAAATGGATAGTTAGGTGAAAACCCGACTATCCCTTTCTTGCGTTGAATGGGATCGCCAAAAGTGGCGTGTGGTAGAATTTCTGGAAAAATTACTGTAACTATTTGATATATATTTAAAAATATCGCACCACATGGCCACAAGTTAAAAAGTTGCATCAACGATACAAATACTTGCGGACATGGGGGCGTTTGGTGCGAGTTTGGTGTTATTCCCTACTCTTATGGTTTGACGTCTTAACCAGCCCCGACAATCCTTTGACGGAAGAAAGTCGGTGAGATATCTAAGTCATCAAGCTAGAGAAAGTTCCCCTCTAGATTGCCCTAGAAAGGCAGCTAGCCCATGAAACTGTCCACCTTAATGTTGCCGTTGACTGGTCCGAAGAAGTGAACCCACTTTTATTCTGTAAAAATTCTTACCGCGAAAGGTATATACTGTGACGAGCTCCCAACAACGCGCTGAACTGCAACGCCAGATATGGCAAATCGCCAACGATGTGCGCGGTGCTGTCGATGGATGGGATTTCAAGCAATATGTGCTTGGTGCCCTGTTCTACCGCTTTATCAGCGAAAATTTTGCCAGCTATATGCAGGGTGGTGATGCAAGCATCGACTACACCGCTTTGGACGACAAAAATGAAAATCTGGCAGCCATCAAGGAAGATGCTATCAAGGCCAAGGGCTACTTTATCTACCCCAGCCAGCTTTTTGCCAATGTAGTAGCCAAGGCCAATACCAATGAGAATCTCAACACTGGTCTTGCCGCAATCTTTACCGCTATTGAAAATTCTGCTGCTGGCTACCCCTCAGAGCAGGACATAAAGGGCTTGTTTGCAGATTTCGACACCACCAGTAACCGCTTGGGCAATACGGTAAAGGACAGAAACACCCGTCTTGCAGCAGTACTCAACGGCGTAGCTGGTTTGAACTTTGGTGATTTTGAAGACAATCACATTGATCTGTTTGGCGATGCCTACGAATTTCTTATCTCCAACTACGCCGCCAACGCGGGTAAATCCGGCGGTGAGTTTTTCACCCCGCAGCATGTGTCAAAGCTCATTGCGCGGCTGGCCCTGCACAAGCAAACCAGCGTGAATAAGATCTACGACCCGGCTTGTGGTTCTGGCTCCCTCCTGCTGCAAGCCAAAAAACAGTTTGACGAACACATCATTGAAGAAGGCTTTTTCGGGCAGGAGATCAACCATACCACTTACAACTTGGCGCGCATGAACATGTTTCTGCACAACGTCAACTACGACAAGTTTGACATCCAGCTCGGTAATACCCTTCTCGACCCATACTTTGATGATGAAAAACCCTTTGACGCGATTGTTTCTAACCCGCCCTACTCAGTGAAGTGGATCGGTGCTGACGATCCCACCCTGATCAACGACATTCGCTTTGCTCCGGCAGGTGTGCTCGCGCCTAAGTCCAAGGCCGACTTTGCTTTTGTGCTACACTCGCTCAGCTACCTTTCTAGCAAGGGCCGCGCTGCCATTGTCTGCTTTCCGGGTATTTTTTACCGGGGCGGCGCAGAAAAGCAAATCCGGCAGTATCTGGTATCCAACAACTATGTGGAAAGCGTCATCTCCCTTGCGCCCAATCTGTTTTATGGCACCACCATTGCCGTCAACATTCTGGTGCTAGCCAAGAACAAAAAGTACACCAAAACCCAGTTTATCGATGCCAGCGGCCTGTTCGACAAGATAACCAACAACAACGTGCTTCGTGATGAGCATATTGAACAGATCATGCAGGTCTTCGATAGCAAGGCGGATGTTGAGCACTTTGCCAAATCGGTACCGTATGAGGTCATTGCCGCTAACGATTACAACCTGTCGGTAAACAGCTATGTGGAAGCCAAGGATACCCGCGAGGTCGTAAATATCGTTCAGGTCAATGCCGAGCTTAAAACCACGGTGGCCAGGATAGACCAGTTACGCAAAGACATTGACGCTATTGTGGCCGAGATAGAAGGCGAAGGGCTGCAATCATGAGCCACGCGAACTTTCTGGAGAAACTGCTGGACGGCGTTGCCGTGGAGTGGAAGCGGTTGGGGGAACTTGGCTCGTTGATTCGTGGCAATGGTCTGCAAAAAAAAGATTTCACCGAAACAGGCGTACCAGCCATTCACTACGGCCAAATTTATACCTATTACGGTCTATCTACTACAAAAACAAAATCTTTCGTTTCTCCTGTGCTGGCTACACAACTGCGAAAAGTAGATAAAGGCGATGTTGTAATTACAAATACTAGTGAAAACATTGAAGATGTTGGCAAAGCATTGGTGTATCTTGGCGAGCTCCAAGCCGTCACAGGTGGACATGCAACAGTTTTTAAGCCCAGCGACTGTATCTTGGGAAAATATTTTGCCTATTTCACCCAAACTGACGAATTTGCAAACGTGAAAAGAAAACACGCCAAAGGGACGAAGGTGATCGATGTTTCAGCCACGGATATGGCGAAAATAGTCGTCCCCATCCCCTGCCCAGAAAACCCCAAGAAGTCGCTCGAAATTCAGGCGGAAATTGTCCGTATTCTGGACGCCTTTACAGAACTGACCGCAGAACTGACCGCAGAACTGACCGCAGAACTGACCGCCCGCAAAAAGCAGTACGCCTACTATCGCGACCAGTTGCTGAGCTTTGAGGAAGGTGAGGTGGAATGGAAGCCGTTGGGGGATGTAACCAAGAAATGGTACTCAGGCGGAACACCAACAGCTGGCAAACCAGAATATTACGAGGGCGGCGATATTCCTTGGCTAAGAACCCAGGAGGTGAAGTTTTGCGACATCGAGAGCACAGAAATAAAAATAACTCAGGCCGCGTTAAGTAATTCAGCGGCAAAGTGGATTCCGAAGAATTGTGTAATTATCGCAATATCCGGTGCAACGGCGGGTCGATCTGCGATTAACAAGATACCCTTGACAACAAATCAGCACTGCGGCTGCTTAGAGATTGATAGCAGCAAGGCGTTATACCGCTATGTGTTTCACTGGGTAAGTTATAACTATGAAAACATTAAGGCGCTAGGGCAAGGCGCTAGAGGTGATCTGAATTCAAGCATCATCAAGGATTTTAAGCTCCCCCTTCCCTATGCTGACGACCCAGAGAAGTCGCTCGCTGAGCAAGCCCGTATCGTCGCTATCCTCGACAAGTTTGATGCCTTAACCAACTCCATCAGTGAGGGCCTGCCTCGCGAAATCGAGCTGCGTCAAAAGCAATATGAATATTACCGCGACATGCTGTTCAGCTTTCCCAAGCCGCAAGGGGTGGCATAACCCATACCGGGTGATAAAGGATCTGGGCCTGAATCAGCACAAAGACGACCTGCCAGCGTGAAGGATACAGATGAAAGACTATACACCCATCGCAGAATCCAACAACTTTATCGTGCTCGACAAGTACGAGAGGGCTTGGCAGGCAGCGCAAAATTACCAGACAGAAAGCGACCTTGAGCGGGAGCTTATTCAGGACTTGCAAAATCAGGGCTACGAATACGCACCTGACCTGACCACACAGGAGAAATTGCTGACTAACGTGCGCGATCAGTTACAGGCCCTCAACAACGTGCGGTTTTCAGACAGCGAGTGGCGGCGGTTTGTGAATACATGGCTGAACAAGCCCAGTGACACTATTATCGACAAAATCCGCAAGATCCATGACGACTACATTCACGACTTTGTTTTTGATGATGGGCGCATCCAGAACATCTATCTGCTGGACAAGAAAATCCTCGCCCGCAACAAGGTGCAGGTTATCAGCCAGTTTGAGCAGGCCGGCAGCCATGCCAACCGATATGACGTAACAATCCTGGTCAATGGCCTTCCCCTGGTGCAAATAGAGCTGAAAAAGCGCGGCGTAGCCGTTCGTGAAGCATTCAATCAGGTACACCGCTACAGCAAAGAAAGCTTTAACAGCGAGCTCTCCCTGTTCAAATATCTGCAACTGTTTGTGATCTCCAACGGCACAGATACGCGCTATTTTGCCAACACCACGCAGCGCAACAAAAACAGCTTTGACTTTACCATGAACTGGGCCAAAGCCGACAACAGCCTTATCAAAGATCTAAAAGACTTTACTGCCACGTTTTTTCAAAAGAACACCCTGCTCAGCGTGCTGCTGCACTATTCTGTGTTTGATGTCAGCAATACCCTGCTTGTCATGCGCCCCTACCAGATTGCGGCTACAGAGCGCATATTGTGGAAGATCAACAACGCCCAACAGGCCAAGCGATGGAGCAAGTCCGAAAGCGGCGGCTTTATCTGGCACACAACAGGCTCTGGCAAAACTCTTACCAGCTTCAAGGCAGCAAGACTTGCCACCGAGCTCGATTGCATCGACAAGGTCTTTTTTGTGGTTGACCGCAAGGATCTGGATTACCAGACCATGAAGGAATACCAGCGGTTTTCGCCCGACAGCGTCAATGGCTCGGAGAGCACAGCAGGATTGAAGCGCAATCTGGACAAGGACGACAACAAGATCATCGTCACCACCATCCAGAAGCTCAACAACCTGATGAAAAGCGAAGGTGACCTGCCCATCTATAGCAAGCAGGTGGTCTTTATTTTTGACGAATGCCATCGCAGTCAGTTTGGTGAAGCGCAAAAGAATCTGAAAAAGAAGTTTAAAAAATACATCCAGTTCGGTTTTACGGGAACGCCGATTTTTCCACAGAATGCCTTAGGTGCAGAAACCACCGCCAGCGTGTTTGGCCGTGAGTTGCATTCCTATGTTATCACCGATGCCATCCGTGATGAAAAGGTGCTCAAGTTCAAGGTGGACTACAACGATGTGCGCCCACAGTTCAAGGCTATTGAAACCGAGATTGATGAAGCTAAACTCAGCGCGGCAGAGAACCGACAGGCCCTGCTGCACCCAGAGCGCATACGCGAGGTAAGCCAGTACATTCTGAACAACTTTCGGCAAAAGACCCACCGTTTTCAGGTTGGAGGTAAAGGCTTTAACGCCATGTTTGCCGTTAGCAGCGTAGATGCCGCCAAGCTGTATTACGAATCGTTCAAGGCCGTGCAGAGCAATAGCGAAAATAAGCTGAAAGTGGCTACCATCTTCTCCTTTGCCGCTAATGAAGAACAGGATGCAGTGGGCGATATTCAGGATGAAAGCTTTGACGTTTCTGCCATGAATAGTAGCGCTAAGGAATTTCTGGGCGCGGCTATTGCCGACTACAACGCGCTGTTTAAAACCAACTTTAGCGTAGAGAGTAGTGCCTTCCAGAATTACTACCGTGATCTTGCCTTGCGCGTAAAAAATCAGGAGGTTGACCTGCTCATTGTGGTGGGCATGTTCCTGACTGGCTTTGACGCTCCCACGCTCAACACCCTGTTTGTGGATAAAAATCTGCGCTATCATGGCCTCATGCAAGCCTATTCCCGCACCAACCGTATTTTTAACGCCACCAAAACCTTTGGCAATATTGTTACCTTCCGCGATCTGGAGCAGGCAACCATAGACGCGATCACCCTGTTTGGCGACAAAAATACCAAGAATGTGGTGCTCGAAAAAAGCTACAAAGAGTACATGGAGGGCTTTACCGATGCGCTCACAGGGGAGGCGCGGCGTGGCTTTGTGGATGTGGTGAAGGAGCTTGAGCAGCGTTTTCCCTATCCCTCGGCCATTGAAAAAGAGTCGGATAAAAAGGCCTTTGCCAAATTGTTTGGCGAGTATCTGCGTGTAGAAAACGTGCTGCAAAACTATGATGAGTTTGCCAGCCTCAAGGCCCTGCAAACTATCGACACAAACGACCCTGTGGTGCTTGAGGCGTTCAAGGTCACGCACTACCTCACGGATGAAGACCTGGACGCCCTGCAAGCCATCACCATGCCCCCTGAACGAAAGATTCAGGATTATCGCTCGACCTACAACGATGTGCGCGACTGGCTGCGCTGCGAAAAATCCGCCAAGGACAAAGACACTTCAACCATTGATTGGGATGATGTGGTCTTTGAAGTGGATCTACTCAAATCGCAGGAAATCAATCTGGATTACATTCTGGAACTGATCTTTGAAAAGAACAAAAAGAGCAAGGACAAGGCTGTATTAGTTGAAGACGTGCGCCGCGTAATCCGTGCCAGCCTAGGCAACCGCGCTAAAGAGAGCCTGCTGGTTGACTTTATCAACCACACCGATCTGGATCAGCTTGGCGACAAGGCCAGTGTGATTGATGCCTTCTTTGCCTATGCCAGAGCAGAACAGCAGCGTGAAGCGCAAGAGCTGATCACTGGCGAAAATCTGAATGAAGAGGCCGCAAAGCGGTATATCACCACCTCACTGAAGCGGGAATTTGCCAGTGAAAACGGTACGGAATTGAACGACATTCTGCCTAAGATGAGCCCGCTGAACCCGCAGTACCTCAAAAAAAAGCAAGGGGTTTTTCAGCGCATCGCGGCCTTTGTGGAAAAATTCAAGGGCGTAGGCGGTCAGATTTGATTACACTTTCGGTCTGATACTACTTAAACCAACTGGTTCTGCTCATCTGCTCAAAGTTGGAGGCCTACTCATGCATCAGCTAATCAACAAAGCCGCCATTACGGTTATTCCCAAAGAGCCGTTTATCAAATGGGTTCAAAGCACCGATGCCGAGGCCGCAGATATTCCCGATGAATCCATCCTGTCATACTCGCGCATGTACCTTGTGGATGATTCGCTCGATGGTGATGATCCTGAAAAGCTCATCAAGAGGAATTTCAAGGTCATCTTCGAGGAGGAGCTTGCGGGGTGGTACACAGATGAGGAGGCATGGCCCAAGAAAATGGATCTACGGGTATTTAAGCAGTGGTTCCATGTGAAGGTGCATGAGATTGTGGTTGATATTGGGAAGAAACTGCCAATTGCGGAAGAGTATTGATGTTTTTGGTGGTTGTCTTCGGTTGCTTGGGAGGACGCCAATACCCAAGTACTGGGTGTTGCACTTTGAACTTGAAACCGCGATTTATGGAGATTTATGATGGACCAGAATAATAATATTGTGCCGATAAATGATGAACTTACCGATGATTGTATTCCAGCATCATTGATATTTCAAGATGAAGCTCGGTCTGGTCCCCTGTTTTGCCGGAGCGACAAATATTATTAAGACGAGCAAAGTGGCATTCAAAATTTGCCAATAGGCTATTTAAAAATCACAAACTAAGCTTGCAACGAGAGGGGTGTTTGTACTAATGTTGTACTCCAACAAAGGTTTCCCATGAAGTTATGGGGAAGGCAACTCAAAACCAAATTTATAAGGACACTTGATATGGGAAACATAAAGATTGGTTTTCGGTTAATAGCAGCCTTTGTTGTTGTAGCTGCGCTGGCCGGAGTTGTTGGTGGATTTGGTTATAATGGGCTTCACGATACGAAGCAGTCACTGGATAACATATCAAAAATATACCTTGATAGCATAGAGACTCTTGCGCAAGTGCGATTCAATATGCGAAACGTGATTGTTGCGCAAAGAACTCTTCTGATACCAGATCTTTCTCCAGAAGAGCGTCGAGGGCAGTATGCTAACATTGAAACTGCACGAAAGTTGTATCGCGAAGGTTTTGAGAAGTTTGAATCCCTGCCGCGTTCTACGGAAATAGACTCTTTGTGGAAAGAATTTAAAGACTATAATGAAAAAGCAACTGCAATCAATACAAAATGTTTCAACTTGATCAAGGAATGGGAGGGAGAAACAAGTGACAAAGCGAAGTACGATGTTGCTTTAGAAACGGCTGTCGAAGGGCTTGAAATTAACAGAATACAATTTAACACGTTAAGCAAGATTATACAGCAAAACAAGTCAAGCTCGGACCAGGAAGTAGTGAGCGCGGATGCTACAGTTAGATCAAATATCCGCAATATGGTGGTCGTCGCCTTAATTACACCAGTCATTGCGTTCATCCTTGGTATCCTGCTTACGCTTTCCATTTCCAGGCCACTCGGCAAGGTAGTCATTTTCTCGGATGCAGTGGCCTCCGGTAAACTCGATGAAAAGCTCGACGTTTTGCAGAAGGATGAAATCGGGCAAGTGGCGGACAGCCTGCGGGTGATGGTCAAGAATCTTAATGAGAAGATTGAAGAAGCGAACGAAAAGACACGAATTGCCGCCGAGGAGTCGGAAAAGGCTCTTGTCGCCACTCAGGAAGCTCAAGCCGCTAAGGAGCAAGCTGAACGCGCCAAGGCAGAAGGGATGCTTCAGGCAGCGCAGCAACTCGAGGGCGTTGTTCAGGTGGTATCCTCCGCATCGGAAGAACTCTCAGCACAGATCGAGCAGTCCAGCCGTGGTGCAGATGAGCAGTCGGGCCGTGTGCGCGAAACCGCCACCGCCATGGAAGAAATGAATGCAACCGTTCTGGAAGTTGCGCGTAATGCCCAACAGGCTGCGGATGTTTCTCATCAGGCTCGCCAGCAGGCCCAGGAAGGCTCTAAAATTGTTACTGACGCTGTTAAGAGCATTGAAGCTGTTCACGCTCAGTCCATCGCGATCAAGGAAGATATGGATGTCCTTGGTAAGCAAGCTGAAGGTATCGGGCAAATCATGGGTGTGATTGCTGATATTGCTGATCAGACCAATTTGCTTGCTCTGAACGCTGCCATTGAAGCTGCTCGTGCTGGCGATGCTGGACGTGGATTTGCAGTTGTTGCCGATGAAGTGCGCAAACTTGCGGAAAAGACCATGATAGCTACCCAGGAAGTGGGACAAGCCATCACAGGAATTCAGGAGGGTACGCGCAAAAATATCCACAACGTGGAACAGGCCGGTGTGTCGATTGAAGAAGCTGCAAAGCTCTCAGTCCAGTCCGGCGAATCGCTCAAGCAGATTCTGGAGTTTGTTCACATGGTAAATGATCAGGTGCAATCGATTGCAACCGCTAGTGAACAACAATCCGCTGCCAGCGAAGAAATTAACCATTCTGTGGAACAGGTTGCTACTATTTCCGTTGAAACTGCTCAGGCAATGGAACAGGCATCCAGTGCTGTAGCTGAGCTTGCGCAGCAGTCCCAGGCCTTACAGCGGCTCATTGTTGAAATGAAGAATGGATAACCCTCTCAATCCTCGTTCTCTTCATAAGGCCGCTCAGAAATGGGCGGTCTTCTTCTTTACCTATACTAGTTCCTTCATCCCAAATGAACCTCAACCCCCAGTTATTCCACAAATAATCAATTCTCCTCACCCTCATTCCCATCTTCCTCTGCCTCCAGTCTGGCCTGTTCCTGAAGCTCGGCCAAAATCGAACCAATCTGATCAAAAATGTCCAACTGGCATTTTAGTATTGCTTTGGTAAGCTTAAATGTATCTTGCAAGCAATAGGCAGCTTCATCTTGAAATATTGTTGTGGCTGGAATGCAATAATAAATTTGCATCTCAAAAATTTTTATAGATACATTATTCTTTTGAATAGACTAGATTTGTGCTTCTAAACTCACCAATAGCCCTGTTCGGCCACAAGCCGGACGGGGCTATATCATTTTGCTATCGAAGGAGGATGGTCATATGAACCAATACCAATCAGAAAACATTACCGATTTAGCAAAGGCCCTGCTCAACGTGCAGCGAACCGTGCAACCTGTTACAAAAGATGCTGAGAACCCATTCACCAAAAGCTGGTACGCCAGCCTCAACAGCGTCATGGACGCCTGCCGTGATGCGCTAATCGAAAATGGCATCTGGCTGTGCCAGTACCCCGTGCCTGTGGAGCAGCCCAACTCCATAGGGCTGGTTACCAAGTTGACGCATGCAGAGTCTGGTCAGTGGCAAAGTTCCCTTGCTGTTGTTCCTTTGCCCAAAGCCGACCCGCAGGGCATGGGATCGGCAATTACATATGCTCGCCGCTACGCTCTAACCGCCATGTTGGGCATGGTAACTGAAGATGACGATGGCGAAGGGGCTAAAAATGGCAAAAAATCGCCTGTACGGCCTAAATTGCCCGTAATCCCCCCTGAATTACAAAAAGCGCGTCAACGCGGCCCATCTACTGCAACCGGACATTCAGCGCCCTCAAATCGACCGCCAGCAAGCCTTGAAAATCTCCCGTCGCTAGAAGGTGTCACCTACCAGCAAGTTACAGCCCAGGACGGACGTCCTTGCATCATTGCCACCGGCAACACGCAGGCCAAAAAGGAATTACTGACCGGTTCGGGCTTCCGCTGGAACCCGCAGAGAAAATTGTGGTGGAAGTATGTTGATGCCGCATAGCAAAAATAAAAATACCGAGTGAGAGGGCTGCCTGATGGCGGCCTTTTCGCTTTTATGGAGACTAAACCATGGAGCAGATAGACCGCACAGAAGGATTGAAGGCACTAATCAGGCAGGGCCTGCAAGCCGTTGCCCACAAAGACACGCTTACCCATCTGGGCGACCGTTCCAGCTACATTGGTATGAGCGACATCGGCCAGCACTGGGAATGCCCACGGGCGGCGTTGGCCAGAAAGGTGCTGCCCACCACAAATAGCCTGGAACGCCTGCTTACGTTGCAGCGCGGGCACTGGTTCGAATCTGGGGTTGGGCAAGCTCTGGTATCACTTGGCCTCCATGTACTGCCCCAGCTTGAGATCAACTGGCAGCATCAAGGCATACCTATCAAGGCTCATCTTGATTTTGTGCTGGTCTGGGGTGCGCCAGTTAATGCCATACGGATTCTGGAAGTGAAAAGCACCGACAAGCTGCCCGGCACCCCGCACGATTCCCACCTGCTGCAACTGCACGGGCAAATCGGTCTTCTGACAAAAGCATGGAGCAATCCCGTCTTCAGCCTTCGTGCTGGGGACGGTACGCTTCTGCATGACAAAATGACCTTCCCCCAACTTTGTCGTGCTCAACTTGGTCTTCATCTGCCCGCAACTACTACCGAGGCAAGTATGGAGGCATGGTTGCTGTGCCTTTCCATGAAAGAGGTTAAAGCGTTCGGCCCCTATGGCTTCAATCAGGCCATGCTCAATACGGCCCTTGATCATGCTGCGCGGCTGTGGGGCGAGCTTGGAGCATTTCGATCAGGGAGCATAACCCTGGCACAGGTGGATTGCGCTCAGGGCTTTTATCCTTTGTGCTCGTACTGCGAATACAACGGCGACTGCCCAAAATTTCCACAGGGAGTGCAAATGCCCCAATGGGAACCAGCTCTGGGAAAGCTGGCTGCCCTCAAGGAGCAGCGCACTGCCTTAGAAAAGGAAATCAAAGAGATGGAAACGGTTCTCAAGCTGGTTCACCGCCAGGCTGGCACACGGGATTGGGTCGACACGGGGAACTACCGCTTCCGCATGTCCGTGGCGGCAGGGCGCACCACTTTGGACAAAGATGCCCTGCGGGAGGAGTTGACCGAGATTTTTAACGCTGAGCGCTTGGGAGGCATCGACGTAGATACCTTACTGGCCCGCTGTGAGCGTACGGGCTCACCTTTCGAAAAATTGAGCATTTCGCCCATAAACTGAACTTCGGGAGATCTACATGGGATATTATTCTGACGTGGCCCTGTGCCTGACAAAAAATGGCATGGATCAGTTAAAAACAGCTCTTGCAGAGGCAGAAAAGAACAATCCCGACAACTTTGCAGCAATCAAGATGCTCATAGGTGGCGAACCCAACAAAATCGATGAAGGCTCAGGCTCCGTTGTCTTTCTGTGGGAGGGGGAAAAGTGGTACGATGAATTTGATGAAATCGCTTTTGTTGGCAAGCTCATGGACAACTTGCCCCACGAAGACTTCCTGTTCATCCGTCTTGGCGAAGATTATGACGACATTGAAACTCGCGGTAGTTATTGGTGCAATCCGCAGCGGGTGCGAATTACCCGGGAAATTGCAGCGGACTGATCCTTATTGACTGATGCCAAATTTGATGCGATAAAAGATATCGAATTTATCCAACTTGGAGGATTTCATGGATTCCATACACTCCAATATCACCGTTAGCGTCACAGAACTCAAACGGAACTTTGCGAATGTCCTGGCAACTGCCAAGGATGCGCCGGTGGCAGTTTTGAACCATAACAAGCCAGAGGCCTACCTGTTGTCCGCAAAGCACTACGAAGAAATCCTCGGAATTCTCGAAGATCTTGAAGACAGAAAAATTGTTGAAAAGCGCGAGGATGGCCCCTTTGTCAAGGTAACGCTTGATGAGCTATAGTCTGCAGTTTCATGAGCTAGCACTGAAAGAATGGAAAAAGCTGGATGCCAGCATCAGAGAACAGTTTAAAAAGAAACTGGTAGAACGTTTACAGCAGCCGAGAGTTCCTTCATCTGCTCTGTCAGACATGCGTGATTGCTACAAGATCAAATTGCGCTCCATTGGGTATCGCCTGGTGTACAAGGTGAATGATGACATTCTCTTTGTAACGGTCATCTCCATTGGCAAGCGTGAACGCCTTGAGGCATATCGACAAGCCCTACGACGTATGCCCTCTGACGAATAGTGTCATAAGGAGAACACTCTTTCCTGATAGGCAAATTGTCAGCAGTGCAACGGAGACATTATGCCACTTGCCCTTGAAGAGCTGGTTGCAACTGCCATTGAAAATCAGCATGTTATTCTTGAATTTGAGCTTAAAAAAGGCATTCCGTTGAACTATCTGGATGAACAAGGGCAATACACCCTGCGTTACCCTGATGGTCATACGGAAACCGTCTCGGTGTCTGAGGGCGCAGAAGTTCACCTGCCAGACAATTCCCTATAGTTACACAAAAAACCATCCTAGCCAGACTGATACCATATTTCGAAGAGCCCGGTTCCCTTAAAAGGAGCCGGGCTTTTTCTGTATCTAAGGAGCAGCAATTATGAATACAAATTTGATCGAAGGACTTAGTAACCTGAAACCCAGCGACCTTGATGCCGGGCAGGTTTTCAGCGGCAACCCTTCTGGCACCACAGTCAGGGGCTACGCCGTTCCTTCGGCCTACACCCCGGCCATTGACCACGACTATATTTTCCATGAGTCCAGCCGCGATGTTGTGGTTTGGTTTCTCAACCCACAGGAACCACTGTACGTCTTCGGCCCTTGTGGTTGTGGGAAGACTAGCTGCATCAAGCAGCTGGCAGCTAGGCTTAACTATCCCGTCTTTGAGGTTACCGGGCACGGACGGCTGGAGTTTGCCGACCTGGTTGGCCATCTGACGGTCAAAAACGGCAACATGATCTTTGAATACGGCCCTCTTGCGCTTGCCATGCGCTGCGGCGCACTTTTGCTGCTGAATGAGATTGACCTGACATCACCTGAAATTGCGGCAGGCTTGAACAGCGTGTTGGACGGATCCCCCTTGTGCATAGCGGAAAACGGCGGGGAATTGATTGTGCCTCACCCCATGTTCCGTCTGGTTGCCACGGCTAATACCAATGGCGGTGGTGATGACACCGGCCTCTACCAGGGCACCCAGCGGCAGAACCTTGCATGGTTGGATCGCTTCACTATCTGCGAAGTGGGCTACCCATCTGCCGATGTGGAAAAAAGCCTTCTTGCCCGGCGCTTCCCTTCGCTGCCCGAATCGTTGTGCGCCACCATGGTGGATTATGCCAATGAGGTTCGCAAACTGTTCATGGGCGAGTCCTCTACCAACAATCTGACCAATACCATTGAAGTAACATTCTCCACGCGCAGTTTGCTGCGCTGGGGAGATCTGACCGTACGCTTTCAGCCTCTGGCCCATCAAGGCGTACAGCCTATCACCTACGCCCTCGACCGGGCGCTGGCCTACCGTGCAAGCCGTGAAACCCGCGCCATGTTGCATGAACTGGCTCAGCGCATGTTCCCACAGCAGGTCGAGGCTGAAGGTCCCAACGCGACATATACCAACAGCGCAATATAGGAGGCTATAATGACACAGCTTGTTTCTGACATCCGCATTTTGGACAATTTGTTAGCTCTCAACCTTAACGTCAGCTTGTGGTCTGCCCGTCGCAAAATGTGTCAGGAAGACCTGGGTGGTGCAGAGCTACCCCCTGAAGATCTGGCTTCTCTGGGCTCAAAGCGCATTGCCGACCCGGAAAACCTCAAGGTGTTCGGCACGCTCAAGGCACGCGCCTTCAACTACCTTGACCGTCACGGCGTACGGTTCATGTCTGGCTGGGCTATCCCTGAAGAAAAAGCCGGCGAAATCGTGCAGGAGCTGCTCAACATCCGCACCGAATTCCAGAAAGAAAAGGAAGCTTTTCTGGCTGGCTACGACCAAAATGTGCAGGCATGGATTGAGAAGCACCATCAGTGGGGCGAAATTATTCGAAACTCCCTCGTAGGGCCTGACTATGTACGCGCCCGTATGGATTTTTGCTGGCAGCTGTATAAGGTCGCCCCGCTTGAGAAGCACACAGACAACACCGCTGTGCTGGAAGCCGGGCTGGCGGAAGAGGTGCAGGGCCTCGGCGGTACCCTGTTTGATGAGGTGGCCAAGTCTGCCGACGATATATGGCGCAGGGTTTATCACGGCAAGACGGAGGTAACCCACAAGGCGCTCTCTCCGCTACGTACCCTGCATGCCAAGCTCACGGGTTTATCTTTCGTAGAGCCGCATGTGGCCCCGGTGGCTGACATCGTGCAGGCTGCACTGCTGCGTATGCCCAAGAAAGGGAACATCACCGGCACAGACCTGCTGCTGTTGCAGGGGCTGGTCTGCCTGCTCAAGGACAGTACGGCTCTTGTGGGCCACGCCCAAAAAGTTATTGAGGGCTACGGCCCGGCCTTTGTACTGGATGCGCTGCTCGCCGTACCATGCACTATGCCAGTACAGGATGACAACGCGATGCAGATAGAGGGTGTGGTTGATGGAGATGATGACGAGCCCATTCTGCCCGACATCCCTGCAGTTGACAGATCGTTGTCGCATCCTGCGATCCCAAGCCTGGGTCTGTGGTAGAATCAAGAAATTTCTTGACGACGTGCACTGCCCAAACTAGCGTTGTTAAAAAGGAGCTGCCTATGACACAGGTATCAACCAAACGGGTCAAGTTTGCCAGCCAGATGGAACCCGATCTCTACGAAGGCCTAAAAATTGTTGCCCAGCAAGATGGCCGTCAGATTCAGGCAGTTCTGGAAGATGCTGTTCGTGCATACATTGAAAACCGTAGAGGCCCTGCAGCGCGTAGGCATGTTCTCGATGCCCTTGAAGTCAGCATGATCGAACATGATGCCCTTTATAGAGAACTGGCAAAATGAATCGGGACTATCTGACCGTTGCCGACATTCTAGGCATGCACGCCATCCTTATCGAGAAATATGGTGGCATGGCGGGCATTCGGGATATGGGAGGCCTGGAATCTGCGGCATATCGTCCACAGAGCGGGTACTATTCTGATATTGTTGAAGAAGCGTGTGCGCTCATGGAAAGCCTGCTGATTAACCACCCTTTTATGGATGGGAACAAACGAACAGCTTTCGCAGCCTGCTCAGTCTTCTTGCGTATAAACGGCCAACGCATAATAGCTGATTCTAACAAATTGTTCATGCTCATCATTCTCTGGCTTCAGCTGCCACCGACTGACCGGTTTCGAACGATGGCAAACGATTTGCGAACGCTTGTAGAAATACAAAACAAACCCAAACAGTAGCCCGGCAGAGATGTCGGGCTTTCTTATTGTGGGGTACCATGATTCGAACAAAAGACGTTCTCAACTGTCTGCCCCTGCTGGCGTCCATCCTTGGCGACCGCTATGGGGTGCAGGTACGTATTGGCGGCAAGGAGGCCTGCACCAACGGTAACGTTATCCATCTGCCATCATTGCCCATTGATTGTGAACCGGAATTATTGGCTCTGGCGAGGTCGTTTGTGGATCATGAATCCGGTCATATCCGGCACACTGATTTTAGCGTGCTACAAGCCGCCAATCTAGATCCTGTAACCTTCAACCTGCTAAATTGCCTTGAGGACTGGCGTGTTGAAAAGAAGCTGTCAGGCATTTTTCCTGGCTGCCGGAGAAATCTGAACTGGTTGATACGACGATTCTTTGTGGAGCAAGCACAGCCAAGGGCCGGGGATGATTCCCCGGCCCTTGCTGTTTTGGACTATGTGCTGTTGACAGTGCGAGCCTGGGATGTGGAAGAAGTAAACTCGGCACGCCAAAACGCTGCGAGCATTATGGAGCAGCACTTCCCCGGATTGAAAGAGACCCTGGATGCCATATTGGTCAAGGTCTACATGCATTGCCCGGATACAAAGGTAGCAGTCGAATACTCTCGCCAAATCGCTCAGTGCATCCGGCAGTGGGAACCGCCTCAGCCAATGGCAACCAGCAAGTGTACGGACAAAAACGATCAAGGCGACATGCCGCAGCCTACAAAGAAGACCAACGATTCTATTTCACAAATCGACCAACAAGCTGAAACGGTCCAACCGCTAAGGGCTTTGAGTGCTTTACCACTTAAAGCTCTATTTCATGCGGAGGCGCAGGATCTACCCCAGCAACTCGGCGAAATCATGGCGATTGAGCTTGCCAATAGCAGCGTAGAATTTGCCAGTGACGCTCTGACTGTGGCGGTAGATGGCACTCGACAAGCAGCCCCCTTGCCAGCAGAGCAGAAGCTGCAAGCCCTTCAGACCAGCATTGCCCTGCGCACTCGCCTTCAGGGTTTTCTGCAGGCACAAACACAAAGGCGTTGCAGTATCGGGCGTAGAGGGGCTCTGCACGCCAATTCGCTACACCGTCTGCAGGTTGGCAATGCTCGTGTTTTCCAAAAAGAGTCATTGCAACTGGGCCTCAATACGGCTGTCCATGTCCTGCTGGACGTAAGCGGCAGCATGGCTGGCGCACCGATTAATCTTGCCAATCGGGCCTGTTTTGCTGCGGCAACCGCGCTGAGGCATATCCGTGGCGTGAACCCTGCAGTAACAGCTTTTCCCGCAGTCACGGAAACCAATTCAGTATTCCCCATCATGCGGCACGGGCAGGCAGTGCCAGATATGTTCGACCTTCGGGCTTCTGGAGGGACTCCCCTAGCTGGAGCCGTGTGGTGGGTTTTGCAAACCATGTTGCCCCTCAAAGAGCGGCGCAAGATTATTCTGGTTATCACGGATGGCATGCCAGATAACCAGTTGGCTGCAAACAATGCCATCGGGGTGGCGCAAAAACTTGGCTTTGAAGTTTATGGTCTTGGCATACGAGATGAACACATCACGCATCTGCTGCCGCACACAAGCAGGGTGGTCAACGATTTACCTGATCTGGTGCCAGCAATGTTTGCAATGCTGCAGACTGCATTGCTCAAGGGTTGTGCGGTATGATGGTCCCCCTCGATTTTAGCCCTAGGTGCCGGACGGGGTTATTCAGTTTCTTTGTGTTTAACAAAAAACGGCGCATCCCGCGCTGCTAAAAGTAGTGGAGGCTTCATGAATTATACTGGTTGGATTGCAGTTGCCATAGCTGTTTTGCAAATTGTCAAAGACAGTATGGATGATTAGGCAGATAGGAGGTTGCTCTTATCTTTCGCAATATCACAACTAAATGGAGCCCTTATGAGTAAGGCATGGGTATTTATCGGCGGAGCGCTAGCAGGGATAATCGGCGTATTCACTGCTGCGGCAGTGGCCGTAGAATTGGATAACAGGAAAGCTGACCAAGAGATTGAAGACGAGCCGGAAAAATTGGAACTGCCCGAAGGAGGATAGAAGCAGGGGGCTACAGACAGAAACCTTATGGGAAGCGGGGATATTCCCGCTTCCCTGTCTGTCCAATTTTCCGCGATCACCTCAGTCTTCAAACGATGAAATCACTGATAAGTACCCAAAAAAATTGTTGGTATTTTAGGGTTGTAATGTTTTCAAGGAAAAAACGGCGAAACAGGGGCGTTTTTATCTCGCTTATTGATTTTGTGCAATTTTATGAAAAAATATGAATCTTATTCAGGTCGCAATGGGCAACGATGTTTCTATTTTTTGCGCATTACCAACTTGCAGTAGCATAGGATAGCAGAGGTGCTCTTTTTAAATTTGTTCCGGATTAGCTCTGGGGGGATAAGCAAAAAAGCTTATCCCCCTTTTTCTCTTTTTCTCTGTGCTGCTATGAAAACCAAAAGGAGGATTTTAGAGAACGGCGCTTTGAACCGACACTTCTTTGGCTGCGCACACGTTGTGTAAAGCGGCACAACGTTGGCTGGACTTTTCAATACATTTTCACCCTGCCTAATCCTTGGAGCGGCAGGCGCATGCTGGGAGACCTTATGAATAATGGCCAAAATGACAAGGAAATGCCTGCTCGTTCTAGCTGTGATGATGTTGTACCTGTTGTCATCCAGAACGGTTCCACAAAAAATTTGGAGGCCGCTCTCATAGCTATCGGCAACGCTGGATTTGGGGGTAAGCCAATAAAAATATCTGTCATCACCATTGAAGTGAACTAGCTACAACTTAACGGTACGGGATTGGTAAAAGCCAATCCCGTACATGGAGAAACTCATGAATAACCATCTTGGGTTGGATAAGATTGCAAAAAAATTTGGGATGAACATTACCCTCGGCGAATGTTCTTCTGCCACTATTGGAGGAGTGCAGGAAAAACATCGCAATACTCCTGTACCTGTAAAAGATGCAACGCTGGATGTTACTACCAGTTCTGCATTGCCACCACTGTGGGCGTGCACCCCAACATGTAACTATCACCATCACGGCACAACTAATCATACGACACGATCTGACTTCCGACATCTTATCACCAAGTGGCCTTCATCGCACAATTCAGCCACATCTAAGGTTAACATTGACCTACACGGAAGGCGTAACGTCTTTCATTCTTGTGAAGCCGCGATCGGTCACGCTAACATATCAAATAATAACGGAATGGAGGATAGAACTGTCCTTGAAGCTATTTTTGAAGTTCTAGTTGAACGTGAGGCTACCCGTAAGTTTTTAGAGGAGGAAGATAACGATATTAAGGCGATAGCGCTCATCAAGGACAAAGACATACAGATCGATATTTCGGTTGACACTAATGGCAAGCCGTGCTGGAAGATAAACTTTGGCAGCATTACAGGATACTCCTGGTTGAGCCTGCTTAGCTCTATATTTAACCTACCCAGAATGGACGCTCTGGCTACTTTGGCTAAAATTGTGGGCATGGATTTTTATAACCTCACGCGGCTTTCCAGTGATCTACATACTGCCGAATCACTTGGAACATTTCAACAACTAGGAGAAGACATACCGGAAGTACTTCACATGCCAGGACTCCCTAAAGGTGTGGCCTGTGCGGAACTGGTGGATAAAACGTATATCTATGGCAATGCCGGGCAGGTCATTGGTGCCATTCTCCGCTACCGGCTAAATGGGCATGACTTTTGCCTTCCCGCGACAGTTGGACGCTGTGTATTATGCATGGGAAAATACAAGCCAACAGCCCATTTCTTTAACCAGCATCTGATGGATAAGTATCCTTTTGCTCCGATCATTTTTTGTCAAGACATGCGAACCGCGCTTGCCCTTCAACGTATGCTGGACACAACTCGTGGATATACTCCTGATACGGTCATAGTCACGGCGCACCTTGGAAGCGACCTCTCCGTGCTCCCGTGGAGCTACCTTCACGGCCACAACGTGGTGTTTGTTCCCGCCCCGAACCAAGCATGCATGGAGATGATCAAGCAATACAAGGATTACACTATAGGCGCACAGGCTAAAAGCTTTCGCGTATACTCTGGATTCCTGCTTCACACACCACCTAACGGCGACTTGAAAAAGCCTGGAGAGAGTGTCGCCGAAACTGAAGCCGAACTGCTGAATTGCATCGTGGTACTTGATGAAGTGGAGCGCTCACTGTGGCTGATACAGCAGGTAATCAAGCAAGCCATTTCCTATGAGGAGTTCATCGAATGGGGCCAGAGTTTGGGTATTTTCAAAAAGCCAAAGGCTATGAGCCCTGAGGCTTCTGCTGAGCAAAATCTTGCTCTCCCACAAGCCGATCCAGCGTTTTCCCCTGAAAAGGCTTTAAGGTTGGAGGATGTTTCACTCTATCACACAATGCGCCCTGAAAATTATGTTCTGCTCGCAGGAATGAAAGGGGCGGGGAAAACACAGGTTGCCCTTTCGTGCTGCCGAGCTATCATAAAAGGCAATGTCAGATGGCCCCTTTTCTCGGGTACTGGAATAGACGCTGGTAATGTCGCCTACATCGACGCAGAAACTCCACATGACGAATATTGTGCCAATTTGGATCAGCACGAACTTGTTAGTGAACTTGGACATCGTTTTTTCGGCATATCTATGTTCGATCCGAATCTTCCGGAATTCTGTAGCACTTTCTCGCTGACGGATTCAGCATTCAGAGAAGGATTAACCGATTATCTCCTAAAGCATAAGTGTCGATTTGTATTTCTTGACAACCTCACAGCCTTGATGGGGGATACTGTTGCCCATGGCAATTGGGCTCGTGTGGTGCTTGACTGGGTAAAATCCCTTCAGAAACACGGCATGTGCGTGGTACTTGTCCATCACAAATCAGAAGATGAAGAGGGCAAGCTCCACAGCACTAAGATTCGTGGCAGCCATATCTTCGCGACTCTTGCCAGAACGGTTATTGGACTTGTGAGTAGTACTGAGATCCTAAACAACGACCTTGGGACTAAAAGAGTTCAATTTGCAGCAGCGCAGGATGGACTGACCGTGGGGTTACGATTCGATGCAAGCAAAGCTGCACCGGTTCTCGAAAAAAAGACCTTCTGGCTACATTTAAAGCTAGGAGCTTCAGATTGGGACTATCTTGCTACTACAGGTGCAGATGGAAAAGAAATTATACTCCCCAATAGCCATAATGAGGCAGCTAACTCCAATGAGCCTTTGCCATTGAAAACCAAACAAGATTCTGAATCCTTCAGCGAACGACCGCAAGCCATCTTACACGCGCTTTCTCCTGATGAGCGGGTAATACTCGAAATCCTGAACACAGGCTCAGCCAAGCGCGGAGAAATACAAAATAAATCTAGGTTTAGCGCTGACAAAACCCGCCTTCTTCTGAATAACCTCACCGAAATGGGTGTGATCACACGAGAAGGCCAGGGGAAGGCAACATACTACGCTCACAAGCGCACCTTCTAGGCTACCGCCAGCAAGCATTCCCCCGGAATACTGCTTTGTATTTCGGGGGAACTTATTAGGAATGTCAATCGTTGGATTTGCGTTGGATTTGCGCTGGATTTCCAGACTATTTGCTCGAAGCTGAATGCCAAGTTCCTCTGAGTTCTGTCAGATTTGCCTTAGAAATGCCACGAAAAATCGCCCCTGATTTTAATTGTAGCAAGCAATTTCAGTGTGTTAAGCTAGCTATCATTTTTCAGTGTAGGAGCAAAAAGGCGTAGTCCTTCAGCAAGCTTAATCAATTGATGAGCTCCTAGCTATGACTCCATGGAGGGTGGACACCCTATTGGATCAAAGGCCTGTTGCCGAGGTCAACGCCTGTGGATAGCTTCGCAACTGTCCCTATGCCGATGGAAGCCTTAAAGACAAGCGGCACACGCAGGTTTTTTTTATGTCTGTGCCTGTCGACCTCCTGCGCTAAGTTTGTCTACTCTTCGATCTTAAGGCATCGCAGCCACAGTCCACAGAAGTGAACCCACTTCTGATGGACCAACTCATTTTTTAACAAGCCCCAAAAGCTCTCCATCTGGGCGTTGTCGTAACAATCTCCTTTTTTGCTCTTGGAACAGACTAGACCATATGCACGGAATTTTTTCTGGTAAGCTGCGTTACAATACTGGCTACCGCGATCCGAATGCAGAATCAGTCCCACAGGTGGGTGGTAGAAACGCACCACCTTCATCAATGCGGCCAAGACAAGCCCAGTGACCATCACAATCCGGCAGTGTTATGGAGCGCCGACAGATCCAGTGAGCTTCGTCCTCTTCTCAACGTCAAGACACTTATTCAAATAGAGAAATTGGGTGGCGCCGTAAAAATGGAGATTTAGGGTTGGGGTAAATTTTATCCAATTTTGAAGAAGTTGGAATAAGTTTCATAGATTTTATGGAATGTGCGGCAATTCTATAGTTATTAATAAGGGATTTAATGCAATTGTCTTGAGATTCACAGTCTCTGCATTTTGCACTCAAACAAAAATTTTTGTCGTACATGTAGAGATTCATGTCAGTAAGCAGCTTTCGAATTTCCTTAAATCCTAAACAAAATTCTTTTTTCATATCCCATGCAAAGAGCCCAATGAGCCTGTTGTAAAATGAAGAAGAACGAAATTTTCCGCTTTTTTCAGAAGCTACAAGTGAGGCTAGCTGCATTTTTTCACTATCTGTCAACGAGATTCCACTAGTTAGTTTAAATATTGCGATTTCAAAAAAAATTCTTTGTGCGGCTAGGTGGCTCGAAACATGCGTATCTGAAAAATCAAGTTCTATTGTTAGGCGTTTGCTTTTTTCGTATGTTCTGTAACCATACTCTTGATATATGGCTTCACGACTTCGCTCGTCATCAAAGGGGCGTTGCTTGGGGAGAGGTATGTTGTTTTTCACTGCTTCTAAAGCTTCTTTCATATCTAGAGGAAAAAGTAATTCTGGAGCATAAATCTTATATTTTTCAGAAATTTCAAGAAGTCTGTCTATCCATGGAGTGAATGATTTCAGGTCAAATGGGATTGGAATAGATTCTTTGTATCGTTCACCAAGTTTTTCCTTTTCATGCTTTACTATGCATTCTCTAATAATAATAATTTTCCACAGAATGTCCTCTGAAAATATTTTTAGAGGCGAAAAACATTCTTCCTCTAGCCAGGATATCATTTTAGGGTCAGCATTATTTTCGAAGTGCCTTTTTAAATATTCAGATTTAATAAATATTTCATGCTCAATACTGTCAGGAAGCTTTATTTCACACATGGTTTTCCCCCAATCAAATTATTTTAGGTGATTTTGTTAACATTAATCAGTTTAGAAGTGAGCAAAATTTTTTGCCTATGACCAGCCAGCTGCAAAACTAAAGATGATAGCCTCATGGGTATACCGCCCTTGGGCTAGCCAGAGTGCCCTGTCTTCGGCCACTGTTAGGCCGCAGTTACATAATTGCTATTGCAATCCATAATTTATGAGAGAAATCAATTTGTCGTAGCAATCTTGCGAAGTAAATCTGCTTCCATATCGACGCGCTGCAAGCGTTTCGTGCGTGTGTCCAAAGACTTGTTCAAATATGGGGGTGTGCATCATTTTTTTCTTGAAAAAGTCGCTGAATGTATGGCGCAAAGAATGAAATGTTTTTTTTCCTTCAATGCCTAGGCGACGAATAAACGGGCCAAAATCCTTGCTGATGATTTTGGCATACTGTTTTCTCTCCCCAAGAGCCTTGAGATCCGGGAACAAACGAACTCCAGCTTCTTTCATTTTTGCATGATATTGTAGAAAACCTAATTCTTCTAAGTGCTTATGTAATGGAATGATGCGGCTTGCATTCGCTGTTTTAAGTTTTTTGTCATCAAGACCGCTGTCATCCGGCCGGTTGTTTATGTCAACCACCCATAGGCCATCAATCTGATACACATCAGCACAATGCAGTTGACAGATTTCCTCAACTCGCATGCCTGTATACAAACCTATCCATGGAACCCAGTATTTGGAGGGGGTTGTGCTTGTTTTATATGATTCAAAATGACTGCTCTTAAAAATTTTCTTTAAATCATCAAGGCTAAAGGCTTCTCGAGAGTCAATTTCTAATTTTTTTTCTTTTATTGTAAGCTTTGTGGCAAGGTTTTTTTCTAAATATCCCTCTGTTACAAGCCAATTAAACATCGCAGAAATATCCACAAGATAAGTGTTTATTGTTTTTTCTTGCAGTGTATATTCATGATGCATGCCAACAATTTCTTGTATCGTTTTATCGCGTAAATCTTTGCGTTTTGTGAAATTAGGTGGAAGTTTCATGAGTAATTCTCGAAAGTTACGAAAATCATCACGAACATACATATCAATAGGCTTATCAGTGATTGCTTTAATGAAAAGCTCAATATGTTTTTTTAGCTCAGGGGTATAACGTTCATTTTTTTTGCCATCTGAAACTTTAGTCTGTAGATAAGTATCTAAAAATACTGAGAGTGTTTTAGTTTTTCTTCTCTCCAAACGTTCTTTTTTTGTTGGAGTGGCGAGATGTGCCAGTTCTATAGTCTTTGGGTACTGTTCATACGGGAGTGATAACAGATGGTGTTCTTTTGAGTAGTCATTACTTAACCTTGCAAGCAGAGCATCATAGTATTGTACAGAAAATTTACAGTATTCATTTACTATTTGAAGATAATTTTCCCTTGATATTTCTTTTCGGTCAAAAAGACTCAAGGAAATAAGTTGCTCAAGAAAGTCGGATGCTGCCAGGCAGAGTAAAGGGGGGGAGTCAATGGCCGCACGGCACTGTTGTTGTATGGCCATGTATAAGAATTTTGTGCTTATCCCCATGTCTTTTGGGGTATGCATGTCGAAGATGGGCTGTTCTAGCACTCTGTTTTCTAACTGCGTGCGTGAATCGGGATTTTGTGCGTCATTTTCAAGTGCGTAACGGAAATAGCCCGCAAGGCGCTTTTTGATGTCACCAAAAGAAAGTACGCAGTCGGCAGAGCTATTTTTTAAAAATATGGATAAGCGTTCCTGCGAGAATTCTGGTAGAGCCATGCAGGGGAACTGCATGTTTAAGGGGGCAGCAACTTCCTTCAGTGTGTAATCATGCCCATGGGCATTTAACCATGAGTGAAGGGCATGTACTGTCGTAGGATAATCGACCACCGGCTCCACAAAATCAGGAGTTTTGTTGTGTATGTAATCTCGTAATTTTGACATGTCATCAGGGCTAACCATCGCTTTCTCCTGAAAAAGCCTATGAATGGAGATCGTCGCAAGGGCTGATTTGCGTTTAGCTTCCTTAAGGCTGTCGGTATGAAGTGATAGCCGGATTTCTTTACAAGAACACCGGGATATGTGCCTTTGAGGAACCCTAAATCGAAAGTAATACGTTTTTTCACGCAAATAAAGATATGAAGGCAGGCGTTCTTTAACAGCCTTAAGCGGAGAGGCTTGTCGTGGGGATGGAGTGGGGGGAAGCTGATGTGAAATTGACGCTGACATAGCATTCTCTCGCACAGTTTTGTGGCACAGTTTGTGGCACAGGTTTGTGTGACAGTATGAGGCCTGTTGGCCATACTGGCGAGATTTGAAAATCAGCTTCTGAAAAACAAAGGAGGTTACAGCGTGTTACTGTAACCTCATGCTTTGTTTGCTTATTTATGGTGCCGAAGGGGAGACTCGAACTCCCACTCCCTTGCGAGAACTAGACCCTGAATCTGATTATGATATTCCCCTGATTTCCTTTGGGCAATGAAAACAGCACGATTGCATATATACTCATTCCCCTGACATCCTTTGACGGCCCCCAAAAGTGGGGCTATGGTGGGGCCATGAGCAGACCCAAAATCAAAACCCAATACCCTGGTGTGCGATACCGCGAACATCCTACCCGCAAGCAACGAAACGGGCAACTGGATCGATACTTTTCGATTCGCTACAAAGACGATGGGCGCACTGTTGAAGAGGGAACGGGATGGGCCACTGAAGGCTGGAATGCGGAAAAAGCCCACAAGATCTTGTCCAAGATAAAAGAAAATAAGAAAACAGGAAAGGGGCCTCTTAGCCTTGCAGAAATGCGGGAGGATGCCGCCAAGGAGCGTGCGGCGGCTGAGAAGGAGGCGGCTGAAGAGCATGCATCCAATATGCTTCTGCAGGACTTTTTTGAGCAATACTATCTCCCCGATGCAAAGCGCACCAAGCGAAGCTGGCTCACGGATGAGCAGCGCTTCAATAAGGTGTTCAGAAAGCCCCTCGGCCCGTGGCCCTTGCGCTCTATCACGCGTGACGACATCCAGACGATCATTGACTCGCTTGTAGACTCTGGCGCTGCGCCTTCGACTATCAAGCAATATCGTGGCATCCTCAGTCACCTTTACAACCTGGCCAGCGAGACAGAACTGCATGGCCATAAAGTCTTCAGTGGCCCTTCCCCAGTCCTGGGCGTCAAGGTGCCCAAAATTCGTAATGCCCGTGAGCGCTTTCTCACCGCCAAGGAGGCTGAAGATCTTATCGCTGCGGCAAAAAAGCTCTCGAACCGTGATATGCACGACTGTATTGTCCTGTCGTTGAACACCGGCCTTCGCTTGGGCGAGCTCCGCCGGATGGAGTGGCCAGACGTGGACATGACCCACGCGATGTTGACCGTACGCGATGAAGCACACAGAAAGCCCGGCGGCAAAGTGCCGCTGAACGATACGGCGCTGACCATTTTCAAAGCACGCCGACGTATTCGCAAAGAGGGAAATGTCGGACTCGTTTTCCCCCCTATTTTGGGCCAATTTACGCGCTGTAACCTCACACATGCCTTCAGAGACCTTGTTGACAGCCTCGGCTTCAATGACGGGCTCAAACCTGACGACAGAGCCCGCCGCATCGTTTTTCACAGCCTCCGACATACCTTTGCCAGTTGGCTGGCCATCGGCGGTACCGACATATACCGCATCCAGAGGCTGATGCGGCATAAAACCATCACCATGACCATGCGGTATGCCCATTTGATACCTGACGCCACGCGACAAGCAGTTCACGACCTAAAGCCTCCTAAAGCTCTTTAAAATTCGCCTTGAGGCGGTCAACACCCATGTGGTCGATGATCCATCGCACCAACGCTTCTGTCGGATAGACCACGCTACGCCCTACCAAATATGCCCCCAATGGACCTGTGCCGGAAGAATCGGCATTGGCCAAAGTCTTCATGGTAATGATGCCGCCGATTTGCCGTTCGACATCTTTACGGGCAATAACCGGAGGCAGTTTTGCAAGCAAAAGCTGGCGAAACTCCTCTTCCGGAGGGAGGATAAGCTGCGACATTCCTCTCCCTTGCATCATTCACCCCCTACTGCGCGCTCATCAGCGCGGCCACTGCCGACCGCACCCAAATGGGCTGCGCGCTCATTGAAAACGTTTCTCCCGCCCAGGTGAGCAGTAAAACCTCACCCATGGCGCTGGCGATCGCCTCGGCTGCGGCCGGCGGGACTGCGTTGCCGATACGTTCACGCCATGCGGAATCGGACAATCCATCCAGCTCGAGCTGCTCCTCCGGATCAATGAGGTTCTGCAAGGCAGCGAGTTCCAGGGTGGTGAATGGGCGGTGCCATGTGCCATCGGTAGCGATAATGCGCGCAACACAATTGTCGGTCGGCGCAGGCATAAGGGCACGCGGATCCGCCACAGAAAAGTAGCCATTGTCGAAGCAGGCGCTGCCGGCAACGGTATTGCAGGGCTTGTTCCAGGGCACTACGCCGTAGTGGCCACGCAGAAAATTTAACTTATCCTTGCCCCATGCCGGCCGAGGATCGGCCACTGCCTGTCCGCCGCTGCTTGGGTGTCCACCGGCCGTGATGGTCCCTGCGTTGTCCTTGAAGGAGACTACACGATACACATTGTTGTGATGCTCACCCTGATAACGAGGGTCAGCAACGGAGAGAGCCGATCCTGCAACATGCGTGGCGCCGGTGATTGTTCTGGCCAGATCCTTCCACGGCACAATGCGGAAGATGTTCTGATGAGAGCTTTCCGGATAGCCCGTGCGTGGATCAGCCACCGCAAAGCAGCCCTGAGCGGTAGTGCTGCGCGAAAGCACCGTGCCAGCATGTTCCCCAAACTCAGTGACCGTATATTTGCCCCTAAAGGCGCCTTCGAGGCGCGGATCAGCCACGCTGAACTTGCCGTTCAGGGGGAACCCACGGGAGGTCACAGTGCCAGTCGTGTCGCTGAATGCGAGTACGCCCAGGCTGTCGTTGTGCATGCCTTCATGTGCGCGCGGATCCGCCACTGCGTACCGGCCATTGGTCGGACTGCCTTTGCCGGTGACCGTCATGGCATGGTTTTCCCATGGCAATACTCCCAGGATGTCGTCACTCCAGGATCCTGCCGGCACGATGCCGTAGTCGCGCAAAAAGCCTTCATCCACCGCCAGGCGATTCAGGGAACGCCAATCCTTGCCAGCCTCAATAAAGGCCAGGCGCACCCATGTCTTCCATTGGAGACGTGGAATGCGATGCATAGGACCGGCCGCAGGGTCGCCCGGCAGAGGCATGCGACCCAAGATGTCGCCGACAGCTCGCAAGGGACGTTTGATGGGTTCATAAAGAAAATTGGGTACTAATTCGCGGTGCCGGGCCACCAGCAGAAACCGCTTGCGGGTCTGAGCCAGGCCGCCCAACTCACCGCAGTCGTGCGTAGTTTCCGCTGTGGCGTAACCGTAGGCGCGCAGCAACCCTATAATCTGATCCAGTAGCCAGCGCCCCCGCGTTGCGATACGCGGGACGTTCTCGAATACAATCAGCTCAATGGGTTCGTCCTTGAACGCTTCCAACGCAAGCCAGATGCCACGCAGAGTAAGCGCGTTCAATGACTGGTACTTGCGGCTCTGCGACTTGGCGGCGGACAACAGGCCGGAAAAACCCTTGCACGGCGCGGACAGGAAAAGGATGTGCGGATGCCTGTAACCGTAAGCGCGTAAAATATCCGTAGGCACGGCCTCGCGCCAGTCCGTTGGCGGCTGATGGCCGTGAAAATCCAAATACTGTTCACGATCCATCAGGTCCATGACTGTGCCCGGCACTCCAGACAGTCGCTCGAAGTCGCGCACTGCCGCGGCATCCACATCGATGCCCCCAATGCACTCGAATTGGGCCTGAAGGTTGCCCACCTGGGCGCGCCCGCGGTTCATTCCCTTGGCACCACCACCAAGGCCACAGTACATGTGGGCGTGACGAATTTTTACGGTCTCAAGAAGCATGTGTGCCCTCCTTGGTCGGTGCGTAGCGCACAACCCATACCCACGGGTTTCTGTCCCAAGCGTTTGGAGAGCTGAAGCCGTGCAGATGATCCCAGAGTGATTTATACGACTCCACAGCGGACCAGGCGTAACCGTCTTCGAAATAATCACGGTAGACGGGCTCACCGTTGAAATGGTCCACCTGTTCCACACCCTCGGCGATGGCATCCGCTTCTGTGATGTCCTGCAGGCGTTCGGCCCGTACTTCCAAAACATCATACAGGGAGCGGCTGGCCCACCGAGGCATGTGGAAGGATGCGCGCCACCGGCCCCTGTTCATAAAAGCGGGGCCACCTTTGTCAGCACCACGCCACCACACGGCATCGTCAGCGGAGTACCACACAGGCCAGCCGTAGCCGTTACCAGGGGTTTCCAAGATGGAGGGGCGCTGTTTGTCACAGGCTATGGACGTGGCCCACCGCTCGCGTTGCCAAAGCCGGTCTCCGGGTTGGCCATAAGGGCAGCAGTCGGCGATAAAGCTTGCCATTTCCAACGGGTATATGATGGAGCCGTCCTGATGCGAATCAACGCAGCCAGTTTTGTACTGCTTGCCCCGATGATGAAAGTAGTACTCGCCGCAAACCACGACAGGCTGGCTCTTCATCACCCTCCTGGTCATGGATTTGCGGCCAGCATGATTGGCCAACACCATGGGCGCGGAAAAGATAATGGGGTACTCTTTCATGCCGGAACCACCTCGTACTTATGGCGAATCAGGTTAGGGAGGACCATTTCAGGCTGCCCCTGATGTGAGTAGACCTGACGCACATTCTCGTTCCAGTAGAAAGCGCAAGTGGCGCCTTCGTACTCGTCGAATGGTTCGTTGAAGGAGCTGAAGATGATCACCGGCTTGCCCAGAGCGTTGGCCATGCCCAATTCGGCATGGGTTCCGCGCCCACCAGGCAGCAGCACAATCACCAGTTCAGCCTGAAGGACGCCGTTACGCTCTGCGGCCGTCACCTCTCGCAGACGGGCCTCTCCCTGGCCATGGACGGAGCCGTGCAAGGTCCAGTCATAGGTGATGGTGTGCCCGACAGCGATAAGGGCGTCCCGAACGGCTTGCACCTGCAGATAATTTTCAAGCTTGGACGCGATGTAAATTTTCATGGCAGCTCATCAATGGTTTGCGGTTGCAGGTATATGTCCTCGTCCAGGCGCAGCGAGCTCGCCCTCGTCCTTTTTCCGGACTCAAGGTCGGTGATGATGCCGCGCAGCTTCCTGATCAGAGCCAGCAGGTGCCCGTTGAGCTTCCGCGCCCACCGCAGTCGCCGTTCCAGGTCAGCATCTTTCGACGCAGATTTTGGCCCGGCAGAAATTCTGGCTTTCTTCTCTTTGGCGGCCTGAGCCTTGGCTGCGGCCGTTTCTTTGCGTTCCTCGGCAAGGTCCGCGAAAAGCTTGTCGCGCTCACCTTCAAGCCGCACGATGTCCGCAGTCTGATCCTTGTGCGTGGCCAGACGCTTCTGGACCTCAGCGAGTTCATCTTCAAGAAGGTAGCAACGCTGCACCAAGGCATCGTAGCCGGCCTTGTCCGCCTGGGGATGCTGCAGCAGCCCCGCCATACGAAGGCAGAGCCCAATGGGCACGCGGTGGTTACGCGCATCTTTGCGCAGCACAACGCGGCCGCGGGAATCACACGACAATGCCGCGCCTCTGGGGCTGTACACTTCGCCCTCCAGCGAAACCGTGTACCCGGGCCATTCCGGTATGGGGTAGCGTTGCTCGGTGGTCATGGTCAGGCTCCTGTGTCACAAGACATGGCCCGGCGTATTCTGTCGTCACCAACGTAAAGCCGTATAGACTTCGCCGCTCGATCAAGTACAACACTATACGACCATCGCCATTTTGGCAGGGGCATGCTGGATTTGTATTCAAGACCAGAACATATCCCCGGTTCCCATACTCCTGGTTTCTTTCGATAGTTAAAAACTTCCACTTTTTCGCCCAGCAAAACCACGGGGGCGGGGATGATCATTTCAGGTCTTTCCATCACTACCCCTCCACAGCCTTTTCGGCGCACGCTACGACCTTGCGGTAATCATCCAGCGCATTGACCAGGCAGTTACTGTCGATGGGCGATCCGTGCCACAAATCGACTTGCTCGACCTCGCGAAGCCACTGGTACGCCTCTACACGTTCCTGCAGATCCTTTGCAGCGCGCTCCGCCGCATCGGCCCTGTCCTTCTGTGCATCCAGCTCGGAAAAAACGAATTCAAGCTGGCGAGCGCCAACACCCACGTTGCCATAACCCCGGCACTTGGCGCGGAGATCTTCAAGATTATACTTAGGCTTCGCCACGGGACGCCTCCTTTACCTGGCAGGCGGAGCACAGGTCAGGCTCCACCCAGAAACATCCGCCGGGGCAGGCATGAAAATCACTGCAGCCGCAGACACGGCATTTGCGAATGCTGCCAACGCTCTTGGCCATAAGGGCTTGAGCCTCTTCCGGGCTAGCGGGCTCAAAGACCGGAACGGTACGCAGCATGCCAACAACAACATCGTCTTCCGCTAGGACTTCAAGTTTATGGATCTGAAACAGGCCACCTAGCGTCCAGTCGCAACCGCTCCCCTTGGCGAAACGACCCTCGCAAGAGAAGTAAGCAGCGTTTATGGCATCACCGGCTGGTATGTATCTGGCCAAGGAGGCAGCGCTCTGCACATGGCCGCACCGTACGCACTTGTAGGCGTAGTGCTCAGGGGGAACCCCCTGAGCCTGAAGCCGGGCGAGAAACTCCCTCATGGAAATTTGCTCACGGCTGACATGGTTTTCCGGTGAGGTGCTCATTTGCCCTTCCTCCCGAGTTCTCTTTCGAGTTCTGCCATGCGGTCTTGGAGCACTTTTAACTCTCTGAAGGCAGAAGCCCGAAAGCTTGCGTATTTGGATTCTGACGCCACCAGGCGCTGCGCGTATTCGGAATTCAAATCAAAGTCCTTGCCATCCCGTCTGTTCCAAGCGGTAAGAATTTCGAGCATGCCACCGCTCACGCTCACGCCGCAGGGACAACTCAGATAGATGCTGTTGCCGCCATAACCGCTTCTTATTTCCGCATTTCCTCCACAATGGGCGCACGGGAACAGCAATTCGCGCAAGGCTGCCTGTATATCATCATGATGCTGCATGAGTTCCAGAAGGTTGATTTCTGCTTTGGGTTTAATGACGTCCTTACTCATGAAATGCCCCTTGCGTTTGGGTTAAAGGGGGTTGCACCGCTTGTCGGCACGCCGTATTCCTGAGCCGGGCGTCTGCGGCAATTCGTCTATCCAGGCGCGACCTGAGCGATATTTCCAGCCCGGACGCGGATTTCTGAACCGCTTGCCCGAGGCCTGCACAAGCCATGGGGTCAAGACCCAGAATATCGTCCATTACCGAGAACGCCTTGCATCGGTTAAGGCCGCTCATGCCGGAGAATGCGTCCACCAGGCTCCTGACCTGCTCGAGAGCAGGTTCTCCGCCGATGCGCCTCAGATCCAGAAGGTACATGGCTGCAAGGCTGCAACTGGATGCGCAGTCGGCATGATCACGCTTCGCCCCGCACCACTGGCGACACTTGCGTATCCGTTCCCACTCCTTTTCCAGATACAAGGTGTGTGGGGTCAGTTGCGGCAGCACGGTCAACAGCCCGCCAAAGTGCTTGACTACCGCGCCGTAGGTACGGCCGTATTGAGCGGCGGTAACATGGTGCAGCACACGAAAAGCCAGATAGACAGCGTGACGGTCCTCATCCACCGCCCCCAGAGCATCCACCGCGGCATATGCCGCGCGCCATGAGGCCGCGCCATGGTTAAGCAGCGATTCGCGCCGCCCCAGTCCCATGGCTGCTGTTTGGTAATACGAGTTGCATATAGGACACAGCCGATCCACACGAGGGCCGGAAGGCCCCTTGTTCTCGCAAGCCAAACCACCGCAAGAATAATGAAAATCAGTCATACGCGCGCTCCTTCACTTCACGGGCCATGCGTCCCAGGCGCAGCCATTCGCGCCATTGCTCCGCAAGACCCAGGCCCACGGCAAGGCCGATAAAGACTCCTGCCAGCAGCAGGCTCATGCCTGGGCCTCTTGCCGACGCGGAACGGGCATGGCACTGCGCAGAAAGGCCAGCATGCCCCGGTGAGTGGTGGGCACCGCATAGCGCTCGCCGTTGATGGTGACGTGATAGGTGGTGACGCGCTGCGCGTCGGAAAGGGGCTTGACATCACGGGGCTGTTCAAAATAGATTCTCGCCATCCGATACTCCTTTGGAGTTGGCCCCGACGTGCTGCAATCACGCCGGGGCATTTTTATTTGCAGGCGCTGCAGGTCGGGCTCTGCGCGGTCGATGACAGCGGAGCCAGGCTGACAACACTGCCGGGCACAAGTCGGCCGATCTCCGCAATCAGCTCATCGAGCGTTGACGGCTTGGCCGAAACATCGTTTGACGCCGTGGTGATACGATCCTCCGAAGGCACCATGTACATGGGGCCCTCACCAGTCTGGATCCAGTGAGGATTCAGTTCCCTGGTTTCCAGCAGACGGAGCTTCCAGCCAGCCGGAACGCCGTCCGGATCGTTTCGCCGAAGGGCATCGGAGATACTCGACTGCCGAACCCCCAAAAGGGCAGCCACCTCAACCTGAGTGCGCAGTCCAAGAGCCACAAGAATGCGGCTGTATTCATCGCGCGCGGCCATCTATGCATCCTCCCCGGGAATGACGCCCTGGTCGCTCCACTGCGCGAGCATTTCCAGCAAGCCATCCACTGTTTCAAGCCAGAAACTGACGCAACCTTTGACCATGAAGCAGCATCGAGGGGCGACGCCAATGACGGCCACAGGGACGCCGGAAACATGAGCCATGCCAGTCAGGCAGGCCACATCGTGATCATCCGGCGGCACCAGTACAAACAGATCTGCCATACCTATCTGCAGAGCCAATTCGCTGAAAAGCTGATCTTCCTCGCCCAGGAGCATGCCGCCGAATGGCCGCCGCTCCTGCATGGTTCGGGTATGAAGCGCCCGCCCCCGCACGTGATGACCATGCGCGGCAAGTTCGGCCTGCACACTGGACAGGGTGTCCAGGTTATCGGCAGCGGAAACAAGAAAAATGTTGAGGGCCTTACTCATCACGGCTTTCCTCCACGGACGCCTGTTCCATAAGGTGTTCCAGCGCCAGCAAGGCGGCGATGGCTTCGCGGTTTTCCTTCTTAAACACGGCAAACTCGGCCTTGGTGACCCGCCCGTCGATGATATGGGCGGCGGCAACGGCGGCAGCCTCACTGCATTCTTTGACGGTATTGGCCAGTTGTATGGTCATGCTTTTGGTTGGCACCTGGGCGGCCGGCAACTTGAAAAACACGCCACCACGCTCTTCGGCCAAAAATTCAACAGGAGCATCACAGTCCAGCATATCCATGAAGGGTAGCAGATTATCCGCACCCCACTTGTGACCGCGTTGGCGTGAAAGCTCGGACATAGCCGTCTGATATTCGATTCCCACACGGATGAAGTTGGTTTTGGCGTTGAGGCCGTTGGGCATCACATTCACCAGCAGATGGTGGCAGTAACCCGTGAGAGAGGGGTAATTTTTCAATCCGAAATTGGAAGTCATGCTATTGCGCCTCCTGAAATTGCGTGGTCATGCGCGTGAAAAATGGCGTACCAAGATTGAAACTCACGAGGTCACATGAACTGATGAACGGACGCCATCATTTTAGGACGCGGCCCTGGAGGTAAATCTTTGGGTTCTGGTAGTAATTCTGCTGGAATGCCAAAGCGTTCTCGGAGAATCCGATGGTGATCGACGGGTATGGTGGGATTGTCCAGGTGCTTGCTCAACGTAGACAGCCGGATACCTAAAGCGTCTGCCAATGCCTGCAGAGTCAGTCGCTTCCCCTCAGCCGGGCATGGCTGGCGCAAAAGCCAGATGCGCAGTTCTTGCTTCTTGCTTATGGTTAAGCTAATCTTTTCGTCTAACTTCATTTTTCGCACCCTCGAAAGGATTAAGCAAAATAGTTCGCTTGTTTCTTTCGAGATAAACTAAAATTAGGCAAAGAGTCAAGCTAGAAATAAGCATGACTAGAAAGATTTTATCTTATGAAGCTATACCAGCGGGTTAAAAAAATTGCGCAGGATCTGGCGGGGTCAGAAGTCAAATTGGGTACGGCGATGAAAATGAACCCCCGGACCCTAAATGGCTACCTGAAGGAATCCAGGGAACATAACCTCTGGCCGCTACTGCCAACTATTCTTAAAATTTTTCCGCAAGTAAGCCGCGAATGGCTCTATTTTGATGAAGGTGAAATGCTGAAGGCCGACTGTGAAAAGGCTCTGAAGCCAATCCGGTCGGCGGCAGATCAGGCTGACCAGAACATAGGAGCAGTCCCGGCCTTAGAAAAAGAAAATGCGGCCCTGCGCGAACTCGTGGACAGCAAGAATGAAGTTATAGCCCTGCAGAAACAGTTACTGGCCAAGGTCGCCGACCAGGCTGACCAGGACCAGCGAGGCATGGAGTTCAGCGGCGGTCCTCCTGCCCACACCGCATCTGCCCCTGGCACGCCCAGTGCTGCCCATTTGTTGCGCCGCTCAACTGACCGTGAAGGAGGCAAGCTGTGAAGAAATTCTGCACGTTCGTGGCCCTGGTTGCCCTGCTTGCGTTTCAGGCAACCACAAACGCCGCCACCATGGAAGAACGCATTGCCGCGGCCGGAGCCGCCATGGCTCTTGATTCAGCCGACAAACCTGCAGAGTCTTCTCCCCAAGCCGAAGCCTCCCTGTCCTGGGATATGACCAGAGCCAAAGCAGTGCCATATGCCGTAGTGCTGGCACAAAAGGAGCACCGTGCCGCCATTGGGCGCACCAAGCTGCTGCTGCGTATCGTGCCCGTGGCCAAGGGCAAGGACGGCAAACTTCAGCCCCTGCATGGCCAGAACAAGCTCACCAAGGAACAGCTTGCCGCCACGGCGGCGGCAGCGGCCAAGTATCACGCGCAGCTCACCGGCGCGCAGATGGTAAGCGTGGCCCTGCAGACGCAATTTTTCCCCAACCACGGCGCGGCCCGTCTGGCCACTGTGGACTACGCGCCGGACGGCAAAGGTGTTTCCGGCAAGGACAACTGGCGCTGGCACATGTTCTCAGCCGCCGAAGCAGGCCCCACAGATGCGGCGCTGAAGACGGAAAAACCCGGCGCGCTCTATCTGCCCATGGAGCAAGCCCCGGTAGAACTGGCCGATGCCGTGCCCGGCAGTGCCCCGCTGAAGTAGCATGTAATAGTGGTTTTTGCGCATGGCAAAAAACTGTATTGGCCTGATGCTTCTTGTCATTATGCTGTCCACGCCATCATGGGCATGGGAGGCACGCGTGGTGGGCGTCACCGATGGTGACACTGTCACCGTAGAAACCCATGATGGCCAGCGCACCCGTATTCGGCTGTGGGGCATAGATGCGCCCGAGCGCGATCAACCCGGAGGCGAACCAGCCCGAATCCACTGCGAGGCCATTGCCCTGTGGCAGACTGTTGACGTGCAAGAGGTGGCTCGAGACAAATACGCCCGCCTTCTGGCCGTGCTGGTGAGGCCAGGCCAAAACGTCCGCTCGGACTGGAGCATTAACGGCAACATGGTGCGTATGGGTCATGCTTGGGCCTATGGGGCCAAGCGTTGGAAGGGAAGCGAGGAACGCGCCCGGCGGGAGCACCGAGGCCTGTGGTGGCAGGAAGCCCCCGTTCCGCCTTGGAAGTGGCGCAGGGGGGGGCATGACCGACAAGACTAAGGGAAATACGGAAATAGTTCTGAAGGCACTCAACTAGAAGAGGGGGAATAGGCATTGCTCCCGCTTTTCGAAATATCAGAAGGAACTACTTATGGATATTAACTTGCGGTTAAAAAAAAGCCTGGAACGGCGAGAAGCTGAAGCGCACGCTGTCGCCGAAGAGCAAGCACAAAGCGATGCCGCCCGCCAGCTGAAGGAAAGTGAACAAAAAGCGGCTCTAGAAGAATACAATGCGCAATTCGACGTCTTTGAGCTCCTCTTGCGCCAGCAGTTACCGCAAAAACTTTTGCCGAACTTTGGCGCCTCATTTGAGCATAAAAAAGACAGAAATGGTAAAAGGCTTAGCATGGTTATGTCACTTGAGCCAAAACCCTCCACAACGGAAGAGCTTATGGCCTATGCCTCAAGATTAGGAGGAGGCGAACCTGTAGGCTCTATATACATTGAAATATGCACCGCCGGGGAGATCGCCTCTCCTCTGGGCAACACCTTCAAAGGAAAGCTGGTGGATAACGGAAAAATCATAAAGGAATACGAGCTGAATGAAATAAACCCTCCTGAACCTATTATCAAACAGCTTTTTCAAGACTTCATGAACAGACGTTACCCTGAGTAAGAATGGAGCCGGGACAATCCCGGCTCCGCACGTGCAAGAGAGAAACAAACTAACAACAGGCTACAGAGGGGCAAGCAGCCCCGCGGCAATGAGGTCCTGCACATGCTCCTCGGGTGAGCTGGTGCGAACGGTACTGCCATTCCAGTTTGCGGCCCGGCGGGCCGAGCCTTCCATCCATTCCTCCAGTGTCGGCGGCGGCACCAGCATCATCTGCCACAGGGCTTCGGCTACCCCCTGGAGGCTATTTGCCTCCAGAGTCTTACCGTCAATGGTTCGATAGCGGTACATAGGCCTCCTATGCGGCTATGGCCAGCACGGCCGCGCGATTGCGATAATAGGTACGGAGCGTGTCGGCCACGCCGTCCCAGAGGCGGCCAATGCGGTCAGGCGAGGCAACCGGGGCCGGGGCTGCGGTACCAGCCAAGCGGTAGACATTGCCGCCGTGGCGGGGGCAGACGATATTCAGTCCAGCACGGCGCAGGCGGCTTACGGCGGCGCGGGCGGTGTGGGGCTGCCAGCCAAAGCGCTCCACCATTGCCTGCAGGCTGACCTCACCCTGACGGAACATATTGGCCAACTGCGCCAGTACGCCCTGCAGATGCCCCGTGGGAACCGGGAGTACAGGAGCGGCAACCACTACAGGGGCATCCACCCGAGCCTTGGTTTCAGCCACAAAGGCTTCCAGCAAGCGGACCCAGTTGACAGCCTTGGGGGCGTTAAGGGTGCCGGAATGCTGCCTGAATTCAACCGTGCCATGCGCGTGGTATGCCTGCAGATTAACCTTGAAATACCGGCCGCGCTGCGCGGCGGTAAGGGCCTGCAAGGTGGTGGCACTCAGGAAGCGTTCGCTCCGGGCCAAGTCACGCACGCTCTGGCAGTAAGTATTGGCGCTGCCCCGGCGGGAAGGAGGCATAAAGGCGTCAATTTCGGCTTCAAAGGCTGCATAGCGCAGCACAATCGCGCGGATGTGCTCAACCGAAAGATCGGCAGCGTCAAAATGCACATGGTAGCCGCAACGACGGTCGACCTTACCGCCCATGTCGTCCAGAGCTGTAACAACAGTGCGGAGCTGCTCCAACCCTGCTTCGCCTTCCAGAACAGGAGACACGACCTCGAACCCTCCGGAAACGGATCCATCCGGAACGATTTTCCAGTGTGCGCGGGTGACGTGGTTGTAGCTTTCGCTTTGCACGCTGACGCCTACCTGATTGAGAGCGCGTACAGCCTGTTCACGGGTGATGCCGGTCATTTCCAGTTCGACTCCAAACTTGCGGGACATTCTTGTAACCTCTTGGTTTAGTTGGTTTCACGTTTGCCGTGAATCCCTTTGACCTTGGTTCCAAGATTGTTGCAAGCCCTTTCTGCATGATTTTATTTATTTTTTTAGTCAACAAATCAGCGCTGTTCTGGCTGGTATGCTTCTGCCGCTTTCACGAGAAAGCCGGAGCGGGTCATGCCGGCGGCAGCGGCCTTGCGGTCAATCATATCCAGAGCGTATTTTTTTAAAGATACAGCTACCTGCTTGGTGCGCAAGTCCAGCTCCGGAGCGGGCACAGGATGCACCATCGTGCCATCCGGCAGAGGGCCAAGGTCGTACCCGGCGTATTCGGCCCGCAGGGCATCCCATGCATCTGTATAGCCGGACGGATTAGGAATGGGGTCGCCATCGTTGGCCAAGGCTTCCAGATGGCCGGCCAAAGCGTCAATGGCCATGGCAAAGGCGTGTTCCATACTTTCGCCCCAGGTGGTGCAACCCGGCACGTCTGGAAAAATAACCGACACCTTGCCTTCATAAGGGACAAACCCGGCATAATACGATTCCATAGTTTCCTCCGAAGATTCGATATATATGGAGAGCAGCCTGACCAAGAGACACCCCTCAGTTCATCTTCACGCCGGACTGCTTTTCAATGCTTTTCAAGGTAGGGAGCGCAATGTCGCCAGAGTGCATAGCCACTGTGACCTTGCCCGGCTTGCTCGGATGCTTGAACTGCTTATGCCCCGTGGGCTTGCCCGACAGTTCGAACCATCCGTCCGCCTTAAGCCGTTGAATCACTTCCTTCGCCTTCATGCTTCCTCCGTCCTGCTAAAAGCATATTTATATAAAATTTATATAATGTCAATCTGTTTATATAAAAATTATATAATAAGCCGTGTCTAGTCAATTTCTTTCTTGCTAGGGCGCCTTACAAGAACAAAATTCTCTAGCATGGATCCCATGGATGTATGCGCGTCACAATGGCGCATGTACCCGGCGAACGAGGCCACCCGAGAGCGAATAAACTCAAGGTCGACCAAGCCTTCGTAGTACAGCCCTCGCAGACGCTTGAAAGTTTTTCGGGTACGCCGGAGAGTACGCTTACGCGGCCGGACGTGGCTGGTCCAGTGCCGGTAACCCACAAAATCCACCCCCTGCGACAGTGGCCAGAGCCCGGTTTTGGGATTCATGGCGAGCTGCAGTCCTTCCACATGATCCTGTAGGCGAGCAAGGGTCTCCCGGCACCAGGCTTTACTCTCGCCCACGACCACAAAATCGTCCATGTACCGGACGTAGAATTTTATGCCCAGAGTGTCCTTGGCGTAATGGTCCAGGGAATCGAGATAAAGGTTGGCCAACCACTGACTGGTAAGGGCCCCGATGGGCAACCCCCGCCCTTGATAGCCACTGCGATGGATCAGGGAGTCAAAAAACCAGAGCAGATCCTGATCGGAAAAAATGCGCTGCAAACGCTGCATGAGCAGATCGTGCGGCAGGCTTGGGAAAAAGGACTTAATGTCGGCCTTGATAATATAAGGATGCTCCCACTTACGGCTGGCAGAACGCAAAAATGAACGCAGACGATTACTGGCGGCATGGGTTCCCCGGCCCTTGATACTGGCGAAGGTGTCAACAATAAAGCGCCGCTGCAACACGGGGGCCACGTGCAGCATGACGGCCTGATGCACCACGCGGTCCTCAAAGGCAGGGGCCTGGATAAGCCGAAGTTTAGGATCGGTTACCCAGAATTCGCGGAATGGCTTGGGCTGCCAAGTGCATTGCTGAAGCTGCTCTTCCAGCGCAAAGAGATTGGACTCAAGATCCGCGTAAAAAGAAAGGGTGTCGGAATCGAAGCGCTTGCCCTGGCGCACCAGGGTGAACGCGGCGGCCAGATTGCGAAAGGTGGCAATCTGGCCCCATAAATTTTTGAATGTTTTTGCCATAGCAGTTTCGGCCGGAGCCGCCTTCGTGACCTACCAGCCGCCCCGGCCGCATTGTGGTTCTCCCTTGCGGGAAGGAATACCTGCGCCAAATACACGCCGTCCGAAAGGCCGTGACCCTTCGGCCTCATGGTGTTTTTGCGGAGCGGCAACCGACGTTAGGCCACGCATCACTCGGGGTATTGTTCATGTTCAGGCAGAACAAGCCCGCACCGCCAGATTCCGTCCAAGCGCCGCCGATGCACGCCGGCATCCCAAATTCAGACCGGAGCCGCCTTCGTAACCTACCAGCCGCTCCGGCCACTTTGTGGTTCTCCCTTGCGGGAAGGAATGTCTGCGCCAAATACACGCCGTCCGAAGGGCCGTGACCCTCCGACCTCCTGGTGTTCTTGCGGAGCGGCAACCGCCGTTAGCCGCACTCCAGCTCACGGTCGTAGTGAGATTCAGGCAGAACAAGCCCGCACCGCCAGCATGATCCCAACAGCCGCCGATGTACGCCGACATCCCAAATTTCAAGCCAGGGCCGCCTTCGTGACCTACCAGCCGCCCCGGCCGCATTGTGGTTCTCCCTTGCGGGAAGGAATGTCTGCGCCAAATACACGCCGTCCGAAGGGCCGTGACCCTCCGACCTCCTGGTGTTCTTGCGGAGCGGCAACCGCCGTTAGCCGCACTCCAGCTCACGGTCGTAGTGAGATTCAGGCAGAACAAGCCCGCACCGCCAGCATGATCCCAACAGCCGCCGATGTACGCCGACATCCCAAATTTCAAGCCAGGGCCGCCTTCGTGACCTACCAGCCGCCCCGGCCGCATTGTGGTTCTCCCTTGCGGGAAGGAATGCCAGCGCCAAATACACGCCGTCCAAAGGGCCATGGCCCCCTGGCCTCCCGGTGTTTTTGCGGAGCGGCAACCGACGTTGGTATTCGCATTGGTCGTGGTCCATTGCCAGTTCAGGCAGAACAAGCCCGCACCGCCAGACCATTGCCAATCGCCGCCGATGCACGCCGGCATCCCAAATTCAGGCCAGGGCCGCCTTCGTAACCTACCAGCCGCCCCGGCCGCATTGTGGTTTTCCCTTGCGGGAAGGAACCCCCGCGCCAAATACACGCCGTCTAGAGGTCCGTGGTCCCCTAGCTTCCCGGTGTTTTTGCGGAGCGGCAACCGACGTTAGGATACACCTTGCCCGGAGGCTCGTAGAAGTTCAGGCAGAACAAGCCCGCACCGCCAGAGTTACTCCATGCGCCGCCGATGAACGCGGGAGCCCCATCAGCCTAGCAGCGACCCCTGCCCGGGCTGCCTGGTCCGAGGAGGAGCCGGCCTGGGCGGCTGGCCTTCTACGGACTCGTTGAGTTTTTTCAGCCAACCGCCGAGCAGGCCGCCTACTTCAACAATCATTCGGCTCCAGCTTTCATACGCGGCATCACTGACCAGACGCAGGTTATACGCCTTGCGGACCTGCAGCTTCAGGTACTCCAGCTCGACATCCGCGCACCAGAGCAGCTCCCGCGTTTCCGCAGGAGGCCGCCGCAGCCGCCGCTCATAGATTTGGGCCTTGGCTGCCCGGATTATCAGATGCAGAATGGTGGAATTGGTGTGCCGTATATCGGCCGAAAGGACGTGCCGTTCGGCTTTGTTGAATTTCTGGCAGAACTTGTGGCCCTCCAGATCGAGGGCCTCCATTTTCGCAAGCAGCGTGAAGTCTTTGAGCGACATATTACTTTCCCGTCCCCCTCGGGAAGCAGGCATCATCTGGAACGTACCCTTCTGCTATGCGGTCAAGCATCGCCCCGGGTCTTACCTCCAGGGCGATGGCGATTCTGACGAGCATTTCGATACTCGGATACCGCTTGCCGCTCTCCAGCATGGATATGTAGGGCGCGCTCAGGTCCATACGGTCGGCCAGAGCATCCTGCGAGAGCCCGGACATCTGCCTAAACTCCCTGATGGTGCGGCCCACGCCTGCCAGTTTTTTCCGGCTTGTCTTCATTCCCCGCTATGTATCGAGAAATGAGTACAAAAACCTTAATCAAGTACGTTATGTTAACGTAGAAGGTTACGGGGAAGGTTGTTTTTTGCTCTCGCCACGAGGGCGCAGCTCTGGAGGGCTTTGTCGACGGAGCTCTTCCGATATATATGATTCCTCGCAGTGATTCACGTCACCAAACAGCCTCGCCACAAAATCCACAACGAGCCGGATTTGTTTCCATCCGGGCCGGTTACAATTTCGCCAGCACCGACTGGAAAAAGTTTCATCGGGCCAACCGCCACAAAGCGCATTCAGTGCCTGATCAATGGCTATCAGTACATGCTTCAACCAAAGCTGCAACGCCTGTTTCATCCAACACCCCTCCGTGCTTGACGCGATCCCGCTCCTCCGCGCGTTTGGCGTTGTTGAAGCGGTCAAGATTGCCCACAAGGTAGCCGGTGATGCGGCGGGTGCGCTCAAAACACACCCCCGCCCCCACCAGTTGACCGGAACGATCTTCCATTACTCACCCCATGTGACGGCGCTGACCTCATCCACCGTTGCAGCGGCCTGCACGGTCTCGCGCAGCAGCCATTTTTTTGCGTAGAGGCCCTGCCCGTATGTAATGATTTCAAGCTGTATGGTTTTAAGCTGCTCCAGGGTTACCTGCTGCATGATATTGCGATGGTCGCAAAACATGGTCTGTGCCTCTCCCGTGGCGGACAGACGCTTGATGAGCCCATCTACATCACGGTTGGCACGGTCGGTGGCGTCGACCTCAAAGCCCAAAGACGACATAAGATAACCGGCCTTTTCCGCCTCGGCAAAGCTTTCGTTGATTTCTTCCAGCTTGGCGGCCTTAACGCCGTCCAGACCACGCAGGCCTGTCTGCGGGTTTTCACCGTTTTCAATTCTGGGCATAGCTCACCCCCTCCCGGCAGACATGTTCAAGCAACTGCAGACCGCCATCGGCCCGAGACAGTTCCACATGCGCAAGCAGGATACTTTCGGCAACCGCGCAGGCCGGCACCGGCTCCAGTTCCCCGCGCATCCATACGGACGCAAAAAAGCCGTCTGCGCTATACGCCGTCGGAACGCCATACAGCTTGACCTCAGAAACGCCGGAAAGGGGAATTTCAATTTTTTTCTTCCCCTGCGTGAAGACGATTTTCATAAGATCTCCCATCCAAAAAAATTTCCGACCGCCTTCGGCGGTACAGTAGTCCTGTATTCAGTAGGCTGTCGTCAATGTTTTGCGGAGCGGCAACCGACGAGAGGCCACGCATCACTCGGGGTATTGAGCATGTACAGGCAGAACAAGCCCGCACCGCCAGATTCCGTCCAAGCGCCGCCGATGATTAAGATGTTCCCCGCACTTCCATAGCCTCCCCAAAGATTATCAGGAAACATTCCTTGTGCGACTGTACCACTGTGCGTTGCCGGAAGGATGCAATCGTCCAGACAAAACCCTTCTCCTTCGCCTGTATGCAGGCTGACAATGCGCGTAGTGTTGGTGCCGTCATAAGACGGGCAAACCTTTTGCGTGTTGACGTAGGTACGCGAGCCATCATTTTTGAAAATTTCAAACCGCCTGTCAGCGGTGAGACGAATGCCGTCCACAAACTGCCAGACGTTGCCGAACAGACCCGTAAAACCCCGCCAGTAAGGCTGATATTGATCATCTGTCAGAACTGCCGCAGAAGAATCTACCCATCCCCGGCCCATAATCGCCTGGGAGTCCGTATTGGCGAACTCTATGAGGAACAGCAAGCAGATAGCGTTGTATTCGTAGATATCCCACATATGAAAACCGGAAACACCGTCGACATTCCTGTTGGCGCAGTACTGTCGCATGGTGTCGATGGTGGCGTTCACCAAAGGATACTTGCCGGGGCGAGAACCGGCCTTTACCGGGCTGCCCCCTTCATTGGTGGATTGAAAGGCAGCCACATAAATTTTATCAAGCACTGCACCCGTAGTGCTCAAAAATGCCGGATACGGCCTGAATCCCTCCTGGGGAGTAGGAGAAATTATCTTGCAGGGGCGGCCAGCAAAAGGGCCATCAGCGGGCACCATATGCCTGATATAAAAGCACGGAATTTCCACCATGACCTGCCCATCGACCAGCACCCGCCGCATGCCGGAATAAACCGGATGGTAGTCGAAATATCTGGCATTGGGCTGCACTGGCTGACCGTTGCCGTCGACATGGCACCAGAGGCCCACATGGTTGCCAGCCTCCACCTGGCAGACGCCTATTACAGGAGACATGTTGCCAACGGTAATGCGCCGCACAAGCGCATTGTGCGCCACGGCACTGGCATCATGCGCCTGCAGCGCATCTTCCCTGGCTTCGGCTTCCGCAGCATCACCATCGCGCCGAGCCGTCACTTCCTCCTGCAGTAAGGCAGACAGATCATTGTCGCCATTCAATCGAGCGGTAGCCTCGTCTGCCACGTCCGCAGTGCGGGCTTGGGCCTCTTGCGCTATTTTTGCGTCCAGGGCGGCATCGCCTTCCGCTCTGGACTGTTTTTCTTCCTGACGTTCCAGATGCGCCTGTTTGAGTTGCGCATCCAGAATGTCAGAGTTTTCGTTGAGCAAAACCCTATCTTCATCAAGATAAGTGCCCACCTTATGCAGACCGGCAAAGTTCGTTCTTTCGGCCACGAGACACCTCCTAAATGGTCAGCACGCGCACGTTGGAAACCATAGGCCGGGCCGTGGGCGTGCCGGAGAGATCCAGCTTGACCCGCACCAGCAACTCGTCGGTGGCCCCTTCGTACACCAGTTCCTGCCAACCCTCGTCCAACGGGCTGGACTTGACGAAAGGCAACTCTTCCCATGTGGCGGAACCATCACCCATTTTGGCGGTAACGGCAGATCCGGCCGGCAGATAGGCATCCAGAATGACGCGCACACGGCTGTCCTGGCCAGCGGGTACGGCCCGCGTGATGTAGTCGGCAGTCTGGGCGGTGATGCCCGCCAAAACCTGAGTGCCAGGGTGCAACACGGGCGCGGCGCTCTTGTTGCCGGTAAGCCTGGCACTGATTGACAGAGGGCCGGTAACAGGCTGGCTGAAACGTGCGGGCTGCATATCTGTCAGGGTGAGGGTGGACGCGTCCGGCATGGTCACTGCATATTCAACCCGGCAAGCCGCTGCGGGCTGTTCAGAAACCCCCATAAGCATGAGGTCCGTGGCACCATGCACAGCAACGTCCCCCAGAGGGATGGTGAGCGGGCTTTCGGCAAAGACGGCCTTGAGCAGACGGAAGGTCATGTCTTTATCCTGATGCGGGGTCCAGGTACTGGCGTTGCTTGACGAAAGCAGCACGCCCACCTGATAGGGCTGTGAAGTCACCCATGTGCCATACCAGGGGTCGGCCTTGCCAAGCTCTGCAATCGCAAGCGAGGTCTCGCCATCGTCGCACATGACAACCAGGGCATACTCCGTTTCCGGTTGCAGCATGACCGGCGCCTTGAACATGACGCGGGTGGTGTTGTTGTCGAGCACCAGTTCAGAGGGGTCCAGAATAGCTTCGGCCAGTACGGTCTGGTTGGGCATGCCCACAGTTGTTTCACGGATCTGCACCACCACCTTTGACGTGCCGCGCGCCGTAAACCACAAATCGGCCGCGGCAATCTGGCAGGCGGCATCAAGCACAAAAGTTTGGGCCAGCGGATCATGCCAGGTTAGCACCGTGGTCGTAACGGTGCGCAAGGCCTGCACGGTAAGCTGTCCCTGCCCCACAAAGACGGCAGACCCCTTGGATCCGCCACGCCCGTTGAACAGCACCTGCTTGCTGCCGGCAGGGACGCTCGGAGGGATTTTGAAGGTTCCGGCAAAAACGCCAGCGGCGTCCGCCTTTTCCGCACTTGCCGTCACGGGCAGCCCGTCGAATACCACGTCTACAACCTCATTGGGGGCGAAGCCGGTACCCTTGAAGGCAATATCAATCTGACGCAAATATTCCAAAGCCACTGTGGTGGCGCTGACACCCTCCACAGTTTTACTCTTACTTATTCCGGCCAAGACGCCATTGCCCGTACCTCCCCAATTGTGGGCGTCTTGGTTGAATGTTCTGGTGACCTCACTGGTCCATTCTGTTTGAACTTCCGTCCAGCGGTCGACAGAAGGAGTGATCGCCATTATGGCGGGCAGCGGCGCAAAGGCGTGATAAGGATTAACCTTCATGGCAGCCGTGCGCAGGCGTTGCTCCAGCACTGTCTGCAGCGTGAAGTCCTGGACGCGCGGCGCGGCGATGTCCTGTCCCATCTGGGCCACGACATCCACAGCGACGGGGAGCGTAATCACCCCGGATATGATGGCGGCCGTCTGTTCCAGACCCTGGTCTCGCATATCATCGGAAAGGCAAGGGTCAACCCACAACCCTTTTTTTGCTCCGGCCTCTCGGGTTATCAGATCAGCAGTAAGCCGCTGCTGCGCCACTTCGGCCACAACGGCATCCAGGCGCGAGGTAATGCCGACAAGATCACTCATGGGCACGGTATGGACACCGTCACTCTTTACATACCGGGACGGATCCCAGGTTTGGTATACGGTTGCGATGGCCAACATATCCTCGGGCACCCGGGGCGGCTGCGCATTCCATTCAGAGGCCACTCCCTCAATCCAGACGAATTCGCCTTCCCGGGTAAGACAGAGGCGATCCTGGCGGGGCAGCATCTGCGTGTAAGAAACCAGAATCTGCGAACCAGACACGGCTCCTTCAACGGTAAAGCCCGAGAGATCCACATCAGTCGCAGCTTCAGTGGTGATATGCCGGTAAGTGACCGTATAGGAGCTATGGGGCGCGGGCTCCAGACCTGAAGGACTCCAGTCCACCTTGCCAGCAGTGAGTTTGTAGTCTGCCCCGGAGGTATAGGTGACGCCACCCTGTTTAACTTCGACTATTTCCACCACAGAAGTATGCGGCAACGGATCCATGCTGCCGGTGTATCCGCCGTGAGTGATGGTTTCAGTGCTTTGCCGCGTGATACGAAGCTGCAGGATCCTGCCAACAGGATAACGGTCCAAAGTAATGCGCTGCGCTTCCGGCCCAACGGACAAGTGCGGCTCCGAATCCACTTCAAGGATATCGGGTTTGGCCAACCTGGTCAGGCGCCGCGACACGGGCAATGACACCGGGTAGCCGTACACGCGGGCACGGCCTTCGGAGACGGTATAGACCTGGTGGCCGTCATCAGTATCGGCTGCCAACAACGTGCGCAGACCGGAAACTATATAGGTGCCGCCAGCGGAGTCACGGTCATAACCGGACAGAGCCTGGGTAATGCTGTCAAGGTTGGGCGGAGCCTCCTTGGCGCGCAGCGCGCCGTCGTCCACGGTGTAGACCGGATAAAATTCACCGGACTGACCATCCGTAGCATATCCCCAGGCTGCCTCCTCCTGCAGGCGTGCCGCACCACCTTCGCCTTCACCGCGGGTGCCCACGGCGGGGTTATACAGGCCAGGATCTTCCAGTTCTGTGACCACCTTGCTGCGCAGATATACGCCGATGGTTACCGTGCCAATCACCGGAATCTGTAGTGTTGCGGGAGGCACACCGCGGACGGCTCCCTCCAGATACAGAGCGCCAGATTCGCACCGGGTTTCGCCCGTGTTTTCGTTGATGGACACACGGCAGTCGCGAATGATGTCGCCATTAGAGAGCATTGCGTCGCCGATGCCCTTCATTCTGTCCAACTGGCCGCGCTGCATTTCATTGAGTTCCGCGCTCTGCAGGGTGCGGTCGGCACGGAACAGAATGCGGCTGTAATTTTTGTCCGGGTCGTGCCGGTCATAATACTGGTCAAGCGTAATATCGGGCATGAGGGCCTCCTTAAATGGCCAGAACAAAATCGAATGTCTGCCTAACTGCCGGCGAACGGGCAATGGACGGATCCATGCGCTGTATGGCCAGCAGGCGGCCGGGATTGGCCAGTTGGTCAGGAGTGAAATACTTCTGGCCAGGAGGCAGCCCCTCCTGAACAGTTGTGTTCAGAAAAACACCCACTTCTCTGACCACCTGATTGCTGGCGTCGGCGAAATCGAAATTGACGCGCAGATAAAGGAACGGCGTGGGTTCGAGCACCGCGCGGAAGCGTGCTGTCACCACCGTTCCGTCGGGCTCTCTGCCAACGGGAATGGTGATTTCTCCCTCGGGATCCTCAAGCACATAGCCCACGGCGGTAACGGCACGGCGGCCCAATTCATTGACCAGGGCCGTGGCCCCTACCAAGGATTCCTTGAGATGCCGTCCATCGGGATCGGCATCCCAGGCGGCCAGCCCGCTGCCCCAGGCGAAATGCAGCGGCATGGCCGCAATGGCCTGAGCCATGCCCGCGCGACCACTGCTGGTCAGGGTTGCAAGACTCATATCACTCTCCTTCGGTTGTGGTGATGTTGACGGGTATGCCCATGGTTCGCCATGTCCGATGGCTCCACGGTCCGGTCCATTCGGTTCCGTCAGGCAGGGAGTACGGCCTACGCAGAGCCATAAGCCCCACAGTATCAATGCTATACGTGGTGACGCCCACGCCGCAGACGCCCTGCGCACGTTGCGCAAAAACGCCACGTAGATTCCCAGAGCACAGGCTCATATCCGGTCGTTCTGCTCTGGCCACGCCCCTGGTCGTCATGATGCAACGCTCATCAATAATGAAGCGACGTACGCTCAATTCCGCAAGGCCGCGGTCCAGACGGGAGAAATCCAAGCGGTGCGGGTTATCAACAACCGTGACCTGCTGCCGGTCCAAACGCTCAAGGGATGAATCCAGGCGGCCAAAATCAAGCACGAGCTGCGATTTGGAGACACTGCGGTGATTGTCAATGCGGCGACGCGGCATGGGCGTATAACCGGGATAGCCGTCGCAGTCGTTCCACTTGCGGTGGTCCCACGGCCCTTCCCATCGCCACTTATTGCCCTGGATACCGACACTGAGCAGGGAAACCAGCGAACCGCCAATAAATCCGTAGCTCTTGACCGTGGGGTTATCCAAACGCCACTGGTCAAGGATGGCCTTGTCTACATAAAAAGCGCGAGAAGCATGGGTATGCACACTGCCGATGTGGGCGGTCGACGCTGGCTGCGATTTTGCGAGCATGGGCACGTTTTCCCCGAAGCTTTCCTTGATTCCGGTATCCGCGTCCCAGATGCCGGAATCATCATCCAAAAATCCTACGTCCAAAGCTGGCCCAACATCGAGAATGATTGGCCGACGGTCAAAACCGCCGTAGACACGGCGCAAACGGCAACGCGCAGGGGCCATTTCTTCGGCAACTCCCGCAATGGTGGGCAGAAGCCCCCGGGGCACTGCTTCCAACTCCAGCTCATACACGGCCCAATTGTCGCCGCGCCCGCTCTCATCAACTTGCGCCTGCACGTCGAACAGGCGTAAAGCCATTATAACGCCAGCCGGAGTACCTTTGATGCGGTGCCAAGCTGTGGCGTATTTGACCAGATGTTCCCGAACGCTCCGCGGCCAAGCAGGATCCCAGAAATCAACATGCATCTGCCATGCGAGCAGCTCCAGCTCCTCATCCGAAAGTGGCGGCAGCCCTCCGCAAAAATGCACTATGCGGCGCAACGATGGAGACAGCCCGCGTTCATCCTGCCAAAGCCGTGCCCAGAGCAGCATGCGCGGGATCGCACTAACCACGGGCAGCAAGGCGGCGTCTACAGCATAGGCTGCAGCCTTGATGGTGGCATCGTCTTTGATGGACGGCGCGAGTACCTCCACCAGAGGGGTATGGCCGAGAGTTTTATTCATTTTCCTGCCCACCGAACCTGCCATTACGAGAGGTCACCCGGGCGATCTGGTAAGGCTCAAGCTTGCGGAACTCCGGCGAGGGCATTTCTACACGCTTGACGCCCGCAAGCTTGATGCGGTTACGCAGTTCATCCGGATTGATATCCCTGCCAGGCTTGGAGTGCTGCCACTGCACGTACTCTTCTTCGGCCGTGGCCACAGCCGCGCTGATGGATCCCGCCAACGAGGCGTTCTCCTTGACCAGATACCAGTGGTACTCAACAGTATACGACACCTCCTCGGGTGCCCGCACAATTACTGTGTCGGTAAGTGGCCGCATATGGTCCGGGCTTAGCGCCACCCGTATGGCTTCAAGCACATCCTCACTTGGCAACGCGCCGCCCCGCATGATGGGGCAGATACCAACCGAGCCTGGCTTGGGAGAATAGACTCCGGCGTCCACAATATCTTTGTGTACACGTTTGACGAGGTCTTCGTACTGACCGCGTGGGCCAGCGCAGGTATATGATTCCCGAGCGCCAGGAATACGTTGCCGATAGTCGTCGTCAGTTTCCTGATCCGCCCCGGACTCGGTGCGGGCAATATTGACGGCAGAGACTATATACGGACGGTTATCTACCAGGGAGTTGACCTGTCCGGGCACCAGACCGTTAGCAGCCGAACCGGCATTCATGGCTGTGGCCGGGACGTCAACGTACAACTCCCCGGCCGGAATTTCGGCATAGGCATCAGTCATGAACACGACCTTGCGATCCTTCGTGGACACACGCGTGCCGCCCAGTATCTCCACAGACCAGCCAAGCGCCCCGGCCAAAGAAAAACGTATGATGGTGACAGCCGAAAACATGTCCAAGCGGGGGGTATCTGATTCTGCGCCCAGATGATCCAGATGCCCTTTCTCAGCATAAGCCACCAACCCCTGGCGTCCGGCAAAATCCACTTGGCCGGCGAAGATGGAGAGTACATAGGCAAGCCCCTCAAGAAACAGGCGGTCGGGGTTGCCGGGATACAGCGTGCGGCCGGTGGCCTTCTCAAAACCCGTGATGACCATGTTGCGGCATGTTTCCGCATCGGTATCAACGAACTGGATTTCCGGCAGGTTGGCGAAGGGGAGAGTTTTCACGCGAATCTCCTATTTTTTGACAACCCGTATAATGGGATATCCTGTGCCCTGAGCGGCCGAAACCGGATCATTCTTGAATCTGATGGATTTCACTGTAAGACGCGGTTCATGTTGTTCTATGGCGTCGGTAAGGGCGGCGATGCGCCGCGCAGTGGCCAGAGGCAGTGGGCTGTCAATGTAGTCGCCAGCATCGGCGAAGGGCACGTCAAAACGCACAGAATGGGCGAATGTGGACACGATGATGCGCACGTTCTGCATCAGTTCCTCATCTCCTGTGGCGCCGATGACCAGCGGTTGCGGCGTGGTGTCGACAAGCAGTTCGCTCATTTCAGATATTCCTTGAATTCCAGGGTGAGGTTAATGCTTATCCGCTTGCCCTTGGGGTCGCTTTTGCTCCATTCTTCGGTGGCCTTGGTCAGCACATGGTGCCCATAGTTCACACCTCCGAGGATGAGCTTTTCGACGAACCCTCCGGCAACAAGCGTTTCGACATCGAGCATAGTTTCTTCCAGGTCCACGCCCAAAGCGGCCGACAGGCGGACAGAACAGCTCATGGTGTTCAGCTCCGGCGCGATGAACTCAAGCCGGGGCTTTGCCCCCAGAACCTTGTGTTCCTCGTAGGCCGCCGCCATGTCGCGCTTGACGCTGCCGGGGGTGACCACCCTGTCGGGATGTACTTCAAACACGAGATGCTGCCCGAAAGATCCAATAACCATGAGCGCTCCTAGTGTTTGCAGCCTTCAACCGGGTTGCCTCGCACCAGGCCCGAGGCGTTGATATTGCCGTTAACACTCTGGTCGCCCGACTGAATAAGATTGCCACGGTGATCCACCAGCCCCTTGATGAACAGATCCGCATTGATGGCAGCCTGACAGGGCTTGCCGTCAATGCCCTCGAAAACAACGCTCGGACCACGCATCCAGACACCGGCATGCCCTTCCAAAATGAGGCGCTGCATGCTCCGGATCGTAGCGTCCTTCTCCGCTTCCACGAGCACTTCACCCTTCACCCGGATCGTGGCATTTTCTTTGACAGTGATATCGGCGTCACCCTTGATGTCCGCATAAAATTTATGTTTCGTCCGGTCATAAAATATCTCCGTGCCATCTTCGAAGCGGTAGAACTGCATAGGCTGATCCTGCCCCGGCGCTGCATCTTGCTGCGAATACGTCGCCCCCAATATGCAGCCCTCTTCCAGCCCCTGCCCGGAAAACAGCACAGCCACCTGCTCTCCGACATCGGGCAGACATTGATCCTTATCCTTGAGCGTGCGGCGGTGCAGGGTGCGCACGGGATGGGAGACCATATCGTCGCCGTCGTGGAGCTGCACACGAGCGCTGCCGGCAACGTTGCTTTCGGTAACTGTGCCGAAGCGCAGGCTGGAGCCACGATTGGCTTCCAGGGCAGACAATCGCCGCTCAAGACGGATAATTTGCTGCAGGATATCCATTAATACTCCAGCGTTCTGCGCAACTCGGCGCTGGTGGTATAGGCTCGCGCCAGCTTATGTTCTGCGGATTCGACAAAATAGGTGCCGTCGTACTTGCCCCATCCCTCAAGCTGCAGCGTTATGCCGGCCACAATACCGGGGCACCCCATCCAATCCAGAGTTGCGGTACGCTCACCTTCGTTGGCGGCACGCAACGCCCCCTTGCCCAAGGCAATTGCCTGTGAGGAGTTTTCAACTCGCTGATTAAGTGCGATGGTTTGTCCGCTAGGCGGCGTGCCCGGAACGGTGGCTTCGGCCTTGACGGTTTCCCGTGTTGCCGGGTCATGGTAGGAAACATCAGCCTTTTTGCCGGTGCCTTGCGATCCAACCTTGAAAGACCAAGTGGATGGCGAATAGGGTGACCCCTCCTTGCTGATGACCAACAAAGGACTTTTTGCGTCCCACTCCTTGGCTCCGTAGAGTATCATTTTGCCGTCGTGAACCTTCAGGTTGACGCCGTATCGCCCCGACAGGCCATGCAGGAAGGCCAGATCGGAGGTTTCACGCTGGTCAACGCGATTGAACGGGATTTCCGGAGCATCGTACATGAGTTCGTAGCCATGACGCTGCGAGATTTCCTGGGCGATACCCTCCAGAGTATATGTCTCCCACCCCTTGGTGCGGGATTCTTCCGACATGGCAGAGGTTTTTGCAGCGGATACAGCCTTGACAGTGAACACGTCCGGCGGCCCGGCAAGCGTTACTTCGTCGACCGTGAAGCGACCCATGGGCAGGGACAGATTTTTATCTGGCGCATACCAGTTCAGGCATGTGAGCCATGCCGTCACCTCACTGCCCTTGTCGATGAACCAGTCATTCTGGAAGCGTCGATCACGATCCATGAGCGAAAGCGTCACTTCATCGGCCTTGTCCTTGGCATTGTCCTTGAAAGAGAACTCACGCAAAAAAGGCGCAAGGTGCGAACTGACATCTATGCCGTTGACGGTTACGGCCAAGCGTGTACGGCGGGCGGTAAAGCTGTCGCTCATGAGGTCGCCTCCTGCATCCACGGCGGTAGAGACATGGTCCGCACAGGAACGATGATGTCCGGCACCTGAAGCAGCACGTCGGGCTCAAACGCCAACACGTCCCCGTAATCGGGATTGGCATCTATCAACAGATGCATGAGCGTTTCCCGCCCCCATAGGCGATACGCGATAGAATCCCAGGTATCGCCCTGAACGGTGGTATAGGTCTTAGCCATATTGCACCCGTGCAGCGTCAGCCAGCAGCCCGGAAAGCAGCCGCTGAATGGATGACTTTTCGGATTCCAGAGAATCAAGCACCCGGCGTCCAAACTCACGGTCGGGCACTCCGTCCATGGATATGTTGAAAGCGAATGTGGGAGAGATGCTGACGGAGCCGCCAAGCTGACCAGACGTGGCCGCCTGAATGCCGGCATGGCGCGCCGCTGCAGCCTCTGCCTGCGCCGCATCAAAATCACCAGGTGACGGCATGGAAGGTGGGCCGGATACGGATGGAGGCGCAGCGGCAACAGGACGCATCTGTGCAGACTGCGGCTTCGGGGGGGCTGGTGTTTCCGGATCCTCACCGGTTCGAGCCAGCCCTTCCTCTATTTTGCTGTCCGCTTTGTCAGCATCGTCGGAGCCAAGCCAGGACACAATTTTGCCGATGCCGCTCAACGCCCATTCCAGTGGTTTTGTCAAAAGCTTCAGGCCCGAGACGCAACCATCCCACATGGCGCTGAGGGCTCCGCCCACAGAGCCGGTCTGCTCGTAAAGATACACGAACCATCCCACCAGCGCGGTGACGGCGGTAATGATGATGCCTACAGGATTGGCCTTCATGGCCACGTTGAGCACGCGCTGCCAGACGGCTGCGGCTCTTGTGGCCACAGATTGGCGAAAGGTGGCAGTGGTCAGGGCATTGGTGATCCAGATCAGCGGTGTGAGCGCGACACGCCCTACAAGAGCAGCGTTGGACAGGGCTGTGAGCCCGAAGCCGCCTGCCAAGGCCGCCACCCTGATCGCCACCAGCCCCCCCACCAGGGCAAACGCTCCGCTGACAACCGTAGGATTGGCTTGCGCGTAGCCGATGACAGGTTCAAGAAATCTTCCGAGGGCCTGAGCGCCAGCAACTACGGCTGGCAGCAGAACACTACCCAGACTGATGCCGAGCTCGGACACACGATTTTTTGCGAGGATCAGGGCGTTGGCTGTGGTTTTGGCGCGGTTTGCGAATTCCTGCTGCATGGCGCCGGCATAGGCCGTAGTGTCGCCAGCAGTGATCAGGTTTTGCTTTACCAAGTCGAGGTTATCCAGCAACGGAGCGATAGAGCCAAGGCTTTCCTTACCAAATATTTCTTGCATAATGGAAAGCTGTTGCGCCTTGGGCAACTTTTTCACGGCTTCAAGCACGCTGATAATGGCTGCGGGGCCGTCCGTCTGCATCTGCTTGGCAAGTTTAACGGTATCAATGCCAAGCTTTTTATATGATTCACGTTGCGCTTTGGTAGCGGCGGTGCCGGCCGTCATGGCCAAAATCAAATTCTTAATACCCGTGGCGGCAACCTCGGGCGAAACCTTCATTGCGTCGAGCGTGGCGGCGAGAGCCGTCATGGGCTTGGCGGCAACGCCGCCCACGTTGCCAAGAGGGCCGACGCGCCGCACAATGTCCGCAATACCTTTTTCGGAGGCGCTGCCCGTGTTGGCGAACTGGTTCATGAGATCCAGCACCTCGCGCACTTCCGGTGTTGTCAGCTTCAGGGCTGTTCTGTAGCCACCGATAGCATCCGCAGCCTCTTCGGTGGACATTCCGAACGCCACGGCCATGTGGGCGCTCATGGTTGTGAACTCTTCAAGCTCTTCCGTCGAGGACAGTCCCAATTGCCCGCCGGCTGCGAACAGCTTTGCCAGTTCGTCGTGAGTCAGCGGCAGTTCACGTCCCATACGTTTTACGGCCGCTTCCATCTTGTAGTATTCCGGCGTCAGCCGCCCGGCCTCATCGCGCATGCCGTCAATGGTTTTCGCTGCGTCTGCCATGGCGCTTTCGAATTCGACGGCCATTTTTACCGGAGCTGCAACCACTGCTACCGACGCAACCGTACCCATGATTTCGCCTTTCAGCTCATCACGTTTGGATCGATTGCGCATGATGGTTTCCTGGCGCCGCAATGCCGCCTCCGAGCGCTGCATTTGGGCTGTGGCCTTGGCATGCACGGCCGCGGCATTGCCTACGTTGATATTGTACTTGGCCGCGGAACGGGAAGCGGAAGCATAGGCACGCTCCGCGGCGGCAAGTTGTTTTGACACATCCTTGCCGGCCGCGGCTTCGGCCCTCAGTGAATCAACTGTAGCTTTGGCTGATGTCAGCTTACCGGCCGTGCCGGAAACTGCCCTCAGATCCTTCATGTCGCGCTTAAGGCGGCTGGCCCGGCCCGCCACAGTGTCAAAGGCGGAAGCTACACTCGACTGCAGCCGCGCCCCGACAGAAAAGGTAAAGCCAACCGTTCTTCCCATATCATGCTCCGTTGAGGGCGGATTCCGCCTCCACAAGCTCCTCGATCCACATCAGCACATCATCGTAGCTGTATCCCAACGCATCATTCAGCGACATGCGCCCCAGGCGCGAAAGCAGCGCCGCCGCCCGCATCAGTTCCTCTGGAGGCCTCGGCGCGGCCACGAAAAATAAGGTACTGCTGCTGCAGCTTGTCATAATCCTCCATATCCAGATTCTTCACCTCTTCCGGGCTGATGCCGCAGAGATGCGCAAAGTATCTGGCTTCTTCTTCCATCTGGGTCCGCAGGTTGGTGGACGACGGCGCGTACTTGAGTTCGTCGTTCACGGTGGGCCGCTTCATGGTGAGTTCACTGATTTCACGGTCTGCGAGCTGTACCGGCCAGGACAGCGCAATCACGGCAAGAGGGGTTTTCATGAGGTTAGCCTCCGAGATAGCTGTTGATTTCGGCGAGCATATCCTCGCCATCGATGCGGCAGATGCCGTTAAGTTTGTCAATGCCCACAACTTCACGCCCGTCGATCCACAGATACATGCTCACCACCTCGAGCTCGGTATCGTTGTCCATTTTCTTGCCGGGCGTGGTTTTGCCGAGGCCGGCCTTCTTGGGCAGAGCGTTGGCAGTGAGCTTGACGGGATTGGGTACAAGCTTGTTCAAGCCCGAATCGTAGACCTGAATGGCGGCATACACCTGAAGCTGATGCCCGGTGGTTTTCAGCAGACGCACAGCCTGCGTGTTGACCGTATTCCAGGATATGCCCAGAGTGAGGTTGCCAAAATGCCCGATAACCGGGGTTTCAAGCTCGCCAAGGATACCGAGGCCGGACAGGGATTCCTTCATGTATTCCAGATCCGGCAGGGTCACTTCGCCAACGCCCAGGAGTTCATCGCCTTCCCGGTAGATCTTGGCATTGATAAGCTTATCCGGAATGGGGTTGGCGCTTGGGAGTCGTTCGGTATTATCAGCCATGATAACTCCTTACTGCGCGCTGACGCTGCTAAAGAGGGATGACAGCGCGGTATGGTCATAACGCAGGATGTGCACGATCTCCTGGGCCGGAGAAGGCGGCGTGAGGGCGATGCGGTAACGGACGGTGCCATTCATGAGGTCAGTGACGGCATTATCGCCGGACAAAAAGGACACCTTGCCGCCAATCAGCCGTTCGCGCCGCACCAGGCCGTTGAGCCACTGATTGGTGCTATCCACAATGGATTCGATATGGCGTACCCGCACAATGGGTTCGTCCACCTTCTGCCAGGTAGAAAGGACAAGAGTGTTGCCCACATACGAAAACATGCGCCGGATTGGGATAAATACGTCCTTGACGTCAGTCACCCCGGGATAGGCCGCAGTATAGTTGCCCCAGACCTTGAGGCCGCCAACGAAGTTGATGCCGGTGACGCAGCCGCGGAAGTTGAGCCACCCGGCCTGCTCGGTATCAAGGTCCAGCAGCTCGCCATTGTGCATGATTCCGTTGGCCAGTATGCGGGAATTGGAGGGCGACCAGAATGGCACGCCATCATTGTTGGCATCGCGCAGTCCTGTTGCTCCGGCCAGATGGGTGCTGCCCCACATGATTTTGCCGCCAGTGATCGGCCTGCCGAAAAAAGGGATCAGGTGCTTGTCCGTGAGGTTGTTGTCCTGGATCCAAGCAGGCACCTCAGTGTAGTTGCGGACTTCGGCCGGCACATCAATGGGCGCCGTGCAAGAAAAGTGGCCATTGATATCCGAGCATTTTGCGCCCATGACAAGCGCCACTGCGGGATCCGACGAAAACCCCGGGGCGAGTAGCTGACCAGGAACCATTGTAAAACGTGGGAAAACCGAGGCCGCAAGTTCAAGCCCCTTACGGCGCATGGTGTCGCCATCAATGCCGCCGATAATGTCCGCTGACGTCACCTTTGAAACATCCGGCTCCGTCTGGTTGCCGTCGCCGCCCTGAACTGGCCTCGTGTGCTTTGCCGGATCGAAGACGTTTATGAAGACTATGGGAGCAACGCCGTACAGCCCCATATACACGTCCGCAAATTCGGCGAGGGTGTAGCTGCCCACATCTTCGCCCGCGGGCACACTGCCGAGTTGGGCCGCGAACTCTTCCGGAGTGGATATAAGCAGCGGTTGGTTGATCGGCCGTTTCACGCCTTGGGGCAGCGTGTGCACGGGAGCTGTGCCGATAACCACAGGCAGCGCGGAATCCACGTTGACCATGGTATAAATCTGGCTTGCTTCTTCCTGAATAAATACGCCATGTCTGCCGCTCATTTCACGCTCCTTTCAGCCTGGCGCAAAGCTGCCCCTGCATTGGCAAGCGGAACAAACAGCGCAGCCAGGGCGCTGTCGTCCTTAAGAGCTTGCTGTAGCAGCCCCGGCAGGCTGGTGAACACGTTGCCCCTCTCCAAAGGGATGGGATACTTGCGCCGCGGCCCGACATACATGAGAGCGTCGGCAAGCGGCGTGACATTGCCGTCTTTGATCTTAGCCATGAGAGTCTCCTTTATTCCCATCCGGGAATGCTCCATCGGCTTATTATGGCCACCTGCGCAAAGGGGCGAGGCTGCCCGAGCGGATCGGTGCGCTGCCAGCGCATGTAGCGGTTTTTCTCATCCCGGACGCAGGTAAAACGCTCGGCCACCGGAGTGTCCAGGGCCTCACGCAAAAAACGGGTGATACGGCTGCGCAGGATCGACAGTTCCATCTCCGCGCCCTCGGCGTCACCTGTTTCGCTGTTGTAGACACCGGTCAGGAAGGCTATTCCCTCAAAGAGCTCACCATCCTGGGCATCACCATCAACAGCGCAAAGTATCACGCAGGGAAACACGCTTTCCCGGGCAGAGGCAGGCGGCAAATCGCCGATAAAAACGCGGACGGAAGCAAGGTCCGGATCGGCTTTGGCATCGCGCTGATACCTGGTAAGGCGCGTTTCCTGCAGGGCTTTTTCCAGCGCCGCCTTAAGGGCAGGCAACAACTCCGTGACCATGATTACTCCCCGTGCGCAGCCAACGCCGTATCCACGATGCGCGGAAGGATACGGGAAAAGTTTTCTTCTGCTCCGGACATGAGCATCTGCTCAACCTGCGGCGTGGTTGCGTGGTACTGTACTGCCGGGCCGTAGGCCTCCTTGAGCTGGCCGAATGCCGTCCTATAGTACACGCCCAGATGCCCCGCACCCCCCTGAGCGTCGTATACGGCACCATTACGTCGGCGGCCGGAACTGTTGCGCACCTGGGCGATGAAAGGCAGGCCGGCTCGGAACTGTCCAGGAAGTTGCTCCCTTTCCCTGCGCTCTCCAGACCGCAGGGAATAGGAAAACCCTGGCCATGATTTGGAGCGCATGCCTTTGCGCGCAGTGACAACCTGCGGGTCTACCTCATAGTTGATGAGGGGTATGAGCTTTGTGGCAACGGTCAGGCTGCCAGCCACGCTCTGGCCACTGGCCACCGCCTGCGAAAGCCTGATACTTTTTTCGATGAGCCTCGGCGGCAGAGGTATGTCCGACACAAGCTGCGATGCCAGATCGGAACGAGCAATGCGCAAAACTTCGCTGATTGTCGGATACAGCGCCCTTTGTACCGCATAGGGTACCTTGGCTAGGCGCTGCATCTGGCTTTCGATAAGGGCTTCATCAAATGTGATGGTTATCATGCCGCATGCCTTTCCAGTTCCAGGCGTAGGATGCCGTCCGCCTGATCGACCTTAATCACGCTGTAACGCCAGCCTTCCACAATGATTTCCTCATCAGGCAATGGACAGGGCACCCCACCACTATCCAAGACAAACAGCACGGCAGACTGCAGGGTGATGCCGAAACCAGTGGGGTCCGTTACCGATTTTTCGCCCATGGGCTGCAAGGTATCGTCCCAAAGTGCGGGAACGGGAACGCCATTGATCTCCATAAGATCTGCAAATTCCGCCAGATTCATGAACACCGAGCTGGCTTCCTTGTGGAGTGTCTGCTTGAAAAAATTCATACTGGCGTTCCCCCGCACCGCGTTATTCCCCGGATGCTGCCTTGGGACTCAGATCCGGAGTATTGCGCAGGGCGTCCACGCGAGCCTCGAACTCTTCAATGGTGGGCACGGTTTCACCGCCGTGCTCGGCGCACAGACGCTCCACAATTTCCGCAGCCGTAAGGCCCAAACGGATACCGGAATCCACAAGGGTGATGACTTCAGGCAATGTCATTGGTCGGCTCCTTTAACGCGTGCCAGAATGGCCCCGACGTCGGACAGAAGGTTGAGTACCCGCGCACGCAGACCATCCCAGTCGGCTGGCTTGATCTGCGTGCGTGCCCAGAGCGCCGTTGCATCCCCCAATGCGACCAGGGTGTCCTTGGTCATGTCCATAGCCGGAGCCACCTTGGATTCCAGATAGTCGCGTCGGTCAGGCAGAGCTGCATGCAGGTTCAAATATTCAGAGTGCAGGGCCTGGTACATGGTGATGCACGAATCGGTCACGGCCATGGCTTGTTCATGCGCCGGACTGTTTTTGAGGCCGCAGGCGGGCAGGCTCACGGCTGCGGCCAGCAGCAGCCCCAGTGCGACATCGGACTTCTTGACGGTTACTGTTTTCTTGGCGGAGATCCGGCCCCAAATAGTGAGCACGAAACCGGCACCTTCGGCCAGGATATAGGCCAGCTTCGACTGGTCCTCCGCCCCAAAGTCGATGCCAAAATAGGCCAGGGCCGAAGCCACCATCATAAGCGCCGCCCCCCAAAAGGTTCGGCTGGTAAGCAGAGATTTTGTTCCATCCATAATATTATCCTCCAAAGGCTTCGCCACGTTGGGCCAGCCACCCGCTGGCGTACTTGCGCTTGACGGCATTGGTGAGCCCGAGATTGATATAGTGGGCGCACTGTTGCCCATTAGCGCCGTACTGGATGGCACGCGAACGACCGTCGCCCACGATGCGGCGCAGAAGTTGCAGCGTCTTCGCCCCAAAGGCGCCATCAACGACCAGATCCTCGCCAAACCGGTTTTGGTAGTTCAGGCTGTTCAGCACCATCTGGAGGTGCTTGACCATGCGGCCCTCACCAAGGTTCACAGCCTGTTCAAACAGTTCATAGGCGAGGGGTTGATCAAGTTCGTCAAGACAGAAGCGATCCCAGTATATCTGGCGATAGTAGGCATGCACTGCCTCGGTGAGAGCGGAGTTGCCCTTAAGGTTGCCGGGGAAACCGGGTTGTTTTTTTGCGGCGTCCACGATGGACCAGCCGGACCAATTGGGCCAGAAAGAACGGGCGACGCCATACACGGTTTCGCCGCCGGGATCATCCGGATCGTTGCTGTACAAGCCCTCAACGGGAGCCATTTTCAAATAGGCTTTCATGAAGTCGGCCATGGGATCTCCTTAATCTGTCGGGCCCATATTCAGGATGTCCGCCTTTTCACGGGCAGGCAGATCCAGATGGGTGACAATGGCGCGCAGCATACGAAACTGTATGTCGTTGCTGATTTTCATTACTTCGACGGCATTGGCCAGACGCAAAAACGCCTCGTCGGTGATGCGCCGACGTTCTTCACATTCTTTCGGGCTTACGCAACGCACCCGCACAACAAGCCCGATGATGCAAGACACAAATGCGGCCAACAGCAAGGCTTCAAGCGCTGTAAAGGTCATAGCCGTCCTGCCTATGGATTTTCGTTTCCTTCACCGTTGTCATCAGCCGCGCCACCCCGATCCAGAGCATCGGGATCAAAACCGCCCTCTGCTTCATCGCCTTTCTCTTCCTTGCCGCCCCTGCCGGAAGATTTGGCGGGCTTGTTTTCCGGAGCGGAGTAAGAGACCATGCCCATGCCGGCAAGCTTGACTGCTTCTTTTTCGTCCATGCTTACGGTGGATCCGGGCTGCTTCACGTCCTTGCCGTTATCCATCCGGCAATTCAGGACAACACTGATTTTTGCCATGACGCGCTCCTTAAACGACCTTGGCCAGCACAACCCAACCAGGCTGCTTGATCCAGGGTAGAGGACGGGTTTCACAAAGGGAGAACAGCCCCGAGGGGTCGTCCTGCATGAAGAGCTTGGCGAAAACTTCAACCGGCCCTTCACAAGACAGATCCAGGGGTCTGCCGAATTCAATGACTGTCTGAGCGCCAGCGGCAACAAGCAGGGCATACTCCGGCTCCAGGAAGGGCCGCACCGTGCCGTCCATGTCTGCGTAGGTGCCGGAAACGACATAGATGTTCAGGCCATTCCAGGTGCCCTTGAACTTGCGGCCCACGCGCATGGACAACTCACCGGCATCAACACCGCTGGTTGTGTCGATCTTTTGCTTGACGTCTTTGTGCTCTCTGAAAGCCGCCCAGGCAGCTTTGCCGAGGTAAAGATCGGAAGAGCCGATGTTGGTTTCTTCCTGAATCATGTCGTCCCATTCATCGACCTGGTCGAACAGATCGCTGGTGCCCGCCGTCCAGAGCTTGGTGCCGGAGAGCACGAGGTTATGGGCAGGCGGCCGCCGGAAGTCCACGCTGTAAGTGGGCACCTTCTGCCCGTCCACGATGTCGTAAAGATCCAATTTGCCCTTGACCACAGCCTGAGCGCACATGACTTCCAGCGTGTAGTCGATTTCCTCACGGTGCATATCCATGTCGTCAGCGATGGCGCGTTCTCGCGGATCTTCCATGGGCTGATAGGGGTTGGCGCCAGCCGGTTGCTTGAAAATGTCCGCAGCGCGAAAGCCGCGCTTCGGACGAAAACGCGGCGCCTTCAAATACACCACCTCGCGCGATGTGCCCTGCCGCATGGTGCCCGCCGAATGGTTGGTGATGGCCGGCAGCATGGTGATGCCCTTGGAGACTATATGCAGTTCGAACATCTCGGCAGCACTCGGCTGCTGACGGTGGAACATGCCGGTGAAAAGCACATGCTTCCTGGGCCGCTTGTTAATCACCCCGGTCACAATACGCGGGTCAAAATAATCGAGATCCGCCATGGTTACGCCTCACTTGCGTAGATGCCCTTGCCGCGCAGCGCCGTAAGAGCGGTTTGTTGTTCGGTGGCGGTAACGCCATTGCCCCAGGTAAGCTCCGCCGTAATAACGGAGGCGTGTACATAGACCAGGGCGTACACGTCACCGGCGGCCGGAATCGTGGTATCTTCAACCAAAATGCCCTGAGCCTCAGCTCCGGACACGAATTCGCCACATTTCCCATCCTTTGTTCCAAGGACGGTTCCCGCGATGAGATCCAGCTCCGCGCCGGTGGAATGGAGCAGCATACGCTGTATCACCGGGGGATGGTCCTTAAGGAAGGTGCGGCGTTCATACGTTGCGATGGTTTTCATGACGCAACTCCTACACGCCGAGCTTGCTGATGCGGGTGATGGCCGCCTGCACGGGATCGGCGTCAGTAACGGTTGTGGCCGTATTCACCGGTCCGGGCGTCTTGGCCAAAATGCCAGCCAGGATTTTTTCCCGGCCGCTCTGTTCCTCCTGCGCAGCCTGAGCGCCATTGGATTGATCATCGCCGCCGGACTTACCGGCGGCGGCACTCAGATCACCAAAAGCAGCCGCAAAGGCCGCCACCTGGTCGGACGTGAGCCCGGCGGCGAGCAGCGGTTCCATGCGCTTGGCCGCGTCTTCTCCCGCGACAACACGCACCATGCCCAACATGTTCGCCTGGGTTTGGGCTAATGCGGCCTTGGCCGAAGCCTCGACTTCCGCCGCGGCTTCGCTTCTGATTTGCGCCAGCAGCTCCGGATGGGCTTTGGCGAGCTCCTCTTTGTTCATACTGGTCTCCTTGTTGATGTGAGCCACAGGGATCCCCATTGAGGGCGCAGTACCGTCCATATGGGACAGAGCTGCAATTACCCCTTCAAGGCTGCCAATTTCGTCAGCCATGCCAACTTTCACAGCTTCGGCAGCGAGCATGACACCGCCTTGCCCAAATTGATCAGTTACTGTCTCCGGGCGCTTATTACGGTTGCGAGCAACGTCGCCAATAAAGATGTCAGCCGTGGAATCAAGCAGACGCTGCCAAGCGGCCAATCCCTCAACACTTGCGGGATCTAATCGTTTGTTGGGTGACTGTGAGGACACGACTTCATAATCTCTAAGCCCTTTAGATTGGCGGGCCTCTTTATCGTCCGTCCATGTAGAAACAACGCCAATGCTGCCAAGATACGCCGTTTCATCTGCAACGATGCGCTGTGCGGCGCTGGCTATCCAATACGCGGCACTCGCGCATAGTCCGGAGGCATACGCCACTACCGGTTTGATACCCCGCGCAGCAAATACCTGCCCGGCAAGCTCATGCACGCCTGTAATTTGACCGCCTGGGCTATCAATGTGCAGCACAATGCCTTTCACATCAGCAGCGGCCAAAGCTTCACCAAACCGCAAAGCAATAGTTTCCACACAGGTTGCGCCGCATATTTCCGTGAAAATATCCGCACGTGAGAAAACAGGCCCCATGATTGATATGACGGCCACGCCATCGCGCATTAAAACGTTGCCGCTATCACGACGCACTGCAGGCGTGGAGAGTACAGCCTGTGGGTCTTTGGCGCTCCGTTGCGCTATACCCAGAATCAGCTCAAGGCCGTCCGGAGTTATTGCCCAGGGCTGACGCGCGATGGCTGAAAGCACCCTGTCACATTGCCGAGCGCTCATAGCCGCACCTCCAAAGAATGATCAGGCATTGGCTTCCTCCTGGTTGATAAAGGTCGGCTTGGGCGCAGCGGGCTTGGCACCAGCCTTCAACCCTTCCAGGCGGCGCTCTTCATCCTCGCGCTCATCAACTGTTTCGTCGAAATCCCTGCCGCTCTCGGCAAGGGCTTCGGAATACGTCATGAGGTGGTTTTCAAGTGCCGTGACAATGGCCGTGATTTCCTTGACCGGATCGATATACCCGCGGGACGGGCCGATCCATTTGGCCTTGGTGTACGCAAGCGGCGCGTCATAAAAATCAGGAGCAGAGGACGGGAATTTCAGATGCCCCGAAAGCCATGCCTCCTCGATGACCATTGCCCAGATAGGCTGGCAGTAGTGCCGCGTGAGCCAGGAACGATAGAGCAGAAACACGCGCCAGGCTTCCAGCAAGGCTGCGCGCGCAGAACTGTAGTTTGTTTTGCTGAAATCTTTGGCCAGAACCTCGTAAGGCATGTCGATACTGGCGGCCATAGCCCGGAGGACGAACTCGGAGAAGGCGGCAAAGTTGGGAGATGGGCGCGAATTTTCAAGCACATACGGTTTTTCATTGGGGTTGCCGTACATGACCGTGCCGCCGGCCACCTCTTCATAGTGGTAGCTCTCGCCCTTTTCGTCCTGATCCTCATCCACATAGTCCGGCAGATGTGAGCCCTTTTCCCGGCCAATAAACAGCGCTAGCGATGCAGTGACAACCTGTGCCAGCAGTTCGTTGTCCAGAGAGTCGGACAGATGTCGGAACAGGTTCATGCCGGAATTCAGCACAGAATGCCCACGGATCTGCTCATCTTCGGTGTAGCGGAAAAGGTGAAAACACCCAGGACGGTGACCGATGTGAGCAGGAATGCGGGTGAAATGTTCTGATGTGAGAGTGGAGACGTCGAGGCTGCGATACCCGGAAACGGCATCGGGGGTTGCCAACCAGTACCATTCGGGCGCCCCGTGAGGGGCTAGCTGAACGCCGTCAACAATCGTCGGATCAAACTGGCGGTCAAAGGGTGTGCGTAATCTGGTCGGCTTTACATCCTGAAGGGCCAACTTTACGGGCCGCATCGGCTGATCAAGCACCACTGGCAGATGGAGCAGTTCGCCCATGCGCAGCATGGTGCGAAGCCCGAGAAACTGCATGTCCTCAAAATGGAGCATGCCGCGGACATGGGCTTGCGGCGTCCATATCGCCCACAATTCTTCAATCTCGTTCTGCAGATCAAGAGCCTGATCACGAGTAATGCCGAGCCGCTTGGCGTTAATATGCGACTGTGGTTTGAGTCCCGTACCGATAGCATTGGTGGTGATGGCGTTGACGCCGGAGCTGGCCGCCCAGTCGTTGCCGGTCAGATCTTCCGCCCGGCCTTGAGCCAATGCACGCTCTGATGCCTGTTGCCCAAAAGTGCTGGTGAGAGGTGGCCGCCAGCCGGAAAGTGAGCCGCGCATGGTGCCGGCATTACGTGAAGGGGCAACGGGGGATGGCGCTAGACGGGCAGGTTTTACCATCTGCGCATCCTCGCCCTGACCTTGACAGGTCCATTGCAGCCAGAAGCAAGGGTGTCGATGATCTCAACGAAGCCCGCTATCTGCGCGTTGATTTCTGAAAGGTTATACCGCGTGAGCTGCCGTCCGCCGATGCTGTAGGACTGACCTGTGGCTGCAGCACGCTTGGCGTCTTTCCAAAGCTCGAGCTCGGTCTTGGCTTCATCGAGGGTATAGCCCTTATATCTGCGTTCGGTGTTGCTCATACCCCACGCAATTACACGGCAAGTAATTGCGTGTCGTGGAACTCGTGGACGTCGTGGAACTCGTGGACAAAAAAACTATGTTCCCACGCCGCCAGAGTCGCTGGCGTTTTCCATCCGTTCTCGCCACTGTCTGATATAGTTCTCGCAATCCTGACGGCGCACGCGGACTCCGCGGACTTTTCCGGACCTTTCTGCGGGCAGTTCACCAGAATTGACCAGATTATAAAAATGAGATTTTGAGCATCCCAGAATTCTGCATGCTTGCTGCCAGTTAACCGTTGTGTCCATGCTCACCTCCTGTTTCTCATGCTGGCCAGACGATCTGCGGCGCTGGCGCCACGAGGCACTGTTCTGCTCTTGGGCGGGGCCGATTGCGGCCTTGTGACGGGATCGGGCGTACTCTTGGGGGGACGTTTATTGCGCAACCCGAGTTCCCAGGCTCCCACCAATGCCATGATTTCGCAGTCCCAAAAATGGTTGGCCCGTTGCTTGGGGTTTTCCCATACCAGGGTTTCCGGGTTGAAGACCTCGGCGCACATCTCCCGCGCGTAATCCAGCAGCACACCGCCGGGCACTACCAGCCCTTCAAGCTTTTTGACGTTTGTGTGCAGCCAGAAGGTGCCGGGATCCCCGGGCTTGATGCCGAGCTTTTCCGCCAGGTCGCTTTTGAAAAACGTCGTGTCCACCCGGCGCAACGTGATGCCGCCGGGTATCTTTATCTTGGCGCCCTTGTCGTCAGGGAAAAAGTCTATGTGCGAATAGCGGATGATCCCGTCCACGGTTTGCTTGCCCTGGTACGGCAGTGCCCGACGATGCTTGGCGCACCACGCATACACGGCCTTGGTGCGCCCCGGTGCGCCCATGGCGTCGATGACGGCCACCTTAACCTTGTGTACTCCCCCCAGAGGATCCCGATAGACACTCCGCCAGAGCAGCTCATCCAGAGCAGCAAAGGTCGGCGCTGTACCATGCTGCACCAGCCAGCTTTCTTCTTCATGGCCGTACCCGAAAGCGCGGATCACATACCGGAAATATTTTGCCTGCGTGTCCACACCGGCCACCAGCGCGGCCACCTGGGGCCGACCTTCAACCGGGCCGGGCACAACTCCACGAGGACGGGTGTCACACAATGACAGGATAGCGTCCTCATCGCGCTCGGCATACTGCTCGGCCCACGCCTCAGCCTTGAACTGGTTCATGAAATTTTTGAGGTCCTTGAGCCGCTCACTCTTCTTCCATTTGAGAAAAGCGTGAGCCACCTTGGCCAACGAAACAAAGTGGCTGATCCAAGCTGGAATGTGGAATCCAATCTTGCTGACCCGGTGCGTCTTGAGGTGCGTGAACAGCTCCAAGCCAGAAGCCCGTTCCACCCACTGCCCACGCCGCACGGCAAAATCCCGGGCAGCATCATCCCAGTGAGCGTCGCAATGCTCGCACTGGTAATAGACCAGGTCGCTGCGCAGTACGTCCTCCGGATCTTCCACACCATCGGGCCAACGGATGTTGTCGAACTTCATAAGCTGCAATGTGCCGCACACGGGGCAGGCAACCCACCAATCAAAACGGGCGTGGCACTCTTCCGTAAACGCAACCCATATCGGCCCAGTCTCGGTCGTCGGTGTTGAAATTTTGACAATGAGACACCGGCCGCTCCAGGTTGTTGTGCGGTGTTCCGCCAATGCCTCTGAACTGGCTTCGTTGCGCGAGTCCTGATACTTGTCCAGCTCGTCGAGGATCAGTGTGCGTATGGGCTTGTTGCCCAGGCGCGCGACCGAACCAGACCAGCCAAGATATATGGACATGTGCCGCAAATTGATGCGGATGCTGGATTCATCATTAGTGGATCCGGTGAGGTGCCGGCGCAGTCTGGGAGAATCCTCGAACATGGGCAAGATACGGTCCCGGGAATTGTCCTTGGCCGTATCCTTGTCCGGAAATACCACCAGCGCCGGCCCCGGGGCATGATCCGCCGCGTGACCAAGAAGGTTGAAACCCGCTTCGGATCCTGCCGTCTGGGGGGCTTTGCACAGGGCTATCATCTGCACCCCGGGCCAGCGCGCAGCATCCATGAGTGGGGCAAGGTACGGCGTGAAGACGTGTCGCCAGGTCCCCGGGATACTGGACATGCGCAACACGCGGTGCTTCTCGGCCCACACGCTCGGAGACTCCGCCTTGCGCTTGTACAGCACAAGACGTTCCCCGGCGCTGAAGCTGAACCGCGTGGATATACGGCCGCCGCATCGATCCACCAGGTGCTTCGGCATCCATGGCGGGATCTGACCTGCAATATGGCAGGTACGCGGGCTAGTCGGAGTTTTCTCCGTCATCTCCATCGTCAATTGCATGAAGGTCTACCTCAAACTGAAGTTCACGCGAATAATCATTGCTCGCAGCGTCAATAAGCCGTTCCGCCTCTCGTACCAACAGTTCAGTCTTTTGGGTGTCGCCCCCAACAGCTTGCACCATGTCCAGAGCTCCGGCGCGGAAAGCTGATTTGAGCCCCGTGTTCAAAGCCACGGCCCGGCCAGCGAACTCCTGATAAACCTGTTCCCGGCTGACATATTGTCCGTCGATAACAGCATTCTTCTTTTCTTCCCGTACCGCCTGGGCTTCCTTGATGCGGATTTCCGCCTCATCTTTGCGGCGCATGCGCTCTTCGGCATCATTGGCCCGGCCATCCGGCGTCGTGGTAAGGGGCAGGCCCCCGGCGTACTTGTCGACGTCTATCTGGCGGTAAACCTTATCTTCCTTGCGCAGCAGACCTTTTTGGATGTCCGCATACAACTTGGATTTTGCAATCTGCCGGCCCTTCTCCTCCTGCAGGTATCGCAGGACCGCGCCGACATTCTTGAACACCTTGGCCTCTTGTTTTTCCGATTCCATTGCACTCTCCGCGTTTTCCAACATGGCGGTGGCGCGCTGGAGAGCGGCAAGGTTGGCACTGGAAGGGTCCTTACGGACCGCCTGTTTCGCCAGCTCTTTAGCTTGCAGCAGTACGGGGATGTCTGTCCCCCGACTCCTGATCAGCAGTTCCTCTAGTGCCGCCCCGGCTTCCGCGCCTGAAATTGTTTTACTTTCCGACATGGTATGCTCCTTGAGCGGTTAACTTTTTACGCTTCTCATAATTCCTCCCTCAGCAATATGTTGATGGGAGGGCAGACCGGACAAGCGCCAAAACCAACAGTGATAACATAGTTGATTAAGGCACAAAACGTCATTTCCCGTTATATTCAAGTGTGGTGCGGTTCAGGTCTGCCCTGATCCTCTGCCAGGGGTGTCCATCAGTGCTAGTGATGGACACCCCATTTTTACCGGCTTACCAGCTCGTCGAAGAGCAATCCGTCAGATTCGCGTAAAGCCTGCTTGCCGGTGAAATCCTGCCAGCGCACTATGTCCACCTGGGCATAACGCGGATCCAGCTCCATGGCGCAGCAACTGCGCCCCAGGCGTTCACAAGCGATAACAGTGGAGCCGGATCCGGAGAACGGCTCATATACAGTGCCGCCGGAACGCGAAGAATTAGACACGCAGGTTTCAACAAGCTCTACAGGCTTTGGCGTAGGGTGGTCTTCATTTTTCGGAGGCTTGGGCACATTGATGACTGTGCCGGGCATCTCCTCAAGATTCAGGTTCTCGCCGGTCAACCGGTATAGCCGCCCGTCCAACAGCAGCGTCCACGAACCATCTTCCTGCTGTACCGCTGCGGGCAGGTTGGCTTCCAGTACCGTCTTCTGCTTGCGGTTCCCGTGCCACTTGTGCGCGGCACCAGGCTTCCATCCGTACAAGATGGGCTCATGCTGCCACTGGTAGTCACTGCGACCTAGCACGGCCTGCCCCTTGTTCCAGATGAGGCACGATGCAAAGCGGAAACCGGCCCGCTTGAATATCTGCCGAAATGCCAGCCCTTCGCCGGCTTCGGAATGACAGACATATACTCCGCCACCGGGTACCAGCACGGCCAGCATCTGCTGCATGGACGCGAGTAGAAACGCCTCAAAATCGGCCGCTGACATCTTGTCATTCTTGATTTTTCCGGCACGGCCCTCGTAATCAACATTGTATGGCGGGTCTGTGAACACCATGGAAGCGGGCTTGCCTGCCATGAGCTGGCCCACGGCCAAACTGCTGCAAGCATCACCGCACAAAAGCCGATGGCGCCCGAGCAGCCACAAATCCCCCTCGCGTACAACTGGAGCCGCGGGTACGGCAGGCAGAGCATCAGGATCCTTCTCCGTGGCCACGTTTTCTCGCAACAGCTTGTCGAGCTCCGATTGATCGAACCCGGTGAGCGTCACATCAAAACCGGCCTCGATGAGAGCCGTAATTTCTCCGGCCAGCAGGTCCTCATCCCAGGAAGCCCATGTAGCCGACCTGTTGACCAACAGACGAAAAGCCCTGATCTGCTCCGGCGTCATATCGTCGGCCAGCATCACCGGAACCTCACGCAATCCCATAGCCAAAGCGGCCTTAAGGCGCAGATGCCCGTCAACGAGTTCTCCCGTTGTGCTCAAAGCGAGCACCGGCAATCGAAAACCGAACTCGCGGATAACAGCAACCATACGGTCGACGGCATGATCATTCTTGCGGGGGTTGTCCACATAGGGAACAAGGCGTTCTACTGGCCACGTCTGTATAGTGAGATCAGGCATTGTTTTCCTCCGAATCGTCTAGTGGCGTGCGCATTTGTGGCGAGAGCTGAAAATCAACGATGCACTCAGGGTGTCCGCAGCACTTGTGGCAATAGTGATAATGAGTCCACCACCACTTTTTACTGACCTTGGGACAGGTGACGACCATGTCGTCGTTCACATCTTTGCCAGCGAACGCTCTGCGCAGCTCCCCGATTGACGGGCAGCCTTCCGGCAGAGTTGCTTCGGACAAAGGAGTATCGCCCCCGGCATGAGGCCATCTGCGCGGTGAATTTTGCTTAGGTGTCTGGGGTTTGGCAGCCACATCTTTGGGTTTGGCTTTTTCCCCTTCCCCCACAGCCTGTAGCCCAGAATCGGCAGGCCCCAAGCTCCCTGCGTGGGTGATGGCAAGAGACTCGGGCAGGGCGGCGCTGATCCAGTCCCCCAGATCGTATCCAGCCTTGTAGGTATCGCCGGGATCCTTGCCTTCAGGAACTGGCCAACGCCGGGCCTGGCCATAATGCTCTTGCCACCAGAGCCACCCTTGGTATCCGGGGCGGTTCCCCTTGCGGTCGGGTTTGTCAAAATCCAGAGCCACAAGAATCAAGGGGGATTCGCTCAACAGCGCATGTGCCAGGACATCAGGCTTTCCACGATTGGTAAGCGCGGCCAACACCCCGACCTTGCCGCGGCAAGCGTGGTGCACGGCGATGGCATCCAACTCCGCCTCAACCACAACCCATACGGCCAGGGAGGGGGCAACCCCCACAGGCGGCAATGCCATGGGGGCCTGCCCAGACCCGGTAAGCAACATGTACTTGGGGTCATCATCCTTCTTGAGGTCTCCCTTTGGACGACGAATACGGACGCGCAGCACTTCCTCGGGTTTATCCCAACTGGGCGTCCAAAGTGGGATGGTGAAGCCGCGTGGGATCCAGAGCACCCGGCGCGTCTTGCTGCCATCGGCGTTGGCTTTGTCCGGCAGCCCGAATGCGCTGCGGGCGCGGTACAGGCAAGTGCCTGTTTTCCGGTCTTCGGCAGGCAGGAACCCGAGGCGGTGTTGTCTGACCGCATCCAGCGGCAAGCCGCGGCCGGCGAGATAGTCCAGCCCACGCTGGTACGCAAGTAACTGCTCGTGGGCTTCCATCACCATTTTTGTGGCCTGATTCCGCCATTTTTCCGCAGGCACTGTCCACTCTGTAGGGGTCCATACTTGCTTTTGCTTGGGCAAGCACAAGGGCCTGATGCGCCGACCGGATTCAGAGAGTTCAATGCGCAGCTCACGGCAGGCGGCCTTGAACTCCAGACCATCGGCGAACATGAGCAGGCTGATGACATCGCCGGTTTTGTCACACTTCCGGCACCACCACGTACCTGACACGCCCGCCTTAATAGCAACTTCGCCACCGTCCTGATTCGGCCAGACCCGGAAACGATCATCACCTCCGCACACCGGGCACGGCGAGCACCACTCGCCGCCCTTGGCCATACTGATGTGCCGGAGCTTTCCGTCTGCCACTCTGCTACGAACCAAGTCGAGAATCAGATCGCTCATTGGTGATCCTCCCAACGTCCCGCCTCATCTCGCCTGAGGCTCTCTCGTATCTCCGCTTCTCCCAAAGACTTTTTTATATAGTGGGATGATGGGAGGATGTGTGTAGACACACGTGGGCGCGTGTCTCCCCCCTCTTGCGCGTACGGACGGTCTAAGGGAAAAGCTCCCAAGCTCCCAAAGCCTTGAAGTACGCGGGTTTCCGGGCCATCCAAAAAGGGAATGGGTGGGAAGATGGGAGGAAAAGCGCGCATTATGACCGCCCCTTAGACTTTTTGGCCTCCTCGTCCTGGGCCTGGGCGTATTCAAGGGCAACCTCGTCTTTGATGGTGACGCCCAAGTAATACATAACATTAGATTTTTTACTAGGAATACCCCGCTTTTCCAGCGTCTGTGTGACCTTTTTCGCCGAAAAAGCGTAGGTATTTCCAAGGGTTTTCTTGCACCACCAGTTGAGCGTAGCCACAAAATCGGACACGGCGGTCTTGCTGCCCCAGTCGTCGCCATCGGCCGGCGCTTCTTCCTTGTTGCAGCAGTCCTGCAGGAAGGCGCCAATATCGTCGAATTGCTCTCGTTGCTCCGCCGTGTAGGCCACGACTTTTTCCGGTGGGCAGAGGCCGTTCTGCAGGAAGTCCATGCAGCCTTCCACCAGGCGGGCCAGAATGCCGGAGCTTTCTTTGGCCAGTTTGGCGTACATCTTTGGATCCCGAGGCCGTTCGTCCTGTGCCGAGGGTTTATCCACGAAGCGTATCGGCCAGTGCACTGCGTGCAGCCGGGTCCAGAATGCATCATCGTCGGACTTCATCCTGGGGAGTTCGTTGGTCAGGAAAAACAGGAGATGGGTCTGCTCCCAGGAAGTCATGAGCTTGTCCTGAATGCCGCGCGCTGTGATGATGGACCCACCAGTCAGGTCCTTGAGCTTGCTCATGGCGATGCGCTGAGACGCCTCCCCCTCAGATGCGAAGGCAAATTTCGCCCCGCGGAGCGCCATAATGTCTGGTTCAGGTTGCGAGCCAGAGCGCTGGAACGTCTGCTGCATCAGCATGGCCGTTGGAATTTTGATTGCCAGCCTGCTGCCCATCACATGCCGGGTAACCTTCATCAGAGTATCTTTGCCATTGCGGCCACGCGGGCCGTGGAAGATTGCCCAGATGTGTTCGTCGCGGGAGCCGAGCAAGCCATAACCGAGCAGTCGCAGCATATACTTGATCATGGTCTCGTCGCCATCAAAGCTCGAGCTGAGGAATTCGATAAACGTTGGGCTTGGTTCATCCAACCCCTTCCAGTCCGTTGGACAGACGTTCAGGATGTACTGCTCGGGATTGCCAGGCGACAGCTCGCCGGTGCGCAGGTCCACAACGCCATTGGGGCAGGCCATGAGGAACTCTTGTTTATCCAGCTCGTCCCCCTCGATGTACATCGGATCCTCACGCAAGATGAGCGTGCACTCGAGCAGCTTCTCGCGCGCCGGCATATCCCGCAGCAGATTGAGCCGTTTGTTGATGGCCTTCACCAGGTCGGACCCTTCTTCGGCCTCCGAACTTTCGACAAGGATGCGCTGGTACTCGTCGCAGACGTAGTCCACCGCGGCCAATGCCTTCAGGTTGTCAATGTCCTCCATCCAATGGTGGCCACTCCAGTAGAGCCACCGCCCCCAGAGCTTGACGTACACGTACTTCCCCCGGTGCAGCGCCGCGTAAAGGGTGGCATCACCGATGCGGTTATGGCGCAGGCACTGCATGAGGAAATCGAGCGGCAGCTTCTGCTCTTTTTTCTCAACAGGCGGCGCACTGGCCAATTCCTCCTGAACACGGGCGGCCACTTTGGCCTTGATGTCTTGTTTTGCGTCACTCATTGGGACACCGCCTTGCTATTTGTTTGCCTGTAGCGGAGCCACAGGCTTCCATTTTTCCGCGGGGAAATTCCAGACAGTACGCACGAACGCCGAGATGCACGCACCCTCACGCCGCAAATCGGGCCGGAAGGACCCGCAGGGGTGGGGGCGAGCATGGGAGCTTTTGGCGTGTCTCTCGAGAGGAGGGGGAAAGGGGGAGCGGGGAAGCGCGTCTCCTGGAGCGGGCTACGCCCACAAAAGGAAGCGGCCGCAATGTTCCCATGACGAAGGCCACCGGCAACGCCTACGCGTAACCGTTGGACATGGGACATAGCGGCTCTACCTCAAAGACGGGGGCATGGCGTCTCCAAGAAAAAATGGGCATACCAATTAAAGTTGGTATGCCCATCAGGGCAGCTTTTATTTTCCGACCAAAGAAAAGAAGAGAAGGCCCTGTGGAAGGATTGTTAATTGGCTTGCGGGATTTTGCAATCGAAAAAGTGGTCAGCCACGTTCCCCCGGTGTTTGAGGCCAGATGGACGGGCAAGAATACGTGCCCGCACTGCGGATGTGAAAAGCTGCGTATCAAGGACTCATTCTGGCGGACGATCCGTAATATTTCCATTCATGGAAGGGCGTCACGCCTGTTAATTCGCTGCCATAAATACCGATGCGAAAGCTGCGGCAGATATTTTAATACCAGACTTGCAGGCATAAAAGTGTGGAGCAGAACAACAGAGCTGCTTAAGCGCAACATTTTTCAGGCCTACAACAAAGGTGTTTCCTGTAAAGACATCGCCAATGAGCACCGCATCGGCGTGGCCAGCGTGGAGCGCTACTACCACCAGATGATGCAGCACAAGAGCAGCCACTGGGCAAACCGCACATGCCCGCGCATTCTGGGCATTGATGAGCATAGATTTACGCGCAGACAGGGCTTTGCAACAACGTTTTGCGACTTGGCCCGCCGCAGGGTCTTTGATGTGGTTAAAGGTCGTAGCGCCGCTGATATGCGCGACTTTTTGCAATCGCTGCAAGGCCGCCATAAAGTTAAAATGGTCTGTATTGATATGAATTCTGCGTATCGGCGACTTGTGCGGGAATGGTTTCCCAATGCGCGCATTGTTGCGGACAGATTTCATGTTATCAGGCTGGTGAATCAACACTTTTCAGAGCTGTGCAAGGCAATTGATGAAAAACAACTTGCTTATGGGCGAGGCGGTATGATGCGTCTCTTGCTGACTCGCCGTGATCGATTAACAGACTCACAGAAAGAGCGATTACGAACATACTTTGCTGACAGGCCGGACATTGAATCGCTGTACGAATTTTTGCATGACACAGCTGATTTATTGCGTGTGCGGGCGCAAAGTGTCGATTCGTGCCGCAGGTATGCGGCTGAATTATTAGATAAAATTGAGCAACTTCGAAAAACTAGCTTCGCGCCGTTGCGTACCTTGGGCAAGACGTTGCATAATTGGCGGGAAGAAGTGGCCCGAATGTTCCGTTTTACCCGGAATAACGGCATCACAGAAGGCTTTCACCGAAAAATGAAGTTGATCCAGCGGCGTGCGTATGGCTTTCGTAACTTCGAAAACTACCGCCTGCGTGTGCGCGTTTTGTGCTGCTGAAATGGCTGGGGAATCGTTCAGAAACCTGTCGGAAAAACTGCCCGCTGAAGGGGCTTGCCCCCGTCTTTGGTGTAGAGCCGACATAGCGGCCGCCCATACAGATACAACCCAAAAAGGAATAGCAAAGAGGGCACCCCGAAAAGTGGGGCTATGGTGGGGCCAATTTGAGATAGTGCAAAAACAAAACGGGCCAGCGAAGGAATGAACCTTTGCTAACCCGTTGTTTTTCTTATGGTGCCGAAGGGGAGACTCGAACTCCCACTCCCTTGCGAGAACTAGACCCTGAACCTAGCGTGTCTACCAATTCCACCACTTCGGCGCGAAGATGTGTTTACGCCAACAGGGGGTGGCTGGCAAGTATTTTTTTTGATTTCGGCAAAAAAAGTTTATTGCGGCAAGTACGATAGACTCAATTTTCTTCCAAAGTTGGCTCCTGGGGCCGAATTTTGGGTTTGTCAGTGATGGCGCGAGCAAATGCCGTTTTTATCCCCGTCAGGGGCTGCCTGTGGTCGCAGCAATTCAGCCGCCGTGGCGGGGGCGTTTCGGGTAGACTCTTTTATCAATAATATGTGGGGCGACCTCAGAATCGTCTGGTTAGCGCTTGGGCACCATGCTTGCATCCACGGGCTGTGAGCTGTGCTTGCAGCAGCCTGTGCCTTCTGCGCCTTTTCGGGGCTGCGCGAGCACGCAGGGGATATTTTCAACTGTACGGAAATTGGCCCGCATATTGCAAAAGCTCTGGCAAGGGCCATCAGGCCCGAGGTAGACGGCGGCGCTTCACCTTTAGCGCTGCTGCCAACACAAGGAGCTGCTTATGCAAGCAGGCATGTTTAGCGGACTTTTTGCCGCGCTGACCACAGAACACCGCATGAATTTCATCGCCAATAATTTGGCGAACGTGAACACGCGCGGCTACAAGCGGGAAACGCTGGCGTTCAAGGACACCATGCCCACCTTTGCCTTTGACGAGATCCGGGAGCCGATTTTGAACCTCAAGTCTACGCCCCTGTTTCCCGAACCGATGAATGCCGCAAGGGTTCGCGTGGCCGTTTCGCATACAGATTTTTCACAAGGATCCATGCAATATACCGGCAATGATCTTGATGTTGCCATTAACGGCGACAACGCCTTTTTCCGGGTCAATACGCCTACGGGTCAGTACCTCACGCGCAATGGGGCCTTTGTGCTCAACGGCGATGGCATCCTCATGACGCCTCAGGGGTACACCGTGCAAGGCGCGGGCGGCGTTATCAACGTTCCCGCAGGTACGCGCCATTTGCAGATCAGCGGCGATGGTCAGGTACTTGCCGATGGCAACGTTATTGATCAGTTAGCTCTGGTCAGCGTGAATAACCCGCAGAATCTTGAAAAAATGGGCGGCAACCTCTTTCGCCCGCGTGATGGTGTTCAGATTGTTGAAGGCAATGCCTACGACAATGGCGCGCGGGTCGAGCAGGGCTTTACGGAAGCCGCCAATGTGGAAGTCGTGTCCGAAATGGTCAACATGATCGAAGTGCAGCGCCAGTTTGAAGCGTATCAAAAGGTCATGCAGACCTCAGACACGCTGGATCGCGCTGCCAACGAAAAAGTGGGCCGCCGCCAGGGTTAACCGGTGATGGTTTAGCAGCAACCGGCGGCCTCGCTGGTTATGTATAAGGAGAAATTCCCATGATGCGATCGCTTTGGACAGGCGCCACCGGCATGGTGGCTCAACAGCTCAATATCGACGTGATTTCCAACAACCTGGCCAACGTCAACACCACGGGCTTTAAAAAGAGCAGGGCCGAGTTTGAAGATCTCATGTACCAGACCATGCGCATGGCCGGCGCCACCACCGAGGGTGACAACCGCCTGCCAGTGGGTATTCAGGTCGGTATGGGCGCTCGTCCCACGGCTGTGCACAAGTTTTTTACGCAGGGCGATTTTCAGAATACCGGCAACACCCTGGACGTAGCCATTGAAGGCGACGGCTTTTTCCAGGTGGATGTGAACGGCGAACTCATGTACACGCGCGCTGGTTCCTTCAAGCTCAATCAGGACGGCACGGTGGTCACCGCCAACGGCTATATTCTGCAACCGCAGTTTGCCGTGCCCGCGCAAACCAAGACCATTTCCATTTCATCCTCCGGCCACATGGCGGCTCTGGATGCACAGGGGCAGGAACTGGCTGGAGCCGAATTGCCGCTCTACACCTTTATCAATCCTGCGGGCCTTGATGCCCGTGGGCGCAACCTCTACACGCCCACCCAGGCTTCGGGTGATGCCACAGAAGGCGTGCCCGGCACAGACAATGTGGGTACCTTGGCTCAGGGGTTCCTGGAAATGTCCAACGTGGAAGTTGTGGACGAAATGGTGAATATGATTGTGGGCCAGCGCGCTTATGAAGTGAACTCAAAGTCCATCCAGACATCAGACTCCATGCTGGGCATCGCTGTACAGCTCAAGCGCAGCTAGGGCTGATTATTGTTGAAATTGTTTGTCTGTTTTGCGCTGATTTTGAAAAAATCCGCGCCACGAAAGACTTGCTGGTGGCTGGCAGCAATGATGCGTCGCCGTCATGCAGGTATCTGAGCGTGAAAAGACATTAGGGGTATGCGTCATGCGGTTTTTGCAGGTCATATGGGCAATGCGTAATGGTCAGGTGCTGCCTTTGCGCGCGCTTCTGGCTGCGGCTCTGGTGTGCTGCCTGTGGGCCACGGCCTCCGTGGCGGCTCCGCAGGGCGGCGTTCCCAGCGCCACATGGCAGGATAATGACCGCAACCATCGCCGCTCACCCAATCAGATAGTCACGCAATTGCGCACTCCCCAGGCTCAGGCAGGGCAAATGCCCCTTGCGGATGATGCGCAGGATCAGCGGGCCGCCAAGGCGCGCAACCAGCTTGCCGCAGGCGAAGCCCCCGTGGCGCAGGATGGACAGCTGAACATGCTCGGACCCGACGATTGGCGGCTCAAAATCCTTTCAGCGGCGGTCACCAATTCAGATATGGTTTTGCTGGGTGATATTGCTGTCCCGCTGGGGCAGATGGGGCAGGATACCTGGGCGCAACTGCGCGTGCAGCAACTTTGGCCTGCACCCCCGGAAGAAGGCAAACCCTTGCAGATCAGTCATTCTCGCCTTTCTCAGGCTTTACGGCAGGCCTTGGGCAAGGATGTTGCCGGGCGTTGCATTTTGCCGTCTTCGCTGGTGATTCAGCGCGGGGGGCTGGTGTTTCATGAGGAAGACCTGCGTTCCTATGTGGTCAAAAGTCTGACGCCACAATTGTCCGCCATGCCGGGGCAGGTGGAGCTGAGCGATTTTCGGCTGCCGGATTACATTTTTTTGGCCCATGCGCAGCAGCGGGTGCAGCTTGAACCGGGCAAACTTTCGCCCGGCCGCGTGCCCTTGCGCTTTGCTGTGCAGGAAGTGGACGGCAACGTGCTTCGGCGCATTTCCGGCACGGTCAACCTCACGCTCTGGATAACGGCTCCTGCGGCATCGCGCCCCATGAACAAAGGGGAAGCCCTGGCGGCAGAGTCAGTCACCTTTATGAAGGTCAACGCCAGCCAGTTGCGTGATCTGCCGTGGGATGGGCGCGGCGGTCCCTGGCAGGTGAACCGCGCGCTGAACACCGGCGAGCCAATTTTGCAAAGCGACCTTGTGAGCCAGTTGATGGTAAGGCGTGGCGATGTGGTCAACCTCATCTATATAAAAGGCAACCTGCGCATAGCCACGCAGGCCCAGGCCCTGGCCGACGGCGAGCCGGGGGCCACCATTGCGGTACGGAATCTGCAAACCAAGAAACAGGTATACGCCATTGTCAAAGATGGCAGCACCGTGGAAATCCACTAGCATTTAAAGGTGGAAGGAGAGGAGCATATGCAGGCACGATACATAATACCCGTTCTGGCGCTGAGCTATCTGTTCTGCGTCGCCTGCGGTGGCAGCCCAACCCGGCGACCTGCACTGCATCCGCCGGTAACACCGCCACAGGAATATCGGCAGGAGGCCAATTCGGCCAACAATCAGGGGTCGCTTTTTGCCGCCAGTGAAACAGATACCCTCTTTGAAGACAGCCGCGCCCGCCGCGTAGGCGATATTGTTGTGGTCAAACTGGTAGAAAACACCAAGGCCCAGAACAAGGCTGAAACCTCATCCAATAAAAAAAGTTCCAACAATTATCAGGTCGCAGACATGTTCAACAGGGGGCACGCGGGCTTTATTCCCTTTATGCCCATCGGGCCGCAGCCGTCTGTAGGTCTGCCAATACTTGATACAGACTCTGCCAGTGGGATTAATTCCACTGGCAAGACCAAGCGTGAGAACTATGTGACCACCTCGCTGGCCACGCGCGTACTCCGGGTGTTGCCGGGCGGCCTGATGGAAATTGAGGGCGCTCGCGAAATCCGCGTTAACGAAGAAACAGAGTATATGGTTGTGCGCGGCATGATCCGCTCCAAGGACGTCAGCGCAGACAACAGCGTTCTTTCAACACAGATAGCGGACGCAAGCATTGAATATTACGGCAAGGGCGTTCTGGCCGACAAGCAGAAGCCCGGTTGGTTCTCACGGCTTATGGATAACGTCTGGCCCTTCTAGGCGCTTTGCCCACAATATAGTATCTGCACACCCCGTCAGCGCTGCATGCGTTGGCGGGGTGTTTGCGTAAATTCGCCAGAAAAACGGCAAATCAGCCGGATGTCTTCCAAGGGGCTGAAAAATTATAGAAAAATAGTCGTTATTTTTTACTATTATATTTAGATAGTTATCTGAGCGGCTAAAAAGAAATGCGCAAAAAATATGTGAAAAATTGCGCAGCTCCTTGACCTAAGGATTCTTCCATTCTATGTTGATCGCAGTTCATTGAGCCCGTAGGCTGAAGAGCAGGGGCTCTGCGCCGAAACCCTTTGTTTGTTTTGTCTGTGCCCCGCGAGGGATTTTCTGTGCCCCGCGAGGGATTTGTGGACAAAATAAAAAAGCTCCTGAATCTTGCGATCCAGGAGCCCCGGCGGAGAGTGGATTCAAACACCCGTCTGGCAATGCCAGTTTCGGAGTGTCCATATACAAGTGCCAGCGTCATAAGGCGTTGACGTTCTTGTTGGTTTTTCCAGCCTCCTCCTGCGAACCAGACTGTTCTGCCGCAGTCTGGTTCCTATCCAAGCCCCTCCGTTACCCACGGGGGGCTTTTTTATTAGCATGCTCACGGTAAAACGCCAAGCCCTGTCTTTTCTCTATTTCTTCTTTGATAAAAAAGTAACAATTTCATTCTCATAACTGCCAGATCACCAAAAGCGCCGCATTGCTGTCGTTTGCTTGGCGCAAACGGGCTTTGGCCGGGCAGCAAGCGACAGATACTGTTGCATTGGATTTGCCGTACATTGAGTTTGCGCATGCCGGGTTTGTATTTCCACAGGCGGCAGGCCCTCTGGCCGTATTGCGCACGGTGGACGCTGGGCGTATAGTAGCGAACGTTTGTCGTAACCTTCAACCCTGCGGCGGCATGCCGCTTGATATGACTGTACATGAAATTCGCGCTCGGCTGGCGGCAGACAAGGCCACAGTTGGCACATGGCTGCAATTGCCCTCGCCTGACGTGGCCGAGCTTATGGCCCGCGCCGGTTATGACTGGGTTGCTGTTGATATGGAACACGGCTCTTTTGGCCGCACCGGGCTTCCGGATGTTTTCCGCGCCATTGAATGCGGCGGTGCGGCTCCTTTTGCGCGTCTTGGTGAAGCCAGCAAAACCCAGATCAAGGCCGCGCTGGAAGCCGGTGCTCAGGGGCTTATCTTCCCCATGATTGAAAGCCGCGCACAGCTTGACCGGGCCATTGATCTTTCTGTGTACCCGGGGCAGGACACTTGGCGCGCTACGGGTGAAACCGCGCCCGAATACCGTGGCGTTGGCTATTGCCGCGCCAATGTGTTTGGCAAAACGTTTGACGACTATCGCGCAAATCGTGCGCCCGAGATATTTTTGGTGGCTCAGATCGAGCACATCCGTGCGGTGGAAAATCTGGAGGCCATTCTGGCGCATCCCCGTCTGGACGCCATTATGGTCGGCCCTTACGACCTTTCGGGTTCCATGGGGCTTACTGGCCAGTTTGACCACCCTGACTTCAAAGCTGCCATGGCGCGGATTGCCCAAGGTTGCGCCAAGGCGGGCGCCCGCATGGGCCTGCACATTGTGCAGCCTGACCCTGCGGAGCTTGCGCGGCAGATTGCCGCAGGCAGCCGTTTTATCGCTTATGGCATTGATTCGGTTTTTTTGTGGCGGGCGGCTGAACGCCCCAATTCGGGAGAATAACTGTGAATATTACCGTCTTTGGCGGGTCCGGCTTTCTGGGCTCGCATATCTGCGACAAGCTTTCTGAAGCCGGGCATGCGGTCACCATTGTTGATCTGCATCCCTCGCCTTTTTTGCGGCCCGATCAGACCATGCTTGCAGGCAATATTCTGGATGAAGAAACCGTCAACCGCGCCGTAGCCGGTGCGGATATGGTCTTCAACTACGCTGGCATTGCCGACATCGGCGAGGCCAACAACCGCCCGGTGGACACGGCGCGCATCAACGTTCTGGGCAATGTCATGGTGCTTGAGGCCTGCCGCAAGGCTGGCGTAAAGCGCTATGTATTTGCCAGTTCCCTGTACGTGTACGGCAAGTCCGGCGGCTTTTACCGTTGCAGCAAGCAGGCCTGCGAACTGTATATCGAAAACTATCAGGCCATGCACAACCTGCCGTACACCATCCTGCGCTACGGCTCGCTGTACGGCCCGCGTTCCGACCGCCGCAACGCCATCAACAGGTTTGTTTACGAGGCTTTGGCCAACGGCGCCATCACCTACTACGGCGCGCCTACGGCCCTGCGCGAATACGTGCATGTGGACGATGCATCGGCAGCCACCCTGGCCGTGCTTGATCCCGAGTTTGAAAACCAGAACATCATCATCTCTGGCAATCAGCCCATGCGCGTGGGCGATCTGTTCAAGATGATCGGTGAAATGCTCGGCAAGGACCTGACCATCAATTATCAGAATGATCCCAACAGCGGGCACTATCAGGTCACACCCTATGCCTTTATGCCCAAGGTGGGCCGTAAGCTGGTGCCGCCGCTGACTGTTGATCTGGGGCAGGGCATCCTGCGCGTGATGGAAGAGGAACACAAAGAGCTGCACCCCGAGCTGGCGTCTGAGGGCGGGTACCTCGTATCCACTGACGACTAGACATGGGAACGGCAGTTGCTGCAAGGGCATACGCCCGTTTGCGGCATGATTGGATGCAGTTTTTTTACGCACACAAATTATTGAGGCCACAAGGAGCCGTCAGATGAACATCATTGCCATCATTCCCGCGCGTATGGGTTCCAGCCGTTACCCCGGCAAACCGCTTGCCCTTATCCACAACGTTCCCATGGTGGGGCATGTGGCCTTTCGTACAGCCATGAGCAAGTGCCTTTCCGCCACCTATGTGGCCACCTGCGACGAGATCATTGAAAATTACTGCAAGGACGCCGGGCTCAAGTGCGTCATGACGGGCGACCATCACGTGCGCTGCTCCACGCGTACCGCTGAAGCCCTGCTGAAGATCGAAGCCGCCACTGGTCAGAAGGCCGATATCGTGGTCATGGTGCAGGGCGATGAACCCATGGTGCGCCCCGAAATGATCGATGCCGCCGTGGCCCCCATGCTGGCAGATCCTTCCATCAACGTGGTCAACCTCATGGCCGATATGGATACCCTTGAGGAATTTGAAGACCCCAACGAAGTCAAGGTCGTTGTGGATCATTGCAACAATGCGCTCTATTTTTCGCGCGAGCCCATTCCTTCGCGCAAAAAGGGGTCGGACAAGGTGCCCATGCGCAAGCAGGTCTGCATCATTCCCTTCCGCCGCGACTATCTGCTGCACTTCAACGAAATGCCTGAAAGCCCGCTGGAAATTTACGAATCCGTGGACATGATGCGCATTCTCGAACACGGCGAAAAGGTGCACATGGTGCCCACCGACTGCCGTTCGTGGAGTGTGGACACACCTGAAGATCTGGCCCGCGTGGCCCGCCTTATGGAAGGCGATGATCTTATGAAGGAATACCGCAAGTAAATGGCGGGCGAGCTTAATTCCGCCTCTGCGCAAGGGGACAAGGCCGCTGACGGTTCAAAAAGCGCATGCGTCGTGGGAGCACAAGCCCACGGCGCTGCCGCCGAAACCACGGGATCGTCAGAGGTGGACCAGTCCGAAGCTCAGCCCGAAGCGCAGTCAGGAGCCAAGGCCGAACATAAGACCGTACAGCCAAAGCCGCATGCAGGGCCCGGGCTGTTCAGCAGGGTGTCGGCGGCGCTTGAAGAATTGTGGCTGGCCGCCTTTGCCTGGATCCCCACGCCGGTGGGCCTTGCATTGCGTCTGTTTGCCTGGCGCTGGCTTTTCAAAGGCTGCGGCTCGGCTCGTTTTGGCACGGGCCTGAGCCTGGCGGGCTGCCGCAACATGCGCATTGGCAACGGCGTACGCATGGGACGCGGCTGCTTTGTTACCGCCTCTGACGGCGAACTGGTGCTGCATGACTGCGTGGCCCTCTCGCCCAATGTGCATGTGGGGGCAGATGCGGGCCGTATAGAAATCGGCGCGCATACCGCCGTGGGGCCAGGCACGGTTATCCGCGCGGCCAACCACTGCATTGCGCGGCAGGATGTGCCGATCATGCACCAGGGGCATGTTCCCGGTCAGATTATTATTGAAGAAGATGTGTGGATTGGCGCCAACTGCGTCATTACGCCAGATGTGCGCATTGGTCGTGGGGCCGTGGTGGGCGCTGGCGCCGTGGTTACGCGCAATGTGGCCCCCTTCAGCATTGTGGGTGGCGTTCCGGCCAAACTTATCGGCATGCGCGGACAGGGCGGTCAGAAGCACTGGGATTAATGCGAGCCTTTCATGCTGGAATACTCTGGCAAGACGGGCCATGCGGCCCCGGACTCGAACAGCTTTTCAAGGAATATTATGTCACTGCAATGCCTTGTTTTTGACTGCGATGGCGTCATTCTTGACAGCGTACCCGTGAAGACACGGGCCTTTGGCCGCCTTATGGAGCCGTTTGGCCCCGAGGCGCGCGACCGCTTTTTGATGTACCACAAGGTGCACGGCGGCGTGAGCCGTTACAAAAAGTTTGAGTGGTTTTATGCAGATGTGCTGGGCAAGGCCATCACCACTGAGGAATCAGAGGCGCTTGGCAACCGCTTTGCCGAATATGTGCTGGATGAGTTGCGCCGCTGCGAGCTGATACCCGGCATTCAGGAAACACTTGATTCCTGGCGCGGCAAGCTGCCCATGTTTGTCTGCTCCGGCGCGCCGCACGAAGAAGTGCTGGCCGTGCTGCACGAGCGTAAACTGGATGGCTATTTTGACGCCATCCATGGCTCCCCGCCAGCCAAGGCCGTGCTGCTGGCGCAAATTGTGAACAGGCAGAAGCTTGACCCCGCCGATGTGCTCATGGTGGGTGACGCCCCCACAGACAGGGACGCAGCCGAAACCGTGGGTACGCTATTTTACGGCGTGGGGCCGGAGCTCAAGGGCGGCTCGTTCCCCTGGGGCGAAGACCTCACGGGCCTGAACGCCTGGATAGCTGCCCGCGCCTAGGTATCCAGCCTGCGGGCAAATTTGCAACTACTTGTAACCACTACTGAACGTCCTGCCTTGCAACGCGGGACGTTCGCTCATATACGCCAATGAAAAAATTCGTTCTTGCTCTGCTGCTGACCCTGAGTGTGGCCCTGCTTGTGACCGCCTGCGATTCAGGCAAAAAGGAAGAAGGTGCAAACGGCAAGCCCGTTGCCGAATCTTCCTCCAGCGCGCCCAAGGCGGAAGCTGCGGTTCAGGTACAATCCGTGGAAGAAGCAACCCCGCCTCCCAGCCCGGAAGAACTGGACAGGGCAGACCGGCTGGTGGCTTTTTCCAACACAGCCTCCATGGCGCTGGCAACAGGACGCTATGCCCAGGCCGACGTGCTGGCGGCCTACACCAAGTATTATCTGGCAGAGTGGCAACTGGCCAAACGACCGGAACTGAATGCGGATCAGGATGCCGCCCTTGCCCGCCGCCTGACTCCCCCGGTCAGCCTTTTTACCCCTGAGCAGACCAAAAAAATGGCCGCCTGCGTGCAGGACATGAATAAATCCATCGTAGACATGCGGGCTGATTATCGCCTGCTCGAAAAGTACGTGGCCGACGAGAGCATTCAGGATAACGGCGTCAAAGGCAAAGCCCTTGCTGCGGAAATACTCAAGGAACACGCCGCCTTTATCGTTGCGCGCGATGCCTATATGGCGATTGTGGAGGGCGAAGCCGCCCCTGCAGAAGATATCTTGCTGCGCAACCATCCGCTCAAACGGCAAATTCAGGCTGCGGAACGCATTTTCGCCGTGTTTGGCAAAACAGCAACACTGCTTACTCCCAGCAAGCCCGACAGGGATGCGCTGAAGGCCCAGCGTGACGAGCTTGCAGCAGCCATTGCGGACGGCGGACGGCCTCCCTTTATGGCAGCACCGGAACTGGAGCGTCAGTACCGTGCTTTTCTCAAGCAGGCGGGCAGCTATGCGCAGCTTTTTGACCAGGGTCTTGAAGAAGAGTTTTACGTTCCTGTGCGGTTTGAAATGAACAAGGCCGCTCTGGCAACCCGGGCTGCCTACAATGATTTTGTCAAGGTTGCCAACCAGATGCGCTGACGAGTCAATGTTCTGACTGTCTACGTTGAGTGTTTTGTAACATGCTGTAGTTTAATGATTAAGTTTGTTTGGCAAGGCCTTTGCAGATTGAATGCAAACGGGTGTCAATTACCCGAACATCCATCTGATCTGGAGGTTCAGCATGTTTTTTTTGCTGGGAGGCCACGATAAAAAAAGCCGCAAGGCCGAGAGAACTGTGGGCATTTCTGACGCAAGCGCCAGAGTGCGTGAGGTTTTTCTGGCCGGGCGCTTTCCTGTGGTGACAACACATCAGGTGGAGGGGAGGCGTATTGCCAAGGTGCTTGGCCTTGTGTGCTGCCGGGGTTTTGACTCGGAAGAAGCCTTTTTTGGCATGGCGGCAAGGGCCATGAACAAGGGCGCACAGGCTATTGTGGGCTATAATGAAAACGTGGCCTTTCATCCCGATGGCAGCAAGTATTTTTCCTGCTTCGGAACTGCCGTGATGTTTGAGTATGACCCTGCCGACCCGGAATCATTGCCGCTCATGCTGCAACAGAAATTCAAGGCGCAGGAACAATCCGGCCTCAGCGAAATCATCTGATCAGGCTGGCTTTATATATGCCAAAGCCCCCGTTCATTATGAGCGGGGGCTTTGCATTTGTAACAGATGCTACGTTGAATGCTAGTTATGAGTGTCCATTCAATTTTTTTATAGCAGACGAGAGTCTTGCACTGCAAAATTTGAGATTTTTTTAGCCATATCATAATAGTATGGTTTGTATCGTACTTTTGAGACTAGGTAAAAATTTTAGTTTGAAATTGTATAAAGTATTGTTAATGATAGACGATAATTACTTTGAAGGTTGGAGCCGTCTATAAAGAGTATATCCGTATACTTTGAATGGATAAACACCGGAAATTTGAAACAGTTTTTAGGGGGTTATTATGAAGCTTTCGATAAAACTTGTGTTTCTTACAGCATTGTTAACGGCATTTTCAATAATTATTGGATTTATTTCTGTTATTGGAATGTCTTCAATAAATAAAGATGTCAAGGATATTTCAGAAAATTGGCTTCCAACAATAAAGGTTGTTGGTGAACTCAATAGCATGGTTAATGAGTACAGGCGCAATGAGCTGGTTCACATTCTCACAACAGATGAATCATTGATGCGTCAGTATGAAAACAAGATACAGAATTTGACCGGCAGTATTAATGAAAAAGTTAAAGAATATGAAAAATTAATCTCTGAACCTGAGGAAAAAGTCGCATTCCCCAAGTTCCTTGCGGCATGGAAGGCCTATACGGAAAATCACGTGAATGTTGAGGTTCTGTCCAAAAGCAATAAAACCGAAGAAGCTGTCAAGCTGGTGCTTGGTCCGGCCAGAGCGCAGTATGTTGAAGCCCTTGATCAACTAAAGGTTATTATTGATGTCAATAACAAGGGGAGCAAGGCTTCAGCTGTGGACGCGGAAGCTTCCTATGAACAAGGGAAGTTGCTTACGATCTCGTTGATAATTGCGGTCATGCTTGCTGCCACAGCCATTTCCATTTTGATTATCCGGGGGGTTATGAAGCAGCTCGGCGAGGATCCCGGTTATTTGCATCATGTGGCATCGGAAATAGCCGCCGGGCAGCTTGATCTCGCATTCAAGCCGTATTCCGGCGATGGCGGTGTTTACGGTGTGCTCATAAAAATGGTGAGCAATCTCAAAGCCAAGATTGCCGAGGCGGACAGCAAATCGCAGCAGGCCGAGCAGCAGGCAAAAGCAGCGCAGGAAGCAACCGCTCTTGCCGAAGAGGCAACCCGCCGGGCAGAACGGGCCAAGGCGGAAGGCATGCTCCAGGCCGCGCAGCAGCTTGAAGGGATTGTGCAGATCGTGTCGTCCGCGTCAGAAGCGCTTTCTGAGCAGATTGCGCAGTCCAGCCGTGGGGCTGACGAGCAGTCGGGCCGTGTGCGTGAAACCGCCACAGCCATGGAAGAAATGAACGCTACAGTGCTGGAAGTGGCCAAAAATGCCCAGCAGGCTGCGGATGTTTCGCATCAGACCAGGGAACAGGCAGTGGAAGGCTCGCAGATACTCGATGATGCAGTTAAGGGCATTGAATCCGTCCACACGCAGTCCATTGCCATCAAGGAAGATATGGATGCTCTGGGCAAGCAGGCAGAGAGCATTGGCCAGATTATGGGGGTCATTGCCGACATAGCAGACCAGACCAACCTGTTGGCGCTGAACGCCGCCATTGAGGCCGCCCGTGCGGGCGATGCGGGCAGGGGCTTTGCCGTAGTTGCAGACGAAGTGCGCAAGCTGGCGGAAAAAACCATGTCAGCCACGCAGGAAGTGGGGCAGGCCATTACGGGCATTCAGGCTGGCACCCGCAAGAATATCCAGAATGTCGAGCAGGTTGCCGGTACTATTGAAGGTGCAACCAATATGTCTGTACGTTCCGGTGAATCGCTCAAGAAAATTCTTGAGCTCGTCCATCTGGTCAATGATCAGGTTCAGTCCATTGCGACTGCCAGCGAGCAGCAATCCGCCGCCAGCGAGGAGATCAACCAGTCTGTCGAGCAGGTAGCGACCATCTCTGCGCAAACCGCTCAAGCCATGGAGCAGGCTTCCGGTGCGGTTGCAGACCTGACGCAACAGGCTCAGTCACTCCAGCGGCTTATAGAAAAAATGAAAAATCAGTCTTAGCCAACACAGATTGATAAAAGGAAAAGGCCGTTCAGAGATGGACGGCCTTTTGCAATTATAGGCTTTACACTTGCCGCAGAGCGGCACAGCCAGATGTGTGGCTATTGTGCCTCAGGGTACACCACATTCACCAGAGCCAGGCCTTGCGGCGGCGCGGTGACGGAGGGTACATCCCTGCGGTCGCGTGTGGCAAGCAGGGCGGGGATATCCTTTGGCAATACCTTGCCCTGGCCGCAGGCAGCCAGCAGCCCCGCCATATTGCGCACCATCTGCTTGAGAAAGCCATCGGCAGTCACAATAAAACGCAGCATGGGAGCGTGCGGCGGATAGAATTCACAGGGGGGCATGGTGTGCAGCTCAGCTTGCAGCACTGTGCGCTCTGTGCTTTCCACATCCGTGCCCACATTGCGCAGCGCAGCAAAGTCGTGCAGGCCCGTCAGGTGAGGCAGGGCGGCGCGCATGGCTTCCATGTTCAGTGGGCCGCATTTCCACACAAAGGGCGTCAGTTGTGGCGGCATAAAGGTCTGTTCCAGCCAGAACTGATAGGCGTAGGTTTTGCGCAGGGCATCCTTGCGGGCGTGAAAGTCCGGCGCGGCCTGCATGGCCTCCAGTACTCGAATATCGCGGGGCAATACCGCATTGAGGCTACGCCGCCAGTCCATGTTGGCGCGTGCGTCGGGCACATCGCAGTGCACAACCTGCCCGTGGGCATGTACGCCGGAATCGGTGCGGCCCGAGCCGTGGGCGCGTATGTTCTGCCCTGTGATGGTGCGCAGGGCCTTTTCCATTTCGCCCTGAACTGTGGGTGGCGGGCTCGGCTTTTCCTGTATCTGCCAGCCGCTGTAGCAGGTGCCCACATAGGCGATCAAAAGCTTGAGGCGCATTAATCAGGTATCCTCATGCGGGTGATAAGCTCCGTAAGCTTGGCTGTCTTGGCCGGGGAAACGTAGGTGAGGATTTCGCCTGACTGCTTGGGCGACATGCCGGAAAGAATGCGGATGGCCACACGTTCGTCCATGCTTTCCAGAGCCTTGGCCGCAGCCTTGGGTTTCATCATGGAATAGGTGAGCACCAGTCGGTGAACTTTTTCGTTTTCAATGCCCTTGGCCTCGCGGATCATGTCCTGCATTTTCTTTTCAGTTTCCTGAATGTCCTTGAGGCGCTGATCCATCTGCTGGCGCAGCACAAGAATATCCTGCTGCTGGCGCGCCAGTTCCTGAGCCTTGGTATTGGGGTCGTTGGAATACGCGCCCTGAGGCTGCTGCACCGTGGGAACGGGCAGCGTGCCCGAGCTTTGCCCCTGCGGCAAGGGGGGCAAAAAACCGTCGTTGTTGCCTGCCGCGCCGCGCGGCGGCAAAGGTGCGCCGTCCGTGCCCTGACCGCGTGGAATGTTTGCCGGGATGGGCGGAGCGCCGGGTATGGTCAGCGGAGCCGTCTGCTCTGCGGGAGCAAAGGGCGATTGCCCGCCAGTGGGCGTCTGGGGAACAGGCATGTCCAGCGCTGCCGCGTGCGCGGCCTGCACACTGCCAAGGCCGGGGATGGGTAGATTGCTCAGGCCCAGGGCGTCCAGCCATTCGGATTCGCTGGCGCGGTTGGGTCTGGCAGAAACAATCAAGCTGCCGGAGGGGGCGGAAGTGCCCGGTTCCGCCTGTGGGGCAGGCAGGGCCTGCGGTTCGGGAAAATTGGGAGAGAATGTCTGGCCTGGGGCCTTTGAAGCCGCCGCAGTTTCAGGTGCGCCGCCTGAGGCCGTTGCACGGATAAGCGGGGCGGGCAGGGCGGCATCGGTCACGCTGGTGGTTTGATCTGCGTGGGGTTTGACCGCTGCGGCCATGCGGGCGGCGGCAGAACCTTGCGGGTCGTTCTGGCTTTTTTCGGTTTTGTCCTTGATGTTGTCTACAACAGAATCAAGGGCAGAACCCATGGACGAAAGTGTAGAACTGACGCTTTGCGCCAGCCCAGAGGGGGCCGCATCAGCAACGGGGGCTACGGTTTCAGCCCGCTCCTGCCCAGTGCGCGGCTCGTTTACGGCTACCGTGGCATCCTTGGGCGATCCGCCAAGCCAGGAGGGCACGGGCACATCCAGCAGCAAAAGGCCGAGGATGGTAAGCTTCATAAAGCAGAGCACCGCCAGCCAGCGGAAAAGCTTAGAGAGCCGGAGCTTTGTAGCGGAGTGTGGCTGTTTCGTCATTGACGCGTTGCTCCTTCAGTTGTTCCTCACGAAGATACTGCTGGTTTTGGCGCTCCTTGAGCTTTTCCAGCAGTTTTCTTTCAATGGCGCGCGCGGCCAGCAGTTTGCGGGCTTCGTCAACAAGTTGCTCGTGCATGCGGGCCTGCAAGGCCGCATTGGCAACATCGCCGCGCAATCCTTTTACATACTGTTCCAGCAGCCAGCGTTCCGCCTGCGGCACAAGGGCTGATTCAAACAAGCGGTCTTCGGTCTGGCGCAGTTCAGCCTTCAGGCGTTCAAAAAGGGCGCGCGCTTCTTCCAGAAGTCTTTGCTTGTTGGCCAGATCAACCTTGGCTTCTTCTTCAAGCTGTTCCCGGTAGTCGAGTATTTTCTGTAATTTGAAACGAAAAGGCACGCCGCACCGCCTTGATTTTGACACCCTGAATATCCACAGGGGGAAACTGCAAACAGCGGGCCAATCCGCCTGCCATGCGGCGGCAGAAAAGGGCCGTGCGGCTGGCAGGCGGGCAAATGCCTATTTGACGTTTAAATCTGCGGCGTGGTTTACAGGGCCGCAGCCCTTGCCGGGGGCGTAGCTTTTGCGCAGGGCGAGGTTCAGAAATTCCTGCGCCCGGGTTACAGCAACCTGCAGGGGCAAACCGCGCCCAAGCCCTGTGGCGATGGCGGCAGAAAGCGTGCAGCCCGTCCCATGGTTGTTTTCCGTCTCCACCTTGGCCTGCGGAAGGTGCTTGGGCTGTTCGCCATGCACGCACAGGCAGTCTGTAACAACTATGGAGCTTTCCATGTGCCCGCCCTTGATGAGCACGGCGCGCGCACCCATGGCAAGCAGCTTCTGGCCTGCGGCCTCTGCGTCTTCAAGGCTGCTGATGCTCATGCCAGTGAGCATTTCCGCCTCGGGGCGGTTGGGGGTCAGCAGGTCGCAGCCGGGCAGCATTTCTTCCACAAGGGCAGTCACGGCGTCTTCCTGCAACAGGCGGCTGCCGCTCTGGCTCACGGAAACAGGGTCAACAACGAGGGGAAAGTCGCGGTTGCGCAATTCGTCCGCAACCGCGCGGATGATAGGCGCGGAAAAGAGCATGCCCGTTTTGGCGGCCTTGACGGAAAAGCCCTCAAGCACCGTGCGCAGTTGCAAACGCACAAAATCGGCATCCGGCGCATGAATGCCCGTAACGCCCAATCCGTTCTGCGCGGTCAGGGCGGTGATAACGCTCATGCCGTAACCGCCGAGCGCCATGATTGTTTTCAGGTCGGCCTGAATGCCCGCGCCGCCGCCGGAATCAGAACCGGCAATGGTGAGGATGTTGGCTGGGGTATGCATAAAAAGCCTCTCGGTAAATACTGCGTACGAATTTTGTTACTATACCCCGCCGCCCGCCGGGGTGCAATGCGGGCACTCCCCGCCCCGTATCCAGAAACTCTCTGGAAAATGTCTTCACAGCGCAGGGAAGCAATGCTAGCATTTACGCGCAATAAACGGAAATAATGGCTTGCTGTGCCGTTTTTTGCAGCGGCCAATGCAGTGCGCCTTGTGCCACAGCCCCATGCCTGCCGCAGTAGGAGAATTTTATGAAATTGGAAAAAAAGCCTTTGGACGTGCCGGACATAGTGAATATGCCCAAGCCCCGTCCCGCCCGCGCTGGCGCGCGCAAGGCCGTGGTGCTGGCGTTGCTGGCGGTTCTGGCCCTGGGCGGCGCGACCTACTGGCTTACACGCGATAAATCAACCCGCGATCAGTGGAAGGACAAAGCCGCCGACATCATAAACAACGCCACCAGCGGCACCCCGCTGGCCGGGGTGGGTGATGTGCTGCGCGATGCGCCGCCGCCCCCGCCCATTTCTGTTGTCAGCCCGCCCACCTCCCCCGGCACGCTGGCCGGGCAAACAGTGCAGGGCAGCGTGGGAGCGCCTGTGGACGGCTCAACGCCCACCGGGTTGTATCCGCAACAGAACGGGGCGCAGATGCCCCAGAAGGTGACGGAAGACAGCCATATCCGCATGGAATTTGTGGAAGATCTGGCGGCCTTTGTTGTGGCCCGTTTCAAGCCCGGTCCGCAGAGCGGCACGCTGAACGTCAGCGTGCAGGCGCTCAACCAGCGCTACGGCGCAAAGTTTGCCAATGTCACTGACGGCAAGGGCGGTCGCGAAGCCCTGCTGCGCTACGCCTTTCATCCTACCATGCTGCGCGGGCTGTACACTCTGTATGCGGACCGCTTTCTGGATGCCGTCAATCGCGATGCGGCCTCCAAGGGCTTTACGCCAGAGCATATCCGCCAGTTGCACATGGCGCTGGCCGGGCGTCTTGTCATTCTGGCTGGCGCGCTTGAGGGCGTGGCCTCTGTTCCCAATCTTGGCGCCCGCCTGCGCGAGCAGGACAAATCCGCGCAAGGAGTAGTGGAAATTAACGCCCAGATGGCCGAAGCCGTGTTCGCGGTAGACCAGCTGCGGGAGAACAATGCTTCCGAAGCGCAGATATCCACGGCGCAACTGCGGGTCGACGGTCTGAGCGCCCGGTACCGCCGTGCGCTAGAGGAACGCGCCGCCTTGCAGCGCACTCTGGTTGCGGCCATACGCCAGAACGGCGGGCAGACGCTGGACGATGATTCCCTGCTGTTTGTGGCCCAGTGGGTTGACCGCCGCCTGCGCGCGGACGCTCAGGCTCTTGCCTCGGTACAGGCCTCGGCTGGCGTGTTGCGCGATCTGGCGCGGCGAAGCGCGCAGGCAGGAACTGGTACGCCGTTTCAGCCGCAAAGCCCCGCACTGGGGGCGGTCCCTAATGGCGCAGGCAATGCCGTTCCAAATGCGGCTCCCAATGGCGCACAAAACGCCGGGCATATACAGACCTCCCCGCAGCTGACCCCGCCGATGGGGCATGCGGCCCCCGCGTTGCCTGCGGAAAACGCGCGTGGCGCTGCAGAACGTGCGCCTGCCCCCCGAGTGGGCGGTCAGCAGTAATGGGCGCAGCAGTTCTTTTTGTTGGCGGCACACGCAGCGGCAAGAGCGGTCTGGCCCAGCGCTGGGCCGAGGCGCAAGCCCCACAGCGGCTGTATCTGGCCACGGGCCGTGCGGACGATGAAGAAATGGCGGCGCGCATTGCCCGGCACAAGCAGGAGCGTGGTCTGGGCTGGCATTGCCTTGAAGAGCCGCTTGACCCGGCTGGCGCTCTGGCATCTCTTATGTCTGCGGTCCAACCCGACAGCAATGGGCCGGGGGTTGTGCTGTTTGACTGCGTGAGCCTGTGGGTAGCCAATCTTATGGCTGCGGACATGACGGAAAAGGACATTCTTGACCGCGTGGATGCGCTGGCCGCCAGCATTGCGGCCTATCCACTGCCGCTGGCGCTGGTGAGTGTGGAGGCGGGCCTGGGCATGGTCGCCATGTCGAGCCTCGGACGTCGTTTTCAGGATACGCTGGGCCTTGCCAATCAGGCGCTGGCCCGCGTGTGCGGCACGGTAGTTTTTGTAAGCTGCGGTCTGCCCCTTGTGCTCAAGGGCCAGTTGCCGGAGGGAATATGCTGAATTTTGTTGGGCGGACTGCCAGTGTGGAGGCGGGCGCAAAATCGGGCGGCAAGGTCTTGGGCCGTGTGCCTTATTACTTCGTAGCGGCCCTGCTGTGGGCGGCGGTTGTGGTGCAGCCCAGCTTTGCCTTTGCTGCAAATGATCCGCGCCAGTGCATTCTGGAAGCTGGCGGCGCTGTGGACAAATCTGACGTGGCAGCTTTTGAGCGGCAGGTGGATGTGGACGCCATTCTTGAGCAGGCCCTGAATCTTTTTGTGCGCCGTGCGCAGGATCCGGAGGCGGCAAAGGACCTGCCGCCCATGGTTGCGCTGCTCTTTACCCAGGCAGCGTCCAAGGAGGGCAACGTGCGCTCTCTGCTGCTGAACGAAACCCGGGCCTTTGTGCTCAACGGCATTTCTTCCGGCGCATTTGCAGGCCGCAAGCCCTCGGGCAATAACGCACAGGGGCTGCTTGCCCCACTGTTTGCCGATGCCTCCACCGGGCGCAAGGAAATCAAGAACGTGGGGCAGGCCCGGCGCGATGGCGATGGCTGGCTTGTGCCCTTTGTGGTGCATGACGGCGGCAACGGCGAATCCTATGACGTGACGGGCAGGGTGACATCCGCTAACGGCGAGATGCGTCTGACCTCCGTAGCCAATATGGAATCCCTGTTGCGCAAGGTGGCTGCAGAAAGCCGCGCTGTGGAGCCGTAGCAGAATCTGTTGACTTAGCGCGACCAAGCACCTGCAAGAAATAAAAAAGGGAGCCATCTGGCTCCCTTTTTTATCGCTGATTTTTTATCACTGACGCCGTGCGGCTACTGCGCCGGCTGGTTCTTGTCGTCATCGTGCTTTTCGGGCCGCAGAATGCGGCTGATGGGCAGCGCCGTGGCCCGGCCGGAGAAGATTTCTTCCGCCGTGGCGGCAAGGGCCTGAGGCAGAACCTCATCCACATGGTCAACAAAAACGATCTCCAGGTCGCGCAGTACTTCGTCCGGCACTTCCTTGAGGTCTTTTTCATTATCACGGGGCATGATCACTTTTTTGATACCGCTGCGTCGCGCTGCCAGCAGTTTTTCTCGCAGCCCGCCAATGGGCAGCACCCTGCCGCGCAAAGAGATTTCACCGGTCATGGCTACGTCGTTGCGCACAGGAATACCCAGCAGGGCGGAGGTGATGGACGTTGCCAGGGTGATACCCGCCGAAGGGCCGTCCTTGGGCGTCGCGCCAGCAGGCACGTGCACGTGGATGTCTATCTTGCGGTGGAAGCGGGGATCAAGGCCCAGCACTTCGGCCCGTGAACGCACATACGAAAGGGCCGCCTTGGCCGATTCCGTCATGACCTCGCCCAACTGACCCGTGGTCACCACATGACCGGAGCCAGCCATGAGGCTGGTTTCCACCAGCAGAATTTCGCCGCCGCGCTGATTGTAGGCAAGGCCAGCGCACACGCCCACCTGAGGTTCGCTTTCGCGTTCGTCATGGCGATATTTTTTTACGCCCAGCATGGAGGGCAGGCTCTGGCGCGAGATGTTGACGCACTTTTCGGTGTCGTCGTCTTCCACAAGCTTGATGGCGGTCTTGCGGCACAGGGCGGCAATTTCGCGCTCAAGGTTGCGCACCCCGGCCTCGCGCGTGTAGGAGCGGATGATCTCGAGAATGGCGTTGTCCGACACGCGGATGTTGCCTTCCTTGAGGCCGTGCTCCTCCAGCTGGCGGGGCAGCAGGAAGCGGCGGGCGATGTGGCGTTTTTCCGTTTCAAGGTAGCTGTTGAGCTCGATGATCTCCATACGGTCAAGCAGCGGCACAGGGATGGAGTGCAGCGAGTTGGCCGTGGTGATAAAGAAGACCTTGGAAAGATCATACTCCAGATCAAGGTAGTGATCCATGAAGGTATTGTTCTGTTCCGGGTCGAGCACTTCCAGCAGGGCCGAGGCCGGGTCGCCACGGTAGTCGGAGGTCATCTTGTCCACTTCGTCCAGGCAGAAAAGGGGATTGTTGAACTTCACCCGCTTGAGAGACTGGATGATCTTGCCCGGCAGCGCGCCCACATAGGTGCGGCGGTGGCCCCGGATTTCAGCTTCATCGCGTACGCCGCCAAGGGAGAGACGCACAAAATCGCGCCCTGTGGCGCGGGCCACGGACTTGGCAAGCGAGGTTTTACCCACGCCGGGAGGGCCGACAAAGCAGAGGATGGGGCCTTTGAGCCCCTGAGACAGTTTCTGCACGGCGAGGTATTCCAGAATGCGTTCCTTGGGTTTTTCAAGGCCAAAGTGGTCGCCGTCCAGAATTGCGCGCGCCTTTTCAAGGTTGATGTCTATCTGCTTGAGGTCGTTCCAGGGCAGATCCAGAATCCAGTCCACATAGTTGCGCACAACCGTGTATTCCGCCGCAGAGGGCGGCATGCTGCGCAGCTTTCTGGCTTCGGAGAGCGCCTTTTCGCGCGCTTCTTCCGGCATGTCGCGGGCCTTGAGCTTTTGCTCTATTTCGTCAACTTCGGCCTGGGGGTCGTCATCGCGCCCCATTTCCTTGTTGATGGCCTTGATCTGCTCATTGAGGTAATACTCGCGCTGATTGCGCTCCATCTGCACCTTGACGCGGTTCTTGATGCGCTTTTCAACCGTGGCAAGGGCCACCTCGCCCTGCAAAAGCTCATAGGCAAGCTCCAGGCGCTGGGTGGCGTCGTCGATCTCAAGGGCTTCCTGCTTTTTGCGGTAATCAACCTTGAGGTGCGGGATGATGGCATCGGCCAGAGGGCCGATTTCCTGTAAGGCAAGAATGGAGAGCACAGCCTCCTGCGAAATCTTTTTGTTGTTCTTGCCGTATTCTTCAAGCGCCTCGTGCACGGCGCGCACAAGAGCTTCGCGTTCTTCAGGGCGGCTCTGCTTTTCAGCGCGGCGGCGCACACCCACCATGGCGCACTGCTCGTCTTCGTGCAGGTTTTCCCACGTAGCGCGGTACACGCCCTCAAACAGCACCTTGATGGTGCCGTCGGGCAGGCGCAGCATCTGAAGCACCTTGCTGACCACGCCCACAGGCGAAAGATCCTGAGCATCGGGCTTTTCCAGCTCCGGCTCGCGCTGGGCCACAAGAAATATCTGCTTGCTATAGGTGCCCTGTGCGGCTTCGATGGCCTTGATGGAGGCCTCGCGCCCCACAAAGAGCGGCATGATGGAGCGGGGGAACATGACCACCTCGCGCAAAGGCATGATGGGCAGTTCAATATAAGCGTCAGAGCCGCGCATTTCGTCTGTCATAATTCTCCCCTGAAAAAAAGCCGGACGGCGGCTTGCGCCGCCCGGCGGAACTTAGAGCTTTTTTGCCGTGAAATGCCTTGCGTCAGGCGGGGTGTTAGCTGTTGCCCTGCGGCATGGCTGGCCGCAACATGGCTCAGGGTTCGCCGTGCAATCATTTCGCAGCGCGGATTTCAGGAAACCCGCACGGCGCACCGCAACAGTCGTACTGCCGGGCGCGCCATGTTTGCCTGCGGGGCCAACCGCTCGGCGGCCCCTGTGCGCCCTGCTGCAATGGCAGACCGCACGCAATCCAGGCGGTTGGCTAAGAGGCCTTGTCGCCCCCGGCCTGGGCCTTGGGCGTATCGGCGTTTTCAGCCTTGTCGCCAAACAGCAGCACCGGTTCCTTGCCCTTGTCGATGACAGCCTGATTGATCAGGCATTCGCGCACATTGGGCAGGGAGGGCAGCTTGAACATGATGTCGAGCATGGTGCGTTCCATCACGTTGCGCAGGCCGCGCGCGCCGGTTTTTCGCTCTATGGCCTTGGCGGCAATGGCCTTGAGGGCATTGGGCGTAAAGCGCAGGTCAACATTCTCAAGTTCAAAAAGCTTCTGGTACTGGCGCACCAGAGCATTCTTGGGTTCAGTGAGAATACGCACCAGATCGGGTTCGTCCAGTTCATCCACATGGGTGATGATGGGGATACGGCCCACAAATTCGGGGATAAGGCCGAACTTCACCAGATCCTGCGGATGCACCTTGTCGAGCAGCTCGCCAAGGGGCATCTCCTTGCTGGCACGCATCTTGGCGCCAAAACCCATGGCGCCGCCGCTCATGCGGCCGCCCACGATCTTGTCGAGGCCCACAAAGGCGCCGCCCACGATGAACAGGATGTTGCTCGTGTTCATGCGGATAAATTCCTGCTGGGGGTGCTTGCGCCCGCCCTTGGGAGGAATATTGGCCTCGGTGCCTTCGATGATCTTGAGCAGGGCCTGCTGCACGCCTTCGCCGGAGACGTCGCGCGTGATGGACGGACCGTCGCCCTTGCGGGAAATCTTGTCGATTTCATCAATATAGATGATGCCCTTGCTGGCGGCTTCCAGATCATAGTCCGCATTCTGAAGCAACTGCACCAGGATGTTTTCCACGTCTTCGCCCACATAGCCAGCTTCCGTGAGGGTGGTGGCATCAGCAATGGCAAAGGGCACGCGCAGCACGCGAGCCAAAGTTTTGGCAAGCAGGGTTTTACCGCTGCCCGAGGGGCCGACAAGGAGGATATTGCTTTTTTCAAGCTCAACCTCGTCACCAAGGGCGCTGGCGTAAAACACACGCTTGTAGTGGTTGTGCACCGCTACAGAAAGGATTTTCTTGGCCTCGTTCTGTCCGATGACATACTGGTCAAGGCGATCCTTGATTTCCTGAGGCGAAAGAAGGCGTTCTTCGCTCTGGGGGCTTTCCATCTGGTCGCGGGCGATAATTTCGTTGCAGGCCTTGATGCATTTGTCGCAAATGCTCGCGCCGTCCTGCACGATGAGATTGCGAACCTCAAGCTCAGTGCGCCCGCAAAAGGAGCAGCGCAGGGGTTCGCTCACCGTAGGTTTATCGTTCTTGGCCATATTACTCGCTCTTTTCCTGAGCCATTTCATTGCGCGATACAAGCACGCGGTCAATGATGCCGAGTTCCTTGGCTTCCTCAGGAGTCAAAAAGTTATCGCGTTCGGTAGCTTTGACAATGTCCTTGTAGGGACGGCCCGTGTTGTCGGCCAGCATGCGGTTGAGGCGTTCCTTGAGGCGCAGCACCTCGCGCGCGTGGATTTCAATATCCGTGGCCTGACCCTGAAAACCGCCCGAAGGCTGGTGAATCATGATCTGACTGTTGGGCAAAGCAAAACGCATGCCAGGCTTGCCAGCGGCCAGCAAAAAAGCGCCCATGCTGGCGGCGCGGCCCATGCACACCGTCGCCACGGGCGAAGAGATAAAGCGCATGGTGTCATAAATGGCAAGCCCGGCGGTAACAGAGCCGCCGGGGGAATTTATGTAGAGATAGATTTCTTTTTCGGGGTCTTGCGATTCAAGGAACAGCAGCTGGGCGCAGATGAGGGAAGCAACGGTATCGTTGACCTCGGAGCCAAGCAAAACGATACGATCCTTGAGCAGACGCGAATAGATGTCATAGGCCCGTTCAGAGCGGCCTGTGGTTTCAATAACCATGGGGACAAGCGACATATGAGCCTCTTGGCACGGCGTGTGGGCCGGTTGGGTGCGGTGTTGCCGCAAAATAAAACCAAAAGGCGGCCTTAAGGCCGCCTCCCTTATACTTCAGTTAGTCCTGAGCGCTGGCGGGTGCGCCCGGCGCGGCGTCGCCCTCGGCTGGCGCCTTGGGCTCCACTTCGGTCACCTTGGACTTGGCGTAGATCAGATCCATGGCCTTGTCGGCCAGCATGCGGTCACGCAGCACAAAGATCATGCCCGAGCGTTCATAGCTTTCACGCAGGGTTTTGAAATCTTCGCCAGTGCGCATGCTCATCTGGTAGATCTGAGTGTTGACCTCATTGTCGGTAACGTCAAGTGCTTCTTTCTTGGCGATGGAAAGCAGCAAAACCTGCGAGCGGGCCAGTTCGTCAGCCTGGGGCTGCACTTCGGCGCGCAGTTCGTCCATGCTCTTGCCAAGCGAATCAAGGCTGCGGCCCTGACGTTCAAGGCGGGAGGCCATGTCGCCCAGCAGGGTGCGCACCTGGGTGTCAACAAGGCTGGGCGGCAGTTCAAACTCAACCATCTTCAGCAGACGGTCAAGCAGGGTCTTCTGCGCGGCGCTCTTGTTGAGGTTGGCGCGGCTCTGGGTGTAGCTGCCGGTGATGGCTTCGCGCAGCTTTTCCACGCTTTCAAGGCCAACGGTCTTGGCGAGGTCGTCGTTCAGTTCAGGAAGCTTGCGCTCCTTGATGGCGTGCACGCGCACCTTCATGGTGACGGTTTTGCCTGCCAGATCCTTGGCAAGAAAATCTTCGGGGAAGGTGATCTGGCCTTCGCCTTCTTCGCCGTAGCGGACGGTCTTCACCAGAGCTTCAAAATCTTCAAGGGCCTGACGTTCGCCAAGGGCGAGGTCAAAGCTTTCGGCCTTCACGCCTTCCAGGGGTTCGCCGTTTTCAAAAGCGGCAAAGTCAATGGTGGCAACCTGACCGTCCACAGCGGGGCCAGCGCCTTCAATGGGCACAAGCTCGCCACGGTCGCGGCGGATGCGGTCGATAACTTCCTGCACTTCCTTTTCGTCCACGACCACTTTTTCCTGCTCCACTTCCATACCTTCATAAGGAGGGAGGGTGAAGGAGGGCAGTATTTCAAATTCGACGCTGTATTCGTAGCCCTGACCGCGTTCAAAGGTGCCCTTGGCGTCCACGTCAACGCCGGCAAGGGGCGAAACGTCGAGCTTCTGCATCACGTCGTTGATGTGGACGTTGATCAGATCCTGGCGGGCTTCTTCATAAATCTTGTCGCGGAAGCGCTGTTCGATGACCGACGCCGGAACCTTGCCCTTGCGGAAACCGTCCAGCTGCACCGATGTTTTGTACAGCGCCACGGCGCCCATGATGGCTGCTTCCACTTCCTGGGCTTCGGTGGTGATGACGACCTTTTTTCTGACCGGCGAAATGTCTTCTGCGCTATATTCCACGAGGGACTCCTTTTCTTGGTGAGGTAGATGGTGCGAGAGGGGGGACTTGAACCCCCATACCATAGGTGCTGGATTCTAAGTCCAGTGCGTCTACCAATTCCGCCACTCTCGCAAAGCGTGTTTCCATAGCACACTTGCCGGTGGGCTGCAAGCCATGAGCGGCGCGCCTGTTGCCGTGGGCTGTGCCGGGCGGGAGGGCGTTAACCGAAAATCTCCGTCATAAATAAGTCGCAATGGCGGTACGGCAAGCAATTTTTTTAAAAAAAAGGCCGAAATCACCATCACGATGCGGAGCGCGCGGCGTGGGGGCTGCATGCGTTGTATGCTCAGCCCTGCCTCCGGGCTGCGCGCTGGGTTAGCGCAGCACCAGGGCTATGCCGTCAGACCGTGGCGTAACAACCTCGCCCACCACGCAGGCCAGATCGCCGCCAGCCAGCAGCATTTCGCGCGCCTGCAGCACCAGCTCTGGCTGCACGGCGAGCAACAGCCCGCCGGAGGTCTGCGCGTCAAAGGCAAGGCTTGTGAGCGCTTCGTCCACGCCGTCTTCCACAAGCGAGGAACAGGCCCAGTATTTTCTGTTCAGGTGGCTGCCTGCGGGTATAAGCCCATCGCGCGCATATTCAAGGGCGCGCGGCATGAGGGGCAGTGCCTCGGCATTCAGTACCACGGTAACGCCCGAGGCCAGGGCCATTTCAAGCGCGTGCCCGCCAAGGCCAAAGCCTGTTATGTCTGTGGCGGCGGCGATTTTGAGGTCGCGCACAACGCCCCCGGCAACGCTGTTGAGGCGGGAGCACCAGCGCGTGACCTCGGCCTCGCTTTCTTCGGCTCCATCCCATCGGGCCTTGACCGCAGTGGCCAGTACCCCAGTCCCCAGCGGTTTGGTCAGCAGCAGGGTCTGGCCCGGTTTCAGGCCATCGTTGCGGGCCATGTGGCTGGGATCAATGATGCCCGTGACCGCCAGGCCGTATTTGAGTTCCTCGTCCTGCACCGTGTGACCGCCAGCCAGCACAGCCCCTGCTTCGTTCATGGCGTCAAGGCCGCCGCGCAGGATGTTTTCCAGTATATGCTGCGGGTCGTCCTCTGCCAGGGCCTGCGGAAAAAAGGCCACATTCATGGCGCTCCACGGCTGGCCGCCCATGGCGTAGACATCCGAAAGCGCGTTGGCGGCGGCAATGCGTCCAAAGGCAAAGGCATCGTTGACAATGGGCGCAAGTATATCCACGGTCTGCACCAGGGCGCAGCCGGGGGGAACGGTCAGCACAACGGCGTCTTCGTTCCGGGCGCGACCAGCCAGAACCCTGGCCTCAAGGTCAGGGCGCGTATCAGACGGCAGGCCGCGTAAAAGTCGCTCCAGGGCCCCTGGAGCCAGCTTGGCGGCTCAACCGGCCGCGCGGGCTTTTTCCAGCAGTTTCATGCTGCGCTCCCTGGTATTTTTGTGTTCATCAGCCAAGTATGCCTTCTTAAAGGTAAAAGGTCAAAATATGACATATTGACGATCGAACCATTATAATGTGCAATACCGAACTGGTGTACTGGGTTTTGCCGTCAGCGCAGGGTGCTGAAAAAAATTGAGGAGACGACCATGATTGCGTGCCGTAAATGCGATCCGCTTCTTTTTTTGCAGATGTTGGTGCTGGCCTTGGGGGTGCTGTTTCCTTGGCACGCGCAGGCGGCCATGCACGATGGTTTTGTGCATGTAAGCGACCGATGCCAGAATATTATTCAGGAAATACGCTATTTTTCCTCCTACAACTTTGTGGGAGAGCGCATTAATGGATATCTTGCACCACAGGCAATCTTGACCGAACCAGCGGCGAATGCCCTGTGCAAGGCCGCAGCGGCGGCGGAAGAGAAGGGCTATACCCTGAAAATTTATGACGCCTACCGCCCGCAATCAGCAGTGGATCATTTTGTACGCTGGGGCATGAACGCCGCCGACACGCGCATGAAGGCGATTTTTTACCCGCAGGTGGACAAGGCGCGGGTGTTTGATCTGGGCTATGTTGCCACGCGCTCCGGGCATTCGCGCGGCAGCACGGTAGACCTCACCCTCGTTGACAGGATGAGCGGCAAAGAGGTGGACATGGGCACCCCCTTTGATTTTTTTGGCGCGGCCTCGCACCATGGGGCCAAGGGCCTGAGCCCGCAGCAGGAGGCCAATCGGGCTGTGCTCCTGGGCCTTATGGAGAATGCCGGGTTCAAGCGCTATGAAGAAGAGTGGTGGCACTACACGCTTAAAAACGAGCCTTACACGGATACCTATTTCAATTTTGCGGTGGAATAAAATGAGCTTCAGCGCATAACCACGGCATATTTCTTCTTTTCATGCAGAATCTTGCGGCGTAGCATGCTGGGCAATGTTCCACGAAAGGATATGCCGTGAAAGTTGTCGTTTGCGCCAAGAAGGATCTTGCAGGATGTGTCGCCCTTAACAGACTGCTGGCAGCCATTGCCCCCAAGCACGATGTTTTTGTGGTTCTTTCAGATTACGTGCTGGACGCGGAGTGCAGCAATGCCTACGCGGCAAGCCTTGTGGCCCACGAGCGGAGCATGGTGCTTGAGCATATTCTGCCCTGGCTGGAAGCCCGCTTTCCTGAGGGCAATGCGGCGCGGTGCCAGACCTATGCGGGCCTGCAAAAACGTTACGGCATTGATATGGAGATGTGGGGACCCATGCGGTCGCCAGCCTCCCGGCAAGCCATGCGCGACCTTGCGCCAGATGTCGTTATCTCTTGCCGGTACGACTACGTTATTCCCACGGAAGTCATAGATATGCCCCGGCTTGGCACCTATGGCATGCATCCCGGCGCGCTGCCTGATCTGCAAGGCCTGTGCAGCCCTTTTCGGGCTATGGAACATGGCAATGAGCGCTCTGGCTGTACGCTTTTCCACCTTGACGCAGGTCTGGATACCGGCCCCATAGTGGAGATCGGCTGGTGGCCCATCAACTATGACCGCTCCCTGCTGTGGAACTTTGTGCATACCTATTTTGCGGGTATAGATGCCCTGTTGCGGCACCTGCCGGAACTGGAGGCAGGGCGCGAGCTGACAACCCATGTGCAGAGCAGCGAAGGCCGAAAATACTTCAGCTATCCCACCGAAGACGAATTCCGCAGGTTTATCCAGAAGGGCGGGCATATAGTTCTGCCCGAAGATTATTACGAAGTCCTGTCGTGGTTTCTGCCCGGCGGCCTGAGTGATCCCGCCATGCCCGAACTGCGGGCGCTGGTCAGCTCGCTGGAGTCCTGAGCCGCCACATCAGGTGGAACAGCAAGGAAAGCGCGCAGACGATGCCGCCCATGAGCAACAGCGCGCTGGCAGGTGCCATGACGGTTACGGCAATGCCAAATACCACTGGCCCCGCCACCTGTCCCATGCGCTCCAGGCCACGGTAAATCGAGGCTGTCTTTTCGCGGCCCAGAGTTTGCGCCGAGGCAAGAGTGAGAATACAGATCATTGATGCCGGGGCAGCCAGACACTGGGCCAGCCCAAGGGAGATGACCGCAGCGGCGGCTCCAGCCATAGTAGTAGCCGTTGCCGCAATGAGCAGCGTAATGCCGGAGAGCAGACCTGTGAGCGTCAGAAACAGGGATTTGTCTTTTCTGTGATCTATCCATTTGCCAAGCAATGGCCCCGCCGTAATAAAACACAGGCCGTACAGCATGAATATACGGCCGATATCCGATTGATCCACATGGGCGTTTGCAAGCCGCAACGGCAGCAGATAGTGCAAAAATCCGGTCAGGCACATGGCGGCTGGTATGCCCACCAGCCAGAGTATCATGTGCATGCGCGGGTCTTGCAGCAATTGCATGCAGCCTGAAAACATATGCCCCTGGGCAGCGGTCTGCGCACCAGAGCCCTGACAGGCCGCGTTGCCGGAACTGTTTGTTGCGGCCTCTGCGGGGTCTTTGCCAAGCATCACGGTGAACAGCGCCAGCAATATGGTGCAGGAGCCGGTCGCCAGAACGGCCTGAAACGAAACATGATCCGCCAGCATGGCCCCCGCTGCAGAGCCGCAGATGCTGCCGGAAAAAATGCCAGCAAACACACTTGTGAGCCCCGCCCCGGCATTGGCCTTGCCCAGTGTGCCGATCTGCCCGGCCATGAGCACAAGGCCAAAGCCGAAGCCTGTGGCAACGCGCCCCAGAATAAGCAGGTGCAGGCTGTTGGCCATGCAGCCCATCATCAGGCCCACAGCCGCAGCCAGAGTGCCGGCGGCAAAGACCTTTCGCCAGCCGTAGCGCAACGAAAAACCGCCGGAAAACAGCAGGGCAAAGCCCGCGCTGACCATTTCTGCCGAGATGGGCAGGCCAATGGCCACATCGCGGCTCAGGCCCATGAACGGCTCGTACAACTGGCGGGCCAGCAGGGGAATGAACGATATGCCCATGTCGTAGCCCAAAAAGAACACAAAGCCCGCTGCCCGCAAAGCCTGCACGGCGAGGGAATGATGGCTGCCCATAAGGGCGTTCGCCGCAGCATCCGGCGGGAGGTTGCGTTGTGCGATTAGGCCCAGCAGCTTTGAAAGCTCCAGCAGCAGCAAAAAGCTGATGAGTAGCGAGGCTCCAAGGTCAAGGGCCAACGCCGATATGCGGGCTGTGATGGCCTGGGGCTGCACGGCCAGTTGCAGACGCAGCACTTCCTGCTTTTGGCGGAAGCGGCTGGGCCAGTAGGTGCTCAGTGATTTTTCAACCGTGAGCGTCGGGTCGGGCACGTTCCCGGCAGAGGCCACAGCCGTGCCTTCAGGCGTCAGCAGCTGCGCGCCCGCAAGCTCGCTGTTGGCTGCAATCAACTGTTCAAGGGCCTGATCCTTGCCGCGCAGGCTGGCAATATCCACGCCTTTGTGGATGAGGTATTCAAAATCGCGCCCTGTGCCTTCGGCGAGGATGTCGGCCTTGGTGCGTATGGCCTGCTTGACGAAGGTATCGAACAGCACCAGCGTACCGCAGGCGTAGAGCAACTGCGATGTGCCGATGATGACGAGCAGCATTCTGGTCATGCCCGAAAGGCTTGTGCCAACCGCGCGTTGCCCGGTCAGCAGGCCAAGACGCCCTGCCAGAATCAGCCCCGCCACAAGGCAGGCCGCTGCCAGCAGCAAGGATGACAGCCGCAGAAAATTTTCCGTAGCTGCATTGATGGGCTTGCCGTCAATGTCCACCAGCAGGTGTCCCACGGGCGTTTTGTTGCTCAGGGGTATGCTCAGTCGGTAGCCATCAGCGGTTTTGATTGCGCCTTGCGGGCCGTCTTTGCCCTCGCTGGTCTGTGAGGTCGTACCGGATGGCAATATGCCTTCCGCTGCTGAGCCCTGAGCTGGCTGGGCATAGAGTGTGGCCCCCCCCGCATCAATAATGGCCACACGTTTGATGCCCGCCGCGCTCTGACCCAGTTCCGCCAGCATTTCGTCCATTCCGGCGAACGAAGGCAGCGGCTTGCCAAAGCGCATGCCGCGTTCAATATCGCGGGCCAGACGTTCAGCACCGCTGCGATAGCCGGAAAGCACCATGTCGGTTGCCAGCGTATTCAGCGTGGAAACCGAGAGCAGCACGTTGAAGCCCAGAGTAACCAGCAGAACTCCAAGCCCAAGCAGCAGGGCATTGATGCGCAGTTTGCGCGTGGCGCGGATAAGCACAGAAAATCCTTAGGGTGTACCGGAGTGCGGCTGGCTGATGGTTTCGTGCAGTTCGTCCGCCGTTACCAGCACGTCAAAGGGAAAATCAAAGCCGATGGCCTTGGCGGTGGCAAGGTTCAGGGCAATGGAAGGTTCGGATTGGTCAAGCATGGGCAATGTGCGCGGCTGCGTGCCGCCCAGTATGGCGTGGGCCTGCCCGGCCAGCGCTATGCCGCTGGGGCCGAAATTCCATGTGGAAAAGCCCATGAGCGCTCCGGCTTTGACATATTCCGAACCATCACGCGCAAAGGTGGGAATCTTCCACTGATTCAGTTTTTGCAGCAGCTGGGCCATGCCTTCGCCGCCGATATCAAAGCAGTTCAGCGGACCGATAAAAAAGGCGTCCATGCCCTGTTTGCGCAGTTCGTCCAGCCCCTTGCGGCATTCCTCCGTACTTTCGGCAGAGGAGAGGCCATCGTAGAGTACAAGGGAAAATCCCAGCTCCGAGGCAATGGCCTGGGCATCGCCAAGTGCCGCATAGACGCGGCCTTCCTGACTGTTCTGGAACATGATGCCCATTTTGTGAAAGCGCACCACATCGTAAAAAACGCGGTACATGGAGGACCAGCGGTCAACTTCCACCCGGCAGGTAAAGTTGTCCACGCCGGAATCCTGCGCGCTTTTGACAACTCCGGCAGCCACAGGGTCAGCCATGCCCATGCCCAGGATGGGCAAACGGCCATCGTTTACCGCCAGTAAGGCCTTGACCGCCGCCGTGCCCATGCCCACCACAAGGTCAAGATCCTTGCGCTGCAGAAGCTGTTTTGCCATTTCAGGCAGGCGGCGCATCTGCGCTGGTTCCCAGCCGGGGCTAAAGTGCGCATCGGCAGGATATTCGCATCGTATGTCGTCATACTTGCCCATACCTTCGCGAAAGGCGCTCCAGGTGTTGTCGAACAACCAGAACTGCCCGGCCTCGAGATAGCCGATGCGTTTTACAGCCGGATTGGCGCAGGCGGGCTGGCAGAAGACGAAAAACAGGCCGCCCAGAATGAACATGGCAATAATCAGCTTGGTCAGGTGCTGCCAAAGCGCAGCTGCACAAGGGCTGTGCCCCTGCTTGTGCTGCGGGCGCAGCACAAGGCATGGGGCATTGGCTGTAATTGGAAAGAGCATGCCTACTGCGCCGCGTGAAAGAGTGTGTTCATCAGAACCGTATCCGTTGCAGCCTAGCAGTCATTGGGCTTTTTGGGGCTTGAGGCAATGACAAGCAGCAGCCCCACCAAGGGGGTCAGCAGAACACTGGCAAAAAAGTTGCCCCAGAATCCAAGCCGGGAATTGATGCCCAAAAGCCCGACCAGCAGGCTCATGCCCAGTATGAGAGCTAACAGTAGCACAGCGGGCCTCCCTTATTGTCTGACAGCGCCGCCACGGTGCGGTTGCAGCAGTGTTTTATTCAACCTCTGAATATAATCCGATACGCTTTCGCCGGGGGCGATCCAGCCAACCCCGGCGGGCGCCTGGGCTTCGGCAGACGCGGCAGAATCCTGCCTTGCGGAGTCGTTACGCGGCCCGTACTTCGGCGCATACTGCGCCCCGGATTGGGACTCGTGCTGGATTTGAGGGCGCAGGCCAGAGTGCGAATTGGGCCGGAACGGGGGCGTTTTGCCGGGTTCGGGCCGCATCTGCCCTGGCTGAACTTGACCCGGCCGCAGGGCATCGGGCCGCTTCTGGTCTGGGCTTTCCGCATCTGTTCCGGGCATATCCGGCTTGGCAGGCGTCTGCTGAGCGCCCTGCACGGAAGCCTTGGGGGCCGCCCCCTGATTGGCCGCTTTGCCAGAGTTTGGCGCATCGGGTGCGCCTGCGCCAGTGGGCGAATCGGCATTGAGAATAACAGGCAGGCCATCCTTGCCGCCGATCACAACCACCTTGGCGTTGGACGATGTGGCAAGCTCCTTGGTGGCCTGAATGCCTTCGTAGCGCAAGAAGTTCTGCGTCATGTTCTCATTGACAAGCGTCTGGTAGGCCTTGATGCCTTCGCCTTCAATGGTTTTGCGGCGGGCTTCCTGCTGTGCCTCAAGCAGAATGTACTTGTAGCGCAGGTAATCCTGCTCCGCTATGAGCTTGCGTTCAATGGCCTCGCGCAGCACTTCGGGCAGGGTGATACTTTTGACCACAAAGCCCTGAATAAGAATGGGGATGCGCCCCATTTCTTCCACTGCGTCCACAAGCATCTGGTCTTGCAGTTCCTGCCGCGCTGTGGAGTAGAGGTCGTCTGGGCGGTAGCTGCCGATGGTTTGCCGCACAGCGGAATTCATGATGGGGATGACGACCTTGTCGCGGTAGAGCGGCCCGATCTCCTGATGCAGGTTGGGCAGACGGTCGCGGATGATCTGAAAACGCAGCGAAATCTGCACGTTGATGGTCAGGCCGTCTACGGTCAGCACGTCGATGTTCTGGGTTTCTTCCTGTACGCGCACATCATAGATATACATGATGTTCCACGGCTGAATAAAATGTATGCCTTCCTCGTAGGTGTGCTGCAACTGTGTGCCGCCGCGAAAGCGCGCGTACAGAACGCCCAGCTCGCCGGGCTTGATGGAAATGACGATGCTCGGCCAGAGAAACAGGAGCAGCAGCGTTGCGATAACGCCAGCGACTATGATCCGCAGGCGATTGCGGCGCAACACTTCCCGTATATTTGCACAGACGCTTTTCATTGGTCCAACCGGTAGGTTTGCTGTGTATATTGCGCGGAGCCGCGCCAGAACATATCAAGCGTATAGTCTATGCACTGCCTTTCAAACAGAATGCAGCGTTCTTTGTCGTCTTCCGTCTGACCCATACAGATATTGTAAAGAATGGGGCACATATCAACATTGAGCACAAATTCGCCAAGATTGGGGCGCGAATGGATTCCCTTGCGGGCGAGGCGCACGAGGCTCTTGACATATTTGTTATTGCAAATCTGAATGCGCTGCCCGTAATCGTGGTTTTCTTCGTAACATTTCAGTCTGTTCTGAATGGCTTGCGTGTTTTCCACCGCATTCACTTCAGAGGGCATGGTGTCGCGCACATTGTTGTACAGTTCCCGCACAAATTGGATGTTGGAATTGCCCGTAAGGTCTTTGGCCTCGGTCACGTGCTCTGTATACAGGCACAGCAGAGCCGTCAGGGTGAGGGCAAGCCGCAGAAAATGGCTGGTCATGCCTGCGTCCCTTCGCCAAAGGGCTCTTCCACAAAGCCGCCTTCGCGCATGGTCAGCACTCTGTCGGCCACATGGAAGTAGCGGTCATCATGCGATATGGCCAGAATTGTACCGCCCTGGCGGATGATATCGGGCAGCAGTTCTTCATAAAAGTAGCGGCGGAAAACAGGGTCGAAATCTGCGGCCACTTCGTCAAACAGGTAGATATGGCGCTTTTCAAGCAGCGCGCAGGCCAGGGCAAGACGTTTGCGCTGCCCGGCAGAAAGATCAAGCGTGGAGAACGTGCCGTCTTCGAGCAGGCTCACCTTGGTTTCCATGTGCAGGGTGCGCAGCACATCCGTGAGCTGGGTCGGGGTGATGTTCAGGCCGAGGGGCCGGGAAAAAAGGTGATAGTCTGTAGGCACAATGGTGAAGAGGTTACGGTAGGATTCCATGTCAACGTCGGAAAGCATGACGTTGTTCAGGAGCATTTCTCCGCTCTCGGGCGCGTACAGCCCGGCCAGCACCTTCATGAAGGTGGACTTGCCCGACCCGTTGCCGCCGCGAATAAACACCAGTTCGCCCTTGCGCAGTTCAAAGCTGTCCACCGCAATGCCGAAAAGCCGTATGCCGTTGCGGTCATGGTAGTCAAAACGCACATCGCGCAGGGCGATGGAGTCAAAAGACGGCACCGTGGGGTCGGCCTGCTGCCAGCGCGCCTTGACTCCCGCGTTTTCAAATGGTTCCGTCACGGCGTCTATCTGCGATTCCACCGCTGCAAGTTCCTGCAGGCTCATTTCTACCTTTGCCATCATGGGCACCGAGGTAATCAGGCTGATGAGCGGGCTCAGGCTGAACATGCACAATACAAGCAAGGAGGAAGTTTCCGACGTTTCGAGGCTCAAAATCTTGGGCATGATAAAAAGTATCAGCCCCAAAATCAGCAGATTGAACATGGCGAAAAATGATATGCCAAGGGCGTGCCTGTGTTCGGTCGCGTCCCGGGCTTCTGATGCCACAGAAAGGTCGGGGATGATCTGCTCGCCAAACAGTGCTGTGGTCCTTGGCTTGTGCATCTTGAGTTGCAGCAGCCCGGCGTAAAGGTCGCGCAGGCCCGCGCAGAAGCGCTGGTCGGCTTGCATGGCTGGCCCCATGTGCGCATGCACCTTGTTGATAAGGTGCAGAAAAATCCAGAACCCCATGGCAAGAAAAAGAAAAACACCCAGCGTACCGGGTATGGAGACAGTTGCCATTTTGACAAAAGAGAGCACGACCATCACCGTATTGGCCGAGGCAGCCACCAGCATACGGGCCGCTTCAACCACCATTTCGCGTCCGTCAAGCAGGGCGGACTGGATACGGTTTTTGTCCAGTTTTTCATATTCCAGTAGGGAAACGCCGCGCAGCTTGGCGGCAATGCGCATGCGCCATTCCATGATGCCGCGCAGGGCAATCTGCGCCGAGCGCCCTGTGATGTAGCGGAAAAGAAAATAAAAGGAGGCGAGACTCACCAGAAAAGCAAGAAATGTGCTGAATTCCAGCCCGTCTTCAGAAAGCTGCTGCAAGCCCTGAAGCACAGAAAAAACGGCAAGCCCCTGCATGATGCCTGAGCCGAGGCAGGCGGCGGCAATTTTTTTGCCTTCCTCGCCGGCCTGTTCCCACAGAAGTTTCAGAAAAAGCGATTCTTTCAGTTGCAGCATGTGGTTCTGTGGCCCCGGTGTTCAGGTGCGCCGCGCATTACAGCATGTCCGGCGGTCTTGCATGCGCCCCTTTGCAGTGCAGGGGCTCTGACAAATCAATAGGTAACGCTGCCGCAACGGCAGCCACGCCTTTGCCAAGGCCAGGAGCGTACGCTCTGTCAGCCCGCTTCGGCATGCGCACGGCTGGGTACGGCAGGCGTAACAGCCAACACTTCCGTAAGGGCCAGTTGCCCGGCCCATACGGAAGGTTCCGTTTCCCGAAACCGTCAGAGATCGCCGAAACTAGGCCGCGTTGGTGTCCGCTTCTTTGGCAGGGGCTTCAGCGGCGGTTTCGTTCTTGGCTTCCTTTTTCATCTTGTTCTTGATCTTGCCGACAAAGGTTTTGCCTTCTTCAACCTTTTCCTTGAAGTAGGTCTTGGCTTCTTCGGTATTGAAATCAATCAGGTTGCCGCCCTTTCTGAAGTGGCGGTCAAAAACCCAGCCAAGGGCATAGGTGCTGGCGCCGCCCATGATGCTGATGGTGGCCGCGCCAGCGGTGAAGCCAATGACCGGAATGCTTTTCAGCAGCGAGGCGGCCAAGGGCACGCTTGCCGTGGTCAGCAGGCCGCCGCACAGCGAAGAAATGATGGATTTGACGCGTTCCTTTTTGAATTCAACGCCGTGGGCCTGGGCCAGCGCGTGAATAAGCTCAATCTGGAGGGCGGAAAGGCCCAGAAAATCTACAAGGGGGACCGGCACAAAACCAATGCCGATAGCGCCGTACACGCGCTTGCGGATGATGGCGTCCACCACTTCTTCCGAAGGGCAGGCGCGTTCGCACGTTTCCGTTTCAGCAGCGGTTTCGGCCTGGCAGGCCATCTGATCTTCAACGCCGTCGACCTTGTTTTCCAACGTATCTTTTGTCATGTGCAACCTCGTTGTGACCGGTTTCAGGGTTACGGGAATTTTATTGAGCAACGGCCGTTTTATCAACGCCCGCCAGTGTGACGTCAAAGAGTTCGTCTGCCGAAATGAGCAGAATCAGCGGTAGATCCATGCCCATCTTCTGGGCCGTCACCAGATTCAGCGCAATCTTGGGCGTGTAGGCCGCAGTCTCAAGCTGGGCATTAGGCGGCAGCAGGCCAAGCTGGGCGGCAATATGGTCAGCATAAAATTTGCCAAGGGGAACATAGTCAAGGGTCGAAAGCCCCATCAGCGCGCCCCTGCGCACGTGTACGCTGCCGTCGCGCGCAAAGGTCTTGATGTGGTGGGCGTTGAGCGTGTCAAAGATGGCCTGCGGGTTGGCCTGCGTCCAGTCAAAGCAGTTGAGGGCCGAAATGTAAAAGGCATCCACGCCAGCTGCCAACAGCCTGTCCACGCCTTTGGTGCACGATTCCATGCTCTCCGCCTTGTCCAGAAAGGGGTACTCCACAAGAGTAAAGCCGCGCTCGCGCGCAACCTCGCGCGCTTCCCGCACGTTGGAGTATGAAAGTCCCTCGGGGCTGTCGTGATACATGATGCCAAGGCGAAGAAAGGGCAGCGCCTCATGAAACAGGGCAAAGACCTTGAACCATTTGTCCTTGGTGTAGCGGATGGTCAGGTTGGCGGCGCCCTTGCCGGTGGCGCGATCCACAATGCCAGCGCCTGCCGGGTCTGCCACGTCAACGCTCATGATGGGCGTTTTGCCGTTGTTTTCGGCAAGCAGGGCCTTGGTGGCCTCTGTTCCCATACTGATGATGACATCGATATTCGGATTTTGCATCAGTTTGCGGGCCTCTGCGCGGTAAACGCTCTCAGAGGCATCCCAGCCGGGGCTGATGTACAGCTCGTCCGGCAGGGTAATCCGGTCGGCAACCCCGCGTTGCCGCAGGGCTTTGATGATTTCTTTTTGCAGCAGGGTAAACTCCCAGTACGGTCCGGCTTCAAAATAGGCCGCAACCTTGAGGCGCGAGGCTTTGGGCTGGGAGGGCGCCGGGGCTGACGCTGTCATCTGTTCCACAGGCTCGCGCTGGGGGGCCGCCTGCACGTTTGCGCACAGGAATATTGCGCAGCAAAACGCTGCGGCAAGTGTGGCGAAGAACGATCCGAGGCGGCTGCTCATGGAACAAAATACCCTATGATGCGTTCTTGGTGACACAGTGGATCCGCCGCTCGGCGGTCCTGCCCAAAAACTGGAGTGGATTTTTTCCAAAATCCGTGTGGAGCAGACAAACTTTGTTATGGCAATCTGTGCTATTGGCGGTGTTGGGCCACACGGATTTTCATCCGGGCGCAACGCCATACGCGCAGGTTTCAACATATCAGAGGAAAAGCGGTATCGTCCACATGAATTTGGGGCGTGCATCGGCATTTCTGCATGTTTTTTGGCGGGTTGCAGGGATCAACGGGCAAGGCAGACCACAACGTCAAGGCAGGGGCTATGAGCCGCCACGCTGCACTGGTAATCCTCTGTTGTTCTGATGTCGAGGCTTGTCCATTGCCCGCCATCCTCAAGCATTGTAGCTGTGCCTTGGGCGGCGTTTGCAGTGAAGGATGCTATCCAGCCGCTGTCTTGCGGCCCGGTGTTTACGCTAAAGCTTTGCAGGGGAATGCTCAGGCCCATGCCCACAGCCTTGATTATGGCCTCCTTGCGCGTCCAGCAGCGGTAAAAAGCCGTTTGCAGCTCCGCCTGGGGCAGGGACAGCAGGTCTTTTTGCTCCTGCGGGTGCAGCTGGCTGGTCAGCTCCGCCGCATCGGGCAGGGGGCGCATGCTTTCCACATCAATGCCCACGCTCGCGCATCGGCAAAGGGCCACCCATACCATGCTGCCCGAATGGCTGATGGAAAAATCAGCGGATACTCCGGGGCAAAAGGGCTTGCCATAAGGGGAGCGGGCAAACTCTGCGACGCAATCCTGCCCAAAGGCGGCGCGCAGCAGACGCCGCGCCAGCGCCCTGCCTGCCAGATGCCGCGCCGCATCTTCTATATGCAGATAGCGTCCGGCCTCTTGTTGCTCCTGTGGGGAGGTGTGTAGCGCGCACTGGCAGGGCCATTCAGCGATGTTTTCAAGCTCCAGGCCAACACACAGGATGGACTTTTCCGGGGCGGACGGTGCGCGCCAGTTGCAAAAATGTTGCGCCAGCACCGCCTAACCCGCCGTATGAAGGGCGCGCGCCATGTGGTCTGCCAATTCCTGCCAGTGATCCTGAACGTAAAAATGGCCGCCGCTGAAGGTGCGCACCGTACATTGCGCATCTGTCAGGGTTTGCCAGTGCAGGGCGTCAGCCTCGGTAACGAGATCATGGCTGCCAATGGTGGTGTGGATGGGCAAGGGTAACGGGCTGTAGGGGGCGGGCTGCCATCCTTCTATGGCCATAAAGTCAGCGCGGAGCACAGGTTCAAGGTAGTTTCTGAAATCCTGCGACTGCGCAATCTCGGGCGGAATGCCGCCCATGCGGGCCACGTAGTCCCACAGCGCGCCTTTGGGGAGCTGATCAACAGGGGATGAAATCCCGGTGCGCATCCGGCCTGGCGTGGTGGCGGACGAAATGAACAGGGCTGTGGGCAAGGGCAGCGCCGCATCGCAGGCAAAATGCGCGCAAAGAAAGGCCAGCATCCCGCCCATGCTGTGACCGAACAGGGCATAGGGGCCAGTGTGGGCGGCAGAGCGTATCTGTTCCAGCAGGTCGCGCCCCATGCTTTCCATGCTGGTAAGCAGCCGTTCCCGGCAGCGGCGGCCTTTGCCTGGCAGTTCCAGAGGTCTTACGGTGATCCATGCCGGAAAAAATTCGTTGAACCTCGCATAAAAGGCGGTATTGCCTCCGGCGTGGGGAATACAGAAAAGTGTTGTAGCCGTGTGTTGCATGTGTTGCGCCTACAGTTCAACCCATCCGGCATCGTCATCAAGCTTTTGGATGATGATGCGCGAGGCCTGTTCTTCGTGCCCGATGCGGGCATGCATCTGCTTGAGAACAATATTGCCCTCGCTCATGCCGCAGATTTCCAGCTTGCCGATGTCGTGGCCGATTATGTACTTGAAGCGCTTGCCATAGCCGCTGAGTTGCGCCTTTGCCTTGTCCACAATGGCGATGCCCTGCTTGAGCGGCAGTTGAAAATGGTGCCGCACTCGTGAGACCGGCATGCACTGATACAGATAATACGGGTTCACACCAATGGAAAGCAGACGGTTCATCAGTTTGACAATGTCTTCCGTACTGTCGTTGACGCCGCGCAGCAGCACCGCCTGATTGTTGATGGTGGCCCCGCACAGGCGCAGCCTCTTGATGGCCTCGGCCGAGGTGAGCGTGATCTCGCGCGCATGATTGTAGTGCGTGGCAATGTACAGAGCCTTGCGCTCAGCAAAGGTGCGCAGGGCGTCCATGAGGGTGTCGTCAAAGATACGTAGCGGATATGTGACCGGAATGCGCGTACCGATGCGTACAAAATCCACATGGTCGATCCCGGTCAGCCCCTCCAGCATTTTTTGCAGCACCGGGGTTGCCAGCGTCAGGGGGTCGCCGCCGGAAAGAATGACGTTGTTGATCTTGGGATGGTCGGCAATGTATTGCAGCGCCCCGGCAAAGTTGCGCAGGGTCTGCTGGCTGGAGTGTCCTACAATGCGGCGGCGAAAGCAGTGGCGGCAGTGCATGGCGCAGCATTCTGTCGTGACCAGCAGTGCAGTGCAGTCGTATTTATGCAGTACGCCATTGCCCTTGTCATGCTTGTCGTCGCCGTAGGGGTCGGCAGTTGTCGCGCCCATGGATCCGGCAACCACCAGTTCTTCCGCATCAGGGAAGCACATACGGCGGATGGGATCGCTGGGATCGTTTTTATCTATAAGGCTCAGATAATAGCGGGGAATGTTGACCGGGTGCACCTTGGCGACTTCACGAAGCATCGCTTCCTCCTGTGGACTGAAGGTGGCGTATTGCTTCAACTGGTCGATGGTGACGACATTGTTGGCAAGTTCCTTTTTCCAGTCAAGGCATTTCCAGCAAGGTTCAGCTTCCATTATCCCGGCCTCTGTTTGCGGATGGATTTTCTGTTGTTCAGATGTTTTTGGCGTGCCTGAACACCCAGGATACTGTGTTGTTGTTGAAGAAGTGCATTCAATATCGGAGTTTCGCCCTGCTCAGTAATTTATGACAAAAACTGTCCAAAGTATATGTAAAACTTGCTAATATGCAGGCTGTGAGCTATTTTGCCCACCATGTTGCACTAAGCGTATTAAAGCCGCAGCGGGGGACGGAATGGCAAAGATTGTGCCTCTAACCGGGTGTCAAAAAGAACTGTGGCTCTCTGCAAAAGCGGCGCTGTCCGACTATGCAGAAACCTCCATTCGGGGTTGTTATCACGTTGACGCCCGGCTCGATCCCGATCTGTTGCGCCAGGCCATCAAGCGTACGCTGCATTTCACGCCTCTGCCCGCCGCCTCCCTGTGCCAGGATGAAGCCGAGCCGTACTTTCTTGTGGGTGAACCGCAGGAGCCTGATTTCAGGGTTCTGGACGCCGCAGCGCAACCGGATCCCGTCGCCGCTGCCGACCGCATGATCGACGAGTTTTTTGAAGAACCGGTCGAAACCCCCCTTATGCGCTACGCCCTTGTCATCACTGGCGAGGCAAGCTGCATCGTTGCCATGAAGTGCTCGCACGTGGTGTTGGACGGGCTGGCATTCTTTTTTCACATAGCTGTCATTGCGGACGTTTACACAGCACTCGCACGCGGAGAAACGCCAGACCTTGGCGAGCCGTGCTCCTGCGAAGAAGCCTACCTTGAAGATCAGGCGCACTGCGCCTCGCCGCGTTTTCAGAAAGACATGGCCTTTTGGCAGGAACACCTCTCCCGCCTGCCAGAAAAACGCCTGCTGCGCGCCCTGCCGGGGCGGCCCGATGTGCTTGGCGAGAGCCGTCACCAGAAGTTTGTGCTGTCAGAAAAAGCCTCGCGCGAAACTTCTGCGCTCATTGCCGCCCACAAGGTCAGCCCTGCGGTGTTTTTTACGGGAGTCTACGCACTCATAGTGTCGTTCATGACTGGAGAAAAAGACATTGTGGCTCTTGCCCCCGTGGCCTACGGGGAGCGGAAGGTGTTGTACCGGCGGCAGGGGGCCATGATGTCGCTGCCGCCCCTGCTGGTGAACGTGCCCGCGCACGATACCCTTGCCGGGCTTCTGGAGGCCATCAGCGCGCAGAATGGCTCGTTTTACCGCCATGTGCGCACGCCTTATCAACTGGCTGCCCGCCAGCTTGAAGGCAAAAACTTTGCCTTTCTGGCAGATACCTTTGTCAATTTTCTGCCCCATACGCCTCCCGGCACCCCGGAATTCCCCATTGTCGAGGCGGAGCAGAGGCATAGCGCCAAGGAACCGATCCTTTTTGGCACGCTGGTTATGCAGGAACTGCGCTCGGGCTGCTTTTCGCTCACGGTGCGCAACAGTCGCAACCACCTGAGCAACAGGGATGTGGAGCGTTTTGTCGCCCGCGTTGAGAGTGTAGTGGCCCAGCTTGCCGCTGGCATTGAGCCGCCGCAGCTTGATTATCTGCTGGATGAAGAAAAGCGGGAACTCGCGCAATGGCGCAGCGGCCCTGCCAGGACGTATGATATCCGTTCCTTGCCCGAACTTTTTGACACTGCTGCGGATGCCTTTGCCGAGCGCGTTGCCGTCAAGGACGAATGGGGCAATGCCCTTTCGTACGCGCAGGTGCGGGAAAATTCCTTGCGTTGCGCCTCGTGGCTGGCTGGGCAGGGCGTTACCCGGGGCGGCATTGTGGCTGTGTCGGCGCAGCGCACGGCCAATCTGCCCGAAGTTGTGCTTGGCATCCAGCGGCTTGGCGCAAGCTATCTACCCATCGACCCCAAGGCCTCACCCGAGCGCATGGCCTATATTGTGGAAGACGCCGGAGCAGACATCACGCTTGATCTGGCCGACCTTGCCTACCGCCAATCCCCAATAACGCCCCTGCCGCAAGCGCCCCGGGTAGTGGATGGAGCCTACCTGATCTACACCTCCGGCTCCACGGGCAAGCCCAAGGGGGTGCTGGCTCCGCACGGCGGCTTTGCCAATATGATTCAGGGGCAGATCGAGCTTTTTGGCGTACAGGCAGATGACCATGTCTTGCAGTTTGCGCCGCCCATTTTTGACGCCTCGTTGTCGGAAATGTTCATGGCTCTGCTGGCAGGGGCCGCCCTGTACCCGGTGAGCGACCAGTGCCGCAACGCGCCCTGGACGCTGCGACAGTACATGATTGATAACGACATAACCGTTGTCACCCTGCCGCCCTCGTACCTCAATCTTTTTGAGGGAGAGCCCTTCCCCGGCTTGCGAGTGCTCATAACGGCGGGCGAGCCGCCGGTGGTGGGCGATGCCCTGCACTATGCCAAGGGCCTGCGTTATTTCAACGCCTACGGGCCCACGGAAACGTGCGTCTGCGCGGCCATGAAGGAAGTTTTGCCCTTTGAGCCGCAACCCATCAGCGTGGGCAACCCCATCCCCAACGTGACGCTTTCCATCCGCAATGGCGAGGGGCGCGAGATGCCCGCAGGCATGGCGGGCGAACTGTGGATAGGCGGGGCAAGCCTTGCCATCGGCTACCACAACAAGCCTGAAATGACGGAGCAGCGTTTTATCCACCTGCCGCAGGAAGGAAACACCCGCTTTTACGCGTCTGGTGATCTGGCCTTATGGTCGGACAGGGGCGAAATCCTGCTGCTGGGCCGCGCTGACGATCAGGTGAAGATTCGCGGCAACCGGGTGGAGCTGGCCGAGGTGGCCTGCCTGCTTGAAAGCTGTGAAAGCGTCAGTCAGGCGGCGGTGCTGGCCGTCAAGGATGCGGGCGGTCAGGCCAGCCTTGCGGCTTTTTTTGTGCTGCGGCCCGGCGCATCCATAGAAACGGTGGTTTCGTGGAGCAGAACAAGTCTGCCGCCCTACATGGTGCCCTCGGCCTGGCACGTGCTGGAAGCCATGCCCCTTGCCCCCACAGGCAAGATAGACCGCAAGGCTCTGCAAAATATTGCACGGCGCGGCGAAGCGCAGGGCGGCAGTGACCGTAAGCCCCATGCTGGGCTTCTGGAGATTTTTGAGCGCGTCCTTGGCCGGGCCTATGATCCCGAAAAAAGCTTTTTTGCCCAGGGCGGCAACAGCCTTAACGCCATGTCGTTGCTGCATGCCATCCGCAAAACTTTTAACGTCGATATCTCCTTCCGCAGTTTTGTCAGCTGCGAGACGCTGTTTGATGTGGAAGCCCTGCTTGGCGGCGTTCGTGCGGAGTCGGCCCTTGCGGATATTGAAAGCGCGCCGCTCAGCACCGGGCAGTTCCGCATCTGGGCCTACCAGCAGGTGAACGAAGGCTCCATCGACTACAACATGCCCCTGCTGCTTGAACTGCACGGCGACAGAACAGCGGATTTTCTGGAAGGCCTGCGCAGGGCCGCCAACGCGCAGGAGCTTTTTCACTGCACAGTGGCGGGCGATATAGACAATCCCCATTTTGCGCGGGGCAAGGGCGAGGTCTATCTGTGCAGCGTGGCCATTGCCGATGCGCGCGAAGCGGCGGTGTTTTTTGACCAGCAGATACACACGCCTTTTGACCTGCGTGTGGAGCCGCCCGTGCGCCTTGTGGCCGCTGTTTTGCCGCAGTGCGTTCAGGTGCTGGTGCTGGTGCACCATGTGGCGGGCGATGGCGAAACCCTTGAAATTCTGCTGCAAAATGCCTTGCGTTACTTGAGGGGCGAACCGCCCGTGCGCGGTCTGCTGGCTGTGCAGGAGACTTTTTGCCGCAGGCAGGCTGCCTATGCAGCATCGCCAGCCTGCGCAGATGATGCGGCCTACTGGCAGGAGGTGCTTACGCCGCCAGTGCCCACGGTGAATCAGGCGGCAGGAGCCGCCAGCCGCAAAGGCGCCATGATCGGCGTTGATCTTGATGCGGAAACCGCGCAGGGATTTGAAATCCTGGCAAAAAATTCTGGAGCGAGCGTACTGGCCTGCTTTGTGGCCTTGGCGGGGCGCGCGCTCTGCCGCCGTTTTGAAAGAAAAGAACTGCTGCTGGGTGTGCCCATGGGGCTGCGCGAAACGCAGGACGAATTCTGCGCTGCCGGGTTCTACGTCAACACCGTCCCCCTGCGTGTGCGCCTTGACGGCCTTGAAGACAGCGCCGCCGTGGCCGATGCCGCCCGGCAGATGCGCCAGGCCATTGAACACAGCCGTTATTGCGCTGCGGATATCGTACCCGAATTTTTGGCAACACATGCGCATTTTGAACCTGTGGGTGTTCCGGGGCTTGAACTGAACCGGTTGGAGCTGGAATTGCGGGCCAGCAAGCTCACAGCCAGCTTTACCCTCGTAACGGGCACGGCTTCGCGCATTGTGCTGGAGTACGACGCGGGTTGCATAGCCGATGCCCCGGCCCTGCTGGATGATCTGGCGCAGAGCATGCGCCGCGCCTGCGAAGGCCTTGCCCGCCGCAATCCCCGGCAGGTATTGGCCGATGCCTGGCGCGAGATACTGCACCCCGGCAGTTCCAGCGCAGTGCAGGAAGAAAGCGACTTTTTCCGCGATGGCGGTGATTCCATCAAGGCTATCCAGATAACGGGCATTCTGCGCCGCAGCGGCATAACCGCCCTGAGTGCGCCGGATTTTTTGCGCAAACCCCACTTTGGCGATCTCTGCACCCTGCTGGAAAGCGCCGACAGCGAGCTTTCTGCCGCGCAGGCGATGGACTACACGCCTGTTGCCCCTGGCGAGCAGGTTCCCCTGCTGCCTTTTGCCCGCTATTTCCTGGGTGCGCATCCCCTTCACTGGCAGCAGTTCTTCATGATGCTGCCCCTGGAAATCCGCGCGGATGTGCCAACGGCGACCATTGAAGCATGGCTGCAAACCCTGCCGGAAAATCATGAATCCCTGCGCATGGCCTTTGCGCCGGATCATGCCGTGCTGCTGGCTGAGCCTCAAAAAATAATCCTGCACTGCCGAGATGTTGCCGACACTGTGGAGCAGACAAGCCTGCTGCGCGAGGCGGTGGGGGAGATCACGGCGGGCCTTGATGCATCATGCGGCAAAACTCTGGGGGCCATGCTGGTCCGGCACGGCGAGAGGCGCTTCTTGCTGCTGGTGGGGCATCATCTTGCACTGGATGCGCTTTCGCTTGAAACCCTGCGGCAGGGCTTGCTCCATTACTGCCGGACAGGCAAAGCCCAGCGAGAAACGCACGGTCTTGGCCTGCGCGCTCGCGAGGTTGAGCGCTTGCGCGCTGGCGGGGTCTTCCCTTCTGCGGCGCAGCGCGCCTTGTGGCAGGCTGCCTGCGTAGAACCATGCGTACCCTTGCGCGCTCTTTTGTCCCAGAGCCGGGACAGGGCAGCCAGCCGTGCCCGTCTGGCTGCGCAGCTTGAGGGCTTCCGGCTGGAATACTGCACCGATGCCAAGGCCGATCTGCTGTCCGCTCTTGCCTGCGCCCTGCATGCTCAGGGGCAAAAGGGGGCGGTGCGCGTAACGCTTGAGAGCCACGGGCGCGATGAGCTTTTGCCGGGCTTTGACGCCAGTCGCAGCCTTGGCTGGTTTACGGCAGTCTGCCCCATGCCGCTTGAGCCTGCCCTGAACTGCCCGCAGGCCCGCGAAGCCCTCGGCCCCTGGCTGGCACAGCATTTCAGCCCGGAAAATTGCAATGCCTATGGATACTTGCGGCAGGAAAACCCGGCTGAATTTGGATATACGGCCCAGATTGCCTTTAACTATCTGGGGCGTGTGACGGGCCAGCCTGACGAAGAGGCCTCTCTGATGCTCTCGGCTCTGGCTCCGGGGCTTATCCCCGAACTTGTCCACGCCGATATGGAGGCGGATGCCCCGCTGGAGCTTTCGGTCTTCTTTGATCAGCAGGGCGTCCTGCACCTCGGGGCATGGTTCAGCCCTCACTGTCTCCCGTATGATTGGGTTTTCGGCTTGCTCCAGAGTTGGCTTGCCGCCCTGAAGACCCTGCCCGCCTATCTGCCGCAGCAGACCCTGGACGCCATTTTTGCCGCCTGCGGCTGCCATGCGGACGAAGTGGAGCGCATCGCGCAGCCGGATGCCGGACATGCGCCCTTGCTGTATCAGTCCCTGCTTGCGCAACCAGGGGTTTATACCCAGCAGGTGGAATTTTATTTTCGCGGCCCGGTGGATATTTTTGCGCTCATGCGCGCGTGGGAAGCGCTCACCGCGCGGCACGAAAGCCTGCGTTCCCTCTTCCCCATGCCCGTGGAGGGCGAATTTTACCGCGTGGTGTTGCTCAAGGGCCGCACCAGCCTTGAGTTCCACGACTTCTCCCATTTGCCGGAGGCCGAGGCCGAAGCGGAAGCGCAGGCCCTGCTGCGTGCGGAACGGCAGCGCGGCTTTGACGTACAGCGCGGCCCCCTGCTGCGGGCGCGGTTTTTCCGCCGGGGTGGCGACCGCGTGGTCATGAGCTGGTGCTTCCACCATCTGCTTATGGACGGCTGGTGCATGGGCATACTGCTACGGGAGCTTTTTGCCCTGGCCGGGGCCAAGGGCGGGCCGGAGAACAGCCGTTTGCCGGAGCCTTTCCCGCTGGAAATCTATTCCCGCTGGCGCGCGCAGTTTGATGAACGTGCGGCGCGGGCCTACTGGGCCGGATTGTTGCAGGATTTCAACGGACCGACCGGGGTTGAGCTGGTCCAACCAGTTCCCCATGCTGGCGCTTCCGGGGAATTTGACGAGCCGCAGACAGTGGAACTGGAGCTGGACGCCGCCCTGAGCGCCAGCCTGCAAGAACTGGCAAAAACGGAGGCGGTGACGCTCTCCGCCCTTGTTCAGGTTCTGTGGGCCATTGTGCTCGGCAATGCCAACAATGGCTGCCGCGATGTGGTCTTTGGCGTGGTCACTTCCGGCCGCCCGGCAGAGCTGGCGGGCATTGAGTCCGCCGTGGGGCTGTTCATCCAGACCTCGCCGCTGCGTGCGCGCTGGACAGCCAGCGACTCCCTCGGCGCGCTGTTGGCCCAGGTGAAAGAGCAGAGTCTGCAACAGATGCGCTATGGCTATGTGCCCCTGGCGGCACTGGGCAGAAATCTGCTCGACCACCTGATGGTCTTTGAAAATTATCCTGTGGATACGAGTTTTGATCACAATCGTGTTGAACTGCGCGACATGCGCGGTTTTGAAAAGCTGCCTTACGCCCTTGGCATTTCGGTTATTCCCGGCGTGAATCTGCGTTTCCGCTTTTTGTATGATCCCGAGCGGTTGCCAGAGGAGAGGGCGCTTGCCCTGCGCAACGCGCTGCATGCCGTGCTTGCGGCAACGGCTTCAGGGGCCGCGCGTACCTGCCTTGCGCTGGAAGACGCGGCGAACAACGCGTTGGCGGACGCAGAAAGGCCCGTCGGAGAGCAGGACGGAGCAGAGCCGTGCGTTGCAGAAAATGCGCCCGATAACGCTGCCGTCACAGCCGTGCAAGCCCTGGCCCCGCAGGCGCTGGATGTGGGGGATCTGGCGGAAACCGTGCGCGCGGCCTATGTCGCCGTGCTCGGTTGTCCAGTGGATTCTGTGGATGCGGATTTTTTCCAGCTTGGCGGTCACAGCCTCATAGCCATGAGTCTGCTCTCGCAGTTGAGCAAAAGCCTCTCCGTGGCAGTGGGCATAGAGGACGTGATGGGTTATCCCAGCCCGCGTGCCTTGGCCTCCCGCATCGGCAGTCTGGCAAAACCGGATGCTGTTATTCCGCGAGTGGAAGGACTTGCAGCCTACCCCCTGTCGCCAGCCCAGCAGCGTATCTGGTTTCTGCAAAAGCTGCATGAGGGCGGTCAGGTTTATGTGATTCCTTTTGCTGCGCTGCTGCGCGGCCCCGTTGATGCCGTGGCCCTGCAAAAGGCGCTGACCCTGCTTGAAGAAAGGCACGATGCCCTGCGCCTGCGCGTGGCGCTGGATACGCCGGAGCAAAGCCTTGCCCCTGCTGGCGGTCTGCGGCTTGAGTGCTATGATACGCCCCTTACCGATGCAACATATCTGGGCATGAGCCTGCCTCTGGGGCCGGAAAGGCCCTTGGTGCGCGTGGCCCTGTTCCGGCAGGAGGACGGCAGCCATGCATTGTTGTTCTGCTTCCATCACATCATATTTGACGGCTGGTCGGCGGAAGTTATCACCCGCGAACTCAACGAAGCCTACGGCGCCGCGCTGCAAGACAGCCTGCCGCAGTGGCCGCCCCTGGAACTGGATTTTGCAAGCTACGCCCTGTGGGAATCGCAGCGGGAGGCGGAAGGACTTGAGCAGATATGCAGCGACCTCGCGCCCCTGCCGGAACGGCTGCGCCTGCCGCTGGATTATCCCCGCCCGGCAGTGCAGCGTTTTGAAGGGGCCGTGCAGAGCTTTGATCTTGGGCTTGAGCGCAGCCACGGCCTCAAGGACTGGGCCTTGCGGGCCGGGGTAACGGTATTCCCCGTGCTGCTCGCGTTGGTGGATGCCTTTTTGCTCCGCCATACCGGGCAGGACGATATTATTGTGGGTTGCCCTGCGGCAAACAGGGAGCATGAGCAGGTTCAGGGGGTTGTGGGCCTTTTTGTCAACACGCTCGCAGTGCGGGCGCGCATGAACGCGCAGGGCGGCTTTGCCGAGCTGGCGGGCACGGTGGATGCCGCGTTCAGAAAATCATTGTCCGCGCAAAACTGCCCCTTTGAAAAAGTTATCGAAGCCGTGGGGGTGGAGAGAAATGCCGCGCGCAATCCCGTGTTTGACGTATTTGCCGCGCTGGAAGACGCAAGCTGGAACAATTTTGGCCGCCCCCCCCTGTGCATGGAGCCTCTGCCTCTGCCGCACCTGTGCAGCAAGTTTGACCTGAGTTTTTACTTCAAGGAGCGGTCGGACGGCGGCTATACGGTGGATGTGGAATACTGCACCGAGCTTTTCAGCCCGCAGACAGTCCGCCGCATGACCGAGCGCCTGCTGACCCTTGCGGACGCCGTGCTGGCTGATGATGCAAAACCCTTGGCCGAACTGGATATTCTGCCAGCGCGGGAGCGCGCAGAACTTGCCAGCTTTAATGATACGGCGGAACCGCTGGATGTTGCCGCCGACATGGACAGCCGTTTTCGCGCTCAGGCTGCCCGCACTCCCCATGCCATGGCAGTGATGGACGCCGCAGGCACGGCTGTTTCCTATCGGCAGTTCAGCGTACAGGTGGATGCCGTGTGCGCATGGCTGCAAGGGCAGGGCGTGGCGCGCGGTCAGTATGTGTGCGTGTGCTTTGAGCGCTCGCCCGCAATGCTGGCCTGCATTTTTGCCGTTTTGCGGCTTGGGGCAGTCTATGTGCCGCTTGCCGCCACATTGCCTGATGAACGCATGCGGTCCGTGTTTGAAGACCTCGGACAGTGCGTGGTGCTGTGCGAAGCGCGCTTTGCGGAGGCCTTCCGCAAAAATTTGCAGGACGGGCACAATGGGCAGTGCGGCCAGCGCGTGCTCTCGCCTGATTTTGAGGCGCTGGTCGCTGGGGCGCAGGTGCCGGGCGCTGTTCCTCATTATGAAGCGGAACCCTTGCCGCCGGATTCCCCGGCCTACGTGATCTTTACTTCCGGTTCCACCGGGCGGCCCAAGGGCGTGCCTATCGAACACGCCAGCGTTGCCAACCGTCTGTTATGGATGCAGTCGCGCTTTCCCATCGGGCAGGGCGACGTGGTGCTGCAAAAAACCACCATCACCTTTGACGTGTCGGTGTGGGAGTTGTTCTGGTGGTCGTGGCAGGGCGCGGGCATTGCCCTGCTGGAACCGAATGCGGAGAAAAATCCCGCCCTCATCGTGCAGGCCATAGAGGCCCGCCGGGTCACGGTGCTGCATTTTGTGCCGTCCATGCTGCGGGCCTTTCTGGATCATCTGGAGGGGCACCCCGGCGATGTGCGCAGGCTGCGGTCATTACGCTACGTGTTCACCAGCGGCGAGGCCTTGCCCCGCGAGCTTGTGGCGCGGTGGAGCGCCCTGACGCATGCGGATCAGTTGCAGGTGGAACTGCACAATCTCTACGGCCCCACCGAGGCGACCGTGGACGTGTCGTGGCAGCCCTGCCTGAACACGCCGCCCCATGCGGTACCCATTGGCCGTCCGGTCAGCAATACCCGGCTGTACGTGCTGGATGCCTGCAAGAACCCTGTGCCGCTGGGCGTAACGGGCGAGATTTATATCTCGGGCATACAGGTTGCCAGAGGTTATCTGAACAGGCCCGACCTCACGGCCCAGCGGTTTATGGATGATCCTTTTGCTCCCGGCAGCCGCATGTACCGCACGGGCGATCTGGGGCGCTGGCTGGCTGATGGCTGCATTGAATACCTCGGGCGCAACGATGATCAGGTGAAAATTCGCGGCTTCCGCATTGAGCTTGGCGAGGTCGAGGCGGCGCTTGGGCGTTGCCGGGGCGTGTCGCAGGCAGTAGTGCGGATGGGCCGCATTGGCGAATACGCGGCGCTTGAGGCCTTTTTGCTGCCGCAGGGCGGCGCGCGGCTTGATCTGGCGGGCATCCGCGCGGAGCTTGCGGCCCTGCTGCCCAACTACATGTGCCCGTCCCGCTTTTTTGTGGTGCAAGACATCCCGCTGAGTCCCTCGGGCAAGGCCGACCGCAAGCGCCTGCAGGGCCAGCCCCTGCTGGCGGGTGGAGAAAGGAGCGCCGTCCCTGAGCATGCCCCGGATGCATTGCCGTCTGGCCCTCAGTCTGGTCTGGAATCCGGTATCTCTCCCGCACTGATTGAAGCCGTGCGCGAAGTGTGGCGGCAGGTCATGCCAGAGGTGCAGGCCGAGCCTGATCTGGGATTTTTTGACGCGGGGGGCAATTCGCTCCTGCTGGTGCGGCTGCACACCCTGCTGGACAAGCAGTGGCCGGGAATATTCACGCTGGCGGGGCTTTTTTCAGAAAGCACCATCCGCGCCCAGGCCGCCTTTATAGCGCGTGTGCAGCAGGTTGGCAGTACGGTTGCAACCCGCCATGCAACCACAGCGCCCATAGCCATTATTGGTATGGCCGTGCGCCTTGGCGATTATGCCGATGTGCAGAGCTTCTGGCGCGATCTTGCCAGAGGCGCGGACAAGAATATTCCCATGCCCGAAAAAAGGCGCGGCGAAACGCGGCAGATTTTTGATGCCGTGGGCCTTGCCTTTGACGATGCCCGCCTGCGTGAGGCGGCCTATCTTTCGGACATTTCCTCCTTTGATTACCGGCGGTTCGGGCTTTCGCCCAACGATGCCAGCCTGCTTGACCCGGCCCAGCGCGTTTTTCTTGAAACAGCCCTGCGTGCCCTGGACGATGCGGGCTACGGCGGCAACGCCCTGGAAAACGCCGATGTGGGCGTTTTTGTGGGCGCAAGCCCGGTGCGCCTGTTCCAGACTGCCGTGACGCGGGCCTTTCCCGATCTGGCGGAGCAGACCTACCTGCTCAATGTGCCTTCCAACGTGCTGGCCCGTCTGAGCTACATGAAAAACTGGCACGGCCCTGCAGCCAGCATTGATACGGCCTGTTCGTCAGTGCTGGCGGCCCTGCATCAGGCCTGCCGCAGCCTGCATGAGGGCGAGTGCGCCGTGGCCCTTGTGGGCGGCGCGCATGTTATTGATCTGCCTGTAAAGGCCGATGCGCCCTTTGCCATCGAGTCTGCCTCTGGGCGCACCAGAACCTTTGACGCCGGGGCCGAAGGCGTTGGTGCGGGCGAAGGGGCGGCGGTATTTCTGCTCAAGCCGCTGGACGCCGCACTGCGCGATCACGATGCCATACATGCAGTGATCCCCGGCAGCGCCGTCAATCAGGACGGCAAGTCCTCCAGTATGGCCGCGCCCAATCCCGAGGCGCAGGCCGAGGTCATTGACCGAGCTGCACGGAACGCGGGCGTCTCACTGGCGGACATCCAGTTTTTTGAGGCCCACGGCACGGCTACTGTTCTGGGCGACCCGGTGGAAATTGAGGGCCTGCGCAGGGCCTTTGCCCGGCAGGGCGCGCGGCGGGAGCACAAGGCGCTTATCGGTTCGGTCAAGGGTAATCTGGGGCATCTGGATGCCGCCGCTGGTGCTGCTGGCCTTGCCAAGGCCGTGCTCTGCCTTGAAAACGGCCTTGTGCCGCCGCAGCCGCATTTTGAGCGGCCCAATCCCCATATTGATTTTGAGGCCGCGCCCGTGCGCGTGGCGCAGATGCTTGAGCCGCTGCCCCCGCAGGAACGGCCCTGGCGTTGCGGCGTCAGTTCCTTCAGCCTCAGCGGCGTAAATACGCATGTGATTGTGGCGGAGCATCAGGCGCAGCCTTTGCCGCAGGACGACGGGCACTGGCAGTGCGTTGTGTTTTCCGCCCCGGACGAAACCTCGTTGCAGGACTACGCCAGGGCGGTCGCGGCGGCTGTGGCGCGCAACGAGGGCTGGCCCCTGCATGCCATTGCCGCCACCCTCATGACAGGGCGGGATGCCCTGCCTGTGCGCGCGGCCCTTGTGGCGCGTTCCCGGCAGGAACTGCTTGAACAGCTGGACGCAGGGGTCACGGGTGTTGCCGTGCCCAGCGCGGGCCGCCAGGATAGCCGGAGCGGCATGGAAGACGCCCTTCCCGGCGCATTCTTAGCCTCGCTGGAAGCGGCGCAGGCAGCCGCCAGCGCTTATCTTGCCGGGGCAAGCCTCGCGTGGCCCGCAGAAAGGCCCGTCTACAGGGTGCATCTGCCCGCAACTCCTCTCGTCGCCGCTACATCGTGGCCGCGTTTTGCAGCGCATTTTCTTTCCGAGCCTGTTATGACGCCTGCCGGAAAGGCCTTTGCCCTTGCCGTGGACAGGCCGGATTTCTGGCCTGCGGCGGAGCACAGGCTTGAAGGCGTCCCCTTGCTGGTGGGCATGAGCCTGCTGGATTGTCTGGGATGGATTGGCGGAGCCGCTCCCCTGAGCCTGCACGGCCTGCGCTGGCGCAAGCCCGTAACCTGTGGCCCTGGATGCCGTGCGGTGCTGCTGGCGCAGGAGCAGGGCAATGCCCTTGCCGTGGAATTGCACCACTTTGAACCTGCCACCCGCAATTCTGGTGAGGCTTCCACGAAAGGACAGACCACCGGCACATGGAGCGTGGCCGCCAGCGGTCTGGTGCGCGGCGGAATTGCCCGCCCTGCGGCATTGAACCTGTCAACATTGCGCGAAAGCCTGCACGAAATAGCGCAGCAAGATACGCCGGAAGATTCGCCGCTCATGGTCAGCGGGCGGTGGCAGTGCCGCAAGGCGCTCTGGGCGGCGCAGGACGGCAATACCCTGCTGGCAGAGTTGAGCCTGCCCGAGACCTATCGGGCGGATTTCAATACCTTCCGCTGGCATCCAGCCATGATGGACATTGCCGCAATCCTTGCCCTGCGCGGCGCTTACGGCTTTGTGCCCGCTGGTTGCCGCATGGTGCGGCTCCACAGCCCCCTGACCGCGCAGGCCTTTGCGCTGGTGCGTGTCACCGACCGTCAGCAGGGCATGATCGTGGCCGACTGCACGGTGACGGACGCCATGGGGCAGATTGTTGCGGAGCTTGAAGGAATGACCTTTATGGCCCTGCGCAAGGGCCAAACCGCTGGCATATCCGGCCCGGATACGCCGCAGATGCATCCTTTGCATGGTGATCTGCCGCAGCCGGAACTGTACGCCATTGGCTGGAAACAGGCCGATCTGGAAGGCTCTGTTGCCGGGCCGCAAAGCATGATCTTGCTTGGCGGTCAGGGGAGCTTTTTGGGTGAAGCCTTGGCGCCGCTTGCGCACGCGCACCGTCCCTTGCCTTTGCAGGCGGATGAAGCCCGCGCTCTGGCGCGTGAAATCCTTGCTGGCCCCACAGACCATCTGCTCTGGCTGCCCAGCTTGAAGTCTGGCGCGCAAAACGGCACGTGGCCGCTTTGCGCCCTGTTGCAAGAGGTTTGCAGTGGTGGTCTGCGCCGACCCTTGCGCGTCACCGTTGTGGGCAGCGGGGCCTTTGTGCCGGATACCCCCGCCCATGAACCGCATCAGGAATGTTTGCCGCAGGGCGCATTGTATATGGGGCCGCTGCTCTGCCTGCCGTGGGAAGAACCCAGGATTTCCTGCGCCTATGTGGAGCTTGAGGAGCAGAACGCAGCTTCCGTAGCGGCCCTTGCGACCAGCCTCGGGCTGGTTGACGGGCCGTATGTGGCGGCTTGCAACGGCACTGTGCGTGTGCGTAAGCTGGTCAAGCTGCCGCCTGCGCCTGCCTCTGCTGCCATGCCTGCCATCACAAAGGACGGTTGCGTGGTGATTACCGGCGGCCTCGGGGGCATGGGCCAGACTCTGGCGCGTCAGATTCATGAACGCCACGGCGCGCACGTGGTTTTGCTGCACAGAAGCAGCCAGTTGCCGCCCCATGCGCTGGAGGGCGTGCCCTTTGCCGCCTTCCGCTGCGATGTCACGGATGCCGCGCAGGTTGAAGAGGTTTTTGCAAAAATCCGGAGCGAGGTCGGCCCGGTGCAGGGTGTCATTCATACGGCTGGCGTGGCTGGCAGGGGCTACCTGCTGACCAGTGAGAGGCAGGGATACGAATCCGTGCTGGCCCCCAAGGTGGCTGGCGCCTGGAACCTGCACAAGGCAACCCTTGGTGATGATCTGGCCTTTTTTGTGCTGGCTTCATCGCGCACGGCCCTTGTGGGCGCGCCGGGGCAGAGCGACTACACAGCCGCCAATGCCTTTTTGAACGCCTTTGCCCGGTATCGCCGCCGCCTTGGGCTGCCCGCGCTTTCCATCAACTGGAACACATGGTCGGGTGTGGGCATGGCTGTTCGCGAGGGGCTTGGCAACGGGCCGGAGGCCGCGACCATGCTTGCGCCTCAGCAGGCCCTTGCCGTGCTTGAGGCTGCGCTCGCCAGCGGCGAGGAGCTTGTGGCTGTGGGCATGACGGGCGAAAACGCAGAGGATTTCGCCCTTAACGGCCTGCCCGGCAGCGCCTCAATCAGCAGCAGTGCGGCGAAGGGCAATGCCACGCAGGCGCAACCCGGCGTTAATGCCGACAGTCTTGATGGGGCGGCCCTGCTTGAGATTATCCGCGATTGCCTTGGATATGACAGACCGCTGACCAGAGAGGACGACTTTTTTGATCTGGGTGGCGATTCCATTGCCGCAACGCGTATTGTGAACCGGCTGGACAAGGAGGCGGGGCTTGCCCTCGCTGTGGCGGATCTGCTGGAAAGCGACACCCTCGGCGATATCGTTGACTGCGCCCTTGCCTCGCGCAAGCCAGCGCAGCCGCTGCAAAAGAACGAGGAAACAACACCAGTTCTGGATAAGTACCCCGTGGGCAACGAGCAGCTTGCCATCCTGTATGCCGACATGGTCAGCGAGGGCGATCTGGGTTTCAACCTGCCAGCATTCCTTGTGATGCCGCCAGATGCAGATGCGGCGCGGCTTGAAAAGGCCCTTGCCCAGATTGTGGAGCGGCATGAGGCGCTGCGCACCAGCTTCTGCGACTTTGAGGCCGAGCGTCCGGCCATGATTATTCATCCGTTTACGGGATTTACCCTTGAAGAAAGGCGTATCCCCGATCTTGCGCACAAGGATGACATTATCCGGCCCTTTAACCTGCGCAACGAAACGGGCTTTCGCGCCTGCCTGCTTGTGACCGATGCGGGTGAAAAGGTGTTGTTCATTGATCTGCACCACGCCCTTGGGGATGGCAGAACCATGTCGCTGCTCAATGTGGAGCTGTACCGCCTGTATCACGGGCTGGAGCTTGCGCCTGTGACCGCGCAGATGAAGGATATCGCCTGGCGGCAGGTCATGCATCCCGATCCCGAAGCAGCAGCATACTGGCAGAATATTTACAAGGGCGAATTGCCTCGGCTGGACCTGCCCGCATCGCATCCCCGGCCCCGGGTGCACACGGGCAGAGGCGGCACGTATGAATTCGACCTCGCGCCGGAACTTGTGCAGGCCATCAAGGGTTTGGCCCGCAGGGAAGGACTGACTAACTATCAGGTTTCGCTCTGCGCCTGGAGCCTGCTGGCGCAGGCCTACACCGGCTCGCAGGATATTGTGGTCGCTGTTTCAATGGACGCGCGGGGCGAACATCTCAACACCGCAGGCATGCTGGCATCAGTGCTGCCGTTGCGGTTCAGCGTGGACCCCGACCAGCCGCTTTCCGCCCTGCTGCGCGCCACGCGGCAGGTCAGCAACGAGGGCATGCGCCACCGCGCCTACATCCTGAACAGCCTGCTGGCCGACCTCAGGCAGACTGCATGGCCGGACAGATCGCCCCTGTCGGAGATCATCCTCTCGTACATGAACTTTGAATTTGCCGCCGAAGGGCAGGGCCTGTTTGAATCCCTGCGGTTCAGCAAATTCTCCAGCAAGACGGATCTTTCCATCTTTGTGAGCGATATTGGCGAGAGCATAAGCATTGCCCTTGAATACTACGCAGACCTGTTCAGCGAGGCCGATGTGCTGCGCATGGCCCGCGATTATGTGCATATGCTTGAACTTATGACCTCCGCGCCTGCGGGTGCGCCGCTGCACTTTACACCTACTGACCTGCCGTGCGCCGCTGGCGGTGCGGTCAGCCTTGAAACGTGCGAGGCCTTGGCCCCGACAGCCGTGCGGCAGGGCATTGAGGCCGTGGCGGCGGGCAAGGGCGCATCTGCCGAGGCTGTGTTGCTGGCGGTGTTTGCCGTGCTGCTGGGCAAGGTGACCCAGCAGGAGCAATTAGTGGTGGAAGTGCCGCCAGAGCGCGCCATCAGGTTCCGCATTGACGACAATATGGAGTTTGAAGAATTGCTGGCCTTCACGCAAAAGGGGCTGACGGATAAGGCCGGTATGGGTGATGTTGACCACGGGGTCTCTGGCCTTGCTGATGATGACATGCCCCTCATGCAAAGTGCCCTGCGTTTGGGTTTTGCATTTGCGCGGGGGGGCGTCTCTATCCCTGATGCGCAAGGGAGGGGGTATGGTCTTTTCTGCTCGGTCCAAGAACAGAAGGAAGGTCTGGCCCTGCATTTTGCGTATGATCCGCAGCAGCTTGGCGCGGAAACCGCTCAGGACTGGCTGACTTATTACGGGAATTTTCTTGAAGGCATAATTGAAGGGGCGGCATGATGAAGTTATCGGATTTTTCCTTTGCCACTCCAGAAAAAAAATCTGCAAGGCCAGAGTCTGCCAGTATTTCCTGCTCTGGCCCGCATACTGCGAGCGCCACGCAGGCAGGGGGGGAGTTTGCCAGCCTTGAGCATCTGTTCCGCAGCATTGCTGACGCAAGGCCAGAAGCCGAAGCTCTGACCGGGGGCGGCCCTGGGCTGACCTTCAGGGAGCTGGACGTTCTTTCGGAGCGCATTGCCCGTTTCATCCTTGCGCAGGGTTATGGGCACGAGGCTGTGGTGGGCGTACTGTGCGCGCGCGGCGCGGTGTATCTGGCTGCGGCTCTTGGCGTCATGCGGGCCGGCGCGGTGTACCTGCCCGTGGAGCGCGAGCAGCCGCAAGGCCGCAAAGAGGCCATGCTGCGGCCTGCAAGCCTGATTATTGCCGACAGCGCCTGCCTGCGCGAGGCCGAGTATTTTCACTACAGAAATCCCGGCATCCGGCACGTACTCTGCCTTGATGCGCAGGAGTATGACGATGCCGCCGAAAAAGGCACAGGCCTTGTGAGCACGGAATACTGGGAGCAGGTGGCTCAGACTGGCAGCGACATGGGCTGGAAGAGTGACTTTGACACCGCCCCCTGCCCGCAAAGCGAACTCGCGGCCATGGCCGCTGCCGTACTTGAAAAATGCGGGCTGGCTCACAAAGCAGAGGCTCCCAGCGCGGAAGATTCCCGCGCAGGCTGCAAAGTGCTGGATGTGGGCAGCGGGTCTGGTTGCGTGGCGCAAGCGCTTGCCAAGGCCGTGCAGGAATATGCGGCTGTGGATCTGGCCCGCAATGAACTCAGCCGCCTTGCCAGTTTTGACGCTGCCGCCAGGGTGACGCCGTATCGTATGGAAGCGGCGGACATTCATTTTCTTGAAGGTCAGGCCTTTGACGTGGTGGTCATGAACGGTGTGGTGGAAAATTTCCCCGGCTACAACTATCTGCGCAGGGTGCTGCATCACGCCGTGGAGATGCTCACGCCTGACGGCCTCGTTTTTGTGGGGGCGGTGCGCGATCTGGATTGCCGGGACGACCTGCGGGCCGCCTTGCAGGCCCATGCCCTTGCCACTGGCGATCAATCCGGCTTGCTGCGGCTTGATGCCTCTGCCGAGCTGTTTGTTCCCCGCAAGTTTTTTACGGAGTGGGCGGCGCGCTGCCCTGTGCCGGTGCAAGTGACGTTCTCGCCTTGTGTGCTGGGGAAAGACCGTGAGCAAAGCCGTGCAGATGGCGGCGAGCAGCACGGGGCGCAGGCCTTCCGCTATGATGTGGTCATCCGTCCAGGCGGTAGCCGCCCCCAGGTTACGCTTTCGCGTTTTGGCGCGCAGTATCTGCCGCCTGCGGGCGGGCAAGCCCTGCCCCCATGCGAGCCATCTCAGGCGGCCTACATCGTGTATACCAGCGGTTCAACAGGCACTCCCAAGGGGGTGGTGGTTGAGCACTGCAACCTCATGCACATTTTGCGCGCCTTGCGGCCCTATGCGGCGGGCTGCGAAAGGGTGGGGCTGGTTGCGCCCCTGTCGTTTGACGCCTCGGTGCAGCAGTTGGCTGTGTCTGTCTTCAGCGGCAAAAGCCTGCACGTGCTGTCAGACGAAGAACGCAAGAACCCCTCGCTTTTTTGCGCCTGCGCGCGTGAGCGCGGGCTTGACCTGTGCGACATGACACCCGCGTTTTTCAACGTGCTTACAGACTGGCTTGCCGAGCAACGCCAGCCTTTGCCGCTCAAGGCCCTGCTGCTGGCGGGCGAGGTGCTGCGGCCCGATGTGATCCGCAAATTTTACGCCATCCCCGGCAACGAGGGCGTGGTGCTGTTCAATGTGTACGGCCCCACGGAATGCACGGTGGACAGCAGCGCCTTTCGCATAGATATGGGCAACCATCAGGATTTTACCGCCTATCCCATAGGCAGGCCGCTTGAGGGCGTACGCATCTGCGCTATGGACAAAAATTGTCAGGAGTTGCCCGATTCCGTTACTGGTGAACTGTGGATTTTTGGCGATGGCGTGTCGCGCGGCTACCTGAATAACGCCAGCCCCGGTGCGTTTGTGGAAAAAGACGGCCAGCCCTGCTATCGCACGGGGGACAACGGCTATGTGCAGAACGGCCTTGTTTTTTACCGTGGGCGTGAAGACCAGCAGGTGAAGATACGTGGCAACCGGGTGGAGCTTGGCGAGGTGGAAAAAGCCGTGGCGGGCTTTCCGGGCGTGCGGCAGGTGGCGGTGGTGGCGGATACCTTCCGCGCCGGGGAGGAAAAAAACCTCGCCGTCTACGTGGTGGGCCATGTGGATATGGGCGTGCTGCGGGGGTATCTTGAACAACATTTGCCGCCGTACTGCGTGCCCGCCTATTTTGTCCCCATGATGGAACTGCCGCTTTCGCTCAATCGCAAGATAGACAAAAAGGCTTTGCCGTCACCCCTGGGAGGAGTGGAAATTCAGCGCGGGCGCATGCCTGCCGGGCCGTTAGAAGAAAAACTGGCCGGGATATGGAAGCGCCTGCTGGGATTTGAAATCACCGATGCCGATGCTGGCTTTTTCAGTTTGGGCGGTCACAGCATTCTTTCCATCAGGCTTATTGCCATGATTGAAAAGGAAATGGGCGTGCATGTGGCTGTGAATGAGCTGGTCACGCATTCAAGTATTGCGCAGTTAGCGGCCCTGCTGGCCGGAAAGACCGAAAAGCGTGAAAGCCCTGTTATCCAGTTGCAACACTGCGAGGGCGGCAAGAATCTTGTGCTGTTTCATCCTGTTGGAGGCAGTGTGTTCTGCTACAGCGACCTTGCGCGCCTGCTTGGCAGCAAATATTCGGTCTACGCTGTAGAGGCGGCTGGCTTCAGCCAGAGGCGCACGTCGCTTACCACAGAGCTGCATACGGTTGAAAGTCTGGCGGAGTATTATCTGGACGAAATACTCAAGGTCGAGAGCCGCGATATCATCTGGGGCGGCTGGAGTTTTGGCGGTCTGCTGGCCTATGAATGCTCCCGGCGGTATGCGGCGCTGGGCAACCGCAGCGAGCCTGTCATTATTCTTGATACCGTGGCCGACAATACCCGCGCAAAACAGATGGCGGCCAAGGATGATATTGAACTGCTGCAGCTTATTTTGCAGGACGGCATGGCCTTTGACCCCGTAAAGCTGCGCGCCATGCCGCGCGAGCAGCAACTGGGCTACCTTGTGGAATGCGGGGAGAAAAGCGGATTGCTGCCTGCCGGGTTCAGCGCCGTGCAGATGGACAACCTGCTGCTGACCTATCGCGGCAACACCCTGGCCGCTGCGCGTTATGAGCGGCCAAGCCCCTCCGACTGCAAGCTGCTGCTGGTACGCGCGCTGGATTTTGCAAGCAACCCGCAGATAATAATGAATGATGACTACCAGGGCTGGGGCCGCTTTTTGAAAAAGGAAAAAATCACGTTGCGCTGGACGCAAGGCACCCACGAATCCATGCTTTCTGCTGGCCTCGCCGCAAACGTGGCACAGCTCATTCTGGAGTATCTTGAAGGCGAAGGGTAGTCGAAAATATTGCCTATAAAAAGTCTAGATATGCTCTTGGAGTATTTCTTAATAATGTTGTAAAACTATTGTCGGTAAAAAATGAGAGCTATTTCTATTTAGAGAGGGTGTGATGCCTGTCTTGCAAACTACTTTTGCACGGAATTTGCCCTCAGAATTATCTTTTCAGGTTCGGTGAAATTTTTTTTCATTTTCCCCTAAAGTTTTTGCTTGAATTTTATGTTCCGGAATGAAACAGTCGTCCTTACGCTCGCAAGGCTGTTTTTTTTCGGTATTTTTTTGTTTTGCCACCCACAGGTGTGGATGGTGTGTGGCAGACAGCCAACGTTGCCCCTTGAGCACCAAATGCCTGTTGAGGCAACCGTCTGTCAGGCCAGCAGAAATATACCGATGCATTTTGCGCGCATCTGTTTTTGTAAGTGCATATTGGGGGCTTGCCTTGCTGGTACACGCGCAGCGTTGAAGTAATGTCTGTATATGTTCGCGCGTAATTATAATTGTTTATTCTTGCACGGCAGTGTTCATGTAATCGTTTTATATACGTTGTGGGGCTTGTATGTTATTTTACATCGAGGCTCCTATTTTTGTTCAGTTCTTTTGTCCAGGTGCTGCGGAACAAGGCACTGAGGGGTGTGGTCTCGTGTTGATGCCTTCTTGTTGCCAATAAATAAATATCTGCTTTTATATCAAACGTCGCCAGTTTTACGGTTCATTTGGTATTAGTTATCAAGAATTACGCACTATTGTCTTTGATCTGGGTTTTCGTATAAGACAGGCTTTGGGTTCAGGCATCTGCCTGGGCAAGTTGTGTTACCGTGTGCAGGGGCAGTGCAAACCCTAGCTCAGGATTTTGCCATGCAATCTCAAAAAGAGTCCAGGCTGTTTTTGCAAAAGCTTTTGCAAAATCCGCCCGCGCTGCCGTTTGAACCCAAACTGCTTCCCCTGCTGTTTGCGGTTACCCAGGAAGGCTCCAATGCCTCGGTGCGATCGGTCGTTGCACTGATTGAAAAAAGCCCACGGCTCGCAACACGTGTGCTCACAGTGGCCAATTCGGCTGCATATGGGCTTGAATTCAAGGTTTCTACCCTGCAAAGAGCCATCAGCATCATGGGCCTGCGCGAAGTGCGTCTGCTTGTGCTTATGGTCGGCATGTCGTCGTTTATACGGGAGGCCCAGCTCCCCAAGGCGTTTGATACGGGCGCATTCTGGAGCCACCTGCTTTCTGTGGCAACCATTGCCAGAACTCTGGCGGATGTTCTTGGTGGAGATACCGGCGTATGCGGAACCTCTGCCTGCGCTGGCGAGCGCCTGGTCATGGTGCCGGACGAGGCATACATAGCTGGATTGCTCCATGATGTGGGCAAGATTTTTTTTGCTGCTGCTCGGCCAGACCTCTGGGAAAGGACGGCAGAAATGGAACAGACCGAAAATTGCGGCAGTTCCGAGGCTGAAACCGCGCAGCTTGGCATGGATCACGGGCTCATTGGTGCGGCAGTGATGCACCAGTGGAAGCTGCCTCTGGTGCTTACCGAACCCATAAACCTGCACCATTCACCCGAACTTGCCACAACCTATAAAATGGAGGCGCGCCTGCTTGCTGCGGCCAACGCCCTGGCCCATTGCAGCCATGATGCGCCCATGCTGAGGAGCAAGGCGGGCGAACACCTGCCCGATGGGTGTGATCTTGATGCCGTGAGCGCTGCGGTGCTTGAAAGTATGGTCAGAATACAGGAAGCCGGTTTTGCTGAGCTTGATGCATAGCCCGTGCGTGGGCCTGATGCCGCATTTGCTTTTTTCAACTTTTCTTGAGGCTCACACTTGAGGCGCGCACATGGATATTGAAACCGGCCTTGATAATCTGCTGCGCGGGCAATTTGACGCTGCGCTGGCCGAATTTGAAGGCTGCGGGCAGCAGCCCACAGCAGAGAAACTGTGCGAGCTCACGCGGGCCTGCGCTGATCTTTCTGCCTATGCGGCGGCACTGGCAGAGGGGGATCTGTCTGTGCGCCCGCCCAAATCCTGCCGTCACTTTTCCACGCACCTTGAAAGCCTGCACGCCAAGCTCAAACGTCTGGCCCGGCAACTGCTCATATTCAGCGCAGGCTACCCCATGCCTGCGGTTGACGATATGGGCGACCTCTCTGACGGGCTGACCTTTCTTATCAATCAGGCGCAGACCTGCAAAAAGCAGGTCGAGCACGACCAGAATCACGATGTTGAAACCGGCCTCATGAACCGCCGGGCCTTTGTGCGCGGCGTGCGCGAAGCCTTGCAGATGCAGCCCGGCAAATTTGGCGTACTGCTTTCGTGCGGTCTGGATAATCTCAAGTACGTAAATGAGTCGCATGGGTACGATGGGGGCGATCTGTACATAAGCAAGGTGGTTGAAGCCTTGCAGATGTGCGAAAATGACGCAGTGCTTCTGGCCCGCACGGCAGGCAGCGAATTTGCAGTGTTTGCCCACGGTTTTGATAATGAAGAAAGCGCCTTGCGCTTTGCGCAGGATAACCGCAAAACCCTGCTGAACACCACCATTGAACTGCCCAATGAGGTTGTGCGCATACGCGCTTCGCTCGGGGTGGCCGTGTATCCCAGCGACGCCATGACCGGCGATGTGCTCATGAATTATGCCAGCCACGCCATGTTTGAAGTGCAGAACTTCAATCGCGGTACGCTCATGCGGTTCAATCCTGAAGTTTACCGGGCCAAGGCCAATATCTTGAGCCGTCAGGAACGTCTGGACGAATTGCTTGAAGGCCAGTTGATCCGCTTTGCCTTTCAGCCCATTGTGAGCCTGAAAGATGGCTCCATCTACGGCTATGAGGCGCTCATGCGCTCCACAACCCCGCATTTTGCCTCGCCTCTTGATGTGCTGCAGCTGGCAGAGGCGCAGTCAAAACTGCCTCAGCTGGAGCATATGACCTTCAGGATGATTTTTGACTGGATGGGCAAGAACCTCCCTACGCTCGGCGCCAGAAAGATATTTTTCAACGCCATTTCCGCGCAGTATCTGGATGCTCGGGAGCTGCGCAATCTGCACCCGCGCTATGAAGACATAAGCCGCAACATGGTGTTTGAAATCATAGAAACCGCCAGCAGCGAGGAAGGCCTTGCCCAAAAGGTGCGCGAACTGCGCGCGGAGCTGGCGGCCTTTATCGCCATTGACGATTTTGGCTGCGCCCACTCAAATGCGCTGCGGCTTTTGAATATTTCGCCCGAGATTCTCAAGATCGACAGCTTTTTTATCCGCGCCATCCACAAGGCGCCCGCATCCAAGAGGGAATTTCTTTCAAATATTCTTGTATATTGCCGCTCAAAGGGCATTCTCACCGTGGCGGAGGGTGTGGAAACCCACGAGGAACTTGCCAGCGTTGTTGCCCTGGGTTTTGATCTGGCGCAGGGCTTTTATCTGGCAAGGCCGGAATTCGTCCTGCAAGAGCTTGCACCAAGCCAGATTGAAGAGATCACCGCGCTCAAGTGCGCAGTCTGACTCAGTTTTTTCTTCCCCTTCCTTTTCTCTTCTCCATTTTCCCGTTTCCTGCCTGTGCAGCCTGCAAACTGACTAGCCCCCGTCCATTCTCATTCCTTTCATTCCGTTATGCCCAAAAGGCGTGGGATATCCCAGTCTTCCGTCTCTTTGAATGAAAGCGCGCGGCTCACGCAAATCTTGCTTGCCGCCAACAGGTCAACTCTGTCTTCCATGTAGGCTACGCCTCTGAATTTTCTGACAATGATCACTGTTGGCCGGGTTGGAAAATCGGGGTTGCTGCTGCTTATGAGGCCCATGCGCCCGTCTGAAAGTTTGACCGCCGTTCCTAGCGGGAAGACCCCCATCATTTTTATGAAAGAATCCGCAAAGCCGCGCGGCCATGCCGTTCCGTTCATTTTGTACATGATTGCCAGCGCATGACTGGGGCAAAGCGCCTCTTTATATACGCGCCTGGATGAAAGCGCGTCATATACATCGCAAATAGAGATGATACGCCCAAAAAGACCGATGGCTGAGCCTTTGAGCCCGTGGGGATACCCCAGGCCATCGTGCATCTCGTGGTGCTGGCCTGTGCCCTCCAGAATTTCTGGTGCGATATTGGGTATCTTGCGCAAGGCGTCATAGCCGAGCAGCACGTGCGACCGCATGACGGCAAATTCGGACGGGGAAAGCGCGCGCGGCGCGTTAAGAATCTCTCTTGGTACGAGCGCCTTGCCGTAATCATGAAACAGCCCGGCCATACCGGCTAGTTGCTGCTGATGATCTGTAAGGCCCAGATGCCGGGCAAAGGCTACGGCAAAAATGGCCACGTTGACGCTGTGCCTGTATGTGTATTCGTCACGCCCTTTCAGGTTGGCAAGGGTCAGCATGGCGTTGGCATTACACTTGAGGGCAAGAATGATGGACTTAATGCAGGGTTCGGCCCCTGCAATCTCTGCACTGCCGCACTCACCGGAAGACATGGCGGCTTTTACATGAGCGTAGGCGGCAGCGTGCGCTCTTTGTGCCTGTGCAAGGTTGCGTGAGAACAAGCGCGGCAGCGCACAGCCCGGTTCATACGCAGGAACGGCGCGCTCCGGATCGTGAATTACTTCGGTAAAGCCCTGCTGGATGATCCCGTCAATCTCTGCCTGATCGACCACAAGACCCTCGCTCATGTAGAGCAGCGGGGCATTGATCCAAGAGATGCCCGGATTGAGCACGTACATTCCCGGCTTCAGGTGTGCTATAGGTATCCGTTCCACAGGCATGTAGGTGGATCCTTTGGCAGGTATTTGCGTTGATTTTCACTACAATAATATAACACTGCAAAATTTTAGGAGTAAAGGGATAAAACGCGCCGTTTTTGCAACTGACTGATTGGATTGTTCAAAATTTCTTTTCGCGCCAATTCTCGATTTGATTGGTAGCACCGTACCAATGTGAAATTAATATTTTATCACTCTTGTATAAAAAATGTGATTTCCAATATGCTGAAATTATAAATAAAAAAAATTGAGTGTGCACTCAAGTTATAAAAACTACAATTAAATTAGGGTTTAAAGAAAGTGTGTGAAAACAGGAACCTGGCTGGAAATTAAAAAAAAACTGTGCTAGCGACAATGCTTCCTAATTAAATTACCAGACAAGATTAGTACAGTTGCGGTGGCTTGGAAATGTTTGCAACGGCACATCTGAAGTGGTTTTCATTTCAGGCTGATTTTAGGATTGGCGAGATGTGCCTCAGACAGATGACAATATCCCTTACTCGCACGAGAGAAGCACTATGGGCAGTATGCAGTTGGTTCAGAGTGTATGCGGAATGTGCACCGCAAGGTGTCCAATTTCTGTAGAAGTAAAAGATGGTTCAGTGGGTATGATTTACGGCAACCCGCACAGTCCCCTCAAGGGGGCCTTGTGCGCGCGCGGCGTGGCCGGCAAAGCCCTTGAGCGCGAGTCGGAGTGTCCGCAGAGTCCGCTTATTCGTGTGGGCGAGCGGGGCGAGGGCAAGTGGAAAAAGGTTTCGTGGGAAGAAGCCTTTGACTATGTTGCGCAAAAAATTGCCTCAGTGCAGCAGCAACACGGCAGGGAATCCGTGCTGTGGTCTGACCGCGACGGCCCCTTTACCGACCTGTACCGCGCCTTTATGCGCGGCATCGGTTCGCCCAACGTCTGTACGCACAGCACCTCGTGCGACCTCAACACCCACCACGCCTGCAAGGCCGTCATGGGCCTCGGGCGCGGCATGGCCGTCAACGACTTTGCCAACTGCAAGCACATTGTACTGCAAACGCGCAACATTTTTGAAGCTATCAACCTTGGCGAGGCCAGAACCGTCATGCAGGCCCTGCGCAAAGGCTGCAAGCTCACGGTCATTGATATCCGCCACAATGTTTCGGCCTCCAAGGCCAATGATTTTCTGCTTGTCCGCCCCGGTACGGACTATGCCTTCAATCTGGGCGTCATCAACACGCTTATTACCCGCAAGCTCTACAACAAGGATTATGTGGATGCCCATACCACGGGTTTTGCCGAACTGGCCGAATTTGTGGCTCCTTATACGGCTGAATGGGCGGCAGAGCAGTGTCAGGTCGATGCGCAGGCCATTGTGCGCCTTGCGCAATCGCTTGCCGCTGCGGCCCCGCATGTGATCTGGCATCCCGGCTGGATGACCTCGCGGTATGGAGATTCCTTTCAGGTTGCGCGCACAGCTCTGGTCATTACGGCCCTGCTGGGCGGCGTGGGCGTCAAGGGCGGCATAGTGCCGGGCCGTACACCCAAGGAATGTGGTAAGGCCGGGCTCAAAAAGTTTACGGATCTCTTCCCCACGCCCAAGGGCTTGCGCGCTGATGGCCTTGGTACGGATAACAAGGCTTTCGATCCCGGCAAGGGCCTGCTGCACAAGGCTTTTGAAGCCATCAGCAATCCTCCGCAAGGGGCCGCTCCGGTCAAGGCCTACATGTGCTGGCGGCACGACCCCTTGCAGGGTTACCCTGACCCCGATGCGCTGCGCAAACGCTTTGACGGCCTTGACCTGCTTGTGAGCGTCACGTTTTCCTGGTCGGACACCGCATGGTATTCAGATGTGGTGCTGCCGCTTTCCACCTATCTTTCGCGCGAGAGCATCATTGCCACCAAGAACGGCCTCAAACCGCAGTTCTTTGTGCGCAACCGCGTTATCCCGCCGCGCTACGACACCAAGGCCGACTGGGAAATCATCGGCGGTCTGGCAAAGCGCCTCGGGCTTGATCCTCTGGTTTTTGAAAGCGCGGAGGATGTGTGGCGTTTTCAGCTTGAAGGGACAGGCCTCACCAGCGCGGACTTTACCGAAAAAGGCTTTGTCTCGCTCACCAGCGATCCCCTGTACGTGGATATGGCAGATTATTCCTTCCCCACTGCTTCGGGCAAGGTGGAACTGACCAGCGAGGGTTACGGCAAGGGCTGCGGCCAAAACATGTTGCCCCCCTACACGCCGCCCGTTGCGCCGCCCGAAGGGGCCTACCGCATTACCTTTGGACGGGTGGCCGTGCATACCCAGGGCCATACCGTCAATAATCCGCTGCTGCTTGAGCAGGTTCCTGAAAATACCGTGTGGATAAACAGCAAGAAGGCCAAGGCCGCCGGCATCAACCCCGGCGACAGGGTGCGCGTGCGGGATGCCGCAGGCAAATCCATGGGCGAGGCCGGGGTCAAGATCACCTCTGCCATCCATCCCGAGGCCATCTTTGTGGTGCACGGCTTCGGCCACGACCTGCCTTGCGAAAGTCGGGCCTTCCACAAGGGCATCTCTGACAGCAAGTGCCTGCGCGGCGGTCTGGATTTGCAGGATATGGGCGGCGGCGGCCTGTCCATGCAGGAGCATTTTGTCACGCTGGAGAAGGTGGCCGGTTCCGGCGCGGCCTAGGCGGACTCTGCCTCGGATATTGTCAAAGGCATGGCCTGATACTGCAAGGAAATTTACGGGAACAACCCACCGAGCCGCGTGGGAGGATGGTTATGAGCAAATATATTGTCATGCACAATTCGGCGGATTGCATAGGCTGCAAGGCCTGCGAGGTTCAGTGCCGCAGCTTGCACAACGGCGGGCCGGGGGCTTTTTTCTGCCGCGTTCTTTCCGTGGAGCAGACCGAACCCAAGCCCGCGCTGGGCTTTGTGTACACCTCGTGCTTTCACTGTGAAAATCCCTGGTGCGTCAAGGCCTGCCCCACTGGGGCCATGCGCCGCAGGGACGATGGCATTGTCTATGTGGAAACCTCGGCCTGCGTCGGCTGCAAGGCCTGCATCACCGCCTGCCCCTGGGCTGCGCCCCAGTGGAACGCCCAGACCGGCAAGGTGGATAAGTGCGATCTGTGCCGCGACCGCATTGATCAGGGCCTCAAGCCTGCCTGCGTAACCACCTGCGCCATGAGCTGCCTGCAATTCTCCACGCCGGATGCGGCCAGTCAGGAGAAGCGGCAGGAATTTGCCGAGCAGATGCAGCGCAACAGGCCTGTTGTCCGCTAGAAAGTGTTTTTTTGCCGGGGCCATGCAAGGCTTGCGGCAGAATGTTCAGATTTGTTTGCGGCGGCTCTGCAAGAGCGCGCCGACGGCGGAGCAGGGCCGTGCAATCGTTTGGCCCTGCCTGCCCGGAATATGACGAAGACATTCAACAAGGTGGCTTTTTATGGTGCCTACGGTTGCCGGAGAAGAGTATCTTGCCATTCTGCTGCTGCTCATTATTGCGCTGCTTTTTGGCGTTCTTACGTTGTTTTTCGGGCGGTTTTTCCGCATGCGTCGGCCCTACCGCGAAAAGCTCATGCCCTATGAATCCGGCAACGAGCCAACCGCCGAGCCACGCACGCGTTTTTCCATCAAATTTTATTACGTTGCCATTCTTTTTGTCATCATCGATGTGGAAGCCATCTTCCTCTACACTTGGGCAGTGGAATTTGTGCGTCTGGGCAGCCTTGGGCTGGCGGAAATGCTGACCTTCATGACCCTTCTGGTGCTGGCCTACGCCTATGCCTGGAAAAAGGGGGCCTTCGAATGGGTGAAGTAGAAACTCGCACCGCCGCGCACGACGACCAGCCCCTTGCGGTGCACAAGGACGGCCTGCGGTTTTTCCCCGGCGCCAACGCCGTGCTCGGGCCGCTCAACGCTCTGGTCAACTGGGGCCGTTGCGGCTCCATCTGGCCAGTGACCTTTGGCCTTGCCTGCTGCGCCATCGAAATGATGGCCACAGGCGCGTCAACGCACGACCTTGACCGCTTTGGCATCATCTTTCGCGCCAGCCCCCGGCAGGCAGACTGCATGGTGGTGGCCGGAACCCTGAGCAAAAAAATGGCCCCGGTGCTGCGCAGGGTTTATGACCAGATGCCCGAGCCGCGCTACGTGCTCGCCATGGGCAGTTGCGCATGCAGCGGCGGGCTTTTTCAGTCGTATGCCGTAACGCAGGGCGTGGATCAGATTATCCCGGTAGACGTCTATGTGCCGGGTTGCCCTCCGCGTCCGGAAGCGCTTTTTGACGGCTTTATCAAGTTGCAGGAGAAAATTAACAAGGAGCAATTTCGATGGAGTCCCTGGAGATAGCGCGTCTGCTGCGTGAGGCTTTTCCGCAGGAAGTGCTCGACATACAGGAGTTTCGTGGCCAGACGGCGGTGCTGTTGCGTCACGGTCGCATCCTTGATGTGCTGGTTTACGCCAGGGAGCATTTTGACATGATGCACCTGCGCTCGCTCTGCGGGGTGGACAACAGCCGCCGCAAGCAGGAGGGCCTTGGCGCGTTTGAGGTCGTCTACAACCTGTATTCCGTGAATCAGCGCAGTGCCCTGCGTTTGCGCGCCCAACTGGACGATCCCGATGCGGGCCTTGATTCCGCCGTGCCTTTGTGGCCTGTGGCCAACTGGCTTGAGCGCGAAGTCTTTGACCTCATGGGCATACACTTCAAGGGGCACCCTGATCTGCGCCGCATCCTGCTGCCTGACGACTGGCAGGGCCACCCCCTGCGCAAGGCCTATCCTGTGCGCATCCCCTCGCGTGGCGTGCCTGAGTGGTCTGGCCTGACCGAACTGCGCGAACACGCCAGGGAGGCGGACGCCCTGAGCTGGCAGGGGGGAGAAAAGCATGAGTGATATCCGCAAGCAGAGCATTGAATGCCCCGTGCGTCACGGTCAGCCTGTGGGGCGTCAGAACGTGCAGGAATTGCTGGGCAGGGAACTGCCCGAAGACGCTGACAACTTTGACTGCTTTGACGAAAGCGACGAGGACCGTACCAGCCTGCGCCTCGGGCCGCAGCACCCTGCCACGCACGGCGTGTTGCGCCTCGACCTTGAGCTTGAGGGTGAAACCATTTTGAGCTGCGACCCGCAGGTGGGTTATCTGCACCGTGGCTTTGAAAAAATGGCCGAAACCTTCACCTACGCGCAGGCCCTCACCCTCACCGACCGGCTGGACTACATCGCCGCCATGTCCAACAACACGGGCTACTGCCTCGCGGTGGAAAAGCTGCTGGGCGTGCAGGCTCCGCTGCGGGCGCGTTACATCCGCACCATTGCCTGCGAGATGTCGCGTCTGTGCTCGCATCTGCTCTGGCTTGCCACCCACGCGCTGGATATCGGGGCCATGACCGTCTTTCTGTACTGCTTCCGCGAGCGCGAAATGCTGCTGGATCTTTTTGAAGACCTCTGCGGCGCGCGCCTCACCCTGACGTATCCGCGCATTGGCGGTGTGCGGCAGGACGTGACAGGGCGCTTCATGGACGGCTTGCAGGATTTTCTCAATATCTTCCCCAAGCGCATAGTTGAGTACGAAACCCTGCTTGATACCAACCGCATCTGGTTGCAGCGCACGGTGGGCGTTGGCGTGCTGAACGGCAAGGAAGCCCTGGCCCTAGGCCTCACCGGGGCCTGCCTGCGCGGCTCGGGCGTGGATTACGATGTGCGCAAACACGAACCCTACGATGCCTATGATCTGGTGGATTTTGAAGTGCCGCTGGGCAGCGATGGCGATATTTACGCCCGCTACCGCTGCCGCATGGAAGAAATGCGCCAGTCTGTGCGCATTCTGCAACAGTGCGTGGATCAGCTCCCCCCCGGCGCGACCCTCGCGGCAGACGCCCCCGATCTGCTCATGCCCTACAGGGCGTGGCGCAGCGAGGCCGAAACAGCGCTTTTTGGCGGCAGCCTGCGGCAGGTCATGCATGATAACAATATCTACATGCCCGGCGATGTGTACGTAGCCACGGAGGCCCCCAAGGGCGAGCTTGGGTTCTACTTTGTGAGCGACGGCAGCAGCAGGCCCTACCGAATGCACGTGCGCGGCCCGTCGTTTATCCATATCGGCGCGCTGGCAAGCATTGCCCCGGGCGGGCTCATTGCCGACCTTATCGCCAATATCGGCAGCATGGACGTGGTGCTGGGAGAATCTGACCGATAACCATGGGCTTGCCTGCAAGGCCTATGGCTGCGCAGGGCAAACCGGGTTTACGGCTATAACCAATCTGGCAGGGAAACCATGAATGTTCTGGTAATTGTACTGCAACTTCTTGTGCTTCTGGTGGTCGTGCTGCTGCATGTGGCCTATGCCACATATTTTGAGCGCAAGGTCATCGGCCATATGCAGATGCGCATGGGCCCCACCCGCGTGGGCTGGCTTGGGCTGCTGCAACCCATTGCGGACGGCATCAAGAGCTTTTTTAAAGAAGATATCATCCCCTCGGCGGCAGACAAGCCCATCTTCATGCTTGCTCCCATCATCTGTCTGGTGCCCGCCTTTGCCTCGCTGGCGATTCTGCCGTGGGCCGAGGGCTGGGCCTTGTCCAACATCAATATCGGCCTGCTTTTTGTGTTCGCCATGAGTTCCCTTGGCGGCTACGGGGTTGTGCTGGCGGGCTGGGCCTCAAACTCCAAGTTCAGCTTTCTTGGCGGGTTGCGGGCCTCGGCCCAGGTGATCAGTTATGAAATCGCCATGGGCCTCAGCCTTGTGGGCGTGATGCTGCTCTCCGGTTCGCTCAATCTGGGCGACATCGTGGCCGCGCAGGGTGATTCGTTTTTTGGCATGTTCGCCTTCCGCCAGTGCATTGGCTTTTTTATCTTTTGCGTTGCCATGCTGGCGGAAACCAACCGCGTGCCCTTTGACCTGCCCGAGGCGGAAAGCGAGCTTGTTTCCGGTTATTGCACGGAATACAGCGGCATGCGTTACGCCCTGTTTTTCATGGCCGAATACACGTCCATGTTTGTGATGGCCACGGTGGGCGTGGTCTGCTTTCTGGGGGGGTGGCGCGGCCCGGTTGATGTGGGCTTTTTCCCGCCGTTCTGGTTGGTGCTCAAGGTGTATGGCGTCATGTTTTTCTTTTTCTGGGTGCGGGCCACGTTGCCGCGTTACCGCTACGACCAGCTCATGGCCCTTGGCTGGAAGGTGCTTATCCCTCTGGCGCTCTTTAATATTGTGATTACCGCTTTGGGCAAGGCCCTGCTGGGTTAGGGCCTGTTAATACTATGGCTCTTTTCCCCTCTGCCTGCGTCAGGAAGCCTTTTTATTCCGGTCGAGTACCAAAAACGTACACTCCCTTCATAAAAAGGCTTCCTTCCTTGGTAGAGAACAAAATTTCTCATAGTGTTAACAGGCCCTAGGCCTCTGACGAGGAGAGCAAAGATGCAGATTCAGTACAAAGCGCCTCGCAACTGGCTGCAAACCCTGTTGCAGACAGAAATAGCCCAGGGCATGGCCCTGACCTTGCGGCGCATGTTCAACCGCCCCATCACGCGGCAGTACCCGGAAGAAAAACCCGTGGTTGCCGCTGGTTTTCGCGGGCGGCACGCCCTGGTACGCGATGCTGCAACCGGCGAGAGCCGTTGCGTTGCCTGCATGCGCTGCGCGCGGGTATGCCCCTCGCACTGCATACGCATTCGCTGGAGCCGCGCCTCAGATAACAGCCGCGTGGTGGATGCCTATAATATCGATGCCCTGCGCTGCATTTTTTGCGGCTACTGCGCGGAGGTCTGCCCGGTGAACGCCATTGTGCTGACGGAAGTCTATGCCTACGCGGCCAACGGACGTTCAGCCTTCAAGTTTGACAAGCAGGCCCTGCTGGACAACTGGGACGACTTTGCAGCGCAGAAGGGCGATATGCAAGGCTATGTGAACCCCCTGTGCCGTCCCCGCAACATGCCCGAGGGCGCGCTTGCCCATGCCAAACGGGTGGCGGTGGATGCGGAATGGAGCGGAGCGGAGCAGTGGGTGGGCAAGAATCACCGCGCTACGCATGCGCAAGGCGCAGAGCCGAATCCGAGCGCGCCCGGCCATGGTCAGGCGCATCAGGACGGTGCTGCGCAATGATCTGTCAAAAATCTGTGCTGATCTGCGGCAATGCCCGTGCCTTGCAGGCCACCTTGCCCGCAGCGGAAAAAGCATGCAATGCACGATGGGCGGAGAACGTGGATGACAGGCCTCCTTGCCGAGGCATCCCTGAACAGAGCGCAAGTCCACTGCGGAGGTGGAACGGTGTTTGGTGAAATATTCTTTCTATACTGCGCCTTTGTCATAACCGTGTGCGGCGTGCTGGCTATCAGCCTGCGCAATCCCATTCACTGCGTGTTGCTGGTGCTGCTGCTGTTCTTCCACATGGCGGCGGTCTACCTGACCTTGCAGGCCGAATTTCTGGCAGCCATACAGATCATCGTCTATGCCGGGGCCATCTTGGTTATGTATCTTTTTGTGCTCTTTCTGGTGAACCTGCAACGCGAGTTGCGGCTGCCCGCCCTGACCCCCAAACCCATTGTGGGCTACTCGCTGGCGGCTGCCCTGTGCGGCGGCATGCTCTGGGGCGTGGCAGGCTTTGTACCGGGCGGCAAGGGCCAATGGCCCCTTGAAGCCCTGCGCGAGGTCACGCACACCAAGGCCTTGAGCCGCGAGCTGTTCACCAACCATTTTCTTTCGCTGGAAATCGCGGGCGTGCTGCTGCTGGTGGCCTTGGTGGCTGCCCTGACCCTGGCGCGCAGGCAGCCGGTGTGCACACCCGCCCTGGTGCAGGCCGAAAACAAGGCCTGCCCGTGCGCAAGCGGCAACAAAGACCAAGGAGGCGCGGCGTGATTCCCCTTTCCTGGTACATGGCGCTGGCAGCAGTGCTATTCTGCATAGGTGTGGCCGGGTTTCTTACGCGCCGCAACATTATTGTGATGTTGCTCTCGCTTGAGCTGATGCTCAACGGCGTCAACCTTAATCTGGTGGCCATGAGCTATTTCATGGACGCGCTGCGCGGGCAGGCTTTTACCATCTTTATCATCACCGTTGCCGCCTGCGAGGCCGCAGTGGGGCTTGGCATTGTCATCTGTCTGTTCCGCAGCCACAAAAGCGTGCGTAACGAAGACATAACCACGATGCGGGGGTAAACATGCCAATATATTTGCTGCTTATTCCTCTGTGCCCCTTGCTGGCCTTTGTGCTTACCCTGATCTGCGGTCGCCAATGGGGCGAGCGCGCCCACTGGCTGCCCATCGTGGCCATTGGCGTTTCGCTTGCCTGCGCCTTGCTTGCCCTGCGGGATGTGCTGGCGGGCAACATCGTCAATGCCGATGTGCACACCTGGATAGCCTCCGGCAACCTGCGCGTGACTTTTGGCTTTCTGGTGGACCAGCTCACGGCGGTCATGCTGGTGGTGGTTACCAGCGTCAGCACCCTGGTACACATCTATTCCGTGGGCTACATGCGGGGCGAAAAGGGCTATTACCGCTTTTTCGCCTATCTTGGCCTGTTTTCCTTTTCCATGCTCATGCTGGTCATGGGCAACAACTTCTTGCAGCTCTTTTTTGGCTGGGAGGCTGTGGGGCTTTCGTCCTACCTGCTCATCGGCTTTTATTACGAAAAGGATTCCGCCTCGGATGCGGGCAAAAAGGCCTTTATCGTCAACAGGTTCGGAGACTTTGGATTTTTGTTGGGGCTGTTCTGCATCTTCACCATTTTTGGAAGCCTGCACTATGCGGACGTGCTGCCCCAGGCCGCCGTGCTTGAGGGCATGACCTTTACCCTGTGCGGTTATACGGTCAGCGTGCCCACGCTCATTTGTCTGCTGCTGTTCTGCGGCGCGGTGGGCAAGTCGGCTCAGTTGCCCCTGCATGTGTGGCTGCCCGACGCCATGGAAGGCCCCACCCCGGTGAGCGCGCTTATCCACGCGGCCACCATGGTCACGGCGGGCGTCTTCATGCTGGCGCGCTGCAACGCCCTGTTTGCGCTGTCGTCCACGGCCTTGGCCGTCATCACCGTGGTGGGCGCGGTCACGACTTTGTTTGCCGCCACCATCGCCCTCACGCAGACCGATATCAAGAGGGTGGTGGCCTATTCGACCATCAGCCAGCTGGCCTACATGTTCATTGCCTGCGGCGTGGGAGCCTACGGCGCTGGCGTGTTCCACCTGTTTACCCATGCATTTTTCAAGGCCTTGCTCTTCCTTGGCTGCGGCTCGGTGATTCTGGGCATGCACCACGAGCAGGACATGCGCTCCATGGGCGGGCTTGGAAAGTACATGCCCATTACCAGCGCAACCTTTTTGCTGGCCTCGCTCTCTATTGCTGGTGTGCCGGGGTTGGCTGGCTTTTTCAGCAAGGATGAAATCCTGCTCATGGCCTACAACTCGGGTACGTTCACGGGGTATCTGGCCTGGGGCGTGGGCGTGCTGGTGGCCTTTATGACGGCTTTTTACTCCTTCCGCCTGTATTTCAGCGTGTTCACGGGCCAGTTTCGGGGGACGGAACACCAGCGCGAGCATCTGCACGAATCGCCGCGCGTGGTCACTGTTCCCTTGCTGGTGCTGGGCGTGGGGGCTGTAGCTGCGGGCTGGCTGGGAATCCCGCATGTTCTGGGCGGTTCCAACCACTGGGCGGAGTTTCTCGCTCCGGTGACGGGGCACCCGCATGTGCATGTGTCGGGCGCTGTGGAGCTTGGGCTGATGGCTGTTTCCGTAGCAGCTGGTTTTGCGGGCATCGGCCTTGCATGGTTCATGTATTGCCGCAGGCCGGAACTGCCGGGCAAGGTGGCGGGTGCTTTTTCTGGCCTGTATCGACTGTTTTCCCGCAAGTACTGGGTGGACGAAATCTACGTGGCCTGCCTTGTGCGGCCCACGCTGTGGCTGGCGGACAACCTGCTGCTGGGCGTGGTGGACACGTGCGGTATTGAAGGCGTGGTCAACGGCGTGCCGCGCGCCATCGGCAGACTGTCCACAAGCCTGCGAAGGCTTCAGGACGGGCAGGTGGCACACTATCTGACATGGCTGGCCGGGGGCGCGGCAGCGCTCTTGCTGGTATTGCAACTGGGCTTTTTTTCCTAACAACGGCGGGGAGATCGCATGTCTGTACCTGTTCTTTCCTTGCTCATCTTTGTGCCTCTGGCGGGTGGGCTTTCCCTGCTGGCTGTTGCGCGCCGCAATGAAGAAACCATCAAGCTGGGCGCGCTTGCCGTATGCCTGCTTGAGCTGTGCCTGAGCTTTGTGGCTCTGAGCCGCTTTGATAAAAGCCTGTGGCAAATGCAACTGGTGGAAAACTGCGCGTGGATTGAGAGCCTGAACATCTATTACGCTCTGGGCGTGGACGGTATAAGCGTGCTGTTTCTGCCCCTGACGGCCCTCATAACGCTGATGGGCGTGGCGGTGTCGTACAAGAGCATCAAGGTCAAGGCCAAGGAGTTTTTCATCAGCCTGCTGCTGCTTGAAAGCGCCATGGTGGGTGTGTTTTGCGCCACCGACCTCATGCTGTTTTACATTTTCTGGGAAGCCATGCTCATTCCCATGTTCCTGCTCATTGGCGTGTGGGGCGGGCCTCGCCGCATTTACGCCACAATTAAGTTCTTTCTGTACACCCTGCTGGGCAGTTTGCTGATGCTGCTGGGCATCATCCTGCTGTACCTCAAGGGTGGACATACCTTCGACATCATGGCGCTGGCGCGCAACGACTTTGACCCCCGGCTGCAATTGCTGCTGTTCTGGGCCTTTTTTGCCGCCTTTGCGGTCAAGGTGCCTATGTGGCCCGTGCATACGTGGCTGCCAGACGCGCATACCGAAGCGCCCACGGCGGCCTCGGTCATTCTGGCTGGCGTGTTGATCAAAATGGGCGCGTACGGCTTTTTGCGCTTCTCCCTGCCTCTGTTTCCCTATGCCGCATGGGTGCTGCTCAAGCCCATGCTGGTGCTTTCCGTCATCGCCATCGTGTACGGTGCGCTGGTTTGCCTCGCGCAAACGGACGTCAAGCGGCTCATCGCCTACAGTTCCGTAAGTCATATGGGTTTTGTGACACTGGGGCTTTTTGCGCTGACCCAAAAGGGCGTGGAAGGTTCCATTTTGCAGATGATCAACCACGGCATAGTGACGGGCGCGCTCTTTCTGGGCGTGGGCATGCTCTATGACCGCACTCATACACGCGAGATCAAGGTATACGGCGGGCTGGCCTCGGTCATGCCAGTGCTGGCGGCCTTTTTTATGGTCTTTACTCTGGCGGCTGTGGGTTTGCCCGGTACCAACGGTTTTGTGGGTGAGTTCCTGATCCTGCTCGGCGGTTTTGAACGCGCCCCATGGGCCGCAGTGGTGGCGTCTTCTGGCCTGATACTGGGCGCATGGTACATGCTCTGGCTGTATCAGCGCGTGTTTTTCCGTCAGGTGTCTGAAACCGTGCGCGGTCTGGTTGGGGAAAAGCTTGATGGGCGCGAGATAGCCATTTTGCTGACCATGAGCCTGCTTATAGTGGGCATCGGCATCTTCCCCAACGTGTTGCTGGAATACATGCACGTAACGGTGGAACATCTGGTGGCAGATACCCAGCAGGCCTTTGCGGTTTTTACCGCAAATTAGAAAAAGTTGCGGCCCGAGCACTGGCAATAAAAGTTTGCGCCCACGCCACAGGCCATGCATGGCCCATACAGTTGGCGGACAGTGTGCCTTGCGGCACAAGGGCAACACCATAGGAGCTATCATGACAGCCATATCCGTAGCGCCCCTTTCGGCCCTGCCATTGCTGAAAGAACTTCCGGCCCTGCTGCCAGAGCTGACGCTCTTGGTCACGGCCATTGGCCTGCTGTGCGCCGACATGTTTTTTCCAAGGGCGCGGGCTTTTCTGCAATGGCTGACGGTCGTTGGTGCAATAACGGCTTTTGCAGCAATTGTAGCAGTTTCTGCGGGCGGCGGGAGTGTTTCTTTTGACGGAATGTTCCGCGCTGACGGCTTTGGAGCGCTCTTTAAAGCCATTTGCGTAGTAGCACTTGCTTTTACGGCGTTAATGAGCGAAAGTTTTTTTTCACATGCCCAAATGCGTCAGGGCGAATATTACTGCCTTGCAGTATGTTCAACACTGGGCATGTGCGTAATGGCCTCGGCTGGCGACCTCATTGTGCTCTATCTGGGGCTTGAGCTCATGGCCCTGCCCATTTACGCGATGGCGGCCCTGCGCACTGGCGATCCGCGAAGCAGCGAATCGGCCATCAAATATTTTTTGATGGGCAGTTTCGCTTCGGCTCTTTTGCTTTTTGGCATGTCCCTGTTGTACGGGCTTACCGGGCATACCGAGCTTGCGCAGATCGCTGCGGCACTGCCTGTTGCCGCAACCGGGCAGACCATGCCCGCCCTGGTAGTTGCTTTGGCGCTCATGCTGGCAGGCATGGGGTTCAAGGTGGCTGCCGCGCCCTTCCACGTGTGGGTGCCTGATGTGTACGAAGGCGCGCCCACAACCGTGACCGCCTTTATGTCTGTGGCGGCCAAAACGGCCAGTTTCGCCGTGCTTGCGCGCGTATTGGTCATGGCCTTGCCGCAACTGGGCGCTCAGTGGAGCGGGGCGTTGGCCTTGATGGCCGCATTGACAATGCTTCTGGGCAATATCGCTGCCGTAATGCAGACAATCCTTAAACGCATGCTGGCGTACTCTGCCATAGCTCACGCGGGTTATGCCCTCTTGGGGCTTGCCGCGTGCACAGCCGACGGCCTGCGCGCCACGGCGGCGTATTTGACCATTTACCTGTGCATGAACATGGGTGCCTTTGCCATCATGGGCTACCTTGCGGTGTACGGGAAAAAACAGGGAAATAATCCTCTGGCTGATGCGGGTGAAGACCTGGATGATTACTCGGGCCTTGCCGCACGACATCCCGCCCTTGCTGCGGCCATGCTGGTTTTTCTTTTTTCCCTGACGGGCATTCCGCCGACTGCGGGCTTTATGGGCAAATTCATGCTCTTTAAAGAAGCCTTTTCGGCAGGCTATACGGTAACGGTGCTTGTGGCTGTGATCAGCAGCACCATTTCCGCATGGTATTATCTTGGAGTGGCACGACGCATGTACATGCAGGAGGCCCCGGCAAATCACCCCGCACCCATACAGGCAGCTTCGGGCGGTGCGGGCGTGAGGGCTGTACTTCTGTGCTGTCTGACAGGTGTGGTGTTGTGGGGCGTGTTCCCGCAGACGCTGCTTTCGTGGGTGCATGTGTTTTTTTAGGAAGCTGCCTCAACAGGGCGCTTTCAGGCATTATTATCCGTTCGCTTGTGCGACGTTGATCGGGAGGAGTTGGAATGAGAAACAAGTGGGTACTTTTCGGCGTGGTGGCTTCACTTCTGGTGCTGACCGCCAGTGTCGCCCTTGCTGCTGACGGCAGCGTGCTTGCCAATGCCATCGCCAAACAGGTGGAAACGGCCCCCAATACCATCAACATGCAGGCTGAACCCGGCTATCTTGGTATCCCCGGCGGCCCCAAGGTCAACATGATTCTGGCCTTTGGCTGGGCCTTGTGGGTGGGCTGGATTTTCTCCACCGTGGGCGCTTTTGGCGGCGTTATGGCTGGCGTGGGCCACATGACCGTGCACGGCCTTGGCGCGTATGCCAAATCTTTTGGCAAGACGCCCCTTAACAAGTCCGTCACCGACTCCGTGCGCGCCTCCAACCAGATGCTCGCCGGGCTTTCCGCTGTTATCAGCACGTTCAGCTACTACCGCATGAAGCGCCTTGTGCTGCCCCTGGGCTTCGCCCTGGGCCTTGGCTCCATCGTGGGCGCTTTCAGTGCTGTTTCGCTGACTGCCGGCAAGCTGAACTTCTCGTCCTATCAGGGCTATTTTGGTCTTTTCGTGCTGCTGCTGGGCCTGTACCTGATGTGGGAAACCTCCCCTGCCGGTCAGCGTTCCAAGGCCAAAGCCAAGGAAGCCGCCAAGGCTTTTGAAGCTGCCGCCAAGGCCAAGGGTGAAGGCGCTGCTGCCCCCACGGGCGTTAAGCTCATCAAGTTCACCTTTACCACCTGCCAGTTCACCTTCTGCGGCGTGGAATTCTCTTTCAATCCCCTGCTGCCCTTCTGCGGCGGCGTGGTTATCGCCAGCATCGCGGCCTTCCTGGGCGTGGGCGGCGGCTTCCTGCTGGTGCCTTTCATCACCAGCGTGACCCAGCTCCCCATGTACCTTGCTGCCGGTACCTCCGCCCTGGCCGTGCTGCTCAGCATGATCACCGGTATCACCACCCTCATGCTGCACGGCGCGCTGGTGGACTGGAACCTGGTTGGTCTTGAACTGGCCGGTATTGCCGTGGGTTCCATTGTTGGCCCCTACACCTCGCGTTTCTTCTCCGATATCTGGTTGAAGCGCCTCTTCATCGTGCTGGCCCTGTACGTTGGTACCGACTACATCCTGCGCGGCTTCTTCAACATCAAGATGTTCGGCTAGTATTTCCGGCTATGTCCGGAACATGCTGAAAACATGAAAAACACTGCATCCCCCTGGCCTGCCCACGGGGGTGCAGTGTTTCCTTTTTACAACAGAATGCTAATCTGCCCGTGTGCAAGGGCTTAGAATCGCCCTGTGCGAAAAACGGAGCCGCTGAGATATGGAACAACTTTTGGTCTGGCTTGATCCTTTCTTGGTGCTGCCGTACCGCGTGGTGCCGCAGCCCGAGGCAGCCTACTTTTTGGGAACAGCAATTCTTGCCCTGGTGGCGGGCCTCATAGGCATTGCCACCCTGCGCATGGCCCAGCGTATGCACCGCAAGCGCCTGAAAAAATTGCAGGATGACATGCGTCATTATCATGAGTTGAGCGAATCAGCCTTGCAGAACTCTGGCAAGGAAGCCTTCAAAGCAGTGAATCGTCAGGGCCATGAGGCTTTTGGCTATTATTTTTCGCTCAGCAACGCCCTGTTTGTGGCTTCGTTGTGGCCTGCTCCCATCATGCTTGCATGGATGCAGCTGCGCTTTGGCACAATCAGCCCTGAGCTGCCTTTTTCTTTGCCGCTGTTTGGCAATCAGCCGAGCATGGTTTTCTGGTTCATTCTTTTTTATATCCCGCTGCGGATGTTCAGCAACAAGACCATCACGCGCTGGCAGTTGCGCAGCGGGGCGGCCCCGTTGGAAACCCAGATCGTAAACAGCCCCGAGGCCAATGCAGAAGTGGAGCCTGAAGGCCAGCCACAAGCGCAGGCCCAGCCGCAAGCGCAGGCCCACAAGGTGGACGCGCCCCAGTAGGATATGTTCCGAGATCCTGCGCCGGGAGCAATCCTCGCGCAGCATTGATCTGGCTGGTTAATGTTCTGGCTGGCCAATGCAGAAGGCCCCGCATCGTTAAAGATTGCGGGGCCTTCTGCATGTGGCGTATGCGCTGTGAAAACCAGCCTTACGCAAAAAGATCCTTCACGTTGTGCGGCTTGCTGCGCAGGTAGGGCGACGGCGCAGCAATGGTCTGCCCAAGAGCGGCAGCGGCATGCCAGGGCCAGCGCGGGTCGTACAGCATGGCGCGGCCAATGGCTACCATGTCGGCCTGCCCTGTGACCACAATGCTTGAGGCCAGTTCCGGCTCCGTGATGAGGCCCACGGCAATGACAGGAATCTCGCTCACTGCTTCCTTGACCGCAGCCGCCAGTGCCACCTGATAGCCGGGCGCAAGGGTGATCTTCTGGTTGGGCGAAAGCCCGCCGCCGGAAACGTGTATGTACGCGCCACCCGCTTTTTCAACTGCCTTTGCAAAGGCAGCGCATTCTTCCACATTCCAGCCGCCCTCGGCAAAATCGGTGCCTGAAACGCGCACACCCACAGGGTAATTGACCGGAACCGCTGCGAGCACTGCCGCCAGCACTTCCAGCGGAAAGCGCATCCTGTTTTCGAGGCTGCCGCCGTAGGCATCGGTGCGGGCATTGCTGAGCGGCGACAGAAATTCGTGCATCAGGTAGCCGTGGGCCGCGTGCAGCTCAATGGCGTCATACCCGGCGCGTACGGCGCGTTTGGCCGTAGCTACAAAAGATTCTGTCAGGCGGGCTATGTCTGCCGCCTTGAGTTCTGCTGGTGTTTGATGACCCGGCGCATAGGGCAGGGCGGAAGGCGCGCATATTTCCCACCCGCCATCTGCGGGCAGCAGCGGCTTGCCTCCTTGCCAAGGTAGGCCCGTAGCGCCCTTGCGTCCGGCATGTCCGATCTGGATGCCGATGGGCGTGGAAGAATAGGTACGTATGGAATCGAGCATGGCCTTGTGGGCGGCTTCCTGCTCCTCATTCCAGAGGCCGAGATCCTGCGGGGATATACGCCCCGGCGCTTCTACAGCCGTTGCTTCCACAATGAGCAGCCCGGTTCCGGAAACGGCAAGGGTTCCATAGTGCATGGCATGCCAGTACACGGGGCATCCCTCTTCTGCCGAGTATTGATCCATGGGGGGAACGACTATACGGTTGGGCAGTGTGAGCCCTTTGAGTTTGATGGGAGAAAAGAGTGGATTCATGGTGTCCTCCTGCTTGGTTTTAATCCTAGCGGAATGCTTTTTCTTTGTTAAGCGCCCAATGCTTATGAAAAGCGTTCCCGGTATTTACATCTGTGACCAAAAATGGCTCTATCAGCAGAAATAGGGCAGGGCCGTTTTGCCTGCGGGGAGGATGTGTGCAGAAGCAGAAAAAAATAATAGGGTTGCTCTCGGGCAAACTGGCATCCCGGTTTGTTGCTCTGCTGATTGTTGCCCTTTGCGCCTTGGTTCCGGCTGGCAGCAGCGCGGCAAGTGCAGAAAAAAACACCGATACGGCTTTGGCCCAGCGGCTTGATGCCGTGCTGAACAAGGCTGTTGCCGAGGGCCGCATCGTTGGGGCTGTGGTCATGGTTGCCCGTCAGGGGCAGGTGGTCTATGCGCGGGCTGTGGGCATGGCCGATGCGGAAAAATCCACCCCCATGAGTCCGGAAACGCGCTTTCGACTGGCCTCCATGAGCAAGCCCATTGCGAGCGCCGCAGCACTTGCACTGGTGGAGAAGGGCATGATCGCTCTGGACGACCCTGTTACCCGCTGGATTCCCTCTTTTACCCCATCGCTTGCTGACAAGGCGGATCCTGTCATTACTGTGCGGCACCTGCTCACGCACACTGCCGGGCTTTCTTATGGTTTTTCGGAGCCGTCCGATGGCCCCATGGCGCTGGCCGAAGTTTCCGATGGACTGGATGACCCACCAATCACGCTGGAAGAAAACATCTGGCGGCTTGCCACAGTACCGCTTTATTTCGAGCCGGGTACGGACTGGAAATACTCCCTTGCCATTGATGTGCTTGGCGAAATCGTATCACGGGCTGGCGGGGATAAGCTGCCCAACGTGGTGCAGGAGCTTGTAACCGGGCCGCTGGGCATGACGCACACGGGTTTTATGGCAGATGATCCTGATCTGCTTGCCGCACCCTATGTGTGGGCCAATGGCAAGACCCACCGCATGGCCGAGACTGAATTTGTGCCCAACGCTGTTTCCGCAACGCGTTTTCAGCCGGGGAGGGCGCTGGACGAACAGGCCTTTCCCTCCGCTGGCGCCGGAATGGTTGGAACAGCGGCAGACTACCTGAAATTTCTCGAGGCCGTGCGCGAAAACGGAGGCTCCATCCTCAAACCGGATACCGCGAAGGCCATGACTGCCGATCAGGTCTGCCCCATATTGTCGCAAAGGCTGAGTGTAACCGCAGGTAAAACTAATGAGGTTGTCGCGCCGGGCTGGGGATTTGGTTTTGGCGGCGCGGTGCTGCTGCGCCCTGAAAAGGCAGAATACCCTGCGGGCCAGAACACCTGGAGCTGGAGCGGCGCATACGGGAGCCATTTTTTTATGGACCGCGCCAACGGCATATCCTTTGTGGCGCTTACCAATACCACGCCTACGGGTATGGCTGGGCCGTTTGCGGTTGACCTTGCACGGGCCGTGTACGACAAAAAGTAGCCAAAATTACAAGGCCCATGTTCTGTTGCAAGCTTCCCTCTTTTTTACGCTCCGGCCTGAGTCACGCATGTTCTCAAAGCCCCTTCGTCCATCCCCGCATGCTGGAGGAAGAAGGGGCTTTGTCTGTAAGCTGGATATTCCCCCTTGGTCTTACATGCGGTTCACGGGCAGTTTTACAAATTGCAGGCCATTGACGGCCTTGCCGAATTTTCCTGTGCGCATGTTGGCCTGAAGGGAGGGCAATATGAGCGGCGGCACGGCCTTACCGTTATCGTCCGCCTTGCGTTTTGCCACAAATTCGGCCTTGCCCACTTGCAGGTTCAGCCGCACGTTGGCGGTTTTCTGCTCGCCAACGGTTGCCATGCACTGCGGGCCCCGCACACCCTCAGGCGGGTAGTCATGCCCCACATAGATGCGCAGGTCATCGGACAGGGCAAAGAGTTTGCGGGAGGAATCATAGGAATCCTCGGCGCTGCCGCCAGGGAAGTCGCACCTGCCTGAACCCACATCGGGTAAAAAGATGGTGTCGCCCACAAAGGCTGCATTGCCCACAATATAGGTGGTGTCTGCGGGCGTATGCCCCGGCGTATGGATGATTTTTGCGGGCATGTCGGCAATGGTGAATTCTTCATCATTTTCAAACAGATGGTCAAAGGCCGAACCGTCTGCGGGGGTGTCCTCCTGCGTTTGGAAGATGGGCGTCCATGTGGAAATGATATCCAGCATGTGTTTGCTGATGGCTATTTTCCCGCCCATTTTTTCCTTGATATAGCTGGCTGCGGTGACGTGGTCTGCGTGGATGTGGGTTTCAAGAATCCACTCAACCACAAAGCCTTGCTGGCGGACAAAATCAATAACGGCATCGGCAGAAACAGTGGATGTGCGGCAGGCGTGGAGGTCAAAATCCAGCACGCTGTCTATAATGGCGCAACGCTTCTGGGCATCGGTTGCAGACCAGACCACATATGTCCAGGTAGCGGTAACGGGATCAAAAAATCCGCGCACGTTGGGTGCAGACATGGCGAACTCCTTTGCAAAAAAGCTAGGGTGAAAGTTCCGGCACCAAGGGATGGCGCGTTACTGGCAGCTTGCGCCGGGGCTTTTGCCAGCTCCAATGGGGCAAGCGCCGCCAGAGCAGCCCTTTTTGTTCCAGGGTGCGCGCGTGAGCAGCAGCGCGAGGCCGCACCAGTTGGTAAGGCCGGAAAATACCTGCCCGCAGCCAATAAAGAGCGCGCCGAGCAGAAAAGCCTTGTGTACAAAAAGCCCCAGCAAAACGAACAGGGCCGTGAGCGCCCCGGCCACAAGACGCACCTGCCTGTCCAGTGTGGGTGAGGTTTCGCCTGTTTTGGGCAGCGCCTGACCTGTGGTGGGGAATCCAGCTTCCTTGCAGGCCGCAAGGCCGCCTTCAATAACGGTTATGTCCGCAAATCCGGCTTCGGCAAATTTGGCCGCTGCCGTTTGCGCACGCTTCCCGCTGGCGCAAAGGGTATAAATGGGAGTGTCTGTCAATGCCCCGCTGCGCAGGGCAACCATGTGAGGATCAAGCTCCGTCACCGGGGCCAGCGTGGTCGGAAGGACGAGACGTTTTTCCGCAAATTCCATGGGGGTGCGCACATCCACTATGAGCGCCTGCTTGAGGTCTTTTTGCCGCAGGGCTTGCGCGCTGATGCTCTTAACTGTTGTCATCATGGCCTCCTTCGGGGGATAGCCTCCGGTTGGAAGGGTATGAAGATCCGTTCATAGCCGTATCTGTGGCTTGCCGCAAATGGTGCAGTCCTGTACATGATACCTCACCTTGGGCAGACTGCAAAGCAGCAAGAAGAGTGTACATAGTAGTTGGCTACCGTATCTTCTTTTCAGGTAAGCATGTTTCCGGGGACTGCAAGGCCTGCTTGGAAAGGGTGCATTTGTATAATGCGCCCCGCATGGTTGTGATATTTGCAACAAGGTTATTTGCGGTTGCGCTGTGGGAGGAAAACAGTTCAGACGCAAGCTGGAAGGGAGGGATGAAGGATTCTTTCTGCGAAGAGAGATGCTGACGGTCTGGCAAGCTTTTAATCCGGTCCCTGCGTGGTTGAGGCAGGCGTGGGCGAAAGAAGCTGGCCAAGAACTGAAAACATCTTGCTCATAATAACCGGTTTTTCCAGAAATTCGTCCATGCCGGATTCAAAGGCATTCTGTATCTCATCGGCAAAAACATTGTCGGAAAGCGCCACAATGGGAGTGTCCACATCAAACTCCCGTATCTCGCGGGTAGCCTGATAGCCGTCCATCACAGGCATGCGGATGTCCATCATGATGATGTCGTAATTACGGCCTTTGGCCTTTTCCACTCCTTCACTGCCGTTGAAGGCCTGTTCGCACACCACGCCTTCACTTTCGAGCATTTCTTTCAGGATTTCACTGTTGATGACGTTGTCTTCGCAGATGAGGATCTTTCTTCCCTTAAGCGAGGTTGCGGCGGAGTGCTGTGTGCGATTTTTTTTGCGGAAGGCGGCGATATCTGCGGCGGTAGCTTTTTGGTGGGGCAAAATCACCGTGAATGTTGTTCCCTGCCCCGGCGCGGATTTGCAGGTAATGTTGCCCCCCAGAATATCGACCAGCTTTTTCACAATGGCTAGCCCAAGCCCGCTGCCAGAGCTGGACATATGGTCTTCCTGCGTGAATGGGGAATACATGCTGGCCTGAAATTTCTTGCTGATTCCCGGCCCGTTATCAGAAATGACATGGGTTACAACAAGGCTGTCGGCATTTTCACCGCAGATGTCATTGCGCCATGTTATGGTGCCGCCGGGTTGCGTGTATTTGACGGCATTGTTCAAGAGGTTGACGATGATCTGCTGAACCTTGCGCGTGTCGATCTGCGCATAGCAGTTGGTTGCTGTGCAGTTAAAATGCGTTATGAAAGTAATGTTTTTTGCCTCAGCTTGGGGCCTGATGATGGATTCAATGCTTTTTGCGCTATGAGCGCCAGTGCAAATTGTGGGTATAACGTCTATTTTCCCGTTAGAGATTTTTTGCAGGTCAAGAATGTCGGAAAGAATGGCAAGCAGAAAGTTTGAACACGCCTTTATGGTGGAGAAGACCTTGGCGAGGTCAGGATCGCGGTGTTTTTTCAGCTCAAGGTCAGAAAAGCCCACAATGGTGGCAAGGGGAGTGCGCATATCATGGCTCATGCGCAAGAGAAAGTCAGACTTTGCGCGGTTGGCCTGGCGTTCTTTCTTCAGGGCTGCATGTAACTTAGCGTTGAGATCCACTACGTCTTTGCGCAGCATGTATTCACTTGTGACATCTTCAAAACTGCCAACAAGCCCCACAATTTTACCGTCTTCATAAAGCGGGCTTTTGCTGGCTACAATGTGGCGGTTTTCGCCCCTGCAAAAGCACATGCCGGGAACCCGCGTGGTGCTCTCACCCTGCAACACTCGCAGTTCATCATTCTTGTACGGGTCAGGGTCACTATGCCAGCCCATATCTTCATCATTCTTGCCCAAGAGCACCTGCTCGGAATCAAAGCCGTAGTATTCCAGAAAAGCCTTGTTTACCCCGATAAAGCGCCTTTCTGCATCTTTCCAGAAGATTGCAGCCTGCGTGGTATCCAGAATTTTTTGCAGCAAAACCTGGCTTTGCCTGTTGTGCGCTTGGGTCTCTTTTTCTGTAGAAATATTGACAAATGCCAGTTGTAGAATTTCTTGGGGGATAATCCAGGAGAGACTGACGCGAATCCACCTGACGTGACCATCGCGCGGGCGCAGTCTGCACTCAAGAGGCTGCAACGCCTTGCCGGATATGAACATTGCCAGCAGGTGTTCTACCTTGCACACGTCGGCACTGTGAACATGCATGAGTTCACTGACGTGGAAGCATTTGCTCGCCTCACGTCCCGACGTGCCTGTCATGGCCAGCGCCTCGCTGTTCATGTAGGTGCATTGAAGTTTGGCTGGCCCTTGCGTGGCCTTCATGCGGATGATGCCGATTGGAATATCAGACAGAACATCAGTAGGTTGCTGTTCTGCTGCAGAAATCCACAATATGCAAACGTCGTCTTCAATCCGCTGACAGCGGCAATCAAGGAAGCAATGGCTGGTTTCACAAAATACGGTCCATTCCTCCGCATAATCCTGGGAGAGCGATTTGTTCAGATGCTCCCTGTTTTCAATAATCTTTTCTAATTCTCCAAAACTTTTGATTTTTATGAGGTCCGTAAATCTTGTGGTGGCGGCGCTAATGGAGAAGGTGTTGCCCTCAAGCCGAGTTAAAAGACAACATGCAATATTAGCTGAACTATTCCACTTCATGAATTGATCTGTCAGATTTTTGTTCATGGAAGTAGTCCCTTGCTTGAGGCTGACTAACTTGGAATGTATTTCAAATTAGTTAAATATAAAATTTATCTGGTGTAAACGTGAAATTTTTATAAATCCAGATCATAGTGTCGTTGCAAATTGATAAACATATGGCTGTGATTGTTAACAGACACACTTCAATGGTAAAAAACATATTGTAGTACGCCGTTAAGGCTGATCACGGATATATTGCGAATACGCGGACACGTATTTGGCAAAGGCCATCAATGCCCGCATTCACAACACAGAATGCGAAATACTAGAACGCATATAAAAACAGCGGATTTTCCATAGCTGGAAAATCCGCTGTCAGCGGTATGTCGCAACACAAGTCAGCGCAGAGGCCTGCACGCTGGGCCGTTATTTTTTCAGGGCCAGAAAATCATGTTCGTCAGGGTCGTAATATTTGATTTCGCCAGATTCAATATAGTAGAGCCAGCCATGAACGTGCAGGTCGCCCGATTTTACTCTGTCGCGTACGCACGGGTATGTCATGAGGTTTTCTATCTGAAAAATGATGGAGAGTTTCTCTGTCAGCCGCAGCAGTTTATCCTGTCCAACTTCCTTGCCAAGTGCCAGCGTGGCAAGTTCCTTGGCTTTTTTGCCAAGGGAAAGCCATTTTTGCGTGTGCACAAAGGCCTCGTCGTGAATGTCCTTGTACAGAGCTGCGATGGCGCCGCAATAAGTGTGCCCGCAGATAATAATTTCTTCAACATTCAAGGCCGTTACGGCATATTCAATGCCTGCGGCCATGGCGTGATAGTCTTCGTCCGGTTTGTAAGGGGCCACAAAGTTGCCCACATTGCGCAGCACAAAGAGCTGGCCGGGAGGAGTGTTGGTGATAAGCGATGGAATAACCCTGGAATCGGCGCAACCGATATAGAGCACCTTGGGGTGCTGGCCGCTGGAAACCAGTTCCAGAAGCTCATTTTCATGCTTGCAGAAGTAGTTTTTTTGAAAAAATTCATTCCCCTGAAGCAAGCGTTCAACGTTCTTCATCAAATAACCTCAATAAACATGATGGGTTGGGGCGTGTGTAGTTGCGGGATTTGTTGGGGGGGATTTGTGAAACACTGGCATTGAGCTTCGGGCGGCAAGGTGGGGGGTGCTGGATTGTCTGTAATCGGGGCAGAGTTTCTTTGCTTTGGCTGCTCGGCAGACTATTGGCCCGGTCAGTGCTGGCATCGGGTCAGTTGGGCTTGAACAAGTCCTTGCAGCAAAGCTCCATAGACACTGGGTAGGGCATCTTGTGCCAAACGTCAAGAAGAGGCCACAGGACCCGCAAACAGCATGGCTGATGCGGGCCCTATTATATCTGCGCCTGTTCGGAATCTACGGTAACTTACCCTTGCGACAACGCTTTCAACTGTGCTGCAAGGCGTGAAAGTTCGGTAACTGTGCCGTGCAGTTCACGCGTCAGGGTATTGGTGGTTTCTGCAACATGCTTCACATCAGTAATAGCACGGTTGATTTCTTCGCTTGTGGCGGATTGCTGCTCCGCTGCCGTGGCGATGGATTGCACGCTGTTGCTGGCACTGGCGACAATTTCCACTATCTGGGAAAGTGCGGCGCCGCTCTGGTTGGCCATTTCAGTGGCCCTGCTGACAGTGTCGGCAGTGTCGCGCATTTCCTGCATATTGCCCTTTGCCACAGATTGGATGGTGGTAATGGCCTCTGTGACTTCCTTGGTGGCCTGCATGGTCTTTTCCGCGAGTTTGCGCACTTCGTCCGCCACTACGGCAAAACCGCGTCCTGCATCGCCCGCTCGGGCAGCTTCGATCGCCGCGTTAAGGGCCAGCAGATTGGTCTGATCGGCAATATCCGAGATAACTCCCATGATTCGGCCAATGCCCTCGGTATGGGTTTCAAGGGATTCCATTTCCTTGAGCAGGGCGCCTGTGTGACTGTTGACCTCTGCAATGGCAGAAACAGCCTCGTCAACTATCTCTGCGCCATGTCGGGCCTTTTGCCGTGCGTCCTCCGTCTGGTCTGCGGCGGAAGAAGCATTTTGCGCCACCTCGCGCACGGTGGAAGTCATTTCTTCCATGGCGGTGGCGGTTTCCTGCGCGCGGCCGTTTTGCGCATCCGCACCGTCCGAAACCTGCTGGAAGCGATCCTTCATCAGGCCTACGGCTTCTGTCAGGCTGTCAGCCGCTGCGCTTATGGAGGCATTCACTTCCTTCATATGCTTCATGGTGGTTTCAATTTCGCGTTCTTTCAGCACCAGGGTGGTCACATCGCGCGCAATTTCCACATAGCCGATTTTATTGCCCTGGTTGTCGCGCAGCACATCACTGAACGGCTGAATATAATGCGGATTTTCCGCAGTCCCGATATCAAGTATGCGCGCCACCACAGATTTGCCGCTGCACTTGGACTGCGCTATGGGGCAGTCATCGCTCTGGCACACTTCGGTATTGAAGTTGTCGTGGCAGAACTCCCCGCGAAGTTTTTTGATATCCTTCTCAAGCAAAGTTTCTGTGGCTTTGTTGGCAATGATAATGCGGTAGTCGTCGTCCACGCCAAAGATGGGATCGGGCACGGAATCCAGCAGGTTTCTGTATCCCTGCACCTCTGTGAGCATGCTTTCAATCTTGTCCAGCAGTTGGTTGAACCATGACGCCAGCGCGCCGATTTCGTCCTCGGAGGAATACTTCAGGCGATTGGCCAGCACGGCCCTGTCTTCGGCAATTTCCTGAATGGTCTGGCGGATGCTCTGCACGGGCCGCAACACTGTAATGCTGAGCACAAAGAACGTCATGACCAGCGGCACCACAAGCAGGGTAAGGAAGGCCGCAGCTAAGATGATCCCCGCGCGGCTCATGATGCCCTGCTGTTCAGAGAGGTCAGTGCTGAACACGAGCACGCCGATCTGCTTGTCTTTGAAATCTGTAATGGGCATGCCGGAAAGCAGGGTGGAGCCGACAATTCGGGTGGTCGAGCCCTTGCGGGTGGCGTCCAGAAAGCTCTTGTCCAGCAATCCCTCAACCTTGCCGTCCTTGGTGCCGCTCACAAGAACATATGAATCGGCGACAATGGGGTGCTTTTCCTTGTTTTGCAGGCCCGTGGCAACCTTAAGGTGCTCGGCGTTCATATACAGCAGCGAGGATTCTCCCTCGCCAGAGCTCAGGCCGCTCAGCACGTGCGTAAAACTCACCAGCACTTCAACAGAACCCAACTGGCTGCCCGAAAGGCTTGTGACAGGCGCAAGACCCCGGATTTCAAAACCGCCGCTGCCGATTTCGACCCCGCACAGGGCTTTGCCGTTCTTGTTTACGTCAAGCACGGTGGGGCGGAAGGTCGAAAGATCGTCTGAAATATCAACCCACTTGTCCCCACGTTTGGTCTGTTTGTCGCGCCACAGGCGCGCAAAGCTCCGGGCCGGGGGAAAGTGATAATGAATCTGCGGTTTTTCGCCGATAACCGCCTTGAATCCCTCCAGCATGGGAGCGAGGGATGCGCGCAGCATTTCCCGCCCTCGTTGTGCGGCGGCGCTGTTTTCATCATTAATGTCGCCTTCCATGGCTGTTCTGTAGGCGGCCTCGACCTCGGGCAGTCTGCTCACCAGTGCCGCCATACGCATGGCCTGTTCGCTGCACAGTTCAATTGCCTGCGTCATCTGCGAGGAGCGGGCTTCGACCAAAGTCTGTATATTTGTTTCGTTAAGTCTTTCAAATTGCTTTTGAATGACAAAATAACAACAAATGCCGATAGCAAGTGTGATGCCAGCTATGGGGATGCAGACTTTTGCGCGTAATTGCATCAGAGTTCTCCATATGCAATAGTTTAAAATACTATCGCTTGCTTGTGAAAAAACTTTAGGCTTGTGACAGGTTGTGTAAAAAGACAAAGACTCAAACGTCACTATTTGTTAATAAATAGCATAAGGCAGAGTATATTTGTTCAGAACACAAGCATAAATGATACCATGACAGTGTGAAAAAAACAAGTTCCCAGATGATATCGTTTAATAATGAGAAATTATTCTCAAAATTTCATTCCGGTAATTGGGGGGTTCGTTTTTTAGGGAAACTGGGCGTGGAAACTCAAAAGCAGGAAACTGATAACCGAAGGACACGGCAACTGGTGGTAGCGGATTGCTGAGAAAACAGAGGTGGCTGAGGTGTGGGGCTGCTGGTGCCCGTGCTGAGGGTCGAGCCATGGGCGTGCTGGCGGATTTTTGCCTTTTGGCAGGCATTACCGTAGTATTCGCACCTACGGCAGTCTGTAAACCGCCGCTCTTATGCGCAGGATACAAGCCCCTGAGCAGGCTCATGCCTGCAAAGGCGGCATTTTGCATTTTTGACCATGCGTTATAACGCCAGGGAGCCTATGAATGCTTTTAAAGTAGATACAGAATTGTGCCGCAAGGACGGAATTTGCGCCAAAGTGTGCCCTATCCAGATTATAGATGGCAATGTGGGCGAATACCCCTCCATATCCTCACACAAGATCAGGGTATGCATTGGTTGCGGGCAGTGCATGGCCTTTTGCCCCGCCAACGCCTGTTCAGCGCCGGGGCTTTCATCGCAAGACAGCCGCCCCTTGCGGCGTGAGCAGATACCATCCGCCGAGCAGGTTGAAGAACTCGTATTTTCGCGCCGGTCGGTGCGGAATTTCAAAAACAAACCTGTTCCGCATGATCTGCTGCACAGGATCCTCGACGGCGCGCGCTTTGCACCCTCGGCCAAAAACACGCAGGAGCTGCGCTGGATTGTTTTGGAAACCCGCGAGCAGACGGAAAAGCTGGCAGCCCTGGTCATTGACTGGTTGCGCGCCCTGCCGGAAATTGACCCTGCCACCGCCAGGGATGTGCATGCCGAAAGCCTCGTGCGGGCATGGGACGCCGGGTATGACGTCATCACCCGCACGGCCCCGCATCTTGCCCTGATTGTTGCCCCCAAAGGACACTGGGGGCCAGCGGATGCCTCCATTGCCGCCGCCTATCTGGAGCTACTGGCCCACGGCCACAGGGTGGGCTGTTGCTGGGGCGGCTACGTGTGCTTTGCCATGGGGCATCCCTCTGCCCACGCTCTGCGGGCCTTTGTAGGCTTGAAGGATGATGAGCAGGTCTATGCCGCGCAGATGATGGGTTTTCCCCTGCTTGCCCCCCACTTCAGGCCGCCGCGCAAGGCGCTGGATGTCACCTGGCTGTAGGGCTGCACCCCGGTAGAAAAATAAAGGCGGCGACCCGGGTTTCATGTCCGGGCTGCCGCCTTGCCTATTTGATGGCTGCTACTGTTTGCGGCGGCGCACTGTAACGCTTTCGCCGCCGATGCCCCAGTTATCCGTGGAGAGTTCTTCAATAAGGACCATGGTGGTTGCGGGGTTTTTGTTCAGCACCCTTTGCAGCAGTTCCGTGACGCCGCTGATGAGTTCTGCTTTCTGCTCCGCAGTGGGGGCTTCTGCACCGCCTGTTACCTTGATATTTACAAAAGGCATCTGTACCTCCGCGATTATTGCCCTAGGGGGCTTTTTCCATGACAACCTTGATGTCTGCCGGTTTGCCAAAGTAGGGCCAGCTTGTGACGAGCACGTCAACGCCTGTGGCCGCATACTGGGCGGCGTTGCCGCCGTTGACGCCGCCAGCGGCCAGAATGACGATGTCGTCACGCAGGGCGCGCACCGCGCCCACGGTTGCGGCAAGAGTTTCGCAGTCGAATTTTTCGCACTGAACAATATCAATGCCCGCCTCCGCCACGAGCAGTGCATCGTCAAAGGTGTCTACCTCGGCGCTGACCTTGCGCTCTGGTGCTCGCGCGCGCAATTTGTCCATCATGGCTGCCACGCTGCGCAACGAGTTCTGTTGCTCGCCGGGCAGAAAAGCTCGGTGCTGGTCAAAAATGAGGATGCTGTCCGAGAGGTTTTGTCGGTGAATGATGGCTCCGCCGTTCATGGCCGCCTCCAGGCAGATGCTCTTGGCGCCGGGAAAGTTTTTGCGTGTCACGGCCACGCGCACTGCGGGATTTGCTGTGTGAGCCTGCTCCACCATGTGCGCCGCGCGCGTGGCAATGCCTGTCATGTATTCCATCAGGGTCTGGGCCAGCTTCCAGCCACGGTGCAGGGCGGCGGCGGGGCCTGTGGCCTCCAGACATTGCTGGCCCGCTGCAAGCCTGTCGCCGTTGGCTGCGGTGCGGCTGACAGAAAGGCCGCATTTGCGCAGGAGCAATTCGGCCTCTTCCACGCCGCTGATGGTGCAATCCGCCTTGGGCGCGAAGCGCATGATGCCAGAAGCCCCGGCAATGCCGAGCAGTTCTACTGTGAGGTCAAGACCGGGGCAGTCGTCTGCCAGCAGGCCCTCAAGCCATGTATCGGAACAGGGAAAGTGCATGACATGCTCCTTGTGAATGCAACACTCTGTACAGGCTAGAGCAATGTCGGTTGAGAATGTTCCGGCAACGGCGCAGGATCCTGCATGTGCGCTGAAGCAGCGGAGTGATAATGCTCTAGAATGACCGTTTTTGACACCAGTCAATTCCAAGGTACAGCAAAAGACTGATTATCGCCAGTATGGCGCAGAGCAGGGCTGCCCGCTGAAATTCCCCTGTGGAAACGGCGTTGAACACTTCCAGCGAGAGCGTATTGGTGCGCCCCGCAATGTTGCCGCCGAGCATGAGGCTGATGCCCACCTCGCCCATGGCTCGCGTGATGCCCAGCAGCAGCCCAGCGGCAAGGCCATGCCGGATGAGCGGCAAGGTCACAAGAAAAAAACATTTGCGGGGTGTTGCGCCGCACACCCGCGCCGCCTGTTCAAAGCGCAGCAGTTCGGGATTGTTCAGCGCGGTTTGCACGGGCTTGACCACAAGGGGCAGCCCGGCCAGCCAAGAAGCAAGAATGATGCCCCCCTGCGAAAATACCAGGCTGACGCCCAGTGTCTCCCTCAGGGCAATGCCTCCCCAGCCGTTGCGGCCAAAGAGCATGAGCAGCAAAAAGCCAAGGGCCATGGGCGGAAAAACCAGCGGCAGGGTGATGATAAAGTTGATCACCCGCCGCAGATGCGGATTTTTCGCCATGCCCAGCCGGGCAAGAGGAATGGCCGTCAGCGCGTGCAAGATCAGACAGGCGCTACAGACCCGCAGGGTCAGCAATACGGAAAAGCTGACTTCAGGCGCGCACAGGGCGCGCCACAGTTCATGAAACTGCATGGCTACAGGCGCAGGCCGTTGCCAGCAAGGATGCGTTGCGCTTCAGGGGTTTTCAGAAATTGCATGAACGAGCGCACTTCGGCCTTGTTCTCCTGCCCGGCCACAACCCCCGCCACCAGCAGCATTGGCGTATACCCCTCGCGCACTTCCATCCAGCCGCCAACGCTGTCGCCCTGCTTGCGGGCAATGGCTTCGTTCACAAAGGCGGCGTCAAGATCGCCGGAAACAAGGTAGGAAAAGACCTGGGGCACAGTGGAAAGCATGGAAAGCTTTGCCTTGAGCGGCTCCAGCAGGTTGTTGCCCTTCATGAAGGCCACTGCCGCTCTGCCGTAAATGGCCGCCTTGGCATCGGGATAGCCAATTTTGGCAAATTCCGGCTTGGTGAGATCCTGTGCCGAGGCAATGTGCAGCCCTTTGCGCCACGCCAGCACGAGCACGGCTTCGCCAAGCGGTTCATAGGCGGCAAAGGCCAGGCCGGAATCCTGCAACGTGCCTTTTTCTGAAACAATAATGCTGACGCCACTCCCCGCCTTGGCCTGCTCGATTATCTGCCCGATGTTGCCGCTGTACATTTCTGTGGGTTTTACGCCGGATTGCTGCGCATAGGCCGCGCACAGCTGCTGGACCATGGGCTTGTATCCTAGCCCGGTGGTGATGGATGGCCCGTCAGCTTGGGCCGACTGCGCAAAAACAAGGAGGCATGCGGTCAGCACCAGCAAAAGGCGAAAACGTTCAGGCAATACCAGAGGCTTCATGTGCGGCTCCTGACAGATAAAAGGTGGGGTAAGGCAACAGGCCCAGACGGTGCGCCTTGCGAAGGGTAACCTCGACTAATCCTTGTGCTTCAAGGCGGCCCTGACGCAACAGCAGCATGCTGTTGCCAAGGGCCAAGGCCTCATCTGGCGAATGGGTGACGTACAGCACGGGCACGTTCCACTGCTGCGGAATGCGCGCAATGTAGGCCATAAGGCCATCCTTGAGGCTCATGTCCAGCGATGAAAGGGGTTCGTCCATGAGAAGAAGGCGCGGGCGGCAGAGCAAGGCACGCCCAATGGCAACGCGCTGCTTTTCGCCGCCGGAAAGATGGGCCGGGCGTCTGTGCAACAAGGGGGCAATATCAAGCAGGTCGGCAACGTCATCGAGGGCAGGCGCATCCTTGCAGGCATGGACGGCATGGAACCGGAGGCCGAAACGCAGGTTCTCGCGGACAGAAAGGTGTGGAAACAGGCGGGCATCCTGAAAAACATAGCCAAGGCGTCTGGCTTCTGGCGGCAGGTTTATGCCTTGTCCCGCGTTAAAGCAGGTGATGCCGTGGCAGAGTATCTGCCCTGCATCGGGCGTTTCCAGCCCTGCAATACAATTGATAAGGCTTGTTTTTCCGGAACCGGAAGGGCCAAAGATCACAGCAATGCCGCACTCCGCAAGCGTAAATGCAATTTGCAGTTCAAAATCACCGTGTTTTTTATGGATATCTACGTGCAGCATGGCCTGTCCTGAACGCGGGCTGGGGCATGACCAGACGCCTTGTGCGACCAGTTGCGTCATATCCAGCGATCATTAAGACCATACGGAGAGTGGAGCCATGTATCAATAAATACACGGTTTATATCATAAGCGTGCATGTTGGAATGCGCTCGCAGGGGCAGTCTGCATATCCTGAGGGATGAAGCGGAGCAGGCTTGTGCCTTTGCTGTGTTGTACACAGCCAAAGGCCTGCAAGGCCAGAGCCCGCACCTCAGACAAGTATGCGAAACGAAAAATTGGATATGGAAGGCAGAAGAAGCTCTGTACCCCAGACGGTGCAGGGGCAAGGCATCAGCAGGGCAAAGGACGCTTACGCGCCCATGCCTGCATTGCGTTCGATAAGTTTGACGGCTCTGGCAATCTGGCGGCCAAGGCTGGTTTCTTTGGAAAGTTCACGTTCCACACTGGTGATGCCCTTGATAACCGTGGAATGGCGACGGTTGAATTTTTCGCCGATTTCTTCAAGAGTCAGTTCTGTGTGTTTGCGTGCGAGATAATATACGGTGTTGCGGCCCAGCACGCATTCCTTGCGGCGCGAGCGGGAGCTGAGCTGGCGCTCGTTGAGGCCGTAGCTTTCACAGACCAGGCGCACGATGGTGGGCATATCCGGCCCGCAGCTGATTTCAGCATACTGGCTGAGCACTTCCATGGCCAGATCAAGGTTAAGGCCGCAATTGAGCAGACGCGCCTTGAAAATGAGGCTGTTCAGACACGATTCCATCTGGCGCACATCGCCGTCAAGGCGGCTGGCCAGCAGTTCGCAAACGGAGTCGGGCAGCAGCACCTGGTAGCTCTTGGCCTTGCGCTCAAGAATGTGGCGGCGCATGTCTTCTGTGGGGCGGCCAATATCGGTGAGGATGCCCGAGCAGAAATGCGACACAAGCTGGCTGTCGACGCGTTGCAGTTCGCGCGGCGAAAACGATGAGGTAAAAATGACTCGTCCGCCCTTGGCCTGAAGGCTTTTAACCACGGCCAGAGCCATGTCCTGCATTTTTTCCTTACCCTGAAGAAAATGCACGTCTTCAAGCAGCAGTACGTCAAGATCGCGAAAACGGGTCTTGAAATTTTCGATGTCGTGGGTGCGCAGGGCAGCCACAAAGCGCGATGCAAAATCTTCTGCCGTCAGGTAGCCCACGCGCGCGCCGCTACGTTCTTCTGCAATGGCGCGCCCAACGGCCTGTGCCAGGTGGGTTTTGCCAAGGCCGGGGGCAGAGTTCATGAACAGGGTGCGTACGCAGCCGCTGCTACGGCTTACATCCTGAGCTGCCGCAACAGCCATATTATTGGTGGGGCCAACTACAAAGTCCGCAAAAGCATAGCGCCAGTTGGTCGCCAGACGATAGGCCGGGGTGCTGCTGATGGGCAGGGTGGCCTGCAACTGCGGGCGCGCCATCTGCTGGGTGGTAGTTTCCTGACGGCTGCTGGAATCCGTGGCGTTGGCCGCCAAACCGGGAAAAGTCGCGTTCAGTATGGAAGATGAGTGCGCGAACTGCTCTGCCGTGTCAGCCTGTCTGGCGGGGACTTCTGCAGTCTGGGCCAGGGCAAAAGAAGGAGTCTGTTGCACAGGGCTGGCAGCAAAGGCCGAGCCATTACGGTTGTCACTGGCTGGCAGGTTAGCCGCAGGCTTGCTGCTGTGAGCTGTATCGCTGGCAGCTGTAATGCGAACATCAACAGAAGCTGGGTCAAGCCCCAGCACCGGGGCTGCTGCTTCACGCAGGGTGGAGAGCATCTTGCCTTCAAGCCAACTGGCCACAAAAGCATTGGGCGCGGTAAGCAAAAGCCCCCCCGCGTGCACTTGTGCCTGCAAGGGTGCAATCCAGACCTTGAAAACGCCGGAATGCAGCATTTTCTTGAGATTTTCAGAAATTTCCGACCATTGTTCGCGCATGCAGCCTTGTAGCGCAAAATCAGATTTTGGGGCAATTGATGATTCCGAGCTGTTTGAGACATGGGGCCAATTTCTTATCCCCAACTTTGTTTATATCTAATAGGCCTGAATTTTAATATTTTTTAGTTACTCGGCCTGTAGTCCCTATGATGTGATATCCTTTTAGGGCAAGGCTTTCATGGGGTATCTTGATGTTTTAAACATTGAGTTGAAAAGTTTTACACAAATATAATTTGTTTTTTCTCTGTTTTCCTCATGTATTCTTCATTTTTCAACTAGGCATCAGTAAACTATGCGCACCGTAAGGCAAGGCAGATTGTCAAGGGGGAAAAAGAAATTTTCGGCGGTTTCATGCCGCTTGTTTGGACCGGAATTTCCACGAAAATTATATAAAAACCGTTGATATTAAAGAAAGTTAAGAAAATATCCAGGCATGCCCGGCGCATGCGGGCAGCCGATCAATGCGCCTGACGCCAGAATGCAAAAACCCCGGCCTGAGCCGGGGTTTTTTCCTGAGGGACGGACAGCGCAAGCAGCGCTGGCGCTGAATCAACCGTCCACAGCACGTTGCTTTGCCTCTAGTGAGGCTGCGGTGCTTATCTGCGGCTTAGAAGCCGTAACGCAGGCCGAGCATGAACTCGTTTTCGTAGGGGCGGTTGCCGACGTTGTACTTGTTGCCGGCAGAGGTGACGCTCACATCGTTGTAGCCAAGGCTCACAAAGCGGTAGCCAGCGTCAATGGCGAAGTGCTCGTTGATGTTGAAGGCAACACCAGCGCCCAGATTCCACGCAAAGTTGGTGGTGCGTTGGTCGCCGCTGAACTTGTCGCCGTTGTTGGCGGTAAAGTCATAGCCAGCGTAGTTGAAGGCCATGCCAAGACCACCACCCACATAAGGGGTCATGATGCTGTCGTTGTGGAAATCCCAGAACAGGTTTGCAAACAGGGTCGAGGAATTCCAGGTGCCCTTGACCTGCTTGATGGCTGCGCCGCCATCGCTCCAGGTCTTTTCATTGTTGCCGCGCATGGCGAATTCAAGTTCGGCACGCAGGGGCAGCATCTGCTGGGGCCAGAAGTCATAGCCCAGGGCCAGGGCGCCACCAAGGGTGAACTGGCTGTACTGGTCTACGCCTGAGCCAGCCATGGCGCGGGAGCGTTCAATTTGGCCGGTATTTTGAAAGCTCATCAGGAATTTGGGGGCCAGATACATGCCGTTGCCTTCAGCAGCGGCAATGTTGGGCAGTGCCAGACTCAGCACTAGCGCCAACGCAAGAATAAAGCGTTTCATGACAGTCCTCCTAGGTACTTTCCTCCAAAAAAATGAAGGCAGCTTTAAAGTTGAAACAATCATTAGAAAATGTCAATATTTTTTCTATATTGGCAGGAGTGATGACGTATCTTTACTGTGTTAGCCATGCAAAACAGCATATTGCAACGTGCGGATTCATCTGGGGAGCAAATGCATTCTGTATAAAAAGAAAAACCCGGCTGTTTTTTTAACAACCGGGTTCATCTGCTTTTGCGGTCAAGCGCCAGCCGCCCATACAACAACAGCGGCGACTATGTGCTCCATGTGGCTTTTTAGAACGTGTAACCCACTGAAAGCATATAGATGTTTGCAGAAACTTCCTTGGAGTTGCCGCCCGTAATGCCCACATCGGGCGATATGCCCTTGGCATCGGTGCCGCCGTAGTCAAGCGAATTGATCCACAGGTGGGCGTAGGCGAGGTCCACGGTCCAGTTATTCCAGTTAAAGCCGGTGCCCACGCTGAGCGTTTTGCGGCCATTGGTGGGGATCATGAAGTCGGCATGGCTTTCATTGACTACAGGGGTTTCATACGAAAAACCCGCGCGCAGGGTCCACCAGTCAAGGGGTTTGTATTCCACGCTGCCGTTGAAGTTCCAGCCGTCGCGCCATTCCTTGTTGTTGATGGAACTGTAGCCGTTATCCATATAGATGTTCAGGGCATTGTAGGTGGACCAGCGGGTCCAGACCGTGCCCACTTCAAAGCTCAGATTGTCCAGCGGCTTGTAGGTAACGCCCAGCGCTGCTGAATCTGGCAACTGAAGCACTGTGTTTGCGCCGCAGTTTCTGGCTTCGGGCAGGTGTTTAGGTCTGCTGATGGCGTTGTAGCCCTGATAGGCAAATTCCACGTCGCCATTGATGTTCATGGTCACCTGGCTCTTGTAGGACAGGCCAACCGACCACTGGTCGTTGAGGCGCATGTGCAGCCCAAGATGCGCGCCGTAGCCCCATCCGTTGCCTTCAAGCTGCATGTCGTTGTCAAAGGTAGCCCCTGTACCTTTATTGGTGGGAATCTTGTTGCCCATGTACATGTGGGCATTCATGGCTTCCACGCCTACGGAGAAGGAAACTGTATCGTTGAGCTTGACCGCAAGGGTGGGCACGAAGGAGATGGTCTGTACGCCGATGTCATAGACATTATACCTGCCCGCCCAGTCGCCAGCATAGCTGTTGCCAAGACCGAAACGCGAAAAAACGCCCAGGCCAACCCAAGCGTTGTCGCTGAGCTGGTGGCTCAGATATGCATGCGGGGCATTCCAGAGCGCGGGTTTTGTGTAGGTATCGGTCTGGCGGCTGCCAGAATTGGTGGTTATGCCGCCTGAGGGGCTGATGAGGGCAAAACCGCCCATCATGCGCGTGCCGGGCAGTTGCGTAATGCCTGCGGCATTGTACGCAATGGCCGAAACATCATCAGCGCGGCCCACCATGCCGCCAGCCAGGGAAACACCTCTGGCGCTCCATTCATTCAGGGAGAAACCTTCGCCCCAGGCTACGGGTGCGCAACAGGCCACCAGAGCCAGCGCCAGACATACAGCACGAAAAACCTTCATCACCCCTCCACAAAGATGCAAAAAAAGCGCACAACAGCCCATCCCGGCATACCTTAGCACACTGGTACGGTTGCGATGTCGCAGAAACGGACGCGGCTATCGGGCCGCCCTCGACAACGTTAATGGGCTGTCACAACATATTTATTGGATCAAGGTCAAGAAAAAGTCGCAAGTGTCTTGAAGCTTTTTGTGATAAAGCAAAAAAATAGAGCGAGCGCAACGCCTGCCAATCCTGCCCTTTTATTAAACATGTAAAACGCTTGCGCCCACGCAACAGGGCCAGTGGGGCCGGGGCGGGGCCAAGAAGCTGCACGCCCAGTTCCGCTGCCTTGCTGCGCAGGGCCTGAGCCAGATCGTTGAGAGCAGGGGGGCCGCCCTGTTCGTTCAGCGCATAGGATATGCGAATGAGCGCCAGCCGTACAAAGGGCGGGTAACGGCGCAGCCGACGTTTGGCAAGCTCTGCCTGATAAAAGCCCTCATAGTCTGCGGTGCGCACGTACTGCCAGCAGTAGTGCTCCACATCACGCGTCTGGATAAGCACCCGGCCCGGCTTGTCGCCCCTGCCAGCGCGCCCGGCAGACTGCACCAGCAATTGGAATGTGCGCTCGGCGGCGCGGTAGTCCGGCAGGTTCAGACCCAGGTCCGCATCCGCGATGACGGCCAGCGTCACCAGAGGGAAGTGATGCCCCTTGGAGAGCATTTGCGTACCCACCAGTATGGGGGCCTCCTGCCGGGAAAAGGCCGCAAGGATTTCTTCCATGCGTCCGGGCCTGCGGGTGCTGTCCCTGTCCAGCCGCAGCACAGGCCCCCCGGCCAGTACGCTCAGGCGCTCGGCCAGGCGTTCCGTGCCTTCGCCCATGGGCAAAAAGTTCATGCCGCCGCACTCTGGGCAGGGCGAGGGAAATGGTCGGCTATAGCCGCAATAGTGACAGACGAGTTTTTCCAGCCCTTTGTGATAGGTGAGCCCAATTTCGCAGTGCGGGCAGCGCAGGGTGCGGTTGCAGTCAAGGCAGTACATCAGGGGAGCGTAGCCGCGCCTGTTCAGCAGCACCACGGCTTGCTCGCCGCGTTCAATGGTCTCGCGCAGTGCGGCTTCACTTTGTGGGGCCAGCAGACCGTCCATGCTGGTTGAGCCGGGCGCTAGGGAGCTTATGTCCACCAGTTCCACCGGTGGCAGTTCGCGTCCGCCCACGCGGTGCGGTAGCCGCAGGATGGGCAGGTGCCCGTTTTCAGCCGCATAAAAGGTCTTGAGGTCTGGCGTGGCAGAACCAAGCACCAGCAGCCCCTTTGCCTGGGCAACGCGGAACCACGCCACTTCCTTGGCCTGATAGGCCAGGCTTTCGTCCTGCTTGAAAGAGCCGTCGTGCTCTTCGTCCAGCACAATGCAGTTCAGGTGGGGCACTGGCAGAAACAATGCCGAGCGAGTACCCACGACGATGCAGGGGCTGTCGCTCTGCGCCATCTGGCGAAAGGTCGCTTCCCGCCGCGCGGGCGACTGGTAGCCGTGGTAGAAAAATAAGGGGGCATCGGGCAGCGCGCACGTGGCATCTCGCCGCAACTTGTGAGCCAGCGCCACTTCGGGGGCGAGCAGCATGATGCTTTTGCCCGCTGCAAGGCAGGCCTTGGCAAGTTCAAGGTATACTGCTGTTTTGCCGCTGCCGGTCACGCCAAAGAGCAGGCGCGAGGAAGCCTCGTCTGCCCGCAGGGCCTCCAGCATGCTCTCAAGCGCACATGCCTGTTCATCGTTAAGGGCAAAGGGGGCTGGTGGGGGCGGCAACAGGCTTTGTTCTGTGGCGTCCAGGGCGTCATCATCGTCAACGCCGTTATCGCGCGCAAGGTTGACGTGCCCGGCCTCCAGCAGGGTATGGAGGGCAGGTGTTACTGCTTGCCCGAGGGATTGCACCAGCCGTCTGCGGCTTACGCTGCCGTGCTGGTGCAGATAGTCCAGAACCTCGATCTGGCGTTTGGCCGAGGGCCGTACAGGCCAGGGCGGGTCAACGCGCAGCAGGCAAAATTCTTCGCTGGCGGCGTCTGTGCCGGGGGGCAGCATGCGGGCCGTGCCGTTGCAAAGGGCCTCGGCGAGAGTCCGGCGCTGTTCAGGCAGGGCTTCGCGGATGCGGGCAAGAGTCCAGGCCACTGCCTTGCCGGATTCGATATTACGCAGCCGCACCCGTGCAAGGCGCAGGCCCTGTGGCAGCACATGCCCCAGAATATGACCGGGGTGCAGCCCCTGCCGTCTGGCCAGGTCTTCAGCCAGTTCCAGCAGCACAGCGGGGAGCAGGGGGGCGTTTTCCAGCGGCCAGCCAAGGCTTTTGCAGTCCACGCCTTCCGGCAGGTCGGCGGTGGGGCTGACGCGCAAAAGCACTGCGGCGCGCAGGGCGGTGCGCTCGCCACGGCCCAGCGGCACGGCCACGCGCAATCCGGGCTGCCAGAAATCGGCGGGAAATTCGGGCGGCAGTGTGTAGGTAAGGCTGGCGTATGGAGGGGTGAGCAGGGCGACGGTGGCGTACATGTGGGGGAGAGTTACGTAATACGGCCCCAATGGCAAGCCTCCTCTGGCGAACCAGAGGAGGCTTGGGGCAATACATATGTGCAGTGGGTTTTAATGGAACTGCACAAAATTCTTGAGCAGCTTGAGCAGATCGTAGCGCAGTTCTTCGTCCTGAAGGGCAAAGTAGATGTTGGCGGTGAGAAATTCCGCCCAGTCGCCTGCGTCAAAGCGCATGCCGGACATACGCACGGCCATCATGCCCCTTTCTTGAGCCATGGCCTGGAGTGCGTCGGTAAGCTGGATTTCGCCGCCGTGACCGGGTTCGACCTTTTCAAGATAGTCAAAAATATCAGGCGTGAGTACATAACGGCCAACAATTGCCATGCGCGAGGGAGCGTCTTCACGGGCGGGTTTTTCCACCATGTTTTTGACGCGGAACACGCCGGGGGTCACTTCATCGCCATCAATGATGCCGTAGCGGCTGACCTTTTCCCACGGTACTTCCATCACGCCGATGACCGGCATTTTTTCGGCCATGGCAACTTCAATGAGCTGGCCGATGCCGGGAGCACCGCCAAACATGAGGTCATCGCCCACCATGATGGCAAAAGGATCGTCACGCACAAGTTCGCGCGCGCACAGCACCGCATGGCCAAGGCCAAGCTGGCGCTTTTGCCGCACGGACATGATGTTGACCATCTCGGCCACCTTGCGCACTTCAGCCAGTTTGTCGAGCTTGCCCGCGCGTTCAAGCACGCCCTCAAGCTGGAGGTTGTAGTCGAAGTGATCTTCAATAACCGTTTTGTCGCGGTTGGTGACGAAAATCACGTCTTCAATATTGGCGCGCTGCGCTTCTTCAACCACATACTGGATGACGGGCTTGTTGTAGATGGGCAGCATTTCCTTGGGAATATTCTTTGTTGCAGGCAAGGAACGGGTGCCCCATCCGGCCACGGGAATGACGACTTTACGAATATCCTTCATGCATGCCTCCAAGGGGGGTAGACAAAACAATTTTTATTAGCGGCAAACCGATGTAAGCAATAAACGGATAGCAGCCATACTGCAAGCAGTACCTGCCCGGTAGTGCCGCCGCGATGTTCAACGGTCAAATCAGCGCAGTTCGCGCTCAACCACAACGGCCAGATCTTCAGCGAAAGCTTTGACCTTTTCGGGATTTTCGCCTTCCACCATGACGCGGCAAAGAGATTCCGTGCCGGAATACCGCAGGAGCACACGCCCACGTCCGGCCAGTTCCGCCTCGACCTTGGCAACAGCCTCGCCAATAGCGGGGCGTTCCTCAAAGGGCAGACGTTTTTCGACCCGCACGTTGATAAGCTTCTGCGGGAATGGCTTAAGCCTGCCTGCCAGTTCGGAGAGGGGCTTGTCCTTCTCGCGCATGATGCGCAGAATTTGCAGGGCCGCCAGCAGGCCATCACCAGTGGTGCTGTACTTGTGGAAAATAAGGTGGCCCGACTGCTCTCCGCCCAGCATGGCGCCTTCGCGCCGCATGGCTTCCATGACGTAGCGGTCACCCACCTTGGTGCGCAGCAGCGAACCGCCGTGATCCTTCATAAAAATTTCCAGGGCCATATTGCTCATGGCGGTTGCCACAAGCAGATTGCCCGGCAGTTCGCCCCGGGCCATCATGGCCTGGGCGCACATGGCCATGAGCTGGTCGCCGTCAATGATGTCGCCGTGTTCGTCCACAACAATGAGGCGGTCGGCGTCGCCGTCCAGCGCAAGGCCCACATCGGCTCGAACCTCGCGCACCTTGGCGGCCACAACTTCGGGATAGAGCGAGCCGCAGTGCTCGTTGATATTGGTGCCGTCTGGGCTTGTACCGATGCGGAAAACTTCTGCTCCCAGTTCTTCAAGAGCCAGAGGGGCAACCTTGTAGCTGGCGCCGTTGGCGCAGTCAACCACAATGCGCAGGCCAGAAAGTGTCAACTGGGGAGGAAAACAGCTCTTGGTGTAAACAATATAGCGGCCCCCGGCGTCTTCAATCTTGGTGGCGCGGCCAACGCCGCGCGCTTCGGGGTAGGGCCATTTATAGTCCGAATCCAGCACCATGGCTGATATTTCGTCTTCGGTCAGGTCGGGGAGCTTGTAGCCATCGGCGTCAAAAAACTTGATGCCGTTGTCGTGAAAGGGGTTGTGCGAGGCGGAAATAACCACCCCAAGGTCGGCCCGCATGCTGCGGGTGAGAAAGGATATGGCCGGGGTGGGCAGCGGGCCGGTCATGATCACGTGCATGCCGGCAGCGCACAGGCCGGAAGTGAGGGCAGATTCAAACATATAGCCTGAAAGGCGCGTATCCTTGCCGATGACCACCTTGTGCTGGTGGTCGCCGCGCCGAAAGCGCACACCTGCCGCCAGACCAAGTCGCAGGGCCACATCCACGGTCATGGGATAGTTGTTGACCGTGCCGCGCAGTCCGTCTGTGCCGAAAAGACGCTCAGCCATGAAAACTCCTTACCTCTAATGCTTTTGCAGCGCGCCGATGCGTTTCAGCATGGGCGCTGTTGCAGGGTTTTGTCGTATATGCCGTGCGGACCGCAAGGGCCAAGGCACGGTTGCGCTCCATTCAGGCCGCCGGATGCGGCAGTTGAAGGGCGTCGCTTATTTCTTTTTTCTTGTTACCGTAACTTCTTCCGTAACCGGGTTCAAGAGAGTCATTCCTTCCGGCAGTTTGAAGTGCAGGGGGGTTTTAACGCTCTCTCCCGGCTGGATTTCAGGCGTGACGAAAGAAACTTCCATCTCGCCAAGGTAATGGCTGTTCTTTGCCAGAGCCTCGGGCACCTCCACCAGCACGGCAATTTCATCGGGGGTCACCGTATAGGCCAGGCGGCTTTCCTTGGCAATTTCCACTTTGCAGCGGCGCGAGATGACGGTGCGCCCACTGGTGATGGTGTACTGCACCTTGACGGAAGGCGGCGTGGCCGTGACCATGCCCGGCGTGTCCAGCGTGATGGTCTGCTGCGTTGTTGTGCCCGCTGCCTTGGGATCAAGCATGATGGTCAGCGGCACGCTGGCAATGGCGGAGACAACGGATTCCGGCCCGCGCAAAACCACCGTGGCCGGGGTCACGCTGACGTTTTCCACCGTCAGGGCGCCGCTGCGCAGGGGCGAATCCACAACCGCCTTAACAGGTACGCTTCGCTCCTGCACGGTGTCGGCCTTGACCACAATGCGCGGGGGCTGCACATCAATGAGCTCAAACGCGCGGAAGGCCGCGCCCAGGTGTTCTGCCGAAAGCGGAACTACTGTGGTGCCCTTTTTGATGGAGGAAAGGTCAACAGCCTGAATAATCTTGCGCTGCGTTATGGAGCGCAAAAGAGTTTCCGGCCCGCGCAGGCGCACAATGGCCTTGTTGATGAGACCGTCAGTCACCACAAGGTTGGCGGGGATGCCAAAATAATCAAGGCTTACTTCGATCTGCGCTTCCAGCCTGTCGCGAACGCTGACCATGTACCACATGCTCACGGCGATAAAGATCGCCAGCAGCATGGAAAGCAGGTGCGGCGGGCGGCGTGAGGGATCAGAGGATTTCATTAAGCACCTGCCTGAGGCGGGTAGCGTCAAGGGCGCGCATCAGCTCATCCTTGAGGGCCACGGAAATTTCGCCTCTTTCTTCAGAAACAACAATGACCAGAGCATCACTTTCACGGGCGATACCCAGTGCCGCCCGGTGCCGCGTGCCGAAGTTCTGCCCCTTGGCTTCGGCCAGCGGCAGAATGCAGGCCGCAGCGGTGATTCTGTTTCGGCTGATGATTACTGCGCCATCGTGCAGGGGGGCCTTGGGGTAAAAAATATTCATGAGCAGCTGCCGTGAAAGCTGCGCATCAATGCGCACGCCTTCGCGTTTGATCATATCGCCAAGGCGCATGCTGCGTTCAATAACAATAAGTGCACCCACCCGCAGCCGTGCCATTTCAACACATGCGGTCACCACTTCTTCCACGCCAATATTCTTTATGCTGGATCGGCGAAAGATAGGCCGTGCGCCCATTTCGCCCAAGGCCTGACGGATGTCGGCCTGAAAAATAACGACTATGAGGATGAACAGGGAGCTGAAGATGTGCTGCAACAGCCAGGTAAGCGTGTACAGGCCGAGAGCGTTTGAAAAGAAATACAACAGCGTAAGCAGGCCCAGCCCTGTAAGGACTGTCAGCGCCCGCGAGCCGCGCAGCATCTGGATAACCTGGTACAGCAGAATGCTGACCACAGCTATATCCATTACATCGCGCCAGTCTATGGCAATATGGTCAAACACGGTGTGTTCCTTGCAGCAAAGTGTATCGGGCAACCGCAGCGCTGTCAGCCGAGAGCCTTGGCGCGTTCCTTGTCTTGGTACATGGCAGTATCCGCGCAGGAGAGCAGCGCATCCACCGTGAGGGCCGAATCAGGGTACACTGCACTGCCCATGCTGAACGTGATCGGCCCGGGTATGTTCAGCTCGGGCAGCCCCTTTGCAAGATCGGCGTGCATACGGGCAAAGGCGGCTTTGTCCCTCTCCTTGGACGGGGTGCCGTTGAGCAGCAACACAAATTCATCCCCGCCCATACGCCCCAGAATGTGCGTCACCGGGGCATGTGCGCGAACAACCTCTGCGAAGAGTTGCAATACTCGGTCGCCCGCCTCATGTCCATAGGTGTCGTTAATGCTTTTAAAATTATTTAAGTCAAAGTAATATAAAGTAAAATCTTTTGAAATTGGTGCGGCTATGCGCCGTTGCAGTTCCTCAAAGAGTCCACGCCTGTTGAGCGCGCCCGTGAGTGCGTCCCTGTAAGCGATGGCCTCAAGATAGGTGCGAATTTGTGTAAGATCATGATTCCTTTGAACTAGAGTCGCAAGGAAAAGGCTGAGAAGAACACTCATGCCCACATAAAGCCATGATTCCAGTGATCTATACCACGCAACGCCTGCCGACATGCGGATCAGCCAGTGGGCGTTAAGAATTGTCACCGGTACGTCTATGCTGCCTGCGTCTTTTTCTGAATCCGCGCTGCCAGCAATAAGCAAAGCCCCTCCCTTGTGGGGGGATGTGCGCCAAAGGCCAAAGTCGATATCCATGCTGTCCAGCAGGGAAAGGTCCGAGGCTGTCAACACGTCAGGAAAACGGAGCAATATCGCGGCGATACCCCAATACTGAGGGCGACCGGAAGCATCAGGAAGGAATACGGAAAGTCGCCCCACCAGAGCCGCATCCCCGTTGGGCAACAGTACCGGCCCCGCCAGGGTCAGGGGTGCGCCGTGACGGGCCGTGACGGCCTCGTGGCAGCCAAGATTGCCGTCCAGCATGTCCTGCCCCACCAGCAGGCTATTGGCTGGTGTATATGGGTACACCTTGTCGATGGTGCCCCCCGGAGCGAGCACAAAGGCCTGAATGGTATCTTCATCCCGCAGGGCAGCGGCAACGCGCTCGAATTCCTGAATGTTCCCATGGTTGTCAATAACAAGCGCGTTCAGGGTTTCCGTTTTGAATATCAGGCGCAACAGATCGTTTTGGAGATTATCGCGCTGCGAGCGGGCGATGCTCTCAAGTTTGACCCGTTCAATCTGCTGTTTGCGGTCAATCAAAACCCAGGTCAAAAGTAAGTTGAAGGCCAACGTGATGAGCAGCATTCCAGTGAATGGGCGCGTTGAAAAAAATCGCACCATACCGGCAGACTCGCAATCGTTGACGGTTTGAATCCCTAGTTGGCCTCAAGAGCCAAAGCAAGAGTCATGGCCTGACGGGCCGCAACAACATCATGTACCCTGTGCCAGAACACACCCTTGCCGCGCAGCATTGCCGTGGCCGTGGCTGTTGCCAGACCGCGCTCCTGCGGCGGAAGGCCCAGAAGCCCGCCAAAAACGGATTTCATGGACAAGGCCATGAGCACGGGGCGCCCAAGGGCGAGCCAGTCTTCCGGGTGGGCCAGCAGGGTGAGGTTGTGTTCAAGCGTCTTGCCAAAGCCGATGCCGGGGTCAAGCACAATGCGGTCTTCCGGCAGGCCCGCCCGCACCAGACGCGACATCTCGCGCTCAAAGAATTCCAGCACTTCACGTCGAACATCAGTGTAGCGCGGATCGTGCTGCATGGTCTGCGGGCGGCCTTGACTGTGCATCAGCACATAGCCGGGCTTGTACTGCACAAGCACATCCAGCAGGGCGGGATCAAAGGCGCAGGCCGAAATATCGTTGATGATGGCAGCCCCCATGTCCAGCACTGCGGCAGCCGTGGCGGCATGGTAGGTGTCAACGGAGATTACGGCTCCGGGCGCAGCCTGGCGCAGCCCTGTCAGAACCGGCAGCAGGCGCTCGGTTTCCTGCTGGGGGGGCAGTTCCGCAGCTCCGGGCCGCGACGATTCCGCACCAAGGTCAAGAATGTCTGCACCCTGGTTGCGCAGGGTCAGCGCATGGTTGAGGCCCGATGCCGGGGCGTTGTGCCGGCCCCCGTCATAGAAGGAATCTGGGGTCAGATTCACAATACCCATGACGCCAAAGGGGGAGGGCGTCTTCAACGCCCGCCCCCCAAGAATATGCCAGTCTGCGCCCCTGGAAAGAGCGGCCGGGCAAATGCTATCGGTCATTTTCTTTACTGTTGTTCCGTGTGTTCTCGGTTTCGGACTGTTTGGACTCCGCCTGCTCCGATTGCTGCTCCGGTTTCTGCTCTACATTCTGTTCAGGGGCCTGAGCATCGGTATCTGGTTCAATGACAAATTCAGCGCCGGATTTGGCAGCCTTGCCACCCTTGGCGGCAGTGCTGGCGGGTACTGGTTTGCCGTTGCTGTCGAGCGGGGGCAGCTCCTTGTTGTCCATGAGCAGCTCAAGATCCTCGCCAGTGATGGTTTCGCGGTCAAGAAGGGCCTGGGCAATGCGGTGAAGGGTATCCAGATTTTCCTCAAGCAGCTTGCGGCAGCGGCTGTGCGCGTCTTCCACAATGCGCTTCACTTCCGAATCCACAAGCCGTGCCGTGTCTTCGCTGAAGTTCTTGTTCTGCACCCATTCGCGGCCAATAAAAACTTCTTCGCCGGTTTCGCCGATGGCCAGCGTACCCACGGCTTCGCTCATGCCCCACTCGCAGACCATCTTGCGGGCCATACGGGTGACGCGTTCAATGTCGTTGGAGGCGCCGGTGGTAATGTCGTCAAAAATAATTTCTTCCGCTACGCGTCCGCCCAGCAGCACCACCAGATTATTGCGCAGGAAGGAGCGCGAATAGCCGTGGCGGTCTTCTTCCGGCAGCTGCATGGTCACGCCGAGGGCGCGCCCACGCGGAATGATAGTAACCTTGTGCACGGGGTCGGAACCTGGCAGCAGGCGGGCAGCCAGGGCGTGACCGCCTTCGTGATAGGCGGTGATGCGCTTTTCTTCCTCGGAGAGGATAAGGCTGCGGCGTTCGCGGCCCATGAGAACCTTGTCCTTGGCATACTCGAAATCGTGCATGTCCAGACGGTCCTGATTGAGCTTGGCGGCCTGAAGGGCCGCTTCGTTGACCAGATTTTCAAGGTCAGCGCCGGAAAAGCCAGGTGTACCGCGCGCCAGCACCTCCAGATCAACATCGCCCGCAAGCGGCGTGCGTTTGGTGTGCACTTCAAGGATGCGGCGGCGGCCACGCAGATCGGGCGTGGGCACCATCACCTGACGGTCAAAACGGCCAGGACGCAGCAGGGCGGGGTCAAGCACATCTGGGCGGTTGGTGGCGGCAATGAGGATAACTCCTTCATTGCTTTCAAAGCCGTCCATTTCCACAAGCAGTTGGTTCAGGGTCTGCTCGCGTTCATCATGTCCGCCGCCGAGGCCAGCGCCACGCTGACGGCCAACGGCGTCAATTTCGTCAATAAATATCAGACAGGGCGCGTTTTTCTTGCCCTGAACAAAAAGGTCGCGAACGCGCGAAGCGCCCACGCCCACAAACATTTCAACAAAGTCGGAGCCGGAAATGGAAAAGAACGGCACCCCGGCCTCGCCAGCCACGGCTCGCGCCAGAAGGGTCTTACCCGTGCCGGGAGGGCCCACGAGCAACACGCCCTTGGGGATGCGCCCGCCAAGGCGGGTAAACTTTTTGGGGTTGGAGAGAAATTCCACAACTTCCGAAAGCTCGTCCTTGGCTTCGTCAACACCCGCCACGTCAGCAAAGGTAACGCGGGTGCTGTCCTGATTGAGCAGGCGAGCGCGCGACCGACCAAAGCTCATGGCCTTGCCGCCACCGCTCTGCATCTGGCGCATAAAGAAAATCCACACGCCCACAAGCAAAAGCATGGGGAACCATGAAACCAGCAGGGTCATGTACCATGGCTGTTCTTCCGGCGGTTCGGCCTTGATTTCGACCTTTTTTTCAATAAGGCGGTTTACGAGGCCGATGTCCTGCGGAGCGTAGGACTGCACGGTTTTTCCGTCAGAGGTGCGCCCGATGAGGGTGTGCCCCTGAATGGTCACGGACATGAGCTGGCCGTTGTCCACCTGACTGAGAAAATCTGAGTAGGGCACCCGCTGGGTGATCCCCTGCGGTTGCTGGAACATATTGAAAAGCATGACCATCGCCAGGACGATTATCGCCCACAGCATCAGGTTGCGACTTATCTGATTCAACACTGCCTCCGTTACGTTTTCCGCGCGCGGTGGCGCACGGCCAGGCCGGATATATGGCCAGCACAGTTAAGAAATTACTACCTGTATGTGTCTGGTGTCAAATGTTTGTGGGCATTTGCAGTTCAGGCAACAGGGGTTTCGGCTGCGCTTGTCTTGTTCATAATAATGCGCAAAACACACTTGGCAATGGAGGTTTGACGTTCTGAAGTCAAAACCGCATGCCGGGTGCGTGTTGCGCATGCTCAAACTGTGCTGCGGGCTTTGCTGCTTTTGCTGTGCTGCAAAGGCCAAATAAGTTTGCCCTCTTGCGGGCAAGGGGCTTTTGCCCTATGGTGCGCCCATGCGGAGACGTTTCGTCACCGGTGTGGCGCCCGGTCTTCAAAACCGGTGGCAGGCCTTGCGGTCTGTGGTAGGTTCGACCCCTATACGTCTCCGCCATTCAAGCTCTTTTATCCATGCTCATTGGGCTTGCCGTCTTTTGCAGACTGACATCGTGTCCCCCGGTTTAACCGGGGGATTTTTTTGTTCGGCGGGCAGCCTGGTCTCAGCCAGGCCTGCCGCTATTTTTCAGTTTTTTTCTTGTGGCTTGAGCGCAGGTGCAGGCGCATGGGGGCGTGCGTGATGCCGAATATTTTGCGCAACGCGCGTTCAAGATAGCGGGTATAGCTTTCAGGAACACGGGTGGCATCGCTCACAAAGCACACAAAGGTCGGCGGCGCGGTTTCCGCCTGGGTAAGGTAGAAGAACTTGGCGCGCACACGCTTGACCACAGGCGGCTGGTGCTTGTCGAGCACTTCTTCCATGGCGCGGTTGAGCTTGCCGGTAGAAATGCGGACGCTGCATTCTTCGTGAATCTGGGTTGCCAGGGGCAGAATTTTTTTCAGGCCGGTTCCCTTGAGGGCAGAAACATTCAGAATCGGCACATGCGGGCAGAAGGCCAGCATTTCGGCCACGTTCTTTTTAAGCCTGTCCAGCGAGTCGCGGGGGGCCAGATCGCACTTGTTGATAAGCACCATAAAGGGCGTTTTGCGCGTGTTCAGCATGTCCATGAGGCGCTTGTCCTGCTGGCTCACGCCTTCGGCGGCGTCCAGTGTCAGCAGGGTCACGTCGGCCTTGGTGCTCGACTTGATGGCCGAGTTGACGGAGTACTTTTCCAGACTGTCGCTGATCTTGGTGCGGCGGCGCACACCCGCAGTGTCTACAAACACGTAGTCGCGCCCACCGCTCGCAAAGCGCACGTCAACACTGTCGCGCGTGGTGCCCGCCACATCGGAAACAATCATGCGGTCACTGCGGGAAATGGCGTTGATAAGCGATGACTTGCCCGCGTTGGGGCGGCCAAGCATGGCCAGCTTGAGGGTCGGCGGGGCGGGCGGCTCGGTGGAGGTTTCTTCCGGTAACAGGGCTACCAGTTCTTCCACCAGAGCGGTGATGTTGTGCCCGTGCTCGGCAGAAACCGCCAGCAGCGGGAAGCCCAGAACATGAAATTCGGCCATGAGTTCATCTTCGCGCTCCACGCCGTCAACCTTGTTGACCACGCAGATGGTGGGCAAACCCTTGCGGCGCACATGGGCTGCGAGATGTTCGTCCAGGGGCAGCAGGCCGTCACGCGAATCCACCACAAAGGCCACGGCTGCGGCATCAACCAGTGCCGCCTCGGTTTGCGCAAGGATGTCGCGCTCAAAGCCGCGAATGCCTTCGGGGCCTTCAACCACGGCTGCGTGGGCGTCAAGCGTGATGCCTCCCGTGTCCACAATGCCGAAAACGGGAGTGTCCTTGCGGCGCACCACGCCGTCCATGCGGTCGCGGGTCACGCCGGGGCGGTCATGGGTGATGGCCCGATTGCTGCGGATAAGCCTGTTGAACAGGGTGGATTTGCCCACATTGGGGCGACCCACCAGAATGACGCGGGGCAATGTATCTGCCATGAGAATACCTTAGTGTACGCCTGGGATTTGCCAGGCGAGATTGCAAGCGTGAAGCGGAGTGCGCCACCATGCGGTCATGCGCTCCGATGAAAAGAAAGCGCCCGGAGCATATGCTCTCTGAGGCGTCTGGCGTGTAGTGCCGCGCAGACCACGCGGCTGCCAGGACAGCTGGGTTTTAAGACTGTTTTACTGGCGTAAAAATTTATTTTTAGCACTTTGTTCCGTCAAAGGGAAGACCCCGCATTCACCCCTATGTTCCGGGGCTGTCATGGCGGCGACAGGCTCTGGCATCTGCTCAAGGGCATGCGCGCCAGACCACGGCGGCAGGCATGAAAACACGTGCCCGCAGGGCATTGTCACGCGCAGGGCATGGAGCATCAGGCTTTCCGGCTCAGGGGCGGAATTGTCAGTTGAACTCACGCGGGCCGGGGCCGGGAGGGTGTAAGCCCCACGCGGCACATGGCGGCGCGTGGGGGCAGCCTGCCCGTACTTGGCATCGCCAATCACAGGATGCCCAACAGTGGCAAGCTGTACGCGGATCTGATGCGTGCGGCCTGTCAGCAGTCGCACAAGCAGCAGGCTTTGCGCTTGCTCCACCCTCAGGGGGCGCACCATGCACAGGGCCTCGCGGCTGTCGGCCTCGCCGGGCGCAGCCGTGCGTACCTTCTCGTAGCCCTGGGCAGTATCCTTGCGCAAAAAGTGGCGCAGAATCTGCGTTTCGGCAAAGGGCCAGCGCCCCTGCACCCAGACCACATATTCCTTGACCAGCGTTCCATCGCGTATGGCGTCCTGAGCCTTGGCAAGAGCTTCGTATGAGGCCGCCACGAGCAGCACGCCCGATGTTTCCTTGTCCAGCCTGTGCACGGGCGTGGGTTTGAAGGGCGCGCTTGCGAAGTAAGCGGCCAGCCGGGAACTGAGACTGTCGTCATGCCCGGTGCCGGGGTGTGTAGGCAGGCCTGCGGGTTTGTTAAAAGCCCACAGGTAACCGTCAGTGCCGATCATGGGCGGCAACGGCGGCGAATCAACCGGCTGCGTGTCGAGAGCTGTATCCGTCAGCGGCAGGGGGGCCGTTTCTGATGCGCTTTCTTCCGCCATCTTGAAGGCAAAGGGAGGAAGACGAACAATGTCGCCTGTCTGCACGCGGGCAAAGGGCTTGCATCTGCTGCCGTTGATACGCACCTGTCCGGTGCGCACCCAGCGGTGGAGCAGGGTGGGGGGCAAGTTCAGCCGCCTTTGCAGGAACTGTAACAACTTTTGGCCGCTTTCGGTCTCCTGAACTATCGGCTGTTCCAGGGGCGATTGCCTGCTGATGCCGATGCCAGAGTCCTGGGCCTGCGTAGGGGGAGGGTTATCTTCCGACATGGGGATACTCTGGCGCAAAGCCAGCCTTGCGTCAAGAGCGGCCAGAGGCGCGGCCTGCCTGCTGCGTGTTACAGATAGCGGCAGTCGTTCATGGAAACCTTGGCAAAGGTGTGGTTTTCAATCCAGTCCCGGACGCGCTGGCGGGTTTCAGCTCTTGTGGTCAGTTTGTTCCGCAGCATGGCCCGGTCTGCCGCCACAATGGCGTTGGCAATGCTGGTCTGCATGTCTTCCGCGCAGGAGGAACCCATTGCCAGTAAGACCGGGGGCCGGTTTTGCTGGTTGTTGTGCCTTTTAAAGCGCTGCATGAGCTCGTGCAAAATTTCGGCAACCTTCAGGCTGTCGCATCCGGGCAGCAGCACGGTGTATTCATCGCCGCTCATGCGCGCCACGCAGGCTGCGGAATCCAGCCCGCCGCGCAGCAGCAGGGCCGCCTGGCACAATACGGTATTGCCTTCTTCGTGCCCGAGATAATCGTTAATCATTTTCAGGCCGTTGACATCGGCAACGATTATCCCCACGGGACGAACGGCGTTTTGCTCCAGTTCGTCCACGGTCATGGTAAAGAAAGTTCGGCTGCGTAAACCGGTGAGCGGATCGTTGCGCACCATGTCCTCAAGGTGAGCCCTGTCGGCCTGGCTTGCGCTGATGTCGGTATGCAGGCCTACCACACGCGTGGCCCTGCCGCTGGCATCGCGCTGCGTCACGTTGCCGCGACCAAGAATCCAGGCCCATGTGTTGTCTGCCCTGCGCATGCGGTAGGTGCATTCAAAAGTATCGCCGTGGGAGGGCGAGGCAATGATGTCTTTTTGGGTTCTTCCGGGTTTTCCGTGGGTAACCCCTGTCAGGAACTGGCCGGGTAGAGGTTTAGACCGCCACAGAAGAAGTAGATGGCTGTCTTGAAATGCTCCCGGTTCCTATAACCGCAAGCCTTCCTCTTGATGGCCATGATCTTGCTGTTGAGGCCCTCGGCCACGCCGTTGGTGATCCTGTGGCGGCAGAAGGTCAGGATGTTCTCAAGATGTCTCTGAATCAGTCCGCCCACTTTGCGCATTGGGGCAAGATCTGACCTGTTCACCCAGACCAGCCATCGCTTCACAAAACGTCTGGCCCATCCCGTGCTCAGGTACTTCCAGACGTCGTTCAGGCTTTCCTTCATGGCCCAGGCCTTGGCCACCTTGAGGTTCGCTGTCTTCAAGGCCTCCAGGGCTGGCCGGTGTTTGTCCGGCAGATTCTCCTCCCGGTATAGCCAGAGGAATTTCGTGCCCTTGAGTCGATGGTCATCCTGACTTGTGAGTTCGCGGTGCTCTTGCTTGCGTACCCGGTCCACAGCCTCGCCTACGTGTTTCATGACGTGGAACCGATCGTGAACGATTTTCCCCGCCGCGTCCGGCACATGTTTGAGCGTAGCTTTAAAATAGGGCTCCCACATGTCCATGGCCACGGCCTTGATCCGCTCCAACTGCGCCTTGGTGAACTGAAGGTAGTACCCCTCAAGGCTTTCGGCCTTACGCTCGTCGGCCACATACTCCACCGTGCTGCCGATCAGATCACAAACCACGGTCACATAGTCGTGCCCCTTGCGGAATGCCTTCTCGTCAACGCCAAGATACCGCGAGGGATTCGATTGCTTGCGCTCCCGGCCCCGGCGCACCGCCCTTTCCATGACACCCCATGCTTCGTCCCAGGTGATGCGCAGGATGCGCCGCGCTCCTGTTACGGTGGCGCACTCGGTCAGCACGTCGATGATCAATCGCTCCATCAATATGGTGAAACGTGCCTTGGACTCGGCCCAAGGCACGTTGACCTGAAGGACGCCATGCTCGGGGCAGTCCACTCGGGGAATCCGAGCATGCAGGAACGTCTTGAACTGGCACGTGTCCAGATGGCGCCAGACACGAGGCTCGGCATGGTCGCGGCAAGCCAGCTCTCGACCACAAGTAGGGCAAAACCAGCGAACACCAGGACCATGCTCCACGCGGATGTCTACCCGACCTTCCGCCGTGTCCAGTTCAACAGCCTCAACAAACCAGGGCTCGGTCAGCCCGAGAATCCGAAAATATAGGTCCGTATCCTTCATTGGTGCCCTCCGGGAAGGACATTAGCAGATCAGCTACCCACGGAAAACCCGGAAGAGCCTTTTTTCTTCTGGCTCAGATATTAATTTTTCATATTCTTTAGCCTTTACAGCGATTTTATCAGTTAATACACGAATTCTATCTTCATATTCACGCATCGACGCTTCATCTGTTGATAAAATATGAACTAATTCTGTACGGCGATATTCATTTGCCAACCCATTAATTTCTCCCACAATCTTTATTGTAGGAAGCCAATTTTTTGCGATATCCTTAACATCGTGATTGATGTTTGACATTCCAACAATTGAAAATACACCTATAATTATTGAAAATAATGTAAGAATTGTAGAAAATAAAATAAGTTTGTGTGAAAGCTTCATTTTTTGATCTCCATGTGTTATCAACAGCAGCTTAAATACTGCTCTCAGTTCAAGCAATAAAACTGAAGATTCACATCAGTATACTTGCCCGATACGTCCATTCCTGCCCCAAAAACGACCGCGTGTGTGGACAGATTTAATTTCTTTGCAGCCTCATCTACGATTTTTGAATCTTCTTGTACTTGCTGTCGGCCTTAGTGCGGGCTATCAGCAGCACGCTGCATTCCTCACAACATCAACCACCGTGGCATTCATTTTTTCCAGCCATGGCTGCTGCCCGAAGAAACTCGTCTCATGCAGTGATCTGTATTATACAAATAATATGCCAACTCATATTTTTTTTAATTTTCCCTTTTATATCAGCATGTAGCTTGCATTTATTGGTAGATTACTAATGAAAAATGCTTGAACTTTATTGATAATCAAGACACAATTTATTAGTTTTCCGCTGATTTTTTGTTAATGTAGATCAGCGTTAAAGCACTAGAAAAAGGATGAATCACGGCATATCACTTTGATCAGCCGCAACAGTTCCTGGCCGAAGGATATAATCAAAAGTGCAATGGAGTGATCTAGGACGAAAGTCCTCAGAGAGATATTTCACTCTATAGTGGAACAAACGCTGTTGGCTAGAACTGGGCAAGCGTACAATGTCTCCCAAAACAGGGACTGAGTGGGGCGTCAATGTGACCCTCCCCCCGCGAGAATGATCGGCAACAGCCCACACCAGGTGCCGCGTTTATATATAACGTGGTCCGAAAATCGGCAGGTTATCTATGGCTCGAATACTTATCATCGATGATGATCAGTTGTTTTGTTCAGTGTTACGCAAGCTGCTTCAAAAAAGTGGACATTCTGTTGATTGCTCGCATACCCTTCAGCACGGTTTGGACTCACTACTGCCAGTTCACGAAATTGTGCTTTTGGATGTCCGGCTCCCAGACGGAAGCGGACTTGAAGCCATTGAAAAAATACTATCACATCCGCAACATTCAGAAATTATTGTTATAACTTCAAGCACAGACCCTTCTGGCGCTTCACTCGCTGTGAGATCGGGCGTTTGGGAATACATAGATAAATGCGCAACGCTGGACCATGTAGAAACATCAGTGGCTCATGCACTGAAGCGTAGGCGTGAACGCATAGCGGCTGCGGCAGTGCCAAAGGTCAGACCTGAATGGCTAGTGGGCGCCAGCTCGAATTTTATTTCTTGCCTTGATCGGGCAATCGATGTTGCGACGGCAGATGCGAGTGTTTTGATTAGAGGCGAGACCGGCACCGGAAAAGAACTGTTCGCCAGGGCCATCCATTGCCTAGGCCGCAACAAAAATGCTCCTTTTGTTGTGGTGGATTGTGCAGCACTATCCGTTAACTTGGCTGAAAGTATTCTCTTCGGGCATGTACGTGGAGCATTCACGAGCGCAGTCCAGGATCAGGAAGGCCTGATTGCAGCTGCAAATGGAGGTGTTTTGTTTTTGGACGAACTTGGGGAGCTACCAATTTCGATTCAAAAATCATTTCTTCGTGTACTACAAGAACAAAAATACCGTCGAGTTGGCAGTGCCAATGAAACAACGAGCAGGTTCCGTGTACTAGCAGCAACTAATCGTAATTTAGAAGAAATGGTTGCTAATGGTAGCTTTAGACAAGATTTGCTGTATCGCCTGAATACAGTCACTATAAATATCCCCTCACTAAAAAATAGAGTCGGTGATGTGGAAGTGTTGGCTAAACATTTCCTTGAGCAACACCTAGAACGAACTGGGGGTGAGCGAAAAACCTTTTCTTCTGAATTTTTGCAAGCACTGGCCCAGCACTCTTGGCCGGGTAATGTGCGGGAACTCAGGAATGCAATTGATGCATCATTGATCAATGCAGGCACCGCTTCAGTCCTCTTTCCTGCCGATTTGCCCTGCTATATACGCGAGGAAAATGCAAGGCGACAATACGAAAAAGAACCATTGACGATATCGTGCGATATAAATCTCGTAGATATCAAAAATGATGCGTTCAAGGGAGAAATGCTTTCATGGCGAGAACACAAGCAAGCGACTGTTGCTCATAGCGCAAAAATATATTTTGAAAATATTCTTGATAAATCCCAAGGGGACTTGCGTATTGCTTCAAATATGGCTGGCATGAGCCTACCAAACCTATATGCAACGCTAAATAAATATAAAATCTCAGCCCAAAAGAGCTAGAAAAGTGGCTAACACATTCTTGATAATGTCACACGGTTTAACATATCCGCAGCCTAGCCTTTCGGTTCAAGTGCAAGCAGAGTATGTTTCGGCAATAAAAAATTTGAAATTTCGTACCTACAACTCCTAATGAGCGGTGGTTTCACAGTAGTGAAAGGCGGCGATGTCATTTCTCTCCGATAAATCCCCACGCAGTGGGCTTCCCAAGCGAGCCATTCTTGAGTGCTTCAGCTACGTTATGCTGGTTGTCATCATTCTTGTAGGCCAATATGGATCAACGGAAGCCAGAACATTAGATGAAATTCAAAACTCTGGCGAGTTGCGTATTTGCGTTGCGGGTGCAAGTAAAGATTTTTACCAGCAGAACGCTGAGGCTTTTGCCCGTTACTTGGGGGTATCCCCACGGGTGAAGCGCCTAAACAGCTGGAACGAGCAATTTCAAAACGAAATGGGTGTTGTCGTCAGAGACGATAGCTATGAAGCGCGACTGCTTGCCCAAGGCGAATGCGATTTATTTCCTAATGATCTTCACATGATAGACTGGCGTCTCAAAAAGATGCTTCTGATCCCATACTATAAGACGAGCATGTTGGCCGTGGGATACCGTTCCCTTCGGGAGGTCGTCAAAACAGAATCTGATCTTGCTGGACGCAAAGCGGTTGTTCAGAAAGGCACATCATACGAAACTTGGTTACTTGCACAGAATGAATATGCCTCGCCAGATAAATTTATCAATATAGAATATTCAAAAACAAATGATTGCATGAAATTGGTTGCACAGCATAAGTTTGACTTCACTATAGTTGGAGTTGAAGGTGCTTTTAAATGGATACGCGATAACCCAGATGACCTTGAATTGCTATTTCCAGTAGGAGACTTTTTGGACGTTGGTTGGGGAATTTCCAATGCATCTACTGGCCTACCTCAAGTGCTGTCAGCTTTTTTTAAAAAAAATATGCGGATAGGCTCTGAACTTGATCTGTCGTGGCAACGGCAATATGGCATTTCTCTGGTCAATTATAATTATTTTTCCACATCGTTTGCTAAAGAAAAAGAAAAAAGAAATATAATTCTTATTTGTGCAGCGCTGTTTATTTGCGTTATGATTAGCATATTGCTAACAACATTATATTGGACTAGACGGTTAAAACTGGAAATTGCCAGAAGACATATAGTAGAAACTGCCTTGCGTGAAAGCGAAGCTTTTTCTAGGGCGATTGTCGAAAACAGTCCAATCTGCATCATTATGCTTAATAATAAAGGCGATATGACCTTCATTAGTCCTGGAGGGCTTCAGCTTCTAGAAATTGGTTCTTCGTCGTTTGATGTGGAATTGACCGACCTCAATCAGTTTGGATAGCCCTCCTTTAGGAGGACTGCCATGCAAGCTGAAGAAATCTTTGCCTTGGGCCTCGGCCTCACGCCGCCCTGGAAAGTTATGAGCCAACGTCTTGATACCGACCATACGCCAACCAAGCTCCACCTGGAGATCGGTGCCGACCGCGGAGCGCTGTATCCGTGTCCCGAGTGCGGAGCCGCGTGCAAGGCTCACGACTTCAAGGAATTCACGTGGCGGCATCTCAACTTCTTCCAGCATCACTGTTACCTCACAGCCCGACTGCCGAGGATCAATTGCCCGGAACATGGAATCCGACGCGTCGAAGCCCCATGGGCCAGGGAAGGCAGCCGGTTTACCCTGCTTTTTGAGCAGGTTGTCATGAGCCTCGTTCGAGAGATGCCGGTCAATGCCGTAGCGCGTCATGTCGAGGTCACGGATACCCGCCTGTGGCGCATCGTCCATCACTATGTGGCCAAAGCCATCAATGCGCTGAACTTGAAAGACATCAAGGCCATCGGTCTGGATGAGACCGCGTCCAAGCGTGGGCACAATTACATCACCGTCTTCATTGACCTGGATCGTTCCGACAGGCCCGTGATCTTCGCGACTCCAGGTAAGGGCAAGGAATGCCTGACTCAGTTCTGCGCGTTCATTGAAGCCCATGAAGGCTGTCCTGAAAACATCGTCGAGGTAGTTTGCGACATGTCGCCTGCGTTCCTCTCCGCCGTCGAACAGAAGTTCAAGTCTGCCTCGGTGACAGTCGACTGGTTTCATGTCGTCCAACTCTTCACCAAGGCCGTCGATGACGTCAGAAAGCTTGAGGCCAGGCAGTCAAAGCTGCCGGACCACACCCGTTGGGCCGTACTCAAGGGCGCCGAGACAATACGCACGCAGAATCAGGAGAGTGCTCTCCTGGAACTCGTCGAGCAGGGCTTCGCTACCGCCAAGGCCTACCGTGTCAAAGAACTTCTGCGCTGGGTTCGACGGGCCGAATCGAAGCAGGCCGCCAAGTGGCGCATAACCCATTTTCTCAAGCATGCCGCCGAGTACGCGGCCGACTGCCCGCTATTGGAACCCGTGCGCGGAGCATTGGCCAGCTTTGAGAGGCATTTGCCGCGAATCCTTCATCGTTGGCATTCCTTGCACACCAATGCGAGGCTCGAAGGCTTCAATGGCCTGTTCCAGGCGGCAAGGGCCAGGGCCCGAGGATACCGGAACGTGGAGAACTTCATCACCATGGTCTACCTGATTGCGGCCCCGATTCAGGTCGTAGTGGCTTCATGAATTCCACATCAAACGACGAAGAACCTAGAAATTGAAGATGCTCAAGCCTATTTAGGCACGCCATGCATACGGTTTGGGGACGAAGTCGACGCAACAGGATTTGAAATGGCTATGCGGGAGGCTAGTGAAGGAAAGATCGGGACCTTTCAGGGATTCTACATCACCGAAAATGGTACACCCAAATGGTTGGATGTATCCATTGTCTCGCTAAGCGCATCTGATGCCGCTATCGGCTCATACATAGTATTATCTAGGGATGTAACCGAGCAGAAACTATCGGGCGATGCCTTGCGCGAAAGCGAGGAGCGATTCCGACATCTGGTAGAAAACGCACCTGATGCTATAGTTGTACAGACTGGCGGAAAATTCTCTTATGTTAACAAGGCCAGCCTCAAGCTTTACGGAACCAACTCGCCGGAATACATGTTGGGGATGCCAGTATTGTCACGCGTTCATCCGAATCACCACGTCTTGGCTGGAAAAAGCAACTTTCAAAGTTTCGAATTTTGCGAAGCCTTGCAACCTATCGAGCAGCGTCATTTGCGTTTAGATGGAACCCCAATCGACGTGGAAATTTCTTCAATTCCCGTAAAATGGGAGGGGAATAATGCGGCTTTGCTTTTTGTACGAGATATCTCGACTCGCAAGAAGATGGAATTGTTACGTGAAGAAATAGACCAAATTACCCGACATGACCTGAAAAGTCCGCTCGCGGGCATTTTAGGAGCATCACAACTCCTCATAAGGGATAAAGATATCTCAGACGATCAGCGGGAACTTCTGCACATGCTCTTAGAGGCTGGCTACAGAATGCTGCACATGATCAACCTCTCTCTGGACTTGTACCGCATGGAGCAGGGAATATACCAACTCTCACCAGTGAGAATAAACATATTGTTGGTTGTGAGGTCGATACTCAGCGAGCTGAACCCCCTTGCCAACGATAAGCGTGTGCGGTTCCAAGTTCAGGCAAAGAGGGCTGACGGCACAGATGTCGAAGACTGCCCATCCATGGCCGAAGAATTGCTCTGTTACTCCATGCTCTCCAACTTGATTAAAAATGCGCTGGAGTCCTCTCCTACAGACGCGCAAGTCAGTATTTGTCTGTACGCGGGTCCAGAGTGCCAAATTTCCATTCATAATTTTGGCGAGGTTCCGAAGAAAATCCGCGCCCGTTTTTTTGAAAAATTCGCAACTGCTGGCAAACAAGGCGGGACGGGTATAGGAACATACTCTGCCAGACTAATGGCAAGAACAATGGGCGGAGACATAAATCTGGACACATCAGAACCTGGAGCCACATCTGTTATTGTTTTTTTGCCTGGTGACCTTCCCCTCGAAAAGTATGCCATTGAAAAATTGTGTTCCTGACATAGAGGGGCACAAGAACAAATGCTGCAAATTCACTGCACAGATTCTAGGGATGTTGCGGCAAGCTGAGGCTTGACCGTGCTACCTTGTTATACGAGCCTTACTTCACCCCCCACGCCTTCTGAAGCCGGGGCGTGTTGCTTCTCGCAGGCGTTTTAATCCCAATTTTCGGGCCATGAGTACCACCGGGGCTTCGCCTTCCTGGGCTTCAATGCTGCGGGCAAGGCATACCAATATCGGCATAGCGATTTCATCCACCACGCAAGGCCCGTCAGCCTGTCTTGGGCAGAAGTGACCTTACCCCACTGCGTATGCCATATGTAGGTTACGGGGCTCAGGGGGATTCTGGTGTAGCATGTGCCCACAACGAGATGCAGTGAGAGAAATGCGACTAACGTGGAGTTATCCGCTCAAACGGCTGCTATTACGAAGGTCTGCACCTCAAGATGAATTGGCACCCCTGCCATTTTGCCGTCAGGCTCCATGCCGTTGGTGCGCGCCCACAAGCAAGCACCTACTGATTTTTATCTATTATGACTTTATGTTAGACGGCTAACATCGGCTTTCAATAAAATAGTTTCAACTTCCAAAATTTCACTTACTTTTTTTACTTGTTTTTTACATTTTCTTCACATAAAATAAAAAAACAAATCTGTACTTCATAGGAGAAAAAATGCCTAATCCCGCTGATCTGGACCCTCTGCTTTTTGAAAAACTGAAAGAAGAGATTGTTCCACACTTACTCGACTCTGGAACTGATGCGATCAAGGTATATGAAGTTGGCACCACCCCAGAAGGAGACATTAACTATTCAAACTACATCGTTGGGTGTGCTTTTTGGGAAGGCTCTTTCCGAAGGGTACAAAGGCTTTGCCTTGGCGGAAAATCTTTCTTCAACTGCAGAACCTACTCAAATATTCTTGAGCTTTCTGCTAACATCTCAGGCCAATACATACGATTTTTTATATCCAGAGTTGACAAAAATACTCGTCAACCGCGATCCGCAAAAGGTCTTAAAAAACTTTTGCGCTCTCCAATAACTCAGAATCAGTGTTTCTTGTCTGAGCAGCTTAAGAGATCTGCCGTAAGCCAGGGTGAGTACACCATTGGTGTGGATCTGGACGAAGACAACGGCATTGGGAAAATCACGTTTGATATCCTTGTTCCTGCTGGTACTCGATCTTGCCAAGCCCTCACGATTTCAACGTTGCATGATAGCGAGGAAGAGCCGCTTGCGGCACCAGTTCCAGAGGCTCCCCGCAAACCCAAGGTTCACAGGGATGCTGCCCCCCACTTGGCAAAAACCGAGTTGCGTGATACAAAATTGCCCCCTGAACAGATAGATAAAAAACAGGCCATTAGGCAGAGCGTTGAACAGCCTGCTCAAAAGGCAAAGAAAAGTATTCGCGAGTGAGGTTAATCCTCACCTATTTGTGACCCCTGTCGCAGGGCATTGGAGGCGAAGCCATGACTACAGGGAAATCTCTTCACTATTACTTCCAGCATTTGGATCCGGCGCGCATAACCCTGGCGCGTGAACGAATGGGGCTCACAAAAAAGCGGCTTTCCGAGTTGCTGGATAAAAAGCCCAGCTCCATTTCACAATACGAATCGGGCAAATGTGGCCTTTCATTTGAGACGTTTGAAAAGCTGGTTGAGGTCCTTGAGGTTCCCGCAGTTTACCTGACCTCAATCATTTCGGCTGCTCCCACCTTACGGATGGAGGCTTGCCATTTCAGGGCCAACCGCTCTGTAACGCAAACAGATAGATACAAGGCTGCCCGCTTCGCCCAAGACGTGCTGGCTCTTTATGATGTATTGGAGCAGCGAGGTATTGTTTTTCCCGAAGTGGGGTTTGAGCCGCACACGGGTGCAAGACCATCTGAACGCCAGCTTGAGCTTTACGCGGTAGAAATAAGAAAGGCCCTGGGCCTTGGGCTCGGCCCAATTTTGAATATGGCCGAGCTGCTTGAATCCATTGGCGTGCGTATTGTTTTGCTTCCCACAGAATGCGCAGTTCTAGACGCCTTTGCAACCTGGGTGAATGAGCGCCCCTGCATCATGATTGCTGGCGATTCTCCGGCAAGCCGCATGCAGTTTGACTACGCTCACGAGTTTGCCCACTTGCTGCTTGATGAAAACAATCCATCGGGAGATGTGCTGATCGAACGCGGTGCAAACAGGTTTGCGTCTGCCTTTCTCATGCCGCAGGCTACATTCATGCCAGACTGCCCCACTCGCTATAGCCGCGGTCAGTTCCTGTCAGTAAAGAAATACTGGCACGTTTCCATGAAGGCGGCGATCTACCGGGCAAAACAGCTCGGCGTGATGTCTGAGCGGCAGTACACCAACGCCTTTATCAGCATGGCGCGACAAGAGATCAACAAAAACGAGCCGGGGGAGTTTACTTCTCCCTTACCCTCGCTGCTTGAAGATGCCCTTGGCCTGCTTGTTGGTGAAGCTACGCTGGATGAACTTGCCGTTGAGATAGGCCTTACAGAAGAGCAGCTTGTATCCCTGCTGACGATTCAGAAGGTTTCGCAAGAAATGATTGAAAAACTGAAGCCTGCACAGCAAAAAGCCCGGGTGCTTCAGTTTGTAAAAAAATAGCTGAACAACAATAGCAAAAACAAAAGTCCTATCGGCAACGGTAGGACTTTTGTTTTTGTATTTCTAAGTTAGGAACACTAATTTCTCAATGGCATACTTTCCTGGGGGAGGGTCAGGGGCACCACTCCCTCCGGTAGGGAGCCCCGCGTCAGCGTGTGCCCACAACGGGTAGGCAGTTGGGAAAATACGGCAACGAGTTATCAAGGTCATGATGCATCTTGGTGACGGCCTTCCACTACGATGCGGCATTTTAGGTTCATATTCTCCGCATTTTTTACGGTGAATATTGCTTTTGCGGAGAATATCTGCCATATTCACCGCAAGAGGTGCGGAGATTATGCGCTATATTCACGAAAGGCCGGACTGGCCGACATTTCAATGGGACATTGCAAAGCTGGCAGAACCGCTTGCCGCCATTCGCCACAAGCAGGGCTTGCTCCTGGGACGGATGAATGCTCTTGGCTTCTCCATTCGCGCGGAGGCTGGCTTGGAGACTTTGACTCTGGATGTGGTGAAATCAAGTGCCATTGAAGGGGAATCCCTTGATGTGGCCCAGGTGCGCTCTTCGTTGGCTCGGAGGCTTGGAATTGACATTGGCGGCTTGACGCCTCCGAGCAGAAGCGTGGAAGGCGTTGTTGAAATGATGTTGGACGCAACGCAACGCTATGCTGAACCGCTTACAGCGGAACGGTTGTTTGGCTGGCATGCGGCCCTCTTCCCTACCGGATTCGGGGCATCACGGCGTATCACCGTGGGCGCGTGGCGCAAACCCGAAGCTGGTCCCATGCAAGTTGTCTCCGGCTACATCGGCCATGAAAAAGTTCATTTTGAAGCCCCGGCAGCAGAACGCCTTGCTATGGAAATGAGCCACTTTTTGGAGTCGTTCAATGCGCCGTTGCAGATTGACCCTGTAATGAAGGCGGGCATAGCGCACCTCTGGTTTGTGACAATTCACCCTTTTGAGGACGGTAACGGGCGCATAGCCCGTGCCATTGCTGATTGTGCCCTGGCGCGGGCCGATGACTGTCCGCAACGTTTTTACAGCATGTCTGGCCAGATCGAGCGGGAGCGCAAAGAGTATTATGATATCTTGGAACGCACCCAAAAGGGCGACTTGGATATCACGCCTTGGCTGAGCTGGTTCCTTGGCTGCCTTGGACGGGCTATTGATGGTGCCGACGAAACATTGGCCGTTGTCTTTCGCAAGGCTCATGTGTGGCAATATGCTAATCAGTACCCGCTCAACGAACGCCAGCGGGCTATCATCAACCGTCTGTTGGCCGGATTTGAGGGGAAACTGACCAGTGGCAAATACGCAAAACTGGCAAAGTGTTCTCCGGATACCGCCTTACGGGATATTCGGGAATTGATGGAATACGGCATTTTACTGCAAGGCGAGAGCGGCGGACGCAGCACGAGTTATACCTTGGTGGAGAAAACAGCCAATCAATAGCTCCCTGAATAGCCTTTTACGATTTTCTCAGAAAAGTGCCGTTGACGTTTTTTTGAAAAATCACTATTGAATGATCGTCATCAACATTTAACCAAAAAAAAGATTCGGGCCGACCGAAAGGTCTCCCCCCTGCCTGGTGGTCAGGAAGGTGGAAGTACTTCGCGATCAAAGTGACGGAACACTTTGTAACTACGTTTTTTCCCAACCCACAATTTGCGTGATGCGCTCCTTCCAAGAGCGCCGGAGGGGAGGACGCCCCTCTGAGTAGTCCGGGGCACTGGAATGGAGCGGCGCGTAGCTGCTATTGGGGGGAAAACGGCAAACAGTCGGAATTGGTGAAAACCAATTCTGGTTGTCTGCCGTTTTCTTTTTTTGTTTTCAAGACAAGGAAACGGCAGGCTTCTGGAGGAATCCATGAGTCTGCAAGCTAGTGCCCCTTCCACATTCCCAGACGCTCCTTACCGCCAGCACCGACTGGGCTTTCTTGCCCCAGTCAAACCTCTTGCGGTTTCACTCCCTCCCACGACTTCACAATCTGAAGATGCACTTTTCACTTTTGATAGCGGAAGAACGCTTTCTTTCAGTGATGGGGCTCGGTCAATCGCCATTATTGGCGGCACAGGTTCGGGCAAAACGACATCTATCATCCTGCCTATGATTGACGCATTGATGCGCCAAGGGTTCGGCGGCGTCATTCTGGACATCAAAGGGAACCTTGGTGCGCAGACGCGGGCTTTGGCCCAAAAATGCGGGCGGCAAGATGATGTCATTGAATTCGGCTCTTCGCATGCGGCTCAACCGACTAATCTTCTTGCAGGTCTGAAGAAACACGAAATAGCCGACCTCTTTCAAGTTATTGCCCTCGATGGCGTTGAGCGCGACCCCAATGCATCATGGCATGCAAAGGGCGGAGCTTTGGCATCTGATGTAGCATTTGCAATGCTGTCCCTGTCAAAAATTGCCCACCGCAGTCATTTTTCTCGACAATTTTCTCCAACCTTGAAAGCTATCTACACAGCTCTTTGCAATCAAAAGTTTTCGGCGTCTCTTTGGTCATTTTTCTGCCAGGAGCTAGGTGCGCTCCGTGCGCAAAATATGGGGAAAGAATGGCCTGATTATCTGCTCGAAGCCGAATCATTTTACCATGCTGTCAGTGCCGAATGTTTTCACGTTTTATCGTCCGAGGACAACAGTCGAGACGCAAAAGGTTCTGCGACCAGACAACAGCAGAAAACATGGATGTTGCAACGAATTTTGATGCGGTTGAAAACTATGAAGGCCACCTGTGGGCTCATGGACAGTTTTTCATCGCTAGAGAATGGGGCAATACCAATTGATTTCACTAGGCTGGTCTACAAAGAGAAAAAAATTGTCTTGATTAACTTTGCTGTTGAGTGTGGGGCTACTGGCGCAATTTTGGCGCGATGCCTGAAAGAGAGATTCTATCAAAGTATCCTCAAGCATGGGAACACGCTTGGGAAGAATGAATTTACGTTCATGGTTGGGGATGAGTTTCAGGAAATTATGGATGTTGGCAGCGCAACCAATTTGAACGACATGCAGCTATTCGGGCTTTCTCGCGAGTTTAAAAATATCAACATCGTTGCTTCGCAAAGCATTGCATCCTTGTACGCACGGGGAGAGCAACATTCCGTTTCCTCACTTCTTGGAAACTGTAAAACAAAAATCCTGCTGCAAAGCGGCGACCCTGAAACCATAAATTGGGTCAAAAGGGTTCGTGAGGACAGCGAAGAAATAAAAAATTTGGAGCGAGGTGAATGCCTTCTAGAGGGTATGGCGAATAATAGTCAGCGCATTAGCGCGAAAGAACAAGTTAATACTGCGCACAAATCTGTCTCCAATGTCCTCCATGTTGTCCAAAAGCAGGAGCATGAAAAATCTGCGAGGAGACAAAAGAATAGGCTCATGTTCAAGCGCGGAATGAGTGGGCTTCCTCTCCGCGTTGAACAGGTCATGCTTGAGGAGCGGTCAAAGAGAACAGGAGGCTTGGAAATGAAATATGAGTTGGTACAGATGCGCCAGGAATCACTTCGCGGGAAAAATTATTGGGAGCTAAAGAAAGAGCCAGCAAAATCTGACGATAGTATTGAGACTGGTTCAGAATACATCCATCTTTTTTAAGCTATTTGGAAGGAGAAAGCGTAGTTCCGATAGTTATCGTGCGGCGGCGTCCGCGACCAGGTTTAGATATTGTTGGCTTTTGCGCCCGCAAGTCTTCTACTCGCTGGAAAAAGGCCACAACATCAACATTCATTACGCCAAGTAGTGCGTAGAGGCTTTCACACGAAAAACTGGTTTCTCCGGCCTCTAATGCGGCAATATAGCTGCGGGAGAGGTCGGAGAAATCCGCAAGCTGTGGTTGGGTCAGGCCAGCAGTTTTGCGTGCTTCAGCCAGGGCAATCGCAATGGCTGGTCGAAGGAAAGGGATTGCTTCCATTTTTTAACGGTACTATAGCCGTTGACCATTAGAATCTATTATAATAGATTCTAATGGCGTAGTGATTGGCCCGAAAGTTAGCTGCAATCCTACGTGCGAAACGACACTGGCAGCCTAAAAAATAGAAAAGGAGAACATGATGGAAACCACGCGGAAATATACAATCGGGGATGCTGAGCTGGTCGCAGAAATTCTTGAGGGAGAGGTTCTTCAGCTTGATGAAGTGGGCACCACCCATGTTCACGGGCATGGTGGGGGAGGATCGGTTTCTAATGGCTCAGGTCATATGTCCGACGTGCGCATCAGCTCACATACATCGTGGGAAACAAAGGTTTGGGTAAATCATAATGGCAAGGAGGTCCAATGGGGTTTCCCTGGATCTTTGGCCTTTAGACCAGGACACAAGATTGCTATTTGTGAGGTTTCAGATGCAAATGAGCATCTCACCTGCTTTGTCAAAAATACTACAACGGATGCAGAATGGGTGATGCCAGGTGTGCATGGTGATATATTTAAAACATTTGATATTAACAAAGGAGCCCGTGGTTGGTTTTTTTTGATCCTTGCAGTACTGTCATTTTTAGCCTTTCTTCTTAATCTAATTACCGCTTTCCAAGTGCCGGCATTCGTAATTCCATTTATCGGCTTGATTGTATGCACATTGTTTAGCTATCTAAGTCTGTTTGAAAGACGGAGAAAAATTGTTGAAGAGATAACGAACATGATCAATGACATTAAAAAGATTATGCCATCAACATAATACAAAGTAGTTTGTTTTTATCTCATCAAAGAAATGAATATAAAAACAGAAATCACCATTTTCATGTTGGTGTTAGCCATGCCGACGGCTTGCCTGCCTTCTGATGCGTTGCCTTTCTCACAAGGCGACTTTACGCATGTTATGGATCTTGAAGGAATATCGAAGGAAGATCTGAATCAGGCCATCGATATTCTTTCAGGATACATGAAAAACTTCAGCCCATACAGTATAGTCTCACGGGAAGAGGCAAATGAAATGATAGGCACAGTGCCGGACAAGGTTAAGCCCGCCTTGCAAGAAGCGCTGGCATCGCTTCTTGGCATGGGGGCAGGAGCCAACATACTTAATATTCCGAATTTGAAGGTCGCCTGGATTATACCGCTGCGGGCCAAGATTGGAAAAATGCCCATACCCGAAATCCAGTAAAAGGTTGCTCCATGATGCGCCGTTGTTCTTTGTCTGTACCCATTTGTCTCGTTTTTTGTCTGTTTTTGTCTGCGTGCACAGCGCAGAGAATCGGGCGTGATTTTGATGCGGCTTTTGGCGGTCTTGCCGAAGAACATATGGCAGATCTAAGTGGAGCTGAAAAACGGCGTGCCCTGGTAAGGCTGCGCTTTTCTGGCGAATATGTGGTGGTTTCCGCGTCCAACTGGATATTGCACCTGGGAGAAGAATATACTCATGTACGCGTTGTGGAGCAATTCACTGATCGTGGCACTGACTATGCCATTCTTGCCTGTATCCGTGCTGACGGCACGTTGCAAAATATGCTTCTGATGATGCCCACCCTGGATTCAGGCATGGCAGGCTACAAATTACAAGGTACCCCAGACAAACCTTTTGTTATTGATGTTGCCCAAAAACCTGCCCAGGTCATGCAAGCGATGGATTCCCCCAATACAGTTCGGGTCTGGTGGCTGGATGATGGCTTACGAGGTCCGAAAATTGTTACTATGGCTGAAAGCAAACCTGTTAGTCACAAGCAGCGTCCAACGAATTATGAAAAAGCAACTTCTGTATCGGCAAAAGCACCAGTTGCTTCCGCGCCGCAAATATCGCTGCCGCCACCTCTCGATCCTACTGCCACAGTACGCATGGGAGAGCCTGATGGCGTAGCCGGGCAGAAAGTACTCTCACCACAGAGAAAGCCTGTGCTCATTCTCGATCCCTAGTTGTAATGTTCTCCCGGCTTGGAGCCTGCTCTTAGCAATTCTCCGGCATTCATACTCCCATCAAGTGGAAAGCAATTATGACGCAGGAACAGGCTGTTCAGCCACAAGCGGCAAATTCGGGGCGTAGACCTCCCTATCTCATTGCCCTGGTAGGCATCACGCTGGCCTATCTTCTGCTGGAATGCGCTTTCAATGCTCGTCTGCTTGATGTGGCAGGCGGACAGGCGGACAGTCACGCCATCGAAAAAGTGGAGTTTTGGGGGCGGATCATTTCCGGTCTGGCTGTGGCCCTGGCTCTTTGCGGCACATTTGTGCTTCCCTGGCTGCACCACCGCAAGGCCAGTTGGAAAAAATACATTGAAATGAGTACACTTATTGCTCTTCCTGTGATTGCTTGTGTATTTCATGCAGAAAAACTGCTGATCGATACTCTGGTGCAGCATTCCAGTCCCTACGAGCGACGGGTGGCCACGCTGGTTTCCCTAGCCTCGCACCAATTGCGCAGAGGGGAGGTGGAATTGCAGGGGATAGACATCAGCCCCGAAATTCTGTCTTCACCAGCAGGTAAAGCTTTCGTCGCGCTTTTCAGTCCATTTGTGGCGTATCTGCCCAATGGTGATGCCATTATTCTGCGTAACCTGGATAGCCTTGTGCGACAAAGTGTAACGCAGATCATGGGGGCACCTGACCAGCTATTTTCCGGCGCGTTTGGAAGTTCCCTGAAGTCTTGGGGAGAAGTATATAAGAAATATGTCCATGAGGTGATAATTCCCTATCGCGCTATCCCGGACGAAGCTGAAAAAGCATGGCAGAACTTCGTCGATGAACTCAAGCAGCGCAAAACGACGCCTGCCAAAATACCACAGTGGAAGCATCACGATGTCGGCTACTCTGTACGGGAAAAAGGCATCCCCGTTCCTTACGACTGGAAGCCCTCAGATAAAGCAACCTTTATACAAGCTTTTCAAAAGGAAGCGAAAAAACAACTAGCAGCGGCCGTAAACAAGGCAAACCCGCGCATGGCTCAGCTTCCTTTGGAAGGCTTTAACGATTTCGAGACATTCCTTCAGCACCCCGTTGTGCAGCGACAGTGGAGAGAAGCCTTACAAGCGCCTGAAAGCGCCGTCTTAAGAAACGGGATGAGCGCAAGAAATTTTGAGCGACAAACATATATCCCCTGGTATGAACATTTGGTTACAGAACAAAAGAAGGCTCTTCTTGCTGCCAGTACTGAATTTGACAGTGGCGGCAAGCACGAGGCATTGGGCAAAGAAGCAATGCGGGGGCTTATTGTGCCGCCATTGGCTCTATTGTTCTCTTTACTCGGCATCATTGTGCATGTCTGCAAAACAGGGCTTTATTCCTTACGGCTCCTGATTCCCTGGCTGTCATTGGCTATATTCATTAATGTTGCTTTGTTGGGTGCACTGATGGCGGCTCCCCTGTTTTTGTCCAATCCCATAAGCCGAACTCCAGTATTTTGCCGCGTTGAAAGCAGGATAGGTACTGGTCATCCCTACACGGCAAAAATGCTGCGATGGATTATTGAGGGGCAGACGTACATCTACCCGGTAAATAACTGGATCAGAATACATATGCTGCGCGGGGCAACGTTTGGAACAAATGAGAATTTGAATACTGCACAAATCGTTGCTGTGCCATTTGTAAATAAATCCTGACTGTAGTCATTTGTCAGTATTATCATTTTGATAATTTTTCTCAATAGTTGCCATTTCATCATCCAGTCGGGCAAAGCCTGCAAGAGCGCGGCTCAGGTTCCTGTCCTTGAGAAATTCTCGAGCGGCAGAGATAAGGCGTTCTCTGTGTTCAGGGACGGCGTTTCGGTATCTGCTTTCAACCATGATGCCCCAGGCAATAAGTTGTCCGGTACGCTCCTTGCGGGCCTCTTTGTTCAGCGCTGCTGCCTTTTGAGCCAGCTTCTGCTTTTGGCGTTGCAGGCTGAGCATTTTTTCCGCGAGAGTTTTACGGTGCGCCTCGGAGGGAGTGAAGCTCCTGGGCACCGTCTGATTGTCTTTATCCAGGCTCTTCCGGGTTTTCCGTGGGTAGCTGATCTGCTAATGTCCTTCCCGGAGGGCACCAATGAAGGATACGGACCTATATTTTCGGATTCTCGGGCTGACCGAGCCCTGGTTTGTTGAGGCTGTTGAACTGGACACGGCGGAAGGTCGGGTAGACATCCGCGTGGAGCATGGTCCTGGTGTTCGCTGGTTTTGCCCTACTTGTGGTCGAGAGCTGGCTTGCCGCGACCATGCCGAGCCTCGTGTCTGGCGCCATCTGGACACGTGCCAGTTCAAGACGTTCCTGCATGCTCGGATTCCCCGAGTGGACTGCCCCGAGCATGGCGTCCTTCAGGTCAACGTGCCTTGGGCCGAGTCCAAGGCACGTTTCACCATATTGATGGAGCGATTGATCATCGACGTGCTGACCGAGTGCGCCACCGTAACAGGAGCGCGGCGCATCCTGCGCATCACCTGGGACGAAGCATGGGGTGTCATGGAAAGGGCGGTGCGCCGGGGCCGGGAGCGCAAGCAATCGAATCCCTCGCGGTATCTTGGCGTTGACGAGAAGGCATTCCGCAAGGGGCACGACTATGTGACCGTGGTTTGTGATCTGATCGGCAGCACGGTGGAGTATGTGGCCGACGAGCGTAAGGCCGAAAGCCTTGAGGGGTACTACCTTCAGTTCACCAAGGCGCAGTTGGAGCGGATCAAGGCCGTGGCCATGGACATGTGGGAGCCCTATTTTAAAGCTACGCTCAAACATGTGCCGGACGCGGCGGGGAAAATCGTTCACGATCGGTTCCACGTCATGAAACACGTAGGCGAGGCTGTGGACCGGGTACGCAAGCAAGAGCACCGCGAACTCACAAGTCAGGATGACCATCGACTCAAGGGCACGAAATTCCTCTGGCTATACCGGGAGGAGAATCTGCCGGACAAACACCGGCCAGCCCTGGAGGCCTTGAAGACAGCGAACCTCAAGGTGGCCAAGGCCTGGGCCATGAAGGAAAGCCTGAACGACGTCTGGAAGTACCTGAGCACGGGATGGGCCAGACGTTTTGTGAAGCGATGGCTGGTCTGGGTGAACAGGTCAGATCTTGCCCCAATGCGCAAAGTGGGCGGACTGATTCAGAGACATCTTGAGAACATCCTGACCTTCTGCCGCCACAGGATCACCAACGGCGTGGCCGAGGGCCTCAACAGCAAGATCATGGCCATCAAGAGGAAGGCTTGCGGTTATAGGAACCGGGAGCATTTCAAGACAGCCATCTACTTCTTCTGTGGCGGTCTAAACCTCTACCCGGCCAGTTCCTGACAGGGGTTACCCACGGAAAACCCGGAAGAACCTTTATCCATAGGTATCTCCTGTGTATTTGTTGGTTGCGTCGCTACGTCGGCTCAAAATCAGTTGCAGCATCGCCAGAATTGTCTGATACGGCCTCAGGATAGTCCGGCCCAGAGGGTTCCGGCGCATCGAGATTTATCCGAATCACACCATTGTGCTCTGCCCGTTGGGGCGGTTCAGGATTCTCCAAGCTCATTCTATGTATGCCGGGGCTGTGTAAGGGCAGAATCCGGTGCGCACCTTGCTCATCCGTAGTTTTTGTTGCGCTATGCTGGGCAAGCCATTGTTCTAAGAACAGGGCATCCAGCCTGTCAGTAGCCTCAAAAATTTCACGGACCACGGAGCCGCATTCAACACAGACGTTTAGACAGGACGCCTTGAGTTGTTTGAGGCGTGTTTTCTCCAGGTAGTCCTGAATATACTGAATGTTGCTGCGATCAACAGCCGACAGAATTTCCTGTTGAATATTATGGCTGACCGAAATGATGCTCGCGGTTTTTTCAGCAAGGGCACTTAAGCGTGATGAAGGATGGGGTGTGGAGATCAAGTGCGCCTGATGGATTGCCTGCGCGTTGACCCTATCCACAGCATGAAGAATTTCCCTGATAACAGATCCGCATTCCATCATGACTTCGGTGCTGCGCTTCTTAAGAAGGTGCACTTGGTGCTGGCGAATGCTGTGTTCAAGGCAGCGCAAGTTTGCTGCCTCAACCAGAGCATGAATATCCGCTTGAATTCTTCCGGAGGCCCTGACACAATGTTGTGTCAGAGCCTCCAGGGCCGCTAGCCGTTCTGTTTGGGCTGTAAGGGCTGCAGAAGCCGGACATCCGTCTTCAACTGCGCATGGTCTTGCTCCAGTGCTTCCAGACGTGCCACCAGATTCTGCACCGAATGAGATGGCGGAACTGCTCCCTTGCCCATATTTTGTAGTTGAGCTTCTACCTCCAGCAATTCTTTGTGAACCATATCCACCAGTGCCAAGGCCTGCCCCCAATCGTTGTTTGCTTCCTCCTTCACCAGTTTTTTCAAATAAGCTGCTATGCGGGGTTGCATATTCGTCAATTCTCGTTGAACGTTCTCTGCTACTTTCGCTTCCCAAATATCTGACATTTTCAATCTCCTTTTGTAGTTGTATGATGCTAGAATTATTGCCCTGAATGGCCCGGTTGAGTACGCCGCGCTCTGTTTCCAAACCCCGGCGAGTCATTGTTGTTGCCGCAGACCCCACATGTATCTGCGGCAATAGGTCAACTCCCTGATCTTTAAAGGAGCGGTGATCGATTGTTTCTCCATAAAATTGGAGATACTCGTTGCAGAAATCCGCCCATTTTTCACGAACGTGCAGAAGATGTGTCGTCCGCGTTTTCAGGTCGTCGAGCTCTCGCGTTTTTGCGCCCAGCGTCCCCTCCTGCGAATAGCAGCGAGTCGTGAACAATACGTGGATGTGAGGATTTTCCTGCAGGTCATTTTTGTCCTTTCTGTGCATGCAGCAATCCACTGCCACCTGATATTCCTGAGCAAGCCAGCGGCAAAATTTGGCCGTAAGCTTGAACCGCTCCTCCTTGTTCAACTCCACAGGAATGGCCATATCCATTTCGCGAGCCAGGGTGGAGTTTTTGCGTTTTTCAGTGTTCTCCGCCAACAGCCACAAGTCTTGTCTGCTGATAGTGGGACAACCCTCAGGCACAAAAATCTCTCGCGCCACCACCCCTTGCTTGCGCCGAAAATCGAATACACGCCCATCGGCAGCCGTCAGACGAGACGCTGCCCTGTAAGCAGCGGCAGCTACCGCGCTTCTTCCGTCAGCGCGGCTGATGGTCTGCATATGAAGATGATAAATCGCCACAGCCTACCCCGGGCAGTCCTTGTGCATTTCGCATTGGGGGGTCGAGGGGCGCAGCCCCCGCGCACGCAAACCGCGAAGCGTGTTTGCATAAGTGCGCCCTTGCGGGATTTTCATCAGTAAAGATAATTTGTGGGTATAAAAAAACACGGTGACCTCCGTAGATCACCGTGTACGAAAAAATCAGAATGAAATGAGACTGGAAAAATTTCCCGGTTACATATCTACAGGGAGGGACGGATACAATTCCTCATAGATTGCCAGCCATGCCTCCGCGTGGGCCATCACCGGAAGAAAATAACGGATGTCGTTAGTCCATGCTGTAATCCATCGTTCATAGGTGGCTGCGGTTTGAACATCAGCGCTAGAATCTAAGGGCATCATGGCCTCAATTATAGCCTTAAGAGACTCAAGTGGGCATCCCTGCTGCCGCAGAAACCTGGCCACATGAGGCAATGCCTCCCAGAAGCCATCAGTAAAAACTGGGTCCCCGCAGATGGGCCAAACGCTTTGTGGCGGTTCGTACTCCCACCAACTCCAGTGATCCAAGCGAATCTGAATGATTTTTTCATCATACGGGAAAAATTTGGTTAAAGCAGCCAACAAGCGGCTTCGTGAAGAATGGGCATAGCGAAGTTTTCTAGTAACCGCCAAGGCTCGCTCATATGCCTTTTTTCTTGCTGGTCTCTCAGCAGCCTTCTCATAAAGATGAACATGGCATCGTGCTTTATCTTTCTTTTTTGCGTTGGAAGTATCTGCCACGCGCCAGCATAAGGAGCAGGTTGTAATTTGAGAGATCGGATATTTCTTTCTTCCTTCGTATCGGATAATCTGCAAAGCCATCAATGCATCGTAAAGATTGTCTGTATCGTGTATATTTCTGGCACTGTTTTCACTTGCATCCTTGGGAACTAATAGGGTGACATATTCAATGAGCGCAGCCCAAGAGTCGACCCTTGCAAAAATATCCTCCTGCAATACCTGATGTAAAATTTCTATTTGAGAAGGGGTAACGGATCTTTTCTTCTCCAGCTTTTTCATTCGCATTTCGCATAGGGAAAAGAGAGTTTCTACGAATTCTGGGTTGTATTCATATTTTTCAAACAACCGCTCAAGATTCAGTCTGTAATGAGTCCGAATGTACGGTAATATTTCTCGAAAGCTTCTGTTTTCAAGTTCATGATAGAGGGCCAAACAATTAACTTCACCAAAGTATTCAGTAGCCCATGTTTCTTTTTTAGCTCGATCTTTAAGAATTTTTTGCAATTCATTTTCTTCAGAAGAAAGGGATCTGCCGGAAAATGCTGCATCCCATGCTTTGGACATGGCATTCCAGGTAAGCTTCTTGCACTCAAAAAGAGTATATAATTCAATGAGATCTTCCTTCGCCATAATGGAAGAAAAGAACTGCTGGCAATACTTAAAAGCATTGTAAACTGTATTTCGCTCAATTCGGTCACAGGCTTCTTTTATGTCTTCGACTTCCCACATTAGTACATCTCGCAAGCCATCTGTTATACCTCAATTTAATGTCGACGATCTCTCAGATGATTATGTTCATACTTCGTACACAGCATACCCATCTTTGTTGATCTCATCTTTCCACTTGTGGCTGTGCCCGCAATCAAGAGCTTGAATTCGACAATTTTTTATCATGCTGCTGAATGCGATATGGTAGTGGGCACAGAACCATTGTTTTGGACGATAGCGTTGTAGCACCTTATCCAACACATCCCGTGAAGGATCGTGACATTTTTCTACATTCAGCAGAGGAGGAAGCTTCAGGGAAGCGGGAGCAGCGTGAGAAATTACTATATCTACGGATGGGATGTCTGGAAAATGCGCAAAATCGTTTTCAGTCAGAATTTCCTCTGGGAACCAATCATGACCGGGGGTGCGCATGTCCTTATCTACGCTACAGGCTCCTCCGGCAAAAAGTACGACATGACCGTTCGGCAAAGTAATCAAAGAGCCGCGTGGTTGATAAAATACACCTTCTCCCACCTCAAGATTTGCCATCGTCGATTCGCATAGTTTTCGCAATTTAGGGTGGTTTTCATGATTGCCGTCACAGAAGTGGATGGGCACGACTTGTCCGGCATCTGTCTTAAAGCCAGAGGCCAATCTCTCTACATTTCTCCCTGGCCAAATACCAAAATCGCCGCACTGGAGCACCAATTGCGGCTCAAAGCGCTTGATGAAGGCATCGAGGACAGTAAAATATCCGTGAATGTCACCAATAATAAGAATTGGACGCCTGTTCATCACCATTACCCTATAAAGCCGTCACTTGTAGGGGGGAGGGAAATTCTTGCAGTCTCTTTTTTATCATCTGGCATGGCATTGGATTTTTATTAAGGAAAATACAGGAATCCTGATGAAAAGCCAATTGCCCCCATCTCCAAGCCACCTGGGCCGTATTCTCACAGCAAGAGAAGTCGCTGCGATCTTCCGCCTTGATGTGCGAACGGTCAGGCGGTATTATACAGCGTTCGGGGGTGTGCGGATTGGGCACGCTCTAAGGTTCCTTGAAAATCGCATATTGGAGATATTCAATGGCAACCTTCACGAGCAAGAAGAAGGGCTCCCCCAAGCGTTGGAAAGGACAGGTCTGGTTTCAGGGCAGAATGGCAGCGGTAAAATGGTTTGGCAGCAGCAAGGCCGACGAGAGGAATGCCATAGCGTGGGAAGTAACCACCAGGAAGCAACTGGAGGAAGAAGCCGCGACTGCGCCGGAAAAAGTGACCCCTTTGGTCTCCGAGCCCCAACGGGTGACGATTCTTGAGTGGGGAACGGCCTACCTTGAAGAATGCCAGCGGCGCAACACCCTGGCAACCTTCAAAGAGAAACGTGACGGCTTTCGGCGGTTCATCCGCTACCTTGAGCAAACCAAGGGACTGTCACCAGATGATACAGTTGAATCCTTCGACAGGAAAAAGGCCCGCAAGTATCTTGCCTGGCAGCATGACCAGCGCGGCCCCAACTGCTCCAACAAAGACCGTAAAATTCTGACCACCGCCTGGAAGTGGGGCGCAGCGTACCTCGACCACTTTCCGCTGGATATGCCGGATTCGTTTCTGGCCTGCCAGCGGTATGCGGAAATACGGGTTCCTCGTTACATTCCACCGGAAGAGGATTTCTGGAAGGTCTACGAGGCGGCTCCAGAACGTGAGAAGGCCATGCTGACCTGCTTTCTCAACCTCGCAGCGCGCAAGGGCGAGCTGCTTAAGTTGACTTGGCAGGATGTGGATTTTGAGCGCGGCACCGTTGTGCTGACAACGCGCAAAACCCGCACAGGCACGGCCAAACGTGACGAAATGCCCATGAATGAGGACGTGCGCACTACCATGCTCTGGCTGTGGCAATACCGCCAGGGCAAAGGAAACCATGTGTTCACCTGCCCGGTTGAGCCGTACGTCGGGCAACCCTATAAAACGGCAGCCCACGTGATGAAAAGGCTTTGTGCAAAGGCCCAGGTGAAACCATTTGGGTTTCATGCCATCAGGCATCTGGCTGCCACCATTCTGGCCCAGGAGGGCAAGAGCCTCTTTGCCATCCAGCACGCCCTGCGGCATGAAAAGCAGACGACCACGGACAGGTATCTGCACAGCCTTGGAGCATTCGCGGAAGTTTCGGATGCCCTGAGCGCATTGGCAAGCCGTGGCCCTGCAAGTTGTCACCCCTTTCCTGCCCCTTCCGCGCTTTCGCGGAAAAAGGATTCTTTTACAAGTGAAAATGGAGAGAAGCAGGGGGGAGGGGCAAAGGCAGGCGTGGTTCGCCTCAATCAGGGACTGGTTTCCGGTAAACTCATCCCAACTGGAACGGAGTAGAAAACATGATTCAGGCTTTCTTATCTGGAAACGAAAAAAGGCTGCACTTAAGTGCAGCCTTTTTCAAAACTAACCCCCAGGGCTAGCCCCCTGTGGGTATCTGGTGAGGTTTTGACTATAACCTCTTGGAATCAATTGGCGTCCCCAAGGGGATTTGAACCCCTGTCGACGGCGTGAAAGGCCGTTGTCCTGGGCCGGCTAGACGATGGGGACGCAGTGTTGTTGGCTGGGCTGCAAGGACTCGAACCTTGATTAACGGAGTCAGAATCCGTCGTCCTGCCAATTGAACGACAGCCCAACGCGAGAAACGTGTATATGTGAAACTGCCGGGTAGTGTCAACAGAAAATTTGAAAAAAATGTTAGAGCCTGCATTTTTACGCTCTGCCGCCCACCTTCAATGATGTTTTGGGGGTAGGCATGTGAATAGAGGGGCGAGGAGGTGTGCGCTTTTTTAGCTTTACCCGCTGGCGAAACAGCTCTGGTACTTGATGACTGATTGTTAAACTTTGGACTTAAGCTTGACAATATCTTGCATAACGGTATGTTTTTCCACGTGCGCCAATGGTCGGCAGACCGCAAAATTGGTGCTGCAAGTATCGGTTTCCAGCTGTTTCCGCGGCAAGACGCCTCATGAAGACTGCTCTGTTCTTTATGGAACAAGGTGGTCTGTGCGGCGTAGGTGCGGCTGGAGTTTGTTTGTTTAGCTTAACCTGTACGGAGGAGTTTGGGTATGGCATCAACAAAAGCCTATAATGAAGACAAAGTAGCCCTGCTTATCGGCTGCTTCATCTTCTTGCTGGCGCTGGGCAAGTTCGCTGGCCTGGATCTGCTGGGCTGGGGCCTCAAAATGGGCATGTGGGTTAACAGCCCGCTTGATTGCTGGAAATCGGCATCTAAAGGCATGTTGCCTGGCGTGGGGGCTCTGATCGCCAGCTATGTGTTCATTGCCGCCGTCATGTCTGTGGGCATCAAGCTCATGAAAGGCAACATCGGCAAGTTCCTTTACGGTTTTACCTGCATTTTCTTCATTGCCATCGCCTGCTACACTGTTGGCGCCAACGCCTACATTGCAGCCAACCCCACGGAAATCGCCAAGCAGGGCATCACATGGTCGCTTGGTCTGAGCACAGAGGCTGGCCTTATTGTGGCCTTGGTCATGGGTATTCTGCTGGGCAACCTTACGCCTGGTTTTGCTGAATCCCTGCGCGAAGCCTGCCGTCCCGAACTTTTCGTCAAAATCGCCATCGTTATTCTTGGTGCTGAGCTTGGCGTGAAGGCCGCCGACGCCGCTGGCTTTGCCGGTCACGTTATTTTCCGAGGCCTGTGCGCCATTGTTGAAGCTTACTTGCTGTACTGGTCCGTTGTTTACTACGTGGCCCGCAAGTACTTCAAGTTCAATAAGGAATGGGCCGCTCCCCTTGCTTCGGGCATTTCCATCTGCGGCGTCTCAGCGGCCATCGCCACCGGCGGCGCCATCCGCGCCCGGCCTGTGGTGCCGATCATGGTGTCCTCGCTGGTCGTGGTGTTCACCTGCATCGAAATGCTGATCCTGCCCTTTATCGCGCAGCACTTCCTGTACACCGAACCCATGGTGGCCGGTGGCTGGATGGGCCTTGCCGTTAAGTCTGACGGCGGCGCTATCGCCAGCGGCGCCATCACTGAATCCCTGATTCTTTCCAAGATGGCTGGCCTCGGCACCAAGTGGGAGCCAGGCTGGGTCGTGATGGTGACCACCACCGTCAAAATCTTCATCGATATGTTCATCGGCGTATGGGCCCTGGTCCTCGCCTACATCTGGACTGCCAAGTTCGACAAAACCCGTGGCGAACGCACCATGACCTGGAGCGACGTTATGGATCGTTTCCCCCGCTTCGTGCTGGGGTACCTTGGCACCTTCCTGATCCTGCTGTTCTTCTGCCTGTCTTCGCCTGAACTGCACAAGCTCGGCAAGTCCATGGCCGGCGCCCTCAACGGCTTCCGCGTCATGTTCTTCCTGCTGACCTTCTTCAGCATTGGTCTGGTGTCCAACTTCCGCAAGCTGAAGGAAGAAGGCATTGGCCGTCTGGCAGTTGTGTACATCGTGTGCCTGTTCGGCTTCATCATCTGGGTGGGCCTGTTCATTTCTTATGCCTTCTTCCACGGCATGACCCCGCCTGTGATGGCTGGCTAGTCCAATATACGGAGTAAGTTATGGAAACGAAAAGCGAAGTTAAGCTTCACGAAGAAATCGAGAAGATGGAATACGAACCGCTGGACCCCGTTGAACTCAAGCTCGTTCACTGGAGCTGGGGCATCGGCGTGGCTCTGCTGGTTGTGCTCTTTGTCATCAGCAAGTTCGTCATGACCACGCACTAGACGTGCCTGACGCCCATTGATATGAACGCCGGGGAGGGTTTCCTCCCCGGCGCTCTTGTGTGCTGCGGGCAATGACGTTGTTTGGCACCTGTAAGGTCTGCTTGTACTTGATCTGTTGCCGCCATTGAGGTGCGCGGTCAGTATGCGCCTCGGCGCGGTATCCCCGTTGCAGGCCATGAACACCCGTTTGTAACGCGGCCGTTGCCCAAGACGTGATAACCGTTTGTCCGGCATCTGCTGGCGAAACTGTGCGAAGGATAAGGCTATGCCGCATTATCATCTGCGCTTTATGAAAGGCCCCAATTATACGCTGAATCTGGAATTTGAGTCTGTTGTGGAGGCATCTTCCTTTGAGGAAGCCTTGAAGCCCCACACTGACTGGCCCATAACCGAAAGTTATGACCACGCCACGGCCACGGCCTGGAATCCCGGCACCTGCATGTATTATCAGGAAATGTGGGAAGCGGCCCTGCTGCCCGAAGGTGAAAGCAAGTAATGACTCCGCGCTACATAGTCAGCGCCTGTCTGGCTGGTGAGCGCTGCCGCTATGACGGCGGCGACAATACCTGTGAGCTCGTGGTGCGGCTGGTGGAAGAAGGCAGGGCAGTGTCTGTCTGTCCGGAGGTTCTGGGCGGGCTTGAAACGCCGCGCAGCCCCTGCGAACGGCTGGGCAACCGCGTTGTGAACCGTGACGGGCAAGACGTGACGGATGCTTTTGAGCGTGGCGCAGCCCTTGCTGTGGACCTTGCGCGCAAGAATGCCTGCACCGCCGCAATTATAAAGAGCCGCTCTCCGTCCTGCGGATTTGACCGCATTTATGATGGCAGCTTCAGCCACACGTTTTGTGCGGGGGATGGCGTGTGGGCAGAGATGCTGCGCGCCGAGGGCTTTGCCCTGTTCAGCGAACTCTCGCTCCCAGACGAGTTCTGATGAATTCTGATGGACAGCAATCAAAAGTTGCTTGTGCGACAAAGCCGGGCGCGAGTCGGAAATTTCCGAAAACGCGCCCGGCTTGTTTTATTTATGTGGCACAAAGCGCTGCTTTGCAGCCTGCCGTGATGCAGACAATCAGAGCGTCAAGCTCTCGCGGACGCGATAGGTTCTCGCGCCTGCGTGGCGGCTCAGCCTCAAATACGCGCAGAACGCCTTTGTAGCGAATTTTTTCAGGCGACAGGCTGTGCGGTGGCGATGCCGCGCTCTGCAAGGGCAGCAACCACCTTGGTGCAAAATTCCGGCAGCAGTTTTTCGGCTTCCGGGGTCAGCCCCACCTGCATGGTGTGGTAGTCAAAAGGCTGCAGGCCAAAAACAACGGCCTGCACATCATGCCCGGCCATGCTGCACGTGATCAGCGTATCCAGAAGATCTGTCTGGTGCATGGAATCGCGGAAGCTCAGGCTTTTGCGCAGGTCTTCGCCTTCCAGCATATAGATGGTGCCGGGTTTTTCCGGCCCAAGCACCACGTCAAGAACCACCAGCGTATCGCAATCCATCAGCGTGGACATAAGCAAAAGGCCTTGTGTGCCGCCGTCTTCAAGGCGAACATTTTCCGGCCATGTGTATTTGGCCTGCAAATATTCCACGGCGCGTACGCCGAAGCCTTCGTCTGTCAGCAATATGTTGCCGACGCCCATAATCATTATTCTTTTTTGTTCCACGTTGGCGCTCTCATGTGGGGGTTGCTGCCAGTTTGCGCAAGGCATCCCAGGTGGATGCAATGCCGCATATCTGTTCAGTATGCCAAAATATTCTTCTCTGGTCTACGCTGTTCACGCAACTGTATTGCAGGCTGCTCGAAGATTGTGCTGCTGCGCTCTGCCTCATAATAAAAAAGGGCGGGGAAGCCCCGCCCTTTTCAATGCCAATTTACTGCGTGTTCAGCGCGCTGCTACAGCACCTTGAACTTGTGCACTTCGTTGGTTTCTCCATCGATAACATGCACGGCGCAGGCGATGCAGGGGTCGAAGGAGTGGATGGTGCGCAGGATTTCAACCGGGCGCTTGGGATCGGCCACAGGGGTGCCGACAAGCGCATGCTCGGCAGCACCCATAACGCCCTTGGCGTCCCGGGGTCCGAGGTTCCAGGTGGTGGGCACCACGAGCTGGAAGTTGCCGATCTTGCCTTCTTCAATGCGGATCCAGTGCGAAAGACCGCCACGGGGGGCATCCAGGAAGCCCACGCCCTTGGCATTGGCAGGAACAGCGTAGTCTTCGACGATCTGCTTGTCCTTGGCAATGTTGTTTTCGTACTCGTTGAGCCAGTTTTCGGTCTGCTGGGCGATAACCAGAGTCTGGATACCACGGGCAGCAGTACGGCCCAGGGTGGAGAACAGGGCTTCGGGGCCAACGTTCAGGGCCTTCAGCACGCCGTCAACCGCAGGCTTGATGGTCTTGTGGTTCTGACCGTAGGCCACCAGCACCTGAGCGAGGGGGCCGGTTTCCATGGACTGACCCGCGTAGCGGGGAGCCTTGAGCCAGGAATAACGGTCAGTATCGCCCATCTTGGTGAAGAAGGGTTTGGTTTCGCCTTCGTAGGGGGTGCGGGCCTTGTCGCCTTCGTACCAGCTGTGGCGCACGTGTTCTTCGATCTTGGAAGGATCAAAGGGCTGCACCGAGCCGATCTTGCGGTCATAGATGACGCCGGGCTTGTACCAGCGGCTGTTGAGGTCGCGTTCGCCGCCAGCAGCGGGGAATTCGCCAAACGCCATGAAGTTGTCGGTGCCGCCAATGGCCGCCCAGTCCTTGTACTGACCAGCAACCATGAGCAGGTCGGGAATGTAGACCTGTTCAATGAAGGTGCGGGCCTTCTTGTACAATTCGCGGAATTCCTTGATGCGCTGGGGCGACAAGGCTTCGTAGCAGGTCACGCCGCCAGCCACGGTGAACTGGGTGTGCGGGTTTTTGGCGCCGAACACGGCCATGCCCTTGGCAATTTCCACCTGGGCGCGCAGGGCTTCCAGATAGTGGGCGGTGGCGACCAGGTTGGCTTCCGGCTCCAGGTAGTAGCTCGGGTGGCCGCCCAGGAAGTAGGCGTTGGTGAAGGGGCCAAGCTGGCCGCTTTCGATAAAGGTCTTCAGTTTGGCCTGCACGGCGGCAAAGTCTTCTGCCTTGGCCGGACGCGGCGAAATGGACTGGGCCAGCTTGGCTGCCTTGGCCGGGTCGGCCTGCAGGGCATTTGCCACGTCCACAAAGTCGAGGGCGTGCAGGTGATAGAAGTGCACCACGTGGTCATGCATGAACTGCATGGCCATGACGAGGTTGCGGATATAGGTGGCGTTGGCCGGAATGGGCTTGTTGATAGCGTCTTCAAGCGCGCGGGTGGAAGCAAGGGCGTGCGTGTAGGTGCAGACGCCGCATGTGCGCTGGGTGAAGTGTTGGGCATCACGCGGATCGCGGCCCTTCAGGATGACTTCAAGGCCACGGTAAAGTGTGCCGCAGCTGCGGGCGTCCTTGATTTTGCCGCCTTCAACTTCAACTTCAATACGCAGATGCCCTTCGATGCGGGTCAGCGGGTCCACCACAATGGGCCCGGTGTAGCTGCTCTGGGGCGTTTGTTTGATCTGGCTCATGATTCCCCCTAGTTCTGGTAGAACGGCGACATTTCGTCCCAGAAACCGGGTTCGCTGCAACCAATGCAGGGATGCCCGGCAGCCACCGGCCAGTTGGTCTCATTGAAGAGAACCTTGGGACAGTTGTTGTACGTCTGCGGGCCTTTGCAGCCCACTTCGTAAAGGCACCAGCCCTTGCGCGCTTCTTCCGAATTGAAGGAAGGCGCAAACTCGCCGGCGTCGAAGTGCTTGCGGCGTTCGCAAAGGTCATGCACGCTCTGACCAAAGAACATGAGCGGGCGGCCCAGTTCGTCCAGTTCAATCTTCTGGCCCTGCAAGAAGGCCACAAGTGCGCCGACCATATTGAGGGGGTTGGGGGGGCAGCCGGGAATATTGATGCCCTTGACGCCCAGGCTGGCAAAGCATTCGTTCACGCCCTTGGCGCCGGTGGGGTTCGGCTTGGCAGCCTGAACGCCGCCGTAGCAGGCACAGGTGCCGATGTTGACCACGGCCTTGGCCTTGGGCAGAATTTCTTTGCAGATGTCGTACATGGTATGACCGCCAATGTAGCCATACTTGTTGTCCATGCCCGTAGGAATGGCGCCTTCGACCATACAGACAAAGCCATTGGGATTTTCCACGGCGGCATGCAGGGCCTGTTCGGCGGCTTCGCCAGCGGCGGCCATGATGGTTTCGTGGTAGTCAAGAGAGATGGTGTCAAGAATGACGGCATCAATAAAGGGTTTGTAAGTGCGCAGCAGCGCTTCGGAACAGCCCGTGCATTCAGCGGCGTGCAAATACACCACTGAAGGACGACGTCCGGTCAGCGCAGCGGCCACCTCGGAGGCGAACGAGGGGCCAAAGCCCATCGTCACCGCCACCGCCGTGCAGAATTTCATGAAGTCACGGCGGCTTATGCCCTGGCGCTCTAAACGCTCTTCTCCGCCTTTTTTGCCCAGACCCACGGCAATACGCATAATAGCCTCCTGGCAAAAGTGAGTGAAAGGCTTTGCTCGGCCCCGCCACAGGGCCCGCTTGCGGCGCAACAAAATTGCGCCAACTCCGCATCAAGACAGCGGCGCTACAACGTACGAAAGGCCGCTCTTTTTGCGGCGCTGTCAGCAAACAAAAATCAGAAACTCGGGCAGTGCGTCACAGAGCGTATTGTCATGGCTATCCCCAGAATGCCTCACGCCACAGGGCGACCACCTGCTTCTTAGAATCCTATACTTCTACATGCAAACGGTCAATAGGAAGGAACTTTTTTTGCTTTCTCTTCATCAGCCGTACAGGAAATTTCTCAGGCAGGCTTGGTGGTTGCCTCGCCCCTTTGCTTGCGCTACGGTGCCTGAATCGCACGGCATTGCAGCCGGGAACATGCGACAAATTCCAACACAAGCACAGCAGAGGACGGCATGAAAACGGAATCTCTTTGTCTGCACGCGGGCTATGAACCGGGCAATGGCGAACCCCGCGTTCTGCCCATAGTGCAGAGCACGACCTTTAAGTACGCCACCACCGCCGAAGTGGCGAAGCTTTTTGATCTTGCCGAAGCGGGCTTTTTTTACTCCCGCCTTGGCAACCCCACGGTTGACGCCGTGGAGCAGAAAATTGCCGCTCTTGAAGGCGGCGTTGGCGCGCTGTGCACCTCGTCCGGTCAGGCGGCAAGCATGCTGTCCCTGCTCAATGTGGCCCAGAGCGGCGACCATGTGGTAAGCGCCGCCAGCATTTACGGCGGCACGTTCAACCTTTTTGCCGTTACCCTCAAAAAGCTGGGCATTGAAGTCACCTTTGTGGATCAAACCGCCTCCGAGGCCGAGCTGGAAGAGGCCTTCCGCCCCAACACGCGCGCCGTGTTCGGCGAAACGCTCTCCAACCCCTCCATGGATGTGCTGGATATTGAACGCTTTGCCAAGCTGGCCCACAGGCACAGGCTGCCCCTGATCATCGACAATACCTTTGCCACGCCCGTGCTTTGCCGCCCCTTTGAATTCGGGGCCGACATCGTAGTTCATTCCACCACCAAATATATGGACGGCCACGCCCTTCAGGTGGGCGGCGTCATCGTGGACAGCGGCAACTTTGACTGGGCCTCCGGCAAGTTTCCCGAATTTACCGAACCCGATCCTTCCTACCACGGCCTCGTGTATTCCCAGGCCTTTGGCAAGGCCGCTTACATCGTCAAGGCGCGCGTGCAGCTCATGCGCGATATGGGCTGCTGCCAGAGCCCTCAGGGCGCGTTCTACATCAATCAGGGCCTCGAAACCCTGCCCCTGCGCATGGAACGCCACTGCCGCAACGCCGAAGCCGTCGCCGCCTATCTGGAAAAGCATCCCGCCGTGGAATCCGTCAATTATCCGCGCCTGCCCGGCCACCCGCAAAAAGCCCTGGCCGACAAGTACATGCCCAATGGGTGCAGCGGCGTCATCTCCCTCTCCCTCAAAGGCGGACGGGAAGCCGGCGCGCGTTTTATCGACAGCCTTAAAATGATATCCCTCCAGGTTCACGTGGCCGACATCCGCACCTGCGTTCTCCATCCCGCCAGCTCCACCCACCGCCAGCTGACCGATGATCAGCTGCGCGAAGCCGGTATTACCCCCGGCATGGTGCGCCTCTCTGTGGGCGTTGAGCATGTGGATGATATTATCGCCGATCTGGAGCAAGCTCTGGGGCGCTAGGGTCTTTTTGACCGCTGACTGCGTCAGGCGGTTTTTCTGCTTGGGTCATGCACGTCTGTGTGCACTCCCCGCGCAGAAAAACCGCCTTTCTTGTCAGCGCCCAAAAATCCACCTAGCGCCTGTGTCTTTGTCTTAGAGGGCAAGGGTGAACCTGCTTAACTGCGTCAGGCGGGCTTTCTGCTTGGGTCATGCACGTGTCTATGTGCGCTCCCCGCGCAGAGAATCCGCCTTTCTTGTCAACAGCCAAAAATTCTCTTAGCGCGGGGAACTGTGCAGGGCGGGAAGCAGTCTGCGCATGACTGCTGTAGACTGCGTCAGACGGATTTTCTGTTTGGGGCATGTACGTCTGTGGCCCCTGCGTGGCCGCATTCATGGCTGCATCATTTTATATATCCCTTGTTCGATACTAAGCAGCAATGCGTGGCGCACTGGCGTACCAAAAATAAAAAGGTCGTGGAAATCGGCCAGATATCCGGCCAGTTTCTCACAACCTCTTTACTACAAAACTATCTTGAATCTTTGAGATTTTTTTTAGCGTCTGTAGCCCATGGCGCGCCGGATTTTCTTTGGGTCGCCGCCGCCGTCAAAGCCTGCTTCGATCAGCCGTGTTGCCATGGCATCCCTGGCATTGCGGCTTGTGCCGCCCATAACCACAGCCAGGATGCGGGTATTGCCGCGCTGGGCTGTAACAATAAGATTGTAGCCCGAAGCCACAGTCCAGCCTGTTTTAAGGCCATTGACGCCGCGCACAGAGCCGAGCAGCGCGTTTGTATTGGCCATTTGTCTGTTCCTGTGAGTAAAAACGCGGGTGCTGTGAAATTTTTGCGCGCCGGGGTGGGCGCGAAGGTAGGCGCGGGTCAGGCTGGCAATATCGCGGGGGGTGGAGCGCTGCCCTGCGGCGGGCAGCCCTGTGGGATTCTTGAATTCCGTGCGGTTCAAGCCCAGCCCTTTGGCTTTTTGATTCATGGCGCGCACGAACTGTCGCTCGTTGCCAGCCACACGCAGGGCAAGCGCCGTAATGGCGTCATTGCCGGATGCAACGGCAGCGCCGGTGAGCAGTTGCCTGACCGCCACGCGCTCCCCGTTGCGGAGGTGCATGGACGAGCCGCCCACGGTGGACGCGGCAGGCGTGATGCGGATTTTTTCGTCAAGGCTCAACCGGTTGGCGCTGACGGCATCCATGGTCAGGAACATGGACATCACCTTGGTGAGCGATGCAGGCGGGATGGACATGTCTGCGTTTTTTTCAAAAAGCACTTTGCCAGTATCCATGTTGACCAGAATAGCCGCGCGCACGCCTCTGGCTGCACGAGATTCTGTTGCACCTGAAAGCAGCGTGACGCATACGGCGCAAAAAAGGATGCTGAATACCGCCATGCGCCGCAAGCATCTCAGAGCTGACGGCGCAAACCCCGCACTGCGAGGGGTGGCGTCTTGCGGAAGTTTGCCGGGCTGATCCCCGGGGGCAAGCCTGCCAAAACCGGAATGTATGGTGTCTATCTTATCCATTGTGCCTATAGGTGCGGTTGCCTTCTTCCACTGCCTGAATGGCAAAAGCCAGCAGCACAGGACCCACAATTAGGCCTACCGGCCCAAAGCTCGCCAGACCGCAAAGAATGGCGATGATCAATACAAAGAACGGGGCCTTGATGCCCTGCTGCAAAAAGAGCGGACGCAGAATGTTGTCCACGCCAGCCACCACCACAACGCCCCAAAGGGCCAGGCCCACAGCGGCCATGCTGTTGCCCGTGAACCAGAGCGAAAGGCAAAGCGGCACCCACACTATGGCCGTGCCAATGGCGGGAATGGGAGCCACGAGCGTGGCAAGCAGGCCCCAGAATGCTGGCTGGCGTACCCCTGCAAAAGCAAAGGCAATGCCGCACAAAATGCCCTGCGCCGCAGCCACCAGCACAATGCCCAGCAGAATACCTCGCAATGCCCGGTGGATGGCAGCCGTAAAGCGGCAGAGCATTGCTTGGGGTATGTGGAATATCCTGCCGGAAATTTTGCGGATGTGGCGGGCATAGGTGGTAAAGATCACCGTGAGCGTAAAGAACAAAAAGCTTGTCCACAGCACTGTCATGGTGCCGCCGAGAAAGTCCATGCTTCGGCTCAAAAGCAGGCTCATGGCATCGCCAAAAAACGCATCCAGTTTTTGCAGAAAGTCGCTGACCATCTTTTCTGCGCGCGGATATTCTGCAAGGCTTAGCCGCCATTGCTGAATATTGGCCACCCACTCGGGCGGCAACTGAAAATTGTTGGCTTGCAGCTCGCGCAGGCGCGCAAAACCAGCCGCCGCCTGGGGCGTCACCAGCAGGGCGAGCATGGCAATGGGAATTAATATGGAAGAGAGGAGAGTGGTTATGTAAGCATAGAGGGGCAGGCTGCTTGAAAGACTAAGCCGGAATTTGCGCCAGCGGGGGCCGCTCCGGGTTTTTTCAAGGCGTTTGCGCCACATCCGGCCCTTCATTTGTAGTGTCCGGTAAAGCGGCAACGAAAGGCATGACAGACAGGCCGCCATGAATATGGTCACCGGATTGTGCCAGAGCAGCATATACAGCGCGAGCGCGGCTAAGAGGTAGAGCAGACGCGGCAGCGTTAAAGTCATGGTAAGCCTTGGGTTATGTGGGCGCGGCTTTTTGACCAGCGCCGGAACGTTGGAACGCGCAAGAGTAGCAAAAGCGGGCGGGGTCTGCCAAGAGGCGCAAAGGTATAAATACGCCCGCGCGGGTCAGGGCTGGCAGCCGTGTGGCATATGCCAGTGCGCCATCACGGCGCAACGGCCCGCCCGGAAAGTTTTTGTCAGGCGCGCCCCGCCGCCCTGCGGTTGTGCAGAGAGGCCGGAGCGCGCCATATAGTCACACTGCGGTATGTTTGCGCGTTGACGCGCTGCGGAAAATACGTCTGGGATAAAACCGTTGCCGCGAAGCCAGAAAGGCGCGGCGTCGGCTGGTGGAGACCAGGGCAGCCCTCGGCCCTAGTTCAACACGTTGCTGCCTTTAAAGCTGATGTTGATCACTTCATAGGTAACGCGGCCACGCGGAATATCCACGGTCACTTCATCGCCTACTTCGCGGCCCAGCAGGGCCTGACCCACAGGGGAAAGGAACGAGATGGAACCCTTGGCGGGGTCGGCCTCATCGGGGCCGAGAATGGTGAAGGAGCGTGCTTCGCCGCTGTCCACATCCTCAACCTCAACCGTGGAACCAAAGATGACCTTGTCGCCCTTCAGGGAATCAAGATCAACGACCTGATAGAGCGCCATGCGGGATTCAATGTATTTGATGCGGGCTTCAGCCATGCCCTGACGTTCCCGCGCGGCGTCGTACCCGGCGTTTTCTCGCAGGTCGCCTTCTTCACGGGCTTCTTTGATGGCCTGGATGATGGCGGGCCGTTCGCTCTTCAGGCGGGCCAGTTCGTCTTCCAGCTTTTTGTAGCCTTGCACGGAAATGGGGATGCTTGTCATGGTTGCCATAATCTGACCTCACAAACGAAAAAAAAGCGCCGCTGCCCAGGCAGCGGAGCAAGCAATGGGGGGTATTTTCCGAAAAAAGGCTGCACGGGCCGCAGTGACTGTGCGCTAAACCCGGCTGTGTTAACCGGGTAATTATCCGTAACAGCAAGTTCACCCTACCTACTGGGCGCAAAACGGTCAAGCCCAGAAGCGCGCGGGCTGGGGAAGACATAATGTCATGTAATCGACATGAGGTTCAGGCTTGCGCGGCAGTGAGCCAGCGTATATGTTGGAGCTGCGCCCAACGCGGCAGGCGCTTGCGCCAGCACGGAAGAGCTGCGTAAAACGCTTGGTTTGAGCGTCATATAACAACTGTATGAACAACGGCAGACTATGAAAAAATATTTGCGTTATCTTGGGTCGGTGCTTGTCACGGCGGTGTTTTTTCTGGCTGTGTACCTTTTGTACCATAAGCTTAAAAGTTACAGCATAGCCCAGATTCGCGAAAGTATAAGCCAGATATCGCACGGGCGGATTCTCTGCTCGTTGCTGCTGATGGTGGTCAATTACATCATTCTTGTGGGCTACGACTGGCTGGCGCTCAAGGCCATTCACAAAACCCTGCCTTTGCCCCGCGTGGGGCTTGTTTCATTTGTGGGGCAGGCTGTGAGCTACAACTTTGGCGCGCTGCTGGGCGGTACCAGCGTGCGTTACCGGTTTTATTCGGCCTGGGGTTTTTCGCTGGCAGAGATTGTGCGTCTGGTGCTGATGCTGGCGGTTACATTCTGGGTTGGCGCACTGGGGCTGTGCGGGTTGATTTTTATCATAAGCCCGCCTGTCATTCCTGATGATCTGCTGGCAAAAATGCCCATGACAGACGTGCGCATTCTGGGCGTGGTGCTGCTGCTTATTGCCTGCTCCTACCTGATTTTATGCTGTACCGTGCGCAAGCCCGTACACCTGTTTGGCAAGGAATTTGTCTTTCCGCCGCCGCATATCGCCTTTGCTCAGGCCATTGTGGCCGGGGTGGACATTATCGCCGCAGCGGGCTGCATGTACGTGTTGCTGCCCGGCAACATGGGCATATCGTTTCTTGATTTTCTGCCAAGCTACCTCATGGCCCAGGTGGCAGTGGTGCTTACGCACATCCCCGGCGGGGTTGGCGTTTTTGAGCTTGTCATTCTGCACCTTACCCATACAACACAGGCGCAGGCCGTGTTTGCGGCGGTGCTGCTGTTCCGCATCATTTACTTTATCATTCCGTTGCTGGCAGCCGCATTGCTGCTGGCTGTTTACGAGGTGCGCCAACGAAGCGACATGCTGCGCGAAACTGGCCGCTGGCTTTCTGTACTCTCGCACTCCATTTCTGCCTATATGGTTTTTGCAGCGGGCGTGATTCTGCTTGTCTGCGCCATGCTGCCGCCAGGTAAGCACATGCTGCACGCTCTGCGCAGCATGATTCCTTATGAGGCGCTGGCTGTGGGGCATTTTCTTACGGCTATTTCGGGCGCCATGCTGCTCTTTGTTTCATACGGGCTTGAGCGGCGGCAGTCGCGCGGATTCCAGCTGGCGGTGCTGTGTCTGTGTCTGGGGATTGCGGGAGCATTGCTCAACGGTTTTTCGTGGATCACCGCATCCATGGTCAGTATTGTGCTGCTGACTGTATGCATGGCCCGGCGGCGTTTTTACCGCTCGTCCTTTTTCTGGGAAGAACCCATCCCCGGTTACTGGCTGTTCGGTGCATTGGGTGTGCTGGCTTTGATGGCGTTCATTGCCTGGGCGCTTTATCATCCCTCCTGGAATAAAGCCGCTGCCTGGGGTTTTGACCGCCCGCATATGGCCGCGCAAACATTGCTTGATTTTCTTGGCATTGCCGTGGGGCTGGCAGCTGGCTGGCTGTGGCGCGTTGCCTTGCGGTTACGCGCCCGGCGGCAAAAGGCCGTGCATCACGGGTAGCGCGCTGAACGCCTATCGTTATTGCAGAGCGTTTTATTAAAGAAGAGGCCTTCCGTGCTTACGGAGGGCCTCTTCTTTGTAAACGGGCTTGCTGGGTCTGCTGATCCGGCGGGTAGGGGCTGCACTTGTCTGCACGAGTCTGATCACGCGCGGGCTGAGCCTTGCGGCGCGGACTAGATGGATGCGGCAGAAAGAGTGGTCGGCCACACTGAGCGCGCACCGCGCATGGCTTCTGGCAGCATTTCAATCAGTTCGCCAATCTGGGTGCCGGGGTTGGGCGCGCAGACTTGCGCCAGCAGGCGCGCCATGCGGGCCGCCGCCGTGCAGGCCTCGTCCATTGCCGCGCCGCCGCACAAGAACGCCGTTGCAAGCCCTGTCACCAGATCGCCCGTGCCGCCAATGCATTCCATGGCCGGAACCGAGGGCGCGTCCACCGTGGCGATTACGCGGCCATCCACAACTATGTAATCTTTTGATCCCTTGATAATCAGATTTTTTGGGCAGTTGCCATGCTCAAGAGCGCGTTGCAAAAGCGGCGGCACGTCATCCTCGCGAGCCAGCAGAAAACCCCGCGTATAAAAGGGGTGGGGGGCTTTTTCATCTGCCAGAAAGGCCAGCTCGCCCAGATCCGGCGTAAAAAGATCATAGGCATCGGCATAACCGCTCATTTTCGCCACATACATAAAGCCCGCATCTGCAACCATTATTGGCGGCACGGCAAGGGCCTGAGCGGCCATGAGCACCCGGTTGTGCCAATCTTGATCAGGGAAAAGATAGTGAAAGGTCAGCCCTGCTGGGGCAATGCCTGTCAGATTCTGTTCCAGCCATGCGTAAATGGCGCGGCTGCCCGCGCCGGAACCAGGGTCGCCCGCCAGCAGCAGACGCGGCGGCGCAATGCCCAGTTCCTTGCAGGCAAGAATGGCTGTGGCGGCAAGGGCCGCAGTGCCTCGCTGCACAGGTACGGCCTGGCCATCCGGCAGGAGGAGCAGCCCGCCTGCAACCGTGCTTTCGGCCTCAAGACCAGCAGGGCAGAGGGCAAAATCCGGGTCGGGCAAGGTCCCTGCTATGCACCACATGCGACTTGCCTCCGCAGTTCTTCAAAGGCCTTTTGCAGGCTGTAGCAGCAGAGGGTCTGCCCCAGGGACAGGGGTTCCGGGGCTTCATCAAGGCGCAGGCCGCACAGCCGATGCGCCACCCACGGCACATCAGGGCAGCCGCCGCCTGAAATATTCACAATGCGTCCGTCAGCAGCATCAAGGGTAATTTTCATATTGGCGGCGCGTACCATCAGCCAGCGGTCATCCAGATGTTTTATCTGAAACAGGGACACAGGCTCCAGCAGCACATCGTGGGCGCTGACCACCTGACGGGGCTCAAGACCTTCCCGCTCCAGAACATCCAGAACGCGCGCCTGACTCACCAGTTCAAAAACCACCACCATGTCGCACCCTGTGCGCAGTTCCGGCGGCGGCCCCTTTACTTCCACATCCAACCCGGCCTTGCACAGCAGGCGCTCGGCGCGGATAACCTCGCCAGTGTGGTCAAAAACCAGCAGACCTCGGTCGTTGCAACCGCGTTTGCCGCCGCCGCGAGCATCCATATCCGAATCTTTGCCGCCGGGAGAAAACAGGCCGCGCAGTTTTTGCGCAAAGCCCTGCAGCAGGCTGCTCTGGGAACTGTTCTGCGTCATGATTTCTCCCGATACGTCTGGCTTGCCGGATATGTTGCAGCACTCGTGCCGAGGGCTGGGGAATTGCAGCTTGCAGTCATCATTGACAGACCAAGGCGACAGCGGCGGCGCGGGCGTTTTGCTCACCCGCGCCACCAGTTCGCCAATCCGACTGTTAATCCTTGCGGATGTCTATGCGCGTTATGCCTTCGCCCTCTTCAGTGGTGCTGACGGCAAATCCCCGGTTGCGGGCAGCGCGGCTGACATTTTCAAGGCTGGCGTCGTTATCCACCAATACGCTGAAAGGCCCCTGTTCATCGGCCTTGGCAGCGGTAAGAAACATGAGTACGGGCTGCGGGCAGGAAAGCCCTCGGGTGTCGATGGTGGTAGACATTACGCACCTCTCTTGCAGTTGAAAAATCCGATGCACAGGCAGATGGCAAGACCGGCAAGGGTGGCTGCCATGCCGTGAGGGCCGACCCCTGCGGGGCTGGAGGCCAAGCCGAAGTTATGGGCAACAGCGGTGCCAACGATCAGGCCAACGGCAAATACAGCGGCGTCGTTGTCGCCCTCGCCAGCCATAAAGAGCTGACGGCCAGGGCAGCCGCCCGCCAGCGCAAAGGCCAGACCGGCAGTAGCCATGCCGAGGAAGTTCCAGAGGTTGTCGGGCTGGGCGATAGGCTGGTTTTCAAAGCCGGGCTTGAACGCGCCGAAATACAGGTTCAGAACAAGGGCCGCGCCCAGCATGGCCAGAAATCCCAGTGCCAGATGCCATTGCTTGAACAGCATCACGTCGCGCAGGGCTCCCATGGTGCAGAAGCGGCTGCGCTGGGCCAGAAAGCCCACTATCAGCCCCACGCCAATGGAGAGTATAAAGGGTGCATGCTGTGCGCCGGGCCCTTTGACGGAATAGAAGAGTACGCCGCTCTGCGGCTGTTCTGCCACCTGCGGATTGAGCAGATACAGGGCCACGAAGGAAAGCATGATGCCGGGCAGCACCAGACCGGAAATTTTGCTCTGGCCCTGACTGCGACCAAGTGAAAAGCCCATGCGGAAAAAAATGGTGCCAATGCCCACGCCGCAGATCAGGCCCGCAAGGGCAAAGAGTGCAAAGGCGTCGCCGCCAGCCAGGCGCAGAATAACTCGCCAGGGGCAACCCAGAAAGACCAGCGCGCCAATACCCGCTATGCCCCCAAGCAAAAAGCGGGTGATGGGGGCCGAGCCGCCGCGCGGCTTGTATTCGCCAAAGGCCAGCGCCGCGCCGAATGCGCCAAGCACCATGCCCATGATTTCGGGCCGCAGGTACTGCACGACGGCAGCGCGGTGAAAGCCCAGAGCGCCAGCGATATCGCGGTTAAAGCAGACCACGCAGATGCCCATGTTGCCGGGATTGCCCATTTGCTGGAGCAATACGGCAAGCACGCCGAACACAAGCCCGGTGGCAATGATGCCTGTTGTGGTGGAGAAAAAGTTGAAGCCTGGTTTCATGAAATCCTCCTTTTTGGGCCACAGGCCCGTGGCGAAGCCGATGTATGAAACGGCAGCGCGAACGGAGGATTTGTCGGGTCAGTGGTGCAGGGCAGAGAAGCCATGCGCCAGCCCCAAACCGGACCGCCGTTCGCGTAAGCTCCACAACGTGAAGCTCCTTGCTGTGCGTCAGGTTTTGCGCTTGGGCATGGTTTCCTCTGTTCTGTATTTGCTGCCGCCCGATGGGGGGCGGCACGTCAGCGTGGTGAATGAATTCTGTTCCTGTGCGCGGTTTATGACTCGGCAAAGCCCTGTTGAGGCTCTTTCCGGGCCGGGCAGTTTGTAGGGCCGTGCCTGCCGCTGGGGCAATCTTTCGCGTCTGTTTTACGATGCGGTGGTCAGGTTCACGCTGTCTTCGCCGTCGCGCTCGGCGAGCATGACGTCCACGTGTTCCTGCCTGCTGGTATTGATGACGCGGCCCACATAATCCGCATGGATGGGCAGCTCGCGGTGACCACGGTCGATAAGGGTCAGCAGTTCCACGCAGCGGGGGCGGCCGTAGTCGAGCAGGGCCTCGAGGGCGGCGCGGATGGTGCGCCCGGTGTAAAGCACATCGTCAATCAGGATGATAACCTTTTCGTCCACGCTTTCGGTAATGCGGGACTGCCCGATGCTGGGCTTGCCCACAAGGCTTGTCCAGTCATCGCGGTACAGATTGATATCCAGGGTTCCGAGGGGGATGACGCGGTCAAGGCGCGTTTGCAGCAGGACAGCTATGCGCCGGGCCAGGTCTGCGCCGCGCCGTTCGATGCCCACAAGCATCACATCCTGGCATGCCGCGTGGCGTTCAAGTATCTGCGAGGCGAGGCGTTCAAGTACGCGCGCCATTTCGTCTTTTTCCAGTAACCGGGTCGTGGACATGGTTCCTCCAAGGGTGGATATGCCCGTCATTCTAGCTGTTTTCGGCTTTAAAGAAAAGCCCTGCGGTAATTGACAAGCCCCACGCATGACCTTAGTTAGTAAAACACTCGAATCATGGAGGACGTATGATCGAATTGACCGACAGCGCCCGTAAGGAACTGGATTCGTTCTTTACCGGCAAGAAAAAGGATCCCATCCGGGTCTACATGACCGCAGGTTGAGGCGGCCCGCGCCTTGCCCTGGCTCTGGATGAGCCTAACGACCAGGATCAAACCGAGGAACAGGCCGGCTACACCTTCTGCATCAACAGTGCTCTTCTGTCAGAAGTGCAGGGTGTAAAAATTGATTTAACCTACATGGGCTTTGCGGTTGAACCCGTAGTGCCCTTCGCTTCTGAAGGCAACAGCGGTGGTTGCAGCAGCTGCTCGAGCGGCTGCGGCAGCAACGCGTAAGGCGGGGTGGTTTCCCGCTGGCCGGACGAAGCAGGCCAGCCTGTTTTTCGTTACTCTACCATATAATATACATATCGAGCGTATCGAAAAACATCGGAGGAACCATGCTTGAACTGACCGAAAGCGCCCAGAAGGAACTGGCGGCCTTTTTTGAAGGTAAGGAAAAAAGCACCATTCGCGTTTACCTCGCCCCCGGCGGGTGCAGCGGGCCCCATCTGGCCCTTGCCCTGGACGCCGCGACGGATGAAGATATGAGCGAAGATCAGGGCGGATTCACCTTCTGCATCAACAAGGAGCTTCTTGCTCAGGTTGAAGGCGTGAAGATTGATCTTTCCTACGCGGGTTTCACAGTTGAACCCACGGTGCCCCTGCCCCAGACGGGCGGTGGTTGCAGCAGCTGCGGCGGCGGCTGCGGACACTAGAAGCAAATGACTTGCAAACCTGGCGGTGGCCTCCGGCTGCCGCCAGGTTTGACCGTTTATCGTCGGGGCGGCGCAGGCTGCCCCTTGTGCTGTTATATAACCCCCACAGGTTCATGGACACTTTCGGCGCATTGCTCTCAAGCAACGACAGGCAGATATATCTGGAACGCAGCGGCATGGTCACGCGCTGCCGCCTTGCCTGCGAGGCTCTGGACAAAGGGCGCAGCGTGGCTCTTGTGGCCCGCACCCGCGAAGAATTTCACGCGGCCCGCTCCCTTGCGGCCCTGTTTTCTCCCGAAATTTCTCTGGCGGATCCGGCAGTTGTGCGCCCTGCATGGCAGTGGCCCTGTCTGGGGCTGCCAGCCCTGAGCCAGTGGCAGGACAAGCCCTCATGGGCTGCCCGGCTTGCCGCGCTGTATTCCCTCACCCTTGGCAAACCGCGAGTGCTGGTGGTCAGCGTTGAAAGCCTGCTGTTGCGCTACATGCCGGTCAATTTTTTCCACACGCGCACGCTGGAGCTTGGCAAGGGCAGCGATTACGCCCCTGAGCTGCTGCTGGAGCAGGCGGTGGAGTGGGGGTACGAGCGCGTTGCCATGGTCACGCGGCCCGGCGAAATGGCCCGGCGCGGCGACATCCTTGATTTGTACCCCTCTGGCTATGCCCGCCCCGTGCGGCTGGAATTTTTTGGCGACACGCTGGAGGAGATGCGCTTCTTTGACGCGGAGACCCAACGGTCTTTGCAAGGATGCGACGAACTGACCCTGCTGCCTGTCAGCCCGCTGGCCTTTGATGCGCGCGAGACCGAGGCTGCGCGCAAGCGTTTTGACCGCATGTTTGCCGAAGGCCGCATTGGCGAAAATGACTGCTATTCCTTTAAAAAATCGCTGGATGCTGGCGGAGCGGGCCTGCTGCCCGGCTGCGCCGTAGAAGCTCCCAGCCTGCTCGAAGACTGGCTGCCGCAGGACTGCCTGTGGCTGCTGCCCGGCGAGGCCGACAGCGCCGAGGCCCTGCGGGATGGCCGCCTTGCACTCAAGGAGCGGCTTGAGGCCGAGGACGCGCCCCTGCCTCAACCGGCATCGCTGGCCCTGCGCAAAAGTTCGCAGCCTGCGCCGTGGAACGCCTTTCAGCGCGTGTACGCCGAACCTCTGGTCATGGGTGTGGAAGAGCGCGGTCTGGATTTTGCGGAAAGGACTCTGCATTCCTTCAGCGATCTTTTTCCTCTTTCCGGCGCGCAGGATCGCCCCTGGCAGCATCTTGCCACCGCTCTCAAGGAGTGGCAGGGCGCGCGCAGACAGGTGGTGCTGAGTTTTTCATCTGGTCGCAGCCGAGCCAAGTTTCTGAAACTGGCAGAACAGGACGGCATCCTTCCTGCCCAGCGCTATGCACCCGACCAGCGTGGTCTTTTTGCTCTTGTTTCGCCCTTCCGCCAGGGCGCGGATCTGGCGTGGGACAACGCCCTGGTTCTGGGCGAGGATATCCTGTACCCCAAGGCGGAAAAAACGCCTCGCGTTTCGTCGCGCGTTTTCAAGGGGCTGGATTCCTTTGACGATCTCAAGGCTGGCGATCTGCTGGTGCACCGCGATTACGGCATTGGCCGTTTTGCCGGGCTGCACCATATGGATGTCAACGCTGTTGCCAACGACTTTTTGCTTATCGAATACTCCGGGCGCGACAAGCTCTACGTGCCTGCCGACCGGATGGGGCTTATCCAGCGGTTCAAGGGTTCGGAAGGCGTGGAACCCGCGCTGGACCGGCTGGGCGGCACAGGCTGGACTTCGGGCAAGGAGAAGGCCCGCAAGGCCATTGAAAAGATCGCCGCCGACCTTGTGGAAATGTATGCCTACCGCAAGGTGACCAAGGGCTTCCGATATGACCCTCCGGGCGAGCTGTACCACGAATTTGAGGCCACGTTCGGCTTTGAAGAAACCCCTGATCAGGCCAAGGCCATTCAGGACGTGCTTGACGACATGGACAAGTCCCAGCCCATGGACAGGCTCGTATGCGGCGACGTGGGCTTCGGTAAAACGGAAGTTGCCCTGCGCGCAGCCTTCCGCGCCGCTTCCGAGGGGCGTCAGGTGGTGCTGCTTTGCCCCACCACGGTGCTTGCCGAGCAGCATTACCAGACCTTCCGCGCCCGTCTGGCGGGCTTTCCCGTCAATGTGGGGCTGCTCAGCCGCTTTGTGACGCGCCCAAAGCAAAAGGAAGTGCTCAAGGCTGCGGCCACCGGGCAGGTGGATATTCTCATCGGCACCCACCGCGTACTTTCAAGCGACGTCAAACTTCCCAATCTTGCCCTGCTGATTCTGGATGAAGAACAGCGTTTCGGCGTGCGCCATAAGGAAAAACTCAAGGCCCTTAAAAAGAACGTGGACGTGCTCACCCTGACAGCCACGCCCATTCCGCGCACCTTGCAGCTTTCCATGTCCGGCATACGCGAGCTTTCCATCATTGAAACCGCGCCGCAGGATCGCAAGCCTGTGGCTTCGGCTGTGCTGCGGCGGGATGATTCCGTGCTGCGCAAGGTGCTGGAACGCGAGATCGAGCGCGAAGGCCAGGTGTTCTGGGTCTATAACCGTGTGCAGGGCCTGGAGCGGGTGGCCGAGTACGTGCACACCCTTGTGCCCACGGCCCGGGTAGGCATGGCGCACGGGCAGATGTCTGAAACCGAGCTTGAAGACACCATGCACAAGTTCTGGCATGGCGAGCTTGATGTGCTGGTATGCACCTCCATTGTTGAATCCGGGCTGGATTTTCCCCGCGCCAATACGCTGGTAGTGGATCAGGCCCAGATGTTCGGCCTTGGGCAGCTCTATCAGCTGCGGGGCCGGGTGGGCCGCAGCGACAGGCAGGCCTATGCCTTTTTTGTAGTGCCGGATGCGGAGCGCCTCACCTCCATTGCGGAGGAACGCCTGCGCATCATTATGGATATGGATTACCTGGGGGCCGGTTTTCAGGTCGCCATGGAAGACCTGCGCCTGCGCGGCGCGGGCAATATCCTCGGCGAAGTGCAGTCGGGCCACATGTGCCGCGTGGGCCTTGATCTGTACCTCGAAATGCTTGAGGAGGCCGTGGGCCGCCTCAAGGGGACGCCTGAAGCGCAGACCGTGGAGACGGAACTTACTTTGGGCTTGCCTGCGCATATTCCCGCATCGTACATTGAGGACGGGCGCGAAAGGCTGCGCTGCTACAAAACGCTCACATCGGCCTCTGGCGGCGCGGCGCGTGAGGAAGCGGCCCTTGGCATACGCGACAGGTTTGGCCCCTTCCCCGAAGAACTGCGCAACTTCCTTGCCGTGCTGGATTTCAAGCAGTTCCTCACAGAGTTGCAGGTGCAAAAGGCCGATGTGCACATCAACCATGTGCGGCTTGTCTGGCCGGACGGGCAGACCGCCGTGCAGCCTGAGCGCATAGTAGCCCTTACGGCTTCCATGAAGGACGCGCGCATGCTGCCGCCTGCCGGGCTGCATCTGCCAATGCCGTCTGATGTTTCGTTCCCCGAAGGGTTGGACAGGTTGCGTACCGCCCTTGAAGGTATTCGTGTTAAAGCCGGGGCATAGGTGCTGGTTTGTGGCTGTGTCTTTTTTTCAGGTCATAGAACTGGTCTGAATATATGGGAAAAATGGTGGACGGATTCATGCAGCCCCTCATAGCTTTGGCGCGTTTTTTCCAGAACGTCGCTCGGTCTGCCCGACTGGCCCGCCCACTAGGCGTGGCGCTGGCCTGCTCTTTTTGCCTGCTGCTGGCGGCCTGTTTTGAAACCCGGCTCCCCGACGGCGTGGTGGCTACAGTCAATGGCGAGCCCATCAGCTTGCGCAGATTGCAGACCCTGCTCGACAGCCGTTCTCCTTCTCTTGGGGCCATGCGCACTCCATCGCTGGAAAACATGCGGCGCGAATACGGCGAAGGGCTGGGCACTCTGATCATTTACGCTCTGGTGCGGCAGGATTTGCAGCGGCTCCAGATGTCGGTCAGCCCTGCCATGCTGGATACAGCCATGGCAGAAGTCAGGAATGATTACGGCGGCGCTGACGGGCTGGAAAAATATCTGGCTGAAGAATCTATCGACCCTTCAGAATGGCGGGCTTTGCTGCTTGACCATCTCTCCATGCTCACATTTGAAAAGCGGGTTCTTGCAGCTGGCATCCGTGTTTCGCTGCCCGAACTGCGCGACTACTACCAGACCCACGAAGACGATTTTCAGATGCCGGAAACTCTGCGCGTCTGCCTGATTTCTGGTGAATCGCGCAAGGACGTGGAAGGCTTTTGCGCGGTGTTTCCCGGCGGCATGAGCGAGGCGCGCAGCAAGGTGCAGCTCCAGTGCCAGAATGTGCGGCCAGCCGATCTGCCTCAGGGATGGCGCAAGGCAGCTGCCAGTCTTAAACCGGGACAGTGCGCCCCCGTGCGGCAGGAAGAAGGCCTGTGGCGCAGCCTTGGGCTGATTGAAAGCCGCCCGCCAGCGCACATTACCCTGGTGGAGGCCTATCCGCTGGTGGAAGGCATCCTGCGGGAGCAGAAGATGTCCGAGGCTTTTGAACGCTGGCTTGAAAAGGCTCTGGCCAATTCCGTCATCATGGTGGGCAAGGAGCTTGCCCCCGATCTGCTCGCCCCCCCGGCGTCACACGCTGGCCGGCAGGGCAGCGATGCCCCCGCCGTGCAGGATGTTTCTGGCGCTGCGGAGGACATGAAGGCTCTGCCCCCAGGCAAGGATGATGTGTACGAGGGTGATGTGCTTGAAGGTTCCCACGATTCCAGGGCCAATGGAGCATTGGAAAATCAGGGGCATAATCCTGAAACGGCTCCTGCTTCAAAAGCCTCGGGCGACCAGCAGCGCAGGCGCGATAACGGCGGCTCCGCGCGGCGCCGCTGAGGGCTTGCATGCAACGTGCCCCGGCTACTGGCTGGCTGATGGCTGCGGGTGCAGCCGTTGCATTGCATGTTGCGCTGGATTGGGATATAATTTTACAGATAAAGCGCGGAATTTTTGCGCGCACGCAGGGAGTATAACGTGAGAAAAACGCTTATTTTGGCGCTGGTTATCTGTTTTATGACCGCTTTTGGCGCTCAGGCCGCACAGATCAACAAGGTGGCGGCCGTGGTGAACGGTCAGGTTATCACCATGTTTGACCTGCAGAAAAACGCTGTTCCTGATCTTATGCGGGCGCGTATCAATCCCAACGATCCCGCCCAGGCCAAGGCCGTGGACGCCGTGCTGCGCAAGGCGCTGGACGGCATGATCATGGATATTCTGGTTGCGCAGGAAGCCAAGCGTCTCAAAATTTCCATTTCTTCTTCTGAAATTGACAGCGAAATCACCAAGATCATGAAGGCGAACAACCTTACTAAACAGCAGTTTGAAGAACGCCTGGCCCAACAAAAGACCAGTGTTAGCGAACTGCGTGGCAATATTGAAAAAGGTTTGATTCGCCAGCGTGTTATGGCAATGGAAGTGGGTCGCCGGGTTGTTGTGACCCCCGATGAGATCAAGGCCTACTACGATGCGCACAAGGACACCCTGTATGACCGCTCAGGTCTGCACATGGCCCTTCTGGTGTATCATCCCAATGCCAATGCTGCGGCCTTGGCTGCGCAGATCAAGTCTGGCGCGGTTTCGTTTGAGGAAGTGGCGCGCAAGTATTCCATCGCTCCCAATAAGGAAAACGGCGGCGACATGGGCCCCGTGGTGTGGGACAAGCTCAACCCCGAGTGGGAAGCCCGCCTCAACAGCATGAAACCCGGCGATGTAACGGAGATTTTTGAACTTCAGGGCCGCAAGGCGCAGGTGCGCCTGTACCGCCCTGGCGGCGGTGAACTCAAGATGCTCACCTTTGAGCAGGCCAAGCCGATGATCGACGGCATCCTGCGCCAGCCCAAGGCCATGGAGCGTTTTGAGGACTACACCAACCAGCTTCGCAGTCGGGCCGTTATTGATATCAGAATGTAGCAGGGCCGCCACGGGTGGTTCCGGCTTTTTGCTGGCAACCGCCGCCCCCTCGGGGCGGCAAGACCATTATCGAGGCTTTTCATGACCTTAGTGGAATTGGGCGCTGCTTTGCGCGTTGAGCGCGAAAAGCGGGGTCTGGACATGGAAGATGCGGCAAACAGGCTGAAAATCAGCGCCCGTCTTCTGCGCGCTTTGGAGGAAGGGGACGAGACGTCCTTGCCCCCTCTGGCGTACACCAAGGGGTTTATCCGTTCATACGCGTCCTATGTTGGCCTTTCGGCTGAGGAAGTCAGTGAGGCGCTTGGGGCGCTTGAGGCTGCTTCTGAACCCGTTGCGCCGCAAAATGTTTATGAGCCCGAGATGGTTCTCACCCCGAGGCGCAATCTCAAGCCCATTCTGGCCGGGCTTTTCATGGTGTGCGTGGTCGCTGTGGTGATGGTTGCCTGGCAACAGGGGGTATTTGACTTCCTGAGTCGGCAGACGCGCCGTCTGGCGCAGCCTGCCCCCTTGCAGAGCGCCGAGTCTGTTGACCCCGGCAATCTGGCCAGCCGGCCTTCCGCCCCTGCTGCTCCCTCTCAGGGACAGACTCCGGCTCCGGCGGTTGTCAGCCAGCCGCAAAGTGCTGCTGCTCCTGCACTGGGACAGGCTCCGGCCCAGGCGACTGTGCAAAGCTCCGCGCAAACTTCGGCGCAGGCTTCGGCCCCATCGGCGGGTCAGCCTGTCCAGCCTGCTGCCCCTGGTCTGCCCCCGGTGCGCGGCACTGCCGCAAACGCGCCTGCCGCAAACGCGCCGACTGCTGGTGCGCCTGCTTCAACTGCTCCGGCTACTCCGGCGGCCGCTGCCGCTGCGCCCGCTGCCGCTTCGCAGAGCAGTGACGTGCCCGTAGGCGCTCACAAGCTTATTATCACCGCTACAGAAGAATGCTGGATTCACTCCAGCGCTGACAAGACCGACACTCGCCAGTTTTCTCTGCATAAGGGCGATACTTTTGCCCTCACGTTCAGCAAGAGCCTGGAATTGAAGCTCGGCAACGCTGGCGGTGTGCGCCTGCGGTATGACGGTGAAGAACTGCCCCCGGCGGGGCAGAGCGGCCAGGTGCGCAATCTGGTGTTTCCCCCTGCGGACAGGCCATGACCGAATGGGCAGATCACGCGCTTGTGCTGCGAATCGGGCACTTTCGCGAATCAGATCTGTGGCTGAAAATGCTTTGTCGCAAACACGGCCTGCTGACGCTGTTCGCCTTTGGTGGCAGCCGCAGCAGGCGTCGTTTTTGCGGCTGCCTGGATGTACTCAACAGCCTGCATTGCAGGGTAAAGGCCTCGGGGCGCGGTAGCTTTCTCAACCTTGAGGAAGCCGTGCTGCTGGGCGGGCCGCAAAGCTTGCGCGGCAACTGGCGGCGCATGGGGCTGGCGGCCAACTGCCTGCGGTTTGTGGAAGCGCTTGGCGTCAATGACGAAGGCGCGGACGAGGCCTTTCTGCTGGTTGAAGATTTGCGCAAGACGCTGGAAGAAGCGGAAAACGTGCCTTCGCTGTTGCCCCTGTTTTTCCGCCTGCGGTTTGCTGGCGTTTTGGGTTTTGCGCCTGACCTGGGCAGGTGCGGCACCTGCGGCGCAGCCATAACCGGCCCCGCGCAGTTTGTGGTTGACGAGGCCCAGTTGCGTTGCCCGTCGTGCCGCGCGACAACGGGGCCAGCACGGTATGGCGTGGAGCTGGGCGCGTCCGGGCTTGACCTTTTGCGTCATGTGCAGCAAGAATTTCCCTCCGGCTGGCATGCGGAAGAACTGCCTGTGGCAGATCGGCGCGCGTGCGCCAAGGTTATTGATGGTTTTGTGCAATATCACCTGGGTCTCTCGTGGGAAGGGGGCTACTTTCGCCACGTGTGACCGTGTTTGCGCCGAAGTTTTCGATTCGGTTTGGGATGGTTTGGGGCGGCGTTATTAATGAACAGCCGCGCGTATGCGTCTGAAAAAGGCTACGAACAAAGGACAGCGCATGTATTTTCAGGATGTCATTTTAACTTTGCAGAACTACTGGGCCAACCAGGGTTGCGTCATCGAACAGCCTTCGGGTGTGGAATGCGGTGCCGGTACGTTCAACCCCAACACGTTTTTGAGGGTTATTGGGCCGGAACCGTGGAGTGTGGCCTATGTGGAGCCCTCCCGCCGTCCTACTGATGGCCGCTACGGCGAAAATCCCAACCGCCTGCAACGGTATTTCCAGTTTCAGGTGATCATGAAGCCCTCGCCGGACAACGTGCAGGATCTGTATCTGCAAAGCCTCAAGGCGCTGGGTATCAACCCCGCGCAGCACGACATCCGCTTTGTGGAGGACGACTGGGAATCCCCCACACTCGGCGCCTGGGGCCTTGGCTGGGAAGTGTGGCTCAATGGTATGGAAGTGAGCCAGTTTACCTATTTTCAGCAGGTGGGTGGCATTGACCTTTCGCCCATCAGCGTGGAACTGACCTACGGCCTTGAGCGCCTTACCATGTATTTGCAAGGCGTTGAATCCGTGTATGATCTGGCCTGGAACAAAAACGTCACCTATGGCCACATCTACCACCAGAATGAAGTGGAGCAGTCCCGCCACAACTTTGAAGCCAGCAATCCTGAAATGCTGTTGCGGCATTTCAGCGATTTTGAAGGGCAGTGCAAAGCCCTGCTTGAGCTGGGATTGCCCTGGCCTGCCTATGATTATTGCCTCAAGTGCTCGCATACATTCAATCTTCTGGACGCCAGAGGAGCCATCTCCATCACCGAGCGCACCGGCTATATCGGCAGGGTGCGCGCCCTGGCGGCTGGAGTGGCGCGACTGTACGCAGCCCAGCGTGAAGAACTGGGCTATCCCATGCTCAAAAAGGATGCGAGGTAAGCCGTGGCGACCTTTGTGCTTGAAATCGGCAGCGAAGAGTTGCCTTCCCGTTTTCTGGCCCCCGAAGAAGGGGAGCTGGCCTCACGTTTTAGCGGCGCTTTGGACGAAGCCGGGCTTGAATACGGCGCGCTGCGCGTCATGAGCACGCCCCGGCGCGCGGTGGTGATTGTTGAAGACCTCAACCCCGTGCAGGTGGAGAAGGAAGAGGTCGTCTCCGGCCCGCCCGTGCGCGTGGCCTATGACGCCGAAGGCAAACCCACAAAAGCTCTTGAGGGGTTTGTGCGCACCAATGCCTGCGCTCTTGAAGACGTTTTTCGGGTGGAAACGGACAAGGGCGAATACGTGGCCGTGCGCAAACGCACCGGCGGCGCTTCCGCAGCTGGTTTGCTTGCGGATATCTGCCCCACGGTGATTACCGCACTTTCATTCCAGAAGCGCATGCACTGGGGTTCATATTCGCTGGCCTATGCCCGCCCGTTGCGCTGGATACTGGCGCTGCTTGATGATGCCGTGGTGCCCTTTACTGTTGGCCCCATGACCTCAGGCCGTGAGACCAGCGGCCACCGCATCCACGGCGCTGGCCCCTTTGCCGTGGCGCATGCCAATGAATTTCTGGCCACCCTCGCCGGGCCTTGCGCTGTTACCATTGATCCTGCCCAACGCCGCAACGGCATTATTGAGGGCGGCAATGCCCAGGCGGCTGCCGCTGGCGGCAAAGTGCTGTGGAAAGACAGCCTGCTGGACGAAGTGCAGGGCCTTGCCGAGCACCCGGTGCCGCTGCTGGCCGATTTTGATCCCGCCTATCTTGAGGTGCCGCGCGAAGTGCTGCTTACCAGCATGGAAAGCCACCAGAAGAGCTTTGGCATTGAAGGTGCCAATGGCGAACTGCTGCCGCATTTTCTCACCGTGCTGAACATCACCCCCGAAGATATGGGCGTGGTCAAGCGCGGCTGGGAACGCGTGCTGCGCGCCCGGCTTGAAGACGCTCGCTTTTTCTGGCAGGCCGACCTGCGCGATACCTTTGACCACTGGCTGCAAAAGCTGGATACGGTCATTTTTATCGGCGGGCTTGGCAGCATGGGCGACAAAACCCGCAGGCTTGAGGCTCTGTGCCGCTGGCTTGCCGAAAGCTGCGCGCCCGAACTTGCCGACGATGCCGCGCGCGCCGGGCGCCTTTCAAAGGCGGATCTGGTGAGCGGCCTTGTGGGAGAGTTTGATACCCTTCAGGGTATCATGGGCGGCATCTATGCTGGCCGCAAAGGCGAAAGCAAGGCCGTGGCCGAAGCTCTGGGCGAACAGTATCTGCCCGCCGGGCCGGATTCTCCGCTGCCCAAGAGCCTCGCAGGCGCGCTGCTCTCTATGGCGGATAAGGCCGACACTCTCGCAGGCTGCTTTGGCCTTGGCATGATCCCCACTGGCGCTGCCGACCCCAACGGCCTGCGGCGTTGCGCGCTGGGCATCATCCGTATCATGCTCGAGTTCGGCCTTGCGGTTGACGTGCGACAGTTCTTTGCCATGGCGCAACAGCTTTATGGTGATCGCCAGTGGAAGCTCGCCCCGCACGATGCTCTGGACAAGCTCATGGAATTTTTTGCTGCGCGTTTGCGCAACTATTTCATGAGTCAGGGACAGGACACGCTGCTGGTGGATGCGGCCCTTGGCGCGGGCGCGGAAGATGTGAAAGACTGCGGCGCACGCCTTGCGGCGCTGGCGGCATTTAGCCAGGCGGCGGACTATGAAGCTGCGGTGCAGACCTTCAAGCGCGTTGCCAATATCCTGCGCAAACAGGGGCAGACTGAGGAACTTTCTGACCACTGGGATCCCGCCTTGCTGCGTGAAGACGCAGAAAAAGCGCTGGCATCCACACTGGAAGAAATGTTGCCTCGCCTTGATGCTCTGTGGGCCGCCCACGACCATGCCGCTGCGCTGGCCTGCCTGAGTGCGGTACGCCCCGCTGTGGACGCATTCTTTGCAGGTGTGATGGTTATGTGCGATGATGCGGATCTGCGCCGCAACAGATTGAGCATGCTGCACGGCCTTGGCTCGCGGTTTGCGCGTCTGGCCGATTTTTCTGCTTTGCAGATGTAGGTTGTGTAACGGTTTTGCCGGAGGTGTGGGGCGCTTTTGACGGTTCCCCGCATCTTCAAACAAGAAAATATTCGATAAAAAGACACGATTGCTTGACAGCTAATCGTGCCAGTGGTAAGAACCCTTCTTCGCGACAACGCGCTAACTTTTGTTTTCATGGCTTGCGCGGGCAAGCCCAACATATGTGGAGGATTCAAAGTGGCCAACCATAAGTCAGCCCTCAAGCGTCACAAGCAGAGCTTGCAGCGGGCAGGCCGCAATCGCGCCGCCCGTACCCGCGTGAAGAATGCCATCAAGCAGGTTCGCGCCGCCATCCAGAGCAACGAACAGGGTCAGGCCAGCGAAGCCCTGTCCAACGCCACTTCCGTGCTTGCCAAGGCTGCCGGTAAGGGCGCCATGCACTGGAAGAAAGCCGCACGCAAGATCTCGCGTCTGGCTCATGCCGTTAACGGCATCAGCGCTTAGTAGTTTTCTTTACTGGTTTGAGGCGTGCTTGCCCTAGGGGCGAGCACATTCCCTTACGGGAAGTTGCAGAAAATAATTTTTAACAAGTTCACAGGCTTTTCAAAAAATATTTTGAAAAAAAGCTTGACGGCGACTGTGACTTGAGTTAGTTTCCTCTTCGTTGAACGCGCTCGTAGCTCAGCTGGATAGAGCAACAGGCTACGAACCTGTAGGTCAGGAGTTCGAATCTCTTCGGGCGCACCATTAAAATCAAGCCCTTACGGTTAATCACCGTAAGGGCTTTTTTTATGGCTTTAGCCAGTTGAGCGCACTTGTGCGCGAAACAGAGAACCACCCGCTATGCGGGTGGAAATAAAGTGTTATACACAAAAAACACCCTTCTTGTACGATGAAGTTGTTCAAGCCCATCGTAACATTTAAAGAAGGGTGTTTTTATTATGGGAACCAAGGCCCAAAGTTTAGCTCACACAAAATGGCTGTGCAAGTATCATATCGTGTTCACGCCTAAGTATCGTCGAAAAATAATATTTGCTCAGTTGCGCGATAGTATAAAGGAAATTTTGCAGAGTCTTTGTAAGTACAAAGGAGTAGAGATTCTGCAAGGTCACTTGATGCCAGACCATATCCACATGCTGGTGAGTATCCCGCCAAAAATCAGTGTGTCGAGTTTTATGGGGTATCTAAAAGGAAAAAGTTCATTGATGATCTTCGATAAGCACGCAAACCTTAAATATAAATTCGGCAACAGAAAGTTTTGGGCCGAGGGTTACTATGTTAGCACAGTTGGTCTGAATGGTTCTTCGTCGTTTGATGTGGAATTGACCGACCTCAATCAGTTTGGATAGCCCTCCTTTAGGAGGACTGCCATGCAAGCTGAAGAAATCTTTGCCTTGGGCCTCGGCCTCACGCCGCCCTGGAAAGTTATGAGCCAACGTCTTGATACCGACCATACGCCAACCAAGCTCCACCTGGAGATCGGTGCCGACCGCGGAGCGCTGTATCCGTGTCCCGAGTGCGGAGCCGCGTGCAAGGCTCACGACTTCAAGGAATTCACGTGGCGGCATCTCAACTTCTTCCAGCATCACTGTTACCTCACAGCCCGACTGCCGAGGATCAATTGCCCGGAACATGGAATCCGACGCGTCGAAGCCCCATGGGCCAGGGAAGGCAGCCGGTTTACCCTGCTTTTTGAGCAGGTTGTCATGAGCCTCGTTCGAGAGATGCCGGTCAATGCCGTAGCGCGTCATGTCGAGGTCACGGATACCCGCCTGTGGCGCATCGTCCATCACTATGTGGCCAAAGCCATCAATGCGCTGAACTTGAAAGACATCAAGGCCATCGGTCTGGATGAGACCGCGTCCAAGCGTGGGCACAATTACATCACCGTCTTCATTGACCTGGATCGTTCCGACAGGCCCGTGATCTTCGCGACTCCAGGTAAGGGCAAGGAATGCCTGACTCAGTTCTGCGCGTTCATTGAAGCCCATGAAGGCTGTCCTGAAAACATCGTCGAGGTAGTTTGCGACATGTCGCCTGCGTTCCTCTCCGCCGTCGAACAGAAGTTCAAGTCTGCCTCGGTGACAGTCGACTGGTTTCATGTCGTCCAACTCTTCACCAAGGCCGTCGATGACGTCAGAAAGCTTGAGGCCAGGCAGTCAAAGCTGCCGGACCACACCCGTTGGGCCGTACTCAAGGGCGCCGAGACAATACGCACGCAGAATCAGGAGAGTGCTCTCCTGGAACTCGTCGAGCAGGGCTTCGCTACCGCCAAGGCCTACCGTGTCAAAGAACTTCTGCGCTGGGTTCGACGGGCCGAATCGAAGCAGGCCGCCAAGTGGCGCATAACCCATTTTCTCAAGCATGCCGCCGAGTACGCGGCCGACTGCCCGCTATTGGAACCCGTGCGCGGAGCATTGGCCAGCTTTGAGAGGCATTTGCCGCGAATCCTTCATCGTTGGCATTCCTTGCACACCAATGCGAGGCTCGAAGGCTTCAATGGCCTGTTCCAGGCGGCAAGGGCCAGGGCCCGAGGATACCGGAACGTGGAGAACTTCATCACCATGGTCTACCTGATTGCGGCCCCGATTCAGGTCGTAGTGGCTTCATGAATTCCACATCAAACGACGAAGAACCTTTTTTTCCATGCTCTACCCAAAGGCGCGTTTTCTTGCCCTGCTCATCGGCGGCATGGTGAGCAGCTCCTTTTTTGTGGCCCTGACCTCGCTTGTGCAGTACGTGGCAGACCCCAACAGGCAGTTGCCCGAAATTGTGTTCTGGCTCATGGGGTCGCTTTCGCGCACAGAGCCGCGTCACCTTATATGGGGCGGGCCGCTCATGCTCGGCGCGCTGGCCTTTATCTGCCTTAACGGCAAGATCGTGAACGCGCTTTCCATGGGCGACGACGAGGCCATGGCCTTGGGTGTGAACAGCATGCGTATGAAGATGCAACTGATTGCGGCGGCAACGCTGGCGTGCTCGTTGACTGTTGTCATGGCGGGCGTCATCAACTGGGTTGGCCTTGTCATTCCGCACGTGATGCGTTTTATCTGCGGGCCGGACAATCGCCTGGGCCTGCTGAATTCAGCCTTGGGCGGCGCGCTTTTTATTCTGCTGACGGATTCGTTTATCCGCACGATCTGGACTGTGGAACTGCCGCTGGGCATCGCCACGTCAATCATTCTGTTGCCGCTGTTTGCCTTTAGCCTGTGGTACGACTGGAAGAGACGCTATGATTGAAGTGCGTGACCTCACCCTTGGCTATTTTGATGCACCGCCTGTGCTACAGCAGGTTTCTCTGCGCGTGGGCAAGGGAGAAGTGGTGAACGTGCTTGGCCCCAACGGTTGCGGCAAAACAACGCTGCTCCGGGCCATTCTGGGATTTTTGCCCGTGCCGCTCCGCAGCGTTTTTCTGGAAGGCCGCCCGCAGGAAGAAATCTCGCGGCGGGATATTGCGCGCACACTGGCCTATGTGCCCCAGATGCATACGGGCGTTTTTGCCTATCAGGTTCTTGATGTGGTGCTTATGGGGCGCACAGCCCGCAGCCCCTGGCTCAGGTTTTCCGCAGATGATGTGGACAGGGCCATGAACGCTCTGGAGCAGGTGCGCATGACAAGCTGCGCGCGCAAATCCTATCTGGAGCTATCCGGCGGGCAAAGGCAGCTTGTGCTTATTGCGCGGGCCTTGTGCCAGGGGTGCTCGGCCCTTGTCATGGATGAGCCTGTCACCGGGCTGGATTACGGCAACCAGTTCCATCTGCTGGAGTTGATTGGCAAGCTTTCCGGCTCCGGGCCGGCGATCATGCTGACCACCCACCACCCCGAACAGGCGGTGTATCTGGGCGGGCGGGCCATACTGCTCAAGGCGGGGCATGTTGTTGCAGATGGACCGGTTTCCACCACTGTTACCGCGCAACAGATCAAGGAACTGTACAACCTCCCCCCCAGGGCTCAGCGCTGGATGCACCTTGCAGAACCGGATGCGCCATGAGTATGGAACCCGCAGCCGACAGGCAAATTTTTGCCGCTCCCTGTCTTGAGGAGCCGCCAGCAAAGCCGCGCACCAGAGGCCCGTGGTTTTTTGCGGCCTCTTTTGCGGCGCATCTTGCGGTGCTGGGCATGCTCTGGTTTTTGGGCAGCCTGTTGCCGCCCACGGGCAATGGAGATTTTGGCGGGGTGGTGATTACCCTGACTTACGGCGAGCCCGGTTCCGGCACAACCGGAGAACCAGCCGGTGCTGGCGGCGGTGGCACCCAGACGGAACAGAATGCAGCATCGCAGGTGGATGTGGCGGCACCTGCCGCAGAGGCGGCAGCCGCTCAAAAAGAAACAAGCCCAGCCCCCCAAGAGCAGAAAAAATCCGCCGAACCCACCGTGACAGATTCCCAATCTCCCCTTGCTATACCCCGGCTCGCTGAAAAGACGGCCGCAAAGGAAAAGCCGCAGCCCGCCAAGATCGACAAAACCACAAAAGCCGCACCCCGCAAGGAACATAATGTTCAGCACCGGGAGCAGGCGGGCAGCAATACGACAGCCAAAGTCGCCGACCTGAAACCGAATACCACGACTGCTGGCGCAAGTTCAGGCGCACGTGCTGGTGTAGACGCAGGCGCTGGCAGCGGCGCAAGCCAGAGCAAGCTGCAAGGCCAAGGGTTGGCAATGGCAGAGGGATCAGGGCAGGGGCGCGGCAGCGGCAGCAACGGTCAGGGCAACGGGGCCGCCAGCGAAGAGCAGGGGGATGCCGGGGGCTACCTGAAGGGCAATTACGAATACATCAAAAAGCGCATCCGCAAATATCTGGAATACAGCCCGCAAGCCAAACGAATGGGTATTCAGGGGCTTGTGTATGTGGCCTTTACCATCACCAGGGACGGCTCGGCGCAAAATGTGGAGCTGCGCACCAGCAGCGGTTTTGATTCGCTGGACGAATCGGCGTTGGAAGCCGTGCATCGGGCATCGCCCTTTGCGCCGCCGCCGCATGCCGCCCGCGTGGTTGTTCCCATCCAGTTCAGCCTCAAATAGCAAAAGGCCCGGCCAGTGGCCGGGCGCTGTGAGCTATATTTTCCAGAACATGACGGCCAGCTTTGATTCCACCTTTTCCTGAATAATCCCGTCGCGACAGAGGCTTGCCAGCTTTTTGCGCATTTCGGCTTTCAGACTGTCAGAAACTGTCATCATGCTGCTGAAATAATTGAGGTGCATCAGCTCTGCATCCTCAAAGGTCGTTTCGCTTTCCCACGCTCGGTCAAAGTATTCCACCTCAGGGTAAAAACCCATCAGAAACAGCATGTTGAAAGCGCAAAAAAAACTGCGGGCAATGCGGGCTTTCTGTTCATCCCACTCGAGCAGGCTCTTGAGCTGATCCCTGACAGAATGGCGCATTTCCACATGCGTGATCATGCAGCAGGCGCGGCTGGAGGCGGCAATCATCTTTTCCAGCGTTGCGCGGTTGTTGATGGCTGGCGTGCGCGATGCCAGAACCAGATCAAATTGTCTGCGCCAGCCCATGTTGTCGATGTCTGCCGTCTGCCAGTCCAGAACGCGAAAGCTGACATTGGGGCAGTTGTCTTCAATTGCATTGCCCTTTGCCAGATCAATCATACGGGGCGCAAGGTCAAAGCCTTCCACCCGCCCTACCAGCGGGGCCATTTCAAGGCTTTGCGCACCGGGTCCGCAGCCGATATCCAGCACCGCGCTGTTGTGGTCAAGGCCAGCCTTGCGCGCAAGATGTTCCATCAGGCGCTGGCGGTGTTCGTCTGCAGTTTTGCGACGGATGCGCTTGTTGAACGATGGCGCACGCTTGTTCCAGAATTCCTGCGCGTCCTTGCGGTCTGGCTGGTAATCGACCCAAAGCTGATCAAAGGATTCAATATTCACTGGGCACCGCCGGGCAGCAGATTTACCTTGAGGCCCCCACTGGCAAAAATGGCCTCGCAGTTGTTGTCTTTAAGGGCGCGGGCCACGCCAGCGGCATTTTCCACCACCAGGCCGGAAAGCGAAGCAAAACCGTGCCGGAACAGCAGGGGATGCATGGGCGTACTTGGCCCGACCATGAAAACCTTGGCCTTCTGGGTCAGTTCCAGCAGTCGGGTGATGGTTTTGTTGATAAATGTTGTGCCCGTGACAAAAACAATATCCTGTTCCGGCAGAATATATTCCGCTGCGGCATCGGGCAGGTCGCCGGGCTGTGGATTGCGCTCAAGAATGCACATGTCGCAGTGCTGGCGCAGCATGCGCAAACCGGGAAAATGCCCGATCACCGCAACCTTTTTGCCTGCGGATTCTGCACGAAAAAATTTGAAGGCATCTCCGGGCATGCGATTTATGCCGGGCTGAATGGGGCTTTCTGGCCGCAGGGCCAAGGTGTTGTTAGCAGCATTCAGGGCCGCAAGACCAATGGAGGCCTGATTGAAATCCCACGACTTGAGACGTTCAGCCACCTTCCGCAAGGGCTGGCCGACAATTTCATATGGTGAGAGCGCGGAATCCTGCGCGCCCGGCATGGTCGGGAAATGCTGGGCCATGCCCACGCCCCCGGCGTCCGATTCCACCATCAGCCAGTGATCGCCGTAAACAAAGGATTTAACCAGTTCGGTTGACGGAACGGAATCAATAAGTTCGTCATACAAATGCCAACGATTATGCATGGCTGCCCCCAAGCGGGCTGTAATATGCGCCATTGAGGCATGCCCGGCAGTATGTTTTGCCATCCTGCACAATTTCCTTGCAATCCAGCACATCCTCGCCACAGACGCAACAGGTCGCAATGCGCGCGGGCGGGCCGGGCAACTCGCCCTCCGGCATGGCGATACTCACAGGCTGGCAGGAAAAAATGTCGTTGTCGTCGTAGCCTTCCCAAAAGGCGAGCTGGGCGGATTTATCCGCATGGTGGGGCGGCCTGTCGGAGGTGATGACGCTGACGCGCACGGCCTTACCGGTTTTCAAATCCAGAAAGGACATGGCTGTTTTGCCGTAGCTGTACATCTTGACCCGCCTGCGGCCCACAGTCACACCAGTAACCACGTAGGAAGCATCTGCGACGCAGCGGTCTGTCTCCAGAAAAATGACAAGATCTCGCATGTCATCTTGCGGCGACATCCCAAGGGCTTTGAGCGCCATCAGGGTCATGCGGATGCCCAGAATCTGCCCGCTGCAAATGTGACCGTGATACTGTTCCGCTTTTTCAAGGTAAGGTGTTATATCTTGCATTATTTTTATGTGTAAGAGTGTTTGTATGTTCAAATGCGTACATTTTATTATATGTCCGCACGCTGGTTGTCATGCTGGTAGCTGTTTCAACAAAAGCGTGAACATTGCGCAGTAGCAAAAGTGCAGGCTGCGGCAGGAGGTACGTGCGCAGAAAGCCGGAGGGGCAGGCCCGGGCGGATGAAACGGGAGGGGCGGGAGCTGGCGGTGGGTATACGTGCACTGTCTGACGGGCGCGCCAAAGTTTGCGCGGTATGCTGCCGCTGCGGGTATCCGGGCTGGAACTGTCGGCTTGTGCCCTTGACACCGGGGTGCTAGTAGTAATGTATAGCATAACTCCAGAAAGGGGGACTCATTATGGCCCAGAAAACGAGAGTTGATGACTACACCACCTGCCCGGCTTGTCAGGGTAAGGGAAAAGACGATGCTGGCACAAAGTGTTTTGAGTGCAACGGAACAGGTAAAAAGCAACATGCCTGCACTGTTCCCGAAGGCCCTGAACATGAAGGCGTTTGCGACTAGCACCGAGCGGCCCCATTAACGAACATAACTTGCCTCCTGATCAAACCTGCGCGGCAGACAGAAATCAGGATGATACAAATGATCGGCTTTCTCCTTGGCGGGGAAAGCCGATCATGTTTTTTGGGGGGGGGCAACGATCGAGTGCAAGAATTAACACCCCGCATGCATCGGAGCCGGGGCGCATTTGGTAGGTTAAATATATTACGGTAATGCTCTCAATCCGTTTTTATTTTGTCTGACCAAGTGTAGCAAAGGCCAAAAAGAGAGCCTGAAGTGACCTAGGAAAACTACAACCTACTAATTATTAAGAAAATTGTAGTCTAAAATATTGGATTGGTTTCTGCTAGCTGCGGACAGAGATGTTCATGGATTCGGCGTATTCCTTCCTCATTAATGATTTTAAAACGACCGCTGGAGTTGTCGTCTCGAGCCAGCAGTGCCCAAATTTCATCAGGGCCTTGAAAGACGGCCCCATTTATATATTGAGAGGCTGTGAGCCAGTTGACATTGGGCCTGTGGTGGTCATTTCCATCTTGCCAAGTTCGCCATGAGAGGTCTATCAGGAGCCGTTCAGCCCTTTGGGTTGTTGTTATTACAGCCCATTGACTGATGCCATCCCGATGACCAATACAAACAAAGGGGCGACTTTCATTTGTTAAAGTATTTTGTGCTCCATAGTTCCGCTGAAGTTCTCTTATCGGCGGCATATTTTCGTTGATCTCCCTACCAATAAAACTGTTCACGATACCAACCTCGATGTCACTTGCTCTCATTGGCATGATCCGCCCTCCATGTTTTTGGTGTAGAGCCTGTTTTTGTTTGCACCGTGCTAGAAATTAAGCATGATATCCTATAAGGCAAGCTGTGCACCGAGGGAAATGACATGTTGCCCTTATGGATGAGTTTTCTAGCTTGTACAGTTAGTAGGGATCGAGGAGCCGTGTTAGTGGGGGCCATGTAATTCCCTTTGAAGCTCCAACAAAAAAGCCCTCGCGGTTTTCACCGTGAGGGCTAAATTCTGTGGAGCCAGCTAAGAGACTTGAACTCTTGACCTGCTGATTACGAATCAGCTGCTCTACCAACTGAGCTAAGCTGGCAACCGACATGAAGTGCCAAAAAACAGGGCCGTTGTCAAGCGGATAGGTCTGATCGGCTTACGCGCATTCCACCACAAGGGGGATAACATGCAGCTCGCGACTCACTTCTTCCGTGTGGCCCAGCTTCCACTTGGTGGATTCCGCAGGCCAGCCGAGGTGAGAAGCAACTTCGCGCGCAACGCCAGCCACATTCAGGATGGGGTGCCGCTGAAAAACCTGGGGCAGCCCATAGGTCAGGTTGCAGGCAAGGCACTTGCCGGGGCGCTGGCGCAGTTCAAAGGCCAGCTTGGCCTTTTGCGGCTCAACGCTGCGGCAAACCAGGCCGATGTCGTAAGCGCCTTCTTCAGCGCCGCCAAAGAGCGCGTCAAAAAATTCATCTGCACGGCCAGCGGGAAAAATCTTGTCCAAAAAGGTCTGATCCAGGTTCTGCATGGTCATAAACATCCTCTGTCATTACATGAGCGGTGTTTGTATTCAAATGGCCGTCAGGCCACAAGCGCGCGTAGCATCTCGCGCCCAAGGCGGATATCATCGCCATCAAGGCGCGAAAGCGAAAAATACGGTATCAGTTCCGCAGGGCTGGCGGCAGTGCCGCCGGGATTGCACCCGGCAAGCGCGCCGAGCAATCCGGTTATTCTGCGGGGGTCTGCGCCCATTTGCCGCAGGTTGCGCAGCGCGAGGCTCTGGTGCCTTTTGGCAAGGCGCTCGCCTTCGTCATCCAGAAGCAGCGGCACATGCGCATAAGCGGGTGCACCATAGCCCAGGAGCTTGAGAAGAGCAATCTGTCTCGGTGTTGAAATGAGGATGTCGCGCCCACGCACCACCTGATTTATGCCCATGAGCGCATCGTCCACGGCTACGGCAAGCTGATAGGCCACAACGCCGTCAGAGCGACGCAGGGCAAAGTCGCCCCCGCAGTCTGCCAGCGTGAGCGATTGCGGCCCAAAAACAGTATCGGTGAAATTGACGGACCCGTCTGGGCAGCGCAGACGCAGGCAGGGGCGGCGGCCTGACTCCAGCAAGGCCTGCCGCTGCGCCTGATTCAGGCTGCGGCAAGTGCCAGGGTAGGGCGCTCCAGCATCATCAACATGCGGCGCACCTGCCATGCTGCGCAATTCCTTGCGCGTGCAAAAGCACGGATACGTCAGGCCTGCGCTTTCAAGCTGCGCAATGGCCGCCGCATAGTGCTGGCCCCTGCGGCTTTGCTCAAACGGCCCCAGACATCCGCCAGCCGGTTCCGGCTTGTCCGGGCCATAATCCCAATCCAGACCAAGCCAGGTCAGGTCTTCAATGAGGGCTGCGGTGTATTCGGGGCGTGAGCGCTGCGGATCAATATCTTCAATGCGCAGAACCACCTCGCCAGAGCTGGCCCGGGCGGCAAGCCATGCGAGCAGAAAGGCCCAGGCATTGCCAAGATGGATATAGCCGGTAGGGCTGGGAGCCAGCCTGCCGCGAATAACAGGCGCGGCGTGCATAAAACTATTTTTTGTTCCAGGGCATGGCCGAAAGCAGTATGCCCAGACCGCAAAAGCCAGTCACGCCTGCAAACACGAGCCCAGCGCCCACAAAGGCCGAAAGCCACAGCATTGAGGGCCACGCCAGGGAGCCGAGAACGCCCGCCAGCACCAGCCCGCCAGCACCAATCTGAATCTGGCGAAAAATGGGCAGCGTCTGTTTGGAGGTTTCCACCGGCAGCCCTTGCTTGGCCCAGGCGCTGACGCCGCCTTCTATCTGCCATGCGGGGCCTGCCGCAAGCTTTTGCAGCAGGTCGCTGTTCTTGGTGGTGCGGTTGCCGGAATTGCAGGTAAATATGATGGGGTGTTCAGCGGTGGCGGGGCGCAGATCCATCCACGAAATGACCGAAAGGGGGGCCGCTTCGGCACCGGGAACACGCAATGCCGCGAGTTCGTCCGCTTCACGCACGTCCACAAGGCGAGCCTTGTTATCCTGCAGCATCTTCAGTGCTTCTGCAGGAGAAATATTAGGAAGCATCAATTATGTCCTATGAATTCTAATCCCGGTTTTTGGCGGGAGTTTTTTTGCTTTTGCCCTCGTCAGACTTGGAAGAAGCCACCTTGCCATCGCTCTTGTCCTTCTTGCCGGATTCAGACTTGGTGGATTCGTGCTTGGTCGATTCGCCCTTGGAGGCGCTGGACTTGGAAGAGCCAGACTTGCTGTCGCTCTTGGCAGCTTCAGATTTGTGGCTTTCCGTCTTGCGCGCTTCAGCCTTGGGGGCGTCAGATTTGCGGGCCTCGCTCTTGCGTTCGGACTTTTCAGCTTCAGCTCGGGAAGAACTGGATTTGGACGAAGATGCACTGCTCTTTTTGTCCGACTTGTCTTCCTTGACGGATGCCTTGCTTGAAGACCTGGAGGACGACTTGTCAGCCTTTTCCACCTCGATCTTGCGGGTGGAGTGCTTTTTGTCCAGACTGGCCACTTCCACAAACTGCTCGCGCGATTTGGAAGGATTTTTATCCTTGGAGCGGTCTTTGTCTTTTTCCTTGCCGCGATCCTTGCTGCTCTTTCTGTGGTCGTCGTTGCTGGCAACGCTGGAGCGGGAGGAGGGCTTGTGGCTGCGATAAATATCGCGCACGGCCTTTTCTTCCGCGTAGTCGTTCAGGCGGGTCTGGGCTTCGGCCACAAGATTTTCGGTGCCGTCCATCTTGACGCGCCGGGCGCCGAGGAATGTGCCTTTGAAATAGGGGTCGTCCAGAGAGTTGACACGGACGGTGGTGCGGCGGTGGGGGCTGTGGATGAACTTGCCGTCGCCCACATAGATGCCGGTGTGATAGCCCCGGCGGGGGTGGCGGAAGGCGACAATATCGCCAACCTGCATCTCTTCCACATTATTGATGCGCTTACCCACAACGGACTGTTCACGGGCGGTGCGCGGCAGGCTCACGCCCACGCTTTTGTATGCCCAGCAGACAAATCCCGAGCAGTCAAATCCTCCCGGCGACATGCCGCCGGGAACATATGGGGTGCCGATGGCAGACCGTGCCTTGCGCAAAAGCTGCTGGCTGCCCTGCTGCTCGTTGTTGTCAAAAGCAGCTTCATAAGAACGGCGAAAACGCTGTTCCGCTTGTGTGCTGTAGTCACCACGCTGGTTGTTTTTTACTGCGCAGCCAAAGGTCATGGCGCAAGCCAGAGTCAGCGCACACAGTTTCAGGCATCTACCCATCGGCACTCCGTGTGGGTTGCGCCGCAGCACAAAGGCAACGGCGGGTCACGCAAAAAAAACGGGAATAACCCCGTTTGTCTGTAGTTGGTCAAGCCTTGATGTCTAAAAGCGTACCCAGCATGGTATCACTGGTGCGCACTACCTGCGCGTTTGCCTCATAGGCGTGCTGGGTGGAGATCATCTGAGTGAATTCCCGCGCAAGATCCGTACCGCTGGGTGCGGATGCTTCCAGGGGAATACCGGAAGTGACATCAAGAACGGCGTTGGCGGCATTCCAGTCCGAGCTGGGACCGACTTTTGATCCCGCGTCTTTCAGCGCGGCTTCAAAACTAACGCCTTGATCGTTGGCATTGCTGGAGTAGACGGCACGGCGCGGCTCAAAACCAGCCGTACTGACGTTGGCTACATTATGCGCTGTAACAGCCGTGCCCCACGAAAAGGCATTCAAGGCTGATGCGCCGATCTGTAGGCTACTGCTACTCATCATTCACACCTTACGGCTTAACTAGCACAAGTATTACCCGAATACAAAAACTTTTTTTTGGCCCGGTTGGCGGGTGGTTGGGGTTTTTTGCAATCAAGGGGCTAGGCAGATTTTCAGAGTATTATCGCGTACTCAGAACATGCTGCCGCAAGGCGCCAGTGTAATCAGCGTCAGCACGGCATGTCAGCGAACAGAGAGATCGCGTTCAATGCGGGCAAAGGCATTGTGGTTGTGGATGGATTCCATGCTCTCCACCTCAACGCTGAACCACTCCACCTGCCCGTGGGCCGTGAGCTTTTGCGCCACGTTGCGCACCACATCCTCCACAAAGGTGGGGCGGGCAAAGGCGCTCTCTGTGACGAATTTTTCATCCTCGCGCTTGAGCAGGGTGTAGACGGCGGACGAGCCGGATTCTTCGGCAATATCGATGAAATCTTCAAGCCACGAAAAAGCCCGCATGCGCAAACGCATACGCACCATGGCCCGCTGGCTGTGCGCGCCCTCGCGGCTGATGGCCTTGGAGCAGGGGCAGACAGTCATGACCGGAACATCGGTTTCAAGAACGAACGACTGGCCCTTGTCGTCCAGCTCGCCGGTGAGGCGGCATTCGTAGGCAACCGTGGCCGGGCTGCCCGAGGCAGGGGCCTTTTTGACAATAAAATAGGGAAAACAGAACCGGGCATAGGCCCGCCGCGCGCCAAGCCGTTCCTTGATATTGACCAGCAGCCGCCGCACGGACTGATAGCTGATCTCATCGTTCCATTGCTCCAGAGCCTCAACAAAGCGGCTCATGTGGGTACCCTTAAAGGATGAAGGCAAGTCCACCCCAAGATCTACGGTAGCCACGGTCTGTTGCGTCCCCTGGCAGCGGTCGCGCACCAGCAGGGGCAGCTTCAGCTCGCGAACACCCACGCGGTCAATATTCAGGGCAACCTGCGGGGCGTGGCTCTGTACGTCTTCCATTATGCCAGATCCTGTCCTGTAGTAGTAGCGGTAAAAGTGCCGTGCTTGACGCCTCGGCAGGAGATCAGTTTGTCGGCAAGGGCGCGCAATCGTTTGGGTTCGCCCTTAAGCACAAGCACCTCAAGGCAGTTGTAGTGATCCAGATGCACGTGAAGCGTGGTGACAATAAGATCGTGGTCGTCGTGCTGGATGGCCATGAGCCGACGGGCCAGATCGTTTTTGTGGTGGTCATACACCAGGGTGAGCGTGCCCGCGCCGGAAGCGTCGTTGCTCCAGCGTTCCTCCACCAGCGCCTTGCGGATAAGGTCGCGTATGGCTTCAGAACGGTTGGGATAGCTTTTGCGTTTGCACAGCTGGTCAAAAGGTTCCAGCAGATCTTCATCCAAAGAAACGCCGAAGCGCGCCAGGTTTCCCATGGTATTTCCCGTATGGCCCATAAGGGCTGATTGCTGTGGTTGAAGAACGCCCCGAACTCAGGCCCGGCGGCTGATTTCCCAAACGTGTACGGTAACGGGCACTGGCTGGGCGTAAAGGGGATCCACTGTTTCGTGATACACCCGTCTGCCTTGCCAGCCGCCGTTTTGCAGCGCGTGCAGAAAAGCATCGTACACTGTGCGGCCCGGCTCCGCCACCCATGCCGCGCCATCAGGGGCAAGGGCATGGTCAAGGAAGCGCAGCACCGGAGCCACAAAACGTTTTTCATACATGATATCGCCGCCCCAGATGCGGTGCATGCTCTGCGCCCGCACGGCGGGCCGCCGCCAGTCCATGACTGTCCACAACGGTTGCGGCACTTCGTTGATATCGGCGTTACGGGCCGCAAAGTGCAGGGCGGCTTCCTCATAGTCCATGGCAGTCATTTTTGCGCCAAGCCATTGGCCCACCATGGCGGTGAGGCCCAGGCCGCAGCCGATATCCAGACAGGGCTGCCCGGCAATGTATTGCCGTTGCTGCGCAAGCCAGCCCGCCAGGGCAACGCTTGAAGGCCAGAGTTCCGTCCAGTAGGGCAGGCGCTCATCGTCAAAATCATCGGGCGAGGCCGTCATGGCGTCCCAAAGCTGCTCAAGGTCGGCGGCCCGGGTGAGCCGCCACAGGCGGCCTGCGGCGCGCACTGAAATGTGCGGCGTGTATTCGGTCAGGCCGTGGGTTTCAGATTGGGAAAATTCGGAAGTCGGTTCGGTCATTCGGCAAGCATAGCGCAATGGCCTGTAGCTGTACAGATACGCAACAGTGGGGCAAGCCGTGAGCCGATGTGCCCTGCCGCGTGAAAAAAAACATGGCAGAAACAGAATTTCGGCCCATAAAGCAGCGCGAAGTTTAAAAAGTAAGCACTTGAGAAGCATTTCTTGCAGGTATATAAAGATTGGCCTCACAAAATGCGTTTTTCGACCGCAAGGGCGGCCATGCGCGAAGCCCCGCAAGGACATTTTCATGGACAAGCACAGCGAATACCTGAACCGTATCCTTTTGAGCCGCGTGTACGACGTGGCGGTAGAAACCCCTCTGGACGAGGCGGTCAGTCTTTCGCGCCGCACCGGCAATAATATTTTGCTCAAGCGCGAAGACCTCCAGCCTGTTTTTTCCTTCAAGATTAGAGGCGCCTACAACAAGATGGCGCATCTTTCCAAGGAAGAGCTGCGCAGGGGCATTATTACCGCCTCGGCTGGCAATCACGCTCAGGGCGTTGCCCTTGGCGCGCGCAGGCTGGGGTGCGAGGCTACCATCGTCATGCCCGTGACCACGCCCGCCATCAAGGTCGAGGCTGTGAAGCGGCTGGGTGGTCAGGTTGTGCTTTCCGGGGAGTCTTTCAGCGATGCCTGGAAGCATACGCTTGACCTGATTCAGGAAACCGGCTGCGTGTATATTCCGCCCTTTGACGACCCGGATGTCATCGCAGGGCAGGGCACCATCGGCATGGAAATTCTGCGCCAGCACCCCGGCGATATACACGCTGTGTTTGTCCCCATCGGCGGGGGCGGCATGGCGGCGGGCGTCGCGGCCTACATCAAGAACCTGCGGCCTGAAATCCGCGTCATCGGCGTGGAGCCTGTGGATTCCGATGCCATGCGGCGTTCCGTAATGGCCGGGCAGCGGGTGGAACTGCACGATGTGGGCCTGTTTGCCGACGGCGTGGCCGTCAAGCTGGTGGGTGAAGAAACTTTTGTTCTGTGCCGCGACCTGCTTGACGACATCATCACCGTTGAAACGGACGCCATCTGCGGCGCCATCAAGGATATTTTTGAAGACACCCGCGTTGTGGCCGAGCCTGCGGGCGCGCTCGCTCTGGCTGGCCTGCGGGCCTATGCCAAGGCGGGGGATCTGCATGATGCCACCCTGGTAGCCATTGTGAGCGGCGCGAACATGAACTTTGACCGTCTGAGCCACGTGGTTGACCGCGCGGAAATAGGCGCTCAGCGTGAAGCCCTGCTGGCAGTGACCATCCCCGAAACCGTGGGCAGCTTCCGGCAGTTGTGCGCCTCTTTTGGCAGCCGCAACATTACGGAACTCTGCACCCGGTATTCAGACCCGGTAAAGGCCAGAGTACTGGTGGGCATCAAGATCAACGGGCGCGATGATGTGGCCCAGGTGCTGAAAGAACTGCGGGGCAAGGGCTTTGAGGCCATTGACCTTACGGATAACGAACTGGCCAAGGTGCATGTGCGGCATCTGGTGGGCGGCAACGCGCCCCAGATTCTGCACGAGCGTTTGCTGCGTTTCACATTCCCCGAACGCCCCGGCGCGCTGCTGGACTTTATGGACGCCATGCGCGTGGATTTCAGCATTTCGCTGTTCCAGTACCGCTATCACGGCGCGGATTTTGGCCGCGTGCTTGTGGGATTTGAAGCGCCCGATGAAAAGAAGGAAGCTTTTGAGGATTTTCTCAAACGCGTTGAAGCCATGGGCTATCCCCATGTGGAAGAATCCAACAACGATGCCTACAAGATGTTTCTGGGCTGGCACGAATAAGCCCGCCTGAAGCGGAATAAATGTAAAACACCGGCTGCCCTGCAAAGGACAGCCGGCGTTTTACATTACGGCCTGTTGAGCAAAAGCCGCGTCAACTATGTGCAGAGTCTGTTTACTGGCCGAGCAGTTTGCGCGTTTCGGGGGTGAGGCCTTTGAGGCTGGCAAAAACAGCCTCGGCTCCACGCTGGTCAGGATCCTGAACAATGGCAATAATGACCTTGTCCGCCGTGGCGTTGACCTTGGTTACGCCGGGGGCGGGAAAGGCCTGGCTGCGCAGTTCGCCGTTAAACGTCCAGAACGGCCCCTGCGGGCGGGGCTGGGAAGCGTTGGCTTGAAGAGGGGCAAGCTTGTTGGCAAGTGATGCGCTGTCGTCATTCTGCGTATTGGGCAGAACAAAAATGCTGATGAGCGCGGCGTAGTCGTCTTTCTTTTCGTTGGAAAGGCCCAGAATCAGCATGCATTCATCGGGATTGCCCGATTTGAAGCCCATTTTTTCCTCGCCGTCCCAGCCCTGGGGCAGGTCGGCACTGAAAAGCGTAAACGAGCGCGGTTCAGCCTGGGCTGTAATCGTCAGGCAGAGCATGAGAAGGGACAGAAAAAACAAAGTCCGCATGGGAACCTCCGGGTTGCGGAAAAATCAAATCCGTATGTGCAGTTGGGTATACGCGCTGCCCGCGTGCGGGGCAAGCATCAGCGCCCGAGCGCCAGTAGGAACGGAAAGCTCGCGCCCAGCACAAGCAGCAGCAGCCCAAGAACGTTGAGCCAGTAAAATTTGCGTGGTGCGCGCAGAACAAACAGGGCCACCCAGCAGGCAATGGCGAGGGTCATGGGCACAAGGCCCATTGCCTGTTCCGCCAGACCTTGCGGCAAGGGCCCCTGACGCAGGGAAAAGCCGATCACAAGCCCCCATCGGTCAATGCAGCGGGGGATAAAGCCCACCATGGCCCACAGGGCGCACCAGCGGGCAGCGCGCTGCTCGTCTGCCAGCGTGAATGCGGCTCCGCCGTTGCGGGCCACAAGGGAAAGGATGATCAGCGCAACACTGCCCGCTGGGGCCAATGCGGTAAAGTAGTCGTGCAAGGTTTTGGGAAGCACGGCCAGAGCCACATCCCCCATGCTCAGCCCTTGCGGCAGGCCGGAAAAGGGCCAGTTGGGCAAAACCTGCGCGGCAAAAAAGCAGAGGGCCGCCAGCAGCGCAAGGCCGACACGCAGGCCGATCTGCCCCGGCTGCCAGTAATCCTGCGCAGCTTGCGGCACGGGGGCAGCGCGGTCAGCCGCAAGATACAGCAGCAGGCTGATTATGCCAGCCAGCCAGGCGGCAACCGCCGTTGTGTAGGGCAGCATGGCGGGCATCCATAATGATACGCCTTCAAACATGTGTTCCGTGCTGCGTACGCTTGCCAGCAGGGCAAGAACACTGCCTGCGGCCAGCAGCGGGCCAAGAACAGCCAGCCCCGCAGCGCAGCTGGCGAGGGTGCGCGCGCCATAGGCGCTGAGCCTGGCCTGTCCGCGTCTGCCGGTGGCCAGGGTGAGAGCAATAATAATGGGCATGGCCGAAGCGGCGCTTGCGCCCAGGGTCAGAACAGCGGCAATCCATTGCCAGCAGAAAAGCCAAGAAGGAATAGTTTGCATACCCAGCCTTGTATCCCGAGGCCGTGTCAGCCGCAAGCGAAAGACCTCTCTTGCTCCTGAGCGGCCCTTGCCCTATAGTTCACGCCACTCTGCAATCAATTTGGGCGGTCATTGCGCACCGCAGCATGGGGTTTTTATGTCGTTTTTTGCTGTTCTGCTTCTGGCCGTTGCCCTTTCCATGGATGCTTTTGCCGTTGCTCTGGCTTCGGGCTGCGCCCTGCGCGCGCCGCAGGCGCGCCATTACTTCCGCCTTTCTGCGGCATTCGGTTTTTTTCAGTTCGCCATGCCGGTGGTGGGGTGGTATCTGGGTATTACCGTGCGTTCTTATATGGAAGCGTGGGATCACTGGATCGCCTTTGCCCTGCTGGGCTGGATAGGCGGCAAGATGGTATTTTCGGGGTTTTCGGCCCTACGGGCGAGTTCCTCCTGTCCGCGCCCTTCGGTGGATCCCACTGCGGGGCGTAACCTGCTGGTGCTGAGCGTTGCCACAAGCATAGACGCCCTGGCCGTGGGGCTTTCTTTTGCAATTCTGGGAACTTCTGTCTGGAGCCCGGCCCTGATGATCGGTCTGGTGTGCGCGGTCATTACCGCTGTGGGCGTGTATCTGGGCAAGGCGCTGGCCAACCTCTGCGCGGTCAACGGCTGGGCGGAACTGCTGGGCGGGCTGACCTTGCTGGCTATTGCCTGTAACACGCTGCGCGAGCATAATGTTTTTGGTTAATCATCCATAACTGCCGTTTGACCGGCAAAACCGCAGGAGTTGCCATGGCTACCGTCAGTGCAAAATATCTTGGGGATCTGCGCGTGGAGTGCGTCCACAACCAGAGCGGCACAAAGATCATCACGGACGCCCCCTCGGACAATCAGGGGCTGGGCGCGGCTTTTTCGCCCACCGACCTGTGCGCCACAGCCCTTGGAGCCTGCGCCATGACCATTATTGGCATTTATGCAAAGACGCATGGCGTGGACGTGACCGGCACAGAGATGGAGATCAGCAAAACCATGAGCGCCGACCCGCGTCGCATCGGCAAGATTGAAGTGACCTTCAAAATGCCCGACCGCGAATATTCCGCAAAGGAAAAGGCGGTAATTGAGCGCTGCACACAAAGCTGCCCCGTGCACCACACCCTGCACCCCGATGTGGAGCAGGTGTTTACCTTTATTTGGAAGAACTGAAATCGGCGTGCGGGGGTGCTGAAAGGCGCGCCTTGAATCTGCTTGGTGCGCGTTATCAGCACTCCTGCATGGTGCTTACCCGGCATAACAGGACATCGCATGACTCCTCCACCATTGGTTTCAGTAATAATCCCCAGCTATAATTACGCCGATTTCCTTCCTCACGCTGTTTCCAGCTTGCTGCAACAGCGCTGCCCGCAGGTGGAAGTGGAAGTGATTGTGGTGGATGATGGCTCAACGGACAACACCGCTGAGGTTGCCCGTTCTTTTGGGCCGGATGTGCATTATATCTATCAGGAAAACCAAGGACTTTCCGCAGCCAGGAACGCTGGACTGCGTGCAGCGCGCGGTGATTTCATCGCCTTTCTTGACGCGGATGACCTTCATACAAAGGGATTGCTGGCGAGCCAGCTGAAAGCTTTTGCCGTTCAGCCTGAAATTGATATTGTCATTTGTCGCTGTCTGGATTTTTCAGAAGGCGTAAATGGGCAGATCGATGGGTTGTGGTCGCTGGTCAACAGCCATTGGGATGTGCATGCATGTAATGCCAATCTTGCTCCTGTGCATTGCTATATGGTGCGAACAGATATTGTGCGGCATGCTGGTTATTTTGATCAAAGTCTAAAATCCTGTGAAGATCAGGATTACTGGTTGCGTTGCTACGGTCTGGGGGCCAAAGTGGGCATAAATACAGATGGTGTGGTGCTTTACCGCAAGCATGGCGGCGGGATGACGGAAAACCGCGCCCGTATGTATCACCATGACTCACTTATGCACGAAAAGGTTGGCCGTATGCTGGCCGAACTGCCGGAGTTCCCCTTGCAGGCCAAGTGCGCAGGCTGGCTGGCCCATGCCGCCGGCTGCCTTGTTTCTGCCGGATATCTCTGCGAGCTTGATCCTGAGCGTTCACGGGCCATGCAGGCTTTTTTTACAAAGGCAGTGCTCGCAGCCGCGCCGCTGTTCAGCCACAGTGTGCCGCGCAATGATACGGGCAACCTGCGCTATGTTCAGGATTATTACGGGGGGCGGTGCCTGCGCCTCGCCAATTGGTCTGGCCTGCAACTGACGCCCGCAGCCGCAAAGGCTGTGATGGTGCTCAAGCGCATGTTTCCCCGCATGGCCGATCTTTCTTCAGATGCGCTGAATGCGCGCCTGCACAGCACCTATGCCAGACTTTGCGTGATTGGCCTGCCGTCGCACGAGCACGGGGTAAACACCCAAACAGCGCCGCGCAACGCAGATTAACTCTGCGGTCTTGCTGTTTGGCCCGCAAGAGGCTATTGGTCTGCCTGCACAGATTCCCGCCATATGTGGCGAACGAAGGAGATATCCATGCCGAAGAACGCGGCTTTGATTCTTGCAGCGGGCAAGGGAACCCGCATGCACTCGGACAGGCCCAAGGTGCTGCAAACGCTGCTGGGCGAGCCAATGCTTGCCTGCGTCATTGAGGCTCTGCGCCCTGTTTTTGCGGAAGACGTCTGGATTGTGGCCGGGCATCGCGCCGAAATGGTGCAGGCCGCCTTTCCTGATGCCCGCTTTGTGCTGCAGGAGCAGCAGCTTGGCACAGGCCACGCTCTTATTCAGGCTCTGCCCGCACTGACCGAAGCCGGTTGCACCCATTTGCTGGTGGTCAACGGCGATGCGCCCCTGCTTTCGGAATCTCTGGTTCGTTCTTTTCTTGCCGAGGCCGTTGGCGCTGACCTGGCCTTTGCCACCATTGAGCTGGACAACCCCGGCGCGTATGGCCGGGTGGTGCGCCAGCAGGGCAAGGTCAAGGCCATTGTGGAAGCCAAGGATTATGATTCCTCGCTTTACGGGCCGCCCTCCAACGAGGTCAACGCGGGCATGTACTATTGCAGCCTTGGTGCGGTGCAAAGCCTTTTGCCACACCTGAACAACAGCAACAAGAGCGGCGAATATTACATTACAGACCTCATCGGCCTCGCCGTTGCGGAAAAATACGAAGTTCTCGGCATCCAGTGCGGCCGCGATGATTCGCTCATGGGAGTGAATTCGCCGCTTGAGCTTTCCCGCATGGAAGAAACCCTGCGCGCCCGTATTGTTGATGATCTGCTTGCTTCGGGCGTTATCGTACATGCGCCGGGATCGGTGCGTGTGGGGCCTCTGGCGCAGGTTGAACCCGGCGTGGAATTGACGGGGCCGTGCGAAATTTATGGGCGCACCAGCATCAGCCGTGGGGCCAGCGTTGCCTCGCACTGCGTAGTGCGCGACTGCGTGATCTCAAATAATGCAGAGATCCGCTCCTTCTCCCATCTGGAAAAAGCCCGCGTGGGCGCAGCCGCATTGGTGGGGCCCTTTGCCCGCCTGCGGCCCGGCGCGGTGCTTGAAGAGCAGTCGCATGTAGGCAATTTTGTGGAGCTTAAAAAGACCCACCTTGGCAAAGGCGCCAAGGCTAATCACCTTACCTATCTTGGCGATGCCGAAATAGGCGAGGGCACCAACATCGGCGCGGGCACAATTACCTGCAACTACGATGGAAAGCACAAGTTCCAGACCAAAATCGGCCGCTATGCCTTTATTGGCAGCAATACCGCCCTGGTTGCCCCTGTGACCGTGGGCGACGACGCCCTTGTGGGGGCAGGATCGGTCATTACCCGCGACGTGCCCAACGGCGAGCTTGCCATTGCCCGCGAAAAGCAGAAGAATCTGCCCCGCAGGAATAAATAAACGGCCCTGGCGGCCTGTGCCGCAGGGGTTTAGGCTTTTTGCAGCCCGCGTCGGCACAGGCCGGCGCGGGTATTTTTTCGCCCGAGCGTATCCATTCTTGCCAAGGTCATGTCGCAGTGTTATCTACAAATCATGGAACTTTTGGAGCAGCTTGAATCGCAGGTTGAGGCGCTTTTGGCCCGACTTGACCGCCTCAAGGCGGAAAACGCGAAAATCAGTGCGGAGTCTGCCGACGTGGCAGCCAGAAATGACGCACTTGATGAAGAAAACCAAAAGCTGCGCGAAGCTCTTGAAAACGAAGAAACGCTGCGTACTGAGGCGCTGAATCGCATTGACGCCTTGCTGCGCAGGATTCAGGAGCACGACAGCGTCGAGTAGGTTTTTGTGAACCAGGATACTATCAACCTCACCGTTCTTGGGCTGAGCATTGCATTCAAGCCTGGAGCCGACATGCGGCGCGTACAGGAAGCCGTGCGGCTGGTGGAGGAACGGTTCGCAGACCAGAAGCTGAGGTTCCACGGAGGGCAGACCAAGGACATTCTGCTGACTTTTATGGCCCTTGGACTGGCGGATGATTTGTTGCAATCGCAGAAAGAGCAGGCGGACGTGCAGAATCGCGTCTCAACCTTGCTTTCAAAAATAGAGGAGTCCTCTTAGGCTCCTTTGGGCGCTTCCCTGGGACGCGCGTGATTTATGCCTCGGTGCTAACCTGACAAGAATATAATAGGGAGCCGTCACTGTCTTTGTGTGTGCACGCCCGGCAAGACCGGGAAGCCCGGAAAGGACATACAGGCGCCCGACCTGGTTATCCAGGTTCTGTACCGCAAGCATGACACGGCGCTCCGGGGAACGCGCCTTCTTTTGACGTATCTGGCTGCCATTCTTAGCAGCCGGTGCTTTTGCGCAGTTCATTCCTGACCGTCAATCGGTATCCAGCCAGGGTTTCAGCAGCCCCTTTGGGCTCATTTTGCTACGGCGTGCGGCAGTTTTGCCGCTTGCCGGTGTTCGTCGGCCCGCGCCTCTTGGCGCAGGGTCCGTATTGATAAAAGAGAGAGGCTGGATTCATGGATCCATTGTTCATTGCAGCGCTTGTAGCTGCGGTGCTGCTGGGGGTTGCGCTGGGGGTGTTTGCGCACAAGCGTTCTGCCGCAAAACGTGTGGGCGACGCCGAAGATCTGGCGAAGCGTATAGTTGCGGAAGCGCGCAAAGAGGCGCAGGCCCAGAAAAAAGAGATATTGCTTCAGGGCCAGGACGATCTGTTCAATCAGAAGCGGGAACTTGAAAACGAATTCAAGGAACGTGAGCGCGAGGTCAAGGCCCGCGAACGCAAACTTGAAGAAATGGGCGGTCGCCTTGAGGAAAAGCTTGAAAAAGCAACCACAAGGGAACATGAACTGCTGACTTCAGAGAAGGATCTGGCCCGCAAGGAACGCCAGCTTGCTGAATCTGAAATGTTTTTGCAGACCCGTATTGAAGAGCAGGAACAGCGGCTTTCTGAAATTGCAGGGCTCACCGCTGATGAGGCAAAAGTCCGGCTTTTTGGCGAAATTGAAGCCAAAACCCGGCACGAATCGGCGCGCATGATCCGCCAGATTGAAATGGAAGCGCGCGAAACTGCCGACCGCAAAGCCAAAGAAATCCTCTGTAATGTCATCCAGCGCTACGCGGGCGACTACGTCAACGAGCAGACCGTGACCGCTGTGACCCTTCCGAGCGAAGACATGAAGGGCCGCATCATCGGGCGCGAAGGTCGCAACATCCGCGCGCTTGAGGCTGCCACAGGTGTGGATCTTATTATAGATGATACGCCTGAAACCGTTATTCTTTCAGCTTACAGCCCCTTGCGCCGCCAGGTTGCCAAAATGGCGCTTGAGCGCTTGATCCAGGATGGTCGCATTCACCCTGCCCGCATTGAAGACATTGTGCAGAAGTGTGAGCAGGAACTGGACACCCAGGTGCGCGAAGTGGGCGAGCAGGCCACTTTTGACGCGGGCGTTCACGGTATCCATCCGGAAATTGTCCGTTTGCTCGGGCAGTTGCGTTACCGTACCTCGTTTACCCAAAACGTGCTCCAGCACTCTCTTGAAGTTTCGGCCTTGTGCGGCATGATGGCCGCCGAGCTCGGCATGGACGTCAAAAAAGCCAAGCGGGCTGGCCTGTTGCACGACATAGGCAAGGCCGTTGACCATGAGGTGGAAGGCCCGCACGCCCTTATCGGCGCCGACCTCGCCAAAAAGTACAACGAAAGCCAGGAGATCATCCACGCCATTGCAGCCCACCATGAAGACCAGCGCCCCTCAACGGCCTTGGCAGTGCTGGTGCAGGCGGCTGACTCCATCTCCGGCGCGCGCCCTGGCGCACGTAAAGAGCTGCTTGAAAACTATGTGAAGCGGCTTGAAGATCTGGAAGGCATTGCCACCAGCTTTGATGGCGTCAGCAAGGCATACGCCATTCAGGCTGGCCGTGAGATTCGCGTTATGGTCAACTCCGACATGGTTGATGACGACACCACGTATATTCTCTGCAAGGATATAGCTGAAAAGATTGAGAAAAATCTGACCTACCCCGGTCAGATCCGTGTGACGGTCATTCGTGAACGCCGGGCAGTGGGGCTGGCCAAGTAGGGCAGAAGCCTTGAGACAGGCGCTCATCGTGGGCAAAACCCGCTGTGCCTGTTCGCAGTAATGATTGGCAGGCAAATCCTTGCCAGAGCATTTCACGACGAAATGATTTGGCGTTCAGGTGCAGCGTATGCAGAACCTCCCCTTATTTGTGTTAGACTTGGCGGCCAGCTTCGTGCTGGCCGCTGCCGCATCTTGCCGGGCGCGCTCTACGGGCGCACATTTCAGCGGTGCTGCCGTTCTTGCCTGTCTGGCTGGGATGGCAGCACCGCTTGCTCGTGATGGGCTGCTCGGCTACGGCGCCATTACCCTCAATCAGGGGGAGTATCTCGCTGCGTGCGTAAGCGGCGGCATTGCCGGTATCATTATAGGGGAAAGCAGCCGGGCCTGGGTGGCCTTTTACTGGTTGGATGCCCTGGGGCTGGCACTTGGGGCTGGCATAGGAACCGTAAAGGGCGTGATGGCCGGGCTTGGCCCTACGGGTAGTATATTGGTTGGAATACTGGGTGGGCTTGTGGGGGGCATTGCTCGAGACCTCTGCCTCGGGGATATGGCCCGTGCCGTGGAGGAAGAACTGTACGCTACTGCAGCCGCCTTTGGCGGTATGCTGGCACTGACCGTGATGCTGTTGACGAATCTGGATCCTTGGCAGTGCGCGCTGTGCGGCTCGCTGCTGGTGATTGCCTTGCGAGGGGTGAAAAAAGTCAAAATTGTCTGAAACGTCAGCGAGTTCGGCAAATGGTTGCGAAAAAACGGCACTACAGCTTGACTCTGTGGCGCCGTTTCGCTATTTTTAACTTCCGTTGCACGAGCAACCCATGCTTTTTGTGGTTAATTTACGAAAAGCTGAAATAAAGGTTGACTTGCGGAACGGGGAGGAGCATAACCGCTCCTCGCGACAAGGGAAAACGGTTAAGGGAAACGCAAGCGAAAAGATTTTTCGCGGAAACGAAAATAACGGTTGACTCCTGAAGCAAGGGGGAGCATAA
>NZ_JBRBQR010000001.1:1750000-2920000 GCF_053570625.1 Desulfovibrio faecalis
CTCGGGGAGGAGCTAAACATCCCTTGATCCGAGGATTTCTGAATGGGGAAACCCGGCGGGAGTCATGTCCCGTCACTGGTAGACGAATACATAGTCTGCCAAGAGCCAACTCAGGGAAGTGAAACATCTCAGTACCTGAAGGAAAGGAAATCAAACGAGACTCCCTCAGTAGCGGCGAGCGAAGGGGGAATAGCCCAAACCGTGTGGATCCGTCCATGCGGGGTTGTAGGGCCGGCATACGTGATTCTGGAGTAGGCAGGGGAAGGAAGCTGGAAAGCTTCGCCAGAGCGGGTGATAGCCCCGTACCCGAAACTGAAAAGGACACAGCCGGTACCTGAGTACTGCGAGGCACGTGAAACCTCGTGGGAATCTGGGAGGACCATCTTCCAAGGCTAAGTACTAACCGACGACCGATAGTGCACCAGTACCGTGAGGGAAAGGTGAAAAGAACCCCTGTCAGGGGAGTGAAATAGAATCTGAAACCTGATGCTTACAAGCTGTGGGAGCACCCTTGTGGTGTGACCGCGTGCCTTTTGCATAATGAGTCAGCGAGTTAATCTGTACTGCAAGGTTAAGCGTAAGTGGAGCCGTAGCGAAAGCGAGTCTGATAAGGGCGTTTAGTAGTGCGGATTAGACCCGAAACCGGGTGATCTATCCATGAGCAGGTTGAAGCAAGGGTAAAACCTTGTGGAGGACCGAACCATTAACGGCTGAAAACGTTTTGGATGACTTGTGGATAGGGGTGAAAGGCCAATCAAACCCGGTGATAGCTGGTTCTCCCCGAAATATATTGAGGTATAGCCTCATGGATTGTCTACCGGAGGTAAAGCACTGACAGAGCTAGGGGTCCTACCAGATTACCAAACTCTTTCAAACTCAGAATGCCGGTCAGATGTACCATGGGAGTCAGACAGTGGGTGCTAAGGTCCATTGTCGAGAGGGTAAGAGCCCAGATCAACAGCTAAGGTCTCCAAATCTATGCTCAGTGGTTAAGGTGGTGACGTTGTAGAGACACCCAGGACGTTGGCTTAGAAGCAGCCATCGTTTAAAGAAAGCGTAATAGCTCACTGGTCTAATGACGTTGCGCCGAAAATGTAACGGGGCTAAGCATAGTACCGAAGCTTTGAATTCCACGTATGTGGTCTGGTAGGGGAGCGTTCTTCATGGGCTGAAGGTGTGTTGTAAAGCATGCTGGACTGTGGAGAAGTGATTATGCTGACATGAGTAACGATAAAACGGGTGAAAAACCCGTTCGCCGTAAACCCAAGGTTTCCTGGGTAAAGGTAATCTTCCCAGGGTTAGTCGGTCCCTAAGGTGAGGCTGAAAGGCGTAGCTGATGGGAAACGAGTTAATATTCTCGTACTTGTACATCTGTGCGATGGAGGGACGCAGAAAGGTAGACAGGCCGGGTGTTGGTTGTCCCGGTGCAAGCAGGTAGACGTGTGGTACAGGCAAATCCGTACTGCTCTACGTCGAGACGCGAGTCCGTGACCGTAAGGTCTGAAGCTGTTGAGCCTATACTGCCTAGAAAATCTTCTAAGTTTAGGATGTGCAAACCGTACCGCAAACCAACTCAGGTGGGTGGGATGAATAATCCAAGGCGCTCGAGAGAACTCTGGCCAAGGAACTCGGCAAAATAACCCCGTACCTTCGGAAGAAGGGGTGCTCCTCCGGGTGAAGTTAATTCACTTAACGAGCCTGAGGGAGCCGCAGAGAAATGGTGGTGGCGACTGTTTACTAAAAACATAGGTCTGTGCGAAGTCCTAAAGACGACGTATACGGACTGACGCCTGCCCGGTGCCGGAAGGTTAAAAGGAGAGGTCAGCGCAAGCGAAGCTTCGAATTGAAGCCCCGGTAAACGGCGGCCGTAACTATAACGGTCCTAAGGTAGCGAAATTCCTTGTCGGGTAAGTTCCGACCTGCACGAATGGCGTAACGATCTCCACACTGTCTCGGCCAGAGACTCGGTGAAATTGAAGTCGCGGTGAAAATGCCGTGTACCCGCAGAAAGACGGAAAGACCCTGTGCACCTTTACTATAGCTTGACATTGGGATTTGGAACTGCATGTGTAGGATAGGTGGGAGACTGTGAACTCTGTACGCTAGTATGGGGGGAGTCATTGTTGAAATACCACCCTTGTTTTTTCAGGTCCCTAACCCTCGACCGTTATCCGGTGAGGGAACAGTGTCTGGTGGGTAGTTTGACTGGGGCGGTCGCCTCCTAAAGAGTAACGGAGGCATGCAAAGGTTCCCTCAGGCTGATTGGAAACCAGCCGTCGAGTGCAAACGCATAAGGGAGCTTGACTGCAAGAGAGACATCTCGAGCAGGTACGAAAGTAGGTGTTAGTGATCCGGTGATCCCGAATGGAAGGGTCATCGCTCATTGGATAAAAGGTACGCCGGGGATAACAGGCTGATCGCATCCAAGAGTTCACATCGACGATGCGGTTTGGCACCTCGATGTCGGCTCATCACATCCTGGGGCTGAAGCAGGTCCCAAGGGTACGGCTGTTCGCCGTTTAAAGTGGTACGCGAGCTGGGTTTAAAACGTCGTGAGACAGTTTGGTCCCTATCTTCTGTGGGCGCTGGAGAATTGAAAGGGCCTGTCCCTAGTACGAGAGGACCGGGATGGACGCACCCCTGGTGGACCTGTTGTCGTGCCAACGGCACAGCAGGGTAGCTATGTGCGGAAGGGATAACCGCTGAAAGCATCTAAGCGGGAAGCCTGCCTTAAGATAAGTTCTCCCTGGAGCAATCCCTAAAGGGCCGAGGTAGACTACCTCGTTGATAGGCTGGAGGTGGAAGCGCCGCGAGGTGTGGAGCTGACCAGTACTAATAGCCCGTGCGGCTTGTGTTTGAAAAAAATCCTTCCGTCCCTGTCAATTAATATTTTGACAAATTTCGTTGATAGCCATGGAGGAGAGGGTACACCCGATCCCATTCCGAACTCGGAAGTTAAGCTCTCCATCGCCGATGATACTGCATAACGTCATGTGGGAAAGTAGGCCGCTGTCAACGATTGCTCCAAAGCCCCTTGCTGCTACTAGCGCAAGGGGCTTTGTCGTTTATCCCCCCCTTGCTCCTTCCTCGCGGCCTTCTCGCCTGCCAACATCCCTCCGCTTTACCGCAACGCCACCTTGGGCGTGGCCTTCTTCTTCCTTCTCCTTCTTGCTTCACAGCCGATAACGTACGGTATTTTTCGCACATTTAAAAAATGGAAGTAGCCCGCCAAGTTGGTTATGTTTTGGTGAACCACCATCAAAACACTCCATCAAGGAAGGCTACAGATGAAAATTATCAGTGAGCGTGAGAAAAGGAAAGTTCCGGTTATTGAGGTTGATGAGCAAGAATTGCGGTCGCATGTGTCCGAGGTAGTGCGCCAGAGCGTTGAGGAAACACTAAACGGCCTACTTGATGCAGAAGCGGATGCTTTATGCCAGGCCAGGCGTTATGAACGTAATGCGCAACGTGCCAGCACCCGAGCAGGTCACTATGAACGGGATTTGCAGACCAAAGCCGGAACGGTTCAGCTTAAGGTCCCCAAGCTGCGGCATGTACCGTTTGAAACCGCGATAATCGAGCGGTATCGTCGTCGTGAAAGTTCCGTGGAAGAAGCGCTGGTGGAAATGTATCTGGCGGGCGTCTCCGTACGTCGTGTGGAAGACATCACAGAAGCGCTGTGGGGCAGCCGTGTCAGTCCAAGTACCATAAGTGACTTGAATCAGAAAATTTTTGAACGTGTAGAAGAATGGCGCAATCGTCCGCTTGAACCAAGGTACCCTTATGTTTTCGTGGACGGCATCTGGCTGAAGCGCTCCTGGGGCGGGGAAGTGCAGAACGTGTCTGTTCTTGTGGCTATCGGTGTGAATACAAGCGGTTTTCGTGAAATTCTTGGTGTAGCTGAAGGCTCCCGAGAGGACAGCGAGAGCTGGCGGCAATTCCTGCGCTATTTGCGCGAGCGCGGTCTTGAGCGGGTCGACCTGATGATATCAGACAAAAGTCTTGGGTTTCTGGATGCGCTTGGAGAATTTTATCCCGATGCGAAATGGCAACGTTGCGTGGTGCACTTCTACCGTAACGTATTGCACGCAACGCCTCGCGGCAAAGCCAAGGAGGTCGCCTTGATGCTCAAGGCTATCCACGCGCAAGAAGACAAAGAAGCCGCCCGCCAGAAAGCGATTGAGGTGGTGAAAAAACTCCAGGCATTACGCCTTGATAAAGCAGCCAGGATTTTGGAATCCGGATGCGATGAAACACTTTCCTATTATGCCTTTCCCTCAACGCATTGGCGGCATATCCGGACAAATAACCCGCTTGAACGCCTGAATCGGGAAATCCGCCGACGGACACGTGTGGTAGGCAGCTTTCCGGATGGTCATGCAGCGCTCATGCTGGTATCGGCTCGCCTGCGGTATATGGCGGGTCAAAAGTGGGGAACACAACGGTACATGAATATGAAGCAAGAAGTGTTGATATAGAACCGGAGCCGTCACGCCCCTTGCAGCCGCGATATCTTTGTGGGGTATCGCTCGCAAGGCTCCGCGCCGGCTCCTCAAGACACCGCCAAAACTCACACTGACTGACAGCTACAAAATGTGCGAAAAATTCTGGACACTACCTCACAGCCTCCCTCTGCCCGAAATCCCTTGAACCTCATCGCTTGCAGTTCTGCCAGAGCCTGTCAGCCGCATTTACGCAAACCCGTCTTTTACGCCCTGAATGCGTCAGCGCCGAAATTTTGATGCTCACGTACTTGAGTACGCTGCGCTCAAAATCCCGGCGCTTCCTTTTCAGGTCGCAAAATGCGTATTTTGCAAACTCGCCCAACACCAGCACATCGCCTCCGCCTCCGCTCCGGCGAGTCTAAGGAAGGCAACGCCACAACCATCTTCTGGTCACGTCCTGCAAAAGGCAAGATGGAAAACGGCACCACAACCATTTCACATCATTCCCGCGATTGTGGCGAGACATCTTGAGCCAACGACCAGCTTTAACAGTATAATTGTTATCAGGGGAGTTGGCTGAAACGGACTTTATCCAAAGCAAATGCGCCATCTGGCATTTACGCGGCGCGGAGGGAGATCGCCTGACCGAGCGCAGCGAGGGAAGGAAGCTCCTGAAGCTACAGCCGCGTTGCCCTCGCCACACTGGGGTAATTGGTAGTCCCTCTTCGGGGTGCTTCGGGGGGGGATGCAAGGGGGGCCGAGAAGGGGGCGTAGCCCCATAACAGGCCCCGCCTTGCTGCGCGCCGCACAGGCGTCCCAAACTCCGCCGGACGGCGGAATACAGTGACCGAAGGGCAGAAAGGATTTGCTCTACAATGGGCAAAAATTGCTCTGCATCGCCTCCAAACTTCGCCGGATGGCGGAATACAGTGACCACTCAGGCGACCCAAACCTTGCCGTGTTGCGAAATCTTTGACGAATTTGCACATGGGCTATATGTTTAAATCAGTAGTGAGGGATTACTGTGGAATGACCGATCAAATTTCGTCATGCTGAGTATCCCCGTGAATCAGTGAGCATGCCGGAAGCAGGAGAATCCCATGAAGTTTACCTCAGTCAATTTGCTGGATGAACTGGCCAAGCCGGAATTCTCCTCGTTGCTTTCCGCTTTTCATGAGCGCAGTTTCCCCAAAAACAGCATGATTTTTACGCCCAGCTATGATGAAGAGCTGGAAAGTTCCCCAACGCCAGTTTCTTCAGCAGGGGAGCGGCTGACAGCCGGCAATTACGTGTTCATTGTGAGCAAGGGCCTTGTGCGCGTATATCTTGCCTATGGCGAAAAGGAATTTACCCTCGCCTTTCTCAAACCGGGCGATGTGTACGTCAGCCATTCAAGCGCGCAGGTGCAGGCTGTGGAAGATACCACAATCCTGCTGGTGGACACGCCCACGTTTAACCAGCGCATGATGTCTGTGCCGCAGTTTACGGTAACTGTTGTACGAGTGCTTGGCGGTATTCTCAAAAATACATTCAGCATTGTTGATGGCCTTGCGCTTCGCGATGTTTCTGCCCGCCTGGCTCGTCATCTTGTTTCTGCCGCGCAAGAAAGCGCTCCTGGTCCCGATGGCCGCCGCCGCGTCCGCCTGCAGCTTTCAGGCGAGATGTTGGCCCAGACCCTCGGGGCGTCCCGCCAGACCATTTCCACCTTGCTGACCGACTTGACCCGCTCCGGCATTCTGCTCAAGGAGCAGCGCGGCGTGTATTGCATTCTCGACGAAGGTCGTCTTCGCGAACTTCTGGACTAACCCGCCAAAATTTTCTTCTGCTCAGCTCTTTCCAGTTATCAATTTCAGACTTTTTTACTATTTTTTACTGTGTTCATGGTAAAAATATAATTATTTTATGCGATTAACTTGATATAAAAATCATCACCGTTCCTTTGTCGCACATCTGACAGACGCCCTTGCCTGACTGTGATACCAGTATGACAAAGATTGCGGTGCAGACTTGGCGCGCCGTGTAACCTCAAGTTTTGTGGGGCAGCTATGGAAAGCAAAAAGCGAGACATCAATGACATGTCCATATGGGATGATGCCAAAAGTATGCTGGCAAAGGCCAGAGCAGATGGCGTAGAAACTGCCTGGGACAGGCTGGATCAGCAAACGCCGCATTGCCGTTTTTGCGAGCTTGGCACCACCTGCCGCAACTGCGTCATGGGGCCGTGCCGTATCAGTGCCAAGGCCGAACCCGGCGGAAAACTTTCTCGCGGCGTGTGTGGCGCAGACGCCGATGTGATTGTGGCCCGCAACTTTGGGCGCTTCATCGCAGGCGGTTCAGCCGGGCATTCGGATCACGGGCGTGATGTGATCGAGGCCCTGGAGGCAGTGGTGGAAGGCCGTGCCCCCGGCTATCAGATTCGGGACGAGGCCAAACTGCGGCGCATTGCCGCTGAACTGGGCGTTGCGACAGAAGGGCGCGAGACGCTTGATGTGGCCTCCGATGTGGTGGATGCCTGCTACAGCGATTTTGGCAGCAGGCGCAAGGCGGTCAATTTTGTCTCCCGTGTTCCGGCCAAGCGCCGCGAGCTGTGGGAAAATCTCGACATCACTCCGCGCGGGGTTGACCGCGAAATTGCCGAAATGATGCACCGCACCCACATGGGCTGCGATAACGATGCACCCAATACCATGCTGCATGCGGCGCGCTGCGCCCTGGCTGATGGCTGGGCTGGATCCATGATTGCCACTGAGCTGTGCGACGTGCTTTTCGGTACTCCCAAACCCAAGATGTCCACCGCCAATCTTGGTGTCATCAAAAAAGACACGGTCAACATACTGGTGCACGGCCACAATCCTGTGGTGTCCGAGATGATTCTGGACGCAGCTCGCGACCCTGAAATGATCGAGCTTGCCAAAAAGAACGGAGCAACCGGCATCACAGTTGCCGGGTTGTGCTGTACCGGCAATGAGCTGCTCATGCGCCAGGGCATCCCCATGGCTGGCAACCACCTGATGACGGAGCTGGCAATCGTGACCGGCGCTGTGGAAGTTGTGGTGGTGGACTATCAGTGCATCATGCCGAGTCTGGTGCAGGTGGCTGGCTGCTACCACACCCGCTTTATCGACACAGCAGCCAAGGCGCGCTTTACCGGGGCCATCCATTTTAATTTCCATCCCGAAAATGCGAGGGAAGAAGCCCGCAAGATCGTACGCATGGCGGTGGATGCGTTCTTGGAGCGTGACCCCAAGCGTGTGGAAATCCCCGGTGAACCTGTCAATATCATGATCGGTTTCTCCAACGAGGCCATTCTTGAGGCTCTGGGCGGCTCGCTTGATCCCTTGCTGGATGCCGTCAAGGCTGGCACTGTGCGCGGGTTTGTGGGCGTGGTTGGTTGCAACAACCCCAAGATCAAGCACGACTCGGCCAACGTGGGCCTCATGAAGGCGCTTATCAAAAAAGATATTATGGTTCTGGCCACAGGTTGCGTCACCACTGCGGCGGGCAAGGCCGGGCTGCTGGTGCCCGAGGGCGCTTCCATGGCCGGGCCAGGGCTGCAAAGCCTGTGCGGAGCGCTGGGCATTCCGCCCGTGCTGCACCTCGGCAGCTGCGTGGATAACGCCCGTATTTTGCAGCTGTGCGCGCTGATCGCCAATGCTCTGGGCGTGGATATCTCCGATCTGCCTGTGGGCGCGTCCTCGCCGGAATGGTACTCTGAAAAAGCGGCGGCCATCGGTCTGTATGCCGTTGCCAGCGGCATTTACACGCATCTGGGCCTGCCGCCCAACATTCTTGGCTCGGAAAAGGTGACAGATATCGCCCTGAACGGTCTGGAACAGATTGTGGGTGCATCCTTTGTGGTGAATGACGATCCCGAAAAGGCAGCTGACCTGCTGGATGCGCGCATCCGGCTGAAGCGGCAGGGCCTTGGCCTGCAACCTTAGGCCAGCGTGTTTTGCAGGGCGGGTGGGCAATGCCTGCCCGCTCTGTGCAAAGCTCAAGGACTAATACATAAACCACAGGGGGATTGCATGAAGATTGCCGTTTCTGGCAAGGGCGGCGTGGGCAAAACCTCCATCACCGCCTGGCTTGGCGATTATCTGGCGCGGCGCGGAGAAAAAGTCTGGCTTGTGGATGCCGACACGGCGCTTTCGCTCGGGCAGGCCTCTGGTTTGGCGCGGGCTGATTTGCCGGAGGCCCTCACCCAGCGCGCCGCATTGATTGAAGAACGCATTCGCCCCGCTGGCAAGGGCGGCATGATGGACCTTGATCCGCATGTCAGCGATCTGCCCGAGGCTCTGTCAGCCCTCCTGCCTGTTGCAGGGGATGGGGGGAACACCGCTGGAGACAAACGTTTGTTGGTCATGGGGCCCTTGACCAGCGCCGGGGGCGGCTGCGCTTGTGAAAGCAACGCCCTGCTCAAGGCCCTGCTGGCGCACCTGGTGCTCGACAGGCGTGAATGGGTGTTGGTGGACATGGAGGCCGGTGTGGAGCACTTGGGCCGAGGAACCGTGGCCCATGTGGATGCCTTGCTGGTGGTATCCGAGCCGAGCATGCGCTCGCTGGAAACAGCGGCGGAGGTTGCTCGCATGGCTGGCGATCTGGGCCTGCACCGTCAGGTGCTGGTGCTGAACAAGGCTACTCCTGATCAGACAGCAGATCTGCCGCCTATAGCCGATCTGCCGCAACAACGCGTCAGCATGCCTGATCTTGAGCCGCTACGTGCACGCCAGTTGCGCTCTGGCTCTGTTCTGGGGCTGGGCGACGAAACAGAAAAAATGCTGGATAGCTTTTGCGCCAGCCTGTTGCAAAAAATCGAAGGCGAATCCGTCTGAAGAAGGTAGCGCAGGCTTTGCCCGTCACGCGGCCTTGGCCCTGTCTGACCGGGTATGATTGCGGCAGATTGGTGAGAGTTCAAGCTATTAAGTTCAGGCCCCGGTTATGCCGGGGCTTTTTGCGTGATGGGGCATGCAGAAAAAACGTCTGCTGCTGCCTTAGGCTTCCTGATCCTTCTGCTCGTTGTAGCGCAGCACAAAGTCCAGGCAGTCCGCACCAGAAAGCGGGCGGCTGAAATAATAGCCCTGAAACGTATGGTAGCCTATGCCCGTAAAAACGCGCAACTGCTGCTCGTCCTCCACGCCCTCCACCACGGTGGTTATGCGCAGGCTGCGGCTCAAATCCAGAATGCTGCGCACGATCTGCTCCTGCACGTTGCTGTTGAGGCTTTCTGTGAGGGAGCGGTCAACCTTGACCGTGGTCACGGGGAAGGCGCGGATGTAGCGCAACGATGTGTGACCCATGCCGAAATCATCAATGGCAAGGCGTACTCCAAGCACACGAAGGCGGGTAAGCAGATCGAGGGTGCGGGCGTCCGGCTCCAGAATGGAAGATTCCGTGATCTCCAGTTCAAGCTGGGTGGGGGTAAGGCCCAGACCGTGCAGCGTACTGAGCACCATTTGGGCAAAGTTGGCATTACGCAACTGGCTGGGAGTGATATTGACGGCGATCACAAGGTCATGCGGAACTGTGGGCTGCCATGCAGCGCGCAGTTTGCAGGCCTCAAGCAGAACAAATTTGCCCAGCCGGTCAATGAGGTTTGTGTCTTCGGCAAGCGCAACAATAATGGGCGGGGCCACAGGGCCATATATGGGGTGATCCCACCGCAGCAGGGCTTCCACGCCTGCCACGCGTTTTGCTGCATGGTCGCACTGTGGCTGGAATACAAGATAAAGCTGACCGTCATTGGCGTTTAGCGACCGCTCAAGGTCTGAGGCAAGCGTGTGGGCAAGGCGGCCCACTTCGCCGGGAATGTTCAGGCACTTGCGGTTGTCGGGAGACCCAGAATCGCAGCGGTTGGCAATTTGCAGCAGGCTGTGCATAACCTGTTTGCCGTGCTTTTCGCGCACTGCGTCAGAGAGAGCCACAAAGGGCAGATAGATGAGGAAGCCCAGCCCAAGGTTTATCATCTGCAAAATGGAGCCATTGATGCTGCCAGTGGCGACATAGCCGCTGACCAGCGGGGGGATGGTCCAGGCAACCCCCACCGTGGTATGCGGCACAAAGCCAATAATTGTTGCAAGGTAGGCCACTACGGTTTGTACCGCCGGCACCAGAATAAAAGGAATGGCAAAGGCGGGGTTGAGCATCAGGGGAATGCCAAAAATAAGCGGCTCATTAACGTTGCACATGGCCGGAACCAGCGCAAACAGGCAGAGTTTTTTCATACCCCAGTCGCGGCAGCGTACCAGAACGGCAAAGCATAGGGCCAGGGTGGAGCCAGAGCCGCCCATGCGCGTAAATGTATCAAAAAATATTTTTGTGAACACAAAAGGCGGCTCGTTGCCATACATTACGGCTTTGGCATTAACGAGGCCCGCAGGGGTGAGGATGTTCACATCCACCGAATTGAGCACGTTGGGGCCATGAGCGCCGAAAAACCAGAGCACTTGCGAGGTGAAGCTGTAGAGCAGGCCAAAGCCGAGGCCATTGCCGCTATGCTGAAAGGGCAGGGTAAGCAGTTTGCTTGTTGCGGCATGCAGGTCTGGTGCCCCCCATAGTGTCAGCAGAAAGCGGATAAACCCAAAGAGCAAGATTGTTAACATGGCCGCAGGCATAACCGTGACCACATCGCGGACAACCGGATCATGCCCGGCCATTTCTTCCGACAGATGAAAAATCCGGTACCGCGCCAGACGCACAAATACGGCGCTGCCCGCCATGGCCACGCACATGGCAAGCAGAAGGCCTCTGTCCATGGAAAAGCTGATGGTCCAGGAACTTGTTTCTTCTGGCGCAACAATGACAAAAAAGCAGGAGAGAACCACCAGCGAACTCAGCATGGGGCTGACTGCAGGGGCAGAGGGATTGGTCAGATTGGCCCGCATGGCGCTGGCGCCGCCCAGTGCGCAGGCCAGGGCCAGAGCGGATATGCCGAATGTGCCTGCCACAAGGGTGTCGCACGCGCGCATCCCCACGGGGCCAAGCAGGGCGTCAACGGCATTTTGCGCGGCTTCAAAGGGCAAATTGCGCAGCAGAAGGGTGAATGAGCCGATCATTATGAGCGGTAAAACAATGAACAGCCCTCGCCGTATGGCAAGAAAAAATGGCCTTCCGCTCAAATTATCAAGCAGGCACAAGAGGGATTGGGCTAGCGGTTTGCTGTTCATATGCAGAGTGTCGCTTGCAAGTCCACCTTCTACGGCTCAGTGTTATGGTCAGACTGTGAGCCGTTTGCTCGGATTCGTGTCAAAGACCCATAAAGGCACCGGCATCAGGGGTTGCCGTGCCAGCCTGCAAGCTGTCTGCAATCGCACCCGGCAAGGAGGCCCATTTGAGCGATCCTGCAATGCATGTTGGGTGACTTATTATCAACCTATGTAATATCAGGCCAAAAAACAATCAAGGGGTCAGGGATGTTAGCGGCAAAGATCGTACGATTTTCAGAAAAAAGGGAATAGGGCAGATCGGCAGGCAGTTCAGGTGGCGATTGCGCATGTAAACCTGAGCACAAAAGAGTATGGCGCATCAAGGGGGCACTATCCCAACCGCAAGCGTAAAAAACGGCGGCCTACCTTGAACCGTAAGCCGCCGTTTATGCACTTTAAAAGGCTATTTCAAGTAGAACAAAATCAGAGGCTACTTGCTCGGATGTATTTCAGTTATTTTGCTGCCCTGAATACCCAAGCCAGCCATCAGCCCCTTCTGGTTGAAGAAAAATGCGTACACCCCTGAGCGAGCCGTGGTAGTGGTAAATGATCTGGCCATTCCCTCATCCACTATAACTACGCTGGGGCCGACACCTATCTCCCATCCTCCACTGCTTTTCAGATACTTCAGGTCGTCATCCGAAAGAAAAAACAGAGCATAACCAAACTTCTGTATCCCGGCCTGCAACCCGTAGGATGCTGCCACGCTACGATAGAAGCCCTTGGTTTTGCCTCCAACCCGCAGGGCGCCTTCGCCGAATTGACCGCCAATGATAAGGCCGCCCTTGACTATATTGGGAAAGACAAGGATTCCCTTGGCCGTGCTTCCCATTTTTTTCGCCGCAGGGCTGGAAGCATATAACTGGTTCAACGCAGCAGTAACATCATAATTGATGGATGCCGCGCTGTCTGCCACGGAGGGTGCTGGAAGAGCAACGACCATGAGTGCAAGCAGGGATAAGAAGATCATCAAACGCCGAAGCATTTTCCCGTTCATTGACCATTCCCCTCATTAAATATGGCCGAATACACCAGACTTATGGAATCAACGCTTGGAACCCTGCTTGGCGCCCTGCTTGGGGGCCTTCCGTACGGCGATATCAACAACCTCAAGGTAGCTTATGCCCAGCGTATCCCCGACCTTAAGCTTTTTGAGGTTCTCAGGATTTTGCACCTTGACCACCACCACAGAACCGTTGGCGAGTTCAAGCTTGGCCAGCTCGTTGACTTTATCCATGGCAAGTATCTTGGCGGTAAAGTTCGATTCCCTTACTCCCATGCCCTGCGGCTGGGATCCGGGTTTGGCCCTGACAACAGCAGTAGCCTGTTCGTCAGCCACAGAACCAGGCTCAGCCAACCATACTGTCAGTTCACGCCCGTAGGAAATATCGACCATATCTCCTTTCTTTACGCGCCGCAGATTAACGGCTTCCTTGCTCACATGAATAATAAACAAATCACCCTGAAGGCTGCTCAAGGTTACCTTGCGCGCTTTGAGATCAACAGCTTCAACCTTTGCCACCGTGCTCTCAATCTCAGAGCTCATCACCAGCGTTTCATTTGGCTGGGCAGAAGGTTGAGGGACATTTTTGCTGCAAGCCATCAAACATATGGTCATAAGCCCTAGCACCAATCCAGAAAATACAATCTTCATGCCTTTCCCTCCCATGGTTGACTTTTCCATTTGATTACAAACATTCGTTGACAAAAAGAAAGTACCTCTTGCCTACTAAGCCGTCAATTCTATCTGACTTGCGTCAAGGTTAAAACAATGCGCATACCTAAATAAACTGCATATAAAAACTGCATGCTAGTGATAACAGTGGTGAGTACGCCGTTAATTATGCTTGCACGAAGCGTTTATATTAGGCAGTTGAATACGCTGTACTGCAAAGATGAAGATTGAAGTGAGTTATAGAAATTTGATAATGTTCTCGCACGTACTGTTATTTTTGTCAGGATGCTTTATTTACATGATTGTATTAATAAAAAATTAAAATTAATACACATATAGCTGCGTTAACTTGTACTTAAATTCAGAATTTTTTTACGAGATTATTAAGAATAGAATGGAAAGATATTTCAAGATAATATCTAACTCTCTTTGTGTTGTGGCGTTTTATCAAGAATAAAGATGATGCTGATCAGAAACGCAGTGCCAAAAATCATGAACTGCGCGCCAAAAATCCAGAAAACCAGCGGCACGGTGAAATAGAAGGCGCGCATTCCCAAATAAAAATGGTTTGCGCCCATATTCAGGTATTTTTCTGACATGCTGCCAAGCTGATCGGAATCGTGTTGGTCGGCTTCCGCGCCCAGCATAAAGGCCACATGCGTGTAGAGCCTGAGAGATGAGGCAAAGCAAAAAAAAGCCAGAAAAAAATTCAGCAAAAGGGCAAGAATCTTGAAGGCAAACATGCCCGGCTCCACAGAACCAAAAAAGTTAAGCGAGTGCCATGTATGCCTGACATTTTCCCCATTGCCTGTAAGGGAGAGCACCCCCACAGCCAGCAAAACGCTTGTTGAGGCCATGAAGGTGGAGGCCATGGTGGCGTTACGCAGGGTTTGCACGGCAAGAATGCCATTCTTTTTTTCAAGAATGGACGCCACCCACTTAACCCTTGCGGTCCGCGATATGCCGTGGATTGTGTAGCCGGGATTGGATGATTCCCTTAAACGGATGTAGAGATTATAAGCGGTGTACAGAGTCACGGAAATGCAGAAACATAAAAGATCAAAAGTATACATGCAGCCCCCGAGGGAGAAAAAGTCACTGAGCTTTTGCCCGCAATCCTGTATACCTCCGCAAGCCGATCCGAAGCAACCGATGTGCTCATAGAGGCAGGGTATGACTATTGCCGAGGCTGCACCTTCAGCCACTCATGCCAGCCACAGAGAGTACCCCTGCGTGACATGCGGAACTGAAGGTGCGTTTTTATCGTGTTAGAAGCTGAAAGACTGAGGCGGATTGCCGCTGAAATCAAACATGAAGGCCGTACCGTGATCAACGCTGAAAACCGTAAAATCAGGGTTTTCTGCCGAGCCGTAGATTGAGCGCACAAGGCCGTTGCTTTCAATGATGCGTCGCTTGATCGCCATGTCATCGTCCAGATTGGCCTGACCTTTTACACGCAGGGTTTCCATCTTGGGCGACATGCAGGCAAGTTCCAGCCGGGGATCGCTCTGCAACTGGGCAAAGGTTTCTTTTGAGCGCGCAGTGCAGAACCACAGGCGGCCATTTTCCGCAAACTGAAACTGGAAGGGCCGTACGCGGGCCGCGCCGGAATCAGAAGTGGCAAGAAAAACCGTGGTGTTGGCTGCAAGAAAATCAATAACCTTTTGCATGATGTTCTCCTTTTTGTTCTATGTCGAACTATTGTTTCACAAAAAAACATCCAAGGCACCGCGCGTTGGATGCTTTTGCGGGTATCAGAATATGGTTTTCAGGCTGATGTTGCGCAGCACTCTTTCCAGCCCTGCAACAAGGGCTTCCCTGTCGGCGTGGGGCATGTCGCCCCACACGGCTTCCAGCAGCGTCTGGGAGATGGCGTCAAAATCAGCCTTGGCAGCAAGCGCTTTGCCGGAAAGCGAAACCAGCGTAACCCGCGAATCTTCCTGCGAGGGAGATTTGGTTACGTAGCCCGCCTGCTCCAGTTTGCCGACCAGCGTGGTCACGGTGTTTTTTTGTTTGCCTATGGCCTCGGCAAGCGCGCTCATATGCATGGGGCCGCGCGTAAACAGGGCCTGCAAAATGGCGCCGTGAGATGGGGCCATGCCGCCGTGCCCTCGCTTTTCAAGCTCAGCGACAATAAGATTGTTGGCCTGCTCGCGCACCCGGCCTATGAGGGCAACAATGTGATCGGTCTTCATGTGGGGAATTTATTTCGATATAGAACTAATGTCAAGCCTGTATGCGTAGCGCACCGCAGAAGAAGCAAAAATCCCCGGCACTGCCTGCTGGCACTGCCGGGGATGGCTGGTATGGTACGGCGCACAATCATTTGCGCTTCGGGCAACCCGTCTGAGTGGGCTGTTTACTTGGATTGCAGCTTGAGGCCCGCTTCAAAGTGGTTCAGCTTCATGGCCCGGCGAACCTTTTCAAGGGTTTTGGCGGCCTTGTCATAGGCCTTTTCCGTACCTTTCTTGAGCACGTCAATGACGAAAGGAATGTCCTGTTCGTATTGCTGCCTGCGGGTGCGGATGGGGCCGAGGATCTGCTGCATGACTTCGTTGAGGAACTTCTTCACCGCCACGTCTCCAAGGCCGCCGCGCTGGTAGTGGGCCTTCATTTCGTCCAGATTGGGGTAGGGTGAATTGAACTTGGCAAAGTCTTCCGGCACGGCAAAGGCGTCCAGATAGGTGAACACGGTATTGCCCTCAATCTTGCCGGGATCGGAAGCCTTGAGGTGGCCAGGGTCGGTGAACATGCTGAAAATCTTGTCGTGAACTTCCTTCTCGGAGTCGCTCAGATAGATGCAGTTGCCGATGGACTTGCTCATCTTGGCCTTGCCGTCAATGCCGGGCAGGCGCAGGCAGGCGGCGTTCTGTTCCAGCAGGATCTGCGGTTCCACCAGGGTTTCGCCGTAGGTGCTGTTGAACTTGCGCACGATTTCCACGGTCTGTTCCAGCATGGGCTTCTGGTCTTCGCCTACCGGCACGGCGGTGGCTTCAAAAGCCGTGATGTCTGCCGCCTGGCTGATGGGGTAGGTGAAGAATCCCACGGGGATGCTCTGCTCAAAATTTTTCTGGGCAATCTCTGCCTTGACCGTGGGGTTGCGCTGGAGGCGCGACACGGTGACAAGGTTCATGTAGTGGAAGCTCAGTTCATAAAGCTGCGGCAACTGGGACTGAATGAAGATGGAGGACTTTTCCGGGTCAATGCCGCAGGCAAGGTAGTCCAACGCCACTTCAAGAATGTTGTTGCGCACTTTTTCAGGATTGTCGGCATTGTCGGTCAGAGCCTGCGCATCGGCCAGCATGATGTAGATTTCATCAAATTTGCCAGAATTTTGCAGCAAAACGCGCTGCTTGAGCGATCCGGCGAAGTGTCCGATGTGCAGCTTACCCGTGGGGCGATCCCCGGTCAGAATGATATTGCTCATAATGTTCTGCGTATGCCCTGGGCAAGGGCATCAGGAACGCAGCCTCCATGCGTGAATTTTTTGCTGTACGGAGCGGGCTTGCTCCATAAATATGCAACCGTGCCGCCATGTTTGCACATTCGGCAGGGCGTAGGCTTTTGCCTATACACCAAGCATGCGCAGGCCACAAGGGGCAAGGCCTGTAAGGGTGACAGTATGGCGCTTTGATTGGGAAATTATTCACTTGCGGGCGGTATTGAGCGGGCGTATGGTCAGGCCGTCAGCAGCAGTTTGCCGCCTGCGTGCCGATATGTGTTTATTGTTCTTTGATTCCATTGCGTTATATGCATTTATAGAGTGTGTTCATGTAACGGGAGTGTGATCATGAAAAAGATGCTTTTTGCCGCAGCGCTGTGTTCACTGGTATTTGCCGGAACGGCTCTTGCGGGCGAACCGCAGCTCTACCCAAAGGATTCCTTGAAAACCTGGAACCGCGATAACGTGGCGGGCGGTCAGGGAACCTTGTTTGGTCAGTTCGGCTTTACCCGCAACGACGCCTCCAAGGACATGGTCATCAAGGAAATCGGCTGGATGACTTTGCAACCGGGCGCTTCCATTGGCATGCACAAGCATGAAAACAATGAAGACGCCTACATCATCGTTTCCGGCGAGGGCGTGTTCACCGACAGCGCGGGCAAGGAAACTCCGGTGAAAGGCGGCGACATCACCATCGCCCGTCCTGGCGATGCTCATGCGCTCAAATGCAGCGGTAGCGTACCGCTGGTATTTCTGGATGTGATCGGTCAGCACTAATACTTCAATCTGTCAGGGCAAGATCAGCCCGATAAATATACCCCATCAGGCAAACAAAGCACGGCAGTCCGTACGCTGCTTCTTTGAAAGTCTGATGGGGTTTGTATTTGGTGGACGAGGTTGTATTTGGTGGCTTGGGGTGTCAGCGCAATGGCATCCAGCGATCCGCACTATTCGCTGGTTTTGTCAGTGGTCAGCAGAAATACCGCACTGAGAACCAGCGCGCCGCCCAACCAGCCGGACGCGCTGAAACTTTCATTCCAGAACAGCCAGACCCAAAGAGTGCCGAGCACCGGCTCCAGATGGCAGGTAACTGCTGCCCGCACAAGGCTGATGCGTTTCAACCCTTGCCCGTAGCAGATGTAGGCCATGTAGCAGGTGAGCAGCCCCAGGGCGAACAGCCAACCCCATGTGTCCGGGGCGTGATCCACATGCACCGGGCCGCTGAAGCCCAGAGCCACCACACCACCCAGCAGCATGAAGCCATAAATACTGGCTGTGGAATAACGGCGTTGCCACCAGCGGTAAAAGGGATAGTGCGTGGCATAGCACAGGCCGGAGAGCAGGCCAAAGCCAATGCCCTCAAGGGATGTTTCGCCTGGCAGGCTGCCGCCGGAAAAACAGACCAGCGCCGTGCCGGAAAGGGCAATGAGCACGGCCAGCGCCTTGCGCCGTGTTATGTGTTCGCCAAACAAAAAGCGCGAAAAAACAGCCACCCACACCGGGGCAGTATACAGCAGCACCACGGCGGTTGCGCCGCCGCTGAGCTTGATGGCCATTTGCATGGCACCGAAAAACACCCCAACGCCCCATGCGCCAAAAAGCATAAACGTCAGGGCATGGCGTAAGGGAATGCGCAGCCCCCCGGTCAAAGCGGCGTGCGCCAAAAAGAAAGCGCAGCCTATGGCCGCCCGCCAAAAGGCCGTTTCAAGCGGCAATACGCCCGCATACTGGCAAAACTTGGAAACAACACCCAGCAGCGACCACAGCAGGGCCGCCAGCAAAATCCATACATAGCCGTTAAACATGTTCTGTCGCATGAGCTTGGTGGAGGTGCAGGGGTTATTCAATGCCGAGCGCACGGCATACAAGCCCTGCAATCTGCGTCTGATCTGTGGGCAACGGGGTGTTTTTAAATCCTTCGCCCGTCAGCCACAGGGGAACCCGCCGGGTGGCTTCGCTGTTGTCGTTGTGGCTGCCGTCATCGTCCATGCCGTGATCGCTGGTGACCAGAACCGCATAGCCTGCCGCCGTCCATTCCGGCAGCCAGCGGGCCAGCAGCCCATCGGCCCTGCGGGCGGCATCCCGGTATTTCTTGCTGTCTGCGCCGTGCAGATGGCCTGCGTTGTCAATGCCCATGCTGTGCGCCAGCAGCAGATGCGGTTCATGGCGCCGCCGCAGGCAGGCCGCATCGTGAAAAATCTCATCGTCCGGGTAGGCATCGGTGCAGTAAAACAGGCCGTGGGCAATGGGCAGGGCCGCATCGTCTGTAATACGGTCGCGCCCCGGCTCAAAGGGGGCCACGTTGCACAATTCGCTCATCCAGTGGTAGGCAGCGGCGGCGGTGGTCAGGCCTGCGGCCTGCGCGCGGCTGAAAATGGTTGGCGCGGGGCAGAGCCGGGCATCATCATTATGCATAATGCCGCTTTGCGCCGGGCGCAGACCTGTGAGCAGTGTGGCGTAAATGGGGCGGGAGAGCGGCGGCAGTTCGCCTTGCAACTCCGTATGGCGTGCCAGCCCCGCATCGGCGAGCGACTGCATGTAACTCATGCAGCGGCGGGCCGTGGCGGCGGCAAGGCCATCAAGCAGCACAAAGACCACGCGCTGCATCACCAGTCCCCTTTGCCTGCCGGGCGAGGGCCGAAATCAAGGCCGGGGGCTTGCTCTCGCAGTTGGGCGGCGGTGAGCCCGCGCACTGCGTAATTGCCCGTCAGCCACGCCAGAAAATCATAAATTTTTGTGTACAGGGCATCGGCGGCTTTTTGATCGGGGATATTGGGCGAGCCGCCGGCCAGCATTTCTGACGAATGCCAGAACAGGCTCAAAACCCGTCCGCCGCGTGCCATGTGCAGGCGCGTAGCCGCCCGCATGACGGCGGTGCTGTGCCATACCGGGTTGGGGCTCAATGCTCCCCAGAAATGAAAGGAATCGGTCCAGGCCGCGCCTTTGGCGCAACCATGCCACAGCCGGGCCAGCGTGCGCGAAAGCGGAATCTGTGTGACCGGCGACTCCAGCAGGCCGGGGGCGTCCTCAAGCCAGTACGGGTCGGAGGGCGCAAGGAAATGATCCGGCCCGTCATGGAAAACACGCAAGGGGCACACCGAACTGTCAAAGGTGATGCCTTCCTCCGCCAGCAGGGGGCGAACAGTGGATTTGAGATCCCAGCGTCCCATGCGGAAGCTGGTCAGATCCGCGCCCTGGAATTCGCGTCCGGCATCCAGCAGGGTACGCAGGCGCTGGCGCAGCAATTCTCGCGGCAGGCGGTCTGTGCGGGTGGGCGGCCCCTGTTTTTCCGGGGCGGGCTGGGTCGTGTCGTCCCCAAGCGGTGGCGTGCTCCAGTGGTGCAGGTGCGCGGCTATTTCCGCATCGCAGTGGTCGCGCATCCAGGCCAGATGGGAACAGGCCTCGGCATTGGCAAAAACCGTGTGCGCGCAAAACAGCGTGAGCGGGAAGCCCAGCTCACTGGTGAGGGGGGCAAGCCTGCGCAGCAGGGCCACATTGCGCACGCCGCAACCTCTCGCCGCATAATTGCCGGAAAATAGCCCCTCTTCTTCCACATCAAGGCTCACAATCACCCGCAGGGCGGGTTTGTCAGCCTGATTATTAAAGGATGTGTCATTGGTGCAGTCAGTCATTCCTTAACTGTAAGCCCAAGCAGGGCGCATGGCAATCATGGGCGCTCTCGAGCCGCTCACCTGGGGGGCCTGCCTCAGGCGGTATAAAAAATTGCGTGTATTTTAAGTGTAATATTAGGTGGTGGCTTGGGCGGTCTTGCAAAACCGGGCGGAATGCATACAATAATGCATACGGCTGTTCGGCTTTTGCGCCGCAACTTTCAGCCGTCCGGTTATCTGAAGGAGAAGCATGACCATCCCACAGCGCATCCTCTTCTTTATGGAGGATCTTTGTTATGGCGGAACGCAACGCCAGACCCTTGAACTGGCCCGCCGCCTGGACCGCACACGTTTTACGCCGGTCATGCTTACGCTCACTGGCCCCACTGACCTGGATGAAGCCGCGCGGGATGCGGGCATAGAGCTGCACCACATGGGGCATGACCGCAAGGTGCCGCCCCTGTTTTTTGCCGCCCTGTATTCAAAGCTGCGCAGGTTGCAGCCAGATGTCATCGTGCCTTGCACGGCCCTACCCAATATCTGGGGGCGCATCTGGGGGCGGCTGGGCTGGCTTGGCGAAAAAAAAGCCCCGCGTATTGTGGGAACCTGCCGTGGCGGCGGCGGCCCCAAGCGACAGCATGAACGCTGGCTTTGGCGGCTTACGGATCATATGATCTGCAATTCCGAAGCACTGCATGAAATTTTGTTGTATTTCGGCTTGCCGCAATCCCGTTTGAGTTACATCCCCAACGGGGTGGATACGGAATTTTTTGCGCCGTCCGGGGCTGCGCCCTCGGCTCGTGCCCCCGGGATCGTCTGCGTGGCGCGCCTTGCGGGCGACAAGGATCACCTGACCCTCTTGCGCGCCTTTGAGATTGTGCTGCAACGCTACCCCTCGGCGCGTTTGCGCATTGTGGGGGATGGCCCGGAAGAAGCCAATCTGCACCAGTGGGCCAAGGATCATGCCGCCGGAAGCAACGTGGACTTTATCCCCGGTGGGCTTGATATGCGCGGGCACTATGCAGCTGGACGTATCTTCGCACTGTCATCCGTGCGCGAAGGCCAGCCCAATGTGATCCTTGAGGCCATGGCCTGCGGCCTGCCTGTGTGCGCTACATCTGTTGGCGGCATTCCCCGGCTGGTGGAAAACGGCCAGAATGGCCTGCTTTCGCATGCTGGCGATGTGGCGGCCCTGGCGGAGAACTGCTGCCGTCTGCTTGAAGACGGCGCATTGTGCGATGCCATGGGGCAGGCCGGGCGTTTGCGCGTGGAGCGGGATTTTTCCTTCACTGCCATGGTGGAGGCGCATCAGGCCGTTTTTGCCGGCTTGCGCCGCAACTGACGGCTGAACTTGTCAATCAGTCTTCTGCCCAAGTGCGGAAGGCGCAGGTATATATGGAATTAGATCAAAATTCACTGCGTGTATGCTCCAGGGCTGCACAGGCAACGCGGGCAATACGGCTCAGGCGCGCGCGGCTGAAATATGCAGTTTTGTGTCTTGCGGCGCTTTGCGTTTGCTTTTGCCTGATGACCGTGGGTGTTTTTGCGGCTCGCGCTGCCGAAGTTCAAACCACGCAGGACCAAAATCCCGGCTCCCAGGTGGAACAGCACGGCGAACAGAAAAGTACGCCCCCTACTGCCGGAGGCACAGCCACGGCAACGCCGTCTGCTGCCAACGCCCCTGTGGAAGTGCGCGAACTCTGGACAGGCTCGCTCTATTCATCAACATACCGTGTGGGCGTGTGTGTTTCCGCTCAGGGCACGGTGCGCGGCGTGGTGCACCTGCGTCTGTACAACGGCAAGGTTGACGTGTACCACATAGATGGAACGGTGCGTAACAATGATATTGAGGCGCACCATTCATCCGGGCATTCATTCAAGGGGCGTCTTGCTTCTGCCGAAAAAGTCGAGGGCGTCATCAGCCTGAAGAACGGCATGAACGTACGTCTGGAGGGCAAGCGCATCCACGATGCGCCGCTTGCGCCGGAAGACTGCGCCCCCTTGCCCCAATAGAATTTGAGCTGGGACAGGGCGTTTTTACGTCCTGCTCCGGCATGGCTTGCCTGAATACGCGGTTGCTGCAAGCGCTGCAAAGGGTCATGCCCTTGCTGCCGATTGCTGATCCATTCAACAATAACATGAAGGAGTGCCTATGTTCTGGATATGGTTTTTGCTGGCCACCTCCCAATGCGCTCTGTTGTATATTCTGGCCCGCAGGGGCGAAAGCATGCCCCGCCGTATTGAGGAAGAAGCCGAGGCCAACCGCGCCATACCTGAAGACAAATGGCCATCGGTGGGTATGATTGTGCCTGTGGCCGGGCGCGATCCGCGTATGGAAGGCGCGTTGCGCAGCCTTTTGACCCAGGATTATCCCCGTTTTGTCCCCGTGCTCGTTACTGCGGAAGAAAATGAACCCGCCGCCGAGCTTGTGGGCAGACTCAAGCAGGATTTTCCCGCTCTGCGCCATGTGGTGGCAGGCACCGCCACGGGTTGCGGGCAAAAAAACCATAACAGCCTTCAGGGTATTGCCGCTCTGGGCGATGAAGTGGACGTCTATGTGTTTTGCGACAGCACCCACATGGCGGAACCTGATTTTCTGCGGCATCTGGCGGCGCCCATGGCCAGGGGCGAGGCTTCGTTCAGCACCGGTTATCATGTGGTGGAGCCGCGCGACGACCAGCCCGTAACACTGGCCTATACGCTGTGCGTCATGCTTATGCGCTACCTGCAAGCCATGTCTGCCTTTACCCAGTTGTGGGGCGGCGCTATGGCCATGACCCGAGCGGCCTACGTAAAATACGGCGTGGCGCAGTTGTGGCTTGAAAACGTGGTGGACGACTGCTCGCTCACGGCCTTGCTTCAGGTACGTGGCGCAAAGGTGCGTCTTTGCCCCGGTGCTTTGCTGCGGACCGATGCTGTTAACCACTCCACGCCCGTCTGGCGGGCCTGGATGGACAGGCAGGTGCTTTTTCTCAAGTTCTGCATGCCCGGCCAGTGGAAGCTGCTGGGTCTCATGTGTGTTATGATGGCCCTGCCCATGGTGTGCGCGGCCCTGGCCTTTCTGGGCTGGATTGTGAACGTGGGCAGCGGCGCTGGAGTGTTGCTTGGCCTGTTCTGGCTGGCGGCGGTGGTCAGCGCGCTGCATCTGTGGCGTGGTCTGCTTGTCAAGCCCGTGCCGCTGTGGCGCTGGTGCATGGCCTTTGTGGACGCCGTACGCATGTTCACCTCTGTTTACTGGCAGAGCATAAAGTCGTGGGATATTGTCTGGCACGGCATACGGTATGAAGTCGGCAAGGGCGGGGTAGTGCTGCGCTCTGAACATTGTCAGGGAACGAAGTAGCAATTTGAAACCACACCTGATGGAGGCGTGGTGCGCCAGATTCTTTCTTATTTGCGCATGTGGCCCGTGACAGGGTATGGAAATAGAGGCTTTGACATACACCCATGGTGGCGTGTATCGTCTTTTGCCCTTTTGTCACGGGCCGGATGCAATATATCGTATGCAGCCCGACAGCAGGATGCGGCAATGGCGTTGCGCATGTGCGCGGCATAAGCCACGGCTTTTTTTATCGTTTTTTGTCAGAGTAGTGATTGCGCCATGATTGCAATGTCAGACCTTATTCGCGTCAGCCTCAGGCAGGTTGTGCGCCAGCGCGGCTTCGGGGTGATGCTTTCCATCGCCCTTGGCATCACGGCGTTTATCGTCCTGGCGGTACTTGGCCGCGAAATCCGGTACAAGGTGGGGCAGGACATGGTGCTCATGGGTGGCGTCAACGTCATCCAGGTATACATGGATGATGCCCAGTACCCCGGCCAGCCCGACCGCGAATTTTATCCTGAAACTGTGGAAGCCCTTTCTCAGTTGCCCGGCGTCAGCCTGGTGAGCAGAAACCTGCGCGACAATAAAACTTTCCCCATACGCGGCACCGGCGAACGCACGCTGAATGTGGATTTTATCGGCATCGACCAGTATTTCGCCGAGGTTTACTCTATTGATCTTACGGCCGGGCGGCTGCTCAATCAGGAAGATGTGGACTCTCACAGGCGCGTATGCCTGCTAGGCAGGGATGCGGCCAGAAATTTATTCGGCGGTTCGGAAGAAGCCATAGGCAAGCTGCTCTTTCTGGAGCAGGATGTTTTTGAAGTGGTGGGCGTTGTCAGCGGCGTCATGCTCGGCAGCTGGAGCCAGGGCGGCTTTTTGCCCTATACCACCATGGCCGACCGCAACTGGGGCCGGGGCAAGGTGCGCAGGCTCTTTATCCGCGCCATCGGGTGGGAAGACGTGCCGCCGCTTGTCAAAATTATTCCTCAGATGGTGCGCGAGCATCAGTCCGCCCCCTATATCGTGGTGCAGACGCAGGAAGATCAACTCAATCGCATCAAAACCACCTTCATGTGGGTTGAGGCTCTGCTGTGGCTTGGTATCGCCGCTTCGCTCATGCTTGGCGGTTTCGGCATCTGGTATGGCACATTTGCCGCAGTTCGGGCCAGAACGCGCGAAGTGGGCCTTAAAAAGGCCATGGGCGGCTCGGATATAGACATCCTGGCGCAGTTTCTGGCCGAGGCCCTGTGCAAATCGGTTGCTGGCGGCATATTTGGCATTCTTATTGGCTGCGCGCTGGTTGAGATCGGTTCCTTATCGCTTGGAACGGGTGTTTCGTATTCGCTGCTGTTTTTCAGCAGCGTGGGAAGCATCGTTTTTTCTGCCGTCATTGGCATAGCGGGCGGTCTGTTCCCTGCCATGCAGGCAAGCCGCATGGACGTGGTAACCGCTCTGCGATTCGAATAGCACACAATGCGCGGGTTTCCCGCGTTCTTGCGGCTCTGCCGCACATGCACAAGGTGGATCATGGCACCCGTTATAGTCGCCAAAGATTTATATAAATGCTACGCCGGTTTTTCACCGGTGCTGCGTGGCGTGAATATTGAAGTTGTTCCCGGCGAGATGGTGGCCATCATGGGGCCTTCGGGCTGCGGCAAATCCACCATGCTGCACGTGCTGGGCATGTTGCACGCGCCCGACTCCGGCTCTTTGCAAATTCTTGGCAAGGATGTCCTGACGCTTGACCGTGAGCAGACTGCCAGTTTTCGCCGTGGGACCATGGGCTTTGTCATGCAGTCGAGCAACCTTTTTGACCACTCGACTGTGTTTGAAAATGTTGAATTTCCCCTGATATTTGAGAAAATTCCGCCAGAAGAACGCTGGGAGCGGGTTATCCGCGCTCTTGAACTTGTGCGCCTTTCTGCGCGTGTGCACTACCGCAGCAACCGCCTTTCGGGCGGCGAGCAGCAGCGCGTGGCCATTGCCCGCGCTATGGTCAACAATCCGCGCATCCTGCTGGCTGACGAACCCACGGGCGCGCTGGACGCCAAAACCAGCCGCCTTATCATGGATAATTTCCGTTCGCTTTGCCATACGGGCGGCGTTTCCATGGTTATGGTTACGCATGACCCCAAGATGGCCGAATTTTGCGACAGCATCTATACCCTTGAAGACGGCATTCTGCACTGCCGCCAGCGAAACCTGCCGCAAATGCCCGACACCATTTCGCACAACCTGCTCCAGGGGGTTGCCCCTGTGGTGCGCGGCGCCATGGTTGCCGAGAGCTTTCCAGAGGCCTCCGGTCAGTGCCTGATGGATGAGGCCCACCGTATGCATGCGTCGGGCCTGCTTACCCGTATTTACGCCATCCGCGATAATGGATTTCTGGGAAATCCCGAGGGCTATGCCCTGCCGCTGGCTGTGCGGCGCATTGGCGCGCTGCGTGTGCTTGCGGCCTGCCTGGGTATGCTCAGGCTCATGCGTGGATCTTCATCGCAGTTATGGGCGCTTTGGCGCAAACTGCCGGGGCGGGGCCGCTGGGGCCGTCGCTGGTGGGATCACCTGCGCGCATTCTGCGCCGGGGCCATGCTGGCGCGTTGGGGCCAGGAAGAAAAGATCGAATTTTTCTACGCGGCAGGGGCCCACGGCCCGGCAACCGCCAGCTGGGTTGCCTCGCGCCTGCTGCATGTGCCGTATGCTTTTGCCGTGCGCGCTCAGGATATGACTGAGCCCGGCCTCAACTGGGCCGCCAAGGGCGCGGATGCAGAATTTGTGCGCTGCGATACAGAGGCCACGCGCGATGCCATGCTGCAATTGCTGCCCGAGCTGAAAGACAAACTGCTCGTGCTGCGCGATCCCCTTACCCTCACGCCTCCGGAGGATATGGAAGAGCAGATGCCTGTTCCCGCTGGGGGCGATGCCGCCAATGATGTGGATAAGGCTGCGGATTTCAACCTGCTGGCAGTGGGCACCATTGCGCGCCGCAAAGGGTACGATCTGCTGCTCCGGGCTTGCCGCCTGCTGGCCGACAGGAATGTGAACTTTTCACTGGCCTTTGTGGGCCAGGGGCCGGAAAAGCTGCGCTTGCGCTGGCTTGTCTGGCGGCTTGGGCTTCGTGGTTCGGTGCAGTTTGCCGGGCAGATTCCCCATGAAAACATGGCGGATATGTACAACCGTGCGGATGTTTTTGTGGCTCCTGGACGCAAGACCACCGGCGGGGAGGCCGATGGTGTGCCCTCGGCTCTGGTGGAAGCCCTGGCCTTTGGTCTTGCGGTTGTTGCCAGCGATTTGCCGGGCCATGCGGAAGCCATTACGGACGGCGGCAATGGACGCCTTGTGCCGCAAGACAATGTGGGCGCGCTGGCGGACGTTCTGGAAGCACTTGCCTCCCGTCCCGAGGAGCGCAAACGTCTTGGCGAGGCCGCCCGCAAGTCGGTAGTCACCCTTGTCGATACAGACCGCACCGAAGCCCGCCTGACCGAGCTGATCAAAAAAGCCTGCGGCAAGGCCTGAACCACGCCGGGAGAGCGTCATGAATTTTGACGGAGTACGCATACTGGTTGTGGGCGATGTGATGCTTGACCATTACATTGCAGGACAGGTCAAAAGGATTTCTCCCGAGGCCCCGGTGCCTGTGGTGTCTGCGGCAAAACGCTGGTCTGTGCCGGGCGGTGCTGCCAACGTGGCGCGTAACCTTGTGCGCCTTGGCGTTGATGTGGCAGTGGCTGGCGTAGTGGGGCAGGATGCCGCAGCCAGCGACCTGCGCGCGGCGCTCGCGGCTGAGGGAATTGCAGACGGGCTGTCCGTTTCGCCCAGCCGCCGCACCACCTGCAAGACGCGCGTTCTTGCGCAGGGGCAGCAATTGCTGCGTCTTGACGAGGAAGTAAGCGCTCCCCTCGGTGCGGAAGAAGCAGAAGCTCTGAAAAAACAGGTTCTTTCCCTGTTGCCGGGGCGGCATGCGGTTATTCTCTCTGACTACGCCAAGGGCGTGCTGCTTGAATCGGCCAGCGGCTGCAATTTGTGCCAGATAATCATTGAAGAAGCTCGCCGTCTTGGCATCGCCGTGTTGGTTGATCCCAAGGGCAGCGACTGGCGGCGCTATGCCGGAGCGCACTGCGTTACCCCCAATGCCGGGGAATTTGACGCCGCCTGCGGTCTGGACGCTGGCGTAACGCTCAGCAGGCCCCGCCGCGAAACCCTTGCCGGGGAGCTGCGCTCCCGCTACGGCATTGACCGCCTGCTTATAACGCGGGGGCCAAAGGGCATGGCCCTGTTCACCCCTGATGAAGCACCTGTATACTGCCGCGCCGCAGTGCGCGAAGTGGCCGATGTTTCCGGCGCAGGCGATACCGCCATTGCCACTCTGGCAGCATGCGTGGGCAAAGGCCTGCCCTGGGCCGAAAGCATGCACCTTGCCAATGCGGCGGCAGGGGTCGCCGTGGGTAAAATGGGCACTGCGCCCGTGTCTATTGCAGAGCTTAACGAGGCGCTGCGCGAACAGGCCGACAATCCCAAGCTTTTTAGCGTTAAGAATCTTGTTGAAAAAATTGAAGAATGGCGCAGAAAAAACGAAACTGTGGTTTTTACCAACGGTTGCTTTGATCTGCTGCATCCTGGCCATATTTCCCTTATCCGGCAGAGCGCTGCTCAGGGCGACCACCTGATTGTGGGACTCAACAGCGATGCCTCTGTGCGCCGCCTTAAGGGGCCGACCCGTCCCATCCAGAACGAAAACAGCCGCGCCTTGCTGCTGGCTGCTCTGTCAGACGTGGACGCCATTGTGCTTTTTGACGAAGATACCCCGTTTGAACTCATCTCGGCCCTGCGGCCTGATGTGCTCGTGAAAGGCAGCGACTACACCATTGATACTGTGGTTGGGGCCGATGTCGTGCAGCAGGGGGGCGGCAGGGTCTATCTTGCCCGCCTGGTAGACGGTTGCAGCACTACGGGCATAGTGCGCAAAATCGATAACCAGCGGGATGTCACCTAGACCAGCCGCCGGAGTTTTCAGCCGTACATGCAACGCATCTTCGCAGCAGATATAGGTGGAACCAACGCAAGATTTGCCCTGTTCATAGTGTATGAGGGCAATCTCACGCTTATGACTGCGGTGTGGGCAAAGTCGGCTGATCTGGGTAATGATCAGGATATGCTGCAATCCATGCAGCAGCTTTTGAAGTCTCCATTTTCTGCGGGTGATTCTCTCGTCATTGCCCTTGCCGGGCCTGTGAAGGGTCTGCGCGGCAAACTCACCAACGGGCAGTTGCGTGTTGATCTTGATGGCGTAGCACAGCAGTACAGCCTGGCCTGCTGCCTGCTGCTCAACGATTTCAGCGCGCAGGCCTTTGCCACGCTGACGCCCTGCGCTACAGCGGCCGCGCTTGTACGCAGCAGCACCCGATCCATTGACGAATCCAGAGAAACCCGGGCCGTGCTTGGCGCTGGCACTGGCCTTGGCGCTGCCATGCTGGTCCGCTCGGGCGGGCCTGACTCTGCCGGAAGCTGGCTGGCCGTGCCCTCGGAGGCCGGGCATACGGCCTTTGCTTTTGTGGGGCCGGAAGAACAGGCCTATCAGGCTTTTTTAGCGCGCGAACTGGGACGAGATTACCCCACGGCGGAAAATGTGCTTTCCGGCGAGGGTCTCTCCGTGCTGCACTACTATCTTTCCGGCCAGTTTTTTTACCCCCCCGCCGTGGGTGCAGAGGCGCTGTCGCACGAAACGCCCACGCTGTTGTGGTATGCCAGATTTTGGGGTCGTTTTTGCCGCCAGTGGATCCTGACCACGCTCTGCCGTGGCGGATTGTGGATTGCTGGCGGCATCGCCGCCAAAAATCCCCTGTGCCTGACGCATCCGGCCTTTTTGCAAGAACTTGGTCTGGTGCCCGATATTGGCGGCATTGCGGCCTCTGTTCCTATTTATCTTATCGCCGATGGAAATAGTGGCCTGTGGGGTGCGGCGTGCGCAGCTGTGGAGCATTTCTGCCATATGCCCCAGGCGGAAAAGGGCTAGGCAAGCGCGGCCCCTGTAGACTGATGTAATTTGGGGTTACGCCTTGACGCTTTTCTGAAAGTTATTTATTTACCCGCACTGCGATGGTATGTTTTTTATGCCCTTGTGGCGCGCGTTCTGGCTGGACTGGAGCCGCCTCACGGCTTTTTTCCGCATGGGAACCATATTCCCGATAAGCAGCCATTGCGCACTGTTTTTCGCCAGGCAGAAGTCTTAGTCTTTTGGTTGAGTTTGGGCTTGACAGTATTCCGCGATAACAGTAATTTTTAGCAACACTGGAGGCTGGCATGGCTCAAACACAAACACGAATGACCCGGCAGCGGGCAGTCATTTTGGAAGAACTGCGCAAGCTCAAGAGCCATCCTACTGCGGATGAGCTGTACAGCATCGTGCGCGAGCGTTTGCCCCGAATAAGCCTGGGCACTGTGTACCGGAATCTGGATTTTCTGGCAGACAGCGGAGAGATCCGCCGTCTTGAAGCCGCAGGATCAACCAAACGTTTTGATGGCGATATTTCAAACCATCAGCATGTTCGCTGCATTTATTGCGGCCGGGTTGGCGATGTTGAAGACGTCAAGCAGGCCCCCACAGTTGAAGGCATGCAGGCAATGGGTTTTGCGAGTATTTTGAGTTCGCGGGTGGAATACGATGGCGTGTGCGAAACCTGCGCGAGATCGCTTGAAATAACCCAGTAACTATTGTCGAATATTTTCCGTGTGCGCTGTGGCTGCTTGTGAGATTTTGCTATTCGTATTATGCAAATAGCATCTTGAACCTGTTATAACCAAGGAGCTTGCGTCATGGCTGAAAACAGGGAAAGCCGGAAGGCTAAAGTCATCGAAGTACTGAACAAGGCGCGCGCCATGGAGCTGTTCGCCATCCATCAGTATATGAACCAGCACTACAATCTGGACGATATGGATTATGGCGAGCTTGCTGCCAACATGAAGCTTATCGCCATTGACGAAATGCGTCATGCCGAAAATTTTGCCGAACGCATCAAGGAACTGGGCGGCGAGCCCACTACCCAGAAAGACGGCAAGATCGTTACCGGGCAGGAAGTGACCGTTATCTACGAGGCTGACGCCAATCAGGAAGAAGCCACCATTGAGGCTTACAGCGGTTTTCTCGCCATCTGTAAGGATGCGGGCGACATTGTTTCTGCCCGGCTCTTTGAACGGATCATTGACGAGGAGCAGGCCCACCTGACCTATTACGACAATATTGACGGGCATATCAAAAAACTTGGCGATACCTACCTTGCCAAGATTGCCGGTACGCCTTCCACCACTGGCCCGGCCAGCAAGGGCTTTGTGACCGCAACGCCCGCAGCGGGCTAAGAGGCGGGGCAGAGCATGGCTGAACCCAAGGATATGTGGCGTTGCCAGATGGTCAATTGCGGCTATGTTTACGACCCCGACCGGGGCGACAAACGCCATAAAATACCGGCTGGAACCCGTTTTGAAGATCTGCCAGAAGACTGGAAATGCCCTGTATGCGGGGCAACAAAAAAGAGCTTTCGTCCTTTGAGTGACGAAGGCTAAGCCAAGAATCCAACACCCTTGTGGTGAGTTTTGAAAAGGCCCGTTTCCTTGTGCTGCCAATAGCAGAGAAGGAAGCGGGCCTTTGTTTTTTTGAGAGCTTTTGACAGGATGGGTTTTACATGCCCTGAAGACATTCCCCGCGCACGAGCAAACGAACCTGACCGCTCACCAGCATGTTGCCGCTGGCTTTGTCTCTGCGGACGCTGATTTCCGAGTCACGCCCCACAAAGCGCCCCTGCCGAATAAGTATTTCCTGTGCGGGCGAAAATTTGTTGTGCTTGTACAGGTAGGCTCCAACTGGTCCTGCGGCGCTGCCTGTGGCTACGTCTTCCGCCATGCCCGCATTGTCCCAGGTTCTGCCTTCAACCGCGTTGACGTCAAAAATATACGCGAATTTTGCGCCGATCTGTGCGAGCCTTGATTCGTAATCCGTCACGAGAATGCGGGCCTGCTCCAGGCCTGAGGCAAGGGGCACCAGAAGATAGGGCAGCCCTGTGGAAACTACTTCCAGGGGAAATCCGGCAGCAATATTGTGCGGTGCAAGATTCAGCGGCTGCAAATACGTTGTGTACGCTTCCGGCTCCGGGGCGCAAATAAATTCCGCTGGTCCCTGATCCATGCAGCAATCATAAAAATCGCCATGCGCCGAACAAAAAACAGAAACCTGCTTGCTGTTCAGGGTGAACAGAATCGTGCTGGAGGCCTCCTGAAAAAATTCGCGTTGCACAACCGCAGCAGCGCCTAGAACGGGATGCCCGGCGAAATCCAGTTCTTCCTCAACCGTAAAGATGCGCGCGTCAAAAACGGCATCACTGCGTTGGACAAGGAATATTGTTTCAAACTGCCTGAACTCCCGGGCAATCTGCTGCATGACGGTTCGTTCCGGAAAGGCCTTGGCAATAAAAACAGTCAGACCGTTGCCGGTCATGGGCTCATTGCAAAACACATCTGCGTGGTAATACTGCACGGATGGATCTCCTTGCCCGATGGGCAGATGGGCCGAGCATGCGCCGTGAAGTGCTGGTGATGATACCCACGTGGCAGCTTGTGCGTGTCTGCCCCGGTGGGCTGATTTTATGCAGGAACTAGCGGGCGGGACTACTAAATGCGCGCCACTGGGGCGTATTGCCCTTCAACAGCGCGCAGCAGATCGTCCGGTTTGAGGCACAGCTGAACGCCGCGCTGGCCTGCGCTCACAAAGATGGTTTCAAGCAGGATGGCGTTTTCGTCCAAAAAAACCGGATAGGCCTTCTTGGCTCCAAGGGGGGAACAGCCGCCGCGCATATAGCCGGTGAGGGGACGAACATCCTTGAGCGGAACCATTTCCACATGCTTGTTGCCAGATGCGGCAGCCAGCGCCTTGAGGTCAAGCTCCGCCGCAGCAGGGATGCAGGCCATGAGCACGCCTGTTTTGTCGCCTCTGGCTACCAGAGTTTTGAAAACGCAGGCAGGGTCAACCCCCAGATTGTGCGCCATGGTCACGGCTGACAGGTCATTTTCGTCCACGTCAGCAGTGTGCAGTTCGTAGGAAATGCCCAGGCCTTCAAGAATTCTGGCGGCATTGGTTTTGGAGACTTTTGCGGCAGCCATGATTTGTCGGGATGTTCAGTGGAGCTTGAGCCACTTGGCGAGTTTATTGCGCAGGGTAGCCATGCTGAAGGGCTTGCCAATGTGGTCGTTCATGCCCGCGTTGATGATTTCGGCAATGTTGTCAGGCAGTGTCGCGGCGGTGAGGGCAATGATGGGCAGGGCTTTTTGCTCGTCATTTTCCGGCAGCATGTTCCGCAGTTCGCGCGTGGCGGTCAGGCCGTCCATGACGGGCATGTTAACATCCATCAGCACAATATCATATGGGGTTTCCATGGCCATGCGCAGGGCTTCCTTGCCGTTGGGCGCAACATCACACTCAAAGCCCAGCTGGCGCAGCATGGCGCGCAATACTTCCACGTTGATCTCGTTGTCTTCCGCCACCAGAATGCTGCACTCTGCCGCTCCGTCCAGCGGCTCTGCCGTGGCGACGGCCTGCTCCTGAGGGCAATAGATATTGCGGGCAGCCGTGCAGGGAATGCTCAGGTGGAAGGTGGAACCCTTGCCCAGCTCGCTCTCGCACCACAGCGTGCCGTGCATGAGTTCCGCAATGCGTTTGCAGATGCTCAGCCCAAGGCCGGTGCCGCCAAAGCGGCGGCTGATGCTCGCATTGGCCTGGGTATAGGGATCAAAAAGGTGCTGCTGGTATTCGCGGCTGATACCCATGCCCGTATCGGCAATTCTGAAGTGCAGGCTGTCTTTGTCGCCAGAAAGCTCGCGGTCAATTCGCAGGGTGATACGCCCCTCGGCGGTGAATTTGACGGCATTGTTCATGAGGTTGAGCAAAACCTGCTTGAGGCGCAGACTGTCACCCCAGAGCTTCAGCGGCACATCGTCGCCAAGTTTGCATTCATACTCAAGCCCCTTCTGCTCAATGGGAAAGCGCAGCGAGGTGTGTACGAATTCAAGCACGTCTTCCAGCGGATAGTTGGCGTCTTCCAGCACCATCTTGTTGGCTTCGATTTTGGAAAGATCCAGAATATCGTTGATGATGGCCAGCAAGTTTGTGGCGGAAGTTCGGATTTTTTGCAGATAGTTTTTCTGCTCGTCGCTGGGATTGGATTGCAGGGCCAGATGGGTGAGGCCGATGATGCCGTTCATGGGCGTGCGAATTTCATGGCTCATATGCGCCAGAAATTCGCTTTTGGCCTGCGAGGCCACCACGGCATCCTGCTTTTCGTGCTGGGTTTGCAGCAGATCAGTCACATCGCGTGAAATGCTGAGGCGAACCGTTTTGTCGTTGTCCCACTTGATGGCCTTGTCCACGACCGTATAGGTGCGTCTGGTGGCCTTGTTTTCATACGTCCACTGATAGGGCTCGCTGGAGGCGGCAATAATGGCATTGGTGCAAAAGGGGCAGGGCGTATCCCGCCCCATGAGCCTTTTGTAGCAGATGTTGGACAACGTGCCGTCTTTGCGCGGATATGTTTCTTCAACACTGTTGTTGACGAAAAGAATCTTGTATGTCTCCATGTCCACAATGCAGACAGGATCAGTGAAGGCATCAAGGATGTCGTGCAGTTGCCTGTGCTTGCGCTGCAACTGCCCGTAAAGACGGAAATGCGTCAACGTGATGGCAAGGATGCTGCTCAAAAGGTGGCAAAGGCTGGAATCCTCAATGGACCATTGCCCGCGATAGCGATGCCGCAAAAGGCAGATGCCGCCAAAAAGCTGGCCATCGTGGGCGATGGGCACGCAGATTGCCGATTTGATGCCACGGGAGAGAAACAGGGCTTTTTGCGGGCCTTCAGGCATGGCCGAGGTATCGGCAACGCACAGGCTTTTGCCCTCTTCAAACATGTTCAGCACCGGCGACATGTCGTTGAGCGTTGCCGCAGGCATATCACCAGTTGCACTGCGAATGCCCGACCGCCAGACTACTGGGGCAGACCACTGCTCATCGTCAAATTCCACAAGAGACACCTGCTCACAGTGCAAGGATTCGCCAATACTGGCCATGGCTGCTCTGAGAAAAGGCTCTTTGCTGACGTGCAGAAGGGCTGAACTTGATATTTCCAAGGCCAGCACCAGGGGATTGGCTAGATTGCCCTGATGCGGCTGTTGTGCGTCTGACATGTTTTGCTTCAACGGATGCTTTTGGTCTGAAAATTTAAAGATAGCCTATACGCGAATACCGCGAATTGTGTCAAGAAATGACAAATTAGGTGAAAAACTCATGGAACTTGAGTGGATAGACAGTATCTGACTCCAGTAGTTACTGCCACAGTCTTGCGAGGTGCAGCGCAAGGGCCTGTTCATCCTTCTGATCCTGAGTGCGCATGCTTGTCAAAAATTCCTGGGCCTGGGCGCATAAAGCTTCCAGCGTACCTTCATTATCCACAACGGTGTTGCAGGCGGCCATTTTGCGGTCTTGCGTCCATTGCCAGCCTTCAATAGCTTTCAGCTTGTCTTGCGTCCAGCCACGGTTCGCTTCTATGCGCTGTGCGCGCAGGGGTATGGCGCAGCGCACCCCGACAACGTGCGGTGCTGGTGAAAAGCTGTTTTGCCAGCCTGTTTCAAAATACAGGGGCACCTCGGCCACGGCCAGCGGCACGCCCAGAGATTCCTGCTGTATCCAGAATGCTTCCAGCGCCTTGTGCGTCAGGCTGTGCACCATGTTTTCCACCTCGCGGCGCAGCACGGGGTTGGCGCGCATGGCCTCAAGCAGCGCGGTTTTATCCACGGCGCCTGCTGGAGTAAGCAGGGCGCTGCCGCCGATCTGTCCGATCCATTGCGCAGCCTCCCCTCGGGGGGCGTACAGGGCGGCAACCGTTGCATCGGCGCTGAACACTGGCACGGCCATATCTGCCAGGCATTGGGAAAAGGCAGATTTGCCGCTGCCGGGATTGCCCGTTACCACCACGCGGCGCATGCGGCGGCAGCCCTGAAGCGCGGCCATGAGCATGTCGTCCGGCGGCGGGCAGGCAAAATTCATAAGATTGCCCGTGGCCGGGTGGATAAAGCTGATGCGCCATGCGTGCAGCATCTGGCGCGGGGCGAGGGCCTGCACGGCTTTGGGCGCATAGAGCCTGTCGCCAAGCAGGGGATGCCCAAGGTGGGTCATGTGCACGCGTATCTGATGCGTGCGCCCGGTATGGATGCGCACGGCAAGCAAGGAGAAACGCTTGTCCGGAGCTGTCCACAGGGTTTTCCACTCCGTATGGGCTGCGCGCCCGCCGCGCGATTCCGGCACAATGGCCATCTTGATCTTGGCTGTGGGGTGGCGGCCAATGGGTTCGCGGCATTCACCCGCTGCGGGAGGCCTACCACTCACAAGGGCCAGATATTCCTTATGTACTTCCCTCTGGGCAAAGGCCTCGCTGAGCACAAGGCGATCCTGCTCTGTCAGGGCCACCAGCAGGATGCCGCTCGTGTCTTTGTCCAGCCGGTGCACTATGCCGGGGCGCTGCCCTTCAATCCTGCCCAGTTGCGGAAACCGCCCCAGCAGGCGTTGCACCAGGGTCTGCTCCGGGCAGGAAGGGCAGGGGTGCACCGTCAGGCCCGCAGGCTTGTTGCACACAACCATGTGTTCGTCCTGCCAGAGCAGCTCGAGGTGTCCTTCCTCCGCCTGCAAGGTCGTGGAGGTCTCCGGCAGGCGGAGCGTGATTGTCTGTCCGGCCCGCATCTTAGCATTTACGCGGGGTTCCGGCAGACCGTCCACCTGGCAGTGCCCAGCCTGAACAGCTTTTTGCAACGCTGCCCGCGACATCTCGGGGGCAACCTGATGTAGCACGCGATCCAGCCGCTGGCCCGCATCTTCGGCTGTTGTTGTATGGCGCAGTTCTGTCACTGAAGGGTATCCGCCGGAGTGCTCAACGTGCGGAGCCTGTCGGCAAACGTCGTTGTACGGTAAAGGTTTTTCAGCTCGGCGCCGGGGGTGATGGAGGTGACAACGGCCCTGCCGATGACAAAGCGGCCATCAGTGTCGCTGCCCTCAACTGTGCGCACGCCCCATACATTGTGGAAAATGGCGGGGCGGCCATTATACTTGCCCACATACAGCATGATGTGCCCGCGCATGCCCACAAGGCTGAGGAAGGGAACGCCGTTGCGCATAATCTGTTCTTCTTTTTCCGCCGTCGTCATGCCTTCAAGCATGTTGACCGCGCCTGTGCGCGCTTGCGCCACGGAGTTGCGCGGCAGCCAGATGCCAAAGGGCGTGAACAGTTCGCGCGTGAGGGCAGAGCAATCCCTGTCGCCAAACATGCCGCCCCATCCGTAGGGTTGGCCGATCATGAAATTGCCCACCTTGGCCACATTGCCAGGGGTCATGCGCATGGGCCACGGAACGGCGTCTGCCGTGGTAAGCGACACCGGGGTCAGTTGAGCCATGCCGTCCCCACCGCGTGTGGGCACAAGCAGTTCGATTGCGGCCTGACCGCCGGAACCGGCGTCCGCAGGCGAAGAGTATCCGCTACGCATGGGCAGCAATGCGCCGATGTTGGCTAGTATGGAACCTGTTGGCGTAACAATGTTCACCCTGTCGCGCACAAGGGCCGCAAATGTGCTGTTGCGGTACATGTATCTGAATTCAGTGCTGACAGGGGCCAGATCTTCGTCCGCCACCCAGCCGCCAGCCACGGGGCATTCCACATAGTGCCAGCGGCCATCGCGGCTTGTGTGCGCGATAAGTACCGGTGTGCCCACGGGTAGCAGGGAATACTGAAAATAATCAAAGGGATTGGCCTTGGGATTTGGCGTGGGCTCGGAAAAACGCGCCTCATTGGTGGGCAGTTCGCGCAGGTTCGCGTTGCGCACGGTTATGGCTGCCTGGCTGCGCGAAGGGTAGGAACCCAGAGCCGCGTTGGCGCTCATGGCATCCCATTCCGGCTGCGTCCAGCGCACATCGCCAATTTTGTAGCCGCGTGCCTTGTTGAAGAGCACGGCCACATCACGCTTGCGGATTGAGGTCTTGGTCATTTCCCACGGGCCAAAGGTGATGCGCATAAATCTGGCCGCCTGATTGGCCTGCTCGGCAGGAGAAACAAGCAGTTTGTCCTCTCCGGCGGCCTTGGCGTACACGTCCAGATTTTGCGGGTAGCGCCGGAGGTCTTCCAGGGTTCCCATCCACGTGGGCATGTCACCATCGCGAGTGGGAATAACCTTGCCGCCGCATGCGGCCAACAAGGCAAAACAGGCGATAAGCAGGGGAAGGTGAAGACGAGATTTCATGAGGGCTGCTCCTTCCTTCAGATTTGGGCCGCCGCCAGCGGCAACTCCATACCTAGCACCTTGGACGCAGGTACGGCAACGGCTGATTTTACTGCCCTGTGTATGAACTGCTTGACAAATAAGGCTTGAGAGCCTTATTTAACTCCTCGTTGTCACCATCGTCTATCCGGTTAGGACGGCGGCCTCTCAAGCCGCTAAGGAGAGTTCAAGCCTCTCTGGTGACGCCAAATGTTTTCAAAGGGTTACACATGCTCTTTGTTTATGGCACTTATTGAATTACAAGTGCCTGTTTACAAATTGCCTCTTGAGTTCGCACCTCAAGGGGCATTTCTATTTCCCCTGCCATTTCTGAAAATGCTTGTCCTATTGGGTTGTTAGACAAAATTTCAGGAATAATTTGCTTGTTTGAATAAAGGCCCGCAGATCGAACGTAACCATCCGTTGTGGTTGCTCGGTTATGCCCCATAAGTTCCTGTGCAGCGTTCAACCCTCCATTGGTAAAGATTACAGCAGCAGCCTTATGGCGCAACGCATGAAAGCCAAAGGGTTTCACGCCAGCACGTTCACACAGCTTTGGCATGAGCTGAGCGCGGGCAGTGAAGGGTTGCCCTAAGCCTGCATGATGGTCAACCCGCATGAAAACATTGTTTACCATGCATGGCCGCGCACCACGCCACCATTTCAAAGCCTTCACAAGTTCTGCGTGCATGGGAAGGAACCTTTCACGCATGCCCTTGCCTTTGGTTTTTCTATCCGTAAGGCGTATCATATTGGTGGTAAAGTCAATATCAGACCATGTAAGCCTGAATATCTCGTTAGCACGCGCCCCGGTATAGTAAAAAGCCATCAGCATTACAAAGTCTTGCCCTTTAGCTTCCCCCATAACTTTGATAACATCTGATTCAGAAGGAACGTAACGCTCTTTCTTTATGCCGGGGAATGTATTCACTTTCTTGAATGGTGAAGCGCCTTGCGGGAAGCCTTCAATAAAGTCAATTCCCCACGTCCATGCAGTCATAAGCCGTTTACGGTACTTGTTTGCCACGTTCCCGCCTTTGGTATCGCATATGCCAGACAAGAAGCTGTAAACTTTTGGCGGTGTTACCTCTTCAATCCGCTTTATACCTGATTGACGGCAATAGACGAAAAAAGCCTTCATAATGCGCGTTTTTTCAGCAAGGTCTTTCTGGCTTGTGGTTCGCTTGGTATGTTCAAGAAAGCCCTCACCCCAAGCCAAGAGAAGATCGAAGGCCGAACGGGTCTTCACCCCCGCAAGGTATGCCGCCTTTTGTTGTTCTTCCCATGCTTTTGCTTCTCTCCATTCTGGCCCGCCCTTTTTCCCGCTCGGAAATATCTTGCTGGCTATCTGTTTTCCGTCCGCGAACACTCGCGCTTGCCACGCATTCCCCATTTTTTTCAGCAGTGTTGGCATTAAAATACTCCATTACTGATCCCCAGCGGAATAAAAGAAGCCTGCCGACACGCTTACCACCTAGCTGGTCAGCTATCATCCTCAGCGTGCGCGGGTCTAGTCCCATCGCCTCGGATAGCTGCTTCAGGTTCAAAATGGTGTCTGGTTCGCGGGCCATATTTTATTCTAAAAAGTTGCTTAACCGCGTTCATGCGGAAAGTTAGGTTTAGATGGTTTAGATGGTTTTTAAATGGTTTTATTCAATATTTTCAATAATTTTTGATGGTTTTTTGATGGTTTCGCCCACCATAGGGCTATACCCCTCAACTTCCCTGATCTCGTCTACCGTCAAAATGCCGTTTTGTGCCGCAATCGCATGAGTTTGCCAGCGCGTTGCAGGGTCGCCACGGTCAAAGCCGGACATATCAAGATCAAGCTCATATTCACCATTAGGGAATAACCCCCGATTGAAAGCGGCTTCAATCTTGCTCACCAATGGCAGCAAACAAAACTGGGCAAACCAGCGGCCCGCCTGTTCGGAGTTGGTGAACGTGTTGTGTGAATAGTCTTGGATAATAGGCGGGGGAACCTGAAACAGCCTGCACAGTTCTTCAACGCTCCACTTTCTGCTGGCCAGCAGCTCGGTATCTTCAGGGCTTGTGATCGCGTTGCCGTTCCACTGCAAGCCTTGGTCAATCACCAGAACTTTGCCCGCGCCCTTTGCCCCTGCAAAAGCCCTTGTGATGCCACTTTGAAGGGCCGTTTTCTGCTCAGGCGTAAGCTGTGCATCTGTGCTGATAACGCCAGACGGGTTCACGCCATTATGAAAAGTTGTTGTAGCGTATTCATTAACGGTGTGTGCGGAATGTATCGTTGCCGCACCGCGCTGTAAACGGCTCTTGCCGATTATCCCGTCATCTGAGCGGTCGCGGATATGGATTACTTCATCTTGCAACAAACGGCGTGCGCGGCCATTCTCAGGCGTATATAACCCCGGCTGGGCAAATACATCGTACACAAGCCGCCCGTTAGGGAGCATCTGGACGTTTACCCAATTCCAAGGGATTACACGCAGGCCAATTACAGTTCCGTACTTGTCTGAAGTAACCTCTACAAGCCCATTGCCACGCAAAAGAATCTGCGCCGTAAGGGTTTCCATAAATTCAGGCGTGCTTTGATACGCATTGGGGCCGTTACGCAGAAGTGCCGCAATTTGCCCCGTAGTGACTTCCTGCCGCGTCTTGCCGTTAGTTTGATACAAACGGGCAGGCAGCGCAGAAATTGAGCTGGAAATTGCTGTAACGCACGCAAACACAGTGGAAAGGGCTTCTGCTGTTTCGGGGGTCACTGCGCCTGGGACAAAAGAAGGCAAACGGTTTTCACCCATGTTTACCCATGCACCAGCATCTACCAAGCTGCGTTCCTCACGCTTTTTAAATAGGTTCTTTATATTCATATAGTTTCCATCCACATTTTTACACGCTCAAGGCGGGGCCGCTTTGCGCGGGGTTCTACGGTCGTACCTTCATAAGCTGGCCACGCATGTACAACGCTGATCTCATGCAAGGTTACGGCTCGCAGTTCTCGCTTTTTACCGTCCCACCGCTCACCAGATCGCCCCACGGTAAAGCCAAAGCTCATACCGCCAAGGTCGCCACGCTCTGCAAGGGCCAGAAGGTCGCGGCCTTCTGTCGTATCAGGCACATCCAGTTCAAAGCGCAGCCCCTTTGAATCTTCCTCAAGCCGTAAGGTTCCAGACTTAGTACGGGCCAAAAGCCGTGCGGGGTCATGGTCTACCAGCGCGAGAATGTCGCGGCCTTTAAGACTGGCCGCAAACGCACCGGGCTTTATAACCTCGGTAAAGTCTGAAATGCGGGTTTCCTGCCCAAAAACAGCCGCATAACCAACCAACTTGCGGCCGGGGGCCACGGACAAATCCGCAGCCCTCCGGCGTTCTATAACGCCGCCGGCCAACATTTTACGCTACCTCAAAAGTGGCGAAGGCTTCAGGATGCCTGATAGCAACGTCTGTGGTCAGCACGATACGCAGGGCCACATTGCCCTTTTTGTATGCCGATTCCATAAACGGGTTTACCGTCAGTTCAACCGCGCTCCAAGTACCCTGAAGAACCTGCGAGAAGTCACCAGCAACCATCACGCGGGCAGAAGGCACGGCAGAGGCATACTTGTACGGGTAATTGCGGAAGAAAGCGGCATCGCCAATTGGCAAGCCGTCAGTGGTCGGCAGATCGTCCACGGTCGCTTTAAAGGCAGAATTGCAGACAAAAGACACGCTAGGCACGTTCTTTACATACAGGGCATTGGCAAGAGCGGGGGCATACCCCATTTCCTTGGCGGGCTTTGCCACTTCCAGAATGCCCGAAGTGGCCAAGATGCCCTTGGGTTCGGAACCAACGCCAGAACCGTTGATAACGGTGCGGGCCACTTCAAGGGCAAGCACCTGGGCAAGATCGGAGCGCAGCAGGCTTTCCACATCAGGGCTAGACTGAAGCAGCATATTACGGCTGTACTCAGTCCATGCGCCAACGTGTTTAGGTGAAAGCGTGATACTATCCATCTGCGCATCAGTCTGGGGAATAGCACTGTTCTCACCAAACCAGCCCACCGAAGTACTACCTTTCAGGCGGGGAATTTCGCAGTTACCCACAAGGCCGCTCATAACGCGCATACCCAAGCCGGTAAGCGGGTTCGCCTCACGAAGCATATCGACCCACTGGCCGCCCATGTGGTCAGTACCCACAAGATTGCCACCGGGGCCAGCAGTGGGGGCCGTGGTCGTAATGGTGTCGGCACGGCGTTCAAATACGCTGTAGGGCATCAAAATGCCGTCTGTGCTGCGGCCTTCCATGCGGGCAAGCTCGGCACTGATCTCAAGTTCCCGGCCTGCGTCAACCCGCGCTCCAAGCATGTGCTGCACAGCCTTACAGACGTTAAACGACCGCATTTCCCTTTCAAGATTGCGGTCGCCACTGATCGGTGTGCCTTCCATTCTGCGTTCGGCTTCGTCCAGCGTGCGCTTTCTGTCGATAATAGAATCCAGCCGCGTGAGATTTGTTTTCAGTTCGTCAAAACGCTGTTCCTGTTCTGGGGTCAGATCGGCACTGGACGGGTTTTCACAGATGCCCCGCATTTCATTCACAATCGCGTTTCGTTTATCAAGAAGTTCTCTCATGTATCTACCTGTTATTGTTAAAATGTTTTGTATTCTTGCGGCTTCTGGCCAGCCCAAAAACTGCATTTTTTTTTGTTGTGGCCAGCTCAAAGGGGAGAGCTGGCCACCCTTGTCCCTCGCACACGCAGGAATGGGGAGCATATGCGAGGGGTTGCCAGAACTTTTTCCTTCAACAAAAAGGGCTGGCGTAGCTGATTAGGGAAAAGAAAAAACCTAATCAGCAAATTTATCCGGTAGCCTAGCCCGCTTGCTCACACGCACTAGGCTACCGTGCCGCACAGAGTCACTCTGCTTGGCAATCAGACCGCGCCGGTAGGAGGTTTTTTACTCGCGCAGTCTGAAAATTTTTGTAATGAGCGGGGCAAGCCATTACCCCGCTCATCCCTTCTGGCCTCATGGATGGAGGTTCATCCAAGAAGCCCACCCCCGGCTCAGTGGGGGAATTTGATTCCTTCTCTATGCGCTCCAGAAGGGAGGCGAAACGGAAGCGCCACAAAGAAGGAAATTTTAAGCGGCCGGCCATTCCAGCCGCTTACGCGCAAGGGCGAATTGCGCTGCACCCAAGGAAAAGTAAGTTTTTCTGTCAAACGATTGACTACAATTGTTGTTTTTATGGGGTAAAAAAATTTTACAGCGCAGCCCAAACTTTTTTTTGTACATCGTCCAATATCGCCGAAAGCGAGAGAACCGCCCAAAAAGGTGCTGCTTTTACGCCATTTTCAACTATATGTAGTGCTTGCAATATATCGTGCCTTGAATAAGCAAGCTGCCACTCGCCATCTATTCCCCCGCTTTCCCCCGCTATTCTATATACGGCAAAGATTTCACCAGAAGGATTGTCTTGCTCGTAATCATCAATAATGTTCTGGGAAAATCTTTTTATGCATTGCTCCAACCCCCTAATGGCAGGCCTATTTGCACGCCTAATGCCAGCTTTGGGTGCAAGTCCTGCATTAGAAGATATAACAAGACATCTGAGAAACAGAATATCATCTCCGTGTAAATACAGCTTTTGGCCCTGCCCGGTTTCAGGAAGATCAATAATACCACGATCTGCCCAAGCGTGCATTTTGCGGCCATCGCAACAAATCGCTGGCAGGAAAGTACTGCTAGGAAAGCTGCTTTCTAAAAATGATTTCTCTTCAAAACTGCTCATGAAAACTACTTACCACAATCAACAATTGTTGTCAATATGAAAAACTACATTTCTGTAATTATTTTTCCTATAGCCCCACAACTAGAATAGTATTTTCATTTATATCAAGATGTTGTGGTTTTTTCTCGCGTCCAGCAAGGCCAATTGCCATTGTCAGAGCTGCAATCCCGTCAATTTTCTCTTTTGAGCGTTTCTTGTTCAGCTTTCTATTCCCTGCTGGGTCGCTTTCTACAACTGCATTGCTGCAATTCCATGTAAGTATTGGGTTGCTATTGTGCCGTAATTCTCCACTCAAAACAGCTTTTTCAAGAGAATCAACAGCCGGGGCCATGTCTTTAAAGCCTTGGCCATGCTCAATAAGCGGCAAAGTAATGCCTTCATCTGAAAGAACAAGTTGAAGTTGCTTTATGCGCCATCTATCATAGGCAATGCCACGAATATCAAAGTCACTGGCGACCTGGGCCAAGCGGCGCACAATATACCTGTAATCCACGGTGCGCCCCGGTGTTAGCTCAAGGAATTTTTCATCTGCCCAAACGCGATAAGGCACGCGGGCCGCGTCTTCCAGTCCTCTTACGTCTTCCTTTGGCAACCAAAAGAACGGCAAAACCGCGCCGCCGTCTTCAGGGAAATACAGCACTAGGGCCGTAAGGTCGTTTGTTGCTGACAAGTCCAGCCCCGCCCAACATGGCCGACCGTAAAGGGATTGAACGTCAATCTCACTTGCGCAGGCCAGCCAGTCTTGACGTGAGATAAAGTGTTCCGCTGCACTTATACGCTGATTCAATTGCAGATTGCGGAAAGGGCCGACACGCGCAGGAATGCGCTGGGCTTGATCGGCTTGCGCCTTCATGTCCGTCAGGCTCTTAAAATCGCCAAGCGCGGGATTACATGCACGCCATGTGCTTTCTGCCCACGGGTCTGCATCCATAGGGGCCGCATAAACTACGCCATGAAATGTTTCATCTTCTATTTCGCCAGAATTTACCTTTTCGGCATAGTCCACTAATTCGCTCATCAAGTTTACGTCATCAGCCGCTTGCGTTCCAATGCAGACCGTTAGCGGTTCAGAACGTGCGCCCATACCAGATACTAGATTATCGTACAGGTCGCGGTTCTTCCACTGTGCGATTTCATCACAGACCACAAAAGAAGGGGAAAGGCCGTGCGCTTTTCGGGCATCGCTGGACAGGGCAGAATAGGTGCTGCCCGTTTCCAAATCTTCAATTATTTTATTGAATGCTTTGATATTTAAGCGGCAGGCCATCCATTCAACCCGCTCAATAATTGCCACCATCTCTTTGAAGATAATGCCCGCTTGGTTACGGTCACTTGCCGCGCTATATACTTGGCCGCGTTGTTCGGCGCAGGGGCCGCACAAGTGGGCAAGCGCAAGCCCAGCCGCAAGCGCGGTCTTGCCTTGCTTGCGGGGCAGGCTCAAAAGCCCTGTTCTGACAAGGCGCAATCCATTACGGCATGGCCCGTAAACCCCTTGGATAAATTCTTTCTGCCATTCCCGTAATTGCATTTTCTGGCCGGAAAGAGTACCAGATGTGATAGGCAATTGTTCTAGGAATAAAATTACACGATCTGGCATTGATAGTTTTTCATCACGCCACGTTCCTTTAATCTTTTGCCGTTTTTTTACGGTCTGCTTTTTTGGCTTTGCGCCAATGCCTCTGAGTCCCATATATAATTTCCCTTGATATTTTTGTGAATATGCGTGTAAAAGTAAGTATCTTTGTGGGTTCGGTGTCGGTACTACGTAAAAACCTCTGAGAGATTTTTACTGGCAGCCCGTATAAGCCCCGATCTTGTGGCGACCCTACCCACGCATCACCTTTTTTGCCTAAAGCGCGCTCAAGCCATTCTCGCGCCACCATGCCCTATCTGGCCGTATGTAAGCCCCTCATGCCCACGCATGGCGAGGGTCAAGCGGCATCCCGTCCAGACCGCAGCCAATTACCCGCTCTTGGTTGCGGGTCTTCAGGGCATGGCATTTCTGACACGCCGACCGCAGATTAGACAGGTCAAACGGTGCGCCCCCGTCACTGATCGCTATCCAGTGGTCAACCTCGGTTGCTGGCCGCTTCTTACCCAGTGGCAAGCAATACTCGCACAAGGGTTGCTGGGTCAGCTTCAAGCGGCGCAGCCGTTGCCACCTAGCCGACTTGTAGATATTGGCGTGTTTTCCCATATATTGTGCCTAGTTATAAATGTTTTTTCGTATCTAAACCATCTAAACCATCTAAACCTTCACTTTCCGTATAAGCAAGATCGTGCGCGCGTGCGCGCATGCGCGAGCGTGCGTGCGCGTGATACGCGGGAACAAAAAAGATGGATTAGATGGTTAGATGGTTTTTTTTACGGCTATGGGTGAACTACAGATGGACACCCATAGCCGTAAAACTAGCTGTTATACTTCAAATTCATCGAAGCCATCTGTTTTGATTAGGCACACGCCGCTAAAACCTCGGTCAACCTTTATTCTTTTTGGTGGTAAACCACGGCGGGCTATCATCGGCCCAAAGCGGCGCACGTCCCCCGGTTCCTCTCCACTGCGGCGGGCATACGCGGCCCAGCTTGCGTATAGGTCTTTAGTGGCAATCCATGCTTTTTTGTCGCTTGTGTCGCACTGTTCTTCGAACCAGCGGCCGAACAGGTCTTGTGATTCAAAGTATTCATCTGTTGCGGCAAGCACGACTTCTGGACGCACAAGGCCGTTAGATTGCCAATCAAGGCAACCATCAATAGCCCAGCGCATAATGCCGGGAAGCTCTGCTTTCAGCTTGCTTTCCAGCTCACTATCTGGATTGATCGGCGTATGCACAAAGGGAATGATATTGAACCGCCTACGGGCAGCAGCGTCTACGTTTCGCAGTATTGGCTGGTGGTTGCCCACGATTACTAGCTTAAATTGCGGTGTAAATTCAAAGAAGTCTTGCCGCATAAAACGGGCTGTAATCTTGTCCCCACCCGTTAGCTGTTTTATACGGCTTTCAGCCCAAGCACGGCCATCTTCTGTTTCAGATACGCATACAAGCCTTGCGCCCTTCAGCATGGCAAGGTCGGTAGGGTGCTGGTCGTTGTTACTGGCCGTGAACGTAGTCATGGCCGAAGTGGTGGCATATTGTGCAAGTAGGGCAGTGAGGATATTCAGGAAAACACTCTTGCCATTCCCACCGGGGCCATAAATGAAGAACAGGGCATGTTCTTTCGTCTGGCCGGTTAAGCAATAGCCCGCCATCTGCTGCATGAAGCGTTGCAAGCCTTTGTCGCCGTCTGTGGCTTCCTCAAGGAATTGCAGCCACATAGGGCAATCTGCTTTTTCGCTTGGGGCAATTCCAGCCAGCTTTGTTATGCGCTGGGCAGGGTCGCCCTGGGCAAGAATGCCGGTACGCAGATCGACAATGCCCCCCGGCGTACCAATAAGCATGGGATCTGTATCCCATTCGTCAATCGCAACGGCCATCCGGCGATCACCCGCGGCGAATTTTAGCGCACCAGAAGCCGTAACCAACTTCCCAAAAATTGCCTTTTGCGGCTGGTTCATTTCTCGGCAAAGTTCACGCATGGCCTGAAGCGGCATCCGTGTTTGGTCTTTTTGCCAGCATTGGCCATTCCAGACAAACCAAGCCCCTGTACCATGGCAAAATGAAAACTTGTTTGCATAGCGGTCAGTAAAGGCCAGAGCCAGTAAATCCTCTGTAAGGTCGGACTTGCCATCCGCTTTCTGCTGTTCTGCGTTCTGTATACCGGCGTCCAGCGCCCGCCTTAACGTGTCAGCACTCTTGCGGTCTTCACCCCAGTGGGCTGTTGGTGCTATCAGCTCGTCATAAGCAAACTGCCAGCCAAGGTGGCCAGAACCGACAAGCTGTCCAATATGAACGCCCGCTGAATACAGCGTGTCATTGCGTTCACCCTCGCACGCGGCCTCGATTTTTGCCACTTCACCAGCAAGAGCTTTTTTACCGTAAGGGGTATTGCCGTTTTTTTGAGGCTGGGCTTTTGTCTTTTTTGCTTTAGGGGCTTCTTTCTTTTTTGCACGTTCGATAAACCACGCAGGGGCTTCTGCAACGTTGTTCAGGTCGGCAATAAATTCTTGAATGGGCTTCCCAGCCGTGTAATTACCACGGTCAGTAACACTAGGGGCCACGATAATGGGATAACCGTCGGAGCGTATATCCAGCTTTGGCCCCATGTATCCTGCTACGCTAGACAACCCTTCAACATACTTGAAAAAGAAATGTTTTCCACCAGATGGGGAAGTTTCAGAGGCAGTTACGGGCAAGGGGCCATATTTTTCTTCAAGTTCGCGCAGCGTATCAAAGCCATCCGCATCACCGGGGAACTTTGGCCGGTCAACATCCAGCACAAAGAAGCCAGCATCCTTACCAGAAGCAAGCGCAACCCATGCGTTAGGATGTTCCCCCCACCATTTTCGTATCTGCGCTGGATTAGTGGAAGCCTCACGTATCCCATGTTCTGTGAAAGGTCTTTTTTCTCCGTACTTTCCAAACGGGCAAACAGGCTTACCAGCCTCAGCATACGCGAGCGCAGCGGCAAGCGGGGGGTTGACATCTGTGGCCAAGCCTTTTACGCTGCATTTCACGATAGCTTTTTGGTTTTTTTCCCCTTCAGCATTAGCCGTGCTGGGGGGGCTTTGCATTTTACAAGCCGAATTTACAATAGTGGGTGCATTTTGATGCATACTCATGCCCTTTAGAGCATGCGTAACCTTTGTTTTTTTGGTGGTAAGCGTTTTTTGCGGGTTCTCTCAAGCCGCTAAGACGGGTTCAAATCCCGTTGGTGACGCCAAATTCAAAGGCGCTTGCAGTTTATGGCTGTAAGCGCCTTTTTTCTTTAATTATATTTGGAAGGGTAGGCTCTGCGCCAAAGACAGTGGCAAGCCCTTGGATGGGGAGCTTATCCGTCAGTTTTCTGATCAATTCTTCAGCCATGTTAGCAGCACAAAATACGTGCGCGCAGGCGGTATTTTTGAAGTTGTGAAAGCCATGCGCACGCCGCTGGATGAACTTCATTTTACGGTGAAAACCATCTGTGATCCTTTTATTCTGGGTAAAACAGAACATTCGGGCCACTTCTTCCCGCCAATTATGCAACGTCTTGCCCAAGGTGCGCAACGGCGGGAAGGGCGATTTCGAAGTTGATCAAGTTTGTCCAATAACTCAGTCACATATTTGCGGCATGAATCCACACTTTGCGCCCACACGCGTAATAACTCCGCTGTTTCATGCAAAAATTCGTACAGCGATTCAATGTCCGGCCTGTCGCAAAGTATGTTTGCCTACTTGTCGTAGAAGGTCAGACGCAGTTGATGGTCAGCTTGCCGTTTGTGCATTTGGGTTTTGGTCTTAAAGTCATCATACACGCCCTCAAGCCATCCCTCATTTGTCATGGGAAAGGTTCGGAAGGATCCCGTCCATTTAACGCCAGGCGTTTTCTGAAGCACAATGACCAAAGATCTCACCTTGTCGGTGGGGTCCTGGGAAATTTCGAGAATTTGGAATTCTTCATTAAGCAAGGCGGCGTCCAGCTTGTCCGCTGTGATCCTCGCGCCGTGTTGCCCGGACCCTTGGTCTTCAGTTCTGTTCCCCTCAAACTGAAAAAGAAAAATGCCGCCGGGTTTAAGGATTCGCAGCGCTTCCCTAATATAGGAAGATATAGCTTCAAAATCGGTTATGTGCTGAAAAACCCCTGCGGTAACGCAATAGTTGAAGGAGTCGCGTTCGATCATATCCAGTGTTTTTCCATCCGACTGGAGTAGAACGATATTTGGCAGGCAGGAGCAATGCTTCGCAGCGCTTTTGAGCATTTCCTCGGCAATGTCCACCCCGCATACCATGTGGAAGCGGCCTGCGAGCGGCCTGAGAAAACGTCCGACACCACAGCCGATTTCAAGAATATTGGATCGATTTGGCTGAAATGTGCCAAATTTTAAAATTCTTTCCATCATCCTATCAACAAAACGTATCCCTGATAGATGGAACTCAATCGGATCCCACTGTTCATCTTTCTGAAGATGAGAAATGAAAGCAAATTCGTTTAGTTTGTTCAATTCATTCCATAGTTGTTGCATATCAGTAGTCATCGGAATCTCCGCAAGTTAGAAGATGCCTTGAGGTGTCAGTGATCGGCAATGTGCCATAAAAATGTTTAAAATCACGCTGAAAAATGCTGGTGTTATTTTTTAACACACTGCATTTCAAGAATATTTTTAACATAAAACTCAAATGCAGTATATGCAGAATCCATGAACCAATATTTCCCCCTTCCGATTTTTGCCTGACAAGGTAAGCCTGCTGATACTCTCTCCCCAATCCCTCCGCCCCAAAATCTCCCCCTTGTGGGGAATACCATCATACCATCCCACTAGTGGGGGGGATTTTTCCAACCTTTTTGCTGAAAGTTGTTGCTGTCTAATTAAGATTGCGATTGTTTGCCTCAATTAGAGCCTCGGCCCCCTTCCCAGCGAAAAATGTAACCAATCTCGCCTCCGTCAGAATTATCGACCAGGCAGGCGGCAGAAGCAGAAACGCAAAGAATCCAAAACTAGCTTTTAACCTGATACAAAAAAAGGGGACGAACAAGTCCATATTCATTGCGGGGTACATGGAGTGGTAATTTATCGGAATCATACCATGACTGCATTTATGCGCGCAACGTTAACTCCCTCTTGAGCTTACTATCTTCAGCGAATTGAGAAAATGATGCGCAAAATCAGGATACATTTCAACAAGTTTCGGTAATATTGGCTCTGCGCCATCTTCTTCAGCCCGCTGGGTGTCATACATTAGGCAGTCTGCAAAGACGCCGTTGACCAGATCCAGCAAAATAGACTCGTATTTTCTCCCAAAATGTTTGTTAATGACATTATAAACTTCAATTTCTTCTTGCCCAACCTTGGCCCTGTGCTTGAGGCGGTCAACTTCAGAAAGATAATAAATACCTTCCTCGTGCCTGCGATACACACTCATCACCTTGTTTATAAAGCCTATTTTCCCCAATTCAGCATGTAGCAAATGCCAGTACCAGTCACCAGGGCAGCAGTCTGGTCGAAACCATGCAGGCAAACCGTCTCTAAAACGCCAACGGTACATAACAGAGTTCGTTTGGATAAGGTTACACTTGAGCAGATCACTCAAATAGTAAAATGGTTTAATGCCTCGTGGGAGTTGATCCAATGGAGGATATACATGTCCACGCTTACTGCCGTCTTCATACACGACTTGTACGGGATGAAAACACAGGGCGCAGTCTGGGTTCGCATCCAGAAAATCCGCTTGAGTCTGTAACTTGAGGGGGTCCGTGTAGTAGTCATCCCCATCGCACAGTGCTGCGTACGGGCTATGGCATGCCGCAAATAAATAGCGCACATTGTTAAAATTCCTGCGTCTTTCCAGATAGATGGGGTGAATGTGCGGGTGTTTTTGCGCATAGGCAGCAATGATTTCACTTGTCTTGTCGTCTGAACCGTCATCCACAATAATATGCTCAAAAGGAAAAGACGTTTTTTGTGCCAATACGCTCTCAATACAGTCAGCAATATACTGTTCATGGCGATAGGCTAAGGTGAGCACGCTTACCTTATAGTAAGGTACGTCGCTCACATTGCTGCACATGCGGCGTCTAATCGCATGCGTGATCAAGTGGTGCAGGTAAGTTTTTGGGCGAGCTGGTTTCTGTACGGCATCAAAGAGTGACTGCACAATGGGCATATCGAGCTTATCCACAACATCGTTGACTTGCGCAATGGACAGTGTGGCAGGTGTGGGCTGCTCTGGAATTTCTGTGTGGGGGAATGCCTGCTCATAGCCCAGCATACGTGCAAGCCGACGATTAGAGGTCGCATAAAACTTGTGGATACTGGTACGCCACGCATGCCCAAACATGGGCGTAGGCTCCGTGGTGCTTGCAGGTGTGAAGTATGGGGCCTGGGTAGACCACAAGAATTCCCCAACATGCGATGGCGAATCCTTATCTTGAAGGCCGTTCAGGTGATTGGTGCAGGCTAAAAAGTGAGATGGTTGAGATTCTAGAAGGTAGGGTGGGGGCGTAATATCCAACCCCGCAGTCTCCAAGTCTTCCATGAGCACGCCAATATAACTAAGAAAAGCATAGAGGGCGTCACGCCCGTCAGTCACCATGCAGGCATGAATATCTTCGCCAAAAGATTTCTTTAATGAGGCAAAAAAAGTATCATAGAAGAGGTGGCGATCCTTTTCATCGTGCAGAAATGCAGGAATACGATTGAGCTCGGGGCATGATTGCCACCATGCCACAAAAGTTGTGAAGGCTTCCAGTTCCTGATACTGGGGCGCAAAACTGACAAAAAAATGCTGCTTTGCGTTGGGGAAACGTTCTCGCAAATATGTGTTTAAAAACTTCAAGGCCTCGTGACGTCTGTAAAGAAATGGGCATGAAAGAATAAGTGTGCTTGTTGTATGGTGTGGTACAAGGTGCAGATTGGTAAAAACTATTTCATCTAATTTTTTAGTAAATTCATCAAAGGGTAAAAAAGAATCCTGAACAATCTGATATTGAGCGTGCTGCTTATATACGTCGTATTCGTCAGGCTGCATAGAATAATAAATAGACTTGTTGCGCAATTTTTCGCTATTGCGTTCAAGAAAATGATGAATATGCTGCGACGAGCAAAGCATCCCACAATTTACATATATATTCGTAAGAGTATTCAATTGACGTCCTTTCATTCTCGTTTCCAAACAGAACATAAAATTCCGTCAGTGCACTTGTCGTTGCGGGCCGTTGCATCTGTCATGGGGATGCGCCGCCATGAGGAGTATCCGTAAAATGTGGTCGATGCCACGGGGGCTGGCTTCCATCCCTCATGGGTCATTAACTGATATTCATAGTAGTCAAGCGTGGTTGGCCTTAAGATTTTTGAAAAAACATCTATGTCTTCGTAAGAATAGTTGCGGGCAGAGGCACACTGCGAATAGCCTCTTTTAGGGCCAAATGGAATAGTTAGGATCAGTTCTCCGCCCACTTTAAGAATCCGTTTGCATTCTTCTAATGTTTCCAGATCGCCATTGCGGCTATATGCCGCATCGTGGTCCAGGGTTTGCGCTTGCAGCAGTCCAATATGCTCAATAAATGATATGGCAAAAATACGGTCAAACGTATTGTCCAAAAAAGGTAATTTTCGACAGTCTGCTGCAATGAACAATGAAGAAGGGGTAGGGAAATTGCAAATATAATCTGTGAATATGCACTCCTTTACTTCTGCGTTGAGGATGGAGTGCCATAGGGGGGAAGCCTGCGCCGAACCGAGATCAAGCACGCGTTCCTGAGTATGTAAAAACTGTGCCGCAAAAGGATATTCGATGCAGCGACTGTGCAACTTGATAGCCGGGCGGTGAAAAAGTAGGTTTGGAGCAATAGATCCATCTTCTAGCAGAGTAAAAACTGGAATTGTCACAGTTGCTGATGGCGTCGGCATAATTTCCTCAATCACAGCTTGCAAATAATGATATTGTCATCGGAATACTGTGGGTATTTCGCTTTAATTCTGCGGCATATTTCAACACCAGCATTGCTGAAGATAATGATGGGCAAGGTGGTGTTGCCAAGAACCGTGTCGGGATGCAGCACTGGAATGTCATTAACGTGGCTTGGGCCACTGTATGGCGTGTCCACCAATATTGCTTGCGGAAGGGAATCGCTAAAAAGGTGTCTGCGCATGGTGTATATTTCGCCGCAACCCCAAAAATAGACGCTTTTATGGCGCAAGTCCCGCACTTTTTCAAAAAGATAGGCGTTATAGGCGTCATTTTTCAAATGCGCTCGCAGTCTGTGCAGTAATTCTGGTGAGCGAACAAGGGATGTATTCTGCATGATTTGCACAAATTGCGATTGCAAAACCCTATGCCGGATGTCTATAAGCAGACAGCTACATGCAAAATAAGCCAAAGAATCAGCAGTAGTGCGTGTGTCTGGATCTATTTTGGTAGTATCATTGTCCGGAAGTTGCGTGGGATAAAAAATTTTTAGCGAAATATTTGTTTTTTCCGACCTATCACAGGGAATCTGAGTAATGAAATTAAGGTTGTCCGTAAAGCATTGTGACGACTCTAACGAGTTTGTACCAATCATATGCACAGCGACGTTGCCGCCCAAAGATTGTATAGTGTGAAAAAGCTCTCCAAACTGCCTGGCAGTTGGCTTTTTTTCATGGTCAGTTGCGCCAAGCGGCTCAGAATCATGCTGGATTTTGAATGAAAAGGTGCTGCATCCGGCATGGATTGCTTTATTGATTATTGCTTGGTCATTGAGCAATTGCTGCGGATAAAAGTAAGCATGGAAGGGGATGTTGATTTCCGCATGATATTTATCAAGGAATGAATGCAGTTCTTTATCGGGGCGCACAAAATAATCGTCATCGATGCAAATATACTGAGCGCCAAGCTGCTTGATTTCATGAAGTTCATCCAAGATATGATCTAGAGTGCGCGAGGATGCCCCCAAGCTGCCCCTGCTTGTTAAGCAGTGGTACACGCCTTCGGTCAATGTTGTATGGCCCACAATATCCGCCTCGCGTAGGGGCGATGTCTGGCAGCTATTATTCTCTATATAATAGGTGTTTTCCTTGCCGTGCCAGGGTATAGGATAACGCGAAAGGTTTGTTTCATGCTGCCGCGTTGCATTGATACGCAGTGTCCCCTGATCCATGCACACAATGTTGGCAATGCCCCGCCATTCCTGATCTTGGGAGAGTGCGGCCAGCAAATCTGCCAGCGCATCTTCAGCGTCTCCGCAAATAACGGCGTCCACCCTGTGCTGTAGATAGAACACAGGGGTGCGCGTGGGGCCATGCCCCGCCACCACCTGAAAAGCCCGTGGGCAGGCCCTGTGGGCAATGCTGCCCAGCAGGGGGAAGAGGTCGCCAAACATGTCGCACAGGTTGATGGCTATGACATCAGGGTTGAGCAGCGACAGGCGTTCTGCCAACAATGCTTGCTCAATATTTGTTATGGGGTTGGTTGCGGGGTCTGTGCCCACATACGCGCCATCTTGATAATAGAGTAGAGGCGTTTTTTTTCTAGGGACAGTGCGAGATGTTTGCCGCACCAGCTTTTTAAACTGGATAACGTGCGCCTCATGCCCATGCGCCTTCACCACGCTGACAAGCCAACGCACTCCATAGTTGTCCAGATCATATGCAGATATAAAAACAATTTTCATAGCCAGACTTCTTGAATCGTACGGTTTTTTATTGTGCGTGGGCTTGCGATGATTCGCCGATGGCATTCAGCAAATCGACATAGACAGCGTGCTTTAATTGTGTCTGATTGTTCTGCGCATGCGCTTATGCAAGATCAGCAGGGGGAGCGATATAGACCCTGCCCGTAAGTGCGGAAGGTGGCATGCAAGGCCATCGCATGCAAGTATTGTGTAGTTGTTACTTGCTATCATTTCGCGCAAAACATTCATGCCGCCGCGATAGCAGGATTCAACATATGCCCCATGCACTTCCATAAAAATATACGCCTTCTGTTTGGAAAGCATTTCTTCCATGTCTTGAAATGCAAAAAAATCGCAGCGCCTTCAATGTCCATTTTTATGATACCAATACTGCTGATATCTTCTGCCAGGAAGGTATCAATGGAAACCGCGTGCGATGTAAAGCTCTCGCAAGGCGTAACAACTTTTGCCTGCGAGAGGTCTTTATCAATTGTTGCAGAGTGTGCTTTTGACTGTTTGTAAAAAAATAATGTTTTTTCGCATTCGGCTAGCGCATGGGGGTATACTGAAACCAAATCATAAGGAGCCAGCGCCTACTCAATGGCGATAAAACGTTCTATCTCCGGCTCAAAGACAATAATTTTGCCATCACTGGGCATATATTTTAATGCAAGCCAGGTGTAAAAGCCAAATTTTGCACCAGCATCAATAAAGTAGTGCGATCTACTGACTTGTTCAATAAATTTTTCTGTAAATTTTTCGTGGCGTAAAGTTCCATGCCATGTGTCGTTCTGGCCTAAAGTTTTATTTTATTTACCATCTTGACGGCAAAAGTGTATTTTTCAGCATTCATTTTTTTACCTTGGTCGCTGTCGTTGGAGTGAGTAAAAACTTAACCCGCAGTAAAAATAAGATCAGTATGCCCAGGATAGTATGCCCGAATTGTATTGTAAATTTTATTTACGTCTTGGACAAAGATGACAATGGGTAAGATGTCTCCATTCACCAATACATCATCGGGATGGCGCACTGGTATGCCGTCTATGTCCTTGGGCAGTTCGCCTGCGCTGTTCAGCAAGATGCAACGCGGGCGGGCAGACGCAAAAAACTGTTTTTTCTGCCGATAAAGCTCCCCACATCCCCAAAAATACACTTCTTTTCCTTCAATGCGGCGAATGGGTTCCTCAAGAAAAGCGGGGGGCTGGGGTGCGGCGGACGGGGCATCGTCGAGCGGTGCAGCCGGGATCGCGCGTTTGGCGTGGCGTTCGCAATCGGCATCCCTCTGCGAGGAAGCAGCATTGATAATCGCCAGAGCCATCGGCAGATACTGGGGTGCCCACTTTCCCCACGGCATGCCGTTGTCGCCGCCACGGTAATAGGAAGAGGCAAGCCAGCGGTGCATGCGGGATGGGGTCTGCATTTCCTGGTTGATCTGCGCCATGTGCGCAAAATTGGTATTATAGCCCTCGGGCATGCTGTAGGCTTTGACTATTTCGTCTTCTGTCAGCAGCCAGCTATGGCTGGGGCTGTGTTCCCCGCCTTCTGGCGAGGTTGAAATGGTCAGCAGCATGGGGGCGCCGCACTTGGCCGTGCGCCGCAGTTCGGACATGATCTGGGGGATTTTTTCCGGGCTGTTGTGCTCTAGGGCAGAAACAGAAACAACAGCGTCAAATTCGCCCGATTCCAGGCAGGCCAGATCATCCAGGCATGCTTGATGGTATTCGATCTCACCCGGTTGAACTTTTACACGTGTTGGTAGCGCCGCAGAATGCTCCACGTTGCCATTGCGGTATGCCAGATAGGAAGTCTTTTTGACGAATGGACATGCCGAGTAGTGCACCGGAACGCATGCCGTGGCGCTGGATGGCGCAGTGCGCGGAAATACATCCACACTTACAACGGTGTGCCCCATGCTAGCCAAAATGTATTGCAGCAAGCCGTTTCCCGCACCAGCATCAAGAATGCGCGATGGAACGGGTAAATCCTGCAGTCGTTCTAAAATCCATGATAAATCAAGAATATAATGCCAGCCTAGCTGGATCTGAAACTTTTGCGAAAAGCCCATGACGTCCAGAGCGATTTGGGGCGCTTCATCTATAAGATCTTCTGTCAAAATATGCATTTCATTTTTTATTTTCATTGTTCGATCCTAAATGTGCGGTGTGCGCAAAATGTGCGTGTCACGAGCAAAGAATTTGGCTGATCTAAATGTTGTTCGCCTGCTTACGAAAGCATTGATTCTATGTTATCCGTGTCCATTGCGTAGAAAAATCGCAACGCTAGCAATAATAACATTTATTTTTTACACGTGTGTGCAGTATTGGCCAATGGCAACCGCAAGGTATTTTATCCGCCAGGGCTAATGCAGCGCTTGCAGATAAAACCGGGCGAAGATTCTACTCGTCCACAAATTTTTTGTGCCAAGGTGGCTGTCGAGCTGCTTTGCAATATCTCGTTCAAAGATTGCGTACGCAGGTCACCAAACACAGTTTCCCTGTGGTAGTCCATGCAGCACAGGATCAGCTCGCCCGTATACAGAAAGTGCAGCCAATCCGTGAGGCGCGAGCAGGTAAAACCGGTCAGGTCTGGACGCACTGGCTCTTCAAGGCGAATGGCATTGCGAGAGATGGCTCCGGCCCGGTCATGATAGGTAAAAAATTGTACCTGCGGGCGATTGGTAATGCCATTATCTGCAAAAACCTTCTCCCAAAATGTCAGGTAGGTATGCTCAGAAAAAGAGAAATCGTGCTTGAGCGCTGCTACCCGGCCTAGGCCAGCCCCGCGGATCTTGATCGAAAGGGGAACAGACTGGGCAACCTTGAGCAAGTGAATGATGTTGTTGAGGCAGACATCAAAGGGAATGCCCATAATGCCCTCAAAAGACCTTTGATCCACGCCGTGAAAACTGATCCATATCTCGTGGGGGCCGCCATCCATTGCCGCAATCAGTTTGTCCACGTTTTCTTTTGTCAGCGCCAGGGCGTTTGTAGAGACCTCTATCAATGCCGAGGGAAAGGCTGCGCGGATTTTGGCAATGCGTGGAAATATCTGCGGGTCGGCCAATGGCTCGTTTTCCAGATAGGGGCATACTTTGCGCACGGGGAAACTGGAAAGCTGCTCGAGTATTGAATGAAAAATAGCGTCTGACATCACCCCTGGATTGTTTTTGTGCCAGCTTTCCAAATAGGGGCAGATAATGCATTTGCCTGTGCAGACAGAAGTAGTCTGTATCTGGACATTCAGGCTCCGTGTTGCGAAGCTAGGGTATTCAGAAGTATTTTCCATTGGTGGTTCCTCATTATACTTGTACACATGAAATGCTTGTTACTGTCAGGAAATAGCGTGCTCAATGCATGTGGCAATGATGCGCGTAAACACACCAGAGCTGTTGAGGCACGTCATGTGTGAACTACTCAATAAAACATTGTCGCCAGAATATCTGCGCATGTTGTAGCCGTCAGCCGGTGAGGTCTCCATGTGCCGGGCTGCGCAGGCGACGGCAGCCGGGCGGATATCTGCGCTAAAACTCGTTAGACGCTACAGCAAATCAAGGTTTTTCAGTCAAGGGGGTCGATCCGCGCCGTGCCTAAAAAAGCGAAGCGAAGGGCACTCTGTCAAATATCTCCAGCTTGCCGCCAATGGTGGCATTATAAATGTGCCTGCCATCGGCCTCAAAGTAGCGGCGCGCCAGTTTGAAATTCAGTTCAACCATGTCCAGCCGTGGATCATGCCAGACTTTTCCCTTAAAGTACTCTGCATGAAAATGGTTGGCGTCATCCTCTTGCGAAACAATGCAATTGCCAGAAATTACAGCATCATTGGGGATTACATACTGATGGTCCATGCCGATCAGATACACTTTGGTGCAGCCTAACCAGTAGGCAAGCTGCATGTTGGTGTACGAAATAGTGTGCCCAGCAAAAGAACAATCAGCAAAATTGCGACTAAAGCGCGGTCGCTGGTAGTAGATTGTTCCTGCTGAATAAAAATCCGAGTCTATCTCAAACCATTGTGTATTTTCTCTGTTCTCCAAAAAATTCCAGTAACAGATGGGGATAATGCGAAGAGGCTGCGTGTAGTCGCTTATTTCTTTAGCATTGGCGGCGATAAATTCATTATCCTCCACAGTGTAGAGTGTGGGGATAAATCCGGTTTCCCGCGTCTTATAAAAAATCCCATTGCAGCCAATGGTTACTTCATCACGCAGCAGGCTGAAATCAATTTTGTTAAGCGACGGGCCGTTGCCGATAATGAAGCAACGCCGCCCCTTGTATGCATCTTTAAGGCTTGCGGTATCTGTTGCGCCCGCAGGCCAGTGATTTCGTATGTAGTGAATGGTGTGTGGCTGTTTTTCGGGTTCAACGACCACTGTGGGGTATTGCGTCTCCCAGGCAGTCAACTCGCTTTGCAGATTGGCCATCTTTTGCCTGTCTTCAAGCAATATCCGGCTCTTTCTGTCATAAATATAAAGAGCCTCATGATAGCCAAGCAAAAGGGTCCTAGTCAGCATTTCCAAACTGACATTGCGCGTGGCTCGGGCAATGATGTTTTCCATGGTCTGGTCGTTGGTGGTGGCAGTTGCCTGCTCAGTTAATCCTCGTAGTGACTTGTACAGATATGAAAGAAGATAGGAAGAAAACATGTCGACCAGTTTATCCGGGCAGCCTTGCTGTTTAAAGTGCGGAACCATCTCATGCAAAAGGATATACGCAGCTTCGGCAGTTTCAGCGTGCTCGCCCTTATACACGAGAGGAGAGCGAGCATCTGTTGGCAGGTCAAACCGCGACACAGCATAGGCCATGTCCATGGAGCCCACGTATGACTGCGCATGAAACAGAAATAGCGACACCAAACATAGGTCTTCTCGCCAATGGCGGATAGAACTTGCCTTGGCTGTTTCAATGATTTTTAGCCATTGGGCACGGCGAAAGAGTTTTCCGTACATGCAGTGGGCGCGCAGATTCTTTTCAAGATACGCGGTAAAAATCTCATTATCTTTAAGTTTTTCTGCAAAAGGCTGGCTCCATTCCCACATGATGCCAGCTTCATCTGCTTGCAGCCGTGTGGCAAGGGCCATGTGGACTATATCAACCTGCTGTTCATGGGCCAGTTGCAAGTTTTTTTCCAGTACTCCATTGCACAAAAAGGTATCGTCTGCATCCGCAAAGGTGATGTATTCTCCATGCGCGGCAAGTATGCCTGAAATTCTCGCGTTTTTGGTATATTTTCTCTCCGCATGTCGCACGAGCTGGATATCCAGCCCCTTTTCTCTCCATTGATCCACAATGGCATCGCAAGGCTCATCAGAAGCGTCATCCACAAGAACAACTTCTAGCGAAGGCACGCGCAACTGTAGAATGCTCTCAAATAATGTGGGCAACAGATGTGCATGATTATAGTTTGCAACGGCAATAGAGAGCAATGGAAGCATATACACCTCGGGAACTGTAGATGGAACTTGGGCTAGATTGCAGATTCGCGAAATGCCTTCCAGGCAAGCTCTGCAATATGGAAATCGTCTTCGGTGTCGATATCAAATGATTCACTTTGCGCAATGGGGAACAATAATGGGCGTTGACCAATACGATTATTGCCAGCCTGCAGAAAAGACCGGGATGAAAAAATGTAGACACAAGAGTTTTCTTCGTAGATAGGCTCAAGGTCTTGGGTGTTCATCAGGCGTGACGGATCATGGTTCATGGGTGTTCCATCGACGCGCCAAAACCGCGTTTGCATTTCACGCACAGAAAAAAGCGAATCATGGTCGTTGAGGCTGCCAAAATAGCGCGCTATGGCAGCGGAGACTGTTTCTTTGCGCAAAAGGGGATTGGTGACATGCGTTTGCAGATAGTGCCCATCGCCCAACAAGCCAATGTCATGCGCAATGATGCTGTTCATAGGGATATGGTGACCGCATAATGCGGCTGGTCTTTCGTGAATAACGACCTTGCTCCATTGTGAGGATAGTTTGGCCACAATATCGCTATCTGTATTGACAATAATCTGATCCACGCCAGGGCACTGTTGCATCATTTCAAGAACCTTGCACAGCAATGGCTGTCCACAAAAGGAGCGAAGGTTTTTCCCCGGCACACGTTCAGATGCGCCCTTGATCGGGACAAGAGCTGTTACGGTAGGGTTAGCCATAATCTTTCCTTTACGGTAGTGCATTCATTGGGCAATTCAAAAATTGCCAGCAGTTTCACAATATATCCTGGTAACAGAATGATTATTCGTAATACATAATGCGCTGCATCTGCTGGTTATACAGTGCAGTTCCAAGAATTTGCTGCGCCGCGTCATGCCACAATTTTTTGCAATAGTAGGGCATGGGCGAAGTCATATTTTTTTCCGCAGACAGGCTCCGCCATGGCTTGGAATCAATCCATGCATAGTGCAGGCAATAGGGCATTTTATCGCCAAATATGTAGGTGGTGTGGCAGTTGTACCCCTGTTCTAAAAACGTCAGCCATGAGGGGTGTTGCGACAGCAGTATGTTCACTACTGTTTCTTCTTCTTGCAAAATTTTATGCTTATCGAGCGCAGAATACACCTCAAGCAGTTTGTCTTGCACAGCGCACTTTACATACTGGTCGTTTTTAAAAAACACGACAGCAGGCACCAGGCGTATTGTATCAAAAAGACCCTCATCAATGGCGTATCGTTCTACCACTTCTGAGGGGTTCTGGTATGTTCCTGCCCGGTTAAAGGCCTTGTTGTTATATGTCAGTGCGATCATGTTAGACGTGGCAAAAACCTTTGCCGCATCAAAGCGCCGCAGGCACAATACGTCTGTTTGCACACCAATGCTGTATGGATAGCCGCGCTCTGCCAACAGCGATGGCCCGGCAAACTGATTATACGCGCTTGGCGTAGTGGCACAGTACTGAATGGCAAATTTGTCTGCATACCGTGTATGCAGGGGGGTTATATTAAACTGCGACAAGAGATTGCGGCTTTCATCAGAAAGCGCTTCTGTGTTTGTGATGTAGAAAAGGTCATTTCCTACGCCATTTTTTCTGAACGAACATAGCGTTACAATGGCCTGAACCACCACGCGGTCGTCGCCCGCGCAAAAAATGGCGTGATCGCTCGTTTTGCCAGCGGTGATGTGCGTTACGCGCTGGGTGCTGGCAGGGGCATGTTCCTCATTGTGCCGCGTCAGCCACTCTTCCATCAATGGCTTTTCAATTATGGCGCGCTGCACGGCCTTAACATTTTTTTCCAGGGTGCCGATGGCCATTGCGTGTCCAAAAGACGTGCAATCGTCAAAGTCTCCCTCTCCCCGCAATGCGAAACGCAACTTGGGGATGGGCCATTGCTCGTTTTGTGCAGGTGCGTCCACGCGGGGCTGGGCAAAAGCGGCAACAACAGCATGCCAAAAGGCCGCCGTGAAGGGTTTTTCATAGATGGGCCAGGCCGAGGCCTGCCTTGGCGCAGGGCAGGCCCATTGCTCGTAGGTTTTTCCAAACAATGTGGCTTCGTAGCCATCTTCTGCCGTGCGACCAATAACCTTTTTGACTGATGGATGCGCCAGCAGCATGTAGTGGTTACGGAACTTACCGTAGTGTGGATCGGGCAGGCATATGACGCCCAGGCTCTTTAATAGCTTTGTTTCTTCTGGTGAAATATCTGCAACAGAAAAAACACGCTTATATTGCCCCAGAAGTTCGATCAATTTTTCTTTTGCGGAGATAAAGCTGAATTCTCTGCCGCTGGCATCACATCCGGGGATAGTATTTCTGCGTCCTACGATCAAAGCAGTATTCTTTGGCAGCCAAAAATCCGCATGCTGGATATTAATGACATAGCGCGCTGTTTCGTTGGCGGCTGCCGCTTCGAGGTAATATTGCTTGATGGATTCCCTTTCCAGCAGTGCGGCAATTTCCGGCACATTGGAACTAAAGGAATGCATCAGGTTTTCCAGGTAGCGCACTGGGTGCAGCACAATGTCGAGCCATGGAATATCAAGGGCGTTCAGCACACTTTTAAAGCGGGGCGGTAGTGCCGAACCTATGACAAATTTGCCCTTGAAGCAGGAAAAAAGCTCCACAAGCTGGTCCGAAGGGGGGCAATCGCCCAGCGAGGCAACCCAATCCTCGCGCGTGGCTTTTCTGTTCTCCAGGCCAAGACAGGCATAGTAACGATCCTGAAAATTGGAGGGGAGGATACTTTCGAGTTTCTCCACAGCAAAGCCAGTCCCGTATTTGAGGGGGACGGCATAGATATTGTGCAGTATCTCGGCTGTCAAAACCCACGGATCGCGGCGGAATGAGCGAGCCCACATCTGTTCTTCGCCTGATGCTACTCGGCTTAAATCGGGCAGGATAACAAAAGACTCAAAGAAAAAATGTGACATACCGCCTCTGAAACGATTATAAGTGCTAAAAATCGACGAACGGTTTCATCAAGACAATAATATATGTTCCTGCACTGCAACCATGCGACCCTCAAAGACCATTAAATGTCTTTAAAGCGCACGATGTGCAGGTCTCCATTTAACAGAGAGGGATATTCGGCAGTCACCTTGTCGCCCCACTGAACAAAGCCGTTTCTGACAAACATGACGCTGGGCAGGGCAGGCGCATTTTGGCGCACGAGTTCTTGCGGAGACATTACGGCGATACCGTCCACCGTCTGGGAATCGCAGCATGGGGATGTATCGGCCAAAAAGCAGCGGGCTTTGGTCTGCGCAAAATATTTTCCAAAATGCTTCCACGCGGCGCCGTATCCCCAAAAATAGACTTCCTGCCCAGCCAGGGATTGCCCAAGGGCCTCCACATGAGCCTCATAACGGTCTTCAACCAGTTGTCTGTACTGGTGGGCCAGCTCCGTCAAAAGCTGGGGAGTGGGCTTTTGCGCCTGCAGGGCCCCAAATGTGGCGTCGTCCACAAGCTGGCGGAAGTGCAACAGCATGCCCCTGAAATACAGCTCGTTTTCAACGGGCATGTTGGGCATCACAAAGGGGTAGGGTTCGCGCAGGGGATAGAAGGGCCAGTTTTTGTAAAAAAATGCAAACTCTTGCGGAAGCTCCGGTGAAGGCAGTTGACTAATGCCTGCCAAGGCGCGGGCAAAGTCTTCTTCCGTATCCAGGCAAAAGGTATCCGTAGCCGCGGGGTTAGGCTCCAGACAGGTTTGCACGCCTTTTTCCCACTTGGGCAGGGCTTCATCGGCCTTCAGATCGTCCCTGTAGTTGGTGGGGTACCAGTCACGCGCAGCGGCAATGATTTGCTCCTTGGTGAACGTACCGTCAAATATCTCAATACTTTTTTCTTCAATGCGTATGGCCCCTGCCTCGGCAAAAGCCTTTGCAAGCTTGGGCGAAAATTTTTCTTTGCTCTCCTCAAGGTGCTGGCGCTCCATGGGCAGACACATGCCGCACTGCGGGCAGAGCTTGGTTACCTGCTCCTGAAAAGCTTCTGGCGCGCGCCTCCACCAGCCCGGCTCAACCTTCCAGGCGTGTTTGCCGCCGTAGAGAACGGCGTCAAGGGGGCCAGCCACTTCGCAAAAATAGGCGCCGGCAGACACAATGGTGGGTGCCCACAAGCGGGGCAGCCAACAATCGTTGATGAGCTTCCACATGATGCCCTTGTCGGGCACGGCCTCATCCACGGCAATGGTCAGCGGCTGGTGGCGGCACACAGAAAGCTGTGTGGCGTCGTGGGGATTATAGTGGATATGGCTAAAATTGTTGGCAATTTCTGGAACCAAACGGGGATTTTCCCAAGGAGTGTTGGGCAAACCAGAAGTCCACAGTTGCAGGCGTTCTTTGGGGATACGCTCTGCCGCCAGGGCTACGATTTCTTTAAATTGCGGGTGCAGGAGCGGCTCACCGCCCATAATGCCCACCACATTGGGCCAGCCTTCCAGAGAATCCAGGGCCTGCGCTACCTGATCCAGGTTCATGGTGTAACGGTTTTGCATGGAAACATGGCCCAAGTGGCGCGTGCAATAGATGCAGTGTTTTTTGCAAACGCTGGTAATATCTATTTGCACAACCCAACTATTGTAAATGTAATCCATATGTAATTCCTTAGATGATTCGGATCTTCCGGGTTTGCCTTGGATTGATTCTGCCACGGGCCAGCCGGGAAAAATTCATGTTTCCGCTCATGATGTCTTAAAATTATATGCAATATGCTGGATTTCCAGCCATGCGCTTGTTGGATTTGCACCCTTTGTAGATAACACTGGCAGGGGCAAAAACATTTTCATCACCCACAGTGCATTTGTCCATGAGCACGCTATTTACGCCAAAGCGGTTTTTGCTGCCCACAGTGCACGAGCCAAGGATGCTCACGCCAGGGCCAAGAAAGTTGAAGTCCCCAAGCGTCACATCGTGCCCAATTTTGCACGCGCCGTTGCAATAGTTGCCATGCCCCATGCATACGCCGCTGGTCACAGTGCAGCACATGCCCAAAATATTGCCCTCGCCCAATACTGCATCAGGGGAAACATAGGCGCGCTTGCTGACGATATTGCAAAACTGTGCTCCCCGTTGACGCATCATGGTATGGGCCGCTGCCCGGAGGGTGGGGTCAGCAATGGCAACTACAAAACGGTCTTGCGGTGTAATGGCGTAGCTTTCATCCGAACCCAGCAATAGGTGCTGCAACGTGCCCAAATTTCCCGCATAGCCCATGTGGGAAAGAAAACCCTTAAAGGTCATGGATTGCTCAGCCTCGCCAGACAGCCCATCCATAAAAACCTCGTGCGTTTCGCGCCCTGCTGACGAATTACCTATAATGACGAGCTGTGGCATGACTTAATATGCCCTTCCTGTACGTAGTAAGCGCGTTGCATGCACGATTTTTTCTGCATTGAGGCGGCAGCCCAGCAGCAAGACCTTGAGGAGGGTATCTTTGTCGGTATGTTCAAGCAGGCTTTGGAGGGTGGCATCAGAAATATCGTTGCCATCTTGCCGCCCAAGGGCCATGGCAAGCCTGCCTACGCACAGGCTGAGGTAGTGCTCCAGATAGGCTGCATACTGGGCGCGTATATCTTCGCAAAAACCCAGGCCTTGCATATAGGGCAGCAATTCATTGCGCATGGCGTAGGTGTAAACGGCTCTTTCTGTGGCATCAATCCGATCTTTTTCCACATAGCTATAGGCATAGCCAACCTCGTGGCTGCCAATGTATCTTTTGGCGTGCATGAGGTAGAGAGAGTTGAGATATAAGTCTTCTACATAGCGCAATACAGAACTCTGCGATGCATGGTCAATGAATTGCAGAAAAATATGTTTATGAAAAAGCTTATTCCAGATGGCACTGGTCCCATGTATGTCATTTTTCAAAAAATGTAAAAAAATGTCAATGCCTTCCAATCGTTCCGCAAAAGGATCCGCCACGTAAAAGTAGCGCTCAAGCGTCCCATCTGGCGCGGCAATGTACGAGCGGAAGTGCAGCACCTGAGCGTTCTCAACAACCATGCGCCGCCAGTGCCGCGCCAGAGTCTGCGTGCCCACAAGGGCATCGTCGGCATCGGCGAAGGCCACAATTGGCGCCTGCGCAGCGTAGATGCCCGCAAGGCGAGCGTTTTTTGTGTATAGCCGCTTTTTCCCCCGAACAAAATTGATGTGCAGGCCTTGTGATCTGTAGCCATCCAGGAGTTCGTTGTAAGGCTCGTCAGAATCATCGTCCACAATGACCACTTCTATACGCACTCCCTGCTGGGCCAGCACGCTGTCCAACAGGCGCGGCAGCTTGTGCGCGTGGTTGCGATTGGGCACGATGAGCGAAATGTCGCATTCCATATCAGTATCTTCCGCCATCAAGAACAATAGTTTGCCCAGTAATCCATTTGCTGTGGCGGGAAAGAAGAAAGACTGCCATGGATGCCACGTCTTCCGGTTCGCCCAATCCAAAAGGGTAGGAGGCAATTTCTTCTTGCCTTCTCTCTTCTGGCAAAAAAGACAGGTAGGTCTTTTCCGCCATGGGGGTCTTAACCAGGCCAGGTGCAAGGGCATTAACGCGGATGCCTACCGAGGCCAGCTCCTTGCTCAGCACGCCAGTGGCAGCCAAAATGGCTCCCTTGGCTGCAGCATAAATGCTCAGACCTGCCTGCGCTACCAGCGGGGCTCGTGAACCGATAAAGACAATGGCGGCCCCCCTGCCCACATTGTTGCGCCTGTCGGCAAAACCCTTTGCCAACAGCATGGCCGCCGTGTAGTGAATGTCAAAAAAAGAAGTTGCCATCGTGCGGTCAAATTCCCGCAATGGGCTGATAAGGGCCGTGCCTGCGCACGGCACAAGCCCGCTCAGCTTTCCGTATTGCTCTCGCAACGAGCGCACCCATGAGGGCAGAGCGTCCATGTCGGTCAAAAGGTCCAGCGGCTCCAGAAAAAGAGCATCGGGGTGGGCGCACTGCGCGCGCATTTCCTCCAGTCGCTGCTGCGACCGACCACTGGCGACGACCGTGGCCCCAAGGGCGTTCAATTGCAGTGCAATGGCCTTGCCAATGCCCGAGCTTGCCCCTGTGACCAGTATTCTGTCGTTCGCGTTAAATGTGATCATTTGACGTGACCCGACACCATGGCTACCACATCTGCCACGGTGCGAATTTGTTGGTACTGGGCAAATGTGGTTTTGACGCCAAATTTGCGGTCAAAGTAGGCCAGACAACCCATTACCGCCAGAGAATCCCACTCTTCTACCCCAGTCAAAAGAGTTTCAGGCGTGAGGGGTTCATCCCTCTGCAAGATGTCCTGAAGGTCTATCAAAAATTGTGCAAGCGTCATGCGTTACTCCATATCATTTCCAGAAAGCTTGTTTTTCCAATACGTTTGCAATGATTCTTGCGATAGTTGCGTTTCTGGTTTTTCATAATCGTGGATACCAATATTTATGGTTCCTTCAAGCGATAGAATGGCGGATGCCCACGACAGGCCCACGCCAAAGCCTGATAAAAGGATGTTGCCCGAAGGAAACGCACCTTGTCCTGTCATGCTGCATAACACTCCGGGAATAGAGCAGCCCGCAAGGTTGCCATACGCGCTCAGACATTCGGTGGAAACCTTGTGCAGGGGAAAGCCCGCCTTTTGTGTGACCGCCTCCACAATCTGCTTGTTGGCTTGATGCAGCGCAAGAAAGGCAATATCCTCTGGCGTTAACTGAGCATAGCAGAGCAACTCGCCAATAGTTTCAGGGACTCGGTTCAGTGTGAAGTCAAAGATTGCACCGCCATCCATATAGGTTCGCAGGAGGCTCCACGGGTTGCCCGCGCTGTCCGTCAGCGCTGAGCAAAATTCCTCGCGGGTTGCACTGTCTGCGGGCAGAGGCATGCGCGCCGCGCCGCCCGGCACAATAAGCGTTTCATAGCCGCTACCGTCCGTGCCTAGCGTATACCACGAGGGTCGCGGTGTCGGGTCATATTCGAGCAGTGTTGCCGAGCCACCGTCGCCAAAAATGGGGGCCACGATACGGTTCCCCTCTGGGGCCAGTTTGCTTGGGGTGTCGCCCACCACCAACAGTACTCGCCGCACGGCCCCCGATTCCAGTAGGGCACTGGCTTGCCACAGACCATAGGTATAGGCAGAGCATCCCTGATTTACATCATAGGCGGCACACTGCGTGGCAAGGCCCAACCTGTGCTGAAGAATGCAGGCCGTAGCAGGAAAAAAGTAGTCTGGTTGCTGAGAAACAAAAATCAGTGCGTCAATGGAAGCCCGTGCCTGCGCGTCAAAGCCAATGCCTGCAAAAAGATGCTCTGCAGCCTGGCAGCACAGATCTGCAGCTGTGGTGGCGCTATCTGCTATCCGACGCCTGTCAACGCCAGTAACCTTGGTCATGCGCTGGGCTTTTTTTGCATCACCGTTAAAATAGAATAACTCGTCTATAAGGCGAGCTTCCTTGTCAGGAACCACCACGCTTATAGCCGATATTCTGACATGGCTAAAAAAACTGTTAGGCATGTGACAACCTTTATCGTGCACGGGCAACAGGGGGAGAGGGAATTCTCGCAACCCTGCGAGAATATTCTTACCACGCTCAAAGCATAACTGCAAAATACATACCGTGTCAAAAGTAAGGCGCTGCTGCGTATGAACTCTTACGTTTCGCTGGCAGTATTGGTTGGTAGATACGGCATAATTTGCCTGAGCTCTGATCATGTTTTCTGGCATGCTCAGGCAAATTTTATCGAGTCTGCATTGGGAGAAAGCCGCCCCAAGTCCTTTTGCAGGCATACGCAATTGCACAGCTCCAGCATTGTATAACCGGGCTGGATTTTAGATGGCTAAAGCAATTGAAAATGGCTGTCAATTCGTCTGCGCTACAGTAAATTGCTCTTGTGCTTTGCGACCTTGGTGATGGATTTGAGGTTATTGTATTTTGCCCGCACGACATAAGTATTTTGCCAGATGGAAAACAGTGTTCAGTGTGCTGCAAGATCCTGAAGCCCCCCCATCTGTGTTGCCTCAGGCCGAACGTGAAATGCTTCTGTTTTCATTGAGATTTGCAGAATTTTGAAAGAGGGGATACGAGAACGTTTGTATTTTCAGTTCAAGAGGCTGTGCATCGTTATTTTGGACAGAGGTGCAGTCTTAGTGACACTATACTGTGCGTCGGCTACCGCGCCGCGCCTATAGATGTCTGTTTATTGTCAGTAGTCGTTATGCACACCAAGAGAACGAAAGAATGACATTTTGTGTAGTGTAGAGCTGAGTTGAAAAAGTCCATTTTTATTGATTCAATTGTTTTGTAACGGAAAATCAGCAATAGCGCCCATTCGCTTCAAGCGGCACCTATACGTTAAGAAAACTTCATTTCCAGCAATAAATACATCTGCTGGATCAACTTCTCTTTTATCAGTCTATCCTTTCATGAAGAATTTTGAGCTGCAATCGTAAATATTGTTACTTCATCATATTCAGTGAATCTGACAAACGCAGGTTGGATCGACGCCGTTTTCTTGGCAAAGTCAATGAAATTGATTAGTAAAGAATGGCTGTATGATGTTAATCTGTTTTTTATCTCTTTAAACGATGTTTTTGTTAGGCATGCTTTATGCTCGGCTGTTTGTCCAGAATTGATTTTTCTCTTTTTTTCTTTGCCCTTTTTACATAATATCTCAATAAATTTACGCGTCCCCACGTACCAACAGGGAACATCAATTTATGGAAAACAAACTCTATGTCACAAAGTCCAGATTGCCCGACAAAGAAAAATTTTTCCGGCGGCTGGAGGAAATTTTTCAGACAGCGTGGATAACAAACCACGGTTGTCATGTTCGAAATCTGGAAAGGTCTCTTTGCGATTATCTTGATGTTGATGAACTTCTTCTCTGCAACAACGGCACTACGGCGCTTATGCTGGCCTTGCAGTGCGCTGGCCTTGCAGGAAAAAAAATTGCATTAACACCATATACTTACGTTGCAACACTTTCTGCAATCCTTTGGATGGGATGTACGCCTGTTTTTGTGGATGTCGATCCTGAAACCATGTGTCTTTCTCCTGAAAAACTACGCAAATGCCTTCAGGATTCGCCTGATATTGCAGGCGTACTCCCCGTGCATGTCTACGGACTTGCCTGCGATGTGGAAGCCCTTGACGTTATCTGCCGCGAGAATGGCACCACGCTCATTTATGACGCCGCACAGGCTTTCGGTTGCCGTTATGCTGGCAAAGGTTTGCTGAACTACGGTGATTACTCAATTTGCAGCTTCCATGCCACCAAACTTTTTCATACCGCCGAGGGGGGCTGCGTTGTTTCCCATTCCGCCGCTGCCCATCAGGCTTTGTCGCGCGCTCGGGCGTTCGGTCATGAGGGCGACACCCACTATTGCCTGGGCATCAATGCAAAAATGAGCGAACTCCATGCTGTAATGGGCCTCTCGCTTTTGCCGGGAACGGAAGAAGAAATTGATCGGCGCAAAAATGTGCACACCGCCTATGATGCCCTGCTGACGAGCGTGGACCTGGCTTTCCCCAGACGCAGCAGTAAACTGGATTGGAACTACGCCTACTACCCGGTGTTGCTGCCCGACGAAAACAGTATTTTGCGGGTGCAGGAAGCGCTGGCCGCACAAGATATATACACTCGGCGATACTTTTATCCTGCCCTAAACACCTTGCCCTATCTCAAGGCAGAGTGGCAGGTTTCGTGCCCAGTGGCAGAAAATCTTGCCAGTCGCGCTCTTTGCCTGCCCCTATACGGCGACCTTGAGGAAAAACAGATCGTCAGGATTGCGGCCAGCCTGGGCAAAGCATTGGCGGGTCTGTCGCTGGGCAAGGAGTAGAGATTGACGGGCAGCGCTGCGGCATAACGCCGGGCAATCCCGGTAATATGAGAAAACATGTCGCGGCAGTAAATGCGGTCGCGCTGGTAATAGGTTTGTTTTTCTGGCAAGCTTTTATTTTGAGTCTTGCCTGGCTGAGCCATCCATGATTGGCTTAGCTAGGTATAACAATGAAAGGCAAGTATGAAATTCGTTCAAAAATCTCAGAGGCCAAAATCCGGCAAATAGTGAGGCTGCTTGCCGTTGACTTGGATGGCTTGCAGATTGCGCAAATCGCAGGTGTGAACCGAAATACTGTGAACAGGTATTTGGTTGCATTTCGCAAACGCATTGTCCATTTCTGCGAGGCAGAATCTCCTGTAAAAGGAAAAGTTGAGGTTGACGAAAGCTACTTCGTCGTTCGCCGAGTTAGGGGCCTTCGAGGCCGTGGAGCCTGAGGAAAAACATTGTTTTTGGACTATCCAAACAAAATAGCAGAGTCTACGCAGAGGTTGTCCCCGACTACTCAAAGGTCACCCTCCAAGGCATAATTCGTTGTCGGGTAGAACTCGAAAGTATTATCCACTCCCTTCACCATAAAGTATAAGAACGGCGCCATCCGCCGCGTCAACGTCAGCCAATCTGCAGCTACTGAAACCCGGGGAACGGGCCGGAACCTTTTTGAGCAAGAGTTGTGCATGGTTCCCGGCGACAAGCTGCGCACAAGGCCCGTAGGGTGTAGTGGTGCCGTCGAAAACGAGTGGTAGGCTTTTAGTTTTTAGAATTTATTGTGGGCAGCATGCCCGTGGGATTTCTGTCTGTGGCGCCCTGAGAGCAATCTTGGTGCGCCATTGTTTTATGTGTAGTTGTTAACGTATTATCATATATTAAAAAATATGTTATTATGTTGCCTGAGGGAGTTGGAGATTGTCTGTATATTTGTGTATTAGCAGTATGTATTGAATTATTGCTTCTGCAAAGTAGATTTTATTGCTGAAAAATAACAAGTTGATAGCACGCTATTGTTTATTAATGCAACATATTTATTTCATAAGATAATTATTTTTATGAAATATTGTATTGAAAAATTGTGTAACTTTCTAATATTGCATGATAAAAAAATTATTTTTCCTTCTAATGTTGTTATAGTTTGTGCCGATATACTTCATATTGTGCGGTTTATATTGACTTCAGGAACAGTTTATTGTTTGTATTTATATGAATTTTTATCTAGCTCGATGGCAGAAAGCGTGGACCCTAGCAATATTGCGGGTCCTGTGGCTGATTTTTTCAAAATCCTGAGTGAGCATCTTTAGTTGTGCAGATTTGAGGCCCTAACGTTTTGTGACTCGCAATTGTGGGGGACTTATGAGTATCAAGCTGAAAGTTTTGCTTCTATCAATACTCGGGCCAACGCTTCTTGCCATCCTGGTATTTGCGTACGCAATGCAGAGCATATGGAAGTCTGAAGAAGAGGCCGTCCTTCAATCAGCACGCGGCATTGTCAGCATGGCTGAATCGGCACGTCAGGAAATGGCCCTTAAGTTCAACGGTGTTATCAAGCCGCTTGATGAAATCTCGCGCGATAAACTGGTTGATGCCGTGCCAATCATCACGGCCATAAAAATGGCGCGACAAAATGCGAGCAAGCTTGGTTACCGGTTTCGTGTGCCCAAATATTCCCCGCGCAATCCGGAAAATACACCCAACGAGCTGGAAAAAGCCGCCCTGGACAAAATCAAGGCGCAGGGTCTTACTGAACTTGTGGTGCGACAGCCCGACGCCATCCATTATTTTGGTTCTTCGTCGTTTGATGTGGAATTCATGAAGCCACTACGACCTGAATCGGGGCCGCAATCAGGTAGACCATGGTGATGAAGTTCTCCACGTTCCGGTATCCTCGGGCCCTGGCCCTTGCCGCCTGGAACAGGCCATTGAAGCCTTCGAGCCTCGCATTGGTGTGCAAGGAATGCCAACGATGAAGGATTCGCGGCAAATGCCTCTCAAAGCTGGCCAATGCTCCGCGCACGGGTTCCAATAGCGGGCAGTCGGCCGCGTACTCGGCGGCATGCTTGAGAAAATGGGTTATGCGCCACTTGGCGGCCTGCTTCGATTCGGCCCGTCGAACCCAGCGCAGAAGTTCTTTGACACGGTAGGCCTTGGCGGTAGCGAAGCCCTGCTCGACGAGTTCCAGGAGAGCACTCTCCTGATTCTGCGTGCGTATTGTCTCGGCGCCCTTGAGTACGGCCCAACGGGTGTGGTCCGGCAGCTTTGACTGCCTGGCCTCAAGCTTTCTGACGTCATCGACGGCCTTGGTGAAGAGTTGGACGACATGAAACCAGTCGACTGTCACCGAGGCAGACTTGAACTTCTGTTCGACGGCGGAGAGGAACGCAGGCGACATGTCGCAAACTACCTCGACGATGTTTTCAGGACAGCCTTCATGGGCTTCAATGAACGCGCAGAACTGAGTCAGGCATTCCTTGCCCTTACCTGGAGTCGCGAAGATCACGGGCCTGTCGGAACGATCCAGGTCAATGAAGACGGTGATGTAATTGTGCCCACGCTTGGACGCGGTCTCATCCAGACCGATGGCCTTGATGTCTTTCAAGTTCAGCGCATTGATGGCTTTGGCCACATAGTGATGGACGATGCGCCACAGGCGGGTATCCGTGACCTCGACATGACGCGCTACGGCATTGACCGGCATCTCTCGAACGAGGCTCATGACAACCTGCTCAAAAAGCAGGGTAAACCGGCTGCCTTCCCTGGCCCATGGGGCTTCGACGCGTCGGATTCCATGTTCCGGGCAATTGATCCTCGGCAGTCGGGCTGTGAGGTAACAGTGATGCTGGAAGAAGTTGAGATGCCGCCACGTGAATTCCTTGAAGTCGTGAGCCTTGCACGCGGCTCCGCACTCGGGACACGGATACAGCGCTCCGCGGTCGGCACCGATCTCCAGGTGGAGCTTGGTTGGCGTATGGTCGGTATCAAGACGTTGGCTCATAACTTTCCAGGGCGGCGTGAGGCCGAGGCCCAAGGCAAAGATTTCTTCAGCTTGCATGGCAGTCCTCCTAAAGGAGGGCTATCCAAACTGATTGAGGTCGGTCAATTCCACATCAAACGACGAAGAACCATTATTTTAAGCCAATAGCTCTGACCGCAGAGTGCATGTACTGCCATGGCGATCCAAAGGGTGCGCCTGACCCCATTGGCGGCATCAAGGAGGGCTGGAAGGAAGGCGAAATCCATGGGGCGTTTGAAATTATTTATTCTCTTGATCTTGCCGTTGAAAGAACCAAGAAAACTGCCGTTGCTATTGGAACAGAAACAGTTGTCATACTGATTTTAATTGTATGCGCGGTCTGGTTTATCATGCGCAACAGTCTTGTAAATCCTCTTTTGCGGCTTCAGACATTCGCCCGGCAAGTTTCTGAGGGGGAACTGGATACGCAGCCCAAGGGGTCCTTTAAGGCGGAACTGCAGGCTCTGGAGCGCTCTTTGACGGCCATGGTCTCACGCCTGAAAGATAAGATACTCTTTTCCGAGCAAAAAACAGCAGAAGCCGAAGAGTCTGAAGCCCGCGCACAGCAGCATGCCCAGGAGGCGTCCGAAGCCAGGGACGATGTCCTTAAATCGCGTGCTGCGGGCATGGTTGAAGCTGCCAATATGCTCGACGGTGTTGTCGGTTCCGTTACCTCGGCATCGCAGGAAATTTCAGCTCAGGTTGAGCAATCCAGCAATTTTGCATTAAGCCTCTCAAACAGCATGAATTCTGTTGCAGCTGCCATGGAGCAGATGAATACCTCTGTGCAGGAGGTATCAACCAATGCGGCGCAAGCTTCATCTTCTTCTGAACTGGTTAAAGTCAATGCGAATAAGGAGCTTGGCGAAGTTCGTAATATGGTTGAAGCCATCAAGTCCGTGCAAACCATTGCAGACGGATTGAAAACAGGAATGAGTGAGTTGGGGCAAAAGGCGGAAGACATTGGCAAAATTATGAATGTCATTAACGATATTGCAGACCAGACCAACCTGCTGGCCTTGAACGCAGCCATTGAAGCCGCCAGGGCCGGAGATGCCGGCAGAGGGTTTGCCGTTGTTGCGGACGAAGTGCGCAAACTCGCAGAAAAAACCATGCTGGCCGTAACGGAAGTGGGCGATGCCATCAAGGCCGTGCAGCAAGGCACGCGAAACAACGTCAGCGGGGTGGATGTTGCGGTTGAAGCAATTTCCAAAGTTAATGACATGGCCGAGGGAACAGGGGAAGCCATCAGCCAGATCACACTCCATGTGAACGAAATGGCCGACCAGATTCAGGCCATTGCCCGCGCTGTGGATGAACAGACGCACGCTTCTGCTGAAATAACGCAAGCCATCTCTGCGGCTGATCAGAACACGTCCGAGACTTCGGCTGCGCTTCAGGAGATATCAACGGCACTGATTGACCTTTCGCAGCAGAGCCAGGTTCTTGAGTCTCTTATTACCAAGCTGCGTAATGGCGCAAAGCAGATTACGGCAAAGTTTGATTAGCGGAGCGCAAGCAGCGCGGAAAAACGCGATAGCTACGGTTTTTTATTTGCATGGATAAGCTCGGGCGGGCAAAGCATATCGCCCCCAGCACGCCAATGGTTCGTAAACAACGATTGAGCGCGCTCCCGGGGGCAGTGCATTGCCCGCCTTTACTTTGCCTCAGGCATGCGGAATTGCGGAGTGCTGGCCTGTGCTATATACTGCCGTTCTATGATTATTCTTGGCGACAGAGACATCAAGACCCTCCTTCTGGATCTGGCGCAGCAGCGCGCGGTAGAAGACGTGCTTTCGCTGGCTGTTAAAAGCCTCGGCACCGCGCGCGATTCCGCGCTGGTGCGCATATGGCTTGTGGAGCCAGACACCGCCTGCAAGTCTTTCACAGCTATTCAAACCTTAACGAGCGGGAAGAAGACATCCCCTGCTGGTGATGGAAAAGCCTCAAGGTTGGGCGGTTGCACCACTGCGCATGGTTAGCGGTCATGACATCTCTTGAATTTTTTCCCACTACCACATGGGCGGGTTTCATTACGTCCTGTTTTTTTACCTTTTCAGAATTGACCCTTCCCCAACGTGTTGGTGAATTTCATCATTGGGGAGTGTACTTATGAATAAAAAGAGATACGGCTTGCCAGCGGGCTAAAAAATATTTTTCTTAGTGGAAGCGGAAGGCAATATTTTTTGCTGGGTTCTGGAGGGCACATTTGCGCATGCCGCGTATCAGATTAATATTGCAGATTAAAAAAATCACGGCAGGGTGTCGCAAGTAGATAAAGGTGGAGGAAAGGTCATTTTTGCCAACTGGTATCTCATGTTGACAGGAATACCAATTATGGCATGATTCAACCACCTCAACTGTTTTTTTCGTGCAATTCCCCGGCTTCTGTCGGGGTTTTGCATTTGTTTTGGTTGTCAGCAAAAGGACATTTTTCAACTGGCTGCGCGCCGGGAAAATAGCAATACACAGTAAGGCCGCACAAATAAAAAACCGCGCATACCGCCCTGATAAAGGACGGCTGCGCGGTTTTATGTCTTTCAGGCTCGAAGCGCGGTGAACAGAAGCTTGCCCCCACGCTGCGGCGCGGCTGCCAAACGTCAGCTCTTGCGGATGCGCACCTTGTACTTGCGCAGAAAGTCGGCAGGCAGGTAGGTCATCTTGGCCTGACGCAAGCCTTCTTCGTCCAGATCCTGAGCCCGGTTGATGTAGGTAAATCCTGCGCCAGCGTTGCGCGAGAACAGGCAGTTGATGGTCTGGTACACGCCCTTGAAGCCATTGAGGCCTTTTTCGTAATGCACGCCAAGGTTTGCGCCGTCCAGATTCTCGCCCACGCTGAAGGCCACCATCTTGCCGTCCACATAGAGCGAACCGCCCACAAGTCCGGTGAAACAGTTCCAGTGGCTGAGCACACGGTTGATGGCCTCGTTTTCGGCTCTGAGCGAAGGCGATTCCTCGCATTCGTGCCACTGGCACCAGTCGTCCTGCACGGCCAGCACGTCTTCAACCATGGCGTCGTCCAGCGTGTGGTAGTCCGGCTGGCCGTAGGTCTTCACATAGCTGTTGAGATGATTTTTCTTTTTATGAAAGCGGTTGCCCGGCAGTTCCGCCAGTTCTTCCTGTTTGTACAGGTATTCCCACTGGCCGCGATCTTCATCCGCATCCACAAGGCCGGGCAGTTCGCGCTGCCAGATTTCCAGCAGCTTTTCCGGCACGCGGGTGATGTTGTGGGCTTCGGGGTTGAAGCCGCAGGGCAGCAAATCCTTCCACGAAACCGCGTTCCAGTCCCCCACAGGGGCCCAGCACACGGCATAGGGCCGGGTCTGACGGATCCAGCAGAGGTTGTCCTCAAAGCACCATTCAAGCCCGTAGTAATCCTGCCAGCCCCACAGGTTTGCCAGGGTGTAGTCCAGTGAACGCTGAGGGGTGCGGCCCCACAGTTCGTAATACTGTTGGCGTCCGTCCAGACTGACAGGGATAAAGGTCTTGCTCACAATCGTCTCCTCGCGTCTCAATGCGCAGATGCAAACAGTGCGCGGGCGCATGCCAGGGTGCCGCCATTGCGGCCTCTCGGGCGGTATTTACGGGGTTTGCGGCTGACGGCAGCGGCTCATGGCAAAGCGCGTCCAGTCGCTGAAAAGCACCACATAAAGCATGATGCTGGTTTGCAGAATCTGGGATACGAGCATGGCCACAAATACGCCCGAGGCCGTGCCCCAGAGCATGTGACCAAGCAGCCAGCCCAAGGGCAGGCGCACCAGCCAGAAACTGCCGCCAAAAATCATGAGGTTGTACTTGGTGGCACCGGCTCCCGTCATCACGCCACCCATGACAGTGCTTGCGATGGAAAAGGGCGTGGAGAGCAGGTTATAGGTAAGGTAGCTCACAATTTGCGCTTGCGTGCCCGGCTCCTGCGAGAGCAGGTGGGCCACCTCCTGCCGGAAGGGCCAGAGCAGGGCGGCCATAAAGCTCATGGCCACAGCCGCAAGCGTCACCATATTGAGGGCCACGCGCCGGGCTTCGGCGGATTTGCCCGCGCCAAGGCTGTTTCCCACCAGCACGGCCACGCTCATGTTGAAGGCCATGCCCGGCAAAAACAGCAGGGCTTCCACCCGCAGACCGGCATTAAGACCGGCCAGCGCATTGACGCTGTCGGAGGGCAATGACGCCACCAGAACAAACAGCATCATGTAGCCGGACTGCCATACGATCTGGGCCGCGCCTGCGGGCAGGGCCACTTTGAGCAGGTAGGGCAGGCCAGCGCGGAGCCAGCGCAGGGAGGGCAGGGATTTGCGGTTCAGGTAGCCGGAATGCGCCAGCAGTACGCAGTTGCATACAGCGCCAAGATACTGCGCGCCCACGTTGGCCCAGATCAGGCCCATATAGCCCATGTTGGGCATGCCAAACCAGCCAAGCCCAAGGCCCAGGCAGGCCAGCAGGTTGAACAGGCATACGCCGGAGGCAACCCACAGGGGCGGCAAAACCTGGCGTGTGGCGCGGAACATGACCCCGGTTGAGGCGTACAGATACTGCGCGGGCAGGCCAAGCATACTGGCTGCCCACATTTCGCGGGTTTGCGGCATGATGCTTTCAGGCACCATGAGCACGCGCAGTATGCCGTCGCTGAAAAGGGCGGCTGCCAGGGCCACAAGAAGCCCAAGGCCCATGCAGCCGACAACAGTTGTGCCGATATAGCGCTGGGCGCGCATGACTTTAAGCGCGCCCAGCGACTGGCTCACAGCCGCCGTGGCGCCGCTTGAAACAGCCATGGCGACCACCATCAGCAGGATGCTGCACTGGTTCACCATGCCCAGCGCCGCCTGAACGTCCGCGCTGATCTGTCCGGCAACCCATACAGCCACAAAGCCCATGAAGAACATAAGGTACATCATGAGCATCTGGGGCCAGGTCAACCGCCAGACCGCGCGGGGGGAAGTGCTCAGGTCGGGCGCGGGCCGGGCCTGCTGCGCGGATGCGCCGCGTAATTGTGTCACATTAATCCATCAGGCAGCGCGCAAGATCCTCAAGGGTTTCGCGGCGGCGGATAAGTTTGGCAGTGCCGTCGCTTTGAATGAGAACTTCAGCAGGGCGACGACGCTGGTTGTAGTTGGAACCCATAGTAAATCCATAAGCTCCGGCGTCAAGTACCCCAAGCACATCTCCCTCGCACATAACGGGCAGTTCGCGTTCCTTGGCAAGAATATCGCCGCTTTCACAAATATTGCCCACAATGGTCTGCACCATGTTTTTGCGTGTCTGGGTGTCAGCCCCGTAGATTTCCACATCATGGAAAGAATCGTACATGGCGGGGCGCACAAGCACGTTAAAGCCCAGGTTGGTGCCCACGTAGCGCTTGTCGCCATTGTTTTTGACGGCAAACACGGTGCCCAGCAGCACGCAGCATTCGGCGGCGACATAGCGGCCCGGTTCCACGAGGAAGCGGCCCTTGTAGCCGGATTTTTCAGACCAGCCCGCAATGAGGGCGTGCAGGCGGCTGCCAAGGTCGGTCATGCTCAGGCGGGCCTGACCTTCGTACTTGTGGTAGGGAATGCCAAAGCCGCCGCCAAAGTCGATGACTTCAAGCTTTGCCAGCATGCTGGCGGGCAGGCGGTCGGCAAGATGCAGCAGCACTTCGGCGGCATCAAGGTAGCCGTCTGGTTCCATAAAGAGCGAGCCGATGTGCTGGTTGATGCCAGCCAGCGTGAGGTCGTGTTTTTCAAGCAGGGCAAAAACTTCGTCCAGCTTGTCGGGGGTGACGCCAAATTTGGTGTCCTTGCCCGCAGTGATGACCTTGGCATGGTGGCCCGCGCCAATGCCGGGGTTAAAACGCACCATGACCTTGCCGCCCTTGTTGATGCGGCCAAGGGTATCAAGCTGCGAAAGAGAATCCACACTGATAAGCAGCCCGCGCGAAACGGCGTTTTTCAGCTCGGCTTCGGAGTTGTTGTTGGAAATGTACAGAATTTCGTCAGGCGTAAAACCGGCCAGCTCGTCCATGTACAGTTCGCCGGGGCTCATGGCGTCCACCACCAGCCCTTCCTCGCGCACTATGCGCAGCAGGGCGGGGGTCGCATTGGCCTTGACAGAATAGTTCACGCCGAAACCGGGGTGTTTGGAAAGCCCCATAAGGTCGCGGCAACGCTGCCGCAGCACGTTCTCATTATATACATAGAGAGGGGTGCCGAAGGTTTCAGCCAGCTCGCGGGGGGTGTGGCGGCCATAAAAATTGCATTCGTCGGTGTACGTGGAGCGAATATCGGACATAAAATACCTCTGAGATACCTCTGAAAGATTGCGTGTGCCGCCCGAACAAGAGCGGGATTTTCCCGTTGAGAGTAATTGTTAATTATTAGTGTCGTATGGCACTCTGTCAAGCCTGCAAGCGGCTGTCGCGGCGGTGTGGCACCTGTGTCGCGTCAGGGCGGAATGCAACTGCGGCAGTTGTATTTTTACCGTAATGCCGCGCAAAAGATCAAAGCCCGCAAACCCGCGCTGGAAGGGGGATTGGAGGCATTTATGGCAACGTTACAGATTGACAGAAGCCCCCCGGCGTGTTTTGCTTGCACTTTATTATCGGGCGTTATTTTTTCGCGGGCGGGTTTCTGCCCTGGCAGCTTCTGCCGACAATGCGGCTCACTGCCGCAGACCGCCCACACACACTGCAATGGAGTAGTTATGCCTATTAAAAAAGGCGATACGGTGCGCGCGCATTACACGGGTACCCTTGACGATGGCACGGTGTTCGACTCTTCGCGTGAGCGCGAACCCCTGGAATTCGTGATGGGCAAAGGTATGCTGATCCCGGGTTTTGAATCCGCCGTTGACGGTCGCGAAGCGGGTGAAACCGTTACCGTGACCGTTGCGCCTGATGATGCCTACGGCGAGGCTGATCCCGAACTGGTGTTCACCGTTCCCCGCGCCCAGGTGCCCGACCATATTCCCCTGAACGTGGGCGTGCCCTTGCAGCTCTCCAACGAGCAGGGCCAGATGGACGTGACCATCACTGAAGTTGGCTCGGACGAGATCACCCTTGACGCCAACCACCCCCTCGCTGGCAAGACGCTGACGTTTGAAATCGAAATCGTGAGCGTGAACTAAAGCGGTTTCTGGTTCGCGCTTCCGGTTTTGCCGCTGCCTTTGCCTATACGTGCTGATTGATTCTGCATGGCTGGCTCTGTGTGGTGGCGGGCAGCTCCAGAGCGCGTTCCGTTAGTGTATACTGTTCCGGGCCTGGCCCCTCACGGTCAGGCCCGGAGATAATGGCTTTGGTGCGGGCGTCTGCACGGCGTCCGCGAGCCTCTGCACCAGCCCCCCTTGTCCGCGTGCGCCAGGGCAGCACGGGCGCGGGCGTTTTGCGGTTTGCATGCAGCGGCATAAATCCAACCGCCATACGCGGGAATATCGGCACCCCCAACACTGCGTCAGCCCTGAACGCGAGGTTCGTCCATGAGCAGCAAATCCGCCAGACAAAGCGCCATTGAGGCCATCACTACCTACAAACCCGAAGCGGCCCCCCTGAATTTCGTGGACACCAAACCCACCGATATTTTCGGGTGCAACGTGTTCAATGACCGCATCATGCGTGAACGCCTGCCCAAGAGCGTGTACAAGGCGCTGCGCAAAACCATTGAATTCGGCGAACGCATGGACCCCGCCATCGCCGATACCGTTGCCGCAGTCATGAAAGACTGGGCCATTGAAAAGGGTGCCACCCATTTTACCCACATTTTTTATCCCCTCACCGGGCAGACTGCCGAAAAACACGACAGCTTCCTGATGCCTGACGGCTCTGGCGGCGTGATCGCCGAATTTTCCGGCTCCATGCTTATTCGCGGTGAACCTGACGCTTCGTCCTTCCCTTCCGGCGGCCTGCGCTCCACCTTTGAAGCGCGCGGCTATACCGCATGGGATGTGACCAGCCCCGCCTACATCATGGAGAATCCCAACGGCACCTTCCTGTGCATCCCCACCATGTTCCTTTCTTGGACGGGTGTTGCCCTGGACAAAAAAACGCCCATGCTGCGTTCCGGCCAGGCCCTGAACCGCGAGGCGCACCGCGTGCTGGCGCTCTTTGGCGAAGATACTCCGTTGCCCATTGTTTCCTACGCCGGGCTTGAGCAGGAATATTTCTGCATTGACCACAACTTCAATTTTGCCCGCCCCGACCTCCAGATCGCCGGACGTTCCCTGTTTGGCGCTCGTCCGGCCAAGGGGCAGGAATTCAGCGACCAGTACTTTGGCGTTATCCCCCAGCGTGTGCTTTCGTACATGATGGAAGTGGAGCGCGAACTCTACAAGCTGGGCGTGCCCGTGCGCACCCGCCATAACGAAGTGGCCCCCAGCCAGTATGAAATCGCGCCCCTCTTTGAGGTGAGCAACCTCGCGGTTGACCACAACCACATCATCATGGCCAAGCTGCGCAACGTGGCAAAGCGCTACGGCCTCAAGTGCCTGCTGCACGAAAAGCCCTTTGCGGGCGTGAACGGCTCGGGCAAACACCTGAACTATTCCATCGGCAATGCGGAGCTGGGTACCCTGTTTGATCCCGGCGAAACCCCGCATGCCAACGCCAAGTTCCTGGTGTTCTGCGCCGCCATGATCCGCGCCGTGCACAAGTTTGGCGGTCTGCTGCGCGCAACCGTCGCCAGCGCCAGCAACGACCACCGTCTGGGCGCCAACGAGGCCCCGCCAGCCATCATGTCCATCTTCCTCGGCGATCAGCTGACGGAAGTGTTTGAAGCCTTCCGCGCCGGACGCGTTGAAAACGCCGCCGGTGGCCGCACGGGCCGCGCCCTTAATCTGGGCGTGGATACGCTGCCGCCGCTGCCCGCCGATCCCGGCGACCGCAACCGCACAAGCCCCGTGGCCTTTACCGGCAACAGGTTCGAGTTCCGCGCGCTTGGCTCCAGCCAGTCTGCGGCGGGTTCCATCACCGCGCTCAACACCATGATGGCTGATTCGCTGGGCTTTGCAGCCGACTGGCTTGAAAAGGAACTGGCCCAGGGCAAGACCTTCAATCAGGCTCTGGAATCCTTTATCAGCCATGTCATCGACGAGCACAGCGCCGTTATTTTCAACGGCGACGGCTACTCCGAAGTGTGGCACAAGGAAGCCGAGCGCCGTGGCCTGCCCAACCTGCGCACCACCCCCGAGGCTCTGGCCGAACTGACCAAGCCGGAAGTAGTCAGCCTGTATGAAAAGGCTGGCGTACTCAACAAGGCCGAGCTCAAGGCACGGCAGGAAATCTACCTTGAGCAGTACTGCAAGACCGTGCGTACCGAGGCCAATCTGGTTATCCGCATGGCCAATACCATCATTTACCCTGCGGGCATGCGCTATCAGGGTGAACTGGCGGCAGCGGCGGCCAACATGCGCGCCATCGGCAAGGATCCCAAAACTGTGACCCTGGCCGAAATCACTTCGAATCTGCGCCTCATGCAGGATGCCTGCGGCCAGCTTGAAGAAGTGCTGGCCAAGGCGGACAGCCTGGGCTATGGCTTTGAAGCCGCCCTCAGCTACCGCGAGTATGTGCTGCCCCGCATGCTTGAAGTGCGCCGCTACGCGGACATGCTTGAAGTGCGCGTGGCTGACGACCTGTGGGCGCTGCCCAATTATCAGGAAATTTTGTTCGGCAAGTAGGCCTGTACGGCAGGGGAGGGCAAAGCCGCTCCGGGCGCGCCCTCCCGCTTGCCATAGCTGATGCTGTAACGGAAATTTACTGAAAAACCGCTCTGTCTTGTTGACAGCCTGCGGCTGTATGCGTAGAGTAACTTGAAACATAAGGAACTAGGCATTTATATGAACGTTTTCTCCAACACCATTTCTAACAGCTTTAAAGGCTGGTGGTGGCGCATCCAACTGCGTGGGGGAGACGTGCGGGCTTAATAGTTCCGGTACGTTGGCATTGTCGTAAGTAGACGCCGTCTCCCCAAGGGAGGCGGCGTTTTTTGTTTTTCAGGCACAAAAACCCAAAGGATGCGCCAGATGAAAGATAACGGTGATGCGCAGCATATGCTGACGCTGCAACAAACCGCCCGCTGGTTGCCAGCGGATATGGACACGCCCATCAGCCTGTTCATGGGCATGGTCGGTGCCGGTAACGGCATCTTGCTTGAAAGCGCCGAGGTGGATGGTCGCTGGGGCCGTTACAGCATTCTGGCCTGCGATGCGGCTTTGTTCATCTCCTGCTGCGATGGCAAGCTTGCGCTGGACATCCGCAACGACAGCTTAACGCCCCTGGCGCGCTTTGAGGGCAAACCCTTTGTGGACGGTCTGCGGGCGCTCATGGCTGCGCTGACCATTGAAGGCCCGGTCAACATCACAAACCTGCCGCCTATTACCCGCGCTCTTTACGGGTATCTTGGTTTTGGCATGGCGGGTCTGTTCAATCCCAAACTGGCCCCGGTCATGCCGCAGAACGAGGCCGACTGCCTGCTCATGCTGCCGTCAACCGTGCTTGTGTTCGACCATCTGTATAACCGGCTCTGTCAGGTGAGCCTGGGCGAACACCGCGCACTGCAAAGCTCGCGCGAATCGCTGGAGGCCCGCGCCACAGGGCAGGCCGGGGCAGTGCGCATCAATCCCGACAATGTCTGCGCCGAACCCGGCGAGGAAGGTTACAAGGATTACGTACGCCGCATCAAGGAGATGCTGCGTCAGGGCGAGGCCATTCAGGTGGTGCCTTCCGTGCGGTTTTCCACACCTTTTGAGGGCAACCCCTTTGAACTGTACCGCCGCATGCGCCGGTTCAACGCTTCGCCCTACATGTTCTACATGCGCTTTCCCGAGCTGACGCTTTTCGGTTCTTCGCCCGAGGTCATGGTGCGTTGCACGGCGGGGCATTTGCAGCTTTCGCCCATTGCAGGCACGCGCAAACGCGGTGCGGACGACCTTGAAGACGCCGCCCTTGCCGCCGAACTGCGTGACGATCCCAAGGAACGCGCCGAGCATGTCATGCTGGTTGACCTTGGTCGTAACGACCTTGGCCGCGTGGCCCAGCCCGGCTCGGTGAATCTGGAACGCTACATGGAAGTTGAACGTTACTCCCACGTCATGCACCTCACCAGCCGGGTCAGCGCCCGGCTTGAGGAAGGGCTGGACGCTCTGGACGTGCTGGCGGCCACCTTCCCGGCGGGTACGGTTTCGGGCGCGCCCAAGGTGCGGGCCATGGAAATCATCCGCGAGGTGGAAGGCCGCGCGCGCGGCCCCTACGCGGGCTGCATCGGCTGGCTTGGTCTGGACAAGGACAGCGTGAATCTCGATACGGGCATCACCATCCGCAGCATGTGGATGCGTGACGGCAAGCTCTTCTGGCAGGCGGGCGGAGGCATCGTGCATGACTCCGATCCCGATCTGGAATGGAAGGAAGTGTGCAACAAATCAGCCATCATGCGCCTGGCCCTGCGTGCGGAGGACGAAGAATATGTTTCTGCTCATCGATAATTACGACTCCTTTACCTACAATCTTGTGCAGGCTTTTTATGCCTTGGGCCACAAGCCCGTGGTGCTGCGCAACGATGATCCCGCCGTGCTGGACATGGCGGTGAATCCCGAACTTTCCATGGTCTGCATTTCTCCCGGGCCGGGGCATCCCGCCGATGCGGGATTGTGCCCGGAGTTCCTCAAACGCCTCAGCCCGCGCATTCCCGTACTGGGCGTGTGTCTTGGACATCAGCTTTTGGGCTTGCATGCCGGGGCCAAGGTTGAAGTCGGCCCGTGCATTATGCACGGCAAACAGTCTGAAATCGTGCACGACGGCACTGGCATGTTTTTGGGCCTGCCCAACCCCATGCGCGTGGGCCGCTATCACTCCCTTGTTGTGCGCGCCGATGAAGACGCGGAAAATCCCCGTTTTACGGTCACTGCCCGCGCTCCAGAGGGCGAAGTTATGGCCCTGCGCTACAATGACCGCCCGTGGGTTGGCGTGCAGTTCCACCCCGAATCCGTGCTTACGCCGGACGGCCTGCGTCTGCTGGGCAACTTCCCGCAGAGCATCCTTGGCACTGGCGCGGAAACCTCCGACTTCTCCGGTATTCTGGAGCGTCTGGCCCGCAGGGAAGACCTCTCCGCCGAAATGGCGGCGGCGGGTTTTGCGGCCCTCATGGACGGCAAGATGACCCCGGCGCAGGCGGGCGGCTTTCTCATGGGGCTGCGCATGAAGGGCGAGAGCGCCCTTGAACTGGCCCACGCCACGCGCGCTGCACTGGCCCGCGCCGTGCGCGTGGACGGCATTTCGGGAACAACCATCGATGTTGTGGGCACCGGCGGCGACGGGCGTCATTCCTTCAACTGCTCCACGGCCTCTTCTCTGACGCTGGCAGGCATGGGCTACAGGGTGGTCAAGCATGGCAACCGGGCGGTTTCGTCCAAGTGCGGCAGCGCGGATGCTCTGGAAGCCCTCGGCATCACGCTGGAAAAAGATCCCGCCTCCGTGGCGGAGATGGTCAATAAGCGCAACTTCGCCTTTATCTTTGCCCCGTACTTCCATCCTTCCTTTGCCAATATCGGCCCTGTGCGCAAGGAAATGGGAGTGCGTACCCTGTTTAACATTCTTGGCCCCATGATCAACCCGGCGCGGCCCAGCCATTTGCTTATGGGCGTGGCGCGGCCCGAGCTGGTGGAGCTGGTGGCCGAAACCCTCATGCAGTCGCCCCTGCATCGCGCCGCCGTGGTCTGCGGTTCGGGCAACTACGATGAAGTTACGCCCATCGGCCCCACCAAGATGGCCCTGCTGCACAATGGCAAGGTGACGCCCATGATGCTTGACCCCCAGGAATTCGGCATAGCCTCCTGCACTGTGGAAGACCTGGCCGTGAGCGGCAAGGAAGAATCCGTGGCCGTGCTCAAAGATATTCTCGACGGGCATGGACCGCGCGCCATGATGGACATGGTGGTGCTCAACGTGGGGCTTGCAATCTATCTGTTGGAAGAAAAGATGGACATGGCCCTGTGCATGGCCCGCGCCCGCGAGGCCGTGAGCGCCGGTGTGGGCAGGAAGGTGCTCAATGCTGCTTGAGCGCTTTCGCAAGGCCAAGGAGGCTGAGGTCGAGGCCCTGCGAGCGCTGGAAGCTCAGGGCGCTCTGCCAGCGGTGTATGAAGGGCAGCGGCCAGATTTTGCAGCGGCCTTGACCCTCCGCGCGCCCGGCTGCCCCCTGGCTGTGGTGGCGGAGTACAAGCGGGCCTCGCCCTCGCGCGGCGTGATCTGCGAGAATCTGGATGTGGAAGATGTGGCGCGCCAGTATGCCGCCGCTGGGGCCAGCGCCGTGTCGGTGCTGACGGAAGAAACTTTCTTTCGCGGGCGGCTGGAATATCTGGCCCGCGCCGCCGACCCGGCGCTCTACACTGGGCCGCGTGCGCCCCTGCTGCGTAAGGATTTTATTTTTGATCCTTTGCAGGTGCGGGCCACGGCAGCCACGCCAGCCTCGGCCCTGCTGCTCATCGTGCGGCTGACGCCGGACGCAGCGACCCTGCGGGCCCTGCGTGAACAGGCGGAAGGCTACGGCATTCAGGCTGTGGTGGAAATATTTGATGCGGAAGACCTGCGCCTTGCCCGTGAGAGCGGAGCGCGCATCATACAGGTCAACGCCCGTGATCTGGAAAGTCTGGGGGTGGACCGCGATGCCTGCCTGCAACTGATACAGGCCTGCCCGCCAGCCAGTGGCGAACTGTGGATTGCAGCCAGCGGCATGAGCAGCGCGGAGCATCTGCTGGCTGCGGCATCTGCGGGGTATCACGCGGCCCTTGTGGGTAGCGCCCTGATGGAAGGCGGCACTCCGGGCGAGGCCTTGGCGGCCCTGCTGGGAGCCACGGCCAAAACTGAGGGAGATTGCACATGCTGATCAAGTTCTGCGGCCTCACACGGCAAGAGGATGTTGACCATGCGGCCAGCCTTGGTGCTGCCATGTGCGGTTTTATCTTTCACCCCCGCAGCCCGCGCGGCGTGACCGTTGCGCAGGCTGCTGCCCTGGACAGTGGCTCCATGCTGCGGGTGGGCGTTTTTGTGAATCAGGGTTCGGACGAAATCCGGCGCATCATGGACGAAGCCCGGCTTGATTATGCACAACTGCACGGTCACCAGAGTGTGGAATGCGCCCGCGCCATCGGCGCGGAGCGCGTCATTCGGGTGCTCTGGCCTGATCGTTACACCCACCGTGCTTTGTTGTATAATGATTTACAACGCAATGCCGAAGCCTGCGCCTATTACCTGCTTGACGCGGGCTTGAAAGGTGGCGGCAGCGGGCACAAGCTGGATTGGTCGGATCTGGCCAGCCTGCGCCCGGCGCATCCCTGGCTGCTTGCCGGGGGATTGAGCGCAGCCAATGTGGCAAAGGCCGTAGGCATGTGCGCGCCTGCCGGGGTGGATTTCAATTCCGGCGTGGAAGACGCGCCGGGGTGTAAAAACAGGGAAAAAATGGCGGCTGCATTTATGGCCGCAAACTCCAAAGGCAATGGGTATTCGCTATGAAAGACAGTTACTTTGGTGAGTTCGGCGGCTGCTTTGTTCCCGAACTGCTTATGCCGCCCCTTATGGAAGTGGAAGCGGCCATGCGCGACATTTATCCCACCGAAAAGTTTCAGGCAGAGCTGAAAGACCTGCTGTTCAATTATGCCGGACGCGAAACGCCACTGACCTATTGCCCCACGCTTTCGGGCGAGCTGGGTTTTGGCCTGTGGCTCAAGCGCGAGGACCTGCTCCACACGGGCGCGCACAAGGTCAACAACACCCTTGGGCAGGCCCTGCTTGCCAAGTATATGGGCAAAACAGCCCTGGTGGCGGAAACCGGCGCGGGCCAGCACGGCGTTGCCACGGCGGCGGCCGCCGCCCGTCTGGGCATGGAATGCACCATATATATGGGAGCGGAAGACGTTGTGCGGCAGGCCCCCAACGTCATGCGCATGAAGCTGCTGGGCGCTACCGTACATGCGGTGGAAAGCGGCACCCGTACCCTCAAGGACGCCATCAACGAGGCCTTGCGCGCCTGGATCGGCAGCCAGAAAACAACCCACTACTGCTTTGGCACCGCTGCCGGACCGCACCCCTTCCCCAAGCTGGTGCGCATGCTGCAAAGCGTCATTGGTCGCGAAACCCGCGCCCAGATGCTGGAAAGAACCGGGCGGCTGCCTGATGCCGTGGTGGCCTGCGTGGGCGGCGGCTCCAACGCCATAGGCATGTTCCATCCCTTTGTGGATGACGCCAGCGTGCGCATCATCGGCGTGGAGGCGGCAGGTACGGGCGAGACGGGCTGCTTCAATTCCGCCCCGCTGAATCTTGGCACCCCCGGCGTGCTGCACGGCGCGTACAGCATGCTGCTGCAAAACGAAGACGGTCAGGTTGAACCCTCGCACTCCATTTCTGCCGGGCTGGACTATCCCGGTGTGGGGCCGGAACATTCGTGGCTGCAAAAAATCGGGCGCGTCCATTACGGCATGGTCAAGGACGCCAACGCGCTCAACGCCTTCCAACGCCTGTGCCGCGCAGAGGGCATCCTGCCCGCGCTTGAATCTTCGCACGCACTCGCCTGGGTGCTCGACCACCCGCAGGAATTCAAGAAGGGCGATCAGGTGGTGGTGAACCTGTCTGGTCGCGGCGACAAGGATCTGGGCATTGTCAACAAGGCGCTGGGCTTTGCGGCGCAGGGCCAGGAAGAGGTGTAGTCATGAATATTCTTGAACAGAAAATCCGCGATGCCAAGGCAGCCGGTCGTCCGGCGCTGATTCCCTTTTTGACGGCGGGCTTTCCCGATCAGTCCACCTTCTGGCCCACGCTGATGGAACTGGACGAAGGCGGCGCGGATATTATCGAAATCGGCGTGCCCTTTTCCGACCCTGTGGCAGATGGCCCGGTGGTGGAAGAAGCCTCGCGCCGCGCCCTGAGCGATGGCGTAAGCCTGCGTGGCATTCTGCAGGAACTCATTGAACGCAAGGGGCTTATTCAGGCTGGCGTGGTGCTCATGGGCTATCTGAATCCTTTTCTGCAATATGGCTATGAAAAGCTGGCGCGGGATGCCGCGCGCGGCGGCGTGCACGGTTTTATCGTGCCTGATCTGCCCTATGAAGAAGCCGGGCCGTTGCGTGAAGCCCTGAAAAAGGAAGGCATTGCCCTCATCCCTCTGGTTGGCCCCAATACCAGCGCCGAGCGCATGGCCCTCTATGACAGCGTGGGCGAGGGCTATGTGTACGTGGTTTCGGTCATGGGCATCACTGGCGAGCGCAACGACCTTGCGCCCCAGGTGGCGGTGACCATGCGGCGTGCGCGGTCTGCCTTCAAGCTGCCGCTGGCCCTTGGCTTTGGCCTGCGCGAGCCTTCGCAGCTTGAGGCTCTTTCGCCCGATGCTCGGCCCGACGCCGTTGTTTTCGGCAGCGCCCTGCTCAAGCATATTGATGCTGGCAACAGCGCCGCAGAATTTCTGGCCCGCTGGAAGTAGCTGAGAATAGAAGCGTTTTTCTTGTTCTACGCACAAAATGAGGGCGCTTTTCCACAGGGGAGAGCGTCCTTGTTATTTATATTGAAATTTATTTTCAAAAATATTATCCAGACCTCTTGACTTTGAAATTCGTTTTCAATTAAAAGAAGGGCACAGAGCAACCCCACCCGCGCAAAATCGAGCAGTGCGGCAAAAGACGGAGGATCATATGTGCGTAACCCTGATAGGCGGTATGGACCGACTGAAAAAAGATTACATGGCAGCGGCAGAGCAGGACGGACATTCCCTGAAATTCATCACGCGCAATGAGCGCAATTTTGTGGACAAAATCGGCAACCCTGACGCAATGATCGTGTTCACCAACAAAATTTCGCACGAAGCCAAGCGCAAGGCCGTTCAAGTGGCGCGCTCGCGCAATATCCCCTTGCAGATGGTTCATTCGTGCGGCGTGTCTTCCTTGCGTGAATGCCTCAAGGGCGCATAGGCTGCTGAAGGAGAGTTCTCTAATGCAGAACTGCCAACCCGGTGACGGGAAGGGAGGCCGCTGACCAAGGTCGGCGGCCTCCTGCTTTTTGAGAGCAAGGCCAGGGGAACCTCTGTGGAGGAGGCTGACTGTGGTGCTCCTGTTCTGACATAGACTCAATTGGGTTGAGCAAAGTTGCGTAAAATTGATGACCAGCGCTTGACATTTATGGAGCAGGTAGCTAAATCAATCAGGACTTTGGAATTGAATTTCAATTTTTTGAGCAGCCCTTTCAGAGGACCCGTCGGCAGGATCGACAAAAGGTCAGGTAAAGCAAGCCGTATGGCGGCAAGGCTGCTGGCAGGTAGGCTGGTATGAACAAATTTTTGTTCGCGGTAATGGCTGGGATGTCGCAAGCGCGGCGTCAGTCTGTTTATAGCATGGGGGAGGTTCGTGCATGAGCGCGGTTCGGCAGTTTAATAATCCCGATGATGCCAATTTCAACGCTGATGGAAAGCTGCGGATAGCTCTTGCTGGCAATCCCAACTGCGGCAAAACAACGGTTTTCAACGGCTACACTGGCGCGCGCCAGCATGTGGGCAACTATCCCGGTGTTACGGTTGACAGAAAAGAAGGGCACATCACCGTGGGCGGCAAGCACGTTACCGTGGTTGACCTGCCCGGCACGTACTCGCTGACCGCCTATTCCATGGAAGAACTGGTGGCGCGTCGAGAGCTGGCGGCTGGCAACGTGCAGGCCGTCATTGACGTTGTTGACGCCTCGGCCCTTGAACGCAACATGCTGCTTACCGTGCAGATGCTCGAAATGGGCATTCCCGTGGTGCTTGGCTGCAACATGATGGACGAAGCCCGCGCCGCAGGCATCCATATTGATATGGAGCGCCTTGGCGAGCTGCTGGGTATCCCCGTGCTGCCCATGGTGGCCCGCTCCGGCGAAGGTCTGGATGAAGCCATGGCCGTAGCCATGAAGCTGGCGCAGGCTGGCAAAGCCAATGCCCTGCGTATTTCTTACGGCAGCGATATTGACCCCGTGTTGCTGGACATGGAAAAGAACATTGCCGACAATGGCCTGCTGGCCCAAAAGTATATGCCTCACTGGGTTGCCCTAAAGATGCTTGAAGGCGACAGCGAAATCATGAGCGAGGTTCGCGCCGCCAATGCCGCTCTGGCCGAAGAGCTTGAGGGTATGCGCAAAAAGGCTGCCGCTCATGTGCGCAGCACGCTCAACGGCAATCTTGAATCCATCATCACAGATTACCGTTACGGCTTTATCCGCAGCCTGCTGCGCGACGGCATCGTGACCCAGGATGCCGGCAAGGACCGTCTGGCCCTTTCCGACAAGCTGGACAAGGTGCTCACCAACGCCTTCCTTGGGCCGCTGATCATGATCGGCGTGCTCTACCTCATGTTTCAGGTGACGTTTACTGTGGGCGATTACCCCAAAGGCTGGGTTGAAGACGGCTTTAAATGGTTGGGTGATACCTGCACAATGCTGCTGCCCGAGGGCTTTGCCCAGTCGCTTATTGTGGACGGCATCATCGCGGGTGTTGGCGGCGTGGTCAGCTTTGTGCCGCTCATTCTCATCATGTTTGCGCTTATCTCCTTTATGGAAGACAGCGGCTACATGGCCCGCGTGGCCTACATGATGGACCGCATCTTCCGCTTTTTCGGCCTGCACGGCGCATCGGTCATGCCCTATATTATCGCTGGCGGTATTGCGGGCGGTTGCGCCATCCCCGGCGTCATGGCAACCCGTACCCTGCGCAGCCCCAAGGAAAAACTGGCAACCCTGCTCACGCTGCCCTACATGACCTGCGGCGCAAAGCTGCCCGTGTTTTTGCTGCTGGCCGGGGCATTCTTTCCTGACAATGCCCCCACGGTTATGTTTCTTATCATGATAACCGGTTGGGTCATGGCTCTGCTGGTGGCGCGCCTGCTGCGCTCTTCCATCGTCAAGGGCGAGGCCACTCCCTTTGTTATGGAGCTGCCCCCGTACCGCATGCCTACCCTCATGAGCCTTTTGCTGCACTGCTGGGAACGCGCCTGGATGTACCTCAAGAAGGCCGGTACCGTGCTTGTGGCCATTTCTATCCTGATCTGGGCCGCCATGACCTTCCCCGGTCTGCCGGAAGACAAGTCCGCCCCCTTTGACGCCCAGATTGCCCAGCTTGAGGAAAAGATCGCGGCTATCCCTGAAGGTGACGAAGCCCGCGCCCCCATTGAAGATGAACTCGGCAACGTGCGCAACGAGCTTAAGGAAGAAGCCTTGGCCTTTTCCGTGGCAGGCCGTCTTGGCAAGGCTGTGGAACCCGCCACGCGCCCCATGGGCTTTGACTGGCGCACCGACATAGCCCTGCTGGCCGGTGTGGCCGCCAAGGAAGCTGTTGTGGCCACCATGGGCACTGCCTATGCCATGGGCGATCAGGATCCCGAAGACGCCGCTCCTCTTGCGGAACGTCTCAAGGGTGATGAAGCATGGTCAAAGGCCACTGCACTTTCCCTGATGCTCTTCGTGCTGCTGTATTCCCCCTGCTTTGTGGCCCTGGTGGTCATTCGACAGGAGGCTGGCAGCTGGGGCTGGGTGGCGTTCAGCATTGTGTTCAACACGGCTCTGGCCTTTGCTGTAGCCACAGCCGCCTACCAGATAGGACGCACTGTCTGGGGGTAGCAATACTGTTTGATTTCTGATTCCCCTCCTTGATGCCTGTGCCGCCTGCCTTGACAAAGGTCTGGCGGCACAGGCATTATCTGCTGGCGCACATTTGCAGGCCTTTACCGAGGGATTCAGCAATGCTTAACCAGCTTTTTACAAGTATAATCCTTATGGTTCTGGCTGTGTCTCCATCTGCTGCGGCTACAACGTGGAATGCGTATGTGGTAAGAGTGGAAGACGGCAATACCATTTCAGTCAGCACCAAGAAAGACAGTGAAGAACCTGAGAAGGTGCTGGTTTTTTACGGCATTGAAGCTCCCAGTCTCAGGCAGCCTTACGGGCCTCAGGCGCTGGCCTATTTGCAGCGCATGATGCCCAAGGGAGCCAAAGTGGACGTTGAAGACGTGGGGCAGCTCGAAGCTGGCCCCATTACCGCACTTGTGCAGGTGGGCGGTGATTCCGTCAACTACAAGCTGGTGATGGAAGGTCTGGCCTGGGTGGACAGGCAGAAGTGCAGGGCCATTTTTTGCCGCCGCTGGCTTATTCAGGAACATCAGGCGGTATTGGACAGGCGTGGCATTTGGGGGTTGAACATTGGCACCCCCCCCTGGCAATGGACCCGCTGACACGCCGCCGTAACCCATAAAAGGAGCGCGTATGGAAGTTACAGGTTCCGAAGAACTGCGTAAATTTCTTGATTCCTGGCAGGATGACCCGCTTAACATCAAGAAATCATTTACGGAATACATGGATTTTCTGGCCGCGCACAGCAACATTTCCTTTACCTTCAAGGCTCGGCCCGGCGTAAGTTATTCCCTGCGCGCGCGCCACAGCGTGCAGACCGAACGTGTACTTTTTGTGCTGCTGGATGTGGTGGATGATGAACCGGCAAGCCGCTGGCTTTCCATTTGTTTTTATGACGAAATGGTCTCTGACCCTGGCGAAAAGGGCGACTTTGTGCCCGGCGGCCTCATGGGCGAAGATGCCCGTTGCTTTAACCTCGAGGACGACGATGCCGTCATGCGCGACTATATCAAGGCGCGTTTGGCCGAAGCCGCCCACAAAGCCGCAAAAGAGTAAGTGTGGTTTCTACAGATTTGAGCCGTAGTGTAGCTATTGATTTTGAAACGTCCGGTTACTCGGCCCACAGCGCTTGCGCCGTGGGCCTTGCTCGTATTGAGCAGGGCAGTGTGACCGATGTTTTTTACAGTCTCATCAGGCCGCCGTCATCGCGCGTGATGTTTACCGAGATCCACGGTTTGACCTGGCCCATGCTGAAGGATGCGCCCACTTTTGCCGAACTGTGGCCGCAGATAGAGGCCTTTGTTGAAGGGGCGGGCAGCCTGCTTGCGCACAATGCCTCCTTTGACAAGCGTGTGCTTGCCGCAAGTTGCCATGCAGTGGGAGTACAGGAACCCCGTGCGCCTTTTTTGTGCACGCTCAAAGGCTCCCGCCGCAGTTTGCCGCTTGCCTCCAAAAAGCTCAGCAGCGTGAGTGCCTACTTTGGCATAGCGCTGAACCACCACCATGCCGGTTCGGATGCGGAGGCCTGCGCCCGCATCTATTTGCAGTTGCGCGCTCTGGGCGTAACCGACGCACAGATGAAACTGTAAGCCGCAGTTCGTCCATTCCCGCAGATTGACCCCGCCCGGATTTACGGGCGGTTTTTTTTTGCGCTTGCGGTCTGGCCTGGCGGAACTGCCTGCATCTGTCAAAATACCGACCCTCTGCCCGTTCTTTTTTTTAACATGCTTTAATTACGTGATTTTTATGCTGTGGAACGCTTGTTGCTAAAGGCTTGGCAAGCAGATTTCCGTGAACCACGGGGGTACGTAGTATGAAATCAATGTTCAATATGCAGATAGGCCTTGTGGGCAAGGTCATGGATATGCAGTTGCAGCGGCAGAACGTCATCTCGGGCAATATCGCCAACGTGGAGACGCCCAACTACAAGCCGCGCGAACTGTCTTTTGAAAAAGAGCTGCAATCGGCCCTTGGTCTTGACGCAAGAGGGGAGATGACCCGCACGGAATCTTCTCACATGCCCACGGCTTTCAGGCCTGATTCTTTTGGGCCGGAATGGGATATGGCGATCAAGCCGCGTGTTGTTCACGGCGAGGACCGCGTGAATATTGATAAAGAAATGGCCAAGCATGCCAAGAACCAGTTGCAGTACACAGCGCTTACCCAAGTGATGAGCAAGTCTTTTGAAGGACTGAACAACATCATCCAGGATGGCAAGCAGTCCTGATTTTTGCCCGCAGCCGCGCCGCTTCCATACGCGGCATAAGAACCCCGGCAGCGGACAGTGTAGGAGGAAGCCATGGACTTCATGACGGCATTTGATATCAGCGCGTCCGGCCTTGCAGCCGACCGCACCCGCATCAACACCATTTCGATGAACCTTGCCAACGCCAAGACAACGCGCACGCCCCAGGGCGGGCCGTACCGTCGGCGTAGCGTGGTGCAGCAAACGGCTGATGTGGATGATCCTTTTTCCATCCACATGCGCTCGGCCCTCGACAGGGCGGTCCAGGGCGTGCGTGTTTCTGCCGTGACCATGGACAACCGACCCTTCAAGCGGGTGTACGAACCAGGCAACCCTGACGCCAATGCGGAAGGCTACGTCATGTACCCCGATATCAACGTGGTTGAGGAAATGGCCAACCTCATGACTGCCCAGCGCAACTATGAGGCCAACGTCACTACGGTGGATGCCGTCAAGGGCATGTTTATCAAGGCGTTGGATATTGGCCGCTAGGGTCTGTTACTAAATAATTATTGTGGTCGATCACTGCGTCATCCAGCATTTTTTACTCCAGGCATGGACAGAAAGCGTCCACTCCTGTCGTAAAAAAAACACTGCTTTACTTTGTCATCGGCGCAAAATCTTTTATTTGGAAGCAGCCCCTAAGGTATGACCACGGTTGCAGCATAAAAAAGTTTTTTTTGGAGCGCGGAGGTTGTTATGAGCATTCAGGCAGTTGGCATGCGGGCGTACAGCGAGGCAGTGCAGAATTTCAGCAAGGTGCAGAGCACCCTGCAGCAGGGCGGCTCCATCGGCGGCCAGACCCAGTTTGCCAAAACTCTTGACCAGAGCCTTTTGCGTGACAGCGTTGACCGGGGCGAAAATTTTGGCGCCCAAGCGGATTTTATCAAATATCCCACGCAGGCGCACACGCCGGTGACGCCGCAGAACAGTTTTTCCGGCACCATCAAAAGTTCGCTCAACAAGGTTAACGAACTGGACAACTTTAAAAATACGGCTATCGAAGATTTCGCCGCAGGCCGCACCCAGAATGTGCACGAACTCATGATCACCATGCAGAAATCCAGCATGGCCATGAAGCTGACCTCTGCCGTGCGCGGCAAGGTGCTTGAGGCCTATAAGGAAATTTCCCGCATGCAGTTCTAGGAAACTGCGTGAGCACCTGTTCCAGCCTGGCGCGGCGCGTTTATTTACGTTGCGATACGCCCGGGCAGGTATAATTTTTCAAATTCCAGCTTTTCCTTTCCGCGCGTGATACTCCTGAACGCCGAATCCCCCACTGGCTTTGCCCTGGGGGATTCGGCGTTTCTGGCGCAGTGTCACAAATTTGAACGAGTCGGCGGGAATTTTTAAAAATACTGTAATTGCAGTGTGTTAAAAAGTGGCATGGCAATTGCTTTGCCAGGGCATATGCCCGGCCAACGTGCCGGAATTACGCCACGTCTTCGCAGGAGCAACCATATGCCGGCTTTTCTTATGCAACTTGTCAATTCCATCAAGGCAGTCTGGGCCCGAATGAGCGTCGCGCAGCGCGTGATGGTTCTGGGTGGATTTGTCTTCATCAGCTCTGCGGCCATTGGCCTTTCTGTCTGGGCCTCGCGGCCCGACTTGAAAGTGCTGTATTCCAACCTCAGCGCCGAAGACGCCAGCGTTGTCATCAAGTCGCTTCAGGCCGACAAGGTCATGTATCAGCTTACGGACAACGGAAAAACCATTCTTGTTCCCAAGGAAGTTGTGTATGATGAACGCATCAAGATTGCAGGCGAAGGCGGTCTTGTGGGGCAGGGCATTGGTTTTGAAATTTTTGACAAGGTCAAGGTAGGGCAAACCGACTTTGTGCAGAAAATAAACTACACCCGCGCCTTGCAGGGTGAACTTTCGCGCACCATCAGCGAATTCCCCAATGTGGAAAGCGCGCGCGTGCATCTGGTCATTCCGCACCGCAGCCTGTTTGTGGAAGAACGCCAGTCCCCCTCTGCCTCGGTTGTGCTCAAGCTCAAGCGGCCCAACCTCAAGCCTGACCAGAAAGAAATCAACGCCATCCTCAACATGATGCTCATGGCTGTGGAAGGGCTTGATAAAACGCATGTTTCCATTTCAGACAATGGCGGCAAGGTGCTGTATCAGCCGGAATCAGACAGCCTCGCCGGTGCAAGCACCACCCAGATGGAACACCGCCAGCAGGTGCAGCGCAACCTTGAACGCCGCATTGAAGAAATGTTGCAGCCCATGTTTGGCCCTGGCCGAGTTATCGCCAAGGTCAACGTGGATATGGATTTCAGCCAGCGCACCATCCGCCGCGAACTGTTTGACCCCGAAAAAACCGCAGTACGCAGCGAGCAGCGCAGTGAAGAAACCCAGCAGGGCCGCTCGAATCTTGAGGGCGGCTCGCCGGACGCCAACTTTCGTGGTGATGGCATAGCCGGATCTGTTTCACAGCAGAACGGCAGCCGCGAAACCCGCACCACCAACTACGAAATTAACAAGGAAGAGCAGCAAATCGTATCCAATGTGGGCGATTTAAAGCGCATGACGGTTGCAGTCCTTATCGATGGGACGTATGAAAAGACCAGCGGAGCGTGGACATTTGTGCCGCGCAAGGCCGATGACCTTGAGCGAGTGCGCCAGCTTGTTACCAATGCCGTGGGTCTGGACAAGGCCCGTGGCGATGCTCTGGAAGTAAGCTCCGCTCCGTTTACGGATTCCGAGCCGCCCAAGGATCCCAATTTTGCCGAAATGCTGGCCGATTATGCCGAACGGCTGGGCAAGCCCCTGCTCAACGCGCTGCTGGCCTTCTTGTTCCTCATGCTTGTGGTGCGGCCTGTGGTTCTGGCCCTCATCCGGCCCAAGGTTGAAGCCGGTGAGATGATTGAGGGGCTTGAAGGCCTGCCCGCAGCCGAAGAACAGCTGGCTCTGTATGAGGCTCTTGAAGAGGCCTCCAAGGCAGATGATGAAATCGGCGCGGACGAAGAAGACGATGAACTGGTTTTCAAAGATATTGAAGCCTTGAAGTCGCACATTTTCACCCTTTCTGATAATCATATGGAGCAGGTGGTGATGCTGGTGCGCGGCTGGATGAAAAACGATGAAACAGCTACCGCCTAAAGCATCAAACCGTCAATTGACGGAAAGCAGCTCGACGCTCTCGCAGCTCAAGGCCTTGCGCCTTGCGCAAAAAGAAAGCAATCAGCGCGTTGAGGAATTGAAAATGCGGCTCTTCCACATTACCGAGCAGCATATGGATCAGGCCGTGCGGCTTATCAAGCGCTGGCTTGCAGACAAGGAATGAGCAACCCCGAGCAGCCTCGTGCGGATCTCGGTGAAGGAGTAGGGAGATGGAGTTGACCGGCAAACAGCGTACTGCAGTGCTGCTGCTCGCCATGGGCGACAAATTCACGGCTGACGTGTTCAAACGCATGGACCGGCAGGAAATAGCCGACATCTCCAGAGCTATCGTGGAATTGGAGCCTGTGCCGCGCGAAACAGTCGAAGAAGTGCTGCGCGAGTTCCACGAATCGCTGGTTGAAGGCGTGGATATGATCACGGGCGGCAGCGACACGCTGAAGCGTCTGCTGGTCAAAAACCTTGATCCTGAAACCGCCAAGTACGTTATGGACTCCCTGAGCCTTGAAACCGGCCCCGCGCCCTTCCGCGAGCTGGAATCGGTCAGCCCCAAGCTGCTTTCACAGATTCTGCGCAACGAGCATCCGCAAACCCTGGCTTTGATCATTGGTCATCTGCATCCGGATCAGGCCGCCAATTTATTGACAAACCTTCCCGCAGGTGTGCGCGCAGAGGTGCTCATGCGCCTTGCGCGGCTTGAAGCCGTGCCGGAAGAAATGCTCATGGAAGTGGACAAGGTGCTCACAAGCCAGCTTATCGCCATGGGCGGCAAGGAAGGCAAAAAAGTGGGCGGCGTGCAGTCTGTGGCAGAAATTCTCAATGCTGTGGACCGCGCCACAGAAGAAGAAGTGCTCTCCGAAATCGAAGAAGATTCCGCGCAGATGGCCGAAGATATCCGCAACCTCATGTTTGTCTTTGAGGACTGCAAGAATATTGACGACCGTGGCGTACGCGAAATGCTGAAGGAAATTTCCAACGAAGATCTTACCCTGGCCCTGCGCGGTGCCAGCGACGACCTCAAGGAAAAATTCTTCAAGAATATGTCGGAACGCGCGGGCAACATGATTCGCGAAGAACTGGAATTCATGGGGCCAGCCAAACTCTCGGACGTGGAATCGGCCCAGCAGAATGTCGTCAAGATCGTGCGGCGGCTTGAAGGCGAAAACAAGCTTGTCATCAGCCGTGGCGCTGGCGACGTGTTTGTGTAGCGGCCAGCCGCAGAATCTGTAACCATCGGAACCCGGCATGGCGTCAGACCAGTTGCGCAAAAAATGGGGCACCATCTTCATGGGCGAGCGCGAGGCTACACCTCAGCAGCTTGACGCCATGCAGGAACCCTTGCTCCGTGAACGCGCCCAGCACCAGCAGCAGGAGGACTATCTTGCTCGGGTGCGCGCCAGGGCCGAGCAACGCGCGCGCGAAATTCTTGGCGCAGCCTATGCCGAAAGGCAGAAGGTTCTGGAGGAGGCCGGGGCAGAGGCTCAGGCCCGCGTGGAGCAGTTCACGCGCGAAGCGAAAGAGCTGAAGGCTCAGGCGCAGGCAGAACTGGCCGAGGCCGAGGCCGAGCACGGCAAGGCCCGTGATCTGCGCGAAGAAGCCGAGTTTATCCGCAGCAATGCGCATAATGAGGGCTTTCAGGCGGGCATGGAGCAGGCCGGGGCCGAGCTTAAGGAGTTCCGCGTCGATGTGGGGCAGATGCTCGGCAACATGCTGCGCGCTCTTGAGGCGCAGCGGCACAGCCTTGGTGAAGCCTGGCGCGACGAACTGGCCGAGCTGGCCCGCGTGGCCGTTGAGGCCGGAACTGGCTGGATTTTGCAGGCAGAACATCAGCGCATTTTGCAGAATCTGGTCTTTGGTTCCCTGCAATTGCTGGAAGACCGCGCCACCGTGAGCATCCGCGTGCACCCCGATGACGAAGACACCGTGAGCGACCTGTTTCGGGCCGCCCGCGAGCGTGTGCCCGAACTGAGCCAGTGGATCGTGAACGGCGATCCTTCTGTTGAGGCTGGCGGCCTTGTGGCCGAGAGCGTCAGCGGTTCGGTGGAAAATCTGCGCGAACATTACCGCGAAATGGTCAACGGCATTCTGGAGCATCTGACCTTGCCGCCGCGCTCAGAGGAAGAAAAGGCGGGGGAAGAGGTGAGCGCCACCGCTGCGCGTGAATCTGCGCGGCTGACGCAAGTCGTGCCCGAGGCTGCACCTGTGGTGGAGCCAGAGCCTGAACTGCCCGTTGAGCCTGTCGATACGATGGGCCAGCCGGAACTGTTGCCAGAACATCTGGCAGAACATTCTGCTGAAACTCTGGCGGCTGATACCTCGCCGGAATCCGGGCCGGAATTTGCGCCCGAATCTGCACCAGATATGGCCCAAGGTGCGCTGCCAGAGCAGGCCGCTTTTGTCGGTCAGGATGGCGCTGGCCTCGCTCATGACGAAATTTTGCCCGCATCCGGGCCTGTTGATGTGGCTGCTGCCGCTGAATCTTTTGAGCAAGGGCAGGAACCTGCGCCAGTTGATGTTGCCGCACAGCCAGATGCCGTAGTTCCTTCTGCCAATGCCTCGCCCGAAATAATGCAGGATTCCATGCCCGAACCCGGAGTGCAGGCAGACGAGCAGGTTGCAGAATCATCCCCGGCCCCGATGGCGCAGCCTGTTGATGGTATTGAAGGGCAGCCCGTGCAGGAGCAGGCTCCGCAACCTGCCCATGCTCAGGCAGCGGAGCTCAACGCCAATCCCAGCCTTGCCGAGCTTGAGGACGAGTTATTTCCCCTGCCGGAAGAGGAAAAGGAACACGTCTCGCAATCTTCTTCCAGCGTCTTTGTCAGCGGGGGCTTCCTGCCCGGCTCGGGCAACGGCCAGCAGGGATAGCCAGCCATGAAGCTTGACCCTGATTCCTGCATAAAGCTGCTCAAAACAAGCACCCCTGTTCGTCTCTACGGCAAGGTCAACAAGGTTGTGGGCCTTGTGGCCGAGGGCAGCGGTTTGCGCGCGCCCCTTGGGGCCGTATGCCATATGCTGCCCGATGAAGGCGACGACGGCATCGCCGCAGAAGTTGTGGGCTTTCGCGAGGGCAATCTGCTGTTCATGCCCTATGGCGACATGCGGGGCATCCGTCCCGGCAGCCGTATCCGCAACACAAGTCTGCCCCCGGTATTCCCGGTAGGGCCGGATTTGCTGGGCCGCGCCTTTGACGCTTTCGGTACCCCGCTGGATGCCGGTGCGCCCATAAGTGCGGAACTCTACGTTTCACCTCTTCCAGCGGGGGAAAGCTCCAGAGAAGATTTTCTCCGCCAGCAGGAAGAGCAGCGCCCCTTTGTGCCCCACTGGCTTGAGGAGGCCCGCAAAAACTGGAATCCGGAGCTGGTGCCCATCTATGCCGATCCGCCAAGCCCCCTGCAACGCCCGCGCATTACCGATATTCTTGATGTGGGCGTGCGCTCGGTCAACAGCCTGCTGACTCTTGGCAAGGGGCAGCGCGTGGGCATCATGGCCGGTTCGGGCGTGGGCAAATCCACGCTCATGGGCATGATGGCCCGCTACACCCGCGCTGATGTCAACGTCATTGCCCTCATTGGCGAACGCGGGCGCGAAGTTGTGGAATTTATGGAGCGCGACCTCGGCCCCGAGGGCATGGCCCGCTCCGTGCTGGTTATCGCCACGTCAGACCAGTCTCCTCTTGTGCGTATGCGCGCGGCCTATGCCGCCACGGCTGTTTCGGAATATTTCCGCGATAAGGGTATGGACGTGCTGCTGATGATGGACTCCGTAACCCGTTTTGCCATGGCTGCCCGCGAAGTGGGGCTGGCTGTTGGCGAGCCGCCCACCACCAAGGGCTATACGCCCTCGGTTTTTGCCCAGTTGCCCAAGCTGCTGGAACGGGCAGGGCGTTCCGCCAAGGGGACCATCACAGGGATTTATACCGTACTTGTGGACGGCGACGACTTTAACGAACCCATCGCCGACTCCGTGCGTTCCATCCTTGACGGGCATATTGTGCTTACCCGCGATCTGGCCGATCAGGGGCATTTTCCCGCCATTGATGTGCTGCGTTCCATCAGCCGTCTGCGTTCCGACATCTGCGACCGGCAGGATGTTCTCGCGGGCCGTGTTGTCACCCGCTGCATGAGCACCTTCCGCCGCGTGGAAGACATGATCAACATCGGCGCCTACGCCAAAGGCTCCAATGCGGAGATTGACGCGGCCATTGCCAAGATGCCGGACATCAACGCCTTTTTGCGGCAGGATGTGGGCGAACCCCAGTTTGTGGAGCAGTGCATGGCCCAAATGCGCGCTCTGGCCGATATGGATGATGGCCAGCAGGGCGATCCCCAAGGCAATCCGCAGGGCGGCATGCCTGTACCGCAACAGCCCAACGGCGTTGCGCCGCTGTAGTTTTATCCATAATTTTCTTTTCCACATTTGTTTTTTTGAGAATGGGAATTCTGTCACATGCAGCTTGAAGGCGGCTTAGTGCTGTGCTAGGTTCAATGTGTAACTGTTGGCGCTGCGCGGTTTTTTGCGTTGCCCCAGGTTTACAGCCTTATCTTGTGGAGCCGCCATGTCCCTGAGCCGTCTGTTGGGCTTTTTAACGCGAGGCGCCCGCCGGGGCGACGAAGCCGTTTCCTCTTCTTCCGTCAGCGCGGCGGAGGAAGCCCAACGCTTTTTTGCCTTGCGGCACCACTCCTTCCGTCTGTTTCTCACGGCATGGAACGCCTTTCAGGAAACCATGACCGATCTGGAATACACGCTTTGCTGCGATCATCCCTTTGGCCTGTATCGTGTGCGGGCGCTCTGTACCTCTATGGCCACTCAGGTTTTTCAGTGCATCAAGCAGCTTGAGCGGCTTGATCCCGCGCCTTGCCCGGCCCTTTACGCACGCTTTGGCGAATTGCAAAAGCTGGTGGCGGAAGAAGTGTACGAGCCGGAAGCCTGCCTGCTCGGGCCGCTGGTTGTTCCCCTGTGTCAGGACGATGCCGGATGCCTGGCCGCTCTGCACAGCGAGGGGCGGGTGCTGGTGGATCCTGCAACCGCCCGGCTTGAGAAACTGCGCCCCATTTTCCCCGGTGCTGTGCCGCAGGGCTTTGTGGTCACGGCGGCGGGGTGTCAGCACTATTTTCAGAGCGGCGACCTGCAAAGCGAGATCAACCGCTGCATTCAGGCTGCTGGCGGCCTGGCCCCCAACCATCTTGCGCGGCTTTCCAAAAAGTTGGGCGCGCTGGTGGAGGGAACCCCCCTGCCGGAAGACCTTGCTTCTGCCATCCTTGAGCAGGTGCAGCGTTTACGTGGCCTTTGCAGCAAGCCCATGCAGCTTTTGCTGCGCGGGCGCGTATGGCCGCCTGCCGCAGGTGAGGGCGAAGGCTGCGGCGTTGTGCTGTGGGGGCCGCCTGTTTCGTTGCAGGCGCATGACGATGATATTTTGCGCGCGGTGCGCGTAACCCTGTCCAGCAAGCAGCGCGCTCAGGCTCTGGTTTACCGTCGTGCGCGCGGGCTGACAGAAGGAGGGGCTGGCGTCTGCCTCACCTGTATGGCGGTGGATGAGGGCTGTTTTGGCGGCATTGCCCAGTCATCTGCGCCATTGACCCCGCACAGCGAAAACGTGCATGTCTACGGATGCGCGGGCCTGCCGCAGGAGGTGGAGTATTCCACCATGCCTGTTGACGCCATAAGTGTTTCGCGCGCGGCGCCGCACACGGTGACAGACCGCCGTCCTTATAAAGCCAAGCGCCCGGTGCTGGACGATGCCACCGCCGTACGTGCCGCAGAACTTGCCCTCGCAGTGGAAGAAGCCGCCGGAAGGCCCGAGGTGCTCACCTGGGCATGCAACCCCGAAGGCCATGTTTTTATGCTCATGGCGCGCCCCATGTCCTTGCCGCAGGAGGAAGACCCCGCCTTGCCGGTGCCTGCCTTGCCTGAACCGTCCAGGGCGCTGGACGATGCCCTGCTGCTGGAAGGGGGATTTACTGTCAATCCGGGCCGCGTATCCGGCCCTGCCTGGGTGGCCCGCCGCTGGGAAGACGCGCGCAGGTTCCCCACCGGCGGCATCCTTGTGGTGCCGGACGACAACTACATCTGGGGTTCGCTCATTGACCGCGCCGCCGGGATTGTGGCGGAGCGCGGTTTTCAGGGGTCGCGTCTGGCTTCGCTGGCGCGGGAGTTCGGCAAGCCCGCCATCTTTGGCCTTAAATGGGCCACGGAAGTGGTGGAAAGCGGTCAGCGCATCACCCTTTGCGCTGACCTGCGCACAGTATACGAAAACCGGCAGGATTCCCTGTTGCCCAAGGTACCTCCGGGCAAGGACTATATGCCCGGCAGCCCCGTATACCAGATTTTGCAAACCGCCTCCCGCCGCATTCTGCCCCTGACGCTTGAGGTGGACAGCGTGGACTTCAAGGCGGCTAACTGCGCAACGTATCACGACATTGTGCGCTATTGCCACGAAAAGGCCGTGAGCGCCATGTTCAGCCTTGGCTCGGAAAAAAAGTACGCCCCGCAACGCATCAAGCAACTGCGCGACAAGGTGATCAAACAGTTCTGGGTGGTCAACCTCAGTGATGGCTTTGTGCGTACCCCCAGCGGGCCTGTCATTGACGTGGAAGACATTGCCTCCCTGCCCATGCTGGCCTTGTGGCAGGGCATGAACGCCCACCCCTGGCAGGGGCCGCCGCCTGTGGACGGCAAGGGGTTTCTTTCCGTGCTTTTTGAGGCCACGGCCAATCCCAATCTGGATCCTGCCGCGCAGACGGCGTATTTCACTGAAAAAAATTATTTTCTTATCTCCAGCGATTATTGCAGCCTGCATTCCCGCTTTGGCTTCCATTTTGTTTCGGTTGAGGCGCGCCTTTCAGAGCGCACCAGCGAGAACTACCTGAATTTCCAGTTGCGCGGCGGCGCTGCCGACATTGAGCGCCGTATTCTGCGGGTACGCTTTGTGGCCGATATTCTTTGGGAGTTCGGTTTTTCACCCGTTGTGCGCAATGATGCCGTGAGCGCCACGCTCAAGGATATGGACAAGGAAGAAGGCGAGCGCCTGCTGGCGGTGGCAGGGTATATGACCATCCACACCCGCCAGCTCGACATGATCATGCAGGACCCAGGCCAGGTTGCGGCCCGCCGCCAGGAAATGCTGGCCCACTGCCGGGCGCTTTTCAGGGGGGAATCCCTGGCTGGCGTTGCTGATTCTCCATCCCAGGAGGCCCGTTAATGTCGTCCACCGTGCCTGCATCCCACAGAGGCTACAGGGCCATATACCGCCGTTTGCTGATAACGCTGCTGCTCATGGCGCTTACGCCGCTGGCTGCTCTGGGGATGTTTTGTCTGGACAGGCTCAGCGCCATCTATGACGAAAAAATCACTGCGGGCATTGAGGCTGTCATCAGCAGCAAGCACCGCGCCCTTGATACCTTTATGGTGGAGCGCATCGCGCAGGTCAAAAATCTGGCCTTCACCCACCCATATTCTGATCTCAGCAATCCAGCGCGCCTGAGCGAAATTTTCAGCGTAATGCAAAGCAACAGTCGCTCGTTTGTTGATCTGGGCATTATCGGTATGGATGGTCGCCATGTTTCCTATGTGGGGCCGTTTGACCTGCGGGACGCCAATTATTCCGAGGCCCCCTGGTTCTCGGAAGTGCTGCGCAAGGGCGTGTATGTCAGCGATGTATTCATGGGCTACCGCCACGTGCCGCACTTTATCATTGCCGTGCTGCGGCACGAGGGCGGGCGCACCTTTATCATGCGCGCCACCATCGACATGGACGCCATTGACGCCCTGTTGCGGCGCATATACTCCGGCCCGCACAGTGACGCATTTATCGTCAGCAACACTGGAGTGTTGCAGACGGGTTCGCGTTTCTACGGCTCTATTATGGGTAACTTTGCCCTGCCGCAGGAAAATCTGACCCGCAACAATGTGGTTACCATGCGATCGGTCGTTCCCAGCGGGGAAGAAATGCTGGTGGCCATGATGCGGCTGGATTCCATGCCCTGGGTGCTGGTGGTCATGGATGATGTGCGCGACAGTCTCAAGCCCCTGCGTCAGCTCAAGGCGCTGATACTCTTTTTTACACTGCTTGGCGGCGCGCTGACCTGCATGGGCGCGGAGCTGTGCACCCGGCGGCTTGTGGCTTCGCTTGAAGCCTCGGATCAAAAGCAGGCCCACATTGACGCGCGCATGTTGCAGTCAAGCAAGATGGCCGCTCTGGGCAAGATGGCGGCTGGCGTAGCGCACGAAGTCAACAATCCCCTGATGCTCATTCAGGAAAACGCGGGCTGGATACGCGACCTTCTAGACGATGAAGACCCGTCAACCATGAAAAATTACAAAGAAATTTTCGATAGTACGGAGAAAATCGAGCAGCACGTCAAGCGCGCCAAGGGTATCACCCAGCGCATGCTGGGCTTTGGGCGGCGCATGAATCCGGGCCGTACGGAAATTCTTATCAGCTCCCTGGCAGATCAGGCCGTGGAGATGCTCAAAACCGAAGCCGCCAACCGCAATATCGCCATCGTGCGGCAGTACGATGCGCATGTTCCCGTAATTTTGTCCGACCCGGCCCAGCTTGAACAGATATTCATCAATGTGATAGACAATGCTATTGATGCCATGGGCAAGAATGGCACCCTGACCGTCAGCACGCAGCCCTGGCGTGCCGGAGTGCGCGTTTCCTTTACCGATACCGGGCCGGGCATGGATCAGGAAACCCTGCGGCAGATTTTCGACCCCTTCTTTACCACCAAGAAGGTGGGCGAGGGCACGGGGCTTGGCCTTGCCATCTGCTACACCATTCTTGAAAAGCTCGGTGGGCGCATAGACGTGCAGAGCGAACTTGGGCACGGCACCACATTCAATATTTTTCTGCCTGCGGAACCGCCGCAGCTCGCGCCTGAAGAAAGCGCAGAAGCATAATACCACTAGGCGGCCCCAATGGGGCATGCTGCCATATGAAGGAGGCCTCCATGCGCGCATTGTTTGTGGACGACGAAGTGGAATTTCTGGAACTGATGGAAAAACGCCTTACCCGGCGCGGTATGGAAGTTGTAACCGCGCCCGATGGGCAGTCGGCCCTCGATCTGCTGGACCAAGCCCTGCAATCGGGCGAGATGTTCCAGATTGTGGTCATGGATGTGCGCATGCCTGGCATGGATGGTCTGGAAGCCCTGCGCCACATGAAGGAAAAAGCCCCCAATCTGCCTGTCATTCTGCTTACGGGGCATGCCTGCATGGGCGTGGCCGTGCAGGGGCTTGATCTGGGCGCGTATGACTACATGCTCAAACCCGTAGCCATCAGCGAGCTGATTATCAAGATGGAGGAAGCGGCCCGGTCCGCTATGTGACATGACGGTGCTCGACTGCCTGCGAAAGTGGCTGGGGCGCGATGGCTCGGGTGAGCCGGACGCGGAACAGCTTGCCCGTGAGGAGGCTTTCAAGGCCCACCTGAGGGAGCGTTGCACGCGCTTCCGCCGCTTGCTGTCGTCCAACAAGACAGCCCTTGAGGCCATGAGCGATGTGGAGGAGCACCTCTCTGGCGCGCAGCCTTTCGGCATGGATTATGTGCATGCCGTAAGCACTCGCGCCGTAACGGCGGTTTTTCAGATGGTGCGCGACCTCAACGCACTTTCAGATGAAGGCTACGAGCCTTTGCAGCAGGCCTTTGACCGCATTCGTGAGCAGATGCAGAATCTGCTTGAAGATCAGCCGCATCAGGACGGCCCCAATATCATGCCGCTTGGCGATATCCGCCTGCACCACATCACCCTTGTGGGCGGCAAGATGGCCAATCTGGGCGAAGTGGCGGCCCATGCAGGTCTGGACGTGCCGGACGGTTTTGCCGTGACGGTCAGCGCCTACTACCGCTTTATGGAATACAGCGGCCTGCACAGCGAACTGAACCGCCGCATTCAGGCTACGGATATGCACAGCCTGGATGAAGTTTTCAGCCTTTCTGCGGCATTGCAGCAGGCCGTGCTCAGCGCGCCGTTGCCGCCGGAACTGGAGCAGGAAATTACCGAGGCTGTGGCCGCCATGCAGCGCCGGGCCGGGCCGGGTCTTGCCCTTGCACTGCGCAGCAGCGCCGTGGGCGAGGATTCGCTTGGCGTCTCCTTTGCCGGGCAGTACCGCTCCGAACTTAACGTGCCGCCGGAAGAAGCCTGCGAAGTCTGGAAAGAAATTATCGCCAGCAAGTATGCCGTAACCGCCATGAGCTATCGGTATCAGCACGGTATCCCAGACGATGCTGCGCCCATGTGCGTGGGGGTGCTTGCCATGGTGCCAGCTGCCGCTGGCGGCGTGGCCTATAGCCGGGATCCTGTTGCTGCCGCGCGCGGGCAGGAACAGGTGCTGCTCAATGCCGTGCCGGGGCTGCCTCAGGCAGTGGTGGACGGCGCGGTTACACCTGATGTTTTTATTTTTACCCGCACCAATCCGCCGCAGCCCATAAGCAAGACTCTCGCCGGGCTTGCAGGTGTGCCAGCCAGCCTCACCGATGCGCAGGCCGCAGACCTTGCCCAGGTGGCGCTGGCGCTGGAAGAATACTACGCCGAGCCGCAGGATGTGGAATGGGCGCTTGATTCCCGCAATGGGCGTATTGTGGTGCTGCAAAGTCGCCCCCTGCACGAGGCGGATGCCGCCACTGAAAATCGGGCCGATGTTGCTGACGGTGCAGCGGTGGGGCCGGGCGAGTGTAAAATCCTGGCGGAAGATTTGCCTGAAGGCCTTTCCATGCTGGCTTGCGGCGGCGTTGCCGTAAGCCCCGGCGTGGGCATGGGGCCTGTGTTTGTGGCCCGCAAGGAAGCGGATATGCTTTCCTTCCCCAAGGGCGGTATTCTGGTGGTCGAACGGGCCTTGCCCCGCTGGGCCCCTCTGCTTTCGCGTGCGTCTGGCATGGTCAGCGAAACGGGCGGCATGGCGGGGCATCTGGCCTCTGTGGCGCGGGAATACCGCCTGCCTGCCGTGTTCAGCCTGCCCAATGCCTGTAGCCTGCTGGACAATGCCGGAGACGCCACTCTGGATGCCGTGCGCTGCGCCGTGTTTGCGGGGCTGAATCCCGAGCTTGCCGCTCAGGTGACGGAGCCGCCCAATCTCATGGAAGGCAGCCCGGTGCACCAGCGGCTTGAGGCCCTGGCGACCCTGATGGTTCCCCTGCATCTGCTGGACCCGGAATCACCGGAGTTTGCGCCGGAGCATTGCCAGACCCTGCACGACATTACCCGCTTTTGCCACGAGAAATCCGTACAGCTCATGTTTGAGGAGGGCTCGGACGTCAACCAGCGCATGGGCAAACAACTCAAGGCCGGGGTCAAGCTTCAGTACTGGATTGTGGACATGGGCGGCGGTTTCAGGCGGCATGTGGGCGGCGCGGTGGTGGATATCGCCGATATTGCCAGTACGCCCATGCTGGCGCTGTGGGACGGCATGGTGGCCGTGCCCTGGGCCGGGCCGCCTGCGGCAAGCGCCTCGGGCTTCATGAGCGTGATGATTGAAAGCACCATGAATCCGGACCTGGAAAGCACTGCGCCCAATGCCATGTCCAACAAAAACTTTTTTATTATTTCTGATAATTACATGATTTTGCAGGCCCGCTACGGCTACCACTTCTGTACGGTGGAAAGCCTTGCAGGCGCAAATAATCATGAAAATTTTGTGAGCTTCCAGTTCAAGGGCGGGGCCGCCGACCGCCAGCGCCGCCGCCTGCGCGCCCGCATGGTGGCTGACCTGCTGGAGGCGCATGGCTTCCGCGCTGACGTGAAGGACGATTCGCTCTTTGCCGTGGCGGAAAACTTCCCCGCTGCCGAAATTTTGCAAAAAACCCGTATGCTCGGCTACCTGCTCATTCACACCCGGCAGGTGGACATGATCATGCTTGAGCAGGAGCGCGCCGCAGCCCTCAGGGAAAAACTGGGCGGCGACATGGCCTCGCTGCTCGACAGACCTTTACCGTCGGGCAATTAGAGCAGGTTATGAATGATATGAGTTAACCGCATTGCAAGGTTTTTCCTGAAAATCCTTGATACAAAATGTGAACAGGCAGGCTTTTGCCTGCCGCAAGTAAAGGTTCCAGAGATATCTGCTCTGGTGGGGCACATTGAATTACCCTGTAGCGCTCACAACTGGAATTGTCTGGCCTGATTTTTCCCCTTTGTTTTCCATGAAAATTGACTGGTTGGTGCAAAGTCAGCCTACTCCTGCTTTCTGATAGCGCTCACTTCGTCAACGCAAAAAAGGCTCCCGCCGAAACGGGAGCCTTTTTCATTATTCAAGCGTATGAGCCGTAGGGCTGGCTTAGTACATGCCGCCCATGCCACCCATGCCGCCCATGCCGCCCATGTCGGGCATGGCAGGAGCCGCGCTCTTGGGTTCGGGCTTTTCAGCAATGGCGCATTCGGTGGTCAGCAGCAGGGAAGCCACGGAAGCGGCGTTCTGCAGGGCCGTGCGGGTAACCTTTTTGGGGTCGATAACGCCAGCCTTGATGAGGTCTTCGTATTCGCCGGTGGCGGCGTTGAAGCCGAAGCCGTCCTTGCCCTGGCGAACCTTTTCGACCACGATGGAGCCTTCAAAGCCGGCATTGTGGGCGATCTGGCGCAGGGGTTCTTCAATGGAACGGCGGATGATGTTCACGCCAGCAAGTTCGTCGTCGTCGGCGGGCTTGATGTCGTTCAGCACCTTGGAAACGCGGATCAGCGCAGTGCCGCCGCCAGGCACGATGCCTTCTTCAACGGCAGCGCGGGTGGCGTTCAGGGCGTCTTCAACGCGGTCTTTCTTTTCCTTCATTTCCACTTCGGTGGCAGCGCCCACATGCACAACGGCCACGCCGCCCACGAGCTTGGCCAGGCGTTCCTGGAGCTTTTCGCGGTCGTAGTCGGAGGTGCTGTCTTCGATCTGGGCGCGGATCTGCTTCACGCGGGCCTTGATGTCGTCGCCCTTGCCAGCGCCGTCAACGATGGTGGTGTTTTCTTTGTCAATGACGATGCGCTTGGCGGTGCCAAGTTCGGCAAGGGTCATGTTTTCAAGCTTGGAGCCGGTGTCGTCAGAAGCCACCTGGCCGCCGGTCAGCACGGCGATATCCTGAAGCATGGCCTTGCGGCGGTCGCCGAAGCCGGGGGCCTTCACGGCCACAACCTGCAGGGCGCCGCGCAGCTTGTTGACCACCAGAGTGGCAAGGGCTTCGCCTTCCACGTCTTCGGCGATGATCATGAGCGGACGGTTCACCTTGGCAACCTGTTCAAGCACGGGCAGCATGTCTTTCATGCTGGAGATTTTCTTCTCGGTGCAGAGGATGTAAGGATTGTCCATTTCGCAGACCATCTTTTCGGTGTTGGTCACGAAATAGGGGGAGAGGTAGCCACGGTCAAAGCGCATGCCTTCCACCACATCCATGGTGGTTTCCAGACCCTTGGCTTCCTCAACGGTGATCACGCCTTCCTTGCCCACTTTGGACATGGCTTCGGCGATGATGTTGCCGATGGTGGCGTCAGAGTTGGCGGAAATGGTGCCGATCTGGGCAATTTCCTTCTGGTCGCGGGTGGGCTTGGCCAGGTTGGACAGCTCGGCGATCAGGGCTTCAACAGCCTTGTCCACGCCGCGCTTGATGGCCATGGGGTTGCGGCCGGCGGCCACAAGCTTGGTGCCTTCGCGGTAGATGGCCTGGGCCAGAATGGTGGCGGTGGTGGTACCGTCGCCAGCGGCGTCAGAGGTCTTGGAGGCCACTTCCTTGACGAGCTGGGCACCCATGTTTTCGAACTTGTCGGTCAGTTCGATTTCCTTGGCCACGGTCACGCCGTCCTTGGTGATGACGGGAGCGCCGAAGGACTTTTCAATGGCGACATTGCGGCCCTTGGGGCCAAGGGTCACTTTAACGGCATTGGCGAGCTTGTCGACGCCACGGGCAAGTTTTTCACGGGCTTTAACGTCAAAAAGAATTTCTTTAGCGGACATTGGAAATTTTCCTCCTGAAATATAATTCGGCAGCAGTGGGAGTTAGTCAATAATGGCGAGAATGTCTTCTTCGCGCATCACAAGGTGATCAACGCCGTCCAGCTTGACTTCGGTGCCAGCATACTTGTTGAACAGCACCATGTCGCCCGCTTTCACAGCCAGAGCGACGCGTTCGCCATTTTCCCCAGCCTTGCCGGGACCGGCAGCAACAACCTGACCCTTGGAAGGCTTTTCCTTGGCCGTATCAGGGATAAACAGGCCACCGGCGGTCTTTTCTTCGGATTCAAGGCGTTTGACCAGCACACGGTCGTTAAGGGGCTTCAGCTTCATGACGTCAAATCCTCCCGGAAATGATATTATTATTGTCCATTTAGGACGCAGCAGCGGCCGCATCGCTGAGGCCGCGCTGGAAATATTGCGCGTTATGAACCGAAGCCAGTTACACTTCGCTTCAGTTCCGCACCGGCATAGAAATAAGACGCGCTCGGAGCTTGAAAAGGGGTTTGGACTGATTTTTTTACTTTTTTTTGTAAAAAAATAAAAAATCAAACAAATCAAGCATGTTGAGTTTTGCCCCGCTCCGGATGCCTTTTCTCTGCGGTGTAACCGCGCTCAATACTTTGGGCAAGGAGCACTACCGGAGGCAGAGCGCGCAGTCAAGCTCGACTTGTCCTGATGCTGTTTTCTTATTCGTGCCTCGGCCCATGCAAAGTCAGCACAGGCAGGGGCATGTGCCCAGTTTTGACCGCGCCTCGCGGCGGAGTTCCTTCACATAGGCCCTGTTATTTTGCAGATAAAAGGCCAATGCACGGGCAAAATCTTTTTTCAGCAGGCCCTCAAGAATGAGGGTGCTGATTTCCCGTTCGAGCGAGAGCAGGGCGTGCATGCCAATGACAATGCGCCGTTCCTCTTGCGGCAGAGCGCACAGCTTGCGCCAGAATACCTCCCGGGCGCGGGGCTGATAATACCACATGTACATCATGTCCAGAAGGTGCGTTACTATTTGCCGTGCTGCTGCGCGGTCTTTGCCGTACAGCATGCGCCAGTATTCCGCAGGGTCTTGCAGCATTGTTTCAAGGTCTTTGCTGGGGAACAGCAGTTCCTGCCGGGCCAGGCTTTTGTATATCTGCGTAAACTTGCTGTCGTAATCACATTGCCGCATGCGCAGATACATGTTGCGGTCGGCAAAACCTTCAATGATGGATGCCACCATGTCGGACGAACATTTGGAAACAATGGCCGCGCAGTTCTGCATCAGGTTTATGGGATCAGGCAGGTGCATCGCGGTAAAGCAGAGCAGCAAGCCTTGCCCCATGATCATGGAAAGCGGAATGGAAAGCGCGCTACGAAAGAGGTTGCCGACAATGGCTTCCTTGGGCAGGCCACGGTAAATGTTGTGCCCTGAAATATAGGCGCTGTTGATCATGGCTATGACCGTATAGACCGCAAGCGCGTTGTCCTGCACCGTCAAGCCCATGAAGTCCTGCAAGAGCCACAGGCGCACCACGACCTCAAGCAGCGGAACGGATATGCCCGTGTAAAACAGTGAATCAGCCATGCGGCTCCAGCTCACATAGCGTTTCCACGGCACAAGCACAGAGCGGGTAAAGGCCCCACCGCCCACAACAGCCTGCCCCACGTTGCGCACCGCTGTAATGGCAAACCATATAAGCGCGCCAAACCATGTGAGCACCCACCAGCCGTCCACATAGCTAAAGGCCCACTGCGCGGGCAAAAAACCTGCCAGGATTTTGAGAACATTGACAATGTCGCTGTTCATGTATTCGGGCGACCAGAAAGGGATTTCCCCTTTTTCCGGGCCGGGCGTCTGCTGCATTTCGCGGTTCACGCCCTTGGCGTCAACACCGCCCAGGGTCACAAGGTTGCCGTCATGGCCCACGCTGGTGGTATTTTTTTCAAGGCCCCAACCGCGCACCCGGTGGCAGCCCAGATTGCCAAGGCCGGGAACGTGCCTGAGCAGGCGCTGCCACCATGGTTGCGGCTGCGCTGGCTCATGGTAATGCGTGAAGCGGTAAATATCCGTATGCACGGGCAGGGTGAGGCGCAGGGCATTGTCTTCGCGGCGCAGAACAGCGCGGGCCTTGGGGGGCAGCGTTTCCACAAACACAAGCCCCATGCCGTGGGTGTGGTGCGAGCGGCTGGTGGAGTCCGTGCCGATGCGCGAACCCAGCGGCGAAAGCGCATAAAATTCCTGCAGCTGCGGTATATGCCCCAGTATCTCCTGAAACAGAGGCATACGCGGGGAATCTTTGGGTTCCTTGCTGATAATGCTGCGGATGACCTGCTTGAGCCTCGGGGTGCTGCCCTCGTTGACGGCCCTTTGCAGTGTGTTGATTTCTTCCACGTGAGCAAGCTGACCGGCAGTCCACTCGCGCAGGTTAAAAAGCTCAAGGTGGGTAATGCGCCCACGGCCCAGCCACAGCAGTTCCAGCACGTCTTGTTCCGTCAGCCCGGCAAGGTTGAGTACAATCTGGCAGGGATGCAGCGGATAGATGTTTTCCAGCAGAAATTCCGGCGACTGCTGCAAAATAGCGGGCAAATCCTTGTGCGGCTTGTAGGGGAACACGATCTCCGGGTTGGCCTCCGGGCCGAGCCAGTCATCGCGCAGCATGTCGGGCACCATGTCGGTCAGTTCCGTCAAACTTTCGCGCAGTTTGGCCGCCCGTGCGGGGTTTGTTTCCGCAGTCAGGGCCTCGCGCAGGCGTTCGCCGCGCAACTGCCGCATGGGCTCCAGATGATGATAAATAAATTCGGCAAGATGCAGCGAGGACGGCTGCTTTTGACCCACATAGGCAAGAAAAGCCTCTTCCTTGATAGGCTCCGGCGCGGGCATATCCCAGCGGGCAGCCAGCGAGGCGGCGTGCCTCTCGTTCCAGGCCCGCAGGAGCTTGAGCACGTAGGCGCGCATCCAGTCGTTGACGGGCGCGTACTTGCGTAGCGCGTCTGTGATGTCCTTGCGGTGCAGCAGGTTGTCAAAAGCTCTGGAAGTTTCGGTATTGAGCGGCGACCATGTAAATTCCACCAGTTTGTCGCGGAACGTGGCCTTGAACTCAATGCCGATGCGCACCGTAATGTCCATGATGCGCGCAGCGCGCAGCAGTTCCTGGGCAGCTTCGGGGTCAACGGTATTATAGTAGATCACCGTCAAAAAGCGGATGCCCTTGATCCACGCATCCATGACCAGATGGGTGGGATTTTTGCGCCCCTTGGTGTTGGCGTCGTGCACGTGGTGGTCAAAGGCGTGCTGATTCCATTCCTCCGGCATTTCAAGCAGGTGGTATTTGCGCAGCAATGCCCGCACAATGCGCGGCGTGCCGCGCACGGCCTGATGAAATTCGTGCGCGAGGGGCAACTGGTGGCTGGCATCGTTATGTGAGCGCACGAGGTCTTTCATGATCTGCACCAGCACGCGCGCTGTATTGTTTTGCAGCGAAGAATGCGTGGAGTACAGAACCTCGTCGTGCAAGCGGCGCAGAGCCTGCAATCTCTCGCTGGGGCCGCCGGCCTCCAGGCTTTCCAGCAGCACGATGACGGCGCTGGCAAGGCGCAGGCCGTGCGAAGAGGTCATTTCAATAATGCCGTGGGGGTGCAGGCCCGGTTCGGGCTGACGCAGGGCGTGATCCTGGGCGCGGGCGTCCACAAAGGCGTTCACCATCTGGATGAGCTTGTGGTCCTGCCTGTCGAACAGCAATGAAGAAAACTTCCGGTGCGCGTGTTCGCGCCCATCGGTTGCGGAACCGTTGGTAGTGGTACTTGTAGAACTGAGCATGTATAATGTCGGGAAAAAGTGCTTAAAGATATTTGCAGCGGCTGCATGCCCTGCAAGCTGACCGTATCAAGATATGATGCAGTGCAAGTGCGCGAAAGTCCAGCGTCATGTTTCTGCCAGCGGGCATGCGCTCATGCGCATTGATAAAAAAGCCATACTGCCGTTAAATGGCAAAAAGCAGTCTCCTGCACGGATGCCCGCTCTAACCCGTTACCTTGGAGGATATATGTACCAGCAAACCAATGAACTGGCCGGGGGGCATGTGTTCGCCTCGGCTCAGGAAATGATGGACTGGCTTGAAAAGGCCATGACTGACAATATCTGGAATAACAAGGATCAATACCGGTTTGAGGCTGATCCCTACGCCTATGTGGTCAACTATGCCGCTGCCGCCGGGCTTGAACTCGACGATGCGCAACTGGGCGACATGCAGCGGCGTGTCGCCCAGTGGGCAGAGCAGCGCTTTGCCGAGACTATGATGGAAGAATAGCTGTCTTTTCTTTTACTGCTGGCTGCTGCGGTGATTGCAATGCAAAGCGCGGGAGATGATCAAAAAATTCAGGTGGTTTGCACTGATGTTTACCGACAGCAGTCAGCAATGTTTCGTTGATAACAAATTTTAATCCGTTACTGAAAACTGATGGTGCAGGTTGTATTGATATGTCAGTTGCAGTATTTCAGAATGTTACGTAAAACCGTACACAGTAAATGTAATTATTTTACTGAGGTTATAAAATTTTATGTGCAATGGTTACATTTTGGGGTTGCCAAACGCGCATAAATTGATGAAGGTGCTGGAGGTAATTTTCTTTACGGCAAACGCAAGGGAATATGGCTTGTGAATATGGTTTTTTGTATATGAAATCATTGTTTGGACTGCTCAGAACGCAAATTGAAGAACGTCCAACTCGAGCAATATTTTTGCTTTGGTCTTTATCACTTCCTGTTGCTGCATTATTTTCATTGCTTGTAGCATTGCACTGGCGTTCAGAGCGTTTATCAGTTGCAATTGATGAAGCAGAATATTCTCTGTCGCAACGAGTCCAGCGCGTTGCTGAAATGGCAGACCTTAAATTTGATACAATAAGAAAGCTCACCGGACTTCTGGCTACAGACTCACGCATTATTGCCGCTCTGAAAGGAGAAGGGGATTTTGCGGAATGCACCCGCTACCTGCAGAGCGTGGGGGACACTCTCCGGCTGCACCGTGCGTTCCTGCTTGACAAAAACGGCGTGTGCGTTGCTTCCAACGATGCCGGGATGCCCAAAAATCTCCTTGGCGTTAATCTTGCCGACCGTGATTATTTTATCCGGGCCATGGCTGGCGAAAGTTCCGTGCAGTTTGTTGTAGGGCGGGTTTCAACAATTCCCGGTTTTCATTTTTCCGCGCCTGTCAGCGGGCCTGATGGCTACCTTGGCGTGGCTGTGCTCAAGGTTGATACGGACACGCTTGCGCAGCAGCTTTACCTGCCCACGGGTTTTGTTACGGACAAGGCGGGCGTGGTGGTGCTCTCCGATTCACCGGGGAACATGCTGCGCGTAGTGCCTGGCGAGAGTGCCGCCTCGCTTGCCCCGGCCAAGAGTCTGCTCCGCTATCAGCGAGAAAGTCTTGAACCCGTGTATCTGCGTAAAGTGGATGTGGACGGCTACGATGCATGGGAGCTCAGCCCCGGTGGCTCGCCCTACTTGTGCAAGACGGTACGCATAAGTAAAGAAGGGCTCAGCGTGTACGGCTTTGAGAACCTTGCACCTCTGCTGGCTGACCTTGCGGAAAACTTCCGCATGCATCTTGCCACCACGTTTATTTTTTTTGTGCTTGGTTTTGCGGTCATAATAGGTACCACCGTGAACCTGCTGCGCGACAGATATCTGCGCAAAACCTTGCAAAAACTTAATGATACCTTGCGGGTTCAGGCGCAGCATGATTCCCTGACAGGGCTGCTCAACCGCAGGATGTTTGATGAAATGGCCGAAGCCTGGTTTGCCCAGACAATACGGCTTGGCGTGCCTTTTTCGCTGGTGCTGTTTGACATCGATCATTTCAAGCGGCTGAATGATGCTTTCGGGCATCAGGCCGGCGACCATGTTCTGCGCGAAATCGCCAGATGTGTGAGCATCCGCCTGTCCCGCAGGGGCGACAGGGTTTTTCGCATTGGTGGAGAGGAATTTGCCGTGCTGGCCAGCGCGGCAGAGGAGCGGCAGATCGTTTCCCTCATGGAAAAGATCCGAAAAACAGTGGAGGATATGCGCCTCCAGCATCCCGATGGGGCCGACAAGGTCGTAACCATCTCTTTGGGCGGCTTGCTGGTGCGAGGCTGTTGCGATATGTCGTTTGACGAAGCGTTCAAAAGGGCGGACGAAGCATTATACAGCGCCAAGGCTCAGGGGCGTAACCGAAGCGTATTGGCAGGCAGTTGCGGCGCTGAGGAGAATAAGGACTGTTTGATACGTCCTCATTCCTGACACAGCGCATTTATGCGCTCTCCATTACGAAGTTTTTCGTGCTCAAGTTTCCAGGTTCACGCTGATAATCCATATAGTTGCAATCATGCTAGATGCAACGGTGTAATGTTCTTCTTTTTTATGTTGACTTTGAATTTCAATTTCATAAAATACTGCCTGTCGCCCCAACCGGGCTTCACTGTTTACCGCCGCAAAGGCATACAGGAGAACAGGTAAAATGTATAACCGTTTTGGAACAACGCAGGAAATGATGATCCAGACCGTTCAGGAAAATGGAACGGAGGCCGTGCTGGCCATCGACAGCAGGGGCCTGTATCTGACCACCGCCCAGTTTGTGGGACGCCCCATTGCCGACCGCAACCGCTATAGTGGTGTGCGTAACGAGGTGCCGCAGAGGCTTGCCGCCCTCGGGCTGGATGTGGAAGCTCTGGTGACCGCAAACCAGCACCGCATTCAGGTGGAGACCGTCTCCTCCAAGAAGGTCAACCCCCTCAAGGCCTCCAAGCGTGGTTCCAAGGGCTAGGCTGGGGCAACTGCCAAGTTTGCAACTATCCATACTCCAGAACAGGATGTGGCTGAAAATGCCCGACTGCTCAGGTTGACGCCACAGGCCGAAATTTTACGGCTGTATACCAGCGCCCGTTGTTGATACGATTGCCCGTACAGGGTTCCGTTCAACAACGGGCGCTGTTGCTTCAATCTCGCCGGAATTTTTATTGCGCCAGCCTTGCAGGGGAGGGGCAGAGGGGGCTGCATTGCCCGAGCGCTCATGCCTTGCGCCCTGTGTACTTTTTCCGTAGGCTTTATTCATGTCGAAAACACGTGAAATTTATATATGCTCTTCTTGTGGCTCACAAACCATGCAGTGGCGTGGGCAATGCCCCAACTGCCATGAGTGGAATACGCTTCAGGCGGCTGTGCAGCCCAAATCCGCCCCCGGTGGCAACAGGCCCCGCGCTGCCACGGATTCTTCCAGCCGACCCATTGCGTTGCGCGATGTGGAAGATGCCGGGCACGCGCCCTACGGCAGCGGCCTGAAAGCCCTTGACCGCGTGCTGGGCAAGGGCCTTGTGCCCGGTGCGGCCATTCTTGTGGGCGGCGAGCCGGGCATCGGCAAATCAACCCTTCTGCTCCAGGTGGCGGGGCTTGTTGCGGCGCAGGGCAGGCGCGTTCTCTACGCCAGCGGCGAGGAATCCCTGCCGCAGATCAAGGGCCGGGCCGAGCGGCTTGGCATGCTGGATCATAATCTGATGGCCATCGCCACCTCCCGCGTGGAGGACGTGCTCGAAGCTGCCAATGCCGCGCCGCCAGCCCTGCTGGTGGTGGATTCGGTGCAGACCCTCACAAGTCTTGAGGCCGATGGCCTGCCGGGCAATGTCAGTCAGGTGCGGGCCGTGGCTACCACCCTGCTTGAGGCCTGCCGCCGCCTGTCATGCACCCTGATTCTGGTGGGGCACGTGACCAAGGACGGTGTGCTGGCTGGCCCCCGCCTGCTGGAACACATGGTGGACACCGTTATTTCGCTTGAGGGCGACCGCCGCCAGATGTTCCGCCTGTTGCGCGTGTTCAAAAACCGCTTTGGCCCCAATGAGGAACTGTTGGTTTTTCGCATGGAAGCCTCGGGCATGCAGATTGTGGACGATCCCTCCACGTTTTTTCTGGGTCAGCGCGATCCTTCGCTATCCGGTACTGCCGTGGTCATGGCTGTAGACGGGCAGCGCCCGCTGGCAGTGGAGGTGCAGGCCCTTGTTTCCCGCACTTTTCTGAGTATTCCGCGTCGCGCGGCCCTTGGTTTTGACGTGGCCCGCCTGCATTTGCTGCTGGCTGTGCTGGAAAAAAGGCTCAAGCTCAACTTTGGTCAGGTGGATATTTACGCCAAGGTGGGCGGCGGCATGAAGCTGAGCGAGCCGGGGCTTGATCTGGCGCTGGTGGCTGCGGTGCTTTCGTCGTATTATGATGTTCCGCTGCCGGAAAAGAGCGTGCTGTGGGGCGAGGTTGATCTCAACGGGCAGGTGCGGCCCGTATCCGCGCAGGATTTGCGCCTTACGCAGGCGCGGCGGCTGGGCTTTGATCCCATTGTCCACCCGGCTGTTGAGCAAGGCGGCATCAGCACCATAGCCGCCTTGCAGCAAAAACTGTTTCATCGCAAGTAAAGGCGGCGGTTATGGGCCTTGAGATTGAACGCAAATATCTGCATGTGAATCTGCAAAGCCTGCGGCAGGCGCTTGTGGACAGCGGGGCGCACTGCCTTGGCGCGCATTTTGAGTGCAACTGGGTGTTTGACACTGCCCAGGGAGCGCTGGTCACAGGCGGCAAACTGCTGCGTTTGCGCAGTCAGGAATGGCAGGACAAAACGCGCCACCTGATCACGCTCAAGTTGCCCGCCACGGAAGACGGCGGCTTCAAGGTGCGCGAGGAGCGCGAAACGGAAGTTGTCGATGGCGCGGCCTTGCGGGGTATTCTGGAAGGGCTGGGCTATACGGTGGCGGCCCGGTACGAAAAAGTTCGCGAGCCATGGCGCATGGACACCGTGGAAGTGGAGCTGGACGCGCTGCCCTTTGCCCAGGTGGTTGAACTGGAAGGCCGGGCGCAGGATATTGCAAGGGTCGAGAAGCGTCTGAACCTTGACAATGCCGAAATAAGCATCAAAAGTTATCATGAGCTGCATCAGGAATGGTTGCGGCAAAACAACAAGCCGAAACAGCTTTCCTTTGTGTTTGACGAAGCGCAGAGGGCGCACTGGCGCACAGTGCTGGGCCTGACCGACAAGGCCGATGTCAACACGGATTCATCGCGGCAGAGCTGAAACGTCTTGGGAGCCATGCATGTCTTTTATCCCCGACAATCAAACCAGCGGCGACAGCCGCGTAATCGTGGAAAAAAAACTCAAGGAACCGGATCGCTACCGGGTGCTCCTGCACAATGACGACTATACAAGCATGGAGTTTGTGGTGTCGGTACTGTGCGGCATTTTCCACAAAACCGCCGAAGAAGCCACGGCCATCATGCTGGCGGTACACCAGCGCGGGGTAGGCCAGTGCGGCATATACACCCTTGAAATAGCCGAGGCCAAGGTTCGGCGTGTGCACAACACGGCGCGGGCGGCTGGGTATCCCCTTAAATGCACCATGGAAAAAATCCATTGAGATAAGCCTATGTTGAGTAAAAATGTTCAGTTGGTCATTCGGGACGCCCTCATGGAAGCCCACCGGCGACGGCATGATCTGTTGACTGTGGAGCATGTGCTATTTGCGCTGACCAACAGCATGAAGGGGCGCATCATTCTTGAGGGCAGCGGGGCAAGCGTGCCCGTGCTGCGCGAGCAGCTTGAGGAATTTTTCAACAAGGAACTGGAACCCGTTTCCCTGGCGGAAAAGCACGAAGTCTCGCAGACAGACAGCGTGCAGCGCGTGCTTGAACGCGCGTTGGAGCATATCCGCTCATCCGGGCGCGACGCTGTGGAGCTTGGCGACCTCCTCATTTCCATCATGGATGAGGAAGAAAGCTACGCCCACTTCTATCTGCGCAAACAGGGCGTTGAACGGCTGGACGTGCTGACTTTTATTTCGCACGGGCTTGATGAAGGTTCCGGTTCGCGCGGCGTGGAAGCCGGGGCCGAAGCCGGGGACGGCGAAGCCAAGGCAGACCCCCTGGCCCAGTATACCGTTGAACTTACGGCCCGTGCCAGGGAAGGCAAGATTGACCCCCTCGTGGGCCGCACTGCGGAGCTTGACCGCGCGGTTGAAGTTCTGTGCCGCCGCCGCAAGAACAACCCCCTCTTTGTGGGCGACCCCGGCGTTGGCAAAACAGCCCTGGCCGAGGGCCTTGCCCTGCGCATTGTGGAAGGCAACGTGCCTGAAATGTTTGCCAAAACAAAGCTCTATGCCCTTGATATGGGCCTTCTGCTTGCAGGCACCCGCTACCGGGGCGACTTTGAAGGCCGCCTCAAGGCCGTGGTGCAAAAGCTCAAGGAGCAGCCCGACTGCATCCTGTTTATTGACGAGATCCACACCATCGTGGGGGCTGGTTCCACCTCTGGCGGCTCGCTTGATGCGTCCAACCTGCTCAAGCCCGTGCTCGCCAATGGCGAAATCCGCTGCATTGGTTCCACCACCTACGAGGAATACCGCAACCATTTTGAAAAAGACCGCGCGCTGGCCCGCCGGTTCCAGCGCATTGACCTTACCGAGCCGACCACGGAAGAATGCCTTGGCATTCTTGAAGGGCTTGAGCCGCGTTATGCGCAGTATCACCACGTGCGTTACAGCCCTGCGGCCCTCAAGGCCATGGTGGATCTTACCGCGCGCCATGTGCGCGACCGCCTGCTGCCCGACAAGGCCATTGACGTGCTGGACGAAACTGGCGCAGCAGTGCGTCTGGGCCGTGGCGTAACGCCTGCCGGAAAGCCTGCCAAAAAGAGCGGCAAGGACGCCCCGCTGGTAGGAGTGCCCGATGTGGAACGCATTGTGGCCCGCATGGCGGGAATACCCGTGCGCACTGTCTCCGGCAAGGAACGCAACAAGCTGGCAACGCTTGAGAAAGACCTCAAGAGTCTTGTGTTCGGGCAGGAAAAAGCCATTGAGCTGACCGTGCGCGCCATTCTGCGCGCCCGCGCCGGGCTTGGGCAGGAGCAGCGCCCCGCTGGGGCCTTCCTTTTCTACGGGCCTACGGGCGTGGGTAAAACGGAAGTGGCCCGCAGCCTTGCCAAACTCATGGGCGTGGAGTTTCTGCGCTACGACATGAGCGAATACATGGAAAAGCACTCTGTTTCGCGGCTCATCGGCGCCCCTCCAGGCTATGTGGGCTTTGATCAGGGCGGGCTCATGACCGAGGCCGTGCGCAAGGCTCCATATTCCGTGGTGCTGCTGGACGAAGTGGAAAAGGCACACCCGGATATCTTCAACGTGCTGCTCCAGGTGATGGATTACGCTACGCTGACGGACAACACCGGGCGCAAGACGGACTTTTCGCACGTTATCCTTATCATGACCTCCAATGCCGGGGCCTTTGAAATGTCGCGGCCCGCCATGGGCTTTGGCGGCACGGCCCCGCAGGATGCGGCGCACAAGGGCCTCAAGGCTGTGGAAAATACCTTCAGCCCTGAATTCCGCAACCGGCTGGACGCGCTTGTTCCCTTTGGCAGCCTCACAGAACCCATGATGTTGCGCATTGTGGACAAGTTTGTGGGCGAAATCCGCACCAGCCTTGAGCAGCGCGGCGTAACGCTTACACTTACGGAGACCGCCCGCAAGTGGCTGGCCCGCAAGGGTTTTGATCCCTCCATGGGGGCGCGGCCTCTGCGCCGTCTGCTGCGCACGGAGCTGGAAGACCGTCTAGCGCACGAACTGCTCTTTGGTTCGCTCAAAAAGGGCGGCAGCGCAAAGCTGACAGTCAAGGGCGAAGAACTGGCCCTTGAACATGAGGGCAGCGCGGCAAAAAGCCGTAAGCCGATGCCTGTAGACGCCTGATTATATGCACAAAGGCGGGCCGGGGCTGTTGCCGAATGCGGCAGTCCCGGCCCGTTTGCGTTGACGCTGTTTTCAAGGGCATCCGCCCCATCCCCCAAATATTCAAATGGTACTCTGTCGGCAAAGGACGCTATGATCGGGGCATTTACAGCACTGGCCTCTCAATTTCCGCCGCCGGAATCAGCCCGTGAAGACGGCTTGCTGTGTCTGGGCGGCGATCTGCGTCCAGAACGTCTGGTTGCTGCCTACAGCCGTGGGATTTTTCCCTGGTACTCCAAGGGAATGCCCATCCTTTGGTGGTCGCCGGATCCCCGCTGCGTCATGCCCCTTGAGGGCTTTCGTTTGCCTGCGCGCAGCGCGCGCAAACTGCGCCTGCATCCTTTTGAACTGACCCACAACGCCGCTTTCGGGCGGGTTATCCGCGCCTGCGCAGCACCAAGGGACAAGGAGGGCGGCACCTGGATTATTGACGACATGATGCGCGCTTACGAAGACCTGCACGCCCTTGGCTATGCCCATTCCATTGAGGCCTGGCGCGATGGCGAACTGGTGGGCGGTCTGTACGGCGTGGCGCTTGGACGGGCCTTTTTTGGCGAATCCATGTTTCACACCCAGCCCGAAGCCTCGCGCGCCGCACTGGCAGGGCTTGTGGCCCTGCTGCGCCAGCGCGGAGCAACCCTGCTTGACTGCCAGCAGGAAACGCCGCACATCATGCGCATGGGCGGCGTGATGCTCCCGCGCGCAGTTTTTCAGGCCGAACTTGAGCGCGCCCTTGCCTCGCAAACGCAAACAGGCGCTGCGCAAAGTTGCGCAACGCCTGAAATGGCTGGAAGCGGCCTGCCGTTTCCGTGGCTGCCCTGGGGAGTTGCGTACAGCTATTCCCCGGACGGCTTCTGGGCGGCCAGATCGTAAAAACCATAGGCCGGGAAGGGCAGCGGGTAGTCGCGCACCGCGTCAAAGCGGATGAAGCCCGTGGTCTTGCCTTCGCCAATGCCTGCCAAGGGCGCAACGCCCATGGGCACGGGCAGATCAAGCGGGCAGACCGTGATTTTTTCAATCTGGTCGGCATAGCGCTTTTCAAGGTATTCCACCAGCGCGTGGCTTTCTTCTGCAGTGAAGGATTCAAGCACGCAGCGCAGGGCGGCTTCTTCCGTAGCGCCTTGCAGCACTTCTGCCGGAACGGAAGGGTCAGCCGGGGCCACAAGGCCAAGCCCCTTGATGGCTTCCACTTCGGCATCAGTTGCGCCGGGGCGGAAAATCTGCACGTCCAGATGGCGACAGCCCTTGAAGGTGCTGAGGGTTGCGGCCACAATGAAAACCCGGTCGATGGGCAGATCTATCTGAGAAGGTACGAAGATTTTTTCCATGGCAATTCCCGTTCGTTATTGATGTAATCCTGTCCTCTTACTCCAAAACATAATATTATGGAAGATAATCCGGTTATCCCATTCAGCCTTGAAACGGCATACACGCCTACGGGCGACCAGCCCACGGCCATTGACGCTCTGGTGGACAATCTTCAGGCCGGGGTTCCCTCCCAGGTTTTGCTGGGCGTTACAGGCTCCGGCAAAACCTTTACCATGGCCAACGTCATTGCCCGCTGCAACCGCCCGGCGCTGGTTCTGGCCCCCAACAAAACACTGGCAGCACAGCTTTACGGCGAGTTCCGGGGGCTGTTTCCGCGCAATGCCGTGGAATATTTTGTCAGCTATTACGACTATTACCAGCCGGAGGCCTATGTTCCGGCTTCCGATACCTATATTGAAAAAGATTCGTCCATCAACGACAATATTGACAAGCTGCGCCATGCCGCCACTCACGCCCTGCTGACCCGGCGCGATGTGATCATTGTGGCTTCGGTTTCGTGCATTTACGGCCTTGGCTCGCCGGAATATTACGCCAAGATGGTCATTCCCGTTGAGGTGGGACAGCACTTCCCCATGGACAAGCTCATCACCCGTTTGGTGGAAGTGCACTACGAACGCAACGATTACGACTTCCACCGTGGTACCTTCCGCGTGCGCGGCGATGCCCTTGAAATCATTCCCGCCTACCATCACGAGCGGGCGCTGCGGCTGGAATTTTTTGGCGACGACATCGACCTCATGCGCGAGATTGACCCCCTCACGGGCGAGGTGCTGGCCGAGGTAAGCAAAACCGTGCTGTACCCTGCCAGCCACTTTGTTTCCGCGCAGGACAACCTCAAGCGAGCTGCCAGCGACATACGCGATGAGCTGGCGGTGCGTCTTACGTATTTCAAGGAGCATGGGCAGCTTGTGGAGGCCCAGCGCATTGAGCAGCGCACCCAGCTTGACCTCGAAATGATTGAAGAACTGGGCTACTGCAACGGCATTGAAAACTACACCCGCCACCTCGACGGCCGCAAGCCGGGCGAGCCGCCGTCCTGTCTGCTCAATTACTTTCCCGAAGATTTTCTGCTCTTTGTGGACGAATCGCACATCACCATTCCGCAGGTGGGCGGCATGTACAAGGGCGACCGCTCGCGCAAACAGACCCTTGTGGACTACGGTTTCCGCCTGCCCTCGGCGCTGGATAACCGCCCCCTCCAGTTCAACGAGTTCACCAACCTGCTCAATCAGGTAGTTTACGTGTCGGCCACGCCCGGCAAGTACGAGCTGGATCAGGCTCAGGGCATTGTGGCGGAGCAGATCATCCGCCCCACGGGCCTTGTGGATCCGGTGGTGGAGGTGCGCCCCACCAAGGGCCAGATGGAAAACCTGCTGGGCGAATGCCGGGGCAAGGTCACGCTGGGCGAGAGGGTGCTGGTCACCACCCTTACCAAGCGCATGGCGGAAGACCTCACCGAATACTGCTGCAACATGGGCGTGCGGGCGCGCTACCTGCATTCGGATATTGATACGCTTGAGCGCATGCAGATCATCCGCGCGCTGCGGCTTGGGGAATTTGACGTACTGGTGGGCATCAACCTGCTGCGCGAGGGGCTGGACATCCCCGAAGTGTCGCTTGTGTGCATTCTGGATGCGGACAAGGAGGGTTTTTTGCGTTCCACAGGTTCGCTTATCCAGACATTTGGCCGCGCCGCGCGCAACGCGCAGGGCAAGGTGATACTGTATGCGGACAAGATCACTGATTCCATGCGCGCCGCCATGGGCGAAACCGAGCGCCGCCGCGCCAAGCAGTCGGCCTACAATGAAGAGCACGGCATCACGCCCACGAGCACCCGCAAATCGCTTGAATCGCCACTGGATAGCCTGTATGTGGAAGATGGCGGCGGACGCGGGCGCGGCAAGGGCAAGGGCAAACAGCGCGAGGCAGATGCCGTGCCGCTGACAGCCGAGGATGTTGCTGTTCTTGTTGCCAAGCTTGAAAAGGAAATGCGTCAGGCGGCCCGCGATCTGGAATTTGAACAGGCCGCAGAGCTGCGTGACCGCATCCGCATTTTGCGGGCCAGGCTTATCGCCATGCCCGAATAGACAGGGGCGCTTGCCCCTGTGAGCAGTGCCGCCGCAAAGCCCGTAAACCAAACAGGGACACGGCGGCTGACCATAAAAAAGGTTTTTTCATGTCGCAGAATTCACGCAATGGCAGGCAGGAGCAGAACAGCCTCTTTGCCACTGGCCCCGCTGGCGGCCCAAGCAACGAGGAACGCAACCGCGCCCGCTGGCTGGCCGCCGAACTGGAGCGCCACAATTATCTGTATCACACGCAGGATGCGCCGGAAATTTCGGACGACCAGTTTGACGCGCTGTTCCATGAGCTTGCCGCGCTGGAAGACCGCTGGCCCGAGCTGCGTTCTGCCCATTCGCCCACCCTGCGCGTGGGCGGCAAGCTGCTGGACGGCCTCGCCAAAAAAAGCCACAGCCGTCAGATGTACGGTCTGGACAACGTCTTTTCTGTGGAAGAGTGGCGCGATTTTGTGGAGCGTATGCGCCGCGCATGGGATACGGAAGTCAACGGCCCCCTGCCGCAGGCCTTCTGGTGTGACCCGAAGCTTGACGGCCTCGCGCTGGAAATCATCTATGCGAATGGCGTGTTGCAGGAAGCTCTGACGCGCGGCGATGGCGAAGTGGGTGAAGTCGTCACCGAGGCCGTGCGCACCATCCGCACCGTGCCTCTGCATCTCAGGGGCGAAGGGCCGTTTCCCGCGCGGCTTGAAGTACGCGGCGAAGTGGTGATGTTTAAAAAGGATTTTGACGCCCTCAACGCCCGGCAGGAATCTCTGGGGCAAAAGACCTTTGCCAATCCGCGCAATGCCGCCGCCGGGACTCTGCGTCAGCTTGATATCTCGGTTACGGAATCGCGCCCCCTGCGTTTTCTTGCTTACAGCCTTGGCGATGCGCAGTGGGTCCCGGCGCAGCCCTGCCGCCTGCATTCGGATCTGATGGCCCGTCTTAGGGAATACGGCTTTCTTACGCCGCCAAACGGCAAGCTCTGTGCGAATCCGCAGGATGTAGAAGAATATGTGAACTGGGTGCGCGAGAACAGGCCGGAATTTGCTATGGAAATTGACGGTGCCGTGGCAAAGCAGAACGACCTTGAAGCCCAGGAGGCGCTCGGCTTTACTGCGCGCGCGCCGCGTTTTGCCGTGGCCTTCAAGTTTCCGGCCATGCAGGCGCAGACCTTGCTTGAGGGCATAGAAATTCAGGTGGGCCGCACAGGGGCGCTTACGCCTGTGGCCATGCTTGCGCCTGTGGCTGTGGGCGGGGTCATGGTTTCGCGCGCAACCCTGCATAATGAGGATGAAATCCGCGCGCGCGACGTGCGCGTGGGCGATACCGTCATTGTGCAGCGCGCGGGCGATGTTATCCCCGAAGTGGTCGGCCCGGTGCTGGATAAACGGCCCGCAGGCGCTGAACCTTATCAGTTTCCCCGCACATGCCCGGCCTGTGGGCAACCTGTGTACCGCGAAGAAGGCGAGGCTGCCTGGCGGTGCGAGAATCTGGCTTGCCCCGCCATCCGGCTGCGCTCCATAACCCACTTTGTTTCCAAGGCCGGGCTTGATATTCAGGGCGTGGGGCAAAAGTGGATCGAGCAGCTTGTGACCAGCGGGCGCGTACAGTCGCCAGCCGATCTGTTCAGCCTCACCGTGCAGGAGCTGCTGGGCTTTGAACGCATGGGCGAGGTGCTGGCGCAGAAGTTTGTGGATTCGCTGGAAAACGCCCGCCACACCGCGACCCTGCAAAGGCTTATCAGCGCCCTTGGCATCCGCCACGTGGGCGAGCAGACGGCCCGCACCTTGGCGGCGCGCTTTGCCGATCTGGACGAACTGGAAAATACCACGGTGGAAAGCCTGCTGGCCCTGCCCGATGTGGGGCCGGAAGTGGCTTCGTCCATACGCAACTTCTTTGACAGCCCAGCCAACCGCGAGCAGCTTGCGCGGCTCAAGGAGAACGGCCCGTGGCCCAAGGGCGCGGATTCGGCTCAGGGCACGCAAACCCTTGCCGAAGGGCCGATGGCTGGCAAAACCATTCTCTTTACAGGCACCATCAGCGTGCCGCGTGGCACGGCGCAAAAGTGGGCCGAGGCCGCCGGGGCTGTTCCACTTGGTGCTGTCAGCAAGAAGCTGGACTATCTGGTTGCGGGCGAAAAGGCGGGCAGCAAGCTGGACAAGGCGCGCTTCCTTGGCGTAACCGTGCTGGATGAAACGGAATTCAAAAACCTGTTGCGTGAATCCGGCATTGAGCCGGAATAACGGAAACGGAGAAGCTATGAGCACTTCTATTATTGTGGTCGGGGCCAGCGGGCGCATGGGCAAAACCATCAGCGGGCTTGTGGAAGCCGACCCGCAGTTCACCCTTGCGGGGCTGGTGGACAGCCCGGAGCGCATAGCCGCTCTTGCGGGCGCTGCCTGCCCTGTTTCCGACAGCTTGGCGGCCCTCTTGCCCAAGCTCCCGGGGGCAGTGGTCATTGATTTCACCGCGCCTGCGGTGAGCCTGCAATCGGCCAAGGCCGTGGCGCAGACCGGCAATGCCCTTGTGATCGGCACCACGGGTTTTACCGATGAAGAAAAGGATGAGCTGCGCGTCCTTGCCGCCAAGGCCCCGATTTTCTGGGCCTCGAACATGAGCATCGGGGTGAACGTTCTGCTCAACATCCTGCCCCAGCTCACCAAGGCCCTTGGCGAAGATTATGATATTGAAATGGTGGAACTGCACCACAACCGCAAAAAGGACAGCCCCAGCGGCACGGCCCTGACCCTTGGTGAATGCCTTGCCGAGGCCCGCGACTGGAAGCTCAACGATGTGCGCTGCTCCGCCCGTGACGGCATCATCGGCGCTCGCCCCAAGGAGCAGATCGGCATTCAGGCCATACGCGGCGGCGATGTGGTGGGCGTGCATACCGTGTACTTTATGGGACCTGGGGAGCGCATTGAAGTGACCCATCAGGCCCACTCGCGCGAGAATTTCGCGCGTGGCGCTATCCGCGCCGCCGGCTGGATGGCAGGGCAGAAGCCCGGCAAGCTCTACAGCATGCAGGATGTGATCAAGGATATTTAGTACACATCACTGGTTGTTTTGTCTGGACGAAATTTCTGTCTTGAATGTTTTTTGTACAGACCAAAGCCAGGTGGTTTAAAAAGGCCCGTTTTCGTCCAGTGGCAGCACGTTAGGTGCTGCATTGAACGAAGGCGGGCCTGATCTGTTTTATGGGCCAGAGCACGATAACGCCCCTGAATGGTAGACCATTCAGGGGCTTTGAGTTTGTTGCAGGGGAGGGCAGGCTTGCGCGCTGCCCCCTTTGTGCGTTTTTAGGAAACCATCTGCGCAATGAGCTTTTTGAGTTCCTGCGCCTGCTTTGCCAGTTCCGTCACTGCGTTGGCAGATTGCGACATGGCGGAGGCCGTCTCAGAGCTGATGGTATTGATCTGTTCCACGGCGCGGTTGATCTCGTCGCTGGTGGCCGACTGTTCTTCTGCGGCTGCGGCGATGGAATGCGCCTGATCCGCAGCCTGATCCACCAGCACCACAATTTCTGAGAGCGCCTCGCCGGAGGTTCCGGCAAGTTCGGTAGTCTGCTCGATGGTATCTACAGTCTGGTTGACCTGATCAATGTTCTGCGTGGTGCCATTCTGGATGCCCTGAATGGCGGAACCAACCTCGCGGGTTGCCTGCATGGTCTTTTCCGCCAGTTTGCGCACCTCGTCGGCCACAACTGCAAATCCGCGCCCGGCTTCGCCCGCGCGCGCCGCCTCAATAGCTGCGTTAAGGGCCAGCAGGTTGGTCTGATCTGCAATGTCTGAAATCACGGTCATGATCTGGCCGATACTCTGGGCCTGATCGCCCAGCGAGGCCATACCGGTCTTAAGGCCCATAGCCTGCGTGTGCAACTGGTTGATGCCCTGCACCACCTTATTGACCACTTCTGCGCCGTGTTCCGCCTTGCGCTTGGCATTAATGGTGGTGTCGGACGCGCCGCCCGCATTGCGCGCAACTTCAAGCACCGAGGCATTCATCTGCTCCATGGCGGTGGCAGTTTCAGAAACGCGCTGCGTCTGCTGATCCGCGCCACGGCTGGCCTGTTCCACCTGGGTGGAAAGCTCTTCGGTCGCTGTGGAAAGCCTGTCAGCGATGGCATTGGCGTTCTGCGCCACCTGGGCAACGGCATCACGCTGTTGCTCGATGGTGGCCTGCTGCTTTTTGATTTCCGTCAGGTCAAACACAAGCGTCATGGCACCCACAATGTTGTCGTCCAGATCGCGGATCAGCGAGGCATCAATGCGCAGGTTTTTGTGCTGGCCGTCTGCAAAGGTCATTGCAGCTTCAATGCCATGTGCGTTCACTCCCTCGCTCAGACATTTATGACAGATGGTGCGTTTGTTGGCATCCCCGTAGAAAAATTCTGCGGCAGACATGCCAACGTAATCTTTAAGTTGACCGGTTTTCCCTACAAGTTTAATCATGGCGTCATTTACATAGGTAATATGCACGTCAGTATCTGCAACGAGGGTGGGGAAGGTGATGCCCTGCAATACGCCGTCAGCAAAGCCCAGACGGTTCTTCAGCACTGCTGTGGTGTCTTGAAAATTGCCCGCCAGTTCCGCAAGTTCAAATCTGAAATTGCCCGTGAGCGCGGCCTTGAAGTCGCCGTGCGCGATCTGCGCGCTGTAATCCATGATGTTCTTTAGCGGGGAGGTGATGACCCGGCGAACCATAAATACAATGCTGCCAAGCAATACAACAAAAATACCAATGGCAACGGCAATCAGAATGTTGCGTTGTTCAACAGCATCTTTTGCAAGATCGTCTGTAAAGGCGGAGGTGCAGACAAGCCAGCCTGTTCTTTCAATGGTTTGAAAAACAATTACCTTCTCCTCACCCTGAAATTCGTAATCAAAAGAGCCGTTCTTGATTTTGAGCGCCTTGGTTACAAATTCCAGCTTGCTGACATCGCTCATGTGAGTTTCAGCATTGGGGTGAGCGATAACGCGACCGTTGGCGTCAATAATAAATGCATAACCATGGTCTGCAACTTTTATGTTAAAAACATGGCTTTTAATATAATCAAGCCAGTTTATGGTCACGCATACTGCACCAATGGGCTTACCTGTGCCGCTAAAAACCGGGGTAGCAATGGCAAATATTTCTTTTTTTGTGGTTTTTGCAATAACGATGTTGGGGTCAATGGCATCCTTTCCCTGCATGGCAGTTTTAAAATAGCCCCTTTCACTGTAGTTATTGCCAATAAAATTTTCTCCATTGGAGGATGCTCCGGAAACAGCAACGCCCTGCGCATTTAGAACAAAGATGGAATTGATGCCCTTGTATTCTTTTATGAGGGCTTTGATCAGGGCGTCCATCTCGGCGCTGTCGCCCTCGATGGCTTTTCTAGCCTGACCGCTCTGCGCCGGAACCTTGATCATGCTCATGTTTGCATCAATCAAGTCGTTGATGTTGGCAATGAGACCATTGTTGATGATCTTCATGCCGCCAACAGATGTATTGTTGACAATGTGGTATGAAGATTTGCCAACGTAAACAACAAAAATGGAAACGCCGATAAGCAGAATGACACTTATCAGTGCAGCTATAACAGTATTCACGCTCTTGAATGACAGGCGCAGCATGGTAACCTCCCGTGAACTCGTGATGCTATTGTGATTATAATGTGGTGGTAACGTGTGCTAAAAAAATTAGCATTCCGTTAACACTTCACATCTCTCTAGAATATTATCACTTTTACTAGTTTAAAAAATCGTCAAATCCAATATAAACTTTATATCATTTGTAATAATATTTTATGTAACATGCAGTATTAAAGTATGTATTCATGTGATTATTTAAATTTAAAATTTTGATTGCAGCGAAGATATCGCTTATATCATCGCCTGCTGAGCCTGAATACAGCGCCAAGAATGAGAACGCCGCCTGCAAAAATTCCCAAACCGGGAGCATCGTTAAAGAGCAACCACGCCGCAATTATGGCGTAGACTGGCTCAAGCGTGATGATAACAGCTGCCTGCCGGGCCTTGAGGGCGGTGAGGCTGCTTACGTAAAGGCTGTAGGCGAGGGCGGTGCACAACAGGCCCAGGCAGATAATCCACAGCCAGTCCAGCGCGGCGATGTGCGGCACATCCGCTGCTGCAAAGGGCAGAAGGCAGATGATTATTACCGTATTTTGCCACCAGCAGGTCTGCATGCCAGACATTCCCCCGGCAAAGTGCCTGTTTGCTATGGCCACCAGGCCGTAAACCGCAGCGGAAACAATGCCCCACAGCAGGCCGTGTGTTGCAGTATCAGCCAGCGAAAACGAGGGCGTCAGACACACAAGCCCAATGCTCACCATGCCAATGCACTGCAATTCCCTGGCGCTTGGGCGTTCGCGGTAGGCTATGGCTTCAAACAGGGCTGTAAAAGCGGGAAAGCACGCAAAACCGAGCGTGCCCACCGCAATGCCGCCCAGTTTTATGCCCATAAAAAATGTAACAAAATGGAGGGTCAGCAAAATGCCGCTTACGGCAAGGCCTGTCAGGTCGCGTGCCGTAATTCCATGCCATGGCGGATCACGCCGGATAAGGCAGATGCAGCCAAGAGCGGCCACTGCTACCACGGCCCTGCCCCAGACAAGATCAATGGCGGAACACTGGCACAATTTGCCAAAAATGCCAGAAATACCAAACAGAACAGTGGCTGCGTGCATGCGGATCAGGGCTGCGCGCACGGCGCTTTGCTGCATTGCGTCCTTCTTGGGTGCTGTGGTAGATTGTAATTGTGAAGGCGCAGCCTGTCTGGCATCCTGCATGTAAGCTCCTTTATTCTGTCTGTGTGTTATGGATACATTCAAGGGCAGCGCGCGGCAAGCAGGGCGGGGCAAGGGAGCATGCATCTGGCCTATTTGCCATAAGCGCGGCCTGATCTGCGGTAAGCCCAGACAATGTTTCTGGAAAAAAGTCTAGATTTTATCTTGAAATTCACGGGCAGGTAGTGTAGCGCAAAAAGAAAACATAGCGTAACACGATGCTTGGCGAACTTGCGCCAGGCCGCACGCAACATCGGGGGCATCATGCCGCAGGTCGCAGCACGTATTAACGACGATCAGGAACGCTGGCTCAAAGACTATTTCCGCACAAAGAGCGCGGGGGCGGAGTTTATCCTTCCCTGGGCGGTGGACACGTTTTTTCGGGCAATCACGGGCATCAAGCATATCTTTAGTGCTGCGGAGCTGAAAACCATTGTGGAAGCCCACAAGGATATGAAGCTCATGCCCGACCATACGCGGCTTTCGTATCTTTTGCTGCGCGTTACGGATGCCTGCGACATCAACGGCGTACATCTGCGGCATGGGGCCAGCAAATCCAGCCTTGAGGCCAAGATCAAAAGCCTGGACGACACGCAGGCCACAGCCCTGATGGTATGGGCCTCTGCTTTTTGGGTCAGCCGCAACTGTTCTGCGGAAAATATGGACGAGTACATCAAGGCCTATTGATTTTTTTGCACCGTCTGCTTAGGTTCACACCGCTTTTGCGGCCCGGAGCATAGCGACCAAGGCGGGGCCGCGCCCGGTGAGGCTTGCGGTGCGCTTCATAGTTGTTGTAGACCGTGCTCATGCGTTTGCCGCTACCGGACGGCGCGAGGGGTTGCCCTGTGTTGGCAACCCCTGCGGGGCGGGCAACTGCCGGATTCGGCATCATTCATGGTCGCTTGTGCGACCTTTTTTTAGGCGCGTCCAACCGCGCAAGAGAGTTTGTCATGCTGCAAATACTGCGGGCAAAACTGCATTGCATTCGTGTTACCGGGTGCGAACTGAACTACCACGGTTCGGTGACGCTTGACCCGGAGCAGTGCCGCGAGGCGGGCATCTACCCGCTGGAATTTGTGTATATCTGGAACAAGAGCAACGGACAGCGCATTTCCACCTACGTTATCTACGGCGAGCCAGGGTCGCGCTGCTGCATACTCAATGGTGCGGCGGCCCGTGCCTGCCAGCGTGGGGATGAAGTCATCATCAGTGCTTACGAATATGTGAACGGCCCGCAGGATCTGTACAGCCGCAAACCCGTTGTGCTGACCTTTAACGAGGACAACAGCATTCATGAGCGCCTGCGCTACGTGGTTGACGGCGAGGAAGATGGCGACTTTGGCTTTCATGTGGAAACCGAATAGCCGCAGGCTTCGGCAGAACGCGCAAAATGCTCTTGCGGTGAGCAGACTAGTATAAACGAAAAGAGACCCCACGGGGTCTCTTTTCGTTTGCGGTGCGCATTAAAACGCTCGATCATTCGTTGGTGATAATCAGGTACAAGTCGCCTTGCCACGGCCCCACGCGTTTGCCCAGCCCGCGCAACCGAATGGGTTTGCCCACGGCAAAATCCGGCGGCAGGGTGACTTCGACCGTTTTCAGCTCGCCTGAAAGGGCCTGACGTATTTGCAGGCGAATGCGTTTGCCGGGCGCAAGGTTGGCCGAGGGCAGTGCAAGGGTTTGTTCTTCATCAATCTGACGGCGCAGCCAGCCCTTGACCATGCCGGTAACGCCCTTGCTGTAGTCTTTGTTCCACTTGGGCGTACCCCAGGCCAGATTGCTCTTGTGCAGTTTTACATTGCGCTTTTCCGCCGCCGGTTTTTCCTTGGGTTGGCCAAAAGAGGGCGCCTCTTTTTGGTAAGGCGCTTCCTGCTGGGGGGGCGCTTCTTCCTGATGCTGACGGTTCAGTTCGCTGTAAATATCTTCAAAAACGCGGCGGGCAAAGGGATCTGTGAGCAGGTCGCGCAGCACGTCATGTTCTGAATAGCCGTTCTGCGCGTTTTTTGGGCCTGCGGTTTTGCTTTCTTGCCGCTCTTGCTCCTGATCTTTTTGAGCCTTCCCGGCCTCGGCTGAGGCCTGCGCCCCGGCAGCAGCGTCAGCCGCGCCAGAGCTGGCTTCTTGTGCGTCAGAGTCCGCCTGCTGCCCGGTACTACCCTGAGAGGCATTTTCAGCCTGGGTCTTCTGCTCAGCCATGTCGTCAGTGGGTTCTTCCTTTGCGGCCCGCGCCTTGCTCTCTGCCTGCGCAGCCCTGCTGGCCTCGGTTGAAGCCCGTACGCCGTCCTCATGTTTGAGTATGGCGGAAAGGGCCACATAGGCCTCGTTGAGCAGCTGAAATTCCCGGCTGGCATCGGGGTTGCCGGGGTTGAGATCGGGGTGCAGCTCAAAAGCGCGACGCCGGTAGGCCCGCTTGAGGTCAGCCGTATCGGCGTCCTTTTTAAGCTTGAGAATGTCGTAGCATTCTTTCAACGATATCTGGCGGGGGCGGCGTCGCATGATTACTTCAGGATAAGCGCATTGGCTTCACAGGTGGCATCGGAAGCAAGCAGGCCGTTTTCGCGCAGATAGTCGCGGCCTTCGCGCGCAAAATCCGCATGCAGCGCGCCAGTTTCGATGCCGGGGCAGAATTCCTTGGCCATGGCAAGGCTGGCCGGGTCTTCGATATTGCCGCGAAAAAAGGGCCATGCGCGGCAGATTGAAGGATTGCCCTCATGCACGCCGCAGCCGCTGCCCTGGCGAAAAAACACGCAGTAGCCGTCTTCGCCGCAGCGAATTTTGAGCTTGCCGCCAATGCGCTCGCAATAGTTCTCCGCCACTGCTTCCGGCGCTTGCTGCATGTGCGCTGCCAGCCGGATCAGGTCTGTGGGGCTAACGACAATGCCGCCTCTTCCTTCGCAGCAGTGGCCGCACATGCGGCAGTTGAAAACAGATTCTCCGTGAGCGGCAGACATGGGCTATAATCCTTGGCCTTAAAAAGTGAGCGAGGGGCGCATGAGGCGCTCGTGTTCCACCATGATGCAGGAATCTTCAACCACTGTCATGCCTGTACGGGCTAACAGCTGACGTGCCTCAATCGAGCGTATGCCAAGCTGCATCCAGAAAACTTTTGGTTTCCAGGGCAGATCCAGTACTTCCTGCGCGTGGGCGGGGCAGTATTCCGGCGCGCGAAACAGATTGACGATATCCACCGGCCCGGGCAGTTCCGCAAGACAGGTTGCCGCAGGCAGCCCCCAAACGGTTTTGCGCACGGGATGGACAGGAAAAATCGTGTATCCCTGCTCCAGCAGATAGCGCCCGACCCTGTCCACGGCCTGTCCGGCTTTGTCCTTGGCGCCGATAATGGCAATGCTGCGTGATTCGCCAAACATGGCGCGCATCAGTCTGTCGTCAAGCATAGTACATCCATACCGCAAGAGGGCGGATTATCAGCGGGCAGCCCTTTGGGTTGCTCCCGTTAGTATATCTGTAATCAGTTTTAATAGACGGCAATGGCAAAATGCGCAAGTTCCCAGCCCCGGTTTGGCAGAATCTTTTACCCAAGTAGCGCTAATACCTTGCTGAGTTTGGCAATTAAAAGGAGGCAGGGCAAGCCCCGCCTCCTTTGTCGCAGCAATTGCGAAATGCGCTAGGCAGCCTTGGGCGGAGGGCTGGTTTCCTTGCCGGATTCGCGCAATGGGCCGGAAAAGAGAGGGGCTATTGCCAGAAGTTTATCTGTTTTGCCAAACAGGTACACCACGTCATCGGCCTGGAACTGGTCGTTGGGTTCCGGCGATGCCTGGGTTGCGCCGTCACGCAGAATGGCAATAACCGTTACGCCGTATTTGCGGCGCATCTGGCTTTGGGCAAGGCTGATGCCGCAAAGGGGCGAGGCGGCGGCAAGGCGCATGGCCTGAACGCCCATTTCCGGCAGGCGGCTGACCATGGAATCAAGCGAGTTTACCGATGCGCTCATGCGGCGGATCATGCGGTAATTCTCCTGCCGGATACGCGCGGCAAAGGAATCTATGTCCTGACGGGGAACCAGATAGCGCGTCAGCACGCGGCTGAAAACCTCAATGGAGGTTTCAAATTCTTCCGCGATCACTTCGTCCGCGCCAAGCGCGCGCAGGGGGGCCACCTCGCTCACAAAGCGGGTGCGCGCAATGATGTGGAGGTTGGGGTTGAACCGCCGGGCTTCAATAACAATGGAGCGCACAGCAGCCGGGTCCGAAATGACGATGGCGAGCACACGCGCCTTGGTGACGCCCAGATGCTCCAGAACGATTGGCTGCGAAGCGTCGCCGTGCGAAATGGGTTCCTTGTGCCGGTAGCGGGTAACGGTTTCGGGGTTCATTTCAAGGATGGTATAACATACGCCGGATTCACGGGCCACATGGGCCAGGTGTTTGCCGCTGATGCCAAAGCCCACAATGATCAGGTGGTCTTCCATGGCGCAGGCGCCTTCGTGATCTTCGGCTTTGGCGAGCATCCGTTCGTTGCGTTTGCCTGCAACCTTGTCGGCGAGAAGCGGGGCCACAGCCATAAGGCCGGGGGTCAGCATCATGGTGAGCACGCTGACATCAAGGAATGTCTGGTAGGCGTTCATGTCGAACAGCCCGGCAGCCAGACCAGATGCCGCCAGAACAAAGGCAAATTCGCCCACCTGCGCCAGGGAAAGGGACGTAACAATGGCAGCGCGCAGGGGATAGCCCTGCACCAGCACCGAAGGCAGGGTGAGCAGGGATTTTATGACGATGAACAGCACTGTCAGAACAATAATGGCGACAAAGTGCTGTAAAAAAAACTCCAGATTCAGCATCATGCCTACCGAGATGAAAAACAGGCTCATGAAAACGTCGCGGTAGGGCAAAATACCCGAAATAACGCTCATGCTGTATTCCGAGCGGGCGAGCATCAAACCGGCCAAAAAAGCTCCGAGCGAGAGCGAAAGGCCCAGATGATTGGTCAGCATGGCCATGCCGAGGCACAGGCCAAGGGTGGAGAGCAGCAGTATTTCCCTCGTGCGGGTGCGCACCACGGCTTCCATAAGCCTGTTGAGGCCAAAGCGGGCAAACAGCAGCACGCCGCCCAGCACCGCCACCACACGCAGGGTGGAGAACACCGCGCCCTGGAGCGAAAGCTCGAGCGTGCCCGCAAGCAGTGGCACCGCCAGCAGCATGGGCGCTACCATAATGTCCTGAAAAACAAGGATGGCGAGGGAAAGGCGGCCCGTGGGCGTGTTGGTGGCCCCGCGCTCCTGCAAAATGCGCAGCACGATGGCCGAGGACGAAAGCGCCACCAGACAGCCCCAGAAAAGGCCTTTCTGGTAGGTGGCATCGCGCAGCAGCATGGCAATACCTGCCACAGCAAGAACCGTCAGGCCGATTTGCAGGCTGCCGCCCAGAAAAACGGGCCGTTTCAGCCGATTGAGGGCCTCGCCGGAAAGTTCCATGCCTATTGTGAACAGCAGCATGGCAACGCCGAGTTCAGCAATATGGTCAATGGCCTGCATGTCTTTGACGATACCCAGCAGGGACGGGCCGCACAAAACGCCTGTAAGCAGAAAGCCCACGGTGGCGGGCAGTTTTATTTTGTTACAGACGATGGTGACGAAAATTGAAAGAAGAAAAATAATGACGATTTCATAGAGCAAAGGAACTTCCATGCGGCCTCCTGCGGCAATCTAGCACTGTGACCATATACAGCGCAAGACGCACTGCCGCAACAATGTTTGCGGCAGCAGGAGACCCGCCCAACTGATTGTAATTATAACAGGATTGCTGCTGTTGCGCAAAACCTCAGCTGCTCTCGCGCATGTCGGGCAGAGCCACAAAAGGCCCGACAGTTATGCCCTGCGCCGGGGCCTGCATGATCTGCTTGCCATCGTCCATGCGCACCAGCCCATTGGGCAGAAATTCCACCCGCAAGGGAACAACCACGGTGCGCAGCATGGTGAGCTGATCTTTTTCCAGGCGCGGCGACATGCATTTCTGCTCCGCGCCTTGCTGCCAGCGCAGGGAGCAGGCGGCGGTGACAAGGCCGGAAACCGTGCCATCTTCACCAAAGCACAGGGAATTGACGTCGCCGCAGATGGCCGAGGCTGCGGGGTCGTAAGCAGCAATCTGCCCAGTGGAGGTCGGCACATGCACAGGCCGCGCCGGTTCGCAGCTCCGCAGCGCGCCGCTCTCATAAAAGGCGCAGCCGTACCTCACGGGCATGGGGCCAAGCGGGGTGGCAAGCAGGATTGTTTCGCCGGGCCAGAAGGTGACGCTTTCCAGCACGCCTGAAGGGTAGAAACGCAGGCCCTGAACTTTTGCGCTCACTTCCTGCCCGTGTAGAGAAAGGGATATCTGGCTTGCCAGTTTGCGCTCGTCCTGTTCTGTCCAGTAGCCGCTGAGCTTGCCTTTGCGCAGCAAAATACGCTTGAGCGCCCCGTTTCCGTGCCATGCCAGCCATTCGGCGGGCATGTCGCCAAGGGGGGTGCTTATGCTTGTTTGATCTTGCAGTTCCAGACTACGCCACATGCCGTTGGGGTAGAGGCTGAAGCTCTTGACGCCGCTGCGGCGTACGTCTTCCGGGTCATAGTGGGGCCTGAGCCAACCGTGGGGCGTGGGTACGGTATCTTCTGCCAGCAGGCGGCAATCCTGCGGCGCGCCGCCGGGCCAGCGGGAGAGTACATGCACGTTTGTGATGGTGCCGTAGGGCGTGGCCACAGTTTCAAGTTGCAGGGCGGTACCCATAACATAGACTCCTAACGTCCATTGGACGCAGTTTCACCGCAAAGCGCATGCGAAATACGGGCGCGGACGGTTCCGTCATCCTGCCGGGTGAGGGCGCATGTCAGGCGCTGCTGGCGCATGTGCTCCTCAAGCCAGGGGGGCATGTGCCCGCAGATGATTTCCAGTTCCACAAAGGGCGTGGACGCAAAAAAGGGACGCAGGGCTTTTTTTGATGTAATTTCCGGGTGCGCGGCCTGCACTTCCATAAGATTGATGCTGTATACGCCGGGCGTATCTGTGGGCGTGGGCGCGGTGGGAACCTGCACCTCCCCTTGGGCGGAAGCCAGAATCTCGCTGGCCAGGGCATCCAGAATATCGGGCGAGAATGCGTCCAGCTCGCACAGGCAAAAGCCCATGCGGCTGAGTTCGTTGTAGGCAAGACCGGAAATACTGGCCCCGGCTATGGCCGCCCCTGCGGGCAGCAGAAGGGCCAGTTGGCGCAGCCGATCGCGCATCTGGGGCAGGGTGCCGCAGCCTTCAAGAGAAAAGGGCACGGGATCACAGGCATGCCAGCCCTTACCCGTGCTCCAGTCGCGCTGCCAGACGGAAAGGTGGGTGCAGTTTTCCATTGAGGTGATTGAATTATCTGTATTTTCCAATACTGCAATGCAGTCGCATTTCATGGCGATCTCCATATGCTTGGGGAAGGTGTCCGTGAGTATACTGGCGCAAAAGGCTCGTGTGTCTCTACAAGCCAAAAGGACGTGTGCCGTAGCTGTACCCCAAATGCTTGCCCCAGCCGTTCATGGATTTTTGCGGCAAAAGCGTGGCCGCAAGGCGTTCCAGTTCAAGTGCCTTGCGCGCGTCCACCGCGCAGGATGTATTGCCAAGCCGCGCAGCCGCCGCCGTAAAGGTGGCAAGCCCACAGTTGCCAGCCCGCTCGCCAATGCCCCACAACGTTGTATTGACGTAGCGCGCCCCGGCGTTCACAGCCATGAGTGAATTGGCAACAGCCATGCCAAAGTCGTTGTGCGCGTGGATTTCCACATCCACGCCTGTCTCGCGCAGCATGCGCACGGCCCGCCAGACCTTGTCTGGCGTGTAACAGCCCACGGTATCGCTGAGCCGCACCCGCACCACGCCGCACTGACGCGCCGCCTTTGCCGCTTCGCGCAACTGGTCGGGCGAGGCGTGGGAGGCATCTTCAAAGCCAACTGTCACTTCCGCGCCACGGCTTGCGGCGAGTGCCGCGCACTTGGCAAGGGAGGCCATTACCTCGGCGCGGGTGGTTTTGAGCTTGTCCTTGATCTGCCGGTCAGAAACCGGGCAGCACAGATGAATGATATGCGGGGAGCAGTCAAAGGAGTGGCGCACATCGCTTTCGCGCAGGCGGTTCCAGGTGGAAACGCGGGCATTGGAACAGGCCTCGCGGATGGAGCGGATGGTGGCCTTTTCGTTTTCACCCATGGCGGGGACGCCCGCCTCGATCTGGTCCACGCCAGCTTCGTCCATCATGGCGGCAAGGCGGATTTTCAGGGCAGGGGGAAATGCAAAACCGGGAGCCTGCTCGCCGTCGCGCAGTGTGGTGTCGACAATAATGATCTCAGGCATGGCCCACCTCCACAGAAACCGTTGCGCCCGAAAGACCGCAACAGTCCGTTCGGGCAGAAGACAAGGATTCGGGGGGATGGCATGTGTGACACAGGTCGAGAAACTGGGCATCGGTCAGGCTGCATTGCTGGCGCTCGGCATGCTGCTGAACCAGTTCCAGCATATGTTCTTCCGCCGTGCGCGGCAAGCTCAAACCAAGCTGGCGGGCCTTGATGCGCAACGAAACACGCCCTGAGTGCTTGCCTACCACAATCTGGCGTTCAAGCCCCACAGTGGCTGGGGCATATGGCTCGTACAGAAAGGGCTTTTTGACAATGCCGTCCACATGGATGCCGGATTCTACAGCAAAGATATCCGCGCCCAGCACGGCCTTGTGGTGGGAAACTTCCTGGCCTGCCTCCCTGAGCAGAGCTGTTGCTTCAGGCAGTTTGTCCAGATGCGTCAGGCCTGTCTCCAGACCCTGGGCGTACAGGCTCAGGGCCACTTCTTCCAGGGCAGGCCCGGCATCGGGGCCGTGCAGGGCAGAGCCGCCAATGCAGCCCGCCACCCGGAGGCCGCCCTTGAGCAGCCACAGCACGGCAAGTGCCGTGGCGCAGCCCGCGTGGTCGCCCGGGCAGAACTCCACTGTATCCTTGATGGCGGCAAAGCGCGGCCAGAGTTCCGTTTCAAAGGTATAGAGAGCGTCACAGCAACCGCTCAGGCGCGACCACGGCCCGTTAAGGTTCGGGCGTTTGCCCGTGCGGCGGGCCTTGGTGCTGGCTGCTGCAAATTGCAGGTCTGGGGGAATTTCGACCACAAAGCCCATGTGGTGCATGAGGTCGATCCATTCCCCGGCCCAGAGCGCAAATGCGTCTGCGGTCTGCCTTTCCTCTTGCGAGTGCGCGGCTGGCAGCACCCGGTAGAGCAGGCAGAGCGTTCTGTCCACCAGTTGCGGCATGGAAATAACCTCTTGGCAAAGATGGCGTGTGCCCCGGCCTGACCGGTTTGCCTCCGGTCAGGCCGTAGGATTGGGCCGGAATTATCCGCAGAGCGCCCTGGCGGCGTCATTCACGGCCTTGTCCACATTTTCATAGAGGGTGAACACGCGTATTCCCTTGGTCTCAAGCTTTTTCAGCGGGCTTTCGCCTATGCGCAGGGCCAGCACGCCCTTGCAGTCGTCCACGGCGGCCAGAATGCCAGCCATGCGCCCGGCCTTTTCGCCGCAGTCGTCCATGCCGTTGCAGTATTTGGAGACGCTGCGAGTTTCCACGTAGCTGGCGGCGTCGCCATCGCTTTCGTAGATGTAGAACTGTTCGGCCTGACCAAAGTGCTGATCAACGGTCATGCCTGTCTTGGAAGCCACGGCGATGCGTATCTTGCGGGCCACGGCGGGCTTGGTTTCTTCCGCAGCGGGGGCCTTTTCGGCCACGGGCGGGCGGTACTCAATGGACTTGTCGTCGCCCAGCAGGCCCACGGCATCGGCGCGGCACTGCTTGCAATGGTACATCTGCTTGAGCGTGGGCTCGCAGCTGCGGCGCATGTCCATGAGCTCCTTGTTGCTCACAAGGGGCATGTTTTCAAAAACGCTGCCCTTGACCGGGATGAGCTGCATGATGTTGGTCATCACAGCGCCCAGCTCGCGCGCGGTTTCCACTACCTGCGGGATGTGCCCGTCGTTGATGCCCTTGAGCAGTACCGTGTTGACCTTGCTCACTATGCCAGCCTGGGAGAGGGCGCGCAGGCCCGCCATCTGGTTTGCCAGCAGGAGGGCGGCTGCGGTTTCGCCCGTGTAGCGCTTGCCCCTGTACATGGCGAACTTGTAAATCTGCGCGCCAATGGCGGGGTCAACGGCGTTGATGGTCACGGTGGCGTGGCTCACGCCCACGCGCTTCATGTCTTCCACGTATTCCGGCAGGGCCAGACCGTTGGTGGACATGCAGAAGGTGATATTGGGGTCTTCCTTGCGGATCATCTCCAGCGTGCGGAAGGTTTCCTCGGGATTGGCCAGCGTGTCGCCGGGGCCGGCGATGCCCACAACCGTAAGGTTGGGCATGTCGCGCTTAACCTTCATAAAGTGGTCAAAAGCCTGTGCGGGCGTGAGTACGGCGGTGGTGACGCCGGGGCGGCTTTCGTTAACGCAGTCGTACTTGCGCAGGCAGTAGTTGCAGCTCAGGTTGCACTTGGGCGCGATGGGCAGGTGCAGGCGCGCCGAGGTGGCACAGGCCCCACAGGAAAAACATGGGTGGGACTTGGTGCGCTCGGCATTGACGGAGGCGGCGCTGCCAGCGGCATGGACGGCTGAAGGGGCTGTTACAGGCACAAGAGGCTCTATGACCGGGGCCGCAACTTCTATGCGGGAGGCATCAGCTTCCATGACGGCTTCATCCTTGAAGTATTTGTTGAGAAGCTCCTCGCGGAAGCTGCCCTCGGTGAACTGCAACATGGCGTTTGCCGTGGCTTCCATGAGGCTGAGCGAGCCATCATAGAAGAGCATGCGTGTGCGCTGGCCGCCGACCCTGTCGTGGATGGGAAAGCCGTAGCGCAGCAGCGGAACGTGGTGGCGCTCCTCAATGCGGCGGCCATCGGAATTACCCAGCATGAGGTTGGCCTTGCGCGCCAGCATGGCGTTTTCAATGGCGGCAAAGTCTGCAAAATTCAGAATGTCGTAATCGCCGCTGAACTGGGTTTCCGTAGCCTGAGCCATGTCGGGCGCAAGCATTTTTTCAAAGGCGGCGCAGCGGCTGCCGGTGGCGGCCACCACGGGGACAGCCCCATTTTCGCACGAGGCGCGCACAAGGGCCAGCACCATGTCCGGCTCGCCAAATACGGCAACGCGGCTCTGGGCGTTATACTTGTGCGCATCGATCATGGCGTCAAGGTAGCGGGCGCGCTCTTCACGTACAGTGGCGGGGATGGTTCCGCCAAGGGCTTCAAGCGTGGCTACAAAGGCGTCGGTATCACGCAGGCCCACGGGTAGGTTCATGCGCAGCAGCGGCACGCCGTAAGTATCGCGCAGGTACGCGCCGGGGGAATAACCCTCGGGGCAGAAGGGCGCAAGTTCAAGAGTCATGCGCGCGCCAGCCATGAGGCCGATGCGGGCAAGCGTGGTGCCATACTGGGGCAGCCTGTTATAGTCGTCTTCATGCCCGCCATCAAGATTCTGCGAAAGGTCGGGCAGCAGCACGTATTCGAGGCCGCTGGCGTCGAGCAGCAGCTTGAGGGCTCTGGTATCCGCCGCAGAGAGGTGCCCGGTGATGATGTTGACCACGTTATTGGGCGCGGCGCTCATGGGCACGTGGCGCACAATGGCGTGCAATGCGCGGAAAAATCCTTCGTACTGAGAGCCGCTGTAGCCCGGCGAGGCCACGGGAATGATGGTGGCCGTCACTTCCGGGTGTTCGTCCTTGAACTGCTTGATGATGGCGGGCACGTCCTCGCCGATGGTTTCGGCAAGGCAGGTGGTGGAAACGCCGATCACCTCGGGATTGTAGAGCTTGATGAGGTTTTCAAGCCCCTTGAGCAGATTCTTGGTGCCGCCGAAGACCGTGCCTTCTTCCGTAAGCGAAGAGGAGGCGATATCCACCGGCTCATTGTAATGGGTTGCCATGTGCCGCCGAATATAGGTGCTGCACCCCTGCGAACCGTGCAGAATGCTCATGCTCTTGCTGATGCCGTAAAAGGCGCTTACCGAACCCATGGGCATGCACATCTTGCAGGGATTTGTATTCAGGTTGACAAGATTGGCGCTCATTGTCTTCTCCTTTGTTCCAGGCGGCCTTTGGGCCGCAGCGGCGGGCAAACTGCGTGCAAGCCGATTACGCTGTGCTAGAAATGTGCTGCTCTTGCTGCCAGTGCTTCACGCACCAGACTGGCCTGCGCCTGCGTTGCCTCGGCAAATGAGGCAGAGCTGCGCGTGAACTGCCACACAGGGCTGTTGATGGAAAGGTTCACCTCGCGGGTGAAGTTTTCCACGCCTTCAAAACCGCCCAGAGCGTGCTTGCGCTCGTGGTTGTGGTCGCAAAAGGCAATGCCGAGCTTGTAGGCGAGGGGGCGTTCCTTGACGCCGCCAACCAGAATATCCGCGCCTTTCTGCTTCATGAAGGTTTCAAGCTCTGCGGGGTTGGCATCGTCCAGAATGACGGTGCCGGGGTTAACGAGGCTTGAAATGATTTCATAATCTTCAGGCTTGCCGGTCTGGGTGCCGACCACTACGGTTTCAATGCCCATTTCGTTAAACTGACGGATGAGCGATATGGCCTTGAAGCCGCCGCCCACAAAGATGGCGGCCTTTTTGCCCACAAAGTGCGGCTTGTACTGTTCAAGAAAAGCTTCCGCCTTTGTGCCGCGTTCAGAGATAAGGGCTTCAGCCTTGCGCTTTGCGTAGTCGTCATTGAGGCGCTCGGCCACCTGCCGCAGGGCGGTGGATGTGTCTTCCACCCCAAAGAAGCTGGCGCGCATCCATGGGACGCCCATTTCGTCTTCCATGCGGTGGGCCAGATACATCATGGAGCCAGCGCACTGCACGATATTGAGCTGGGCAGCCGGGGCCTTGATGAGCGTTTCGTACGCGGCATCGCCCGTGAGCGTGGCGACAATGGGAATGCCCATCTCGCGCAGGTAGTTGCGGATGATCCACATTTCGCCTGCAAGGTTGTAGTCGCCAAGAATGTTGACGCCCTTGATCTTTGGCTGTTCCTTATGCGGCTCCATAAGCTGCACAAGGGCGTTGCAGGCCATGCGGTAGCCCGTGGACTTGGTGCCCGAAAAGCCCGGAGCCTTGACCGCGATCACCCGGATGCCGTGCTTTTTTTCCGCATTGCGGCACACGGCTTCCACATCGTCGCCGATAACGCCCACGATGCAGGTGGCGTACACAAAGATGAGCTTGGGCGAATAGTTGGCTATGGCCTCGTCAATGGCGCGGGTGAGCTTTTCCGCGCCGCCAAAGACGATGTCCTTTTCCTGCAAGTCAGTGGAAAAACTGTTGCGGAACAGTTCCGACCCGCTGGTGAGGCTGCCGCGAATGTCCCAGGTGTAGCTGGCGCAGCCGATGGGGCCGTGCACGATATGAAAGGCGTCAGTAATGGGGTTTAACACCACGCGCGCACCGCAGTACACGCAGGCCCGCTGGCTCACGGAACCGGCCACGCTGGCCGTATCGCAACGCAGGCCGTCGCCGCTACAGCAGCCCCCGCCCTTGTTTCCCTTTTCCTTGATGGACGTACGGCGTTCTTCAAGTATTTCCATAGCCATGGGAACCCCCTTGCAAGGGCGGGGGGGTGCCCCCCCCCGGCCCTATTGCGGCTTTGAGCCGTCTTACATAATCAGATCCATGTCTTCGTCGGCGCAATTGCGGTCAAACTCTTCCATGAGCGTATCTGCTATCCTGGTGGCGAGCTGGAACGCGCCACGGTAGCCGACCATGGGCAGCGAGGCGTGTCCGTAGCGGTCAAGCACCGGGAAACCGGCGCGAACCAGGGGAATGCCCTCGGCCTTGGCGATCTGCTTGCCGTGAGAGTTGCCGAGCAAGAGATCAACGGGTTCTTCCTTGATGAACTGGTGCAGGTCAAAGAGGTCCTTGGCGGCAAAGGCCTGACACTCTTCTTCCTTGCCGTATTCCTTGAACATGGCCTTGGACAGTTTGACGAAGGTTTCGCCGGGCGTACCGGTGAGCACGTACTTGGGGATCATGCCCAGTTCGAGGCAGAAGCGGGTCATGCCAAGCACTGTGTCGGGGTCGCCGTACACGGCAACCTTTTTGCCGTAGAAGTACGGGTTTGCGTCCAGCATGAGGTCGAGCAGGCGGCCGCGTTCTTCATCGATGAGCGGGTCAACTTCGCCGCCGTTGAGGTTTGCCATGGCCATGACAAAGGCATCGGTATCCGCCAGGCCGATGGGCAGGGGCAGCAGGTCGTAATCCACGCCGCACTTGCGCTTGAGCTGGGCTGCGGGTTCCTCGCTGGTCAGGCGGCCAAGAGCCAGAACCTTGCGGCACGAGCCGAGGTCGCGGATTTCTTCAACCGTGGTGCCGCCATCGGGATACATCTTGTATTCGCCGGTCATGGGCGCATCCATGACGTTGCTGCAATCGGGGAACATGATGGACTTGAGCTTCATCAGGTTCACAAGGTGCTTGTACTCGCGGATGTCGCCGGGGTTCACGAAACCGGGGAACACCGCCACGGTTTCCGTGGTCTTGCCCTTGGCGGCAAGGTATTTGATGAACCCTGCCATCATGTTGCCAAAACCCGTCACGTGCGAGCCAACATAGCTCGGCGTGTTGCAGTGCACCACGATCTTGTCGTCCGGAATTTCCATGTCGTCGATGTAGGTCTTGAGGTCATCGCCGATGGTTTCAGAAAGACAGGTGGTATGCACGGCAATGATGTCCGGATTGTAGACTTCAAAGGCCGTCTTGACGCCCTGGCGGATGTTGGGGCCGCCGCCGAACACGCACGCGCCTTCGGTAAAGGAGCTGGTGACGGCAATGGCGGGTTCCTTAAAGTGACGCGTAAGGTAGGTGCGGTGGTAAGAAGCGCAACCCTGCGATCCGTGGCTGTACGGCATGCAATTACGCACGCCCAGGGCGGCAAACAATGCGCCAACAGGCTGACAGGTCTTGCACGGGTTGATAAGAACGCCCGATCTGTTCACATGTGTCTTTGGGGTGAGGTCAAGCATACTATTCTCCCACAGTTCCTTGCAGGGTGGCGCGGTTCTTCCAGGGCGGGGTTACCATGTGCCACGCGGGGGTGAAGTAACCCATGCAGAGGTCGTAACCGAACTGCGTTGCGCCCTTGAAACCCGCGTAAGGCCCGCTGTAATCGTAGCTGTGCAGCTGGCGCGAGAGGGTCCCGGCCTTTTGCAGCGCGTACTTGTCCTTGATGCCGGAGAAGAACATGTCGGGCTTGAGGATTTCCATAAATTTTTCAGCTTCGTACATGTTGAGGTCGTCAACCACGTAGGTGCCCTCGTCCATGTCGCGTATCATGCCGTGGTACTTTTCAAGCGGGATCTCGGCGGCCAGCTTGTCGTACTGTTCCTGGGTAAGGTAGGCGTGATACTTCTTTTCGTCCTTTTCCACCGTGATGTGTTCGATGTTCTTGCTGTCCGCGTCGTCCTTGATGTTGGGGATGATTTCCCGGCCTTCGTAGTCGTCGCGGTGGCCGAATTCGTACCCGGCAAGCACGGTCTTGATGCCCAGGTCCTGCAACAGACCCTGATAGTGGTGCGAACGGCTGCCGCCCACAAAAAGGGCTGCGGTCTTGCCGTTGAGGCGGGCCTTGTAGGCCGCCATCTGATCCTGCACCTCGGCCAGTTCTTCGGCGATGACTTGTTCGGTGCGCTGCGCAAGCTCGGGGTCGCCAAAGTAGGCTGCCATGTCGCGCAGGCTCTGAACTGTTCCTTCCAGACCGATAAAGTTGACCTTGAGCCAGTCCACGCCGTACTTGGTCTTCATCATTTCGGCGATGTAGTTGATGGAGCGGTGGCACTGCACGAGGTTCAGGTTGGCCTTGTGCGAGCTGGCGATGCGTTCCACTTCACCATCGCCGGTGAACACCGAAACCACTTCGTAACCGATCTTTTTAAGGATGCGTTCCTGCTCCCATCCGTCGCCGCCGATGTTGTATTCGCCAAGGATGTTGACCGAATACTTGGTGGCGGGTTCATAATCGCCAGTACCAATAACGCGCTTCATAAGGCCGTTGTTGGCGATGTGGTGGCCCGCCGATTGGCTTACGCCCTTATAACCTTCGCAGCTGTATGCTACGCAGCGGATGCCGTATTCCTTTTCAGCTTCTGCGGCCACGGCCTGGATGTCGTCGCCGATCAGGCCCACAGGGCAGGTGGCGGCGATCATGATGGTCTTGGGGTGCATAAGCTCCATGATTTCATCAATGGCCTTCTTGAGCTTTTTGGTGCCGCCAAAGACGATGTCCGGTTCCTGCATGTCCGTGGTAAAGCAGTACTGGATGTAGTTGGGGGCGTCCCCTTCTGCCTTGGCCTTGTTGCGGCGCGTGCCCCAGCTGTAGAAGCCGCAGCCCACAGGGCCGTGAGTGATCGTAACCATGTCCTTGATGGGACCGAGCACAACGCCCTTGCAGCCAGCGTAACAGCAGCCCCGGTTGGTCATGATGCCGGGAATGGCACGCGTGTTGGCGATAATAATCTGGTCTTCCGCAGGATTGACCTTGAGCATGTGCTCCTTGCGGTTCTTGAAGACCTTGGCGTTGTAGCGCTCAAGCACTACTGCGTTGGCGTCAATACTCATACATACCTTCCTTATGCGTCAGCGCGCTCGCCCGTGCGAACCACATAGGATTCTTCCACCGGCATCACAAAGATCTTTCCATCGCCGGGGTGGCCGGTGCTGTTGGCCTCCATAATGGCCTTGACCACAGCTTCGACCTTTTCATCGGGAACGCAGATATTGAACAACCGCTTAGGGATCAGCCTGCCCACTTCGGTCAGGGATTCGCCCGCCGGAGTGCGCGGCAGCTCGCCGCTTTCCATAACCATGCGCAGGGTGGCGGGATCCATGCCTTTTTTGCCGCGTCCCAGGCACTTGGTGCATGAGAATGAGGGGCATCCGGCCTTGGACAGGGCGTTCTTTGTCGCCGCCACCATGTTGGCTCGAACCATTGCAACTATTTCCTGCATGGGAGCCTCCTACAGGCCGGACTTGCCGCTGCTGATGGTCCAGGCCTCGCTGACGCTTGAAACAAAGATTCTGCCATCGCCAAAGTGACCATCGCCCGTTTTTGCCACGCGCAGGATAACGCGGATGGCATCGTCCTTGTCTTCGTCGCTGACCACAAGCATGAGCATCTGCTTGGGAATTTCATCATACTGGATATCGCCCACCATGATGCCTTTCTGCTTGCCGCGCCCCACCACATCAAGCTTGGTAACGGCGGGAAAACCCGCTGCCAGCAGCTCGGAGAGAACCTCGGTGGTTTTTTCGGGCCGGATAATCGTGCGAATCATCTGCATAGCTGTTCTCCGTTTCGTGCTGGGTGATTAGGCGTCCATCAAGCCGTGTTCCATGAGCAGCTCTTCGAGCCGTTCCTGGGAGAGGGGCTTGGGAATGACAAACATGTCGTTGCCATCGATCTTCTGGGCCAGGGAGCGGTATTCGTCGGCCTGTCCGCAGGTGGGGTCGAATTCGATAACGGTCTGCTTGTTGATTTCGGCGCGCTGCACCATGTTGTCGCGCGGCACGAAGTGGATCATCTGGGTGCCGATTTCCTTGGCAACGGCAGAGACAAGCTCGGCTTCGCCATCAACCTTGCGGCTGTTGCAGATGATGCCGCCAAGGCGCACGCCGCCGGTGTTGGCGTACTTCTTGATACCCTTGCAGATGTTGTTGGCGGCGTAGAGGGCCATCATTTCGCCCGAAGCCACAATGTAGATTTCCTGGGCCTTGCCTTCACGGATGGGCATGGCGAAACCGCCGCACACAACGTCGCCCAAAACGTCATAGAACACGTAGTCGAGGTCTTCGGTGTAGGCGCCAAGGCGTTCCAGCAGACCAATGGAGGTGATGATGCCGCGCCCGGCACAGCCAACGCCCGGTTCGGGGCCGCCGGATTCCACGCAGCGGATGCCCTTGAAGCCATTTTTGAGCACCAGATCCAGCTCGATGTCTTCACCCTCTTCGCGCAGGGTATCGAGCACGCTCTGCTGGGCAAGGCCGCCCAGGATAAGGCGCGTGGAGTCGGCCTTGGGGTCGCAACCCACGATCATGATGTTCTTGCCCATTTCGCCAAGACCGGCGTTAAGGTTCTGTGTGGTGGTGGACTTGCCGATGCCGCCCTTGCCGTAAATAGCTACCTGACGCATGAGATTCCCTCTGGGTTTGATGTTCCCGCGCTCGTTGCGCTTGTCCCTCTTTCTGCAGAAACCGTGCCGTTAGATTAACTATCCAATATTATTACTTAATTTTATGATCTGCATGCACAATCAATACAAAATTGTTAAGATGGCCCACGGTGCAGAAAAAACTCTGTTCTCTGTAAGTTTCTTTAATAATAGGTTTTTATTTGAAGAAAAATTTTGGTCGTGAATCGGCGATACAAATTTGTTTGAAATTGGGAACGTGTTGCAGAGAAATCACCAAGCGTGAATATGCGGGGGCAGACTGGGCTGCATTTGGGGCGCTCTGTGATGGACGCGGCAGAGGAAAGCAGGCAGGTCAGCACTGACTGCCCATGAATGCGAAAGCCCGGCCCATCAGGTAAATGGGGCGGGGGTAGGGATTAATCACAAAAAAAGGGGCGAATTGAGAGCAGTGTGGGGGAGGATGGTGGCGGTTCAGGCAAGAATGCATCTGCTCGGGCGGTTCAGCCAGTGGGGGAGGCAAAAGGGCTTATTCTTCAAGCATGCTCAGCCCTGCGTGCCGCAAAGATATGTATGGCGGTGCCGGGAGAGTTTGATTCAAAATTGTATCAAAATAGGAACGGTAGTGTAAAAACTGCAAAGCGTGAACACGCCAACCCGCGTAAGAGATACAGCGGGCAAGATCGGGCGCACGGCTTATGCGCGGCATATGCGGCAGAAATGCAGGCAGTGGTTCGGCGGTGGGGATGGTAGTTTTACGCTCAGCCAGAAGTTCTTGAAGTATCCGGCGGATGAGCGCCGTGGTCAGGATGTACGCCAGATAAGCATTTCAAGGGAATATTCCGTGCGTTCCACATATTCCCCGTTCTGGTTGCGAAATCCCTCAAGATGCGCGGTCAGGTGGGGCATGTCCGGCTCAGCGCCACGGGCGCGCAGGTTGGCTGCGCAGGCTCCCAGCAGCTTATCGCGGGTGTGCGGCACAACCCACTGGCCGTCAACAGGCAGCGCGGTGTACTGAATGCGGCGGCCTTCAAGCCATGCGCGCATGTCGGGGGCATCGGCAAATTGCGGCGGCGTGATACCGTAGTGCGTGTACAGCCCGGCCATGACATCCGAGGTTTTGCGTTCGGTAAAGCCCATAAAGACCACCTGCTCCAGAGCATAGTGCTGCAATTTTTCGCGGGCGGCGTCATCGCTCAGGGCCGGGGTCATGGAAGCGAAAACAATCTGAAAGCGTTCCTCAAGGGCAAAGTGCTCCCAGTCGGAAAGCACGGGGCGGATGTTGGCAAGGCCCTGCGCGGCGGCATCCTGCATAAGGATACGGAGCATTTCGTCAGATATATCAACTGCCGTGACAGATGTGGCCTCCTGCGCAAGCCGGATGGTGTACATGCCGCTGCCGCAGCCCACATCCAGAACAGTTTTGTCCAGAAAATCCAAGCCATTATCGCGCGCCAGCTGGAGCATGCGGGCCTCGTAGGTGTCGGCCCCGGCTTCATAACGGGGAAAGGATTCGGCTCTGCTGTTCCAGAATGCTCTGGTGCTGTTTTGGGCTGTCATGGCGTATCCTTTGGGTTGGTGACAAACCGTCTGGACAACTGGAGCAATGCACGGAAAATATGCGTCAGACGGCGCGGCAATGTTGCAGCCTGTTTCTGATTTTCTGAGGTGTAGACTTTGCAAACCCCCACTTGGCAGTCGGTGAACCGTCTGCCAAGTGGGGGTTGTAAGCGCTTAACTGCGCGGCATAGTTGCCGCAATCCAAAACCTAGCGGGCTTCAAGCCGCTGCCGCAGAATTGTGACAGGGTGCAGGCTGAACTTGCCGGAACCATGCGTGATCTGCACGCGGCAGGTGCCGCATTCAGAAACCGCCGCCTGAGCGCCGCTTTCGCGTACCTTGGCGAAAAGTTCCGAGCCTACAGTCTGGGCAATGTCGTATTTTTCCTTTTTAAAGCCATAACTGCCGGAAATGCCGCAGCAGCCTGCATCAGCATTTTCCACGGTCACGCCGTCAAGGCGGCGCAGCAGTTCCAGCCCCGGCAGGCCGTTGCCCTGCGCCCGCAGATGGCAGGGCGCGTGGTAGATCAGCTTGAGGTCGGGCAGGATTTGCTGTTTGCCATCGGCCTTCAGCGAGAGGTCTCCGCTGTCCACAGCATCCAGCAGAAATTCCTGCGCGTCCGCGAGGCTGCATGCGCCGTACTTTTCCGCCACATCGGGGAAGTATTCCGGCAGATCCACCCGGAACATGAGGGCGCAACTGGGGCAGCCCGTCACCACAGGTAGCCCTGCATCGCGCCACTGGCCCAGAGCTTTCAGGTTATGTTCCGCATTGGAGCGGGCATGCTGCCAGAAGCCGTTGGCAACCATGGGCAGGCCGCAACACACAAGTTCCTCGGGCACAATGACCTTGTAGCCCGCGCGGTTCATGGCCCACACCATATCAAGGCCGGTGCGCGGGTCGTACACGTCCACGTAGCAGCCGGGGTAGAAAACCACGCTGCGCTTGTGGTCGGGCTGGTGCACATGGCGCATGAGCTGGCGGAAGGTCTGGGGCGCAAAGGCGGGCAGGGGCGCGCGTTTGTCGATGCCCAAGGCATCCAGCACCGTGCGGGTAACGGGATTGAGCATGCCGAAGTTCTTGAGCGCCGCCGGGATGAGCCGCAACCACTTGGCCATGAGCTCGCCGTGACCAAGCACCCAGTCGCGCAGACCGGGGGAGTGCTTTTTGAACTGGTCGGCCCTTGCCATCATGTTGAGGCTGGAAACCGGTACGCCGTGCGGGCACGAGATGTCGCAGTTTTTGCAGTTGGCGCAGTAGTGCAGCGAGGGGTCTTCCGTCAGGCCCAGCAGGCGAAAACGCTCATAGGCAGGGCCTATCATGCGCGGCCCCAGAAACTTGGGGGTCGCATCCGCCACGGGGCAGTGCACCACGCAGGTGGTGCAGGCTATGCATTTATCTGGATTGATGCGCACGCTCATTGGTTTTCCCCGGAAGCGGCGGCTGCGGCGGCCATGAGGCCCGCCTGCCAGCCCGTGGCGATGGCAACGCCGTGACCGCTTTTTTCTGTTGCGTAATCATATCCGCCAAGGCTGCGCCCGGCGAAAAAGACGTTTTGCCAGCGTACCACGGCGGCATCGTCCACAGGCCGCATGGTTCGGTCAACGCGAACACCCATGCGCGAGAACAGATGGTTGCCGAAAATTTTCGGCTCTGACCACTGCGATACATCCTGCGGCACGGTAATGTCGATGCCGAACACGGAATCCCAGCACTGGCCGGGTTCAAGCGTCATGCCGCCGCCAAGGATGCCGCCGGTGGCGGTTACAAAGGCGCGGGCGGCGTGGTGGCGTTCCTGCCCGGAGGCCTCGGCCACCAGGGCGGTGCAGGTTTTGCCAATCGTTTCAGCGCGCAGAACCGTGGTGTTTTCCACCAGTTCAAAGTTGTGCTTGTGCAGGGCCTGCAACAGGGCGTCACGCAGGCGCAGACCGCCAACCCCCGGAGGGATGGACAACATTTCCACCACCGGGCAGCCAGCGGCGGCATTGACCGCCTGCCAGACTTCCGGGTTGGCCTTGCTGCCGCAGAGCGGCGGAATAAGTATGAGGTCGTACTTTCCGGCATGCGGGGCAAGCGCATCCAGCAGCCAGCGGCGGCTGTGCGGCTTGTCCGCCATGCGGGCCAGATCAAGCGCCGATATGGCGCGGTGGGTTTCGCCAAAGGGCGAGGGCAAAAGCCCCTGCGTGAATTCCTTGTCGGCCCAGCTTTTGTAGCGCCGCAACTGGCTGACCACCAGGGAGGGGCGGCAGTCGCGCAAGCCCTGAACGCTCAGCACCAGCACCTTTTTGGCGCTGGCGAGCGCCTCGGTGTGCAGGCTGGCAGGCAGCAAATAGGTGGGCTTGAGCGTCCCCATGATGGTGGGCAGCTGGGTGTTGCGCGGCGTGCCCTCCTGGGAGAGAGCGGGGCGCATGGGCCAGTGCTGGCCTTCCATCACATCTGCAAAGAACTGAAAGGCCGAGCGGACGCTTTCTGCCCCAAGCAGGCTGTAGGGATGGTCTTCAGGCAGCATGGCCAGACCCTGCCACGGGTCGGCGGCAAACCTGCCGTCAGCGTAGCCAAGAAAATCCACCGAACCGCCGCTGATAGCCAGCGAACCCATGCCCGTGGTGAGCAGCCGTACGCTGCGGCCCTGATCCGCTGCGGCAAGGGCGGCCACAAGGCCCGCCATGCCGGAGCCGACCACCAGTACGTCAACAATCCTGCTCATGGGCGGCTCCATCAAGATTGAGTGTTCCCGCGTATACGGCGCGGCCAAGTTCCATTTCACGCGCCTGCATGCCCCACAGGGCAGGGCGCAGACCGCCCCAGCGCTCCTGAAGGAAGCGCCGCACGTTGTCGGTAGCTGAAAATTCAAGGGGAATGTCGTGTTCGGAAAGTGCGGCCACTGCCCGCAAGGAGCAGAACGTTCCCTGGCAGGTGCCCATGCCCAGACGTGTGCGCAGGCGGATATCCGTCAGCGAATGGGTGGAGGCATCACGTGCCACGCATTCAATCTCGGCCATGCTGACCATTTCGCATTCGCAGAGCAGGGGGTTGGAATCGGCCTTTTCCGCGCGTTCGATCACAGGGGTCAGGTCATCGCCCATGCGGTCGGCCATAAGCTGGATGCCCTGCACCGGAAAGTACTTGGCGGCGCGGGAAAGCGTTGCTTCGTCCGGATCCGGCACAATGGCTTCTTCTGCGGTGCGGCAGGGGGCGGTAACGCCAAGCTTGGCGCAAACCTTGTCTGCGGTGCGTTCGCCCATGAGGCGGTAGGTGGTCAGCTTGCCGCCGAAAATGGAAACCATGCCGTCAAGGCCCTGCTCGGCGTGGTCCATAACATGGAAGTTGCGGCTGGCCTTGCGCCCGGCGGCATTGCCCGGCGTGTAGAGGGGGCGTGTGCCCGCAAAGGCTCGCAAAATGCGGTAGCTGCGCACATCGGGGAACAGCGGTTCGCCGATTTTGAGCAGGCGCAGCACTTCCTCGCTGGTGGGGGTAGTGTCGTCCGGCCTGTCTGTGGGTATGGACGTGGTGCCAAGAATGGTGATGGAGCCGTGCGGCACAAAAATGTCGCCGTCCGAGCCGGGGTGCAGGCGGTTGACCACGCGCGAAGTGAAGCGGTGGTTAAAAACCACAAGCGTACCGCGATCGGGTGAAACCGCCACATCCAGCCCCGCAAGGGCCGCAATGCGGCCAGACCACGAACCAGCGGCGTTGACAACAACAGAACAGGCAATCTCAATGGTTTCGCCCGTATTTTTGTTGATGGCCGTAACGCCGCAGACCTTGCCGTTCTTCTGACAGATGCCGGTCACTTCATGATAGGTGAGCATCTGCCCGCCGTGGCGCCTGGCCGACATGGCGTTGTGCAGCACCAGCCGGAAGCCGTCCACGCAGGAGTCAGGCACGCGGAAAACGCGTTTGACCTCGGGCGACATGTTGGGTTCAAGGCGCAGGGCTTCTTTGACGTCAATTTCAGGGGCATCAATGCCCGCTCGGGCACAGGCCTCAACCCACCGATCCACGTAGGCGGGGTCGTCTTCAGGCGTGAGCGCAAAAAAACCTTCGGTTTGTTCCACGCACTGCCTGCCAATGCGCCGCACGATCGTGTTTTCTTCAATACATTCACGCGCGGATTCATTGTCCCCCACAGCGTAACGGCCACCGCTGTGCAGCAGGCCGTGAAAGCGCGAGCTTGTGCCGTGGGCCAGGCCGCCCTGTTCGAGCAATATGGCAGGAACGCCGCGCATGCAAAGATCGCGCAGGGTTCCTATGCCTGTTGCGCCGCCGCCGATGACGACAACAGTAGTTTCAAGCATGGTTTCTCCAGTGGAGCAAATTGTCGGAATCGTCCTGAAGCATGCAGACGCTGTTAGATGCCGCGCCTGCGGGGCCGAAAAACAACGGCGCATCTACGCAACAAGATTGAAGGGCCAGATCGGTTGGATAATTGCTGCGGTTATGCTCAGGATGATTGTTGATACCGTATGGTTATCAATTTGTGTAGTTGCGTCAAGATTGAATGCAGGAGAATGTTGCGGTAGCGCTTGCCAGAGTGGGCAATGCCGCATAATGAAAGCAAAAAACTTGAGGATTGCATATATGGATTGGTCAAAAAAGCGTTGCGTTGTGCTTGATATGGACGGCACCGTCTACCTCGGTCATATCCCCATTGATGGGGCCGTGGGATTTATTCAGCGGCACTGGAACAGTCTGGATTTTTATTTTCTGAGCAATAATACTTCCAAGTCGCCCGTCACCTATGTGGATAAACTCAACGGAATGGGTATTGCCGCGCGTGAAGATCTGCTTCTCTCACCCGTGACGCCACTGGTGGATTTTTTGCGCGCCAACGGCATTTTGCGTGTATTCCCCGTGGGCAATGCCGATTTTCAGCATGACCTGCTCAAGCGCATGCCCGAGTTGCAACTGGTTGAAGAAGGCGCGCAGGCCGTGGTGCTGGCCTACGATACGGAGCTCACCTACCACAAGCTTGCCCGTTCTGCCGTACTGTTGCAGGACAGTTCTGTGCTCTTTCTCGCCACGCACCCCGATCTGGTATGCCCCTCGCCCGAAGGCCCGCTGCCTGATGTGGGCAGTTTCATCAGCCTCTACGCCACTGCCACTGGCAGAAAGCCGCAGCATATTTTCGGCAAGCCCGACCCAGCCGTGCTCGCGCCTCTGCTGGCGCGCTACCGCAAGGAAGAAATGGTCATGGTTGGCGACCGCCTGAGTACGGATATGCAGCTTGCGCGCAATGCTGGCATTGATTCCATTCTGGTGCTCAGCGGTGAAGCCACGCGCGCCGATCTTGCCAGGGAGAGGCATCAGCCCACTCTGGTGCTTGAAGACCTGGGCCATGCCGATAAAGACTGGGCATAAAGCCCCGTCTGCTCGTTGCCGACAATAAAAAACCCCGCTCTGGCCGAGAAAGACCAGCGCGGGGTTTTTTATTGTGTCAAAGCCTTCGGCCCAACATGCTGCTGGGCTGAAGCTTGTTTTAATATCAGTCTAGTAGGCCACAGCCGCGCCGTCGCCGCGCGGATCCGTACCGCCCTGACGCACGCCGGTGGCCTGATCCACAAGGATTGCGCCCGCATGGCCCATGGTGTCGGTGTAGTTTTCAATCAGGCGCACGGGATGCCCGCGCCGCTTGAGTTCGTCCGCCACCTTTTGGGGAATACGGCCTTCAAGCTTGAGGTCGTTGGAAGAAGCGCCCCAGGTGCGGCCATAAAGCCAGCGGGGAGCGGCAATGGCCTCCTGCGGGGTCATGCCAAAGTCCACCACGCGGGTAACGATGGCGGCCTGGGTCTGGGGCTGGCCTTCGCCGCCCATGGTGCCGTACACAAGGTAGGGCTTGCCGTCTTTGAGCAGCATGGCCGGGTTCAGCGTGTGGAAGGTGCGCTTGCGCGGCTCAAGATGGTTCACGTGCTTGGGATCAAGGGAGAAGAAGCTGCCCCGGTTTTGCAGCAGTACGCCGGTGCCGCCCGCCACGATGCCGGAACCAAAATCGTGATAAATACTCTGGATAAGCGAAACCGCGTTGCCCTGCGCATCCACAACGCCAAGCCAGATGGTGTCGCCCTTGGGATCAAGGGGCGTAAGGTTTGTGGCAGCCTTGCTCATGCTGATGCGCGCGGCCTGATCCTTGCCATGCTTGGCAGAAAGCAGGTAGTCGAGCGGAATTTTTACAAAATCAGGGTCAGAGAGGTACTTGTCGCGGTCGACAAAGGCTTCCTTGGTGGCTTCGATCAGCGCGTGGTAGTAATCCGCCGTGCCTTCGCCCATGGCCTTGATGTTGAAGTTGTTGAGGATGTTCAGAATTTCAAGGGAGGCCATGCCCTGCGTGTTGGGCGGGAAGTTCACGGCCTTGTAGCCCCGGTAATTGACGGAAATGGGGTCAACCCAATCGGCCTTGTGGTTGGCAAAGTCGTTGAGGGTCAGCAGGCCGCCGTTGGCTTGCAGGTCGGCCACAATGCGCTTGGCGATGTCGCCCTTATAGAAGACCTGCGCGCCCTTGTCCGCAAGCTGGTTCAACGTGGCTGCCAGATCGGGCAGGCGCATGACCTGACCCACGGTGTAGGGGCTGCCGTCCGCATGCAGATAGGCTTTGCGGAAGGCATCAAAACGTTGCAGGTTGCGGAATTCTGAATCATTGGGATTGGTGTTGATCTTGCTCCAGTAAGCCAGCGAGGTGCTCACGGGAAAGCCGTTGGCGGCATAATCTGTGGCGGAAGCGAGCAGCTCCTTCCACTTCATCTTGCTGCCCATGCTCTGCTTGCTGTAGGCATAGGCCGCATCCCAGCCGGAAACTACGCCGGGCACAGTATTGGCCGCAATATAGCCTCGGGAGGGAATTTTTTTCAGCCCTTTGGAGGCATAAAAATCAATGGTTGCCATTTCGCCCGAGCGGCCGCTGGCGTTGAGCGCCTTCAGCTCGCCGGTTTTGGCATTGTAAATGAGCCAGAAGTTGTCGCCACCCAGAGTGCACATCTGCGGGTAAACAACCGCAAGGGTAGAGGCGGTGGCAATGGCCGCGTCCACAGCCGTGCCGCCGCGCCGCAGCACGTCCAGCCCGGCCTGCGAGGCCAGATAGTTGGGGCTGGTGACAACGCCCCTGGTGCTCAGGGGGTTGGTTGCGGCAGAAATAGTCGCCGTGTACTGGGGCTCATCCTGCGCCTTGACTGTCGTGGTGGGCAGTAGCAGGCCGCATGCCATGAGAACAGGCAGGGTTTTGCGGCTGACCAGAGAGAGAAAATTCATGGACATCAGATTCTCCTTTCAGAAATGCTAAAGGCAATGAAACCGGCCATGTATATGCACCATCTGTTCCAAAGAGAAAGATAAACTATTTAAATGTATTGAATTTTTTAATGAGTGCAATCTGGAACATTTTTGTTTGATTCTCGGCTTGCTGGGCCAATTTTGTAACAAGTTGCAGACTGCGCGGCAAAACCATAGACCCGCCCCCGACAATCGCGGGCGACAATCTGTCTGTACAGCAGGCGTTGCGGAAATTTTCACGCTGTCGCTGCGTATTTGTTTATCAAACTCTGGAGGAATGATGGCGCGGTGCAGCAGGGCGCTTCACCTTGGCGAAGCGCCCTGAACTTGCCGCATTATTTGGTATTTTTTAGTTCAGTGACCATGTTGTTGAGTTTTTTGGCCTCATCGGCAAGGGCGGCAACCGCTCGGGCCGACGTGTGCATGATGGTGGCGGTTTCTGCCGCGATGGAGCTGACCTGGGTCACGGTCTGCGTGATGGATTCGGTCGCGGCGGACTGTTCTTCTGACGAAGTGGCAATGCCGCGCACCTGATCAACGGTCTGATCCACCATACCCACGATTTCGCGCAGGGCTTCGCCGGATTTTTGCGAAAGCGTGGTGGCGCTTTCCACATTGCCAGCCGTCACGTCAACCTGGCGGATGCTGGAATCCACGCTCTTCTGGATTGCGCCTATGGCATTGCCCACATCACTGGTGGAGCTCATGGTTTTCTCCGCCAGTTTGCGCACTTCATCGGCCACAACGGCAAAGCCGCGTCCGGCTTCGCCGGCGCGCGCCGCTTCAATGGCGGCGTTAAGGGCCAGCAGGTTCGTCTGGTCTGCAATATCGGAAATAACGCCCATGATCTGCGAAATGGCCCCCGCATGCTCGGCAAGCTTGGTCATTTCGTCTTTGAGCACAAGGGCATCCTTTTGCACATTGCCAATGGCCTGCACGGACTGGAACACAACTTCCGCGCCTTCCGCAGCGCGCTGGCGCATGCTGGTGGAAAGATCCGCCGTGGCCGAGGCGTTTTTGGCAACCTCTATGACCGTGCAGTTCATCTGTTCAACCGCCGTAGCGGCCTCAGTGGTGCGTGCGGCCTGCGTGGTGGCCCCTTGCTCGGCCTGTTCTATATTGCCGGAAATTTCGGCAGAGATGCTGGTTATGGCCGTTACCACCTGTTCCAGATGCTTGGCGGCGCTCAACATGCCTTCGCTGCGGGCGCTTCGCGCTTCTTCGGTCAGGCGTTCAGCTTCGGCAACGGCTTCAAGCGCCTTTGCCGCGCTCTGCTCGGCCTCGCGGGTTTTTTCTTCAGAAATTGCCAGCGATTTTTTTACGTTGGCTGTCATTTCCGACATGCAGCGTTCCAGAACTGTGACTTCGTCCTTGCCCGAGGCAACGATCTGCACGTCCATGTCGCCGTTGGATATGCGCTGAGCAGCCTCGCGGGCGGCCTTGATGGGCGTCAGGATGGAGCGGGTAATCAGCAGCATGAGCGGTATGTACAAAAGTACTATGCAGCAGGCCACCCCAATAAGGATTTTTTTGAGATTGGCGTAAATGGCATCGCTGATCTGGCCCGCGATTTCATTTTTGACCTGCTCCACGTTATCGATATAGACGCCAGCGCCAACCCACAGGCTCGTGCCGGGCACCTGCGCGCCATAGGCGATTTTGGACTGGGTGCCGCCGCCGGGCTTGTTGAAGACAAACGTCACAAAACCGCCGCCTTCAGAGGCTTTCTTGGCAAGCTCCGCATTGAAGCGGACGCCGTTTTTATCCACGGAATTGCCAAGATCCTTGCCTACCAGATCAGGGAAAACGTGGGCAACAACAATGCCGCCGTCGTATACAAAGAAGTAGCCGGAGCTGTCTTTTTCGTAACGGGCTTTTTTTATGGCGCTGGTAATAATGGCATTGCGCTTGGCAATGTCGGTAATGCCGCTGATCTGCTCGCCAATGCTGTTTGCCATGGTGGTCGAGAGATCGCGGATACGTTGCTTTTGGCCTTCATAGAACATTTCGCCCACTTTCTGGGCGGAAAGTTCGGTGGCAGAATTGGAAATGTGGATCAGGGAGTATACCAGCCCGCCAACAATAATCAGGGTAAAAATCAAGATCATGAACATACGATACGAGATCGTAAACATCCTGAACATGCATACCTCCTGTGCCATTTACTGTTGAAGCAAATCAGCGGCGCCAACCCTTGGATTGGCCTTATGATTCAGTCTGCAGATAAAAATTCCTGCTGCATTTTCACATGGATACTAATTAGCGTATCGTTCGTTGTATATATAACTTTATGCTTTGAATAAAAATCCTTTGTTACGAGAAAACGATGATTTTTTATCGGCTGGAAGTATTTTGATGCATGCCTATTGAATTGTTCAAAAAAGATGATGGCAAAGCGGTAAGGGAAATAACCATTTGTTAATTTTGACAGAAGAGTGATTTGCTGGCGATTTTTTTTTAGATGACGACAACAGCGGTGCTGTCGGCCAGAAAGTATGGACAATGGCGGACCGTATTGTCGAGTAAAAAAACTATATTTGCATAATATTATTTTGTGAAAAAAAATCACTTTACTCCTGCTCTGGTACATCCTAGTGTGAATGCACAACCAGTTGTACTGGCTGTCGCAGTTACCCAAAAGACAGGAGAAAAGAAATGAAAGGTTTTGCAATGCTTGGCCTGAACAAGATCGGCTGGATAGAAAAAGAAAAGCCCCAGTGCGGTCCGCTGGATGCCCTTGTTCAACCCGTGGCGGTAGCTCCTTGCACTTCAGATGTCCACACGGTTTGGGAGGGCGCGCTGGGCGACCGGCACGACATGATTCTGGGACACGAGGCAGTTGGTAAAGTTGTGGAAGTTGGCTCCCTGGTGCGCTGCTTTAAACCTGGGGACAAGGTTATCGTGCCCGCGATTACGCCTGACTGGAATTCCCTTGAGGCGCAGGCCGGGTATTCCATGCATTCCGGTGGCATGCTCGCGGGCTGGAAGTTTTCCAATTTCAAGGACGGCGTGTTTGGCGAGCTTTTTCACGTGAACGATGCGGACGGCAACCTGGCCCTGCTGCCGCCCTCCATTGACCCCGCCGAGGCCGTGATGCTGAGCGACATGGTTCCCACGGGCTTTCATGGCGCGGAACTGGCAGACGTGCAGTACGGTGACTCCGTGCTGGTGGTGGGCATTGGCCCTGTAGGCCTGATGGCGGTTGCAGGCGCGGCCCTGCGCGGCGCTGGCGAAATTTTTGCTGTTGGCTCCCGGCCTCTCTGCGCAGAGGTTGCCCGTGAATACGGCGCCACAGCTATCATCAATTACCGCGATGGCGACATTGTCAGCCAGGTGATGGACCGCACCAAGGGCAAGGGCGTGGACAAGGCCATCATCGCCGGGGGTGATGTGGATACCTTTGCGGAGGTCATACGCGTGCTCAAACCCGGCGGACGCATCGGCAACGTGAACTATCTGGGTTCTGGCGATGCCGTTAAAATCCCTCGCATCGAGTGGGGTTGCGGCATGGGGCACAAGATCGTGGCGGGCGGCCTGATGCCCGGGGGCAGGCTGCGCATGGAAAAGCTGGCAAGCCTGCTGGTTCACGGGCGGTTGAGCGTTGCGCCCCTGCTGACCCACAGATTCAAGGGTTTTGAAAATATTGAAAGCGCCCTCTTGATGATGAAGGACAAGCCGCGCGACCTCATCAAGCCCGTTGTGGTGGTCTAGCACGCAACGGTGATGCATCTTGTCGGGCAAAACAATAAGCCCCGGCAGTCGCCAAATAAAAACCTCCCGGCATACCAGTGGCATGCCGGGAGGTTTTGTTATCTATGTGCAATGAGTTGCTAGTTGCCGCCCATCAGCCAGTTCATGGGAACAATCGAAAGGCTGGGGAAGAACAGCAGCAGGAAGAGCATGATCACTTCCACAAGAATGAACGGCACAAGTTTGACGATGAGGTCGGCAAACTTGATGTGCCCGATGCCGCACACAACGTACAGCACCGTGCCCACCGGGGGCGTAATAACGCCGATGCCCAGGTTGAGCACAAAGAGCAGGCCGAAGTAATACGGGTCAATGCCTGCCTGCTGGATCAGCGGGTAGAACACCGGCGCAAAGATCAGGATGTTGGGCGTGAGGTCCATGACCATGCCGATAAGGAACAGGAAAATATTGATGCTGATGAGCAGCAATATGGGGCTGTCAATAAGCGGCGAGAAGAGCGCGGTCATCTGGTTGGGAATCTGCGCAATGGTGATGAACCAGCCAACGGCCGTCGCCGTGGCCACAATCAGCATAACCACCGAGGTGGTGCGGGCCGCACGGGCGCTTACCCGCAGCAGATCGCGGAAGGTAAGCTCGCGATAGTACAGCACGCACACAAGGATGGCGTAAATGGCTGCAAACGCGCCGCCTTCAGTAGGTGTAAAAATACCAAAGCGAATGCCGCCAAGCAGCAGCACAGGCATCATGAAGGCAGGCGTGGAGTCGATAAGAATCTTGATGGCTTCTTTTTTGGTGAAGCGGATGGTTTCATTATAGCCATCCTTGCGCACCACAAAGAACCACACCACCATGAGGGCCAGACCGATCATGATACCAGGCACCAGGCCGATCATGAACAGCTTGGTGATGGAAAGCCCGCTGACCGTAGCGCCAAGCAGAATAAAGTTGGTGCTGGGCGGGATGATGGGGCCAAGAATAGCGCCGGAGGCGATAACCGCGCCCGCGCGGCCAGGGTGGTAGCCCACCTGCTTCATCATGGGCAGCAGCAGGCCGCCAAGAGCGGCGGCTTCACCCACGGAGCTGCCCATCAGGCCAGCAAAGATGATACTGGCGATAATGGCCGCATAGCCAAGGCCGCCGCGCACCCGACCAATCATGAGCTGGGCAAGCTGCACCACGCGCTTGGAAAGGCCGCCCTCCGCCATGATTTCACCAGCGAACACAAAGAAGGGAATGGCCATCAAGGGGTAGTTGTTGGCGCCGTCCAGCATGCTGCCGGGAATAATCATGGCATCCCACATGCCCGAGTGCCACATGAGCACAATGGAGCACAACACAAGCACAATGGCCAACGGGACGCCAATGAGCATGAAGAAGAAGAGGGAGCCAAGGAAAATAAAGAGTTCCATTCTTCTCTCCTAGCCCTTTTGGAAGGTGGATGCAGGTCTGCGAACCAGGCTCACGAGGGAGCGCAGTTCTACAATCAAGCCAACAAGCGCCATGATGGGCAAGGTGCCGTTGATAAAGGCCATGTTGACGTTTGTCGCCACGGAGTAGGTATCAAGCGTTTGCAGCACGTTGACCACGCCGCCGTAAAACAGCAGGCCAAGGGCAAAAAGGCTGCATACCGACGCCAGAACATCCACAGCTTTACGCTTTGTGCCTTCCAGCGTTGTCACAAGCAGATCAACGGCAATGTGCTTCTTGCAGATAAAGGCCTCAATGGCGCCGAAAAACGTGATGTACATGAAGAGAAAGCGCGCCCATTCTTCGCTCGGCGGGTAGCTGGAAGAAAAAATGTAGCGCAGCAGGGCATTGTAAAACACAAGACCGATCATGCCCAGAAAGATGACGGCGCAAAATACTTCAAACAGCAATTGCCCCATGGTTTCGTGCTTGGGTTCCTGTTCCGGTTCAAGCAGGGCATGCACGCCCGGCGCATGGTCCGGCGGAAAATTTTTGGAAATGTCGTCGCTCATAACGAACCTCTGGAAAACGCTGCCCCAATCGCTGGCTACGCAGTGCCGTGCTGATGCTAGCAAGCCTGTTTGTGCCGCCGCAGATGGCTGCGTGAAGAATTGTTGCAACCCCCGCGACCTGAAAAGGCCACGGGGGTTTTGTCCATGAACTGCACAGGCCGGAAAAGCCTATACTTTTCCGGCCTGTAAAGCGGGGAACAATTATTTGGATTCGCGGTAGCTGGCGGCGCTGTCCAGAATGGCCTGGCAGTTGGGCACCGTGTCGTAAAAGAGCTTCCAGCTGCGCTTGCCGGCTTCAGCCATGTAGTCGTGGAATTCCTTGCTGGGGGTATTTATGCTGCCCTTGTTGGCAAGGATGGTCGCCTTGGCTTTTTCATCGCCTTCCTTGACCATGAGCCACACGTCGTTGGCGGAGCGCTTGGCGGCTTCGTCAAACCACTTTTTGTCCTCGTCAGGCAGCGACTGATAGAACTTGTCGTTGATGTAGAGGGAGTGGATCACGAGAATGTGGCCGGTAAGGGTGATCTGGGGCGTGATTTCGTACATCTTGAGGCTGACGATGTCGGCCAGGGGGCTGTCGCCGCCGTCGATGACGCCCTGATCAAGCGCACCGGGCACTTCGGCAAAGGGCATGGGCTGGCCGCTGATGCCGCATTCCTTGGCAAAGTTGGTGTACAGGGGAATGTTGGGTACGCGCATGCGCAGGCCCTTAACGTCTTCCACCGTGACAATGGGCTTCTTGGTGTAGAAGTGGCGGAAGCCCAAGGGGAAGGCGTTCATGGTACGCAGGCCGGACTTTTCGGTGAAGCCCTCGTTGATAAGGTCAAAAGTCTTGCCTTCCATGGCGCGGCGGGCGTGATCCAGATCGTCGAAGAGCATGGGCGTTTCAAGCATGGCCATGGCAGGGTGCAGGGCAGAGGTCTGCGTGCCGGTGGCGCACATCTGGATGATGCCCTTGCGGGTGGCGGCAATGTATGCGTCTTCCTTGCCAAGCTGGCTGTTGGGGAAGACCTGCACTTCATATTTGCCATTGGAAAGTTCGGCAAGATACTTGCCGAAAAGGTGCATACCGATGGTTTCCGGCTCGCCCTCGGGCTTCATGCCAGCGATCTTGATGATGGTCTTGGCTTCGGCAGCCTGGGCAAAACCAAGGGTCATGCCGCAAACAAGGCCCAGAGCAACAAGCAGAGCTACGATACGTTTCATCCTGTAAACCTCCTCGCTAGTAAAACTTAGATGCCGTTTGACAATGAAAACTTATCCCTGTCCACAGCAGGGGGGCAATTATGACCAGCTGACGCGCCCACGTTTCCCTCAACGTTCTGGTGTGTCAGACTCTGACGGGTCAAAAGCTGAGGCAAACTTAAGTGACGATCTACCTAAAATTCAACTGTTATTTGCAAAAAAAAGTTGAAGAAGCCCTTATATCCTGAATCCACGCCGAAATGATTATTTTCTGCAAAAATGTAGAAAATTGAAATATTGCTGTTTTTGCTGAAAACATGGCAACTGCTACAGTTGATTTATAAATATGAAAAAATTTTTTACATAAAAGTTAGATAGTATATAAAAACATTATTTGAAATTTATTAAATACTGGACATAAAAATTATAAACAAAAAAATATGATGTAGTTTTTGAAAAAAATTCCTGTCTCAAATTATTTTTGCGGAAAAAATTTATTTTTATTTTTTAAGATAAACTAAAAAATATTGTTGATGTATAAATAATAAATAAAAAATTTAACATAACATACTTAATCGTGATTATTGTGACAAATATATTACAAGTTTGTGACAATTTGATGGCTCAGTTTTTCGGCGGCCTCCCCGCCATCTGCTTATGTGCAACTGGCAGCCGGGCAGGCAGTGAGAATCCTGGTCAGCAACTACGCATTGCAACACCAAGGCGCCTGACAGGGGCGGCATGTGCCCTGATGTTGCAATGCGCAGGGTGCTAGATTTTTTTGAGCTTGTATTCGCGGCTTCCAAGGCCCAGCGATTCGCCATAACTTAGTTGCACCTGTCCGCAGGTATGCGGCCAGCGGGCGGAAAATTTGTCTGCAACCGTTTGGGGCGAGGCCTCCTGCCCAAGCGAGGGCGCTTTTGAAACAAGGTCAAAACAGGCTTGATCCAGCGCTACCGGGTCGGTAGAGGCCAGAATGCCCACATCCGGCACCAGCGGCATGTCGCTCCAGGGGGCGCAGTCGCAGTCAGGTGTTACGTTGAGTACAAAGTTTATGTAGCAAACACTCTTTTTGCGGCCTTTTATTGCCCCATATGCATATTCTGTCATGCGCTCAATAAATGGCTGCATCTCTGTTTCCCAGTCTATGCTAATTGCTTTTTCGGGGCAAACAGTAATGCATTCAAAGCAGCCTATGCATTTTTCAATGTCCACAACGCTTTTTTTGCTTTTCATGCTGAGCGCGTGCTGAGGACACACCTTGACGCACTTGGCGCAGCCAACGCATTTTTTTTCGCTGACAGACACGTGGGTGGCGTGCTGTTCTTTTTTTCCGCGCACGGCAGCGCCGCCCATGGCGAGATTCTTGATCGCGCCGCCAAATCCCGCCATTTCATGCCCCTTAAAGTGCGACAGCACCACCATTGCCGGAGCGCGCCGTATCTCTGTGGCGATATGCACGTCTTTGAAATGCTTGCCGTTGATGCGCACGGGTACGTCATTTTCGCCATACAGGCCATCGGCCAGAATGATGGGGGCATGCACCACCGAAGGCGCAAAGCCGTGGGCGTATGCCGTTTGCATGTGGTCAACGGCATTGTGGCGGCTGCCTGAATACAGGGTTGTTGTATCTGTCAGAAATGGTTTGCCGCCTGCCTCCATGATCTTGTTTACAACCTGGCGCACCAGAGTGGGGTTGAGGTGCGTGTCGTTGCCGTATTCGCCAAAATGCAGCTTGATGGCGGCAAGTTCTTTTTTCTTGATGATTTTTTTCAGATTGAGCGCATCGCAGAGGCGCGCTACCTTGGAGATTTTGCTGTCCTCGTGCGACCGGCAGTGCATATCTGCATAATAAACTGTGGCGGGCATGGCGTGGCCTCCATGTGAGGATGTTTAGGGTGCGGCAGGGCAGGGAATCCGGCACGGTTCTGTCCTGTGCAAAGCTTCAAAATACTAGCTCATGCCGCGCAGCCAAGGCAATAAGGCTGTCCGCAAGTATCGTTGACACGAGCCGCCATTAAGAATAGCGTATTCCGGTTTTAATTTTTTCCACTCAGCCAGTTATGCATAGCTAAGGAGGCGTTATGGCCGTTTATGTCGTCGATCATCCTCTTGTGCGCCACAAGTTGGGCATTTTGCGCATGGGGGCCACCTCCACGCGCGAATTCCGTTCTGTTTCCAACGAAATCGCGAGTCTGCTCATTTACGAAGCCACCAAGGGCTTTCGTACAGAAAAGCACACTGTTGAGGGTTGGGCCGGGCCTGTGGAAATTGAGGTCATTTCCGGCAAGATGGTGACGGTTGTTCCCATTCTTCGCGCTGGCCTTGGCCTCATGGATGGCGTGCTGGACATGATACCCGGCGCCAAGATCAGCGTTGTGGGCCTCTACCGCAACGAAGAAACCCTTGAACCTGTTGAATATTACGTAAAGCTTGCCAACGACATGGACCAGCGGCTTGCCATCATCCTTGACCCCATGCTGGCAACCGGCGGCTCGCTTATTGCCGCCATCAGCCTGCTGAAGCGCCACGGTTGCAAGCAGATTTGCAGCCTCAACCTTGTGTGCGCGCCCGAAGGGATTGCCAAGGTCAAGGCCGCCCATCCGGATGTGGACATCTACACCGCCGCCATTGACGACCATCTGAACGAAAACGGCTATATCATTCCTGGTCTCGGCGATGCCGGCGACCGTATCTTCGGAACCAAGTAGCGAGGGGCCCCATGAGCACAGCCAGTACGCGGCGCGAGATTGCACCCACTGACTATAATTTTCGCTTCAGGGATTGTCTTATAGGCGCGCAGATGCTCTTTGTGGCCTTTGGCGCTCTGGTTCTTGTTCCCCTGTTGACCGGGCTTGACAGCAACGTGGCTCTTTTTACCGCTGGTGTGGGCACCTTGCTGTTTCAGGTTTGCACGCGGGGCAAGGTTCCCATTTTTCTTGCTTCGTCTTTTGCCTTCATTGCGCCCATCATTTACGGCGTTCAGACCTGGGGCATGGCGCAAACCCTTGGCGGGCTTGTTTGCTCCGGTCTGGTGTATTTTCTTTTGAGCGGGCTTATCCGCTGGCGCGGCACGGATGTGGTGCTGCGTGTGCTGCCGCCCATTGTGACCGGCCCGGTCATTATGGTTATCGGCCTTATTCTTGCCCCGGTGGCAGTGCACATGGCCCTGGGCAAAACAGGCGACGGCGCGGTTGTGCTGGTGCCTGAAAATACGGCCCTGTGGATTTCCATGACTTCGCTGGCCGTTACCGTGCTGGTGTCGCTCCTCGGCAAGGGCTTTTTGCGCCTCATGCCCATTTTGTGCGGCATTGCAGCTGGCTTTATTGTTTCGATGTTTTTCGGTGTGGGCGATTGGACAAAGGTTGCCGCAACACCCTGGTTGCAGATGCCCTCGTTCACCTTCCCAGAGTTTGCCTGGGAGCCGATACTTTTCATCATGCCTATTACGCTTGCCCCGGCCATTGAGCATTTTGGCGACGTTGTGGCCATCAGCTCCATTACCGGGCGCGACTACCTGAAAGACCCCGGCGTTCACGCCACCATGTTTGGCGATGGTGTTGCCACCATGGCTGCCGGTTTTGTGGGCGGCCCGCCCTGCACCACCTATGCCGAGGTTATCGGCGCGGTGAGCCTTACGCGGGTGTTCAACCCCGCCGTGATGACCTGGGCTGCCATGTGTTCAATTTTGCTGTCGTTTGTGGCTAAAATCGGCGCGTTCCTTGGCTCCATTCCCGTGCCTGTCATGGGCGGCATCATGATTCTGCTGTTCGGCGCGATCATGGTTGTGGGCCTGAACACGCTGGTGCGGGCTGGCAAGGATCTGATGGAGCCGCGCAACATGATCATTGTTGCGCTTATCATCATCTTTGGCGTGGGCGGCATGCAGTTCAGCATCGGTTCGTTCAAGCTTGGCGGCATCGGCCTTGCGGCAGTTACGGGCGTGTTGCTCAACCTGCTGCTGCCCAGAAGCCGCACCTAGATCAGAATCTTCAGCGCGGATTTTTGTAAGGTTCGCGCTGATCTGGCGCGGCATATGGCTGATTTTGCCTGATTCCTTTTCTATGCAATTTGGCTGATGGATTTTGTCCGTTGCGGGCGGCATGGCGTACTTCGTCGTGCCGCCCTGTTTTTTTGCAAATTTATTGGGCAGCAACTGGTGGACCCAGAGGCAATCAGGATGGTGGGCAGTACAGCGCATTCAGGGCTGTGAATTTTCAGAGATTGCCGTACGTTGGTATCAATACGACACAAAGTTGATAGATATGCCATGCATTATGTTTTTACCGCTTGGGTGTGTGCTGTAGATAATATACTGCAGCAATAATTTATTATCACAAGTAATTATGATAATTTTGTGTAGCTATTAAATGAAATAGAATATTTTTAAATAAATATTGCTTAGAGAGTTTTTCGTTTGTTAGTTTATATCTGTATTAATGCGAAAGATGCAGTAATTTTTTATATAAATATTATTTTTTTAATAAAAACATATTGAATATATATGAAATTATATAAATAAAATGTGTCTTAAAACATCTGTACCTGAGCGGAGAAAATCGGTATAGAGATATCCCCCAAGTTTGGATGGGCCTGCCAGCCAGCAGACCATTGTCAAAATCTCTTTTCTTTTTTGGGTAAATCCCCGAGTCGCCAATGCAGCGTAGTAGTAATCATCAGTCCTGGGAATGGGTAGCCGGGCCAGATTTGTGTTATTGCGACGATGTCCCCTTCAAGTCCGCAATTCTTGGCATTCCAACGGTAAAAGGGCAGTCCCTGTTTTTCGGCATGGATGCCGTTGACCAGCAGATGGCCATGGAAAGCCTCATGGATGAATATGGCGAGCCGCGCGCCTTTTCAAACGTGATCGGTCATTATGTGCGGAAAAGCGATGGGGTGCTGTTTCTGCTTGAAATGAGCGGAGAGCCTCTGTTTGACGATGGTTACGGCCTGATGGGATATAAAGGCGTAGAACGGGTTATTGCCAACATTGCCCTGTATTCTGCGGGAATTTCCACCTCCATTGACCTAGACACCATCTACGCCACCGCCCCCATTGCCATGTGCGTTGTTGACCGCGATGGCGTGCTTATTTCTGCCAACGAGCACCATGTGCAACTCTCTGGGCGGTCATTGTTTGACACAAGCGGCGCGCACATTTCTTTGTTGCACCCGGAGCTGGAAGCAAACATCCAGAGTGACTTTTGCAATCTTGATGCGGGGGGGCGGGTTTCTGACCACGAAGTAAGAATCGACAACAGGGATTACGCTGTTTCCGTCACGCCGGTTCGCAATGCGTCAGGCGCCATCACGGCGCTGTCACTGGCGTATTTTGATATTACTGAGCGCAAATCGCTGGAACGCAAACTCAAGGAAGCCAACGAGCGTCTGCGCCATATGTCCATTCACGACCATCTCACGGGCGCGTATAACAGAAGATTTTTTGACGCCATCCTGCGCCGGGAGGCTGCCGTGTGCAACCGCCGCGCGGGCAACCTTTCAGTGATCCTTATAGATATAGACTTCTTCAAGTTTTATAACGACAAGTACGGGCATCTGGCAGGCGATGAATGTCTGGCTCAGGTCGCCAGAGCCATGAGGGACTCGCTGGAAGATATGGGGGGCGAGCTGTTCCGCTATGGCGGCGAAGAGTTTGCCGTGGTGCTGCCCGAATGCGATGACCGCAACGCCCATGAAGTATGCGAAACTTTGCGGGCAGCGGTGTGTGATCTCAAAACACCCCATGCGGGCAGCGATCGCAACTATGTGACCATAAGCGCCGGGGTGGCCACGGTGCAAAGCCGGTTTGAAAAAGTGTCGCCTTCCCAACTCGCGGCCAAAATCCTTGAAGCCGCCGATAAGGCGCTTTACGAGGCCAAAAATTCCGGGCGCAACAGAGTGAAAACCAGCACCGTGTAAGCCTTTTATCTGCCGCTGCCCCTGGTTATGTTTTCCTGCCGCATCCCATTCCGGGAGGGCAGGATTTTTTTGTGGGCTTGTTGTGCTAGTTCACCTTTCCCTTCCAATCCCCTCCAGTCTGGAACCGTTTTAGCGCTTCTGGGCTGCCTGGCACACCATTTGCCGAGACCTAACCCTTGCTTTGATTGCTACCTGCGCCTGGACACACCCAGGGCCGCGCCAGCAGCTCCTTAACGTGTTCCGTCATAAAATCCACCAAAGCCCGCACTCGCAAGGGCAAACCTTTTTGCACCGGGTAAACCACATGGGCAGGCAGTTCACGCGCGCGCCATGGGGGCAACAGGCCGGCGTGGTGCTGCTGGCGCAAGGACTTGTGGACTGAGGGCAGCGCGCAAAGCGCCGCTTTTTGAGCGCTGATTGTTACAGTTGCATGGTACATGTCTGTTTAAAATTTTGATTTCAGCCTGTTAGCCATGTTACGGCATAGCAAAAAAGCCCGATAACCTTCACGCTGCCAGAACACAATCCCTCTGGATTTTTTCTATAGTGCAGGCCATGCAATACCCAGTACGCATCCGCATCATTTCAGGCAACGCTGTAAACGGCGGATGTGTCGCGCCGTTACGGCAACGTAGTTGCTGACGGCGTGATGATGGCGGAATCGCGAATGGTCACAGCACATTCAGGAGGAAGCCGCATGTTCCCAAGCCCAGACGGAAAGCCGAGAAATTCCAGCCCGTTCAATGCCACGTTCTGCGTAGATCTGCACGTCCATTCCCGCCATTCAACCTGCCCCTCGCAGTGGATTTTGCAAAAGATCGGCTGCGGCGAAAGTTACACCCCTCCCCGCAAGATTTACGACATAGCCCGAGCCAGGGGCATGGACTACGTTACGATTACAGATCACGACACCATTGCTGGCGCGCTGGAAATCGCCCACTTGCCGCAGACCTTCATCAGCGAAGAAATTTCGGCCTACTTTCCTGAAGACAAGTGCGAAATTCATGTGCTCGCCTGGGATATCACGGAAGCGCAGCACCGGGAGATAACCCGGCTCAGGGGCAACATCTTTGAGCTTGTTCCCTACCTGATGGGTCAGGGCATTGCCCATGCTTGCGCGCACCCCCTGTGCGCAGCCAATAACCGGTTGACTCTGGGCCATGTGGAGCAGCTCATACTGCTGTTTTCAATTTTTGAGCTTAACGGCGCGCGCAATAATGTGCAGAATGACGCGCTGCGCCAGATTGTGGCCGACCTGACCCCGGAATCCACAGCTAGAATGGAAGAAAGACACGGTCTTGACGCGCTTGTTGCCCAGCCCTGGCGCAAGAGTTTTGTGGCCGGGTCAGACGACCATTCCTCCTGCAATATCGCCAGAAGTTCCACAGTGATAGAAGTTCCCCGCGCGGAACTTGGCTGCTCGGGCCACGCCCCGGCTTCGGCCCTGTTGCGGGCTGTCATGGCAGGTGGCACCACGCCCAGGGTCATACCTGCAACGCCGTTGGGTTTTGCCCATAATCTGTATGCCATTGGCTACCAGTTCTACAAAAACTCCACGGGGCTCGCGCAGGATATCAACAACAGCAACGTGCTGCGCTTTGCCGAAAACATGCTCACGGGCAAGCCAGATACGCGCACCCACACCATCAAGACGCGGGTTATGTCCATTGGCGGATTTTTGCTCAACTGCGGTAGATGGGTGTCCCGTTCTGAAAAAAGCATGCAGGAAAGTATACTTGAGGCGGCAGGCAGGGCCATTGCCCAATCTCCGGAGCTTGCCGTGGCGGCGGACAGCGTCAACGTCATTGTGCCGCAGGAGCGCATGCCCCGGCGTGAGGCGCTGCTGGCCCGCTTTGTAGGCGATGTGGCGGAAAATGTGCAGCTTGCCTGCGCCAATTCTGTTTTGTCTGACGTGCTCAAGGGGAATTTTTTCAATGTATTCAAGCTGGTGGGAGCCATGGGATCGCTTTACGCCATGCTTGCCCCTTACGGCATCGGTTATTCGCTTTTTGCGCAGGATAAAATGTTTGCGCGTGAATGCCTGCGCCGTTTTCTCCCAAGGGATGCCAGATCCGGCACGGCGGCGGACAGGGCCGCCATTGCCCATTTTACGGATACCTATCTTGAAGTGAACGGTGTTGCCAAAACCCTGCAATCCATGTTGCCCCTCGCGCGGGAGCAGGGCAAGAAAATGGATATTCTCACCTGCGTGCGGCCAGAAAATGTGAAAGGCAGCCACTCCGACGGCCTTGGCCCCATAAATTTCAGCCCCACGGGCAGTTTTTCAATTCCTGAATATCCCGAGCTGACGCTGCACTATCCGCCAGCACTTAAAATCGTACAGCACTGCTATGAGAGCGGTTACACCCTGCTGCACTCCGCAACGCCCGGCCCCATGGGGCTTGCGGCCCTGCTGACGGCAAAAATGCTCAAACTGCCCATCCACGCCACCTACCACACGGCATTTCCGCAGTATATTCTGGAGCTGACGGGCGACCCCTCCCTGGAGGAAGCCACCTGGCGGTATGTGTACTGGTACTATAACCAGATGGATGTGGTCTTTGCGCCCTCGGCTGCCACCATGAAGGAACTGATCGCCCACGGTCTGCCAGAGGAGAAAATCCGCCTCTATCCCCGTGGGGTGGACGCCTCGCGCTACACGCCTGCCTGGCGCAACAGCGGACGGGAAAGTGCTCAGGGTACACGTTTTCTGTATGTGGGGCGGCTCTCAAGAGAAAAAAGCGTCAACCGTCTTGTGGATGCCTTCAGGATGGTGCTGGAGCATATCCCCGGAGCGCAGCTGACCATTGTGGGCGATGGCCCGCAGGCTGGGGAACTTCAGGCGCGGGCTGCGGACATGCCCGTGACCTTTACGGGCTATCTGAGCGGGGCAGCACTTGTGCAGGCCTATGAAGAAGCCGACATCTTTGTTTTCCCTTCAACCACAGATACGTATGGCAAGGTTGTACTGGAGGCGCAGGCTGCGGGGTTGGCAGTGGTGGTCAGCGGGCAGGGCGGCCCCAGAGAAAACGTGGTGCCGGATAAAAGCGGTATAGTGGTGCGGCAGGAAACGGCAGAGGCCTATGCCTCGGCCATGGTGGCTCTGGCAAGCGACGAGGCCACGCTGTTTGCCATGAAGCGCGAGGCCCGCTGCTATGCAGAATCGCGCAGCTCGCAGAAGGCCTTTGCCGCTCAGTGGAAGCTCATTGAAACCCTGACGCCCCAAGCATGCTGGTAGCCTTTGCGGCATACCGCAAGGCCAGCCTGGCACGTTCTGCACAGCTCAGGCGCGCTAACTAACCGCTCTGGCAGCAAAATACCGCAAGACTGGGTTTGATATGAGCCTGACCGCCCTTGGCAGAATGCCCGGGGCGGTTTTAGTCGCTGACTCTGCTCACAAGGCGGGCCAGCACATCGGGGCCGTCCTTGAGGAGTCTTTCGCGCATGGCCGAAGCCTCGCTGAAGGTAATTTCCGCAAGCAGGTCTTTGCCTTTATCTGGATTGCTGGAAATGATGGCTTCAAAGGTCTGGGCTACAGCTTCCTCATCCCGGCCAGTCAGCTGGCTGAGGGCACCGATCAAAACATCAACTCTGCGCATGAAAATTATCCTTAAGCCTGATGCGTTTTGACATTTCAAATTCTGGGGCAGCGTTGCCGCATTCCAGATGGTGAACATGCTGAAATAAAAGGTTTATCCCTTACTCGGTATATAGCGTTTACAGCACCTGAGGGCAAGCCTGGATGTGTAAAAGAAATGTGGACATTGCGTATTTGCGGCAGAAAATGCCGTGGATTGCTGGCTGAGCGTACTGAATAGTGCTTGTCTGAGGACCAGTGAACTGGCCTACGCAGGGCCGCCAAGCAACATCGGAATATCAAAATGCGCCGCTTCAGCCGCAGATAGAGAGCGCGTGATACGCAGGCCTATGTAGCGCGTGAGGTCAACAAACTGGGGCTGAATGGCGCGTCCATCAGGGTCGCGCGCCACAAGAACGCAGGGCTGCGCGGGAAAATTGGGGTTGGAGCGGCATACAATGCCCTGGTGTTCGTTTGAAAGCTCCACTGCAGTACCCACGGGGAAAATGCCCACCATCTTGATAAAGCGTTCCACATAGCCGGGGGCCCAGGCCTGACCGCGCATTTTATACATCATGCCCAGCGCCTTGTTGGGGGCGAGTGCGCCCTTGTAGGCTCGCCTGGACGAAAGCGCGTCATACACGTCGCTGAGCGAAAGAATACGACCAAAAACGCCAATCTGCTTGCCGGATAGCCGATTGGGATAGCCCGTACCATTGTGCTTTTCATGGTGCTGCGCAATGCCTTCAATGGCTTCTTGCTCAACGCTTGAAAACTGCTTGATTTTTTCAACGCCAAGCAGCACGTGCGACCGCATGACCTCAAATTCCTGAAACGTCAGGGAGCGGGGCGCGGTGAGAATTTCATTGGGAATCAGCGCCTTGCCGTAATCGTGCAGCAGCCCGGCCAGCCCCACGTTGTGCAGGCGGTCATCGGGCATACCCAGAAAATTGGCAAAGGCAACGGCAAAAATGGTCACGTTAACGCTGTGGGCGTAGGTGTATTCGTCTGTTTTTTTGAGCAGGGAAAGCGTCACCAGAGCGTCAACATTGCGCGAAAGGCTTTTGATGATGTCGCCCACCAGCGGGCGCGCAAAGGTAAGATCAAGCGCGCCGCCTCTGGCGGTTTCGAGAAAGTTTTTTACGTTCTCGTAGGCGTCTTCATAAATTCTGTTGGCGGTCTGTAGTTCTATGGCAAGCGGGGTGTTTGGCTGGGGAGCTGCGGAATTTTCGTCGCGTGACCGTTCCGGGTCGTAGTATGCTTCGGCAAATCCCTGAAGGATTATGCCGTTGATCTCATCGTCCGACGCCAAAATTCCCTCCTGCATATACAGCAGGGGGGCTTTCAGCCATGATATTCCGGGGTCAACAATATACATCCCCGGACGTAGGGTTGAAACGGGTATTTTGATGTGGGACATGTGGTCTTGATCGCCTGGATATAAGTTTTTGCCTTGATCTTCGCAGATAGCAAACCCCGCAGTAATGCCCACGCAAGGCCAACACGCCGCCGCAAATAGATTTTGAAATTATGCGATATTTGAAAAATAAATTCAACACGCAATTTGCTGGGGAATTAATTCTTGTGATTACAGGTGGGTATAGATGCCACTCCCCACGCTTGTACGCCGATTGTGTAAAGGATATAGACCTGCTTGGCAGAAAAAGGCTTCACTGTGTGTACAACGCACTAATCCGTGGGCTATTGTTCCCAATAGTTGCTGTTTGACGCCGTAGCGCGGCGCAGGAGTTTCCCTCTATGTTCAGCTCAGTCAGCCCGGTTTTGCGGTTGCGGCTTATTGTTGCTCTTTCGGCAGGCGTTATCTTTTTTTTTGCGGGCATATGCACTGCCTCTGTTGCGGCTGATGCGGTGTCTGCTGCTTCGTCCCCCTCATGGGCGCCCGATGCGCAGGATGCCCGCAAGGCTTTGCGCAACGATGCAACCCCGCCCGTCAAACGCGAGCCTGCCGTGGTGCTTCCTCCGCTCGGGCCCGATGCGGTGGGTACCATCCGGCGGGTAGCGCTGGCAGGTGGGGACAAGGTGGTTGCCCTTACCTTTGATCTTTGCGAGCTGGACACCGTCACCACCGGCTGCGATATGGATATTCTGGGCTTTTTGCGGGCCGAGCATATCCCGGCCACGCTCTTTATGGGCGGCAAGTGGATGCGTACCCATTCCCGACGTGTGCTGCAAATTATGACCGAGCCGCAGTTTGAAATAGCCAACCATGCGTGGTCGCACGGCAATTTTGCCCTGCTTTCTCCGGCAGGCCTGCGCGCCCAGGTTTTGTGGACGCAGGCGCAGTATGAGTTGCTGCGCGAGGAGGCCTTGCGCGATGCCAGGGCGCAGGGTCGCCCGGAACCGGTCATTCAGCCTGTACCCACACTGTTTCGTTTGCCCTACGGGCGTTGCAGCGACGAGTCTTTGCAGGCGCTGGCGAAGTTGGGCATGCAGGTTGTGCAGTGGGATGTGGTGGCGGAATCCGGCGCAGACAATACCAATATCGAACATGCGCGGCGCGAGGCCCATCTGGTTGCCTCGCAGGCCAAACCGGGCTCCATTTTGCTGTTCCACGCCAATCTCGTGCCCAAGGGATCGGCGCAATTGTTGCGCGAGACTGTGGCGGAACTGCGCCGCAGAGGCTACAATTTCGTTTCTGTGAGTACCCTGCTTGGCATGGGCGTCCCGCAACGCACCATGAACGGCTACTTTACCTCGCCGGGCGACAACAAGGCGCTGGACAGCAAGTTTGGTGTTGACGGCACCGGGCGGCATACGCCCTTTAACGGCGAGTAGTCCTTCGTCTGAAACCCGAAGCAAGGAATCCCCTTCGTGAAGCAATACCTTTTTTTTGATCTTGACGGCACGGTGACAGACTCCAAGATCGGTATCATCCGCTCTGTGCAGCATGCCCTGAAGTATTTTGATGTTGCCCGGGCTGACGATGAACTGCTGTATTTTATCGGCCCCCCGCTGAAGGATTCGTTCGGCAAGCTGTTTGGGGGCGACACAGCCAAGGCTGAACTGGCCGTGCAGAAATACCGTGAATATTATTCAGTCACGGGCATATTTGAAAATGCGCTTTACGACGGCGTGGCAGACATGCTGGCCGATCTGCGGCGCGAGGGCCGGGTGCTGTCGCTGGCAACGTCAAAGCCGGAACCCTTTGCCCAGCGTATCCTGGAGCATTTTGGCATTGCGGGCCTGTTTGACCATGTGGCGGGCGCGGAGCTGACCGGCCCGCGCAACAGCAAAACGTCCGTGCTGCGGCATGCCTGCGGCCTGTGCGGTGTTGCGGATATGGCGCAATGCCTGATGGTGGGCGACCGAAAATATGACATCCTGGGGGCGCATGCCGTAGGTATGGACGGCGTGGGCGTACTCTATGGATACGGCTCGCGCGGCGAGCTTGAAGAAGCCGGGGCGGACAAGTTGTGTGAGGATGTTCCCGCGCTGCGGCAACTGCTCCTTACCTGATTGTTGCCACGGCCAGCATCGGCCTTGGATAATAAACGATAACAAAAAAACTCCCCGAAGCGGGGAGTTTTTTTGTTCAATATGTCAGCAAACTTGTCTGCGGGCGTTTAGCCCAGATCCCAGTCCAGCCCGAAGGTGTCGTGCAGAATACGCACGGCAAGCTCAACGTATTTTTCCTGAATCAGGATGGTGATCTTGATTTCAGAGGTGCTGATCATGAGGATATTGATGCCTTCCTGAGTCAGCGCGGCAAATGCCCGCGCGGCAACTCCGGAATGGTTGCGCATGCCCACGCCGATGGCGGAAACCTTGGCAACGCTCACGTCGTGCAGCACTTCGCGCGCGCCGGTCTTTTGGGCAACTTCTTCCATCATTTGCAAGGTCTGCTTGAGATCCTTGCGCGAGATGGTGAAGGTCATGTCGGTGTGGCCGTCCTGGCTGGTGTTCTGCACGATCATGTCGACCAGAATGCCCTTTTCGGAGAGAGGGCCAAACACCGCCGCAGCCGTACCGGGCACGTCGGGAAGGTCGCGCAGGGTCACGCGGGCCTGATCTTTGTCATATGCAATGCCGGAAACGAGTACGGCTTCCATGGTGGAGTCCTCCTGAGTGACAAGCGTGCCTGGATCATCGCTGAACGTAGAGCGCACGCGCACGGGAACCTTATATTTTTTGGCAAATTCTACCGAGCGGATATGCAGCACCTTGGCCCCCATGCTTGCCATTTCAAGCATTTCCTCATAGGCGACGCGGTCCATTTTACGGGCCGTGGAGCAAATGTTGGGGTCGGTGGTGTAAACGCCGTCAACGTCGGTGTAAATGTCGCATTCCACAGAGCCGAGGGAGGCGGCCAGCGCCACCGCCGAGGTGTCCGAACCGCCGCGCCCGAGCGTGGTGATGCGGCCATCTTCGGTGCAACCCTGGAACCCGGCGACCACAAGCACATCGTAGTCGTTGAGGTATTTGCGCAGGGAATTGCTGTCGATGGAGCGAATGCGCGCACGTCCAAAATCGTTGTCCGTGGTGATGGGAATCTGCCAGCCGAGCAGCGAGCGGGCGCGAATGCCCGCATCTTTGAGCAGCATGGTGAACAGGCTGATGGAAACCTGTTCGCCAGTGGAAACGAGAGAATCAACTTCCGCGCGGTCAGGCGTGGAAGACCATTCATCAGCAAGGGCAAGCAGCTTGTTGGTGTCGCCAGCCCGCGCCGAAAGCACCGCAATGACCTTATACCCCTTGGCAAGGCCTCCCAGCACTTTCTCGCGTACCTGCTTCATGCACTCCAGCTTGGCAACGGAAGTGCCGCCAAATTTCTGGACCAAAATTTTCATGCCTGTATCCATTGTCCTCAATCCTTGATGGGTACAACAGGTCAGCCCACCCCGGAACTGGTTACCCGTGGTCAGGACTGTCCACAGGCCAATTTCGGCGCAGGTGGCGCAAAAGCTCAGCAGCAATAGGGCCATGAGCTTGCAGCGTCAGTAGGCGACCTTCTTCGCACGGTTGCAACGAGATGTCCAGATAATCTTGCGGCATTTCCGCCTCGGGCAGGTATTCCGACCATTCCAGCACAGACAGGATTTGCGGATCGTCCAGACCTTCGGCAATTTCATCGGGCAGGCTGCCGGGGCTGCGGTACAGATCGCTGTGTATAATAGGCGGCTTGGTGGGGTAGTAGTTGCAGAGCGTGAACGAGGGGCTGCCCACCTCGGCCTGATCCCCGCCGGGCATGGCTTCCACAAGGGCGCGTGTGAGCGTGGTTTTGCCGCTGCCAAGCGGGCCGCGCAGCAACAATGCCGCAATGCCGCAGGTGGCGACAGCCTCGGCAAGCATGTGTCCAAGGCGGTCGGTATCAGAAAGATTGCGCAGGATTATCTGGGCCATGGCAGAATGTCGTCCTTTGATTCGCAGGCTGCCATGCAGGCAGAGAGGGTTTGCGGCAATGCATCCGCCACTGCCGAAGGCGTATTGCCCCTGAGGGGCCATTGTTCGGCAAGGTTTTTGCCCGCGAGGGCGTGCAGGGCCGCTGCCTGCCCGGCCAGCATGTGGGATGGGGTTAAGGGCTGATTTGCGGTATTGTTGTGTACTTGCGCTTGCTCTATTGCGGTCTGCATACCTGGCAACATTCTGGCAAGCAGCCCGCCAGCGCAGCCCGCCAGCACATCGCCGGAGCCGCCCACCGCAAGCTGCGGCACATCGTAGGGGCAGAGCAGTGTTGGCGCGTCAGCCTGCCCTATGAGGCTTGCCGCTCCTTTAAGAATAATTACGCCACGGCAGAGGCCGCGCAGGCGCTCAAGCGCGCCTTGCCGGTCGGCCTGAACATCCGCTGCGGAACAGCCGAGCAGGGTTGCCGCTTCGCCAGGGTGGGGCGTCAGAATATCATCTGCGGTTATGCGCTTGAGCAGGTCTTGCCGCCCGGCCAGCAGCACCAGGGCATCGGCGTCAAATACTGTTGGCGGCCTGTGGGGCAGGGCCAAAAGAGTTTCAATAATGGCCGCAGCGTCCTGCCCCCGGCCCATGCCGGGGCCGACCACAAGGGCGGCGCAGCGTTGGGCCAGTTCCAAAAAGTTTTGCGGCAGGCTGGCGGGCCACTGGCGTTCGCTCTCGCCCAGCGGCAGGGTCATTATTTCGGGCCAGCCGTTCTTGATATCCGCAATGCCAGCACCGGGCGCGGCGGCGGTTACAAGGCCTGCGCCTGCGCGCAGGGCCGCACGGGCGGCAAGATGCGCTGCTCCGCCAAGACCGGGCGCGCCACCAACCACCAGCACATGCCCGTAGGAGTTTTTGAAGCCTCCGGGCTGAATCGCCGCAAGTGGGGCGAGGCAATGCCCGTCAGCCACGTAAAAAGAGCAGGGGGCCTTGCGCCGGGCGGCAAGGGGAATGCCAATGCTGCGCACGTGCAGTGCGCCCGTCCAGGGGCGCGCCTCGGGCAAGGCCAGCCCCGGCTTGGCGGCCGCAAAGCTGACTGTGGCTGTGGCGCGCACAGCCTCCGGCATGGGCTGCCCGGTGCGTCCGTCAAGCCCCGAGGGAATGTCGAGCGCCAGCACAAAGGCACGGTTTTGCAGCGTATTGACCGAGCGCACAAGCTCCAGCGCATCTGGTCGCAGTTGACCACTGAAGCCTGTACCCAGCAGGCCGTCCACAAAAATATGGGGGAGCTCCGCTCTTCGGAAGACCGCCGGGCGGCAGCGTTCAAAGGCAACGCCTGCGGCTCTGGCAATGCGCACATGTTTACCGCAGGCTCCCTTGCAGGAGGCAAGGGGCCGCGTGTGCAGCACCAGCGGTTCCGCGCCCACGTCCAGCAAATGCCGCGCAAGGCATGCGGCATCGCCGCCGTTGTTGCCGCTGCCCATAAGCAGCCAGACGCGCAGACCCGCCAGCCGTGGCTGGTATTCACGCAGAACGTCAAAGGCCGCTCTGGCGGCATTTTCCATCAGCAGTTCTTCGGGCAGGCCAAGGGCTATGGCTTCCGCATCCCATTGGCGCATTTCAGCAGGCAGGGGAAGGGGAGGGAGCAGATCGTCAAATGAGGTGGGCATGCTATGCCTCCAGCACCACAACCGCCACGGCGGCGTTGCGGTCATGACTTATGGAAATGTGGGCGGCGCGCATGCCCAGAGCTTCAGCCCGCACAAGTGCAGGGCCGTGCAAATGGAGTTGGGGTTGCCCCGCAGGGCCGCGCAGCACTTCTATATGGTGAGGGCCAATTCCCTCGTTAAAGCCAGTGCCGAGCGCCTTGACCGCTGCCTCTTTGGCGGCAAACCGACCGGAAATGTAGGCAATAGGGCTTTCCGGCACGAGTTTCAGTTCATCTGGGGTAAGGATCTTTTGCAAAAAGCGCTCCCCAAACCTGTCGTAACTTGCCTTGATACGTGCCAGTTCCGTAATGTCTGTCCCAATGCCTATGATCATCAGTTATCCACCATATGCAGTACGGGCGGAATGTACTGCAAATAGGGCTGTTGCCCATTAAAAAAAATTAGCGTATTGGTTGCCTTTCAACCTAAACTATTCTGACCCGTTCCCCGCTGTAACGTCAAGCGCGCTGGCTGTGGGAACGTACGGAGAAATTTTGTATGAAGTTGTGCATTATCGGGACCGGCTATGTTGGCTTGGTCAGCGCCGCGTGCTTTGCTGAAATGGGTAATACCGTGACCTGCGTGGATGTTAACCCGGCTGTGGTGGAAAAGCTCAATGCCGGTTCCGTGCATATTTTTGAACCCGGTCTTGAACCCATGGTTCGCCACAGCCGTACTGATGGCCGCCTCAAGTTTACTACCCGTCTTGAAGATGGCATTGCGGATGCCGACTGCGCCTTTATCTGCGTTGGCACCCCGCCCCAGCCCGACGGCTCGTGCGATCTGAGCTATGTGCGTCAGGTGGCTGGCGAAATTGGCCGCCACATGCAGAACGACCTCGTGGTTGTGGACAAATCCACGGTTCCCGTGGGTACCGCTGACGAAGTGCGCGCGCTCGTGGAAAAAGAGCTTGCCGCGCGCGGCGTGTCCTACAAGGTGGACGTGGTTTCCAACCCTGAGTTCCTCAAGGAAGGCGACGCCATCTCCGACTTCATGAAGCCCGACCGCGTTGTGCTTGGTACGGATTCCGACCGTGCTGCTTCGCTGATGCGCGAACTGTATTCGCCCTTTGCCCGCACCCGCGACAAGATCATCGTCATGGGCGTGCGCAGCGCAGAAATGACCAAGTATGCGGCCAACTGCATGCTTGCCACCAAAATTTCCTTTATCAACGAAATCGCCACCATTTGCGAGAAAGTGGGCGCGGATGTGCGTGACGTGCGCACCGGTATCGGCTCCGACACCCGCATTGGCTATCAGTTCATCTACCCCGGCGTGGGGTACGGCGGTTCGTGCTTCCCCAAGGACGTAAAGGCGCTCATCCACACCGCTGAAAAGGCTGGCGTGGAACCCAAGCTGCTCAACGCTGTGGAAGACGTCAACGCCCGGCAGAAAAAGCACATGGCTGGCCGCATCATGGAATATTTTGCTCCGCAGGGCGGCGTGAAGGGCAAAACCCTTGCGCTGTGGGGGCTGGCTTTCAAGGCCAATACCGATGACATGCGCGAAGCCGCTGCAATCAGCATTGTCAACGAGCTTACCGCCGCCGGCATGAAGGTTCGCGCCTTTGACCCGGTTGCCGCCGATAATGCCCGCGAAATCTTCAAAGATAATAAGCTGGTTGAAATTGTGGACAGCCAGTACGGCGCATGCGAAGGCGCTCAGGCCCTGCTGGTGGTTACGGAGTGGAACCAGTTCCGCAACCCCGATTTCGACAAGATCAAGGGCCTGCTGACCGCCCCCCTGCTGTTTGACGGCCGCAACCTGTACTCGCCCAACTTCATGGCGCAGCGTGGGTTTGCGTACTTCTGCATTGGCCGCCGCGCCAACTAGGAACAGCCCCCAGACCATGAGACAATACAGCCGCCCGGAGCGTCAGCTCCGGGCGGCTTTTGTCATAAAAAAGGCTCTGTTCCACAGGAACAGAGCCTTTTGGCCTTATATAATGAGCACTTTGAAATGAGAAGTATTTCAAAGTTAATCTGCTCTAGGGGCTGTTTCTAAATAAAAGATTTTGCGCCGAGGACAAGGAAAACAGTATTTTTTACGACAGGAGTGGACTCGCTTTTGCCGTTGCGACGAAGGAAGCTACGGATAAAGACAGCAGCGCTTTTTGTCCATGACAGGAGTAAAAAATGCTGGATGACGCAGTGATCGGCCAAAAGAATTATTTAGAAACAGCCCCTACACGTTAAACAGGAAGTGCATGACATCGCCGTCGTTAACCACGTATTCCTTGCCTTCCACGCGCAAGACTCCGTCGGCGCGGCAAGCGGCTTCGCTTTCGTGGCTCATGTAGTCGGCGTAGGAAATAACTTCGGCCCGGATAAAGCCCCGTTCAAAGTCGGTATGGATAACGCCAGCGGCCTGCGGGGCCTTCCAGCCCTTGTGGATGGTCCAGGCGCGGACTTCGTCCGGCCCGGCGGTAAAGTAGCTGTACAGGCCAAGGGTTGCGTAGCCGGTGTGGATGATGCGTACAAGGCCGCTTTCATCAATGCCGTAGGAGGAGAGCAGTTCCGCCTGTTCCTCATCGGGCAGGCCTTGCAGTTCTTCCTCAAGCTTGGCGCAGATGCGCGCAAAGCCCGACTGGCGTTCCTTGGCAAAGGCTTCAAGTTTTGCGGAAAATTCATTGCCTTCGGCAACAGCGGCTTCATCCACATTGGCGCAATAAATAACGGGCTTGGCCGTGAGCAGGCCAAGTTCGCGCCATGTGGTCAGGAAGCTTTCGTTATCAGGCAGGTCAAATCCCCGCGCGGGCTTGCCGTCGTTAAGCTGAGCCAGCAGGGTCTGCATGATTTCTGCAGACGCCTTGGCGTTTTTGTCAAACTTGGCAAGCTTTTGCAGCTTGTCCAGACGCTTTTCAACGCTTTGCAGGTCGGCCAGCAGCAGTTCGGTTTCAATGGTGTCCACATCGCGCAGGGGGTCAACGCCGCCGTCCACGTGGGTGATGTTTTCATCCTCAAAGCAGCGCACCACATGCACAATGGCCGCGCATTCGCGAATGTTGCCCAAAAACTGATTGCCCAGCCCTTCACCCTTGCTTGCGCCGCGCACCAGACCTGCAATGTCGATAAAATCCACGCTGGCGTAGATGGTCTTCTTGGGCTTGGCCTTGGCGGTCAGGGCATCCACCCGTTTGTCCGGCACCGCCACCGTGGCTTTGTTGGGTTCGATGGTGCAGAAAGGGTAATTGGCGGCCTGGGCATTCTGGGCCTTGGTCAGGGCGTTGAAAAGGGTGGATTTGCCAACGTTGGGCAGGCCCACAATACCAATACTGAGCGACATGTTGTCTCCTTGCTGCGCGCAAAAAGGCGTATAGCCCGCAGTGGGCGGCGTGCCCGCGCGGGATTGGCCGCCTGCAAAATCAGCGGCCCGGGTTCACGGATCGTTTACGCAATTGCCCCGGCGGGCAAAACGGAATTTTTGAAAACAGCGGCTGCCACAAAGGCAACCCGCGCCGTCAAACAGACAGGCGCGGGCATGTTATAGACGCAAAGCGCGTATGAGGCAAGGACGCTACTGAAGCCGTGTGCTCACGGAGGGTGCAAGCCCGTCGCCGGGGCGGGGTTCGCGCACGAGGGGCCGCAGGTCGTCTGTAATGGGCACAGTGGCCGTGCCCATGGCCAGTACCTCATTGCTTGAGGTGTGGATAAGCCGGATGCTGAAGCGCACCTGATCGCTGGTGGTCACATAGGTGCCCGCCAGTATTGCCTGACTGGTGCCGCTGGGGCTGGCAAGCTGGCGCACATCGCGCGTCAGGATAAATTCGCCCTTGAGCTTGTCAAAGCGGATATCGCGCCCCTTGCGCAGTTCCTGAAAGCGGTAGCCCGCATTGATGAGCCAGCGGGAGATTTCTTCCGTCATCTGGCGCGCCAGCGGGGATGCTTCATCAAGGTTGTTGATGTTGACCGGGGTGGTGCCCATGATCATGATGCGGGCGCGGGCCAAGGATTCGCGGTCTTTACGGCTCATGTCCTGACTGTCGCCCGAAAAGCGCATCATGATCTGTTCGTCAAGCTGCTTGGCAATGCTCACGGCAGCAGTGGGCACGTTTCCGGCTGCCGCCGCCGTGAGCGGAAAAAGCAGGGCCGCAAGCACAAGAATGGTAATGAAAAAGCGGTTCATGGTGATCCTCAGCGCATGGTGCGCAAAAGCAGTTCAACGCCGTTCAGCTCCCTTTTTATGACATAAAGGGTCTGGTCGTCGGCACAGATGGAAAGAGCCTGAAGATAGCGCTGCCGCGCAAGCTCATAGCGTCCCTGTTCGCGGAACTGACGGGCCTGACCAAGATAGACCATGCTGTGCTCGTTGGCATCAGAAAGATAGTTGGCCCGTTCCTTTGCCTCGCGCTTTGCCTGGGCATCATTGGCCTGTCCGTTGTAAGACGACATGCTGTCGGCCAGCGCGCTGGCTGGCAGTGCCGCAAGGGGCAGGGCGCATGCGGCCATAAGGCAAAGTGCGCAGATGTTGTTCAACGTTTTTTTCATGGCAATTCCGGCTTACCGGCCTTGTTTGATTACAAGCGTGCCGCTGCTGATGCTGCTGGCAGGCGTATAGAGCGAAGTTGGGGCCGGTTTGGCTGGGGCGCTGCTGGCTGTGGCCTTTACTGGCGGTGGCGCGTCGGCCTCGGCCATGCGCGTCACAATGGGCGTATTCACCAGCACAAGCTGGCCCGTACGCATCACAAGGCCATCGCTGGCGCGCACCAGCCGGGCGTTGATAAAGGTTGCGTCCTTGTCCACATAATAGGTGCCCACAACAAGGGCGGCCCATTTTTGTCCTGTGGTTGAAACCATCTGGTTGGCGGCAAGTGCAAGGTCATCACGCCCGCCCTGCACGTTGATGGCCCCGTTCAGCCTGTATTCGCGCGTGGGAAAGCCCCGCTGGTTGAATTCATAAAACAGAGATTCAGCCATGAACCGGCCCATGGGCGAGCTTTGCGAGGTGTTGTTCTGGTTCACAAAGGCCGTGGGCATGGCCACAAAGCCCTGAATGGCGTCGTTGGGCATGGTGGCAAGCATCTGCTCGGCCAGTTCGCGGCTTTTGAGCTTCAGCTCCACGGCGTCCGTATAGCCGGGCGAAAGCGCGGAAGGCCCGCTTTTGCTACAGCCGGAAAAGAGCGGCAGCAAAAGTGCGCAAAGCATAAGAAGACGCGGCATTATATGCATACAAACCCCGAGTGAAATTGCTCTGATGCAGCTCCTCGCGCCGTGATCCCGATGGATCCCAGGCGGGATAATTCCTCGCTTGCCGGGGGCTATTGCCCACAGCCCAGCGGAACTGCTCTTACCATAGTCTTATCGTCACAATGGCCGTCAACTTGAGTGCTGACGGAAAAAACGTCAGCCTGAGGCCTTTTTTCAGAACTTTGCAAGACACGTTCCATACATCGTATTTGCCCCACGGTCGCTTACTGCCATGCTGTCCAAATGGGGTTTTATGCGGCACATAAACTCCATGCATGCGGCAAGGCTTGCCGCAAAGGCCGCAGCGAGGCCCGTGCTGCGCGCACTTGGCTTGCAGGGGGAAATAGCATAGAAGACTCGTTTACGGAGTGACGTGGCTTTAGGCCGTGGCTCCACTCGTTTTTGTGAGGGAAGCATGCAAAAGCACACAACCCGCGCCATCCGTCTGGGCGGGCTTTCCATTGGCGGCGGTGCGCCTGTTATGGTGCAGAGCATGACCAATACAGACACCCGCGATGCCGAGGCAACGCTTGCGCAGATTGCGCGGCTTGAGGCACGCGGCTGCGAGGCCGTGCGCGTCGCTGTGCCGGACGAGGCCGCCGTTGCGGCCCTGCCAGCCATCCGCGCGGGTACGCGCCTGCCGCTCATAGCGGACATACATTTTGATTACCGCCTTGCTGTGGCCTCGCTGGAGGCCGGGCTTGAAGGCCTGCGCATCAACCCCGGCAATATCGGCCCCAAGGAGCACGTGGACCGCGTGGTGGATGCCGCCAAGGCCCACGGGGCGGTCATTCGCGTGGGGGTAAACTCCGGCTCGGTAGAAAAGCGCCTGCTCCAGCAGTACGGCGGCCCCTGCCCCGAGGCGCTGGTGGAAAGTGCTCTCACCCATGTGCGCATGCTTGAGGCGCGCGGCTTTTACAATACCAAAATTTCGCTCAAGTCCTCCTCTGTGCTTGATACCATTGCCTCCTACCGCAAGCTTGCCGAAGCTTGCGACTACCCCCTGCACATCGGCGTTACCGAGGCCGGGGGCCTCATGCGCGGCACGGTAAAATCTGCCGTGGGGCTTGGTATTCTGCTGCACGAGGGCATTGGCGACACCCTGCGCGTTTCGCTCACCGCCGACCCGGTGGAAGAAGTAACCGTGGCGTGGGAAATATTGCGCGCCCTTGGCCTGCGCTCGCGCGGGCCGGAAATAATCTCGTGCCCCACATGCGGGCGCACGGAGATTGACCTGTTTTCGCTGGCCCGTGCGGTGGAAGACCGTTTAGCCACCTCCAAGGCCGACATCAAGGTGGCGGTCATGGGTTGCGTGGTCAACGGGCCGGGCGAGGCCCGCGAGGCCGATCTGGGCGTTGCGGGCGGGCGCGACAAGGGCATCATATTTCGCAAGGGCGAGGTCATCCGCTCGGTCAAAGGGCAGGAGGCCCTGCTGGCGGCTTTTATGGAAGAACTGCAACAACTGCTCAACGAAAAGGAATCACAGTAATGCGTTTCAGCAACTGCTATATTCCCACCCTCAAGGAATCTCCGGCGGATGCCGAGGTAATCAGCCACAAGCTTTTGCTGCGCGCCGGTATGGTGCGCAGGCTTACCTCGGGCATGTACACCTATCTGCCGCTGGGCCTGAAGGTGATTGAAAAAATAAGCCGCGTCGTGCGCGAAGAAATGGCCGCCGCCTACTTTGAAGAACTGCTCATGCCCATGGTGCAGCCCGCCGACCTGTGGAAAGAATCGGGCCGCTGGGAGCATTACGGCAAGGAACTGCTGCGCTTCAAGGATCGCAACGAGCGCGAATACTGCCTTGGCCCCACGCACGAAGAAGTCATCACCGACCTCGTGCGCGGCGAAGTGCGCTCCTACCGTCAGCTTCCTGTGCGTCTGTACCAGATTCAGACCAAGTTCCGCGATGAAATCCGCCCCCGTTTCGGCCTCATGCGTGGGCGCGAATTTATCATGAAGGACGGCTATTCCTTTGACGCCACGGAAGAAGGCGCACAGCAGAATTACTGGGCCTGCCACGCGGCCTACAAGCGTATTTTCCAGCGCCTTGGCCTCAAGTTCCGCCCAGTTGAGGCCGACTCCGGCTCCATCGGCGGCAACTTCTCGCACGAATTCATGGTGCTGGCTGAAACGGGCGAAGACACCATCGCTTTCTGCCATCACTGCGATTACGCGGCCAACGTGGAGCGCGCCGAAGTGGCCTGGAACGGCAAGCCCTGCACGGAGACCTGCGCTCCGGCGGAAAAGGTCGCCACCCCCAATGCCCACACGGTGGAAGAAGTGGCGGCCCTGCTGGGGGTGCCTGCCTCCTCCGTTGTCAAAACCATGCTCTTCAAGGTGGACGGCAAGCCCGTTGCCGTGCTTGTGCGCGGCGACCGCGAAGTGAACGACATCAAGCTCAAGAACCTGCTCAACGCGCAGGATGTGGTCATGGCCGACGCTGCCACCGTGCAGCAAATCACCAAGGCACCGGTGGGCTTTGCCGGGCCTGTGGGGCTGGAAATTCCGGTCTACGCCGATGCCGAGCTGCAAGGCGCTACAGATTACGTGGTAGGTGCCAACGCCGGCGATGCCCACCTTGTGCATGTTGACCTCAAGCGCGACGCCACGGTGACCGCCTGGGCCGACCTGCGAGCCATCACGCCAGAAGACACATGCCCCCGCTGCGGTGGCCGCATTGAGCTGACGCGCGGCATTGAAGTGGGCCACGTGTTCATGCTTGGCCGCAAATACAGCGATGCCATGCATGCCGCCTTCCTTGACGAAAACGGCAAGGAACAGATCATGATCATGGGCTGCTACGGCATCGGCGTTTCCCGCGTGGCCGCCGCAGCCATCGAGCAGAACAACGATGAGCACGGCATTGTGTTCCCGCCGCCGCTGGCTCCTTACGACTGCATCCTTTTGAACCTTGACCCGCGCAATGAAGAAGTCAACGCCAAGGTCGAGCAGATTTACGCCATGCTCAAGGATATGGGCGTGGACGTGCTCATGGACGACCGCGACGAACGCCCCGGCGTCAAGTTCAAGGATGCTGATTTGCTGGGTATTCCCATGCAGCTTGTGGTTGGCGGCAAGGGCCTTGCCAAGGGCATTGTGGAATGCAAGGATCGCCGCAGCGGCGAAAAGGGCGAACTGCCCGCCGATGCCATGGCTGAAGCCTTTTCCGCCTGGGCCGCCAAGGTTCGCGAGGGGTGGGCGCAGCAGCAGGCCTAGGGGCTGTACTGACGAAAAACAAGCCTTCCCCTTTGTATTGGGCGTGATGCAGAACATGACGCACGCAGCAGGGGGAGAGCTGCTGGTTTTGGTAGAAGGGGCGCTTTTAGCGCCCCTTCAGCAACAAAATCTCAACGACGTTTTCTGATATACTGCCGCACACGGAGCACCATGCAGGAAGCCATACTGTCTGTCCGTGAACTCACGGAACAGCTGCGCAAAACCCTTGAGGGACGTTTTCCCTTTGTCTGGGTGCGGGGCGAGGTGACGAACCTTACCCGTCCCGGCTCGGGGCATGTCTATTTTACCCTCAAGGATGCCGATGCGCAGTTGCAGTGCGTGTGGTTCAGGCACATGCAGCGGCAGAACAGTCAGGGTTTTGATCCGCTGACAGGCGAAGTTTTTGACGCGCCGCGTCCTTCGCCGCTGGAACTTTTGCGCAACGGGCTGGATGTGCTCTGCGCAGGGCGCATCACCCTGTATGCGCCGCGCGGGCAGTATCAGCTTGCCGTGGAGCTGGTGCAGCCAGCAGGCGAGGGGTTGCTTGCGCAGGCCTTTGAGGCCAGCAAGCGCAAGCTGGCGGCTCTGGGCTACTTTAGCCACGAGCGTAAACGGCCCTTGCCGTACGATCCGCAGCGCGTGGCCCTTATCACTTCCCCAACGGGCGCGGCTCTCCATGATTTTATGGAGCTTGCGGCCAGCCGGGGCAGCGGGGCGCGCATTCGTCTGTTCCCGGCTCTGGTGCAAGGTGCCGAAGCCGCGCCTTCAATTGTGCGGGCCTTGCACGAGGCCAACGCGCAGGGTTGGGCACAGGCCGTGGTGCTGGTGCGCGGCGGCGGTTCGCTGGAAGATTTGTGGGCTTTTAATGAAGAAGCCGTGGCTGAGGCCGTGTTTGAGTCGCGTCTGCCAGTGCTTGCGGGCATTGGGCATGAGGTGGATGTTACCCTTGCCGACATGACAGCAGACCTGCGCGCGGCAACGCCCTCGCATGCGGCCCAGTTGCTCTGGCCTGCGCGGGCCGAGCTGATGCAAAAGGTTGACGAGGCGGAGGCCGCTCTTGTGCGGGCGGCGCGGCGGCGGCTGGAAACAGCGGGGCAAAGCCTTGCCCAGTTTGAAAACGCCTTGCGCTGGTTTTCGCCCATGCGGCATCAGGCCCGCCTTGCGGAGCAGCTTGACGGCTTGCACCGCTCCTTGCACAGGGCCGCGCGGCAGTGGCTCGATGCCACGGAGGCCCGGCGCGACAGGTTTGAGCGCGCTCTGCAAAATGCCTTCAACCTCTCGCGGCTGGATGTGCTGGGCAGCAGGGTCGAGTCGCTTTCCGCCAGTCTGGCTGCGGCCATGCCGCGCATGCTGGCCGCGCAGGAGCAGCGGTATGATGCCGTGCGGCAGCGCCTGCAGTCGGCAGGGCAGGAAATGCTTGCCCGCACAGGGCGGGAACTGGAAAAATGCGAATTTGCTCTGGCAGCCGCCAATCCCCTCGCGCCCCTCAAGCGCGGCTATGCCCTTGTGCGTGGTGCGGATGGCGGCCTGCTGCGCACGGTGACGGCGGCCCCCGCGGGCAGTGCCATCACGGTGCGGCTGGCGGATGGCAGCCTTGCTGCCGTGGTCAGCAATGTGCTGCCAGATGTTGCGCCAGACGCTGTAACTGACTGTGCGCCTGACTCGGATACAGGCGCGGTGCCGGTTGCCAAAAAACAAGGACGGAATAGCTGATGTTTGTGCTCACGCGCATGCTCATGGTTCTGTTGGCGGGGGCTTTTCTTTTTGTTCCTTCAGCCGTTCCTGCTGCGCCATCCCCCACATCAGCCCTTGCGCTTGACGCGCCCGAATCCGTAGCCAGAGGGGATGCTTTTCCCGCCCTGGCGGTGAGCGACGCGCCCGCAAAGTCCTTTACGTTCAGCTGGCTGGGCAAGACCTACGAGGCCAGGGCGGAGCAGGTGAGCGCCAACACCGCTGCGGGTGCTGCAACGCGCTGGCAGGCCGTCATGCTGCTGCCCGTGCCGCTGGAAGAAAAGGAATCCGCGTGCGATCTTGCCGTCTTCACGGGCAATGGCAAGGATGCCCCCGCTGTAGCGCGCAAAATTGTTTTTTTTGACAAAGACCGTCCGGTGCAGAAGCTGAACGTGGATAAAAAATATGTTGATCCCCCGGCGGCGGAGATGGCGCGCATCAAGGCCGACAGGGAGTTGGTGCGCCAGGCCCTGGCCCAACGCCTGCCCGAACGCTTCTGGGTGCTGCCCTTTGTGCGGCCTGTGCCTGGCGATGTTTCAAGCCTGTACGGCCTCAAGCGCGTGTTCAACGGGCAGCCTCGCGGGGTGCACAAGGGCCTTGATCTGCGCGGCCCGCAGGGGCAGCCTGTACTTGCCTGCGCTGACGGGCAGGTGGGCCTTACGGGGAATTTGTACTTCTCTGGTAATGTAGTGTACATCAATCACGGCGAAGGGGTGTTCACCGCGTATCTGCACCTCTCTGAAATACTGGTGCAAAATGGCGATCAGGTGCGCAAGGGGCAGGTTATTGGTCTGGTGGGGGCCACGGGCCGTGTTACCGGGCCGCATCTGCATCTTTCGCTTCTGGTTCAGGGCGAGTCGGTTGATCCGCAGCCTTTTTTGACAACCGGGAACGCCAAGGGAAACAATCCATGAGCGCCAAGACAGACAATACGTTTGAAAAAAAGATGGCCCGGCTTCAGGAGATCGTTGCGGCGCTTGAAAGCGGCGACCTGCCTCTGGAAAAGGGCATGGCCCTGTATAAGGAAGGAGCGGCGTGTTCGCGCTATTGCCGCGAGCAGCTCGACAAAGCCCGGCATGAGCTTGAAATCTGGCAGGATGGTCAGGCTCGTCCCCTTGAGTCACGCCCTGTGGCGTCAAGCGGGCTGAACGCAGAAGAGGAGGCGGAATAGGCGATGATGAGCGTTGCTGACATGAAGGCCCTGCTGCACGCACGGGGCAAGGATGTGGAAGCCTATCTGGCCACCTGTCTTGACGGCCGTGATGTGCCGCAAAGGCTCAAGGATTCCATGCTGTACAGTCTGCAAGCCGGGGGCAAGCGTTTGCGCCCTGTTTTGTGCCTGAGCACTGCCGCCCTGTGCGGGCTTTCGCCACAGCGCAGCATGCCCTTTGCTGCCGCTATCGAGATGATCCACACCTATTCTCTCATCCATGACGACCTCCCCGCCATGGACAATGATGATCTGCGCCGGGGCAAGCCCTCGAATCACAAGGCATTTGATGAAGCCACGGCCATACTGGCGGGCGATGGTCTGCTGACGGACGCCTTCATGGTCATGTGCCGCACTGCGGAATCCCCGGACCGTGTGCTGGACGCCGTGGCCGAGCTTTCGTTTGCGGCGGGGTCTTCCGGCATGGTGGGCGGGCAGGAATGGGACATGATCTATACGGGCGCGTCTTCTATTACGCTTGAGCAGATGCGCGCCGTGCACGCCATGAAAACAGGGGCGCTGCTGCGGGCATCGTGCGTATGCGGGGCCATCCTTGCCGGGGCTGAAACGCCCGCGCGCGATGCAATTGCCGCCTACGGCGCTGCGCTTGGCGTGGCCTTTCAGATTGCGGACGACATCCTTGATGTGGTTTCCGACACTGAAACTCTGGGCAAACCTGCGGGCAGCGACGAGGAACAGGGCAAGAGCACCTATCCCGCCCTGCTGGGGCTTGAAAAAAGCCGTGAACTGGCGCGCGCGCAAGCACAGGCCGCGCAGGACGCGCTGGCCCCGTTTGACGGACAGGAAGCGGATTTTCTGCGCGCATTGGCCGACTACACGGTAACGAGGGCGGCCTAAATGGACACCACAGAGAGCGCATTGCTGGACGCTGTGAGCAGCCCGGCGCAACTGAACAAGTTTTCTGACGCGCAGCTTGTCCAACTGGCTGGCGAGGTGCGCAGCCGCATCATTGAAACCGTCTCCCGCAACGGCGGGCATCTTGCGCCCTCGCTGGGCGTGGTTGAGCTGACGCTGGCCCTGCTGGCGACCTTTAATGTGGAGCACGACAAGCTCATCTGGGACGTGGGCCATCAGGCCTACGCCTACAAGCTGCTGACCGGGCGCGCCAAGGATTTTCACACCCTGCGGTCATTTGGCGGCATTTCCGGCTTCCCGCGCATGGCAGAAAGCCCGTACGACCATTTTGGCGTGGGGCATTCTTCCACGTCCATTTCTGCGGCCCTGGGCATGGCTTTGGCCCGTGATCTTTCCTGTCTCAAGCACCACGTGCTGGCTGTCATCGGCGATGGCTCGCTGACGGCGGGCGAGGCCTTTGAAGGGCTGAATCTCGCGGGTCACATGGGGCGGCGGCTTATTGTGGTGCTCAATGACAATGAAATGTCCATTTCCCCCAATGTGGGCGCGCTTTCGCTGTTTTTGAGCCGCACACTGTCGCAGCGCTGGGTGCGGCAAACCCGTAAGGAAGTGCTCAATTTCCTGCGTTCCATCCCGCGCATCGGCCAGAAGCTGGCAGTGTACGCCATGCGCGGCGAGTGGAGCTTCAAGTCCTTCTTTACGCCGGGTATGCTGTTTGAGGCTTTTCGCTTCAACTACATCGGCCCGGTGGACGGGCACGACATCACAAGCCTGCGCCGCCATCTGGAAATGGCTGCCGCCATTGAGGATGGCCCGGTGCTGCTGCACGTGCGCACCCAGAAGGGCAAGGGCTACGGCCCAGCGGAGAAAAATCCCACACTGTACCACGGCATCGGCCTGTTCACGCCCGAAACCGGGCAACCTGTGGCTTCCACAGCCAAGCTGCCCTCGTTCACCACGGTGTTCAGCAATACGCTGACCGAGCTTGCCGAGCATAACGACAAGATTATCGCCATTACGGCAGCCATGCCCGAAGGCACCGGCACGGACAAGTTCCGCGCTCGCTTCCCCGACCGCTTTGTGGATGTGGGCATTTGCGAGCAGCACGCCGTGACCTTTGCGGCGGGCCTTGCCAGCCAGGGCTATCGGCCCGCACTGGCCGTGTATTCCACCTTTTTGCAGCGTTCGTACGATCAGGTTGTGCACGATGTCTGCCTGCAAAACCTGCCCGTTACCTTCTGCGTAGACCGTGCGGGCCTTGTGGGCGAGGACGGCGCGACCCACCACGGAGCCTTTGATATTGCCTATTTACGGCATATTCCTAACATTACCATGCTGGCCCCACGCGATGAAAATCTGTTGCGGCACTGCCTGCATACAGCCCTGTGCCATTCCGGCCCGTGTGCCCTGCGGTACCCGCGTGGCAGCGCCTTTGGCGTTGCCCCCGACGGCGCGCCCCGCCTGCTGACCCCCGGCAGGGGCGAAGTGCTGCAACAGGGCGAAGGCCTTGCAGTGATAGCCCTGGGCAACCGCGCGCATCCGGCGCTGGAAGCTGCGGCCATGGTGGAGCGTCAGACAGGCGTAAAACCCTTTGTGTTTGACCCTGTCTGGATCAAACCCTTGCCGGAAGAACAACTGGTTGAAATCGCTCAGAACTTTGATCGTATCCTTATGGTGGAAGAAGGCGTGCTGGCTGGCGGTTTTTCGTCCGCAGTGCTGGAATTCTGGAATGACCGTGGCCTTATGCGCGGCCAGCGCATCAAACGCCTTGGCCTGCCCGACCACTTTGTGGAGCACGGCAGCCAGTTGCGCCTGCGCGAGCTTGTGGGCCTGCGCACCAATAATATCGCCGAGTCAATGCTGGAACTTTTGGGAAAGAAATAAGTCAAAAGTCGTTCTAAAAAAGAAAGCGCCGGGATTTTGTTGGATCAAAATCCCGGCGCTTTTGTATCCTGGGCGGAAAATTATTTTGCGGTGCTACACCCTATGACTTTTGAATCAAAATCAAAGTATTCCGCCCTACGCGTCTAGTCTGGCTGAATGTCGTACTGTTCCAGTTTGTCCCACACGGCGCTGATAATCAGGGCCATAACAGCAGCGAGGCGGGCCTTGGCGTGGTCGTCCGGCGGGGTGGCCTGACCGCGCAGGTTTGCGGCCTGCACCGCAAGGCGCTGGCAGAACAGTTCCGGGCAGCGAACCTGCTGTTCCTGCGCGAGCAGGGGCATGTATTCGGCAAAGGGGCCGTCCACAAAGGCGTTGAGGGCAGCGTTGACAGCTTTCTCGTCCGCGCCGTCAAAGTCATTGCTGGCGGCTGCCAGCAGATTGCCCGTCTGGCGCAGATAGGCCAAAAATACGGTATTGGGCGCATGATGCATGATGGCGGCAGTAACCACCGCATGCACAAAGGCCCGCCACTCCGCGCAGAACATATCCGCACCGGGGCCTGACAGATATTCATCCGGCATCTGCGCGCCGCTGGCCATATTGATGATGTCGGCAGTCTTGCTGTTGAGCTGAAACAGAATACAGGCTGCTTCCACACCCTGATCCGCGCTGAGCAGTTTTTTGGACATCAGGCCTCATCCTCCAGCGGGTTTTGCGCGCAGGCTGCCTGCGCCTCGGCATAGGCGGTATAACCCGCAGCGCGCAGACGGCAGGCCGGGCAGTCGCCGCAGCCATAACCCCAGGGGTAACGCTGCCCGCGCTGGCCCATGTAGCAGGTGTGGCTTTCTTCCACAATCAGGTTGACCAGCGCATCGCCGCCAAGGCTGCGGGCCAGCATCCAGGCGTCTTTTTTGCTGCGCCACATGAGCGGCGTGTGCAGCGTAAAACTGGCGTCCATGCCGCTGTTTATGGCAACCTGCATGGACTTGATGCTGTCGTCCCGGCAGTCGGGATAGCCGGAGTAATCGCTCTGGCAGACGCCCAGCACCATGTGGCGGATTTCCTTGGCGTAAGCCCATGCAGCGGCGTGCAGAATAAATATGAGGTTACGGCCAGGTACAAAGGTGTTGGGCAGGCCGTTGGCGCCGTGTTCTTCAATGGGCGCGTCAGAGGTCAGGGCCGTATCTGCCAGCTGGCGGAAAATATCTAGACCAAGCAGGGTGTCCGGCCCCAGGCGTTGCGCCCACTGCGGATTGAGGGCGGCAATGCCCTCGCGGACACGTTTGCGGCAGGCAAGCTCCACAGAGTGACGCTGGCCGTAGTCAAAGCCCAGCGTCAGCACCTGTTTGAATCGGCTGAGCGCCCAAGCGAGGCAAGTGGCGGAATCCTGCCCGCCGGAAAATATGACAAGAGCCTGTTGCTCAAGCAGGGGAGAAGTGGTGTTCATTTTACTTGCGGCCAGAAGTTGCAGGGACGCGCCGGGGCGTAGCCAGCCATAAAGGCATCCATGAGCGTGCCGAAAAACACGCGATTGCGGGGCTTTATGTGCTGTACTTCAGCGCAGTCGGTAGGGAAAAAGCGCATGGATTCGCGGTTGCCCAGATAGGTTTTTTTGGCGGCGGGCAGGGTGAGCACTTGCGCCCACATGCCGCGCCGGGCGGCAATGGCCTCGTGCTGGAGCTTGCGCAGCCTTTCCTGAAAATGGGGATTGAGGTCGTTGTGCGGGTACACAAAGGCCGCGCCGTTGCGAACCATCGTGTCGGACAGGGAATGCCCGTCAGGCAGGATAACATCGGCCACCACGCGTCCGTAATGATCCTTGCCCTTGGCATCCACGGCCACAAGGCGCACATCCTTGCCCTGAGCCAGCTTGGTAAGCTGGTCAAAGGCTTCGCGGGCGTAGTACTGGGGTTTATGCTTGCCCCGGTCCATTTCAGGGGCATCAATGCCTGCAAGGCGTACGGTGCGCCTGTCCGTGAGCTTTAACGTGTCGCCGTCAAAACATTTGGCGACCTTGCCCTGTGGATTGGGCAGGGATTCTGCCGCAGGCGCAGCGCCAGCAGCACTTGTCAGTGCCAGCAGGCACAGAAGAATAAGCGCAAAGGCTTGCGCTATAGTATGATTTTTGCCGCCCGAAAAATGGGGCCAGCGGAAAAGCTGTTGCATGTGGCTCAGCATGGGTGCGGTGCTCGTCCGTTGCTGTCAGAGTGGCGTAAGGGTCAATGGGATAATGACCGTGCAAGCCCGGCAGGTCAACCCGCCGGGCTTGCGCAATGAATCAGTTTTCGTAGTAGGAACGCAGGGGCTGGCTGCGAACGGGGTGGCGGAGCTTGCGCAGGGCCTTGGCCTCGATCTGCCGGATGCGTTCGCGCGTGACATTGAAGAGCTTGCCCACTTCTTCAAGGGTGTGGTCGCTCTTTTCTGCAATGCCAAAGCGCTTGCGCAGCACCTGTTCTTCACGCGGGGTAAGGTCGGCCAGCACGGCGGCCAGCTGTTCGGACAGCTTGGTATTGATGACTTCTTCAGCCGGTGCAACGGCCTTTTTGTCTTCAATAAAGTCGCCGAGGCTCGAATCTTCTTCATCGCCAATGGGCGTCTCAAGCGAAATGGGCTCCTTGGCGATCTTGAGCACTTTTTTGACCTTTTCCACCGGGTATTCCATACGCTCGGCGATTTCCTCGGGCGTGGGGTCGCGGCCCAGTTCCTGCACAAGGTAACGCGAGGTGCGGATAAGCTTGTTGATGGTTTCGATCATGTGCACGGGAATACGGATGGTGCGTGCCTGATCCGCGATGGCGCGGGTAATGGCCTGACGGATCCACCACGTGGCGTAGGTCGAAAACTTGTAACCGCGTTGGTATTCAAACTTGTCCACGGCCTTCATCAGGCCGATGTTGCCTTCCTGAATAAGGTCAAGGAACTGGAGGCCACGGTTGGTGTACTTTTTGGCAATGGAAACAACCAGGCGCAGGTTGGAGCGAATCAGCTCCTGCTTGGCGCGCATGGCGGCGGTGTTGCCGCGCTTGATGCGCCACAGCACTTCTTCAAGATCAGTGACGTTATGGCAGCACTTTTCCTGGAGGCGGCTGAGAATTTCGATCTTGCCGATGATCATTTCCTTGAACGAAAACAGCTCGTCCACGCTCAGCTTGAGGTCGCGGGCCGCATCGTTGGGGTTGACCTCGCGCTTTTCAAGGCCGTCAAACATGGCCTGAATTTCCGCCTGGGTGCGCCCGGTGGAAAGAATGTAGGCCGACAGGTCGCGCTGGCAGTTGTGCATCTGGCGCACGTAGTCCTCGACCGTTTCAATGATGCGGTCAATGAGCGTCTTTTCCAGTTTGATGTCGCGCAGGCGGGTGACGATTTCATCCTTGAAGCTGATGATTTCTTTCTGCACTGCGGTAACGCGGCGATCCATGCAGGCGCATGCGTCCAGCTTTTTGTAAATCTTGCGTTTTTTCTTGAAGGTCTGCTTGATTTCGTCCAGCAGCAGAATAACGCGGGTGCGCTGGTTCATTTCGTCTTCGCTGGGGTCGTCTTCTTCAATGGTTTTGACCACGTCCTTCAGTTTGACGCGGTTCTGGCGCAGGTCTTCGCCCACATTGATGAGTTCTTCAACGGCCACAGGCACTTCAACCAGGGCGTAGAGCACGTCCTGTTCACCCATTTCGATCTTTTTGGCGATGACAACTTCGCCATCGCGGTCGAGCAGGGGCACGGCGCCCATTTCGCGCAGGTACATGCGCACGGGGTCGGTGCTGCGCGAGGAATAGTCCGCTGTGTCCTCGTCTTCAGTCAGATCCAGCGAACCTTCGGTAATATCTTCGTCAGTCTCGGTGGCGGCGGCGGAAATCTTTTTTCCGTCCTTTTCCGAATCCACAATGACGATTTCGAGCTGTTCAAAGATGCCGATGATTTCCTCAAATTGCTCCGGCGTGCTCATTTCAACAGGCAGAGCCTTGTTGACCTCTTCAAAGGTCAGAAAGCCCGCGCCCTTGCCTTTGGCAATAAGGGATTGTATCTGCTGGATATCTTTAAGATTGCTCATGCCCTTTCTCCAAGGTTTCCTTAAGTGCGCGAAGATAATCCAAATCAGCTTCAAAGTCACCTATGCCTGTATTGGCCCGCATGGCAGCGGACAGGGAGGAGGCCTGAGCTGAGGCGTAGTATTGATCTAGCGACTGTCGCAATAATTCGAGTTCTTTTTCGCCGCTGTCGCATGGCGCGGCTTCCGGGCCGCGACATTTGCACCAGAAGTTTTTTTCCCGTTCGTCAAGCTGATGGAACACTTCTTCCGGGCCGTGAGTTTCAATCTTGTCCCACAGCCTCCGGGCTATTTCAGACCTCAAGGCAAGGTCTGCCCCCATTTCCTGCATAGCACGCAGGCGGTGGGGATACCGCACGGCAAACATCATTATTTCGCGGTCGCGTATGTTCTGGCGCGTCCGCGAGGCGGAGCCCCCCTGTGGCTGGCCGTCTTTGCGTTGCCCCCGCGCCCCGGCTATGCCCTCGCGCAGGTCGGCTTCCGAAAGCTGCAAATGAGCCGCCAGCCGTGAAATATAGGGGCTGATCAGCTCTGGAATATCCAGTTGGCGCAAAAAATTGCGCGCCCATTCCACTGTTTCGCGCGGGGCCAGGGCCTTGAGCACGTCCACGCAAAAGCGCAGACCATCCGGGGCCTGTGCCTGCAAGGCCTCAAAGGCCTCGGGGCCAGCTCCGCGCAGCAAACTGTCTATGTCTTCACCTTCGGGCATGATCACCACATTGCACGAAAGGCCGCGCGTGAGCAGCATTTCGCACGAGCGCAAGGCTGCCTTGCGTCCGGCGCGGTCGCCGTCAAACAGCAGGGTCATTTGCGATGCAAAGCCCGAAAGGCGTTTTATCTGTTCTGGCGTCAGAGCCGTGCCAAGCACGCCAACGGCATTGTCGTAGCCGAACTGGTGCAGGGTGAGCACGTCCATGTAGCCTTCTGTCAACATGGCTCGGCCTTTGGTCACAATGCCGCGCCGCGCCTGCGCCAGCCCGTAAAGGTGCTCGCCCTTCTTGTAGAGGGGCGTGTCGGCGCTGTTGATATACTTGGCTTCTTCCTCATCGGCGATAATGCGCCCGCCAAAGGCGATTATCTGGTTGGAAAGACTCTTGATGGGAAAAATGAGCCGCCCGCGAAACCTGTCGTAGGGACGCCCGCTGCTTGCCTGCCCCACAAGGCCGGCCTCTGCGGCCATGCGCATGTCAAAGCCCGCACGGCGCAGGGCATCAGCCAGCGACTGCCATTCGCGCCTGGCCCAGCCAAGACCAAAGCGCTGCACTATCTCATCGCTCAAACCGCGTTTTTCTATATACCGCCTGCATTCTTCCGCCTCGGGACTTTGCAGGGCCGAGGCAAAATGGCCTGCCGCGAGCTCGTACATGCGCAGCATCTGCTGCCGCGCAGAGCGCTGCTTGCGTTCCTGCCCGTCCCGTTGGGGATCTCGCGGGCCTCGGTCAATGGTAATGCCAGCTTCCGCAGCCAGCTGTTCGAGCGTTTCCTTAAACTCCAGCCCGTTGATGCGGCTGTAAAAATCAAACACATCGCCTGAGGCGTGGCAGCCGAAACAGTAAAAAAGCCCCTGATCCTCGTTGACGGAAAAGGACGGCTTGGTTTCCTGGTGGAATGGGCAGGGCGCTACCCAGCGCGGCCCGTTGCGCTTGAGTTCAACATAGCGGCGCACCACGTCAACGATATTCAGGCGCTCTTTAATGGCGCGGATTGCGTCCTTGGACTGCATGGGTCACACGCCCGTAATTAGCGAAAGGTTACTATGGTCATTCCATCGCCGCCCCGGTCTTCCGGCGCAAGGGCAAACTGCCCCACAGCGGGGAAACTCCGCAAAAAATCATGTACCTGACGGCGCAGCGCGCCCGTACCCCTGCCGTGTACCACTTCCACCTCTGAAAATCCGGCCAGCAAGGCCTTGTCCATAAAGCGTTCCAGCTCTGCCAGCGCCACATCCGCGCGCATGCCGCGCATATCAAGGCGCAGGGATGCGGCCTCGTCATTGGCGGAAGTGCGGCCCACAACTCCCCTGAGGGCGCTTTTGGAGGGGCTTTGCGCTGTCTGCCCCGGCACGCGCAGGGCCTTCATTTCGGCCCAGAGGTTCACGCCGTTCATTTCCAGCCGCACCCGCCCGCGCCGTTCGTCCACATCGGTGATGACGCCGCGCTTGTTGAATACGGTGTGCAACACTTCCTGCCCGGCCGCAAATGTCTGGGGCTGGGGCAGCACGGACGCGCCATCCGCAGTTTCATCCTGCGCGGGAGCCAGCGAGGCCCGCAGGCGCGACATTTCCTTGAGCGCCTGCTTGTGGGTGGCGCGGCCTTCCTTCCAGGCGCGCATGAGGTCGCCAGCCTGGGCGCGAACCTCGTCGTGCAGACGGAGGCGCTCCTTTTCAAGCTTTTCGCGCAGATCCTGCGTCTGGCGGCGGGTTTTATCCTGCTCGCGCTTGAGCTCCGCCAGTTCTTCCTCCCGCTTTGCGGCCAGATCGTTGAGCCTGCCAAGCAGGGCCGTGGCGTCTTGCCCGTCCTGCAAAAGGTAATGCTCCGCCCTGCGCACAATGCTTTCGGCAAGGCCGTGTTCGCGCGCCACATCCAGTGCCTGACTGGCCCCGACCTGATCGTAAGCAAGCCGGAACAAAGGCTTTTTGCTTTGGGGATCAAAGAGCATGGAGGCCGCCCGTGCGCCTTCGCGCGTGAGGGCATAGCTTTTGAGCGCGGGGAAATGCGTTGCCGACAGAACAAAGGTATGTTTGTCCAGCAATTCGTCAAGTACGGCCTGCGCAAGGGCAGCGCCCTGGGCCGGGTCGGTGCCTGCGCCAAATTCGTCAAGCAGCACAAGGCTGCTGGCGTCCAGGTGCTTCCAGGCCTTGGCGAGGTGCTCGATCTGGGCGGTGAAGGTAGAAACATTGTCCGCAAGGCTCTGCTCGTCACCGATAAAGGCATCCAGCCTGCTGAACCAAGGCAGGTGCGAACCCGCGCCCACAGGCACGGGCAGGCCGCTCAGGGTCATGGCCGCAATGAGGCCAAGCGTCTTGAGGCATACGGTTTTGCCGCCCGCATTGCCGCCGGTGATGACCAGGGCGCGCTCGCCGGGGCGCAGCACGATATCCAGAGGTCGCACCTTGCTGTGGGCAGCGGCGGCGGCCTTGGAGCCGTCCTTGCCTGATTCTGCCACGCGGTTGAGCATGAGCAGGGGGTGGCGGGCATCAAGAAGCTGAATGCCCTCCGCCACAGGGGTGAGGGGCAGCGAGCGGCCGTCAAAGAGGGCGGCAAGCCTGCGCTTGGCCTGCAAAACATCAAGTTGGGCCAGCAGTTCAAGGGCTGCGCGCGCACCGGGCAGCTCCGCTTCAAGCAGGCTGCGCAAATAGACCAGAACCTTGCGTTCTTCTTCGCGTTCTTCGCGCTTCAGTTCCTGAAGGCGGTTGTTGATCTCCACCAAGAACATGGGCTCAAAGTAGCAGGTCTCGCCCGTTTGCGACCAGTCGTGGATGATGCCCTGCATGCGGCCCTTGAAGTTGGCCTTGAGGGGCAGCACGTAACGGTCGGACGAGAGGGTCATGAACTCGTCTTGCAGGTATGCCAGCATGTTGTACTGCTGGGCAAAGTCCTTGACCTTGCGCATGCAGCTTTGGTGCAGGCGGCGCAGTTCGCCGCGCAGGCGGTACAGCTCGGGCGAGCTTTCATCACGCAGCAGGCCGTCGTCAGAAATACAGCGCAAAAGGGCCGCAGTGAGCTGAACCGGCAGAGGAGAGCCATCGGCCATGGCCATAAGATGCGGCCAGCGGGTGGCGGCTTCTGGCTGGGCAATGGAAGCGTGGGCGTCCCTGGCAAGGCGCAGCACCTCGCGTAACGCCCAGAAAGCATCTACATCGGGCTGAAAGGCGTGGGCGCGGCTGGTGGCCGCAGCGCGCAGCATGCCGCTGACATCGGGGAAGGAACAGACGCAGAAAACAGCGCCGCCTGCGGCTGGGCGGCTGGCCCAGTCGGCGGCTTCCTCATAGATGCGCGCGGCAAGCGTTACAGCCTCTGCATCTTCAAGGGGGGCAATGGCCCCGGCGCGTTCCCGGCCAACGCCGGAAAGGCACAATTCCGAAAGGTGGTCTGCAATGCGGTGAAATTCAAGGGCGTTGAGCGTGCGGGCGTGAATCATGCGTGAACTGCCTTAAAGCATTGGGTTTGCGCGCAAAAAACGGCGCTTGCCCGTGGTGCGGAAAAAAATCGTGAGCCATCGGGCAGTCTGCCCTTGCGCAGCAGCAAAATTACCCGGCAAACGCAGCTGTAGCTGCGGAGCTTTCGGGCAGTCGCCCAAGGGGCGGAAGTGAGCTGCTCAAGGCTGTTTGCTCCAAAACGAGGCGACTCCCGCAAGATTGCATGCCAACTCAAAACGGGACACTGAAACGGGGGTTTTCCCCAGGTGGAATGCGCCTGAAGCTACGGCTGGAGGCGTTTTTTGACGGCTTCCGAAAGAGCCTTGCCGTCTACACGGCCTTTGTGGCCCGCCATGATGGCAGAAATGACCTTGCCCATATCCTTGGGGGAAGTTGCGCCCACTTCAGCCACGGTGGCGTCAATAAGGGCTGCAAGTTCTTCTGGCGAAAGAGGCTTGGGCAGGTATTCCTTGAGAATGACAAGCTCCGCCGCTTCTTTGTCGGCCAGATCGGTGCGGCCTGCTGCCGTGAACTGGTCGATGGAATCCTGCCGCTGCTTGCCTTCCTTGATGATGATATCAAGCATTTCTTCGTCGGCAAGGCTGCCGCCGGGGCGCTTGAGTTCCACCAGGCGATTCTTCACCGCCGTCTTGAGAAGGCGCAGCACGGTAAGGCGCACACTGTCCTTGGCTTTGTAGGCTTTGATATAGTCAACGTCGATCTGCTCAAAAAGCGTGGTGGTGACAGTCATGGCGGTGGTGGGGTGGAGGGTGGAGAAAAGCAGAAAACGCGGGAAGCCCGAGGGGCCTCCCGCATAACTGGCCGAATGAACGGAGCGATGGCTTTGCATCGCGCGGCCTGCCGTTTACCGGGCAATGCCCTGCAAAGCGGCGCAAGGCATTGTTGCCTAGGCCATGTTCATCTTCCTGATCTTTTTCATCAGCCGCTTCCGGGCGGCGGCCTTCTTCTTTTTACGCATAACGCTGGGCTTTTCGTAGTGCTGGCGCTTCTTCATTTCAGAAAGAACGCCCGCCTTTTCTACCTGCTTCTTAAAGCGGCGCAGTGCGATATCGAAGTTATAGTCGTCGTCGTTAAGAAAAACTCCGGGCAAGAAAATCACCCCCTTCGGCGGTGGGGCACGGCTCTAGACCATGGCCCGCAAAATATGAACTGCTCTTTTAGCCCGCACTTTAGAAAAAGGCAAGCCTCAAGTGCGGGAAAATGAATATTTTCCGCAAAAGGTGGCAGCTTTTCAAATTGCTGATTCCCAGCGGCAAGGCAAAGAGGCATCTTGCAGGGGGCACCGGGTGCACCGTTGGCGAAGCGCTTCTCTGCCTTGCGCTGGGCAAAAGCAGTCGACAACAGCCTTGCGGCTGCTGGCGCAAATCAAAAGCCGCTATGCCAGGGCATAACGGCTCAAGCTTAATTCAGGGAGTCCTTGAGCATTTTGCCGGGACGGAATTTGAGAATTTTGCAGGCGGGAATGGTCAGCGTATCGCCGGTGCGCGGGTTGCGCCCCTGACGAGCTTTGCGGGTTTCTACCGCAAAGGTGCCAAAACCCGTAAGGGTCAGTTTGGACTCTTTTACAAGAGCGTCTTCCACAGAAGCAAGAAAAGCATTGAGGGCACGCTCGGCGGCAGCCTTGGTCAGGTTTGCCTTGGCGGCGATTTTTTCAACCAGATCAGCTTTAGTCATCAGCACATCCTCCTGAAAATTCCCCGGCTTGAGTTGTTCTGCCAGCAAGCTCAGGCGGCAAAAGCCGCCAAGCGTTACGTTCTAAAAGACAGTGCGTAAACTCAAAACTTTTTATGCATTATTGTCAAGCTGCTCGGCCCAAAAAGCGGCAAGAGCCTGAAAATCTTTATTGGCGAGGGCTTCCGGGCGCAAGCTTGGGTCGATGCCTGTCTTTTCCAGCGCGGCTTCAAGCCCCGGCTGACCGCTGCGTCTGAAAACGCCGCCAAGCTGTTTGCGGCGCTGTTGGAAGCACACGCGCAAGAGGCGAGACAGAATTTCGGGGTGAGCTGGCCTGCGCTCTGGTGGCAGAGGATCAAAAGAGAGCACGGCAGAATCCACCTTGGGCGGCGGGCTGAAGGCCCCCGGCCCCACAATAAATTCCATGCGCGGGCGGGCGTAGCTTTGCACCCAGACCGAAAGCGCACCATAGTGATTGGTATTGGGCTGTGCAGCCAACCTCTGGCCCACCTCTTTTTGCACCATAAAGGCCGCGCGCTGCCAGCCCGTTGCGCGCGAAACAATGTCCCATATGAGGGGCGAAGCCACGTTGTAGGGCAGGTTGCCTATGACCTTCCACGGTTTATCGGGCGTGATGCGCCGCCAGTCAAAACGCAGGGCATCTGTCAGCACCGCCTGGGTGCGGGCCTCGCCAAGGCGCTGGCGCTCAGCCGCCCAGTGGCGGTCTTTTTCAAGCAGCAGCAGGCGGGCGTGGGGCTGTTCCTCAATGGCGCGGGTCAGCGCGCCTGGGCCGGGGCCGATCTCAAGCACCAAATCTTCGGGCTTGGGCAGCAGCAGCGTGGCAATACGGCGGCAGATGTCCTCGCGCTTCAAAAAGTGCTGGCCGAGGCTTTTTTTTGCGCGGGGCTGGCCGTGTGTAGATTCTTGGTGCTGCATGGTTCCTCAGGGCAGGTCAAAGCGGTCAAAGGTCATTACCAGCCCGGCGCGGCCCTGTGTGGCCGAGCGCAGGGCGGTGGAAAAGCCGAACAGGCGGCGCAGGGGGGCGGTGCCACGCAGGGTTTTGCGCCCGCCGTGGTCTTCCATGTCCTCAACCTTGCCGCCGCAGGTGGTGAACAATGTGATGGACGCGCCGAGGAAGTCTTCCGGCACGGTAATTTCCACGCGCATCACAGGCTCAAGTACCACGGGAGTTGCCGCCGCCAGCGCCTCGCGCAGGGCTTGCCCGGCGGCCATGCGGCAACCGGGAACCGTTGTCAGGCCTTCCTGCCTGCCCACTGCGGTAAGAGTCACTGCCACATCTTCAATGGGGTAGCCTGTCAGATCACCGCATTGCAGGGCATCGCGCACACCTTCAAGGGCAGCGTCCAGATAGACCCTGGGCAGAATTTTGCGGGCTTCGGCGGCATCCTGCGGTAAAAAGTCGCCCACTTCAACCACGTTGCCCGTGCCTCGGGTGCGGGGCGCAACGCGCAGGGCCGCAGAACCCTGATGGCGCTCCTTGCCCATTTCGCGGTCAAAAACAGAAGCCGCCTCGCCCTCCTTGCGCACTGTTTCGCGCAGCACAACCTGCGGATTGCCCGCGCGGGGGCTGATGCCGTATTCGCGCTGCATGCGCTCCAGCAGAACGTCCAGATGCAGCTCGCCCATGCCGGAAACCATGCGGGAGCCTGTGTCGTCATCCAGCCGCGCCAGCAGGGTGGGGTCTTCTTCCGTATAGCGCGCCAGCGCTTCGTCCAGAATCTTGCCTTCGTCCGCATTGCGGGGTTCCAGCGCAAGGGTGATGACGGGCGCGTAGGCATCTATGCTTTCCAGCGCAAGCTGCCGCTCCCGGGCAGTATAGGTTTCGCCCGTATGCCCGCGCAGGCCCACCACGACCACGATTTCGCCCGCTTCGGCGCTTTCCACCTGTTCCCGCCTGTCGGCATGGGGGCGGTAGATGCGGCCCAGGCGGTCATCCTTGCCGCTGGCGGTATTGCGCAGGCTTTCGCCCTCGCGGATGCGGCCCGCGTACATGCGTACAAAGGCCAGCTTGCGGCCATTTTCCATGAGCACTTTAAAAACCAGCGCCGCAGCAGGGGCATCGGGCGTTGCTTCCACAATGATTTCCCGACCATCGGCATCATGCCCCACCGGGGCCGGGACATCGGCGGGCGAGGGCAGCAGGGCGCACACGGCATCAAGTACGGGCTGTACACCCATGTTGCGCAGGGCAGAGCCGCAGAAAACGGGTGTGAGCGTGCGGGCCAGCGTGGCGCGCCGCAGGGCCGCGTTGATGTCGGCCAGGGTGAAGGTGCCTTCAAGATAGGGTTCCACAAAGGCGTCGTCGGCTTCGCCAAGCTTTTCCAGCAGAATTTCGCGCCAGGGGGCGGCGATGGCGGCTTCTTCTTCGGTGAAGGGCGCGCGGTGCATGGTCTGGCCCTGATCCGCCGGATCAAACGTCAGGCTTTGCTCGTTCACAAGGTCAAGCACGGCGCGGAAATCCTCGCCCTGCCCAAGGGGGATGGTCACGGCAACGGCGTTGGTTTGCAGGCGCTGGCGCATGGCCTCGAGTACGGCCTCAAAATCCGCGCCCAGCCGGTCTATCTTGTTGATAAAGGCGATCTTGGGAACGTTGAAATCTTCCGACTGCCGCCACACGGTTTCCGACTGCGGCTCAACCCCGCCCACGGCGCAGAACACGCCCACGGCCCCGTCCAGCACGCGCAGGGCGCGCTCCACCTCAATGGTAAAGTCCACATGACCGGGCGTGTCGATGAGGTTGATGGTATTTTCGCCCCACTGGCAGGTGGTGCAGGCAGACATGATGGTGATGCCGCGTTCCTGCTCCTCCGGCATGTAGTCCATGGTGGCCGAGCCGTTGTGCACCTCGCCCATGCGGTGGATTTTGCGGCTGTAGAACAGCATGCGCTCGGAAAGCGTGGTCTTGCCCGCGTCGATATGGGCAATAATGCCTATGTTGCGGATATGCTTGATGCTGGGCATGGCTTTGCTCCCAAGGAGAGGTGTTTCTGAATGATTACGGCTTTTTCAGGCGCAGGGCAAGGCTGGCCGCCGCAGCATCCCCATGCTGTGCGGGGAGGCTGGGCAGCCAGCTTGCAAAGAGCCTTTATGCGAAGAATCAATTGAGGGCGGCTGATGAACTGTGCGCCGCGCAAATGTTGCATAGAGCCGGATTACAGCAGCCCGAATGCCTGCCGCTGCACGCGGAAGAAATCGGGCGTGAGGCCGGGGTGCAGCCAGAAGCCCTCGCAGCCCGGCGTGAGCGCGGGCGCGCCACTATAGGGGAATGGCCCGGTGCGGCGCTCGCGGCAATGCCCAAGGGCTGCCACGGGTGCAAGGTAGGTGGCGTCAGGGGTGAGGCGCAAGGAGGTGTCGAGCGCAGTTTCCAGAGCCTCGGCCTGCGCAAAGGCCAGCGCTTCAAGGTCAAAGGCTTCGGGCTTGGGCAGGCACAGGATGGGCGAACGCCGTTCCTCGTAGCAGGGCAGTTCCAGCGCCCGTGCGGCTCCGGCCACGCCGTCAAGCTCGCCCCTGTGCAGCAGCACCAGCCGCCCCGGCCCTGGCTGGGTTTCTTCCAGCAGGGTGCAGAGGTTTGCGCTGTCCATGACAAAAATATCTTCCACGCCTGCCAGCTCCAACGTGACCAGAGCATTCCTGCCGGGCGCGCCGCCCACGCACACGGCCCCCACAAGGGGCACGCCGCCAAGCAGGGCGGGCATGCAGGCTGCGGCAAGACGGGCCGCAGCGGCGTATGCGGGCGTAAAGGCAATGACCGCCCAGGGCGCGGGGTGCGCGATGGAACGCCGCCAGAAGCCCAGATGCGCGTTGCGCACCTCGTTACGCTGGCTGGTGGTGGACTCGCCAAAGTGCATGTGGGCCAGAGCCAGCCCTGTCTTGACAGCGGCGCGCAGGGGAGCAGGCGTGGCCTCATAGGCCGTTGCGGCGAGGTCGTCGTCCAGCCGCGCGTCTTCGGCCCACTGGGGCCAGCTCACGGCTGAGGGGGCTTCCGCCCCCATATCTTGTCGGTTTTCGATATCAAAAATGGACATGGCGTTCGGCTCCGTGCTCAGTTTTCCTCGCCCAGATTCTGCCCAAGCCACTGGTGGATCTGTTCAAGCTGTGTTTCCACAGAGCGGGGCCCGGTGCCGCCGGGGGTTTCGCGGCGGCTCACGGCTGCGGCATATTCCAGAATGGCAAAAACCGAGTCCTCAATGCGCGGTTCAAGGCTCTGGAGTTCGCTAAGGCTGAGGTCTTCAAGGCCTTTGCCAGCCTTCTCGGCCATAGCCACGGCCTGGCCTGTGATGTGGTGCGCCTCGCGGAAGGGAATACCCTTGCCCACGAGGTAGTCCGCCAGTTCGGTGGCGTTGAGGAAGCCAGCCTTGCAGGCCTCGCGCATGCGGTCAGTGCGGAAGGTCAGTTCTTCCAGCATGCCCGCCATGAGGCGCAGCGAGGCTTCAACGGTGCGGTCGGCGTCAAGGAAACCTTCCTTGTCTTCCTGCATGTCGCGGTTGTAGGCCAGGGGCAGACCCTTCATGACCGTGAGCAGGCCCGTCAGGGCCCCGTAGACGCGCCCGGTCTTGCCGCGCATGAGTTCGGCAACGTCAGGGTTTTTCTTTTGCGGCATGATGGACGAGCCAGTGGAATAGCCGTCAGAAAGGCGCACAAAACCAAAGGCGGGGTTGGCCCAGAGGATGATCTCTTCGCACAGGCGCGAGAGGTGCATCATGATGGTCGAGCCGTCAAAAAGGGCTTCAAGCACAAAATCGCGGTCAGAAACGGCGTCCATGGAGTTGCCGTAAATTTCTGCAAAACCCACTTCGTCCGCCACGCTCTGCGGGTCGAGAGGGTAGGTTGTTCCAGCCAGAGCAGCCGCGCCAAGGGGGGAAATGCGCACGCGTTCGAGGGTGTCTTCGAGCCGCATGGCGTCGCGGCGGAACATCCAGGCATAGGCCAGCAGGTGGTGGGCAAGGCTTACGGGCTGGGCCGGTTGCAGATGGGTGCAGCCTGGCAGGATGTCCGTCTTGTGCGCAGCGGCCTTGTCGGCCAGCACGGAGCACAGCAGGGCCGCGCGCTGACGCCAGGTTTCGAGGCGGTCGGCCACAAAGAGGCGGAATGTCAGGCCAACCTGATCGTTGCGGCTGCGGCCCGTGTGCAGTTTTTTGCCCACATCTCCCACAAGCTCGGTGAGGCGCGCTTCAATATTCATGTGCACGTCTTCCAGCTCGGGCTTCCACACAAAGTTGCCGGCTTCTATTTCTTCGCGCACACGGTCCAGACCGTTGACCAGAATCCGCGCCTCGTTCTGGCTGATGACGCCCTGACGGCCCAGCATGCGGGCATGCGCCTGTGACGCGCGGATATCCTGGGCGTAGAGCGCCCTGTCGTAGGATTGTGAATCCGTATACTGGGCCACGGCTTCCTTGGGGCCTTCGGCAAAGCGGCCGCCCCAGCTCTGGTTGGTCTTCATGGTCTGTCCGTTTTCTGTAAAAAATGAATCGGGGGAAGCCGCGTTGCTCGTGGCGAACGCCGCTTCCCCCGGAACCTGTCCCGTCAAATCTCTGCAAAATATGCGGCAATGCCGCCAATGGCCGAGCCCGGGATGGCGCAGGCTCCGGAGAAAGCGCCCGATATTCAACACCCCCGCATGCAGCCTTGCGAATACGCTGGCATGCGGGGTGTTTCAGTCTACTTGCCGAGCTTGCTCTGCACTGCGGCGTGCAGGCGCAGGCGCAGGCTGTTGAGGCGGATAAAGCCAGCGGCATCCTTGTGATCGTAGTTGCCGCCTTCAAAGGTGGCCAGATCTTCGGAGAAGAGCGAGTTGGGGGAGGTGCGGGCCAGGGGCCACACGCCGCCCTTGTAGAGTTTGGCGCGCACGGTGCCGGTGACGCATTCCTGCGACTTGTCCATAAAGGCCTGCATGGTTTCGCGTTCGGGCGAATACCAGAAGCCATTGTACACGCACTGCGAGTAGCGCACGGCCAGCATGTCGCGGATGCCGAGCAGTTCGCGGTCCATGCAGATGCCTTCAAGGTCGCGGTGCAGGGCAAACAGCAGGGTGCCTGCGGGGTTTTCGTACACGCCACGGCACTTCATGCCCACAAAGCGGTTTTCGACCATGTCGTCGCGACCAATGCCGTTACGTCCGGCCATTTCGCTGAGGGTCTTGATGATGGCGGCGGGGGAGAGGCGCTGACCGTTGACGGCCACAGGGTTGCCCTGCTCGAAATCCACGCTGATGATCTCGGGGGTGTCGGGCGCTTCTTCCACGGGCACGCAGCGCTGATGGCACGAGGCATCGGGCGCGCTGCCGGGATTTTCCAGCTCGCTGCCTTCAAAGCTCGTGTGCATCATGTTGGCGTCCATGCTGTAGCGCTTGGCTTCGCTGGAGATATGGATGCCGTGCTTTGCGGCAAAGGCCGTGAGGGCCGTGCGCGACATGAGATCCCATTCGCGCCAGGGGGCGATGACCTTGAGGTCGGGCGCAAGAGCGCTGACGGCAAATTCAAAACGCACCTGATCGTTGCCCTTGCCGGTAGCGCCGTGGGCCACGGCGTCCGCGCCTTCCTTGCGGGCGATGTCCACAAGGGCCTTGGCGATGAGCGGGCGGGCGATGGAGGTGCCCAGCAGATAGCGGTTTTCGTAGCGGGCAGCGCCGCGCATCATGGGGAATACAAAGTCCTTGGCCATTTCTTCGCGCAGATCAAGCACGTAGGCCTTGGAAGCGCCGGTCTTGAGCGCTTTTTCTTCCACGCCCGTGAGGTCTTCGGGCTGGCCCAGATCGGCGGTAACTGCAATGACCTCACACTTGTAGGTCTCAATGAGCCATTTAAGGATAACGGAAGTATCAAGCCCGCCCGAATAGGCGAGGACGACTTTTTTTACATTCTGCATGTGGTGCTCCCCTTGTGGATTCAAAGGAAAAATTATTGCGCAAAAAAAACTGCGAGGCAAGGGCTTTGTGCCCACGGCATGCCGGCCGGGCAGGGTAAAACCCTCTGATTCAGGCTTGGCGGGCGCGCGGCGGCATGCCTGCAAGGGTGTGTATTCATTTGGCCGAAGGAAAAACTTGACTTTTATACCAGCTGTGGAATAAAAACAATCGTTTTATGCAAATCGGCGCGCCTGTGCCGCGTCATTACCTCTGATCTCCAAAATCCGCAGGAAAGTTCAATGCCCAAGCGTTCGGATTTACACAAAATTCTTGTCATCGGCGCGGGCCCCATCATCATCGGCCAGGGCTGCGAGTTTGACTACTCCGGTTCCCAGGCCGTGAAGGCCCTCAAGGAAGAAGGGTACGAGGTGGTGCTGGTCAATTCCAATCCGGCTACCATCATGACCGATCCGCATATGGCTGACGCCACCTATGTGGAACCCATCGAGCAGGAGACCCTTGCCGCAATCATCCGAAAAGAACGCCCCGATGCGCTCTTGCCTACGCTTGGCGGTCAGACGGCTTTGAACGCCGCTCTTGGGCTTGCCAAGAGCGGCGTTTTGGCGGAATGCGGCGTTGAGCTCATCGGCGCGCGCGCCGACGTGATTGAAAAGGCAGAAAGCCGCGAGCTTTTCCGCGAAGCCATGGAAAAGATCGGCCTTAAAATGCCCGCCAGCGGCATTGCCCGCACCATTGAAGAAGCCCGCCAGCTCGGCAACGTGCTGCCCTTCCCGCTGATCATCCGCCCGGCCTTTACGCTTGGCGGCACCGGCGGCGGCGTGGCCTACAACATGGAAGACCTGGAAGCCATTGCCGCCAGCGGCCTTTCGGCCAGCCCCACCTCTGAAGTCATGATCGAGCAGAGCGTGCTTGGCTGGAAAGAAATCGAAATGGAAGTGATGCGTGACGCCAAGGACAACTGCGTCATCATCTGCGCCATTGAAAACTTTGATCCCATGGGTGTGCACACGGGCGACTCCATCACCGTGGCCCCGGTGCAGACCCTCTCCGATGCCGAATACCAGAACCTGCGCGATGCCTCCATTGCCATCATGCGCGAAATCGGCGTGGAAACGGGCGGCAGTAACGTGCAGTTCGGCCTCAATCCGGCCAACGGCGAGATTGTGGTTATCGAAATGAACCCCCGCGTGTCGCGTTCGTCCGCGCTGGCCTCCAAGGCCACGGGCTTCCCCATCGCCAAAATCGCCGCCAAGCTGGCCGTGGGCTACACCCTTGACGAGCTGCGCAACGATATCACCCGCGAGACCGTGGCGAGTTTTGAGCCCGCCATCGACTACTGCGTGGTGAAAATCCCGCGCTTCACCTTTGAAAAATTCCCCGGCGCCAAGGACGAGCTCACCACCGCCATGAAGAGCGTGGGCGAGGCCATGAGCATTGGCCGCACCTTCAAGGAAGCCTTGCAGAAGGGCCTGCGCTCCATGGAAATCGGCGCAACGGGCCTGGGCTACAGCTTCCGCTCCGAGCTGCCCGACCGCGAAACCATTCTGGAATCCCTGCACCGCCCCAACTCCAAGCGTATTTTTTCGCTGCGGCAGGCCATTGTGGCTGGCATCAGCGAAGAAGAAATCTTTGCGGTTTCCGCCATTGATCCCTGGTTTATCCGCCAGGTGCGCGACATCGTGGAGATGGAAAAGCGCATCAGCAACTTTGGCCTTGCCAACGACATGACCACGGCCAACGCCGCTCTTGCCGACATGCTGCGCGAAGCCAAGGAATACGGCTTCTCCGACCGCCAGCTGGCGGAAATGTGGAAGATGCCCGAGGCCGACATACGCCGCATGCGCAAGGAAATGCACGTGGAACCCACCTACTATCTGGTGGATACCTGCGCGGCGGAATTTGAGGCCTACACCCCCTATTTCTACTCCACCTACGAACGGGGCGAAGAAATCAAGGTGGAAGACCGCCGCAAGGTGCTCATTCTTGGTGGCGGCCCCAACCGTATCGGTCAGGGCATCGAGTTTGACTACTGCTGCTGCCACGCCTCCTTCGCCCTGCGCGATGCGGGCGTGATGGCCATCATGGCGAACTCCAACCCCGAAACCGTTTCCACAGACTACGACACCTCGGACAGGCTCTATTTTGAGCCGCTGACCTTCGAGGACGTGATGAATATTGTGGAAAAGGAAAAGCCCGAGGGCGTCATTGTGCAGTTCGGCGGCCAGACCCCGCTGAACCTTGCCGTGCCGCTCATGCGCGCTGGCGTGCCCATTCTTGGCACCAGCCCGGACGCCATTGACCGCGCCGAAGACCGCGAACGCTTCCAGGCGCTCATTGAAAAGCTTGAGCTGCTCCAGCCGCCGAACGGTACGGCCATGAGCCTTGAAGACGCGCTTGAAGTTGCCGAGCGCATCACCTACCCAGTGGTTGTGCGGCCAAGCTACGTGCTCGGCGGCCGCGCCATGGCCGTGGTGTACGATGCCGCCGAACTGAAAGATTACTTCCATGTTCAGGTGCCGCAAAAGCCGGAACACCCCATTCTTATCGACAAGTTCCTTGAACATGCGGTGGAAGTGGACGTGGACGCCCTTTCGGACGGCAAGGAAGTGTACGTGGCGGGCATCATGGAACACATCGAGGAAGCCGGCATCCACTCCGGCGACTCGGCCTGCGTGCTGCCCTCGTATTCGCTTTCTTACGACCACGTGGCCCGCATTGCGGTTCAGGCCGAGGCCCTTGCCCGCGAACTCAAGGTCGTGGGCCTGATGAACATCCAGTTTGCCATCAAGGGCGATGATATCTATATACTGGAAGTAAACCCGCGTGCTTCGCGCACCGCACCCTTTGTGTCCAAGGCCACGGGCGTTCCCCTGCCGTACCTGGCAACCCAGGTCATGCTGGGCAAAACGCTTGAGGAACTGGATCCCTGGAGCATGCGCAAGGGCGGATTCACCTGCGTCAAGGAAGCTGTGCTGCCTTTCCAGCGCTTCCCCGGCGTGGACGTGATTCTCGGACCCGAAATGCACTCTACCGGCGAAGTCATGGGCATGGGTTCCAACTTCGGCGAGGCCTTCCTCAAGAGCCAGCTGGGCGCTGGTCAGGTACTGCCGCAGGGGGGCAAGCTTTTCCTGTCGGTCAACGACCGCGACAAACCCTATCTGCCCGAAGTGGCGGATATGTTTGCCAAGCTTGGCTTCCACCTGCTGGCAACGCGCGGCACTGCTGCCGTGCTGCGTGAGCACGGGCTTGAAGTGGAAGAGGTGCTCAAGGTTTACGAAGGGCGGCCCAACATTGTGGATCTGCTCATCAATCATGAGGTGGCTCTGGTCATCAACACGGCTTCGGGCAAGCATACGGCCAGGGACTCCAAGGCCATTCGCCACGCGGCCCTGACATACAAGGTTCCTTACTGCACCACCATCGCCGCAGCGCGCGCCACGGCCACGGCCATCGGTTCGCGGCGGGCAGAGACCCATGTGGAAAGTTTGCAGGAATACTACGCGCGGGAAGCGCGGGGGTAAGTTATGAAAGCATTGCTGGTGCTGGAAGACGGATTCACGTTGGAAGGCAAATCCTTTACCGGAGACTTTGAAACCGGCGGTGAAGTGATTTTCACCACGGGCATGACTGGCTATCAGGAAGTGCTCACCGACCCCTCTTACTATGGGCAGATGGTCTGCATGACCTATCCGCTGGTGGGCAACTACGGCATTTCCGAGGCTGATATGGAATCGGCCCGCGTGCATTGCAGCGCCTTTCTGGTAAAGGAATGCTGCAAGCAGCCCTCCAACTGGCAGTCTGTCATGGCATTGCCCGCCTTTTTGCAGAAGTTCGATACGCCTGGCATGGAAGGGCTGGATACCCGCGCCCTGACGCGCCACCTGCGCATCAACGGGGCCATGCGCGGCATGATTTCCACCAGGGAGCTGAACCCCGCTGCCCTCAAGGAAAAAGTGCTTGCCCAGCCCACCATGAAGGGTCGTAACCTCGTGCCCTTTGTGGCAGCGCAGGAACCCTACGCATGGTTTGAAAACCAGCCGCAAAAGGTCGCTCTCGGCGCAGACGGCGCCTACGTCTGGCGCGGAACGGGCCTGCCCCTGCTTGTGTATGATTATGGCATCAAGTGGAACATTCTGCGCCGCCTGTGCGAGGCTGGGTTTGAGCCTCTGGCGGTGCCGCCGAACTTCAGCGCTGCGCAGGCCAAGGCCAGCGGGGCCAAGGGCGTGTTCCTTTCCAACGGCCCCGGCGACCCGGCCACCCTGACTGCCGAAATCGCTCTGGTGCGCGAACTTGTGGGTTCGTTCCCGGTCACGGGCATCTGCCTAGGGCATCAGCTTATCGGTCACGCCCTTGGCGGCACCACCGACAAGCTCAAGTTCGGCCACCACGGCTGCAATCACCCGGTCAAGGATTTGACCACAGGACGCATCGAAATTTCGTCGCAGAACCACGGTTTCCATGTGGTGCTGGACGGCGTGAACGATGTGGAAGCCACGCATATCAACCTGAACGACAATACGCTTGAAGGGCTGCGTCACAAGACCTTGCCTGTCATGAGCGTGCAGTACCACCCCGAAGCGGCGGCTGGCCCCCGCGATGGACAGTACCTCTTTGGCCGCTTCCGTCAGCTTATAGGCGAGGCCGCAGGAGCGTAGGGCAGATTGCCCTGCCACCAAGGCATATAAGATACAAAGGCGCACCGTGCGCCACAGTGAATGAAAGCCCGGCTGCCTGTGTAAGACAGCCGGGCTTTTCGTACTTGATATCTCGGTGGTGTTTTGGGTAAACTGCAAGACAAGCTAAGGGCCATGCCCCGAAAATTCTTGCCGCTGGTGTATACCCTCCACGCGGCTGGCTGCCGCGCAAGCGGTATTGCAGAGGGTTCTTCAACTCAAGGAGCATATCGTGAAAAAGTCGGTTTTGTGTCTGGCCTTGAGCCTTGCACTTGTTCTGGCATTCGCTCCGGTTCGCGCTGCCGAAAATACGCCCGAGGCCGAAAATTCCAAGGCGAACCCTGTGGATCAGTTTACGGGTGCCGCGTGGCAAAAAACGCCTGAAGCTGAAAAGCTCGCCTTTCTTTTCGGTGTGGAAACAGCGATCACCGTTGAGTATTTTGTAAACGGAAAAATCGCGGAAAAAGCGACCAAGGAAGGCAAGCGCCCGGTGTACACGCTTTCACCCTTTGAAAAGGGCTGGATGAAGGCCTTCAAGGGTGTGAACCGCGCGGAAGTCGCCAAGATGGTGGACGCGTGGTACACGGCAAATCCGCAGCAGCTTGACCGCCCTGTCATGAGCGTGATCTGGCGCGAAATCATTGAACCCCGCCTGAACGCCAAGTAACAGCAAAATCCGCTACGCGGTTTTTTCAGGAGAGAAAATATGAAAAATTTGTTGATAATCACGTTGCTGGCCGCCTTGTTTGTCAGCGGCATTGGTTGCACCAATATGAGCAAGACCCAGCAGGGTGTTGCCAGTGGCGCGGCCCTTGGCGCGCTTGGCGGTGCTGGCGTTGCCGCCATTGCCGGTGGATCCGCTGCCTGGGGCGCTCTGGCTGGCGCGGGCGTGGGCGCTCTGGCTGGCGGCATAGTCGGGCACGAGCAGAGCAAGAAAGCCTGGTAAGGTCTGTTTGCGTAACGGCATTTGCGGCCTGGGCCGTATGAGAATGCACTCTTCAGGCGGGCTGTATCAACGGCCCGCTTTTTCATGAACAAAGGATATTGTCATGACCCCAAGGCTTCATACTGTCTTTTTCAGCCCAACTGGCAGCAGCCGCAGCATGGCGCAAGAGACTGCCCGTGTTCTGGAGCAGGAACTGACGCCGCATATGCCGCTGGCGCGCGGCGTTGACTGTGACTGGACGTTTCCTGAAGGGCGGGCGGCAGCCCACACGCTTGGGGCGGAGGATGTGCTGGTTTTTGCCTTTCCGGTCTATGCCGGGCGTATTCCCCCATTGCTGATGGAGCCGCTGGCAAGGTTGGCAGGGCATGGCGCGCGAGCGGTTCCGCTTGCTGTGTATGGCAACAGGCACTATGACGACGCCCTGCTTGAAGCGGTTGATCTTTTTGTAGCCAACGGGTTTTCCGTTCCTGCGGCAGGGGCCTTTGTGGCAGAGCACAGCATGACGGCAAAGGTAGGGACTGGCAGGCCCGATGCAGAAGATATGGCCGCTATAGCGGAATTTGCCCGCAATGCAGCCAGCGTCATCTCCAGCGGAAAAAGCGCAACTGTGGCTGTGCCCGGCAACCGCCCTTACAAGGCGCTGCCCCCAGCGGCGGATATTCGGCCTCAGACCCTTGATTCATGTACGCAGTGCGGCTTGTGCGCCAGAGTGTGCCCTGTGCGCGTGATTGATGCCGACAATGCCGCGCAGGTGGCGCAGGGCTGTTTGCGCTGTTGCGCCTGCGTAAAAATCTGCCCGGAACAGGCAAAGTATTTTGACAATCCGCAGGTGGACAAAATCGTTGACATGCTTGAAAGCAAGTGCCGTGAACGGCGTGAGCCAGAAGTGTTTTTTGCCGCAGCGGGCAAAATGTAAGCAGGCCTGCCCGAGCCGGGCAGGGTGATTGCCCGACTCGCTGCGCGGGTCGTGGAAGCTCACATAAAAAGCCAGTTCAGAACCATGCGTTCTGAACTGGCTTTTTATGTATCTGCTGGCAGCAGGACAAACTCCCTTGGGGCGTTGGATCTGCGACCAAATGAATTTTTCTTGTTCTCTTGCTGGCCTGCGCCTGGAGTTATCTATTCCGGCTGCGGTGTATCCACCACTGCGTCCATATCGACCATTTGCCCGATGGTGCCTGCGGCAAAACCGCCGAACAGCGCGTTGGCCATTTCCTGATCATAGCGCGGGTCGTTGGCAAGCTCCTTGGCAGACTGCACAATATCCTTGCCCTTTCTAAAAGGCCGATCGCAAATCATGGCGGCAAAAGAGTCGGCTACCGCTGCAAGGCGTCCGACCTTGGTGGTCTGGTTGCCCTTGGTGTGCTGGGGATAGCCCGAACCGTCAAGCCGCTCGTGGTGCTCAAAGCAGGCGCGCAGCAGTTCGTCAAAAGACACTTCCATCTTTTGCATCAACCGAACGCCCACAATGGGATGGGGAATGATTTTTTCCCTTTCTTCCTGCTTCAGAGGGCCAGCCTTGCTGAGCAGGAAAGGGGGAACCTTGCACATGCCCACATCGTGCAGCAGCATGGCAACTGCAATGCGATCCATATCTTTGCGGCGGAATTCACCCGTGCCCTGCAACCATATCCACAGGCCCACAATCATGCTGTTGATGGAATGCCGTGCAAGATTGTTTTTGCGAAACAGACGGCGCATGAATGTGTTGATGTGGTGTTTGTCGCTCCACAAGTACTCAGTAACAACCATAACATCGCGGTACAGCGGTTCAAAGAGCGTTTTGACAGGCTGCTCAAAAAAGTCGCTGCAACGCATAAGCAGGGCGCGGATGCAGATATCTGCGATTTCCGCTTCCTTGAGGTTGTTGTCCTGCAACACAAGGTCAAGCTGCTTGACGATGTGGCGTGAATAAATGTGGTGGTCGGAGCGGGAAACAAAAAGGTCGCCCTCCGCGCACAACTGCGCAACTTCGTCCACCTGATCGCTGGTCAGGCGGCTCCCCTTGACGCAGTATGGAGCCAGCACCGCGATGTCTTCACGAAACCTGAACAGATCTACCGGAGGCCGGAACTTGGGAAAGCTCGACAGGATTTCGCCGCTGATCTGATAATATTCCTCGTTGATGTTCATGGGAACATCAAGAACTTTCCTTTGCTCTGCGGCCATGAGCTACTTCCAGTAAATTTTGACAAGGTTTGTGCCACGGGGCGTGGCGGAAGACCCCTTGACCTGACCAGCGGTAATAACCGCGCAGTCGTCAGGTTCAAAATCCGGGCTGTTGTGAATAAAGCTCTCGGCCCGGATAAGGTGGCTTGGTTCTTCCTGCGGATTTTCCACAAAAACCGGCCTCACGCCCCAGACGAAGTTGAGCGCCTTGATGGAAACCGGGTCAGGCGTGAGCGCATAGATGCTTTGCGGGGGGCGGCGGGCAGAGACCTGCCGGGCCGAACTGCCCGAAAGACTGTGCGACACAATGGCCTTGGCCGAAGCCTTGTCTGCCAGCAGGCAGGCGGAGTAGGCCAGGAATTCCGGTATGCCCTTGTCGCTGTCCGGCTCTTCAAGCTTGCGGTTGAGCAGCAGCAGGCGTTCAGCTTCGTCCGTGATGCGGCGCATGTAGCGCACCGTTTCAACGGGGAAGTTGCCCATGGCGGTTTCTTCCGAAAGCATCACGCAGTCCGCGCCGTCAAGCACGGCATTGGCCACGTCTGTGGTCTCCGCGCGCGTGGGGGCAGGGCTGTTGACCATGGAGAGCAGCATCTGCGTGGCAACAATCACCGGCTTGGAGGCCTTGTTGCATGCGCTGATGATGCGTTTTTGCAGCGCGGGCAGAAGGGGCAGGGGGCATTCCACGCCAAGGTCGCCGCGAGCCACCATGACGACGTCAGTCTCGTGCAGAATTTCTGCAAGGTTGTCCACGGCGCTCTGCCGTTCAAGCTTGACGACCACTGGCAGGTTTTTGCCGGCAGCGGCGATAAGCTCCTTGGCTTCACGCACGTCGTCCGCAGTCTGCACATAGGAGATTGCCACTGCGTCCACGCCAAGTTTGAGGCCGTCCGCAAGGTCTTTTTTGTCCTTTTCCGTCAGGGCGCGAACCTTGGTGGCCTTGCCGGGCAGGGCCAGCCCCTTGCGCGAGGTGACGATGCCGGAGTTGTCCGCCTTGAGCATCACGAGGCCGTCCGCGCGGCACTCAGTAACCACAAACTGAAGTCCGCCGTCAGCCAGCACCATGCGGTCGCCGGGCTCGAGGCTTTCAAGGATCACATCGTGGTCAAAGGGCAGATAGGGGAAATCGTCCACATGGCGGTCGCTGGGGCCGAGCAGCAGCTCCATGCCCTTGGTGACGGTTATGCTGGTTTCGGGCAGCACTCCAAGACGGATTTTGGGGCCGGAAAGATCCTGCATGATGGTGATGGGCCGCCCGATGGCCGCTTCCACCTCTCGGATGCTCTGGATGATGGCAACAAAGTCCGCCGCGCCGCCGTGCGAAAAATTAAGGCGAAATACACTGACACCGGCCTCTGCCAGTTCGTGCAGTTTTTCTTTGCTGTTGGAGGCGGGACCGATAGTAGCGACAATTTTCGTTCTCATATCTGTTCCTTTTGGCTGAAACCGGTGGCGCAAGGGCGCAAAAGTACAAAATTTACAGTTCCGGCTTGGTCCAAATAGTCTTGGTTTTCCCGCATATTGTCAAGGCATTCGGCGCAAACGCGTTGAAACTGCGCCCATGTTGTCCGCCTGGTGGCTTTTTGCTTCTGCGGAAATGATGGGCGTTATTTTTTTGCCCTGCATCCCTGAAGGGTTGGCAGTGGTAACTTGCCATTTTTTACCACCGCAAAAATGGGCGGAAACTGGCTGGCTGATCGCCAGATAATTCGCAGATAAAGCCAATTTTGCGACATTGCTTGACACGGTGTGGGGCTTGGGGCATAAGTGGGAAAAAGTGGTAACAAGTAGTAAGAAGTGGGAAAAAGTGAAAAAACTGTTCACAAAAAGCCTTTCCCGCAGCCTAGACCCCAAGGGGCGACTCATGCTGCCGCCGGAATACCGCGAAGGACTCTACGCGGACGGCGGCTCTGGGACGTTTTGGCTTACCGCTTTTTACGGACGCCTGGTGGCATATCTGCCCGCCGACTGGGACATGGTTACAGAACAGCTTGGCAGTATTCCCATGCCCTCACCCAGGCTTTCGCACTTCAAAACAAAGGTTATGGGCCTTGCCCAGGAACTTGAACCCGATGCCCAAGGGCGGGTGCGTATTCCGCAGGTGCTGATGCGCGAGGCTGGTTTGCACAAGGATGCAATGCTTGTGGGCATGCTGAACAAATTTGAAATCTGGGATCAGGAACGCTTCAATGCCCTCCAGCTTGAGGATGTGTCCGACGAGCTTTCCGGGCTTGGCATAACTCTCAGTCTATAGGCCGCACCATGACGGAAATTTTGGATAACATCGCAGAACCCGTGCGGCACGTGCCGGTGCTTCCGGCGGAAACGCTGGAGGCTCTTTCGCCCCGCGCCGGGGGCCGTTATCTGGACGGCACCCTGGGGATGGGCGGCCATGCCTCGGCAGTGCTCGGCGCCGCCAGCGACATCGAACTGTGCGGCCTCGACCGGGACGAAGACGCCATGGCTCTTGCGCGTCAGCGGTTGGCCCCCTTTGGCGACCGCGCTCACATTTTTCATTGCAATTACAGCAATTTTCCCGATGCGCTGGCAGAACTGGGCTGGAACAAGGTGGACGGCGCGCTGCTGGATATCGGCGTGTCTTCGCTCCAGCTTGATGAGGCCGAACGCGGTTTCAGCTTTCACGGCGATGGCCCGCTTGATATGCGTATGGATCAGAATTCCGGCCAGCCATCGGCCTGGCACTGGGTCAACCGCGAGAGCTTTGCAAGGCTTAAGGAATGTATCGCCATGCTGGGCGAAGAACCACAGGCCGGGCGCATTGCCCGCGTAATTGTGGAATCGCGTCAGAAGGCCAGCATAGACACCACCGCAGAACTGGCGGCCCTGGTGGAAAAGGCCTATCCCGCCGCTTGGCGGGCCAAGGCCAGGCGGCATCCGGCCACGCGCACCTTTCAGGCCTTGCGCATGGCCGTCAACGATGAGCTGGGCGAACTACGGCGTTTTCTTGATAACATCCTGGCATATCTGCCCATTGGCGGCAGGCTTGCCATCATAACGTTTCATTCGCTTGAAGACCGCATGGTCAAGCAGGCCATGCGACATTGGGCAGAAGGCTGCCGCTGCCCGCGCCATGTGCCGGTATGCGTGTGCCATCATCAGCCAGAAGTGCGCATTCTGTTTAAAAAGCCCGTGACCGCCACGCCCGAAGAGCTGGCCGTCAACCCTCGCTCCAGCAGCGCCAAGTTGCGCGCTGTGGAAAAAATAGCCGAGGCCACCGGATCATGAAGCGCAATACAACCATGAACCAGCAACACGGGGGCAGGGGATGGCTTCTGGCGCTGGTTCTGGGGCTTCTGAGCTGTATGGTCATGGGCCTTGTGCTGGTGTGGAGCAACATTGAGCGCATGGACACAACCTATTTCATCAATATTCAGCAAAATACCGTTCGCGAACGGCGCGCCCTGAGGGCCAAGCTTGAAGTTGAGCGCGAACGGCTGCTTTCTCCCTATGAACTGCGGCGCAAGGCAGATGAGTTCGGTATGCGCGAACCCAAGCCCGGCCAAATTCGACGTATGGAACTACAGTAAAAACTCCGGAACGCTCCAATGCCTGACCAGTCAATGCTCAGGCCCGGAAAAAGCCCGGCGTCATCACGGCGACGCCCAGTTTGGAAACGCCATGTTCAAACTCAGCTCTCGCAAACGCAATGTGTCCAGCGCTGGCCCTGCCCGTGCCACCAAGCCGCAGACCACCCGCAACCTTGTCTCTTCGGGCAAGGGCACGAGTTCTCCGGCCTGGATGGGTAATGTGGACTGGGGCCGCGCCCGCATCAAGATAGTTGTATGCATCTTCTGCTTGCTGTGGGTCGGGCTGTGGGGGCGCGCATGGTACCTTCAGATGATGGAGGGACCGCGCCTTGCAGAGCGCGCCCGTCGGCAGCATACGGCAACGGAGCTGGTCACCGGGCGTCGAGGCATGATCTTTGACCGCAACGGTCAGGTGCTGGCCCGCAGTGTGGAAGCAAAGTCCATTTACGCCCGCCCGCAGGACATCACCGATTTTCAGGCCATGGCCAACACCCTCGGCCCCATTCTGGGCATGGAGCCGCAGAAGCTTTATGACGACCTGGCGCAGACCAAACGCCGCTTTGTCTGGCTGAAGCGCAAGGTGGACGACTATACCGCCGAGGCCGTGCGCAAGGCCAACATTACCGGCATAGGCCTGAGTAAGGAATATGACCGGGTTTATCCCTTCAAGCACATGGCCGGGCAGCTTCTTGGCTTTGTGGGCCTTGACGACAAGGGCCTTGAGGGTATCGAGCGCTCGCTCGATTCACGCCTTGGCTGCATTCCCACGCGCCAGATTGTGCAGCGGGATGCCATGGGCCGCCGTTTTTATCTGCACGAGGAAGGGCAGAGCGAGCCGGTGGGGCAGGATCTGACCCTCACCATCGATATGCAGATCCAGTTTTTTGTTGAAGAAGCCGTGGCGCGTACCGTGCGGGAATATGATGCCCGCTGGGGCGGGGCGCTGGTGGTGGATGTGGCCTCGGGCGAAATCATGGCCTGGGCGCAGTATCCTTTCTTCAATCCCAACAACTACAAGGATTTTTCGCCGCTCGTTTACCGCAACAGGCTGGCTGCCGATGCTCTGGAACCGGGTTCCACATTCAAGCCTTTTGTGATGGCCGCCGCCATTCAGGAACGCAAGGTCACGCCCAATACCCTTATCGACTGCGAAGGCGGCAAGTGGGTGACCAAGAACTTCACCATCCGCGACACCTCGCGGCAGGGAATATTGCCCGCTGCAAAGGTGCTGCGCTATTCGTCCAACATCGGCATGGCAAAAATCGGCCTGTCTATGGGCGCTCCTACCTTCTACAAGTATATGCATGCGTTGGGTTTTGGACAGCGCACCGGCGTACCTGTATCTGAAAGCCGGGGCATCCTGCGCGCACCGCGCGACTGGAGCGAAGTGGACATCATGTCCACATCGTTTGGTCAGAGTATTTCGGTGACAGGCCTCCAGATGGCGCAGGGCTACCTGACCCTGCTCAACAACGGCGTGTACAAGCCCCTGCGCCTCACGCGCGAAGACGGCGCAGTGGATGAGGTGCGTCCCCGCATTTATTCTGAAACCGCCGTGCGCGAAGTCATGCACATGATGCGTGATGTTGTTGAAGAACCGGATGGTACAGGCAAACGCGCCCGTGTGGACGGCATTGACGTGGGCGGCAAGACCGGTACGGCCCAGAAGGCCGACCACAGGTCGGGCACCTACGGCAGCAAGCGTCTTGCTTCGTTCGTGGGCTTTTTCCCGGCAGACAAGCCCAAGTATTTTGTAATGGTCATGGTCGATGAACCTTCGCGCAACCAGTACGGCGGCGTGGTGGCAGCGCCCGTGTTCAAGGAAGTTGCCTCCCGCATGGTGTCGTATACGGGCATGTTTAACGAAACCAAGGTGGCGGAAGCGGATACAAAGGCAGCAACTGGCGAAGGCCCGGTCAACAAGACCCGTCAGCGTGGTCTCAAGCTTGCCGCGCTGGAGGTGCCCTATGCCACCGACACCAGAAAGCTGGCCCCGCCGCAGCAGGCCGAAGGCATGCGTTTGCCGGGGCATCTGGCCAAGGCCAGCAGCCGGGTGCCGGACGTGATGGGAAAATCTGTGCGCAATGCGGTTGAACTTTTTGCCCGCGCGGGCGTTGTGCCTGAACTCAAAGGATCGGGCAGCAGGGTGGTCAAGCAGACCCCTGCCCCTGGTGTTGCCTGGCCTGAAGAAGGCAAGGACATCGAATATATTCTCTGGCTTTCCGAACGGTAAGAACGGCAGGTTGCTTCCGGCTGGCGCACGCATCGCGCGCGGGGTTGCGGGTTGAATTGCGCGCGCCGCCGGGACTAAATTGGGGTATTTGCCCCGGTTATGCAGTGAGGTTGATATGGAACGGGAATTTGCAGCCCTTCTTGAACAGTGCAGACGCGGCGGTATTGAAGTGCGCGTCGATTCTCGTCAGGTCAATTCCGGCGATATCTTTGTTGCCGTGCCTGGCGTTAACGAAGACGGGGCGCGTTTTATTCCCGCCGCAGTAGCCGCAGGGGCTTCCATTGTTGTTTGCCGCCCCGGCGGAGCGGAGGAAGCCGCAGCACTTGCTGGCGGTTGCCGCGTTGTGCACCATTCCGACCCGCGCGAGGCGCTGTGGCGTCTGGCGGAGGCCCGCTGGCGCACCAGTGAACTGCCGCTCAAGATCGTGGGCGTCACTGGCACCAACGGCAAGACCACCTGCTCCTATCTGCTCGAACAGCTCTTTGCGCAGGCCGGGCACAAGCTTGGCGTCATGGGCACGGTCAGCTACCGCTGGCCCGGTCATGCGGAAGCCGCGCCCCTCACCACGCCCGATGCCCTGAGCGTGCACGCCATGCTGGCCGCCATGGCCAAGGCGGGCGTGGATGTGGCGGTGATGGAAGTGTCCTCCCACGCCATTGACCAGCAGCGCGTCTGCGGCGTGCCTTTTTCCGGCGCAGCCTTTACCAATCTGACGCAGGATCATCTGGATTATCACAAGAGCATGGAAAGCTACTTCCAGGTCAAGGCCCGTCTATTCCTGGAACTGCCCCGGCCTGACAAAGCCATGGCTGTCAACGCAGATGACCCCTGGGGCCGTCGCCTGCTGGAGCTGTGTCCCACGGCGCTTTCCTTTGGTTTGCAAAAAGGCGCGCTGAACAAGCGTCACCTCTGGGGTGAACTGCTTTCTGCCGGAACAGACGGCTGCCACATGCGTATGCATCTTGAGGGCAGCAAGTGGGAACTTCGCTCGCCTCTGGTGGGCGCGTTCAACGCTTCCAACCTGCTGGCCGTACAGGCCGTTGCCCTTGAAATGGGTATTGAGCCTGAGGCCTTCAAATCTCTTGAAAGTTTTACGGGCGTGAGCGGACGGCTTGAACGTGTGGAAAATCCCCAAGGATTAAATGTATTTGTAGATTATGCCCACACGCCGGACGCGCTGGAAAACGTTTTGCAGGCCCTGCGGGGGGCTGGATTCAAACGCGTTGTTACTGTATTTGGCTGCGGCGGCAATCGCGACCGCACCAAACGTCCCCTCATGGGCGAGGCTGTCGCCCGCTGGTCTGACGTGGCAGTGCTGACCTCCGACAATCCGCGTTTTGAAGAGCCGGAAGCTATTTTGCAGGATGTTCTGCCCGGTTTGAAATCCGCCCGCGAAGTCGTGGTTGAGGTTGACCGCCGCGCGGCTACCATCAAGGCGCTGAAAATGCTCGGCAAGGACGATGCATTGCTTATTGCAGGCAAGGGCCATGAGGATTATCAGATCATCCAGGGTGTCAAACACCACTATAGCGACCAGGAAGTAGTTAGGGAGTTTCTTCATTGCGACTGACCTACAATGAAATAGCGGCCCATCTGGGCCTGAGCGCCCTTGAGAGCGACATTGCGCTGACCGCCACAGTGACGGACAGCCGCGAGGCCGCGACCGGGGCTCTCTTTGTCTGCATCCCCGGCAGCAGGGTGGACGGGCATGACTTTGTGCCTGCCGCCGTGGAGCTTGGGGCTTCTGCCGTGTTGGCCTCACGGGCTCTGCCCGGTGCGGGTGTGCCAGTGCTGGTGGTGGAAGATACGGTCAAGGCCCTTGGCAGCATCGCCGCCATGTGGCGCGACAAAACAACCGCCAGAGTTGTGGGCGTTACCGGCACAGCGGGCAAGACAACGCTCAAGGAAGTGCTGGCTCAGGTTCTTTCCGTGCGCGGCAAAACCGCCAAGAATGCTCTGAACAACAACAACCAGATCGGCATGCCCCGCGCCATGCTCGCCACTGACGGCGATGAAGATTTTTGGGTCATGGAGGCTGGCATCAGCCATGAGGGCGACATGGAAGAACTGTCGTCCGTTATGCGCCCCGACATTGGCCTTATACTTAACGTCGGCGCAGGCCATACCGAAGGCCTCGGCAGCAAGGGCGTGGCCTGGCACAAATCGCGCCTGCTCACCAACCTTGCCCCCAAGGGCATAGGCCTTGTGTGCGCCGATTATCCCGAACTTGTACGCGAGGCCAGAGCCACCGGCGCGGAACTGCATTTTTTCAGCGCCACAGGCCGGGCCGTGGAATACCGTGCCTCATACGCAGGGCCAGCGCCTGCACAGGCCGACAGCCGCGATGATGCCGCAACTGGCATTGATGCGCCGGACGACAGGCGCGGCCTGTACCACCTCTGGCTTGACGGCGCGCGGTGCGACGTTACCGCCCCTTTCAGGGGTGAGTACGGCGCGGAAAATGTTATAGCCGTTGCCGCCGCCGCCCATCTGCTGGGCCTGAGCACTGCGGAAATTGCGCAGGGTCTGGCCCAGAGCGAACTGCCCGTGCAGCGGTTCAATCAGACGCGCGTGGGCAAGTGGCTGCTTATTGACGATACCTATAATGCCAACCCGCTTTCCATGCGTCGTATGCTTGATGCAGCGGCAGAGCGCGCCGCTGGCAGGCTTTTTGTGCCTGTGCTTGGCGAAATGCTCGAGCTAGGGGCGCAGGCTGCGGCAGAGCACGAAGCCCTCGGCAAACACCTGGCTGAACTTAAACCTGCGGCAGTATTCTGGAAAGGCGGCCACGGCGAAAATATCCGCGCCGGGCTGACCTGTGGGGGCTATACAGGGCCATGGTTCGAGGTGTATGACGCTGCGGCTTTTGCTGCTGCATGGGCCCAATTGACGGCCAGTGCATTTGCCGAAAACAAGACCGGCGGCGTAGCCCTGTTCAAGGGATCACGCGGCAACAGGCTGGAATGTCTGCTCCAGACTCTCACAGAGCCGGAGGCCGTGCGGGGCTGAGGGCCATGATCAAAAACGCCGCCTGCTGGAGCGTTGCTATTTGAAACAGGCATTGGCGGATTACTCCGCTCAAGCCCGGTTTCAGGGTTTAACTGCTTTAAAGAACGGGCATAAAACGGTCTGCACACGACCAAAAGAACGGATTACGCTGCATGTTCTATAATCTCTTTGTCCCCCTTGCGTCCGAATGGACGGTATTCAACGTTTTTCGGTACATCAGCTTCCGCTCGTTGGCCGCGCTCATTACTGCTCTTGTGCTTTCGATTCTCATTGGTCCCCGTTTTATCGGCTGGCTCCGCAGCCTCAAATGCGGCCAGTATATTCACGAAGACGTTGCCGCCCACGCCTGCAAGGCCGGCACCCCCACCATGGGCGGCCTGCTCATGCTGTTTACGCTCACTGTCAGCCTGCTGTTGTGGTCTGATTTGACAAATCCCTATATCTGGCAGGCTTTTCTTGTTTTTGCGGGTTTCGGAGCCGTTGGCTTCTGGGACGACATTACCAAGTTGCGTCACCACAAGAACAAAGGGATTTCCGGCAGGTCCAAGATGGCGGGGCAACTGGTCATTGCCTGCGCGGCAATGGTGCTGCTCTACATTAACCCCGATTACAGCAGCAAACTGACCATACCTTTTCTGAAAGAAGTTACCTTTGATCTGGGCTGGTTTTATTTGCCCTTTGGCGTGTTTGTCATGGTGGCCTCTTCCAACGCCGTTAATCTGACGGACGGTCTGGACGGCCTTGCAATCGGGCCTTCCATTGTGGCTTGCCTTGTTTTTTCCATCTTTATCTATATCACGGGCAACGCCCGCTTTGCCGGATACCTGCTGCTGCCCTACATGCCCGGCGTGGGCGAGGTCACAGTGTTCTGCGCGGCGCTTGTGGGCGCGGGCCTTGGCTTTTTGTGGTTCAACGCCTATCCGGCCCAGGTATTCATGGGCGATGTGGGTTCGCTTTCGCTCGGCGGCGTGCTGGGCTATCTGGCCCTGCTGTGCAAGCAGGAACTTGTTCTTTCAGTGGTGGGCGGCCTTTTTGTAGCCGAAACGCTTTCGGTCATTCTACAGGTCGGCTACTTCCGCTGGACAGGCGGCAAACGTATTTTCCGCATGGCACCCTTGCATCATCATTTTGAGCTCAAGGGCGTGCCTGAATCCAAGATCATCATCCGGTTCTGGATAACTTCCATCCTGTTGGGCCTTGTGGCGCTTTCTGTTCTGAAGCTGCGCTGAGGAGAGGGGATATGGCACTGGAGAAAAATCGCGGCAGACGTATTGAATCCGGCGAACTGGCAGTTGTTGTGGGGGCGGGCCGTTCAGGCCTTGCTGCCGCCAGACTGTTGCGGCGCGCCGGGGCGAGGGTTCGGCTACTGGACAGCAACCTCAAGGCGCTGGCCGGAAGGGAGGTGCTCGCCGCTGAACTTGCTGCCCTTGGTATTGACGTGCAGCTTGGCGAGCATTCTGCCGCGCAGTTTGCAGGCGCAGCCTTTGTGGTGCCCAGCCCCGGCATGCCTGTAGCCAGGCTTGCAGGGCTGGTGGACACGCAGGTTTCTGAAATTCTGGCCGAAATGGAACTGGCCTGGCGCTACCTTGATGATGAGCCAGTGCTGGCCATTACCGGCACCAGCGGCAAAACCACCACGGCCTCTCTGGCTGCCGCCATGCTGCATGAGCAGGGCTATTCCGTGTTTTTGGGCGGCAACATCGGGACGCCGCTTTCGGAATATGTTCTCGGCGGCAAAAAAGCCGATGTGCTTGTGCTTGAGATCTCCAGCTTCCAGTTGCAGGCCTGCACTACTTTTTGTCCGCGCGCGGGCATCCTGCTCAACATCACGCCCAACCATCTTGATTACCATAAGGACATGGCGGAATACACCGAGGCGAAGTTCCGCCTCTTCCGCTGCCAGGACGAAGGCGATCTGGCCGTGCTGGGCGAAGACCTGCAAGGGCTGGCTGAGGCTCACCGCCTCAAGGCGCGCAAGGTTTTTGTAAAAGCCACAGACCGTTTTCCCACAAGCTGCCTCATGGGCGCACACAACCGCATCAATGAAGAAGCCGCATGGCAGGCCTGCCGCCTTTTCGGCGTGACGGAAGCCAGCGCCACCAAGGCCGTTGAGCGCTTTCAGCCTTTGCCGCACCGCCTTGAACGCGTGCGCGAGCTTGGCGGCGTGCTGTACGTCAATGATTCCAAATGCACCACGGTTTCCGCCCTTCAGGTGGCGCTGGAGGCTTTTAACCGCCCAGTGCGGCTGCTCTGCGGCGGCAAGTTCAAGGGCGGCGATCTGGCCGGGCTTGCCGACCTGTTGCGCGCGAAGGTGCAGGAAGTTGTGCTTTTTGGCGCCAGCCGCGAGCATTTTGAAAAGGCCTGGCAGGGGATTGTACCCATAAGCTGGCACGAAACAATGGAACCGGCAGTGCGTTTTGCCTCGGCAAATGCCAAAAGCGGCGACGTGGTGCTGCTTGCGCCCGCCACCTCCAGCTATGACCTGTACAAAAATTATGAACAGCGCGGTGAAGACTTCAAACAGATTGTGGGTAAGCTGTCATGAAGAACATCTTCAGCGGTAAGGAAAAAGCGCCCAAGGTAAACAGCGCCATGGCGAGAGCCACGGAGGAGGGGCCGTTCGCGCCCTTTGACTGGTGGCTTTTCACCATCATGCTGATTATCCTTTCCATTGGTCTTGTGATGGTGCTTTCGGCCAGCGGCATCGTGGCGGAGCAGGTCAACGGCGACAAATACTTTTTCTTCAAGCGTCAGGTCATTTTTGCCCTCGGCGGCGGCGTTGCGCTGTGGAGCGCCGCACTCCTGCCAAGGCACTGGCTGTACCGCATGCAGTATCCTGCGCTCTTTCTTGCGCTGCTCCTGCTGCTGGTGACGCTCTCGCCCCTTACCCCTGCCATCAACGGTGCAAAACGCTGGATCCCGCTGGGTTTTATCTCCATTCAGCCCATGGAATTCGTCAAAATTGCGCTGGCGCTGTACCTTGCGTACTTTATGAGTTCCAAACAGGAACTTATCAAGACGTTCAGCCGGGGCGTCATTCCTCCCTTTGCCGTTACGGGGCTGTTTTGCTTTTTGCTGCTTTTGCAGCCTGACTTCGGCAGCGCCGTCGTTCTGGCAAGTATTCTGTTTTTCATGTGCGTGGCGGGCGGCACCCGCTTTGTCTATCTGTTCTTTTCGGTGGCGCTCGCATGCGGCGGCGCTATGGCGCTGGCCATTTCTTCTCCGTATCGTCTGCGCCGTCTGCTGGCCTTTCTTGATCCTTTTCAGGATGCGCACAACACAGGCTACCAGCTTGTGCAGTCGCTGCTTGCCATTGGTTCGGGCAGCTTCTTTGGCGTAGGCGTTGGCGCAAGCAAGCAGAAGATGTTTTATCTGCCTGAAGCGCACAACGACTTTATCATGGCCGTGCTTGCCGAAGAAATGGGCTTTGTGGGCGTAAGCGCAGTGATGATTCTGTTTGCTCTGCTTTTTTGGCGCTGCTACAAAATCATCATGGGCCAGCGCAATCTGCGCGACCGCTTTACCGCATTCGGCATTACCACCATTCTTGCAATGGGTTCGGTCATGAATCTGGCCGTGGTCATGGGGGTTGCGCCGCCCAAGGGCGTGCCCATGCCCCTCATGAGTTACGGCGGCAGTAACCTTTTGGCCACCATGCTGTGCGTGGGCCTGCTTATGAATTTTTCAAGGACGGCGGACACATGGACAACATCATCCTGACGACCGGCGGCACGGGCGGGCATATCTTTCCGGCATTGGCTGTGGCAGAGGAATTGCGGCGTCGCAATCCCAATGCCAACTTGCTGTTTGTTGGCTCGCTCTACGGGCCGGAAGAACGGCTGATGCGTCAGGCGGGCATTCCATTTGAGGGGCTGCCTGTGCGCGGGCTTTTGGGGCGCGGCTTCAAAGCTGTGGGCGCAGGCGCGCAGATGGCCCTTGCCGTGGGCAAGGCCGTGGGCATTCTGCGCCGCTTCAAGCCCGATGTTGTGGCTGGATTCGGCGGGTATGCCGCATTTGCGCCCATGCTGGCCGCACGTATTCTTGGCGTGCCCGGCGTGCTGCACGAGCAGAACGCCATAGCCGGTGCCAGCAATCGTTTTCTGGCGCGGCTTGCGCGGCGCGTGTGTATTTCTCTGCCCAACACAAGCGGCTTTGATATGAAAAAATGCGTGTTTACGGGCAACCCTGTGAGGGCGGCCGTAAGCGCGGTGGGGCAGGTGGATCGCCACCGGCAGACGCGCCGTCTGCTGGTCGTGGGCGGTTCGCAGGGCGCACATGCGCTCAATGCCTTTATGCTTGAAAATCTGGCGGAATTTCGCGGTGCCGGGGTGGAGATTCGCCACCAGACCGGCATAACCGATGAGGGGAGTGCGCGCGCGGCCTATGTGGCGGCGGGGTATGCGCCCGAATGCGTTTCCGCCTTTATTGACGACATGGCCGGGGCCTATGCCTGGGCCGACGTGGCCCTGTGCCGCGCCGGAGCTAGCACGGTGGCGGAGCTTTGCGCCGCAGGCCTGCCCTCGGTTCTTGTGCCTTTTCCCTATGCCATTCACGATCACCAGACCCGCAACGCCGAAGTGCTGACCCGCAGCGGTGCTGCCGTACTGGTGCCGGAAGGGCGCATGGCCGTACAGGGGATGTCTGACATCCTGCTGCGGCTCCTGACCATGCCCGGCGAACGCGAACCCATGGCCGCAGCCGCGCTTGCCGCAGCCCGGCCTGACGCGGCAGAGCGCGTGGTCGCCGTTCTGGAACAAACAGCGTAAACAGGGCTTCAGCTTTCAATATCCAAGGGTGGACTCAACCCTTTAAATTATCTAGACTTTCTTTAAAGGTAGAGCATGAACAGCAAGATTCGGCGTATTCATATGGTGGGCATTGGCGGCGCGGGCATGAGCGGCATTGCCGAGGTTCTTCTTAATCAGGGCTACGAAGTTTCCGGCTCTGACATGAGTGATTCTGCCGTTGTGCGTCATTTGCGCGACCTTGGCGCACACGTTGCCGTGGGCCATGCAGCGGAAAACGTGGGGGATGTTCAGGTACTGGTAAAGTCCACCGCCATCAACGATGAAAATCCAGAGCTTGTGGAAGCCCGCCGCCGTAATATTGCCATAATCCCCCGTGCCGAAATGCTGGCCGAGCTGATGCGTTTGCGGCAGGGCATCGCCATTGCCGGTACGCATGGCAAGACCACTACAACATCGCTTACGGCATCAATCTTTGATACTGCGGGGCTTGATCCTACAGTTATTATTGGCGGCAGGCTCAATGCGTATGGTACCAACGCGCATCTTGGGCACGGCGAATATCTGATAGCCGAAGCTGACGAATCAGACGGCTCTTTTTTGTGCCTTCTGCCCATCATCAATGTTGTGACCAACGTGGACGAAGACCATCTGGACCACTACAAAACCCGGCAGGGCATTGATGATGCCTTTGTGCAATTCATGAACAACGTGCCCTTTTATGGCCTGAATATCGTCTGCGGCGACGACCCTGGCGTGCGTGCCCTGCTTGCCCGTGTGAAGCGCCCTGTGCTTACCTATGGCTTTGCGGAAGACAACGTGCTGCGCGCCGTGCCTCTTGACTGCGGCGTGCGCAACAACTTTGAAGTGTGGCGCAATGGCGTCAAGCTCGGTCAGGTCAGCCTGCCGCAGCCAGGCCGCCACAATATGCTCAACGCTCTGGCCGCCATTGGCGCGGCTATGGAAGTGGACATCAGCTTTGAAAAATGCGCCGAGGGCCTGAATGGTTTTGGCGGCGTGGGGCGGCGCTTTGAATTCAAGGGAGAAAAGGGCGGTGTGACCGTGGTTGACGATTACGGTCATCACCCGGCGGAAATTGCGGCTACTCTTGCGACAGCGCGGCAGGTTTTTCCCGGTCGGCGCATTGTGGCGGCTTTTCAGCCGCACCGTTTCAGCCGCACACAGGCCCATTTTGGCGAGTTCTGCAAAGTCTTTGACAGTGTGGATCAGCTGCTTCTCACCGAAATTTACGCCGCGTCTGAAAAGCCCATTCCCGGCGTTTCAGGCCAGAGTCTCGCTCAGGGCATCCGTCAGGTTTCCACAACTCCGGTGGAATACTACCAGACCCTTAATGACCTTGCCGCAGCCCTGCCCAATGTGTTGCGCGAGGGTGATGTGCTGCTGACCCTTGGCGCTGGCAGCATCACCCGCCTTGGCCCCGCGTGGCTGGAGGGACAAGACCATGCGTGAGATGCCCGCTCCTTTTCTTGCCCCCCGCACCACGCTGAGAGTGGGGGGTACCGCCATTGCGGAGATAATACTCGAGCGGAGTGAAGATCTTTATCTGCTGCCCGATAAACTCAAGGCCCTTGGCGGCACGCCTCTGGTACTGGGTGCGGGCAGCAATATTCTTGCACAGGACGGCGAATTGCCGCTGGTTCTGATTCGTCCTTTTTTCAATGACGGCCCGGTCATTGTGGGCGAGCACGAAGGCAAGGTTCTGGTTCGTGCAGGAGCGGGCGTTCCCATGGCCCGGCTGCTGCGTTTCTGCGCTGTAAACGGGCTTTCCGGCCTTGAGGGGCTGGTGGGAATACCCGGCAGCGTGGGCGGGGCTGTTGCCATGAATGCTGGCTCGCATGGCGCGGAAACATGTAAAAATATTTATAACATTCAGATATTTGCTGACAACACCATTGAGCGCATCAACGGAAATGCACTGCAGTACGGCTATCGTACCCTCAAAATTAACGGGAAAAAGAATGATTTTATCGTCTTGGAAGCCACATTTGGCTTGACCGTTGCTGAAAGGGATGGCATCTGTAATTGCATGCGTCACAACTTTTTTAAGAAAAAGTCTAAACAACCTGTGACGGCCTGGAGCGCGGGGTGCGTATTCAAAAATCCCACGCCGGAAATGTCTGCCGGGAGGCTTCTTGACGAGGCTGGTTTCAAGGGCAGACAGCTTGGGGGAATGGCTTTTTCAAGCCTGCATGCAAATTTTTTGATTAATGAAGGCAAGGGCAGCGCCACTGCGGCCTTGGCCTTGTTGCAAGAGGCCCGGCAAGCTGTGCGGCAACGGTTTGGCATTGAGCTTGAGCCGGAGGTCAGGATAGTGCCATGCCCCTTGCCCTGAAAAAAAGCGGACGCAAGGCCCGTAACTCCTACACACGAGCATCTGCCCCAGTAAAGAAAAGCGGCGGTGGATCAAAAGTGCGTGGGGGCGGTGTTATTGCGGGGATTTTCAAGAAGCTCAAGGGCTTTAGCGGGCTGAAAAGCCTTGCCGCACTGACAGTGCTGCTGGCCTGCCTGGGGATGATCCTTGCGGGTGTGTGTTATTCATCGCTCTGGCTCTACAACAAGGCCATAACCAGCGATTTTTTCACCACACGCCATGTTGACGTGACCGGCAATGTGCGCCTCTCGCACGATATGGTGCTGCAATACGGCGGCATACGCGAGGGCGACAACAGCCTTGCGGTCAGTATTGCCAAGGTTGAAAGAAACCTGCGCAAGACACCCTGGGTTGAGGAAGTTTCTGTTAAGCGCCTTCTGCCGGACAGGTTTGTTATACGGCTGAAAGAGCGGTTGCCTTCTTTTTGGGTGCATAAGGACGGGGTGCTGTATTACGCCAACGAGCTTGGAGAAATTATAGCGCCGGTTGAGAGCAAGAACTTTCTCTCGCTGCCCACCTTGCGTGTTGATCAGGGGGCAGAAGACGCCCTGCCGTACCTGACGCGCCTGATGAAGGGCATGCAAAGCGGTTTGCTTCCCATAGAGGCGGGGGCGGTTTCGTCCGTCAGCGTGAGCCCCGGCAAGGGCATCGAAATTTATCTTGAAGACAGGGAGATGCGGCTTTCCATCGCAACTGACGATTGGGAGGGCAATCTTTCCCGGTTGAGTCTGACCCTGGGCGATCTGGCCCGCAGACACGAACTGCGCAATGTTCGCGAAATTCGGTCTGTTAACGGCAATGTTTGGGTTTTACTTAACCAGCCAGCGTAAGAAACTTGCGGCATGCGCCAGAGTGGTATGCCGTTGCGACCCGGAGACAGGCGTTTTGAGGAGAATGGCATGAATAAGTCCGAGCTCATCGTTGGCCTCGACATCGGCACCACAAAGATATGCGCTGTGGTGGGCGAGCTGTCGGAGTCGGGTCTTGTAGATGTGGTGGGCATCGGCACCAGTGTTTCCACAGGGTTGCGCAAGGGCGTAGTGGTCAACATTGAACAGACCGTCCAGTCCATCCGCAAAGCTGTGGAAGATGCGGAACTTATGGCAGGCTGCGAAATCCACTCGGTATACGTGGGGATTGCGGGCAGTCACATCATGGGCATCAACAGCCACGGCGTCATTGCCGTCAAGGGCGGCGAGGTTGCACAGCGCGATATTGAACGCGCACTTGACGCAGCCAGGGCTGTGGCCATTCCTGCCGACCGCGAGGTCATCCACATTCTGCCTCAGGAATACATTGTTGATAACCAGCGCGGCATTGCCGACCCGCTCGGCATGGCAGGTGTGCGCCTTGAAGTGAAGGTGCACATTGTTACCGGTGCTGTTTCTTCGGCCCAGAACATTGTGCGCTCGTGCCACCGCAGCCAGCTTGAAGTTGCCGATATTGCCCTTGAATCGCTGGCATCGGCCAAAGCCGTGCTGACCGAAGAAGAACGCGAAATCGGCGTGGCTCTTGTTGATCTGGGCGGCGGCACCACTGATATCGCCGTTTTTGCCAACGATGCCATCAAACATACGGCTGTTCTGGCGCTTGGCGGGCAGAACCTTTCCAACGACATTGCCTTTGGTCTGCGTACTCCCATAGCCTCTGCCGAAAAAATCAAGCTCAAGTATGGTTGCGCCCTTGCCGACCTTGTGCGCAACGATGAATTTATTGAAGTTCCCAGCGTGGGGGGGCGCGAGCCGCGCAGGCTTTCGCGCCAGGTGCTGGCCGAAATATGCGAACCCCGCATGGAAGAAATTCTTTACCTTGTGGATCAGACCCTTGTGCGCTCCGGCTACAAGGACATGATCGGTGCTGGCGTGGTACTTACGGGCGGTACGGCGCTGATTGAGGGTTGCCAGGAACTGGGCGAACAGATTTTCAATCTGCCCACGCGCATTGGCTACCCGCGCAACATCGGGGGTCTGAAAGACGTGGTCAACAGCCCCAAGTTTTCCACAGCGGTCGGACTGTTGCGTTACGGCGCGGAAAAGGAACTTTCCGGCCAGAAAAAATTTACCACACGTAGTGAAAGCGGCGTTTTTGACGGCGTGCTTTCGCGAATGAAAAAGTGGTTTGCGGACATTTCATAACAACCTCAAGCGGGCATTTTGAGGATAGCACAGAGGAGAGGTGTAATGGCTCAGTCTATCGTTGATGATATCGATACCTCGTTGGCCAGCAATGCCAAGATCAAAGTTATTGGCGTAGGTGGTGGCGGCGGTAACGCAGTGCAGAACATGATTGCCTCTGGCCTGCGCGGAGTGCAGTTTGTTTGCGCCAACACCGATGTGCAGGCGCTGAACAAGAACGGTGCCTCCGTTAAGGTGCAGCTTGGTGAAAAACTCACCAAGGGGCTTGGCGCTGGCGCCAATCCCGCCATTGGCCGCGAGGCGGCGGTGGAAAGCGTTGGCAGCATTCGTGAAGCCATCGGCGATGCCGATATGGTCTTTGTTACTGCTGGCATGGGCGGCGGCACCGGTACCGGCGCTGCTCCTGTGGTTGCTCAGGCTGCCAAGGAAATGGGCGTCCTCACCGTGGGTGTTGTGACCAAGCCCTTCAGCTTTGAAGGCGCCAAGCGCAAGCGCGCTGCTGAAGCCGGGCTTGAAGAGTTCAAGCAGCATGTGGATTGCCTGATCACCATCCCCAACGACCGTTTGCTCGCCTTTGCCCCCAAGAAGGCTCCTTTCTCCGAAATGCTTCAGAAGGCTAACGATGTGCTGTACTACGCCGTCAAGGGTATTTCTGACGTCATTGTGGGTGAAGGCCTTATCAATCTCGACTTTGCAGACGTGCGCACCACGATGGCCGAAGCCGGTATGGCCCTGATGGGCACGGGCATCGCCTCTGGCGAAAACCGCGCCCGCGAGGCAGCCCAGCGCGCCATCATGAGCCCGCTGCTTGAAGATGTTTCGCTCGAGAGCGCCAAGGCGGTTCTGTACAACATCACCGCCCCCACAGACATCACGGCCGAGGAAATTGCCGAAATCGGCGACATCATCGGCGACGCTACGCCTGAAGAAGCCAACATCATCTTTGGTGTTGTGTTTGACGACAATATCGGCGACGAAATCCGCCTCACCGTTATTGCCACCGGCATTGATTCTCCTCAGGTTATTCAGCCCGTGCAGGCTCCTGCGGCCACTGTCACCAACTTCCGCAAGCCCGGCCCTGACGCCGTGGTTGCCGAACCGCGCCGCATGAATTCCCGCGCAGCCCAGCAGAGCATGATGGACGAGCAGGAACGCGCCGAGTCACGTTTGCCGCAGTCTGCCCGCCGCACTGAAGTGGAGCGCTGGTACGATGAAAACAGTAACCGTCCTCCCTATCTGCTCAAGCGTGAAGTTGTGGGCCAGCCGCGCCGCCGTGCGCATAATCCCGGCCACGAAGACTTCACCTACGATGAGGATGATTTTGAAATTCCTACCTTCATCCGCACCCAGGCAGACTAATACTGTTGTTGCCTGAGCGCCATGGCAGAATGCTTTCTGCCATGAAGGCCCATGATTTTCAGGGCTTGCCTCTTCGGCCCTGAAATGCCCGCCGGGAGGCCCATTGGGGGCCTCCCAGAGCTGGGCGTAAATGTCCGCTATAGTCCGTGAGACCTAGGTTTCACGGACTTTTTTGTTGGGGAGCTGTCCACGGGATTCCGTCCACCATTTAAAATAGACTGGACTCGTGTTGCTCTCAGGATACATGATTTGCCAAAGAAGGACGGGAATCAGTGCTAATAACACCGTCCTTGCGCAGCATGATTGGCATTGTCATGTACCAGACAGACATTTGCGCGTCGCAAAGCGTAGATTTGCACGGCCGCCAGCCTGAGCGTTGCATGGAAAAGCTGCGGGCATGTAGAGCGGTAAAATCCACAACGTAGGCACAGCATTCCTTTTTACACCTGGCTAAATATTGGACTGTTTTTGTGCGTTAGCAAAAATGCGCTTGTGCACCTGTCGTGCTTGCCATATTTAGCTGGTATTGTGAGGTATGTGTTTCTTCTTGGGAGTGGTCCTTCTGACACTCCTCGCCCAACCCCTTGACCGATGGGGTATATTCATGAGTAAAAAGTGTCTGCATATACTATGGATTAACGATAATCCTGTCACCGCTGAGAATATGGTCTTCATGTATGCCACAAATTCCTTGCTGCAAGGCTGGTGGGGAGAAGTGCATCTGATTCTCTGGGGTGCAACCGTTCAATTGATTTGTGAAGACGTGAAGCTGCAGGGTCTTCTAAAAAAATTTCATGATGCTGGCGGGCATGTTTCAGCATGCAGAAAGTGCGCTGAAAACCTCGGCCTCTTTGAGCAACTAGAAACGCTGGAAGGTGTTGATGAAGTCTTTTACATTGGGGAGGCGTTTACGAAAATCCTTAAGGATGATGAAAAGCTTATTACCATTTAGCTCAGCCATATAATTAAGGCCTGTCCATGGAAAGGGTTCCATTGATCAGGCTGGCAGGTCTATATTTGTTTTTGCGGCGTGGCAGGTCTGGGAGACAGAACCTCATTATGCTAGGTGCGGATTTTTGCAGCGTATGGATTAAACCGTGTGGCTTTCATTACAAAAGGATGCTCTTGGTGGTTGCATGGCAATCAAGCATATTTTGACAATTTTGCGGTGTATGTTTTTGCCGCAGCGGCGCAATGCTTGTCCGCACTGCGGCGGCATCCGTTGTATCGGCGCATGTCAGTTCAACGCTTCTGATTCTGGCGCTGTGGTTGGGCAAGAGAGCAAAAAACAGAACGTGCCTGCCCAGAGCGAGGGCAAGAAAGGCTAGAAGTGGTTCGTTGCTACAAATAAAAAAAGCCGCTGCGTGAGCAGCGGCTTTTTTTCAAGGAAATTTGTGGTCTACCAGCGGCGGGGCGCGGGGCGACGTTCTTCGGCCTGGTTGATGCGCAGGGTGCGACCGCCAAAGTCAACGCCGTTCAGGGCTTCAATGGCCTTGTGGGCATCGGCTTCGTCCATTTCAACAAAACCGAAACCACGGGGGCGACCGGTTTCGCGATCCATGATGAGCTTGACGGAAAGGGCTTCGCCGTAGGGGGCGAACAGGGCTTCAACGCCTTCCTGGGTGGCGGAAAAAGGCAGATTGCCGACATAAATGGAAACAGCCATAACGACTCCGTTGTTGAGGTGGGTAAACTTTCCGCTTGAAGCCTTACCCACGCAAAGTCTCTGGCAAAAAGAAATACTGCACCCTATGAATAAGGGCGAACAGTACTGTTAAGCAAAAAAATCGTCAAGTATTATCTGCATTGGCTTCAAAAATGATTGCCAAACGATGAACTTTGACTAAATTGCTCCGCATTAGGTGGTATTTTTACATTCCCGCGCGTGCATTATTCTGCTGTTAGCTGATTATGCACTCAATAGCGCATTAATATAAACTGTAAAAGGCCGGTTTAACCGGCCTTTTTGACAGCAAGAACTAGATTGCCTGCGTCTTTTTCTTTGTAGGAGCTTTCTTTGCCTTGGCGGGAGCCTTGGCAGAAACTTTTTTTGCTTTGGCGGGAGCCTTTGCCTTGCTGGCCTTGCTGGCTTTGGGTGCCTTGGTTCCACTTGCAACAGTTGCCGGAGCGGTGTTAGCGGCGTTGGCTTCAGTGCTGAAGAGGCAGGGAGCAGTCATCAGCGAAAGGGCCACGGCAGCCATAAGGAGCTTTTTCATGTTCGTATCCGTTTCTTCTGGTTATGCCACATCTACAACAATATGGCTGTACGTCTATGGCATGAGCGGACGGCGGACGCAATAACAAATTTGAGCCTAGGGAGCCGGGCATTTGCGGGCATTTTTTATGGCCTGCCCAACATGGTGGCAGGGGGGTTGCTGCATCTGGCCCATGTTGACAAAAATATGGGGCAAATGCTCTAAGGATAAGCTACGCTGCGCCACCGGATTTGAAGGGCAGATGCGGTTTGCCCCAGTTTCATGACCAATGGCCCTGCTGGGGGATAAAAGCAGCCCTTACAGCGCCAGCCTCAGACAGGCCAGCACTTCAAACAATACTTCTAACACAAAGAATCGCCATGGCTTTTTTTGCACCCCGTGATGTCAAGACTACGCTTGTATGCCCGACCTGCGGCGCGCCCCTGCATATCGCCCGCACCTGCCACGAAGTCTATATGTACTGCCCGGCCTGCAAGGCCCAGTTTCCGCTCCAGGACTACATTCGTCAGGCGGATGAAGCCATGGAGCATTTTTTGGAAAACGTCTACTGCAACCGCATCTAGCGTTGCCACTCTAGGGGCATGCAGTGAGCTGCCAGCCGTTTAATCCGTGACAGGCGCAACTGCCTGAGCGGTAGTGCTGCGGGTCAGTTCTCTGGCAGCCGCCATGCCGCTGGCCCATGCCCAATGCAGATTGTAGCCGCCCAGCAGGCCTGTAACGTCCAGTAGTTCGCCCACCACAAACAGATTTTTTTGCAGCAGGCTGCGCATGGTCTTGGGGTCTATTTCGTCGGTATTTACGCCGCCGGAGCAGGCCTCCGCCTTTTTTAGCCCCGCAGTTGCCTGCGGCGTCACCGCGTACCGTTGCACTGCCTCCACAATCGCCAAACGGGCCGCGCGCGAAAGCTCCGCAACTTTGCGCCTCGCGGTTTCCTCCGGTAGCAGGGCGTCCACAAGCCTTTGGGGCAGAAGCCTTGCCAGCAGGGCGCGCGGGGTTTGCTTGCCCGCCTGCGGCGCATCCATAAGCGCGGCAACATCCTGCTCCGGTAAAAAATTCAGCGTGATTGCAGCGCCTTCAGCCCAATAGAGGGATGCTTTGAGGGCTGCTGGCCCGCTGAGTCCCTCATGGGTGAAGAGCAGGTCGTCCTCCCAGTGGCGTTGCCCAAGTGTAACTCCCGCAGGCAGGCTGATGCCCGTCAGGTCGAGCAGGGGTGAATCCGAATTAAGGCGAAGCGGCGTGAGCACTGCGCGTGGCAGAACAATGCTGTGCCCCAGTTCTTCCGCCAGCCGATAGCCAGCACCGCTTCCACCAGCCTGAGGCCATGCCGGGCTGCCTAGCGCCAGCACCAGAGCCTTGCCGCGCCATGAGCCGCCCTCCGTCTGCACAGAAAAGCTATCCCCCTGCGCCTCCACTGCTGATACTGTAGTGCCGCAGGCAATAACGCAGCCGTGTTTGCGGCAGTCGTCTGTCAGCGCTCTGACCAGCCGTTGCGCAGAAACAGTCAGAAAAAGCTGTCCGTGGGTACGTTCTTCAAAGGGCAGGTTCCATTCCTGCACAAGACGCAGCATGCGCTCCGGCGTAAAGCCTTTGAGTGCTGGGGCGCAAAATGCATTGCCCCTGCTTCCGTCGCACCGATAGTCCTTGGGGCTGACTGTGCGGTTGGTAAAGTTTGCCTTGCCGCCGCCGCTCACAGCCAGCTTGCGCCCGGGCACAGACCCACGCTCAAGCAATACAACGCTCAAGCCTTTTGACGCCGCCTCGCGGGCGCACATAAGCCCCGCAGCGCCAGCGCCTAAAATCAGCACATCTGCCATATCCGGGCAGCGTTGCCCGCCGTTGTGCACGGGCGGCGCGCTTTTTCTTTTGGGGTGCATGGATTGTACAGCATCCTTGCCTCTGGGCTGGGCTGGCTGCGCGCTTACAGCCGCTGCCGCAGGCGCAGCGGGTGCGGCCTTGGGGCTGGGTATTTGCTGGGTAAAGGCCTGACGTGCCGGATTTGACAGAATTTTGCGCGTGGCGCTATTTTGGGGAGCTTTGTTGTGCATGCGGCGAAGGTATACGAGGCCTTGGCGGCTGCCAAGCCCTTGTATGCCGTCAAACCGTCATTGTCTGAATCTGCCAGCGCGGCTGCGCCGCCATCTTTTACCGGGATTGTCATGCCAGTTCTTGTTTCAACATACATTGCGCCGTGGTTTGTGCGCAACGGCCACGCCAACACCATGTGGCCCGTGCTTTTTCGTGAAAAGCCGCAAATGTCGCCCTCTGTGCGCCGGGTGCGCCTGGAAACGCCTGATGGCGACTTTCTTGATGTTGATCAGCATCCCTCGCTTGGAAAGGACAGGGCGGAGCGCCCCTTTGGGCAGGGCAGGGGCATGGCTGTTATTTCGCACGGGCTCGAGGGCAACAGCCGCCGCAAGTATGTACTGGGCATGGCCAATGCCCTGCGGGCCGAAGGCTTTGACGTGCTGGCATGGAACATGCGCTCCTGCTCGGGTGAGAGCAACCGTACTGCACGCCTGTATCATATGGGTGAGATTGAAGATTTGGGAACTGTGGTGCGCTTTGCCGAGCAGTTTGACCGCCCCCTGCTGTTGGCTGGCTTTAGCATGGGGGGCAACCAGATTTGCCGTTATCTGGGACGTGGGCCGGTTTCGCCACTGGTGCGGGCGGCTGTGGTTGTGTCTGTGCCGTGCGATCTTTCCGCCGCTGCACCGGTCATGGACGGCCCTGCCTGCCGCATCTACATGAGCTATTTTTTGCGCACACTACGTAAAAAAGTCCGAGAGAAGGCCGAGCGTTTTCCTTCCTATCCTTCAGTTGACGGTGTGGAAAAAATTCATACTTTTGCGGAGTTTGACGAGCGTTTTACCGCGCCTGCCTTTGGTTTTGCATCAGCCAAAGATTATTGGGAAAAGAACACGGTTTTGCCCGACCTGCCCTTCATAGACGTGCCGACCCTGTTGCTTATGGCAGCGGACGACCCTTTTTGCGCGCCTTCGTGTTATCCGTGGCAGACGGCGGAGCAGAGCGCGCACCTGCATCTTGAGGTTGCCCCGCACGGCGGGCATGTGGGTTTTGTGCAACAGAAGCAGGAATACTACAGCGAGCAACGCGCGCGCGAATTTGTGCGCCAGTTGACAGAGCGCGATGTTTTTTAGGCGCTTGGTATCGCGACCGGGCGCAACAGCAAAGGGCTTGCTGCGATGGAAATTTGCGGGCGCGTCAGCTTTTTTGCCGCTCGGCAAGCCGTTTCTTGGTCAGAACCGTGGCCACGGCGTTAACCGGATCTTCCGGCCAGGGATGCTTGGGATAGCGGCCCCGCATTTCTGCGCGCACTGCGGGGTAGCCGTTGCGCCAAAAGTGGGCCAGATCGCGTGTAACCTGCAAGGGGCGCCCTGCGGGCGAATTGAGACGCAGCACCAGAGCTACGCGTCCATCAGCTATGCGCGGCGTGTCCACGCAGCCGAATAATTCCTGCAACTTGGCGGCCAGCCAGGGGCCGCCGTCTTCACCATACACAATGGGTCGCATGGCCCCTGACGGTACCTGCCACTCCGTGGGGGCCTGCCGTTCTAGTATCCGGTGAAGATTACCCGGCAGTAGACGGCGCAGGGCATCCAGCAATTGCTCCGGCCCGAGCGCCGCCAGCGAATTGGCGCGTCCCTGTTTGCCTTGCCCGGCTGACCTTTCGAGTGCCTGCTGCAAGGCTGGCGCAAGCCAATCACTAAGAGTCGCCAGCAGCGCGGCGCCAGAAACATCGGGCCATGCCTCGCCCTCCAGCTCGCGCAGCAGGCTTACCCGCGCGCACCACTGCTTTGCGGCATCATCCCACGGCAGACATTCCAGCCCCTTGTTCTGCACATGGGCGCACAGGGCAGCCGCGCATTGATCGGGTAGAGGTCGGGGCAGGGGGGCATCCTCAAGAACCAGAGATCCCAGAACTCGCTGCCGCCGGGCGCTGACCAGCCCGGCATCCGAAACCGTGAGTTTGTCTTCGTTGCAAATATCAGCGCTGAAAAGCGCTGCAAGATCATCGGGCGAAAGTGCGGCGGCAAGGCGGATGCGCCCGCGTGGCGCTGCGCCGTCAACTTCTGCAATGGCCAGAAAGGGCAGGCGCGCCAAGGGATCCTCGCTGGCTATCTGGGCGGCCCGTCCGCTGCGCAGGAGATAGGGCGTCATGGGAGCCGCCCCTCCCGCAAAATTTCCATTGCTGCTCTGCGGCTGACCGTCTGTCTGCCGCATGGCGACCTGTTCCGGCCACGCCACAGCCAGTAGTTGCCCGAGGCTTGCGGCCAGAGCAAGAGCTGCGGAAAAAATGTTGCCCGTTTTGTTGGATTGCCCCTGTGCCGCAGACCGGGAACCTTTCTCCTCATGCCGATCAATCTGGCGCATGAGCCGTTGCGCCAGACGGCGTACCCGCTCGCGGGCGGCATCCGCATTCTTGCCCGCTGCGTTATCGCGGCATAGCCAGTCGAGGCGGCGCAGCACATCGCATCCCGCACCAGCGGCAGGCATGCCGCCCTTGCTTTTACCAGCGGCAAAGGCCAGAGGGTCGCGTTCTTCCAGTAGCGCGGCGATACAGGCAGCCAATGCGGCAAGGGATTTGTCGCGTCCCCACAGCAGCAGGCGCGCCGTGCGCGGCGCAAGGGGCAATGCGGCCATGCTGCGGCCCAAAGCCGTTGGCCGCAACTGGTCATCCACCGCGCCCAATGCCAGAAGGTTTTGTCTGGCAACAGCCAGATGGGCCGAGGGCGGCGTGTCGAGCCAGGCGAGCGAGGCCGGATCTGTCACGCCCCAGACCGCCAGTTGCAAGGCGAGCCCGGTGAGGTCGGCATCCAGAATTTCAGCGCGGATGTGCGGGCGCATGCCGTTTTCCTGCTCTTTTGCCCAAAGTCGGCAACAGATGCCAGGTTCAATGCGTCCGGCGCGTCCGGCCCGCTGGGCAGCGCCAGCCAGCGACACGCGCTCTGTCACAAGGCGGGTGAGGCCGCTGGCCGGATCAAAGCGCGTCAGGCGCGCAAGGCCGCTGTCCACCACGAGCCTCACGCCCTCAATGGTCAGTGAGGTTTCGGCAATGGATGTGGCAAGCACCACCTTACGGTGCCCCTGCGGGGCGGGCGCGATGGCCGCATCCTGCTCTCTGGCGCTAAGATTGCCATAGAGCGGGCAAAGGGCCACATCAGCGGGCAAAGCGCCCTCAAGCAGGCTGGCAAGATGGCGGATTTCGCCTGCGCCGGGTAAAAAAGCCAGCAGACTGCCCTGTTCTGTGCGCAGCAGATGCAAAATGACATCAACCATATGCCGCCACAGCAGCGGCCCTGCTCCGGCAGCAGGCAGAGGGCCGCCCACAATCTGCCCCGCGCGAATTTTAGGCGGCAGGTGCCGCATCTGCACGGGAAAGGTCTTGCCTTCGCACACAACAGAAGGGCAGTTTCCCATGAGTGTTGCCACGGCCTGCACATCCAGAGTGGCAGACATGACGATCAGCCGCAGGTCTGGGCGCAGTGCCGCCTGACTCTCAAGGCAGAGGGCAAGGCCGGTATCGGCAGTGAGCGAGCGTTCATGGAACTCGTCAAAAATCACACAGGCTATATCCGGCAGCTCGGGATCCTCCTGCAACATGCGCGTGAGCACGCCCTCGGTGACAACCTCCACGCAGGTGCGGCTGCTGACGCGGCTTTCGTCACGCATGCGGTAGCCCACCGTGCCGCCCGGTTCCTCACCCAGCAGGGCCGCCATATAGCGCGCCAGCGCACGGGCCGCCACGCGCCGTGGCTCAAGCAGCAGAATGCGGCGATTCTCAAGCCAGGACTGCCCCATGAGCCAGAGGGGGACGCGGCTGCTTTTGCCCGCTCCCGGCAGGGCGCTGAGCACCAGATTGTGGCCCTGAGCCAGTGATTCCAGAACTTCTGCGCGCGAAGCGTCGAGTGGGCACTGTGGCAGGGCCGGGCAGCAGGCAAGGGTATTTGAGGGGGCGGCAATGCGTATCGGCAAATCGGTCATGGCTAAATGCGGCATGGCTGAGGGTAAATGCGGTAGAATAGGCGCATTTTTACTGGTAATCCAATGCGTGTCAGTGTATTGACACAGGAAAGGATATGCACGCGGAGAATGCACACATGGAGTTGAATACCAGCGGCATTATCGGCCAGAGCACCAGCCTCGCCGAAGTCTTCAAGGTTCTCGGAAAGGTTGCGCCCACGGACAGCACTGTGCTTGTAACTGGTGAATCGGGAACTGGCAAGGAATTGCTGGTTCGCGCGCTTCACGCCAACAGTCGCAGGGCTGACAAGCCCTTTGTACCCATCAACTGTGGGGCCATCCCTAAAGAGTTGCTTGAAAGCGAACTTTTCGGTCACGAAAAGGGCGCCTTTACGCACGCCATACGCTCGCGGCAAGGCCGTTTTGAAATGGCTGACGGCGGCACCATCTTTCTGGATGAAATCGGCGAGATGGAGTTAAGTCTTCAGGTCAAGATTCTGCGTGTGCTGCAAGAAAAGGAAATCGAGCGCGTGGGCGGCACTGGCTGCAAAAAGGTGGATGTGCGCATTGTGGCCGCCACCAACCGCGATCTTGAGGTGGAAGTTGCCGCCGGGCGCTTCCGCGAGGATCTGTACTATCGCCTGAACGTCATTCCCCTGCACTTGCCGCCGCTGCGCCAGCGCGGTAACGATGTACTGCTGCTTGCGCGCTATTTTCTCAACCATTTCTGCACCAAAAAAGCGCGCGATCCCATGCTGCTTGATGAAACAACGCGGCGTATTCTGGCGGCCTACAACTGGCCCGGCAATGTGCGCGAGCTTGAAAACTTCATGGAGCGCCTGAGCATCCTTGTGGATGGCGACACGGTGTGCATGGATGATCTGCCGCACAAGATTCTGGATCAGGTAGGTGATGTGTCGCTGCTGCCCCCGGTGGCGGAGGATGCCCCGGCGTGCGAACCTGAGGCGGAGCCTCTCGCCGAACCCACCGCTGATGACGGCGTGGAGCAGGCACCCGCCCCAGTGCCGCAGGCTGAAGCCGCAATGCCCGTTGCAGCCAACGGAGCTTTTGTGTGGCCCAATCTGGGGGTTTTGGCGGCTCAGGGGCAGAACCTGAAAGATTTTCTTGATGCTGTGGAAAGCCGCCTTATTGATGAGGCTCTGGCCAAGGCAGAGGGAGTAAAAAATCAGGCCGCCGAGCTTTTGGGCATCAAGCGGACAACGCTTATTGAAAAGCTCAAGAAACGCAGTATGTAGCGGCATAAAATTTGCATAAAATTTGCGTTGGATTTTGCGGCTCAGACGCCACGACATATCCTGCGAAGTGCAAGTGAACACACAACTTTTCGCCGCCGCGCCACGGCCTCATATTTCTGCCCGCAAGGGTGCGATCCCCCAACGCTGCTCACGTGTTGGGGCTTTGCTGCTGATTGCGAGTCTTTTGCTGCCCGTCCAGCCTTCATACAGCATGAGCTGGAACTGGGCGCCCATTGCAGATACTGACGCAGCCGCTGCTGCCGGGCAACAGTCAAAAAGTTCACAGCCAGCTGGGGAAAGGCTGCGCCTCACGCTCGACAGCCCCGGTCAGGTGCACAGGCTCTTGCGCACCGGCAATACCCTGCTTCTCTACCTTGACGATCCTTCCGCAACGCTTGAACGCAGCGGTGCAGCGCCTTCTGCGGGCGCGCTGCTCGACAGCATCGGGCTTTCCAACGGCCAGTTGCGCATTACGCTTTCTCCCAAGGCCGTTAACCATGTCATGCGTCGGCCTTCTCCTTCTGAACTGGATATAGAAATTTTTGCCGCCGGAACCCAGAAAGGGGAAAATTCCTCTCGCCTGGATGCGGCGGGTGTGCCGGCGGGCAACGCCTCTGCTGATTCAGAAGGGCAGGGTGCTTCTTTTGCCGTTAACCTGCCTGCAGATGCCGCAGTGGGTTTTTTGCAAAAGACCCAAAAGCTGCTGGCCGATGTGCAGCAGGGTGTAAAGGCCTTGCCCATCGCTGGCCTGTTTACCGCTGACCTGTTTGACGCGGGCAAGGCAAAGCTGGCGGAATTGAGCCAGAAATTTTCTGCCCTTGGTTCGACCAAAACCGCCGAAGCCGCCGAGGTGCCGCAAGCCGCAGGCGGTGCGGGCAGCCTCGCCGTGACGCTGGACGGCCAAAGCCTTATGAGCCGGGTGAACCCCGGCGGGCCGGAAAATTGGCCTGACAGTAAGGGGCTTTCTACATCAATTCCCAGCAATGCTCCTGTTGCGGCTCCGGCCACAGCGGCAACGACGGCACCAGCGGCTCCGGTTGCGCCTGCGAGCCAACCCGGAACTCAGCCTGCGCCTGCCCCGCAAAATGGAGTCCAGCGCGCGGCAGCGCCCGCAGCGCCGACCATTGCACAACCGCAAGCTCAGCCCGTTCCACAACCTGTTCAGCAGGTTGTGCCGCAGGCCATACCGCAGCCTGTACTCCAACCAGCGCCGCAACCAGCGCCGCAGGTAAAAACTGCACCGGCTCAGCAACCTGCGCCCGCCGCAGCTTCCGCACCTGCGCCTGTCCCCGTGGTCGGTCAGGCAAAGCCGAACGGCGCGGGCGGCAATGTATCCGGCAAGGTTTCGGACAATGTGGTAGGTCTGCCCCATGCCGAAGAAAAAGGCGGTCACGGGGCCGCTGCTCCCAAGGAAGAACCCCGGCCCGTGGTCTATGTGGACGAACAGGGCAATCCTGTTGCCAAGCCTGCTGACCCGGAAAAAATGATGGAAGAGGCAGAGAGGCTCATCAAGGAACGCAAGTTCGTTGAGGCCTTGCCGCAGTTGGAAAAACTGAAGGAAATGCCCACCATCAGCGCCGAAATGCGCCTCAAGACGCTGTATTACATCAGCGATTGCGTATGGGCCAGATATGCCGATAATCCGCTGGCTGGCTTTGAGCCTATTGTTTCAGCCACCAGTGAAGCCATGAATTTTGACCTGCGTTCTCCCCGCGTGCCGGAGGCCCTCCTGCGGCTGGGGCTGGTAAACGTCAATGTGGGCAATCTGGTAGACGCCGGGGGCTACATTGTGGCCATGTATCGGCGCTATCCGGATTATCCTGGCGTAGCACAAGGTTTTACAGCCTTGGGCAAGGCGCAGCTCAAGCGACACATGGATGCCCAGGCGGAGCAGTCCTTTGCCATCGTGCTCGACAAGTACCCTGAATCTTCCTTTTTGCAGGAGGCGTCCGTGGGGCTTGCCCAGGCGCTGAACAACCAGCGCAAGTACGCCAATGCCCAGGTTATTCTCGACTTTATAAGCAAACGTTGGCCCCGCTATTATATTGAAGACCCTACATTCCTGTTTTTGCAGGGCGCCAATGATGAAGCTCTGGACAAACCCGTTGCGGCCCTGACCCTGTACTGGCTGTATTACAACCTTGTACCCGGGCAAAAGGGCAATGACGACCTGCTCCTTAAAATGGGCGACATGTACACTCGCCTTGGCAACAAGAGCGGGGCAGAATTTCTGTACTCCTATCTGACGCGGCACTTTGCGGGAACTCATGCGGCAAATATGGCAAATCTGCGTCTGGCCGAGGGCGGCATTTATGATTCGCCCATCAATTACGAGGCCATGACCCAGGTTTTTGCCAGAGCCGCCAGTGGTAATCTGCCCAAGGTTTACGCCAACCTTGCGGCGGCCTCGCGCACTGCGCCGGAGTCTGTACTTGCGCGGCTCAAGGAGGCCATGTGGCTCTATTGGAGCAAGCGTTATACCGAGGCCATGGGCAAGGCCGCAGATTTTATTGATGGCTACCCAGAAAACGCCAACGTGGCGCAGGCCCGCGATATTATCTGGCTTGCTTTTCAAAAAGAACTTGCCAATTCCATGGCTGAAAAAAATTATGGGCGCATTCTCATTTTGTGGAATGGCTTTCCCCTGGTGCGCGAGCGCTACGGGGCTATAGACCCGCGCATGCGCTATGCCTTGGCGCAGGGATTGCTTGAACGGGGCGATACGGAACAGGCCCTTGGCATGCTTGCGGAATTTTTGAAGTCGCCCATGGATCCCCAGTATGGGGAAGCGACTTTTACGGAATTTTTCAACCGCTATCTTCAGGCCGGGGCCTGGGCAAAGATTCTTGATCTTGGCAAACTGGTGTCTACCTGGCCGCTGAACCCCCAATTGCGCACCCAGCTTGACTACGCCATGGCGCTCTCGGCCCAGAACCTCAATCTGAACGGGGCTGCTCTTGCCATGTGGCAAAAGCTTGCCGAGCGGCAGGATATCCCGCTCTATCAGCGGGCCTACGCCACATACTTTCTTGCCCGTGATGCCGAACAGCGCAAGGACATTCGCAATTCCTACACGCTGAACCGCAAGGTGATTGATCTCTTTACCCAGTTGCAGAACGAGCGTTCCGACAAGGCCGACCCGCAGCGCATCAAGGATGCCATTCTTTCACTGATGGATATTTGCGAGGTGGGCAACCGTGTACCGGAAGCCCTGGAATGGCTTGCACGATACAATGCCTTTGTACCCAAGGAATCGCCGGAATATCCGGGCTTGCGCTTCCGCGAGGCCCGGCTGTATCGCAAGCTGGGCGATGCCACGCGGGCTCAGGCTTTGCTTGAGGATATCGTGCGCAACTATGCCGATTCGCCTTTTGCCAGGGCAGCCACGGCGGAACTTCACACCTTTGAGGTTTCGCGCGATTTGCAAAACTACCTGCCAGGCGGGGCGGGCAGTCAGGCTGCGCCCGCCGCAAAGCCCGCTGCTCCCTAGCTTCCCCGGTTTTCATCCTTTGTGTCTGTGCCCCTTGCCTGCAGCTGCCGACCCCGGCGCGTCATGCATGAGGGCACTGAACCCTTCCATATGCCGGTCAGGCATGGGAGGGCGCATTGCATGCGTTCACTCCTTGGAATATGATAAGGCACGACAGCAGTTCCGCCGTGGGGTGGAATTGTTTGTCGGATGCAATTTTAATGGATAAGTGCGATGGAACGTCCCGCAAGCTTCACACGATGACGCAGGACGTAATGTGCGCCGTCAGCCTTGGAGGGCATATGAACAGAGTGCTTCTTTGTGTTACACTCGGCCTGCTTGCCTTGATGGCCGGATGCACCGGCGCATTGCAAAGGGGAATGCAGAACACGGCCTATATTTCCACAGCACGTCCGGCCATCAGCATCAAGGCCGTGAACATGCCCCTGCTTACCGGCGGCGAGACAAGCGTCAGCCTTGATGACGCGGGCATTATCGGCGGCTTGCCGTTGCATGCCTGGGTTGCTGTTTACGGCAAGGGCGATCCCCAAAGCCCCCTGGCCATTGTGGGATTGGCTGAGGTGCCGCGCGGCTGGTACTGGGACAGCGACGGGCAGCGCCCCTTTAGCGTTGATAAGGGTGTGGAGATTTTCAACAATGACGGCTTTGCGGCCAGCACCTATATTGTGGACAGCAAAAGGGATGCATTTTCAGCCATTGCAGGGCTGACGGACGACGCAAAGCCCATGCGCTGGCTGACGCGCGGTTTTGCCGCCAGATACAATTTTAATGACACCAAGGTCATACTGGAATACAGAGAACCCCTGCCTGAAAATCTTGCCGGGCAGGAAAGCCTGACAGAAAGCCAGACAGACCAGCTCCGTGCCTTTGAGCAGCGTGCAAGCGCCGCCTTTGCCGTTGCTTCTGTATCCGAAGATCTGACTGGAATTACGCAAGGATACGCAAAGAACATTCGTGGGCAGTATCTGGATCACCGCTTCTGGGGAACTGCATCAAAGTATGACACATTTGTCTTAAAGTAGCATGTTCTCGCGGTAATCTGACTTTACACCGGGATTCCGTCCGGGAGGTCGCTTGGGAAAGTTTTTTCAAGCGGCCTCCTTGTTTTTTACGTTTGTTGCGCCTGCACCGACACTAAGTAACTGCAACAAGTTAATACATTCTGGATTAATGGTTATGTAAAATTTGCAACACAATTTTATATTATAGGGTATAGTACATTGACGAAACAATAGCTGCTGTGTATGTTCTCACCATCAGGATGGGAGGGGGACCGACTGTTCTGTCAATGAGCCGATCAGGCGGGTACGCAGCGCGTCAGATTGAGTATGTTGAAGACAATAAAGGGGTAGTTATGGATGATTATCTGAAAGAGGCGCTGGAAATTACCAGAGCACAAGCTGGCGTTCGCGTTATGAGCGAAGAAGAAATAGCCGCCTTTATACAGAAAGTGGCGCAGGGCATTAAAGCAGTTGCTGAAGGCGAAACGCCTGTGGAACTGGACAGCGGCGAAATGGCCGTTGAAGCACGCAAGTCGGTCAAAGAAAAGTCCGTCACCTGCCTTGAGTGTGGAAAGAGTTTTAAGATCCTTACCAAGCGTCATCTGGCCAGCCACGGCATGACCTCGGCTGAATACCGCGAAAAGTGGGGCTTCAAGAAAGATGCACCTCTGGTGTGCAAAGCCCTGCAGCGCGAACGCCGCAAAAAGATGAAAGACATGAAGCTGTGGGAAAAGCGCCGCAAGGTTCAAGAATCTCCGGCATAAAACCCGCAATAGCAGGCTTTGTCATTGGTCTGAAAGTCCGCCCCTGAGGCGGGCTTTTTTTTTAGGCCAAAAAATGGCATTGTACCTGCCTGTATGACGGCATGGCTGCCATTCAGGGCGGTTACGGGCAGCAAATGATTTTTGCTCTGCATCATTGTTCTTTTTCAGGGTTATATCATGATTGAATCACAGGCGGCTGCAACGCCCGCCGAAGCCCTCGCGCTTTTGTCCCTGCCGCAGGAACACTTGTTTGCCAGGGCCACTGCGCTGCGCGAAGCGGCCTTTGGGCGCGGTATTGTTTTGTGCGCCATCATCAATGCAAGAAGCGGCAACTGCTCCATGGATTGCCGTTTCTGCTCCCAGAGCAGGCACAATCACACCCCCATTGAGGTTTTTCCTCTCTTGCCGGACGATGAACTGCGCGAGCGCATTCTGCATCTCGCAGCCCTGCCTGTGGCGCGCATTGGCGTTGTTACCAGCGGTTCGGCCCTGAGCGGCAGCGAATTGCAGCGCCTGCGCACGGTAATTTCCGGCCTGCCGGATGCCGTGCGCCCGCGCGTCTGCGCATCGCTGGGCAAACTCACTGCCGAAGATTTTGCGCTTTTGTCCGGGGCCGGGCTTACCCGGTTTCATCATAATATGGAAACCTCGCAGGGTTTTTACTCCAGCGTCTGCACCACGCAAACCTGGGAGCAGCGGCGCGACACTGTGCTGCGAGCCAGCGAGGCGGGCCTGAGCGTATGTTCCGGCGGCCTGTTCGGCCTGGGTGAAAGCTGGGAAGACCGCGTGGATTTTGCCTTCAGTCTTAAAAAGATGGGCGTAGGCCATGTGCCCATGAATTTTCTGCATCCGCACCCGGAAACGCCGCTGGCAGGGCAGAAGCCCCTCACCGCTGATGAAGCGCTGACGCTCATCGCCGTGTTCCGGCACATTTTGCCCAAGGCGACCTTGCGCATTTGCGGGGGTAGGCCCCTGGTGCTGGGCAACCGCCAGAATGAAATTTTCGCCGCCGGGGCCAATGCCCTCATGACGGGCGATTATCTTACAACCCACGGGCAGAGCCTTGCGCATGATCTTGAAATGATCGCCGCGCAAGGGCTTGAGGTTCGCTGCAATGCAAACTGCTGAGGGAAAAACTGATCGGCCGCTAAGGGGCCTTTTTGTATCCGGTTCCGGCACTGATGTGGGCAAGACCGTTGTGACGGCGGCCCTGCTGCGGGCCTTGCTGTTGGCCGGAGTCAATGCGCAGGCTGTAAAGCCTGTGCAGACAGGTGTTGCGCCGGAGCAGGCCACTACGGCTCCCCTGGCCGATGCGCGCGTGTACGCTGCCGCCGTTGCGGGCATGTCGCAAAGCGCCGTCATGCTGCCTGCCACGGCCCTGCATTGCTTCAGCCTGCCTGCTTCACCGCATCTGGCCGCCGCCCGCGAAGGCGCTCGCCTGACCTGCGCAGGGCTGCGCAACGACATGATTTGCCACAGCCGCGCCAGCACCGCTGAAATGCTGCTTCTTGAGGGCGCTGGAGGCTTGCGGGTGCCGCTCAACGAGCGTGAGGACATGCTCGACCTCATGGCCTCGGTGGGCCTGCCCGTGCTGCTTGTGGGCGGCAACTATCTGGGTGGGCTGAACCATATTCTGCTTTCGCTGGATGCGCTGCGGCATAACGGCCTGCAACTGGCTGGAGTGGTGCTCGTCCCCTCTGCCGATCCGGCAGCGGGTTGCCCCGGTGTGGATGTGGACGCCATGCTGGCCGACAATGCCGCCATGCTGCATGGGCGGCTGGCGCAACAGGGCCTGACTGCGCCTCTGGTGGAATTGCCGCGTGTAGCACAGCTGGATGCACAGGGCTGGCAGACGCTGGCTCAGGGGCTTGAGCCGCTGGTGCTGCATCTGCAATCCTCACAGGATGCTGCTTGCGACTGTGGCGCGGATGTTGTGCGCCGCGATCATCAGACCATCTGGCACCCCTACGCCTCGGCCATGCAACCGCCCTTGCTCAGCACGGTGGCATGCACCAGAACCAACCGTATTGTGCTGGCAGACGGCAGGGAACTTGTGGACGGCATGTCATCCTGGTGGGCTGCCGTCCATGGATACAATCATCCGCGCCTCATGGATGCCCTGCACGCACAGGCCGGGCGTATGCCCCACGTAATGTTTGGCGGCCTGACGCACGAACCGGCGGTCAATTTGGCCGAAAGGCTGCTGCGCCTCATGCCTGCGGGGCTTGAGCGCGTGTTTTTTGCCGATTCTGGCTCGGTGGCGGTGGAGGTTGCGCTGAAAATGGCTCTGCAATACCAGCAGGGCAGGGGCCAGACCGGGCGCAGCAAGTTTCTAACGCCGCGCGGCGGTTATCATGGGGATACCTTTGGCGCCATGTCTGTGTGCGATCCGGTGACGGGCATGCACAGCCTGTTTACAACCATGCTGCCCCAACAGATATTTATGGAACGGCCAAGTTGCCGCTTTGACCAGCCCTTTGATCCCGCGAGCCTGAACGATGCCCGGCGCGTTTTTGCCGGGCGCGGGCACGAGATCGCGGCGGTGATTCTTGAACCAGTGGTGCAGGGCGCGGGAGGCATGTGGTTTTACCATCCCGAATACCTGCGCGGCCTTGCGCAACTGTGCCGCGAGGCTGGCGCGCTGCTGATATTTGATGAAATCGCCACGGGCTTTGGGCGCACTGGCAAGATGTTTGCTGCGGAATGGGCCGGTGTTTCGCCCGATATTCTCTGCTGCGGCAAGGCGCTCACGGGCGGGGTGCTCACCCTGGCTGCCACGGCCTGCACAGCCAGTGTGGCGGAGAGCATCTGCGCCGGGGGCAATGTGTTTATGCACGGCCCCACCTTTATGGCCAATGCTCTGGCCTGCGCCGTGGCCTGCGCCAGCCTTGACCTGCTGCAGGAGGAAAACTGGCGGCAGAAGGTGGCAAATCTTGAAAGCGGACTGCGCTCAGGGCTTGCCCCCTGTGCGGAATTGCAAGGCGTTGCCGATGTGCGCGTGCTGGGCGGCATAGGCGTTGTGGAAACGTGCGAACCCGTCAATACATTGGCATTACAGAAATACTTTGTGCAGCACGGCGTCTGGGTGCGGCCATTTAACCGCCTCGTTTACCTTATGCCGCCGTATGTTACCCCGGCTGAGGATGTGGCCCGGCTCTGCGCAGTGGTGACAGGGGCCTTGGAATCTGGAGCGCATCTGCAAGGATAAAGGCTGTCGCCCTGGCCTCCGGCTGGCGGCTTCTAAAGTCAGTCTCGCAGGTTATTTTTCTGTGGGCGGCGGCGGAACGGGCAACCCTTTGAAGATGAGCCGTGTGGCGGCGGCGTCTGCCAGTTCTGAGACGTCCATGAGCTTTTCCAGCAGTTCAAGCAGGTAGAAGCGGTCGTTTTCGCAGCCGTCCTTGAAATCGGCTTCAAGTTCGCCGCTGCGTATGTAGTTTTCCAGTTCTGTAAGGTCTTTTACCGTGAGCATGGAGAATCCTTTTGCAGCGCGGAGATGCAACGCTCCGTCAGGTCGTGGACCATCTGCTCGACCTGCCGGATTTCTTCGCGGGTTATGTTGTCGTAGTGGATGCCCGCGCTGACGCACACGGCGCAGTTCAGGGCATGAGCCATGCGCTCGGCCATGCGTTGGGCGAGGGCGGCTTCCTTGTGGCCGGGCAGGCCTGCCAGATGGCTTTGGGCCTCTGCCTGACCATGCGCGGGCGCGGCCAGAGCCACAGCGCCGATATGGGTTGCGCCGCCGCCGCAGAGCACTTGCAAGTCGCGCCCCTGGCGGAAAACGCGCAGATGTACGCTCAGGCGGCCCTGTTGGGCGGTGAATCGCATGGCTGCTCCTGTGCTTTGGCGGCAAATTGGGTGCCGAGCCGTTGGGGCTTTATGGCCTTTTGCCATGCGCCCGGTGAAATTTCCAGCCTGCCAGTTACGGCAGGCAAACCCGCCCATGAACATGGCGGAATTGTTGTGGTATATATATGATGCGGTCTACAGCCGCAAGGCCGCCACTATGCCTGATGCCTCGGACTTGACGCCCCAGCGGGCGGCCCGTACCATTTTGCCAATTCTTTGTTGTATGGAGACAGCATGACTCTTGATCCCACCAAGCACCCGGACTGGCAGATAGCCCTGGATGCCGAACAGAATATGAAAACTTTTGAAGCACTGACCGCCGAGATGGGGCTGGAACCTTCAGAAGTGCTGCCCTATGGCCGATACATGGGCAAGATTGAGCAGCAGGAAGTGCTGCAAAGGCTTGAGAACCGGCCCAACGGCAAGTATGTTGACGTTACGGCCATCACCCCCACGCCCCTTGGCGAAGGCAAGTCCACCACCACCATTGGTCTGGTGCAGGGGCTTGCGCGGCGCGGTTTGCGGTCTTCTGCCGCCATCCGCCAGCCTTCGGGCGGCCCCACCATGGGCATGAAGGGTTCCGCCGCTGGCGGCGGCCTTTCGCAGTGCATCCCGCTCACGCCGTATTCCCTCAACTTTACGGGTGATATCCATGCCGTGGGCGCGGCCCACAATCTTGCCATGACGGCCCTCACGTCCCGCATGCAGCATGAGCGCAACTATGACGACGCAACGCTTGAGCGGCTTTCGGGCATGCGCCGTCTGGATATTGACCCCACGCGCGTCAGCACCGGCTGGGTGATGGATTTTTGCGCCCAGGCCCTGCGCAACGTGATTATCGGCATGGAAGGCGACGGCAGACGCAACGACGGTTTTATGATGCGCTCGCACTTCGACATCACCGTTGCTTCCGAGGTCATGTCCATTCTTTCCGTGGCGCGCGACCTCGCCGATCTGCGGCAGCGCATGGGCCGCATGGTGCTTGCCCTTGACCGCAACGGCAGGCCCGTGACCACAGCCGATCTTGAAGTGGACGGCGCCATGACCGCCTGGCTGGTGGAGGCCATCAAGCCCAACCTTATCCAGACCATCGAGGGCCAGCCCGTGCTGGTGCATACTGGCCCCTTCGGCAATATCGCCCTGGGCCAGAGTTCGGTTATTGCCGACAGGGTTGGGCTGAAGCTTGGCGACATCCATGTGACAGAATCCGGCTTTGCCGCAGAAATGGGCTACGAGAAATTCTGGAACCTCAAGTGTCGATACAGCGGCCTTGCGCCTGACGCGGCGGTGATCGTGGCCACCGTGCGGGCGCTCAAGCACCACGGCGGCGCGCCGCAGCCCCGCCCCGGTCAGCCCCTGCCCGAAGAATACCTGCGGGAAGATGTGGGTCTGGTGGAGGCTGGTTGCGTCAACCTGCTGCACCATATCGGCATTGTGCGCCGTTCCGGCGTGCCCTCTGTGGTGTGCATCAACAAGTTTTATACCGACAAGCCCGCTGAAATTGCCGCTATCCGCCGTATCTGCGAAAAGGCCGGGGCAAGCGTGGCAGTTTCGGAACACTGGGAAAAGGGCGGCGAAGGCGCGCTCGAACTGGCAGATGCCGTCATGGACGCCTGCAATTCGCCCAAGCGGAACTTCCGCCCGCTCTACGACTGGAAGCTGCCCATTGCCGAACGCATTGTCTGCATTGCCCGTGAAGTGTACGGCGCTGACGGCGTGGATTTTGAACCCATGGCCGCCCAGCGGCTCAAGACGCTTCAGGAACGCCCCGATGCGGACGAGCTTGGCGTGTGCATGGTCAAAACCCAGTATTCGCTTTCGGACGATGCCAAGCGTAAGGGCGTGCCTTCATCCTGGCGGCTGCACGTGCGCGATGTGCTGCTTTTTGGCGGCGCTGGCCTTGTGGCCCCGGTGGCGGGCGATATCAGCCTTATGCCCGGTACTGGCTCCAGGCCCTCCTTCCGCAACATCGATGTGGATGTGGCAACCGGGCGCGTAACCGGCGTGTTCTAGATGAGCAATACAATAAAAGCGTTATCCGGTCAGTTGGTTGGCCGGATAACGCTTTTATTGCCTTTCATAAACAAAAAAAAATTTTTCAGAAATATTTTTCCAACCTGCTTTATTCATAGCTAATAGTCTTACCGAATATCAGATATTTCAGTTTTTAGCACTTGAAAAAAATCACAAAAGTCATAGGGTTAGCGCTATAAAAACACCGTATTGATCCATCAGGAGGATCACATGGAAGTAGTGCTCAGAGGCGTGCGCGGCAGTATTGCTGTGCCAGCTCCGGCCATGTCATTTTACGGTGGCAACACCTCATGCGTTGAGCTGCGCTCCGACAACGGGGCGCTTATTTTTTTTGATGCTGGTACAGGGCTGCGGCAGGCTGGCGAAAACCTGCCGGAAAGCGGCACCTGCCATCTTTTTATTTCGCACGGGCATACAGACCATATTCAGGGACTGGGGTTCTTTCCGCCCCTGCATTCCCCACGCTGGACAACCCACATCTATATTCCCGCCTGGCTCGAAGACGTGCTGGACAATCACTTTGCCCACGGCATGTTCCCCATATCCTTCAGCGACTTTGCCGGAAACGTTGTGCGGCACAGCCTTGAACCCGGTGACGAGGTGCATCCCGCCGATGGCGTCGCGGTTGCGGCCATAGCGGCCAATCATCCCGGAGGCGCGCTCGCCTACAGGGTTTGCGCCGACAAAGCCGTTTTTGTGTACTCTGGCGATTATGAAATCACCCGCGCCCCCGAAGTGCAGCAGGCGGCCCGCGAACTGCTTGAAGGCGCGGATCTGGCTGTTGTGGACAGCATGTACAGCAATGCCAGCTATATCGAAGGCTGGGGGCATTCCCGCTGGGAAGACTGGCGTGACCTGGGCCATGCTGCCGGGTCAGGATGCATTGTGCTTTCACACCATGCGCCGGATATGACGGATGCGCAGATAGACGCCCTACAGCGCGAGGCCTTGCACAGTTGCCAGACAAGCGGGCAGCGCCTGTGCTTTGCGCGGGAGGGCATGCGGTTCAGCCTGCCCATGCCCAGGCAGCAGGCCTGTGGAGAATGTGGTCTGGTTCAGTTCAGCGACTGGCTCGACAGATTTCTGGACGACCTTTCGCAGTACCAGGACGAGAACACGCTGCTCGACCGCATACTCGCCAAATCCCGAGAGATCACGCGGGCAGATGCCGGAACCATTTTTCTTGTTGATGGGGAAGATCTGCTCTTTGCCTATACGCACAACGACAGTCTGTTTTCTGTAAATACTGCCTCAAAGTTCGCCTATTCTTCGGCGCGGCTGCCCATCAATCCCCATTCCATTGCGGGCTATGCGGCCTGTACGGGCGAAATGCTCAATATTGTGGATGTGCGCGCCATGCCGAAGGATTTGCCGTTTTCGTTCCGTGATGATTTTGACAAGGCCACGGGATATCATACGGAATCCATGCTCGTGGTACCGTTTCATGACCACGCGGGGCGTATATCCGGTGTGATGCAGCTCATCAACAGCCTTGATCCGCGCACGGGCAAGCCCCGCAAGTTCACCCACGACATGGAGCGGCACATACGGGTGCTGGCCCGCGAAATCGCCAATATCCTTGAACGCAGCCATCTGGTGCGGGCAAGCATCAACAGGCTTGTGCGGCTGGCCTCCGTGCATGACCCGCTTGAAACTGGCCCCCATGCCGAGCGCGTGGGCGCCATCGCCGCAGAAATGTATCAGGCGCGGGCCAACCGCCTGTGCCTTGACCCGGACGTGACCCTGCACGTCAAAAGCCAGATACGCCTTGCCGCCATGCTGCACGACATAGGCAAGGTAGGCGTGAGCGATCTGCTGCTGAAAAAACCGGGCAAACTCTCAGATGATGAAATGGCTATCATGCGGTCGCATACGATTATTGGCGCGGGCATTCTGGAAGCAGAGGCCCAAAGCGGGGGATTCATGACCTTTGCCCGCGAGATAGCCCACCATCACCACCAGAAATGGAATGGCAAGGGCTATGCAGGCCCAAGCGACGCGGGCAGGCTGGAAGGGGAGGATATCCCCCTAGCGGCGCGTATAACCGCCATTGCCGATGTGTTTGACGCGCTGGTTTCTCCCCGTTCGTACAAGGCCGCATGGCCGCACGAAAAGGCTCTTGCACTCCTGCGCGAGGAGGCGGGCAGTCATTTCGACCCGCAGCTTGTGGAATGCCTTGAAGAAATCATGGACGTTGTGGCCAAGATTTATGAGCGATTTCCTGATGCGGAGCCGGAACAGACAAACCGCGATACTGCTTCATGAGCATTGCCGATGCCCTGAAACGGCTGCTGCGGCAGCCGTGGATTTTCACAGCCCTTGTGGGGCTGTGCGGTGGCCTTGCCATGCTGGCGCTGTATGTGCTGCAGCCAGTGGCGCTGCAACGCCTTGATCTGAGAATTTACGATGCGCTGCTGCCCCTGCGGCGGCAAAGCGAGCCTTCTCCAGTTCCTCTTGTTGTCGATATAGACGAAGAATCCCTGACCCGTTACGGGCAGTGGCCCTGGCCCCGGTATCTGGTGGCCGACCTGGTGGACAGACTGGCGCAGAATGGCGCTGCATCCATCGGGCTGGATATCATGTTTGCTGAGCCGGACAGAACCTCGCCGACACGTCTACGCGAGGGCCTTTATCTGGAGCGGGGCGTAACGCTCGAAATCGTGGGCCTGCCTTCTTTTCTGGCGGATTTTGATACGCTGTTTGCCGCCTCAGTGCGCGCCGCGCCTGTGGTGCTGGGCGCATTTGCCCGCTATGCGGGCGAGCCGTATTCCGGCCCCATGCCGCAGCCTCCGGCCATGATAGCGCGGGGCGGCAAGGATGCCCCCCCATTCGATGCCTATTTGCCGACAGCCCGTGGTGCTGTGTTGCCCCTGCCGCAGCTTTTTGCAGAGGCCCCCGTGGGTTTTGTGAATGTATCGCCCGATGCGGATGGCCTTGTGCGGCAGGTACCACTTCTCCTCAAGCTTGGGGATGCAGTTTATCCCTCGCTGGCCTTGCAGGCCCTCATGCGCGCGCTGGGGACAGATGCCCTGCGGCTGTATACCGGGCCAGACGGGCTTTTCAGCGTGGCGGCGGGGGAGTTCAAGATTCCGGTTTCGCGCGAAGGCTATATGCTGGTTCCCTTTCAGGGGGGGCGGCATACCTATCGGTATATCAGTGCCGCCAAGGTGCTGGATGGCAGTGCAAAACGGGCTGATATTGATGGTTGTATCGCCTTTGTGGGCACGTCTGCACCCGGTCTGGCCGACATCCGCGCAACGCCCTTTGACAGGGTGATGCCGGGGGTGGAGGTGCATGCGGCGGCCATAGACGCCATGATCAGCGGAAATTTTGTGCAGTTGCCATCCTGGGGGCCGGGGGCGCAGGCGCTGATAATCGCCTTTATGACCTGTGCGGCAACGCTTGCCTTTGGCTTTGCCGGGCCGCGCGTATATGTGCCGTCCTCGCTGGCGTTGATGGGCGCTACGGTCGCGGCCTCACGGCAGCTGTTTATGGGCGGTCTGTTTCTTTCGCCCCTGTATGGTCTGCTCACCACAATGCTGTGCGGCGGATTGCTGCTGAGCGTGCGCTTCTGGCAGGAGGAAAAGCAGAAGATCGTTCTGCGCCGTGCGTTTTCGCGCTATGTATCGCCGGAGGTTGTCAAACGGATCAGCAGGCGGCAGGGTGATCTGCTGGCGGGTGAAAATCGTGAGCTTTCCATCCTGTTCACGGATATTCGGGGTTTTACAAGCCTTTCTGAATCGCTTTCGCCGCAGGATGTGGTGCAACTGCTGAACCGTTATTTTACGCCCATGACGGCCATTGTGCGCAGTCGGCAGGGAACGCTGGACAAGTTCATCGGTGATGCGCTCATGGCCTTCTGGAACGCGCCCCTTGATGTGCCTGGCCATCCCGCGCTGGCGGTGGACGCCGCATTGAGCATGCAGGAGCAGCTTGAGGCACTGAACGGCGAAATAGAGGCGAGCTTTGGAATACGCCTTGCCATGGGCGCGGGCATTCACACCGGGCAGGCCTATGTGGGAAACATGGGGTCAGAAGACCTTATCAACTACACCCTCATAGGCGATAATGTGAATCTTGCCTCGCGCCTTGAGGGGCTGTGTAAACGCTATGGCGCGCCCGTGGTGGTGAGTGGGGATACCAGGGAAGGCTGCGGGGACGCCTTTGCCTTTGTTCATCTTGACGTGCTGCGGGTCAAGGGCAAGACGAAGCCTGTCAGCATCTACTGGCCCATGAGGTCGGGCGCGGATGCAATTTTTCAGGAGTCCATGCCGCAATGGAGCGCGGCGCGCGCGCTGTATGAAAATGGGGATTTTGCAGAGGCTGCGGCTGGCTTTGCCGCGCTGGCAAAAAGGTATCCAGCCGTGCGCCTGTTTGGTCTGTACCATGAGCGATCGCTCATGCTTGCGCAGAATCCGCCTGCCCTGTGGGACGGCATCTGGACAATGGAAGGCAAGTAGAAACATCCTGTTGCTGTGGGGGAAACATGATTCGTTCAATGCTGGGGCGCGGGGCTTTGGCCCTGTGCCTAACTTTGCTGGCTGGGGGCGTATGCACGGCCAAGGATGTGGGACAGGTTATTTCCTTCAAGGCTGGCGTTACTGCCCAAAGGGATGGACAGGCCGTGCCGCTGGACATGAAAAGTCCGGTCGGGGATCGGGATACGCTGACGACAGACGCCACGGGCCGGGCGCAGATTCTTTTTGACGACGACACTACAGTGTCGCTTGGTTCCAACACGTCACTGAGCCTTGAAACTGTAGTCGCAGAAGGTGCAAATCCTGCCTTCAAGGCCAGAATGGGGCAGGGCATAGCCCGGTTTATCACGGGCAAAATTGTGGAAAAGAATCCTGACGGGTTTTCTGTGGTTACGCCGGATGCTACCGTAGGCATCCGGGGCACCATGCTTTCCGTTAAAGTGGATAACGCCGCCACAACCGTGTATGTAGCCAATACCTCCAAAGAGGTTTTTGTTAACGGTGTGCGGGTGCCGTCCGGTTTCAAGATCACCCTGCCGCAGGGTACGGTTGCCCCCATGACGCCAGCAGACCACAACCTGGTATCTGAAAGCGTGGCAGCCAACAGACCCGCCTCTGGCGGAACCGCGCAGCTGGCGCCGCCTTTCCCCGCAATGGGGAACCCAATTACGCCAACGAGCCTGGCGCAGACGCCCATTGTAGCGCAGGGGCTGGGCGAGGGATTCCGGCAAACGGGCAACGCCAACGTATCTGGCGGGCTGACAAGTGATATGTACTCCGGCTCGTTCAGCTTTCAGGTTAATCTGACAAACGGCGGTGTGAGCAACGGGGTCATGCGGTCTGGCAACTCTGACATTCCCAATGCGCTTACTGGAGGTACGGGCAGCATCAGCGGTTCAAGCCTGAATGTGGGGGGATTTGCTGCTGATGGAGTGACAGGCTCCATGAACGGAACTGCCGCGCGCTCCTCCTCGGGGCTGTCTGTTGCTGGTGGGTACCAGATCAGCAATACTGATGGAGTTCTTGAATCTGGTTCATTTTCTGGCAAACAACGATAGGTGGAACAAACAATGATACGTAATCCATTCCACCCGTTGCAGCTCTGCTGTAGGTTCGCGCTTGTGCCCCTGTGCATGCTTTTACTGGTCAGTGCGGCCATCGCTGCGGATGATTCCCCTGCACTGCGCACGGCGGTGGGATCCGCCAAGGCAGATGCCGCTGCCCTCATGCAGCAGGGCAAATATGCTTCCGCATATGATATGTACATGCGCCTGCTGCGTGAAGCACCGGACGATGATGAAATCAACCTTAACCTGGCGCGTAGCTCCATGCGCAGCGGGCGGTACAATCAGGCTGTAATGGCCTATGAACGCCTCACGGAAAAGTATCCTTCGGAACCAGTACTCTATAGCGAACTGGCGCAGGCCTACATGGCGCTTGAAGACCGCGTAAGCGCGGAGCAAGCCATGGCAACCATGCGATCGCTGAATCCCAACATCAGCAAGGCTGATAATGACCGACTTCTGGATTCGCTTGAAAAGCGCTACGATCACTGGCAGGTGCACGGCAAACTCCGTACTGGGCTGTTGTATGACTCAAACGCGACATTTGGCCCCTCAAGTACCACAATGGACATGGGGGTTTGGCGCGTAACACTGCCGGATGCGGAAGCCAAAAGCACCTTTGGCGCGTATCTTGGGGCAAATCTCGATGTGGGCTGGAAGTCCGAGCGGGATACGCCATGGTGGATCGTAGGCGATGCGCAGGGCATGGCGCGCGGTAATGGAGATTCCTCGCTGGATGATGTGCACAGCCGCACATCCGAATGGGGCAGGGCGGCTGTGGGCCTTCGCCATCTCACGCCTACAACCATGTTTGATCTGCGCCTAAAGAGCGAAGTTTTTGATTATCAGTGGTACCAGAATGTCACGGCATCCGGCCCGGAAGCCACATGGCTTTGGGCGGTCACGCCGTCATGGCAGCTCATTACGCGTGGTACCCTGGATTCGCGGGCATACTCCAGAGATGGCGACCGCAACGGCGCGTACTGGACACTAGGCCAGTACGTGCGGCGTTTTTTTGGCGAGAGCAACCATGAAATCATGGTTGGGCTGAGTTATGTGGGCGGCAATACGCCTGAAAAGGCTGATTACTGCTACACCGGATGGGAAGCCAGCGCGCGGCTTTCACTCAAACTGCCCAAGGGCTTTGAGCTTGCCCCCTTTGTTTCCTTTGAAAACGATTGGTACAACGGCCCGGCAACGGCCCTTGAAACGTCCAACAGGCTTGATCAGAAATGGCGCACCGGCGCGGCCCTTACGTGGCATATTACCGATGCCTGGTCTGTTGAAACTTCGTACCAGTATACCCACAATAATTCAGAAAGCCCGCTGTACAGATACGACCAGTCCCTTGTTTCGCTGGGAGTTGCCTGGTCGTTTTAGGGTCGGTTAGAATAGTGGTATTGACGCCCAAGGGGCACGTTATTCGCAAGAAAAAATGGCTTGTGGAAAACCACAAGCCATTTTGCGTAAAATCTGCCAAAGAGCTTGAATAAAAAGAGCCGCAGGTTACTGCGGCTCTTTCAGCTTGAAAATTCTGTGGCCTGCGTAAATGCCCTAGCGGGCGCAGAGGCGCTCAGCCGGGATAATGACAAAGTCGTGTGCCTTGAGCACTTCAATGGCCTGATCGACCTTGTCAAAGCGGAAGATCATGACGGCGCTTTCAGCTTCGCGCTGCACAAATGCGTACATGTATTCCACGTTGATGCCGTTCTTGGAAACCGTCTGAAGCACGGAATCAAGGCCGCCGGGAACATCGGGAACTTCCACGGCCACAACGCTTGTGCGGCCAAGGGTAAATCCCTTTTCCTTCAAAACAATCTTGGCTTTATCATGGTCGCATACAATCATGCGCAAAATGCCGAAATCAGAAGTATCGGCCAGAGAGAGCGCGCGAATGTTGATGCCAGCCTCTGCCAGTGTATGCGTAACCTCGGCCAGACGCCCGGCCCGGTTTTCCAGAAAAACTGAAAGCTGTTCCGTTTTCATGACAAATCCTTATGTTTCGACGGGCGGTTCTATGCCTTGTGATTGGGATCGTCAGTAGACGTGGGCTGCTTTTTATCCTTGGGGGTTATGTCAATTTCATCCGGCTCGGTTGAAGAGCGGCGAAAGTTGCGGATTGCCCGACCCAGCCCGCCGCCGATTTCCGGCAGTTTGTTCGACCCGAAAACAAGCAGAACCACAACAAGTAAGAGCAATAATTCAGGCATGCTTACGCCGAACATGCGGGGAGCCTCCGTTGAGAGTTGGGCAATAATGCAAATTACACCCTAAAAGATAAGCCTTGCTAAACCCAAGGTCAAGGCGAAACCTGGAGCCGACCGGGTTGCCAGCTCCATCCACGCGCCGCAGAGCGGCCATTTGCCTTGATTGGCTGCCGGTGCCTTACTTGCCCATGGCGTTCATGAAATCCTTGTTGGATTTGGTCGCGCGCATTTTGTCCAGCAAAAATTCCATGCTGTCGATGGAAGACATGGGCGCAAGAATCTTGCGCAGAATCCACACGCGGTTGAGCACATCGTCGGCCAGCAGCAGGTCTTCCTTGCGGGTGCCCGTGCGGTTGATGTCGATGGCGGGGAAAACGCGTTTTTCCGAAAGGTGGCGGTCGAGGTAGATTTCCATGTTGCCGGTACCTTTGAATTCTTCAAAGATAACTTCATCCATGCGGGAACCCGTGTCGATAAGCGCCGTAGCAATTATGGTGAGGCTGCCGCCTTCTTCAATATTGCGGGCCGCACCAAAAAAGCGTTTTGGCCGTTGCAGGGCGTTGGCGTCAAGACCACCGGAGAGCACCCGCCCGGAAGAAGGGGTTACAGCGTTATACGCGCGCCCCAGACGGGTGATGGAGTCCAGCAGGATGACAACGTCGCGCTTGCGTTCCACAAGGCGCTTGGCTTTTTCAAGCACCATCTCGCACACCTGCACGTGGCGCTGCGGCGGTTCGTCAAAGGTGGAGCTGATGACCTCGGCCTTTTTGACTGTGCGCTCCATGTCGGTAACTTCTTCCGGGCGCTCGTCAATCAAAAGCACAATGAGGTATACATCGGGGTTATTGGCATTAATGGCATTGGCCAGCGCCTGGAGCAGGATTGTTTTACCCGTGCGCGGCGGGGCCACGATAAGGCCGCGCTGTCCGCAGCCAATGGGGGCCATGATGTCGATAACGCGGTTGGAAAGGTTCTTCTCGCCATTTTCCATGACGAGCTGGCGGTCGGGATAGATGGGCGTGAGGTTGTCAAACAGAACGAGGTTCTTGGCGTGTTCCGGCGGTTCAAAGCCGATCTCGGTGACCTTGAGAAGGGCAAAGTAGCGTTCGCCCTCCTTGGGGGGGCGGATCTGGCCGGAAACTATGTCTCCCTTGCGCAAAGAAAACCGCCTGATCTGCGAGGGCGACACGTAGATGTCGTCCGGGCCGGGCATGTAGCTGCACAGCGGCGACCGCAAAAAGCCAAAGCCATCGGGCAGAATTTCAAGCACGCCATCACCGTAAATGGCGCCGTTTTGTGAAGCACAGGTGGAAAGCAGAGCGAAAATGAGTTCCTGCTTACGCATGGAACTGGCATTTTCAATTTCATACTGCTCAGCCAGCTCCATGAGTTCCTGCATGCTACGCGTCTTCAGATCCGTGAGGCTCAAGGCGCTGTCGGTCAACAGTGTGGAAGTAGCTTTCTTTTTGCGCATAACAGTCCGATATTTTGATAAGACACAGGGTAACGCTTACAACATTTGCATATTGTAGCGTGGTAGGCGGATGATATTGGGAACAAAAAAGATGTGTGAAAATGCGATTAGCCCATCTTTTCTGTAATGGCAAGGAAAAAATACGTCGCTGTTCACAAAAAATTCGGTCTGGGTGTGAGCGGGCTAGCTGGCTGTTTCTTCAGGGGCTGGCGGGGGGGCATAAATTTCAAGCAGTTCGTCGCGCACCTTGTCTTCTGCGATTTCCAGAACTTCTGACAGTTCTCCGGTCACAAGGCCCATGGCCTGCTCCTGAAGCCGCCGTTCGCCAAAAGAAAGCTCCTTGCTGCGCCCAATAAGCAGCAGCTCGCGCAGCACTTCGGCCACAATAGCAAGGCTGGGGCTTTTGAGCCGCTCGGAGTATTCGCGGAAGCGGCGGTTCCAGTTCTGGCCCGTGTACACAACCTTGCCCGAATCATTGCGAAGCGATTCAAGAATCGTGGAGGCTTCATCCTTGGGCGTGAGGGTGCGCAGGCCCACATGCGCGGCATTATTCACCGGAACCATCAGCGTTACGTTGTTTGCCCGGATGCGCACAATATAGAGCTCACAGACAAGCCCCCCAACGGTTTTGCTGTCTATGCGTTCTATTTGGCCCACACCTTGGGCAGGATATACAACGAGATCGTCCGGAGTGAACATGATGCCACCAAAACGCCCCAAAAGGCGCAAATAAACGAGACCTGGAGCGATAGCTGGAAGTCGCGAATTAAATGAAGTATTGAAGGGTCGGAAACCGACTCTTCAAATATCCTAGTCCAAGAATGAGCAGGAGTCCAGTTGAAAAAGTATTTTGCTCATATTTGGGGCAATGGGCATTTGACCGGGCCAGCAAGGCAGTGCGCAGGTACTGTTGCAGCGTGTTTACAGCATTGGCCCCATGCAAATTGATTGCAAAACCGGCGGTTACAGAAAGCCATTATCAAAAGGCAGCACTGCACGGTACCGCTCAGGATGCCTTTCGCGCAGCACGAACAGCACTGTCGAGCCCTTTATCGGCAAAGGCAAACAATGTATCGGCGGCAAGTTCCATCGATTCTTCAATGTTTTTTGCATCTTCGCCTTCCGGTCGGCCCAGTACCCAGTTTGTCACGTCACCCTTGTGAGGGGGCCGGCCAATGCCCATGCGCAAGCGGTAAAAATCTGGCGTTCCCAAGAGTTCTGTGATGGATTTCAGCCCATTGTGCCCGGCATTGCCCCCGCCAAGCTTGAAGCGAAGTTCCCCGGCGGGGATGTCCAGCTCGTCATGCACAACAACAAGATCATGCGGCTTGAGTTTGTGCCAGGCGAGCAGCGGCTGCACGCACTGGCCGCTGAGGTTCATGAATGTCTGCGGCTTGGCCGCAAGCCATAAGCCCCCAAGCTTTGGCAGGCGCAAGCGCCACAATTCGCAAGAAAATTTGCCGCCGTTTTGTTGGCTCGCTTCGCCGTCTCTGGCGGCAAGTTCCACAAGATAGCTCACAAAATCAAAGCCGCAATTATGACGTGTGTGGTCGTATTTGGCTCCGGGATTGCCCAGGCCTACGATAACGCCTTTATAGTCCATCAGTACGCCTCCAGAGGCGATTTATATGCGCTCAAGGTGCAGGGGCAGACCAAGCCCCGCGCATGTCGCTGCTGCGGTGCGTGCCATAAAATGGCACAGCGGGGGATTCATGGCGGCCAGATGCCCGCCGCCGGGCAGCCAGACCAGTTTTTTGGACGGTGCCTTGAGGCAGTCAAAGGTGGTCCGAATAATGGCTGGCGTAAACAGGGCATCATTTCGAGCGCTGAAAAAATACAGGGGGCACTGCAGGCTCTCGGGCAGACGCGTACTAAACAGGCTGGCCAGAAAACTCAGGGGATATGTCAGCCGTGTTTTGCGGCGGTTGCTCACAGTTCGCCGCGCTCCGGAAATGATCCGCCAGGAATCAAGGTAGGCCTGCAAGGGCATGGGCAGCCACGGCAGCCAGCGTGCCAGCCTACAGAAAATACGTTCAATATCCGCTCTGCGGTCAGCCAGCCCGGCAAAGCGTGTCAGATAGACAGCTTCGCGCATCTGGGGCAGCACCCCGGTAATGGGAAATGCCGCTGTAAGGCCGGGGGATGCAGCCGCGTGCGCCAATGCGAGTATGCCGCCCTGGCTGTGCCCGCACACCGCAATGTGGGCATGGCCTGCACCACGCAGCCATGCCTCGGCGTCCAGGCAGTTTTGCCGCAGGTCGTCAAAGCTGAAGCTCACGCTGTGGCGGTTCAGACCGTGCCCGGTAAAATGCACTGCGGCAACGGCAAAGCCAGCTTGCTGAAAGGCGGCAATCATGGGCCGATACTGAATGGGCGACAGCATGGTGCCAGGATAAAACAGCATGACCCCGGCCCCATGATTGGGCCAGAGTTCGAGCCGCAGTTCCCGGTTATGGGCAGACAGCTTGTGCGTAACAAAGGCTGGTTTATTCATGGCGCCATGCGTACATAAAATGAGGCCGGTCCCGCAAGGAACCGGCCAATACAGTCGCACAAAGGCCCGATGACCGGGCTTTGCGTCAAACAGTCTTATTCGGCGGCTTCAGCGGCTTCCTTGGCCTTGGAAAGAACGCTGACGATGGCGAAGTTCTGGTCGTAAACGGCCTTGACGTTTTCGGGCAGGGGCAGGTCGCCCACGCAGATGGTGGTGTTGATGTCCATGGGGGTCACATCAACAACGATCTTTTTGGGCATGTCCAGGGGCTTGCTGCACAGACGCACGATTTCGCGGTAGGTTTCAAGCTGGCCGCCGAGCTTCACGCCTCGCGACACGCCCACGAATTCCACGGGCACGTCAACGGTGACGGGCTTTTCCAGATCCACGCCGTAGTAGTCGATGTGGCTGAATTCTTTCTTGTAGGGATGGTACTGCACGTCCCAGATGATCACAGGATGCACGGACTTCTGACCGTTGTCGTCAATCTCGAGGTTGAACACCGAGGTACGACCGGCTTCGGCAAAAATCTTTTCCAGCGGCAGGGCAGGAGCCTGCACAGAGATGTTGTCACCCTTGGCGGTGTAGAACACGCCGGGGATCAGATCCTGGGTACGCAGACGGCCACTGGCGCCTTTGCCGCTACCATCGCGCTTCTGCACGCTCAAAGTCTTTTCAATATTCATGTCCTGCTCCTTGGCTTACCGCAGCCGAAGCGTGCGGAAAAAGTTCTGTTATTATGGAACCGGCCCTTGCGGGCAGGCTTGGGTCTATACGCAATCCGCATAAAGCGGGTTACACAAACAACACGCTTACCGATGAACCGGTATGGATGTTGTGGATAGTCTTGCCCAGAAGGGCAGCCACAGAAACAACCTCCAGCTTGGGGCAACGTTCAAGTTTGTCGCCCATGGGGATGGTGTCTGTGACAAATACCTGCGAAAGCGCCTCGGTGCTGTTGATGCGGTCAATGGCGGGGCCGGACAAAACAGCGTGGGTGGCGCAGGCCACAATCTTGGTAGCGCCGTTTTTGAGCAGCACTTCCGCACCGGCGCACAATGTGCCAGCGGTGTCGATCATGTCGTCCACCACAATGGCAAGGCGGCCTTTCACATCGCCGATAACATGCATGGCCTGAGCCTGATTGGGCTTGTCGCGGCGCTTGTCCACAATGGCCAGCGGCGCGTTGAGCCTTTTGGCATAGGCGCGGGCGCGTTCAACACCGCCAGCATCGGGCGACACAATCACGATGTTGTCGTCGTGCAGCCGCCGCAGCGATTCAAGCATGACAGGCACGGCAAACAGGTTGTCCACCGGGCAGTCAAAGTAGCCCTGAATCTGTCCTGCGTGCAGGTCAATGGTGACCACGCGTTCCGCACCGGCAACGCTGATAAAATCGGCCACCATTTTGGCGCTGATGGGCGCACGGGGGCTGACCTTGCGATCCTGGCGCGCATAGCCGTAGTAAGGAATAACGGCGGTAATCCTGCCTGCGCTGGCCCTTTTGAGGGCATCAAGCATGAGGCAGAGCTGCACCAGATTGCGGTTGATGGTCGGGGGGCAGGTGGGCTGCACCACAAAAACGTCATCACCGCGAACATTGTCGCCTATTTCGATCCGCAACTCGCCGTCGCTGAACGTGGTCGCCAGCGTGGGCGTGAGTTGACACCCCAGATGGTTGCAGATGGCCTTGGCCAAATCCGGATTGGAAGACCCGGTGACGATCTTAAGATCGCTGTACATGAACCGCCCTGCCTTGCGCGCCAAAGAGCACTTACGGTTATACATCCTTGCTGCCGTCGCCGGAAGAAAGGCGGCGCTTTATTGCCAGGCCGCCGACAAATCGACGGAAGGCGCGGTCAGACGCCCCAGGCGCGATACAGCAGCGTGTGGCTGGGATGGAAGGGTTCGAACCTTCGAATGACGGAGCCAAAACCCGTTGCCTTACCACTTGGCTACATCCCAGTATTTCACAGCACGTGCGCGTATACGCGCCTGTTCTCTCCTTGCAGCATGGCGGCAGCCGCCTGCGATTCCACATGGAATTCGTGTGCGAAAAGCGCCACAATGCTTGAGCCGCTGCCACTCATGGCTACGGCTCCAGCCCCAAGGCGCAGCAAGTTCGCCTTGATTTCTGCAAGCTGTGGATGGCGAGAAAATACAACGTCCTCAAGGTCGTTGTGAATGCTCAACTCTGTCCGCACCCCGGAGAGAAAAGTTCCATTAGCCTTGCTTTCTGTCTTTGTCAAGCAATTTTGCCCAGAAACCGTGTTTGAGGCCTTGAGCGCGGCGTCATAATCGGCGTATGCCTGGGGGGTGGATGCATGAATTTGGGAGCATACCAGAACAAGGTGTATGCCTGCAAGCGCATCATCCCTGCAAGGCTCGATGATCTCGCCAATGCCACGCACCCGGCAGGGTTTGTTTATGAGAAAAAACGGCGTGTCCGCGCCAACTGTGAGGGCAACCTCTGCCAGCGCCTGATCGTCAAGCGGGCTGGATAACCTGCTGTTGAGCCAGCGCAGCAGGGCCGCCGCATCGCTGCTGCCGCCGCCAAGCCCTGCACCAGCGGGAATGCCCTTGTTCAGGCGCACTTCAAGCCCGGGCAGGTTGGGCACACGTTTGGCGAGGGCGGCGTAGGCCTTGGTGAGGGTGTTGTTCTCAAGGTCAATGCCGGGCGTATCACACTGTACAACCAGACCGGCTGTGCCGGTTTCACGTATGTGCAGACGGTCGCAGGGGCGGGGCAGGGGCCAGAAAAGAGAATCCAGCTCATGATACCCGTTTTCCCGCACGCCCGTGATGCGCAAACCAAGGTTAACCTTGCACCCGGCAACAACTACGCTCATGAATTTTTCCGCTCCTGTGGCAGTGATGGCTACAGCGTTTCAACCGTAAGGTTGCCGTTGGTGTACACGCAGATTTCCGAGGCAATGCGCATGGCCTCGCGGGCAATGGCCTCCGCGTCCATGTTGCTGTGCCGGGCAAGCGCCCGCGCTGCCGCTAGGGCATAGGGGCCGCCGCTGCCAATGGCTGCAACCTCGTCGTCCGGTTCAATGACATCGCCCGTGCCAGACAGAACGAGAATGTGTTCGCTGTCCGCCAGCAGGAGCATGGCCTCAAGCTTGCGCAGGTATTTGTCCTTGCGCCACTCCTTGGTCATTTCGACGGCGGCGCGAACCATGTTGCCGCGCAATTCCTTGAGCTTGGCTTCAAAAAGCTCAAACAGTGTAAAGGCATCGGCTGTGGCCCCGGCAAAACCCGCCAGGATTTTGCCGTCGTACAACCGCCGCACCTTCTGCGCACCGTGCTTCATGATCATATTCTGGCCCAGGGTCACCTGACCATCGCCAGCAATGGCCACGCGGCCATTCTTTCTTACTGCCAGTATGGTTGTGGCATGCGTATCCAGCATCAGTTCTTTTCCCATATTTCCTTGCGTTCTTTATAGGCGGCCTCAAGCTTCTGAAAATCACGCGGATTCGCAGATTTGCCCGACAAGGCCTTGGCCTGATTAAAGTAACGCTCGGCCTGTTTTTTGTTGTTGGAATACAGGGCGCTGTACGCCATGTGGATATAGGCCCCGGCAGTGTCGCCCGTTTTACCGAGCGAGCGGGCATAGGCCTCGTGAACTTCGGCGTCTTCCGGCACGTAGCGCAGCACATCTTTATAATACTGCGCGGCCTGCGCCTGCCTGCCCGTTTCGTCAAGCATGCGGGCATAGAAAAAAGAGGCCATATAGTCGCGCGGATCCAGGCGCATGGCCTGACGCAGCAGGCCATCAGCACGGCTCATGTCGCCCTTGCGGTAGTGGAATGCGCCAGCCTCGCGCAGCACCAGAGGGTCGTTGGGCGAAGCGGCGAGGGCTTCGTCAAAAGCCTTGCTGGCCTCGTTAACGCGGTTGGTGCGGGCCAGCACAATGCCGCGCCCCATGCACGAAAGGCCGTCCTTGCCCGAAAAACGCTGCTGCGCAGCCTGCGCGTCGCCATAGCGCGCCCAGAGGAGCGTTTTGACGCGGACAAATTTGGTGTTGTCCTGCGTACGCCCCTGAACGGATTTGCCCATGCCCTCAATGCGGGCCTGAAGCCCGTTGATGCGGTCGCCGATGGCAGGGTGGGTAGAAAGGTAGGTCGGCACGCTGGTACCGCTCATCCAGCTTTTCTGGCGCAGCACCTTGAAGCCGCCCACCATGCCCTGCGGAGGATAGCCCGCAGCCACAAGGTATTGCAGGCCAATCTGGTCGGCCTCGGTTTCGTCCATGCGGCTGTAGTTGAGCATGGCCGACTGCCCGGCCCCCAGCGCGCCCACAGCAATGGCGCCGCCGCTGGAGCCGCCCACCGCCACGCCCGCAATGGCCAGCAGCAGGGAGCCAAGGGTCACAAACTGCGCGCGCTCAAGGCGTGAGGCCACGTGGTGCTGGGTTACGTGCGCCAGTTCGTGGGCAAGAACGCCCGCGAGCTCTTCTTCCTTTTCCATGTTCATGATGAGGCCGGTGAACACGTAGACGTAGCCGCCGGGAATGGCAAAGGCGTTGAGCGAATTGTGCAGGATAACGGCGGCTTTGAAGCTGAAGGGCTGCGGCGGAATCTTTTTGACCAGACGATCCACTATCTGGTTGACGTACTGGCTTACCTCAGGGTCTTCCACAATGGGCATGTTTGCGCGGATCATCACGTCAAACTTGTGGCCCATCTCCTTTTCGTCCTTGATGGTGACGCCGCCGAAAAAGAAGGCCTGGGCCGGTACGGCCACAAGCTGGGCTGACAGAAATGCCAGCAGAACAAAGAGCGCCATAACACGGCGCAGGGCAACACGATGTAACATGGCGTCCTCATGATGCCGCAGTAAAAGCGCCCGCGCCGGAGACCGACGCGGGCAGCGGCTTATTCCAGATCCCAAACCTGACCTTCGGGGGTGTCGCGTACGCTGACGCCCAGATCAAGAATTTCCTGCCGTAGCGAATCCGAGCGGGCAAAATCCTTGCTGGCGCGGGCTTCCTGACGGGCGAGCATCAGTTCTTCCACTCGGGCCACGTCAATCTTGCCGCGTGTGGCGCGCTGACCGCGCAAATCAGCCAGAAAATCCTGCGGAGCCTGCCCAAAGAGGCCAAGGCGCTTGTCCCATTCCTGCGCGCGGGCAAGAAATTCCTGAAGGAGGTCGCGTCCGGCTTCGGCAGCGCGCAGGGCCTTGTCTTCCAGCAGACGGTTCACAAGGCGCACCTGGGCAAAAACCTGTCCGAGAGCCTGCGCCGTATTGATGTCATCCTCAAGGGCGGCGTCAAAAGCCTTGGGCAGCGCGGCCCATTCCTCGTTCATTTCCTGCGGCAGGGGCGTTTTTTTCCACTTGTCGCGGGCAAGGGCCTTGCCCGCCTCGTGCAGGGCTGTATACACGCGGTGCTGGGCTTTTTCCGCTTCATCCATGCTGTCGGCGGTAAAGTCGATGGGGCTGCGGTAGTGCTTGCCCAGCAGGAAAAAGCGCAGGGTTTCAGGCAGATAGTTTTCAAGAATATCGCGGATGGTCTTGAAGTTGCCCAGGGATTTGGACATCTTTTCCGCATTTACCTGCACAAAGCCGTTATGCACCCAGTAGCGGGCCAGCGAGCAGGCGCAGGCGGCTTCGGACTGGGCGATCTCGTTCTCGTGGTGCGGGAAGATAAGATCCTGTCCGCCGCCGTGAATGTCCAGCGGCAGGTAGGGCTGGCTCATGGCAGAGCACTCAATATGCCAGCCGGGGCGGCCCTTGCCCCAGGGGCTTTCCCAGAAAGGTTCACCGGGCTTGGCGGCCTTCCACAGGGCGAAATCCAGGGGGTCTTCTTTTTCTTCGCCGGGCGCTACGCGCGCGCCGGAGAGCAGATCGTCGAGGCTGCGGCCAGAGAGTTTGCCGTAGGGTTCGTAAGCCCGCACACGAAAATACACGTCCCCGGAGGGCGTGGAGTAGGCCTTGCCCGAATCAATAAGCGTGGAGCAGATGGCCTGAATCTGCGGGATAAAGTCGGTGGCGCGGGGTTCTTCATCGGCCCGCAGCACGCCGAGCCGATCCATGTCTTCGTGGAAGGCTGTTATGTAGGTCTGGGCAACCTCGCGCCAGTCCCGGCCTTCCTTGTTGGCGCGGTTGATGATCTTGTCGTCCACGTCCGTAAAATTGCGCACAAAGCGGACCTCAAGCCCTGTATGGCGCAACTGCCGCACGAGCACATCAAAAACAAGGGCGGAACGCGCATGCCCGATATGACAAAGATCATAGGCCGTTATGCCGCAAACATACATGTTTGCCTTGCCCGGATGAACGGGAACAAACTCTTCCTTCTTACGGCCCAGGGTATTGTAGAGCAGCATGTATATCCCTTACCCGGCCTGACCGGGAAGATTGATCATGTCGATGCGGCGCTGGTGCCTGCCGCCTTCAAAGGAAGCGCCCAGAAATGCCTCCACAATGGCCTGAGCCAGCTCCACGCCGATGATGCGCGCGCCGAGGCAGAGCACATTGGCGTTGTTGTGCTGGCGCGAAAGGCGCGCCTGAAGCTCTGTGGCGCACAGGGCCGCGCGGATGCCGGCGTGGCGGTTGGCGGCAATGGAAATGCCAATGCCTGTACCGCAAATGAGAATGCCTGCGCCCTGCTCTTTTTCCACAGCGGCGCAAAGCTTGTGCGCCAGCACGGGGTAGTCGCAGCTTTCGGTGGAGTGGGTGCCGTCGTCCACCACGTTTATGCCCTTCTGGGCAAGAAACTGGACAAGGTGTTCTTTCAGCGCATAGCCAGCGTGGTCTGAGGCAATGTGAATGGTCTGCATGTATACTCCTGCAAAGGTACGCACGGTGCGCCCGGACTGGCCGGACGCACCGCTAGAGCATTTAACACTTCTGTAGTGGCGGTTAAGGCGGGTTGCCCCGATACCGGGCCGCAGCCGTCAGGCGCGGCCCGACAGGCCAAAACTATTGCTGCTGCTTGAACTTGGCGAGCGGCAGCAGGGGTGCGTCATCAGGAAGGGTTAAGGCCATTTGCTCTTTTGTAAAGGGCTGGGAAACCTTTTCTCTTTCCTTGATAAGCACAATGGCGCGTTTGCCGTTGCTGTGGGCAAGGTTCAGACGGCGGGGCAGCGGCTTGGGATCATCCGAATACAGGATTTCCATGCTCCAGCCCTTGCCGTTGGCCTGTTCCTGCCATTCCACGGGCAGCCCCTGCTCGTTGATGATCAGGCGGCCTCCAGGCTGGCCCTGAAGGTCGTACAGGGCCTTGCCGTCGGCGGAAAAGGCGGTTTTGTCAAACTGGTTGCCAAATACCGCCGTGTAACGGCCATTGAGCAGGTCGGCCAGGTGCACAAGGTTGAAGGGAACCGGCACGCCAACCTGAAGCAGGGGCTTGGTAGCGCCCTGATAGAAGTAGGCCTTGTTTTCGCTGGGGCTGTACACAAGAAAATGCTGCCCGTCTTCAAGTATCTTGGCAACAGTGGTGCCCACGCCCGCCATAACGTCCAGCCGCAGCTGACGCTGGCTATTGCCCCAGAACAGGGCCGTGACGCGCCGCGTATCGCCCTCGGTGCCAAAGCGCAGGCTCAGTTGCAGGCGATAGGGTTCAGACTTGTCGGCAGAGCTGACAGCCGCAAACTTTTGCCAGCGCTGTTCAAGCACCGCGCGGTTTTCGGGCGATGTTTCCAGTACAGGCTGACGGGCGCAGGCGCACAGCAGCGCCAGACAACAAAAAATAACTAATTTTTTCATAGATGTGAAAGCCGCTGCCGCAATGCTTCCGCATTGTCGGGTTTGAGTTCCATGGCCTTTTGATAGGCAGTGCGGGCTTCATCCTTAAGGCCAGCCCGCGCGGCGATATCGCCGTAGTGCTCCCATATGGAGGCATACGTATGCTCGTCCAGCGTAACGGCGCGGCGGATTTCCTTCAGGGCGTCATCGAGTTTTCCAGCCTTGAAATAGGCCCAGGCCAGAGAATCTATAATATAGGACTGGTTGGGGGCCAGATCGTTGGCCCGCACAAGAAGCGTCAGGGCGCGGTCAAGGTCGCGGTCTTCTTCGGCCAGGGTGTAGCCCACGTAGTTGAGCGCCTGATAATTGTCAGGATGCAGAGCCAGAAGCTTCTCCATGGTTTTGAAAGCGGCTTTTTTGTCGCCGGTTTCATCCTGAAGAGAGCCGAGCAGAAAGAACATTTCCGCATTGTTGGGCCAGCGCTTTATGGCATTCTGGGCAACGTCCAGGGCCTGCTTCATCTGCTTTTGCCGCGCAAGCAGGCGCACCTCGACCTCCACAAGCTCGGAGGAGTCGGGATTGGCGCTTGTGGCTTTGCGCACGGCGTCAAGGGCCTCGGCATCACGGCCAGCCTCTGCCAGCAGCTGGATGCGCAGCAGCACGCCCCGCACGGCAGCCTTGCTGGAGGCCGGGATTTTATCCAGCCAGGAGAAGGCCATATCCAGATCGCGGCGCTGGTCGTATGCCAGCTCGGCCAGCAGAAGATACACATCGTGGGGCGCATCGCCCTGGGCCACTACCTGCTTGAGCAGGCTTTCCGCCTGCAAAAAGTGGCGTGAATCCATAAACATGCTGGCGACGGTCAGTTTGAAAGGCGTACTGTCCGGCCCCTGCTGCATATACTTGAGCGCCCGTTCGGGCTGGCCCATGCGCAGCGAGATATTGATGAGCCTCAGCAGAACATCCTGCGATGAAAAATTGAGTTTGAGCAGCTTTTCATAAACGCCGCGCGCGGCTTTGAGGTCGGGCTTCTGCTCATAGATGAAGGCCAGTTCCGCCAGGGCCTCCACAAAATCGGGCGTATCCTTGATGGCGCGCTGCAGGTAGGCCACGGCCTCGCTGGGCCTGTCCATGCCAATGAGCGCCCGGGCGTGGTAATAGTCCACCAGCGGGGTGCGCTGCTTGCCCGTAACGCTGTTGAGCAGCTTTTCGGCTTCGGGATACTGCTTGGTTTTGACCAGCAGCAGGGCCAGCTCCATGCGGGCATCTACGGAATCGGGATGCTTTTTAAGGTATTCGCGCATGAGCTTGACGCCAAGCTCGGGCGAACCTTTTTCCATGAGGGCTTCGGCGTAAAGCAGATTGAGCGAAATATCATCGGGCCAGACACTCAAGGCCTGCTCCATGACCATCGCGGTATGGGGAGACTTGCGGCTGAGCAGCCACACGCCGCCTTCAAGCCAGATGTTGACGGGCATGTGCGCCTTGGCCAGCAGTGGCGATGCGGCGGCAAGGGCGTTGTCGTCCTCATTGTTCATGGCCTGCGCAAAAACAAGAAAGGCATATGTGTTGAGCGCATTGGGCGTAAGCTCTGCCTCAACCGGTCGCAGCGATACGCCCTTGAGGTCGTGCTGCTGGGCCTTTGCCGTGGCAGAAGGCGCGGTAGATTCCGCTGCGGAAGTGTCCGATTTTTCAGCAGTCTGGTGCCTGGCGCCGGAACAGCCGCCGCATCCCAGCAATGAAAAGGAGGTAGCGGCAGTCAGGGCCAGGGCGCATAGCAGCGCAACGTGGTTACGTTTCATATCAGGATTGTATCCATGTGTCTGAAAAGTCTTTGATATCCACAGCTAGATGCTGCCGGATCTTTTCCAGCAACCGCGCCTCAAGCTGGCGGACTCGTTCCCGCGTGACGTTATACCGTTCGCCTATCTCGCGCAAGGTTACAGGTTCATCCGTGAGCAGGCGGTTTTGCAGAATATACAGCTCTTTTTCGTTCAGCTTGGGCAGTATGGTCTTGAGCTTGCTGCGCACAAGCCCGGCAATCTCATCGCTGGCAAGGCTGTCTTCAATGCCGGGGCCGAGCGCGGGCAAAAAGTCCATGCGCGTTGCACCGCCGGCATCCTCGCCCACGGGCACGTTCAGCGACATGTCTGTGGAGGCGAGGCGCTGATCCATCTCGTTGATCTGGTCTTCCGTAACGCCGAGGCGCTCGGAAAGCATGGCCGCATCGGGGTCAAAGCCCTGCATGATCAGCTTTTGACGCTCGCGGTTCAGATTGTAGAACAGCTTGCGCTGCACCTGGGTGGTGCCGATCTTGACCATGCGCCAGTTGTCCATGATGAACTTGAGTATGTAGGCCTTGATCCAGAACGAAGCATAGTACGAAAACTTGATGCCCTTGTCGGGGTCAAATTTGTTGACCGCACGCATGAGCCCCACATTGCCCTCCTGTACAAGGTCGAGCACGTTCTGCATCCATCTGCGCTGAAAGTCCATGGCAATGCGCACCACAAGCCGCAGATGCGATGAAACAAGCCGAAAGGCCGCGTCCGCATCGTTGTGGTCGCGCACACGCAGGGCAAGCTCGTGTTCTTCATCCGGCTTGAGCAGGGGGAAGCGGCTTACTTCGCGCAGGTAAAGGTGCAGGCTGTCGCGCGGGCCAACTGCAGGCAGGCGCGTTGTGGACGGCGCAGGCAGGCCCTCATGGTCGTCTTCAAGAACAATGGGGTCGAGGTCATGATCGCTGGCGTCCAGCTCAACGTCCACATCTTCCGCAGAATCAGCAATCGCGTCATCATCGTCCTGATCGTCAGATACGGAATCTGCTGGAACCTCGCGCACGGCGGAGCCATCCACATCAAGGATGCTCTGCTTGGCGGCCTTGCCTTCGGTCGCGCGGGCGCGTGTCTTGGCGGCACCACCACGGGTGCCCCCCCCGGCAGGGGCTGCCCGCTTGCGCGAAGGGGGAGCATCCAGAATTTCCACCTCAGGCGAGGAAATCTCGGTTTCTTCCGCTTTTTGCGCGCTGCGCGGGTTTTTGGGAGCTATCGGACTATCTTTTTTCATGATATTTATGTCTGAGCATCGCTGCCTTCAACGGGCCGCAATGTTTAATGCTATAGTTTTGGTTTGTTCTTTTCAGTGTTTTTCAGTAGTAAAAGGCCTGCCGGGTTTAATGCGCGGCGCGGTTTCGCGGCCCCGGCGGCGTTCAGCCCCGGTTCGGCCCGCATGTTCCGGTTCGCAAAATCCTTACGGAATCAGCGGCCTCAAACAACGGAAGCCCCAGCATACAGGTATTGCAGGCGGAAGGCAAAGGTGCACTTTGGCTTGCGGCGACTGTGCTGGGAACAGAGCGAGACGACGATGACATTTCGACAAGCCCTCGGCCTTGGCAGGCCTCTTTTGCTCGACGGTGCCATGGGTACCATGCTTCAGGCCTCGGGCATGCCCGCCGGCGCGACTCCCGAAGAATTTTGCATGGCAAACCCCGACACCCTGCGCGGCATCCACAAGGCCTATCTGGACGCGGGCGTTGATCTGCTGACGTCGTGCACCTTTGGCGGCAATATTTACAAGCTGCCAAAAAGTCTGGACGTTTTTTCGTTTAACCGGCGCATGGTCGAAATTGCCAAAGAAGCCGCCGCGCAGGCTGGCCGCCCTGTCTTTGTGGCGGGCAATGTGGGCCCCACTGGGCATTTTGCCAAGCCCCTCGGCCCGGTGGAACCGCGCGATCTTATCGCGGCTTTTGCCAATCAGATTCGCGGGCTTGTGGCGGGCGGGGCCGACCTCATATTTATTGAAACACAGTTCGACCTTGCCGAAGCAAGAGCTGCCGTGGTGGCTGCCCGGCAGGAATGCGACCTGCCCGTCATGGTCTCCATGACTTTTGAACAGGGCGTGAGCCTTACCGGCTCTACCCCCGCAATTTTTGCCGAAACCATGCAGAACATGGGCGTGGATGTGGTCGGCACCAACTGTAGCCTCGGGCCGGATCAGATGCTGCCAGTGGTGCAGGAACTGCTCAGCGTGTGCGAATGCCCGGTCATGGCCGAACCCAATGCCGGTTTGCCCGAGCTGCGCGGCAACGAAACCGTGTTCCCTCTTGGGCCGGAAGATTTTGCGCAAAAAACCGCCCCCTTCGCCCACCTTGGCGCGCGCATACTTGGCGGCTGCTGCGGCACAACGCCCGCTCATCTGGCGGCGCTTGCGCAGGCCTTGCGCGGCATGGACAGCGTCACGCCCCCCACGGTATCGCGCAAGGGCATCTGCCTGACCAACCGCTCCCAGATGGTGCGCATCGCTGTGGGCCAGCCCCTGACCATCATTGGCGAACGCATCAACCCCACGGGGAAAAAAGCTCTTACGCAGGAGCTTCAGGCTGGAGCTTTTGACGTTGCCATGCAACTTGCCGATGCTCAGGTGGATGCCGGGGCCACTGTGCTTGACGTGAACGTGGGCGCGCCCCTGGTGGACGAAACCCAGCTTTTGCCCGAACTGGTGCAGCGTCTTGTGGGGCGGCTGCCCCTGCCGCTCTCCATAGATTCTTCCAATGCGGATGCCATTGCCAACGCATTGCCGTACTGTCCCGGTTCGTTTCTGGTGAATTCCATCAGCGGCGAGACTGGTCGCATGGAAGCGCTCGGCCCCTTGTGCCGCGATTTTGGCGCGCCCTTTATTCTGCTGCCCCTCCAGGGGGCGCATCTGCCGGAAAAAGCCGCAGAGCGCATCAGCACGGTGGAGAGCCTGATCGAAAGGGCCGAGGGCATGGGCATTTCACGGCGGCTGATGATGGTGGATATTCTGGCGCTGGCTGTATCCTCCAGCGCGGACAGCGCCCTCCAGTGCCTGGAAATGACGCGCTGGTGCGCTGCCAATGGCCTGCCCACAACGCTTGGCCTTTCAAATCTTTCTTTCGGCCTACCGGCGCGCGAACTGCTTAATTCCACGTTTCTTTCCCTTGCGGCAGGCGCGGGGCTTACATCGTGCATCGCCAACCCCTCTGCCCAGCGGCTGCGCGAGGCGGCAGACGCGCTCAAGGTGCTGTGCAACCACGATGCCCACGCATCCTCGTTTATAGCCTCCTATTCCGGCTGGAAGCCCGGCGAAGGCTCCGTGCAGGTGCGCCAGGGCGGCGGGGCTGCGGCCAAAACCCTTGCCGAAGCCGTGCTCAACGGCGACAAGGAAAATGTGCTGACTCTGCTTACGGCCGAGCTTGACGCGGGAGCCGACCCCTTTACCCTTGTGCAGGAAACGCTCATTCCGGCTATTACGGAAGTGGGCGCGCGCTATGAACGGCGGGAGTATTTTTTGCCCCAGCTCATCCGCGCGGCAGAAACCATGCAGACGGCTTTTGCGTATCTCAAGCCTTTGCTGGAGGCCGGGCGCGGCCCGGAAACGCGTCCTGTCGTAGTGATGGCCACGGTAGAAGGCGATATCCATGATATTGGCAAGAACATTGTTTCGCTGCTGCTCGGCAACCACGGTTTTGACGTGGTGGACGCGGGCAAGGACGTTCCGGCAGAAGCCATTGTTGCTTGCGCACTCAAGCACAACGCGCGTATCATCGGCTTGTCGGCATTGATGACCACCACCATGGTTCGCATGGAAGACACCATCAAAATCGTCAGGGAGCGCGCTTTGCCCATCAAGGTACTGGTGGGCGGGGCTGCCGTTACGCAGGCTTTTGCCGATGCCATCGGCGCAGATGCGTATTGCGCTGACGCCGTAGGTGCGGTAAAGGCCGCCAAGCAGTTTGTTTAGCCGCGCCCTGGCGCGGCCTTTGCTCCTCATTCAAAACTTCGGGTATAAACTATGAAGAAACTCATCCTGGCCTTATTGCTGTGTCTGGCTTTGCCGTGCTCGGCGCTGGCGGCCTCGTCATCGGTTCCTACCCTGAATTTGGCCGGGCTGACGGATATGCTTGCCAAAAACAAGGGCAAGGTCATCATGCTCAATTTCTTCGCCACATGGTGCCCTCCGTGCCGCGTTGAAATCCCTGAGCTTGTGAATGTTCGCAAAAAGTACGCGGAAAAAGACGTGCTTATTGTTAGCATCTCCCTTGATGAAGACTCCAAGGTTGTGCCCCCCTTTGTGGAAAAGATGAAGATGACATACCCCGTCTTTGTCGCTGACCGCGAAGTGGCGCGGGCGTTCAAGATTTCGCAGATTCCGCACAATGCCTTCTACAGCAAGGATGGCCAGCTCATTCTTTCTGAACCCGGTATGGCGGACGCAGAAATGGTCGAAATGGTCTTTAAAAAGCTGCTGGAACAGAAATAATGGAAAATACCCTTGTGGTGCGCAAGGCCCACATGGACGATGTAAAGTCCATGCATGGGCTTTTGCTGCAATGCGCCCAGAAAGGGCTTTTGCTGCCCCGCGCGCTGATCCATCTTTATGGACATGTGCGCAACTTTATGGTTGCAGAAAATACTGCTGGCGAGATAGTGGGCTGCTGCGCCCTTGCCCCTGTGTGGGAAGACCTGGCCGAAATATGCTCGCTTGTGGTGCGTGAAGACGTCCGCCGCCTGGGAACAGGCAGGGAGCTTGTCGACGCCTGCCTTAGTGAATGCCGCGATCTGCATATTCAGAAAGTGTTTGCGCTTACATACCAGGAGGCGTTTTTCGCCCGCCTGGGTTTCAGGGTTGTGGACAAGGATGTTTTGCCGCAAAAAATCTGGGCCGACTGCGTGCACTGCGCCAAGTACCCCAACTGCGACGAAACAGCCGTCTATTTTGAACTGGATTCCGCTGCAAAGGACGTAGGAGAGGTGCATGTCCAAGGCTAACGACATCAAGGTAAAAGAACTGAAACCGGTATTCACGCCGGAACAGATTGCAGCCCGGATCCAGGAACTGGCCGCAGAGATCAACGCCGAGTACGGTGATGAGCCGATGGTGGCAGTGTGTGTGCTCAAGGGTGGCTTCATGTTTTTTAGTGATCTGGTTCGATTTTTGCAAAACAAAAATCTGGAACTGGATTTTGTCCGTTTGTCCAGTTATGGCAAAGGGTCTTCCAGCTCCAAGCATGTGATCTTCAGCAAAGATGTGGAGATTGACATTTGCGACAAGCATGTGCTGATTGTTGAAGATATCGTGGACAGCGGGCACAGCATGCGTTTTCTGCTCGGGCAGTTTGCGGCGCGCAAGGCGCGCAGTCTGCGTCTGGCTGCACTGGTGGACAAGGATGAACGCCGGGAAGTTGACGTCAAGGTCGATTTTGCGGGCTTCAAGCTGAACCAGGGGTTCATTGTGGGCTATGGCCTGGACTACGCCGAGCATTACCGTATGTTGCCCGGCGTGTTTGAAGTGATTCCCGAATAGGCTTTTCCCGGCTCCGGCAGCCGGTAGGTTTTGGAGTAATGGCATGGAAATAAAGTGTCCCAATTGCGGTAGCCGCTTCAATTTGCCGGATCAGCTTGCCAAGCCGGGCGTCAAGCTGCGTTGCTCGGTCTGCAAGACGGTTTTCACCTATGAGCCGGAAGTTCCCCTGGCCGAACAGGGGCCGCTGCCGGAAATGCCCATCAAAAAGAAGCTGCCACTGGTCAAACTGGCGCTGATTTTTGTGCTGGTGCTGGCCTGTGCAGGCGGCGGCTGGTATTATTATTCGCTCAAGAATGCTGCCAAGCAGCCTAGTGAGCAGGAAATTGCCAAGCAGGTCGAACTGCTGACCATGCGCAATGTGCGGCAGTATTATGTTGATAATGAAAAGGTGGGCAAGGTTTTTGTGATAGAGGGCAGGGTGGTTAACGAGTTTCCCCAGCCAAAGGAACTTATTACCATTGAAGCCGCCATCTATGACAAGGACAAGAAAGCCCTGGCTGTCAAAAAACAGCTCGGCGGCGTGCAGCTTTCACTTTTTCAGCTTCAGGTGCTGAGCGAGAAGGAAATGGAATCCTTCCTCAACAACAAGGTTGAGATTCTCACCAACAACACCAATGTGCCGCGCGGCGGCGAAGTACCGTTTATGGTGCTGTTTTACGCACCGCCTGATGGCGTGGCCGAGTTTGGCGTGAGGATCATTGACGCCAGGGATGTGTCCGAGCAGGGCGGCTCCGGTACGGGTACCCCCGCAGAGCAGCCTAAATAACTGTCCTGACGCAAAACGCCGCTTGTTTTCGAGCGGCGTTTTGTTACTGTGTCAGGCGCAGGGCCGCATACGTGGTTTGCCCACCGCAGTGCCAATAGCTGCGGCGGGCTGCGTTGCGGCCTGTGGAATGTTGGGTCAGCCGTTTGCCGCTGACCGGGCAAAAGGCGAATGTGCGCGAAAGGTCGGTTTTGTTGTGGAAGCCGCCTTTCGTTTTTGGCGACACGAGGATTGGCCGGCCGCATACCGGATTCTGTGCAACAGGGCGACTCTGGCGGGGAGTAGCCGCATAGCCAAATTTCTGCAAATGAAAAACGAAACACCAGAATTGAAAAGAGCCTTGAAAAACAGGCATGTACAGCTCATTGCCTTGGGCGGAGCCATTGGCACCGGCTTGTTCCTTGGTTCGGCCGGCACCATCCAGATGGCTGGCCCAGCTGTTCTGATCAGCTACTCGCTTGGCGGGTTCATTGCCTTCATGATCATGCGCCAGCTTGGCGAAATGATGGCGCAAGAACCCGTTGCCGGATCTTTCAGCAACCTTGCCCACAAGTACTGGGGTGATTTTCCCGGTCTGCTCTCTGGCTGGAACTACTGGATTCTGTATGTTCTGGTGGGCATGTCCGAGCTGTCGGCTGTTGCCGTATATGTGCAATACTGGTTTCCCAGTATTCAGCCATGGCAGACCACGGCCTTTTTCTTCCTGCTTATCACTGGCGTAAACCTTTGCCATGTGAGCCTTTTTGGCGAAATGGAATTCTGGTTTGCCTCCATCAAGATTGTGGCCATTGTCTCCATGATCCTGCTGGGGTCTTTTTTGCTGTTCAGCGGTCATGCTGGCCCTGATGCGGCGGTGAGCAACCTTTGGATGCACGGCGGCTTTTTGCCCCACGGCTGGGAAGGCGTGTTTACCGCACTGGCGGTCGTGGCCTTTTCGTTCGGCGGGCTTGAGCTCGTGGGCATTGCCGCTGCGGAAACCGACAATCCGCGCGTGACCATCCCCAAGGCTGTGAACCAGATCATCTACCGCATTCTTATTTTTTACATCGGCGCGCTGCTTGTGCTGCTGACCCTGCACCCCTGGAGCCAGCTTGGCGCACCCGTGGACAAGAGCCACTGGGCCCAGGCCATGGTGGCCAGCCCCTTTGTGCAGATTTTTGACCTCATCGGCATTCCTTTTGCCGCGCATGCGCTGAACTTTGTGGTGCTCACTGCGGCCCTTTCCGTCTACAACGGCTGCGTGTACTGCAACAGCCGCATGCTGTTTGGTCTGGCCCTTCAGGGCAACGCCCCCAAGGCATTAGGCACTGTCAGCGCTCGCGGCGTGCCGGTGTACGCCCTGCTTATTTCTTCTCTTGCCACGCTGATCTGCGTCATCATCAACTACGCCATCCCCGGCAAGGCTCTTGGCCTGCTCATGTCGCTTGTTGTGGCCGCTCTGGTCATTAACTGGGCCATGATCAGCCTGACGCACCTCAAGTTCCGCGCTGCCATGGTTCGAGCTGGCGAACTCGTTCATTTCAAGGCGCCTTGGCATCCTTTCACCAACTACCTGTGCCTGCTGGTTATGGTTATGGTGCTTGTTGTCCTCGTGATTATTGGCGAAAGCCTTGCGGTAATGCTTGCCCCCATCTGGATTGCCTTTGTATGGCTGGGCTACAAGCTGAAAAAGCAGAGTAAGCATCTGCCTCCCAGCATGAGCAAATAACGCTCTGGCAGCGTTTTCAGGCTGTAAAGGCCCGCTTGGTGTGCGCGTCCCTCTGGGGTCGGCATGTCCAGCGGGCCTTATTTTTTGCGGCGTGATGCTTTGGTTTGGGGCAGGGGGGCTGTCGTAGCCAGTCGAACAAATTGGGCAGCGCTCGGCAAGTTGTTGAAAATTTTTTTTGGCACAAGCAGAAAGATGAAAGAGTGACTTATTACGTGCTTCGGCAATAAATCCGTAACTGCGGCGTAGCGTCTGCACCTGCCATCAGGCTTCAGGCCCGGTGTTGCCGGGAATATTTATCCTTGCAAGACTGTTAGGAAAAATCGGCAGCAGAAGGGGCAGAATCTGCCTGTGATGGGCTGGCAAATGGCTGTAGCAGGCAAATGCGAACAAGAAAGGCCGTAAGCTGCGGTTTTCACAAGTGGCGTGACCGAAAAGCGCTTGTCTAGACTTGCCTTCGAGGAGCGGCTATTGTCTTGCAACAGGTGAACGCCATGAAAAAACATAAAGCAACAACAAAAAAAGGTTCGCGGTTGAACCGCGAACCTGAATTTTCTGGTGGGCCATCAGGGACTCGAACCCCGAACCAACTGATTAAGAGTCAGCTGCTCTACCAATTGAGCTAATGACCCGCATTGCGTGAAAAGGTGTTTACGCTCATGCGGCCCTGCCTGTCAAGCAATTTGAAAAAAATCAGCTAAAAAGAGACAATGCATTGAAATATGACAAACTGGCCGTAGCTTCCGCCATGCCGCTTGCCCCGGTCTGGAGAGCACTGTGTGCAGGCCTCGTAGTGCTGTGCACCGCTGTTTTTATGAGTTTTGGGGCGCGGGCCGAGGATCTGCAACCAAGGCTTGAAACTGCCCGCGACGGGCAAAACCTGATTGCTGCGTTGCATATTGTTATTCCTGCGGAATTTCACGCCTACGGGCACGAGCCGGGCGAGGCGGGCAGACCCACCACTGTGGCTTTTTCTGTAGCAGGGGGGCGGGCTTTGCCAGTCTATTACCCTGATGGAGCAGTTCAGCGCGATTATTACGATCCAGCGGCCACTGTGAACGTGTACGAAGGCAACGTGACCTTTTACATCCCCTTGCCGGCAGATGCTGCGGGAAAGCCCTTTGTGGCTGATTTGAGCATGCTTTTGTGCTCCAGCCGTAAGTGCATGCCCGTCAATGAACAAGTGTCGGGCGTGGTTGCGCGCGAATCCGCGCCCCTCAGCGGCATGCCCTGGCGCGTACAGTGGCAGGAATTGCAGCGTCGCGCGCCTGCGGCGCCGCCAGCAACCCCGGCGGAGGAGGACGGCAACGATGATGCGGCGGGCGATGCGTGGGCCAGGGAGTCTGCGCAGGCCACTACCAGTGGATGGGCAGAGGAAGGCATGGAAAAACTGCCGCCGCCGGATGGTTTTGACGTGCGCCTTTCGCCGCGTTTTCTTGATGATTCCATGGAAATTTCCGGCTTGGGCAAGGCCCTGCTGTTTGGCATACTCGCAGGCCTGCTGCTCAACGCCATGCCCTGCGTGCTGCCGGTACTTACCTTCAAGGTCAGCGGGCTGCTCATGGTTGGCGGGCGTGATGCCGCCGGGCTCAAGCGCTTTCGGCAGCACAACCTCTGCTTTGCAGCTGGGGTCATGACGCTGTTCAGCGCGCTGGCCCTTGTGCTGGGGCTTGCAGACCTCATGTGGGGGCAGCTTTATCAAAATCAGGCTGTGCTCATGGTCATGCTGTTGGTGGTCTTTTTGATGGGATTGTCCACTCTTGGCGTGTTCAGTCTGCCGGTTATTGACCTCAAGACCGGGGCGAACAGCAAAAATCCCTGCTTGCAGGCATATTTTACGGGGCTTGTTTCGACCTTTCTGGCCACGCCTTGCAGCGGCCCACTGCTGGGTGGTGTGCTGGGCTGGGCTTTTACCCAACCGCTCATCATAGTTGTTGTGGTTTTTTGGGCTGTGGGGCTGGGCATGGCCCTGCCGTACATCCTGTTTTGCATCTGGCCCGATCTGGCGCGTATTTTGCCAAAACCCGGAGCATGGATGCACGTATTTGAGCGCATAGTGGGCTTTATGCTCATGGGCACAGCGCTTTACCTGCTTTCTGTGCTGCCTGTTGAGCGGCATATGCAAGTGCTCACCGTGTTGCTGGTGCTTTCGCTCTGCGCCTGGCTGTGGGGGCAGTATTGCGGCATAACCGCGCCGCCCCTGAGGCGCAAGATCATGGGCGTGCTGGGCGTGGGCCTGCTTGTGGCGTCTGTGTTCTGGGTGCTGCGCCCGGTTGCGCCCCTGCCCCAATGGCGACAATTCACGCCGGAGGCTTTTGAGGCCAATCTTGGCAAAAAGCCCATGCTGCTTGAGTTTACCGCCAACTGGTGCCCCAACTGTAAATTTATGGAAGCCACAGTGCTGACGGACGAGCGCATGCGCAAACTTCAGGCCCGGTACGGCATGGAACTCGTACGCGTGGACCTGACCAACGCCAATGCCTATGCGGTGCGCCTGCTGGACGCTTTGGGCAGCAAAAGTATTCCGCTCACAGCCATTTTCCCCGCCGGGGATGAGGCCGGGCAGCCGCTTGTGTTGCGCGATGTGTATAGCGCCCGGACACTTGAGCAGGCCCTGAACGAAACTTATGAAAAATAATGGCCTTTTTCGTAGATTGCCCTATGGTTCTTTACTGCCCTGCCGATATTGTCTAATGTGTGACCATACAGCAGTGCTTGAAATGGAAAAGAGGTCCACGGCCCAATGGTTGTCCCTCATGTAATTTTTCTGCACACGACTGCGGCCTACTTGCGACAAGGGAGCAGACATGGATCTGAGTCAAAAAAAACAGGAAGACGAACTTCTGCAACTGGTGACATTCAGCATCGGTGAAGAAGAGTTCGGGGTGAACATCCTGAAAGTTCAGGAGATCATCCGCACCATGGAAATCACCAAGGTGCCCCGTGCTCCGGAATTTGTGGAAGGCGTCATCAATCTGCGCGGCAAGGTGATCCCCATCATTGACCTGCGTCGGCGTTTTGGTCTTGCACCCAAGGGGCATGACAAAAACACGCGGATTATCGTCATTGAAATCAACAACATCATCGTGGGCTTTGTTGTCGATGCCGTTTCTGAGGTATTGCGCATACCCGCAAGCACGGTGGAACCGCCGCCGCCGGTTGTTGCCGGGGTGGACTCGGACTACATCAGCGGCGTGGGCAAGTTGCAGGATCGCCTGCTTATCATGCTTGACCTTGATAAGCTGCTTTCCAGCGATGACCTGGAGATGTTGACGGCCGTCTAGCCCGTAGCCCGGCATCTGGCGCGGCATTGCCAGCAGAGTCGCGTGTGGAGGCTTGTGCCTGCGCCGATTTCTCTGACTGCGCCCGTAGTTTCCGGCATCCGTAGCGTAGCCACGTATACCTTGGCTGCTTGGTTGCCGTGTCAGCAGATTATGACAACATGCCGAAAGGGTATTTAAAACAGGCCGGGCGCAAGCTCGGCCTGTTTTAAATGGTGACGCAGTCAAACACTGCATTTGATCTCGTGGTGAACCGGGAAAAGAGGGGAGACGCGGAGGCGCGCCAGCGGCTGCTGTCTGCTGCAGAAAGCGCGCAAGCCTTTTATCTTGTGGCGGGATGACTGGTTGGCGCGTTTTGTCACGCGCAGGGAACCTGCACGACAAGGCAAACGCCGCAATGAGAAAAACGGCCCCGGCACTATTGCGCAGGAGCCGTATCAACAGAAAAAAGAGAATTATTTGCCCAGCGACTGCTGCCGTACCCGGCGGCTCGACCGCAGAAAAAGCTCCTCCACAATGACCTTTTCGTAATCAGGAGCCAGGGCAAGGTCTGTGTGCAAGGCATTGCACAACATGCTTTCAAGCTGCTGGGTTTCTTCCCAGATTTCGAGCAGTTCGTCATCAGCCATTGTTTTGACACGTTCTGCAAAAGGCTGTTCGTCAATAAAGGGAATACATGAACCCATTGTGTTCTCCTACTGCGCGGCGCGCATGAATTCACTTACGCATTGCTGCGCCAGCAGCGTTTGCGCCATCTGGGCGCAACCCTGTGATCCTGGGTGCAGCCCATCGCTCAGATCGTCCATATAGACGGAATTGGTTATCAAAAGCTCATGCACCTGCGCAAACGGAATGCCGCGCTGGTCGCACAGCATTTGTTGCAGCTTGCACAGTTGCGCGATGCGGGTGTTCGTTTCCGCTGCCGCAACGGGCGGCGGGCTGATCACCAGTGTGGGTGCGGTTGCCGCCGCTTGTTCCAGCACGGGTTGCAGCAGTGCTGCCGTCAATGCCGGGTCTGCGGGCTGGCCGCCGCCTGGGGCAGCCATATCCACCACGCCCACGCAAAAAACAAGGTGCGGCTTCATGCCGGGTATAAGCCTGTTTTCCAGCTCCTGCCGCCAGCGGGCGGCAATGTCAGCCGTGCCGTGCCGCCGCGCGCCAAGATTATAAAAGGTGGCGCGTGGTATGGGGCAAAGGCCTGCTTTGTGCGCAAGCACCGCCAGCCTGCTTACCCACCCGCCCGGCATGAGGCAATCGTTAACGCCTTGCGTCAGCGAATCGCCAAAAAAGAACCAGGCTGGTGTCGTATGCGGCATATGGTTACTCTGGATAGGATTGACCATCCGCAAATATCTGCGCTGTTTTAAGCAAGCCTATGCGCTGGCGCAGAATTTCGGGTGTTCCCAGGGTTTCAAGCACTGCCATGCAGAAAACCAGAGGAGACAAGTAACCGTTACTCCAGTCTGCCACAAATGTCACGGCCTCCACCTGACCCGCTGCATTGGTCTCTGTAGACCAGTCGCGCAACATCAGTCGGATATCTGCTGTGCGCGGGCCTTTCTTGGTATCGCGGGTAAACATGCGCTCGGGCAGCTTTGCAAATTCGGCAAAACAGCTGGCCGCATCTGCGGTTTCTTCCTGAGTGGGCATGCGCAGGGTAAAGGCCTCGGCAACGGCCTGTTCTGTGCGGCGGCTTTTTTCCACAGGTTCCACCCGCAGAACGTTCATGCCGGGGGGCAGCAGGGGGGCCAGGCGCGCGGCAACTTCTTCCGGCGGCAAATTTTTGTGAAGTGTAAGGGCAAACCACTCCGCCTGGCTTTCCACGCCCACAGGCAGCGCACGGCCAAAGGAGAGCAAGGGCATGGGGTGGAAACCCTGCGAAAATGCCAGGGGCATGGCAGCCCTGCGCAGAGCGCGGTCAAGCACGGCCTGCAATTCAAGCTGGCTCAAATATGCGCTACCCCCGGCCTTGCTGTGCCACAGGCGGTACTGGGCCGCCTTGACGGTCAGCTCCGCCGTGATCTTGGGCGGGCGGCTGGTTTGCGGACGACATACAAGGCGGCCTTCCTCGTCCAGGGTGGGCGCGTGGGCCATCTGGTCGCGCTGCGGCAAAATAAGCCTGTTGCGGTGCAGGGGCTGGCCTGGTTCGTCCGAGTCTGCCGGGGCGGATGCGTGTTGCATGCGTGAGGGGCCAGCCTTGGTGTCGCAGGCGCCGCACTGGCGGCACGCGCCATAGCGGCAGTCGTCGGTAATTTTTTCCGACAGGGCGCGTTCACGTTCACGCAACAGAAATTCCTCGGAAATGCCAGCTTCAAGGTGGCTCCATGGCAGGGCCGCGCCGGGTTCGCGCGGGCCGGTGCATTCCTGCGCGCTGATGCCGCATTCTTCAAGGGCTTCAAGCCAGGGCGGCAGAGAAAAATGTTCCATCCAGCTCGTGAAGACCGCACCCTTGCGGTAGGCCTTTTCCACCACGTCGGCCATACGGCGGTCTGCGCGCGACAAGACCCCTTCAAGGTGGCTCATGGCGGGTTCATGCCAGCGCAGCTTGAGGAACTTCTGCCCCTTGAACTGCGTCCGCACCAGATTGACGCGGCGCTGGATTTCATCCTGCCCGATCTGCGGCACCCACTGGAAGGGCGTGAATGGTTTGGGCACAAAGGGCGAGAGGGCGGCTGTCACCTGTAAGCGGGGATTGCCGCGACCGGCGGCATCGCGCACCTTGCGGCAGATATCCGCAATGGCCGACAAATCTTCATCCGTTTCTGTGGGCAGGCCGATCATGAAATAGAGCTTCACAAGCCGCCAGCCGTGTTCGACCAGCTTCTGCGCGTGCAGCAGCAGGCCTTCTTCGGTAACGCCCTTGTTGATGACATCGCGCAGGCGCTGGCTGCCAGCCTCGGGGGCCAGAGTCACGCCAGTGCGGCGCAGATCGGCCATGCGCTCAATGATTTCGTCATCAATGGAGCCAACGCGCAGCGAGGGCAGGGAAAGGCTGATCTGCTCGCGGGCGCAGCGGTCAAGCACGCCGAAGCTCAGGGTCTTCAATGCGGAAAAATCGCCCGTACTCAAAGAAAGGAAGGAAATTTCGTCAAAGCCCGTTTCGTTCAGGCATTTGCTCAGGAGTTCATTGATATTGTCGAGCGAGCGCTCGCGCACAGGGCGGTAAACCATGCCCGCATGGCAAAAACGGCAGCCGCGTGTGCAGCCGCGCGCAATTTCGAGCGAAAGGCGATTGTGCACCGCGCCCACAGGCACAACCTGCCGCGTGGGGTAGGCCGCATTGTTGAGATCGGCCACAATGCGCCTCGTGGGACGCTGATAGTCGTCGCGCAGGGGCTTGAGCGGGAACACGGGCGCGCCTGTGGCGTCAAATTCCTGCTGGAAAAGGGACGGCACGTATACGCCGGGAATGGTGCGCGATTGCAGCAGCATTTCATCGCGCGTCCAGCCCTGATCCAGAGCTTTTTCAAGCATGCGCAGCACGTCGGGCAGGCTTTCTTCGCCATCGCCGAGCACCATGATATCCACAAAGGGGGTCAGCGGTTCCGCGCTCAGCAGCGCGCCGCCGCCAGCAATAACCAGGGGGCATTGGGTGAGGCTCTGCGGCCTGTCTGCCGTGCGTAGTGGAATGCCCGCCAGATCAAGCATGTAGAGCACATTTGTATAGCAGAGCTCGTGCGTGATGGAAAAGCTCAGGCAGTGCATGCTGCCCAGGGGCGTGTCTGATTCCAGCGTGGCAAGGGGCGTGTTGTGGGTGCGCAGGATATCTGCGGCTTCCTTTTCAGGAGCCATGACGCGTTCTGCCCACCAGCGGGGTTCGCTGTTGACGATATTGTAAAGAATTTTTTGCCCAAGGTAGGACATGCCCACATCATAGGTATCGGGAAAGGCCAGGGCCACGCGCAGGCGTACGTCTTCGGGGTTCTTACGGCAGGCGTTGTCCTCAATGCCCGCATAGCGGCTGGGTTTGGGCAATAGGGGCAGCAGTGGGCGCATGTCTATCCTTGTGTGGGTTGGAGAAAAGGCGAAGGGTGCAAAAAGGGCGGCGTTTTGCGCCGCCCCAAGAGTGATAGCAAACCCCGTTTCTCGGGTATTGCGCCGTTAAAGTCGGCAAAGCCGCCTGGCGCAAAGGGGTTTGCTGCAAAAGTTCTTCTTGTAATTACTTGATCAGGCCGCTGCCGGAACCGCCAAAGGGTTCGGAGCTGAACTGCATCTTGCCGAGGCCGCCGGCCACGGTCAGATTGGTGCAGGCTTCGATGTACTTGTCCTGCAGTTCCTTGGGGGTGTTGGCATAGCGGTAGAGGAAATTTTTTCCCTCAATGCTGCCCGTAAAATCAGGTTCAAAGGGATAGCCGTAGGGCAACAGCATCATCTGCACACCCTGCTGGGTGGGGACAGTCTGAAGGGTGGCCACCTCGTTAAGGCAGTCCTTGTCGGCGTCATACTTGCCGATGATCAGTTCGCCCGTCACCAGCTTCATCAAACGGATATCATAAGCCATGCTCAACTCCTCGGTAGTCGTTGGTTTTACCTAGGCATTGGCGCAACGCATGTCAAGGTATTTTATGTTGCCAACAGTTTTGAAATGACTACAGTACGGACATGCAGAATTTTGACGCACCCATCAATACAGACCCCGCAGCAGCGGCCAAAGTGCTGGAACCAGTGCTCGGGTATGTCTTTACAAAGCCCGCGCTGCTGGATCTTGCCCTGACGCACAGCTCGTGGGCCAATGAATGCGGCACAGGGCAAAACCATAACGAACGCCTTGAATTTTTAGGCGATGCCGTGCTTGAACTGTGCGTCTCCGCCCAGTTGTTCAGGCGGTTTCCTGACGCACGCGAAGGCGAGTTGACCAAGATGCGGGCGCATCTGGTGAGCACCGTAAGCCTTGCGGAGCGGGCACGAAAGATCGGGCTTGTTACCTTGCTGAAACTGGGACGCGGAGAAGAAAGCCAGGGGGGCCGCAATCGCGACGGCGTGTTGAGCGATGCGCTGGAGGCAGTGCTTGCCGCCGTGTATGAGGACGGCGGTTTTGCTGCAGCCCAGAACGTGGTAGCGCGGCTTTTTGCCGACCGCTGGCCCACGGCTGCAAGCAAGACCATGCCCAAGGATTACAAAACCAGGCTTCAGGAAGCTTCGCAACAGCGCTTTGGCGAAGCGCCGCTCTATACCCGCATGGGCAGCCAGGGGCCGGAGCATGCCAAAATTTTTGAGATAGCCTTGCGGCTGCCGGATGGAACCGAATTTGCCGCCACTGGCAGCAGCTGCAAAAAGGCGGAACAAAATGCCGCCCAGCAGGCGCTTGCCGTTCTTGAGTCTACTGCAATACCAAAAAAGAACTGACAAATCCCCCAATATGCCGCCGCAAAGCATGCGGGCATAATCAGGATTGTCCCGGCCCGGGGGCACAGCCCCCGGGCCTCCCATCTTTGGTCCACCACAGCCTAGTTTATGATGGCCTAACCGCCGATAAGCTTCATGGCCATCTGCGGCAAGGAGTTGGCCTGCGACAACATGGCCACCGCAGACTGGGTGAGAATCTGGTTGCGGACAAAGGACGTCATTTCTGTCGCAACGTCCACGTCGGAAATACGGGATTCAGCAGCCTGGAGATTTTCAGCCTGAGTATTCAGGTTGGTAATCGTATTTTCCAGACGGTTCTGCACCGCGCCAAGGTGCGCTCGGATTTTATCCTTGGACACAATGGCCTGGGTGATGGCTTCAAGCGACTGCTGCGCGGCCTGCTGCGTGGAAACTGTGCCGCCCGCGCGCAAGGCGTTGGTAGCGTTGTCGATGGATTGGTTGCCAATACCAAGGGAAGACGCGGTGGTGCAGCCGATGGTGATATAGTAATAGTCTTCTGCGGAATCGTTGCCGGTGCCAAAGTGAACCTTCAGCTTGCCTGAAGACGTCATGCCGCTGCCATCGTGCGTGTCAGAGGACAGCGTGCCGTTCAACAGGTGGATACCGTTGAAGTCGGTGGCGTTGGCGATACGGGTTATTTCCGAAGCCATTGCCTGGTACTCGGACTCGATCATCAGGCGCTGCGTGGAATCATAGGTGCCGGTGGCAGCCTGTTCCGCCAGTTCCTTCATGCGCGTGAGCTTTTCGTCGATGATGCCAAGCGCGCCGTCGGCGGTCTGGATCATGGAGATAGCGTCGTTAGCGTTACGCGCGCCCTGATGCAGGGTGGTTATGTCGGCGCGTTGCAGTTCTCGAATTGCCAGACCTGCGGCATCATCAGCGGCGCTGTTGACGCGAAGACCAGACGACAAGCGCTGCATGGATTTTCCCAGTGCCGAGTAATGCGCATTTAAATTTCTGGCCGTGTTGTCGGCCATCATATTATGGTTAATGACCAAAGACATGGGACACCTCCTGGTGGTTACTAAGCTGTACTCGCCAATATGCAATCCATGTGCCAATAAAAAAAATTGTTATAATTTAAATAGTTATAAGATTAAAATTCCCAAGGGAAAAATTTTCCCTCTCCGGAGAGGAATTTTTGACAGTATATCAAGGCATTCGCTCAGACCACTTTGCTTGCTTCAAACATGGAGGCTGACTGCAGAAGGATTTTGTATGATGAGGCAACTTCTGCGCACGATGCACAGGCAGCTTTGAGCGCAGGCATACGCTTTAGGAAAAGGTATTCGTTAAGGTCGTGAGCCGTGCGCACCACACAGAAAAACCCCGGCCTGTTCCCCCATGTATCAGGGAACAGGCCGGGGTATGCTGTTGTCAGCGCCCTAATGCGGCGATTAGTGCGGAATGATGTTGGCCAAAAAGTCCTTGGCGCGTTGGGTTGCCGGATTGTCGAAGAATTTGTCCTTGGGGGAGTCTTCGAGAATCTGGCCGCTTTCCATAAAGAGAACCCGGTTAGCGACCTTGCGGGCAAAGCCCATTTCATGGGTAACGACCATCATGGTCATGCCTTCGTAGGCCAGTTCAACCATGACATCCAGCACTTCGTTAATCATCTCGGGGTCAAGTGCGGAGGTTGGCTCGTCAAAAAGCATGGCCACGGGATCCATGCACAGGGCGCGGGCAATGGCAACGCGCTGCTGCTGCCCGCCGGAGAGCTGTGAAGGATACTTTTCCGTTTGCTGTTCAAGACCGACCCGCTTGAGCAGCATGTGGGCCTTTTCCATGGATTCTTCGCGGTTGCGCTTGAGCACCTTTTCCTGAGCCAGAACAAGGTTATGGATGATGTTCAGGTGCGGAAAAAGCTCAAAATGCTGAAAAACCATGCCAACGTGGCTGCGGAGCTGGGCCAGGTTGGTCTTTTTGCTGGTTACTTCTGTGTTGTTCACAAAAATTTTGCCAGACTGCACGGGTTCAAGGCCGTTCACGGTTTTGATCAGTGTGGATTTTCCCGAACCGGAAGGCCCGCATACCACAACAACCTCGCCCTTGTGTATGCGCGTGCTACAGTGGCTCAGCACATTGAAGTCACCGTACCACTTGGATACGTTTTCCAGAATGATCATGGCTTCATCGGTGGGATTAATCATTGATTGAGTCTCTTTTTTACCATGGTTACGGTGGCTGACACACAGAGGCAGACCACAAAGTAGCCGGATCCTGCAATCAGTACCATATCAATTTCATAGCCTGTTGTTTTGCCAATGTTGGAAGCGGTGCGGAAAAAGTCGGCAAGGCCGATGATGTACACCAGGGCGGTATCCTGAAAAAGAATCATGCCCTGAGTCAGCAGCAGGGGCGTCATAACGCGGAATGCCTGCGGCAGGATGACATAGGTGATGGTTTGCGACTTGGTCATGCCAAGCGCAAGGGATGCCGCATACTGGCCGCTGGAAACACTGCGCATGCCAGCGCGGATAATTTCTGCATAGTAGGCCGCCTCAAATGCGGTAAAGGCCACTATGGCGGAAACAAGCCGGATGTCTGTTTGCGGCGAAAGATTGAAAAATGAAGTCAAAAACTGCGGCACAATGAGGTAGAACCACAACAGCACCATCACAAGGGGGATGGAGCGGAAGCAGTTCACGTAGGCGGCAGAGAGCCAGCGCATGGGCGCGTAAACAGAAATGCGCGCCACTGCCAGCAACGTGCCTAGCACCATGCCAAAGGCAATGGCCGTGATGGTGATCTTGAGCGTTACCATTGCCCCCTGCGCAAGCAGGGGGAGGCTCTGCTGGATGATGCTCCAGTCTATGCTAAACATTTTTGCCTCCTGTGCTCATGGAGGGCAAACGCATTTTGTTCTCCAGCAGTTTCATGGAACGCATGACCACAAAATTCAGGAAGGCGTAGGCAAGCGTAACCGCAATGAACGATTCATACGCGTAGCCGGAAAATTCCAGAAGGCGGTTGGCCTGCGCGGTCAGTTCGATAAGCCCCACAGTTGAGGCAACTGCGGAGTTCTTGACCATATTGAGCATCTCGGAGGTCAAAGGCGGAATGATAATGCGGTAGGCATTGGGCAACAGAACATGACGATAGGTTTGCGGCAGCGTAAGGCCAAGGGCCAGGGCTGCGTAGCGTTGCCCGCGCGAGAGGGCCTGAATGCCAGACCTGACCTGCTCACAGACGCGCGCCCCGGTAAAGAAACCCAGCGCGCAGGTGGAAATGATAAAAAATTGGATGTTGGGGTTCAGTTCTGCCTTAAACCATACACTTGCTTTGTAGGGCAGCAGGTCTGGTGCTGCAAGGTACCATATGAAAAACTGAACGATAAGAGGTATGTTGCGAAAAATGGTCACATAGGCTGCGCCAATGTTGCTCAAAATCTTGTTGGGCAGAGTGCGGAGAATACCGAAAAAAGAGCCCAGAAGAAAAGCCAGAATCCAGGCACAGACAGACAGGGCCACTGTCGTCAAAAAGCCGTCCACCAGCCAGCTAAAGTAGGTGACGTTTCCGAACGGCGCCTGCTCAAAAAAAATGCCCCAGTTCCAGTTAGCCTGCATTCGTTGGTTCCATCCCTGTGTAAAAAACGTATCTCATTGCAGCGGGCTTAAACGCATGCCCGGGAGCGCCCGCTTGCGCCTGAAGCTCCCGGGCATGCCTAAAATCAGTTCAAGGCCTTATCGTTGGGGGCCTTGAAGAGAGCCTTCATTTCATCAGACATTTCAAAATTCATGTTCATGTTCTTGGGCGGAATGGGCTGCATGAACCAGCGGTTAAAGGACTTTTCGGCATTGCCGTTGCCCTGTTCCGCAGCGATCACGTCGTCGAGCAGCTTCTTGAACTGGGCATCACCCTTGCGCACCATGCAGCCGTAAGCTTCAAAGCTCTGCGGGGTACCCACGATGATCCAGTCAGCGGGCTTTTTGGCCTTGGCGCGTTCGCCGGCAAGCAGCGCGTCATCCATAAAGAAGGCCACAGCGCGGCCAGATTCCACCGTACGGAACGCATCGCCGTGGTCTTTTACGCTGATGATGTTGATGGCGAGGCCCTTCTCGTCATTCATCTTGTTCAGCAGCTTTTCAGACGTGGTGCCGGAGGTCACGGCAACGTTCTTGCCCTTCAGGCCGTCAAAGTCCTTGATGCCGGAGTCTTTGTTGACCAGCAGGCGGGTGCCGATGATAAAAAAGGTGTTGGAGAAGTCAACCTGCTGCTGACGTTCCAGGTTATTGGTGGTCGAGCCACACTCGAAATCAAAGGTGCCGTTCTGCAGCAGGGGAATGCGGTTCTGCGAGGTGATGGGCACAAAACGCACCTGGAGGTTGGGCATGTTCAGCTGTTTTTTAACGGCTTCCACAACCTTGTTGGAATAATCCTGTGCGTAGCCGATAACGTTCTGCTGAAGATCGTAGTAAGAAAAAGGCACGGAAGATTCACGGTGACCCACAACAATCACGCCAGTATCCTTGATTTTTTTCAAGGTCCCGGTGAGTTCCTCTGCCTGCGCCTGGCCGCCCTGAACAGAGGTCAGCAGAAGCAGAGCCGCAAGAGCGGACAAAATGGATTTCTTCAGCGCCATGGTTTCCTCCTGGAATGGCATTTACGGAAGACGGCGCCCCGTTGCCAAATAGCAGCGCCGCCCAAGAAAACTACCTGGAAAATGGTGTTTGCCAAACCCATAAAAGCAAAGCCTCGCACTCGTTGTTTACGGTGCTCTGGTTTTGATGGGGTGCCGTTGTGCAAGAGCACGTCTACGGCAAACAGTTTCCCTGAGTCTCTGCCAGAGTGCAGTGTCTGCGCTCATCGGGCGCGCCGATGCTGGCAGGCAAGAAAGCCGGGTGCGCTATCGTGGTTCAGCGCACGCCGCTTCACGCTTCTGTGAACGATACGCGGCAACCGACAAAGAAAAATACCAAACCATGCGGCGCTTAGCGGTGCATGATCCATCGCTGACTGGTGCCTTGGGGGGGAGGCGTCGCTGCGTTCTTGAGCACTTAAATGATGCGAAAAGGTATTCGCAAAATTTTACGTCACATGTTCAGGCGTTTACCCCGGCGGGTAAAAAGCGCTCGCGCCTCATAATCAGGCGCTTGCTCGCACAGCCTTAAGAGCGATTACAAGGTGAAATCGCTCCTAGAATACAGGAACCACAAGCAGTTATGTTTGCGGCAGGATACCTGCATCAAAATTTTCATTAAAATACCTCGGCATCATTATAAATATTGGCTTTGGTGTCAATATGACATCCGCTTGTGTTGACCTCGCACGTGCTGCCGTCCCAATTGAGGGCAGACGCATAAATGTAACATTTTTTTAAAATTTGGCGCTATTGGTGCGGCTTGTAATGTCCGATAAACGATAATATGATCGTTCTGCTTGGTTTACTGAGAGGCTGTTTTTTTAGCCTCGGGCACAATTATCCGTTTTCCGACAAGGGTGGGTTTATGGTTTTTATTTCCCATGCGTTTGCTTTTGCCATGCTGGTTATTTTCGCGGTTGTTGGAAAAATTGACGGATTGTTGTGGCTTGCCTTGGGCGGCGTGGCTGCCTGCCTGGCGGTTGATGCAATTATATGGCTACGCGCCCTGGCTGAGGCCAGGCAAATGCGCGAGCAGATGGATGAGGTCGCCAGCCGCGCTGGCGAATCCGGCGGCGCAAATAATCTGGAACGCCTTGCCTATTGCCTTGGGCGGCTGCGTTCGGCGGAAGATAATCTGGCTGCCGAGCGGCAACGCACTGCCGGGCTTGAAGGCAACAATGCGGCGCTTCAGGCAAAGCTGCAAGCGGCGCAGGCCGAAAATGCGGCCTTGATTGAGAAATTTGAAAAGGGCGATGCCGTGCTGCACAAGGCGCATACGGTTTGCGCCAAACTCTCTGCCGAAGCACAGAACCTCGCAACTCTGGTTACAGAAGTGAACCAGGGGGTTGCCGTGCAGCGCGACCGCCTGAACGAAACCGGCGGCGCTATGGATACGGTCTCTCAGGGTGCTCACGAATCATCCATGCGTGTGCGCGAGATTTCGGAAAACGCGCAAACGGCCAGCGGCAGCGCATCTGCGAGCAAGGAGCAGGTTGACGGCGCTGTTAGTTCCATTGAGCAACTCAAAAATACCATTGTGCAGCTCAAGGAAGCCATGGCGGGGCTTGGAGAAAAAGCCAGTAATATCGGCAAGGTGATGGCTGTCATCAATGAAGTTGCCGACCAGACCAACCTGCTGGCCCTTAACGCAGCCATTGAGGCAGCGCGGGCTGGCGAGGCCGGGCGCGGTTTTGCCGTTGTGGCCGACGAGGTGCGCAAACTCGCGGAAAAAACCATGGGAGCCACGCGGGAAGTTGAAGACGCCGTAAAGGCCATTCAGCATGAGGCCCACCGTAATGCCGAAACAGTGGATGCCGCCGCGCGCCTCAGCCTTGAAGGCGCCAGTTCCGCCTCTGTGGCTGGCGAGCGCATGCGCGAAATTCTGGAGACCATGTCCGGTACAGCCCTGCATTTGCAGGCTGTGGCCGCCACCGCCGGAGTGCAGTCGGAAAATATTGAAGACGCCAATAAAGCCCTGGACGAAATCCGCATAGTGGCGGAGCAGACCTCCGGCAATATGAAGGTGTTTACTGCTGCGCTGCTGGCATTTCAGGGCGGCATGGAAGAACTGGACATGATTGTAGGCGCTCTGGCAAGCGGCGACTATGATCGTGCATCTTCAAGCAAGTTTGTGCAGTGGACGCGTAATATGGATCTTGGCATAAATGATATAGACAGCCAGCATCGCCTGCTTGTTGACTATATTAACGAGCTGCACAGCGCCATGACCAATAACAGCAGCGCGCAAGAGATGCTTGGCATTCTGCGCAAGCTCCGTGACTACACAAGTACTCACTTCAGGGATGAAGAAAAGCACTTTGTTCACACCGATTACCCTTCCATCAAGGAACATCTTCAGATTCACCGCGACTTTGAGGCCAAGGTCAATGAGGTGGAGCAGGGCCTCAAGCAGGGAACAATAACCCTGAGCATGGATCTGCTGTCCTTCCTAAAAGACTGGCTTGTGGAGCACATTATGGGCATGGATGCGCAGTACGCGCCCTATGTCAAAAAAGCTGCCAGGCTTGGCACGACCCGCAAGGGGAGAGTTGCCTGATTCCATTTTTTCGGCAGTTTGTTAACGGCCCGTTCCGGCCTGAAAGCGCAGTAGTATGCGGTTTCAGGCCGGAACGGGTTTTTTTGTATGGCGCGGCAGTCACAGGTTGTTTCGTTCCCCTGCGTACGGTCTTCAGGTTTTGGAGAATATGCGTGGAACCCCATTCCACCATTGCAGGACTGGAGAAAATCATTCATATGCAGATTATGAAATGATGGTTTTGCCGTGACGGATCGGTCGCACGTACTGCTTTGATTCGCACGCTTTTATGGCTGAGCATGCCAGCGGTCTTGCTTTTGCAAAAAGTGACAAGAGTTCAAGCCTGGGGGAATGGATGCCTATCCAACGTGCCAACGCGACCAAACGCACCATCAAACTATTGTGTAGCGGGCTTGTCTGGCTCATTTTGCAGGCATTGCCGGGTGGGGCATGCGCGTTTGATACGGCTATCGCTCATATTGGTGATGTGAGCCTCACCCCCACCGAACAGACCTACCTGCGCGAACATAAAAAAGTTACCCTGTGCGTTGACCCTGACTGGGTTCCCTATGAGCAGATAGACGCATCGGGCAAACACGTGGGCATTGCAGCCGATCTTCTGGCGCTGGTTGCAGACAGAACCGGCCTTGAGTTTGAACTGGTGCGCACCGCCGACTGGAATGAAAGCCTGGCTTTTTCCAAAAGCGGGCAGTGTAAGGTGCTGAGTTTTCTCAATCAGACCACAGAACGCAGCGAATGGCTTATCTTTACCTCGCCCCTGTTCAGTGACCCCAACGTGTTCATAACCCGCGAAGAACATCATTATATTTCTGATCCTGCAGCTCTTGAGCACGAATCCATCGTCTTTCCCGAAGGCACTGCAATGGAAGGTCTGATCAGGGAGCGCTATCCCAATCTTGAGATCAAGCTTGTGCGGTCAGAGGATGAGGCCATGAAAATGGTCTCAAGCCGCCGCAGCTCCATGACCATGCGTTCCCTGATGGTGGCCGCCTACACCATACGCAAAAATGGGCTGTTCAATCTGAAAATTGCCGGGCAATTGCCCATGTACATGAACCACCTGCGCATTGGCGTAAGCAAAAGTGATGTCACCCTGCGCAATATTTTGGACAAGGGCGTGATGTCCATAACACCGCAGGAACGGGGAAGGGTGGTAAATCAGCACATTTCCATCAATGTGCAGTCAGCCATCAACCCCATGTGGTTTCTTTTTGGCGGCGGGATAGGCGCTGTCATTGCCCTGCTCTGGGGCTACTGGACGTACCGGCTGCGACGGCTGAATGCAGTGCTGCTACATATTTCAAATACCGACAAGCTCACAGGCCTTGCCAACCGGCAAAAACTTTCTGGCGATATGGCCGAGGCCATGCTGCGTGCGCACCAGCGGGAAGTTCCTCTTTCCGTGCTGTTGCTGGATGTGGACAACTTCAAAAATGTCAACGATACCTTTGGGCATCTTGCTGGTGACGCAGTGTTGCAGGCCCTGAGCGCCCTGGCTGTCGATGTGATGCGCCCGCAGGATATTGCCGGGCGTTGGGGTGGGGAGGAGTTTCTTGTGCTTTTGCCTGAAACAGGCGCCAATGAAGCCGGAGAAATTGCAGAAAAGCTCCGCCGCCGGATTGAAGAGTTCAGCTTTGCAGACGGCCTGCACTGTACAGTGAGCATTGGCCTTGCAGAAATGCGCCCCTATGATACCCAGGACAGCCTGATTCACAGGGCGGACACTGCGCTTTACCATGCAAAAAGAATGGGGAAAAACAGAGTTTCAGTGGGTTGATTTCTTGAGCATTTAAGGTGTTAAACTGCGTAATTATGCCATACCAGTTTATAATATCGGGTCATGAACTTGCTTGGAACAAAGATTTGGAGTAGGTTTATTGCTATAGGTTTTTAATTTTCATATTTCCGTAACAGCCTTTTTTCGCTCACTTTTTTTTGAATACTGCATGGTCTCCTTTGCCTCCACTTGCTGCCAGCTGTTCTGTTTCTTGGGAGTTGACGCATTCTGCCGATGCGGGGTTCATATGACTGCTTCCCAGCCAAACCTTCGTTCAGAGTCTGAACGCAGCAAATCATCCCGGCTGCATTCCCGCAAGCAGCTATGGGTCATTGCCGCAATCAATTTGCTTGTTCTGGGCATTATCATTTTTGCCCTTGTAGGCAGCAGGCAGCAGGAACTCGACAAAGCCTCCAACACGCTTGAAAGTGTTTCCCGATCCATTGATGATGTTCTTTCCTGGCGTTTTGAGAAAATCAATCTTGCCCTGCTGGGCGCAGTTGATGAAGCGCAACAGCAGGCACTGAGCGGCGATGTCTCCTGGGAACGTTTTGAAACATACGGTAAAAATCTTGATGAGCGCTTGCCGGACACCCTTGGCTTTTTGCTGACAAATACGCAGGGGCGGGTAGTGTACGCTTCTCCCCGCGCGCTTTCTGGCGAGATGTCCATCACCAACGCCGACCACTTTGTTCAGCTGCGCAATAATCCTTCCCCCGGGCTTGTTATTTCCCACCCATTTTACAGCCAGTTGTGGACGCGCCCCATCATTGTGCTTTCCATGCGCTATTTGTTGCCCGACGGTTCGTTTGGCGGCGTTGTGGCCTGCGCTGTCTCCATCGATATGTTTTCGGACATCATGGATTCAGCCGTCATTGTGGGCACAAGCGCCGTGGCCACCCTGTGGGACAAAAAGCTTGGTCTTGTCACGCAGTACCCGCGCGGACGTTTCTGGCTTGACGCCAAGCCATCGCCCCCGTTGCGAAAACTTATTGAACACGATGCCGCCCCAAGCGTCTACCAGCACAGGCGTGCAGATTTTGGCGATAAAAAAAGGATCGCGTTTTATCGCAAGCTTCGCCAATGGCCTCTGTATCTTTCTATTGGCCTGTATGAGCAGGCCGTACTTGCCAAATGGCGGCAGGACATTATTTCACTGGGTTTATTATGGATAGTCTGCGTGTTTATTTCATTCTGGAGCGGCATGAGCTACACCCGTCAGCTCAAGGCACTTGAATTGGGCGAAAAACGCTACAAGGGCCTTTTTGACAATATGCAGGCAGGCATGGCCCTGTGCGAGCCGGTCTTTGCGCCAGATGGAAAAATTTGCGACTTCAAACTGGTTGAGATCAACCAGGCCTACTGCGATGTATTCAAGGCGGAGCGGGAAGATGTTATCGGCAAAACACTGCTGCAAAGAATCAGCCCCAAAACCAGCGAAACAGCCCGTTGGGTGAATCCGCTCATAATCACTGCGGAAACCGGTGAACCGTCTCATTTTGAATTTTACCTTGCTGGCAACAACCTGTGGGCAGATATTGTTGCCTATCGCTCAGAAGCTGGAATCATAGCATTTCTGTGTACGGATATAAGTGAAAGAAAGTTTGCTCAGGCGCGGGCAAACCGTATTTCACAAATGTACGCGGCGCTCAGCAGATGCAATCAGGCCATTGTGCGCTGCTCTGGCAGAAACGACCTTTTTGCAGAGGTCTGCCGGGCTGCTGTGGAAGCTGGCGGCATGAAGGGAGCCTGGATAGGACTTGTTGAAAAGCAGACAGGCAACGTGCAGCCCGTTGCGTCATTTGGCCTGAGCAATGCCGATCTGCAAAAGCTCGACATATCTGTATGGGCGTCTGACCCCAAAGGGTCCGGGCCAACTGGCTGCGCAATCCGAAACAACGAATCTGTCTGGTCAGACGACACCACAACTGACCCCAGGCTTGCGCCTTGGTGGCAGCTTGTGCGCAAAACGGGTTTTCTTTCTGTTGGGGCGCTCCCCTTGCGCCAACGGGGAGAAGTTGTTGGAAATTTGACACTCTACACCAACGATGCCGGAACCTTTGATGCAGAGGTGCGCGAACTCTTGGGGGAAATGGCCCTGAACGTCAGTTTTGCGCTGGATAATTTTACATGGGAGGAGGAGCGTCGCCGCAACGAAGCCCGCATCAATGAGCTGGCCTACTACGATCAACTGACCGGTCTTGCCAACCGCCCCCTGCTTACGGACCGCATCCGGCAGGCAGTTGCGGTTGGCATGCGCACGGACAAGCTCAGCGCGATGCTGTTTATTGACCTCGACCGGTTTAAGACGATCAACGACACGCTTGGTCACGCACACGGAGACAATCTGCTCAAGCAGGTCGGGCAGCGCCTGCTTGACATTGTTCCAGCAGACGACACTGTGGCGCGCTTTGGCGGCGACGAATTTGTTTTGTTATTGCACGGTCTGTCGGGTAACAGCGAGGAGGCGGCTGAGGCCGTGGCGCTTGTCTGCCGCAAAATTCTCACTGCCGTGCGCGAGCCAATTATTGTGGAGGGCATTACCTGCAACTGCACCGCCAGTATCGGCGTCGCCCTGTTCGGCAAGCAGAGCATCACTCCGGATGAATTGCTCAAGCAGGCGGACCTTGCCATGTATCAGGCTAAAGATGCCGGAAGAAATACCGTGCGTTTTTTTGATCCGGCCATGCAGCAAACCGTCATGGAGCGCATAGAGCTTGAGCGGGATCTTGAGGAAGCCATACGCCTTGAGCAGTTTGTGCTGTATTATCAGCCTCTGATCAGCGTGGATGACACTGTGTTTGGCGCAGAAGCGCTGATTCGCTGGCAACACCCCAAACGTGGTATTGTGCCGCCTGCCGATTTTATTCCCCTTGCGGAAGAAAACGGCATGATTGCCCGCATCGGCGCATGGGTGGTGCGGGAGGCATGCAGCCAGCTTGGGCGCTGGGCTGAGATACCCGAGTTCTCAAATCTGACAATTGCCATCAACGTAAGCGCCCGCCAGTTTCGTGAAAGTGATTTTGTACGAGATGTTACGGCAGCGGTGCGACAAACTGGCATTGACCCCGGTCTATTGAAGCTGGAACTGACCGAAAGTCAGCTGGCCGTGAACATGCAGGAAATCATAGCGTCCATGGTCAAGCTGAGCAATCTGGGCATCCGGTTTTCGCTGGATGACTTTGGTACGGGCTATTCGTCCATGACGTATCTCAAGCTGCTCCCGCTGGATCAGCTCAAGATTGACCGTTCTTTCATTCGCGATCTGCTCACAGACCCCAACGATGCCGCCATCGCCAGCATTATCATCGCGCTTTCGCAAAGCCTTGGTTTAACCACCGTGGCCGAGGGCGTGGAAAACCGCGAACAGAAAAGGGCCCTGCTGAACATGGGTTGCACGCTGTTTCAGGGCTATCTGTTCAGCGTGCCGCTGGCGGTGAAGGACTTTGAGCGGTATCTGGCGCTCAGAAATGCAGCGGCAGCCGCAGATGGGCATGACAATCAGGCCGAACAACCAGAGAGCGCTGAGCAGACCGACAGTGCTGAACAGGCAGCAGCGGACGAGGGCAGAGGAACCGCCTGAGCTGGGTGAAAACTTTGGGGAGGGCAAAGTGCAGGCCCGCTGAGCGCTCAGACATGCTTGAAAAAAACTGAGTGCTTCCCAAAACAAGGGCGGGGTTTACCCCGCCCTTGAACGTCATATCCGCAAAATATCCACAAAAATTCGGCTACTCGTTGATGCCGTCCTGTTGCTGCCATTTGCCGAGGTGGCTTTCAATATGCTGGCATATTGCCGCCTGTTCTTCCTTGCCTTGCCCGGCAATGGTGAGGGGGCTTGCAAAGGTGTAGCGTATGGTCAGGCCGGGTTTGACCGGGCCAAGTTCCTTGATTTTTTTGCCCTGTCCCCAGGCATCGGTCTTGAGAGCCAGCGGCACAATGGGCACTCCGGCTTTTTTGGCCAGCTTGACGCCGATGGAGTTGAACTGCTGAGGATTAAATTCGCGCGAGCGGGTGTGCTGCGGAAACACAATGATCGAAATGCCTTTTTTCAGGCGCTCCAGCCCGCCGTTCAGTACTGCTGTGAGGTCTTCACGCGGATTTGTGCGCCCAACCACGATGGGGTCGCGCGAGCACATCACCGGGCCAAAAAGCGGCATGGTGGTGAGGCTTTTTTTGACCACAAAGGTCACCTGGCGGCGGGGCCGGATCATGGCTGGAAGCATGAATGTTTCCAGCGTGCTCATGTGGTTGGCCACAAACAGGCAGGGGCCGTCCACAGCTTCAATGGCGTCCATGCCCTCAATCTGGATGGGGCAGCCCATGCGCTCCACAAGGTCTGCCACCCACGCGCTGGCATATACCCAGGCGGCATCGTCGCACTGCCCCTTGGAAGCTCTGGAGCACAGCCAGCGCACCGGGCCGAGAAACAGGCGGCTGTAAAAGCTGAGCGAGGGCAGCATACGGCTGAAAAAACCCGCACTGGCAGGTTGACTGCTGTATGTGTCGCCCGTGAGAAACTTGGCTTCAAAAGCGCCGTCAACAAAGGGGTTCATGCCTATTCGTCCGTTTTTTTGATTTTATGCAGTTTGCGCCACCACTGGCTGAGTCGTGGCTCTTCGCCATTTTCGCGCGGCTGGTAGAACCTGCGGCCTTCCAGTTCTGTCGGCAGATATGACTGCTCGATCCACGATTCCGGGTAGTTGTGGGGATACTTGTATTCCTTGCCGTAGCCCCATTCCTTGTGCAACTGGGTAGAAGGATTGCGCAGATGCAGCGGCACCGGGCGCGCTCCGTTAAGTTTGACCTCGCGGGCGGCGTTGAGATAGGCCGCGTAGGAGGTATTGCTCTTTTTGGCAAGAGCCAGATAGGTGACGGTTTCCGCCAGCGGAATGAACCCTTCCGGCATGCCCACAAATTCCACGGCCTGCTGGCAGGCCACAGCCAGCCCCAGCGCGTCCGGGTCGGCCAGCCCCACATCCTCGGAGGCGGAAAGTATCAGGCGGCGACATACAAAGCGCGGGTCTTCGCCGCCTTCAAGCAGGCAGGCCAGATAGTACAGGGCCGCATCCACATCACTGCCGCGAATGGACTTGATGAGCGCCGAGGCCAGTTCATAGTGGTTATCGCCGTCCTTGTCGTGCCGGATAAGCACTTCGGGCAGCGCCGCCTTGATATGCTCCAGATCGCGCCGGTCTTCCGGCAGAGCGCCAACATACTCCACAAGATTCAGCAGGGTGCGGGCATCACCGTGTGAAACCCCGGCCAGCAGGTCGGCCACATCATCGGTCATTTCAAGCTGCAGGTCTTTTGCGCCGCGCCGGGCAAGCTCCATAAGCTCAGGGCGGCCCAGGGGACGCAGCCGCAGCACATGCAGGCGCGAAAGCAACTGGCGCGTGACGCTGAACGAGGGGTTTTCCGTGGTTGTGGCAAGCAGGGTCAGTTCGCCCGATTCCACCAGCGGCAAAAAAAAGTCCTGCTGCGCCTTGGAAAATCGGTGCAGTTCGTCCAGCACAAGAATTTCCACACCCGTCAGCGAGCGCCGCAGATGCTGCAAGCCAGCCTCGGGCGCGCTCAAACGCAGATAGGGCTTGCCGGATGATTTAGCCAGCAGCAGGGCCAGGGTTGATTTGCCGCAGCCGGGCGGGCCGAAAAAAAGCAGGCTGGGCAAACGCCCGGACTTCATAAGTGAGCGCAGGCGGTCGCCAAGATGGGTCTGACCCAGAAAAAGCGCCAGATCATCAGGCCGCATGCGCTCCGGCAGCGGCTTGCTTACGGTCACTTTCCGCTCCCTTGGGTGGCATCGGCCTTGCCGCCAAGCTGCGAACCCCACCAGTGCAGGCCGAGGCAGAGCGTTGCGGCGGTTTCACAGCGCAATACGCGTGCGCCAAGGCTCACGGCGGTAAAGTGGGCGGCTTCCAGAGCTGCCAGCTCCCTTTGTGAAAAGCCGCCTTCGGGGCCGATCACGTAGACGGTAAGGCCGGGCTGACCCGCCATTTCCGGGGTGAGCATATGCACGCCGTCCTGAAGTTCCCAGGGCAGAATACGGTAGTCAGCAGTGTGCGAAAGATGGATGAGTTGATCCACGCCGCCCGAGAGGGCGCGCACTTCTGGCAGCCATGGGTTGCCGCTCTGCTTTGCCCCGGCGATCATCTGCCCAAGGCATGCTTCTTCTGCGGCGGCAGAAAGTTTGCCCTGGCTGTGATCGCCCTGCCACAGCCATACGCCATGCGCGCCAAGCTCCACGGCCTTTTCCATAAAAAAGCCGCGCCGCACGGCCTTGCTGTAGGCCAGCGCCACAATGGCCCGCGAATGCGGAGCCGGGGTGACAGTTTCAGAAACGCGCTGGAGCTGCACGTTTTTTTTGCCCACCTTGCAGACCACAAATATGCCCGAGCGGCCCCGACCATCCAGAAGGCCCACTTCGGTGCCGGGTTCCGCGCGCAGAACCTGCCCCAGATGCCGGGCTTCCTGCCCTTCAAGAAGAGGTGTATCGCCCCAGAGTTCAGGGGCCAGATAAAAAAACGGTACGCTCATGCCACCACGTTTTCCTTGCCGCTGCGCGCCTTGCGCACAGCCTTGAAACCGTCCTGCAATGAAACAAGACGTCTGTAATTTTTACGAATTTCCTGACCGGCCGGGGTAAGGGTATCTTCCGGCGGTTCAACGTATTTGCGTTGCAGATAACTGTCGCGCAGGATTCTTTCCACACAGTCGATGACGGCGTCAACCAGGCCGGGGAAGAAACTGACGATTTCAAACTTCAGCTCGTTGAGCAGGTTCAGGGCCTCGCGGAACATCTGCTGGTAGGTGATGCGCGCACCCTTGAAGGTGCGCTGGCAGAGGTCTTCCAGTATGCGCACGCGCCGGGCCTGCTGGATGTAGCTGAACCGGGTGCAGACTTCCTGATACAGTTCGCGCAGGTTTTCAAAGGCCTCGTCATTGTCCGGCGAAAAGAGGTAGTTGGTCAACACCTTGCTTACATTGGAGAAAAATTCGTCACTGTAGCTGATCATGCGCCGCTGATGCTTGGTCAGCCAGCTATAGAGGAACTTGAGCCGCTTTTCGTGCGTGCCAGTGTTTTCCACCACCTCGGTGCGCTTGTAAATGATGCGCCCCGTGTATTCGCCGCGCACAATGTCGTTGAGGCGCAGGAACATGTTGGAGGTGTCCTTGATGATATTAAGCCCGGTGAGCGCTTCACCCGTGATGGGGTGCAGCACCTCCTGCGCCACCACGGAGAGGGCGCGGTCCTGCCGCACGTTGCTGGCGTCAAAGGTGTGCTGGCGGTATTTGATGCGCAAAATGACCACCCGGCGCGGCTTGTCCAAAAAAAATCCATCACGGTCAATGGCGCTCAATGCTTCGTCCTGATCGGCGTCCACAGCCACAAGGGCCACTTTTTCCAGCAGGGGATAGCGCGTGTTCTCACCATTGGCCATGTAGGTGGTGATGGTTCTGTCCGTCTGCCCCAGCACGCGCAGCAAAAAGCGCTCGCCCATCTTGTGCAGCTTGCGGGCAAAAAGCGCGCTCGAGGTGCGGCGTTCTGAAACAATGGGGAAGCCGTAAAGCTCCATGAGGTACTGGTACACAAACATGCGGTTGCGTTCGTAAATATCGCTGTCGCCGTACACGAACTTGCCGATGCGGATGCCAAAGCGCTTCAGTTCGCTGTCGATATCCGACGGAAAGGAGGCGAATATTCCGGCCAGATGAAACTGCTTGTCAGCGCCCCAGGCCAGCACGTGCGCCCTGTCCATGCTGAGTAGGTAGGGCATGAGGGCCGGGTATGTTTCAAGCACAACCGTGTCGGTCGAGCGGAACTGCTGGCGAAAAATATCCTGATGTACGCGCGGCAGCCGCGAGGCCAGAGTTTGCAGGTTCTGCACCATGACCTGATTTTCCAGGGGGCAGCATGCGCCGTCGCCTTCGGTAATTACGGGGTGCAGGCGATCGAACTGAAAAATTTCTGAAAAATAGTCAAGCTGGCGGGCAAAGGCCACCATGGCAAAGCCGGGCAGCTCTTTGTATTCAAACATGTCGTTGTCAAACGAGGGCAAAAGCTCGCGCGCTTCCACAAGAGGGTAGTTCTTGTTTTCCTGATAGGGTTTGACAAGACACAGGCGGATATGCACGGCATCAAGCATTTTCTTGAGCTGCGTCAGGTCGCTTACGGCAATCGAAGAGGACAACTGGGTAGCGTCCTGCCAGGGCAGACCGTCCTTGCTGAATACCTCTTGCCATTTAATCATCCGTACATCCCTTATAGAAATTTGTTATTTACTACCTGCTTTTCAGAATATTTTCCAGTGGGAATGATGCAGGTTCCCCGAAAAACGGCATCAACCGGGCCTGCCAAGCTTGATGTAAGCGGGTGCAGGCGCTGCCTGCCAAGGGCTCGGCACCGCAACAATGAGCACAAGCAGCGCAAAAGAAGTTGCGGCGGCGCATGCCCTTTGCTACAAGAAATGCGTTACCCGAGAGCCGTCACGCCTGTGGGCGGCATCACCATCAACCCCATGTGCCCATGACCGCCAACTCTGTTGAAAAGCATATTCTGAGCATCGTTTGCAGCGTTTTTGACGCTTATTCCGTAGTCCTTTTTCTGCCTGACGAAGAAGGCGAAGCGCACCACCTTGCAGCTGCCTTCAGCCTGGGGGAAAGGATAGCGTCCAACGCATCGGTGCTGCCCGGCAAGGGCCTTGTCGGCTGGATTGTTCGCAACCGGCAACCTCTGCTTGTGCCGAATTTTGACCAGCGCCAGAGCAACCTTGGCTACTACACCGGCGGCGAAGAGGCCAACATCAAGGCCTTTATGGGCTGCCCCGTGCCCACTGGCGGCGCGCTCTGCGTTGACAGCAAGCGGCAGTACTCTTTTTCAGACAAAGACCACAAGATCCTGCAAATGTTCGCAGAGCTTATTTCGCGCCAGCAGGGTTCCACCGGACGGCAGGAGCTTGCGGGGGATATTCCGCGTTATTTTGCGGAATTGTCCGTTATTCAGGATCTGCGCTTTCGTTACAAGCGCTGGCCCCAGTTTTTGCAAAACTATCTGCGCATCATGGTTGAAGCCACGGGCTTTGACTACTGCGCCTTTGCCTCGGTGGACGAACCGGGCGAAACATATTGCGTTGAGAGCGAATCTGCCCGCCTGCTGCTGACCGGCGAAGAACCGCTTATCCTGCCCATGGGCAGCGGCATTACAGGCTGGGTCTTTCGCAACGATCAGCCAGTGATCGCCGAAGGCGTCGAGGGCGCGCCCGCCACGGTGCTGTTTGGCAAACTGCCGGATATGCCTGATTTTCAGGCTGCCATATGCATGCCGGTTATGGTCAACAAAAGCACGCGCGGCGTACTTTGCCTTGCGCACACCAATCCTCGCCAGATAGACGAATCCCTGCGCAGTTTTGTTCGTCAGTCTGTGGATCATCTGGCCCTGTTTCTGGAAAATCTGTATCTCAAAATGCGGCTCAGAACCATGTTGCCCAGAGCGCGGGTGCATAACGACGGCCCCCAGGCCTATGACCCCGACACCGCGCCCATTCCGCCAACAAAAGAATACTAACATATGATTCTACGGCGTTTCTTCAGATTCTTGTCCAAAGACATTGCCATGGATCTTGGCACAGCCAACACCCTGCTCTACACTAGGGCGGATGGCATTGTGATCAATGAACCATCGGTGGTGGCCATAGACACGCACAAGAATTCTGTTCTCGCCGTAGGCGCTTCAGCCAAGGAATATCTGGGGCGCACGCCCCAGCGCATCAAGGCCGTGCGTCCCATGAAGGACGGCGTCATCGCTGATTTCGACATCACCCGCGAAATGATCTCCTACTTTGTGCGCAAGGCCATTACCGGGCTGCGGCTGGTCAAGCCATCCATGGTTATCTGCATTCCAACGGGCATCACCCAGGTGGAAAAACGCGCGGTCATCGACTCGGCCATTCTGGCAGGCGCTGCCGATGTGGCCATGGTCGAGGAACCCATGGCGGCGGCGATCGGCGCTGACCTGCCCATTCATGAGCCTCTGGGTAATCTGGTGCTCGACATTGGCGGCGGCACAAGCGAGGTGGCTGTTATCACCATGGCGGGCATTGCCAACGCGCAGTCTGTGCGCGTGGCTGGCGATGCCATGAATATGGCCGTGCAACGCTACATGCGCGATGTTTTTCGCATGGAAGTTGGCGACAACACAGCGGAAAACGTGAAGAAGATTCTTGGTTCCGCCATGCCCATGCCCAATGCTCCGGTGCTCGAAGTTTCGGGCAAGGATCTGGTGCGCGGCGCGCCCCGCGTGGTCAAGGTGACGGAAGGGCATGTGCGCGAAGCTTTGCGCGAGCCCGTGCTGGCAATCCTTGGCGCAGTGATGCGCGCGCTGGAAAAAACACCGCCGGAACTGGCTGCGGATATTTACCGTAACGGCATGCTTATGGCTGGCGGCGGTTCGCTGCTCAAGGGGCTGGATCAGTTTATCGCCAGAGAAACGCGCCTCAAGGTTTTTGTGGACAAAGACCCACTGACCACCGTGCTGCGCGGCACGGCCCGCGCCATGCTTGACCGCCAATTGTACCATTCTGTCTTTATTAACTAGCTGCGCGCCAACCCGCTTGCCGAGAGGCCGCGACAATCCATTTTCTGAAAACTGTCTGCTGCGGGGTGGCCACCCTGCGGCATTTTGCGTTGCAGAACGCGCACGCGTAAAGGAAGCCCCATGTTTGCATCACAGGATATCTTGCAGGGATGTCTGGAAATTGTGCGCCAGAGCGGCGACATCGTGCGCGAGCACTGGGCAAAGCCCAGCAACGTACGCCACAAGGGCCGCATTGATCTGGTCACGCAGACAGATCTGGCGGTGGAAGCTTTTTTGAAGGAAAAACTGGCAAACCTTGTGCCCGGCGCCGCTTTTATGGCTGAGGAAAGCAGCGAGAGCGAGAAGGAACCGGACGGCCTGTGCTGGATCATCGATCCGGTGGACGGCACCACCAACTTTGTGCACCGCATCCCGCAGGTGGCTACTTCGGTAGCGCTGTGGAACAAGGATCATGTGGAACTTGGCGTGGTCAACATTCCCATGATGAACGAATGCTTCAGCGCGCAGCGCGGTCAGGGCGCGTACCTCAACGGTGCGCCGGTAAGCGTGAGCAAGGCTGAAAATCTTGGCGATGCGCTGGTGGCCACGGGCTTTCCCTATGACTTTAGCGGGCGGCTCGACAGAATACTGGAACGCCTCTCCCTTGTGCTGCCCAAAAGCCAGGGCCTGCGGCGCATCGGTGCGGCGGCGGTGGATATGGCCTATGTGGCCTGCGGCAGGCTGGATATGTTTTATGAAGAAGGGCTGAAACCCTGGGATTTTGCTGCTGGCTTGCTGCTGGTAAAAGAAGCCGGGGGCAAGGTAACCAATTTGCGCGGCGAGGCCTTGCATTTTGGTGATGTGCTCATGGCCTCCAATGGCCTGGTGCATCAGGAAGCTGTTGATCTGCTTGGCCCCACAGCCGTATAAGACACAGCGCTGTATGGCCGCCCTTGGCGGCAGTTTTTTGCAACTGGCAGGCCGCGCGGGTAAATTGAGGGTGTGCGGGCAAGGTCAGCGAGGGCGCACAAGGCCAGACTGCACCGCCTGCCGCAAAAAGGGCGAAAGCAGTTCGCCAAAGTGTACTCCAAGGCCCCGCAATTCATCATAATCGACCAGCATGTGCTGATCCGGGTCGCGCACGGCGGCGGCAGCCAGCGAGGAGGGCATGCGGCCCTCATACAGCGCCACAAAAGCATTAAAGTTGTCCGGCCCCGGTGGGGAAACGCCGAGCGGCAGTATGCGCCCTTCGTGGTTCCAATCGCTGTTAAACAGCTCCTGCGCCTTGTGCTCGCTTGATTGCCCGGCGGGCAGCCTCCCGAAGGACGAAAATCCCCAGCCAAGGCCAGGGCGGTACGTCAGCAGGGCGCGCCCAAGCCGGTCGCGCACGAGCAGGCCCACTGCCCGGTGCCGCAGGTTCTGCCGCAGTATGTCCTCGCCGCGCATGATGCACAGGGGTATGTTGTTGTGGTCTACAACCTCCTGCAAGTCAGGAGTGTTGCCTAATAAAGGATAAAGGCTGATTTTCATGAATGCTTCCACAGTGCGGGACGAACGCCTTCAAATGCTTGGGCCGCAGCATGCCGCCGCCATGTACGAGATTGAGCGCCAGTGCTTTCCTCTGCCCTGGTCAGAAGAGCAGTGCGCTGCCGCCTTTGGGCAAAAGGCTTTTTCGGCACTGGGAATGTTTCGGCATGAGGCGCTGATTGGCTATATATCAGTATATCACACGCTGGATGAACTGGAAATACTCAATCTTGCAGTTTTGCCGGATGAACGTCGCAGAGGCTACGGACGGCGTATATTGGGCGTGGTCTTGCGCCTTGCGCGTAAAATGGCTATAAACAAAATCTTGCTTGAAGTCAGGGTGGGCAACAGGCCCGCTATTTGTCTGTATGAGAGTTGCGGTTTCAAGCGAGAGGGCGTGCGCAAAAAGTATTATACCGATACTGGCGAAGACGCGCTCATTTATCTTTGTTCCATCTGATCCTTGAGGACGCCATGCAAAAAATATTTGCCGCCAACTGGAAGATGTATAAAACCCGCGCTCAGGCTGCCCAAAGCGCAAGCGATCTGGTCAAAGGCCTCGGGAACATGCCTGCGGGGCAGGATGTGGTTGTTTTTGCACCCTTTACGTCCATAAGCTGCGTGTCAGACGCTTTCAAGGGCGTTGCGGCGCTTTCGGCGGGCGGACAGAACTGCTATCCCGCAGAAGAAGGGGCTTTTACGGGCGAAACTTCGCCCGCCATGCTGCTTGACGCTGGCGCAAGCTGGGTGCTGACCGGGCATTCCGAGCGGCGGCACATCATGGGCGAGGATGATGCCCTTGTAGCCCGCAAAACACTTTTTGCCCTTGAGCACGGCCTCAAGGTGCTGTTCTGCATTGGCGAAACACTTGACGAGCGCGAAGCTGGCAAGCTGAACACCGTGCTTGAGCGCCAGCTCGCCGCAGTTTTTTCGGACATGCCCGAGAACCTGCGCGGAGCGGCCCTTGTGGGCAAGCTCGCCATTGGCTACGAGCCTGTGTGGGCCATTGGCACGGGCAAGGTTGCCGGGCCGGAAGAAGTGCTCGATGCCCACGCCGTCACGCGGGCCTTGCTGAAAAAACTTGTGGGTGAAACCGCAGACATGCTGCCCATTCTTTATGGCGGCAGCGTTAAGCCAAACAATGCCGCAGGGCTTATGGCCCTTGACAACGTGGACGGCCTTCTGGTAGGTGGAGCGTCTTTAGAAGCGCAAAGCTTCTTACAAATTATCGGGGCCTAACCCCACTTCGGGCGCGCCATCGGGCAGTGGCCGGACGGCGAGGAGGAATTCGTGCAGACTCTCATTCTTACGCTGCATATCATTGTGTGCGTGTTGCTGGTTATTCTTGTGCTGCTTCAGGCGGGCAAGGAAGGCATGGGCGTGATTTTTGGCGGTGGCAACAGCTCTGTGTTCGGCAGCGGCGGCGCAGGCGGCATTCTTGCCAAACTGACTGCCCTGATGGCCGTGATTTTTGTTATCACGTCGCTCAGCTACACCCTCGTGACCAGCTCGCGTCCTTCCAGTCAGTCTACGATTCTTGACGTGAAGATTGAAGAACCTGCTGCTCCCAGGCCCGCCGCCCCGGCTGTTAAGCCCGGTGCGGAAGCGACCCCGGCTCCTGTGGTGCCCGCTGCTCCTGCCGAGCAGAAGGCCCCGGCGCCTGCGGCTCAATAAGCGCAGCACCTGTTTTACTGCTAAAGCCGCGGCCTGTGCTGCGGCTTTTTTTATTCGCATACCTTATGAGTGGAGCCGTTATGTCTGACGCAGACGCCTTTGGGGCAAATCCGTTCCGCGCGCTCAATGCAAAAAAATTCCCCGAAAAGCAAAAAAACGGCGGCAATGAGCGCAAGCCTGCGCACCACGGGCAGGGCAAGGGCAAGCGCGTTATCGCGTCTGCTGGCACAACGCAGGCTGCTGACGTTTCGGATGAAGACTGCGATCTGTTTTTGAACGCCGTGAGCAGCGTGACCCCTGCCAAAAACAGCCGCAAGGCTGCAAATCCGGGTTTTTCGCTGGAAGAACGAGGCACCATGACCAGCATGGCAGATGCACTGGCTGAAGAACGCAGCAAGGGTAAAAAAACTGCGGCCAGAGGCGCAACAGCTGAAGCTGGCAAACCCAAGGGCGCATCTCCGGGAGCGGTCCAAATTTCGGGCGGTCAGGCCTCGTCTACCCCGGCGTGTTCTGGCAAGGCGGCTCCTGCCAGCGCCGCTGACCCCTCTCTGCATGAGGACGATGACGAAGCTGCGGCCTTTCTTGCCGCCATGGGCACGGTAAGCCCCCTCACTGGCGGCGGGCGTGATGTTGTTCCGGCTCCCGCCCCTGCAACGCCACCGCCTCACGGCGAGCTGAGCCTTCAGGATTTCATGGACGGCAAGCTGGAATTCGCGCTGACGTTCTCTGATGAATACCTCGAGGGTCATGTGGTCGGCCTTGACCAGATGATTCTGAACAAACTCCGTGCTGGCGGCCTCAGTCCGGAGGCCCATCTTGACCTGCACGGCCTCAATGCGATGCAGGCATTTGAAGCACTGCGCGGTTTTTTTAAGGGTAGCTGGTACAAGGGTCTGCGCACGGTGCTGGTGGTGCCGGGCCGTGGCCGCAATTCGCCTGACGGCATGGGCGTTCTGCGCGAAAAGCTGCAAAGCTGGCTGACGCAGGATCCCTTCAAGCGGGTAGTGCTGGCTTTCTGCACTGCCCAGCCCCATGACGGCGGGCCGGGCAGCGTCTACGTGCTGCTGCGCAAGTATCGCAAAAAAGGCCGTATTTACTGGGAAAGAATGCCTGCGGATGCTGACCTGTACTAGGGCAGGTCATGGGGAAGTTTTATTTCTTTTTCAATCCATAGGGCGTCACATGGTCAGAATCGGAGATATGCAGATTTGATGCAAAAAATGGCCGGGATGTTCCCGGCCATTGTGTTTTTTGTGGGGCTGGCGTCTGACAATGCTGTCTGTATCAGCCCGCCTTGCGCGGATTGGCAGACAGTCTGTCCAGCAGGCGGTCGTAATAGGGGTCGTCCTGCTCAATCTGCATGGGCCGCTGAAAGCGCATTTTGGCCCGCGTGACCATAAAGCGCACCCTCTGCATCTGGCGCACGCGTTCCTGCTCGTCCTCGCAGTGCTCCAGCAGATCAACAAGCCTGTTCAGCTCCTTGCGCTCCTCAAGCTCCGGCGGCAGGCAGCCCGCATTGCGCAATATCTTGTAGGCCATGCGCATGTCTTCCGGCACATGGCTGAGGTCTTCAAGCTCAAGGGGTTTGCCAGCGCCGGGCAGATTGTCAAAGGCCCCTTGCGACAGGGCTTCCTCAATGCGGCGTTCCGCCACAAGCTGGATGACAGACCAGGGATTGGCGTTACTCATGACTATCCTCGTCCGGCGGCAGGGCGTCTGCTTGCGGGGCAGATTCCGGGCTGTCGCTCCACAGTTTTTTCCATTCCATGAGCAGCCGCAGGGCGTCCAGCGGGCTGAGCTCGTCAGGATTCAGCTCGCGCAGCAGCAGCACAAGCGGGTGTTCCGAGAGAGGCGGCGCGGCGGCAATTTCCGGCAGTTCCGGCTCTTTTTTTGCTGGCTCAGGCAGGCTCAGGCCTGGCAGAGACACCGCAGAAACCACGGTTTTTCTGGCGCTGTCACGCCCCCGCTCAAGCCCCTGCAATATGGCTCTGGCCCGCTGCACCACGGGGCCGGGCACGCCCGCAAGGCGTGCCACTTCCACGCCGTAGCTGCGGTCAGAAGGGCCGGGAACCAGCTTGTGCAGAAAGAGAATATCGTTGTTGTATTCGCGGATGGCGATATTCATGGTAAACACGCCCGCTATGCGGCCTTCCAGCGCGGTCAGTTCGTGGTAGTGGGTGGCAAAGAGGGTGCGCAGGTCGCCGCCAGCCCGTTTTGCAAGGTCTTCCACCACGGCCCAGGCCAGGGCCACGCCGTCATAGGTGCTGGTGCCCCGGCCAATTTCGTCCAGAATCACAAGACTGCGGCGGGTGGCCTGACGCAGAATGCGGGCCGTTTCCATCATTTCCACCATAAATGTGCTCTGGCCCTGCGCGAGGTTGTCTGATGCGCCCACGCGCGAAAACAGGCGGTCCACCAGCCCGAGGCGGGCGGCGCTGGCAGGAACCATGGAACCCATCTGCGCCAGCAGGCTGATGATGGCAACTTGCCGCAGCACGGTGGATTTACCGGCCATGTTGGGGCCAGTGAGCAGGCACAGGCGGCGTCCGGCATCAAGGCGAAAGTCGTTGGGCACAAAATTGGCGCGGCCAAGCATGGCTTCAACCACAGGGTGCCGCCCCTCGCGGATGTCCAGATTGGCCTCCGCGTCAAGCTCCGGCCTGCACCAGTTGTTGGTGCGGCCCACCTGCGCGAGGCTCTGCCAGTAGTCGAGCTGGGCGACCATATCCGCCGCGTGAATAATGCGTTCGCGCTGGGCGGCCATGTGGGTGCGCAGATCCTGAAACAGCGTGTACTCCAGCGTCTTGCGCTTGTCTGCGGCAGAGAGAAGCTCTTCTTCAAGCTCTTTCAGCTCCACCGTGGTGAAGCGCTCGGCGTTGGCAAGGCTCTGGCGGCGGATAAAATGGAAGGGCGCAGGCCCGCTGTGGGCCGCGCGCGTAAGCTCATAATAATAGCCGAACACACGGTTAAAGCCCAGCTTGAGCTTGCTGATGCCTGTTTTTTCCTGTTCGTCGGCCAGCATGTTCTGGAGCTTCTGTTCGCCGTGTTCTGCCAGGTCAAGCAGGCGGTCAAGTTCCGCATTATAGCCGGTTTTGAACAGGCCGCCCTCGGTAATGACCGCAGGAGGGCTGTCCACGAGGGCGCTTTGCAGCAGGGCCGCGCAGTCTTGCATGTTGTCCCAGGATTTGACCACATCGGCAACGCTCTTGGGCATGTTGTCCGCAGCAGCGGAGGCGCCAGAAGAATCGGCAGAAGTTTCGCCAGCCCCTTGCAGGGCCGCGTACACATCCGGCAGGGCCGCAAGGCTGTTGCGCAAGGCAATAAAATCGCGCGGCGCGCCCTGATTCAGGCTGATGCGCGTGGAGAGGCGCTCAAGGTCGTAGACATTTTTCAAAGCTTCACGCAGTGCGGCGCGGCGGGCATCGTCCGCATGAAAAAAGGCCACAGCATCCTGAACGCGGGTGATGGGGCCAAGCTCTCGCCAGGGGTGGCGCAGCATGTCTTCAAGCAGCCTGCCGCCCATGGGGGTCATGGTATCGTCCAGCACGTGGCGCAGGGTGCCCTTGCCCTTGCGGCCATTAAGGCGGCAGAAAATTTCAAGGTTACGCTCGGTCACATCGTCAATGAGCAGGCGTCGGCCAAGATCAAGCGGAGCAAAGGGCATGAGGTGATCGGGGTTGCGCATCTGCGTCTGGCTCAGATAGACCAGCAGCGCGCCGCAGGCCCGCATAAGTTCCGGCTTGCCTTCCAATCCAAGAGCGCCAGCCTCGCGCACGCCCTGAGCGGTCACAACGCGCTCTGTGGCGCGTTTAAGGTCAAACTGGGGTGCTGGCATGCGCACAAGCCTTATGCCTTCCAGAATGCAACGTTGGGGCGGCTCGACCCCTTCCGGCACCAGCAGTTCGCGAGGGGCAAGCTTTTGCGCCCACTGCCACAGCTCGGCCTCGCGCTTGAACTCAACGCCTGACCACTGACCCGTGGAAATGTCCGCCCAGGCCAGGCCGCCAGCCCCACCCGAGGCGGAAAGGCACAGCGCACCCAAAAAATTATGGCTCTTGCTGGCGAGGTTGGCGTCTTCCAGTACGGTACCGGGCGTGATAACGCGCGTAACGGCCCTTTTGACCAGCCCCTTGGCGGCCTTTGGGTCTTCTGTCTGATCGCAGATGGCGACGTGGTAGCCCTTGTCGATGAGCTGGGCCACGTAGCCCTCCACCGCATGCCACGGCACGCCGCACATGGGAATGGGGTTTTCTGCATCCCTGCTGCGGCTGGTGAGGGCAATCTGAAGCTCGCGGGCCGCGACCTTGGCGTCTTCAAGAAACAGTTCATAAAAATCGCCCATGCGGTAAAACAGCAGGGCATCGGGATGTTCGGCCTTGATGCCCATGTACTGCTCAAACATGGGGGTCAGTTTTGCGGGGGCTTCAGACATAGTAATTCTTGGGGTGACGGTGACGGGTGCGGTTTACCGCAGCCATAAAAAAATTGTGGCGCTGCCCAGACCCTCAGCCGAACAGCGCCACAAAGCGGATTGCGAAACGTCTAGTGCTGCTTGTCAGGATCCGGAACCAAAGATTCTTCGGCAGCAGCAGTTGCGGCAACGGGGGCCACAGACGCGGGCTGGGCGTCGGCCTTGCCGTTCTTGCTCAAGAACTGCGCGCGGGCTGTGTCTGCGCCAAGCTTTTTCTTGGTCTTTTCCAGTTCACGCTCAAGGCTGCTGATCTGCCATTTCTGCTTCATCAGGCGGGCGGTCAGATTGACCTTGTCCCACACCAGAAAGCCCAGGGTCATCAAGGCGCCACAGGCGAAGGCCGCGATGACCAGAAAATAGAAGGGCAGGGCGATGGAAGACATGGCGGGAATAAAGAACAGGTTGAGCGTGAGCACCATGCTCTGGGAGAGCGCGCCCTGGTTCTGAAAAAAGAACACAAGGGCGAGAAAAAAGAGGATGGCGAGCAAAAATACTTTGATATACCGCATAGACATACTCCTCAGGCTAAATAAAGCTATCTCAAAAAAACTTCACGGGCTTTTTGAGAATGCCGCATCGCCCAAGAGGGCACAGCATCGCGCTCTCCAGCCGGTCTTTGTCGCCCCCTGCGAAAAAGACAATCCCCGCCACAAAGTCATGCAGCCCTTACGAGCCGCAACCTTCCTGCCCGGGCGTGGAAGCGGCGCGGTCTTGCTTGCCATTGGCCGCGCCATTCGTGAAATACGGTTTCAGTGCCGCATAGGTGCGGCTCAAGTGTTCGGGCATGGTGCGCACTTCGTCAAACACTGCCATGAATGATGAGTCGCCCGTCCAACGCGGCACCAGGTGAAAGTGCAGATGTTCGCGAATGCCCGCGCCCGCAGCCTGGCCCTGGTTCAGGCCGATATTGATGCCTTCACAGTTAAAGTGCTGCTTTAAGATTACCGTGCACTGTTGTAAAAGATCCATGATTTCATGGGTTTCTTCTGGCTTGAGGTCAGCCAGCAGCATAACGTGCCGGTATGGGCACACCATGATATGCCCGTTATTATACGGGAATTTGTTCATGATGACAAAGGCCATCCGGCCTCTGTGCAGTACCAGGCGCTGCTCGTCATCCGCCGTATGATCGGGGAGGCAGAACACGCAGGAGTCTGGCTTGGGGCCAAGAATGTACTCAATGCGCCATGGAGCCCATAGTTGTTTCATAGTTGGTTTCTATACACCTCTTATAAACGCTGGGCAAGTGAAGAATTCTGACTGGTTTGTTCTTCATTCCCATTGCCGGATTTGGCAGCGATACTGCACACGAGGTTGCGCGCCAGGTCCATCTGCTGCTCTGGCGTTGCGGCGGTGCCGTCAAGCTTGGCAGCAAGCACGGCGTCCAGAATGCGTCCAAAGGCGGGGCCGGGTTCCAGCCCCATGATGCGCAGGTCTTCGCCGCTCACATCCGTTTTTTCTTTGCGCCACTGGGTAATGTAGCGCGAAAGATTTTTTTGCAGGGCGGCGTCGCTTGTGTCTGCCATGAGGTAGAGCAGGCATTCGAGCGAAAGGGGCCGCAGCAGGGCGCACAGGGCGCTGATGCTCTCCTTGCCTGCCTCATGGTCTTTTTGCCACGGCTCCAGCTTGCCGCGCACCACGCGCATGTGCTCGCGCTGGCGCAGAATGTCGGCCCTCCGTGGTTCGGGCAGGCCCATGCGCTGATAATGGTTGGCCGTGTCGGCATAGCTCATGTTGTGGTTGAGAACCAGAAAGAAGGCCAGCCAGGGTTGGGCTGCCTCTTCAAAATACAACAGCCTGTACCACGTGAGCGTTTCCTGAAGCCGCAACAGCAGGTTTTTGCGCGTGGGATTGAGCGACAGCAGGGGAGAAACCGCCTCCAGCACACCAAGCTGGTCGAGCCGCAGGATGCAGGCCGAAGGGTCGTCCTCATCGCAGATATGCTGAAATTCGTGGAACAGCCGAAAGCCCGAGAGCTTGTCCATGAGCTTGAGTTTGAGGGCGTTCTTGATGAGCTTTTCCGTACCTGCCCCGATGTGGAAGTTATAGCGCTGCTCAAAGCGCACAGCCCTGAGGCAGCGGGTGGGGTCTTCCACAAAGCTCAGAGTGTGCAGCACCCTGATGACGCGTTCCTTGATATCGCGTTGCCCGCCGAAGAAATCCACCAACTGGCCGAACGGCTCGCAATCAAGCCGCACAGCCAGGGCGTTGATGGAAAAATCGCGGCGGAACAGATCCATCTTGATGGACGAAAGCTCAACCGTGGGCAGTGCCGCTGGGTATTCATAGTACTCAAGGCGCGCCGTGGCCACGTCGATGCGGGCTTCGGCCCCTGCGGCATCGGTATAAATGACCACCGAGGTGAGGAACTTCTGGTGTTCGCGCACCCGCCCGTTGAGCTCTTTTGCCAGTGCCCGCGCAAGGGCTATGCCGTTGCCTTCCACCACCAGATCAATATCCTGGTTGGGGCGCTGGAGCAGAAGATCGCGCACAAAGCCCCCCACGGCGTAGACCGGCAGGCCAAGCTCCCTGCCAAGCCGGCCCGCAAGGTGCAGCATATTGCGGCTGGCAAGGGGCAGTCTGTCCTGTATGAGCTTGCCAAGGTTGCGCTCCTTGCCGCCGGTGATGCGCGGTTCCGGCATATGGCCCGGCTCCTGCGCAAAAACATTGATAAGGTCGGTACGCGTGACCACGCCGATAACCTTGTCGTCTTCCACAATGGGCACAAGGCGCTGGCGGCTTCCCACGATGATTGTGGTCAGATCCTTGAGCGTTGCATCCGGCGGCAGTGTGGTGATTCTGCGGGTCATGTAGTCTTCAACCGTGGATGCGCCAAGGCCGTGGGCGCTGGCCCGCGAGGCCGTGAGGGCATCCAGCAGACCGGTGCACTGGCGGGTTTCTGGCATGAAGACGGGCACGGCCTTGAGCCCGAAGTGGAGCATGAGTTCATCCGCCTCATGAATGGTGGCGGTGGCCTCAATGCCCACGGCGGGCGAGGACATATATTCGCGCGCGGTTTTATCGGGGTAAGCCTGGGCGTAGAGGTGGCGCAAAATTACATCGCGCACTTCATGCACCGTCATGGTGCGCACGGAGGCCGAAGCCGCGTAGGCATGCCCGCCGCCGCCAAGGGCCGCGCAGATGTCGCCCACGTTGATGGCCTCGTTGCGGCTGCGGGCCACCACCTGAATACGATCGTCCATAAGCCCGATGGCAAACAGCACCGGGAATTTTTCCATCTCCATGAGGCGGTGGGCCAGATAGGCAAAATCACCCAGATAATGCTCCATGGCCGCTTCTGAAAGCGTTACCGGAACATTGTTGATGTTGTATGTCTGGGTGGATTCCAGCAGGCTGTTCAAGGCCTGTATGTGCAGGCTCGTGAGTTCGTGGGCCGCCAGGGCATCAATGCGGTTCACATCCATGCCCTGCCCGAGCAGCCAAGCAGCCGCCATAAAATCAGCCTGCGTGGTTGAAGAATAGGTGAAAGAGCCGGTATCGCCATAAATGCCAAGACCCAGCAGGGTGGCGTCGTCCGGGCTGAGGCTGAGGCCCCGCTCCGAAATGGCCTGCACAATGAGGCTTGTGACAGAGCCTATGTGCGCCATGTGCGTGTGCGGGCTTGTGATGTCGTCCGTGGAATCCGGGTGGTGATCCCACAATTCCACGGTTACGTCATCACGGTCGAGCAGTTGGGCCACATGGCTGATGCGGCCACGCTGGCGGGTATCCACAACCACAAGGCGGGTTATGGAATCCCACCGAATTGCAGGAGTTTCCACAATGCCCAGCGCCGCCGTATCCAGCCCGGCAATGAGTTTTTGCAGGCCGCGCTCCTGTGTGCCGGGAAAGAGCAGCACATGCGGTGTGTAAAGGAATCGTGCCGCCAGCATTGCCGCAAAGGCGTCAAAATCTGCACTTGCGTGGCAGGTGATGAGCGTTGTCCCGGCTGTATGCTGCACTGTTGAGGCCGCAGAAGCGGACGCCACCTGTACGGGGGCAGTCTGGCCAGCTGTGGTTTGGGCGGATGCCGTCTGTGGGGTCGTTTCCGGCGCAAGGGTCACTGGCGGCTCCGGGGATGGAATTGATGGTGTATGCCGCGCAGGCGCTCTGCCTGCACATGGGTATAAATTTCTGTGGCGCTTATGTCAGCATGGCCAAGCAGCATCTGCACGGCGCGCAGGTCCGCGCCGCCCTCGAGCAGGTGGGTGGCAAAGGAATGTCTGAACGTGTGCGGCGAAATGGCGCGGCGAATGCCCGCCTCAAGTGCGTATTTTTTAACCATTTTCCACACGTACTGGCGCGTCAGAGCACGGCCCGAGCGGTTGACGAAAAGCTGGTTGCCAGTGGGCGTAAAAAGGGGTCTGCATGCGCTGATATAGTCTGCCAGCATCTGCTGCATCATGTCGTGCAGGGGCACCAGCCTTTCTTTGGAACCCTTGCCGAAAACGCGTACAAGGCCGCGTTGCAGGTCAAGATCAGGCACACACATGGTGCACAGCTCAGAAACACGCAAGCCTGCGGCGTACAGAAGTTCAAGCATGCAACGGTCGCGTTTGCCGCTTTTGTCGCGCAGGTCTGGCTGGGCAAGCAGGGATTCCATTTCATCCCTTGTCAGCACCTCCGGCAGGTGTTGGGGCAACTTGGGATTTTCCAGCAATTCAGCAGGGTTTTTACGCAACCTGCCTTCATCAACGGCAAAAGCAAAAAATGCCCGCAGGGCGGAAAGGCGGCGTGCCAGGGTGCGCCCCGTGTTCTGCCGCGCGCGCAACCAGGCAAGGTACAGAAAAATCTCCTGCTCATCGGGGTCGGGCAGGGATTCTTCCGCCGCGCCCTGAGCCAGCTCCTGTCGGTACAGAAAAAAACTCTCAAGATCCTGCCCGTAGGCTTCAACCGTATTGGGCGAAAGGCCACGCTGGGCCAGTAAAAAATCCCGCCACAGAGGTAAAAGGGTTGCCAGGGCAGGGGCTTTGGTGCGTGAATGTGCCATGCGCCCATGCTAGCCGCCTTGCCGCAACGGAGCAAGCCTTTTGCAATCAAAACCGCCCGGATGCGTTGCATGCGGTGGGCTTTATCCTTTCCGCGAAAAAAGGTATGCTGCAATCCTTGCTAAAATGCGGGCTGAACCTATCTGAAGGAAACCTGATGGCAGATCAAACAAAGCTGCGGTCTTACGTGAGCCTTGGCTCCAACTGCGACACAGCGGCAGAAAAACTTGCAGCAGCGCTGGACGCCCTTGCGGAACTGCCGGAAATGGGCATTGGCGCAGTATCCCCTGTCTACCGCACAGAACCGCAGGAATACACGGAGCAACCCTGGTTTCTCAATCAGGTTGTTGAACTTTTTCCCGGCGATAGCTGGCGGCCTTGCAGCCTTGTGGATGCTTTGCTGGACATAGAGGCCAGGCTTGGGCGGGTGCGCAGCCCTGACCCGGTACTGCGCTTTGGGCCGCGTGTGATTGATGTTGATCTGCTGCTTTTTGGGCAGGAGCGGAGTACCGATCCCCATTGCCTTGTGCCGCACCCACGGATGACGGTGCGGGCTTTTGTCATGCGGCCATTACTTGATGTCGCGCCCCTGATCGTTGTAGATGGCCTGCCCGTGAGGGATTGGCTGGCGCGTACAGTATGCCGCGTGGAAGGGGACAGAATTTTTCAGTGACTGGTGCCGCCCTCTGTGATACTGTTTCCAACGGCTTTAATATGCCTGAAAGGGCTGCACTCCAGCCTTACGCGACCCGTGCCACGGGATTAAGGAGCATAACAAATGGTAAAGTGGCTCATTCTGATTTTGGCGGGCTACGCCCTATATCGCCTTTTTGCCAATGATCTGAACAAGAAGAAAAAGGAAAACAAGCAGGAAAGCGCTGCTGAAATGGAGCGTAAGGTTGCCGCTGGCGAAATGGTCAAAGATCCCGAATGCGGCGCGTATGTGGCCGTTGATGGCTCTATTTCCGTGCGTGACGGTGAAAAGGTTCACCGTTTCTGTAGCTACGAATGCCGCGACAAGTTCCTGCAACGCCTTGAAGAGGGCGGCCGGGAACTGCCCCCCCGCGAAGAATAGCCTTTTTCAGCGTAGCTGGAGCAGGCCTTTTGTTCCCTCATGCTTCAGATAGTTTACTGGGCATGATGTGATCTTGTGCAGATAATATAAAACCGCCCGCTGGAAGTATTCCGGCGGGCGGTTTTTTGCGGTTTATTGCTGCCAGTATACTCTGTCGCTTCCCATTGCGCCCGTATAGGTGTGCCGGGCATGCCGGGCGGCTTCTTCCCTTTCCTTTTCCTTCTCTCTGGCGATAGCCATGAAAAGACGTATGCGGTTGAGCTGATTGGCTTCGCTGCTGCCGGGGTCGTAATCCAGCGCCATGATGTTGGCCTCGGAACGTTGACGGCGCACGGCCTTGAACGCGCCGCGCCCCACCACGTGGTTCGGCAGGCAGCCAAAGGGTTGCAGGCAGAGTATGTTGTTTGTGCCGTGTTCGAGAAACTCCAGCATTTCTGCGGGCAGCAGCCAGCCCTCGCCGGCGCTGTTGCCAAGGGACATGACGCTTTCGCCCAGCCGGGCCAGATCGTCGATATGCGCCACAGGCATGACGTGGGCGCTCAGGGGCGAGGTGTTGAGCGCGCCGCGCATGTAGCGGCGCACACCTTCAATACGGCGCATTACAAAGGCATTGCCCAGTGCCGCCCAGGCGCTGCCGCCCTGATAGCGCCAGTCGTACACGGCATCGCGCAGGCAGTAGAGCATGAAGTTGGCAAAGTCCGGCAAGAGCGGTTCTCCGCCTTCCTGCCTGATCTGTTCGACAATGTGATTGTTGGCGTCAGCATGGTAGGTCAGCAGGATTTCGCCCACAACAGCCACCCGAGGCTTGGGGGCCAGTGCTGTGCGGATAGAGGCAAAATCCTGCACAAGGCGGGGCAGCAGTTGGCGCAGGGCGGCTTCATCCCCCTTGCGCACTACCGGGATCAGGGTTTGCAGCCAGTGCTGCACCCTGTCTTCGGTTTGCCCTGCATGGCATTCGTAGGTGCCTGTAAACAGCGAAAGCCTTTGCAGCATGTCGCCGGCAAGCATGCCAAGCAGCATGCGCCAGAGCAGGGCGCGGTCCGGCCGTAGGCCGGGCTGGCTCTCTGACCCCGAGGCATTGAGCGTAAGCACGGGCACCGGGTCGTAGCCGTATTCCATAAGCGCCCTGCGCAGCAGAGCCGGATAATTGCTGGCCCGGCAGGGGCCGCAGGTCTGCGAAAGCAGCAGGGCCGTGCGGCGCGGATCAAGCCCGTCATCGCGCAGAGCCTGCAATAGCTGACCAATAGCCACGATGGCCGGGTAGCAGGCATCGTTGTTTACATAGGCCTGCCCCAGGCTCACGGCTTCTGCGCTCACCGTGGGCAGCAATTGGATGGTGTGCCCGCTGCCCGCGATGGCCTGCGTCATGAACGGAAAATGCAGCGGGGCCATTTGCGGCACAAGAATGGTATGCGTGGCTGCATCGCGTTTGCTGAATATCGGCGGTGCGTGGGAAACCTCGGTTGCTGTGTTGTCCCCAGCCCTGCTGCGGCTTACCGCCAGCAACGAGCGGATACGAATACGCGCTGAGGCCAGTGCATTGCCCTCGTCCATCTTGATGAGGGTATACAGCTTGCCGTGGGCGCGCATGAGTTCACGCATCTGGTCGGCGGTGATGGCGTCTATGCCGCAGCCAAAGGAAGTCAGTTGCACAAGCTCCACCCGCGCGTTGCCATGATCTGCCTCGCAGGCCCATAATCCCGCCCGGTAGAGACGGGCGGCGTATGTCCATTGATTGCGCGCCCGCAGGGGAAAGGACATGCGGTGTCCTGTCCAGCTGCGGGGCATGGCGTCCTCGCTGATGACCGCAGCGCCCAGTGAGGCGATAAAGTCGGGCAGGCCGTGGTGTACCTGCGGGTCCGCATGGTAGGGGCGGCCAGCCAGAACCACCAGAACGCCCTTGTTGCGCAGGGTTTCGGCATAGATGTGTTCCGCCTCGGCGCGCAGTTCTCGCAAATAGTGCGCTTGTTCGTGCCGCGCCGCACGTACTGCGGAGCGTACTTCGCCCCTTGGCAGGTTGAATTCGCGGCAGAGATTACGCACCAGAGAGGCCGTATGCGTGAGGTTGACAAAGGGCGAGTGCATGACGGCTCCCGCATCCTTGAGTTCCGGCAGATTCTCGCGCACTACCTGCGGATAGCCGCAGGCCACAGGGCAGGAGAAGGAATCGCACATTTCGGCAAATTCCTGCGCCTCACGCGGTATGCAGGGGAAGAAAATGCTTTTGATGCCGCTTTCAAGCAGGGCCAGCACATGGCCGTGCGCCAGTTTGGCCGGGTAACATACACTTTGGGAAGGCACGGACGAGAGGCCAGCCGCAAACAGGGCGCGGCTGGTCGGCGGCGACACTTCAACCCGGAACCCCAACGCGGTAAAGAGGGTGAACCAGAAAGGATAGTGCGCGTAGACGTTTAAAACTCTGGGGATGCCCAGCCTGCCGCGCGGCGCGGATTCCAGCGGCAGCGGTTCGTAACGGAACAGGCGCTGGTTTTTCCAGGCCACAAGGTTGGGAGCCGTGACGGTTGCGCCACGGCGCGCCTCGCTGAACCTGTCGCACCTGTTGCCCGCGATGTGGCGCGAACCGTGCGAAAAGCGCGTTTCTGTGAGCAGGCAGTTGTTGCCGCAGTCGCGGCAGCGAAAGCTGCGCGTTCGCATGGCCAGCCCACGGATAAGCGGGGCGGTGATGGAAGAGCGCACGCTCACGCATTCCGCTTTTTCCAGTGACTCCAGGGCTGCCCCGTAAGCTCCCATGAGGCCGGAAGCAGCAGGGCGGTGCACATGCCGCCCCAAAGTGCGCTCCATGGCGCAGAGCAGGGCGTCGTTGAGGAAGGAGCCGCCCTGTACAACCACATGCTCGCCCAGTTCTGCCATGTTCTTGATGCGCAGCACCTTGTCCAGCGCGTTGCGCACAACAGAATAGCAAAGCCCCGCCGCTATGTCGGCAATCTGCAAACCGTCTTTCTGGGCCTGCGTGACACGGGAATTCATAAAGACCGTGCAGCGCGAGCCAAGATCAGCTGGATGCGCGGCGTACAGGGAAATATCCACAAATTCCTGCATGCTCAGGCCAAGGCCTTTGGCAAAGCTCTCAAGAAAAGCCCCGCAGCCAGCGGAACAGGCCTCGTTGAGGCTCACGTCGCTGATGACGCCGTTATCCACCTTGAGGCACTTCATGTCCTGGCCGCCTATGTCTATGACATAGCTGACTTCTGGCACAAGGCGCGTGGCCGCCTTGAAATGGGCCAGGGTTTCCACCAGCACGGTGTCCACGCCAAGGGCGGATTCCGCCAGATGTGCTCCGTAGCCCGTAGCCCCGGATGCGGCAAGCCATGCGCCGTCAGGGATGCGTTCAAGCATGTCTGCCAGCGGGGGCAGCAGGGTTTGTAACGGATTGCCCCCGTTGGAGGCGTAGCAGGAATCAAGGATGCGCTGTTCGTTGTCTACCAGTACGGCCTTGACAGTGGTAGAGCCCAGATCCAGCCCAAGGAACAGTGGTCCACGTGCCTGCCGGATATCGGCGGAGGGCAGCACGTTGGCTGTTGCATGCCGCTGGCGGAAGCGTGCGTATTCCGCGCTGTCTGCAAACATGGCAGGGAGAATCTTTTCTGCGGAGACCTTGGGCGCGTGCGAAAGGCTGCTGGTGCGCCGGGCGAGATCGGCCAGATCGAGCGGCTCGGCGTCTGTTTCGTGCTCTTCAAGCGACATGGCGCAACGCGCAGCTCCAATGGCGGCAGTGCATTGGGCATGGGGCAGGTGCGCAATGTGCGCCTCCGCAAGATCAAGATTTTGGATGAACAGATTTTTGAGTTCGGGCAGAAAGTGCAAAGGCCCGCCCAAAAAGGCAACCTTGCCGGTGATGGGCCTGCCGCAGGCCAGCCCGCCGATGGTTTGCTCCACCACCGCCTGAAAGATGGAGGCCGCGATATCTTCACGCGGTACGCCGCCGTTGAGCAGGGGCACAATATCCGTTTTGGCGAACACGCCGCAGCGCGAGGCGATGGGGTAGAGCGTGGAATGCCGTGCCGCCAGATCATTAAGGCCGCCCGCATCTGTGCTGAGCAGGCGGGCCATCTGGTCAATGAAGGCCCCGGTGCCGCCCGCGCACGATTCGTTCATGCGCAGTTCCACATCCTGCCCCAGATAGAGCAGCTTGGCGTCTTCGCCGCCCAGTTCCACAGCCACGGATGTATCCGGCGCAGCATAGGAAATGGCGCGGGCTGTTGCCAGCAATTCCTGAACAAAGGGGATGGAGAGCTGATTGCTGAGATCAAGAGCGCCGGAGCCAGTCATGGCGCAGCGCACGGCGGCTGTGGGGTAGAGCCGGGATACTTCGGCAAGCAGGGCCGCCATGGTAGCGCGAACTGCCGTGCCGTGCCGGCTGTAGCGGGTTTCGGCAACAGAGCCGTCGCCGTTCAGCAGCGCCAGTTTTACTGTGGTGGAGCCAATATCAAGGCCGAGATAAAAGAGTGGTGGAGACACGTACAAGTCCTCACATGAAACAGGTTTATGTGATTTGGGCCTGATGTCTTCAATAAAGCTGAAGCAGAAATTATTTACTTTCTTTCATAAATTTAGGCTACACTTGAACGTGAAAAGAATTCAAGCCCCTTTGCATAAAAAAATTACGGCCTGCTGATTTTAAACCATCCACTCTTGGAACGGTTCAAAATCTACAGGCCGTAATTTTATCAGCGGGAGTAAAAAGGGATATTGAAACGCTAAACTATACTTTTCTGCAACAACTACTGCTGTGTCATGGAAGCATCAATGCGACCAGTGACGTTGTCTTTGATCCACTTGGGGTCAAGCCACTCAAGAGGGGTCACTTCCACGCCGCCCACCAGGATGCCAAAGTGCAGATGATCGCCAAAGGCAAGACCTGTGCTGCCGGTATGACCAATGAGCTGGCCCTTCTGCACCACATCACCCACTTTTACAGCCTGATCGTTGAGGTGGGAGTAAATGGACATGAGGCCCAGGCCGTGGTCAATGACAATGAGATTGCCGTAGATGCCAAGGTTGCCGCAGAAGACCACGCGGCCGCTGTTGGCGGCGGGCACCTCGGCATTGCGCACCGAAGCAAGGTCAAATCCCAGATGATAGGATTCGCCCACAGGCTTGCCCTGATAGTTGAAGAAGCGGTGGTCGCCAAATCCGGCGCGCGGGGCAGAGCGCGGCAACCGCTCAAAAACGCCGCTCCACAGCATGGCTGCGGCAGTGTCCCGCCCAATTTCGCGCAGGGTCTGCACATTGGCGGCGCGCACCTGATTGTTGATATACAGATAGCACTCCAGCGGGTTTGTGGCATCGGGGGCCAGATCGCGCAGCTTGCTTTCAACCGCCATCAGGAAGTTGTCCGTCACTTCAATGCTGTCGCCCTTGAACGTCCTTTCAAAGGACATGACTGTGAGGTGGCTTTTGGTGACGTTGCCCGCAAGGTCTGTGGCCGTGATCTCGACGCTGTTCTTGTAGTCTCTGGCGGTCATTGTGTACGGGAAAGGGAAAAAGCAGATATAGCTGCCGTCTTTTTGCATGTAGCCGGGCACAAAGTAACCTGCCACCAGAACGCCGCTGTTGCTCACATCTTCATCAATGGTGTAACGAACAACAGCGGTGCCGCCTCTGCGCACGTTGGGCGGCAGGGTTTTGACAGAAATGCGCGGGGGCTGCGTGTCGAGGCGCATGGGCAGTTGAACGGTGCGCGTATTGCCCTGACCAAAACCGGCAAGGGAGCCGTCCGTAGCGCGGATTTCAAGCTCGAATGCACCTTCGCGCAGGTTGGCGTCCTTCATGGGGACATCCACTTCGCGTTCAGGAAGATACTGGTCAAAGTGCTTGCTGTAGATGACGTTGAGGACGTTGTTTTTGCGCACGCCTACAGAAATGGAACGGATGCCCGAGGGGTCCTTCATGCGCACTTTGAGCACGCTGGCAGGCGAAACCCTGCCTGTATTTGGCGTGACGTCAACGGTAGGGCCGTCAAGATCTTTAAAAAAAGTGTAGCCGCCCAAAATCAGAATGGCGACCACTATAACACCTAGTACCGATGAAAACAAACTTCTTTTACGCATTGCCGACTCCTCATTCTCGCTTCCCGAAGGGTTGCATAAAGAATGGCAAGTTTCAAGGGAAAGTCTGGAACTTGTCTTGATATCTCTGCAAGCCCCCCCGTTGGCGCATTGACTTGGCAGGAAAAATCTGTTTTCACTTCCGCAGTATGCAGTACAGCAAATATTCTGCGGCTGGGGGTACGTCCCGCGAGCCTTCTCCGTCCGTGGACCCAAAACGTCTGCGGCGCAGGATGGTGCGCGAGCAGCTTGAAGCGCGCGGAATCAGCGATCCTGCGGTGCTGGGGGCCATGTTTGCTGTGCCGCGCCATCTTTTTGTGCAGGAAGCGCTGCGCGCCCAGGCATACGAAGATACGCCCCTGCCCATCGGCTACGGGCAGACCATTTCCCAGCCCTATATTGTTGCCCTGATGACCCAGCTGCTTGAAGTGCAGCGGGGGATGCGCGTGCTTGAGATCGGCACCGGCTCCGGCTATCAGGCCGCAGTGCTTGCCACCATGGGCTGCACGGTCTTTACCGTTGAGCGCATGCGCGAGCTGTATCAAATTACTTCAGGCCTCTTGCGGCAACTGGGACTTAGGGGTATCCACATGCAGCGGCGTGACGGCACGCTTGGCATGCCCGAAGCCGCGCCATTTGACCGTATCATCGTTACTGCCGGTGGGCCGGAAGTGCCGCGTCCTCTTGTTGATCAGCTTGACGAGGGCGGCATCATGCTTATCCCTGTAGGGTCAAAGCCCCGTACGCAGCGCCTTGTGCGTGTGCGCAAAGAGCAGGGGCACGTTAGCTCCGAAGACCTGGGGCCGGTAGTTTTTGTAGATCTGGTGGGCGACCACGGCTGGTAGACAGGCCAGCGTAAGCACCCGCTACAATTGAAGGAGATGTCATGGGATCCTGTTCATCCTGTTCTTCTGCGTCCTCTTGCTCCAGTGCAAAGAGCAATGGCGGCAATGGAGAGTGCAATGACCCTATGGCCAAGCAGGACCGCGTAATCGCTGACCGCTTGGGCCATATACGCCACAAGATATTTGTCATGAGCGGCAAGGGCGGCGTGGGCAAAAGCTCCGTGACCGTCAACACCGCAGCGGCCCTGGCGCGGCGCGGGTTCAAAGTCGGTATTCTTGATGTGGACATGCACGGCCCGAGCGTGCCCAACCTGCTCGGCCTTACCAGCACTGTTGAAATTGACGAAGCCACCCAGCTCATGATTCCTGCCGCCTATGACGAGAATCTTTCCGTCATTTCAATGGATACGTTCCTGCAAGACAAGGATCAGGCCATTCTGTGGCGCGGCCCCAAAAAAACTTCGGCTATCCGCCAGTTTATTGCGGACGTGAAATGGGGCGACCTGGATTTTCTGCTCATTGACTCCCCTCCAGGAACGGGCGATGAGCATATGACAGTCATGCAGTCCATTCCCGATGCCCTGTGCGTGGTTGTGACCACCCCGCAGGAAATTTCGCTGGCAGACGTGCGCAAGGCCATCAACTTCTTGCAGTACACCAACTCTAACGTGCTTGGCGTGGTGGAAAACATGAGCGGCCTCGTGTGCCCGCACTGCCATCAGGAAATCGACCTGTTCAAGAAGGGCGGCGGCGAAGAGCTGGCCAAACGCTACGGGCTCAAGTTCCTCGGCGCTGTGCCGCTGGATCCCACAACTGTGGTTGCGGCTGACAAAGGCATTCCTGTGGTGTACCTTGATGCGGAAAGCGCAGCCAAGGAAGCCTTTCTTAGCTTGGCAGACTCAATTGCTGCTGCCGCCGACGGCAGCCTGGAAGCCCTTGCCGGTTCGCGCAGCTAATTGCGCCCCTGCGGGTTTGTCCCGATAGAATGCAGGCTTCCCTGGCGGCTGGTGCACGGTCGCCGGGGGAGCTTTTTTCTCCTTTTCTCCCGTGTTCTTTTGTGGTAACGCTTTAAAAAATTCGCACGGAGCGCCTGAGAGGAAGAATGCTTAATCTTGCTAATAAAATTACACTGTTACGCATTTTAATGACCCCTCTGGTTGTTTTGCTGCTCTATTTTGAAGGCCCGATGACCTGCATTTTGGCTACTCTGGCCTTTATTTTTGCCTCCCTTACCGATTGGGCAGACGGTTATATTGCCCGCCGCTCCAATATGGTCACCAGCATGGGCAAGTTTTTGGACCCGCTGGCCGACAAGGTGCTGATTTGCTCGGTGCTGATCATGTTTGTGAAGCTGGACTGGGCGCCCGCCTGGGTGGTTATCATTATTGTATGCCGCGAGCTTGTGGTCACGGGCCTGCGCGCCATTGCCATTGACGAGGGCATCGTGCTTGCCGCCGACAAGTTCGGCAAGGCCAAGACTGTGCTCCAGATTTTTGCCATTGTGCCACTGGCCCTGCATTATCCCTTGTGGGGTATGGACCTGCGGTTGCTAGGCCTTGTGCTGCTCTATATAGCGCTGGTGCTGGCCGTGGTTTCAGGGGCCAACTATTGCTATGATTTTTACCGCAATACGCGTAAACAGGCAGGCTAACGGGAACAACGCATGAGCACGTTGCAGATCCGCCTGAAAAACTGCATCCAGACCATTCTGGAGCTGGAGCCCGACATGCGCGCCGGGGTCTGGGGCCGTCACTTTGATCAGGAACTGAATACCCTCAAGGATTATCTGCATCAGGTAGACCAGATGAACCTTGCGGAAGAAGACGTTACGCGGCTTGAAAAAGCCACGGCCACTTTTTTGGCGGAACTGCGTCTTTCAGCGGGTAACGGTTCTCAACCACAACGGCTGCTGCAATAATGTTTTGGCGTACCTTCATTCTGGTTGTGCTGGGCCTTGTCAATGTGGTGTTTTTTGCCCGCATGGTCTGGGGGCCCACCGGCCTTATTGAGTACCGTGAGCTCAAGCACCAGTACGCCGAGCTTGAAAAGCAGATTGCAAGCCTTGATGCGGAAAACCTCTCTCTGAGCCGTGAAATTCGCCTTTTGCAGTCCGACAGCCAGTATATGGAAAAAGTCATTCGTCAGCGCCTCCACTATATTCGCGATAATGAGGTGCTCTATCTTTTTGGCGAGGTGGCGAAAACGGGGCGGGAGCAGAAACCATGACGGAAAAAATTGAATGGTATAAAGAAGTCCTGGAGCTTGAGCCCAATTCCAAGGTCTTTTTCCCTCTGGCGCGTCTGCTTTCCGAAGCTGGTCGCACAGATGAAGCCGTTGAAATTCTGGAGCAGGGGCTTGCCCGGCACGAGGAATTTCTTGAAGCCAGGCTTTTTCTCATAGAGTTGCTGCACACCGCCAATCGGCTCGAGGCCTGCGAAAAGCAAGTGGGCAGGCTGACAAAAATGTTTTCTACCTATGCAGGCTTTTGGCAGGCATGGGCCGCCTGCATCAATGCTGCTGGTGATGCGCCTGATACTGCCGCCGTGCTGCGTTTCCTGGCCCTCAATTTTTCAAAGGGGCCGGTATCATTGCACGAGGTCATCAACCATGGGTTGGCCTCTCTGTCAGGAGCTGGAGCCACTGCGGGCGCAGGGGTTAGTTTGCAGGCGCGTTCTGAGGCTGCCACCCCTGCTGCTGATTCATCCGTACATGAGGTGGCATTTGCAGCGGCATCAACGTCTGCACACCATGCAGCAACTGGGGCCGTAGCGCCCGTGGCAGAGGCGGCTGAGTACTTTGTTGCCGCTCCTGTCTTGGCAGCCGCTCCCGGCCCGGCAACTTCCATGCATGAAGCGGATGCCCCGCTTGATGTTGATGCTCATGTTGATGACGTTGACGCTCACGATCCCATTGATTTTGATCCTGATCTTGCCATGGCGGACGATGAGGCCCTGCCAGCAGAACCGGAAGGCACTCCTTCCATGCTGGCTCGCGGTGCAGATGCATATGCCACATATGCTGCCCCTGTCACACAGTCCGAAGCTGTTGTTGTAGACGATGCAGATGATGGGGAGGAGCGTTTTTCGCTGCGTACCCGCTCAATGGCCGAAGTGCTGGCAGAACAGGGTGACATCAAGGGGGCACTTGATATTTACCATGAGCTTGCTGCTGCAGCGGTACATCCGGAAGAAAGTGCTGATTTGCGTCAGCGCATTACTACGTTGACTGCGCGACTGGGCAACGCCCAGACGGTAGATCCTGTCCAACCCGCTGTAACGGCAGAACATGCCAGCGGTAAGGACAAGCTGATAAGCATGCTTGAAGCTTTGGCTGAACGTGTCGAAGCCAGGGCGCACAGTTAATGAGGGAGAACACTGTGTTGAAATCATATGTGCGTTATTTCTTTTTGCTGGCATTTGCTGCATCTCTTGTAACGGGTTGCAGTTCATACCAGCCCACCAAGAACGTCTGGAAATCCACAAAGTCGTTGTGGAACACCTATGTGAGCCCCCCGGCCACCGTGGATTTTGAAGAAAAGGGCAATCTTTCGCCCCAGGCGCTTTCCCTCACGCACAGCATGATGGGTATTGACGTTGAGCTGACCCGCCTTGAGCGGACCATGCTCAATGCCGACAAACCGCCGACGCGCGAGTGGCTTGCTTCCTTCCTCACCTCTTTCCCCTGGGTCAGTGGTTTTGCCGGGGTAAAGTACGACGGCACCATTCTTGGACAGGAACCTGCCAATCCCATGAAGCCGCTGGATTTCATTCCGCTGCTTTATGAAGACAAAAAGCAGAGCACGCGCGCCCTGCGCGCAGACGTCCAGAACTCCTCTTTTGGGCCTGAAATTCTGCTTGCTTCGCCGCTCTATGATGGAACGGAATTTCTTGGTGTTGTTGTTACCAACTTCGACATGCGTTCGCTCATGCAATACTCCCAGACGCCGCAGGACGTTGTCATTCTTTCGCCGCAGGCTTTACTGTGGCCCGGAAAGTATGATTTCGCCTCTACTCCGCTTGCTGGCGTGAACTGGGACGAAGTGACTGCAAAGAGTACTTCCGGCACCTGCACCAACGTGAACGGAACCTTCTACTATAATGTGCGCTTCCTGGGTAATGTGCCTCTGGTCTTTGCCGTGGCCGAGTCGGGCAATTTCCCTCAGGGCAATGGCAGTGTGGAGCAGGGGCTTGCGTTCTTCCCCAAGGATCGCCCCAAGCTTACCCCGCCGCCTCACGAAGTGCGCAAGAACAAAAACCGCTTTGAAGAAGGCCTGAACGTGGACGTTACGCCTGAACAGGCCACTGCCACGGCTGATCAGCCTTCTGCCAAGCCTGCTGGCGGGGCGGACATTCAGCCCGGCAGCAAGGACAGCATGTTGCTCAAGCGTAAAAATGCCGAACGCCGGAAGGTGCAGGAACGTCAACTTGCAGGTGAAAATGCCTCTGTTGACCGCGCACCCAGCGCCTCTGCACCCAAGGGCAAGGAAAAGCCGCCTGTCGGTCTGGGCATAGCGCCTGATGACGATGCCGCTACCTTGCCTGGCGGGCGCCCCAGCCCCTTTGGCCCCAAGGACGGCGATGACGCTGCAAAGCCTGCTGACACTGGCAGCGCAGGCCGCGCCAAGACCGATGCCCCGGCTGCTGCGCCAGATGCTGCCCCGGCAGCCGCCAAGCCTGATTCCGCAGCCCCGGCTGGCGAAGCGCCAGCGGCTCTGCCTGGCGGGCGGCCAAGCCCCTTCGGGCCACGGAACTGACGCATTCTGGATTAAACTTGCGCCGCCCCGAGGCGGCGCAAGTATTTTGGAAGATGTGCAACCTGAAAAGTCCGCACGCTGGCAACCAGTTTTGTCTTGCAATTTTGTTGCGGTGGAAGATTCGTAAAGTTTTTTGCTAACTTGGCGGGTTTTCCCTTTCAGGCGTAAAGGCTCAATTGTTCCTCTCAATTTTCTGGATGTTGTAAGGAGCCCCCAATGGCTGACATCACGGTTACGGAACACCTGCTGCTGCATCAAAAGCGTAGCCCCCAGGCAACGGGCCAGTTTACTGGTCTTCTGTACGACCTGATCCTTTCGGGAAAAAGCATTTCCCGTCGTATCGCCAAGGCTGGCCTGCTTGATATCCTGGGCGGCACGGGCGAAGTAAACGTTCAGGGTGAAGATGTGCAGAAGATGGATTCCATCGCCAACCGCATCCTGCTTTATCGCATGGAGCGTTGCGGCGCTCTCTGCGCGATGGGGTCGGAAGAAGAAGCAGAACTTATCCGGGTGAGCAAGGAATTCCCGCGCGGAGACTATATTCTGATTTTTGATCCACTGGACGGCTCATCAAATATTGATGTGAATATTAATGTTGGCACCATATTTTCCATTTTGCGCAGGCCTGAAGGACATACCGGCGAGGTTGCGCTGGATGAAGTGCTGCAACCCGGCATCAAGCAGGTAGCGGCTGGGTATATTCTGTATGGCCCTTCCACCATGCTGGTTCTCAGCACAGGGCAGGGCGTGCACGGCTTTACCCTAGATCCTGGTGTGGGCGAATTTTTGCTGTCTCACCCTGATATGCGCATTCCCGAGCAGGGACACATTTATTCGGTCAATGAAGGCAACTGGAAAAAATGGGACGCGCCAGCCCGCGATGCCGTCAACTGGTTCCACGGTTGCGAAACTTCGGACGGCAAACCCTATTCTTCACGCTATGTGGGCGCGCTGGTGGCCGACTTTCACCGCACGCTCATCAACGGCGGTATTTACATGTATCCGCCCGATGCCAACAAGCCCAATGGCAAACTGCGCCTGATGTGCGAGGCCAACCCCTTGGCTTTTCTTGCAGAGCAGGCTGGCGGCAAGGCGAGCGACGGGCACGGACGCATTCTTGAAAGGGTGCCGGACAAGCTCCATGCGCGCACCCCCCTGTACATAGGCTCGACGCTGGATGTTGAGGCTGTGGAAAAAATCTACGCCCGTCACGCGGGCAGATAGCTTTTGCGGCAGCCCCCGCGTGTTTGCGGCGGCTGCCTTATTGTACCGGCCTTTGACCTTAAATGGCGAACCGCATGTTGTGTTTGGGAATTGAAAGTTCTTGCGACGAAACCGCATTGGCGCTGGTTGAAGACGGGCGGCTTGTGGATGCCGTGCTTGCAAGCCAGGCCGATGTGCATGCCCTGTTTGGCGGTGTGGTGCCGGAACTTGCCTCGCGCGAGCATTACCGCTTTGTGGGCGCGTTGTTTGACGAACTGATGCGGCGCAGCGGCAGGTCCAATTCTGATATTGATCTTGTGGCAGCGGCGCGCGGCCCAGGCCTGCTTGGCAGTCTGTTGGTGGGCGTTGCCTTTGCCAAAGGGCTGGCCCTTGGCCTTGGCAAACCCTTTCTTGGGGTCAACCACCTGCATGCGCACCTTCTGGCAGTAGGGCTGGAGCAGAAATTGCTTTTTCCAGCCCTTGGTCTGCTGGTATCGGGCGGGCACACGCATATCTATCGGCTTGAATCGCCTTGGGATTGCCGCCTCCTTGGGCGCACTCTTGATGACGCAGCTGGTGAAGCGTTTGACAAGGTTGGCAAATTTCTGGGTCTGGCTTATCCTGGCGGCAAGCTTATGGATGCTCTGGCCAGGGCAGGGCATGCCACGCCAACCATGTTTCCCCGGCCTTATCTTGATAATGACAATCTGGATTTCAGCTTCAGCGGTCTCAAGACCGCCGCAACAGGTCTTGCCGCGCATCAGCTGGCGGGGCAGGAGTGGCCTCGTCCGCTGACAGATATTGCCCATGCGCCTCAAGCGCTTAAAGATTATTGCGCTTCATTCAATCTGGCTGTTGTAGATACCTTGTGCGCCAAGGTGGCTCGGGCACTTGACCGCAACCCCGGTGTTACAACACTGCTGATGGCTGGTGGGGTAGCCTGCAATTCACTGCTGCGTGAACGGATTGAACTGCTCATGCAAGGCAGGGGAGGCCAGGCTTATATTCCCGGCCCCCTGTTGTGTACCGATAATGCCGCAATGATTGCCCATGCTGGCTGGCTCTTGGGCGCACGAGGTTTCAGCCATGATTTGCGTATGGAAACCATACCCCGTGGCAAAATCATCCCCGATGACATGTTGTGCAGCTTGTGCTGAAAGTGTCAAGAGACCATGCAAAACAAGAGATTGTCTTGACAGAGAGCACATTGGTATCTACTCTTAGTCAATACAGAAGCATACACTTTAAATGCGCTTCTGTTCGCGTCACAGGCCAATAGTGGCCGTGGAGCGATACAAAGCAACGTAAGGAGATAGTTATGGCTGAACAGGTCACTGACGCCACCTTTGAAAGCGTTGTGCTCAAGTCCGATCTTCCGGTTCTGCTTGATTTTTGGGCTCCCTGGTGCGGTCCTTGCCGCGCTGTTGGCCCCATCATTGACGAACTGGCCACTGAGTATGACGGCAAGGTGCGTGTCGTAAAAATGAACGTGGACGAAAATCCGGCCACGCCCACCAAGTTTGGCATCCGCGCTATCCCGACTCTTGTCCTTTTCAAAAAGGGTGAAACGGTAGAGCAGATCACAGGTGCTGTGACCAAGGCTGCCCTGAAAGACCTTATCGATACAAAGGCTCTGGCATGAAAGAATATGATGCCGTAGTCATAGGCAGCGGCCCCGCTGGCATTACGGCAGCAATGTATCTGGCCCGCTCTGGTTGCTCGGTGCTTATGCCCGAGCAACTGGCAGCGGGTGGCCAGATTTTGCAGACTGAGGCCATGGAAAACTATCCCGGTTTTCCCAAGGGCATCAAGGGTTATGAGCTGGCGGATCTTTTTGAAGCGCATTTGACCGGTCTTGATGTTGATCGGCCAGCTGCGGCTGTTGAATCCGTAACCGGTTCGGCGGGTCGTTTTGCTGTTCGCGCCGGAGGCGTGGATTATATCGGCAAGACGGTCATTGTTTGTTCCGGAGCGCACCACAAGCCGCTCGGACTTGAGGGCGAAGACCGGCTGCGCGGCCATGGCGTTTCCTATTGCGCCATCTGCGACGGCAATTTCTTTCGCAATCAGACCGTGGCGGTTGTAGGCGGTGGTAATTCGGCGTTGGAAGAGTCGCTTTATCTTGCAAAGATCGTGGGAAAGCTCTATCTTATCCATCGCCGCGATGAATTCCGCGGGCACAAGATTTATCAGGATAAGCTTGACGCCTATGGCGACAAGATCGAGATCCTGCGCAGCAGCGTTGTGAGCCGTTTGCACGGCGAAAACGAGCTGACAGGTCTGACGGTTAAGGAACTGAAGACCGGAGAGGAACGTCATTTGCCCGTAGACGGGCTTTTCGTCTACGTGGGCTATGAACCCTCCACCGGCTTTTTGCCCGCAGAGGTCGTACTTGACGCGCAAGGTTTCATTATCACCGATACGGAAATGCGCACCAGCATTCCGGGCGTTTTCGCAGCCGGTGATATTCGCTCCAAGCTTTGTCGTCAGGTAATCACTGCCGCCGGTGACGGCGCAACTGCCGCGCAGGCGGCGTTTGTATTTTTGGAACAGCTCCATGCATAAAAAACTGCTTCGCTCCATTTTGCTTGTCATAAGCATGTTTGCGGTTTCCGGTTGCGGCATCATTGATATGATCTACCTGCCGCCGGCGGAAGACACCGCCCAGGAGGTTTTTGAAGCCGCCAATGACGCCATGAGTGAGAAAAACTACGTGCGCGCCGTGGAGCTGTACAACAAACTTCGCGATACGTATCCCTTTAGCCCGTACACGGTTGATGCGGAACTGTCGCTTGCAGATGCCTACTTCCTTGACGAGGAATATGAGCTTGCTGCCGAAACCTACAAGGATTTCGAGTCGCTGCATCCTCGCCACGAAGCTATCCCCTATGTTCTGTACCAGACGGGCATGTCGCTCATGAAGCAGTTCCGCTCCATCGACAGGGCCACCACAGAACTCAAGGAAGCTTACGACTACTTTGACCGCTTGCGTCAGACCTTCCCCGACTCTCCGTATTCCAAGAGCGCGGAAGAACACATGCGCACGTGCCGTCAGCTCATGGCCGAACACGAACTGTATATTGCAGACGTGTTCTGGCACATGAAAAAGTACGGTCCGGCCTGGCATCGTTACGAATACATTATGAAAAACTTCAAGGACGTGCCTGAAGTTGCCGACCATGCCAAGGAAAAGAGCCTCGCTGCTTACCACAACTATCGTGAGGCGCAGTCGCAGGAAGTCCGTGAAAAGCGTGAAGGCAGCTGGAAGCGGTGGTTTACCTGGCTGTAACAATCCGTAAAGGTTATTCCTGAAGGTTGTCAGATTACTACGAACCGGCTGTTTTGCAAAAAACAGCCGGTTTGTGTCACATAAGCCCCACACATTTTTCTAACTACGCTTGCAATCAGCGCCTTTCTCGCGCCAACCTCTGTAAATTCCGTATATTTAATCCTTCTGCAGGAAACGTGCTATGAACGTTATGGATAACGGCGCTAGCGAAAAAAGCCGCGCAGCCATGTTGTCGCTGCTCGCGGCACTGGGGCTTACCAGCATCAAACTTGCGGTTGGCCTGTATACCAACAGCCTTGGCATATTGTCTGAAGCATTGCACAGCGGGCTTGATCTGCTGGCGGCTGCCCTTACCCTTGCTGCGGTGAAAATTTCAGCCAAACCTGCAGATTCGCGGCATCCTTACGGGCATGGCAAGGCCGAAAACCTCTCGGCTCTTGCGCAGACGGTGCTTTTGTTCGCCACCTGCGTGTGGGTGGTGTACGAGGGCGTTCAGCGCCTCGCTTCAGGCTCAAGCCCTGTTGTGCCTTCGCTCTGGGGTGTTGGTGTCATGGCGATTTCCATGGCTGTTGACATCAACCGGGTACGTGTTTTGCGGCGGGTTGCCAAAAACTTCAACAGCCAGGCCCTAGAAGCTGATGCCCTGCATTTTTCCACAGATATTCTTTCTTCTGCCGTCGTGCTTGTGGGTGTGCTGGCTGTATGGCTTGCACAGGCCCTGCAACTGCCTGAGCCCATAAGCCGCGTACTTTCGCAGGCAGATACGGTGGCGGCTCTGCTTGTGGCTGCGATTATTTTTCGGGCAAGCATGCACATGGCCTCGGATGCCGTGAATATGCTGATGGATTCTGGCTCATCACAGGCGAGCGAAGCCATTGTGGTGGCTGTGCAAAAAATCGCGGGCATTTCCGAAGTCACGCGGGTACGTGTGCGCACCAGCGGGCCGCAAAGCTTTGTGGATTTGACTGTGGGCGTTGCGCCGGGGCTGAAGGTCAGCGATGGACATCGCCTTGCGCATGAGGCTGAGGAAGCTGTTGCTGGCGTTTTGCCCGGTGCGGACGTGACCGTGCATGTTGAGCCTCGCAAATCGTGCCGCATTGATGAAAACAATCCCTTTGCCCTGGTGCAGGTTGCCGCATCTGAGCATGGGCTTGCTGTTCATGATGTGCATATTTTGAGCGCAGACAGCGCCTGTCATATTGAGCTGCATGTTGAACTGCCGGGTCAGATGCCCTTTGACCGGGCGTATGCGCGGGTCAAGGCTTTTGAAGACACACTGCGGGAGGCCTTGCCAGGTGTTGAAATCGTCAGTCACATGGAACCCAAGGCCCCAAGCGCCGCGCTTGAGCCGGGCGCTTCGGTTTCTGTGCCTTTTTCAGAGATGGCCTGGCGTGAAATCAAGGCAGCAGTGGAAAATGAACCTCTGGCGGCTATGCCGCACAAATTTTCTACCTATGTACTGCCGGAGCAGGGGGTCTGCATTTCATTTCACTGCAATGTGAGTGTGGGGCTGTCTGTGGAAGAGGCGCACAACGTCTGTACGCGCCTTGAAAAGCGCATTCGCGCCGCAGTACCCCAGTTGGGCCGCTTGAGCATCCACATGGAACCGGCAGTTGTGTCAAATACCCCTGCGGCATAACAGCCTCAGCGCATTTGCCTGCAGGTGGCTTTGGAAATCACCGCGCCCAGCTACAGGCAGTGCAACAAGTTGCCGATCTGAGTCCTGATTACGGCGCTGTGCGATCAGCGCCGTAATCCTTTTGCTTTTTGGAGATTGCGTCCTGTACGCAAAAAAGCGAAGTCCACAGATATTCCTGCTGTGAATCATTTCTGGCTTTAAGCCTGTCCCTGCGGCTCCTGCTCAGGAATAGTACAACTCTGGGGCTCAGATTCCGCGTCAGCGGCATCAAGCGTGCCGGGGGCCACGCGCTGGGGAACCGCTGTTTCAACGAGCGCGCGCCAGAGGTTATCAATGCCGTAACGGTTGCTGGAAGACGTGACGATGGGCCGGGTTCCGAGCAGTTCTTGCCATTCATTCTGGCGGTTGGCGCGTTCCCTCTGACTGCACTTGTCTGCCTTGGTCAGCACGGGCACAATATTCAGGCCGTTGGTGCGGGCAAAGGACGCCAGATTTTTGTCGAGCTTCTGGGGTTCAAGTCGGCTGTCGAGCAACAGGGCCAAGGCCTTGAGGCTTGCGCATTCCACCAGATACCGCTCAAGCAGGCGCGCCCATTTTTCGCGCTCCGTATGGCTTGCGCGGGCATAGCCGTAACCCGGCAGGTCAACGAGATAAAAGTCATGGGGTGTCACGCGGTAATAATTCACCGAGCGGGTTTTGCCGGGCGTGGAGCTGACTTTTGCCAGTTTTTTGCGGCCAGCCAGCGCGTTGATAAGCGATGATTTACCCACATTGGAGCGCCCCGCAAGGGCTATCTGCGCCTCGGGCAGTGATATGAGCTGCTCAAGAGTATAGGCTGTAGTTTCAAGGGTAAGAACGGGATTCATGATAAACCTCATGTAATACTTTAACTTTGTGTCTTGACAAGCAAGCATCTTTCAGCAAATATTTTCAATTCAGGGCTGACATTTTCAGCCAACTTCGTATAAGGTAGCCGCTCTTGCCGCAGTTGGCAAATGATCGGCCTTACGCCCGTTTGCGCCATTTTGCGGCGACATGTTAGGAGGACAAATGTATTCTACCACAGACTTTCGCAAGGGTCTGAAGATCGAAGTCGAAGGCACCCCTTACGAAATCGTTGATTTTCAGCATTTCAAGCCCGGCAAGGGTGGCGCTATGGTCCGTACCAAGCTGCGCAACATCCTTACTGGTCGCATGCAGGATATAACCTTCCGTTCCGGTGAAAAGGTCAACAAGCCCGATCTGGAAACCCGCGACATGCAGTTTCTGTATCGTCAGGACGACGACCTTATCTTCATGGATATGACCACCTACGAACAGCTCCAGATGCACATCACCACCACGGATGGCAAGGAAGGCTTTCTTAAGGACGGTCAGGAATGCCGCGTGCTGCTGTACAAGGGCAGCCCCCTTGATATCGACATCCCGCTGAGCCTCGTGCTTGCGGTTGTTGAAACCGAGCCGGGCGCCAAGGGCGACACCGTCAGCAACGTCACCAAGGCTGCCAAGCTTGAAACCGGTATTTCGGTTCAGGTGCCCATTTTTGTCAACGAAGGCGATCGCATCAAGGTTGACACGCGCACCAAGGAATACCTGGGCCGGGAATGATGACCGGTTCGGGAGGGTAGCCCTACGGACGCCCATAAATTCAGCCGCGAGCTTCTTGGCCTTTTTCTTATCTTCTGGGCGCTGTTGCTTTTGCTCAGCCTGCTCAGTTTTGACGCCAACGACCCCAGCCTTAACCATGTGGTCAGCGGTGTTGTCAAGGTAAAGAACAAGGCTGGCCTTTTCGGCGCGTACACTGCAGGTTTTCTTAACGATGTGTTTGGCGTGGCCGCCTATCTCTGCCCACTGGTTTTCGGTGCGTTGGGGGCGGCCTACGTTTCTCCTTCGTACAGCCTGCACTGGTCGCGCTGGCTTGGCTTCTTTTTGCTCACCGTCTGCCTGCTTGTCATAGGTTCCGCTTCAGATATCACCCTTGGCGACATGTGGGGCGGAGGTATGGTGGGCAATGCCCTGCACCTCAACGCCAGCCGGTATCTGAGCCCGGGCGGTTCTGCCCTGGTGTGGATATTTGTTGCGCTTGTGGGTATGCAACTTGCGGGCAATATCTCATGGTTCAATGTGGCGGCACGTGTGCTGCACTGGGCGCAGGCGCGGCTTGCCGCCCGTGCGGGCAACGCAACCGGGCCTGTTGTTGCAGAAAGCCCCGCAGAAGGCGAAGAAGGCAAGCGGCGTTGGTCGTTGCTTGATCTGCGCCTGCCGTCCATGGAATTCTGGAAGCGCTGGCGCGACCGCCTTGGCAACATTCAACCCACGGCTGACTCGCTGCCTGATGTTTTTGAAGAACAAAAAACCAAGGCGGCCCGTTTGCAGGCAAATGAGCCAGCGGCACCACGCCCGGCAGCACAAGTAGATGCTGACGATCCTTTTGCCGTGGCGGTAGACATCAACGGTATGCCCATTTCGCCTGCTGCTTCTGCTGGCGCGGCCTATGCTGACGAGCAGGGGGGCAATGCCCCGGCCCATGATCTTGTAAATGATGCGGCCCATGATTTGGCTCAGGATGACGCGGCTCATGCTGCTTCACCCGCCGCTTCTGTCCCGAACACTGGCGGCAAGGCTGCAAGTGCTGCCGTCCCTGTTGCTGAAGCCCCCAAAAAGCAGGGTGGCCTGACCGGGCTGCTTTCTGGCATGACAGGCCGTAAGGCCGCCATTCCGCTGCCGGGGCTTGAGCTGTTGGCCCCGCCTGTCAAAGTGCCTGGCAACAATAATAAGGAAGACCGCGAGGCGCGAGGCAAGGCCCTTATTGCCTGCCTCAAGGATTTTGACATCCAGAGCGAGCTTGTGCATGTCACGCCCGGGCCTGTGGTCACCATGTATGAGGTGCGCCCGGCCCCCGGCATCCGCGTGAGCCGCATAGCCAACCTCAGCGATGACCTGGCCTTGGCCCTCAAGGCCGTTGCCGTGCGTATTCAGGCGCCCATTCCCGGTACGGATACGGTGGGTATTGAAATACCCAACGACAACCGCGAAACCGTCAATTTCAGGGAGCTTGCCGCTTCTGAGCCTTTCCGCAAGGGTTGTGGCCCCCTGACCATGATTCTGGGCAAGGACATTGCGGGCAAGCCTGTCATGGCAGACCTCACGCGTATGCCGCATCTGCTTGTGGCTGGCGCTACGGGCGCGGGCAAGAGCGTCTGCCTCAACGGCATTCTTATCAGCCTGCTGTACCGCACCCAGCCCAAAGACATGCAGTTGTTGCTGGTTGATCCCAAGCGCATTGAAATGGCTGTGTACGCGGATGAACCACATCTGGTGCATCCTGTGGTCACGGAAATGAACGAGGCCAAAAACGCCCTTGATTGGGCCGTGCACGAAATGGATCGCCGTTACGAAGCAATGGCGCGCCTTGGTGTGCGCAACGTGGCCGGGTTCAACCAGAAGCTGGCCGCCTGCAAAAATGATCTGCCGCCGGATTTTGCAGACCTTGAGCCTCTGCCATATCTTGTTGTTGTCATTGACGAACTGGCAGACCTCATGATGACCGCCGCCCGCGAGGTGGAAACCAGCATTGTGCGCCTTGCGCAGTTGGCCCGCGCCGCCGGTATTCATATGATCCTTGCCACTCAGCGTCCCAGCGTGGACGTGGTGACAGGGCTTATCAAGGCGAACTTTCCGTGCCGCATATCCTTTCAGGTTACGTCCAAGCACGATTCGCGCACCATCCTTGATCAGGTGGGCGCAGAACATCTGCTTGGCCGTGGCGACATGCTCTTCAAACCTAGCGGCGGGCGTTTGCAGCGTTTGCACGGCCCCTTCCTCAGCGATGAAGAAGTGCAGGGCGTAGTGGGCTACTGGAAGCGGCAGCTCAGCCCCTCCTATAAAGTGGACTTTGCCCAGTGGGGGCTGGACTCCGTGAGCGGCGGCGGTAGCGGCGGAGGCGGCGATGCCGCGCAGGATCCCCTGTACGGCGAAGTGCAGGCCTTTGTGAGTGAGCAGGGGCGTGCATCCATATCTCTGGTACAGCGCCGCTTCAAGATTGGTTTCAACCGCGCAGCGCGCCTGGTTGAACAGCTTGAGCACGATGGCATCATCGGCCCGGCAGACGGCAGCAAGCCGCGCGCTGTGGTCAAATAAATCAAACAGCACAACTGGCGGCTTATGCCGTGGAGGTGTTATGCGCATAAATGGCATGCTGGCCCTGGCGGCCGGGCTTGTTCTTCTTGTGGCTTCAGCCGCGCAGGCTGCGGATATAGCGGCGACCATCCAGGCGCGGTATGAAAAGCTGCGCACGTTTTCCGCCACGTTTGAGCAAACGCTGACCCACAAGGAAAGCGGCTCGGTGGAGAAACGGCAGGGCAACCTGCTGTTCCAGAAGCCCCTGCTTATCCGCTGGCAGACAGATAAACCCCATGAAGAAACCCTTGTGGTCACACATAAGGAAATTTGGGATTATCTTGCTGATGAAGAAATTGCCTACCGCTACCCCCTGGAGCTTGTGCGCGATTCACGCACCATTATTCAGGTCATCACCGGGCAGGCAGCACTGACCAAGGATTTTGACGTCAAGGAAGCCGGGCAGGAAAATGGCCTCGCCAAACTGCACCTTTACCCCAAGGAACCCGCCCCGCAGATGGTTGAAGCCCTTTTGTGGGTTGAGCCTTCCACCGGCTATATCCGCAGGGCGAGCATCATTGACTTTTACGGCAATTCCAATGACGTGCGCTTTACGCAGTTCAAGCCCGACACCTCGCTGAAAGAATCGGACTTCACCTTTACCGCGCCCAAGGGCGTGGAAGTTGAAGACCGCATTGACCGCAAGGTACAGGAAAAGGAACTCTTTAAGTAAGCTGATTACGACTCAACAAAAAGGCCGTGGGGTTTAACTCCACGGCCTTTTGTGCTTATATGGACTAAGGCTACACGCACAAGCGCCGGAATACACCCGGTGCATCTTCGTCTACTATGGGAAAAGACTCCTGTAGCTCGACAGGCACACTGACAGGTTTTCCGCTGGTCATATCAATGAAGACCCACTGTGTTTCTGCCTCGGCAAGCAGGGCTTTTTCCTTTGCGTTCCAAAAAGCATAGCGGCGCAGGCTGCGGCGCGAAGCGTAGGATGCAATCCATGTAGCGGCTGTAATCACATCACCCAGAAAGGCCGGGCGCTTGTAGGTGATGGTGTGCTGGCGCACCACCCAGCCTTGCCCGATGCTTTCGTACCGCTCCATGGGCCAACCGCAAACGGCAGAATGCGCAACCGCCACATCCTGCATCCATGCCACAAAGCGCAGGTTGCTGACGCGGCGCTGCATGTCAATATCATCCTGTCCAACCGTGATCTGCTGCGTGTATATGTTGATCCGAGCCATGTTTCCTCCGCATTTGTGATGGCGCAGACCATACCCCTTGCAGGTAAAAAATAAAAGACACGCGGGCTTGCGTTAATTAGCCCGCGTGTCTTCTGGTTGATAGAACAGGTTGTTACAAATTTGTCAGGGCACGTTTTGCCGGGCAGTCAGACAAGCCGTTTGTTACGCGTTTGCCATACCCTCGGCCTTGCTGTTTTGTGCGCCCTACACGCAACCCTGAACAAGGCTGTCGAGCACAGCTGCGGAAAGATGGCGCGGCTGCGCCCGCAACTGCGGGTCAATGCCCCATTGCCGCAGCACATCCAGCGCAATGTTTTGCGCTGCTTCAAAACTTTCGCTGACCGGAGTGGACAGGGGGGCTGCCAGGGTCATGGCCGTCGGTTGCACGCCAATGAGGGCGCAGTGCTCCGGGGCTGTGCCGCGCAGGGCGGCAAGACCCATCACTTCCGAAAAGCTGTTCTGGTGCGGGCCGATCTTTTGCGCTGTCAGGTATGCCGGCACATTGTCGCGCAGCACCAGTTCGCCCGGATCCAGCCCAAAATCTACCGCATCCAGCACCAGCAGCTTGTCAGCCCTTTCCACAAAGGTCAGCAGGGTCTGCCCCTGGGTGCCGCCGTCCACGACTTCCACGTTTTCAGGAAAATCCCAATGGGCGTAAAGCCGCTGCGCCAAAAGTACGCCAAAGCCTTCATCGCCGTACAGAATATTGCCAAGACCAAGAATGACGATCTGTTCCATGAGATTTCCATACACCTTTGCGGCAGAAGTGCCGCCCTTGGCGGCCAAGCCACGCGGGCGTGTTTTGTTATCTGTTTGGCGGCCCGGATGGGCCGCCTCACGTACTCTAAGGCTACCTCAGGTTATGGCTTGCGGCGTTCGCGGAATCCGCTGAACATGGACGAAACCAGGGTGGTCTTGCCCATGATTTCTTCGCGTATGACCATGTACATGTGCACGGTCACAAAGGTAATGAGCAGCAGCATGCCCAGTCGGTGCAAGCTGCGGGTCATCTGCCCGTTGCCGCCAAACCAGTTGTTTATCCAGTCCTGCACAAAGGTGAAGAAGTGGATGAACGGCACGTGGCTGTCCTGCGCGTACATGCCAAGGCCCGTGAGCATGATGACAAGCATGAAGATCATGCCCGTGCCCATGCCCAGCTGCGCCAGCGGGTTATGCCCCACATGCGCGGCGCATTCCTTGTTCAGGAACAGATACCAGCGCACGTCCTGCCACAGGTCGTTCCACCAGTCCTTGCTCCACACCGGCACGATGATAAGCTCGCGCGAAAAGCGGTTGCCCCACACAAGGCCGTATATGTAGCGCAGCACTGTTGAAATAATCAGTACAAAGCCCGCAATAAAGTGGGCCATGCGGGTGTAGCCCATGTAAAAGGTTTCGTACGGCTCGCCAGTGACGGAAAGCCAGGGTTTGCCGATAATGTAGCCAGTGACAATAAGCACAATGACACAGGCAACCATAACCCAATGCCAGATGCGTATGGGCAGTTGATAAACGTATATGCTTTTGCCCATTGGCAGTTGCGGCAGAAGATGTTGTTCGCTCATGACGTTCTCCCGGCGGAAGGCTTGTATTCCGCGTCTCGGATTGCCCGAACGCTAGAAGCAGTTGTCTGTCCGCACCGATATGAGTTCTGATCCGTCCGGCCCAATGATGTGCGTGGAGCAGGCCAGGCAGGGGTCAAAGCTGTGCAGGGTGCGCAGGATTTCAAGGGGCTGGTTGGGAACCGCCATCTTGGTACCCATGAGCGAGGCCTCGTAGGCGCTGAGTTGCCCATCGGGGCTGCGGGGCGCACCATTCCAGGTGGTGGGAACAACGCACTGGTAGTTCTCGATCTTCCTGTCCTTGATGGTGACCCAGTGCCCCAGAGCGCCGCGCGGTGCTTCCGTAAAGCCAATGCCGCGCAGGGTGCCGGTGGGCCAGCTTTCGGGCTTCCACAGCTTGGTGTTGGCTGTTGCGCGGTTGCCGTTTTTGAGGTTGGCCACAAGCTTGTCGTAGAAGTAGCGCATCTTGTCAGCAGACCATGCCAGCTCAAGCGAGCGGGCTGCAATGCGACCAAGGGTGGATTGCAGCACAGAAACCGGAGCCTTGGCCTGACCAAGGAATTCGTCAATGAGGCCCTTGATTTCGGTGTCCTTCCTGGCATAGCCCACCAGCAGGCGCGCCAGCGGCCCAACTTCCATCTGGTGCCCGCGCCAGAGCGGCGTTTTGATCCACGAATATCTGTCGCGCTCGTCCACCTGCTTGAGGTCGGTGGGCGTGCCCTTGATATTGGGGCCGGGGGCGTAGTTGGGTTCGGTCATGCCGTCAAAGGGGTGCAGACCGGTTTTGCCGCCGGGGTAGGGCTTGTACCAGGAGTGGGACACGCATTCCTGAATTTCTTCAGGATTGCGCAGGTCAACAGGCAGTACTTCGTTGAAGTTGCCGTTGATGATGGCCCCAGGAGGCAGCAGCAGACTTTTTTCAGAGTAGTCATTGGCAATGTCGGGGATTGCGCCGTAAGCAAGCACGGAAAGCTTGGAAAGCCCGCCGCCTATGTTCAGCCAGTCTTTATAGAAGGCGGCCAGCGCAAGAGTGTCAGGTATGACAACCTGTTGAGCAAAATCACGGCAGCGCTCAATAAGTTGCAGCACCAGTTCCAGACGTTCCTGATTGATAACGTCGGAAGCGCCGTGCGCATCGAGGTTCAGCGAGCAGGGTACGCCGCCCACAAGCCAGTTGGGGTGCGGATTTTTGCCGCCAAAGATGGTATGTATCTGAACCATGTCTTTCTGGAAATCCAGGGCTTCCAGATAGTGGGCCACCACGAGCAGGTTGGCTTCGGGCGGCAGCTTGTAGGCAGGGTGCCCCCAGTAGCCGTTGGTGAAAATGCCCAGCTGGCCGGATTCAATCACGCGGTTGAGGCGATCCTTGATGGATTTGAAGTAGCCCGGCGAAGAATTGGGCCAGGGGGTGAGCTTGTGCGAAAGTTCCGATGTTGCCTTGGGATCAGCCTTGGCGGCAGACACAACGTCCACCCAGTCGAGACCGGTAAGATGATACAGATGCACCAGATGGTCATGGTACATGAGGCACAGGTGCATGATATTACGGATAATATTGGCGTTGTCTGGTATTTGTATGCCAAGCGCGTCTTCCACCGCATGCACGGAGGAAAGGGCATGCGTACCCGTGCAGACGCCGCAGATGCGTTCAACAAAGGCCCAGGCATCGCGCGGGTCGCGGCCTTTGAGGATGATTTCAATACCTCTGAAAATGGTGCCGCACGAAACCGCATTGGTGATGACGTTGCTGTCGTCAAGGTTCACCTCGCAACGCAGGTGCCCTTCAATGCGGGTAACGGGGTCTACAACCACGCGGCGGCCCGAGTCCTTAACGGCATAACCCTGAGAAGTAGTGTATTCGTATGCCATGGGGTATTTCCTCAGTTGTTGGAGTCGGTGTCGGAGGAGTTCTTGGTGTTCTTGCTACCTGCGTGGCGCACCATACTGGCAACGCCGTGCACGGCAACACCCGCAGCCACGCCCGCCACAGCGGCCACGCCCACGGTTTCAGCCGTTGCGTTGGTGCCGAGATGCGGAATGGTGGTGATGCGGTCATAAAACGAGCCCTGATCCCAGAAGTTCTGTTCCGAGCAACCTATGCAGCCATGCCCGGACTGAATGGGAAAGGAGACACCGTTGTTCCAGCGTGTGGAAGGGCAGGCGTTGTAGGTGGTGGGGCCTTTGCAGCCCATCTTGTACAGGCACAGGCCAGCGCGCGCGCCCGCATCGTCCCACGACTCCACATATTCGCCCGCGTCAAAATGGGCCCTGCGGTAGCAGTGGTCGTGCACGCGTTTGCCGTAAAACATTTCCGGCCTGCCCTGCGAGTCAAGGGTGGGAAGGCGGTCGTATGTGATGATGTAGGTCAGGATTGAACTCATGACCTCAGGGATGGCCGGGCAGCCGGGAACCTTGAGCTGCGGCTTGTTGGGAAACAGCTTGTGCAGCGGGGTAGCGCCCGTTGGGTTGGGGTGGGCCGCCTGCACGCAACCCCATGAGGCGCAGGTTCCCCATGCCACGAGAACCTTGGCGTGCTCCACACCTTCCTTGAGCTTTTCATAAAAAGGCTTGCCACCGTCAATGCAGTACATGCCCTGGCCGTTGAGCGGGACGTTGCCTTCAACCGCCAGAATATACTGGCCCTTGTACTTTTTGATGGCCTCTTCATAGGCTTCATTGGCCTGATCGCCTGCGGCAGCCATGATGGTGTCCTGATAGTCCATTGTGATCATCGAGAGCACAATGTCTGTCGCCAGCGGGTGGGCTGTGCGCAAAAACGATTCAGTGCAGCAAGAACAGGAAAGACCGTTAATCCAGAGCACGGGGACACGCGGTTTGGTTGACAATGCCTGTGCGATTGCCAGATCCGCTCCGGGGCCAAGGCCCATGGCAACGGCTGTGAGCGCACAGAATTTCATGAAATCTCGACGGCTGACACCACGATTACGCAAGGCTTGTTCAGTAGTTTCGAGATGAGCCATAAGTACCTCGAGAAGAACATGGTTGCAGGGTGGTTGAATAATACCCGACACAGTTAATAAATATCAGTACTCCTTGCGCCTGTATACTGTTGTAAGTACAAGATTTTAGATGTACTCTAGCTGACCTCCTTACATCAAAACAGATTTCTTGATGCCGGAACTGTTTAAATCCGCCATAACGCCGACCAGAATGTCGGTCTGCGTGCGCAGCTCGTTGAGAACTGAGGTCGCCTGATCCATGGCGTTTGCGGTGTTAAGGGCAAGCTGATTGATATCTTCAAGGCTGCTGTGAATGGTTTCGCTGGAGGCGGACTGTTCTTCAGAAGCTGTGGCGATGGACTGGGCCTGAATGGTGGAGGCGTTTGCCAGCTGCACGAGCGCCTGTAATGCTTCGCCAGACTGCCGGGCCAGAACCGTGACCTGTTCAATGGTTGCAGCGGACTGCTCCACATGCGAGATATGTTTGCGTGTTCCGCCCTGAACCGCATGGATGGCTTCTCCCACCTCCTTGGTCGCTGTCATGGTTTTTTCAGCCAGCTTGCGCACTTCATCGGCGACCACGGCAAAACCTCGCCCTGCATCGCCTGCGCGCGCAGCCTCAATGGCAGCATTGAGCGCCAACAGATTGGTCTGGTCGGCAATATCACTGATGACATCGAGCACTTGCCCAATGCCCTCAGCCTGCTGACCGAGCAGGCCCATATCTACCTTCATCTTGTTGGACTGCTCTTGCACCTGAGCGATTGCAGAAATAACAGGCTCTTCCGGGTTTTCCGTGGGTAGCTGATCTGCTAATGTCCTTCCCGGAGGGCACCAATGAAGGATACGGACCTATATTTTCGGATTCTCGGGCTGACCGAGCCCTGGTTTGTTGAGGCTGTTGAACTGGACACGGCGGAAGGTCGGGTAGACATCCGCGTGGAGCATGGTCCTGGTGTTCGCTGGTTTTGCCCTACTTGTGGTCGAGAGCTGGCTTGCCGCGACCATGCCGAGCCTCGTGTCTGGCGCCATCTGGACACGTGCCAGTTCAAGACGTTCCTGCATGCTCGGATTCCCCGAGTGGACTGCCCCGAGCATGGCGTCCTTCAGGTCAACGTGCCTTGGGCCGAGTCCAAGGCACGTTTCACCATATTGATGGAGCGATTGATCATCGACGTGCTGACCGAGTGCGCCACCGTAACAGGAGCGCGGCGCATCCTGCGCATCACCTGGGACGAAGCATGGGGTGTCATGGAAAGGGCGGTGCGCCGGGGCCGGGAGCGCAAGCAATCGAATCCCTCGCGGTATCTTGGCGTTGACGAGAAGGCATTCCGCAAGGGGCACGACTATGTGACCGTGGTTTGTGATCTGATCGGCAGCACGGTGGAGTATGTGGCCGACGAGCGTAAGGCCGAAAGCCTTGAGGGGTACTACCTTCAGTTCACCAAGGCGCAGTTGGAGCGGATCAAGGCCGTGGCCATGGACATGTGGGAGCCCTATTTTAAAGCTACGCTCAAACATGTGCCGGACGCGGCGGGGAAAATCGTTCACGATCGGTTCCACGTCATGAAACACGTAGGCGAGGCTGTGGACCGGGTACGCAAGCAAGAGCACCGCGAACTCACAAGTCAGGATGACCATCGACTCAAGGGCACGAAATTCCTCTGGCTATACCGGGAGGAGAATCTGCCGGACAAACACCGGCCAGCCCTGGAGGCCTTGAAGACAGCGAACCTCAAGGTGGCCAAGGCCTGGGCCATGAAGGAAAGCCTGAACGACGTCTGGAAGTACCTGAGCACGGGATGGGCCAGACGTTTTGTGAAGCGATGGCTGGTCTGGGTGAACAGGTCAGATCTTGCCCCAATGCGCAAAGTGGGCGGACTGATTCAGAGACATCTTGAGAACATCCTGACCTTCTGCCGCCACAGGATCACCAACGGCGTGGCCGAGGGCCTCAACAGCAAGATCATGGCCATCAAGAGGAAGGCTTGCGGTTATAGGAACCGGGAGCATTTCAAGACAGCCATCTACTTCTTCTGTGGCGGTCTAAACCTCTACCCGGCCAGTTCCTGACAGGGGTTACCCACGGAAAACCCGGAAGAACCAAATAACATTTGCAACAACTGTGGAGCCTTCGCTTGCCTTGGTGTGTGAATTCTCTGCCGTTTGGGCGGCATCCGCAGCATTTTTTGCAACTTCAATGACGGTAGTACTCATTTCCTGCATGGCGCTGGTTGTGGTATCAAGCCTGTTGGACTGGCTGCTTGCGCCTTGTGTAGAAATGCGCACCTGTTCCTCAAGGTTGTTGAGCGCGCAATTGAGCGATTCCACAACGCCATGAATCTTGTCTACAGCCGTTGCAAGGGTGCTGGCTCTTGTATTTGCTTCCTTCTCAGCATGCTCGGCAGTTATTCTGCACTGTTCCGCCAGTTTACCGCGTTCATCAGCAAGGGCATGCTGCTTTTGGGCTACTTGAATCTGTTCTTTCAGGCGGGCGACCATTTCGCGCAGCACATCGGCAAGGCCGCCGATCTCGTCATTTTGTTTGACTGTCAGAACCGAATCAAAATCCCCTTGCGTGATGCCTTGGGCATAGCGCAGGGTGCTGCGTACCGGCCTGCCGATAGTGATGCAAATTCTCCAGCCCAGCAGAATGGTGAAAAAAGCCACCAGAAGTGCCACTGAAATATCAACAACGAGCTCTTGTTGTGCGGAACGAATTTTTTCGCGGGCATTTTCCAGCAACAGTTCGCCCCAGTTTTTTTCCACTTCCATCAGCTTGTCTATGCGGCGTGTGGCGGCGGCAAACCATTGCTGCGGATCAGCCTCCAGGCTGGATTTTTCAAGGTTGGCGTACGCAGTATCGCGAAATTTCGTCACCTCGTCGTCAACGGATTGCATTTTGCCTCGCAGCAGGTTTTGCGCTGGCTTGCCGCCCAGTTCCTCAAACGAGTGCAGGTAGGTGTTTTGTGAGCTGACCCTGTAGAGCCAGTCGCGATAAAGCTGCTTGCTGAAGGTTCCGGCAGAGAAGGCGGCGTTGAGCGTGGCACGCTCCTGTCCGGCAATCTCCTTGCCGTGCAAAAGCTGAATGATTGATGTAAAGGCAAGATCTGCGAGGGCGTTCAGTTCAGAAATCGCAGAGATCAGTTCATTGATGCTGGTGTTGTACGCCGCAATGGCCTGGAGGGCGTCAATGCGGGCATCTTTTGCGGCGGTTCTGGTTGCTGAAAGGTCTGTAAACTTTTGATTGGATGCAGCAAATATTCTGGCAAGGGAACCATTTTCCTGACTATCCGCACCAGCAAGCACGGCAGTAAAGTTTTTGTAGGCGGAATTTGACTTGTCTGTCTGTTCCGTCAGCTCGGAAGCAAATCTTTTACCCTTGCTGCCCAGGAACCCAGCCGTGTAACCGCGCTCCTTTTGCAGCTCGTGGATAAGTTCACCAGCAGAAAGGCTGACAACCAGCGAGCGCTCTATGGCTTTAAGGTGGTCAATCGTCTTCCAGCGCTGAATATTCTCTGCTGAAACAACAAAGAGAAAAGTCGCCATGGGCAATACGAGCAGAAGACTGAGTTTGCGGGCAATCTTGAGATCGGCAAGCATGGTGGCTTCCTCCGTAACACGTTTGTCTTATTTCATTTTCTTGTTTTACGGTTGCATTTTTATGGCATCTATATAGCAAGCTAATAATTGCATATAATAAATGTGTTGCAATTTTGCCAAAGTATTTAACGTTTGTAGTAGCATAATTAAAGCAAAAGACAATAACGTTGTTGAGAGAATATCAATCAAGTTACTGTTTGTATTAAATATTTTAATGTAATTTGAATATAGTTTTATATTTGTGATGGTTATAGATAGTTATTTAGCAGTTGTTTAGTCAGTTGGTAATAGTAGATAGTAACGCAATAATAAGTAAGATATAGTGTTTATAGCTAGTAATTAGTTTTTAAAACATTTAACACACTTGTTTTTAAGTATAAAAAATTACAATTTTCGAATAGCCCGAGCTGGTTTGGATCGGGAGGGATGGCGCAAGGCGTGGTAGTGGCATATTTATTTTTTTTGTACTACTACTCTTCGTGTTATGATTTAGAAGTTCGTGTTCACAATTTGGGCCATAATTGCAGTCTGGTTTCATATATTCCTGACCTGCACTGTTCTGGAGGGTCCCTTGTTGCCCCTTGATTGTCCGCCGCCTCGACGCAGCAAACGTCTGTTTGCACGCGGGATGGGTTTTTCCGTCATTCTGCATGTTGTTCTTGCGACATGCCTGCTGGCAGGAGCCTATGCCTTGCCCCGGTATCTTCCGGTTCAATCAGGCGGGGCAGTGATGGTCAGTCTGGCAGGTGTGGGGAGTTCATTGGCAGGAGAGGTGGGGCAGCAGGCACAGGCTGCGGACGGCATGGCTGAGAATGTTCCAGTTATGCAGCCAATGACAGAAACAGCAGCAAAAGCCGAGCAAAAGGTGGCTGAGGCTGTTCCTGTAAAAAAGCATTCCGTTAAACCGAAACAGGCAGAAAGGCCCTTTGGCAATCACAAGGCGCAGCCCCCGCAACGCAGGCAGGAGCAATCGGTCGAACCAACTCCCCAGCAAGTAACCACCGCCACTGGGCAGTCTGCCCAAACCGGCCTGCCAGCTCAGTCTGGTGGTGATGGCGGTCAAGGCTCTGCCAGCAGCGGCTCTGGTTCTATGGAGCAGGCCACGGGCGCTGTGCAGGGGGATGGTTCCCCCCATCCGCAGGTTATGCCTTGGAATGCTCAGGGCGGGCCGCGATTTTTACGGCAGGCTCCATTGCGGTACCCCCGCGCTGCCCAGCGCCGTAATCTTGAAGGAAAGGCGGTTGTGGAAGCCTATCTTGATACGCATGGCAAGCTGCTCCGCGCCCGCGTGTTACTGGCTGATCATGAAGATTTTGCCGATGCGGCGCTGGCCTGTGTGCAGTCTTCATCGTTCAAGCCTGCCCAGCGTGAGGGCAAGGCCATTCCCTGTGTGGTGCGTATTCCCATGCTTTTTGTGCTTAAAGGGCCATAATGATCAGCCCTGATTGCTCTGTTCCACAGGGGATGCGTGTTCGATCCGGCATGCCTTCTTGGGCGAAAAGACCATGGCTGCAACCAGTAAGGCGGAAGACACCAGCACAATAACGGCCCCCGGCGGCACAGCCCAGTGGAATGAAAGCCACAGGCCCGCAACGGAAGCCATCGCGCCGAACAGGGCGGCCAGCAGAAACATGCGGCTCAGGCGATAGGTGATCTGCAGTGCCGTGGCTGCTGGTGTAACAATGAGCGCATATATCAATAAGCCGCCGATTGCCTTGAGGGCAAAAGCTACCACCAGTCCCATCAAAATGAGGCAGGCATAGTGGATGCCCTTGACGGGGATTCCCGCAGCCATCGCAGCGTGCCTTTGCCCCATGATTGCCTCGATTTCTTTGAAAAACAGAAAGACAAATCCAAACAGAAGCAAGGCCGTTGCGGCCATGAGTTGCAGGTCAAAGAGGGTGACCGTGAGCAGGCTCCCCCATATGAGGCGCAGGCCTTCTGTCCGTGCGCCGGGCATGAGGCCCAATGCCAGCATGGCCAGGCTCATGACCACCGAAAAAACAACACCCATGGCAGTATCAAGGCTGAAACCGGGCTTTTCGGCAAGCGGCCCCACCGCAGAGGCTGCCCCAAGGCTGGCCGCAAGCCCTCCGGCCAGCGGTGGAGCGCCAAGCCACAAAGCAAGCAGTGCCCCGGCAAAGGCGGCGTGCGAAACGCACATTCCCACCAGACTCATGCGCCACAACACCACAAAGACGCCCATTGCCCCGCAAACAGAACCGCCAAGCAAGGCCATAAGCAATGCCCTTTGCAAAAAGGCATACTGAAAAAAGTCATCCATATTTCACCCGGAGTTATTTGTCATGCAGGCCGCCTGGTTAAAACAGGGCCGCCATGCGCTCGCCGCTGTGCGCTATCTGAATGGGCACATCATACAGCCTGCTCAGGAGGTCAGCATTGACTGCATCCTGCGCCACGCCCTGCCAGAGCATGCCGCCAGCCCGCAGCATGGCAACCTTTTGGGCCAGTGCAAACACTGCGTTGAGGTCATGCGTCACCATGATGACGGTGAGGTTGAATGCTTCACGCAGCGTGGCAACGGCATTGCAAATGTCCCGTTGCGCGCGCCAGTCCAGCGCTGCTGTGGGTTCGTCAAGCAGCAGCAGTTCCGGCTCCTGCGCCAGGGCGCGGGCAAGCGCCACCCGTTGCCTTTCGCCGCCAGAAAGGTGTCCGATAGGCCGCTGGGCCAGGTGCTCAAGGCCAACGACTTCAAGTGATTGCATGGCAAGTTTTTTTTCTTTTTTACCCGGCCAGCGAAAAAGCCCCAGCCGCCCATAGGTGCCGCTGAGTACGGAAGCAAAGACAGAAAGCGGCATCTTGGGATCAAGGTCGGTAGCCTGAAAAACATGCGCCACCTGACGGCGTACCTCGCCCAGCATGTCTGATCTTATACTTTTACCTTTAAAATACACCGTGCCGCCATTGTGTGGCGTAAGCCCGTTAAAAAGCCCCATCAGCGTGGACTTGCCCGCGCCGTTGGGGCCGATGAGCGTCCAGAAATCACCCTTTTCGATGCGCAGGTTTATACCGTTCAGGATGCATCGCTTGCCGTAGTGAACGCTGACGTTGCTCAGTTCGGCCAGGCACGGGTTCACGGCTTTGCCTTTATGGTTTGCAATTGTGCTACGTTACGGCGCAACAGGCTGAAATAGTCCGGCGCGTCGTCGCTGGAGCCGGGAAAATTGGAAAGCACCACGTGTGGCACCCCAAGCTCCAGCGCCAGCGGTAGCCCCGCGTCTGGCCCGCTCTGATAATTATCCATCACACCCGCCACAGGGATGCCTTTGACTGCGCTCAAAATCTCAGCCAACCCGCGTGCGTTAACGTCTTCAGCCCTGCCAAAGGTGTGTATCACGTCAAAGCCCGCCCATTTTACAAATTCTGCCTGCATGTAAGCGGCGATAACAGGCAATCCCTGCGTGGCAGCAAGCGCAGAGCGGCATTCTGCGGCAATGGCGTCAATTTTTTGCAACCTTTGCAGCGTCCTCCGCCTGACAACCGGCGCAAGCTCTGGGGCCGCGCCTTCGAGCGCCGCTGCAATTTCCTGCACGGCCTGCTTTTGTATATCGGGTATGAGCCAGCTGCCACGCGGACTTACTTCAACAATAGCAAGCAAAGGGTTGCCCACAGCCTGGAGCATGGCATCGACCTGCTGCAGATGGCGCTGAAACGGGTGAACGAGCAGCAGGTTAGCCTTGGCGGCAAAAACATAATCCCCGGTGCTGGCATTCTCATGACCGGGACAACTTGAACCTTGAATCAGGGTGAGCGTTTCGCTTTTGCCATCAGTGAGGTCGGCAACAATATCTGAAATAAGCGAAGTTCCGGCCACAACGCGCAGCGGTTCTGCCGCCGTTGCGGAAAGGGGAATGAGGATCAGGGCAAGCCACAGAAGGGCGGAAAATTTTTTCATGGCGTATCCCAGCTATTTTATAGCGCAAAAGTGGAAGTGGTCTGGCCCTTCGTTGGCCTCAATGTTCGTAAAACCAGCCTCGGAAAAGATGATGCGCATGCCCGTGGGGCAGGGCAGATGATCGCCTTCAACGGCGTGGTGGCTGTCATGAAGCTGATTGAGTTTTTCACGGCCATCTATGTGCAGCACATAGGCCCGGCCAGCAGGGCGCAGAACACGATAAAATTCGCGAGCGGCGGCTTTTTTGTCTGCCACATGCGGAAAGGCCGAAAAACAGATAACCATGTCCACGCTGGCATCCGGCAGGGGCATGCATTCTGCTGCAGCCTGATATGTACGCACATGGGAAAAGCGCGCGGAAAGACATTTGAGCATTGCTGCGGAAGGGTCGAGTGCCAGGAATGACGCATCAGCCTCGGCATATTTTTGCAAAAAAGGCTGTAGTACCCCTTCGCCGCAGCCCACATCCAGAATAACCCGGGCATGCACCAGGGGCAGTCCCTGAACCAGCTGGTCAACCTGCCTGAGTTTTTCCGGCGGATAGTTGCGGGCCTCCCACCCGGTGGCGTGCGCGTTGAAAAATTCCGTTCTTTCAGCCTGTTGTGCAGGGTTGTTGCTCATGCTGCCTCCTGAAAAAGCGCCGCCCTGAACGCAAGGCGGCGCTTTACTGGTTAGAACTTGAGGTCAAAACCAACCATGACGTTTGTGCCGGGCATGTTGTAAAGCCCCCGGTTGTTGCCGGAAATCTCCATGCTGTAAGCGTAGGGCGTGTTAAAAATGTTGTTTACCGCCACAAAGACCTTGCCTTCTTCAATGTGCATGTCGTCGTAGCTGAAGGTGTAGTCCAGCCTTGCGTTGAACACGTTGATGTCGGGCAGCCGATTTATTTCATTCAGCGTGGTCACGTTGCTGGACGGTGATCTTGGATTTGCAGTACGCCCCCATGTGCCTGCGTAAACATCCTTGAGATACTGGTAATCGCCGCTGAGCTGGAAGTGGTCAAAGAACTTCCACTTGAAGCCGGTTTGCAAGGTAAAGGCAGGCGTATAAGGCATTTTGTTTGTAGTTTCGCCGTCATCGCCCTTGGCCCATGTTTTCAGCCATGTTGCGCCCACAAAGAGCTCAAGGTTGTCTGTGGGCGTGACGCTGCCAGCAAGTTCAAGTCCGTCAATTTTGTATTCAGAAGCGGAAGAGGTGAAAAAGTCGCTGGTGGGGTTGGCGTTCCCGTACATATAGGCGCGTAGCCTGTCGCGGCCGTCATCGTGAAAAACCGTGGCGCTTGCCGTGAACAGCCCCGGTTGGGTGTGGCTGAGCGACATTTCATAGTGGTCCACCACTTCGGGGCGAATATCCTTGGTATTCAGGCCGGAAGGCAGCGATGTTTTGTTGGTCAGCAGATTTTGCAGGATGACAGGGCTTGGATAGTTGACGCCCCGCGCGTAGTTGAGGCCAAGATTGGTGTTGTTGTAGCCAAGCACAAGGCCAGCCTGCGGGGCGGTCTTGTCTTCAAAAAGGTTGCTTGTGTACAGGCGCAGACCAGCGGAAGGCGTAACATGAAAGCTCTCCTTGCTGCCAAACATCTGGCTGACGGCGGCGTAGGGCGAAAACATCCTGTGCTGCGGAAATTCCCACGATGTTGTGGAATCTGTGGCATACGTCCGCTGGTCGTTGCGCAGGTCGCTGATATCAAGGTCAAAGCCGTTGACGATCTCGCTGCCTTCCCAAATGGAATAGGTTTCGCGGCCTCGCAATCCGTACAGATTGTTGGTTTGCACTGATGTGGTTTTGTTGGAATTTTCGCCGCGCAGGTAAAACAGGGTGTCGTTGTAATAGCCTTTGAGGTACCCATTGGCATTATTGTACTTATTGATGAGGCTCAGCGTGGCAAGGCTTGTCTGTGTATCATAGCGGTCTGTGGTGCGGGTATTGGTAATGGGATTGTTGGGAACCTGAGTCTGGGCATCCACACGGTTGGCCATCATACGCAATGACCAGTTGTCAGACAGGCCTATGCCCATGTTGCCATAGTAACTCGCCTGGTAGGCGGCGGTGTGATCCTTGTGCCCCAGCGTGCTGACAAGGCTTTGCGCGGCGTAAATATCTACATTGTCTTTTTTTGCGCCCATGCCCACATTTTCGGCCACGGTGCCAAAGCTGCCGCCCTCTGCGCCGATGCGCAGTTCATAACCTTCCTTGGTCATGTATTTGGGAATAAAGTTCAGCATGGCATAACCGGTGCCAAAGCGCGAAGGCTGGGGATACTTATAAATTTCCATCCCCCCGAGGGCGTATACCGGGATGCCGTCAGCCAGGGCCTGCCCGTACAACACGCCACTACGCGGCACGTCATCAAAAAAGATATTGATGTCAGGGCTGGGATGGCTTGCGCCACGCCCGCGCACATAGAGGCTCGCGCTGGTTTGCCCGCCGATGATGTTCTTTTTCTGATACATGACGCCCGGCACGTTGCGCAGGGCGTCATAAAAATCAAGGGAGTTCTGGAGGCGGATCTGCTCTTCAGTCACCACGTTGTACTGTGTGCCGAACCGCGTCTGCACAGGAACCGTGGGCGCCTGATCGGCCACGCCGAAGGTGGTTACGGCGGGCAGGTCGTAGGCTGTCAGGCTGCCCTGCGTGAGGTCTGCCTTTGGGGCAGGGGCCTCCTGGCCTCCTGTTTCGGGTGGAGTCTCTGCCGCCCAGCCCGGCTGAACGCAAAGACAGTGGCCTGCAAGCACGGCAGCCGCCACAATTGCTGAAACCTTGTTCATTACACGTCTTCCTCCTTCTTATACCTGTCGCGCGGGGTGCGCGTGGGCTTTTCGCAGGGGATTGCTGCACAATCTTTTAGTGTGCTATGTAATACAAAAAAGTGTTACAGAGTGGGCGCACGTATACAGCAAAAGGGCGCAAGGATGCCGCCCATCTTGTTAATTTATGTTATTTTTTAAAAAATTGTAACACAAACTATAGCTTGACTAAGGTACAGTCAAGCTTGTGATACCATGAATATCTGCAAGAATGCCCGCGTGGTATGCTGGCAAAAGAGGGGGGATTGTACCCGGCAGGGAAGCTGCTGGATCAGCCTCCCTGCCGGACTCAGTGGTATATGCTTGGCGCGGAGCCTTTAGAATTTGTAGATAAAGCTCATGTTGACGTTCCAGGCGTCCTGGGTGGTGACGCCGCCCATACGAGCGCCGCTTGTGGTGCTGTAGCCGCCCCAGACATCCTTGGACTGGTCAAGCCACAGGGCAATGTAGTTGGCTTCCACCAGAATTTTGAAGTTGTCGTACATCTGGTAGGTGGAGGTGACGCCAAATTCCGCAGCGTAGTCGCGCGAGGTCAGGTACAGGCCGTAGTAGTTGGCCGTGTTAAAGTCGCCCATGCTGCCGGGGGTTACATCGGGGCGGAACAGGGTTTGCCCGTCCACATCCTTCTGTCCCTTGATGTACTTGGCCATGGTGGGGCTGTTGGTGCCGCCAAGCAGGTTAGCGTGGAAGGTGTGCTTGAGCTTGTCCAGAAAGCTCACGTCCTTGACCCGCGCGCCCACGCCCCAGGTTCCCACAAAGGTGGAGCCAAGCAGGGTATCGCGCCCAAGGGTGAGTGTGCCAAGCGTACCAAAGCTGTCCAGCCCGTTGGTGCTTTCGTTGTTGGCTTCAATGGTGGGCATGCGCTCGGAGCCGTTTTTCACGTTGCCGTCGTCGCCGCTTGTATACCAGCCGTAGATACCGGGCACACCCCAATCCATGCTGTATTCTGCCAACAGGGAGCCGTACCAGCCCTTGCGGTTCAGGGTTTCAACGCCTGTGTCCGACTGCCCGTAGTTAAAGCTCCACGCCAGCCGGAAGGGATTCCAGGCCACGGCTTCGCCTGTCAGGCCCGCCCAGAAAATGGTGGAATAGGCATTGGCGATCTGCCGCCCGACCTTTCCGTTACTGAGGGCATAGGTGGCGGGGGCTACGCCCAGCGCGCCCGCGCCATCGTTGTTCTTGCCGTAAAAATCATTGCCCTTGCGAAAGGTGTTGCTGCCAAATGCGCCCACAAGGCCCCAGGGCGTGATGTTGACGCCTTCAAAACGCAGGGGAGCGGTAAGGCCAAAAAGATCAAAGTTGTCCAGATAGCTCTGTGGAGAATTGTCATTGCCGGCCCAGTTGTCATTGTAGGCGCGCGCCCAGAATCCTGTGATCGAGAGGTGTTCGTTAACGGGCACGGAAACCGTTATGCCTGCGGTGTCGGCGTCAAAGGACTGCGAGGCTTCTGTCACGTAGTCCGGCAGAAAGATACGCTGAATGCCCATGCGAACCTTTACATCGGTTTGCGGCATGGTCCAGTCAAGGTAACTGTGCTTGATCTTGATGACGTTGTTGCCGTCGGCCCCCAGAGCCGCGCCGGACTTGTTGCCGGACTGCCCCCAGTACTGGCGGCCAATTTCAAAGTATACGGTGCCGGAAAGCGCTTCTGATGCCACGGCGTCAAGCTGAAGGCGCACACGCGACTTGGCCTCGAACTGGTCTTCATTATAACGGCCCCAACCTGTGGTGCGGTTGGCCTGCACGCCATTGATAGAGCGCCCCCGTTCCATAAAATTGCCGCCGCCGCCATATTCAAAATTCATGACCCAGACGCCCTTGGTCTTGAAGTCCACAGCCTGCGCAGTGGCGGCAAGGCCCGGCAGCAAGGCTGCGGCAGCCAGAAGCGATAAAACTTTTTTCCGCATCGTTCCCTCGATAGTGACGTAAGATTTCATATGGACACGTTTTGTCAGTTCGTGCTACTGAATTTGCTTGCAACGGCGATGTTATCTTTGCAGAAAAAGTGCTACTACTGTCAACCCCTAAATCTGCCTCGCCGCATGGAGCGCGATATGCGAAAAATCGGTTTTGTACTGGCGGCCCTGATCTGCTGCCTGAACATATCCGCCTGCCAGAATGATGAAAAATCCACTGCCCAGGCGCAGCGTACCGAAATGGTCTACGCCAGCACCAAGGACATACGCATCATCAATCCCCATCTTTACTCCGGGGAAATGGCCGCCCAGAATATGGTTTTTGAGCCGCTGGTGGTGAATACCCCCGAGGGTGTGAAGCCCTGCCTTGCCGAAAGCTGGGAAATTTCGCCCGATGGCCGCGTGTACACATTCCATTTGCGCAAGGGCGTGACTTTTACTGATGGTGCGCCCTTTGACGCCGCCGCCGTCAAGCTGAACATGGACGCCATTGTTGCCAACAAGCTGCGCCACGCATGGCTTGATATGGTGAACGAAATCGAGCGCAACGAAGTTGTGGACACGCACACATACAGGCTTGTGCTCAAGCACCCGTACTATCCCACCCTGGTGGAGCTGGGGCTTGTGCGGCCTTTCCGCATGATTTCACCCAACTGCTTTATCAACGGTCAGACCAAGGACGGCGTTTCCGGCTATGTGGGCACTGGCCCCTGGGTGCTGACCGAACATAAGGACAAGCAGTACGCGCTGTTTACGGCCAACAAGAATTACTGGGGCGCTCAGCCCAAGCTGCAGGCCGTGCGCTGGCGCGTCATGCCTGACCACCAGACCATCATGCTTGCCCTGCAAAAGGGTGAAATTGACCTTGTTTTTGGCGCAGACGGCGACATGCTGAACATGGACGCCTTTAACGCGCTGCAAAAAGAAGGCAAGTACGCCACCCTAATCAGCAAGCCCATTGCCTCGCGCGCTATCCTGCTCAACGCGCACCAGCCCGTGACCAAAGACCGCGCTGTGCGCATGGCCCTGCAATATGCGGTCAACAAGCAGGCCATCGTGGACGGCGTTCTGAACGGCACGGAAAGTGTGGCCGACACGCTTATTTCGTCCACTGTGCCCTATTGCGACCTTGGCCTGCCCGCGCGCGGCTATGACCCGGCAAAAGCCGCAGCCATGCTTGAGGCTGCTGGCTGGAAGCTCGGCCCCGATGGCTTGCGCGCCAAAGACGGGCAAAAGGCCATAGTGCGCCTGTATTATAATTCGCAGAACGCGCAGGAGCGCACCCTTGCCGAATACGTGCAGAGCGATCTGAAAAAGGTCGGTATAGAAATGAAGATCATCGGCGAGGAAAAGCAGGCATTTCTTGACCGTCAGCGCACTGGCGATTTTGAATTGCAATACTCGCTTTCGTGGGGAACCCCTTATGACCCGCAGTCCTATCTTTCGTCCTGGCGCATCCCCGCGCACGGCGATTATCAGGCGCAGGTGGGCATGGAACGCAAGGAATGGCTGGATAAAACCATCAGCCAGCTCATGATCGAGCCAAATGAAGCCACTCGCAAAGCCATGTACAAGGAAATTCTGACCTACGTGCATGACGAGGGCGTGTATATTCCCATTTCATACTCGCGCACCAAGGCAGTGCATTCCAAAGCATTGCAGGGCGTTGGATTCGGCGTGTCGCAGTACGAAGTACCCTTTGAAAAAATGTATTTCGAGAACACCCCCGCCCGCTAGAAAGCAGGCACAGTTCGGGGGCGCGGCTTTGCACAGCGCGAGGCCGTGCCCCATGCTCCACATATATGAAAGCATACATTCTACGCCGCCTTTTGCTGACAATCCCGCTTTTGCTGGGGATTTCCTTTGTTTCATTCGTCATCATCCAGCTCAGCCCAAGCGACCCGGCCGAGGTGGCAGTCCGCGTCAATGAGATAGTGCCCACGGATGAAGTGCTGGCGCTCACGCGTGAGCAGCTTGGTCTCAACAAGCCTTTTCTGACGCGCTATGCGGACTGGATGTGCGCTGTAGCGCAGGGCGATCTGGGCAGGCGCTATGTGGACAACAAGCCCGTTGCGCAGGAGCTGGCCCGGGCGCTGCCCCCCACCTTGTGGCTGGCGCTGACGGCAACCTTGTTCATGGCGGTGTGCAGCGTGGGCATGGCTTTTTTGTGCGCCATGTATGAGGGGCGCACCGTGGATTACCTGTTGCGGAGTTTCATTTTTCTTGGCACGGCCACGCCCGGTTTCTGGGCCGGGCTGCTGCTCATGTGGCTCTTTTCCGTCAAGCTCAACTGGTTGCCCACCAGCGGCATGCAGGGCGCAAGCTCGGTCATTCTGCCCGCAGCGACACTCTCCTTGTCCTATATTTCCACCTATGCGCGGCTTCTGCGTAATAGCATGGTGCTGAACAAGCAGAAGCCTTCCGTGCTCTATGCGCGGGCAAGGGGCCTCACGCGGGGCATGATCTGGCGTCATATATTTCGCAATTCCCTGCAATCCACCCTGACCGGGCTCGGTATGTCGCTGCCAAAGCTCATGGCCGGAACTTTTGTGGTAGAAACCATTTTCGCCTGGCCCGGCCTCGGCTGGCTGTGCGTCACCGCCATTTTTAACCGCGATTTCCCCGTTATTCAGGCCTATGTGCTGCTGATGGCCGTGATGTTTGTGGGCTGCAACCTGCTGGTGGACATCTTGTGCGCAGTCATTGATCCGCGCCTGCGCGCCAGGGGGCAGGCATGAGGGTATGGCGGCGGCTGCGCAACGACCCTGTGGGCATGATCTGCCTGTGCTTTCTGCTTGCCGTAGCGGTGCTTGCCCTGTGCGCGCCCCTGACGGCTCCGTGGGACCCCACGGCCATTGATATAAAAAACAAATTTGCGGCATGGTCTCTGGTGCATCCCCTTGGCACAGATCAGCTCGGCAGGGACGTATTGTCCCGGCTTATCTGGGGCGGGCGCGCCACCCTGGGCTTTTCGTTGCTCACAATGGGCATAACCCTTGTTATCGGTAGCGGATTGGGCATTGTGGCGGGTTTCTGTCGCGGCAAGGTTGACGAAACCATCATGCGCTTTTGCGATGTGATGATGTCCTTCCCCAGCGAGGTACTCATTCTAGCCATAGTGGGCATGCTTGGGCCGGGGCTTGGCAATGTGGTCATTGCCAGCGTGATTGCCAAGTGGCCCTGGTATTCGCGCATGGTTCGCTCTGTGGTCATGCAGTATACGGACGTCAATTATGTGCGCTTTGCCCGTGTGGCGGGCTGCGGCATGTGGCACATCTTCCGCAGGCATCTGCTGCCCGGCGCGCTGGGCGAAATCATTGTGCTGGCAACACTCGATACCGGGTCGGTGATCCTGTCGGTTTCGGCTTTGTCCTTTCTGGGCCTTGGCGTACAGCCGCCCACGGCGGAGTGGGGCGCCATGCTCAGCGACGCCAAGGACATCATGTCCATGTATCCGCAGCAGATGCTGCCCGCAGGGCTGACAATCCTGCTGGTTGTGGCGGCCTTCAACTTTTTGGGCGACAGCCTGCGCGATGCCATTGACCCAGCCCACACTACCCTGCAGGGAGTGAGCCTGTGAGCGCGTTCAATACAGATTGCCAAAAGCAGGAACCGTTCTGCGGCGCAGCACCCCATGTGCCCGATGTCCTTGATGTGCGCGATCTGCGCGTGGTGCAGCGCGCAAACGGGCAGGAGCTTGTGCACGGCGTGAGCTTTACGCTTGCCGCCGGGGCCTGCCTTGGCATTGTGGGCGAAAGCGGCAGCGGCAAAACCCTGACCTGTCGCAGCATCATGGGCCTGTTGCCGCCCACGCTTGCGGGAGAGGGCACAGCTGTTTTTAATGGTATTGATCTTGTGCATGCCCCGGCGGAGCAGATGCGCCAGCTCCGGGGCAGCAAGATTGCCATGGTCTTGCAACAGCCCATGACGGCCTTTGACCCCCTGTACACCATGGGGGCGCAGTTTAGAGAAACCCTGACTGCGCATGGGGCGTACACCGCCGGGCAGGCCGATGATCTGGCCGTAACCATGTTCGGACGCGTGCGCCTTGACGCACCGCAGGAAATTTTGCGCAGCTACCCGCACGAGCTTTCGGGCGGCATGCTGCAACGCTGCATGATCGCCCTAGCATTGGCCCTTGAGCCGCAGATCATTGTTGCCGACGAACCCACCACAGCACTGGATGCGGAAACGCAGTTTGAGGTCGTGCAACGGTTTCTGGAACTGCGGGCACAGTGCAATACCGCCATGATCTTTGTTTCGCACGATCTGGGCGTGGTGCAGCGTCTGGCAGATGCCGTGCTTGTGATGAAGGATGGCCGCTGCGTGGAATACGGCCCTGCGGAAACAGTGTTCAACGCGCCACAGCACGAATATACGCAGTATCTCATCCGCAGGAGGCTTGCGCTGACGCGGGGCTTTGAAGCCATGCTGGAGTGCGCCCATGCTTGAGGTAAGAAATATCTGCAAAAGCTATGGCAAGGGCGGATTGTGGAATCCAGAACCAAAGCCTGTGCTGCATGACGTGAGTTTTCACATCCCCGTGGGCGCGACAGTGGGGCTGGTGGGCGAGAGCGGCAGCGGCAAAAGCACGCTGAGCCGCATTGTTCTCGGGCTGGAGCGCCCAAGCAGCGGCACGGTATTGCTAGAAGGGCAGAGTGTGGGCCAGTGGCTGCGGTGCAATCCTGGCCGTATGAGCGTGGTTTTTCAGGATTACACAACTTCGGTCAATCCGGCCTACACCATCCGCAGCATCATCCGCGAGCCTTTGCTGGCCTGCGGCAGAGGCACAGGGTCGGACAGGGCAGTGCTTGCGCTGATGGAGCGCGTGGGCCTTGCCGCAAACCTTGCAGACCGCTTGCCCCATGAGGTCAGCGGCGGTCAGTTGCAGCGGGTGTGCATTGCCCGCGCCATCGCCACGGATCCCCGCTTTGTGGTCTTTGACGAGGCCATCAGCTCGCTGGATGTTTCGGTGCAGACCCGCATTCTTGACCTGATGCGCGAGCTCAAGGGCAACATGACCTATTTTTTTATTGCGCACGACCTTCAGGCCGTGACCTATCTGTGCGATGATATTCTTTTTATGCATCAGGGCCGCATTGTGGAACAGGCCGCAGGCACAGGGCTGGCTGGCGTTTCGCACCCCTACGCGCAAAAATTGGTGAGTTCGGCAATCCTGTTTCGTTCGGCTTGGAATGGATAAGCCGCATCAAGACGTTAACAGTAAAGGAGCAGTTATGAACCGCTACGCCGCAGATACAGCCTGCGCCATCCCGGATGCCCTGCCCGTCCCCGGCCCGACGCTCACGGGCCGCATAGAAAACTACTGGTCGCGCCGGGCCGAAAGCTATGGCGAAATACGGCGTCATGAGCTTGCCTGTGAGAAAAAATCCCTGTGGCTGGCGGAAATCATGCCCCATCTGCCAGAGGCTAGGCCATTGCGCATCCTTGATGTGGGTACAGGGGCCGGATTTTTCGCCATACTGCTGGCAGAGCAGGGACATTGCGTCTGCGGCGTGGACATGACCCAGGCCATGCTGGATGAAGGCGCGGCCCTTGCCCGGAAAGCCGGGTGCGATGTGGCCTTTCAGCGCATGGACGCCTGTTGCCTTGAGTTTGAATCCGCAAGTTTTGACGCGGTGATTTCGCGCAACCTCACCTGGACACTTCAGGATGCCGCTGCCGCATACCGGGAGTGGAACCGGGTGCTGCGGCCCGGCGGGGTGCTCCTGAATTTTGACGCTGACTACGGCTCGGTTTCTTTTCTGGATTTGGCGCATCAGCCGGGCGTTCACGCCCATGCGGGCGTAAATGACGACATGATGCTTGAATGCGAAAACATTCGCCGCCAGTTGCCGCTCAGTTCAGAATCCCGCCCGGTATGGGACGTGCAGACCCTGCGCAGCTCTGGTTTTTCAGACTGCTGGTGCGACCACGGCCTGAGCGCGCGCATCTACGCCCACCGCGATGAAACATACAATCCTGTGCCCATGTTTGCCCTGCGGGCGATAAAGTAGCAGCCAGCGGGTGGGGCTTGGTTTGAAGCTGTGGCGGAGGAAATGACCGTTGCAGGGAGGGGTGACTGATGAGCAGTTCCGGCGCGCAGGCGGGTGTTGCGCAGCTAACTACGCAGCCGTACAGGCAGGAATCGGACGCACTGGGCGCAGTGGATGTTCCCCTGTCGGCATACTGGGGCGTGCATACGGCCCGTGCGCTGGCAAATTTCCCACTTTCGGGCCGTGCCGTCAGGCCGGAGCTTGTGCGGGCGATGGCTCTCGTCAAGCTGGCCTGCTGTCGCGCCAACGAGGAGCTTGGCTATCTGCCCCAGGCCGAGGCGCAGGCCATTGCCCATGCCTGCCGCGAGGTTGCCGATGGCGGTCTGGCTCATGCCTTTGTGGTGGATGCCCTGCAAGGCGGCGCGGGAACGTCCACCAACATGAATATGAACGAGGTACTCGCCAACCGGGCCGAAGAACTGCTTGGGGGCAGCCTTGGCTCTTACGCCCGCATAGCCCCCCTGCGTCATGTGAACCTTCACCAGTCCACCAACGATGTGTACCCAACTGCGGTGAGGGTTGCCGCCCTGTTTCTGCTCAAGGATCTGGAACAGGCCATTGCCGCCCTGCAATCTGCCTTTCAGGAAAAAGAACTGGCCTTTCGCCATATTCTCAAGGTGGGCCGCACCCAGTTGCAGGATGCCGTGCCCGTGACCCTTGGCATGGAGTGTTCCGCCTGGGCGGAATGCCTCTCGCGCGACCGCTGGCGCGTGTTCAAGTGCGCAGAGCGGCTGCGCGTGGTCAACCTTGGCGGCACGGCGGTGGGTACGGGCATAACCGCCCCCCGCAAATACATTTTTCTGGTGGTCGAAAAGCTGCGCGAGGTCACGGGGCTGGGCCTTTCGCGGGCAGAAAATCTGATGGACGCCACGCAGAATGTTGATCCACTGGTTGAAGTTTCCGGCATTCTTAAAGCTCATGCAGTAAATTTATTCAAAATTTGCGCTGATTTGCGCTTGCTTTCATCCGGCCCGTCGGCGGGAATCGGCGAGCTTAAACTGCCTGCAATGCAGGCTGGGTCAAGCATCATGCCGGGCAAGGTCAACCCCGTAATATGCGAGGCCGCATCACAGGCCGCTCTGCGGGTCATGGCCGATGACAGCGCCGTGACTCAGGCCGCATTTCTGGGGCAACTGGAGCTCAACGCATTCATGCCGCTGCTGGCGGATTGCCTGCTTGGCAGCATGCATCTGCTGGCGCAGGCCAATACCATGCTGGCCGAAAATTGCGTGCTGGGCCTTGAGGCTGACGAAGCCGCCTGCGCCCGTCATCTTGCCAGGTCATTTGCCACGGTTACTGCGCTTGTGCCGGTGCTTGGCTATGCGCTTGCGGGCGAAATTGCCGCCCAGGCGCACAAAACAGGGCAGAGCGTGCGCGCCGTGGTGCTGGAGATGGGCCTGATGAAGGCGGAAGATGTGGACAGCCTGCTCAGCGCAGAGGCCGCAACCGCGCTTGGACACAGGTAGGGCATCAGATGGGTAATTTACGCAACCGGAGCTTCTGGCATGAATGAAACACCCAAAAGTCTGCGCCTGCACATAGGCATCTATGGTCGGCGCAATGTTGGCAAGTCTTCCCTGCTCAACGCACTGGCGGGGCAGCAGGTTTCCATTGTTTCCGACACGCCCGGCACAACCACCGATCCTGTGGAAAAAACGCTGGAACTGGCGCCCCTCGGGCCTGTGGTATTTATTGATACTGCGGGCATTGACGATGTGGGCGCGCTGGGCGAGCTGCGCAAGGAGCGCACGCTTAAGGCCCTTGAGCGCACGGATGTTGCCCTGCTGGCCGTAGAGCCGGGGCAGTGGGGCGAGTATGAAGATTTTTTTGTAGGCCAGTTGCGTGAGCGCAAAATTCCTTTTGGTGTGGTTTTTGGCAAGTGCGATCTGGCGGCCCCTTCTGCCGGGCAGCTTGGCGGGCTGGATAAGGACGGTATCCGCTGGATGAGCGTATCCGCCATGACAGGCAAGGGCATGGGGCAGGTGCGTGAAGCTCTGGCGGCCCTTGCGCCGGAACACTGGTTTGCAGAGCCGCGCCTGCTGGGCGACCTGCTGCCAGCGGGCGAGCTGGCAGTGCTGGTGGTTCCCATCGACCTTGGCGCGCCCAAGGGGCGGCTCATACTGCCGCAGGTGCAGGCCATACGCGATATTCTCGACAGCGACGCCTCCTGCATGGTGGTGAAAGAGCGGGAACTGGCCCCTGCGCTGGCCCGGCTGAACAATAAACCCGCTCTCGTGGTCTGCGATTCGCAGATTGTGCTCAAGACTGTGGCGGACACGCCGCCAGATATCCCACTGACCACGTTTTCCATCCTCATGGCCCGGTTCAAGGGCGATCTGGCGGCTTTTGCCAGGGGGGCGGCTGCCATAGACCAGTTGCAGCCCGGCGATGCCGTGCTGGTGTCCGAGGCCTGCGGGCATCATCCTTCGGCGGACGACATCGGACGGGTCAAGATACCGCGCTGGCTCAGGCAATACGCCGGGGGCGACATCCGCGTGGATAATCTGGCGGGGCGGGATTTCCCCGACGATCTTAGCCCCTACAAGCTCATAATCCACTGCGGAGCCTGCACCTTCAATCGGCAGAGCATGCTTGCGCGCCTGGGGCGTGCCCAAGAGCAGGGGATTCCCATGACCAACTACGGGCTGGCTATCTCGCATGTGCAGGGCGTGTTGCGCAGGGTTCTTGAGCCTTTTCCCGCTGCCCTGACGGCTTTTGACGCCGTTTCACAGGCCTGAGCGGGTAGTGCGCCTGAAATCCGGTTGCGGGCAAAACAAGCTAACTGTCTTAATTAACAGATGTTAAATTGTGCGTTGAGCAAGATGGTTCCTTTTTGTTAAATAAAATGTTGTTACGTAATTGACAAAAGTGTTACTAGAGAGCAATCTGCTCAAAACACTGTGCGCACATGCCGTGCTGTCATAACTATAGCGGCAACGCTTGCGTGGGCGAACACAGCTGTGTGGAATCTTTTTCGGGTATTTTTTGCTTGTCTGGTGTTACTTTTTTAAATTTTGTAACACATATTTTCAGGGCATTGGACATATCGGGCTGCACACGTGCTGGTTTGGCTGGCAGTGGCGGTTCATGGCACAGGATTGGATGGTAAAGCATGCGTCGCGAAGAAATACTTGATCTCCTGTTTGCACAGCCCGTTGAGGCGGTGTGCGAACGTGCCGCCCGTGTGCTGGAAGAAGAAAAAGGCGCACACGTGCATGTTCGCGGCCTCATAGAATTTTCAAATTCATGCAGGCGCAACTGCCGCTACTGCGGTTTGCGCTGCGAGAACGGCAATCTGCGGCGGTACACGCTTGCCAAGGCGGAGATCATGGCAGCCGCCACGCGGGCCGTTGCCTTGGGTGCAGACACCATTGTGCTGCAATCGGGTGAATACGCCATTGACCCCATGTGGTTGGCCGACGTGATTGACTGCCTGCGCGGCGGGCTCAACGTGCCCGTGACCCTGAGCGTTGGCGAGCATCCGCGCGCGGCATATGCCCTGTGGAAAGAAGCTGGCGCAGTGCGTTTTCTGCTCAAGCACGAAACCGCCGATCCATTGCTCTACGAGGCCCTGCACCCTGGGCATGTGCTGGCAGAGCGCATTGCCAGCCTGCGTGTTTTGCAGCGGCTTGGCTACGAAATCGGCTCCGGTTTTATGGTGGGCCTGCCCGGTCAGAGCCTGAACACGCTGGCGGACGACATTATTCTGGCCCGCAGGCTTGGGGTTTCCATGTGCGGGGCCGGGCCGTTCATTCCGCAGCACGACACGCCGCTTGGCGCGTATCCTGCGGGCAGCGCGCAGCTCGCACTGCGTGTGATGGCCGTCATGCGCATTGTCATGCCCTGGGCCAACATTCCCGCCACTACGGCACTGGCAACGGTGGACGCGCAAGGCGGGCAACGCAACGGCCTGCTGGCGGGCGGCAATGTGCTCATGCCCTCGTTTACGCCGTCAGCTTACGGCAGTCAGTACTGCATTTACGACAACAAGAACCGTGTGGACATGCTTGGCGCGCGCAAGGCCATTGAAGGGGCGGGGCGCAGCCACACCCTTGCCTGTTGGCAGGAGCCAGCGGCACAGGATGTTGTTTCAGGCCTTGTGCCCTGTGCAGCTTCTGGCGCGCCTCACGCATCGGCCTAGGGCTTAATTTACTTGCAGAATTACCGGGCGGACGCAAACGCGCCGCTGTGAACAAATCAACCTGTTACCCGCCAGGAGGCTGTAATGCCGCGCATTGAAATGGAACACATCGCGTACGAGCTCAATGTGCCCCCCCAGGGCGCGGACGGCGACAAGATGTTTTTTGTGCAGATTGATCCCGAAAAATGCATCGGCTGCGATTCCTGTCAGGAATACTGCCCCAGCGGCGCCATTTATGGCGAAACCGGCCTCACTCACAAGATTGCCCACCCCGAACCATGTATCAACTGCGCCCAGTGCCTGACCCACTGCCCCGAAATGGCCATCTATGAGGTGCAGACCTGGGTGCCGGAGCTGCAAAAGAAATTGCAGGATAAAAGCGTCAAATGTATTGCCATGCCAGCGCCTTCTGTGCGTTACGCGCTGGGCGAAGCCTTTGGCCTGGCCCCCGGCAGCGTTACAACAGGCAAAATGCTGGCAGCCCTCAAGCAGCTTGGTTTCTCCAATTGCTGGGATACGGAATTTGCTGCTGACGTGACCATCTGGGAAGAAGCCTCGGAATTTGTGGAGCGCCTCGGCGCAAAGCGCGATCTGCCGCAATTCACCTCCTGCTGTCCCGGCTGGCAAAAGTATGCGGAAACCTTCTATCCCGACCTGTTGCCGCATTTTTCATCCTGTAAATCGCCTGTGGCCATGAATGGCCGCCTTGCCAAAACCTATGGTGCAGAAAAGGCCAAGTACGACCCCAAGAGCCTGTATACTGTTTCCATCATGCCCTGCGTAGCCAAAAAATACGAAGGCTTGCGCCAGGAATATGCACAGAATGACCTGCGCGACATCGACGCCACCCTGACCACGCGCGAACTGGCCTACATGATCCGTCAGGCGGGCATTGACTTTACCAAGCTGCCCGACGGTCAGCGTGATAGCCTCATGGGCGAATCCACCGGCGGCGCGACCATCTTCGGCGTGTCCGGCGGTGTTATGGAAGCAGCCTTGCGCTACGCCTATCAGGCCGTAACCGGCAAGCGGCCGGAATCGTGGGATTTCAAGCAGGTGCGGGGCCTCAAAGGCCTGAAAGAATATACGGTAACCGTCAACGGCATTGAACTGCATCTGGCGGTTGTGCATGGGGCCAAGCGCTTTGCCCAGGTGTGCGATGAAGTGCGGGCGGGCAAATCGCCGTATCATTTCATTGAATTTATGGCCTGTCCCGGCGGGTGCGTGTGCGGCGGGGGGCAACCCATCATGCCCAATGTGCTGCAAAGCGCGGAACGCAAGGCCACAAGCCTGTTTGCCGGATTGAAGCAGCGTCTTGCCAACACCCAGCCCAAAGCCTAGAGGAGGCCGCCCATGTCTATCATTGCCACCACCAGACGCGGATTTCTGAAAGGCGCGTGTATTCTCTCCGGCGGGTTGCTGCTTGGGGTTCGCATGGCCAACAAGGCCTACGCCGCCGCCAAGGATTTCAAGGATTACATGAGCGATCGCTCTGCCGCTGTGTACAGTGCCGATTCGGCCTTTCCCAAGCGCGCCAGTCAGGACAATACGCAGGTAAAGGCGCTTTACGATTCATGGCTCGGCAAACCCCTGAGCCATAAATCAGAAGAAAACCTCCACACCAAGTGGTTTGATAAATCAAAAGGCCTCAAGGCTCTTACGGCTTCAGGCGAATACCCCAACCCTCGCCACAAGGAGTTTGAGGGTACCGCCTATCCGTACGAATAAAGCCACGGCCTTTTCCACCTGAGGGACCCCAAGACCCCTCGGGCCAGACCCACGGCCGACACGGTATTGCCCCCCGTGTCGGCCAGTTTGAATGCTGGGCTGTCCCTGGCCATTTATTCAGGTCATCTGGCAGCCCGCGACAGCGCACACAGCGCACACGGGCTGTTCGCATACGTAGTGCACAGCCCTATAAATAATTTTTTGATTTCGGTGAGATATCCAGTGGCGGAGCCTGCCGCCAGCAAAAACGTCAAGTTTGCAGCCTGTATTTTCTCTTTTTGCGAAAAAGCAATTCCCACGGGATGTTTTTTCACAGTCTGCCTGTCGAGTTCTCTATGCCAATATGGCTGGTCACCCGCCCGCACCGCCTGAGAATATGGGTCTTGCCGGAGGTTTTTTTATGTACAATCCCCAGTCGTTGCGCGCAGATGAATTTATTGACCACAGTGAAGTGCTCGATACCTTGAGTTATGCAACCGAGCACGCGCGCGATGCAGAACTTATTGACGCCATCATTGCCAAGGCCGCGCAAAAAAAAGGCCTGACCCATCGCGAGGCCTCGGTTTTGCTTGCCTGCGAGCTGCCGGAGAAAGTGGAGCAGGTGTACAGGCTTGCCAACCAGATCAAACACGACTTTTACGGCAACCGCATTGTCATGTTTGCGCCGCTGTATCTCTCAAACCACTGCATCAACAGCTGCGTGTACTGCCCATATCACTCGCAGAACAAAAATATCGCCCGCAAAAAACTTACTCAGGAAGAAGTGGCCCGCGAGGTGGTTGCATTGCAGGATATGGGGCACAAACGCCTTGCGCTTGAGGCGGGTGAACACCCCACCATGAACCCCATTGAGTACATACTTGAGTGCATCAAGACTATTTACAGCATCAAGCATAAGAACGGGGCCATCCGCCGGGTGAACGTGAACATCGCGGCAACCACGGTGGAAGAATACGCAATGCTCAAGGATGCAGGCATCGGCACCTATATTCTGTTTCAGGAAACCTACCACAAGCAGAGTTACGAAAAGCTGCACCCCGCAGGGCCCAAGCACGACTACGCCTGGCATACCGAGGCCATGGACCGTGCCATGCAGGGCGGCATTGACGATGTGGGCCTGGGGGTCCTTTTTGGCCTTGAGGGCTATCGCTACGAGTTTGCGGCCCTGCTCATGCACGCAGAGCACCTTGAAGCCGTGCACGGCGTTGGCCCGCACACCATCAGCGTTCCGCGCATTCGCCGCGCTGACGACATCAACCCCGATGTGTTCGACAACGGCATCAGCGACGATACTTTTGCCCGCATCTGCGCCTGTATCCGCGTGTCCGTGCCGTACACGGGCATGATTGTTTCCACGCGCGAGAGCAAGGCTGTGCGTGAAAAGGTGCTGCCGCTGGGCATTTCGCAGATCAGCGGAGGTTCACGCACCAGCGTTGGCGGGTACTATGAGCCGGAGCCGGAAGAAGACAATTCCGCGCAGTTTGATGTGAGCGACCGCCGCACGCTGGACGAGGTGGTGCGCTGGCTCATGGAGCAGGGGCATGTGCCGAGTTTTTGCACGGCCTGTTACCGCGAGGGCCGCACCGGCGACCGCTTTATGGCCCTGTGCAAGAGCCAGCAGATTTTGAACTGCTGTCACCCCAACGCGCTGCTGACTCTCAAGGAATACTTGCAGGACTACGCCTCGCCGCAAACACGGCAGATGGGCCTTGCCATGATAGAGCAGGAACTGAAAAAAATTCCCAGCGACAAAGTGCGCAACAAGGCTGTGGAATACCTTGCCGCCATTGAAAAAGGCCAGAGGGACTTTCGATTTTGAGGTAAGTTTTTCTGAAGGTTTTGCCTGGAAGATAAAAGAATTAGGCGCATTGGAGTTACTCTAATGCGCCTTTTTTGTATGTAGCCCTCGCTAGAGCTGAGGATATTTTTTATCTGCACGGGAGCCTCGGTTTCTCAGTTGCCCACAGTCGCAAGCCACCGCGTGCCCCCCTCCCCGCAAAGCACATTTGGAGCTGCCGCAATGCCCTGGTCGTCATTCAACCCTGTGTACCAAACGGTCATTCTTATGAAATTTAGTAATACTTTTTTTTAAAAAAATAGCACAAAACTAAAATAGTAAATAACTTCAGGCTGTTTAAGCGCTGCTTTTGATCTGATTATCACCAGGACTGAAAAGAAAATTGTTTTTTTCACTTTTTGTGATCGCACGCAATTTCGGATAAATGATTAATATGCTAATATGATTGAACAAAAAATTCCTTTAATTGTACATTTTTGAACAGAAGCATGTATTTTTTTTAACAATTATTGACACAAAGTTTCTGGGGGAGTAGTATTTAACTTAATTTATAAATTCACAAACAACTGTTGTTTTAATTGTTTGTGGATTGATCAAGTATATCTTTTCGTAAATTTTATTCCTATTACAAGGAAAAATTTATGTCTAGCAGCGAACTTGTTGACATTGTCTACATAATGGCATTCTGCCTTGGCGGTATGAGCTTTGCTCTTGGGCCATTTGTAATAGTTTTTTTTCTTGCCCCTCGCCTTACGCGCAACACTGTGGGCAAAACCCGCCAGATTGTTGAGTGCGGCATTGACCCCATCGGCGATGCGTGGATTAAATTCGGCGCGGTATATTACATGTACTCGCTGCTGTTCCTCGCCTTTGCGGTTGATATTCTCTTTCTCTTCCCTGTTGCGGTTATCTACAACAAGGCTTCTCCCATCAGTGATTTCCTGACGTTCGCGGAAGTTTTTCTGTTCGTGGGCATTTTGTCCCTTGTCATTCTGTACGCGTGGAAAAAGGGAGTGTTCCAGTGGCAACGGAAAATATATTCGGATCGGTAGTCCACTTTTCGCGGCTGGATTCGCTGCTGGACATGTGCCGGGCCAATTCGCTCTGGCCCATGACATTCGGCCTTGCCTGCTGCGCCATTGAAATGATGGCCACCGGCGCGTCCCGCTTTGATCTGGCGCGCTTTGGGGCCGAGGTGTTCAGGCCGTCGCCCCGGCAGAGCGATGTGATGATCGTTTCCGGCACCATCAATAAGAAGATGGCCCCGGCTGTGCAGATTCTCTACGACCAGATGCCCGAGCCAAAGTGGGTCATTGCCATGGGCAATTGCGCCATTTCCGGCGGGCCTTTTGTGTACGAAGGGCAGTACGGCGTAGTGGAAGGCGTGGGCAAGCTTTTTCCTGTTGATGTGTTCATTCCCGGTTGCCCGCCAAGGCCGGAAGCCCTGATCGAAGGCATACTGAAGCTGGAAGAAAAGCTCACAGGCACCCGGCGCTGGCCTGTGGTGACGCCCCCCGGGCTTCCCGGCCCTGCGGCGGCGCAGGCGGCCAAGATGCAGGCGGAGGCGCAAGCGCCCCCGGCACCTGCCGAGAATGCTGCGGGCGATGGGGGTGCCCCCGTGGGAACTTCTGGGGGAACCTCCGGGGATGACAAGGCGGGCAAGGAAGCAGGAGGGCATACGTCATGAATGCAGAAATCCTTGGCGCACAGTTGGCGGCCCTGCCCGGAGCCAGAGTCCGCGCCGCAGATCATGCCTCTGTAGGCTATGATCTTGATGTGGCACTGCCGGAAAGCTCCCTGCTTGCCGCAGTGGGCATCATGGACGGAGCAGGGTACTTTCTTGAAGGTATGACCGGGGTAGACTGGTTTGGCGAATGCGAAGCCCTGCGCAAGGAGGCCGAAGCCAAGGCCAAAAAGGCAGCCGAAGCCGCCGCTGCCAATGCAGAGGACGCGCCGGATGCCAGCGAGGCCGCCCCACCTGAAACCCCTGCGCAGAATCCCATACCGCAGGAAGACGAACTTGAAGTGGTGTACGACTTCAACCTCTATGCCACCCGCCACCGGGTATGCCTGCGGGTGCGCACGCCGCGCTCCAACCCGCAGATCCACACCATCGCCGAGATTTATCCCATAGCCCACTGGCACGAGCGCGAGGTTCACGAGTTCTTTGGCATCGTCTTTATCGGGCATCCCTATCTCATCCCCCTTTTGTTGCCCGAAGACGCGGAATACCACCCCTTGCTCAAGGACTACAGCGCATGAACTATCTTGCCCAAAGTCCCACAGACGAGCGGTTTGTTCTGAACCTTGGCCCGCAGCATCCGGCTACGCACGGCGTTTTGCGCGTCAAGATGGTCATGGACGGCGAGTATATAGTGGAGGCCGAGCCTGTGCTTGGCTACATCCACCGCATGCACGAAAAAATGGCCGAAAACCGCACCTGGGCGCAGTTTATGCCCAATACGGGCCGCATGGATTACCTGCATGCCCTGGCCTACAACCACGGCTATGCCTGCCTGGTCGAGCGCGCTGCTTCCATTGAAGTGCCGGAACGCGCGGAGTTCATCCGCGTCATCACCAACGAGCTGAACCGGGTTTCAAGCCATCTGCTCTGGTTTGGAGCTTTTGTGCTTGACCTTGGCGGGTTCTCGCCGCTTTTGTACGCTTTTGACGACCGCGAGCAGATCCTTGATCTACTGGAATCCGTTACCGGGTCGCGGCTCACATACTGCTACTTCCGTTTTGGCGGCGTGTACAACGATGTTGACGATGCCTTTGTAAGAGGCACGCGGGCCTTTATCGCACGTATGCGCAAGCGCCTGCCCATGTACCATTCCCTCGTTTCCAAAAACCTCATTATCCAGCAGCGCCTTGTGGATGTGGGTTTTGTGCCTGCAGAGATGTGCCGCAAATACGGCGCAACAGGGCCTGTGGCACGCGGTGCTGGCATTGCCTATGACGTGCGCAAGCACGAGCCATACGGCGTTTATGACCGCTTTACTTTTGACGTGCCCGTGTACTCCGAGGGTGATTCCATGGCCCGCTACAAGGTGCGCATGGACGAGATTGAGCAGAGCCTGCGCATTCTTGAGCAGGCCCTCGATTATCTGCCCAAAGGGCCGGTTATGGCGGCCAAGGTTCCCAAAACCATCAAACCGCCCAAGGGCGACTATTACCACGCTGTGGAAACGGCGCGCGGTCTTCTGGGCATCCGCGCCGTCAGCGATGGCAGCGGCACCCCCTGGCGGCTCAAGTGGCGCACCCCCTGTTTTTCAAACCTGCTTGTTTTTGGCGAGGCGGGTAGGGGAATGCTGCTGCCCGATGCCCTGGCGCTGCTCGGCAGCCTTGACCTGGTGATTCCGGATATTGACCGCTAAGGAACACAGCCATGACGTTTTATTCCGAAATGCTGCGTCTTCTGGGGTATCCTGTAGGATTCCTTGTCTTTGTGGCGCTTAACGCGGCCTATCTGGTATGGGTCGAGCGCAAGGTGGCAGGGCACATACAGCGGCGCATAGGGCCAAAGGAAGTTGGCCCTTATGGCCTGTTGCAGCCGCTGGCGGACGGCTTCAAGCTCATGACCAAACAGGTGTTCATTCCCAAGGATGCGGACGGAGTGCTGTTCTGCCTTGGGCCTGTGCTGGTCATGACCCCGGCCTTCATGAGTTTTGTGACTATTCCCTACACCGAAGGCCTTGTGGCGCGTAACCTCAACCTTGGGCTGTTGGCCATCTACGCCTTTGCCTCGGTAAACGTGCTGGGCCTCCTGCTCGGGGCGTGGGGCTCGCGCAACAAGTACGCGGTTATCTCCGCCGCGCGCGTTGTCTCGCAAAACGTGGCCTACGAAATCCCCATGCTCCTGGTTGTGGTGAGCCTTGTGATGGTCACGGGCACCCTCAACCTCAGCGAAACCGTTGCCACGCAGTCAGGCGGGTTCTGGCACTGGAACGTGCTGCGCCTTTCTGCAAGCCCGCTCATGCCGGTTTCGTTCATCATCTTTTTCATCTGCATGCTGGCGGAGACAAACCGCGCCCCCTTTGACATGGCCGAGGCGGAAAGCGAGCTGATCGCAGGCGCTTTTACGGAATATTCAGGCATGGGTTTTGGCGTGTACTTTATGGGCGAGTACGCCAACGTGGTGGTTGGCGCCAGTCTGCTGACCCTGCTGTTTCTTGGCGGGTGGGATTGCCCGCTGGGGCTTTGGCCCGGGGCGCACTGGTTCGCCATCAAGCTTTACGGGGTCATTTTTACCGTTATCTGGGTGCGCTGGACATTTCCGCGCACGACCTTCTACGGCCTGCTGAACCTCTCGTGGAAGGTGCTTATCCCCATTGCGCTCGTCAACCTCATCATTACCAGCGCGTTGCTCAAGGTGCTGTAGTATGAACGCATATTTTAAAAATATCTTTTCAGGCGGGTGGAGCCTCTTTGTGGGCATGGGCATAACGCTTCGTTATTTTTTCAAGCCGGTGGTTACAAAGTCGTACCCGCGCGAGGTGCTGCCCATAACACCGCGCTACAGGGGCCATATCGACCTTGTGTACGACCCGGAAACCGGCACGGACAGGTGCATTGTGTGCGGATCGTGCCAGAAGGCCTGCCCCTCGGGCTGCATAGAGCTTGCGGGCGAAAAGCTGGATGGGGCCAAGAAAAAGACTCTCACGAGCTACAAACTGAATTTTACCAAGTGCAGCCTGTGCGGCATGTGCGTGGAATCGTGCCCCACAGACGCGCTGACGTTCTCTCATGACTACAATCTGGCCGGATTTGACGAGGCGGAGTACCACTTTGACCTTGTACGGCGGCTCAAGGAGCGTCCCTGATGTCCAGTCATGAAACTATGCAAACGCTGGCCGAGGGCATTTTCTGGTTCTTTGTGCTGGTGACGTTTTGCGGCGCGGTGCTGGCTGTTTCGGCGCGCACGCTCATACGCCGCGTTGCCGGGCTTGCCCTGTGCTTCACTGGCGTGGCGGGGCTTTATTACTACCTTTCCAGCCCCTTTGTGGCCTTTATGCAGATGCTTGTGTATGTGGGCGCGCTGTGCGTCACCATTACATTCGCCATCATGCTGGCTGAGACATCGGACGCAAACCGCGCCCCGCGCCGCAACAAGCTGAGCCTGTTTCTTGGCGCTGCGGCCAGTTGCGCCATCACAGCGGCGCTTGTGGTGCAATCCATCGTGGCTCCCTGGCCGGAGACGCCCCCGGCCCAGATGGAAGGAACCATCGAGCGCATCGGGCAGGCCTTGCTGAGCACGTATTCCATGAGCTTTGAACTTATTTCCGTGGTTCTGGTGGTAGCCATGGTGGGGGCGCTCGCACTGGCCCGCCACGGGAGGGACAAGTGATGCACTACGCCAGCTTGAGTCAGTCTCTTGAAACCTATCTGGTCATCGGCGCGGCCTTGTTCGGCCTGGGGCTGTTTGGCATGGCAATGAGGCGCACGTTCATAGGCATGCTCATTGCGTCCGAGCTTATCCTCTGCGGGGCATCGGTCAACTTTATGGCTTTTGGGCGGTTTTGCGCGCCAGACACGGCAACCGGGCAGATCGCGGCCCTGTTTGTCATGGCCATTGCAGCGGCGGAAGCGGTCATTGTGCTTTCCATCATCATTGCGGTGTACCGGCTGTACAGATCGGTTGAAACGGACGCTCCGTCGGACCTCAAAGGTTAAGGGGAACAGCATATGGATATTGTTGAATCCGTCAGACCCCTGGCCGCCATACTTACAGCGTTGATCGGCGCATGCCTGATAATGCTGACGGGGCGTCGGCCCAACGTGCGCGAAACAGTTTCGTTTGTAACGGCGGTGGTCATGTTCTGCATCATCGCCTCCATGATCGGCGATGTTGCCCCTGCGCCCATGGGGCAGGGCCACACGCTGCACCTTACGCTTTTTCCCATCCTGCCGGGGCTTTCGGTAAGTTTTCGGGCGGATGCTTTTTCCATGGTATTTGCGCTGGTTGGCTCATTTTTGTGGATTATCACCGTTTTTTACGCGGCAGGGTACATGCGCGGATTGAACGAGCATGCCCAGACGCGCTTCAGCGCCTGTTTTGCCCTGACGCTTTTTGGGGCCATGGGCGTGGCCTTTGCCGACAACCTGTTTACGCTCTACCTGTTCTATGAGGTGGTGAGCGTGTGCACCTATCCGCTTGTGGCCCACCATCAGGATGCCGAGGGTTATGACGGCGCGCGCAAGTATATTGTGTACCTGACCACCACGGCAAAAGGGCTGGTACTGCCAGCCATGATTGTCATTTACGTGCTCACGGGCAATCTGGATTTTGCCCACAACAGCCACACGGGCATCTTGTCCGCCGGGGCCAGCGATGCGCTGGCAACCGTGCTGTACGTTTGCTGCATCCTGGGTTTTGCCAAGAACGGCATCATGCCCTTCCACCACTGGCTGCCGGGCGCAATGGTTGCTCCCACGCCTGTTTCGGCCTTGTTGCATGCGGTGGCGGTGGTCAAGGTAGGCGTGTTCTGCACCACGCGCGTCATGCTCTTTGTGTTTGGCACTGATTTGATGAAAAGCCTGAACCTTGGCGTGCCCACGGCCTACTTTGTTTCGTTCACCATTCTTGCGGCTTCCATCATTGCCTTGACCAAGGACAACCTCAAGGCACGGCTGGCCTACTCAACGGTGAGCCAGCTCTCCTACATCGTGCTTGGCGTGGCGCTCCTGACCGTAGACGGCATACAGGGCGGCATAGTGCATATCGCCAACCACGCATTCTCAAAGATAACGCTCTTTTTCTGCGCGGGCGCGATCTATGTGGCAACGCACAAAAAGTGCATTTCTGAGATGAGCGGCCTTGGGCGCTCCATGCCCTTTACCTTTGCTGCCTTTGCCGTGGCCTCGCTTTCCATGATCGGCGCGCCGCCCGTGGCAGGGTTTGTGACCAAGTGGAAGCTGCTGGTGGGCGCAATGGAAATGCCCACGCATTCCATGGGCATACTACTGGTGCTGCTGGCAAGTACGCTCTTGAACGTGGCCTATTTTGCGCCTGTGACCTACAAGGCATTTTTCGGCAAAAGGCCGGAAGGTGAAGAAACGGGCATTCGTGAAGCACCGCTGAGCATGGTGGTACCCATCCTCATTGCGGCTGGCGTTTCCGTGTTCATCGGCATTTACCCCGATGCCATCATGTCCTTCGTGAAGGTGGTGACAGGATGATAGTGAACATCATCGAATTTTTCCGCGCCAGGCTCAAGGCCACCATCCGAGTGTGCCTGGTAGTGCTGGCCGCCTTGGTGGTGTGGGACGCCCTGTTTGTTTCAAAAGAGCATGTGCACACCTTTGTGGAGCGCATACCCGGGTTCTGGGCCGCGTTCGGCTTTGTCGCCTGCGTTGTGATTATCATCGTTTCCAAGTGGTTCGGCCATTTGGGCATTATGACCCGCGAGGATTATTACGATGACTGAGCCATGGATTCACCCCTCCGCAGTTCTGTTGCTGGGCGCGGTAATTCTGCCGCTGCTGCCCAAGGCCCTGCGCCGTATCTGTATTGTTCTTGTGCCGGTGCTGGCCTTTTGCGCCGTGCTGCTCATGCAGGGGCACAATGGAGTATATGGCGTGCTGCCCTTCATGAAATGGCAACTGATATTCGGCAAGGTCGATGCGCTGAGCATGGTCTTTGCCTACATCATGACCCTCATGTGCGTGATCGGCTCCGTCTACGGCCTGCATGTGGAAGAAGCCGCGCAGCATTCCGCCGCCTGGACATATGTGGCGGGATCGCTGGGCGTCATTTTTTGCGGGGATTACCTGACGCTCTTCCTTTTTTGGGAGCTGATGGCCTTTTCCTCCGTATTTCTGGTGTGGTTCAGGCGGCGCAAGGAATCGCTGGCCTCCGGCTACCGATATCTGCTGGTGCACACTGCTGGCGGTTTGCTGCTGCTGGCAGGGCTTGTGCTGCGCTACCGGGCCACGGGCGATCTGACCTTCGGCCCCATCGGCGTGGCTGATCCGCAGCTCTACACCTACCTGATCATGGCCGGGTTTATCCTCAACGCGGCGGTGCCGCCCCTGCATGCATGGTTGCCCGATGCCTACGGCGAAGCCACGGTGACGGGCGCGGTATTCATGTGCGCCTTTACCACCAAAACCGCCGTATATGTGCTGGCGCGCAGCTTTGCGGGCATGGAGATTCTGGTGCCCCTTGGCGTGTGCATGGCCCTGTACGGCGTTGTGTACGCTGTGCTTGAAAACGATGCCCGCCGTCTGCTGGCCTACCACATTATCAGTCAGGTTGGGTACATGGTGGCAGCAGTGGGCATAGGCACGCCGCTGGCCATCAACGGTGCCTGCGCACACGCTTTTGCCCACATTCTCTATAAGGGACTGCTGTTTATGGGCTGCGGCTCTGTGCTGCACATGACGGGCGTGAGCAAGTTCACCCAGTTGGGCGGCCTGTACAAAAAGATGCCCAAGACCTTTGTGTTCACCCTGGTGGGCGGACTTTCCATTTCGGCCTTTCCGCTGTTCAGCGGCTTTGTGACCAAGGCCATGATCGTGGCCGCCGGATTTGAAGCGCACAACTACTGGGCGGGCTTTCTGCTCACCCTGGCCTCTGCGGGCACCTTCCTGCACACGGGCCTGAAGGTTCCGTACTTCATCTGGTTTGGCAAAAACAACTGCTCAAAGGAAACATGGGAGCGCGCGGGCGATCCTCCGCTCAACATGCAGGCGGCCATGGCTGTGGCGGCGTTTTTGTGCATCTTCATAGGCTGCTACACGCCGTACCTGTACGACATGCTTCCCTTCCCCGATGTGGCGGCGCAGTACCATCCGTACAGCGCGGCGCATATTTCTGAAACCTTGCAGATACTGTTGTTTACGGCCCTGGGATTCTTTTTGCTGCTCAAAAAGCTCACGCCCGAACCCACCATCAGTCTGGATCTGGACTGGTTTTACCGCATGGGCGGCAGGCTGTTCTACTGGTTTGCGCGCAAGCCCGTTCAGTCTGTGGACAATACCGTGGGCGAGGCCTGGAACCGACAGGGCATAGTGCCGCTCATGCGCACGGCGCGCTTTTGGTCATGGTTTGACTGGCACTGCATTGATACGGTGGTTGACGGCACGGCCCGCAGCGTGCGCGCTCTTGGCGGCGTGCTGCGGCAGGTGCAGAGCGGCAGCCTGCAAATAAACATTATTTCCATGGCCGCAGTGGTGGCCCTGGTGCTCACGCTGCTGGCTCTTGTCTGAGCCGGGGTGAAAGGAGATCGCCACAATGGATTTTCTGAGCATGAACACCTTGGGGTATCCCATCCTCAGCATCCTTGTTTTTCTGCCGCTGGCAGGGGCTGTCATTGTGCCTCTGCTGCCGGGGGAAAACAGCGTGCGGGTGTGGACGCTGCTGGTCACTCTGGCAAACGCCGTTGTTTCACTGCCGCTGTTTACGCGGTTCAACCCCACATCCGCCCTGTACCAGTTTGCGGAGCACCACCCGTGGATTGCGAGCTTTAACGTCAACTACACCCTTGGTGTGGACGGTATTTCGCTGCTGCTCGTGATGATGACAACCCTCATCATGCCGCTGTGCGTGCTCGGGTCGTGGAAGTACATTCAGAAACGCGTAAAAGAATTTATGATCTGCCTGCTGGTGATGGAAACATCCATGCTTGGCGTGTTCATGGCGCTGGATCTGGTATTGTTCTACGTGCTGTGGGAAGCCATGCTTATTCCCATGTATTTGCTCATTGCCGTGTGGGGCGGGCCGCGCAAGAGCTACGCCTCCATCAAGTTCTTTCTGTACACCTTGGCAGGCTCGGTATTTCTGCTGGTGGCCATTGTGGCTCTGTACATCAATCAGGGTACGTTCAGTATCCCCGCGCTCATGGGCCAACAGTATTCCGAACGCTTCCAGCTGTTGGTGTTTCTGGCCTTTTTTATCGCTTTTGCCATCAAGGTTCCCATGTTTCCCTTCCATACATGGCTGCCTGCGGCTCATGTGGAAGCCCCGACAGCAGGCTCGGTGATTCTGGCCTCTGTGCTGCTCAAGATGGGTACATACGGATTTTTGCGCTTTTGCCTGCCCATCACGCCCGGCGCGGCTATCGGCCTGCTGCCTGCCTTGCAGTGGCTCTCGGTAGCGGGAATCCTTTACGGCGGCCTGACTGCCCTTGCACAGCAGGACATGAAGAAGCTCATTGCCTACTCAAGCGTTGGGCACATGGGTTTTGTGACTCTGGGCATCTTTGCCCTGAACCAGCGCGGGCTTGAGGGCGCGCTGCTGCAGATGATCAACCACGGCGTCACCACAGGGGCTTTGTTCCTCTGCGTGGGCATGGTGTACGAGCGTTCGCACAGCCGCGAGCTTTCGGACGCGGCCGGGCTTGGTAAGTTCATGCCCATCTATGTGACGTATCTGACGTTTTTTTCGCTGTCGTCGCTGGCCTTTCCCGGCACAAACAGCTTTGTGGGCGAGTTTCTGATTCTTGCCGGGGCCTTTTTCAACAACAAGATCGTGGCGGTCTGCGCCATCCCCGGCGCAGTACTGGCGGCGGCCTACATGCTGCGCATGTTGCAGCGGGTGATCTGGGGCGGCACCAATAATCCCGACCAGTCGCGCATGTATGATCTTGGCTGGCGCGAGGCCGTGACTCTGGCCCCGCTGCTGGCGTTTGTTTTTTGGATTGGGCTGGCCCCGGAACCGTTTTTGCGCGTCATGAGGCCCAGCCTTGACCATCTGCTGGCGCAGACAGGCTACCATGCCCCGAGCGCACTGGCCCTTGCTGAACTTATTGCGCGTTGATGAACCCCAAGCACAGACATAAGGCCTACGCATGAACGCACATCTTTTTGCACCGGAACTGGTTCTTCTTGCGGGGTGTCTGCTGGCATTTTGCATGACTCTGACGGAAGCCCGGACGCAAACCCTGCGCCTGCTGGTTCTTTGCGTTGGGGTTGCCTTTGCCGCCACCTCCGTTCTTTGTCTTTTTGCCAAGGGAACCCTGTTTTACGGAGCCTACAGGGTAGACCTGTTTTCGCAGCTGGTAAAATGCGTGATGTCCATCGGTTTTACCCTGATGCTGCTTTTTGGGGCGGACACCAAGGGTATTTCCGTGCGCATGCGCCCGGAATATTATTTCTTTCTGCTCACAAGCCTGCTGGGCCTGACCCTGCTTTCAAGCAGTGTGGAGCTGATCACCCTGTTCATCGCCCTTGAGCTGTCCTCGTATTCGCTCTATCTGCTGGTGCCCATGCGCACACCATCGGACAGCATGCGCGCGCCCATGGAAGCGGCCATCAAGTATCTGCTCTTTGGGGTGACGGCGTCTGGCATCATGCTTTTTGGCATGAGCTGGATTTTTGGCATCGCGGGCAGCACCTACCTCGACCAGATATTGCCAGCCATGAGGACAGCCGGTTCACACGCCGCCCCTCTGGTGGGGCTGCTGATGCTCTTTTGCGGCATGTTTTTCAAGCTGGCGGTGTTTCCCTTCCACTTCTGGGCGCCGGACGTGTACCAGGGCGCATCCAACGACACCACGGCCTTTATCGCCTCCATACCCAAGATTGTGGCCGTGGCCGTGCTGGCGCGGTTCTGCGCCATGGCATATCCCGGCGAGGGGCACGTGGCGCTGCTGCTGACCGGGCTTTCCATCGCGTCCATGTGCTACGGCAACCTCACGGCGCTGGTGCAGACTGACGTCAAGCGCATGCTTGGCTTTTCGGGCATAGCGCATGCCGGGTACATCCTCATGGGTATGGCGACCCTGCAAGGCTGGGGCATTGCCACGGCGCTCTATTATGCCACCGGCTATCTGTTTATGATGCTGGCGGCATTTCTGGTGCTGTGCGTGGTTTCGCCCGATGGGCGGAATCTGAGTATCAAGGATCTGAACGGCCTTTCGCGGCGCTCGCCCATGCTGGCCTTTGTGCTCGGCGTGAGCATGTTTGCACTGGCGGGCATTCCGCCCTTTGTGGGCTTTATGGGCAAGTTCATGTTGCTGACGGGCGCGTGGCGGGCTGGGCATACGGCCCTGGTTATCATTGCCGCCATCAACACAGCCATTGGCATCTACTATTATTTGCAGGTGGTGCGCGCCGTGTATACCGAAGCCGCGCAGCATGATGCGGAACCCATTGTGCCGCATGTTGGCGCGCGTATGGCGGGCATATGCCTTGTGGGGCTTGTTCTGGCCCTTGGCATCGCGCCTGAAAGCATGCTCCAGCTGGCCAAGGAAGCGGTGCAAGCCGCATGGTAGGCTGATTTTACAAGAATGACGTTATATACACAGGGCGACCTGCTTTGCTGGCATTGACGCGGCGGAGCAGGTCGTTTTTACAGGCGGCTGCCTGCTGGCATATACGGGGGCATGGTGGCGGCTTATGCGGGTGCGCCAGCATCCGGCAGCAGGGCGAGGGCGTAGCAGTTGCGCACTTCTGCAAGGTTGCGCTGCGGCACCCCCGCGCTCAGGTGCAGGGTTTCCCAGTTCTGCCTGATCGTGCCCCTTACTTCTTCAACAATCATCTGCGCTTCCCCAGAAGCAAGGCCAAAGTGCCGGGCCGCAGCCAGCACATTGCCTTCGGTTGCGCGCCTGCCATCCGGCCCCACGCTCAGGTGTAAGGCCCGTGGGGCATCGTCCATGACGGGCTGCGGCACAACATCATACACCGGGGAGAGTCGCCAGCCTGGCTGGTCGTCCTGTCCATCTGGATACAAAAAACCGTGGTTTCGTAGGTGATCGTCGGAATTATTGCAGAATACGTTGAAAACCATGCGCCGATACAGCTCGCGGATATCGTTGCGCGTGGCCTCGGCGCTGTAAAAATCCCGCCGCATAGCTGTTACAATGTCGGTATACGCGGCGCGAGCCTCCGGCCCGGCTGCGCCTATGAGCGTCATGGCTGAAACAAAGGGCAGGCGGTGCAGGGCGCCGTTTTGAATTTGGCGGTCAAAACGCTCAACCAGAAGGATATCGCGGTTGTCCAGAACCGTAATCCGATTCGTTTCCGGCACGTTGATACCGCACTTTTCCGCAAGGAGCATGTTTGCATGCTCTATGCGGCAGGTGGGCCAGGCTTCGCGCTCCTTGCTGAATTTTGCAATCCAGAATTTGCCATCCTGCTCAAGCGAGGCCTTGGGTCTTGCGCCGCCAATGGAGGATCCGCGCACAAAAAAGCGCCGGTACTGTGGATTGAGTTCGTCTGCCTGTTCCACCGTATCCGTGGCAAGGAGCATGCCCTGAAGGTCGAGCTCCGCGCCGGGGAGGTTCCGCGCCCAGGGCGGCGTATCCGTAAAGGGGGCGGCATCGGGCGCGCTGCTGAAACCAAGCGCGCCGATTCTGTCTGGCCCGGCATAGAGCATGTAGTCAAATTCGCCAAGGTGGGAGCCGGAGGATTCGGCGGCGATATCAAGAACGTGACGGCCCCAGTCGTCAGGGCAGGCATCGCGCAGACCGTTAAATAGCGCGCCGCCCAGCGGCCCCTCGTAGGTGTGTTCCCGCTGCAGGGGCAAGGCGACAGGGTCAACAGCCACCGCGTCAGGCCGCTCCAGATAACGGTTGGAATACTCAAAGAAGCACTGGCTAAAACGACCATCCTGAACATAGCGCAGGCGTCCGGCAACAACAAAGCTGCCCCCAAGGTGCATATGCACATACGCCACGCGGGTTATCATGACCAGTCTCCCTTAAAAATCGTAGGAAATTTTGTTCTTGTCGTCCGTGTTGCCTTCAAGCAGCCTGCGTTCGTGGGCAAGGCCGATCATGTCCGTTTCCATGGCGGCCACGTTGTCCAGGTCGTTTTCAAGCCCGAGGGTGAGCAGGGCCGTCGCGAGCGCCCCTAGGCTCGTGCCTGGCGTGCCGCTTTCGAGCCTTCTGAGCGAGCCAACCGAAATCATCATGAGTCTGGCCATTTCGTTCAGGGTCAGACCCCGCCGTTTTCGCGCCAGTTTTATTCTGCGCCCCAGGTCTTCAATTTTTGCCAGAACTCTGGGGGGCAGCGCATCTATGGAAGCCGATGATTTGCTCATAAATGATATTTTTTTGCCATTTTTTGTCAATATATAGACAAATAAGAACTGGTCAAGTGGAAATGCCCTCAACTTCGCCGCTATGCTCGGGGACGGTGGGGCCAGTCAGTCTGGTCACAGCCAATCGCTGAAGTTCTGGGCCAGGCCTTGAACGGCATCTATGAATTTTCCCACATGATAGCCGTCGCACACTGCGTGATGCACTTGAATGGAAAGCGGCATGTGTGTCTTTCCGTTTTGTTCCAGATAACGTCCAATAGTAAAAATGGGAGGGAGGTATGTTCCCTCGCCGTAAACATTCAGATTGAAGCCGGTGAAGCTCTGCCAGGGAAAGGATGAAATTGTGAACAAGTTTTCAGGCATGTTGTTTTGAGGAAAAAGCGTATCAGCGTTGCCATATTTTTCCATGTCGTGAATGCATTTGTCATAAAATTTGCTGAAATCACTATCAAATGGCGTGAATATGCTGCTGAAAGTTTCAGTGTTTTTGTTTAAAATCGTGTAACTCGGGCTTGTTGATTCCCAGTAGCCAAGTTCGCCATGAGTATTTATAGCCATCCTGAATTCTTGAAAATTATTAACTGCGCGTGAAAGTATGTATACTTGTGCAGGGTATGCCTTAATTCCACGAAGTTTCAATTCTTTTACAAGTGAATCAATTTCTATATTTACTGTGATGCTGTAAGTACAGCGAACAGTATGAACGTAATGCTGATAATAAGATTTTCTTTTCCAGGTGTCCAACTCGATTACATTAAATGACATGAAAAAACAGTCCTTTTGCTATTGCTTGCTCGTCACGAAAGTACGCAAGCCCTGAGTAGTTTTTTGCCGTTCACAGGCCGCCGCCTCCACCCCCGCCAGAGCCGCTGCCTGCGCCGCCCCCGCCGGAGCTGAAACCGCTGGCGGATGAGGATTCGGCAGACGCGGAGGAGGCGCTCACGGCGCTGCCAAAACCATTGGAAAAGTCGCTCCAGCCGTCATGCCCGTGCACAAGGGCGACATCAACGCCGGAGTCTTCAAGCGCTGCTGCCTGAAGCTGTTCGGCAAACCTGTTGCACCACGTTTTTTCCAGCCCCAACACCAGCGCATAGGGCAGCAGACGGCGGAAAACCTCGGGCGTGTCTTCGGGCTTTTCGTCCTGGGCGCCTACCTGCTCCATGCGTGGCAGCTCTGCGGTTCGCATGTACATGGCAAGGCCTTCAATTTCGTCCAATACCTGGCGCGCTGCGGGGCTGGGAGCCTTGATGACGGCTGTGAAGACAATGGACGTGATGATCATGAGCAGAAGAAGCAGCCACCCAAGATCGTAAAAATAAAACTGAAGACCAACCGCAGTTACCCCGGCCAGTGGCAAAGCCATAAGGCCCAGAGTTACCAGCAGGGATTTTGCCTGCTGCCGCATCAGCAGCAGGGGGAGCGCCAGCGCTGCGCAAAAGGCCAGGCAAACCGCGAGCAACAGCAGAATCAGCGACAGTTGCGAGTTCTCTGGGGCAAGCAATGCAGGATCAACTTCCCAAAAGCTCGCCGCAAAGGCCAGCGGCAGCAACAAAAACCAGCCAAGCACCGCAACCCAGGTGTTCAGCCGCCATGCTCCCTTAAAGTTTTGCTTCAGGTTTGCCCTGGCTGCGTTGAAAATACTGCGGATATCTTCATTCTTGGGGCGCAGCAAGACTTTTTCACCCTTACCCGTACTGCGCGCAAGCTCGCGGTACACGGTCTGTTCTTCTGCGGTAAGCCCCTCTGTGCGCCCGTTTGATGCTGCTATCAGTTCCAGCGCGTAGGTTTTGGCGTCTGCCTTGCTGATGCGGCACAAGCCCTTGAATGCCAGAGCCAGAAACGTGGCGGCAAGCCCCCGGCCAGAGATGCGGGCCGACTTGTAGAAGAACTCCACCGCCAGCGGCGAAAGCGCTTGCGGCGTAGTCTCAGCAGCAGATTTTTTGCCCCATTGAGCGACCTTGGGCGGGTAATAGCGGGGGAAGATGGCACCCTTGGGCGGGTCAATACCGAGGCGCTGCCAAAGCAGAAAATAATAAAGAAACACAGCGCAAAAAGCCAGGCACTGCGCAGGCAGCAGGGGATTATCGTACAGCACTTCAAAGAGCAGCCCCCGCTCCCTGATGGCGCGCTCCTCTTCTTGTCGGGTCAGCTCCAAGGCCTCTTCTTCCCGTTGCTGCTGTAGTGCAAGCGGAAGTACCGGGTCGGCAACGCTCTGCCTGTCAAAGGCTACAGCCACCGTAAACTGAGTGTCCGGCTCAAGGGACCTGGCAAGGATAAAGGTCGCTTCGTTGGCTTGCGGTCTGCCAATAGTGATATGGTCGGAATCTCTGGAGCCAGCCAGCCCGGCCCACGCGGCGGTTTGCTGCACGGTTACGCCCTTGGGCAGAATGACACGGCACGAAGCGCTGAGGATGGGGAAGCCCCATACGCCAGTGGCGTTCCAGTTGAGTTCCCCGTTGGATTCGTAAAAGCGCAGGTGCAGGGATGTGTCGTATTCAAGCACAAAGCGGTGCTGCCCCGTGGAGAGCGGCTCCTTGCCGCGCATGAGCACCCGAATGTAATCGCCCCTGATTTCGGTTTCGGTCGGGTTGAGGGGCACGCCGTCAATGCTTGCGGATGTAACGGTGAAAGGCACCGTACCGCTGTAGTTTGCCGGGCCGGAATAGAGCAGGGGGAGTTCGCGATATATGCCTTTTTTAATCTGATTGCCTTCCGCATGCACAACAATTGCTTCGCGAACATGCATGCTGCCATCTTGATGGATTGTGACGGTGGAGGCGAAACTCTCTATGCGTTCCTGTGCGGATGCAGCAAAGCACATGGCCTGGATGCAGAGCAGCAGGGCGCATACGCTCAGTGCAATGCGGCGTGTAAAACAACTGCTGGCATAGGGCGTGTGCATGGCTTCATCCTTGCGCAGGCTGTTTGAGGGGGGATGCCGTGACGCTGGCCGTGGTTAAAAAAGCAGGTCGGGCAGGCTCAAGGCCGCCAGCCCCACAGAGCCGAGCAAGCCCATGAACGCAAGGGCCATACGCGCGAAATTGCCGAGCATATAGCACCGCCGCGCATACCACAGCCAGATCAGCCCTGCGCCAAGATTGCAGCCAAGCAAGGCATCTGACCGCCGCGCCATTATCAGTACGCCGGAGCACCAAAGCTGCAAGGCCGCCATCAGTGCGGCAACTATGAAGTACAGGGCCTGCCGCCACAAGCGGATGCCCAGCCCGTCTTGCCTGTTATTGTGCACCAACATCAGGAACCGCCCGCTCTGCTGGCGAATCAAGTTCAAAATACGCCACAGGGGCAAAGTGGAAAAATCCGGCAACCAGATTGCCCGGGAACTGGCGGACGCGGTCGTTCTGTTCCCTTGCTGCGCCGTTGTAGTAGCGACGGGCCATCTGGATTTCGTCCTCCAGCGTTGCAAGACTTTGCTGCAACTGGCGATAGTTTTCGCTGGCCTTAAGCTCCGGATAGGCCTCCGCAATGGCAAAGAGTTTGCCAAGCGCGCCGGAAAGCAGATTCTCCGCCTTGGCCTGGGCCGCAACATCACCCTGTACGGAGAGGCTGCGGGCACGCGCCGCGCTCACTTCTTCAAACAGGCTCTTTTCGTGGCTGGCGTATTGCCTGACGGTGCTGACCAGATTGGGCACCAGATCGTGCCGCCGCTTGAGCTGCACATCAATGCTGCTCCATGCTTCGTCCACCATGTTTTTGCCGCGCACCAGGGCATTGTAAAGGGCTACAATGACCGCAAACACAACCACAGCGGCCCCTGTGGCGATCAAGATGCCGGTGCTCATACGAACTCCTTGGATTTGTTGGGGGCATGCGCAGGATTATGAAGCAGCGTGTTGCGCGCGGCCTCGGTTTGCATGGCAAAAGGCCAGTCAATGTTGTCGTAAAAATTGGCATATGTGCGCTATTCGGTCAATGCTTCTGTGCTGTCAGCCCCGCAGGTTTGCGCATTCTGGTGAATTTGGGCCGCCTTGCCAGCTTCAGGCCAAAACATCCAAAGACATTTATGCATAGGTACGTTACGAAGGTAAGGAAGTGGAGAGGGAAGATCAGGCCGAAATCATCAATAAAATTCCGGGGGATTGCGACATGGGCTTTTTGAGTGTTTCCAACGTGTGCGCGCATAATGGCTCTCCTTGTGTCAGCTGGGGAATGCCCCGGAGTGCGATTTCTTTTTCATGGGTGCAGACTGCCGCGAAGCCTGCGCTTGCGCTGCTATGCCTGCTGCTTTGCCCCGGCCTCTCAGCTATTGCGGCTCCCCGTTCTGTGGGCGACTGGGTGGTCGAGGTGCCCGCAGGCTGGAAAACACAAGAGGAGGGGAATCAGGTATTGCTCAGCTCTCCAAAAGAAGACTGCTATGTGACGATGCTTGAGAAGGATTGCTTTAACGGCGATCTGGATCTGCTTGCAAAAGCTTCCGCCAGCACAACCGGCGGCAACGACTTGCGCACTCTGGGTGAAGGCAAGGGAGTTGTTTTTGCGGACAAGATTGCGCGGTACTGGGTTGGCCTTGCAGACGACAAATATATGGAAGTCTCTGTTGGGCATGCCTGCCGAGGCGCGGGGCCCATTGTAAAAAGCCTGAAAATTTCCCCAAAGGCCAAGACTGCAGCGCCTCTGAGCAAACTGCTGGCAGTTGCGCAAGGCCCTGAAAATACCAGGTGGCTTGTGACTGGCGATCGTCCGGACGATGCAAAGCCCGTTGAACCCGCAGACCCTATTGGCGACATGCCTGATTTTGCGGCCTTGGCAGACCCTGCTGCCCCCTCCCCTGCACCGCAGGAAAAAAACATCCCCCAAGGCTGGCGTACAACGCACACCGGCCAGTGGACAATCTACGACAAGCCGGACGAAAAAGTGTGGTACGCAGTTGGCCTGTATCCGCTCAAAAAGGTGGAAAACGGGCAGTGGGGCACGGATCTCATTGATCTTGCCCGCAAGCTGAAGGGCATCAATATCACCACCGGCGAAGGCACCGTTGATTTTACTACTCGCGAAGGCGGCATCGGCACCGTACTGACCAATGACGTCAACACGGTTGTTGAACTGTATTACCCCGAAGACGATGCCAACCTGGCGGAACTGCGCGAAGCGCTGCATTGATGAGCAGGGTTCTGAGCGTGTGCGGCAGGCATCAGCTCTTAAATTGCATCACAAGGAGTCTCGCATGTACTTGCTGAAACAATGGGTTGCCGGCGTGGCGGCCCTGCTGGTTTTTCTGCCGTCAACGGGGCTTGCGGCGGGGATTGTGCTGAAAAACAGCATGGGTTCTGACATCAAGGCCGTTTTTTGCGTGGGCAACAATGGAGATAAAAAGCCTGTTGTTGACGGATTGGCAAAAAAATCTTCCAAAACGGTAAGCCCGGCCAAATTTCCTGAGCACGACTGCACGCGCATTGGCGTGATCATGCAAAACGGTATGGGCTGGCAGTATTATCACGAGCCGGAACCGGGCTCAGCCAAGGAAATCGAGTTTGGAATGGATGCCGCAGGCCGTAATGAAAAGCGCAAGTATCCCTCCATGCTCATTACCATGCCCGATGGCGAGGCCTATGTGGCCCCGGCGGGTGTGCCCATGTTCATGCTGGTGCAGCTGATGCGCAAGGGAATGGACGTGGCCCGCTGGAAGGAATTCGCTCTGCCGGGCTATGATGGGCTTAAAGAACCCGGCGCTTATGCCGTGTGCTTTGCCGACCAATCGTGGAACCTCGCGGGCAAAGGCCTGCAGTTTGACGGCAAGGGCGGCGAACTGGAAACGGTTGCCCTGTCTGCGCCCTTTGCCAATACAACCATTGGGGCCATGTTTGAAGAACTGAAAAAGAACGGTTGGCTGCCGCTGGTTCTGGAAGCCGGAGGCCAGACAAGCGTATTTGGCACCCAGGGCGCGGCCCTCGCCCCCAAGGGGAAAGCCGTGGACTGCCCCCAAACCAGTGACGGCATGTGGGAGGCCTTTGAAACCATGTTTGTGAGCAGTACGGAAAATACGGATAAGCCCGTGCGTGTTGTGCTTGGCAGCGAAGGGCTGCGGTTTGCCATGAACCTTGATCTGGATGCCGCATTGGCGGAGATAAGCCTTACAAGAGCGCCAGCGGGGAAGTAGGGGGGTATTGAAGTCTCCTGCTTGAAGGAATGAATAAAAGCGTGGCTTATATGTCTGATGAGGACGTATGAGCCACATTTTATTGCAAAGTGATAAATTTGCTAACAGGCTGTATTTAAATCAAATTCCTAAACCACCATTCATTGCTGGTATCACTCTCGGAAAAGATTGTTGTTGGATGTGAATTTTCTATTGAATTAGTATTTCTCGCAACAAATCGATCAGCAAGGCAGCGCAATGTAGCAATAAGCATTGTATCTAAATGAATATTATTAAGTCTAATCAAATGCTTTGAATGGTTTTTAAGTGCGCTGCGGATATCAAGGTTTGGAGATATGTTCCGGAGGGATGTGTGTGTGAATTGTGAACGCATATCGTATAGCGCTGATGCAATAGAGCTTATTTTTTCATTTGTATTTTTGTTATACCAACTTGCATAACTCTCTTTGTTAAATTCCCCAATATGATTTTTCCCATCACAACTCCCAACTGTCGCAGACACACAAAAATTTTCGATCCACTTGTTTTTTAAATTGTCATGTAGGTTATTTATAAATTGTTTTTTAAAATTTTTGCTAAGTGAAAAACTCTCTTTATAGAGAGAACCTAGTGATTCTAATTTTTCTTGTGTTAATGAATTTGAATTATCATTTTGCATGTCAGATAAAATAAAAACAAATGGATCTATATATTCAGATTGTCCAGCTATCGTATCGAGGCAAGTTATGAGTAAATAAATCCTGATTGCATCAATATCAAACTGGACACCAGAAAAATCATTTCCCAAATATGTGCATGAAAATGTTTCTGTGCATATCTTGATTCCATTTTGTATTTTAGTAGATGTCTTGTTGCTGTGCTTATTAGATATGTCATCCTCTAATGTTTTTAAATTTTGAACAAATTCTAATCGTTCTGAGATGAGAATGAGTTTTTTGATGACAGGTTTTTCCAGTGAGGGAAATATCGTGTCGTCAAAACTTGAGGATACTTCAGGGAATAAATATTTTTTTATATCTGATAATTCATCCGGTGTGACTAAATCATGATAGGTGTAGGGCATTTCGATATCTCCCATTGCTAAGTTCGAAATGAAATTTGCAGCAAACAACTATGCTAGAAATTATTTTACTAGCTGGAAAGTTAGGAGTAGTGAGTCCGTTGTATTGTTTTTTTTAATATATACATGCTGATTTATAAATTCTTGCGGGATAATGCATCATGCTTGTTGAGTTATTTTCTTCAAAAAGCAGCGCGACACCGCAAAATCAACATAGCAAACTAGTCTGCTTTCTTTTGTTCATCCTTGTAGCCGTCACTATAGCCCTGCTGGACAGCATCAACCTTTCTTTCAATTTTTGCAGAGGCTTTGCCAGCAGTTCTGCCAACCCAACTGCATCCGCTGGAAAAGAAAAAAAGCGCAATCATGGCTGTTGCAAGAATCCGCATGATAAATTCCATCCTAAATTGAGAGTTGTCCTAAAAGAGTCTCTTGTATATTGTGCGGCTGTCCAATCTGGTGCCTTTTTAATAAATAAAGGCCTGCAAACATGCAAGCAGGGGAGTAAATGCAAAATTCGCCCATAGCCCTGGTAACAGGCGCAAGCAAGGGAATTGGCAAGGCCATTGCCCTTGGCTTGGCCGCCGATGGTTTTGATATCTGGCTGAATTACCGCAACGACCACGATGCCGCAGAAGCCGTGCGCGATGAAATTGAGGCTCAGGAGCGAAAGTGCGTTTTAGTGCCCTTTGATGTGGCGGATAAAGATGCGGTGGAAGCCGCCCTTGATCCACTGCTCGCAACGGAAACCCCCTATGCCCTGATAAACAACGCGGGCTTTGCGCGCGATACCGTTTTTGGCCTTATGTCCGAAGAACAGTGGGATTCCGTCATCGGTGTGCACCTCAACGGTTTTTTCCATGTATCGCGCAAGGTTGTACCGCATATGCAGCGGGCGCGCACGGGGCGTTTGGTCAATGTTGTTTCCACCTCGGGGCAGGCTGGTATGGCGGGGCAGGTGAACTACTCCGCAGCCAAGGCTGGTCTTATCGGCGCAACGCGTGCCCTTGCCCGCGAGCTTGGGCGGCGCAACGTGCTCGTTAATGCCGTGGCCCCTGGCTTTATCAGCACAGAGATGACGGCCGGGCTGCCCGTGGGTGAATATATGAAAAGCGTGCCCCTTGGCAGACCGGGTTTGCCGGAAGAAGTGGCGGGATGCGTGCGATTTTTGTGTTCCAACCTCTCTTCCTACGTTACCGGACAGGTGCTGTCTGTTAACGGCGGACTGTACATGTGAGGCCCGATGCGGCGAGTTGTCATAACTGGCGTGGGGCTTGTATCTGTTCTGGGCATTAGCCGTGAGCAGATCGCCAGCGCCCTGTATAATGGAATTACCGGCATAGTTGCCGACCCGCAACGGCTGGAGTATGGGTTTCGCAGCCCACTTACCGGGCGCATAGACGGTTTTGATTGCGCGCGCCATCTAAACAGAAAGCAGCGCAAAAGCATGTCGGATTTTGCCATTCAGGCGCATGCGGCAACCATGGATGCCCTGGAGCAGGCCGGGCTTGCACCCGAAGACCTGCGCTCGGACAGGTGCGGCCTTGTTTTTGGCAATGATTCCACAGTGCAGTCTGTAGTTGACCAGCAGGCTGCGCTTCAGGAGGCTGGCTGCACTTCCGGCATGGGCAGCGGCCATGTTTTCCGCTGCATGAATTCCACCATCACCATGAATCTCAATGTACTGCTTGGCAATACCGGCCCAAGCTGGACGGTAAGCGCCGCCTGCGCCAGCGGAGCATATGCCATCGGCCAGGCAACAGACCAGATCCGCCTTGGGCGGCTTGACCGCGTGGTCTGCGGCGCTGCGCAAGAGATGAACTGGCCGTCTGTCTGCTCCTTTGACGGCCTGGGGGCTTTTTCTGTGCGCATCCCTGCGGAGTCGGCCTCCCGCCCCTTTGACAAGGGCAGGGACGGGCTGGTGCCAAGCGGCGGCGCTGCGGCCCTGCTGCTGGAAGATTACGATACGGCCCGCAAGCGCAATGCCTGCATTCTGGCAGAAGTGCTTGGCTTTGGTTGCAGCGCGGATGGAGAGACCCTTTCCGTTCCCAGCCGCACAGGGCTCGCGCGCGCCATGCGTATGGCTCTGGCGGAAGGCGGGCTGAGTGCTGCCGATGTGGATATTGTCAACGCGCATGCCACTTCCACGCCTCAGGGGGATGCGGCGGAGGCCGCCAATCTGCGCGCCGTTTTCGGTGCCGCCTGCCCCGATGTTATGGCGCTGAAAAGCCTCACAGGGCATGAACTGTGGATGTCTGGCGCGGCACAGGTGGCCTATGCCGTCATTATGGCGCAGGCGGGTTTTACGGCTGCTACCATAAATTATGAAGAGCCGGATGACGATACCGCAGGTATTCCTGTACTTGCCCACAGGCTGGAGCAACCCCCGCGCGTAGTGCTGAATAATGCGGCGGGCTTTGGCGGCAGCAATGCCAGTATCGCCTTGAGGCTCGGCTGATGCGCTGCGTGGTCGCAGGCAGCGGCATTACCGGCCTGACTGCCGCCTTGCTGCTGGCGCGGCAGGGCCACGATGTTGCCGTAGTGGAAGCGGGCGCGCGCATTGCCCCATTGCTGCGTGGTTTCTGGCGTGATGGACTGTATTTTGATACTGGCTTTCACTGTGGCGGTGGCCTGCATGCCGGGGGTGTTTTGCGCCGCTGGCTGCGGGCACTGGGTGTAGAAAAGCATTTGCGGCAGATCACGACCAGCCGCACGGAGGTCTTCCACTTTGCCGATGGCAAGGCCTTTCAGCTCCCGGCAGGGCAAGCGGCGGTAACAGAAGCAGTTGAACGGCAATTCCCCGGCGCAGGGCCAGCCATGGAGGCTTTTCTGCACCGCATGGATGCGGAGCTGGAGCACTCCCCCTATCTGAATCCTGCTGTGCGGTCAGAACCGTCTTTTGCACTCCACAGCGCGGGCAGCGTGGCGCAGCATGCTGCATCTGCGGGCTTTCCTCCTCACTTGCGGGCCATGCTTGGCACACGGTGCCTCTTGTACGGCGTGCGGCCCGAAGAATCCTCGCTTGAAGAATATTCCCTTGTGGCAGGGCCATATTTTCAGTCCAGCGGTTCGTGGCAGGGCGGTGGACTGGCTCTGGTTGAGGCGCTTTTGACGGGCCTCGGCGAGCTTGGGGTCACTGTGCGCTGTAACGCTGCCGTTGTGGGCATTGAGGCCGACAAGAGCGAGGGCGTGCGCGGCGTGGTATTGGGTGATGGTTCCCGCCTTGCCTGCGAGCGTTGTTTCTTTACCGGGCATCCTTCGCAGCTTGAGGGGCTGATCCCCAAGGGCCTCATGCGTCCGGCCTACCTGCACCGCATAAATGAGCTGCCGGAAACGCGTTCCGCCATGCTGCTGTTTGCAGAAACACGGGACTGCCTGAATGAAAACGAAAGTATTTATCTGCTGCCGGAGCCTTCAGCGGAAGAACTGTTCCCGGGCGTGGAAAGCGCGCACCCTAGCGTATACCTTTTTTGTGACAGGGCGCAACCGGATGGCAGAAAGGCTGTGATGGCCGTGGCGCTTATGGACGACAAGGATTTGCCCAACGGCGATCCTCATCCGCGCCCCCAAAGCTATGCGGCGTGGAAGCGTGAGTCCGCTGCCCGATTGCAGGCCTACATTGAACAGCGTTTGCCAGAGCTTGCAGGGCGCTGGCGCATTCTGGATGCGGCAAGCCCGTTGACCATGCGGCGCTGGGTTTACGGTGCAACGGGCAGCCTTTATGGCGTGCAGCACTACCTTGGCGCCATGCCCATGCTGCCTGTCACACGCCTGCCGGGGCTGTTTCTGGCCGGGCAGAACATCCTGCTGCCCGGTGTGCTGGGCGGCATGGTCAGCGCTGCCCTGGCTGTGGGCTTTTCCTTCGGTCACGATAACGTTCTCAAGGAGTTCAGGGAATGCGCGGAAAGCGAGTAGTCGTAACCGGCATGGGCGCGGTTTCGCCATTCGGTGAGGGCGTGGCAGCCATGTACGAAGGTGTGCGTGATAACCGTTGCGCGTTGTCCCCATTGCCAGCCTATAAACTTGAAGGTCTGTCATGCCGGGTAGCCGGGCTGGTGCCTCCATTGCAGGAAAAGCGCATTCCCAGGGAATTGCGGCGTTCCATGTCGCCCATGTCCATTTTTGCCTGTCTCGCGGCTTGGGAGGCTTTGGCCAATGCCGGGCTGAGTACCCGGCCCGGGCAGCGCATGGGCGTGGCGGTTGGCTCAACTGTGGGCAGCCCCACCATGCTGCATGAGTTTTTTGAAATGTTTCTGCGCGAGCACAGCGTGGAGAGCATGCGCAGTACAGTATTTTTCAAGGTCATGAGCCACACGGTCGCCGCCAATGTGGCTCTGGCCTGCGGCTGCGCAGGCCGCACGCTTGCGCCTGCCGCCGCCTGTGCCTCTGGCCTCATGAGCCTGTGTCTAGGGTTTGAGGCTATCGCGGCAGGGCGGGAAGAAATGATGCTTTGCGGCGGCGCGGATGAATTCCACCTTTTGACCTCCGCCACCTTTGACCGCCTTGGCGCGGCATCCCACACAGAAGACCCGGATTGCGCCTCGCGCCCCTTTGATGCGGAGCGCACAGGCATTGTTTGCGGCGAAGGTGCGGGCATCCTGCTGCTGGAGAGTCTGGAAAGTGCTCAGGCCCGCAATGCGCCTGTACTGGCGGAAATACGCGGCGCAGCCATATCTTCATCACCCGGCAGCATCGCTCAGCCCGACGCGGCAGCCATTGCCGATTGCATGCGCAGAACGTTGGAAGATGCAGGCGTGCAACCGCAGGATGTTGCCTATGTTAACGCCCACGCCACCGCTACAGAATTCGGTGATATTGCGGAAGGACAGGCCATTGAAGACGTTTTTGGCTCAACAACACCTGTCAGCAGTTTCAAGGGGCACCTGGGGCACACCATGGCGGCCAGCGGCGCGCTGGAAAGTATTTTGTGTATAGATATGTTGCAGTCTTCCACCTATTTTCCAACGCGCGGCTTGCGTAATCCTGATGCCAGATGTGGGAATCTGAACCATATGTACGAGCATCTACATAAACCAAGCGGTTTGGTATTAAAAAACAGTTTTGCGCTTGGCGGTTGCAATTGCACTATCATATTTGATAGCTTGCGTGAAAATTCAATGAATGTTGGGAAAGAATGAACGATAATAAAATTAGAGAGACGATTGACGCGGCCTTGAGTGAAGAATTTGAATTGTCCCCGGATCAGCTTGTTCCTACAGCGCATATCAAGGAAGACCTCGGGCTTGATAGCCTTGATATCGTGGATATGGTCATCGTGCTGGAAAAGGCCTTCAACTTCAAATTGCAAAACAAAGAGTCCCTGGTAAAAATTCAGACACTTGGGGACATTTATGCATTCATCGAGGCCTTGCGCGATGAAGGAACCGTCAAGGCGGAACAGTAATATTGTGTCAAACATTGCCATAAGTGCAATTTTTGTTTGCTGGACAATTATTATTTTGCCTTTAACACTGTGCATTTCCGCGTTACACAAGATTTTTCCCGGTGTCATGTGCGCGGTCAATCGGCGGTACATCTGGCTTTATGGCCGCTCTACGCTGTTTTTTTTGCGGCCCTGGCTGCCGGTGCGTATTCGCAACGCACATATGGCAGTGGAGTATCCTGGGTCGGTTGTTGTGTGCAACCATCAGTCTTTTTTGGATATTTACCTGCTCGCGGCGCAGGATCAGGCCAATGTGTGCCTGATAACCAAAAGCTGGCCCTTTCGCTTGCTTTTTTTCTTTGCGCCAACCATGCGCAGCGCGGAATACATTGATGCGGAGAGTCTGCCCGCAGAACAGGTCGAGGCTTTGTGCCTTGAACGTCTGCGTGATGGGGTTACTCTGGCGATTTTTCCCGAGGGCAGCCGTACCCGCACTGGTGCTCTGGGCAAGTTCAGGGCCGGCGCTTTCCACGTTGCTGTAAAGGCTGGTCGCCCTGTGCTCCCCTTGTTGATCCACAACAGCTTCCAGGTGTTTCCTCCTGGCGCCAAGGGCTTTCATCCTGCTACCATCCATATGGAGTTTCTTGATCCTGTATGGCCGCAAGCCTTTGCCGGAGAACTTTTACCGCATCGCGCCATGATGCGGCATGTCAGAAATCTTTATGTAAAACATCTAACATGTGCGACAGGAGAGTAACTGTAATGAAAAAATATCTTTTGCTTACGGTGCTGGTGATGACTCTTGCGGCTATTGGCTGCCGTTTTGGCCAGCCTGTGGGCACCTTTGCCTATGACTTCCCCTCGGCTGAAGCCAGCAAGAATATCTCTGAAAAAAAGATGCACGATGCCATCGTCAAAGCCTGCGCTGATACAGGCTGGCGCGTTTCTGAACCTTCTTCCAACACTATTGAAGCCACAATCATGGTGCGCAACAAGCACACTGTGGTGGTTTCCATCCCCTATACGGCCACACATTACAGCATCAACTACAAGGCCAGCACCAACATGGAATACAAGGCCAAGAGCGATGGCAGCGCTGTTATCCACCCCAATTACAACAAGTGGGTCGGCATTCTTGACCAAAGCATCCGCCGGAATGTGGCGAGCAGTGAATACTGATTTGCAGCAGTCCCTTACGGCCTTTGTGCCGCACCGTGCCCCCATGCTTCTTCTGAGCGGGCTTGAAAGCTTGGCTCTTCCGGGTTTTCCGTGGGTAGCTGATCTGCTAATGTCCTTCCCGGAGGGCACCAATGAAGGATACGGACCTATATTTTCGGATTCTCGGGCTGACCGAGCCCTGGTTTGTTGAGGCTGTTGAACTGGACACGGCGGAAGGTCGGGTAGACATCCGCGTGGAGCATGGTCCTGGTGTTCGCTGGTTTTGCCCTACTTGTGGTCGAGAGCTGGCTTGCCGCGACCATGCCGAGCCTCGTGTCTGGCGCCATCTGGACACGTGCCAGTTCAAGACGTTCCTGCATGCTCGGATTCCCCGAGTGGACTGCCCCGAGCATGGCGTCCTTCAGGTCAACGTGCCTTGGGCCGAGTCCAAGGCACGTTTCACCATATTGATGGAGCGATTGATCATCGACGTGCTGACCGAGTGCGCCACCGTAACAGGAGCGCGGCGCATCCTGCGCATCACCTGGGACGAAGCATGGGGTGTCATGGAAAGGGCGGTGCGCCGGGGCCGGGAGCGCAAGCAATCGAATCCCTCGCGGTATCTTGGCGTTGACGAGAAGGCATTCCGCAAGGGGCACGACTATGTGACCGTGGTTTGTGATCTGATCGGCAGCACGGTGGAGTATGTGGCCGACGAGCGTAAGGCCGAAAGCCTTGAGGGGTACTACCTTCAGTTCACCAAGGCGCAGTTGGAGCGGATCAAGGCCGTGGCCATGGACATGTGGGAGCCCTATTTTAAAGCTACGCTCAAACATGTGCCGGACGCGGCGGGGAAAATCGTTCACGATCGGTTCCACGTCATGAAACACGTAGGCGAGGCTGTGGACCGGGTACGCAAGCAAGAGCACCGCGAACTCACAAGTCAGGATGACCATCGACTCAAGGGCACGAAATTCCTCTGGCTATACCGGGAGGAGAATCTGCCGGACAAACACCGGCCAGCCCTGGAGGCCTTGAAGACAGCGAACCTCAAGGTGGCCAAGGCCTGGGCCATGAAGGAAAGCCTGAACGACGTCTGGAAGTACCTGAGCACGGGATGGGCCAGACGTTTTGTGAAGCGATGGCTGGTCTGGGTGAACAGGTCAGATCTTGCCCCAATGCGCAAAGTGGGCGGACTGATTCAGAGACATCTTGAGAACATCCTGACCTTCTGCCGCCACAGGATCACCAACGGCGTGGCCGAGGGCCTCAACAGCAAGATCATGGCCATCAAGAGGAAGGCTTGCGGTTATAGGAACCGGGAGCATTTCAAGACAGCCATCTACTTCTTCTGTGGCGGTCTAAACCTCTACCCGGCCAGTTCCTGACAGGGGTTACCCACGGAAAACCCGGAAGAACCGAAAGCTTTAGCTCCGAAGAAGCGCGGGCAACGGCGGCAGTGCGGGATGATAATCCCTTTCTGCGGCCTGACGGTAAACTTGAGCGCGTGGCCTATGCGGAAATCATGGCGCAGTGCTTTGCTGCTGGGGCCGGGGCAAGCCTGCTTGCTGCAGGTGAAGCCTGCGCGGGCTGGGGCTACCTTGCCGCCCTGCGCGATGTGACCGTGCATGCCGACGCGCATGTGGGGCAGTGCCTGGAGGTTCTAGTGCGCGTCTCAGCCAGACTTGGCGAAATTGCGGTTGTTGACGGCGAGGTGCATGCAGAGGGACAGCTGCTGGCCACCGGGCAGTTCAAGATATTTATGCCGGAGGAAACGGCCTGATGCGTTCATCTGCGGGCATGCTGCTTTTGGCTGGGTTTATTATGGCTTTTACCGCGCTGCCCACCTCTGCGGTTGCGCAGGGGCAGCCGTTTGCAAGCGCTGAGGCTCTGCTGGATGCTGCCGCAAAGCAAAGTGCTGGCATTGCCAGCCTGAGCGCTGATTTTGTGCAGGAAAAATCCATGGCCGTTTTGGCCCGCCCCATGACCTCGCAAGGCTATTTTTGTCTGCGCCGTGGCGCCAATGCTGCCAATGCCCCGGCGCGTGCAGCCAGTAGGGATGACAAGGGCTTTGAAACAGCCGACAGCCTGCTTTGGGCGTATACTCGTCCTCTTGCCTCTGGCTTCATTTACAAGAATGGAAAGGGCGCACTGTGGGAAGGCTCACCGGAAGCAACGCGCCCTGCCAATGAGCGGGAATCCACTGTTATTACAGCGATAATCCGGAATGTTCTGGACTGGATCAGCATTGATCCGGCGGCCCTGCGCGCCACCTACAGGCTTGAGCGCCCGCAGGCCGACAAACCCATGCTGCTGCTGTATCCCCTTCGTCAGTCTTTTTTTGCAAGCCTTGAAGTAACCTTCTCCGATGATCTCAGAAGTGTACGCCAGTTGACCTTTGCGGAACGTAACGGCGATACGGTGCGCATTGCCTTTAAACAAACTCGGGTCAACGAGGCATTGCCAACGCCCTGCGCCGTGCTTGAGGTAGCGGGGAGCGGTGGTCAGTAGGCCTATGGGCAAGCCTTTTATTGTCAGGCTTCATTGCTGGTTACGCTCGCACAAGATTCTGGGATTCAGCCTGGTTCTTGTTTGTTGGGCGGTTTTTGCCTTGCTGGCTGCCCGAATACAGCCAGATTCCAGCAGTTTGGCCTTTTTTCCCGATGATGCGCCGCAGGTGCGCCGCATGGCCAAAGCCCTGGATGTTTCCCCGGCTTCTGGCCTGCTGTTTATTGATCTTACCACAGAGCGCCAGGGCGGAAAGTATGCGCTTGCAAGCGCTGCCGATGCCATCGTGGGCGATCTGCCGCCGGATATGGCTGAAAGGGTGGGGGCCGTGGGCATGCCCGATGCCCAGGCTCTCATGGCTCTGTTGCCCTATTTTATGGATGATGCCACGTTGGGCCACCTGCAACAGGCAGCCGATGCCTCGCAGATTGATGTTGCCGTGCGCTCGGCTCACGACAATCTGAACAGCCTCCTTGCCGCTGGCCCTGCCCAGGAATGGCTGCGGGCTGATCCACTGGGTTTGCGCCGATTTGTGCTTTCGCGCCTGCCAGCAGAACATGCCGGAGCCATGCCCGATCCTGTGTTGGGCTATCCGGTAAGTGCGGACGGCAAACACCTGTTGCTGGTGTTGCGACCAGCCCATTCCCTGCACGATGTCAGCGCCGCCGCTCAGTTGATGGACGCCATTTATGCCGCCATGCAAAAACACCTCGCGCCGGATATACAGGGCCTTGTGGTGGGCGGGCACAGGCACAGCGCCGTCAATTCGCAGGTTATCCAGCGCGATGTGACCAATATCGTCTTTTTTTCCATGCTGGGGTTTGTGCTGGTGTACGCCCTACTGGTGCGCTCGCGTGGCGCGCTGTGGCTTATGCTGGTGCCTGCGTTTGCCGCCAGCTTTGCCTTGGGCGGCATGACCCTGCTCTCGCCAGCACTCTCCGGGTTGGCCCTGGGTTTCGGCGCGTCCGTACTTGGCGTGGCGGAAGACTACGCCGTGCATATGCATTTTGCCCTGCGCAGCGGCGACTCAACTGAGAGTGTACTGGAGCATATCACGCCGCCCCTGTTTCAGGGATATCTGGTCAATGCTTCCGGCTTTGCCGTATTGTTGCTTTCGGGCATTCCGGCGGTGCGGCAGCTGGCCCTCTTTGCCCTGCTGACCTTGAGCGCGGGCTTTGCGCTGGCTGTTGTTGTGCTCCCTGTGTGCCCCTGGTTCAATACGCCGCCCCTGCCTGTGCGCAAGGAAAATACAGCGCCGCGTCAGCCTGTGCCCCTGCGTGTTTTTGTCAGTGTTTTTGGATTATTGCTGTTGTGCTACGCCTTGTTTTCTCTTGTGCGCGTGGATGTTTCGCCCCGCACCATGGGGGCGGATATGGCGCAATTGCAGCAGGATGGCGAGAAGCTCAAGTCCATTTGGGGATCGCGCGACAGCGACATCCTCGTGGTTGAAGGCCCGACATCGGACGCCGCCCTTGCCAATGGCCGCGCCGTAGCGCAGGCCCTGCGCGTTTTGGAACCGGAAAACAAGATCGGCACCCTTACCGATGTGTGGCCTTCGCCAGAACAGGCGCAGGCCAACGTGCAACGGTGGGAAGCCTTTGCAAAGGCGGAAGGGCCGCGTGTTCAGGCGCTTTTGACCTCTGCGGCGCAGCGTTATGGATTCACCGCTAACGCCTTTGCCCCCTTTGCGCAGTTGCTTGAACGCCCGGTGGCGCAATTTGACCCTGCAGTGCTGCGCGCCGCAGGCCTTGGCGAAATGGTAGACGTCTTTTTGCATGCGCCGCAGGCTGATGACCACACAGCTCGGCTTTTGCTCTTTACCGACAAAAAAGCGGATGTGAGCCGTCTGGAGCCTGCCCTCGCCGCGCAAACCATTGCGCTGGCCCCCGGCGAGCTTGAAACAACGCTGTTGCAGCAGCTTGCCATGGAAAAAAGGCTTGTGCCCCTGGCCTGGATGGCCTGCCTGGCGCTTCTGTTTTTATACTTCCGCGATGCGCGGCGAACCTTGCTTGCATCTTTGCCACCGTTGTGTTCCGTTGCTTGTATACTTGCGTGGATGTCCATCACCAGCCACCCCCTGACATTGGCGGGCATGGCGGCAATGCCGCTGGTGCTTGGCCTTGCGGCAGATCACGGTATTGTGGTCACGCACGATCTTGTCAGCGGGGTGAAAATGGGTGTGGAACGTGCTGTTGTGGTGTCTTCGCTCACCACGTTTACAGGCATGGGGCTGTTGGCCCTTGCGCAACACCCGGCCCTTAAAGCTATGGGTGAAGTTATTTTCTGGGGATTGATTGTGGAGGTTCCTGTGGCCTTGTGGTTTTTGCCCAGACTCTGCCGGGTGCAAGGAAAACAGGCATGAAGGCCGTGCGCTACCTAGGCTTGCTGCTGCTTCTGGGGCTTGTTGCCGCTTGCGGTGCGCAAAAGCGCACAATGCAGTTGCCGCCGCTTCAGGCAAGCCAGCAGAGCGATTCGCTTGTGGCGCAGTTTGGCGCGCGGCTGACCCTTGCCGGGCAGAGCGCGCCTGTGCAGGGCGAAGTGCAAATGACTGAATCCGGCGGGAGTCTGGCGCTTATTCTGCCACATGGCAGAACTTTGGGCGTCTGCACGTACAGCCCGGATGTTGCGTTAGACAGTGAGCCAAAGGGTGCAACAAGTGCGCAGTCTGTAAAAATGCAATGCATCCCGGCGGAAGGTATGGGCAGGGAGGCCGCCAGCCTGCTTGTTCGCGCTGGTGTGGCCGTATACAGAATATTGCCAGCTCTCGGTCAGGATCCGGCGCTGACGAACCTTGAGGGCAAAGGCTGGAAGGCTCGGTTCAGCCCGACTGCGGATGGCTTGAATGGCGTGTACAGTGAGCACGATGGAATGACCATCGACATGTATTTTGTGGAGATTTCGCATTTATGAGCGTGATGCGTGATGCCGTGCTGCATGCGGCCAGCCAGTTGGAACATTCGCCAGAGCAGGGCGCGTGGCGGCAGAGCTTTTGTTTTGCGGCAGACAGTGCGGTATTTGCCGGGCATTTTCCGGGGCATCCTGTGTTGCCCGCTGTTGTTCAGGTGCTCATGGTTCAGGCTGCACTTGAAGCAATGGGGCAATCCGCAGATCTGGCATGTGTGCCGCAGGCCAAATTTCTTGCGCCGCTTGGGCCGGATGTGGATATTTTGCTGACCCTGAACAAGGGACGGCGTGAGGGGCGCTGGGAATGCACCCTGCACAGCGGTGAAACGCTGGCAGCCCGCATACAGGTGGAGGTTGCCGCCCCATGAGCCTGCACCGCGCTTCACGTCCTCGCCGTCGCAGCACGCCGGAGGTGCCTTCTCTCTGCGTCAGCGCTCAGCGCACGGTGCGCTTTGAAGAGGTGGATGCCGTGCGCTTCATGTGGCATGGCCGCTATGCCAGCTGGCTTGAGGATGGCCGGGAGGCCATGGGCCGTGCCTATGGTATCAGCTATCTCGATTTTCGTGATAATGGCGTTGTTGTGCCGCTCAAGCTTTTTCATCTGGATTTTCACCACCCGCTGCTCTACGGCCAGACATACACCATCCACGCCGAGCTGTTCTGGAATGAGGCTGCAGTGCTGGATTTTGAATACCGCATTGAAGATGCGGCAGGCCTTGTGACCACCACCGCCAGCACAACCCAGCTCATGCTCGATCTGGACGGCAAGCTGCTCATGGAGCCGCCAGCCTTTTACCGCGAATTCTGCGCCCAGTGGCGTCAGGGCAAGGTCGTATGCCGCCAGTAATCGCCGTGGTCATTCCGGTGTACAACCACCGTGAAAGCCTGCGCGATGTGGTGCAGCGCGCCCAGAATCAGTGCAGCACGGTCATTGTGGTGGACGATGGCTCCACAGATGGCAGTGCTGACAGTCTGGAAGGCCTGCCCATCACGCTTGTGCGTCTGCCCCGCAACGGCGGCAAGGGCGCGGCCCTGCTGGCTGGCGCGGCGGAAGCCGCACGGCTTGGCGCAACGTACATGATTACGCTGGATGCCGATGGGCAGCACTACCCGGAGGATATCCCCTTTTTTTTGCAGGCCATTGCGCAGCACCCCGGCGCAATTATTGTAGGCTGCCGCGATTTCAACGTGCCGCATGTGCCGGGTTCATCCCGTTTTGGCAGGGCGTTTTCCGCCTTCTGGATGCGCGTGCAGACAGGGGAGCGGGTGCGCGACATGCAGAGCGGCTTCCGCGCCTATCCCTTGCGTGTGCTGGATTGCCTGAAATTCACGGAGCCGGGCTACGCCTTTGAGGTTGAAGTGCTGGTGCGCGCCGCATGGGCCGGGTTTGACGTGCGCGAAATTGACATTCGGGTGTACTATCCGCCGAGGGAAGAGCGCGTTTCACATTTCAAGGCGCTCAAGGACAATATCCGTATTTCTCTGCTGAACACGCGGCTGACTATCCGCGCCCTGGTGCCTGTGCCTTTTCGGCAGCACAGCGTGGACGGGCAGGGCCGCATTTCTCTGCTGCGCCCTATGGATTCCCTGCGCCGCCTGCTTGCAGACAGGGCCACACCGTGGCAATTGGGGCGTTCGGCGGCAGTTGCCATAGCTGTTTCCACACTGCCTTTGCCGGGTTTGCAGAGCATTCTGCTCCTGTTGTGCATCGGCTGGCTGCGGTTGAACAGGCTTTGCGCGCTGGCAATGATCCCGCTCACGTGGCCCCCATTTGTGCCGGGCCTTGGGGTTTTGCTTGGTTACAGGCTGCGCAAGGGAAGTTGGTTGACGGAATTTTCTTTGCAGACCCTCGGCTATGAAGCTCCCCAGCGCATACTCGACTGGTTTGTGGGCGCGCTTGTTCTTGCACCGCTGTTTGGCCTGCTGTCAGGGGCCGTAGTGGGCGCGCTGGCCTATCTTGCGGCGCGCGGCATGACGCGCATGCGGCAAGAAAGCGGCAACGGCGGCAGCCATGCAGAATAAGCGACCAGTGGTCGCCGCGCTTGGCTCCCGGCTTCAGTACGGCTTTTTTGAAGTACTGGTGCGTTGCAGGATGGTCTTTGCAGCGCGAATGGTACTGGCCTTTGTTGTTCTGTACTATGCCATGCTGCCCCATGTGCGCCAGCGCTGCGCGGCCTATATTGACCGCCGCTTCCCCCGCGCCGGAGCCTGGAGCAGGTTTGTGCATGCCTACCGCCTGTATCTGAATTTCGGGCAGGTGCTGCTGGACAGGATGATTGCCGGGGTCACAGGGCGGTTTCCTTTTTGCGAAACTGACCAGTATGTGCGGCAGCGATTTGCAGAGGCAGGGGCCAACCCGCATGGCTGCATTGTGCTGACGGCCCACATTGGCGCATGGCAGGTGGGGATTGCGGGGCTGGAGCAGTTTGACCGCCCGGTGAACGTGGTGCAGTTGCACAATCCTGAGGATCAGGGCAAACACTACTTCCAGCACGGCAGGGGCAGGCCTTTCAAGATCATTGATTCTGCGGACCCTGTGGGTTCCATGGTCGAGGCTGCGGCAGCGCTGCGGCGTGGCGAGGTTGTCTGCCTCATGGGCGATCGGCTGCACGGCACACGTCAGGCCGGGCAGGGCGTTGAGGTCATGTTTATGGGGGGGAGCATCCGCATCCCTGCCAGCGCCTATGCACTGGCTTCCATTACGGGGGCGGAACTGCTCATGCTTTTTACCGTGCGGGAAAAAGGCGTCACAAAGGTTTTTAAGGCGGAGCGGCTGGCGGTTCCCGCTGGTTTGCCGCGCCGTGATGTTTCTGTTTTTCAGCCGTATGCGCAACAGTTTGCCGCAGCTCTGGAGACTGTTGTGGAACGGCACCCGTACCAGTTCTTTAATTTTTACGATATGTGGTCGCAATGATGACAAAAAACGAAATGGAAGCCGCCCTGAAATCGGCGATTATTGATGGCCTGCGCCTTGAAGACGTTACTGTGGAAGACATTGATTCCTCGGCCCCGCTGTTTGGGGATTCCGGCCTGATGCTGGACTCGCTGGATGCGGTGGAGCTTGTGGTAGTGGTTGAAAAGCACTTTGGCGTTGCCATTGCTGATGCGGAAGAAGCCCGCAAGGCCTTTACCTCAGTGAGCGGCCTTGCAGACTTTATCTGCGCCCGCAAAGCGCAGGCGTGAGAAAAGCAATGCAGCACGGTTCAGGCGTTGTTGTAACAGGCATGGCCTGTCTGTGCGCGGCGGGTGACAGCCCGGCTGCGGTTCTGGATGGCCTGCAAAGCGGGCGGGGCGGACTTGTTGCGGCTAGTGTGCTGGACAGCCGGGCCTTGCCATATCCGTTTTTCGGACTTGCTGAAAAGCACTTTCCCGGCGGGCGCAAGCATTCCGCGCAGGATACCCTCACGCTCGCAAGGGCCGTGTGCCATAGCGCGCTGGCCGAGGCAGCGCTGCCCCAGCATCTGTTGCTTGCGGCGGGCATTGTGCTTGGCACAACCGCCGGGAGCGCATCGCATTTTCTGGAGTCTTACGCCGCCAGCCGTGGAACCACGCCAGAGCAGGTTGCTGCGTCGGCACCGCCTGTATGCAACTGCGCACAGGGGGCTGACCGTGACGACTACTTTAGCGCCAATCTTGCGCTGGAGATGGACGTGGAGGCCCACGGGCCGCGCCTGACCGTTACCGACGCCTGCACATCGGGCGCGGACGCCATTGGTCTGGCAATGGATCTCATCACCACAGGCCAGTGCCAGTGCGTGCTGTGCGGCGGCGCCGATGCCCTGAGCCTCGTACCGCATACGGGTTTTGCGCGGTTGATGATATATTCCGACCAGCCGTGCCGCCCCTTTGACCGCGACCGCAAAGGCCTGAATCTTGGCGAAGGCGCAGCCGCGCTGGTGCTTGAAAGCGTTGAGCATGCCCGCAAACGCAATGCCGCCGTTCTCGGGCATGTGCTGGGCTACGGCAACGCCTCAGACGCGCATCATTTTACCGCGCCGCATCCAGAAGGGCGGGGGCTGGCATTTGCCATTGGCTCGGCTCTGGATCAGGCAGGCCTCACAGCGGCGGATATGGCCTTTGTGAACGCGCATGGCACGTCTACCCGTGAGAACGACAAGGTTGAAGGGCGGCTTTTGCGCACCCTGCTGCCGGGAGTGCCCGTATGGGCCAGCAAGGGCGGCACGGGGCACACCCTCGGGGCCGCTGGCGCGCTGGAAGCCGTGCTGACGCTCGCGGCCCTGCGCAACGGCACGGTTCCGGCTTCGCCGGGGTTTTACACTATTGACCCTGAAATAGGTTTTGCGCCCACGCAGAGCGCCCTTGCGGCATCTTCTCCATTTGCGCTTTCAACCTCGCTGGGTTTTGGCGGCGGCAATGCCGCTCTGGTTCTGGGGAGGGTAAAGCCATGAGCAGCGCTGCGCTTTCTGTGACGGGAACCGGGCTTGTGCACAGCATTGGCGGCAAGGATGCCCTTGCAGCCATACAGCAAGGGCAAGCGCCTGCCATATCTGCCCCCGATATTTCTTCTCTCGCGGCATTGTTGCCGGGCGTGTCGCTGCGCCGCATTCCCCGGTATGCGCGTATGGCGCTTCTGGCCTGCGTGCAGGCTCTGGATGCGGCGGGCTGGCGGCAAAAAGAAGTCCTGCACCGTACAGCCCTTGTTTTTGGCACGGCCTACAGCAGCTCGCAAATGAGCATGGATTTTATGGATTCCATTCTGGACAACGGGCCGCATCTTTCTTCGCCAACTGCCTTTTCGCATGCCGTCAACAATATGGGCGCTGGTCTGCTCAGCCTGATGCTTGGCATTGAGGGGCCGTGTTTTACCATCTCGCAGTTCGAGCTTTCTTTCGCCGGTGCTGTGAGCACGGCGGCAGCCCTGCTGGGCGCGGGCCGGGCCGAGAGGGTGCTGCTGTGCGCGGTGGACGAAACCGACAGCCGTTTTTCCCGCTGCTGCCCGGAATATTTAAGCAGCAAGTACCCCCAAACGGAAGGGGCCGTTGCCCTGTGTCTGGGCAGGCAAGCTGCGGGTGCGCCCTCTCTGCAAGTGCGTTGGGGGCAAGAGCCGGAGACGGGCGGCCCTGTTTTTGCCTCGGGTGCTGCATCCGGGCCGGGCTGGACAAATCATGAACATCTGTACGGTCATGGGCCGCTGGCGCAGGCTCTGGATGTGCTGCTGGCCTTAAACATGCCGCAGACGACCAGGGCCGAAGCTGTTAACTGCGTCTGCGCTGCTGCTGCAAGCGGCAGACAGGCATTAATCGAAGTGCGGGGTGCGTAATGGAATCCTGGCCGCTTGAGCGGATTGCAATTCTTGATTTCAGGGCTGTTACGGCGATTGTGCAATCCGTGGCGCAGGCAGAGTTGAGCCAGCGCAATCCCCTGAGCTTTGAGTCGCGCGCGCCGCACGAGTTTGCATCCATGCGCTGGGAAGCGCTTGGGCTTGATGCAACTGCGCTGGAAAATATGGCGCAGCGCTGCAATGCCATGTTTCACACCACTGCGGTAGCGCCCAAAGTTGGCGAGCTGTGCGGCGATTTTTCGCAACGGGTTTTGCAGCAGTGGGAAAACAGCGACCGCTCGCTCACTTTTTTTACTTCCGGTTCAACTGGCAAACCCAAGCCCTGTACGCATAAAGAAAGCCATATCCGGCAGGAAGTGACCAGTCTGGCCCCCATTGTCGCGGACAGAACCTCGGCGCTGATCACCGTCCCCATGCATCATATGTACGGCTTTACGTTTGGCTTGCTGCTGCCCCTGAGCCTCGGGGTTCCTCTCCGCAGTGTGCCGCCTTTGCCAACAATGGTTGAGGCGCAGATGCGCCCCGGCGATCTTGTTATCAGCATACCGCTGTTGCTGTCGCGCCTTGTGGATATGCGCGGATGGCAGGCTTCCAGCTCAGAGGCGGGGCAGGGCATTACCCTGCTGACTGGTACTTCGCCCACGCCGCCCGAGGTGATGCATGCGCTGGAGCGGCAGGGCTTTCGTGTAATGGAATTTTTTGGCTCGTCAGAGATGGGTGTGGTTTGCTGCCGTTTTGAGCCGGAAGCCGATTATGAACTGCTGCCGCATGTGGCGCGGGGAGAAGGGGAGCACGGCAACGCGCTGGTGCGCTGCCTTCCGGATGGCGTGGTGCAGCACTACCCGCTGATGGATAACGTAACCTGGACAGGCCAGCGACACTTGCGACCGGGCGCGCGCATCGACAAAGCCGTGCAGGTGGGCGGCATCAATGTGTTTCCCCTGTATGTGGCCTCGGTCATCGAGCGCCACGAAGGGGTTAAGCAGTGCCTAGTGCGGCTGATGCGGCAGGACGAGGGCTACAGACTCAAAGCCTTTGTGGTGCCGCATCCGGGTTATGACGTGTCAGCACTTCACAAGGAGCTGATTCTGCATGCCCGCCGTGAACTGAGCGACGTACAACGCCCCGGTGCCTATAGCTTTGGGCCGGATATCCCCCGAGGGCCGCTTGGCAAGCCGATGGATTGGTAGGGACGGCCCCAAGATGTCACTGAATGATATTGGGTACGGACTGTAAAAAAATAACAGTACGTACAATGAGGAAGAAATTCTGGGAAACGAAAAGTGGCTTATACGTCTTATTCAGATCGTATAAGCCACTTTAATTTGTGGGGGTTGGTGGAGGCGGGGGGAGTTGAACCCCCGTCCGAGAACTGTCCACACGAAGCATCTACAGGTTTATGTCAGGTATTAATTTCACCGTGGTGGTAGCCCCTGACCGGGCGCCTCACGGCAATCTCGCCGGTAAACTCCTCGCGGAAAACCCCGGTAAGAGCCAGTTTCCGCCAGCCTGATAAGTGTCGCCATTCAGGGTTATCAGACATGGCCCAGAATGACGTGACCGCCTAGGCGATCGTTGCCTCGCTGTTTTTAGGCAGCGTAAGCGTAGTCGTAATCGTTGTTGGCAATTACTTTTGTTGCCGCTTTTTACGAGGCCAGCGGCGCCTCGACCTGCCGCTAAGGCTTCCACGTCCCCGTCGAAACCAGTGCGCCCCCATTTGGTCAAGCATTACAATAAGTCGCTTGTTCGACTTTGGCAAGCTCTAACGGATGTAGAAATGCGAGAGCGGGCCCTTAAGGCACATATGGTAGTGCCCAAGCAGGGGATTGGTGTCTTCAACCTGATCGATAATATCGTTATGGATCTGGGTTGCCAGTTCTACACCGTGCGAGAGCATGGCCACCTGGGCCATCTGCTTGAAGCTCTTTTGCAAATCCGGCTTGCGCGTGATGATGTCACACAGCAGGTTGGCGTCGTTGTCGTTGCCTTCAACCACCAGGGTTCCCTCTGGCGAAACATACACATGCAGGCGGTCTTCGGGCCGGAGGTGGCGTTCTTCAAGCTGGGTGTTCAGCATGTCCATAAAGGCTTCCTGAAGCGAATCAAGCCGTGCTTCAAGCGCCGTAACAAGCCCTTCGCCATCCTTTGCCAGACATCTCAAAGTCCTGACCGATGCTTCGTCCAGGCCCGAAAGCGGTTGCCCCGCAATCTGCCCGTGCCGAACATGCGAGGCGGCTTCGGGAGCGCCAGTTTGCATATGGAGCATGGCGCTTATGCAATTATTATTTTCGTTAGTCACATGCTCCCCCTGTGGCTATGGTCAAATTTGCCTTTTCGTTATCTGGGGAAGGTATTAGCAAGATAAGTGCCAGTTCTCATTGCAGGCCTGAAAAAGGGCAAAAAGTTTAGAAAAAGTCAAAAAATTGTCAGAAAGATGCGTAGATACTGGCCGCAGTACGATAATGTCGCGGCAAGCATGAAAGAAAAATGCCGCATGGCATAAACCATACGGCAAATTTTGCAGAGTGCTATTTTTCCAGGCTGCGGGCCAGCGCCTCGCCCTGTTCGCCGCCGCCTGCCATGCGTGCAAGCTCAGCGTGGCGGTCTGACTTGTTAAGTGGGGAGCAGAGGGTAAAGGTTTCCCCGTCACGCACCATCTTAACAATCTGAAAGTGTCTGCGGGCGCGGGCTGCCAGTTGCGGCCAGTGGGTGATGAGCAGCATCTGGCGCGTTTCGGCCAGTGCGTAGAGCTTTTCGGCCAGCTTGTTCAGGGTCATGCCGCCAACGCCGGCATCGACTTCGTCAAATATGAATGTAGCGCCTTCGTCATCCTGTTGCACACTGGCAAGGGCCAGCAAAAAGCGCGAAAGCTCGCCGCCCGATGCTATTTTATCCAGTGGCTGCGGGGGCTGGCCGGGGTTGGGTGCCCATAGGATGCGCCCTCGTTCGTCCGTAACGTCGGGCCAGATTTCCTGCACGGCAAAATCCGGCAATACCCGCACCTGGTCCGAAAAGCCCAGCTGGCGCAGTTCATTTTCGAGCTTGGTCGCAATGACGGCTGCTGCCTCGCGGCGCGCCGGGATGATGCGGGCAGTCACGGCGGCAAGCTCTGCGGCAAGAGCTGCCGCTTCCTTGTTCAGCCGGGTGATGTCCAGCGCGCAGACATCAAGGAAGGAAAGGTTTTCGGAAATTTCTTCGCGCAGGGCAAGAATCTCCGGCAGGGTTCTGTGCAGCTTGCGCTTGAGTTGCGCAAGGGCAAACAGGCGTTCTTCCAGATGATCCATGTCGGGCATTTCGTCCAGCCCCGGCAAGGCAGGCGGGCGGCGAAGCCTGCCGCCAAGGTGGGCCAACTGCTGCCGCAGGGCTGCCACCGCATCGGCATCGGCCTGGAGGGAATCGTCCTCGCGGCACATGCGCTGCAAGAGTTTTTCAAGCTGGCCCAACTGGTCGATCACGCCTTCCTGCTCATCGCCTTGCAGCAAAATGAGCGCCTGTTCGTAATTCTCCTGCTGGTGCTCCATGGAGCGGGCCAGCGCGCGGATTTCTTCCAGCTTTTCTTCTTCGCCTTCTTCTGGAGAGACCTTGTCGATCTCCTGCTGCTGCATTTCAAGCAGTTCGCGCCGTTCGCCCAGCCCGGCCTGACGCTCAAGCAGGGCAGAGCGCTGGGCCGCATTGGCCTGAAGGCGCGCAAGCAGGTCGTCCCGCTGGTGTAGAAGCTCGGGGCAGCTCAGGCCGCTTTCCAGTAGTTTGGCCTGAAATGAGGATTGAAGCAGTTTTTGCTGGGCGTGCTGGCTGGTGTGGGCCACAAGGCGGTTGCGCAGGTCGCGCAGGCTGTCTTGCGAGCGCAGTTCATCATTGATGTACAGGCGGCTGCGCCCTGTCTCCGCCACAATCTCGCGGCGCAGAACCATGTCGGCATCTTTTGTGCTGAAGAGGGCCTCCACCTGCGCGCGCTCAGCGCCCGCGCGCACCATATCCGCCGAAAGCTTGTCGCCAAGCAGAAAACCCAGCGCTTTAAGGATAAAGCTCTTCCCCGCCCCGGTTTCACCCGTCAGCACGTTCATGCCGGGCGAAAACTCCAGTTCCATGTCCTCAATGAGGGCCAGATTACGAATGCGCAGGTATTCAAGCATGGCTTTAACGTATTTTTATGGCGGTTTATGTGCTTAATGTAAAACTTTAACTATCTTGGATGCCCTTACATTTCAAACTATTGGCGAAGGCGCGGATCAAAGATATCCCGCAGGCTTTCACCCAGAAGGTTATAGCCCAATACCGTTACCAGGATGGCCAGACCGGGATACACCGACAACCAGGGCGCGGTTTCAATCACGGCTTTGCCGTCCATGAGCATGTTGCCCCAACTGGCTGCCGGGGGCTGCACGCCAAGCCCTAGAAAGCTGAGGCTTGATTCCACAAGTATGGCCCCGGCAACGCCAAGTGTAGCGGTTATCAGCACGGGCGCAAGGGCATTGGGCAGTATATGTCGAAACAATATGCCCGCAGTGGATGTGCCTGCAAGCCGCGCGGCATCGACAAATTCCCGCTCGCGCAGGGTAAGCGCCTCTGCGCGCACAAGGCGGGTAACGCCCATCCACGAGGTAAGCCCAATAACCACCATGATATTGGTAAGATTGGGTTCAAGAAAGGCAATAACCGCCAGAATAAGAAAAAATGACGGAAAGCAGAGCATGATATCAACCACGCGCATGATGCACTCGTCCACCCAGCGGCGAAAATAGCCGCTCACAAGGCCAAGAACAGTCCCGATGCTAACCGATATGCCCACAGCCACAAAGCCTACCCAAAGAGAAACCCTGCCGCCGTATAGCAGGCGCGAAAAAACATCGCGTCCAAGGCGGTCTGTGCCGAGCAGAAAGCGGGAGGAGGGCGGCTCCAGAATATTATCCAGATGCAGGGCGTTGGGGTCAAAGGGAGCAATCCATGGGGCAAGAAGCGCCGCCAGCGACATGGCAAGCACAATAACAAGCCCCAATGCAAGCATGAGGTTACGGCCAAGCAGCTTTTTGACGGCGCGGGGCAGCATCAGGCGTTGTCCTTTGCGTTGCGGATGCGCGGATCCGCGATTCCGTAGCAGAAATCCGCCAGCAGGTTGCCCGCGAGTGTGAGCACCGCCCCAAGCACCAGATTACCCATGATCATAGTGTAATCGCGCGCCATAACAGCGCCGTAAAACAGCTGGCCCAGCCCCGGCAGGGCAAAGATGGACTCAATGATGACGCTGCCGCCGATAAGCCCCGGCACTGAAAGGCCCAGCAAGGTAATGACAGGCAGCAGGGCGTTGCGCAGGGCATGCCGCCAGATAACCGCGCCAGCGCCCAGCCCCTTGGCCCGCGCTGTAAGAATATAATCCTGCCGCAGCACTTCAAGCATGCAGGCGCGCATGTAGCGCGACATGCCCGCCAGCCCGCCCACGGTATACACCAGTGTGGGCAAGGCCAGATGCCGCGCCAGATCGCAAAACTTGCCCCAGGCGTTCAACTGTTCGTAATTCATGGATGTAAGGCCGGAGATGGGCAGCCATTGCAGCTCAATGCCAAAAAACATCATAAGCAGCAGGGCCAGCCAGAAGGACGGCATGGCAAAACCCAGAAAAACTAGCACGGTGACCGACTTGTCCAGCAGCGAGTTCTGCCGGCAGGCGGAAACAATGCCCACCGGAATGGCAATGAGCAGGGTGAGCACCAGCGAAATAACGTTCATGCCCACGGTGAGGGGCAGGCGCTCAAGAATCTTGGTCAGCACCGGGCGGGAATCAGCAGACATGGAGTTGCCGAAATCCAGATGCACGATGCGGGTCAGCCAGTCCCAGTACTGCACATAGAGGGGGCGATCCAGCCCGTAAAGCACCTCAAGCCGCTGACGCGCCGCAGCGCCAGCCAGCGGATTGAGCGTGGTTTCCATATCTGTGGGCGAGCCGGGGGCCAGATGGATGACCCAAAAGCTGATGATGGTGATGCCCCACAGCACAAGCAGCATCCACAACGTTTTGCGTAAAACGTGCAGTAGCGGGCCGGAAAAACGGCCTTTTGCGGCTGATGCGGGCAGGGTGGACATGAAAAAAGCTTACTCCGTGCGGGTCATCCACTGGCGCATGTCGTCCACTTCCTTCTGCCAGCCAGACGAGAGGCGCAGCTTCAGAAAGCGGGCGTACAGGGCATCCAGCAGGCCGGTGCACACTTCCATCAGATAGAACTTTTCAAGCAGCAGGGCGTCCGGGTCGTCATCACTGTCGCCCTTGTCGAGCTTGGGGGTCTTGAGGCTGTTGAGGCAGAAATCCTCGGCCTTGAGGCTGACCTGAAAGGCGAGTTCTTCTTTTTCAAGGCGCAGCAGGGCGCGACTGACCTGTTTGCCGGTGCCAAGGCCAAAGCGGGCCTCGCGGAGAGGGGAGAGCGAGCCGGAAACAGAGGCTGTTTCGCGGGCATCGCCTTCGCCGCCTTCCACCACGATACGCTGTTCCATGGAAACGGCAAAGGGCGCGCCGTCCTTGTCAGTGAACGCGCCGGGGGCAGTGTCGCTCTGGTACCAGAGCCAGGTCAGAAATTCCTTGCCGAGAATGCTGTCAGTGGATTCGCCAAGATAAGGCATGTTCATGGGGTCTCCGTGCCGTCATCAGGAAAGGGGAGCGAACTGCGTGGGTTCCAGCTTGTCCAGGCGGATCAGGCTTTCTTCGTCCAGCATGGAGACCGCCAGATTGTAGGGCGTCAGTTGCTCCAGGTGCAGCTCAAAAGTTTTGAGAAACTCTTCCAGGAAGAGATCGATCATCTTGTTCTGGGTGGAGGCAAACCAGACCTCGTTCTTGTCTGTGGCCCAGAGCACGTTGAATTCGCCGGGAACGGGCAAAAAGCGGGAGCGCAGGCGCAGCAGCACCTGTTCTTTGAGTTCTTTTTTGCGCTCGCGGGCAATGTAGTTCTTGCCCTGTTCGCCCATGCGTTTTTTTTCTTCCTTCAGGGCAAGGGCAACGTGTTTTTTGACCACGCCAGCTGGTATGCGTCGCATATCCAGCCGCAGAGAAAACACGATGTACGCGCCTTTCTGGGGCGGGGCCGTCACCCAGTCAGTATCAAGCATGTCCTCAAAACAGGTCCATCCCTGGCCCTGCATTTCAGGAATATCGTCAATGTCGCGCATGGCGAACTGTTTCAGTTTGTCCGGTATCTGCGGCCAGAGCGTGGCCGGAACAGGATCAAGAATGCGGAACCGTGTAAAGCTGCAAGAGCTGTTGGCAAAGCCCATGGAAACTCCTTGCTGTGAAAACCAGTGTTGGCAGTGTTGTACGTCAGAGCCGCTTCGGGAGCAAGTGCAAGGCTGGCCCCTGGTTTTACGCCCGTTAAGGAGGTTGAGTAGCGAGTTGTGGCCGTGAATCTGGAAGGTGGGCATTTCGGCCTTATTGGGCTGGTCGATCTGGACAGGATTCATGAGCGGCGATCGGGGACATCTATATATAAGGAAAGGATCAAATGATTGCGAAAAAACTGAATACACGGGCTGAGCTGATCCGAATTCATGGAACGGCGGGAAAATTCATGGCGGTTCGTTCATTTCTAATTTTCTGAACATGGATGGTTTGACAGTGGTGCCGCCAGTGACATTCTAAGCGTGTTTTTGAGTCTGTTTTGAATCCTGGTTCACCTTACATACAGTATTTAAAAATGTCCCATAATGATAATTATGTAAACTTTTGAAGTTTGGAAGCCGCCGTAATGCCGTGTCAGCCATGCATGCACCTCTTGCTTGCCCTTGACGGCATGCCCCACTTCACGCACCATGAGCGCATCTTGCCAAGGAGAATCACCGTGCCGCCCAAACATTCCGGCAATGCCGGATCATCCGCCAGAAACCGCAGCAAAAACAGTTCGTCCGCCAGCTCCCATAAAAAGGAACAGCCTGCGGACGCGCGCAAGAATCATGCCCCCCGTTCTGATAGCTGGTCTGCCAATGGACCAAATGGCCGTTCTGGTTCGCGGACAGATTCACGGTCAGGTACGCAGCCGAACGCCCGTGAGGCCCGAGACGGCTTTTCGCAACGCAAACCTGCGCAGCCCCAGGCCGTCAAATCTGACGCCAATCATTCTGCAAGCCCTGCCGCACCCTCAAAACCTCAGCCCGATGCTGACGCCAATACAGCTGACGGCATACGCCTTAACAAGGCCATAGCCGCAACTGGTCTATGCTCGCGCCGCAAGGCAGACGAGCTTATTCTTGCCGGGCGCGTCAGTGTTGACGGCAAGCCGGAGCCCAGCCCTGGGCGTCAGGTATTGCCCTTTGAAAGCATTGCCGTGGATGGGCGCATTTTGTCGGCCCCGCAGTCCTATACCTACCTCATGCTCAACAAGCCCGTGCATGTGGTTTGCACAGTGAGCGATCCGGAAGGCAGGCCCACCGTACTGGATTGCCTTGCGCCTGAATACAAGGCGCTCAGGCTGTATCCTGTTGGCAGGCTTGACTATTTTTCTGAGGGATTGCTGCTGCTCACCAATGATGGTCAACTGGCCCAGCGTCTCACCCATCCCCGGCATCACCAGCCCAAGACCTATGAGGTGCTTGTGCGCGGCACTGCGCCTGAAGGGGCGCTCAAGACCATGCGGCGCGGCATGCACCTTGCCGAAGGTGAAGATATCATGCCTGTGGACGTGATCGCTCAGCAGGTAGGCGGCAATACCCAGTTGCAGATGGTGCTGCGCCAGGGGCTGAACCGCCAGATACGCCGCATGTGCCGCGATCTGGGGTTGACCATTCTGCGCTTGTGCCGCGTCGCCCAAGGCTCATTGCGCCTTGGGGATCTGGCCAGCGGCAAGGCCCGGCCCCTTACGGATGCCGAGGTTGCCCGCCTGCGTGAAAGCGCAGGACTGCCCGCCGCGCGATAGACCTTTGCTGGTCTGGCAATCTTGCCTGTTGGTAGTCAGTAATCCCCTTGGCAAGATCGTACATTTAGCCAGAATTATTTACAAAAAGCGCAGTCGCAATGATCGGATACCCGGTATTGCGACTGCGCTTTGCTGATTGAAGAGCAAGCTACCTTTTTTTGAACCGTAAAAAATTGCCGCGCGCTACGCGCGCATAGCAAAAAAAGCTTACCTGTACTCTATCAGGCATCACCTTTCAGCAAGTGCTCGAGAAAATCGATGGCGTCCTTTTGCAAGGCTTGCAGGTGGTCTTCTCCCTTGAAGCTTTCCGTATATACTTTGCAGATGGCTTCTGTACCAGAGGGACGCACGGCAAACCAGCCGTCATCGCTGACCACCTTAACACCGCCGATGGCCGCATCATTGCCGGGTGCGCGGGTAAGCACACTGGTAACAGGTGAGCCTGCCAGCGTTTTAAGGTTCACACTTTCAGGCGTCAACGCCGCAAGCTTTGCGCGCACGTTGTCATCCGCCGGGGCATCAAGCCGCTGATAGGCGGGCGCACCGAGGCGCTCGGTCAGTTTTGTGTAAAGTTCATCGGGCGAGGACTGCTCCACTGCCATCATTTCAGCCGCCAGCAGGCACATGAGGGGGCCGTCCTTGTCTGTGCTCCAGGGCGTGCCGTCAAAGCACAGGAAGGAAGCGCCCGCGCTTTCCTCGCAGCCAAAGCCGCAACGCCCATTGAGCAAATAGGGCACAAACCACTTGAAGCCAACAGGCACCTCAACAACCGGACGGCCAAGATCCTTCCCTACCCTGTCGAGCATGGCGCTTGTCACAAGGGTTTTGCCTATGCCGCGCTGTGCGGGCCACTCCCTGCGGGTGCGGAACAGATACCATGCGGCAACGCTCAGATAATGATTGGGGTTCATCAGTTCGTTGCGCGTCACAATGCCGTGGCGGTCGGAATCCGGGTCGCAGGCGAAGCTCAGGTCAAAATGGTCGCGCAGATCCAGCAGGCGGCTCATGGCATAGGGCGAGGAGCAATCCATGCGGATTTTGCCGTCCTTGTCGCAGGGAACAAAGCGGAAAGTAGGATCCACTGCCCTGTTCACCACTTCAAGGTCAATTCTGTAGGCTTCAGCAATGGGTTCCCACATGGGCAGGCTTGCGCCGCCAAGGGGGTCAACGCCGATGCGCAGGCCAGAGGAGGCAATTGCCTTCATGTCCAGCACCCCTGCCAGATCCTCCACATAACTGCCGATGAAATCGTATTCTTCCACAAGCGAAGAGGCGCGCGCCGCCCGCAGGTGGGTGAGCTTTACGCCCTTGTTGCCGTTTTCGAGATAGGTATTGGCGCATTTTTCAATCTGGCTGGTGACTTCGGCTTCTGCAGGGCCACCGTGGGGCGGATTGTACTTGAAGCCGCCGTCACGCGGGGGGTTGTGCGAAGGCGTGATGACAATGCCATCGGCCAAGCCGTTAACACGGCCCGCGTTCCATTTGAGCACTGCGTGGGAAATCGCCGGAGTGGCAGTGTAGGCCCCGCCAGCAGAAATGCGCACATTCACATTGTTGGCTACCAGCACTTCCAGCGCGGAGCGAAAGGCGGCTTCAGACAGGGCATGGGTATCGCCGCCAAGAAACAGTGGCCCGTCAATGCCCTTGGCGGCGCGGTAGTCGCACACCGCCTGAGTGATGGCGTAGATGTGCTCCTCGTTAAAGCTGCACAGCACTGACGTGCCGCGATGCCCCGAGGTGCCAAAGGCAACACGCTGGGCCGCAAGCGCCGGATTGGGAAATTCGGTGTAGTACGCGCTCATGAGCGCGGGGATGTTCTCCAGCTTATCCAGCCCGGGCAGATGCCCGGCGTCGCTATGCACAACTGGCATTGATATTCCTCCAAAAAGTGGTGCTCTGCCGACTATATGCCCTATCGCGCATGCCTGCAATGCAGGATGCATCCCTTGATGTGTTACTGCAAGTAGTTATGGTCGCTATTGTTGATGAAGGCACATTTTTTCAAAAAAATCGCGGTGTCCTTCAAGCTGGGGGTCAAAAAGCTCGCTGGAAAGCATTCCATAAGCGCCACGTACAAGAGCTGTGCGTTTTTCAAGCGATTGTTCAAGCCGCTCACGGTGAGCCTGAGTGGCGCACATTTCAGCGAGCATCTGCGTCAGGCTGACCGCGCGCGCCGTGTCCGTATGGTGCCGGGCTACTGCCCGGCTCCCGGCTTGCGCAACCTCCGCGAGCCTTTCGGGGGTTGCAAGCGCAGTGGCGGCAATGGCCGCAGCTGCCTGCGCATCGTTGCGCTGGTAGGTGGGCAGAATTTCCTCGCCGGGGACAAAGAGTTCGTTCAGGCCGTTGCCGCAGGTTTCCATCAGGAGGGCCGCGCCGCAGGCGATAGCCTCAAAGCAGCGAAAATTCACTTCCGAAGCCGCCGTCTGGTTAAGAACAATGCGGCTGCGCGTAAAGATGGGCTTGTAATCGCCAGAAATTGCCACCAGAGGGTGCCTGGCGCGGAAGGCCTTGAGAAAAGGAGCGCGGTCTGGATTATTTTTGTGCCCAAGGGTTCCCACGAAGGCCACCGGGATATCGCGTAATGTAAAATCTCCCACTGGCTCAAGAAGCTGGGGATAAAACAGTGGAAACCAGTGCGCCGGTATGCCCTCGTGCGAAAATACTTCCACATAGTCTTTCTGCGCCACAAGGGTTGCGTCAAAACCATTGGAATACGGGATGTGCCAGGGGTTGCAGTAGGTATCAATGGAATAACGCACCGAAGGCCAGGGGGCATTTTCCGGATCAAGCAGTTGCGGCATGTTGCCGTCATCGCAGTAGAACAGTGCGTCAGGGGCAAAACCGAGCGCGTCAAGGCGGCTCAGGAGCCGCCGCACAGAGTATGGGTGTGGTGAGGGAATGTCGGCGTCAGCTGCTGGATACGCCGTGATGATGTGGTGTCCAAGGCGTTTGAGGGCTGGTGCCAGATACGACCCGCCAATGTTGAGTATGCGTAAGCTCATGGATAAAAAAAGGGCTGCCCCGGTTAAGAGGCAGCCCGTGTAGTTTGTGCCTGCTACTTGCTCAGGCTTACAGTTCGGAAGTACACATCGCCTCGCCGTGAAATCTGCAACATGACTGCGCCTCGAGCGACGCCCTCATCGTTGACGATTTTCGACAGATCCGCAGCACTGCGAACGGGTTTGAGGTTGGCCTTGAGAATCACGTCGCCGGGGCGCAAATCAGCTTCGGCGGCGGGCTTGTCAGGATTGACGTCAATGATGACCAGCCCTTCGTTTTTCTCAATCTTGAGTTCGCGGCGTTCTTCATCCGTCAGAGGACGGACGGAAATGCCGAGCAACCCTTCGTCCTTCTGCTTCTGATCCTTGCCGTTCTGATCGCCAGTCTGCGACGTTTTGCGCTCGCCAAGCGTCACAGTAAGGTCAGTGGTTTTGCCATCGCGCCACACCGTTATTGCAGCCTTGCTGCCGGGGGTTTTGTCGGCAATCACGCGCAGCAGGGCCGCAGCGTCTTCAATGGCCTTGCCGTCAACGGAAACAATGATGTCGCCGTCTTTCATGCCAGCCTTGGCAGCGGGTTCGCCTTCCATAACGCTGCCCACAAGCGCGCCCTTGGCGTCCTTGAGGCCCAGCGCCTTGGCGGTATTTTCTTCAACATCCTGAATACCAACGCCAATCCAGCCACGGCTGATTTTTTTGCCGGACTTGATCTGGTCGATGATCTTGGCGGCCATGTTGCTTGGGATGGCAAAGCCAAGGCCCTGCCCGCTTGCCATAATGGCCGTGTTGATGCCGATCACCTGCCCGGCCATGTTCAGCAGCGGGCCGCCGCTGTTGCCGGGGTTGATGGAGGCATCCGTCTGCAGGAAGTTGTCAAAGGGGCCAGCGTGTATGTTGCGGTTTTTGGCCGAAAGAATACCTGCCGTCACCGTGTGGTCGAGGCCAAAGGGATTGCCGATGGCCAGCAGCCACTCACCTACCCGCAGTTCGTCCGAATTGCCGAACGCAAGGAAAGGCAAGGTCTTTTTGGTTTCAATTTTCAGCAGGGCGAGGTCGGTTTCTTCATCCGCGCCAACCAGCTTGGCCGTGATGGCTTCGCTTTTGCCATTGCTCTGATCAAGGGTCACACGGATAACATCCGCATCTGCAACCACATGATTGTTTGTAACAATATAGCCGTCAGCGGAGACAATAAAGCCGGATCCCAGAGACTTCTGTTTCATCTGGGGGCGCTTGCCACCGCGCTTGCCGCCGAACTGGTCAAAGAATTTGTCAAATCCTGGCGGCATATTGCGGAACATTTCCCCCATGAGATCGTCCTGGCTGTTACCGCTGGCCTTCCGTTCCGTACCGATGTTTACGACTGCCGGGCCGCTTTTGGCCGCCAGTTCGCTGAAGTCGGGCAGATTGGCTGCCTGGGCAAGCTGCGATGCCGCAAGAAAGGTCACGGCAAGCATGGCTGCAAGACATTTTTTTATCATCATGGAAAAGCTCCTGGTTACTTATTTTTCAGAGCCTTCTGCAAAGCCTGTGCCATGATGTTCATTCCAGACCCGCTGTTGGAGCTTGCGGCGGATGCATGCTGCTTCCACGCCTTGTCTTCGGCGGGTTCGGCAGCTTGTTCACCTTCAGGGGCAAGGCTGATGCGCCTGGCGCTGGTGTCCAAATTTTGTACAGTAAGGGTAACGGCATCGCCCTTGTCCAATTTGCTGTACTGCTTGCCCTGCTTGGAATTCTTGATGACGCCAGCGGGCAGCAAACCAGTGATGCCGGGGGCCAGCGTAATAAAGAGGCCATAGGGGGTGCGGCTTTCAACCGTGCCGCTCACCGTTGAACCCACGGCAAACTGCTGGGCGGCTTCCTTCCACGGGTCGCCTTCCGCATCGCGCAGGCTCAAAGAAATACGGCGGTTTTCAAGGTTGATTTCCTTGATTTTAACCGAAACGACTTCGCCCGCCGCAAGCACGTCTTCGGCCTTGGCAACGCGCTTTGTCCACGACAGTTCAGAAATATGCACAAGGCCTTCAATGCCGGGCAGAAGTTCCACAAACGCGCCAAAGGGCGCGAGGCGTACAACCTTGCCGGAAACAACCGTGCCGGGTTCAAGCCTGGTGGCCACATCCTGCCACGGATCGCCCTCGGCCTGCTTGCGCGAAAGCGAAATGCGCACGTGGCCTTTGCTGTCCTTGCTGATGGAGATAACCTTGGCCCGCACTGTGTCGTCAAGCGACACGGCTTCGTCAGGAGCCCCCACGCGCGACCAGGAAAGTTCGGAAAGGTGGATCATGCCTTCAACAGAAGGAGCAAGCTCCATGAACGCGCCAAAAGCGGCGAAGCGCGTGATCTTGCCTTCAACCATATCGCCGGGCTTGAGGCTTTCAAGCAGGGCGTCGAGCTGTTCGGCGCGTTCGCGCTCAACAATGGCGCGGTGCGAAACCACAACGTTTCTGCCGCGATTTTCAACGCGGATAACCAGAAACGGCATGCTGCGGCCCACAACCTCGGCGGCGTCTTCAGACGTGGCAACGCCAAGCTGGCTGCCTGGGCAGAATGCCTGCTTGCCAAGCACGTCAACCGTGTAGCCGCCCTTGCACACTGCGGTTATGCGGCCGTCAACCGGCACTGCCGCATCGCGGGCTTCTTCAAGCGCGGCAACGCCGCTGCCGCTCATGGAGCGGGAAAGGCGAATCTCTTGCGAGGAAACGCCAGTAACCCACGCTTCGAGGCTGTCGCCGGGCTTAACGCTTTCATTGCCCTCGGCATCAAGAATGTCTTTGCGGTCAATGATGCCGTCAACCTTTATGCCCACGTCCACAAAAACGCTGTCGCCAGTGATGGCGATTACAGTCCCGGTCACTTTTTGGCCGGGCTGCAGGCGGTTTGAAGCGGTGTCGTGGGCCGCCAGCATGGCGGCAAAATCCTCAGCGCCTTCCTCCGACACGGAGGTTGCGAACTTATCCTCGGTCATAGTTTTCCTGCTCCTTACAAGCTGGGCTTATTGCTCAAGTCCGCCATATTACGCCATCCGAACAAGGAAAACAATTGTCTTTTTAGTCCTGATTTTTCCGGGCCTTTGGTTGGGGCTGAATCAAATTTATACAGGTGGATATTTTTTAAGCATGCTGCCCTCTCAAGTGGCAAGCAAAAATGAAAATTCAGGACAGGCCGAGAAATAATAATGGAGGGAAATGATACTTATTTACGTGTACTAAGAATTAAAACTGTATTGTTTGATCAAACAATAACTTTTGTTATGCAACTAGTTAAAAAAATATTTTGATTGCATTTTTATTGTGTGCAGTGTTAATTGTAGACACCTTTTGCCTGTGCATAGTTCATCGAATTGTTGTTGGAATGATCAAACAGTTTTGCATATGAAGCGAGATTGTGTATGGAAATATTGAATACGCTGAGCATCCATTTAATATATGATTTTAGTATTTCTTATTTAGTAGTTGAAAAAAATAAAAATGATTTTTTTTCTGTTTCAAAAATGAATAATTCAATTTTATATCTATATGGAAAAATGTTGCCGCCCTAGTGATATTGAATAAAAACTGGGTGGATAACATATTATTGCTGTATCAGGAGCTGAGAAACCAGACTTACATCAGGCCATAAGCCAGGATTCCCGCCATGAAATATTTGAAAATTTTGTATGTGCAGGTTCTCATTGCCATATTCATTGGCATTCTTTTGGGTCACTTTTATCCTGAACTGGCCGTCAAGATGCAGCCTTTGGGCAAGGGCTTCATCAACCTCATTAAAATGATCATCGCGCCCTTGATCTTTTCAACCGTTGTTACCGGCATAGCCGGCATGAAAGATATCAAGGCTGTGGGCAAAACTGGCGGAATAGCGCTTGTCTATTTTACCGTCATCACGCTTACGGCCCTTGCCATTGGCCTTGTGGTGGTCAATCTGGCCCAGCCCGGTGTTGGCATGAACGTTGACGTAAGCACCTTCAACGCTGCGGACAAGAACATTGCCGCCCAGTATGCTGGCAAGGCAAAAGACAACAACATCGTCAACTTTTTCCTCAATATTATTCCCAATACCTTTGTTTCTGCCTTTACCAGCGGCGAAATCCTCCAGGTGCTGCTGGTGGCCATGCTGTTTGCCTTTGCCCTCAATTATAGCGGCGAAAAGGGCAAGCTGTGCTTTGACCTCATCAAGAGCCTTTCTGAAGTGCTGTTCAAGGTTATCGGTATCATCATGCACGTGGCCCCCATCGGCGCATTTGGCGCAATGGCTTTTACCATTGGCAAGGAGGGTATTGGCTCTGTGCTTGTTCTTGGCGAGCTCATTGTGTGCTTCTATGTTACAAGCATTCTTTTTGTCGTGTTCATTCTGGGGACCATCTCCTTCAGCTGCGGATTCAGCATTTTCAAGTTTGTGCGCTATATTCGTGAAGAACTGTTTATCGTGCTTGGCACCTCTTCTTCCGAATCTGTGCTGCCAAACATGCTGCGCAAAATGGAAAAAGTTGGCTGCAACAAAAGTGTTGTGGATCTTGTGATTCCCGCTGGCTATTCCTTTAACCTTGATGGAACAGCCATTTATCTCACAATGGCGGCAATATTTCTTGCCCAGGCCACCAATACACCCATGCCGATGGGCGATCAGCTTGTGCTCCTGGGTATTCTGCTTATTTCGTCCAAGGGGGCGGCTGCAGTTACCGGCGGCGGTTTTATTGTGCTGGCCGGAACGCTGAGTTCTGTTGGCAACATCCCGCCCGAGAGCATTGCCGTTATCTTCGGCATCGACCGCTTTATGTCTGAAGCCCGCGCGCTCACCAACCTTGTGGGCAATGGCGTTGCGACCATCTTTGTTTCAAGGGTTACCGGCAATCTGGATGTGGAAAAGCTGCATGAAGAGCTTGACCGCAAAAAAGTGGTTCTTCGTCGTTTGATGTGGAATTCATGAAGCCACTACGACCTGAATCGGGGCCGCAATCAGGTAGACCATGGTGATGAAGTTCTCCACGTTCCGGTATCCTCGGGCCCTGGCCCTTGCCGCCTGGAACAGGCCATTGAAGCCTTCGAGCCTCGCATTGGTGTGCAAGGAATGCCAACGATGAAGGATTCGCGGCAAATGCCTCTCAAAGCTGGCCAATGCTCCGCGCACGGGTTCCAATAGCGGGCAGTCGGCCGCGTACTCGGCGGCATGCTTGAGAAAATGGGTTATGCGCCACTTGGCGGCCTGCTTCGATTCGGCCCGTCGAACCCAGCGCAGAAGTTCTTTGACACGGTAGGCCTTGGCGGTAGCGAAGCCCTGCTCGACGAGTTCCAGGAGAGCACTCTCCTGATTCTGCGTGCGTATTGTCTCGGCGCCCTTGAGTACGGCCCAACGGGTGTGGTCCGGCAGCTTTGACTGCCTGGCCTCAAGCTTTCTGACGTCATCGACGGCCTTGGTGAAGAGTTGGACGACATGAAACCAGTCGACTGTCACCGAGGCAGACTTGAACTTCTGTTCGACGGCGGAGAGGAACGCAGGCGACATGTCGCAAACTACCTCGACGATGTTTTCAGGACAGCCTTCATGGGCTTCAATGAACGCGCAGAACTGAGTCAGGCATTCCTTGCCCTTACCTGGAGTCGCGAAGATCACGGGCCTGTCGGAACGATCCAGGTCAATGAAGACGGTGATGTAATTGTGCCCACGCTTGGACGCGGTCTCATCCAGACCGATGGCCTTGATGTCTTTCAAGTTCAGCGCATTGATGGCTTTGGCCACATAGTGATGGACGATGCGCCACAGGCGGGTATCCGTGACCTCGACATGACGCGCTACGGCATTGACCGGCATCTCTCGAACGAGGCTCATGACAACCTGCTCAAAAAGCAGGGTAAACCGGCTGCCTTCCCTGGCCCATGGGGCTTCGACGCGTCGGATTCCATGTTCCGGGCAATTGATCCTCGGCAGTCGGGCTGTGAGGTAACAGTGATGCTGGAAGAAGTTGAGATGCCGCCACGTGAATTCCTTGAAGTCGTGAGCCTTGCACGCGGCTCCGCACTCGGGACACGGATACAGCGCTCCGCGGTCGGCACCGATCTCCAGGTGGAGCTTGGTTGGCGTATGGTCGGTATCAAGACGTTGGCTCATAACTTTCCAGGGCGGCGTGAGGCCGAGGCCCAAGGCAAAGATTTCTTCAGCTTGCATGGCAGTCCTCCTAAAGGAGGGCTATCCAAACTGATTGAGGTCGGTCAATTCCACATCAAACGACGAAGAACCAAAAAAGTAGTCGGCCAGCCCGTCCCCACTGTTTAGCCTTCATAGACAGCCTCTGCCCGGTAATATTGACCGGGCAGGGGCAGATCCCCCTGCTTCACAGATTTTCAAAACCCACTCATCGAATGCCTGTCAGCCCGCAAATATGTCGGGCTGATTTTTCTTTATTCCCACATCGTCTCCTTGTAACCTTGCAAAACATTGGGAATACGGCGCAGCATTGCGCGCAAACAAAGGTTTTGAACATGGAAATAAAAGAATTTGAAGCATTCTGGGCAGACAGGCAGCCGGATCGGTCAGATCTGGCGGAGTTCTGGAGCCGCCGTGCCCAGTCGTTCAATACCCATTCTGCCGAGGCAGATTCCAGTGCGTACCGCCGTAATTTAGCTGCAAAGGTTGCGGCGCGCGCCAAGGTTGGCAAGGCTGATGCAGTGCTGGACATCGGCTGCGGGCCGGGCAGGCATGCCCTGATTTTTGCGGAGATGGCTGGCAAGGTTGAGGGGTTTGATATCGCGCCCGGCATGATCGAATACGCAAATGAAAATGCGCAGCGTGCGGGAACGGAAAACGCCTGTTTTCGTGTGCTTGATTGGGATACTGTGGATATGAAACAGCTTGGCTGGCAAAAAAGGTTTCAGCTTGTTTTCGCCTCGCGCACGCCTGCCGTATATGACCGTGCTACCCTTGAAAAAATGACAGAGGCCTCGCGGGGCTACTGCTGCCTTATCACGCAGGTTACGGGCGACAATTCTGTGCGCAGGGAACTTGCGCCTGTTGTTGGCGCCGAAAATCACGATGACTATACCCGCCGGGGGCTGTACAGCGCCTTCAATATTCTGTGGTTGCAGGGCTATTATCCCGAAGTGGAATATATTGAGCGCACGTGGGATTCTGAATGCCCGCTGGAAGAAGCCATTGTGATGTACACGCGGCATTTTAACAGCAGAGGCCAGCTCACAGAGGAGCAAGAGATCGCCCTGGCAGACAAACTGTGCGCCATAAGCAAGAACGGCATGGTGCACGAAACTGGCAGCTCGCGGGTGGGCGTGCTTTTCTGGAACGCCAACCTATGAGGACATGAAAGCTGCGGGCCTGTTGCCCACTGCCCTTTTGGCGGTTTTCAGGCCTTTTCTATGAGCCATGTCCTGATGGGAAAGGCCGTTTCTGTCCAGTGCGTTTTATACTGCATCTTGGGGCCATCGAGCGGCCCCATGTCGTAGCGTTGCACACCTTCCTCACTGAGCCAGCGGATTTTTTCAATCTGCATAAGGTTGCCCAGTGAAAGCTCATGGCAATCCTGCGCATAGCTGAACTGCTGCCCACGATAGATATCCCCGGCCAGGCCGCCAAAAATAAAGCCTACATCCGTATTTTCACGACGGGCAAAAATGACGCGTGCGCCTTTCTCTGGCGCGAGCCGCTGGAGCAGATATGCGTAAAAATCGCATATGCCCGGCTCCGCCATGCCGCAGTGATCAATCCCCTTCCAGCTTGTGCGTTCAACGGCGATCATGCGGGAGAAAGTCGCCTTTGCTTCATCTTCCGTTGAAGGCAGCACGCGTTCATAATAGATGCCCAGCTCGTGCGCCTTAGTTGCCGAACGCTTAAGATTGCGGCGCAGATTGGCCGAGCGGCGCGAAAGATAGCCGTCCAGCCCGCCAGCAAGCGAAGCCGATCCTTGAATACCCGCTTTTACGAGGTGCGCCTGGAGGGGCATGCGCGTTTTGTTGAGCATGTTCTGCACATAATCCAGGCCAGGGCCAAGGCCTCCCACAAGAACATTGGGAAATTGGGGGGCATAGGTCTTGGAAAAAAAGTGCATGGCCTCGGCAAAAAGCTGCGGGGCATTGCTGCCCAGCAGCGGGCAGCCAAAGAACCACGAGGGCTCAAGAGGTGTGATATATATTTCTTCTTCCGAAACAAGGCCTTCCGCAAGGGCAATAACGCTTCCGTCAGCTTCTGCAAACAGCAAACGCCGTTTGGGGCCAAAGGCATCATGAAAAGCAAGTTGCCATGCTGGCGTGCAACTGAAAGGGTCGGCTTGAGCACTGTGCAGCGCTGCGCTGTGCCATGTTGCGTATTGCTCGGGCTTGGCGTTGTGGGGCAAATGTATAAACTGCATGAAGGCACCGGAGTAAAAGGCAAGGCGTCTATGCCCTGTGCGCTCGTGCACACCACAAGGCATAAACGCCGTATATGTTGGTTTATAATACGATCCAGCTTTGCTGCCTGTACATTACAAAATCAGGCTATTTGTCTGTTGCTGAGTCGTCCTGTTTCCTTTTTTCAGCTACGTATTCTTCTTCATGTATGAGCGTACTCCCACATCGTGGGCAGGACAATAACTTGAAAAAGAGCCGAAAATTGAAGAAGGCTTTGTCCAGCATGCCAGTCGGGCAATAAAAAACGTCGCCACAGCGCTTGCAGCGGTAGACAGTTTTTTCTTTCATAATGCCCCCAAGGTAGCCAATGAAGAACTTTCAATAAATTACCATGTATGGTGCAGGTTATCAATTCCCCTGCCAGAGCAATATGCCAGCTATCCATGTGGTTAGGGCGCCCTTCTGCTCATGAAGAGCACCCTGCTGCACTTAGCCCTGAGGTTGTTTTGCAGCCCAGAGCTGCCAAAAAGCTTATCCCACTTGCTGTCGAAATAGTCCCAGTTGATTTCTTTCACGGACCAAATATTAACCTTGGTAATATCTGCTCCGGTCAGCCCTTCCGTATCGAGCAATGCTCTAATATTCTTGAAAAGTTGCTGCACTTCATTGTTAAAATCCGGAGGGAAAGTTCCGTCGTCCCCAATACCGATTTGCCCTGAAAACACATAGGTGTCCATACCAGCGGGGATGATGGTTGTATGTGAATAGTTTCCAACAGGCTGATACATGCTCTTTGGTGTTTTTCTTATAATGGCCTTCATGGTGTTCTCTTTGTTTTAAATGGTGCTGTTTTTCATTTTTATAGGCGGAAAGACCGCAAATTGTTGATCTGACGGAGTGTGGTGCAGGACTTTTAGAATAACACCATTACAAAAATTTTGAAAGCATCATGTCGCGGTAGTGAAAAAAAGTATGGGAGTTGCCTTAGGCGCACACTGCTGCTCAACCGCTGTGTGCGCCTAAAAACAGAAAACCCGGAAGTCTCGTAAGACTTCCGGGTTTGAAATTCTGGTAGCAAGGGAGGGATTTGAACCCCCGACACTGCGGGTATGAACCGCATGCTCTGACCAACTGAGCTACCTTGCCGTGTCAGCGCCTCGTTAGCGCGACGATCTATTTATAAAAATTGCCGCCCCTTGGCAAGCATTTTTTTTAGTTCACCATGAAATAATAAATAAATGGGGCAATAAGCAGGCGGTACACGGCAAAAGGCACCAGGGTCACGCGGCCCATGAGGGCGATAAACACCTTGACCGCCAGCAAGGCCGAGAGGAACGAACCGATCATGCCCACGGCAAAAAAAGGAATGTCCGCAGTGCTGAAGAGATGCCAGCTTTTCAGCATGTCGTAGCCGGTGGCGGCAACCATGATGGGCACGGCGGCGATGAACGAATACTCCGCCGCAAGCGAGCGCTTGCCGCCAAGCAGCATGCCGCCCATAATTGTTGAAGCCGAGCGCGAAAAACCGGGCCACAGGGCAAGGCACTGAAAGCAGCCGATGCCAAGGGCCAGCTTGGGCGTCATGTCGTCCAGCGTAATATACGAGGGTTTGAACTTGCGCTTTTCAACCACTATCATCATCACTGCGCCCACAACCAGCGCAATGAGCACGGTTTCTGGACGGAACAGATAGGTCTTGATGGTCGAGTGCAGCAAAAGACCAAGCACGCTGGCGGGCAATGATGTAAGGATAAGCAGCATGATGCCGCGCATGCCCGCAAAACGCACATAGGGCTGGGGGCGCACAAGGCCCCAGAAGCGCTTCCAGTACAGCACAACCACGGCCATGATGGCGCCAAGCTGAATAACCACCTCAAAGGTGGCGGCCTTTTCGCCCATGAAGTTGAGCAGATCGCCGACCAGAATAAGGTGGCCGGATGAGGAAACAGGCAGAAATTCCGTCAGCCCCTCGACAATGCTCAAAATTACCGCAGTAAACAGATTATCCATAAAAACCCTCTGGCGCGAAATCCTGTCGCCTAGTGTGGGATGTGTCGCCCTGCGGGCAGAGCATTGCCAAAAGGCGGCACAACGGCTATGGGTGAATAAAAAAGGATATCTCCATGACAACCATTATGCCGCAAGGTGAACTTGTTCGTAAGGCTGCGGCCTATCTGGCGGAACAGCGCGCCCTGCATACCGGCAAGAGCCTGTCTGCCCTTCTGGATGAAGCGGGTATGCGTTTCAACCTTACTCCGCTTGATGCCGCCGCCCTTGAGCGCCTGTTCCGTGAAGAAGAGGCCAAGGCCCACTAGAGCATTCCGTCCATCGTTCTGTATTCAGTTTACTGATGGTGGTTGCAGACGTCGCGCCCATTTGAGCAAGGGGTGCGACGCCGCTTACCACGCCCGAATTATGCTATTTCGCTGCCGTCAGGCACATCGCGGTCTACAGCAAGCAGGCCGAGTGCGCTGTCGGTTCCGGCCGTAAGCACCATGCCGTGCGAAACCAGACCGCGTATCTTGCGCGGAGCAAGGTTCAGCACTGCGCACACGCGCTTGCCCACCACATCTTCCGGTGCATAGTGTTCTGCCAGGCCAGAGAGAATCTGACGCAGCTCACCTTCGCCAAAGTCAATTTCAAGCCGCAGAATACGGTCGGCATTGGGGTGTTTTTCCGCCACTTTCACTGTGCCCACGCGCAGATCCAGAGCCTTGAACTGGTCAAATTCTACATTTGGTTTGCCGGCGGGCGCGTCCGCCCCGCCCTGCCCTGCTGTAGCCTGATTGGGTGCAGCCTGCTTGGGTGCGGCTTTTTCCTGCGGTTTTTCCGCCTGCTTGTCCTTCTTTTGAGCCTTGGGTTCCTTGCTGTCCGCGCCGTCCTTTTTCACTTCAATGCGCGGGAACAGGTTGGAGCCTTCCGCCACCTGGGTGCCGGGTTCAAGGCCTTCAAAATGGGCAATTTCGTCTTCCACATTGGCAACCGGGGGCTGGCCTTCCTGCACCTGCTGCCCAAGCTGGGCCAGCATTTTGCCAGAGGCCACAGGCATGACGGGCCAGAGGCAGAGCGCTGTTTTGCGCATGGCCGCCAGCATGACGTACATGACGGTTGCGAGGCGCTCCATGTTGCCCTGCTTGTAGAGCGTCCATGGGGCCTGAGTGTCCACGTATTTGTTCAGGGCGCGCACAAGTTCCCACAGGGATTCAAGCCCCTGGGCAAACTGCACGTTGCCGAAAAGTTGTACAAAGTTGCGCATGGAGTTGGCGCACAGATCGGCAATGGCCTTGTCGTCCTCCTGAAGCGCCTTCGGCATGGGAACGCGGCTGCCGAAATACTTGGCCGTCATGGAAAGCACGCGGCTGAACAGGTTGCCGAGGTCGTTGGCAAGGTCGGCGTTGATGCGGCCCACAAGGGCGTCTTCGCTAAAGCTGGCGTCAGAACCAAAATGCATTTCGCGCAGCAGGAAATAGCGGAAGGCATCCGGCCCGAAACGCTGGGCCATGTCGCTCGGTTCCACAACATTGCCAAGCGATTTTGACATCTTGGTGTCGCGCACAAGCCAGTAGCCGTGCACATTCAGATGCTCATACAGCGGCAGGCCCGCAGATTTGAGCATGGTGGGCCAGAATACGGCGTGGGGCTTGAGAATATCCTTGGCAACCAGATGTTCGCCAGGCCAGAACTTTTTAAAATCTTCGCCTTCGGGCCAGTTCAGTGCGCTGATGTAGTTGAGCAGCGCGTCAAACCACACGTAGCAGACGTAATCCTTGTCAAAGGGCAGCTCAATTCCCCAGGTCAGGCGCGATTTGGGGCGCGAGATGCACAGGTCTTCCAGCGCGCCGGATTCGAGCATGGCCAGTACTTCGCTGCGGTAGCGCTCGGGCCGAATAAACGAAGGATTGGCCTCGATGTGCTCCTTGAGCCAGGGCAGATACTTGGACATGCGGAAGAAGTAGTTCTTCTCGCTGATAAATTCCGGCTTGGTCAGGTGCTGGGGGCAGAGTCCGTTTTCCAGCTCTTTTTCAGTATAGAACCGCTCGCAGCCGTAGCAGTAATGCCCGCCGAATTCGCCAAAATAAATGTCGCCCGCGTCATAGACCTTTTGCAAAAAGGCCTGTACGGCGCTGATGTGCTCGGGATCGGTGGTGCGCACAAAACGGTCGTTGGCAACGTCAAGCTTGGGCCACAAGGCGCGGAAGCGGGCGCTGATGTCGTCCACAAACTCTTTTGGAGTCTGGCCTTGTTTTTCAGCCGCCTGAACAATCTTGTCGCCGTGCTCGTCCGTACCGGTGAGGAACATGGTATCCTCGCCAATCAGCTTGTGGTAGCGGGCCATGGCGTCGGCAACCACTGTGGTATAGGCATGTCCCAGATGGGGTTTGGCATTGACGTAATAGATGGGCGTTGTGATGAAAAAGCTGTTCACTCAAGGCTCCGTAAGCTTAATTGCTAGTCGTGGTCGGGCCGCTGCGACTTGTTGCGGCGGCGTTTGCGGCGATTCTTGCCCGGTTCGGCCTGAGCCTCCCCACCGGGGGCGCGCTCGCCGGATTCGGCGGGGGCGGATTCCTCGGTCTGGGTATCGCGCTCGTCCTGACGGAATTCATCCATAAAATCAAGAGAGTCAAGAGTATCCGGCGTGGCGGAAACCACAAGCAGGCCGTTGTCGTTCATGGGGCCTTTGGGCGGCTGCTTTGGCTGTACGCCCTGGGGGGCCTCCGGCCTGTGGGGCGAAAGCGCCTGCCAGTCGTCCAGGCTCAGTTCGACTTCTTCGTTATTTTCCGTCAGCACAGAAAGGGAATTGCGGAACATGTTGGCCCGCAGAACCTTCATGGGGCCTTTGTCCGTCTGGTATTTCTTGCCGAGGCGCGGGCACATGCGGTGGAAATGGTCGTAGTTGTCCTGCTCGTAAGAAAGGCAGCAGAGCAAGCGACCGCAAATTCCCGAAATTTTGGCAGGATTCAGAAAGAGATTCTGCTCTTTTGCCATGCGGATGGTCACGGGCGCGAATTTGCGCAGATACCTGCGGCAGCAGCAGACCATGCCGCAGTTGCCCACAGCCCCCACCATCTGCGTTTCGTGGCGCACGCCAATCTGGCGCAGCTCGATACGCGCGCGGTATTCGCGCACAAGGTCTTTGACCAGATCGCGAAAATCAATGCGGGAAGGCGCGGTGAAGTAAAAGATGAGCTTGCTGCGGTCAAAAAAGACCTCCACATCCACAAGCTTCATATCAAGGTTGCGGTCGCGGATGCACTGGCGGCAGAACTGCTGCGCTTCACGCGCCATCTGCTCGTTGGCTTCCCCACGGTGGATGTCTTCTGAACCGGCATGACGCAGAATGGAGGGCAGTTCCTGCTCCATCTGTCCGGGCAAATGCTCTGCGGGGCCGGATACTATTTCGGCGAGGGTCTGGCCCTGCTCTGCCTCAATAAGTACATGATCCCCCCGTTTGAAGCCGGAGGGGCCGGTATAGTAGCTTGTTTGTCCAAGCGTTCTGAAACGGAGACCGTATATGGGCATAAATAGTCGCTTCGGCAAAGGTAGTGGAATATGTATTCCGAAAAGGTTCTTTTCCGTCATTAATGCCGTGCTGTCAACTGGGCTGCGGGTCGGGCCACGGCTGCGCATCGGCCATTCACCTCGCGCGGCTTGCAAAGCCGGGTTGCCTGATTTACATTTTTAAACATAAGGGAGTACTTGCCATGATAGATCGTCAATCGGCCCTCGCTCTGCTGGCCGAGCAAAAAACACCGCCTTCCCTGTTGCAGCATGCGCTGGCCTCCGAGGCCATAATGCGCGCTCTTGCCCAACATTTTGGCGAAAATGAAGACATCTGGGGCCTCACGGGCCTTTTGCACGACCTCGACTACCCCGCCACGGCGGAAAACGCCGCCCGGCATGGCCTGGACACCGCAGAAATGCTGGCTGGTCAGTTGCCGGATGAGGCCCTTACAGCCATTCGCGCCCATAATGCGGAAATGAACGGCGCGGCTGGCCCTGCCTCGCGCTTTGATTACGCCCTGCGCTGTGGCGAAACCGTCACCGGGCTTATCTCTGCCGCTGCGCTCATGCGCCCCACGGGTATGGAAGGCATGGAAGTTAAAAGCATAAAGAAAAAGATGAAGGATAAAGCCTTTGCGGCCAGCGTGTGCCGCGACAACATCCGCCAGTGCGCCGAGGCCGGGCTTGAGCTTGATGCTTTTCTGGCTCTGTCCATCGAAGCCATGCGCGCCCGTGCGGCGGAACTTGGTTTAAGCAAATAGCTCCAAAACAGCCGAGGCTGCACCATGCAAGAATGTTCGCTGCAAACGGAAATCCGCACGCTTGGCCCCTGCAAGCTTGATTCTGTGCTGCCCTACCGCACCTGGGCAGACAACAAGACCGTGCAGATTGTTGTGGATGAGGAACTGTCGGAAGAAGTGAACGCGCCCTTCAGCGTATGCCTTGAGGCCGCTGGCCCGCGCAAAAAACTCTATTTTGACACCACCCGCGCCAAGTGCGCCATCGTGACCTGCGGCGGGCTTTGCCCCGGCATCAACGATGTCATCCGCGCCATTGTGATGGAGGCCTTCCACGCCTACAACGTGCCCTCCATCTTGGGCATCGCCTACGGGCTTGAGGGCTTTATTCCCAAGTACGGGCATGCTCCCTTTGAGCTTACGCCTTCAAGCGTGGCGGACATTCACCGTTTTGGCGGCACCATGCTTGGTTCTTCACGCGGGCCGCAGTCTGCCGAAGAAATTGTGGATACCCTTGAACGCAGCAACGTCAACGCTCTCTTTGTCATTGGCGGCGACGGCACCATGAAGGCCGCCCTCGCCATCAGCAGCGAGGTGCAGGCGCGCGGGCTCAAGATATCCGTCATCGGCATCCCCAAGACCATTGATAACGACATCAATTTCATTCCCCAGTCGTTCGGTTTTGAAACTGCCGCCTTCAAGGCCACGGAGGCCATTGAATGCGCTCATACCGAGGCCTGCGGCGTACCCAACGGCATTGGGCTGGTCAAGCTGATGGGGCGCGAATCAGGCTTTATCGCCGCGCGCGCGGCTCTGGCCCTGAAAGAAGTGAACTTTGTGCTCATTCCGGAAGCTCCCTTTGCCCTTGAGGGCGAGGGCGGGCTTCTGCCTGCGCTGGAAGAACGCCTGCGCTCGCGCGGGCATGCCGTTATTGTGGCAGCCGAGGGCGCGGGGCAGCACCTTATGGAAAACCACGCAGCCAAGGATGTGTCGGGCAATCCCGTACTTGGAGATGTGTCTGACCTGCTGCGCAAAAATATCAGCTCGTATCTTGGTGCGCGCGGCATTGAGCATTCGCTGAAATATATTGACCCGAGCTATATCATCCGCTCCATCCCGGCCAACGCCAATGACAAGGTCTATTGCGGATTTTTGGGCCAGTACGCCGTGCACGCCGCCATGGCCGGTCGCACAGACATGGTGGTGGGCAAGATTCAGGACCGTTACGTCCATCTGCCGCTGGAGCTTGTGACCCGCAAGCGCCGCAAGCTCAACATCTATTCCGACCTGTGGCGGGCTGTGCTTGAATCCACCGGTCAGGGCATGTTGCACGGCATGCTGCCCCCGGCGTAACCGGCAGCATGAAGCATCTCAGACAGGTCAAGGCCTCTGCCGGTTCCGGCAAGACCTATGAATTGACGCATTGTTTTCTGCAAAGGCTGGTGCAGAGCGGGCCGCCCGCAAGCGCTTCCGCTTCCTCGGCTTGCGCGCTTTTTCCGGGGGGCCGCTGCGGCTGGGGCGACATCCTCGCCATTACCTTTACCAACGCTGCTGCTACCGAAATGCGCGACCGCGTTATCCGGCAGCTCAAGAGCGCGGCCCTTGGGCAGCCCATGGGCGGGCTTGCGCTATCACCCGAGCAGGCCTCCCGCTGGGTGGATGTGATCATGCGCGATATGGGCGCGCTGAACATCCGCACCATCGACAGCCTGCTGCACCTCATTGTGCGCGCTGCGGCGCTGGAACTTGATCTGCACCCGGATTTTCAGCCCGTCTTTGCCACGGAAGAAGTGCTCACCCCTTACCTTGATGTATTGCTTGAACGCGCATGGCAAGGCGATGAAACCATGCGTTCCCTGCTGCGCGAGGTCTATCGGGCCATGGCCTGGCGGGAGAACAGCACGGGCTTTCTTGCGGGCGAAAAGCTGCTCAACCAGTTGCGCGGCCTGCTGGATGACGTGCTGCTCGGGCGCTTTGAAGATATTTCGTCCACAGAAAACCTGCACAAGCGGCTGAGCGAAGTAGAAAGCATGGCCGTTACCCATGCCAATATTTTTCTGGCTGCTGCGGCTGCAAGCGGACACCATTTCAGCAAAAACGCCCTCGCGGCTGTGGAAGCCATTGCCGCCGGTCAGTGCAAAACTTCGGCGTATCTGAGCAAGGACAGCGCGTCTGATCTGTTTTTGAAAAAGCCCGTAGTCAGCGACGAAGTGCAAAAAACCTACGAGGCCTTTGCCCGCGCCGCCGGGGTTCTGGTGGAAACAGCTCCCCTACTGCGTCAGGCTGTGGGGCTTGCCCCCGTGCTCTTGCTGGCCCGTACCCTTGTGCAGGCCTTTGTGCAAAACCAGCGGCAGGAAGGCAGCCTGCCGGGTCTGCTGATTCCGCACATGGCGCGGCAGGTGCTTGAAAGCGACAACGGCGTGCCCGAGGCCCTGTGCCGCATGGGCTCGCGCCTCACGCATTTTCTGGTGGATGAATTTCAGGACACCAGCAATGAGCAGTGGTACGCCCTGCGCCCCCTTGTGGAAGAAGCCCTCTCGCGCGGTGGTTCCCTCACCTGGGTGGGCGACGTCAAGCAGTCCATTTACGGCTGGCGTGGGGGCGAGCCGGAACTTTTTGACGGCGTGTTTGACGATGCGGGCCTCACTGCCCTTGCGCCCGATGGCCAGCGCGACAATCTGCCCTACAACTGGCGCAGCCGCCGCGAAATCGTGCAGCATAACAACGGCATCTTCGGCCCGCTTGCGCAGCCAGACATGGCCGCAAAGGTCATGGCCGCACTTTTGCCATCGGGCACCCCGCCGGAAATCTGCGGACAGGCCGCTCAGGGCCTTGTACGCGCCTTTGCGGGCACTGAGCAGCAATGCCCAGGAAATGCCCGCGAGGGCGGCCTTGTGCGCGTGGAAACCATCCTTTCCGTGGATGCCGAGGCTCTGGGCGAAGATGTGCTTGAACGCCTCTGCACCCTGCTCCGTGAAGATATTGAGCCGCACCATCCCTGGGCCGATGTGCTCATTCTGGTGCGCAGCAACGGCAAGGCCACCCTTGTGGCCGACAGGCTCATCCGCGAAAATATCCCTGTAATTACAGAAAACAGCCTGCGGCTTGCCGCGCATCCTCTGGTGGTGCAGTCCGTGGCCCTGCTCTCCTTTCTTGATAATCCAGAGGACGACATTGCTTTTATGAGTCTTGTGTGCGGCAGCATATTCAGGGAGCATCCCGAAGCTGCGGCCCTTGCGCACGAGGACATTGCTGGCTGGTGCGCCGCATCCAAGGGCGGGCCGCTGTTCCAGCGGTTCAAAAGACGCTGGCCCGAAATCTGGCAGCGGCTGCTTGCCCCGTTCCACAGTCAGTCCGGCCTCATGACGCCCTATGACATGACGCTCGAATGGTTTGCCCGGCTGGATGTGGAGCGGCGCTACCCCGAGGCGGAGACCTTTTTGCGCCGCTTTATGGAAGTGCTGCACAGCGCGGAAGAAAAGGGCCTTGCCACCCTGCCCACATTTCTGGAGCACTGGCGCGCCAAGAGCGGCGAAGAAAAGGTGCCCATGCCCGAAAACATGGATGCCGTGCGCGTCATGACCATCCATAAATCCAAGGGCCTGGAAGCCCCGGTGGTCATTGTGCCGTGGACAGACCTGCGCGCCCGCATGGGCAATGAAACCGTGATGGTCGAGCGTGATGGTCTGCGCCTTGCCGTGGGCAACAGAAAGCATCTGGGCGCACCCTATCATCAGGAGCTTGCCCGCCAGTGCCGGGAGAACGTCCACCTGCTCTACGTGGCCTTTACCCGTGCGCGCGATGCGCTCTATGTTTTGCGTACCAGCACTGTGGGCGGGCGGGGTTCTACCAGTGATGTGCTGGACATGCTCATGGGAGAGGCCGGGTTCACCGCACCTTACACCGTGGGCGAGGAGCCAGCCGCGCACGATGCCGCCCCGGCTGCAACTGCCGCGAAAGCTTCTGCCTCGGCCCCTTGGGGCCGCAAGGTAGAGACTGCGGAAAGCCCGGAAGGAGAGGAAATAGCTACTTCTGCGGATGGTGCTCATGGCAATGATTCTGCGGATTCCGCTGGTTTTGCCAACCCCGCATGGCGGCCCATGCAATGGTTGCCGCGCCTCAAGATTTTTCGTAATCCGCTGGCAGGATTCAGTTTTCGCGCTGAAGACAGGGGCAGCTTTCTGCATCTGTGCCTTGAACATCTGCACATAACGGGCAATCCGCAGGCAGACGCCCAGTCGGCGCTGAACTTCGGCCTTGGGCATTTTTCATTGCCAGTGCCGGACGAGGCCGCGTTGCGGGAAAATGCCGCTGCGGCGTTGCAATGGTTTGCCTCGCAACCGCAGGCGGCGCGCTGGCTGCAGACGGGCTGGCCCGAACATTCGCTCATGGATGCCGAAGGGCGCTTGCTGCGCATGGATTTGCTGGTGCATGAGCCATGGGGGCCGCTGGTGCTTGATTATAAAAGCGGTCAGCCCGAAGCCGACCATGTGGCGCAGCTACAGACCTACCTTGCCTGTCTGGAAGCCGGGAACGACTGCGCCCCCGGCAGTGCGCGCGGCCTGCTGGTGTACCTTGATTTACGGCGGTTTCAGCTTGTGGAAGCGCACGGCGTTTCGGCCCTTGCCGAGCGTTGCAGCGATCTTTTGCCCGCCACGGAGGCTCAGGCATGAGCGCATCGCCGATTCTTGTTTTTCCCTGGCAGCGGCCCTTTCTGCCCGACCTCAAAGCCTTTCTGACCCGCATCGGCAAGGGGCGGGCAGGTGCAACCCTGCTGATCGTGCCCCACAACCGGCCCTGGCGTTACCTCACCAAGCTCTATGCGGAAGAAGGCTATCAGGGCTTGCTGCCCAAGGTCATGACTCTGGCGGATGTTATCTCGGCCTGGCGCTCGCAAACCAGCGCAGATCCTCTGCACACGGCCAACGTGCTGGACAGGGTCGCCCTGCTGCACGAGTGCGTAATGGGTCTCGCGCAGGATGACGAAGGCCTTGCCGCACGTTTTGCCCGCATGGACATGGCGCACTTTCTGCCCTGGGGCTTGCGGCTTTCAAACCTGCTGGAAGAAATGCTGGGCCAGCGTGTGGCTGCTGTGGATCTCAGCCATGTGGAGCAGGAGGTTTCCGGCCCTGCGGCTGCCCTGCTGGGCGCTCTGGGCCGCATAGGCAAGGCCTATGCGGCCGCGCTGGAGGCCCGCCGCTGGACAACGCCGGGATTGGACGCCTTTACCGTCAGCGAAGACGTACTTGCCCTGCCTCGTTTTTTTACGCCCGCAGATGACCGCCCCGTTGTGATGGCCGGATTTTCGCTGCTCACCGGCAGTGAGGAAGCCCTGCTGCACAGGCTGTGGCAGGCAGGCGGGCAGATATGCCTGCATGCAGACCCGGCGCTGGCTCTGGGTACCGCGCCGCACTGGGCATGTGACGCGCAGGCTGCGTGGCTGCGCCGCTGGAAGGCCACTGCTCGCCTTGCCGTGGAGCCCACGGACGCCGAGGCCGCACATAAGCCGCGCATATCGTTTTTTGCCGGGTACGATTGCCATTCGCAGCTTAAAGCTTTGCATGAAGAACTGGCGGCGCCGAGCGACAGCAAGGGCGGCAGCAATGATTTAGGCGCGCCTGACGGGCTTTCCACGGCGGTTGTGCTCACGGACAGCGCCCTGCTCATGCCAGTGCTGCACCATCTGCCCAACAAGGACGTCAACGTTTCCATGGGCTACCCATTGGAGCGCTCGCCCCTTAACCGCCTGCTTGAGGCTCTGCTGCAATTGCAGGAAAACAGGACGGAAGATGGCCGCTATTACTGGCGCAATCTGCTTCAGTGTCTGCGGCATCCTTACCTGAACCTGCTGCGCGTGGATGACGGCAGCGCAACGCCCCTTTATTTGCGCGAGGTCTTGCGCCGCATTGAGGGCATGATTCGCGGCGGGGCGCGGTTTGTGGATATGAACGAGGTTGCGCGGGAGTGCGCCCCGGGCATGCATCCTGCGCTTTTTGAGCTTTTTGAAGCCACGCTCAATGTGCTGGTGCGTCAGCCGGGGCAGGTGGACACCACCGAGGGCATGGCCCTGTGCCTGCAAAACATCTGCGATTTTCTGCTGCGCAACGGCGGCGACATGTGGCGGCATTTTCCGCTGGATGCGGAGGCCATGTACCGCCTTGCCCGCCACGCGGCCCCTGTGTTGCGGCAAAACTGCCTTGCGCAGACGCCCTTTCCCACCAGCGTCTTGCACGGCATAGTGCGCGAGGTGCTGCAACAGGAGCGAGTACCGTTTGAGGCGGAGCCGCTCACGGGCTTGCAGGTGCTCGGCATGCTTGAAACGCGCCTGCTGCACTTTGACAGGGTACTTATTGTGGATGCCACGGACGACAAACTGCCAGGCAACCCTGCGCAGGATCCTCTGCTGCCCGATTCGCTGCGGCAGGTGCTTGGCCTGCCGGATGCCCGCAGGCGTGAGCGCGCCACTGCCCACACGCTGTATCGGCTCTGCGCCGGAGCGCAGGAGGTGCGCTTTTTCTGGCAGGAGGGCATCAGCCGTTCTGCGCTTTTTGACGGCAAAAAAAGCCGCAGCCGCTTTGTGGAGCAACTGCTGTGGGAAGAAGAACAGCGCCGTGGCGAGCTGCTTGTACCCGGTCAGGGGCCGCTGGACATGGCCCGTTGCGTGGTGCGCAGCACCCCTGCCGCGCCCAAAAGCCTGCCCCGCACAGAGGCCTTGCACGAGGCCATGCTGGCCCTGCTTCAAAAACCGCTTTCGCCCACAAGGCTGGATGTTTACCAGCAATGCCCTCTGCGTTTTGCCTGGCAATACCTCTGCAGGCTGCAACCGCCGCAGGAGGTCAACGAAGGCGACGACCCCGCAGCCGTGGGCACCTGCATTCACGATACGCTGCACGCACTGTATGAACCGTATCTCAATAAAGAGGTGCGCCGGGGCGATATAAGCCGCGAGACCATGCTTGCGCGGTTTCATGAGGAGCTTGAAAAGGCCGACCTGCGCCGCATCTTACCGCCGGACAGCTGCCTCATGCTGGAAGAAGCCGCCCCTGTGCGTTTGCAGCGTTTTCTGGACAATCAGCCCGACAGCACCATTATTGTGGCGCTGGAGGAAGAACTCAAGGCCACGCTGTCGCTGGCTGGCGGCGAATATTCTTTCAGGGGCATAATGGACCGCATTGACCGGCGGGATGACCTGCTGCACATCCTTGACTACAAGACCGGCAGCCTTAAATTACATGATGGGAGCTTGTGGGGCGACATTCTTTATTTCAGGCGTATTGAGAACCTTTTTGAGGCCCTGCGCCAGACGCAGGCGGGAGGCCAATATGAGCCGGACACTCAGATGCTTGAAGATATGGATACCCTCTTTGAAGAGCTGCGGCCCCGGCTGCCGAGCCTGCAATTGCCCTGCTATGTGAGCATGGCTGAGGGCAGCGGCCTTGGCCCGGTTGGAGACGCTGCGCTGGTTGAACTGCGCAATGCTGGCAGGGAGTATCCGCTTTTTGGTGGGCTGGTGGATGAAGACCTGGCGGAAGCCATTGGGTACTGCCACGCGGCGCTTTCTCTTGTATTGCTGCACATGCGACATGCGCCGTGCTTTACGGCGCGTCCAGACCGCCATTGCGACTGGTGCCCCTATGCGTCACTGTGTGCGGAATAACGGCCCGGAATACATATATTAAAGATGATTGTTGCGTCTTGTGAAATTACCAGCTATGCTTCCCGGCAAACATAGGTATGTCGTTTGAAATCGAAACGATGCAAAGTGGCATGCTGCTTACGGACAGGACGGAGGTCTTGCAATGTCTTTTCCCGCACTCAAGATAGGTGATCTCACGGCTAAAATCCCTGTAGTTCAGGGTGGCATGGGCGTGGGCATTTCGCTTTCCGGGCTGGCGTCGGCTGTTGCCAATCAGGGTGGTATCGGCGTCATCGCCGGGGCCATGATCGGCATGAAAGAACCCGATGTGGCCAAAGATCCTCTTACAGCCAATCTGCGCGCCCTGCGCAATGAAATATTGAAAGCACGCGAACTCAGCAACGGCATCATCGGCGTCAACCTGATGGTGGCGCTTACCACATTCAGCCAGATGGTGCGCACCGCCGTTGAAAACAAGGTGGACATCATTTTTTCTGGCGCTGGCCTTCCCCTCGACATGCCGCATCACCTGTTGCAGGTGTGCGAGGAAAAGAAGGAAGAATTCAAGACAAAGCTGGTTCCCATTGTTTCCTCGGCCCGAGCTGCCACGGTAATCGCCAAAAAATGGGCCTCGCGCTTTAGTTATACGCCTGACGCCTTTGTGGTTGAAGGCCCCAAGGCCGGCGGCCATCTCGGCTTCAAGGCTGAAGAGTTGCAGGACCCCGGCCACTCGCTTGAAGTCCTGGTGCCGCAGGTGGTGGATGCCGCCAAGGCCATGGAAGACAAGTGCGGCCGCGCCGTGCCTGTTATTGCCGCTGGCGGCGTGTACTCCGGCGCGGACATCATGAAGTTCCTCGATCTTGGCGCTTCCGGCGTGCAGATGGGCACCCGCTTTGTGGCTACCCACGAATGCGATGCCGATGACCGCTTCAAGCAGAGCTACCTTTCCGCGCGCGATGAAGACATCACCATTATCAAAAGCCCGGTGGGCATGCCTGGTCGCGCACTTGGCAATGAATTCATCACGGCCTCGCGCGAGGGCAAGAAAAAGCCTTTCAAGTGCGTGTTCCACTGTGTACACACCTGCGAACAGGAAAAAACGCCCTACTGCATCGCCCAGGCGCTCATCAACGCCATGAAGGGCAATCTTGAACGCGGCTTTGCCTTTTGCGGCGCCAATGTTGCCCGCGTGAACAAGATCATCTCGGTGCATGAACTCATGGACAGCCTGCAAAAGGAATTTGACGATGCCATGAGCACCCTGAGCAAGAGCGTGCAGAACATGCAGAGCAAGCTCAACTTCAGCATCAAGAGCTAACGCTCTACCCTGCCTGAAAATGCAAAGCCGGGTCTGGATTTCCAGGCCCGGCTTTTTCGTGCGTCATAGTCAAATATTATGTTGATGCTGCGTGCGTTATTTTCGCATTAACGTCAGTTTGAATTTGCAGCGTTTGACTGTGCTGTGGCGCTCACTTGCATCAACTGGGCGCAGTCTGGGCACCTGCGCTGTAATTCAGCAGTATTGGCGACAATGTCTAGGGAGCTGCTGCCAGTATAACGGGCAGCCAAGGAAGCACATTCATTCGCATCGATGGGCGATGTGTGTTTGAATCCACGCTGGGCCATCTCTGTTACAAGTTCCTCATGCCGCGCAAAAAGTTGCTGCGGGTCAACCAATCCACCGAAAAGAAAGCCATCTATATTTTTGCCACGCCGCATGCTGCCAAGGAGCATATGCAGTTCCACATGTTCGCCCAACAAATGTTTGCGGCACAACCCCTTAGGGGGCAACATCCACATGCGCATACGAGTTTCCTACAAACAGAAAAAGTTTTCGCAGATAGACCGCCGTATACGAAAAGGCCCGAATCCTGAGATTCGGGCCTTGTGTATCAGCTTGCAGTGACTGGCTTGCGCTAGTCGTTGACCGTGCGGGAGTATTCCAGAGCCTTGGCCTGCTCCTCGAAGTTCTGGAAGCCGGAGTGATGCAGGGCATCCTCAACCGTTTCGTCCCAGTTCCAGGTGGCGTAGATCACGGGCTTGTGGAAGGTGGAACGGAAGCTCTGCAACTCGGCCCGGTAGAAGGCTTCCTTGGGCGTGTCGAGGTGATCGCGGAACTGTTCGTGCCGACGCTGCAACTCGCCCTCGTACCATTCCTGAATATCCTGCGGTTCCTTGTACTTCTTGAGGATATGACCGTAGCCGGTCTTTTCCATCAGGTCGGCAAGGCGCTTGTGGTGTTGGGCGGCAAGCCATTTGCCAAGGTCGGCGGCAGAATGGTTTTCCCCTTCCACAGAGGCGATATCAAACACGGTCTGGTAGTAGGTATCCGGCACCACAGAGGCAGAGGTGATGCCCGCGATGGCAACCAGGCCGCGCAGGATGATACTGTTGGACACGCCCTGACCGCAGAAGCCCACCTTCTTGGCGTACTTCTGGCCGGTGAAGATGCTGACAAGGATGGCCCAGACAACAGCCGGATCTTCCTCGTCATAGATGTGGGACAGGCGCGAATTGTCGCGGTCTGTCGCCAGCACCATCTGGGTCATGTCGTTGGAGCCGATGGAGAAGCCGTCAAACTCAGTGATGAACTGCTTGGCAAGAATGGCGTTGGAAGGCAGCTCGGACATGAGAATGATCTTCAGGCCGTCCTGGCCGCTCTTGAGCTTGTGAACCTGCTCAAGGTAGCTGCGCATGGAGCGGGCTTCTTCCAATGTACGCACAAAGGGCAGCATCATGCGCAGGTTGGAGCCGCCGTATACGCCGCGTGCCAGCTTGAAGGCTTCAATTTCCCAGTCATGGATATTGCGCGAAACGCCGCGATAGCCAAGCATGGGGTTGTCTTCGTTATGTTCAAAGAGGCTGCCGCCCAGCAGGTTGCGGTATTCGTTGCTCTTGAAGTCTGTAGTGCGGTACGTGATGGGCTTGCCGTAGAAGGCCATGGCAAAGAGGGCCAGATTCTGGGCCAGGGTCTGAACGTAGTGCTCCTTGCCGGTACGGAATCCGCGAGCCTTGATGATGCCGCGAATTTTGTCCGTCAGGTTGCGCAGGTCGTCCATTTCCTTTTTCAGGCCGGAACGCAGGCTCACTTCTTCACGCAGATGGTTGATGTTGTCCATCAGCTTGGTGACTGCGGGCATATCCTTGATCCGGCGCACATGTTCTTCAACAGTGGCTTCGATTTCAGCAACGCGCTTGGCAGATTCGGGGTCAGCCGGATTCAGCAGGGCCAGAGCGTCATCGTAACCCATGATGATGCGCACATGGTCGGCCAGATCATTGGAGGTCTTGAGCACTTCAATACGGCGCGAGGCCATTTCGAGGTGCTGGTCAACCTTGTGATCCAGCTCGCGCATTTTGCGGTGCTGCATCAGCACTTCTTCCGCATTCAGGCTCTTGCTCGCTTCGGCAAAGGCTTCCACCTCTGCGGCAAGGCCGGTCACTTCGCCCACGTATTCGCGCAGGTTGAAGTTGAATACAATCAGCCCGGCTGCCATCTGCTCGCGCAGCACCTTGGAAAGGCGGTTTTCAAGCTCTTTCAGCTTGCTGTGCACCACATTTTCAAGCTCGCCGTTGTCAAAGGCTTCCAATGCCTGCGGATGGATGCTGATGTTGCCAAGCATGAATTCCGCGCGCAACAGGCCCACTTCAAACTGGGGGAAGTTGCGCAGACGGGAGAGGAACAGCGCCTGCCCCACGTCGGCCAGCACAAGGCCGACCTTGGTCTTGGTAGGGGGCAGTTTGGAGAGATCCATTTCGCCGCCCACAAGGTGCAGGGGCAAAAGGCCTCGGTAGACCTTGCCGCGTGTGCCGTCAACGGTCACTTCCGCGCCGTCAAGCGCGCGCAGGATGTCGAGACGCTGGATGCCGATAACAGCGGCAATGCCAAGCTCGCGCGAGGTAATGGCCGCGTGGCTCGTGTCGCCGCCCACATCGGCCATGATGGCCGAGGCCACGCGCATGCCCGGCACCATGTCCGGGTCGGTGCGTTCGGCTGCAAGCACATCGCCCTTGGCGATCTTGTTCAGTTCAAGGGCGGAGCGCAAAAAGCGCACCGTGCCCTGACCTGCACCGCGTGAAGCGCCGTTGCCTTCCACCAGCACTTCGGCTTCGGCGGCGGCTTTGGCGTCCACCTCGCGGCGGCGCATGAAGATGGTATGGGGGTGCAGCTCAAGATCATCGTTCCAGCGGGTTTCGGGCCGCGCCTGGACGAACCAGAGCTTGTCGTTGGCGTCAATGCAGAATTCCGTGTCCATGATGATGCCGCCGTAAGCCTTGCTGACGGCGCGCACGCCCTGGGCAACGCGTTCGGCCTGGCTGAGCGAAAGCGCCCAGCGCAGAGCCTCAAGCTCGGACACTTCCACTTCGCGGGTACCGCCGCGTTCATCATAGACGATCTTCATGTCTTTGCAGCCCATCTGACGGATGACTACTTCGCCACCGTCGTCGCGCTGGAAGACATAAAGTTTGTCAGGCGTCACCTTGCCGCCCACCACAGCCTCGCCGAGGCCGTAACTGGCGTCGATGCTGACCAGTTCGCGGCGGTCGGTGCCCCGGCAGCCCGTGGCGGTATCAGCCGAAAAGGCCGTACCGGAAATCACGGGATTGATCATCTGCATCATGCAGACAGAAAGCGAGGTGTGCTCAATGGCCCACTCAAGCTTGGCGTTTTCAGCAATGCTCTCGTCGCCGGTTTCTTCGGCCTTGGCAAGAGCGTCAAGGATGGCCTCGCGGCGGTAGGTCATGGAACGCAGATTGTAGGCAGAGGAGCAGTCCCAATGGTAGGCTTCCACTACTTTGTCTTCACCCACCATGTTCAGGTAGGTATCCTGCAGACCGGCAAAGGCCTTTTTGCGCGAGTCTTCGCCCGCAGCAGAAGAACGCACGGCCACGGGGGTCATGTCGTCTTCGTTTTCGCGGCAGATGTCGCGGTATGCGCCGCGCACGGCTTCCGCAACATCGTGTGGCACTTCAACAGACAAAATGGCCGCCTGCACCATGACCGAGCGCTTGCGCAACTGGTCAATGCCCTCGGGGGAGGTGGCAAACCCTTCGACTATATTATTGATAAAGGTGCGCAGCTTGGTATTGGTCTGCTCGCCTTCCGCCAGCGCGGCCTGATGAATCTGCTTGCCGAGCTGGCGCACGAACTTCTGCAAGAAGTCCGGATCCTGGTTGATTTCGGGGTCGTTCCAGTCAATGCGCCCGTATTCACGGTCCACCACGCTACGTACCACACGCCCATTAACCTTTGTTTCATCAAGCAGATGATGAAAGGCAATGGATGAGATGGCGCGAAAATGGGGCGCCTGAATGCCCTGGATCTGACTGATCAGGGCAGTGTTGTAGTTCTTACCACCAACAAGCAACTCCGCTTCGGGACCAATCTGCACAATTTCGGCGCCATCAAGCACCAGTTTTTTCTGAACTGCCTCGGGCGCGGCGCCCTTGGGTTTGTTCTGCGCAGGTTTGGCGGCGGGAATCTTAGCCATGTCTTCCTCCGGTTTGGGAAACAGAAGCTTTACAACCTTGGAAATTGTATATCGCCATTAAGGAACTGTCCACAAATTCCAGTAGTGAGCGTAGTAATTAACTTACGCGCACACCGCAATAGGGGCAGAATGCGATGTTATCCATAGGAATGGGCTGACCGCAGGCCTCATTGCCGCATATGCGCGGCACAGGCCCCAGCTCCACAATTAGCTCACCTTCTCTGACCGAAACCATTTGCTTGTTTTCTTTAAAGTCGGCGGTTTTGAGCACACGCTTCACCATGCCGTCAATGGGGGCCAGAACGGCCTTTTCCTGCTTCATGATGGAGACGTTAAAGAGCTCTTCGCCCGCTTTGACCACATCACCGGGATGCACATACATGACCCACAAATCGCCGTTGCTCGGCGCGGCCACATGATACTTGTTGGCCGTATCGGCCATGAGCGTGCTCTTTGCGCCGTTGCCCGAAGGCTGCCGAACCTGAACTTCGCAGCTCATGAATTCGGAGTCGAGCACATAACGGCAGATGGAGATGCCCGCATCGTTGGGGGTGGAGATGCTGAGCAGCAAGAGATGATGGGGCTTGCCGCTGCTGTCGTTGAAGTACAGATCCTGACCGACTTTCAGGCCCTCGAACCATACATGCAAAGGCAGGTTGTTGGGGTCGCCGAACTTGGACTTGAACTGAATGGTCTTGAGCGCGTCCGCCGGATGGTTAAGGTACAGCACGAACTCTTCATCATTGGGCTTGCGCTTCAGAATTTCGGCGCAGGCCTTTTCTTCGGCTGCAAGGTTCACTTCTGCCAGCGATTCAAGGGGCGAAGTTTCAGTGCGGGCCGCCATGGCGCTCTTCCAGTCAGAGCCGAAAGCGCTCTGGTAGACCCAGTCAGCCGGGAAGCCGAGCGGCAGTTTGCCGAACTTGCCCTGAAGCAGGTTACGGAAGGCGTCGTTGCAGTCCTGATAGATGTTCAGGCGCGCGCGGCGCATTTCGTCCGTAAGCTCTTTTTCGGGGGTGCGGGTGACCTGACCCAGCACTTCCAGCAGGTAGCGCACTTCATCTTCGCCGCCCCGCTTCCATGCGCCTGTAACGGCCAGAAACGCCGTGTTCCAGGTGATCTGCGAGCCGGGCGTCACATCGTGATAGCGCACGATCTGGCGGGTGCCTTCAAGGAACTTGAGCATGTAGGGCAGCAGGTGAATGTACCCCTGCTTCATGGCGCCTTCCTGCGAGGATGAAGTGGCCCCGCCGGGCATGCCGTGGCGCGTTACGTCATAGTCAATGCCCTGGAAGTACGGCGCGCAGTAGCGGTCGTAATAGGGCATGATCTGCTTGCAGACGAAGTTGGCATCGCGGATGGCGTTTTTATCAAGGTTGCACTTGAGGCCCAGTTCATCTTCAATATAGGCCATGGTGGCAAGCACATCGCCCTGACCATAAGAACGTACCGATGAACCGAGGCCCACGTCGATGATGTGCGCGCCAGCCTTGGCCGCAGCGCCGCACGAGGGCACGAACAGGCCATCTGTATAGTGCCTGTGGTAGTGCAGCACAAGTTCGGGCCAGGCTTTGCGCAGGGCTTTGACCAGCTCGTCCATGAAGCGCGGCGGGCAAACGCCAGCCATGTCCTTGAGGCCCAGAATGATGTGTCGCGAGGCTTCCTTGGGGCTTGCGCCGATGATGTCGCCCACCATGCGCAACATGGCTTCGGTAACGCCCAGATAGTGCTTGACGTCAAAACCCTTGGCCCACGACATGGAAATGGCAGGCTGGAAGATCACGTCCTTGCGGTCCATGACCACCTCGGCAATGGGGCGCATGTTTTCCACATGGTTCAAAAAGTCGAAGCAACGCACGACCTGATAGTGGTCGCAAATCATTTCGCCCGTTTTGAGCATGAGGTTGCGCGGCTGCGGCGTATACCCAAGCACGTTGGTGGAACGCACCAGCAACTGCTTGAGGGTTTTGGGCGCAAAGCGGTTCCATTCCTTGGCTTCGGTGAAGGGGTAGGTCATGTTTGCCAGCATGGCTACATGGAAGTGCGCCCCGCCGCCGTTTTCAAGCGAGAAAAATCCCGCATTGTCAAGATAGGGGCCCATGAGCCTATCTTCGGCAAGGCGCAGGCGGTTGCCGGAATTGGACTGCGTGAGGTCGCGGGTTGTGGTGTCGGTAAAGTGCACCAGCCCGGAATCACGGATGTAATCCAGTGTGGCCATGCGGTCGCCCTGCGGATAGGGCGAAGGCTGACGCCGCGCAGCCGTGCTTATGGGCGGCAGCACAGGTTCAAAGGGTCCAAGACAGGGCGTGGAGCTTGAACGGTATTCGCCAAGTTGCACGTAGGGGTTGAAGCCCTTGGCCGAAATTTCGGCCACCAGCTTGGCAAGGCGCTCGCCTTCGGGCGCAAGGTCGGTGTAGACCATGAGCTCGGGATGCGTGGCGATGAAGTTGGTATTGATGCTGCCCTGCTTGAACAGGGGGTGCTTGATGACCTGACGGAAGAAAGGAATGGTGGTCTTGATGCCGCCGATCACATATTCGCTCAGGGCGCGTTCCGTGATGCCAAGCACCTTTTCCCAGTCAGTGGCGTAAGATATGAGCAGCGCGCCCGCAGAGTCGTAGTTGGCGGGGAACTCGTAGCCTGCGCTGATATTGGAATCAAGGCGCACGCCGGGGCCGCCGGGTGACACATATCGCGAAATGAGGCCGGAATTGGGGGCGAAGTTGTCCTGCGGGTTTTCGCAGTTGATGCGCACCTGCATGGCCCAGTACGAAGGACGCTGGCTTTCTTCGCGGTAGCGCAGTTCCGCGCCAAAGGCCACGGCGATCTGCTCTTCCACAAGGTCAATGCCGTAGCGGCATTCGGTGATGCCGTGCTCAACCTGCAAACGGGTGTTAACTTCAATAAGGTACGGCGTACCGTCAGGCGTAACGAGGAATTCGACCGTGGCAAGCGAATGGTAGCCCACGGCGCGCACCAGGCGGCGGGAATAATCCTTGAGCCTGTCGCGCAGGTTCTTGGTCATGCCCGGCCAGGGCGAAGGCGTAATTTCAATGAGTTTCTGGTGGTTGCGTTGCACGGTGCAATCGCGTTCGTCAAAGGCGAACACGTTGCCGTACATGTCGGCAATGACCTGAATTTCAATGTGGCGCACATCGGCAAGGAACTTTTCCACAAACAGGCGCGGATTGCCAAACGAAGCCTGAGCCATGGTGGAAGCCTTGAAAAAGGCGTCTTCCAGGTCAGCCTCGTTATGGATGGCAAAAATACCGCGTCCACCGCCGCCCCCTTCTGCCTTGAGCATGATGGGCAGCCCGATCTCGTTGATAAGCTGGCGGGCGGTAGGAATATCCACGGCTCCTTCAGAGCCGGGCACAACAGGAATGCCCAATTTGCGGGCCACTTCTCGAGCCTGAACCTTGTTGCCCAACAGGTTCATGGCCTCGGCTGTCGCGCCGATAAAGGTGATGCCCGCCTCTTTGCAGCGCTGCGGAAAGCGCGTGTCCTCGGAAGCAAACCCCCAGCCGGGGTGAATGCCGACTACGCCACGTTGTTTGGCTTTGTCGATAATGCGGTCAATATCCAGATACGCGCGGGGGTCTGTCCCGAGCAGCATCAGTTCCTGCGCCGTTGAGGCCGCAGGGGCCGTTTTGTCCACATCAGTCGCAGTCATTGCCGCTACCGCGTCAAAACGTTCGCGGATGGAACGACAAATGCGACGGGCCGGAATACCCCGGTTAGCAACCAGTATTACCTTGCCCTTCAAAAAATCCTGAACTTCCGAGAATGTCTTGTTGGCCATGCCTTTCAGCCCTTTTCTACCGGCGCATTTCTGCCCACGCACCGGCGTTAGACGGCGAAAACACGCTTAGTGCTTCGCATTGGGCGGCGATGCCCCCAGGCCCAACCATGCCGGAATGACCATAATCCCGCGTCATTCCCCCGCAGGGCTCAGCCGGAGACTACCGCAAATGAATTCCTCAAGCCGTCCGTTGATGTTAAGACACAGGCCGCCTGACGTTCCTAGGCCCGCCAGCCAGCCGCGTACGATGCGGTCATCGTCACGCAGCTCCACGTTCTCGCCGCGCCAGAGCAAAAGAGACTCCGCACGGGCTCTCCACCCCTCGGGAAAAGAGTGGCAGTTAATATAAGCTGAAAACATGCGCTTTACAAGGGTTTGCCACAAGGCTTCGGCCACTGGAGGCGTAAAAATGGTGGATTTATGCTGGGCGGCAAGGTTTGTTGCCTCCAGAGCGGCGTCCTCCCGCATCTGTTCCACTGGGGGAGACCAGCACACATTTATACCAATGCCCGCCAGCAGCACCCCGCCCCGCTCCTCCAGCAGAATGCCTGCCAGTTTTCTGGGTTCGGCTTCCGACGCGCACAGCACAAGGTCATTGGGCCATTTCAGGCGCACCTGCCACCCGTCCATTGCCAGCGCCTCCGCCAGCAGGGCACCCACTGCCGGGGCCGCCGCCGTGCCGTCAAAAGGGGGCACAAGCGGCAGACGCAGGGCCGCATACACGTTGCCTGCAGGCGAGTGCCACTGACGCCGCAACTGCCCGCGCCCCGCTGTCTGGCTGACAACCTGAACACTGTCCCACGGATCAAGCCAGCCGCGCGCCGCAAGGTTTGCAGCGGTATCGAGGCAAGAGCCGACCTCGCCAAAGCGCCAGATACGCGGAATAAAATTTTTGTCAGCGCCAGTTGGGGAGCTTCCCTCAAACGGTTGGCTGTGACATACTGGGGTCATGGAACTCTACCTCGTCGGCGGCGCAATGCGCGACCTTTTGCTTGGGCGTATGCCCACAGAGCTGGATTTTTCCTTTTCAGGAAGCATGGACGACTTTTTGGCCGCGCATCCCGACGCGGTCTGCGTGGGTAAAAGCGTCAATGTCTGCCTGTGGCGCGGGCGCGAATGCATGCCCCTCAGGGGCGGCACCCTGGCGTCTGATCTTGCAGCGCGGGATCTCACCGTCAATGCCCTTGCGCTCGACAGCGCGGGGCGGCTGTACATGCACCCCAAGGCGGTTGACGACCTGCGCAACAGAATGATGCGTCCGGCTTCGCCCACGGCCTTTGTGGATGATCCCACCAGAATTTTTCGTCTGGCGCGCTTTGCCTCCCGCTGGCCTGACTGGCGCATAGCCCGCGAGGCTTTTGAACAGATGCGCGCCACACCCAAGGCTTTGCTGGCGGGCATTCCTGCGGAACGTGTGGCCAAGGAAATGCTCAAGGCTCTGGCCTTGCCGCGCCCGGCGCGATTCTTTCGCGTTCTGGCGCAAGGGGATTGTTTGTCCCCCTGGTTTGAAGAACACGAGCGCGCACGCTACATTCCCGCAGGCCCCGTGAAGTGGCATGCCAACAGCGTGTTGGGCCACAGCCTGCGGCTGATGGACGAACTCGCAGGCGATGCCATGGCCGTGTGGATGGCCTTGTGCCATGACCTCGGAAAAATTAGCACTGACCCTGCCCTGCTGCCCCATCATTATGGGCATGAGGCGCGCGGTGTGCCGCTCGCACTGACACTTGCCAAAAGGTTGCGGCTGCCGTCAGTCTACGCCAGGGCTGGGGCGCTTGCTGCGGAAGAACACATGAAGGCAGGCATGTTTGCCACCCTGCGCACCGGCACACGCCGCGACCTGCTGTGGCGTGTTAACCAGCTTGGGCTTTCGCGCCCTTTCTGGAAGCTGGCGGATGCCGACAGCAATTCACCTATCAGCAGTTTGGCCTATCCGAGCCTGAAGGCTATAAACGCCGTGCGTCTGCCCGAAGAGTGGCACAACCGGGGCGAAGAATCAGCCCGCAAGCTGCGCGAATTGCAGTGCATGGCCCTGGCGGCACTGAACAGAAAGTGGGCGGCCTAGCCAATTTTGTACAATCAGACCGCGAATTCTGCGAATCAAGCCACTGCTTCGGCGGCGACGAGCATAAAATAGTCGCTCACCGCATCCATCTGCGCGCTGTGGTCAAGCCCGCACAGGTGGGCCATTCCGTGGGCCAGCAGGCGTAGCGCGTGCTCGCCCGGTTCCTGCCCGTACAGCAGGCATTCCCTGCGCAGCGTATCCAGTGAAAACAGAAGAGTGCCGGGGCTGTCGCAGCCACCGGGGAAGGAAAGCACGTTGGTAGGGCCCTGGCAGCCCATGCAGCGCCTGTTGGCTGCGCTCATGGCTGCGTCATCAATCAGATGCAGTTCCACAGCCGGGGGCACAACAGGCACATTGGCCTGCTCTGCGGCGGCAAGCATGGCCGCAAGGGCAGCGCGCTGCTGCCTGCGGTCAAACGGCAGAATCCATGCTGTGGCCGGATAGCGGCAGAAAATGCGCACGGTTGCCTGTGGCTGCTTCCCCCTGACTGCGCCCATGATACCTATGCCTGCCCCTTTTCTTCAGGGATGGCAGGTATGCCAGCCTGTTTGGCGCTCTCAGGCTGACTCGTCAGAGCTTTCACTTCAGGCGATTGCGCCGCAACGGGTTTGTCTCCGTTGCAAGGCTTGTCGCCGCACGGTTTGCCATGCCCCGTGGGGGTAAGGGCCGTTGCGCCATGTGTTGAGGGGGCAGAGCCGTTTTTGCCGTTGGGCTTGTTTTCAGCACGGGCGGCGTCATTGATTCTGGCGTCAGGATAGGCAATGCGCTGATGGAAAATACCCGTCAGAATGCGCTGGAAGTTTTCGCTCAGGAAGTGCAGATCCTTAAAGGTCAGCTCCGATTCGTCCAACTGCCCTTCCGAGAAAATGCCCTTGATGATGGTGTCAATGTGCGACTTGATGCGCGCGGGCGTAGGATCGTTGAGCGTGCGGCTGGATGCCTCAACGGAGTCTGCCAGCATGAGGATGGCGGCTTCCTTGGTTTGCGGGCGCGGCCCCACATAGCTGAAATCGGATTCACGCGGCTTTTCGCCCTGGTTCAGGGCCTTCTGGTAGAAAAAGCGTATGAGTCGTGTGCCGTGGTGCTGACTGATAATGTCGGCAATATCCTGCCCGAGCTTGTACCGCTCGGCCAGTTCCGTGCCTTTTTTGACATGCGAAAGCAGGATGAGCGCACTCATGGACGGGGCCAGCTTGTCGTGCTTGTTGGGCCCGCCAAACTGGTTTTCGATGAAATATTCGGGATACGAGAGCTTGCCCACGTCATGATACAGGGCCGCCACCTTGCACAGCAGGCTGTTGGCACCGATGGCCTTGGCCCCGGCTTCAACCATGTTGGCGACCACAAGGGAGTGATGGTAGGTGCCGGGCACAGTTACCATAAGCTCCTGCATGAGGGGTTGCTCAAGGCTCATAAGTTCCATGAGGCGGAAGCGCGTGCTGTAGCCAAAGCTGATTTCAAGCACGGGGCTCACGGCAAAGAGCAGAATGAGCGAGAGCACGCTGTTGATAAACACAGCCAGCAACTGCGTGGGCATGACGCCTGGGGCGCTTTGGGCCAGCAGGGTTGCGCCAAACCAGATGATGGACTGACCGATGGTCAGCGGCACAATGCTCCACACCACATCCTGTCGGCTCTGGGCGTTGGTCACAAGCCATGTGGCCAGCATGCCGCCAAGGAAATGGAGCAGGAACAGCGAAAACTGCGCCTGAAACATGAGCATGGTAAAAAACGAGATCAACAGGGCCATGGTGCAGTAGCGCCGGGCCGCAAAAACCATGGCGACCAGCCCCACTGCGCCTGCCACAGGGTAGCCCACGGCCAGCGTATTGATGAACGAATGGCTGTCGATGCGCATGCCAAGCACATACACAGCCTTTGCCCCGGCGCTGAAAAGCAGCAGAAGCAAGGAAATGAGCAGCATGTCTTTGCAGCGAAGGGGGGTGCCGGGTTTGCCGCTGGGGGCAACAAAAAAGCCGATGGAAAGCACCAGCGAGCACAAAAAAGCGCCAGCGGCTATGTCCCAGTGCATGGGGTCAGAAGCGGATTTATAAAGCGTTTGCAGCTTGATCTGCTGCTCGCGGCTGACCCTCTCGCCCTTGCGCAACACGATTTCGCCCTTCTGTATCTGATAATACACGGGTTCAACCATGGACATGACGGCAGAGCTGCGCTTTTGGGTCGATTCCCGGTTCAGCGTCAACGAGGAAGGCATGGTTGCGGAAAGCAGGATATTGATGGCGCGCCGCGACTGCGGGTTCAACGTGGAAACCTGCCGTATCTGGGCAGAAATTTCCGCCAGATACGATTGCACATCGGGCAGATTGACCACGTCCGGGCGCAGTATTTCTGTATTCGTATCCAGATTGCGCACAATAACGCCAGAGCGGTCAACCCTTGCCGAGCGTATGTCGCCCACAAGGCCTTCTGCCATATGGTCGCGAATCTGGGGCAGCAGCACCTTGAGCAGATACGTCTGCGCCTCGGGCTGGGCGAGTTCCGGCAAAATTTCGTCTGCAACTGTGGGTGTCAGTTCTTCCACCAGCCTGTGCAGCGGGCCTTCGACCCCAACATGATAATCAATGCCGTTGTTCAGGCTGCGCATGATCTCCACAATACGGTTCTGAAAGGCCGTAAAGGGCTCAAGACTCAGATCATAGACAGGCGGTTGCAGAAGCTGCACCTGCTTGCGCCGGGCCTTGGTGGCCTGCACGTCTTCAACAAGGATGTCGCGGTCGGCAATGACATCAGAATCCGCCACTTGCCCGGCAACGTACACGCGGGGCACGGCTTCAAAATTGGCCCCTGCAAGCAGGCTGATGAAAAGCAGGGTGAGCACAAGTACCGAAAGCCCCAGGCCACAATGGTGGCGGGCCCGCAACATGCGAAAGAGTGCGAGGATGCTAGCTGGACGTGCCGCTTTTTTCTGCATTATCATAGGCGTTTACGATTGCTCCCACCAAGGGATGCCGCACTACGTCGGCCTTGGTGAAGTGATGCACTGCGATGGTTGGAACTTTGGCAAGAATATTCAGCGCGTGGATAAGGCCCGAGCGCGGACGCTGACCGCCGGGCTGCAAGGGCAGGTCGATCTGGGTGGTGTCGCCCGTTACAACCATGCGCGAGCCAAAGCCCATGCGGGTAAGGAACATCTTCATCTGTTCCTGCGTGGTGTTCTGCGCTTCGTCAAGAATAATAAAGGCATCGTTAAGGGTGCGCCCGCGCATGAAGGCCAGGGGCGCAACTTCAATGGAACCCACTTCAAGCATGGACGCCACCTTGGGCTGGGGCATCATGTCGTGCAGGGCGTCATAGAGCGGGCGAAGATAGGGATTGACCTTGTCGGCCAGATCGCCGGGCAAAAAGCCAAGGCGTTCACCCGCCTCCACCGCTGGGCGCGTCAGCACAATGCGCTTGACCTTGTGCTGCTGAAACATGGAAAGCGCCATGGCGACAGCAAGATAGGTTTTGCCCGTACCTGCCGGGCCAACCGCAAAAACAAGCTCATTGCGCCGCAGCAGATCAAGGTAGGTGCGCTGGGCAACATTGCGGGCAGTGACCGTTTTGCGCGGGGTGTTGACGAAAACGGCATCCTTGAAAATCTTTTCCAGATTCAGGCCGGGATCCGCGCGCAGCATCTCGTAACTGCGGGCGATATCCTGCTGGCTCAGCGACAATCCGCCGCGCAGCAGCTCGTACAACTGCACAAAAACATTGCACAGCACCTGCCGGGTGTTCATGTCTGGGCTTTCAATAAGAATGCTGGCGCCACGGCTGCCTATGGAGGCTCCGCTGGCTGCGGCCAACAGCTCAAGATGCGCATTGTGAGGGCCAAATAGCTGATTGGCTAAGGCGGGATCGTCGAATTCGACGGTCTCAAGCATGGAGGAATGTACTGCCATAGCCGCTCTCTAGCCTATTTCAGTTAGCCTGTCCATTACTGGATTCGGAACCTGTATATTTTTAATGGGCGGGCCGACCCAGCCTGACCTCACCTGTAAAATAGAGCTGGCCTGGAATATGCATATGTGAACAATACGGCACCCCCAAGCCCCAAGATCGGGCAAAAACTGCCGAGGAGTGATCATGAGCAACGTATCGGGCGTAAACAGCTATACAAGCGGGCTGTACCAGTGGCAGAACCAGAAGCTGAGTACCTCCACTTCCGGCAGCTCATCGTCTTCGGGTTCCAAAAGTTCTTCAAGTTCGTTGAGCCAGATGCTCAGCGGCAACAGCATAACCAGCCAGCTTTCCAGCATGGTGGAGCTTACAAAGTACGCCATGGACGCCATGGGCCTTGAAAGCGGCAGCCGCGTTACATTTAGCCAGATTACCAAGTATCGCGAGCAGTTGAATAATGAGTTCAACACCGCCGTCAAGGATGGCCTGTCCAAGCTTGGGGTCACTGACCCTTCAAGTGTCACATTCACTTTAGGTGCGGACGGCTCCCTCACTGCAACCAGCGCCAATGCCACAGACCAGACCAATGTGCAGAACTGGCTTAAGAGCAATACGACTATTGGCAAGGATCTGCGCACGGCCCTAACCGCTGCAGGCGTCAGCTCCAGCACTTCCGTGGCAATGACCGTTGACAGCAGCGGCAAGCTGACCGCTGCCAGCAGTACGGACAGTGCCAATAAGGCCGCCATTCAGGCAGTGCTGGACAATTCCAAACTCGGTCAGACGCTGAACAGCGGCATGAGCAGCCTTGCTGTGAGCAGCGATGCAAAATTTACCCTGCAAACAAAGTCCGATGGCAGCATTGTGGTTGAAAGCAGCGATGCCGCCACCAAGGCAGCTGTGCAGAAGTTCTTTGACAACAATCCCGCACTGGTCAAAAAGTTCGGCCAGATTCAGGCTCTCTCCGGCCTTGATGATGCGCGCAAGTCATTGCAGGTTTCGCCCTCTGACCTGCGCAAGCGCATAGAGGTGGAATCCATGGCCGCATGGTGGTCCGGCTCTGGCAATGCCACAAGTTCTTTCGGCAGCTATTCCAACAGCAGCCTTTCCATGCTTTCGGGCCTGAACCTGAGCGTCTAGTTTTTACGCATATGCTGTGCTGATGCTGTCAGCGCATAAAGGGGCCGCGAGGCCCATTATGCGTTTAAAATCCAAAATGCAACCTGTCTTGAACAGTACAAAAAGCGGGGACTCCGGCATGACCGAAATCCCCGCTTGGGCGTTTATTTACTGACGAGAGTTTACAGCTTTTTGGCAAGCAGTTCGTTTACCAGAGCAGGATTGGCCTTGCCCTTGGTGGCGCGCATGATCTGCCCCACAAAGAAGCTGATCAACTTGGTTTTGCCGCCGCGATAGGCCTCCACCTCAGCGGGATTGGCCGCAATGACTTCATCCACAGCGGCTTCGAGCGCCGAAGTGTCGGAAATCTGCACAAGGCCTTTTTCCTTCACGTAGGCTTCAGGCATGACGCCCTGCTCAAAGATGTCGCCAAAAATATCATTGGCGATCTTGGCGCTGATGGTGCCGCCGTCAACCAGGCGTACCAGTTCGGCCAGAGCCTCGGGCTTCATGGCCCAGGCGGAGGGGTCAGCGGCAGAAAGCCCACGGGCGTTGCATTCACGCAGCAGCGGCCCAAGCACAAAGTTGGCAACCTTCTTGGGGTCGGCCTTGGCGGCGGCAGCTTCAAAAAAGTCGGCCAGCCCCTTGCTCTGCACCAGCACTTCTGCCTCGGATTCGGGCAGTCCCGCCATAGCCACAAAACGGGCCACACGAACCTGGGGCAGCTCCGGCATTTCGGCGCGCCAGCGGGTCATTTCTTCTTCCGTAATATCTATGGGCAGAATGTCCGGGTCGGGGAAGTACCGGTAATCGTGCGCTTCTTCCTTGCTCCGCATGGAGGCAGTGGTGTTCTTGACGGCATCATACAGGCGGGTTTCCTGCACGACCTTGTCGCCATCGTCCAGCACATCCTGCTGGCGGGCAATTTCGTACTCAATGGCGCGCTGCACATTGCGGAAGGAGTTGAGGTTTTTCAGCTCGGTGCGGGTGCCGAAGGGTTCGGTTCCCACAGGGCGCAACGAGACGTTGGCATCGCACCTGAAGCTGCCCTCTTCCATGTTGCCATCGCACACGCCAAGATAGGTCACGATGTTGTACAGAGCCTTGAGATAGGCCACAGCCTCGGCGGCGGAACGCATATCCGGCTCGGAAACTATTTCAACCAGAGGCGTGCCCGCGCGGTTGAGGTCCACATAGCTCAGGTTTTCTCCCTGCGCATGAATGTTTTTGCCAGCATCGTTTTCCATGTGGATACGCGTAATACCCACGCGCTTGCGCCGCCCGTCCACGTCCACTTCAAGATGCCCGTGTTCGCAGATGGGGAGCTCGAACTGCGAAATCTGATACCCGGAGGGCAGATCAGGATAGAAATAGTTTTTGCGGGCAAAAATGGAACGCGTATTTATGGCGCAATTGGTGGCGAGGCCGACCAGAGCCGCAAAGTGGACAGCCTGGCGGTTGGGCACGGGCAAAGCGCCGGGCATGCCGGAGCACACCTCGCAAACATTGGCGTTGGCGGGCTGCCCAAAGGTCGTGGGGCAGGAACAGAACAGTTTGGAGGCCGTGGCAAGTTGCACATGCACTTCAAGGCCAATCACGGCTTCATAGGCGGCCATAGATCAGATTACTCCCTCAACGGGGTTCACCCCGTAGTTGCGCGGCAAAAGCGCCGCTTTGCGCATAAGCGCCCGCTAAACCTGGCATCCGGCGGCTTGCGCCGCCCATTTTGACGCAAAAGCATCAATGGGGGATGCTGGCGTCGAAATATTTGCCCACACCGTACTCTCCCCTGCGGAAAAACCGCTGCGGGTCGGGGCCGATGATCTGCATTTCCCTGTTTTTGGCCTGCACGTCCAGCGCGATACGCATTTCCTTGGTGCAGCCGGTGGAAAAGGTGGAATCCTTGCCCGACCATTGCGGCGGCACCTTGCGACCAAGCAGGGCAAAGCTTTCCTCAATGTCCTCAACGGTCTGAAACCGCCACACATCAATAAAGCCGCTGCGCTGCACCTGCTCCCACATATACATGAGGTCGTCGCCGTCCATGCCTTCAATAAAATGCTCGGCAGGATTAATTATCAGGATATTATCCATTTTTTTACGCAGATTGTCTACAAAGGCGCGCACGATCTCGGTAGCGGTACCAGTCTCGCCGGGGATGCTGCCGATCACGCAACTGTAAAACATGACCGTACGGCCCTGCATGCGGGCCTCGCGCATGCCTGCGATGATGCTTGCCGACTGGGCGGCAATGTCGTTCTCGCTGAATTTATGGGCTCTCTCGGCATGCTGGCGCAGTTTGATGTGAAAGCCCTGATCATCCTGCCAGTAGCAGACTACATCCCGGGTATACTGGTGGCTGCTGCCCATGAGCACATCGGCCACGCGCCAGCCCTTGCCCAGAATAAGGTCGGCCTCCTTCCACGCGCGGGAGAACGTCACCGAGACCCTGTATAGATTGAGCCGTTCCCGCGTTCCATCACCAATAACCATGAGGCGGTATTCGCGCAGGTGGCGCAACAGCTCGTTCTTGCTCATGCGCGGCTCGTGTTGCACAGTGCCGCCGCCGATCATCTGCCGGATGGAGGGGTCAATCTCCATGTCTTCCAATGTGGGCGAATAAAAGAAAAAGCCTGATTTGACCGCAAATATGACCTTATGCCCCATGCGAATAAGGCTGTTGGCAACAGCCAGGTCAAACACAACGCCGCCGTCAGCGTCGCACAAAAAGAGCACCGTGCCGGATCTGACCGCGCTGGCCTCAAAATAGTGCCGCAAGTGGGCGCAGGTTTCGCGCGCGGTATCCATGGCCTTACGCACTGTTTCGGCATCTGGCGGCGTGTCCACCCACGGGCGGGACATGGCCGAAAGGCACAGCAGGCGCGAAAGTTCCACGTAGTTGAGCATGCGCCTGACAGAGGCGATGGAATTGGCCGCCACGGCATCAGCAGGCACTGCGGCAAGATTGTCGCGCACCGGGGCTTCATCCAGCATTTCAAGCTGGCGTTTGGTGGAAATTCTGCGCAATTGCCGCCAGGGGTCGTCCAGCTGGTTGCCCTGGGCGAGCACAAGATCGGTCATGCGCTTGACCAGCCGCGAAGGAATCAGGGTATGCTGGGCAACATACTGATTGAAGCGGAAGCGGCAAAACTGCAAAATACGCCTGCGTTTCTGGCCTTCGGGCGTAAAGGAGCGCACGAGCCGCATGATGATACGCCAGGAGCGGTTATACTGGCGGCGAAGTTCTTCGGGAGCGGTCTGCTGGCACAACAGTTTGAACGTGTCGTCAGAACAGGGCAAATACACCTGGTCGCGCGCAAGGCTGACCATAAAGGCCATCTGTTCCTGGCTGGCCACAATGTCGGGGTTCATGCCATAGGCGATGTTGTTGTCCATCAGCATGCTGTAAAGCCATGCGTCAAAGCGGACACTCTCCCCAAAATGAAACTCGCGAACCGAATTAACAGAAATCGCGTTGCTCATGCGTTTTCCCCGCACCTGATGCATTCAGTGCCTTGCAGGGCAAAGCCGCGCGAACGCAAACGCTCAAAGAAAGTTGTTCCCTTGCCAAGAAAATGCACGGCATCGGGCAGACCGTTGACGGTCACGGTGTCGCCCAGCTCCAGCTGTTGCCCTTCCTGCCCATCGACAGTAAGGTAGCAATCTGTGGAACCCTGCAAAATCTGGAACCGGCACTCGGTATCACCGGGGAACACCATGGGCGAAATAGTATTGAGGAATGGACAGATGGGCGTGATGGCCACGGCTTCCATAGAAGGATGCAGCAGCGAGCCGCCAGCGGAAACGCTGTAGCCCGAGCTGCCCACGGGCGTGGCAATGATCATCCCATCGCCGCGCAGCGAGCCAAGGCGCTCGCCGGCAATATAGACATCAAACAATACAAGCCGCGACAAAGACCCCCGGCTCAGAACAACATCGTTGACCGCGCAGCCGCTGGCAATCTGCTGGCCCTTGCGGGTGAGCGTCCACTGCAAGGCCATACAGGAGCGCACGGGCTCCATGTCGGTGAGGGATTCTTCGAGTTTTTCGCGCCACTGCTCCGGCTGGGCATCGGTTAAAAAACCGATCCGGCCAAAATTGATGCCCAGCACAGGCACGTTGCGCCCCACAAGGCGGCGGGCCACGCCGAGCATGGTGCCGTCGCCGCCAAAAACAACCACAAAGTCAAGGGGCGTCGCTGCGTAGGCCGGGGTGTCCGTGCCTGCACAGATCACACCCGTAACGTCATGCCCCTTTTGGCGCAGCCACTGGGCGGCTTCTTGGGCAAGAGCCGCAGCCTTTTCGTGCCGGGCCTTGTAAACCAGAAGTATGTGTCGGCTTGTTGCGTTTTGCATACCTGCGCAAGTTACGTTATCAAGTCTGTTACCGCAAGCCTGTGGGCGCTTGTCAGTTGCAGGGCTTTGCCTTAAATAAGAAGGCTTCCATGTCACGTTTCGGCAATTGTGAGCGCCATGCACGATACAGCCCTTGATATTATTGAACAGCATGCCAGCGAAGGCGCGCGCCTGCGCGAAGATTTTTTTCGCTCGCAGGCGGATTTTCTTCGTCAGGCGGCCTTGCGCGCGGCCAGGTGCCTTGCGGGCGGCGGCAAAATACTGCTCTGCGGCAATGGCGGCAGCGCTGCACTGGCCCAGCACATGGCAGCCGAGTTTGTGAACAGATTTTTTATGGACAGGCCCGCCCTGCCCGCTCTGGCGCTGTCTGCCGATGCGACTTCGTTGACGGCCATTGGCAGCGACCTTGATTTCAGCCAGGTATTTTCGCGCCAGATTGAAGCCCTGGGGCGGCCAGGCGACATGCTGGTGGCGATTTTTTCCACTGGCAGCAGCGCCAATATTATCGCCGCCCTTGAGGCGGCACGTCGCGGCGGGCAGTTTGCCGTGTGCCTGTGCGGGCACGGCAGCGAAATGGCCCTGTACAGCGACATGGTGCTTGAAGCACCGCAGGCTGAACCCGCGCTGGTTCAGGAACTGCACCTTGCAGCCGGGCACCTGTTTTGCCGGCTGACGGATTATTATCTTTTTGAAAATGCTGTCGCACTGACCCCCTATTTGCAAGGGCGACACACAACCGAGGTTTGACCATGCCCATCTACGAGTATTCTTGCCAGAAATGCGGTCGGGATTTTGAAGAACTGGTGTTTGACGAAACCCCGCCCACTTGCCCGTATTGCGGCTCCAACGATACCCAGAAGCTCATGTCCTGCTGCGCCCGGCGCAAAAATGGCGCAGAAGGCGGCGATTACGCGGCTTCGACCGGCGGTGGCGGCGGCTGCGCCGGATGTTCTGGCGGCAACTGCGCAAGCTGCGGACATTAGGCGGCAGGCATGCGTAAATCCCTAGTTATCGCTACCCGTGGCAGTCAGTTGGCCCTCTGGCAGGCAGAACACGTTAAAAGCCGTTTGCAGTCGCTTGACCCGGAACTGGCCGTTGACCTTGTCATCATCAAGACCAAGGGAGACATCATTCAGGATGTTCCCCTGGCCCAAGTGGGCGGCAAGGGCCTTTTTGTAAAAGAAATTGAAGAAGCCCTGCTTGATAACCGGGCCGACCTTGCCGTGCACAGCATCAAGGACGTGCCCATGGAGCTGCCCGACGGGCTCATATTGGGGTGCATCCCCAAGCGCGAAGCGCCTACAGACTGCATGCTTTCGTGCAAGTATGCCGACCTTGCGGCCCTGCCCCAGGGCGCATGCGTTGGCACCAGCAGCCTGCGGCGTCAGGCCCAGTTGCTGGCCCTGCGCCCTGACCTGCGCATTGAAAGCCTGCGCGGCAATGTGGATACGCGCCTGCGCAAACTGCGTGAAGGCGTGTATGACGCCATTATTCTTGCATCCGCAGGTATGAACCGCCTTGGCTTGAGCGCGCCCTGCATGCACGCCCTTGATCCGCAGACATTTCTGCCCGCCGTGGGCCAGGGCGCCATCGGCATTGAATGTCGTGAAGACGATTACGATCTGTTTGCCCTGCTTGCTGAGATCGAAGACACCCCCACCCGTGTATGCGTTGAAGCCGAACGAGGCTTCCTTGCCGGGCTTGAGGGTGGGTGTCAGGTGCCCATTGCCGGGCATGCCCGCCTTGAAAATGACGAGACCTTCGTACTCGAAGGCTTGGTGGCAGAGGTCGATGGCAGCCTGATTCTGCGCGAGGCGCAGCGGGGCCACACCTCCAAGGCCCGTCAGGTGGGGCTTGAACTTGCAGAAACACTTCTTGCCAGAGGCGGCCGCGCCATTCTGGAAAAACTTTACCAACAATAACGATTTCCTATGCCAACCATCGCTCCCCTGCCCGCGTCACGCCTGCACGCCACGTTAGATCCCGCCCGTATTCCCTGGGAAACGAGCAAGGATATCCCGCTGCCGCGCAACGGACGCCAGAATCCATTCCAGCCCCGTGCCATGCAGGCGCTGGACCTTGCCCTGCAAATCAAGAATCAGGGCTACAACATCTACCTGTCAGGCGAGGCCGATCTTGGCCGCAGCCACATGTTGCTGAGCTACCTTGGGCCTCAGGCCAAAAAGGCTCAGACACCTGACGATCTGGTATACGTGCATAATTTTTCCGATCCTGACCGGCCCTGCCTTTTTGCCCTGCCCACAGGCATGGGGAAAAAGCTAAAGCAGAACCTTAAGGAATTGATCGAGCATATACGTGAGGAGCTGCCCCGCCGTTTTGAGGCCAGCACCTACGTAAAGCGCCGCGCCAAGATTGTGGACAACTTCCAGAACGCCCGCATGGGCCTGCTGCGCAAGATGAATTCCGTTGCCGTAGACAAGGGATTCAACCTTGATATGGACGAGAGCGGCGGCCTGACCCTGTATCCGCTGGTGGAAGGCAAGCGCCTGAGCGAGGAAGAGTTCGACAGGCTCGACACAACCCTGCGTCTCAGCCTTAAAAGCCGGGGCGACAACCTCGTGCAGGCCATGTCGGGCTATATGCGGCAGCTGAACAAGGCGGAAGAAAGCTTCCAGGACGACGAGCGCGGCCTGGAACGCGAAGCCATGACTCAGGTGCTGACCACCTTCTTCAACCCCATTGAACAGCGCATGCTCAAGGCCTGCCCGGTCAAGGGGCTTGATGGCTACTTTACGGCCCTGCGCGAAGACATCCTTAAAAACACCGATGCCTTTCTGCAAAGGGACGGCGGGGCACTGGGCGACCCGCACGGCGCGCCGGTGGAGGCTGTGCTCTACCGCTACGAGGTCAACCTGCTGGTGGACAACAGCGAGCTTGATGGCGCCCCCATCATTGTGGAAGATCACCCCACCGCTGTGAACCTGCTCGGCTGCGTGGAGCGCGAATCTGAAATGGGCGCGCTGGTCACGGATTTCACCCTTATCCGCGCGGGCAGCATCCACAAGGCCAACGGTGGTTTTCTGGTGTTGCACATTGAGGATCTTCTGCAACATCCCAATGCCTGGGAAGGCCTGTTGCGCGCCCTGCGCTCCAACATGGTTCGCATTGAAGATTCCGGCGAAGGCCCGGATACGCCCATCCGCACCAAGGGCATCAATCCCGAGCCGCTGCCCCTGAACCTCAAGGTTGTGCTGATCGGTGATGAAGAATTGTATGAAGGTCTGCTTGTCAATGACGACAGGTTCTCAAAGCTCTTCCGCATCAAGGCCCACATGGCCGACACCACAGAGCGCAATGCCGCCAATGTGCGCGCCTACCTCGGGCACATTGCCACCATCATCAAGGAAACAGAACTCCCCTGTTTTGACCGCACGGCCTTGGCATGGCTCATCGACCTCGGGTCGCACATCTGCGAAGACCAGCGCCGCCTTTCGCTACGCTTCCCCGAACTGCGCGAGCTGATGATCGAGGCCTCGGCCTTGGCCCGCATGCGCAAGCAGGATGTGGTCACTGCGCCCGTGCTGGAAGAAGCTCACGCGGCGCGCCTCTACCGGGCCAACCTGGTGGAAGAGATCTATATGGAAGAATACGACCGCAACATGATCAAGGTGCAGACCTCGGGTCAGGCCATTGGTCAGGTTAACGGTCTTTCCGTCACGTGGCACGGCGATTTTGAATTTGGTCTGCCGCACAGGATTTCATGTACCGTGGGCGTGGGGCATGAGGGCATCATCGACCTTGAACGCGAGGCCGAGCTGGGTGGCCCCATCCACACCAAGGCCATGATGATCCTGAAGAGCTACCTCACGGATCTTTTTGCGCGCAAAAAGCCCCTGGTGCTCTCCGGCTCGCTCTATTTTGAGCAGAGCTACGCAGGAATCGAGGGTGACAGCGCTTCTGGCGCGGAACTTGCCGCCCTGCTCTCGGCCCTTGCCGATGTGCCGGTGCGCCTTGATCTGGCCTTTACCGGAGCGGTGAGCCAGACGGGGCAGATCATGGCTGTGGGCGGCGTTACCCGCAAGATCGAGGGCTTTTATAATGTTTGCGCCAGCCAGGGGCTTACGGGCACGCAAGGGGTCATCATGCCCTTTGACAACGTGGATCACCTCATGCTCGCGCCCAATGTTATTGAAGCGGTTGAGAAAGGCCAGTTCTCTATTTATCCTGTGCGGCGCATCGAAGAAGCCCTCGCCCTCTTGACTGGTCTTTCAATCGGTCGCAGACTGAAACAGGGCGGATTTACGAAAAACAGCCTGTACGACATGGTTGACCGCAGGTTAGAGCGTCTGGGCGATTACGCGCAGAATGCCTTTAGACGCACCAGAAAATCCAAAGAGGGATAATGGGCGCTGCCCGTGGCAGCGACATAATACCCTCTGAGTATTTTCACATTAAAATGTTTGCCTTAGGGCGGTACAAACTTGCCGTAAAGGCGTTTTGGGGTGCGGGTTTTTATAAAAATCCGCGTTGGGCAGGCAAACAGTTTACTGCCTTTTTGCTCACGAGAACAAGCAATAACCCCACGCATACCTTGACTTTACGGGTTTTATGTGTAATGGGGTCAACGCAAGGAAAAACCTTATGCCTCACTCTAACCCAGCAAAAGCCGTGATGAACAAAAACAAGAAAGAAGCGTTGCTTCAGGCCGCCAAAGAACTTTTTGGCGAATGCGGGTATGTGGAAACCACATTCAAAAAAATATCCGATAAAGCTGGTGTTGCCCTCGGGTTGCTGACCCACCACTATGGCAACAAGGAAAAGCTGTTTCTTGCCTCGGGGCTTGATGTTCTGGAACGCTTTCTCGTAAGGCTGCGCGCAGCCACCGCCGAAGCCACCTGTGGTTACGATGGCGTCATGCGTTTTTGCAGGGCGTACCTTGATTTTTCAATCGACAAGGATTCCAACTGGCTGGTACTTGTGCGCTGCTCGCCTTACAGCGACATGAAAACCAAGACCGACCGCGATATTATGGATTCCATGTTTTCGCAGGTGCACAGCGAACTTGAGCGCGTTATTGCCAAGGGCGTGGAAGACGGCAGCATTGTGAAGGTCGACAGCAAAAGCACCGCCCAGGTGATCATTTCCCTCATGGTCGGTTCCAACCGTACACGGGTGCTGACCCCCTATGCGATGCCCACGCTGTACGAAGATGTTCTTGAGTTCATTTCCCGCTCCATCAAGGCATAGAACTTGTTTGCAGCACACAGTCGGGCCGTCGGTCGAAAGATCGGCGGCTTTTTTGCATCTTTTGTTGCATGGCTGGCGCGCGCAGCAATGAAAAACATAAACGTTCTGCCCCCTGATCCGCATTGGCATGACAATCTTGTGCATGCTTGATGCTCCGGCTGGGCAATAGGGCTTGCCGAGTCACAGCGCTTTGAAGTAAATTCAAAATGTTCAGGGTACATTATCGCGAGTGAACAGTTCTATCCGCTCCAGTATTCTGTGCGGATTGCCGGGAGCTCTGGGCAGACATGCCGTGGCGCTCGTAGACTCAACCCTTATTGAGGAGACGGTTTTTATGCAAAGGCTTGCCAGCATACCCTTGTGCCTTTTTCTTGCTGCAGGATTGTTGATCTCGGGCTGCACCAGCAAATATGGCGACCAGAAAACCAAGGTCAATTATTATCCGCAGTGCTATCAGCCTGTTAACCAGTTGCGGCAGGACGAAAACAGCACGGGTAAAAGCACTGCCGCTGGCGCTGTTGGCGGCGCTCTGCTTGGCGCGCTTATTGGCGGTCTTGCCACAGGCAAGGCCAGCGGCGCTGTTGCGGGCGCTGTGGCGGGCGGCGCTGCGGGCGCTGTGGCGGGCAACGTCTACGGCAAGTCCAAAGCTCAGGATCGCGACGCCGCATATCTGCACCAGTACAGCCAGCAGCTTGGCAGCGAGGCTGCCAGCATGAACCGCTCCACCGCAGCAGCCAAGGTTGCGGCCAAGTGCTATGACGAACAGTTCAAGCTTGCCGCCGGGCAGTTCAAGGCCGGGCAGATCACCCGCATGGAATTTCAGGACAGGTATAATGAAATCCGCAGCGGCCTTGAGGAAACCTCGTTTATCCTGAATGATACCGCCACCACCATGGCCAAGAAGGACGGCGAGTATCAGCAGGCTCTGGCCGAACCTTACACTTCGGCGCAGCCCACCACTGCTGCGACTTCGTCGTCCAGTTCTGGCGCTACCAAGTTCAAAAAGGGTGCAGCTGCGCAGCCCAAGAGCACACCTGCGGCCAGCGCCTCGCGCACGCCGGAGCAGAACAATGTTGCCGCACAGGCAGCTGAGTGGAAATCTTCGCGCGAAGATCTTGAAACCACGCGCCGCGATGTGAACGCGCGGATGTCCAGCTACGAAGAAACCGTCAATAACCTGCTGGGATAACTCTGTTGCCGCGCAGCCGCTATTTTTATGGCGGTTGCGCGGCTTTTTACTGCGCCGCATATACCGCGCGGAGCCATAGATGAACGAAAGCCAACACCCCGTACCGCCTGAAACACCGTCAAGCGCCGCGCCTGCCGAAGGTACCGCGCCTGCTGCTGCGGTTGTCCTGCCCTGGTATCGCCGCCCTCTTTTCTGGGGTGTGCTGTTGTTTCTGGGGCTTTTGCTGCTGGCCGCATGGCTGTTCTGGAAAGAATGGCAGCAGGCCGAGGCTTCCAAGGCTGCCGTTGCCGCTCAAACGGAGCAGTGGCGCGAGCACAACGCGGCGCTTGAAACATTCATGCAGCAATTGCGCGCCCTGCTTGCCAAGGAGCCTTGCGAAGTTAAGCAGGGGCTTGGACTCATCACCCCGCCTGCGGGTGTCATGTGGCCTCCTTTGGGTTCAGGCTCTGGCGCTGCGAATCCAGACTCTGCCCGCGCGGATGCAGCCACCCTGCCGCCCACGGCAGACGCCAAAACGCAGGTGCCGCCCGCGCCCATGCAACAGCAGACGCCCAAGAATGTTTCCGAGCTGATGGAACAGGGCACAGTGCTTGTGCTTGCCATGCGGGAAGAGGGCCTTTCCATGGGGTCCGGCTTTTTTGTGGCCCCGGGCTACGTGGTTACCAATGCCCATGTGGTGGGTAATGCCACTCAGGCGGTCGTTGTGAACAAAGCCCTGGGCAGACCCTTTGAGGCAAGCGTACGTCAGGTAACCCACGACAACGGACAGGATTTTGCCGTGCTTGGCGTTAACGGCGCATCGGGTGTTGTGCCGCTCAAGTTCGCGCCGGGCGTGAGCCGGACCGAACGCGTGAGCGCGTGGGGCTTCCCCGGCGCCGTCACCACTGACGATCCCAAATTTGCGGCCCTGCTCAAGGGCGATGAAGCCGCTGCGCCCGAAGTGGTGTATACCGAGGGCGTTGTGAGCGTTATTCTTGAGCGCAAGCCACCGCTTATTGTGCACACGGCCACAGTTTCGCAGGGCAACAGCGGCGGGCCGCTTGTCAACGACAAGGGTGATGTGGTGGGCATCAACACCTTTATCAAATTGGACGATGCTTCCTACAGGCAATCCAGCCTCGCCATTGTCAGCACAAGCCTGGCAGCGTTTTTGCGCTCGGCGGGCGTTCCCGTCACCATGGCCCAGAGCAGTGAATCCGCCGGAGGCAAGCCATGAGTACCCGCATTGCGGTCAGTTTGCGCGGTCAGATGCGTGCGCTTGCCAGTCAGGGCATCTTTGCCACCGACTGCTATGAACAGTTGAAATCTATCCTGCTGCAAAAGCTCGGGCCGGATCATGCCGCCCTGCTCGCCGAGCCACAGCACAATGCCGAGGGCAACAGCGTTGACTGGTATGCCGAAGGCAATGGCCCGGCGGTTCCCCTTGCGGAACTTTCGGAGCAGGATGCGCAGGCCCTGCGCGCCCGTGCGGGCACGTTGGCCTCTGATATTGCCGGATTGTCCAGCGATCTCACAGCAGACGCGCAGGCGCGGCAGGCCCTTTCAGGCCAGTTGCTGCGGCTTGCCCTGCAACACCCGGAGGACAAAGATATCTGGTCTGTGGATGGCCGCCCCGTTCTCATTAACTGGGGTTTTGCCCCCGGCAGTGTTGGCGCGCAACCACAGGACCTCACCCGGCTTGGCGGTGCGCTACCGCCTCCCCCGCCGCCTGCGCCTGTGGCTGCTGTCCCCGTGGCAGTGCCTCCCCGCAGCGGGTGCCTGTCGTGGCTGCTGCCTCTCCTGCTCTTGCTGCTCCTGCTCTGGCTTTTGGGCGCGGCGCTGGGGCTTTTGCCTTCTCCCCTGCCTTCGGGCTGCATGCCTGTTGACCGCAGCGCTCTGGAGGCCGAAAAGCAAAAGGCCGCCGCCAACGAAGATCAGCTTGCCCTCCTGTGGCGTCAGTTGCAGGAGCGTGCGGCCCTGTGCAAGCCTGTTGCGCCTCCGGTAACGCCAACGCCCCCCAAGGTTGAGGAAAAGAAGGAAGAACCCAAGGCCGACCCGGAAGTGGTGGAGCCCTTCCTTGGCGAAACGCCCGTGGAGCCGCCCAAGGTGGCGGAAGCTCCCAAGCCCAAGCCAAAGCCTGAACCCAAACAGGAACCCAAGCCCCTGCCCAAGGAAGAACCCAAATCGCAGGAGCCGCCCAAGCCCGCGCCCAAAAAGAATGACAACCTTGCCATTCCCGAAGACGCGGCCAAAAAGAACGACCTGAGCTTCCTTGAGGGCTGCTGGACAAGCGAAACCGGCCTGTATTCGCACCCCTCCAACGAGCCGATCATTGCAGAATACTGCTTTGACAAGAGCGGCAAGGGCCGCCGTCTTGTGCGCGAGCGAAACGGTCAGGTGTGCAGCGGTTCGGCTTCGGCGCGCTTTCAGGGCAACCAGTTGCAGTTTGATTCCAGTCAGGCCCGTTGCCCGCGTGGCGGCACCTATGTTCCGCAAAAGGTTGAATGTACCGGACAGGAAAACACCACCCAGTGCAAGGGCAAAGAGCTTGGCGGGGCCAATCTCAAGTGGGACGCCCGTTTCAAAAGGAAATAATGATGGATGTCATACCCCGTTACCTTTCGCCGGTCAGCATTATTCCCGGCGGCTGCCCGCAGTTTCTTGATTTCTCCATGCCCGAAGATGCCGTCAAACGACTGCGGCGGTATTTTCGCGAAGAAAAAAAGAAAGAATCCGACGAGCAGACGCGCTACACCCACTATTTGCGCTGCCTGACAGAAACGGAAAACGGCTTTATCGACCAGTTGAGCGGGCTGCCCTGCGATGAAGACTACAGCATCGAAGCCCGGCGCGCGCTGGATGCCTGGGAAGGGCACTGGCTGCCCATTCCCTTTTTGCGCACGCTCGACCAGCCCTGGCCGGACGGCGGCAAGCGCTTTGAATGTGGCCCCTCCAACTGGGCGCGGGCGCGGGTCATGCGGTCAGAAAGGCACCCCGGCCAGCTCCGCGTGGTGCTCATGTTTGACACAAATGTGGAAGACCGCCCCGCTCAGGGCGAGCAGTACCATGCGCTTTCTCCGCAGGATGTGACGGCCCACGGGCATTTTATGCTGGCTCACCTTGTGCGCGACAATTCGTGGTTTCTCAACGCGGCCTGGGTGGATGAATGGCTCCACGGCCTCTACGATGCGTGGAAGCAGTCGCAACACCGGGGGCGTGGCGCATGGCACGATGGTTACCCCTACGTGCTGGAGCATCTGGCCTCCTACCTCACATGGCTTGACGTTGTGCGCCTTGCGCTCAACGATCTGGCGGCTCAGGTCATCAATCCCGACCGCGACACACCTGTGGATGTTGATCTGGTGCTGGATATCGGCAATTCACGCACCACGGGCATCTTGGTGGAAACCCTGCCCCAGCGCATCACCAACCTCAACGACAGCTACCTGCTTGAACTGCGCGACCTGAGCCAGCCGGAACACATCTATTCCGACCCCTTTGAAACGCGTGTGGAATTTGTGGATGCGGCCTTTGGCAACGATGCGCTTTCGCGCCGCTCGGGCCGCCAGACTCCGGCCTTTGCCTGGCCTTCTGCCGTGCGCATCGGGCCGGAAGCCGCCCGCCTTGCCACGCAGGCCGTGTGCGCCGAGGGCACGACAGGCATGTCCAGCCCCAAGCGTTACCTCTGGGACGAGCGCCCCTGGCAGCAGAGCTGGCGCTACAACACTGGCGGCAAGTCTGAACCCATGGTCAGCCGTGGGCTGTTTCCGCGCCAGTTGAACCCGCAGGGCACGCCGCTTTCGTGCTTTGACGACCCCATGTTCAAAAAGAGCCCTGCCCTGCAAAAACAGCAGCCTGAGCCGATTTTTGAATCGCTGTTTACGCGCTCGTCGCTCATGCTCTTCATGCTGGGCGAAATTCTGACCCAAGCCCTTGTGACCATCAATTCGCCAGCCACGCGCGCACGCCGTGAACTGCCCAACCTGCCCCGCAGGCTCAGAAGGCTCATCTTTACGGTGCCTACGGCCATGCCCGTTGCGGAGAAGCGCATTTTTCGCCGCTGGGTCACGTGGGCCGTGCGCGTGGTGTGGGACGCCCTTGGCTGGAGCCAGTGGTATGCGCCCCGCCTGCAAACCCGTAGCCTCACGGGCGATTACCGCCAAAGCCCGCAGGTGCGCTGCGACTGGGACGAAGCCAGTTGCTCGCAGCTTGTGCTGCTCTACAACGAGCTTGCCGTCAAACAGCACGGCGACGCGCACCATCTGTTCCGCCTCATGGGCAAACCGCGCGAGGCCTGCGGCAACCATCCGTGCATCCGTATGGCTTCCATTGATATTGGCGGCGGCACAACCGACCTTTCCATCACCACCTTTGAGCTTGCCAGCGGCGAGGGCGACACCGCGCGCATCAAGCCGCATACGGAATTCAGGGACGGCTTTAATATCGCGGGCGATGAAGTGCTGCGCGAGGTGGTGGCCAACCATGTGATCCCGGCCATTGGTCAGGCGCTGGCGCGCGAAGGGCTTGCAGAGCCGAGGTCGCTTCTGGGGCAGCTTTTTGGGCGCGATTCCATCGGCATGTCACAGGAAGACCGCAATACCCGTGTGCGGCTGGTGCGGCAGATTGCCGTGCCCGTTGCCCTCGGGCTGCTGGCAACCTGCGAAAATCCCGATCTGCGCGGTAGTATCTTTAACTGTACGCTGGGCGACTTTTTTGAGCCTGACCCTGTGGGCAGTGAAGAAACGGCTGATGCTGCAGATACGGCGGCGGACGCCGCACCATCTGCGGCAAAGCCCGCAGCGGATTCGCCCCGCTTCAGCCCGGCAGCACTTGCGCCACGGCCTCAGCCTGCAACACTGCGGGATGTTAAGGCAATGGTGCGGCGCTCCGCATCCTTCATCCAGAACTTTAACGTTCTTGATGTGCCCATCAGCGTCAATCAGGCCGCTGTGGAAGAAACCATCCGCAGCACGCTTGGTTCGACGCTTTCCGCCCTGTGCGAAGTGGTGCACATGTACGATTGCGATGTGCTGCTGCTCACCGGGCGGCCCAGTTCGTGGAACGGCGTTATCGCCACAGTGCTTGCCAAGCTGCCCGTGCCGCCAGACAGGATCATTCCCATGCGGCGCTATCACGCAGGCTCGTGGTATCCCTTTGCCGATGCGCAGGGCCGCATCACCGACCCCAAAACCACGGTTGTGGTGGGGGCCATCCTCTGTGCGCTGGCCGATGGGCATCTGGAAGGCTTTTCCTTTGATTCCGGCGCGCTCAAGCTTACGTCCACCGCGCGCTATATCGGCGAGATGGACATAAACAGCCAGCTCAAGCGCCCCAAGGTCTGGTTTACCGTGGATGTGGACAGCAAGGACGGTACGGACAAAACCCGGGCCGTGGCCTTCAGCGGGCCGCTTTCCATCGGCTACAGACAGCTGGATGCCGAACGCTGGCCCACCACCCGCTACCATCTGCTGACCTTTGCCACGGAGGAAGCCCGCTCCCGTGCTTCGGGCCGACTGCCCTACCGGGTTGAGGTCAGCCTGAGCGTTGCCGATGCCCTGGATGAGGAAGATATCCGCAGCGAGACGGACAAGGATCGCCGCAGCGAGGGCGAGTTCCGCATTGATTCCATCGTGGATTGCCAGGAGCGTAGCGTTGACCGCCGCGATCTTGAAATCCGCCTGCAAACCCTGAAACTGGACGAAGGCTACTGGCTGGATACGGGCATTGTCACCGACGCCGGATAATTGAGGATGGTTATGCAGCAGCAGGATATGGATTTAGCGCGGCACTGCCGCGAACTGGCGGAAACTTCCCGTTCCGCAGGGGCATGGCTTCAGGCCAATGCCGAGCTTGTGGGCAACGAGCGTGCGGCCCTGCAAAAGGATCTGCGCCATGCGGCCCGCTTTTTCGGCAAGTGCGAGCAGGCGGCCCGCCGCAAGATGTGCGTTGGTGTGTTTGGCCCCAGCCAATCGGGCAAGTCCTACCTTATCTCGGCCCTTGCCAGCGATGCGGACAAGGTGCTTCTGGCCGATTTTTGCGGTCAGACCTTCAACTTCATCAAGGATATCAACCCAGAGGGCGGCAAGGAATCCACGGGGCTGGTTACGCGTTTTACCACCACGCCGCCCGAGGGCGTTACCGAGGCCTACCCCATCCGCCTGCGTCTGCTTTCGGAAACTGACGTGGCCCGTGTGCTCGCCAATACGTACTATGCGGACTGCGACCACAAGGACGCACCCAATGCCGAGGCTCTCGCCAAGGAGCTGGAGAGCCTGCAAGGCCGCGCCCAGTCTGCGCCCGTGCCCGGCGGCATGAGTTTGGACGATGTGGAAGAGCTGCGCGATTATGTGAATAAAAACTTCATTTCGCGCCCCAGAGTGCAGATGCTCCAGAACGGTTACTGGGTGCGGGCCATGGAACTGGCCCCCCGTCTGGAGCTGGAAGACCGCGCCCGCCTTGTGGGCCTGATCTGGGACAGCGTGCCGGAATTTCAGGCAGTGTATATTCAGCTTGGCGCGGCCTTGCGCCAGCTCGGCAACGCTGCCGAGGCATGCTGCGCCATTGACGCGCTCATACCCCGCAGCAACAGCATTATTGACGTGGCGCGGTTGCAGGGCCTCAACGAACCGCCCACAGACATGCTGACCCTTGTGGGCGCTGAGGGCCGCAAGGCTGACCTGCCGCGCGCCCTGGTGACGGCCCTCACGGCCGAAATCACCATCTACATGCGTGAAAAGCCGGACGATTTCTTTGACCACACCGACCTGCTGGACTTTCCCGGATACCGCGCGCGCTACAAGTTCAGCGATCTGCGCGCTGCGCTGGACAGCCGTAAGGACATGCTCAAGGAACTCTTTTTGCGCGGCAAGGTGGCCTATCTTTTTGAGCGCTACCGCGAAGAAAAAGAGCTCACCAGCATGCTGCTCTGCATCGGACCCAGCACCCAGGAAGTGCAGGATCTGCCGCAGGCCGTGTATGAATGGATATGCTCCACCCACGGCGAAACGCCGGAAATGCGCGCCAGCAAAGCGCCAGCGCTCTTTTTTGTGCTCACCAAGATGGACATGGAGTTTGAAAAAAAGGCCGGATCGCCCTCTGTGGAAACCCGCTGGACAACCCGGCTGGAATCCTCGCTGGTGAACTTTTTCGGCCAGGTGCACGACTGGCCGCAAAACTGGGACGGCACGCACCCCTTCAATAATGTCTTTTTGCTGCGCAATCCCAACTTCTTGTGCGAAGCCATTTTCGATTACGCCGACAGGCGTGAAACCGGCATCCGGCAGGAACAACAGGCCTTTGTGGAAGAAGTGCGTCAGTCCTTTATGCAATCGCCACTGGTGCAAAAGCATGTGGCTGACCCGGAACGGGCCTGGCAGGCTGCCATGACGCTCAACGACGGCGGCGTTGGCCTGCTGCGCCAGAGCCTGCGGCCCCTGTGCAATCCCGAACTCAAGCGGCAGCAGATCAGCGGCAGCCTTGCCGAAAAATGCGAGCGTCTGCGCACCGGGCTTGCGCCCTTCTACCGCACGGACGACAGGGAAGAACTGCGCAGGCAAAAGGAGCAGCTCTCGCGCCTGCTGGTTTCGCAGATGGCCAAGGTTGCGGAAAAGCAGCTCTTCGGCGAATTTTTGCGCCGCCTTCAGGTGCGCGATTTTGACCTCTACGAAATATGCCTCAACGCCCGCCAAAGCCCGGATGAAGGCCAGACAGCAGCGCCTGCCCAGGTTGTGGGAGCGCGTGTTTCCGCCAACGACATTCTTGGCGACATCTTTGGCGACGACGCTCCCGTGTCCGCGCCAGCGGCAGACGCCGCCGATGCGGAAGCAAAGGACAGCGCCCAGGTTTTTGCCGGAATGGTCATGGATCACTGGACAGGTCGGCTGCGCGACCTCTGCAACGATGTGGAAGTCAGGGGCCAGCTTGGCCTGCCCGCCAAGGAACTTGACCAGTTCTGCCATGAGCTTGTGCAGGCCGCAGCGCGCTGCAAGCTGCGCGAAAATCTGGAGGCTGAGCTGCGCCGTTCTTCGGCATTCAGCAACATGGCCCGCGAACGACTCATGTGGAAGCAGGTGAGCCTTGCTGCGGATGCCATCAACGCCTTTGTGGACTGGTGGGGCTTTGACCCACGCTTCAAGGATCAGACGCGGCGCACCGTTGTTTTTGGCGGCAAAAGCGTACCTCTCTTTAATCCGCCGCAGGAAATCAGGGGCGAACCCCGCATCGGCGAGGAAGAATCGCCCTATGACCGCCTGTGGTATACCGACTGGCTGCGCGCCATGGCCTACAGCGTTATGGCCAATGTGGATTTTGACGGTCAGCAGAGCGTCAACCCTGAACAGAACAACCGCCTGCGCGAACTTTTGCAGGCCTTCAAAGGATAATAAACCATGCGCGCCAGCATTTCAGCCGATACCGGGCGCGGCCCCGGCAACGGAATCATCGAGATATTTGACGCAGGCGATGTGAGCGAACCCGGCTTTACACTGCTGCGGGCATCTGACGGCAAATGCCTTGGCCCCCGTGGCTGGCAGGAGAGCGAAACCCTGCTCACCCCCGATGCCTGGGATAATGACGGAGGCAGCCTGCGGCTGGCCGTTGGCCCTGCGGTGGTGGACGAGGTGGACAACCTCGATGCCTACCGTATCAGCCTGCGCGGCGTGGGCAGCTGCGCCCTTGCCGTAAAATCGCTCGTATATTCCAACATTGCGGGCGGGCATGGCATGGGCGCTGGCGCTCCGCAAACTCCCCCGCCTGTCGCGCCGCCCGCTCCCGAACCGGAGCCGGAACCAGTGCTGGAATCGCCGGAGCCGCCTCTGGCTTTTGAGGAGCCGCAAGCGCCCCAGCAGCAGGAAGCCCCACTTGAAATGGCAAGCAAGGAAGAAGGCAAATCCGGCAGCAAGGCCGGCCTTTTGGTCCTGCTGGTGCTTGCAGCCATTGCCGCAGGCGTTGCCGCGTGGTGGTTCCTGCTGCGCGAGCCGGAAAAAGCCCCCCTGCCTACGCCTCCTGAGCAGACGCAGAATGCGAACAAGCCCCAAAGCGCTGATCAGGCCCAGCCCAAGCCCGCAGACGCCGGACCGCAAGGTACGGATGCCGCCAAGCAGCCGCTTTCTCCCCTGGCCTCGGCGCGCGAACAGTTGCGCGGGCAGGCATTGCCCGACGTAAGCCTTGCCATGGCAAAGCCCTTGCGCAAGGCCGATGCCAAGCCCGAGGAAAGCGACGCCGCATTTTTGCTGCTGGAAGACGCGGCGCAGAAAGGCGACGCCGAAGCCATGTTCCTCGTGGGTCAGTTTTACGACCCGGCCAGCACCCTGCCGCGCGGCAGCATCCCCGCCGACCTCACGCAGGCCAAGCGCTGGTACGATCAGGCCCTGCAAAAGGGCCAGCCTCAGGCCAAGGCGGCACTGGACACGCTGAAAGAACACGCCCGCGCCCTTGAGGCCAAGGGTGATGCCGAGGCGCGCTCCCTGCTGCAAAACTGGCAATAAACGCGGCCCCGAGCAATTTGACCTGGAATTGCTGTATTCCGCGAGGAGTTCACTATGCATTGCATGCCCCTGTTTCGCCGTTGCTGCCTTGTAGCCCTGCTGGTGCTGGGCCTTGGCGTCTGCCTTGCTGGCACTGTTTCCACCGCTTCTGCCGCGCCCCTGTTGCAGCAGGGCAAAAAAACGCTGTTCCAGCGGGTGGTCAGCCATCCCGGCGCGGCCCTGCTGGCCGAGCCAAAGGCCGATGGCGCCGTGGTGCGCAAAAGTGTGGTGCCCTTTACGGTTATGTACGTCTATGACCGCAAGGACGCGTACATTCAGGTTGGTGCTTCCACCGCGCAGCCCGAGGGCTGGATGGAAGCCGCCAAGGCTACGGACTGGAACCAGTCGCTCACCCTGCTGTTTACGCCGCGCACCGGGCGCGATCCTGTGCTGTTTTTCAAGACGGAAACAGGCCTGAACGAGCTGTGTTCCGCTCCAGACATGGAAAAAAGGCTCGATGCCCTTGAAGCGCAGGCAGCAAGCCTGCGGCAGAGCAACCAGCCCGCGCCGGAAACCATGCCCATCCTTGCCAGCGAACCTGCGGACGCGCAGGGCGCGGTGTCTGAAAAGCGCTTTTATCTCATGCCCATACTGGACATGAAAGACCCCTTTGACGGCGTCAAGTTTCTGCGGGTGGCCTCCATTGACCCCGGCAACGGCAAGAACAAAGACGGCAAGAACGGCCCGCCCAAGACCGGTATTGCCCTTGTCATCGACACCACCATTTCCATGAAGCCCTATATCGACCAGAGCCTGAATGTGGTTCGGCAGATATACGACAAGATTGAAAAAGATCACATGACCGACAACGTGGGCTTTGCCGTTGTGGCCTTTCGCAGCAGCACCAAGGCTACGCCCGGTCTGGAATACACCACCGAGGTTGTGAGCGATTTTGCCACGGCAAAAGACCGCAAAAGCCTTGAAGACAAGCTTTCAAAAGTGCAGGAAGCCAAGGTTTCCAGCCATGACTTCAACGAGGATTCGCTGGCTGGCGTGTACAAGGCCGTGGAAGGCCTGAACTGGGGCGACTATTCCTCGCGCCTTATCCTGCTGATCACTGATGCTGGCCCGCTCAAAAGCGGCGACAAGTTCGCCTCTATTGCCATGGGCCCGAGCGAAGTCAACGACTTTGCCCGCCAAAAGGGCATCTGGATTACCGCCCTGCATCTCAAAAGCCCCGGCGGCAACGCCAACCACGCCTATGCGGAGCAGAGCTACCGCGCACTGAGCAAGCTTTCGGGCAACCGCTCCAACTATCTGGTTGTGTCCGCGCCTACGCCCGCCAAGGGTGCGGAGCAGTTTGCCGCCATCACCAAGACCCTCGCCACCGGCATGCTCGATATGGTCAAGAACACCGCCGAAGGCAAGATCATGACCAAGCCCAAGGACGAGAAGCCGCAGACGGCTTCAGCGGAGGATCAGGCCGCCAATCTGGCCGCGACCCTCGGCTATGCCATGCAGCTTGAATACCTCGGCAAGGCGCGTGAAAATGCCGCGCCTTCCGTGGTAAATTCCTGGATTGCAGACATGGATCTGAACCAGCTTGCCAAGAGCAGGCAGACCCCTTGCGTTGACGTTGCCGTGCTGCTGACCAAGAACCAGCTCAACGACCTGAGCGCCCAGCTCAAGGCCATCATCGACAATGCCGAGCGCACCAAAAAGACTGACGCGCGCGACTTTTTCCAGGGTGTGCTTTCTGCCTCCACCCGTATGGCCCGCGATCCCAACATGCCCACGCAGGGCAAGAATCTGGCCGAACTTGGCGTGCTTTCCGAATTTCTGGACGGTCTGCCCTACAAGAGCGACGTCATGCTGCTGCGCGAGGAAGACTGGTACCGCATGAGCGTGGGCGAGCAGACGGCCTTTATCAACCGCCTCAAATCCCGGCTTGCCCGCTATGAGGAATATGACCGCGACCGCGCCAACTGGGAAAGCTTCGGTCAGGCCAACCCCGGCGACTGGGTTTACCGTGTGCCGCTGAGCATGCTGCCCTAGGGCTTTGTGTCCCCTGCCTGCGCCAGATAGCCTTTTTATTCAGGTTGAACGCCCTTGATAAGAGGCTCCCTTCCCCAGGCAGGAAACAGAATTTTTCATGGTCTTGGCCCAAACGGGCACGCAATGGGGCCGCAGACGGGCAACAGCAAAAGTCTGCGGCCCGCCGCAATGCTTGGAGTTTTAATGTCCGACATGGTTTTCAGCCTGCGCAATATTGGCAAAACCCGGCCCGGAGACGAAGGCTTTCGCCTGCGCATAGAGCAGCTTGACGTCCCGCGTGGCAGTCTGCTGGCTCTTGTTGGCCCCAGCGGTTGCGGCAAAAGCACCGCGCTGGATATGCTGGCCTGCGCCCTCAGCCCGGATATGACACCCGAGGGTTTTGCCCTGCCACATAAGCCGACCGAGGCGAAGCAAGGCAACCTGCCCCATCCCGCCAGTGCCGCCGCCAGTTTTGCGTTCAGCCCGCAGGCCGGGGCCTCCACGGATATTCTGGCTGCGTGGCGTAGTGGCGGCACCGACGCTCTGGCCCTGCTGCGCCTGCACCATCTTGGCTATGTGCTGCAAACAGGCGGCCTGCTGCCATTTTTAAGCGCGCGGGAAAATATTGTGCTTCGCTGCAAGAGCCTTGGCACCCTTGCCAAGCGTCAGGAGGCCATCACTACCATTGTTGATCGGCTTGGCATCGGGCACTTGCTGGGGCATTACCCGGCAACGCTCTCCGTAGGTGAACGCCAGCGGGTCGCCATAGCCTCGGCGCTGGCGCACGGGCCATCTGTCGTGCTGGCGGACGAACCCACTGCCGCACTTGATCCCGGCCATGCGGCCAACGTGCTGCGGCTTTTTGCTGAGTTGGCGCGCCAGTTAAGCATCACTGTGGTCATGGTCACGCACAACCTTGAGCAGGCGCGTCAGGCCGGATTTGTGCTCGCGCCGGTACGGGTGGAGCAGGACAAGGGCGGTAGCGCGTCCATCCTTAACTGGACAGGGAGGGCGGCCTGACCATGGCGGCGAATACCTGGACAACCATGCTGCGGCTGGCCTGCAAGGACTACTGGCACGAATTTTTGCTCTCGGCCTGCGCCGTGCTTGGGCTGGCAGCAGTGCTTACTCCCCTGCTGGTGCTCTACGGCGTAAAATTCGGAGTGGTGCAAACCCTCACCGAGCGCTTGCGTAACGATCCCCGCAATCTTGAGATTTCGCCTGTCATAAGCGGCAGATACACGCCTGAATATCTTGCCAAACTGGCAGCCCATCCAGATGTGGCCTTTGTGCTGCCACGCACTCGCTCCATTGCCGCCACCATGGATCTGAGCGCGGGCAATGGCGATGCTCGCTCTGTGTTGGTGGCCTCGCTGGAGCCGACCGCAGAGGGCGACCCCCTGTTGCTGCGCTTTGGCGCTGCGGTGCCGACCATGCCGCAAATGCCAGATACAGAAGCCGTTGGCGTAACCCTGTCTTCCTCAGCGGCGGAAAAGCTGCACCTCAAACAGGGCGACACCCTTAATGGAAAGGTTGAACGGCGCTTGCAGGGCAAGGTGCAGACTGCCCGCGTGGCCCTGCGCGTGGCGGCAGTGCTGCCTCTGGCGGCTCAGCAGAAGGATGTGGCCTACGTGCCGCTGCCTCTCATGGAAGCTACGGAAGACTACCGTGATGGCCGCGCTGTGCCCGAACTGGGCGCGCAGAACGGCTGGACAGGCGAACCCCGCCCGCAGGGCGAGCGCGTTTACCCCGGATTCCGCCTGTACGCCCGCAGCCTGGACCATGTGATGCAACTGCGGGAAGCCTTTGCCGCCCAAAAGCTTGATGTGTACACCCATGCGGAAGAAATCGAGCAGGTTACGGCGCTTGCCCGCGCCCTCAATCTGATATTTGCCCTCATCTGCGCGGCAACGGCCATTGGCTTTCTGGCCTCCACCGCCAGCAGCGTACTGGCTGGCATCAAACGTAAGGAGCGCATCCTCGGCCTGCTGCGGCTTCATGGCTTTACCACTGGCAAGCTGATGGTCTTTCCTCTGGCGCAGTCCCTGCTTACAGCCCTTGCGGGTACGGCTCTGGCCTCCGGGGTGTACGGGGTGGCGGCCTTTGCCATCAACAAGCTTTTCAGCGCCAGCGTTACCGGCATGGAGCAGGTATGTCTCCTGCTGCCGGAGCATTTTGCGCTGGCCTTTGCCGCAGTTTCCGGGCTTGCCCTGCTGGCCGCCCTTGCCCCAGCCTTGAGAGCTGCCCGCGTTGAACCCTCGGAGGTTATCCGTGAAATCTGATCTGCGCATCCGCAATCTCGCGCCCTTGCAATGGAGCTTTGCCGCCGCTCTGTGCTGCGCCCTGCTTTTTGCCCCCTGCGCCTCGCAATCCGCTAGTTTCCGGGCTTGCCCTGCTGGCCGCCCTTGCCCCAGCCTTGAGAGCTGCCCGCGTTGAACCCTCGGAGGTTATCCGTGAAATCTGATCTGCGCATCCGCAATCTCGCGCCCTTGCAATGGAGCTTTGCCGCCGCTCTGTGCTGCGCCCTGCTTTTTGCCCCCTGCGCCTCGCAATCCGCTCTGGCGGCTCTGGCCCGCAAGGCCGATGTGAGCACGGCTGACGCCTATAATCCTAAACCGGCGGATAACGACATCATCCTGCCCATGCCCTGCGGTCTGAGCATGGTTTTCAAGCTGGTGGCAGTGCCCGCCAAGGGCCTGCTGTGGGATATGCCCATGCGCCCCGGTGTGGACGACAGCGCACATCAGGACAGGGCTTTTTATGACCGGCGATACAACACTGCGCTTTCCGGCGCTTTTACGCTTGAAGACCTGCCCACCGCCTGGCGCAAACAAGCTCCGCAGGGGCAGAACTACTTTTATCTTGTGGCAAAATACGAAGTGAGCAACCTGCAATGGCATGCCGTGATGGACAATGCCTGCCCGGATACGGCAAATCCTGGCGCAGACGCGGCCCGTCCCGCTACGGATATGAGCTGGTATGATGCCGTGGACTTTACCCGCCGTTACACCACATGGCTTTTGCAGAACGCGCCCGATTCGTTGCCGCGATTTGCTGGCGACCAGCGCAACGTGGGCTTTGTGCGCCTGCCCACAGAAACGGAATGGGAATACGCCGCGCGCGGCGGGCAGACTGCTGGCAGCCAGCTGCTGTTGCAGGAGGATTTTTTTGCCCTGCCCACTGGGGAGAGCAAGGCCGACTACGCCGTTTACAGACCGGAACAGGGTGCACGGGCCGAGGGCATGGCAAACATTGGCTCGCGCAAGCCCAATCCGCTTGGTATTTATGACACCGCTGGCAATGCTGCGGAAATGGTGCTGGATGCCTTTCGCTTTTCAATGGCTGGCCGTTTGCACGGCTCTGCTGGCGGCTTTGTGCGCAAGGGCGGCTCCTTCCTCTCTGGCGATGCGGAGATTCTGCCGGGCCGCAGGGAAGAAATGCCCTTCTTTCTCACAGACGGCCCCGCACACGCCCGCGATCTGGGCTTTCGCCCCGTAATATCGGGTATCAATACTCCCGGCGGCGGGCGTCCGCAGGAACTGACCGCCGAATGGAACAAGGCTGGCGAGAAACTGGCCCCGCTGGCGCAGGACGGTCAAACCGCCCGTAATCCCCTTGATGAACTCGACCGCCTGCTGGCTGCCGCGCCGGATGAGGCCTCCCGCAAGAATCTTCAGGATCTGCGCAATACCATCAAGGAAAACAATATCATGCTGGAACGCCAGAAGCAGCTTGAAGCGCAATCGCTGCTGCGTACCGGCGTATATATGATCGAAACCCTAAGAAATTACTCCAGCAGACGTAACAGTTTGAAAACGCAAATCGAAAGTATGGAGCGTGAAAAGGCTTCCGCCAAGGGTGCGGCCCTTGAAAAGCTCAAGCAGATATTGGATACTGCGAACAGGGGTCTTGTGATGCTTGATACGAGCATTGAAAAGTCCCTCACCTTCTACCGCAGCAAGGTAGAAGAAAGCGCGTTGCTTGCTCCCGAAGTTCTTGCTGCCGCAGATGCATCCCTTGCAAAGGATTTCAGCGGCAATGACCCCTTCAATGAGAACATGCATCGAAACCTTGAACTGTATCGGCTCCACGTGGACGCGGTGCGCAAAAACAAAACCGTTTCGCGCGAGGCCATGCAGAAAGCAATCCTTGAACGCCGTTTTCAGTAGACAAAAGGAGAGAATCAATGGCTGACAAAATGCGTATTGGCTGGATTGGCACGGGTGTGATGGGCCTTTCGATGGCTGGGCACCTTCAGGCAGCCGGCTGGCCGCTGACCGTATATAACCGCACCAAGGCCAAGACCGAACCTCTGCTCGCCAAGGGCGCCAAGTGGGCCGACACCCCCCGCGCCGTGGCCGAAGCCTCTGACGTGGTCTTTACCATTGTGGGCTATCCCCACGATGTGGAAGAAGTGACGCTGGGCGAAAACGGCGTGCTGCGCGGCCTGGCCGCTGGCGGCATTGTGTGCGACATGAGCACCTCCAGCCCCGTGCTGGCTGAACGCATTGCCGCTGCTGCCAAAAAGCAGGGCTGCGAATCGCTGGACGCCCCTGTTACCGGCGGCGACGTGGGCGCGCGCGATGCCAAGCTCTCCATCTTTGTGGGCGGCGACAACGCGGCTTACGAGCGTGTACTGCCCTGCTTCAACAAGATGGGCACCAACATTCTGCACTGCGGCGGCGCGGGCTTTGGTCAGAAGGGCAAGCTTGCCAATCAGGCCGCCATTGCTGGCGTGATGATCAGCACCTGCGAATCCTTCCTCTTTGCGCAGGAAGCAGGCCTTGATGTTGCCAAGTGGATGGAGCTTGTGGTTGCGGGTTCCGGCGGCAGCTTTGCCATGAACACCCTTGGCCGCCGCATGCTCAAGGGCGACTTTGCCCCCGGCTTCTTCATCGACCACTTCATCAAGGATCTGGGCCTCTGCCTTGACGAATGCCGCCGCATGAAGCTTGTGCTGCCCGGCATCACCCTGGCTGACCAGCTTTACCGCATCATGCAGGCCAAGGGCCAGGGCAGCAAGGGCACTCAGGCTCTGGTGGAATGCCTTGCCGAACTTTCGGCCAAGGATTGGCGCGCCTGCTGCAAATAACTGACGCTTCCGGGCCAGCAATGGCCCTTGTGCCCGTCCGGCTCTCGGGTCGGACGGGCAATGCATGACGAGCCTGCGCCCGCCGCTTTCGGGCAACCATAAACAGGAGATCCGCCATGCCTTCCGCTTCTCCCGGCAGTCCGTTGGATGACCCAGCCCTGGAGCAGTACCGCCCCTTCATTCAACGCCGCACCCATGCCTATATGGCAGAAATTGAGCGCATACGCACCCATCACGGCTCGTTGCGCGCCTACGCTGGTGAGCACCTCACCTTTGGCGCTCACCGCCTCACAACACCCGCAGGCAGCATATGGCGCTGGCGCGAATACATGCCCAATGCCGAAAGCCTGTGGCTCACCACTGACAAACTGAACTTTCAGCGCCACGCCAAATACCGTTTTGAGCGCTGTGCAGACGGCATTTTTGAACTGGAACTGCCCGGCGATGCCCTGCAACACGGCACCTACGTGGAGTTGCGGCTGGTTCCCGCGCAAGCGCAGGACGCGCAGCACCCCGGCAAGGCCCTCAAGCGCATACCAGCCTTTGCCAACTGGGTGGAACAGAACGCGACAGTGCCGGAGCAATGGTGCGCCCGCCTGTGGCTGCCGGATGAACCTTACCGCTTCAAACATCGCCGCCCTGCCCGGCAAGCCTTTCCCCGTATTTACGAGGCCCATGTGGGCATGGCGCAATCCGCGCAGGCGCACATGGGCGACAGCGTGGGCAGCTATGCGGATTTTTGCCGCGACATTCTGCCCCGCATCAAGGCCGATGGCTATACGGCGGTGCAGCTCATGGGCATACTGGAGCACCCGCTGTACAAATCATTCGGCTATCAGGTGAGCAGCTATTTTGCGCCGTCCTCGCGTTATGGCACACCGGACGGCTTCAAGGAGCTTGTGGACACCGCGCACGGCCTGGGGCTGGCGGTTATACTTGATGTGCCCCACGGCCACGCCAGCGCCAATACGGAGCAAGGGCTGGCGCAGTACGATGGCAGCAGATATTTTTTTACCGAGCAGCAAAACCAGTGGGGAACGCCATCCTTTGATTTCAGCCAGGAGGCAACGCGGCGTTTTCTGCTCTCCAACTGCCGCTACTGGCTGGAAGAATTCCGCGTGGACGGCTTCCGCTTTGATGCCGTGGGCAACATGCTTTATGCGGATTTTGGCGAAGATGACGATTTTTCTCATGTGGGGCGCTGCTTTTACGGCAAAAACGGCCTGCCCCGCGCAGATGTGAACGGGGAACTGTATCTCAACCTTGCCAATGCCCTCACGCATGAGCTTACTACATCAGCTATGACCATTGCCGAAGAATTTTCCGGCATGCCGGGGCTGACCTGCCCGCCGGAGCAAGGCGGCCTTGGTTTTGATTACCGCTTCGCCATGGGTATTCCTGATTACTGGGCAAAGTGCATTGAAGAGCCGCGCGACATGGGCAGCCTGTGGTATGAAATGACCAACCATCGGCCCTACGACCGCACCATCAGCTATGTGGAATGCCACGACCAGCATATCAACGGCAGCGATGCCATGATCTGGCGGTTGCTGGGCGATGCCATGTACGGTCATATGGGCAACAAGGCCGAGAGCTGGAACATATCGCGCGGGCTGGCCTTTTATCGGCTCATGCGGCTTATAACGCTGGCAACGGCAGATGCGGGCTACCTGAACTTTATGGGTTGTGAATTCGGGCATCCCGAATGGCTGGATGCGGAAAAAAAAGCGCACCGTCAATGGCGGCTGGCGGACGACCCGGGACTGAAATATCACTCCCTGGCCTCATGGGACAGGCAGATGCTCGCCCTTGTGCAAAGCCACCTTGAGGACTTTGCACAGCCGCCCATGTTCCGCTTTATACATGAAGAAAAGCGCCTGCTGGCCTTTGAGCGCGGGCAACTGCTCTTTGCCTTCAACTTTCATGAGCTTGAGGCGCAAAAGGGCCTGCGCTTTGCAGTAAGCCCCGGCAAGTATGGGGAGCTGCTTTCGTCTGACGAAATCCGCTTTGCCGGGCATGGCAATCTGGCGGTAAAAAGCCCGCCAACAGAGCATTTTACTGCTCCCCTGCCGGGTCGGTATGAGGGGGATATCACCCTGTATCTTCCACCGCTTGTGGGATTAGTCTTAAAAAATGCAAAATAATGTTGCAAAAATGTTGACAGGCCGGGCTGTTCCGCGTAGTTACTCTTTTCGCGTCGGGATGTAGCGCAGCCTGGGAGCGCACTTGAATGGGGTTCAAGGGGTCGAAGGTTCAAATCCTTTCATCCCGACCAGAGATTTAAAGGGAATTCATGGAAACATGGATTCCCTTTTTTCGTTAAAATATGTAATGCGTTATTAGGATTTGACCTTATCAGCGACAATAGTAGTTAACTCATCCGGTCTGCGAAGATAACAAAGGATTGAAATAGTTATATCGTCAAGTCTCCAAACCCCTTGCTTATTGGATAAGAAATTTTTTTGATTCTCCAAGTAATTGCACGCTACAAACCCAATCTCTCTTTCCCAGTTCCCTTTCCCTTCCTCTTCTATGTAAAGTTTAGATTCGAAAATTATCCCTCCACGCGTTTCTTTAATAAATTTAATTGTAAAATTTGCAAGCTGTCTGTTGGATAAAGCATTTCGTAAATCGCCTGCAACTTTCCTTACTGAAGTATTTATCGGTAGATGAATCAATTGTGCCATTATTCCGTATTTACCTGCTTGCCATGCGCGTAGAAAGGAAGTCAGACAACCGTCAGGTGTTTCAGGGGTACAATTAGACACATCTCCGCTTTGTAGAATAGATGCCCATTCCTCCTTAGTCCTTTGCGGTGACCAATTATAAAAAGAATCTACCATTTTGATATTGTTAGTAATATATTCTCTTGGGTTCTTTATATATGCATAGAATTCATCAGTTTTCTTTTGCTGCTGTGCTTCAAATTTTGATTTATCTGATCGTTCATTTTTTTTTCGAATCAATACTTCTCGAAGAGTAAAGAGAAGTGCCCAAGCCTTAACAGCTGTTAATTTGTTGTTGTAGCCGACATCAAGCCCATGCATGATCCCATTACGGTATGGCATTGAAAGTTGATCTGTAGAAAGCTTGCGGCGTGTTTTTGCTATATAACTAATGAATTCTTTAAATGCATCATCATTTGATGCTAAGCAATCAAAAGCATCTAGTTGAGCTCCTTCAGTAAAAACACCTTTATTTAGCATATCACTACTAAATCCATCAGCCATCATGAGAATAAGAGGAACGCAAGATATATAATCTTCAGCAAAGAAACGTTCCTTTGCTTTTTCAATTATATGCTCTCGTTCAAAATATGTAGGGAGTCCATGAAGCAGCGTGCAAAACATATTCAAGTTTTCAACATAGTATTCTTCAAGCATTCTCTCTGCACTTGAAAAATCATCTTGTTGTGCTAATAAAATAGCTTTCTTAATAATTTCTAAGTCTACAGAGTCATGTGCATGCCAACCTAATGGATTAAAAAAAGAGTCAAATTTATCAAAGATCTTTGGAATTTCAAATATTTCTTTAAATTTGAGCTCCCTATTTTCAAGAACACCTATTATATCAGCAAGTTCTGGTGTCTTCTCTCCTAGTTGCAAAAATTGTTTTAGTGCGAATTCTTCTGATAAAGCCTGCTCTGCTTGAATGATAGATGGTAATTTTTTATCCATAACAATGCCCTCTTATACACTCCGATAGAAGAAAAAAATCAGAATTAGCAGTGCATCGAGATTCACTACTTATAATATATCAAATTTTTGCCTAAAAAACAAGGATAATACGAATTCATAAATGCTAAAGCCCTCTGCCACTAGGAACGGTGTAGAAGCACTAAATACTTGTTAAGTATAATTACATTTCCATTGTTTGAAAAATTTCCAGTGATTCATATATTTGCAATGTAATAAATACTTATATTTTGATAAGATGTGAATATACTTACCCATACTTGACTACGGTAACATAGTCGCAGCGGATTATCTTATCAGGGCTACCACTGAACAGCCTCATTGGTAGAGAATTTTCGTCCCAAAAAAGGGCCGGAGAAATCCCCGGCCCACTAATCTAGCTGACAGTTTGCTATTCCCTATGCCTAGAACGTAAAGCGCAGGCCAAGGCTGAATTCATTAGCATACGGAGTATTGCCGATGGAAACCTTGTTGTCGTCAACGCGCTTGCTGATGTCGGTATAGCCCAGCCCCACAAAGCGGTAGGCCAGATCTGCCGAGATGTTTTCCGTAAAGGCATAGGAACAGCCCGCGCCGAGATTCCATGCAAAAACGGTATCATACTGCGTCAGGCTGCCGGAATCCCCATCGCCGTCAACATCCGCAGTGTACTTGGTCTTGATGAATCCCATGCCGAGGCCGCCGCCAAGGTAGGGGGTAAAGGCCGTGGAGTTGTGGAAGTCCCAATATGCGTTGGCAAACAGCGTCTGCACGCCCCACTCGCCCTTAAACGAAGCCGTGCCGCCATTAATCCGCTGATCCCAGGTCTTGGTCATATTGCTTCGTATGGCATATTCCAGTTCTGTGCGCATGGGCACCTGAAACTGCGGATAAAAGTCGTACCCCACAAAAATACCGCCCCCAACGGTGTTTTGCGAATACTGACCAACGCCAAGCCCCTTCACATCCCCGCTCAAAGAGAACGGGCCAGTGCTTTGAATGGAATCAATAAATTTTAAGCCGCCATAAACGCCGGTGTTTTCCGCAGCCGCAGGAGCCGCGAGTGCCAGGGACAGAACCAATGCAAGCATGAGACGCTTAAACATGATGACCCTCCTTGGTTTTGCCAAAAAAAACAGGTTTGTTTTCTGCATATTCCTTTTTTTTCTTGACGACAACAGTCAGGTAACTGTTTTTGGCACAAATTATGCCTGATGAAGTAAAAAAGACGGATTTTTTATACTTACAGGCAGGGGAATCTGGTTTTTTGCCGATAGAAAGCGGAAAAACAGCCGTTAGAAACGAGAAAAGGGAATTCATGTTTCCATGAATTCCCTTTAAATCTCTGGTCGGGATGAAAGGATTTGAACCTTCGACCCCTTGAACCCCATTCAAGTGCGCTCCCAGGCTGCGCTACATCCCGACGCGAAAGGTGTATCTACGCTGAACCGCCGGGTCTGTCAACTTATATAATCATTCCAGGAATTTTCCTTTGAGCGCGGCGCAGAGCGCCGCAAATTCACATCACACCGGTATAATCTCACAACCATGTCGCACCGTGGGCCACACGGCTCAAAGCTCTTTTCATCCAGCTGATTGCAGGCGAAGGATTCTACCGAGTAAATCACAAACTTTTTGACTTGCATTGCCCCCTGCGCTGCGCAATCTTAGCAATGTCGCCACACCCAGACAGAGTTGATGCCATGAATATTATTTTGCGCCGCGTATACGCACACGATGCCGAGCCAGCAGGAATACGGGGTCTTGTGGACAGGCTATGGCCCCGGGGGATTTCCAAAAGCGCCGCCCTGTGGGATGTGTGGCTTAAAGATATCGCCCCATCAGACAACCTGCGGAAGTGGTTTGCCCACGATGAAGCCAAATGGCCAGAATTCAAGAAGCGCTATTTCGCCGAGCTTGATGCTGCCTCATCTGCTGTTGCGCAGATGCTGACCATTCTCCGCCAGAATCCGACCGTGATACTGCTCTACGCCGCCAAAGCTACAGAAATAAATAATGCTGTGGCGCTAAAAGATTATTTTGAGGAGAAGGCAAGAGAGAATTAACCCTTTTGGGCTTTGCTCCCAAGAGTATGGCGCTCTGTTTACCGCCAACAAGGACACTTTTGTTGGCGCATCTCCACCATCTGAACGCCATCATTTCAGGGTAATTTCTATAAAAATAGAGAGTACACTAGCTATCTACTAAAGACACACTAGTTTTATAGAAATCATTTGCGTTCAGTACCATTAGTACTGCCCTCATTTTCTGAATCCGATTCCGCCACGCACGCCAGGGCACTAGTACTTGCAGAACATATACAACTTGGGATAAAAGAATTCAGCAAGTTTATATACGATTTGCCACTCCAGAGCTCCTCCCCCCGGAGTTGGGTGAACTTTATTGGACCTGATGCGGCGGTGTGCACAATTATACGTGTTACAGTGCGCCAGAGCGTTTGTGCCAATAAGTCGTTCTCTGCTCCTCCCCCCTTTCAGGGCAGATTAAAGAACATTTCAAAAAATGCTGCGCAACAAGATACGTACGTGCTCAATGTACGATTCTGCCTGTTCCGCGTTTTTTGAACTTGATGCCCAACTGTTCTGCCAGTGCTTATCCACAGGCAGAATGGTGTGGTTACTTTACTCTGGAGCACCGTTATCATGGCCTTAAGAAACATCAAACTTTCCGGGAAGTTGACGTCTATTGGAATAGCCTTTGTATTGCCTCTGGGCGTTTTGCTTTACATCTCTGTATCCAACATCAATTCGCAAATCTCTTTCAGCAGTCTGGAAACCCAGGGTAACTCTTTTCAACGACCACTGGAAAATCTGCTGGAGTATCTGCCAAAAACAACACAGCCAGATGGCCAGCGCAAGGTTGATCAGGCATTTGCCGAACTTGAGGCGGCAAACAGGCTGCATGGATCTGACCTGCAATTCACCGCTGATGGCCTGAAAATTCGTGGTCGCTCCCACCTTTTTCCAGGCGACGTTGCAGATCGGTGGGCGCAGCTGAAAAGCAGGAAGAATGATGCCGCCGCGTTCAAAGAGGGGCTTGCCCAGTTGATGGAAGATGTTTCGGGCATGATTACTCACTGCGGCGACACCTCAAATCTGATTCTTGATCCGGACCTGGACAGCTACTACACAATGGATATGACCCTGCTCACGCTGCCTCAGACCCAGCGCAGAATCGCGTCAATCCTTGATTTTGGCAACGCGACCCTGCTCGGATCCCAACTTGGAGAAAACGAACGGCGCCAGTTCCACACGATGGCTGCAATGCTTCAGGAGTCCGACTATTCCCGCATTCTGGCTGACACTCAGACGGCCCTGAACGAAGACCCCAATTTTTAGGCTCTTCCGGGTTTTCCGTGGGTAGCTGATCTGCTAATGTCCTTCCCGGAGGGCACCAATGAAGGATACGGACCTATATTTTCGGATTCTCGGGCTGACCGAGCCCTGGTTTGTTGAGGCTGTTGAACTGGACACGGCGGAAGGTCGGGTAGACATCCGCGTGGAGCATGGTCCTGGTGTTCGCTGGTTTTGCCCTACTTGTGGTCGAGAGCTGGCTTGCCGCGACCATGCCGAGCCTCGTGTCTGGCGCCATCTGGACACGTGCCAGTTCAAGACGTTCCTGCATGCTCGGATTCCCCGAGTGGACTGCCCCGAGCATGGCGTCCTTCAGGTCAACGTGCCTTGGGCCGAGTCCAAGGCACGTTTCACCATATTGATGGAGCGATTGATCATCGACGTGCTGACCGAGTGCGCCACCGTAACAGGAGCGCGGCGCATCCTGCGCATCACCTGGGACGAAGCATGGGGTGTCATGGAAAGGGCGGTGCGCCGGGGCCGGGAGCGCAAGCAATCGAATCCCTCGCGGTATCTTGGCGTTGACGAGAAGGCATTCCGCAAGGGGCACGACTATGTGACCGTGGTTTGTGATCTGATCGGCAGCACGGTGGAGTATGTGGCCGACGAGCGTAAGGCCGAAAGCCTTGAGGGGTACTACCTTCAGTTCACCAAGGCGCAGTTGGAGCGGATCAAGGCCGTGGCCATGGACATGTGGGAGCCCTATTTTAAAGCTACGCTCAAACATGTGCCGGACGCGGCGGGGAAAATCGTTCACGATCGGTTCCACGTCATGAAACACGTAGGCGAGGCTGTGGACCGGGTACGCAAGCAAGAGCACCGCGAACTCACAAGTCAGGATGACCATCGACTCAAGGGCACGAAATTCCTCTGGCTATACCGGGAGGAGAATCTGCCGGACAAACACCGGCCAGCCCTGGAGGCCTTGAAGACAGCGAACCTCAAGGTGGCCAAGGCCTGGGCCATGAAGGAAAGCCTGAACGACGTCTGGAAGTACCTGAGCACGGGATGGGCCAGACGTTTTGTGAAGCGATGGCTGGTCTGGGTGAACAGGTCAGATCTTGCCCCAATGCGCAAAGTGGGCGGACTGATTCAGAGACATCTTGAGAACATCCTGACCTTCTGCCGCCACAGGATCACCAACGGCGTGGCCGAGGGCCTCAACAGCAAGATCATGGCCATCAAGAGGAAGGCTTGCGGTTATAGGAACCGGGAGCATTTCAAGACAGCCATCTACTTCTTCTGTGGCGGTCTAAACCTCTACCCGGCCAGTTCCTGACAGGGGTTACCCACGGAAAACCCGGAAGAACCAATTTTTATGGGGTCAGTCCTTCGCTTGCGCCCAAGCTTAAAACGGCGCTTGAAAGCTACAAGGCGGCCACAGAACCTTTTATTACCATGCTCAACAGCATTTCGGCTGGGGCAGCAATACCTCAGAATGAATTTATGGCCGCAGGCGAAAAGGCATTTAATGCAGCATTTCGCTACTGGGAGGTGTGCGCCGCTGAGTTGGATGTGTTACTTGCTGTGCGCATCGGTGATTATAAAGCAAAACGCGCAACCATGCTGTTGGCAACGGGCGTTGCGCTGGTACTGGCCTCGCTGCTGGCATATCTGGTGGGTCGCGGCATTACGCGCACCATCAGGGGCATGGTGCTGTATAGCAACGCGGTAGCGGCGGGCAATCTCCATGCAATTCTTAAGGCTGACGGCAGTACAGCCGAACTTAATCAACTGAAACAAGACCTCGAAGCAATGGTTACGGCTCTCAAGGAAAAACTTGGATTTGTGCAGGGGATACTCGGCGGCGTTGCTACTCCCTGCCTGGTGGTTAATCAGGAAGGCCGCATCACATATCTGAATCAGCTCTTGTGTGATTTTCTGGCTATGGAACAAAGGGCCGACACGCACTTTGGAACTCATGTAACAAATTTTTTCCTCCACAATCCAGAAATATCAGGCGACATACTTACAGCGCTCAAAGAAAAACAGGCAAACCCTGGCCGCACACTTGAAGGTCACGATACAAAAGGCAAAGCATTTTTTATAAAACTTGATGCCACCCCCATATATGATCCGGCAGCAACTTTTATTGGTTGTTTTGTCCAGTTCACGGTCCTCACGGAACTCCGGGAGCAGGAGGAAAAACTGCTTACCTCAAACAGGATTATTTGCGAGACAGCTGAACAGGCCGGATCCATTGCCGGGGAGGTTTCAACGGCAGCAGCAGAACTTTCAACGGTTGTAGAGCAAACGAGCAAGGGCATGAACACCTTGCACGTCCGTACGGCTGAGGCCGCTGTGGCCATCAGCCAGATGAACGCCACAGCTGTGGAGATTGCCCAAAATGCCTCCGACGCAAGCCAGCAGGCAGACAAAACCATGCAGCAGGCCAAGAAAGGTGCCGCCACGGTGCAGCAGTCGGTTGCTGCAATTAGCCGCGTGAAAGGACAAACAGACATTTTAAAGAAAGATATCAGCGGCCTGGGCGATCAGGTCGCCGACATCGGGCAGATCATGGATGTCATCACAGATATTGCCGATCAGACCAACCTTCTGGCTTTGAACGCCGCTATCGAGGCAGCCCGTGCTGGTGAAGCCGGACGTGGATTTGCTGTGGTTGCCGATGAGGTCAGAAAGCTTGCAGAAAAAACGATGCGAGCAACTGCGGAAGTAAGCTCTGCCATAACCGCCATTCAATCTGGCGCTGGCAAGACCGCTGAAGGCATGGGAGATGCCGCTCTAGCCGTGCAAGAAGCAACGCAACTAGCGGATCAATCCGGCATAGCATTGTATGAAATTTTGGAACTGGCTGGATTAACCACTGATCAGGTGCGCTCCATTGCGACCGCAGTTGAAGAACAGTCGGCAACCAGTGAAGAAGTCCATCAGGTATTGAATGAAGTCAGCGGTGTGGCAGATCAAACAACCAGCGGAATGGAACGGTCTGTAACAGCTGTGGAACAGCTCGCATTACAGGCGGGCGCGCTCAACAAGCTTATTCAAAAAATCAGCGGCAAAACCTGCCTGCCATCCGGCGCTTGATCTGTATAAAACGCAGGATGCTGATTAACAAAAGGGCTGGCCTGATTCGCGCAGCGTTCCCAACGCATATCTTATGGTTGCCGTCTTAGCCTGAAACCACCACGGCATCACGCCCAGCTTCCTTGGCAGCGTACAGGGCTTTATCCGCCCGGATCAGCATGACTGCCAGCGCCGCCTCGGCGGATTTTGGCGATTCCACCGTGTCTGCCATATCTGCGCATACCGCCACACCAATACTTATTGTTAACGTGTGCTTGTTGCCTTCGTGCGACAAGGGGTTCGCTGCCACTGCATGCCGTATGCGATGGGCAAGTTCTTCACCTTGCCGGGCATCCGTACAGGCAACAAGAACCACAAACTCCTCGCCTCCATAGCGCACAAGGAGGTCTGCACTGCGTACGCCGGCATTGATTATCCGCGCTGTGTGCTGCAAAACCAGATCGCCCACATTGTGCCCAAAGGTGTCATTGATACTTTTAAAGTGGTCGATATCAAGCATCAGGCAAGCGCACTGCTGGCCTGCTGAATGCGTTTTTTTAAGAAATTCTGTGCCCATTTCCTGCAAAAAACGGCGGTTGTGCAGGCCTGTGAGCGCATCTTTCAGGCTCACGGCCTCGGCCTTTTTAATCTGCCTGGCGACCCTGAAACTCATTACAGTAAATGCGTCAAACAGGATTCTGAGCTCGCTGGGCATATTTTTCTGGTCACACAATTGCCCTGTTGCCTCGTAATTATTTTTACGAAGCTCAAGCGCATAGGCTGTTAGCTCCTCAAGAGGAGCTTCAATGCTGCGGCTAAAACGCAGCATCAATGGCATCATGAACAATATGGCGCAGAGCGATCCAAGACCAACAAAAATCGTAAGCCATTTGTATCCTGCAATAATTTCCTCTACTGATCGAAAATACACCAGCCGCCAGCCACCGCTCCCTACAGTAACGGAAGCGCCGAGCATGCGCACGCCCTGATCATTCACAAAAATCTGAACAGTTTCGCCAAGCTGCATGAGCTGCAAGGGAACCTGTTTTGCAGCATCGTCTGCGTTGCTTGCAACCACAGTGTGGGGTGCAAGTATGTTTCCCTGGGCATCGCACAGTATCAGCCCTTGTTTATCTGGAACAAAAGATCCGTGCAGCCAAGCGTCCAGCTCGCCAACGAGAATGGACAAAAATACGACCCCGTCAAATTCTCCAGCCTGATTAGTCACTGGCATTGAAAACATGCACACGGCCTTGCCGGAAACACGCCCCTTGATTCCTGTTGTAATTGCACGGCGGCCCATCATTGCTTGTTTAAAGTAATACCTGTCACCGCCGTACAAACCGGGTTTGCCCATGGAGTCAATTTCTGAAATCCCCTGTGCATTGACAAATACGGCTGCCGCAATGCCTGTGTGGCTTTCATCGTAATCGCTAAATTCTTTTGCAGCAGTCTCCATATCTGATCTGTGCGCTTTAATAATTTTTGTCAAAAATAAAACATCCTGAAAGCACACGTCCACATACGCTTCAATTGTATTTTTATTTTGACTGAGAATTTCAGAAAGTTGATTTTTTTCATGCTCGATAAGGCGTTCTTGCTGAAAAAAAATAAAAAAAAGAGCCGCAATGATAATTGGAATGCAGACAATGGCAATGGTATAGGCGCGAATGCGTCCCCTGATCGTGTCAAACCGAAAAATACTCATAAGCCTATGTGCGTTCATGGCCATCTCGTTAACTGCCAGATTTTACTTTTTTTGCCTGCCTGGGATCATTAGCAATATCTGTTCCAACACTTTTTAACTTTATGCACAACCATCTGCAATAAATCATATATTCTGCAAATACTGTCACCAACAAACAAATAAAAACGAATTTTTAATAATACAAATACAGCTAAAAGCAACAGTCTTTATGTGAAATAAAACTATAGAAATTATCCTGAAATAGAATATATGCCTATCAAGCTGGATAATATTAAGGATATTTACTTATATGATAAATTTTTTTCATATTTATACAGAGTTGTACATTTGAAAACAAAGAAAAATTAAAAAAATTGCTACGTGATATCTGCGCAATAAAATATTATAAAAAATGAATTATGATTTTATTTGCAGTTTTTAAAGCACCATATCCTATACACTCAATCAATATTTCAACAATCAGTTCAAAAACAAGATAGTTCACTTTTAATAATATCACACACTCCTGTCCGAACAATACCTTCACATTACCATAGTAAGCATAACAATATTTTTAAAGCAAAAATTATCGAATGTTATATTTTTTAACATTTGTTTTTCGCACGAGTCTTTGCATGTGAAAAAAATATTTATATTTATGAAATATAAACATTGTAACATAAATTCCGAAAATAAAATTGCAGCAACACTACTATTGATACCATCACCTGTAACTGAATGATAAACATCAATCATTTGTTGCAACCGTGTCTTGTCAACAGATTGCGCTGTGATCAGCCCTGCTATGTCACTACTGCTCCGGAGGAGTCATTTTGATCAGTCAGATACTGCATACGTTACGTGGAAAATTTATCCTCACTATTTCAGTCGGGGCCATTGCCATGGCCGGGCTATTTTGCTTTTCGTTGCAGGCAATTAACAATATTGAAATTAAATTCGCCAGCACCCGCGATACCGCCATCGCAGGCAGGATCATGGCCCTGGAAATAACTAAAAATATAAATTATTTTAGCAGATTAACCAGAAATATCATGCTTGGCAGCGATATTGACAAAGACCTCAAGCAAATAGACACAGCCATTGCTGCCGTTAAAAAGCACTTTGCCACACTCTCCTCCCTCAAGCTGCCTGCAAACTCCAGAGCCTTGACTGACAAGGCCCATGAGGCGGCCATTGCATTTATGAACAACGGCCAGAGCCTTGTTGCTCCCTTAAAGGATATCCCCGCAGACCAGCGCTACCTCACCTACAAAACCTATGAAAAGGAAGCCACTCCCTATGCCGTGGCTTTTCGCGAACATTTTGAAAAATTTGACGCAAATATTACCGCCCTTGCTGAAACAGCCATGGCTGAAATGAATGAGGACATCGCATCGCGGCGCACCCTGATGTGGATTGAATTTATTTTTGCCATATGTCTGGTGTATTGCGCAGGATATTTCCTGACCAACAGGGATCTGCGCGCCATGCGCCAGTGTGTGTCTTTTGCCTCCACCCTTGGCACCCAGCAGTCAGATGAACGCCTCGCTGCCGGAAGCTTTGCCAGTCTGAGCACTCTGGCTCTGGCGCTGAACAGCACGGCAGACAATCTGGCAAACTACCGCAAGGCTTCTTCTACCGCTCAGGCCGAAGCGGAACATGACCGCGAAGAAGCCAGAAAGGCCCTTGTGGAAGCCCAAAAGGCGCAAGCTCTTGCAGAGAACGCCAAAAGCGAAGGGATGCTCCACGCTGCCAGCCAACTGGAACATGTGGTTGAAATTGTCTCCAGCGCTTCGCAGGATCTTGCGGTTAAGATAGACCAATCCCGCAGCGGAGCTGACGATCAGTCTGGCCGCGTGCGCGAAACCGCAACGGCCATGGAGCAAATGAATGCCACCGTGCGCGAAGTTGCCCAAAATGCGCAGCAGGCTGCTGGCATTGCAGACCAAACCCGGCAGCAGGCTCTGGAAGGCGCGCAGATTGTCAACGATGCGGTCAAGGGCATTGAGTCTGTGCACACGCAATCCCTTGCCATCCGGCAGGATATGGACGTACTGGGCAAGCAGGCCGAAAGCATCGGGCAGGTTATGAGCGTTATTGCCGACATTGCAGACCAGACCAACCTGCTTGCGCTCAACGCTGCTATAGAAGCTGCCCGGGCGGGCGATGCCGGGCGCGGCTTTGCCGTTGTTGCTGATGAGGTGCGCAAACTGGCGGAAAAAACCATGTCTGCCACCCAGGAGGTGGGTCGTGCCATTGGCGATATTCAGGCCGGAACGCGAAAAAATATCGTGAATGTGGAACAGAGCGCGAGCGCCATTGAAGAAGCGACCAAACTTTCAATCCGCTCCGGCGATTCGCTCAAACAGATTCTTGAGCTTGTGCACCTTGTCAATGATCAGGTTCAGGCTATTGCAGCGGCAAGCGAGCAGCAATCTGCCGCCAGCGAGGAAATTAATAAGTCTGTTGAGCAGGTTGCAACCATTTCTGCCGAAACGGCTCAAACAATGGAAAATGCCGCGCATGCCGTTGACGGCCTTGCGCAGCAGGCGCAGGTGCTGCAAGGGCTTATCCGCGACATGAAAAATCAGGGTTGACGCTCCTGAGTGCAATCGTCCTTTGTGAAAGGCCGTCCATCACCGGGCGGCCTTTTGCGTTGGTGCAGCAATTTTTGCGCGCGCATCCCGCCATTGGTGAAACCAATAAGCAATATTTTTACGCCGTGGCGTATGGACACAGTCCGCAAGGCGCATTAGGGTGATTATAACCAAAATGCTTGGAATGGCTCCATCTGCATTCCAAGCAGCTTTGCAGGAGAGCCAGACTCCGTGGGCTATGAGCTGCTAGAATCATTCCCACGTTTAACATATCAATTTCAATATGTATAATTGTGCAATACTTATATCCGCACTTGCGGCCATTCAACCTCATACTTTTGGGGGAGGCGCGACATGCAGTTGAAAGTAGCGACTCGGCTTTGGCTGGGCTTTGGTTCCATTTTTTTTCTGATACTGCTCAGCGCCTTGATTATGCGCCACAACCTGAGCCAGGCCGACCTTCTTGCCGATACAACGGCTGATGAAAGCATGCCCTTGGCCATGCTGGCAGCGGATATGAAGCTGCAAACAGTGCAGGTGCAGCAATTTCTGTCTGACGTTTCCGCAACGCACAGCCCAGATGGCTATAAAGAGGCGCAGGAAGCCGCAGATACCTTTCATGAGCATGCGCAGAAATTCAAAAACAAATTCGCTCTTGAGAACAACAAAAAATCGCAGGAAAAACTTGCCGCACTGGTCACGTCATTTGACGCCATGTACGCGCTGGGCCGCAAGATGGCCGATACTTACATCAACCAGGGCATAGAGGCCGGCAACGAACTCATGGAAGATTTCGACAATGCCACAGAAGCCCTCACAACCGCTTTGGAACCATTTATTGAAGAACAGACCGGCGTGGCAAGCCACAACTTGGGCACGTTAAAGAACGAGCTTGCCACAAGCCTGATGCTGCAATGGGTTCTGACCGGAATTTCAATTATCACGGGCTCGCTTGGGGCATTTTTTACAATCCGGTCATTCATGGCGCAGCTTGGAGCGGAACCTGCCGATGTGGCGGAAGTGGCGCGCAAAATCGCCCACGGCGACCTCGAAGTGGATATGAGCCTGCACGGCAGCCGTAAAAACTGCGGTCTGTTTGCCGCCATGCGCGAAATGCGTGACAAGCTCAGCGAAAGTTTCACCCAGGCCTCAACGCGGCAGGCTGAGGCAGAACTGCAAGCCGAAGCCGCCCGCAAGGCAACTGCTGAAGCCCAGCAATCAAAGCTGATGGCTGAAAGAGCCAAGGCAGAAGGCATGTTGCAGGCAGCTCAACAACTTGAAGAAGTGGTTGAAGTAATCTCTGGCGCAGCGGAGCAGCTTTCTACGCAGATAACCCAATCCAGCCGTGGTGCGGACGAACAGTCAAACCGCGTGCACGAAACAGCCACCGCCATGGAAGAAATGAATGCGACAGTGCTTGAAGTCGCCAAAAATGCCCAACTCGCAGCAGGTGTTTCTGACAACGCTCAAAAACAGACCATTGAAGGCGTACAGATTGTCACCACTGCGGTTGAGAACATTAAGTCCATTCATGCAAAATCATTAGCAATCAAGCAGGATATGGGAGCATTGGGCAAACAGGCCGAAGCCATCGGCCAGATCATGAACGTTATTGCGGATATTGCCGACCAGACAAACCTTCTTGCGCTCAACGCTGCCATTGAAGCTGCCCGGGCTGGCGATGCGGGCCGTGGTTTTGCCGTGGTTGCTGATGAAGTGCGCAAACTTGCAGAGAAAACCATGACAGCCACCCGTGAAGTTGGCGACGCCATCACCGGTATTCAGCAAGGCACAAGAAAAAATATCGATAATGTGGAAGACGTGGGCGCAGCTATTGAAGAAGCAACCACGCTCTCTGCCCGCTCTGGCGATGCACTACGGCAAATACTTGAGTATGTAGAGCATGTTAACGATCAAATCCAGGCAATTGCCGCTGCGAGTGAGCAGCAATCGGCAACCAGCGAAGAAATCAACAGATCAGTCGAGCAAGTCGCAACCATTTCTGCCGAAACTGCGCAGGCTATGGATCACGCAAGCAAGGCAGTGGATGCCCTCTCCAGGCAAACGGCTGCACTGCAAGGGCTAATACGCGACATGAAAACTCACGGGTGATGCACCTTTTCTTCCCGCTGTTCATGGCCGCCTTCGGGCGGCTTTTTTACTTTTCGGGCAGATTTATAATATGGTAATCGGAATAACTCACTTTATGATAATGATAATTTTTATTGTTTGTAACAATTGCAATGTACTTGCAATCTTTTTTCCATCCCATTATATATCAAATATAGGATTAGTATTCCTTACAAACATATAACCAATTGTGATGCTCCGGCTCAATATCTGCATCAGACACGCACGTTTTGTAAAACGACATTCAAATATCATAGAGCCTTCGGCATCCAAGCAGAAAGGAAAATTGCGCCAAGCAGTCCCCCCATTTTTACCAGCAAGCTATTGGAACAGGCGATGGCAAGTCGTAAGACTCGCACTATATCAACAACTTGTGAAGGATATGCCCATGACCAACCTTCTTGGTGAATTTTTTGGAACGATGATACTGATTACCTTTGGTGCTGGCGTTGTTGCCTGCGTTCTGCTTAAAGACTCCAAGGGCAACGGCGGCGGCTGGATTGTTATCACGGCGGGCTGGGCTTTTGGCGTCATGCTCGGCGTGTTTACTTCGGTGGCGCTTGGCGCGCCTCAGGCTGACCTCAACCCCGCAGTAACCCTGGCAAAGACCATGCTTGGCGTTTACGGCGCAAGCCAGGCGTTCGCAACCATGCTGGCGCAGATTGCTGGCGGTTTCACCGGCGCTGCCATTGTCTGGCTTGCCTACCTGCCCCACTGGGCTCCCACTGAAGATCCCGGCCTCAAACTGGCTGTCTTCAGCACCGCGCCTGCCATCCGCAGCTACGGCCAGAACTTTTTGTGCGAAGTTATCGGTACCTTCATGCTGCTTTTTGGCATCTTCGCCATTTTCCACACCAACAATGGCACCCTGCCTTCTGGTTACGGCCCCTACATGGTGGGCATCCTTGTGTGGGCTCTGGGCCTTAGCCTTGGCGGCCCCACCGGTTACGCCATCAACCCCGCCCGTGACCTTGGCCCCCGCATTGCGCATGCGGTGCTGCCCATTGCCGGCAAGGGGTCTTCTGACTGGGCCTATGCCTGGATTCCGGTGTGCGCTCCCATGGTCGGCGCTGTGCTTGCCTATGTTGTGGGCAAGGCCATAGGCCTGCTTTAGACCGTTTTGAGCAACTCCGTGCTGCCTGCGGCGTACAGATTTCCCCTGTGCGCTGCGGCAACAAACACCAACAATGCTTTCGGAGGATTATATGGCTCATAAATACATTCTGTCTCTTGATCAGGGCACAACCAGCTCACGCGCTATTCTTTTTGACCGCGACGCCAACATTGTTCAGGTTGCGCAGCGGGAATTCACCCAAATATTCCCCCAGCCCGGCTGGGTTGAACATAACCCCAATGAAATCTTTGACACGCAGTCGCATGTTGCCAAGGAATGCCTGAAACACGCCAACGTGCAGAGCAACGAACTGGCCGCCGTTGGCATCACCAACCAGCGCGAAACCACGGTTGTGTGGGACAAGGCCACTGGCGCCCCCGTATACAATGCCATTGTGTGGCAAGACCGCCGTACGGCAGGTTTTTGCGACCAGCTGCGCGCTGCGGGCAAGGCTGAGGTCATTCGTGCGAAAACCGGCCTTGTGCTTGATGCCTATTTTTCCGGCACCAAGGTACGCTGGATACTCGACAACGTGCCCGGTGCACGCGCCAAGGCCGAAGCTGGCGAACTGCTTTTCGGCACCATTGATACTTGGCTTATCTGGAACTTCAGCAAGCGCGGCGCGCATGTGACCGACCCTTCCAATGCCAGCCGCACCCTGCTCTTCAACATCCACACCGGCCAGTGGGATGACGAACTGCTTAAAATCATCGGCGTGCCGCGCGCCATGCTGCCTGAAGTGGCACCCTCCTCCAGCGTTATGGCTCAGACCCACCCCGAATTTTTCGGTCAGGCTGTGCCCATTGCGGGCGTGGCTGGCGACCAGCAGGCCGCTACCTACGGCAATGCCTGCATGACCGAAGGCATGGCCAAAAACACCTATGGCACTGGCTGCTTCCTGCTGCTCAACACGGGCACCAAGGCCCGCGAAAGCAAAAACAACATGCTGACCACCGTGGCGTGGGAAACGCCCAAGGGCCGTTATTACGCCCTTGAAGGCAGCGTTTTTGTGGGCGGCGCAGTGGTGCAGTGGTTGCGCGATGGTCTTGGCTTTATCCGCGATTCTTCCGAAATGGAAAGCCTTGCCATCACCGTGCCGGACAACGGCGGCGTGTACCTTGTGCCAGCCTTTGTGGGCATGGGCGCTCCCTACTGGGATCAGTACGCCCGAGGCACCATGGTGGGCATCACGCGCGGCACCAATCGCGGACACATTGCCAGGGCGGCGATTGAATCCATTGCCCTGCAAACCCTCGACATCATGGAGGCCATGCAGAAAGACGCTGGCGTTCCCCTGACCACCCTGCGCGTGGACGGCGGCGCAAGCCGTAACAACATGCTCATGCAGTGCCAGGCCAACCTCACCGGCGTTGTTGTTGAGCGTCCCATGGTTACGGAAACAACCGCGCTTGGCGCGGCCTACCTTGCCGGTCTGGCTGTAGGCTTCTGGGAAAGCGAAGAACAGCTCTGCGCCCAGTGGAAACTTGACCGCCGCTTTGAACCCAACATGCCAGAAGACCGTCGGCAGGAACTGCTGCACCAGTGGCACCGCGCTGTGGAGCGGGCCAGAAGCTGGATTGAAGAATAAACTTGGCCCCGGCTAGAACCGGACGCACAATACAGAATAACAGGGCTGCTCCATTGGGGCGGCCCTGTTTTGCGTACTAATCAGCTTCGCAGGTTATGTTGTTATATACTTATAACATACTATTATTAAATGATATTTATTATAATCATGTGCATTATCTACCTTGCAAATTTTTACGAATGCCGCTAATTTGACATTGAAATTAGATTTCAAAACTGCTAATCCGTGTCCTCATCTGAAAAGTGTTTTCAACCCTGCCCGCACGTCTGAACGTGAACGGCGCATTTCGCCGACCATAAGGATACGTAATGTTGTGTCATTCCCGCCTTAACCTTGCCGAAAGCGCCACCCGCCACGAGAAACTCGTTCCTTGCAGCGCTGCTGTGACAGAAATCATCCACCAACTTGCAGAATCACTCGGCAAAGCCATAGATGCCAAAGATACCTATACCCTCGCCCATTCAGAAGAAGTTGCCATCATCTCGCAGTCTTTGGCCCTTGCAATGGGGCTGGGACACCAGGTTGCCGACATAATCCATGTGGCTGGTCACCTGCATGACCTTGGAAAAATTGGCGTTCCTGACGACATTCTGGCCAAAGCATCCGCTCTTACTCCCAAGGAATGGCTGGCGATCCGCAAGCATCCAGACATGGGGGCCGACATTCTTGCTCCCATAGCCTGCCTGCGGGATTGCGGCATTGTGGATATGGTACGCGCCCACCACGAACGCTTTGACGGCAACGGATACCCGCAGGGACTTAAAAGCGGGCACATTCCGCTGGGCGCACGCATCATCACCGTGGCAGATAGTCTTTCAGCCATGCTGCAATCACGCCCATACCGCCAGGCCAAGAGCTTCGACGAGGCCTGCCGAGAAATCATCAAAGGCACTGGCAGCCAGTTTGACCCGGATGTGGTCAAAGCCTTTATGAGCATCAGGGACAGACTGCGTGACCTTGTTGCCATGCTGCGTGTGGAGTGAACATCCATCAAAATGCGCCAGAAAATCCAGCATGCGGTGTTGTGCGAAGCATCCTTAACGGTTTGTAACCAGCTGGAACTGCGGCTCATGTTGCTTCCGGGCATCTGCAATTCAAGCAGTCACCCCCATGCAAACTGTTTGACTGCCTTAACATAAGTGGTTAAATTGCCGTTTTGGCAAATGCACGGCCCACGCTGTGTTTCGTGAGGTTTTGTCCTCGCGGTGTGTATGCTGATCGTTGCAGCGCAGCGCAAACGCACGGCAGATGCCGTGCTGCTTTTTTGCCAGGCCCGCGCAATCAGCCAGCAATCTTATTATGCGGCAGGCCTTTGCGCCGCTATGCAGCCGGATTCCGACCCACCGGCACACTCCTGACCTCTGAATTCCAGGCAGATTTATGCAAACAAACATATCATCGGCCATGAGTCGCGAAGCGCTCAGACGCCGCACTTTTGGCATTATTTCCCACCCTGACGCAGGCAAGACAACCCTCACGGAAAAGCTGCTGCTGTTTGGTGGAGCCATCCAGATGGCGGGCGCGGTCAAAGCCAAGAAGGCCCAGCGCCATGCCACTTCTGACTGGATGGAAGTTGAACGCGAGCGCGGTATTTCCGTTTCATCCTCGGTGATGAAGTTCACCTACGCCGACCATATCATAAATCTGCTTGATACGCCTGGTCACCAGGACTTTTCAGAAGATACCTACCGCGTGCTCACGGCTGTGGACTCCGCCCTCATGGTCATTGACTCGGTCAAGGGCGTTGAAACGCAGACCCGCAAGCTCATGGAAGTGTGCCGCATGCGCGACACGCCCATTCTGACCTTTATCAACAAGCTTGACCGCGAAGGCCGTGATGCCTTTGACCTCTTGAGCGATATTGAGCAGACCCTGAGCATTCAGGCCGCGCCCATGACCTGGCCCATTGGCATGGGCAAGAGCTTTCAGGGCGTGTATGACATCGAGCGGCAGGCCATCCGCTTTTTTGCGGAGGACGGCAAAAAGACCTCCCGCCCCAAGGAAGCTCTGGTCATCAACGGACTGAACGATCCGCAACTCGTCGAACTGATTGGTGAAGACGCCGCCGAGCAACTGCGCACCGAGATTGACCTGCTGGAAGGCGCGGGCTTTCCTTTTGACAAGGAACTGTACCTCAAGGGCAAGCAGACCCCGGTGTTTTTTGGCAGTGCGGTCAACAATTTCGGCGTTCAGGAACTGCTCGACACTCTTGTGCGTCTTGCCCCCGGCCCCATCCCCCGCGTGGCGGAATGCGCCACGGGCGAACGCGTGGTCAATCCGCTTGAAGAAGATTTTTCCGGCGTTGTTTTCAAGATTCAGGCAAACATGGACCCCGCCCACCGTGACAGAATTGCCTTTATGCGCATATGTTCCGGCAGGTTTGAGCGCGGCATGAAGGTCAAGCACCACCGCATCGGCAAAGAGGTGCAGCTTTCGCGGGCAATCACCTTTATGGCGCAAGACCGTGAAGGCGTTGAAGATGCCTGGCCCGGCGACATTATCGGTTTGCATAACCACGGTACCTTGAAAATCGGCGACACGCTCACAACTTCAGAGGTGCTCAAGTTTACGGGTATTCCCAACTTCTCGCCCGAGCATTTTCGCCGCGTGCAGCTGGCAGACCCCCTGCGCTCCAAGCAGCTTGCCAAAGGCCTGAAACAGCTTGCGGAAGAAGGGGCCATCCAGGTTTTTCGCCCGATCACAGACAGCTCGCACATTCTTGGCGCAGTGGGTGTGCTGCAGTTTGACGTTATCATTGCCCGGCTCAAGGCCGAATACGGCGTTATTGCCGTGTACGAGCCCTGCCCCATTTCTGCCGCGCGCTGGATAACCTCCAATGACAGGGCGGCGCTGGAGTCCTTTAAATCCGACCAGCAGTCAAACCTCGCCTACGACGGCGACGACTGCCTTGCCATCCTTTCCAGCAGCGAATGGCGGCTCTCAAGGGTTATTGAAGAATGGCCGCAGATAACATTCCACACCACACGTGAAATCAGATAGCCGGGCAAAAACTTCATCTGTTCGCATCTGCATAAAATTAAATAGCCGCACAAAATCCTGCAAAAACAGTTTTTTGTGCGGCTATTTTCAATTCTGATTACATAGTGAGGTGCCGCAGGCCGCGCCATACGGGGATATAGAGTTTCTCCCCCCACAAACCCATGCTTGAAAAGTTGGCAAAGCAGGCATATATGCTCTACTTGATTATGTTCGCGCTTTGCCCTTTTTGTTCAGGTGCCGCCTTCGGTGAGGAAGCCAACACGCCTGAACCCCGAAACTTTCTTTCAACCACTTCTTTATGCTAAAAAGATTCCTGATTTTTCTGTTTATGCTGGTAGCCATGCTTGAGGTGGCATCCTATTTTTACATCAAGTATATAAACACAAATATTCAGATGCCGTCTTACAGTCTGGTGAACGTTAACAGCAAGTTCTGGACGTTCAGCGACGAGCATTTTGGCGTATGGCACCACCCTTCTTCCACATATTTTCACAAAAAGCCCTGCTTTACGGCCCAGTATGCTTCCAACGCCTTTGGCATGCGCGACAAGGAGCGCACCAAGGATGCAGACCAGCCGCGCGTGGTTATACTGGGCGATTCTTTTATTGAAGGATGGGGCAACAGCTCGGAAGACAGGCTCTCCAACCTGCTTGAGGCGTCGACCGGCAAGGAAATGCTCAATTTTGGCACTTCCGGCGGTTTTGGTACCATTCAGGAATGGCTGCAATACAAGCATCTGGTTAAACAGTTCAAGCATGATGTTGTTCTGTTGGGCATTCTGCCCCGCAATGATTTTGAAGATAACAGCCTGGATTTCTACTACACTCAGGACACGGACGATTACCGCCCATATCTGGTTGGCGATTATCCTGATTACAAGCTGTTTTACCCGGTTAAAAAACTGCCCCAGCCGACTAAGGTTCAGGCCTTGGCCAAAAGCTTTAAGCTCACCCTGCTGGAATGGAGCTGCCTGTACCGGGTTGCTATTTATCTGAATGATTTCAAAATCGAAAACATGAAGCTTGTCCCCCGCTGGACACCTGAAAATATAGGTGATCCTTCGGGCGGATCCATGTACTATTCCGTGCCCGAGAACGAATGGAACATCATGCGCTATTCCATTGAACAGCTTGTGGCCGAAGCGGGAAACCGCAAGGTTATTCTGTTCACCATCCCTGCCTATCAGGATTTTGAGCACTATGACGGCAAGGAACCGCCCCTTGCCCGCAAGCTGCGCGAACTGGCCGGGCGCACCGGCGCGACCTATGTGGACTTGATGCCTGCCATGCTTGCACGCGGCGTCAAATACCCCGACCTGTATTTCAGTTGCGACAAGCACTGGAACGCCTTTGGCAACGCTGTTGCCGCAGACATTCTTGAGCCATACGTGCGCGCCGCCCTGCAATCATCCCCCGCTGCAAGAGGAAACTGATGCAAAACCGCAAACTACATTTCGGCTTTTTACCTGCTGCCGTGAGCAACAAGGAATGCGCCGATACCGCTATGGCCATGACATTGATATGTCTGTTGGCCGTCATGTTTACCAAGTCGCTCACCCTGCTGCCCCTTGCTCTGGGGCTGCTGCTGGCGGGCATGATCTGGCCCCGCATGTATTCGCCCGTGGCAAAGCTCTGGCTGGGGCTTTCCCTGCTGCTTGGCTCCGTCATGTCGCGTCTGCTGTTGAGCGTCATATTTTTTATTGTTGTGACCCCGCTGGCGCTTGTCATGCGCCTTTTCGGCCATGACCCCATGCGTCGCAAAGGTTGGAAAAAGAGCTCGGATTCCACCTTTGTCTCGCGCGATCACACCTTTGAAACAAAAGATCTGGAACATCCTTTTTAGGATTTGTTCCTTCAGGAGATATCAATGGATTTTCTTAAAGACTTGCTGCAATTTTTTATGCAGCGCAAAAAATTCTGGCTGCTTCCCCTTGTGCTCGTTCTGCTGCTGTTTGGCGTGCTTGTGGTGATGACCAGCGGCTCGGCCATAGCGCCCTTTATTTACTCTGTTTTTTAACAGTATCGGGTCAGGCGCACCCAGCGCCAACGACATATGGGAGCCTTCATGCCCAGAGCCATTCTTGGCATTTCTGCCTATTACCACGACTCCGCAGCCGTGCTGCTGGTGGACGGCAAAATTGTGGCAGCCGCTCACGAAGAGCGCTTTTCACGTATCAAGCACGATTCCGGATTTCCCAGTCACGCTGCGGCCTACGTGCTGCGCGAGGGCGGTCTGAATATTGCCGATCTGGAGGCTGTGGCCTTTTACGACAAGCCCTACCTCAAGTTCGAGCGCCTGCTTGAAACCTACAACGGCTTTGCCCCGGCTGGCCTGCGCAGCTTTCTTTCCGCCATTCCCGTCTGGATCAAGGAAAAGCTGTTCATGCGCTCCATGCTGCGCGAGGCCATAGCCAAGCTCGGCCCCGGCTCGCCCAAGATGCTTTTTCCAGAGCACCACCTTTCGCACGCTGCCAGCGCCTTTTATCCTTCGCCCTTTGACAGGGCCGCCATCCTGACCATTGATGGCGTTGGCGAATGGGCGACCACCACCATTGGCCTTGGCGAAAACGCCAGTATTCGCATTCTCAAAGAGCAGCAGTTTCCCCACTCGCTGGGTCTGCTCTACACGGCTTTTACCGCGTACTGCGGCTTCAAGGTCAATTCGGGCGAATACAAGCTCATGGGGCTTGCGCCGTACGGCGATGGCGACATGGAGCTTGTGGGCAGGCTCAAAAAAGCCATCTGCGACAGCTTGGTGGATATTCGCGAAGACGGCTCCCTGCTGCTGAACATGGAATACTTTGACTATGCCACCGGCCTGCGCATGTACAAGCGCGACAAGTGGGAAAAGCTGCTGGGTATTCCTCCTCGCGATGCGGAGAGCGAAATCGGTCAGGAGTATATGGCCCTGGCGCTGGCTATCCAGCAGGTGACGGAAGACATCGTGCTCAAGCTGGCCCGCACAGCCCGCGCGCTGACCGGCTGCGACAATCTTGTCATGGCGGGCGGCGTGGCCCTGAACTGCGTTGCCAACGGTCTGCTGATACGCAGCGGCATTTTCAAGAATGTATGGATCCAGCCCGCCTCCGGCGACTCTGGCGGCGCGCTTGGGGCTGCACAGGCTGCCTGGCACATCTGGGGCGGCAACGAGCGCCCATCCCCCAACGGTATTGATGCAATGCAAGGCTCCTACCTTGGGCCGGAGTTTTCGCGCAACGACGTTCTGCGGGTCGCGCGCCGTTTTGACGCGCCCTATACCGAATACACCAACATTGAAGAACTGTATTCCACGGTGGCCCAGCACCTAGCGGACGGCGCTGTGGTCGGCTGGTTTCAGGGCCGCATGGAATATGGCCCCCGTGCTCTGGGCGACAGGTCGATTCTGGGTGACCCCAGAAGACCTGAAATGCAAAAAAAGCTGAACCTCAAGATCAAGTTTCGCGAGGGGTTCCGCCCCTTTGCGCCCTCTGTGCTTGAAGAATACTGCGCCGAATGGTTTGATCTTGACGCCAAGTCGCCCTACATGCTTGTGTGCGCCCCAGTGGCGCAGAAGCACCGCACGGCGCTGCCGGAAAACGTGCGTGAGCTGCCGCTCTACGACAGGCTGTATCTGCAACGCTCTTCTGTCCCGGCCATCACGCATGTGGACTGGTCTGCCCGCATCCAGAGCGTTTCGCGCAGCACCAATCCCCGTTACTGGGGGCTGATAGACACGTTCCGGCGGGAACAGGGCTGCCCCATGGTCGTTAACACCAGCTTTAACGTGCGCGGCGAACCTATTGTCTGCACTCCCATGGATGCCTATACCTGCTTTATGCGTACAGAGATGGACTTTCTTGTGCTTGGCGACATGATTTTTGACAAGCGCAATCAGCCAGAGTGGCAGGAAAATGTAGACTTCAAGTCCATTTTCACCCTCGATTGACGTGCTGCTGCATTGCAAAAAAGCATAAACTACGAGCGGAACTCCTAGATGGAGTTCCGCTCGTAGTTTATGCGCTGCAAATGGTGCGCGGCCAGCATCGCCTTGGCATGTCCACAAGTATTAATAAATGCTATTAATAACTGCTCATGTAAACTGGTAATCTTGTTGCCGTTTTAGAAAATATTATATAATTTGACTGTTGATATATTTTTATTACTATAATGTACTAGACCCTTACCACATCACTTGAACGTGAGATGATAAATTTGGAGCTAAAGTGGAATTTCATATTCCAACAATGTTCGTGATGCTGGTCGCCGGTTGTATTACGCTTGCGGCATCTGCGCTTGCGGCTTCTGAACGTCATGCAGGCGATGGTTTACGCGAATGGGGTTTGGCGCTCTGCATTCACGCCACAAGCTATATTCTCTTTGCCATGCGCGGAAATATTCCAGACTTTTTCTCTGTGGTGGTCGCAAATACTCTTTTTTCTCTTTCATATGCAATTTTTTACTATGCTGTTCATATTTTTCTTGGCATACACCCGCGCAGCCGTTTTCTGTTTTGGGGGCCACCCCTGGTTACAACGATTGGCGTGCTCGTTTTCTTTGATTCTGTCATCTTTCGCGTTCTGATGATCAATGCCTTGCTGGCATTTCAGGGTTTTCTCGTGCAAAAGGCACTGCTAAGCTACAGGTTTGATTTTTCTGTGCGCGGGCGGAACCTGATGGTATTTGGCATTGGGTTATCAATTATTGCGCTTGCATGGAAGTTTTGCACAGCCATTATTGCCCCAGACCAGATAATGAGCATTTTTCTGAACACACCGGTTCAGGTAACACTCTACCTTGTCACATTTATTTCCTTGATCATGGTATCAACTGGCTTTGCGCTCATGGCAAAGGAGCGTTCGGATGCGGCCATGCGCAAGGCTGCCCTGCTGGACAGACTGACCGGCTGCTGGAACCGTGTACGCATTGAAGAAATATTGCAGCAGGAAATGGCGCGCATGCACCGCTATGGGCATCCGGTTACGTTGTTGATGCTGGATCTGGACAACTTCAAGCGCATCAATGACCAGTTCGGGCACCTTGCCGGCGATGAAGTGCTGCGAGGTTTTGGCAGATTGCTGCGCACAGACATACGCGCAACTGACGTGCCTGGACGGTGGGGTGGGGAAGAATTTGTTGTGGTTTTACCTTCATCAACTTTTTTTGACGCCGTAACCCTGGCGGAGCACATCCGCCATCACCTTGAAAAACTACATTTTTCTTTTGATGCAAGGGTTACAGTAAGTATTGGCGTGGCTGCCTGCCGGGCAACCGACACTGTGGACGAATGGATGCAACGCGCAGATCTGGCCCTGTACAGAGCTAAACTTGCCGGGCGCAATCAGGTCAGGGTGGAGGATCTGGACGGCAGCATCAGCAATTTTATTTGCAGCCCTTCAAGCGCATTGCGCCTTCAGTGGAGCGAAACTTACGAATGCGGGCATGAGGAAATTGATCAGCAGCACCGCAATCTGTTTGCGACAGTCAACAACCTGCTGCAACTGGATAGCTCCGGTGCTGACAAAAAAGCAATCGGCACTGCTGTTGAAAGCCTGCTGGCAGACACAGTAGAGCATTTTCAGTTTGAGGAGCACATCCTGAATCAGATCGAATACCCGGATGCACCCGCGCACATACAGGCCCACCAGCGCCTGCTGGACAGAGCCAACATTCTGCTGGCGCAGTTCCAGCGCGATGGCGCAGACCTCGCGGCCTTGCTGCACTTTATGATTTACGAGCTGACAGCCCAGCACATCATGATTGACGACAGATGCTTTGGCAAAATCGACACAGCAGCCCATGGAGCGCCGGCTCCGTCGCATTCTGCCGATCATGGCTAACCAGCACAGATCTTGTTTCTGCAAAAAATATGCGCGGCGCAAAGCGCCAGTCAGCAATAGCTCCTGAAACTACGCCCTGCCCCTGTCCTGACGCACAAAAAAGCCCGCAATGCCAAAAATCAGGGAGGGCAATATCCAGCCAAGCCCCACCGATTCAAAAGGCAGCAAGGCTGTCAGTTTGATGGGCAGCCCAAAATCTTCAAGCACGCTCAGGCCGCTGCTCAGCAAAGCGCCTACGGTGGCAAAACGGAAGATGTTGTCATTCTTGATGAACTTGTCAAACAGTGAAAGCACGATAACAGCAAGAGTGCCGGGGTACAGAAAAATCAGTACCGGGGCCGCAAGGGAAATGATGCTGTCGAGCCCCACGTTGGAGATCACCATGCTGAACAGGCCGGTGGTAACGGCCACAGCCCGGTAACTGAAGCGCCCCTTGCTGAACTGCGAAATAAAGGTGCCCGTGGTGCCGATCAGCCCCACAGCCGTTGCCATGCACGAAACAGTCATGATCACAGCCAGCAGCACATTGCTGGCACGGCCAAAAAGCCCGCCCACAAGGCCGGATACCAGCGCGCCTTTTTCCGTATCAGCAGGATACAGGCCGGAGCCTGTCGCGCCAAGGTAGCACAGCCCGCCATAGATTATGAACAGCAGCACTCCTGCCACAAGGCTCGACAAGCCAACAGAGAGCGCCTTCTGGCTGCCGGATGTATAGCCCTTGCCCTTAAGCGCATTCACAATGATATATCCGAACACCAGCGAGGCCATGACATCAAGCGTCTGGTATCCGGCGAGGATGCTGTTCCAGGCGACCCTCGCATCGCGCACGTTGGGATTGATTTCTCCCAGCGGCCACACAACGGCGGCGCACACAATCAGGAAAAAACCGCCGATCTTGATGGGCGAAAGGTAACGGGCGATGGCGTCAACCATATTGGATTCGCGGTATGCCAGCAAGGTCGAAATACCAAAAAAAGCAGCAGAATAAAGCACTTTTGCAAGGCTGAACCCCTTGGAAGAGTAGCCAAGCGGCGCAAAAGAAATGGCAAAGGCGGTGGCCCCGGTACGTGGAATAGCCAGCAACGGCCCAATACACAGAATGATTGCCAGCATCATGAGCATGGCAGGAGTTCCGCCAAGCCTGTGGAAAAGCCCTTCCTTTCTGTCAATGCAAGAAGAAGCCAGCAAGGCGTATATGGTCAACAGGGCAAGGCCCACATCTGCCGCGTAATAGCACAAAAAACCCGTGAACCACTGCGTTCCTGCCGTCAGGCCGATGTAAGGGGGAAACACAACGTTTCCCGCGCCAAAAAACATGGCGAACAAGGCCGCCCCAACCACAAAGGAATCGCGCACGAGTTTTTTGTTCATAAAATTCCAGTAGTACGAGTATTACGGGGGCCTGTCCTCTGCCATGGCACGGCGCAAGCCACCCGCGCCGCCTCAAATATCAGAAGGCGAGGCCGCAGGCTATATGGTCAGGTCATATTTTTTTGGCTCAGGCGCGGCAATAGTTCAAAAATAATAACCTTTCAGCACGTTATATACGCAGGCCAGAGCAAAAATTCGGCTCTGCCGTTTATTGCAAACAGCAGAGCCGCTACAGATCAAGGCCTGTAAAAATGGCCCTAACCTAAACTTGATGAATCGATCTATTTGGCTACAGCAAGAATAACCTGCGAGGCCTTAACAATGGCGGTAACCTTTTTGCCGGGTTCCAGGCCAAGGTTCTTGATGCTGCCCATGGTCACAATGGAGGCGATGGAAGCGCCGCCGGGCAGTTCAACAATAACCTCGGCATTGACCGCGCCGGGGGTGACCTTGCTCACAGTACCGGCAAACTGGTTGCGGGTAGAGAGCAGGTAGTTTTCTGCATCGTTCATCAGCAGCACAAAGCTGGCCTTGATGAGAGCCATTGCGCTGGCGCCGGGCTTAAGACCAAGATTCTTGGTGCTCACCTTGGTAATGGAAGCAACGATGTTGATGCCGCCTTCAACGGACAATTCTACTTCATCGTTGACTGCGCCAGAATTAACGGCAACAACTTTACCACAAAAAACGTTTCTTGCGCTGGTTTCCATATGGTTCTCCTTCAGTTTGCGGAGTGACTGGAATATTCGGGGGGAGGACAACCTCCGCTTTGTATGGAGCAAGACTACAGGTTTCGCAGTAAAATAGCCAACCACTCGCAGCGTTACACAGATAAATATTAATATGCTGTTATTTCATGCAATTAAATCATCCCGTTTTTTATTAAATGCGTGATTATAAAAATTATTTTTAAGATGTTCCGGCAAAAGCACAACGCCACCTCGATACACAGAACATGCAGTCTATCGCCGCCGCCAGAGCGCGCATGGTGACAATATGCTCAAGACACCGTACTATGCTCAGCCACAAGCCGAGTTCTACTGCGCCTGGCGCGGAGCCAGCGGCCTTTCCCTACAACAGCAGCCTTCAGTGGGGCCATGACAGCCACGCCGTGATTAACCGTGCGTGTGAGCACATGCCCAACTGCCAATATCTGGAGAAAATCATGAATACGTTTGATGTTGTCATTATCGGCGGCGGGCCTGGCGGAGCCAAGGCGGCAGGCATACTTGCCCGTGGCGGAAAATCTGTTGCGCTGATTGAAAGCACCCATATGGGCGGCGTATGCCTTAACTGCGGCTGCATCCCTACCAAGCTGCTGCTGGGCGCAACCGCTCCCAAGGGATTGCTGCGTGGTCTTGAGCGCCAACGCGTTGCCAAGGGCAGCATTGAGGTGGACTACGATGCGCTGCAAAAACGCATTCAGCGTTTTGTCAAAGCCTCGTCCCAGACCCTGAGCAAGGGCCTGGAGCAGCTTGGCGTAACGCTTATTGAAGGCCGCGCCGCTTGCGCCAGCCCCTCGGAAGTTGTGGTGACAGCCGCAGACGGCACCGTGCAGAATCTGCGAGCAGAGCACATCATCCTTGCTGGCGGTTCCCGCTCCGCCGCATTCCCCGGCATGACGCCCGACCATGATGCCGTTCTGGACAGCACAGACATGTTGTGCGTGCCTGCTGTGCCGGAAAACCTGATTGTTGTGGGCGCGGGGGCCATCGGCCTTGAAATGGCCGACTTTTTCAACGCCATGGGCAGCAAGGTCACTATAGTGGAAGCCGCACCCCACCTTGCGCCCACTGAAGATGCCGATCTTGGTCAGGAAATGGCAAAGCTCCTTGGCAAAACCGGCATAACCTGCATCACGGGCGTTAAGGCTGCATCGCTCACAACGCGTGAGGGCGCTGCTGTGCTTGTGCTTGAGGACGGCAGAGAACTGACCGCCTCCAAGGCCCTTGTGGCTGTGGGCAGAACGCCCAACACCGATGATCTTGGAGCGGAAAAAGCCGGATGCACGCTTAAGTCGCGCGGATTCATCGCAGTTGATGAGCATCTGATGGCTGCCCCCAATGTTTACGCCATTGGCGACATCAACGGGCAAACCCTGCTGGCGCACGCTGCGGAGCATCAGGGCGCGTATGTGGCGCGGCGCATTGTTGGCGCGCAAAGCGGCCCTTACGCTTCCGGGCCGGTGCCTTCCTGCGTTTACGGCAGCCTGGAAATCATGCGTGTGGGCCTTACCGCCAGGCAGGCTTTGGCCCAGAGCGGCCCGGTGGCTGTTTCCAGGGCGCAACTCATGGGCAATGCCATTGCTCAGGCCGGGGGCGATGCGTCGGGCTTTATCAAGATTGTGTGGCAGAACGGCTGCATTGTGGGCATTGCGGCTCTGGGGCACGGGGTTTCGCACCTTGTCACAGCGGCGCAGTTGCTGCTCATAGGGCAATACCACGGCTCTGCGCTCGATGCCTTCATGTTTGCGCACCCGACACTGGACGAAGCGTTGCACGCTGCCCTGGAAGCGACACCAGAACCTTTTGCTGGCTGATCCAGAAATTTCCGCTTTTCCGGCCATTCAGCCCCGGTCAGCTTGTTAGCCGACCGGGGCTTTTTGTCGCAAGTGCCATATCCCCCATATCGGATTACGTATTTTTTTAAATTCTTGTCAAACTGCATCATCTTGTCTAAAAAAAACCTGCTTGAATCAATGTTATGCGGAAGTTTTTTCATGCAATCCTTATCCCCCCTATCAGGAGAGCAACATGCCTTATGTTGAGCGAGTGTTAAATAACCTTAAAGAAACCTATCCCCATGAACCTGTTTTTTTGCAGGCAGTGCAAGAGGTGTTGCAAAGTCTGCAACCCATCCTGGACAAGCAAACTGAATACGCAAAAATGAAAATCCTTGAGCGGATTGTGGAGCCGGAACGTTGCGTCTCCTTCCGCGTGCAATGGATGGACGATGCAGGGCAGGTTCAGGTCAACCGGGGGTATCGGGTTCAGTACAACTCGGCTCTCGGCCCGTTCAAGGGCGGCCTGCGCTTTCACCCCAGCGTGAATCAGGGCGTGCTGAAATTTCTTGGTTTTGAGCAGATTTTCAAAAACTCGCTCTCGGGCCTTGCCATCGGCGGCGCCAAGGGCGGCTCTGATTTCAACCCCAAGGGTAAATCCAAGACGGAGATCATGCGCTTCTGCCAGGCATTCATGACGGAACTCTGGACGCATATTGGCGCAACCGTTGACGTGCCTGCTGGCGATATTGGCGTGGGAAGTCAGGAAATCAGCTTTCTTTTTGGGCAGTACAAGCGCCTGACCCGGCGCTACGAAGGCGTACTCACCGGCAAAAACCTGCTCTTTGGCGGTTCGCTGGCGCGGCCTGAAGCCACCGGCTACGGCGCTGTGTATTTTGCCCAGGCCATGCTCGATGCGCGCGGCCAAAGCCTTGAAGGTAAGGTCTGCACGGTTTCCGGCGCGGGCAACGTAGCTATCCATTGCTGCCAGAAGCTTATTCAGGTGGGCGCAAAGCCCGTGACCGTTTCCGACTCGCGCGGCATGATCTATGACCCTGAGGGCATCAGGCTGGACGTGCTCAAGCAGGTGAAAGAAATTGAGCGCGGCCCCCTCACCCGCTATGCGGAGCTGGTTTCTTCCGCCAAGTACGCACCTGTGGCGTCCTATCCCGCCGGGCGCAATGCCGTGTGGAACGTGCCCTGCTTTGCGGCTTTTCCCTGCGCGACGCAGAACGAACTGAACCTCGCGGACGCGGAAACCCTGCTTGCCAACGGCTGCGGTTGCGTGGCGGAAGGTGCAAACATGCCCTCTACGCTTGACGCAGTGCATGCCTTTATTTCTTCCGGCATCGCCTACGGCCCCGCCAAGGCAGCCAATGCTGGCGGCGTGTCTGTCAGCCAGCTTGAAATGGCGCAGAATGCCAGCATGCAGCGCTGGACGTTTGAAGCGGTGGACAACCAGCTCAAGCACATCATGTATGACATTCACCAGCGTGCCGCCGCCACTGCCGCAGAATTCGGCCACAAGGGCAACCTTGTGATGGGCGCTAACATTGCGGGCTTCCGCAAGGTTGCTGACGCCATGATCGCCTTGGGCGTGTAACACTACGGTTGGCAGTCATGCCTAAGCGTGCCTGCCCGCAAGAATAACAAAAAGCCTGCTGCGTGGCGGAATATTCCTGAGAAGGACACATTCCGTACCGCAACAGGCTTTTTTGTAATACGCTATGCTGCCTCAATTTTTTGACGCAGCAGCCCCGCGATTACAGAGCCTTGGCGGTGTCGCCGAGACCCAGTGGCCGCTGCATCAGCACAACATCCACCCATTGGCCGAGCTTGTAGCCCGCAGACTGGAGCACTCCCTTGTGCCTGAAGCCATGCGCCGCATGCAGGGCAATGGAACCAGCGTTGCCGCTGTGGCCGATAACAGCCACCATCTGCCGCCAGGGACCGCGCTCGCACCGCGCAATGAGCGCTTGCAGCAGCGCATGCCCAAGCCCTTGCCCCATTGCCTGTTGGGCAACATAGATGGAATCTTCCAGACAGAATCTGAAAGCAGACCGCGTGCCGTACAGCCCGGCGTAACAATAGCCCACAACAGTATTGTCCTGCCGGGCCACCAGATAGGGCAAACCAAGAGCAAGCACGGCCTGACGGCGGCGCTCCATTTCTTCCGCAGCGGGTGGCAGTTCTTCAAATGTTGCCAGCCCGTGCAGCACATGCCAGGCGTAAATGCCCTGCACTGCCGCCATATCACCCGGTTGCGCGTCATCCACAACAATGTGCGGCGCACAGCCCGCGCCGGAGCGCAAAGGTTGTGAATCCATGAGTTCAGGCCTCGATGTTGCGGAGTAAGGCTGTTTACCAGCCGTTCAGGTGAACCTTGCTTTCGTTGAATCTGTCCGCCTCGGCAAAGGGTTGCGCAGGGTGCCCCATGACCACAAGACCGAGCATGTTGATCTGGGCCGGAACATTGAGCAGTTCGCGGATGGGTTCAACACGGTCTTCGAAGGGGTACATGCCGCACCACACGGTGCCAAGGTTCAGGCCGCGCGCGGCAATGAGCATGTTTTCCAGAGCGGCCGTGCAATCCTGCTGCCAGTAGCCGGGGGCTTTGGCTTCTTCCGGATTGGCGCAAACCACAATCACCACAGGCGCTTCAGCGGCCATCTTAGCATAGGGGTGCCGCTCGGCAATGGAGGCCAGCAGGGCTTTGTCGCGCACAACCACAAAGTGCCAGGGCTGCTTGTTGTGTGCGCTGGGCGCGCACATGGCGGCCTTGAGTACGAGCTGCAAGTCTTCATCACTCACAGGCTCAGCCGTGAATTTACGTATGCTGCGGCGGGTAAACAGCGCTTCAAAAACATCCATTGAAATTCTCCTGAAAATGCTGGCAGTGAAACCGCATACTGCTATTGCGCGCAAAGCACGGCGAATGCAGCGCGGACTGAATACAGATAAACTGTGCCTTCTGCCAGTATGCAATAATTTTGCTTTAAGCAAAAGTGCAGGATGCCGGGCATCCGAGCGCAGAAAAGCCCCCTCTCTTGCCCGTGTTGCGGGAGAAAGGGGGCTTTGCGTTCATTCTGGGCAGGCAAAAGCCCGCCAGAGGCCTAGCTCATGTCCCAGTTGGGATACATGGTCCAGATGCCGCAGGGGCAGATGCCGGAGCAGATGCCGCAACCGATGCAACGGGTAGGATCAGAAACGTATTCAAATCCGCCGCCAGCGGTTTCCTTGCGGTCAATGGCCTTTTCCGGGCAGGATTTAAGGCACATTTTGCAGTCGCGGCAGGTGCCGCAGCTCACGCAACGGGAGAATTCATCCTGCGGCGTGGGCAGCTCACGGTCATGACACTTGGCAAAATAGGCCGTATGCAGACGCGTGGAAGGCACGAGCTTTTTCTTTTCCGGCGTGTAAGTTTCGCCGCGCACAAAGGCATCTGCGGCAAAGGCGGCATCGCGGCCCGTGCCGATGGCATGCACCAGCAGGCCGGGCTTGATAACGTCGCCCACTGCAAAAACGCCATCCATGATGCTGAGGTCGGGCTTGGGCACGATCCATTCGCGGAACTTTTCCAAACCTTCCGGCAGGAAGGAGAGGTCGGGCGATTCGCCAATGGTGATAATGACCATCTTGCCGGGAATGAGCGTTCCTTCCTGGCTGATGATGCCGTTATCAGTGACTTCCTTGGTCTGCACGGGCCACACAAGCTTGCCGCCCAGCCCTTCGACATGCTCAATTTCGTGAGCAAAGGCGGCGGGCTTCTGCACGTCGATGCAGGTCACCTGTTTGGCGCCCATGGCGTATGCGCCCACAGCGGCGTCCATACCAGCGTTGCCGCAACCGATAACAATCACGCTGTCGGGCACGGCGGGCTTTTCGCCCTTGTTGATGGCTTTCAGAAAGTCGATGCCAGCCACGATCTTTTCGTGACCGGGCCAGGGGAAGATGCGCGGCACATGCCCGCCGGTGGCGACCACCAGAGCAGAGTGCTTTTTGCGCAGTTCCTCGAACTTTTTGGCGTCAACAGGGCAATTGTTCACAAAGGCCACGCCCATGTCCTCAATACGCTTGAGTTCCTTGCGCAGCAGGTCATGGTTCAGACGTGCACGGGGAATCACCTGCTCAAGCTTGCCGCCCATGACGGAGTCGGCTTCGTACACGGTGACGTCGTGTCCCAGACGGGCGAGCTGCCAGGCAGCCGTGAGGCCGCCAACACCGCCGCCGATCACGCCAATGTGTTTGCCGGTGCGGTTTTTGGGCTTATCAACCGTGATATCCGCAGAACAGGAACCGAGCTTGCCGATCTGCACGGGGCTGTCCAGATCAGTGCGCGTGCAGCTCTGCATGCAGGGGTTGGGGCACACGCTGCCGCAGACGGAACCGGGGAACGGCGTGTAATCCAGCACCATGCGGTAGGCTTCTTCCACATTACCTTCACGCAGAAGGTTAAGTCTGCGCTGGGTGGGGATGGACGCCGGGCAGTTGAATTCGCAAGGGGCGGCATACTCGGCGTTTTGCCACATGGGCACACGCAGGCGGTAATCACCGCGCGCCACCAGCCCGTTGACCATAAAGTCATCGGGGGCCACGTCGCTGAAAATGCCGCTGGGTATCCATTCCTTGCTGCGGAACTGCCCAAGGCTCAAGACTTCCTTCTGACCGCGCTCCTCAAACGGCAGCGGCGTGATCTTCTGCCACTGGCTCCAGTCGCACAGTTCGCTGCGCAGGCTGGGCTGGTCAATGGCCATCAGAAAATCGTCAAGACCAGCATCAAGCCAGGCGATGTCTTCATCGTCCAGGGGGTTGAGGCGCACGTCCTTGGGCAGCTGTCCAACAGGCCCACGGAAGTAAACAGCACCGCCAACCATGCCGACGCAGGAGCGTTCGCCCATAACCGAGGCAATGCCCTGGCTGTCATGGCCGCACACAACGGCCTTGCCGCCGCCCATGAATTCAAAAGAGAAGCTGCCCACGCTCTTGAGCACCCAGAGTTCCGGGGCTTCATACAGGGGGTCGTGCTTCATGAGTGAGCCAGAGCGGGTACCCGCGCGGCCACCAATGTAAACAGTACCGGCTGCCGCGCAATGGGCCGCAGTGTCGCCCGCGTCGCCGCGCACCACAATACGCCCGCCCGCGTTCAACCAGCCTACGTCCGCCGAAGCGGAGCCTTCAACCAGAATCTCGGTGTTGGGCAGGCACATGGAGCCTACCCGCTGACCGGGGTTGCTGACCTTGAAGGTCAGCTTTTTTCCTTCCTTGTTCCACAGGGGGCCGCCGATATCGTGCTGGCCCGAGGCCTCAATATAAAAGTCAGTCTCACCCTTCTCTACCGCCGCCTCAATGGCCAGCAGCAAATCCTGGGTGGACATGCGCTTGTGTTCGTCTACCGTGCTAACGCGCAGCATGTTCTGCTCCTCGCCAAAGTCTAACAGGCGTACTGGATATCCAGCTTGTCGGCCACAGCCTTGTCCGTGGTAACCAGGGCGTCGGAGCGCCCAACCGGCAGCGAACTGTTGCCCACAGGGGCCAGCAGCTTGCGCAGTTCGGAGTCAAAGGCCAGCATGTAGTCCACAATGTTCTGCGCGCCCCTGTCCACATCCAGCCTTTTGACCAGACGGGGATCCTGGGTGCATATGCCCGTGGGACATTTGCCGGTATTACAGGCATTGCAGCGGCCGTGCTCATTGCCGACGCAGCCCAGCAACTGGATGAGGATCTTGCCAATGATAACGCCGTTGGCGCCAAGGCAGATCATCTTGAAGGCATCCGCAGCCGCGTTGCCGGTCAGGCCTATGCCGCCGCCAGCCCACAGGGGAATCTGCCCCTGAAGACCCTGGGCAACGGCAGCCATGTAGCAGTCGCGCAGCTTGGAAACAATGGGATGCCCGGTATGCTCCAGCGAAACCTCGTTGGCAGCGCCGGTGCCGCCCTGAATACCGTCGATGAAGAACCCGCCGCAAATCTTGTAGGGATCGCGCAGCAGGTTGTTGTATACGGAAACAGACGTGGCAGATGCCGCGCACTTGATGGCCACCGGCACGCGGAAGCCAAAGGCCGCATTGAGCGAAAGGTGCATTTTCTGCACGGATTCTTCAATGGAATACAGGCCCTGATGGTTCGGCGGCGAATGCAGGGTCGCCTTGGGTACACCACGGATGGCCTGAATGTGCGGAGCCACCTTGGCTGCGGGCAAGAGGCCGCCGTCGCCGGGTTTTGCACCCTGACCAATCTTGATGAGCACGCCCGCCGGGTCTGTTTTCATGCGGGGCATGGCCTTGATGATGCGGTTCCAGCCAAAGTGACCGGAGGCTATCTGCAAGATCATGTACTTGAGCTGGTCGGATTCCAGCAACTTGATGGGCATGCCGCCCTCGCCCGAGCACATGCGCACAGGCATCCCGCAGTGTTCGTTAAGATAGGCTGCGGCAAGGGCAATGGCTTCCCACGCGCGGGTGGAGAGCGCGCCGATGCTCATGTCACTGAAGATGGCGGGGTAAATCCAGTGCACCGGGGGGGTGCGCTCGGTCAGCACAAGGCTGTCGCCGTCAACGCGCAGGGGCAGTTCCTTGGCAAGCATGACGCGGCCAAGGGGCGAGCGGATATCAAAGGTATGGCGCTCGGAATCCAGCGCGGGGTCGGTCATCTGGCTGATGCGGCCCACAAAGATGGAATCGAGCGTGCGCGGCGGGTTCAGGTTGGTGCGCCCGCCCCGTTTGACGGGGCCATGGTGACGCGCCAGCACGGGGAACCGATTATCCTGGTTGCGCACGGGTTTGATGGCCGCGTTGGGGCAGATTTTTTCGCACATGCCGCACCCCACGCAGGCGTTGGGGATGCTGGCCTTTTGCATGATGACCGGGCGCGCGGAATGTTCCTGCGTCGGGTCGGGAAAGGCCTTGCGCGAAAGCGTGATGCTGCGGCGCATCATGCCCACTTCAATGGCGTTGAAAGTACAGGCCGCCACGCACGAGCCGCACATGGTGCACAAATCGGGGCGGTATTCTATCTTCCAGCGCAGGTCGTTAACACTTACGTCCTGAGTTCTTACTGATTCCATCGCTGCACCGCCAGATCGTTGTCAATAACCACCATTTCCCGTTCATTGGGATAGATGTCGTTGGAGATGTCGCGGTCGGGCATGATGGCGTTCAGACCGCAAACCTCGGAGGCGATGGCCACCATGTCCGAGTTTACGCCCACAACAACGGGCCGCAGCTTTTTGGAGTCGCAGCAGGTAATCATCTTGCCGTCGGGCAGAAGGCCGATGATGGTGTTGGGGCCGTTGATCTCCAGATGCGCGAGGGATTCGCGAATAAGATTCAGAACCTTGCGGTCAGCGCGCTGTTCGGCCTCCACAAAAGGCAGGGGCGTGATAACGTGCTTGTAATACTTGATGGGCCAACCCAGCTCATGCAAGACATAGTGCAAGGTGTACAGAAAGTTCTGCGAGTCGGATTCAAAACCCACATAGCCCCTGTGCAGCGACTTCTGGAACTCTTTGTTCTTGGTGAAAAAAGTGTTCTCGCCGTTGGCGCACACAGTGTAGCCCTGCAAAAAGAAGGGATGCGCAGCGTAACGCACGATGGCGTAGTTGGTATTCTGGCGGCACTGGGTCACGATATTGCGCGCGGTCAGGCGGCCATCGTCTTTCCATAGTCGAAAATAGACAGCTATGTCGGCAGGATCACCGATTTCTTTAAGGGTCAGCACATCGGGCCAGAACGAATAGACAAAGCCATTCTTTTTCTCGGCCAATAAGTCCCGCAGCTCAAGGCGCGTGTCCAGCAGCAGGTTTTCGCGTTCTTCCTGGCTACGGGAGCGGTATTCCTCCGGGTAGTCATAGTTGCGGAAGACGTAACGGGGCATGGCCTCAATCTTGAGACCGGGGCGTTTGTCCACTTCAGGCACCCACTGGGCAACCTGCACAAAACCCTTTTCTTCCATGTAATCGTTGACCAGTTGCACTCCCTCGGGGGTGCAGGCCAATGAAAGCAGGGGTTTGTCTTTGTAGTGGCTGAACACGCCCTCCAGGTCTTGCATAACCATAGCAAAACCGGAGTTGTCATGCCCTTCCTGCTGCGGCAGCATTAGATTGAGCGCCATTGAGGGGGGTACAGGCGTCTTGCTCTTGATGGAACCAATTCTGCACATAGCTGTTAACCTCGGGAAAATGCGTCACTTGAAGACCAGCCCGCAAAACTGGGCTACAGGGACGCGAATGAACCCTCTCGTAGGGTGCAATGTTGACTGACCTTTTGGTATAGTCTGAAGACATGACCAAAACGCACCACGAGTTGAAGCATGGGACTGTCAAAAGACAGCCTCTGCGCTCCAACCGGCGGATCCACACTGGCGGTTGCGTTCGGCCTCTGGCGCAGGGGGGAAATTGAGTTTGCTACAAACCTTTTCGATGGGCAAGAATAAATTGATGCCCTGCATCAAAAAAAAGTTACAGTGTTTAAGTTTTGATACCACTCATAAAAACTGGTGTTTGTATGTGAAAAATCACGTAAAGTTCTGCAAATATCTCATGTTGTGCAATTTTTTTTGCAAATTTGACATATTGCCATAACATAATATTGGCATTGTCCGATATTTTTCTTAGAATCAGTCGTAGCTGTTCTGAATTTATGCCCTTTTAAAAGGCATCTGATAACGCATTTCATAAAATATGGTTATTCTCCCCTGCGAGGTAAAAGATGAATGTGAGAATGTGGCTTGTTACCCTTTGCTGTGGGTTTGTCGTAGGCATGGCGACCCTTTTTTTCACCAGCACGCACATGTCCACACTTGTTTTTACGGAAGTAACCATTCCCCAGCTTTCGTCAGCATTGCAGTCAAAGTATGAGTACGGCCTGAAAAGTGTTATCGATGTCGCTGCGCAAGACCTTGCGGACAGGCTCAAGGGCGTCACCGATCCCAAGGAGCAGTACGCGCTGATTGAAAAATACACTGATTATCAGCGTTTCTTTCCCAACGATGAGGGCTATCTGTTTACCTACAAAACAGACGGCACCCGCATTAATGTACCCACCAACAAAGCGCAGAACGGCAAAAACGTTATTGATCTCAAAGACAGCGATGGCGTCTACATGGTGCGGGAGCTGATCGAGGCTGGCAAAAAGGGCGGCGCTTTTGTGGCCTACCGCTTCGACAAACCCGGTGCAGGCGTACAGCCCAAGCTGGCCTATGCTCGCATGATACCGGGAACAGACGTTGTTATCGGCACCGGCGTATATATTGACAGCGTTGAGGCCGAGCGCACCCGTGTTGCCAATCTGGTTTCTGAACGAAACGACCACTATGATAATCTTGAACTGCTCATTTGCGGTGGCATCCTTGTTGTCATTCTCGGCTTTGCATGGCTGATTACGCGCATTATCTGTCTGCCCCTGCGGCAAATCACCGGCGAAGCGGAAAAGGTCGCTCAGGGTCAGGAAGCTGCCCTGCCCACTCTCAAGGCATCCTGTCCGCTCGAAATCCGGCGGCTTAACAGCTCGTTGACCATGATGATCGAAAATCTGCACGGCCGTATTGAGGAAGCAGCAGACAAAACCCGTCAGGCCGCCGAAGCTCTGGATCATGCAAAAGAGGCGCAGGCCGCTGCCGAAGAAGCCAAGCTCCGCGCAGAATCTGCCCGCAGAGAAGGCATGCTTGCCGCCGCCCATCAGCTTGAATCCATTGCCGAGGCGCTCTCCTCCGCTTCATCTGATCTCTCGCACCAGATCAAACGCTCTGATGAAGGTGCGGAAGAATCTTCCAAGATGCTTTCTGGCGCTGCCACTGCCATGAATGAAATGAACGCCACGGTTCAGGACGTTGCCAGAAACGCAGGTCTGGCATCGGGCGCATCGCTCGAAACCCGCGACAAGGCTCTTGCTGGCGCTAAGATCGTGCAAAACGCCGTGGAAAGCATCACAGAAGTGCAGACCCACTCGCTTTCGCTCAAGGAAGACATGAACCGCCTGAACGAGCACGCGCAGGCCATTAACCAGATTATGGGCGTTATTTCCGACATCGCCGACCAGACCAACCTGCTGGCGTTGAACGCGGCCATTGAGGCCGCCCGAGCTGGCGATGCCGGCAGGGGCTTTGCCGTTGTGGCGGACGAAGTGCGCAAGCTGGCAGAAAAGACCATGGTTTCCACAAGCGATGTGGCCAAGGCCATTCAGGCCATTCAGGACAGCACCGCCAAGAGCATGCAGGGCGTTGAAAACGCGGTTGGCTCCATCGGCGTGGCCACGAATCTGGCCGGGCAATCCGGCGAAGCCCTGCAAGGCATTGTGGAAGTGGTTACGGCCACGGCTGATCAGGTCAATGCCATTGCCGCCGCCAGCGAAGAACAGTCGGCAGCAAGCGAAGAAATCAACCGCAGCATTGTTGAGGTCAACGAGGTTTCACAGCTCACGGCTGAAGCTATGAAACAGGCTTCCACTGCCGTTGCCGACCTCACCGAGCAGGCCAAAAAGCTCGCCGCTCTTATTCAGGAGATGAAGCAGGGCTAGGCTACTGCTCCCCTTTGTCATTCAGATTCCCGGTTTGCGCATGCACGGCGCAGACCGGGAACCTTTGTTTTGCGGGTGGAACGGCATGCGGCGGCATGCAAGTTCGATAACGCGCGCAATGGCAAACGCTTCTTGCGTTTTTGTTCGCAACACGCCACATTTGCAAAACGTTCGGCAACAGGCGGCCTGTTGCAATAAGCCTGTTCGAGGCAAGCCCTGTACAGGCCCGTGACCCTGTGAAGCGTCCCAACGTCCTTTTTCAGGAACATTCATGAAAAACCGCATCCTCATCCTGGTGGTGTTGCTCTTGTGTGCCTGTGCCCGTCCAGTATCCCGGCATGAAACGTCCGCCGACACTCTTGCAGTCACGCAGTATGGCGAGGTGCAAGGTTTTGCGGCGGCTGACGTCAAAACATGGCTTGGCATTCCTTATGCCGCGCCGCCTGTGGGCGAACTGCGCTTTCGGCGCAATCAGCCGCCTACGCCCTGGCAGGGCGTTAAAAAGTGCGTGGCCTTTGGCAACAAACCCATCCAGTACATGAACATGTTCGGGCTTGAGCGTTCGCGGGTTCCCGCCAGCGAGGATTGCCTGTACCTCAACGTATGGGCCCCCCTGACCGCCGCCAAAGATGCCAAGCTGCCTGTATTTGTATGGATATACGGCGGCGCGTACCACATGGGCGAAGGCAGCGACCCCATGTATGACGGCGCATCCTTTGCCAGGGACGGCGTGGTATTTGTCAATTTCAACTACCGCGTCGGCCCCTTGGGCTTTTATGATTTTTCCATGTACGACAAGCGGTTTGAATCCAACTGCGGCGTTTCAGACCAGATTGCCGCCCTGCGCTGGGTGCGCGACAACATAGCCGCATTTGGCGGCGACCCGAACAACGTGACCATAGCGGGCGAATCCGCAGGCGGCACGGGCGTGTACAACATGCTGGCATCGCCCGCCGCAAGGGGGCTGTTCCAGAAAGCCATCGCGGAGAGCGGCGTCACAGGAAATACCGAATCCCGCCGCATGGTCGAGATGAACAACGCCATCTTTTTTGAAAAGCTGGGCCTAAATCCGCGCACAGACATAGCCAAATTGCTGGATATGCCCGCGCAGGACATGCTTGCGGCGGCCACGTTCACGCTCAAGGAAGGCCCGCGCCGCCACCCTGGTATCTTTATGCCTGGCCCGGTCAAGGACGATCTGCTACCCCTGCACCCGTGGGAAGCCATGGCCCAGGGCAATGCCCGCGACGTTACAGTCATTCTTGGCACCAACCGCAACGAAGGCACGCTGTTTGCCCTGCTGGGCCTGCTGCCCAAGGACTGGCAACAGGTGGAAAAGATGTTGCGCGACAATGGCGCGGCTGCCAGTATCCCTGCGGTCTCGGAGCTGTACGCCAGCGAAAAGGGCATGAAAAAACTGACGACCCTCGCGGGCGACCGGGCCTTTGTGGTGGACATGGTCAAAAGCGCCGATGCCCAAAGCGCCTTTAGCAGCACCTACGTCTATCGTTTTGACTACGCCCCCTTGCTGCCGGAACTTTTTTTGCTGGGAGCTGCGCATTCAACGGAAATCTCCACCGCGCTTGCCACCAATGATCATCCCTTCTGGCTGCTCACGCCCGCATCGCGCCGGAAGGAGCTTACGCAGTCCATGCACGGGGCGTGGCTGAACTTTGTAAAAACGGGCAATCCCAACGGCCCCGGCGTTACGCCCCTGTGGCCGCAATACGAAGCCGGACGACGGCTCACCTACATTTTTGACCAGACCAACACCGTGGAATCGAATCCCCACGGCGCAGTCTATGAAGTGTGGAAAGATATTCAACTGTACCAGTAAGTTGCGTGTCGGCTTCATTGACATGAAGCGCTTGGCTTCTTACCCTCCACACGACAACAACTTTTTCACTGCTTTCACCTGCTGAAAGTTCAGGAGACACACATGACCGAAGCCAATACCCAGACCGGCGCTGATTTTTCGCCGGATGTGGACAATATACCTGAAGATTGCGTTCTTGAGCCGCTTCACGAGCGCCGCTATCTTGTGGGCGGGCGCTTGCTTGAGTGGAATGGCCCCGTGCATACCGTGCATTCGCCCCTGTATGTGAACGGCGAGCAACGCGTCATCGGCTCCTGCCCGGAACTGACCGAGGCGGAATCTCTGGCGGCTGTGGAAGCCGTAACCAAGGCGTGGGACAATGGACGAGGCGCGTGGCCCACCATGCGCGTGGAAGACCGCATTGCCCGCGTAGAAGAATTTGCCCGCCGCATGCTGGCTGTGCGCGATCAGGTGGTGCGCCTGATGGTATGGGAAATCTGCAAGCCGCTCAACGATTGCCGGGCGGAATTTGACCGCACCATCGACTACATCCGCGCCACTGTGGATGCCCTTAAAGACCTCGACCGGGCGTCCTCCCGATTTGTGATCGAGAGCGGCATTTACGCCCAGATCCGCCGCGCGCCTCTGGGGCCGGTGCTGTGCATGGGGCCGTTCAACTATCCGCTCAACGAAACCTTCACCACCCTTATTCCGGCCCTGATCATGGGCAACCCGGTCATCGTCAAAACGCCCCGCATCGGCAAGCTGCTTTATGCGCCCCTGCTTGAGGCCTTTGCCGACTGCTTCCCCGCCGGGGTGGTGAACATCCTCTTTGGCGACAGGCGCGTGGCCATTCCCGCGCTGGAGTCGGGCCGCATCAGCGTACTGGCCTTTATTGGTTCAAGCCGTGCTGCCGATGCCCTGCGCCGTCACCATCCCTCGCCCCACAGGCTGCGTTGCGTGCTGGGGCTGGACGCCAAGAATGCCGCCATTGTGCTGCCCTGCGCCGACATGGATTTAACCGTATCCGAGGCCGTGACCGGGGCGCTGAGCTTTAACGGGCAACGCTGCACGGCCCTGAAGATCTTTTACGTCCACGCCTCGCGCACCGAGGAATTTCTGGCAAAATTCAGCGAGGCCATTGCCGCCCTGCCCATGGGCCTGCCCTGGAAGCCGGGGGTCAAAATCACCCCACTGCCCGTGCCCGGCAAGATAGACGACCTCCGTGAACTGGTGGACGAAGCTGTTGCCAAGGGCGCGCGCATTGCCAACCCGCGCGGCGGCACCTTTAACCGCACCCTGTATCATCCTACGCTGGTTGCGGGCGTCACCGCAGACATGCGCCTGCACACGGAAGAACAGTTTGCCCCTGTGGTGCCAGTAGTTTCGTACAACGACGTGTCGGAAGCCGCAGAGGCGGTGATAGCCTCGCCCTTCGGTCAGCAGGCCAGCATATTCGGCACTGATCCCGATGCCGTGGCCGCGCTCATCGACCCCATGGTCAATCAGGTGTGCCGCGTCAACATCAACAGCCAGTGCCAGCGCGGGCCGGATACCTTCCCCTTCACAGGCCGCAAGGACTCTGCGGAGGGCACGCTCTCTGTCAGCGACGCGCTGCGCGCCTTCTCCATCCGCACACTGGTGGCTGCCAAGGGTTCCGCACCCAACAAGGAACTGATTTCCGACATCGTGCGCAACAGAAAATCCAACTTCCTGTCCACGGATTTTCTGTTCTAGATGCTGGAATTGCTGGAGAACCAACCCTTGAAGTAACACATGAAAGGCCGTTTGCGACCGGCTCCGACAAGTGGACAGGACAATAAAAGGCATGCGCCTACTCAAGCGGCCAGCTTTTTCCAAAATTTTATCGGGGAGAGCTGGCCACTCCTTTTTTGAAATCTCTCTGTGTTGTAAAGCGATAGAGCAGTAAAGCCGCATAATACCCCTTGTGGTCTGCTGGCCTTGGAGCATATGCTCAACGTGACCCAAAAGCCTAGCTGCTGTGCGGTCTGGCTGGCTTTTCAAACAGAGTAACCCACAGGAGGGTTCCATGACCTTTTCTGCTAACTCATTGAAAATTCTTTTGACTGTCGGGCTGTTGCTGACTGGTACTGCGGTTGCGGCTCAGGATAGCGCTGGTACAGGGCAGGAGATGTACAACAAGCTGTGCTCGGGCTGTCATTCGGCCACCCCTGCCGCAATGAAGGGTAAACCTGTAGATGCGCTGGTGGCGGGCATGGAAAGGGTCAAGAACCTGAGCAATGCCACAGGCGCCGCAGCCCGTATGCAACAGACGGTGCAGGGCTTGAGTCCCGCGCAGATGAAGGATATTGCAACGTATCTTAACCAGATGAAATAACAGTAATCGCAGCAAAGTATCAGGCTGGTATTCTGACAGCCCGGCATAGTGACCGGGGCTGCTCTGGTGTATCGGCAAAATTGCGCTTGCAATGTGCTGAATAACAGGGCATATAGCTGGCTGTGCTGCGCTGTCTCGGGCAGTTAGCTCAGTTGGTTGAGCACCGCCCTTACAAGGCGGGGGCCACAGGTTCAAGTCCTGTACTGCCCACCAAATATGAAAGGGGTTATCCTTAATGGATAGCCCCTTTTTTATTTCAGGCAAGAATATCCACATAACACATTAAATTAACAATAAATTACTTCAAATTAAGCATTGTTGCGCATACGTTTGATTTATTATCGACTGCCCATCAAGCATTGCACTTCAAATAGTTCGCAAACACTGCGTAATAGCCCTCCGCAACGCCAATCCATCTTCTCCAGTTCAAAAAAATTGGTTCTTCGTCGTTTGATGTGGAATTGACCGACCTCAATCAGTTTGGATAGCCCTCCTTTAGGAGGACTGCCATGCAAGCTGAAGAAATCTTTGCCTTGGGCCTCGGCCTCACGCCGCCCTGGAAAGTTATGAGCCAACGTCTTGATACCGACCATACGCCAACCAAGCTCCACCTGGAGATCGGTGCCGACCGCGGAGCGCTGTATCCGTGTCCCGAGTGCGGAGCCGCGTGCAAGGCTCACGACTTCAAGGAATTCACGTGGCGGCATCTCAACTTCTTCCAGCATCACTGTTACCTCACAGCCCGACTGCCGAGGATCAATTGCCCGGAACATGGAATCCGACGCGTCGAAGCCCCATGGGCCAGGGAAGGCAGCCGGTTTACCCTGCTTTTTGAGCAGGTTGTCATGAGCCTCGTTCGAGAGATGCCGGTCAATGCCGTAGCGCGTCATGTCGAGGTCACGGATACCCGCCTGTGGCGCATCGTCCATCACTATGTGGCCAAAGCCATCAATGCGCTGAACTTGAAAGACATCAAGGCCATCGGTCTGGATGAGACCGCGTCCAAGCGTGGGCACAATTACATCACCGTCTTCATTGACCTGGATCGTTCCGACAGGCCCGTGATCTTCGCGACTCCAGGTAAGGGCAAGGAATGCCTGACTCAGTTCTGCGCGTTCATTGAAGCCCATGAAGGCTGTCCTGAAAACATCGTCGAGGTAGTTTGCGACATGTCGCCTGCGTTCCTCTCCGCCGTCGAACAGAAGTTCAAGTCTGCCTCGGTGACAGTCGACTGGTTTCATGTCGTCCAACTCTTCACCAAGGCCGTCGATGACGTCAGAAAGCTTGAGGCCAGGCAGTCAAAGCTGCCGGACCACACCCGTTGGGCCGTACTCAAGGGCGCCGAGACAATACGCACGCAGAATCAGGAGAGTGCTCTCCTGGAACTCGTCGAGCAGGGCTTCGCTACCGCCAAGGCCTACCGTGTCAAAGAACTTCTGCGCTGGGTTCGACGGGCCGAATCGAAGCAGGCCGCCAAGTGGCGCATAACCCATTTTCTCAAGCATGCCGCCGAGTACGCGGCCGACTGCCCGCTATTGGAACCCGTGCGCGGAGCATTGGCCAGCTTTGAGAGGCATTTGCCGCGAATCCTTCATCGTTGGCATTCCTTGCACACCAATGCGAGGCTCGAAGGCTTCAATGGCCTGTTCCAGGCGGCAAGGGCCAGGGCCCGAGGATACCGGAACGTGGAGAACTTCATCACCATGGTCTACCTGATTGCGGCCCCGATTCAGGTCGTAGTGGCTTCATGAATTCCACATCAAACGACGAAGAACCTTTATTATTTATTAAAATATATATTTTTTAGTCATTAAATATAATATTTGATTAAGCCCAAACAAATGTTCCACCAAAGGGCGCAGGCAACAACGCTGAGCGGCGCGCGAATAAGCCGGTGCGTTGCCCCACGCTGGGCCAATGACGGCCCCCGTGCAGATTTCACCAGCAAGCAGGAGGTGCGTCATGGCATTATCACCGCTCAACAGTCTGGTTCCGATAACTGGCTCCTTACTCTCATCTCTGAAAGAGTCCTCCCGCACAGAAGTGGAACAAAACGCGGCGCTGACTGCTGGTGATTCTGTGGAGTTTTCCATGCGGGCGGAGCAGGTATTGGGCCAACGCATTAACGCAACAAAGACTGCAACTGACACCCCTGCCCCAACGCTCACGTCAGAAAAAACAACGGTTCAGGGCGACAGCGTAACCATCTCGCAAATGGGTAAGGAAGCCCTGAAAGCTTCACAGGTTGGAAGTCCTGCCTCAGAACAGGTGGCAACAGCGGCCACGGGCCAGACCGCAGACGCATCAGCCAAACCGGCTAAAAATGTTCTTGCCACCGCTACGCTTAATTCCGGCGCAACAGTTTCCATCACTGCCAGCGCCTATGCCAATGGCGAAGAAAAACCCTTTTATCTTGCGCCAGATCAAAAAATTACCGCCGAAATCACCAAGGCAGACGGCAGCACACAAACCTTGGCTATCAAGGCCAACACGGTCATCAGCGAAGATGATCAGGGGAACCTGCTTGTGTGGTCCGGGGCAGAAAAAAAAGGCAATGATTACTTTGATGATAACTTTATGAGAATAGAGCCCACCGAGATTTTGCAGGGAACCAACGGCAACGATGTGATTATCAATCTCAATGGGGTTGATGAAATCCATGCAGGCACGGGCAATGACACGGTCATTTCTTTTGACTATGCAAATAAGGTTGATCTGGGTGAAGGCGATAATACCCTGAAAGCGCAGGGCGGAGGCATCAGCCTCATATCGGCGGGAAACGGCAATAACAAGCTTGTTGATGTTGGTGCAGGGAAGATTTCTTTCGGTGATGGCAACAATTCTATTTCTGGTGGAGGAGCAAACTTCATCAATCTAGGTGATGGCAACAATTCTGTTGATGTTGCATTTGGTCATCACATAGAAGCCGGAAACGGCAATAATAATATTGTAACTGGCACAACGAAATCTATCACTGCTGGCAATGGCGATAACACTGTTAGGGTCACAAAAGTTACACAAGATGATTTTTCCCCTTTGATAGCACAAAGCGAGTACCAACCTGTTATCCAGCTTGGCGACGGCAATAACAAGGTTGAATCTGAAGCTGTAAATATTCTTAGCACTGGCAATGGTAATAACACGGTCAAACTCAACAGCCATGCTGCCACTTTTCATGGCGATTATTTGACTGGTGTGCGACAAAAAATTCAGCTTGGCGATGGCAATAATACTCTGATTGCAAACTACGCCTCAGACGTTACTCTTGGCAATGGTGACAACCGCATATCTGGAAATACCATTCAAAACCTGACCGCAGGGAATGGAAACAACAGTTTTGATGTGGGCTTTCTTATGGATACTGGCGAATGGAAGATGGGCGATGGGAAAAACAATATCCATATTGCCTTGCAAAATGGCTCTATCAAAACGGGAGACGGAGATAACACCATTGTTATTGACGAAATCCCCAGCGCAAACCGCATCATTACGGGGGCAGGAAACGACAGTGTCCATATCCACAGTGATGCCATCGGCTTGTATATCAATCTCGGCAACGGCGACAACCAGTTTACCGTTGACGGCAACGCAGCTCTTCTTGAGTATATAGGCGGCAACGGCAAGGACGATGTGACCATTGAGGGCTTTCTTGCACGTAGTTCAATTGCGGTTGGCAATGGCGATAACACATTGAGCATCAAGGGTTTCATACTCGACAGTCAGATATTTACCGGACAAGGCAACAACACCCTGAACTTGAACAAGCTTGTGATTGACAGCACGGTCAATGGTGATACTGGTGCCAATGTCTCTGAAGAGGAAAAGAATGCTGCGCGGGATACCGTGGCCCGATTCCTGGCTCGCTGGAAAGGCACCGCCACAACTCAATCTACCAGAGTGTAATATAGTTACCTCAAAAAGTCGCGAATAAGCTTTGCCACGCCATCTGCAAGGCCAGGGGAAAGCATGCTTTGATGCGTGCCCGCCGTCCAGCGGAGGGTGATGTTTTTTTCAGGCAAACAGCGGCTCCAGCCCTGATACTGGTCATTAAAATCAATGTAAGGATTACTGGCAAAATCCAGCGCGCGAATATACAGAATACGCAGATCAGACGGCGTTGGGTTGTCATAACGTGCTGCGGCAATGGCATTAAGCCTGTAAGTCTGCAACAGGTTTTCCATATGCGCGGGGCTGAAATTGGGCGGCAGTAATCCGGCTTTTTCACCGCATTCTACCAGATACGCCATTCTTTCAGCCCTGTTCATGGCCCGCAGCTTTTCCACATCAAAGGCCAGCGCTTCCGCGAGCTGGTTTTTCAGCAGTTCCACATCGTCCTTGGCTGCAAGCTGCTTGTCCCTTGTGTTGTCGAGCACTGTGTCCAAAATCAAAATCGGGCATGGTTCGCCCCCGCGCGCTGCATACAGGCAGGCCGCCTCATAGGCCAGGAGGCCGCCGAAACTCCAGCCTCCAAAAACAATGTTCTCCGTGGCTACCTTAAGGATTTCATCAAGATAAATCGCGGCCAAATCCTGAACCCTGTACAGCTCTGTATTCAGAGCAGTTTTTTCAGCCTGAAAGCCCGCAGGCTCCACAGCATAGAGGGTGTAGCGACCATCCAGCAGCCGGGCCAGATCGCTGTAGCAAAACACGCTGCCGCCCACTGGATGAAACAGAAAGAGATTTTTTCCACCTTCACTATGACAAAGTTTGATGATGGGGCTAGTGCGGGTGCCGGTTTTGCCTTCTACAAGTTCAGCCAACCGCGCAATGCTGGAATGGGCCATCAGCTCGTTGACGGCAATATGGACGCGCAACTCTTTTTCAATCATGGCAACAAGACGCACGGCCATGATGCTGTGCCCGCCAATGCTGAAAAAGCTGGCCTCCGCATCGCCTACATCCACGCCCAGCAGCCGCTTCCAGATGGCGGCAAGCGTCTGCTCCACAGCCCCTTGCGGGCAGCGCCCTGCAACGGCCTCGGCCCTGCCCAGCGGGGACGGCAGCGCCCTTTTATCCACCTTGCGGTTGGGCGAGAGGGGCAGCTCCACCATCGGCACAATATAATCCGGCACGCAAAAGGGCGGCAACTGCTGCTCAAGATAGCTGCGCAAATCCGCTGGATTCACAGCACCCACCACATAGGCAGCGAGACTTTTGTCGTTGCCAGCCTGATAAAAGTCCGCCGCCACGGCCACCTGCCGCACACCAGGGAAACTCCCCACGGCCTTTTCCACCTCGCCGATCTCGACCCGGTTGCCCCTGATCTTGACCTGCTGATCCTCCCGGCCCCGGTAATAGACAAGTCCGTTCTGGATAAAGCCATTGTCGCCAGTGCGATAGCAGCGGCGCCCGGCATATTCGGTAAAAACATCGGCGTTCACGCCATTCAGATACCCGCGCGAAACGCCCGCTCCCGCGATCCATAGTTCACCGGCAACTGAGTCCGGCACCGGGTGCTGATGTTTATCCAGCACAAAAATACTCACGCCTTCAAGCGGCCTGCCAATGGGAAAGGCAGTAAAATCAGCATAATTGGCGCGGTCAATGCGAAAGGCGCTGCTGTCTACCGTGCATTCTGTGGGGCCGTACACATTGAACAGCACCACATCTTCATTGCCGGGTATGGCATAAAAGTTCTGAATGACATCTGGTCGCAGCACCTCGCCCGCCAGCAGCAGGCGTTTGAGCGGCAGGGGCTGGCGGTGCTCCTGCAAATAGTCCACCAGCACATTAAAAAAGGCCGGGGTCATGTCGCACAGGTCAATACCCCTCTTGCGGGCAGCGGCGCAGAATGCCGCAGGATTTTTGCGTTCCTCGTCTGCCATGACATACAGAGGTTTGCCGCAAAACAGGGAAACCGCCAGTTGCTGGATGGACGCATCAAACGAGAGCGGCGCAACCAGGCCCACAATGCCGCACCCATCTGAAAATTCCCGCAGGGCATGGATTATGTGCAGGAGGTGGCGGTGCTCCACCACAACGCCCTTGGGCTGCCCTGTGGAACCGCTGGTGTAGACAATATAGGCGGCTGCGTCCGGCCTGACCGCCGCAAGAGGGGCTACGGGGCAGGCCTCCAGATCCTTCAAGCCAAAGCTCTCACGCAGGGCTTTGGTACCTTGTGCTTTGGTATCGTGGGCGCTCCTGAAAATCTGCAGGTCATAGCGAAAGGCATCCGCCTGACCATTGCCAGAGGGCGCAGAGGCCGCAGTGGGTGAAAATTTCACTTCAACAGGATATGGGCATTCTGCCGCCCAGGCACTAAAGAAACGCCGTGGCACAAACAGCTCTGCCGAGCCCTCAAAACGCAGCAAGGCCGATTGATCGCCTGTGGCAAGAGCATGTTCCCTGATGGTTGCCCGCAGGTCGTCCTTGCGGTCCATATCACGCACAGCGCCCACAAAAATGCTGCCGCCCGCCGTGAGGCGTTCTACAGCGTGGTCAAGCACCCTGCGCAGATAATTGTAACCGGGAAAGCAATCCACAACGCCGTTGAGCACCACAAGGTCAAAACGCTCGTCTTCAAAAAAGCAGATGTCTATGGCTTCCATGCGGTGGATGCTCACGGAAGCGCCGCAGGGCAAGGCCTGCATCCTGTCCAGTTCATTTCGGGCTATGTCTACCGCTACGTACCGACTGGCGGCAGAGGCCAGCGCCTGCGCCATCACGCCCGAGCCGCTGCCGATATCAAGCACGCTTTTACCCCTGCCCTGTGTATTTCCTGGGGGGCTGCCGGGGGCGCGATTGGATGCAAGACCCGTTTTTTGCAGCAGGCGGTCTGCCATCCTGCAACGTTGCGCCAGATCAAGGGGGCGGGCGTCCACATCGTCCAGCCACCCCCGGTCGCTGCCCGGCTCTGCAAGGTGCTCCCAGTATTCCGTGCTGCTCAGACCGCCACTTTCCAGAGCATCCGCAAAGGATGGCGCATCCAGACAAAGCACGTGGGCAATGGTGGGGTTACGGTAGCGATGGTATTCTGCCTGGGGCAGTGAAGCTCTGTCCGTCACCAGCAACCGCACGGGCCTGAGCATGGCTTCCTGCCGGGGGCGCGGCAGTTCGCGCTCCACGGGAACATACACCGCACCGGCCCGCATGATGCCAATGGCGGCGGCAAGATACATGGCCCCGCGCTCGCACAGCACCCCTACTGCCGCTTCCGGCCCATAGTTTTGCGCCAGTACAAAGGCGGCTATGCGCGCGGAAAAATCCTTCAGTTCCCTGAAGTTCAGGTTTTTGCCGCCACCAGAAATGGCGATATTATCCGGATTCTCTTCCGCGACAGAGCAAAACAGGGCTTCAAAGCTGGCCCATCTGCCAGGCAAGCCAGACAAACTGGATGAACACGGTATGGCATGGCCAGCAGCGGAGAGGTTCGAAGGCAACGTGGCTGGTTGTCCTTCGGCAGCAGCTCCCGCCGGATTCTGCGCCGCCGCCTTGCTTCTGGGCATCCCAAAGGTGATGTCGGCAATCTTCATTGTGCGTTTTCCTCAATACCTTCCAGAAAGCTTATCTGTTACTTAAGCTAGTCCTGCGCCATCGCAAAAGCCACTTTCGGGGGGAATTGTGGTTACAACGCAGTATGATTGCGCTATCTTTATTATGCACAAAACAAAACAGTGCCGCCCCAGTTGATCGGGGGCGATGACCGACTTTATTCCTTTTTTTCTCTAAGACAGGAACAGTATTTTTTCAATGGATTAGCTCGTGGAGCGGATAATCAAAAGCACATATAACGTAGATCGGTAGAGGAGAACGACAAGTCCAATGGCATGGATGAATCATGCAAACAGCCGCTAAAATTCCAGGCCACAACTGAAGCCGCCGAAGCAGGAAGAACTCTGAGATCGAAATAACTCCGCTCCAAGCTCAACCTGAGCAAAAAAACCACTGGTATGGCTCCCCCGCACACTGCTATGAATCAGCATGGCGTCCCGGCCCGGCATATCTGACCGGCTTTCAAAACCAGGACTGTATCCCTTGAATCTGGCGCTGCTGCTGAACGTTCCCTCGAGCCAGTCATGCCGCCAGCCTGCCAGAGTATCCCATGCGAGCGTTGTGCCATTATCCAGGGTGCGGGCAAGATTTGCATGCGCCCCCAAGACTGACGAGAGATTGTTGTAAGTGGCGGCATCAACCCTGAGTGCTGAGGCCCCGGAGCCGCCCTCGGTAAATCCCGGCCTGGAACTCAGGCTATATTCCAGCCATGTCAGAGGGCCAGCTTCCACGCCGCCCCAGGAGGTTGCCCAGTTCCAGTCCTTGCCGCCGCCAGCAAGCGTATCTGCTGTCAGGCCCGTCCATCTGCTGCTGTGATTGCGCGCATAGCCATTGAAGTTGACGGCCCGCTGCATCTGCACATCCTCAAAGCCCACGCGGGCCATGCCCATCACATAGGCACCATCCCACCAGCGAGGCTTGAACAGCGCGTGCCCGCCAACAGATGCGGCCAGAGTTTCCGCCCTTGCCTCGCCCGCACTATGGATTTCCGTGCGGCGGCCTGCGAGCGCCACATCAAATCCTGCTGTCAGTCCGCTCTCCCACAGGCGGTCAACACCAAGGGCCGACCCCGCACCAGACGCCGTAAAGCCCGCTGAGCCGCCATTGGCGTTCATGTTGCTGTAGCTGCCAAAGGGCAGCGCCCATGCCTGCCAGCCAGCAGCTTCATCACCGCTGGACACGCCAGTGCCGTTCACGCCTTGCGGGCCGCTGGCCCCCAAGAAGCGCCGCACCATAAGCAGGTTAAGTTGCCGCTGCGCTTCAAGCCCGGCCCGAGCCACGGCATCATAGCTGTTGGGGCTCAACTGCTCCATTGCCGGAGCAATGCCGCTGCCGGATGCATCGCTCCAGTCCAGAGCCTGAAACAGGTTTTGCATGTCGCCTGTTGCCTGCCCTGCTATCTGGTAAAGAGCGCGTCCAACGCGGCTTGTTGTGGTACTGTCGGCATAGCGGCTGTACGCGTTTGATGCACGTTGCTGGCCCAATGATGCCGCCCCGAGTCCATTGCTTGATGCAACACTGAAATTTAGTGTTGGCGAAGAAGAACTAACCCCAACGCTGTTAAATGCGCCTGTGGAGCTTGTTGCCTGCACACTGTTCATACTTATTGAATAGTTTTCTGCATAAAATCCCGGCGAAGGAGAAAACCGCAGGGCTCCGTCAAGAGTTGCAGAGTTTGCACTGAGCACAGAATATTGATTATTGGAATTGAAACCGATTTGCAGCGTGCCCTGACCTGACTGGGTGTAATTATTTACCGTGAGCGTCAGGCCGCGATAGCCCGGAGCAACAGTGCCGTAATTGACGACTTTCTTCTGTATTACCCCATCACCCAGCAATACACCGCCCTGGCGCACGAGCACATCGCTGTTTTGCAGTACGCCGCCAGTGCCGTCTGCCCTTTTGCTCACGGCCAGGCCTCCGCCGTCAACCACGGTAGCCCCGGAATAGCTATTGATGCCGCTGAGAACCAGCAGGCCAGCCCCCGTTTTACGCAAGCCCACGTCCTTGCCGCGCAGGGCCATGGCGTCCGCCCCGGCCAGAAAACTGGCATGATGGTAGGCATCATTCCACTGGCGCTGGCTGATATCATTGCTGAATTCGGCGAAGTAGCCCTTGGTGTTAAACGTTTGGCTCTTCCGGGTTTTCCGTGGGTAGCTGATCTGCTAATGTCCTTCCCGGAGGGCACCAATGAAGGATACGGACCTATATTTTCGGATTCTCGGGCTGACCGAGCCCTGGTTTGTTGAGGCTGTTGAACTGGACACGGCGGAAGGTCGGGTAGACATCCGCGTGGAGCATGGTCCTGGTGTTCGCTGGTTTTGCCCTACTTGTGGTCGAGAGCTGGCTTGCCGCGACCATGCCGAGCCTCGTGTCTGGCGCCATCTGGACACGTGCCAGTTCAAGACGTTCCTGCATGCTCGGATTCCCCGAGTGGACTGCCCCGAGCATGGCGTCCTTCAGGTCAACGTGCCTTGGGCCGAGTCCAAGGCACGTTTCACCATATTGATGGAGCGATTGATCATCGACGTGCTGACCGAGTGCGCCACCGTAACAGGAGCGCGGCGCATCCTGCGCATCACCTGGGACGAAGCATGGGGTGTCATGGAAAGGGCGGTGCGCCGGGGCCGGGAGCGCAAGCAATCGAATCCCTCGCGGTATCTTGGCGTTGACGAGAAGGCATTCCGCAAGGGGCACGACTATGTGACCGTGGTTTGTGATCTGATCGGCAGCACGGTGGAGTATGTGGCCGACGAGCGTAAGGCCGAAAGCCTTGAGGGGTACTACCTTCAGTTCACCAAGGCGCAGTTGGAGCGGATCAAGGCCGTGGCCATGGACATGTGGGAGCCCTATTTTAAAGCTACGCTCAAACATGTGCCGGACGCGGCGGGGAAAATCGTTCACGATCGGTTCCACGTCATGAAACACGTAGGCGAGGCTGTGGACCGGGTACGCAAGCAAGAGCACCGCGAACTCACAAGTCAGGATGACCATCGACTCAAGGGCACGAAATTCCTCTGGCTATACCGGGAGGAGAATCTGCCGGACAAACACCGGCCAGCCCTGGAGGCCTTGAAGACAGCGAACCTCAAGGTGGCCAAGGCCTGGGCCATGAAGGAAAGCCTGAACGACGTCTGGAAGTACCTGAGCACGGGATGGGCCAGACGTTTTGTGAAGCGATGGCTGGTCTGGGTGAACAGGTCAGATCTTGCCCCAATGCGCAAAGTGGGCGGACTGATTCAGAGACATCTTGAGAACATCCTGACCTTCTGCCGCCACAGGATCACCAACGGCGTGGCCGAGGGCCTCAACAGCAAGATCATGGCCATCAAGAGGAAGGCTTGCGGTTATAGGAACCGGGAGCATTTCAAGACAGCCATCTACTTCTTCTGTGGCGGTCTAAACCTCTACCCGGCCAGTTCCTGACAGGGGTTACCCACGGAAAACCCGGAAGAACCAAACGTTTCAAGCGCATAATTGCCAGGGCCCAGTTCAGACAACGTCACCACATCCGTAGCTGACATGCGGTTGGCATCCAGCCGGGCGATGCCACGCACGGCCTTGCCCGCGTCCAGCAACCCCTGACCAAACACGTCTTCCTTTGTCAGGTCGTTCACTGCTTTCTTGCCCTGATCAACCAGCGCTTTCAAAGCATCTGCCGTTGCGCCTTGATAAACTTGTTCAATCCACTGTTTGATTGTCACATCATTCGGAGCAGGAACACTGTGATCTATAACAGCAATAATAACCTTATTGGGATTACCATCTTTATCAACAGTATATTGAACAAGGTGCGTGGGCGCTACATAATTACTATCCGCAGAGGTCAACACAGCATCAGCCAGCTGTTTGCCGGTCATCCAGGGAAAAGCCTGCGCCACCAGGCCCACAGTGCCGCTCACATAAGGCGCTGCCATGCTGGTGCCGCTGTCCAGCATATAGCCGTTGGTGGCGGCATTGAGCGAATTGATATCGCTGCCGGGAGCCGCAACGGTCCAAAGATAGGCTTTGCTCCCAAGGTTACTGAAATAACTGACCCCAGACGGACCAATAGTGCGTGTTCCGTCCGTCGCTGTAGTGATCCCGGCAATATTAAGGGAAACCACGCTGATCCAGCCTGTGAGGTCCGGCGCATAACGCGGCATCATGCCCTCAACACTGGGAGCGATCATACTGTTGTTGCCGGCGGCAAACACAATGACTTTGCCGTAATCGTCACTGAGCTTGCGGAGTGCTCTGATTTCACCATTCTGGCCAGATATGACATCTGCTGGAATGTCTTTGGCAGGGTCAAGCGATGGATAAAAATCCGTACCCCAACTGTTGTTGATGACGCGAATATCCGGATACGCAGCAAAGAGGCTCAACAAATCAGGCGAAACAAGATTCTCGTTGCTGGCTGAAGCTTTCCCAAGTGTGACCGCCGAAACAAGGTCGGCGTCAAAAGCCACACCGTGCATGCCAACACCATTACGCATAGCAGCCATGATGCCCGCCACATGACTGCCATGCGTATCGTATGCCCAGTTTGGCACGTATGGCAGACCTGTTGTCTCATCGAGAGGCAAGGCCATCATTATGACTTTTCCAGCCAATTCCGGGTGGTCGCCGCGTACGGAAGTGTCAATCATGCCCATCGTGGTGCCAGCCCCGGTATATCCCAGAGCGTATGCATCGGCAGCGTGAATGAAATCCAACCCTGTGCTGTTCCAGTATTCACTGGTTTTAAAACTGTCAGCGCTCGCTGCATTGCTAGAAACCGATATACTTAATGTAAACAGAAACAAAAGGAGAATCTGAAACAACGCAGGACAAAAACGCACCCAATATCCGCACAAATACTGAACCATGAATGCTCCGGCAGGGCTAAATGGAATTTTTTGTCCTTTAAGGTGTTGCGAGAATTCGCTCCTTACTTCAGGTTCATGCCGTTGACTGATTGGTTTCCAGACGGGGCGGCAGAATACTTGCGCCATCGTCGATGACGCTTACTATCAAAAATATCTTTTTATTTAAATAGATTATTTTTTACAAATTTTTTTCTGCTTCCTGTTTGAAACGAGACGACTTTTTGCGGCTGATCACTCTGCCCTGAAAACAACACTGTTCAATTTTTGCACTGCCTTCAAACTAACCGAGGGGTTCCGGACCATTCCGCAACCCCTCTTTCATATCCTGCCCCGCGCACAAATAACTGTGGCAAAACAGCAGGATTATCCCTCATACGCGCCGTCGAGCGCGTCAGGGACGCACAAGTATCTTGATGTTTTCGTCCTTGTTGTTGATCAGCTCAAGAAAGCCCTTTTCCATGATGTCCTTCAGCTCGATCTTACCGGTAATCAGGTTTTCGGCCTTGATGACGCCCTTGGCCATGAGCGCGGCAAGGCCCTTGAAATCCTCAATGGTGTAGGCCAGCGTACCCATGACCTTTTTGTCCGTGCCGCTGAGGCTGAAAAAGTTGAAAGAGCTGGGTTCTTCAAAAATACCCACAATAATGGCCGTTCCGGTGTTGCGCAGCACATCTATGGCCAGCGGCCCTGTGTGCTTGTTGCCGATGCACTCAAAGGAAACATCGGCCCCGGAGCCGCCTGTCAGTTCTTTCACCTTTGCAATAGGGTCGCATTCCTTGGGGTTCACCACAATGTCTGCCCCGCACTCCATTGCTTTGGCAATGCGCGCACGGGACATTTCAAGCACAATAATCTTGCCCGCGCCAGCGGCTTTGGCAGCCATAATGGTGCCTAGGCCTATGGTTCCCGCGCCAAGCACCACCACATTGAGGCCCAGAATGCTACCCGCCATCCGCACAGCCTTAAAGCCGGTGGCAAGGGGTTCCATGACTGCTCCGGCCTCGGGCGAAACACCCTCTGGCATGATAAAACACAATTCCGCAGGTACATTCACATAGGGAGCGAATGCGCCGTCATTGTGCAGGCCCGTAAAGGCAAGCTTTTCACAAACATTGTAACGCCCTTCGCGGCAAGGCTGACACTCGCCGCAGTGCTGGCAGGCATCTGGTGCAACCATGTCGCCCACCTTCACATTGGCAACGCCGCTGCCTACCGCCACAACCTTGCCGCTGAACTCGTGCCCGAGAATGACGCTCCCCTGCTTGCCCGTAAGCGGATGCGGGGCCTCGGTGGGAATAAATATGGGGCCAGCCAGGTACTCGTGCAGATCCGAGCCGCAGATGCCGCACCAATCGACCTTGACCTGAACCCAACCGGGAGCCGGAGCGGGGGGAACGGGTACAGTTTCAACACGGATGTCTTTTTTGCCGTGCCAAACTGCCGCCTGCATGGTTTGCGCCATAACTGCCTCGCTTGTTAGATGTTGAATCCGAATGCTTCCTTCTTTGCACAGGTCATGCCGCAAAATTCGCGACAGTAGCGGATGAGCGGACATACCCGGCAGGCCTTGGCCCTGCTCAATTGAGAAAATTTGCACATGCAGACAGGCATGCCGGAGCCACTGACAGTGTTCTGAAGTGGAACAAGGAAAGACCATGGTGGACGGAAGTGGAACAGAGAGATCAACAGGTCGCGAGGCGGTATACGCAAGTGGCTGCCACACAAAAGACCGCCCATTTCTGAGCGGTCTTCCGAAGGAACGGGATTGAGAGGGTTATCCGTTCTTCATTTCAACTATAAGCCGCTGTAATGCCTGGGACTGCTGCGCAAGGTCAGCTACAGATGCAGATGCCTGTTCCATTGCCTGAGCTGTTTCAGCAGAAATAGTAGCTACCTGCTCCACAGAATGGTTAATTTCCTCACTAGCAGCAGATTGTTGTTCACTGGCGGTTGCAATAGATTGCACCTGGTCATTTACCATGTGAACAAATTCCAGAATCTGCTTGAGCGATTCGCCGGACTTGGCCGAGAGCTTTGCGGCTTCTTCAATGGACACGCCAGCCTGCTCTACGTTGTAGATATTCTTGCGTGTACCCTCCTGAATACCTGTGATGGCATTGCCCACTTCCTGGGTAGCGGTCATGGTCTTTTCAGCAAGCTTGCGTACTTCATCGGCAACCACAGCAAAACCGCGTCCGGCATCACCAGCCCGAGCGGCTTCAATGGCAGCATTGAGAGCCAGCAAATTGGTCTGATCAGCGATATCAGCGATCACCCCCATGATCTGCCCGATACCTTCAGCCTGCTTACCAAGAACATCCATATCTTCCTTGATCGCGATGGACTGGGCGTGCACAGCTTCGATGCTCTTAACAGCGTCAGTGACAATTTTAGATCCTTCCTGGGCCTGCTGGCGAGCCTGATGAGAAACATCTGCAGCCTGTTGGGCATTACGGGCAACTTCCAGAACTGTTGCATTCATTTCTTCCATGGCGGTTGCTGTTTCGCGCACACGGCCCGACTGCTCATCTGCACCACGGCTTGACTGCTCAATCTGCGCTGAGAGTTCTTCCGAAGCGGAAGATACCACCTGAACAACGCCCTCAAGTTGCTGCGCAGCCTGAAGCATACCTTCTGCCTTGGCCCGTTCAGCTTTTCGCGTAGCTTCTTCTGCGAGCACAGTAGCTTCTTGCGCAGCTTTCGCCTGTTGCTCTGCTTGTTGGGACTTGCTATCTGCCTCAGCAATCTTGGCTTTAAGGTTACTGACCATTTTGATCAGCACACCGTAAACACCACCATCCCCAGAGTACGGCTTGAAAGTCAGATCAAGCTGGCCTGAAGCAATTTCAGAGGCTACTTGATGCAGGTAACCGGGATCTTCCCCTAACTGTTTGGGTTCTTCCGGGTTTTCCGTGGGTAACCCCTGTCAGGAACTGGCCGGGTAGAGGTTTAGACCGCCACAGAAGAAGTAGATGGCTGTCTTGAAATGCTCCCGGTTCCTATAACCGCAAGCCTTCCTCTTGATGGCCATGATCTTGCTGTTGAGGCCCTCGGCCACGCCGTTGGTGATCCTGTGGCGGCAGAAGGTCAGGATGTTCTCAAGATGTCTCTGAATCAGTCCGCCCACTTTGCGCATTGGGGCAAGATCTGACCTGTTCACCCAGACCAGCCATCGCTTCACAAAACGTCTGGCCCATCCCGTGCTCAGGTACTTCCAGACGTCGTTCAGGCTTTCCTTCATGGCCCAGGCCTTGGCCACCTTGAGGTTCGCTGTCTTCAAGGCCTCCAGGGCTGGCCGGTGTTTGTCCGGCAGATTCTCCTCCCGGTATAGCCAGAGGAATTTCGTGCCCTTGAGTCGATGGTCATCCTGACTTGTGAGTTCGCGGTGCTCTTGCTTGCGTACCCGGTCCACAGCCTCGCCTACGTGTTTCATGACGTGGAACCGATCGTGAACGATTTTCCCCGCCGCGTCCGGCACATGTTTGAGCGTAGCTTTAAAATAGGGCTCCCACATGTCCATGGCCACGGCCTTGATCCGCTCCAACTGCGCCTTGGTGAACTGAAGGTAGTACCCCTCAAGGCTTTCGGCCTTACGCTCGTCGGCCACATACTCCACCGTGCTGCCGATCAGATCACAAACCACGGTCACATAGTCGTGCCCCTTGCGGAATGCCTTCTCGTCAACGCCAAGATACCGCGAGGGATCGATTGCTTGCGCTCCCGGCCCCGGCGCACCGCCCTTTCCATGACACCCCATGCTTCGTCCCAGGTGATGCGCAGGATGCGCCGCGCTCCTGTTACGGTGGCGCACTCGGTCAGCACGTCGATGATCAATCGCTCCATCAATATGGTGAAACGTGCCTTGGACTCGGCCCAAGGCACGTTGACCTGAAGGACGCCATGCTCGGGGCAGTCCACTCGGGGAATCCGAGCATGCAGGAACGTCTTGAACTGGCACGTGTCCAGATGGCGCCAGACACGAGGCTCGGCATGGTCGCGGCAAGCCAGCTCTCGACCACAAGTAGGGCAAAACCAGCGAACACCAGGACCATGCTCCAAAGAGCCCAAACAATATTGGGTATTCAGGAGGGGACGCGCAAGAATATCCACAACGTAGAGCAGGCTGGCGTGTCCATTGAAGAAGCCGCAAAGCTCTCGGCCAAGTCCGGCGAATCGCTCAAGCAGATTCTGGAATTTGTTCACATGGTAAATGACCAGGTGCAATCTATTGCAACCGCCAGTGAACAACAATCCGCTGCAAGTGAGGAAATTAACCATTCTGTGGAGCAGGTAGCTACTATTTCTGCCGAAACAGCTCAGGCAATGGAACAGGCATCTACAGCTGTAGCTGATCTTGCGCAGCAGTCCCAGGCATTACAGCGGCTCATAGTTGAAATGAAGAACGGATGACCCTCTCAATCCCGTTCCTTTGGAAGACCGCCCAGAAATGGGCGGTGTTTTTATGCGTCGCACCTCGTTAACGCTCCTCCATTGCTGGTGGCATGGATGGCAATTGGCAGGGGTAACGTATGTAATGCTAATTGTGTCAATTGGTTATGTTTATATTTCCCAATTTGAATAACAACTCATGCATGTGATTTGTGGAAGAAACTGCCGGAAGTGGAATGGAGTTAGTTTGCGTTTGGAGTGAATTGCAATTTTTCATAAAAATCATGTAACTAGAAATATTAATCAACGTTGCATCAGTGATGCAAATTTTTGAAGACATGCGGTAGTTTTGTGTGAGTGTGGCATTGCAATGTTTCGCAGAATAATTTGAGAGTATATTTAGAGTATGTTGCATACTGTTTTGATGTTTAATAATACAATAAGGATTATTTATTGATGTTGAAGATAAATAAGTTTAATTTATATTATGTTGTAAGTCAGGTGGTCTACGCATGTTTGTAAAATACTTTCCTATGAATAAAATTGAAGTGTTTTGATCTATAGTAAGGTTATCTGTAAAAAAATAATATTAATTTATATTGCTGTGTTGTCTCTATTTATTAACATTAAGTTTACTATCAGAGGTATGGGGTAATGCTGAGGTTTAATAATTGTCATTTAAAATCATTAGAAATATGTTATTATCTAATTTGTTAGGATGTTGGATGTAAGTAAAATAACATATATTGAATTTGTAAATGCAGAGATATTTTGGCGATCTGCTTATTGGCGTTGTGCTGATGGCCAGTTTTCTTCGCAATAAAGTACATATTGGGGGATATGATGAGTCAGTTTTTTTCCATGAAGCTTCAGGGTAAGATGTTGATGGCATTTATGGCGGTCACCCTTATCACAATATGTGTGGGTGTGTTTGCGATTTCAAAAATGGAGCAGATGGAGGAAGCAGATGCACGGCTTTACACTCGTGCAACTGAGCCGATGAAAGATCTTGTTTCCATGATGGAAAATTTTATGAAGATGCGCATACTTCTTCGGGAATTAGTTTTGGATGAAGAAATTAAGGATTTTAAGCCTTACCTTGAAGAAATTGCTACTATGCGTTCCACTTTTAGTGTAAACCTAAAAAATGTTGAAGTAACTCTCATCTCAGCCAATAGCCGGGAACAGTATGAACGCTTTATGAAGGTATTGCTCGCTTACAGGAGCAGCGCCGACAAGCTTGTTAACCTTGCCACTAACCGTAACTACATTGAAGCTAAAGATTTTATGCTAAGTGATACGTCGCGAACTGGTCTTGATCTCCAAAAAGAGATCAAAGAGATGGTCGCTACAAAGGTTAGCAATGGTAAGCGGCAAGCCGATGACAATAGAGAACTTGCTCAATTTTCGGCCAGGTTGCTGTATGGAGCTATTGGCTTTGGCGTTTTGTTTTCTTTAGCTCTTGGCATTCTGCTAACTCGGAGTGTGCTCAAACAGTGGCTCTTCCGGGTTTTCCGTGGGTAGCTGATCTGCTAATGTCCTTCCCGGAGGGCACCAATGAAGGATACGGACCTATATTTTCGGATTCTCGGGCTGACCGAGCCCTGGTTTGTTGAGGCTGTTGAACTGGACACGGCGGAAGGTCGGGTAGACATCCGCGTGGAGCATGGTCCTGGTGTTCGCTGGTTTTGCCCTACTTGTGGTCGAGAGCTGGCTTGCCGCGACCATGCCGAGCCTCGTGTCTGGCGCCATCTGGACACGTGCCAGTTCAAGACGTTCCTGCATGCTCGGATTCCCCGAGTGGACTGCCCCGAGCATGGCGTCCTTCAGGTCAACGTGCCTTGGGCCGAGTCCAAGGCACGTTTCACCATATTGATGGAGCGATTGATCATCGACGTGCTGACCGAGTGCGCCACCGTAACAGGAGCGCGGCGCATCCTGCGCATCACCTGGGACGAAGCATGGGGTGTCATGGAAAGGGCGGTGCGCCGGGGCCGGGAGCGCAAGCAATCGAATCCCTCGCGGTATCTTGGCGTTGACGAGAAGGCATTCCGCAAGGGGCACGACTATGTGACCGTGGTTTGTGATCTGATCGGCAGCACGGTGGAGTATGTGGCCGACGAGCGTAAGGCCGAAAGCCTTGAGGGGTACTACCTTCAGTTCACCAAGGCGCAGTTGGAGCGGATCAAGGCCGTGGCCATGGACATGTGGGAGCCCTATTTTAAAGCTACGCTCAAACATGTGCCGGACGCGGCGGGGAAAATCGTTCACGATCGGTTCCACGTCATGAAACACGTAGGCGAGGCTGTGGACCGGGTACGCAAGCAAGAGCACCGCGAACTCACAAGTCAGGATGACCATCGACTCAAGGGCACGAAATTCCTCTGGCTATACCGGGAGGAGAATCTGCCGGACAAACACCGGCCAGCCCTGGAGGCCTTGAAGACAGCGAACCTCAAGGTGGCCAAGGCCTGGGCCATGAAGGAAAGCCTGAACGACGTCTGGAAGTACCTGAGCACGGGATGGGCCAGACGTTTTGTGAAGCGATGGCTGGTCTGGGTGAACAGGTCAGATCTTGCCCCAATGCGCAAAGTGGGCGGACTGATTCAGAGACATCTTGAGAACATCCTGACCTTCTGCCGCCACAGGATCACCAACGGCGTGGCCGAGGGCCTCAACAGCAAGATCATGGCCATCAAGAGGAAGGCTTGCGGTTATAGGAACCGGGAGCATTTCAAGACAGCCATCTACTTCTTCTGTGGCGGTCTAAACCTCTACCCGGCCAGTTCCTGACAGGGGTTACCCACGGAAAACCCGGAAGAACCAGAAAAACAACGCTTGTCGCCATCCCCACCACCAGCGGAACAGGTTCGGAAGTGACCTCCATTGCGGTCATCACCGACAAGGTCAATTCGGTGAAAATTCCGCTGAATGACGAAATGCTCATTCCTGACGCCGCCATCCTTGACGCCCGATTTACGCGTACCGTGCCCCCGCACGTGACCGCCGCAACCGGTATGGATGTGCTGACCCATGCGGTGGAAGCCTACACTTCGCGCTACAGCAACGTGTTTACAGCTATCTACGCGGAGCAGGCCATCCGCAATGTTTTTTCCTACCTCAAGCGCGCCTATGACCACGGCGACGACATGACCGCGCGCGACAACATGCTCATCGGCTCGTGCATGGCCGGGCTGGCATTTACCAACAGCGGCCTTGGCGTTACCCACAGCATGGCCCACAGCCTGGGCGGCCTGTTCCACATTCCGCATGGCCTTGCCAATGCCGTGCTGCTGCCCTTTGTCATAGGCTTCAACAGCTTTGACGCAGGCGTCAAATACACAGAAATTGCTGCCTTTATCGGCCTTGAAAGCACCACGGTGGAAGAAGGCACGCGCAACCTGATAAACGCCGTGCGCGACCTCAACACGTCCATGAAGATTCCCGCACGGGTACGCGAGCTTAAAGTTGACGAACAGGTCTACCGTCAAAGCCTGGATTCCATGGCCGCCAACGCGCTGGAAGACATCTGCACCAGCAGCAACCCGCGCATGCCCTCGCACGATGATATCGTCACCCTGCTCGAACAGGCTTGGTAGCACAGGCGTAAGAGCTGGTCTGCCGGATTTTCTGCAAACGCCCACAAAAAAGGAGTTACCCAAAAGGCGACTCCTTTTTTTGCGCCTGAGAGCGCTTGATGGCAGCGATAGTCTTGTTTGCCGTCAGTACAAGCCGATATTGGGCCTCTGCCCTGCCTGCAAAGGCCTGCCCGCATAATCCGTGTTAAATTCTGTCGGCACGCCAGCGCCAATCAGGGGTGAATCCTGCCCAGGCCTGAACGATGTCTCGCCGCCCACAGGGCCAGATTGCGAGGGGCAGCGGTATGTCCACGGCCCTGTTGATTCGCACTGTTCCTTGACTATGGCGGCTATTTCCGCAAGCCCGGCTGTTTTTACAGAACGGTTTTCGCGCAAGACCTCAAAGAGGTCTATCCACTGATTGGCTGTCCATTCGTTGGCTCCGTGGCTGTATAGCCCCATGATGGAACCGTGGTACTTCAGATAATCCAGATACATGCGCAGCATTTCCTTGAGATTGGGCGTTGGCGCGCCGGGCACGATATCTTTCAGAGAAATGCTTTGCAGGGCAGAGAGATCGACGCGTTCAACGGCAGATAGGAAGCGCTGCGCCATATGGCTGCGCGCAACCTGAAAACCCGTAGACTGCATGGCCTGCCGGATATTTGTATTGCTCTCGCTGTAGGGGCACACAAAAGCCGTGCAGTTTTTTTGCGCAGCATGATACTCCCGCAGGCCTTGCTCAATCTTACGGCGCGATTCAGACAGCATGTAGTGCATGTATGCCCTGGTATCCATGACCAGTTCCGCATTGTGCCGCGCAAAAAAGATATCCTGCTCCTGTACCGGGGCCAGCAGATAGGCGGGAATTTTCTCGTGGCTCAGGCTCACAAGCTCCGCCCTGAGGCCTTTCTCCTGCAACTGACGCACCAGCGCCCCCATGGAAAGATAGGGCTGGACTGCAAGGTCAATAACACACAGCTCCTTGCTGTCCGCAACCACCCGCAATTGCTCTGCCTGATCTATGGACAGAGAGGCTGATGTGCCCGCCGGATCAAACCAGCCAACGCGCAATACCTCGGCAGATGTAATGCTGGCATGCACGGCACCGTGGGAGGCCACTTCAAATCCCGCGTTTACCTCCGGAACAATCATCTGCCAGTATTGCGGAGAGAGCGCGTCCGTATTCAGCGCAAGGGTGATTTTCAGCCCCAGCTTTGCAGCAGCTGGCGTGAGCGAACGCCATACCGGGGCATTAACAGTGTCGTCCACGCAGAGGTTTATCAAGGCATTGCGCCCGCCCACAAAACGGGGAGAGGCCGTGATGCAGTTCACAGCGGTAACTTCCGGCTGCTGGTCGAGAGGCCTGGCCTGCCATTTCATGAAATCGCCGGGCGCTGGCGCGTACAGGCAGCTTTCAAGGCGCGCTTTGGGAGCGGAGGGCGACTGTAAAAACAGACTTGGCTCCGGGCTGAGAAAAAATATGCTGTTGACGGCAGAAATTTGCGCTCCTACCCCGGCCTGACGCATGGCGACAAAACGGCAGGCGGCAAAGAGGCAGTTCACAAAACGCACATCCTGCTCACCCCGCAGCAGCACAGCGCCGCCGGGGTTATCGCGGAACAGGCAGTAAGCCAGAGTCACACGGCTCTTGCGCCCTGCCTGCCCATTGAGCGCCAGCATGGCTGTCGGCTCGGCCCCGCCCGAAAAGGTACAGCCCTGAAACACAAAATCGCCGCCATATACTTCAATGCCCGGCACCGGGCTTTCAGAGGTAAAATGGCAAAATTCAAACCGCCCGGTAAAACCACGCAAATTTATTGCGGCGCTGTCCCCGATGCGAAAGGCAATGCCGCGCCATATGGTATCGGCGCTGTCGGCAAGCACATACCCTGATTTGCCAGCCGGAGCGGCGATAACAACCTGAAGCGCATCTTTGCCGGGTGCGCTGCCCAAAATGGTAAGCCCCGCTGTGGAAACCCGTATGGATTCCCGGTATACTCCCGGCGCAACAACGATGACATCGCCTTTACGGGCTTTTTGCAGCGCGGCGTTGATGCTGCCTAGCGGCCTGTCTGCGCTGAGTCCGTCACCACCGCTGAATCCCGCGCCCACATACAGGCTCCGCGAGGGTTGAACCACGGCCGCAAAAACCGTGCAAAAACTGGCGCACAGCAGCAATACCGCCAGGCACACAATGGTTCCAAAGGTGTGCAAACGCACCTGCATATCACTGCTTTGCGGCGTCATCACTTACTTTCCTGAAATTTTAGCCAGAGATTCCGGCGTGTTGCCGCCAAGACGCCACAGGCTCACATCGCCAAAGCCAAGGCTGCGCCCCACATCGGCCCAATGGGCAAGGGTTTCACCATCCGCATACCAGATTTCGCAACTGCCGCCAGTGGTTCCCCCCTTGGCAAGCAGGGGGCTGCCTGGGGTGTTGTCCGCCGCCTTAAAGTACAGGGCATGGCTGGCTGGGTCGCGCTTGGGCTGTACGCCCGCGCCCTGCGCCCATGCGGCGGCCTTGCGCTCGGTAAGATCCACAACGCCCCTGCCCGTCCAGGCAAAACCGCCCGCAGAAAGCGCCAACCCAGGCTTAACAGGCCAGTGAGCGCACCACTGGGCCAACTGGCGCAAAAAGGCATCGTCAGCCTTGGCCCCCGGCCCGTTGTGATTGCCGTGCAGGTTGTAGGCCATCACCACATACTGCGGGCCTGCGGGCAGATTGCCTTGCAGGTACTTTTGCTTTGGCTCCATGACCAGCCGCAGTTTTTTACCCTGAGCAGCCAGCGTGGCGGAAAGCTCCTGCGCAAATTGCAGCAGCCGGGGCCAGTCATCCATATTGACCCTTTCGTAATCAAGTTCCAGCCCTGTAAAGGGATAGGCCGCCAGCAGGGCCAGCAGATCGCTGCGGTGCGCGGCGCGGCTGGCGTCCGTAGCCATGAGCCGGCTCACAAGGGAGGGGTCCTTTTGCACAGATTTACCGGGGGCTTCAACCACGTCATTAACGACTGAAAGGAACACGCCCTGTGCATTGGGGCTTTGGCCCAGCGAAGCCCCAAGCCCGCCGCGCAAGGCCTTTTTCATGTCATCGGTGAGGAAGGGTCTGCCCTGCCTGTCAAAATACGCGGCAAACATGAGCGCGTTTTTAAAGTTGCCCTGACGCAGTTCAGCAAGCCCGTTGGGCATGTCCCAATCCGCCACCCATGCATCGGCTGCCACCGCCGGAAATGCGCAACACAGCACAAGCAGTCCCGCAGAAGCGGCAGAACGCAGACATTTCATAACAACCTCCCCGGCGCTTTGGCCCGGACGGATTTAACGCAAGGGCCAGACGGCCCGGCGCAGAACACTGAACAGCTCTTAAAAAACGTATTGCAGGTTCAGTGAATATTCATCCATGTTGTAGTCGGGCAGTTCCATACGCCTGTAGCCAAGGGCAAGGCTCCAGTTATCGGCAGGAACCCAGTTCAGATCAAGGCTGTAACGCAGAACCTGCTCCCAGTTTTTGTTCTTGGATATGGCCGTACCATATCCGGCAAAGCCGCGCACGTGCATCTGGTCAAAAAGCGCCACGTCAAACGAGGCCACAGCCATATGGTTGACGTATTCCTGAGGGGCGTAATAGTCGGCAGGATTCCTGTCGCTGTCGGCTGCACTGAACAGATAGCCCACCTGGAGTTGCGGCTTGTCCCACACAATATAGCGGGGGCTGACGGTGCCGCCCACAGTGCGGTTGCCATCCGTGCGCTGGGTGCCGAAGATTTCGGCCTGAAGCACGCCCCAGTCCAGTATGCGGGCCTCGGTATTCAGGCCCAGCCTGTCGGCGTACACACCCTTTTTGACGCTTTCCGCCGTCTCGATTGACTGTCGGCTGTAGCTGAGGGTGTACGGCCCGTTGATGCGCAAGGGATCGACCGAATACACGCCGCGCCAGGCAGCGCGGGCTTCCATAAAGGAAGAACCGCTGTCCGGCTGCACATCGCGCACCATCAGATCAAGCCAATGCTGCTTGAAAGGGAAGTAGCGCAGCCCGATGCCGATGGCGTGACCGTGCAGCGAATTGTGGTCGCTCTTCCACCACAGATCGGAAACCGAAGCCTGGGCAGAGAGATTCTCCTGCAAAAAGGTGGAAGCCTTAAGTTCGTATTCCGCAAAACTGCGCCCGGCATTGTCTGTCCATCCGTGGGGGCTGAACGTGGCCCTGGGCCGCAAAAGCCGCTGCGCGCGATCAAGGAGTTCGTCCGTTCGCGGGTTATCCGGATCAAGCCGCTTTGCTTCGCGCGCAAGCTCGTTGGCATAGGGCGCATCTTCGTCAAACAGCGCGTTGCTGGCGCGGTAATAGGCGTTATCCGCAGGCGAAAGGCCAAGCGAGGCCGCCCGGGCAAAGAGCATTTCCGCACGCGGCAACTGCCCGTGCCAGCTTGCCAGCAATCCCTCTGTCTGCACAGCGAGGCGCGTGGGATGGTTCTGCGGCATGGAGGCTATGGCCTTGGCGTCCAGCTGCGCATACACGTTGCGCACTGGCACAAACAGCGGATCAAGGCTGTTGGTGTGATAGCCGTTGGCAGTGGGCACAAAGGCCACTGCAAAAACCTCGCGGGCAGCCTCGGTATAGGCCTGCCGGATGTCCGCATCGCCGTTGAGGCTGATCTGCCCGTAATCGCCACCGGGGTACATCCACGCCGTCACCGCAAAGCCCTGAGACTGCGCAAGCTGGCGTGCTTCGGCCATGGCTGAAGCCCAGCGGTGTTTCATTTCTTCGACAGTTTCAGGCCGTCCGTCCACCATTGCGCGCCGTGCCCAGAAGCCGCCCCTGCGGCCTGTTACATCCACAATGGTGCGGCCCGAGGTATCCGTGAGCGCCAGTTCCCAGCGGCCTGTGGCCACAAGCCTGCGCAAGAGCGCAGTATTGGGCAGGTCGTCCGGCGTGCCGGGAATAAACGACTGCCTGCTCACCAACAGTACGGCCCTGCCGCCACGTTGAGCCAGAGCGGCGTCTATGGCTTGCAGTTCTTCAGGCCGCGTCTGCCCGATGACGAGCAGCAGAGGTATTTTACCCGGCGCAACAGTGGCCGCGTCAGTGGGTGCAGGAGCCAGAAACTCCGGCAGGGAAACCGGCCGATAGTTTGCGCCAAGCTGATCCAGATAAGCGGCAACATCCTGCGGGGTATAACTTTTGCCGTCCGACTGCGAGGTTATGTTGGCAAAGCACAGGGCCATGCCCGCCCCGTTTGGCCCACGGGCCGAAAGGGATTGCACCACAGGCAGAGCACGGTCGAAACGCGACACTGCGCCGGAATGCACGGCAGACTGCAACTGATAGTGCATGTCGTAAGGATATTCCTGCGCCATATGGCGGGAGATTTTGGCCGCTTCATTGTAGTCATGGCGTTGCAGAGAAATATCCAGCACGCTTTCCAGCGCGTCGCGCTGTATGGTGTTGCGGGCAAGCAGGCCTTCGGCATGCGTCTGCGCATCATCAAGGAGCGATCTGTCGGGCTCAAGCGCAGCCTGACCGCCGGAGCGCAGCTCCGCCAGTTTTTCCCTTTCCTGCGGGGCAAGGCGTTCAGGATCAAGCGTGCCTCGGGCAATTCGTATCTGTTCGCGCTTGAGCTTTTCAAGGCGGTCAGCCTGCATCCTGTACTCATCGCGCAGGGAGCTGTTGTACAGCGATTGCACATAGGCGGAATCCGGATCATCGGCCAGATAGGTCTGCGCGTAGCCGCGCGCCGCAGGGTAGCGGGCTTCAGCCAGTGCGTCTTCGGCCTGACGGCGCAGAGCCGTAAGTTTTTCCGGATCTGGCAGGCCGCTTTGCTGCAAAATGGAAGCCGCCTCCGCCCAGCGGTTCTGGGCGCGCAAAGCTGCCACAAGCAGTGGCGCCACAGGCCTTGTGGTTGCACCCTTGACCATGAGAGAACGGAAAATCGCCTCTGCCCGACCGGCATCGCCCAAGGCAAGGGCGCACTGCCCTTCATACAGCCGGGCGGTAGGCCCTGCGGCATTTTTAAATTCGCCATAAAGCGCGCGGGCGCGGGTGTAGTCTGCCAGCGACATAAAAATATTGAAAACTGCGTACCGTGCGGCAAGATTGCCGGGTTCCGCGCGCAAAAAGTTGTCAAAATGACGCAGAGCCACATCCGTCTGCCCTTCAAGTATCCTGATGCGGCCAAGAATGAATTCATGCCGGGCCGAAGTATTGACAGGGGCCGCGTTCAGATGAATCTCCGCAGCTGTCATATTTCCCTGCATGGCGGCGGCAAGGGCCATACCCAGATGCGCCTCGGGCAGATCGGGGCTGAGCGCAAGCGCACGCTGCCACAAAGGCACCGCAGCCTGCGCGCTGTCGCCAACTGCAAGGCTGAAACCAGCTTCGCTCAACATTTTAGCGGCCTGAGGCGCGGGTATGCCTTGAAGCTGCCTGCTGGCCAGAAGTTCGGGGATCAAGGCAACATTCTGCTGATCCAGCAGCTTGCCCAGATATTCCGACAGCATGGAGAGATAGAGCGACCTGCTCAACTGCAACTGCCCTGCCCCCGCATCAGCGGCGGGAATACTGACCGTGTGGCTTTCCTGCGGCGGATCAAGGGCGAGCAAGGCCCTGGCGCTGGTTTCCACTGCGCGGATGTCGCCGCCTTCAAGCGCGCCTGCGGCAAGGGCCAGCGCGTACCATGGGGCATTGGCGCCCGAGGGGGCAGCCATAGACCGCAACAGCGGGTAAGCCGCAGACCACTGCTTGTCCTTTATCAGATACAAGGCAAGAGAGAATACGGGCATTTCAGGGTACTGCATGCGGAAAAGTTCCATGGCGTCCGCAGTTCTGCCCTGCTGCAACAAGACCGCACACATGGAGGGGCCAGCCTTCTGCCCATGCTGGGGGTCAAGAGCAATGGAATCGCGCCACGAAACATAGGCATCGTCTATTTTTCCGCTGTCCCACAGCTCCCAGCCGTTGTTGCGCATGAGTTCTGCCTGCTGCTCCTGCGGGGCCTGCGCACCGCTGAACCCAAGGCTGGCGACAATCAGCCGGATGTCGTCCTGCGCGTGAACAGCGCTGACATCGTCCACATGCTCCACAACGGCCTGCCGGGCTTTTTGCATGGCATCCCGGTTTTTGCTCTGCCGGGCGAACAGGAATTTGCCAAAATTTACGGCAATGTCATTGCCGCTTGCCTCAAGCCTCTGCTCAAGCGCCTTGAGTTCGGCGGTTTTTCCGGCCTGGGCGAGGCGGTAATAGAGCTGCCCCTGCAAATACAGGTCGTGCGGGGCAATCTTTGCTGCCTTTTCAAGTATATCGCAGGCATCCTTGATGCCGCCAGAGGCGGCGTAGGCATCTGCAGCGCGCACGGCCCAGACCTGCGGGCTGGAAGCCATTCGCCAGCCCTGCTCGTAAACCGTGGCGGCCTTTTTCTGCTCGTTAAGGTTCAGGTAGGCCTGCGCCTTGATGGCGTTCAAGGTTTCCTGACTAAAGCCCCGCGTGGCTGCCTGCCGATAAAAAGCCTCGGCTTCGTCCTGCTTGCCAGCCAGTTGCAGGGCGCGGGCGGTCATGGCCTCAAACACGGCCCGTAACGGTTCCGAGCCATGTGGCCAGTCGTTCTGCCGGCGCAACAGAGCTGCTGCAACGGTGCCGTTGTTGGCAAGGCAGGCCTTGAGCACCGCCTGCTCCTCGTCCGTGAGCTTGCCAACGGCCCCTGCAGCGCGCAGGGCGGGCAAAAAGACAGCGTTGTTCTGATCCTGCCGCTCGGCCAGCAGTTTGAGAAGCTCCGGCGTCACCTGGACGGAAAGACCGCTGAAAAACCTTGCCAGATCAGCGGAAAGGGCCGCTGGATCGCTGGCCCGGCTGCTCTGGATATTTTCTGCCGCAAGGGCCGCAAGCCGCGCATCGTCCGGCCTGGCTTCAAGCGCCAGCGAATAGAAACGCGCGGCATCCTCGTGCCGCGACAGGCGCGAAAGCACAAGGGCCTTTTGCGTGATGAAGGGCAGAAAACCAGGATCCAGATCCATGCCCTTGTCGATTTCGCCCAGAGCCTCCGCGTACATTTCGCGGCTGATGGCATAGTTGGCGCGATTGTAATAGTAGGCTGCCGAGAGCTTTTCCGGTTCCGCGCCTCTTGTCTGCTCCTGCCCCTTTGCGGAATTGGGGTTTTTGACAGGTTCCAGCCCTCTAGTGTTGCGTCCTTCAAATAAATAGATAATAATGCCTCCCATCCAAGGAGGTGTTTATGGCTGCACGAGTCCGGGTCGATTTGAATCAGGAGCAAGCAAGTACGCTGACGATGTGGGTTGGTTCAGGAAAAACAGAGCAACGACTTGCCTTGCGGGCGAAGGTGATTTTGCTGGCCTCAGAAGGTTTGAGCCTGCATAATATTGCTGAAAAAACCGGACTGAACTGGCAAAGCTGCTTGAAATGGCGCAAACGCTTCTTGGAGCAAGGCCTTGATGGGCTCAAAGACAAGCAAGGCCGTGGAAGACCTCAAGAAATTTCAGCAGATGAGCGAGTGAGCGTAGTTGCGCTGGCGTGCACCACTCCGCCTGATGGGAGCACTCGTTGGAGTGTGCGCAAATTGGCGGAGGTGACGGGACACGGGAAGTCCACAGTGCAGAAAATCTTGTCTGAGGCTGTCATCAAGCCGCACAAGACCGCCTATTGGTGTGGAAAAAGTCCTGATCCCGAGTTTGAAGAAAAGCAGGCGGCAATTGTCGGGCTTTACATGAATCCGCCGGAAAACGCGCTGGTTCTGTCGGTTGACGAAAAATCTCAGATACAGGCTCTGGACAGGACGCAGCCCTTGTTACCCATGAAGCCCGGCGCAAGCCGAAGGCTAACGGCAACGTACAAAAGAAACGGCACCACCTGCCTGTTGGCGGCCTTGGCTGTCCACAGTGGTGCCGTCTCAGGTCGCTGTGTTGACAGCGCAACCCATGAAGAATTTCTTTTGTTTTTGAAGCAGTTATATCGAAAGAATCCTGGCAGACATCTGCACGTGATCGTAGACAACTTGGCTGTCCATAAGCACCAGAAAATCAAAGACTGGGTGGCAGGCAAGAGGCGGATCACGCTGCATTTTACGCCAACATATTCTTCCTGGCTGAATCAGATAGAAATCTGGTTCAATATATTCAGCCGAGACGTGATTCGAGGCGGAATTTGGAAGTCAAAACAGGAACTGGTTGATCAGATCATGGACTACATCAAGAGCTACAACCAGCTCTGGGCCAAACCATTCAAGTGGACCTACACGGGAAAACCGTTGACCGCTTGATATGGATCAATTTCGTGGACGCAACACTAGGCTGATCGAGGCGCGCCCGGTTATCCCCAGCCGGAAATTCCTGCGCACAGACAGCGCCTGCGGCAAAGCCGCAGCACAGGGTCAACAGCAGACTGGAATAAAGGAGACTGGCGCGCATCAGTTGCCCCCCGCAGCGTACAGAACGCCCTTTTCAGCGGTAGCATAAAGGAAATTGTTTCGGTTATGCCTATGGGCAAGCGGCGTCCAAAGAGAGCCGGGGATTTCCGCCCGCGTAAAATCAAGCAGGTAATGCTCTGCGGGCAGGGTAATGTCCGAGGCCGCAAGCGCTGCCGCCGCCTCGCGCGTAAGGCGCACCACGGGGCGATAGCCTGCGGCGGCAATGGCCTTGAGGGTCGCCGCCACATCCTTCCATGAGCTTTGGGCAAGGGGCTGCACCATTATACCGTCCCACAGCCTGCGGCTCTGTTCTATGCTGAAGGGCGCAATCAGCAGCATGCTGTCGTCCAGAACAAGATTGCCGGGGGCAAGAGCGGCAATGGTCATGCTGCCCTCCGCCCTAGCGCGCAGCACCTGACGCGAAACCCTTTCGGCATCTGCGTTGCCAGCACTGACCCTGGCTGCCAGCGGCACCACGCATGCAGTGACCTCTTGCGCCCTGGCTGAAGCCACACTGCCAGAACTGACGTTGCCCGTGGATTCAATGCGCCAGAGCGAAGGAATACGCACGATATTCAGCGAACCAAAGCGTCCCTCGAACCCCTCCACATCGTCGGTACCCAGAGCGACCGCCCCAAGCCGCAATGTGGGTGAAACTGGCAAAAATCCTGGGCCAAGCGCCTTTCCATCAAGCAACACCTTAAGTCTGTTGCCCTTGAGCAGGATATCAAAGCGCCAGGGCGGCTGGATGGAAATGGTTTCATCCGCAATAGTATACAGCCCCTGACCGGGAACGCGCTCCTGCACCAGCAGACGCGCCCCGTGCAGGGTCACGCGCAAAAAGGCACTGGGCGTTGCATAGCGCAGGTAGACGTAGCGATCTACGTTTTCCTTCTGCGCAATGGTCATGGACAGCGAAACATTATCCCACAGGTTGCTGCCGCGCAGGATGACCGGGTCAGCCCTGCCCTCCTGCGGGGTCAGCACAATATCCTGCCCCGAGGCTTCCACCCTGGTGCGAAATGACACCCAGCTATCGGCGGTGTCGCCCTCTGCCAATGAAAACCGTGTGCGTTTGGCGGTTCTGAGCGAGAGCACTTCCATAAGGTGCTGCTCCGTCCAATCCGGCTTGATCTGTAGGCGTGTAAGCGCAAAACGGTCATCCACTGCGGAATTGAACGCCGCCCCTTCTCTGGAAAAAGCCATCTGAAAATACTGCTGCACCAGATCGCGGTTGGCCTCTTTGACCGCATGCGGCATTGAACCGTTAAAGGAGTTGGCGGGCATCATCACAAAAGCCTTGGGCGGCTCGGGCATGAGCTTTGCCAGCGGCTCAAACGATTCTTTATAATACGCCGCCAACCGGTCGCGCATCTGCTCTTCTGTTTCTGCTGGCAATCCAGTGGAATCGCGCAAAAAATCTGTCAAAAAGTAGCCGGGCGTCACCTTGGGCATGTTTTCGTTGATGGGCAACAGCCCCCGCCCCTGGCTGCCCACATCCCAGAAAGGACTCTTTGCCAGCGCCGCCACATTGGACTTGGTGACAAAAAAGTTGTTCCAGCTTTTGAGTGAGGTGGTGGTTGTAAAAAGTGAGGCATGCACCCCTGTTTTACCCATGATCTCCTGCCCAAAGATAACCGAGTCCTTGCGGCCCCCTTCCATCATAAGATACAGGGCTTTCTCTGGCAGCGGTTCTCCATCGCGATAAAAACTGATGACATCGTCAGAAGTTATCCACTGATAGCCAGCCTTTTCAATGGCTGCCACGTGCTCCGCAAACTGCTGGCGCGAGTTCAGCCCCGGCTTTTCATCGCGTGTGAGAGAACCGTAAGAAATGGCCGTAAAACCATCGCGTTGCGTCCACGATTCACGGTCAAACTGCGGCGGCCTGCCCCTCTCAATAAAGAGCTGAACAATAAATACGCACAGGCCAATCAGAAATACCCATTGCAGGCATGACCGCAGGATCTTCCAGGTATCTTTGGAAAGCGCGCGCATGCCCTAGCCCTCACCGTGCTTGCCATGATCGGCGGGCTGCCCTGCTCCTGCGGCAACGGCGCTTTCAGAGGGCATGACGAACATCTTCTGCTCGTAGCGCAGCTTTTCCTGTGCGGCCACGTCGGCAGACGTATTGCGCGTGCCCCATTCCGACTTCCAGAACGTGAGCACTGCCACAGGAAGTTGCCACAACAGCACCCCCAGATAGAAAACGCAAAAAACAATGCCGTAAGGCCACAGATTGCTGCGTTTGAACAACAGATAGGAGGCGCTCATGAGCATACTGGTGACAAGAATGCCCGCAAGGTATTTGTAGGGAAACAGGCCAAGCTCAATTGGAATAACCACCATGGTGCGCACAACAACCAGCGGGGCCAGCACCGGCAGCAAAAAGCCAATGTAGAAAGAAAGCGCCATGAAGGGCTCTTTTCTCCACATAAAGGAGCTGGCGCGCAGGGTTTCACGCAGCCACGAGCGCTTCCAGCGCATTTGCTGCCGGATGAAGGTACGCATGCTCGAAGGCACAATGGTGGAACACACCGCCGCATCCTGATAGCCTGTGCGGTGGTGGGCAAGGATATAGTTTGTCAGGCTTCTGTCGTCGCCAAACGTGGCCGGATAGCCAAAAAATTTCTGGTTGAGCCATTCATCAAGGTAGTGCAGCACAAGATCCTTGCGGTAACAGGCAAGGGGGCCGGAAAGGCAGGTCACGCCGTCAAAAACGGATTCCGCCGCCTTGATGAACCGAAAGGCCACATAGTAGCGCACGGCCTGCATCTTGGTGAGAGCGTTTGTCCATTTGTTCTGCACTTCTGTTCTGCCGGAGACAGCCCCCATCTTGGGGTCGCGGAAGGGCTGCACCACTTCCCGCACGGCGTCCGGCTCCAGAAAACTGTCCGAATCCACAAAGACCAGCAGCTCAAACTTGGCATGCTGGGCCCCCGCCGCAAGGGCGTGGCGCTTGCCCATGTTGTAGGGCTGTTCAATGACCACAAAGCGGTCGCCGGTTATTTCCTTACGAATCTGCTTTTCGATGCGCCGCACACGCTCCATGGATTTATCCGTGCTGCCGTCGTCCACAAGGATAACTTCGAGTTTCTCCTGAGGGTAATCCTGATTGATGGCGCACTGGATGGTTTTTTCAATCCATTCTTCTTCGTTAAAGCAGGGAATGACAATAGTGACCCCGGGCGTAAAGTCGGGATCAACAGGAACATTGCGGTAAAAAAAGGAAAATACAAATCTGCTCACCAGAAAAACGGACGCAACAATCCCATAGGTAAATACGGGCACGTCAAACATGAAGTAAAACAGGCTTTCCTGCCGCATGTAGGCAACGGCATATACAGAAATTGCAAGCAGAATTACAGAAGTTGCAACCAGGCGCAGCCACTTTCTCAGGCGCAGATAGTTATCCAGATTGCGCACAAAATTGACGGCAACCTTTTTTTCACCATCCTCGCCTTCCACAATACGCACAACATCTGCGGGGATACGCACGCGTGATTCATACCCTTCCGGCAAGGTGCCCGGCGGCATGGTAAAGCGCAGCACAAGCTTTTGCCCCTCGGCAGGGAGCGGCGCATCATCAGCCCAATGCAGCAGCATGCCAGATGACGAAAGGTCTTCGCTCAGGCAGCGTATTGGGGCGGATTCTTCCGAAGCATCGTACACCGAAACCTGAAGCTCTGCTTCATACCGCTGATGGGCACCACGCCTCGACCCGCCCCGCCCGGGGATATTGGGGGCGAGACGGCGATCACTCTTGGCCTTGGGGTAAATTTCACCGTCCAAGGGCAATTGGGGAGTGAGCTTGGAAAAAAGTTTGGTGGACAGCAGCATTCGGTCAACCCGGTTCGGTTGCGGTGGCGAAAAATAGCATCACAAATCGTCACGTTTTTGATAATAAATACTTAAAGCAAATTCCATACCCCGTCAAAAAAATGCTATCTGTCCGCATGTCCCCGCCAGCCTTGCCGCTACTGCCGTGACTTGCAAATCTTGAGCACTGCGGCATCCGCCGCGTCATTTGCTGACGGCTCAAAGCTGACAATTTCTCCATTGCAGTATGAAACCTGAAACATTTTTTCCGACGCAGAATCGTCAGCATCGTCCTTTTCCGTCAGGGCGATGGAATACAAAATGCCAAAGTCGCCTTCGGCATTTTTAAAGGGAATGGCCTTTTCAATCCGAATCCTGATGGAATCAGGATTTTTAAAACCATACACCATGCTGTACGTTTCAAGATACCGCACAAGTACGTTGCGTAATATATCTTCATCCATGACCTGATATGTATCACGCGGAATGAATTTTTCCGTCATTGATTCGTTATAGGCCAAAAATTTATCCGCATTTTCTCTTTCTGCATTGTCAATATACAAAAATTCCTTGCAATATGCGTCCTGTTTGTCTGGCTTGCTGGCGTTTTTCTCGATATTGTCCGCCAGTTTCAGTCTGTACAGCACATAGTTTGGAGGTAACGCCCTATATTTGATATTAATGACGTTTGCTTCATCGAGGTTTTGAAAAAGATCCTTTTCAAATTTGCCTTGAGCGTCTGCCAGGTCACGCTCCTGCATTTCAAGATATGCCTTGGCAGATTCAAAGCCATAGGCTCCACCAGCAACGGTATCCCCCTGCGGGGATGATGCGGCTAAAGCCCTCTGGCCCAGGCAGAAGATCAACAGGGTGGCGCACCAGTAAAGAAATCTTGCCGTAGGTTTCATCCAGCGCCTCCTCTTACTGTTTAGGCAACAATACTAAAAAGATAAGAGACAAAACAAAAAGGGCACAAATTGATACTAAATAACTAGCCTAGTCTCTTGCGCAGGGCAACAACATACACGGGCCGATAAGTCAGCCTGACGCCCTGCCCTGTGCCGTAACGGGAAATGTAACTGTCTACAAATTCAAGATATCTGCGCTTGTTCCACCCAACAGACCTGATGCCCGTTACGCCAGTATGCCTCAGGTGCAGCAGCACGTCATGCGGGCTGGCAAAATCCAGCGTGATTTCGCCCTGCTCCATTGCAACCAGATTAAAATCCTGCTCAAGATAGCTTTGCAGGGCGGCAGCATCGGCATAGTCCAGCCCAACACCCGTAAGCTCGGCAACTTCGCACAGGTTGCCGGGCAAAAAACTGCTGAAGGCCAGTAGCCCGCCCTTGGGCAGATAACGGGCGCAACGATGTAAAAATCCCTCAATATCCGCAAACCACTGCACGGTTGAAGCACTGCAAATGGCGCCAAACGGGCCGCAGAAGTCCAGTGTTTCCGCGTTGCCCTCGCGCACAGTAAGCACGTCTGGCTCTTGCTGCGCAAGGGCCTGCACTTGCGGGCTGGTATAAAGATCGTTGACAGTGAGGCTTTTGGGCTGCGCGCTCAAAATATGCCGCGTCAGCAGGCCCGTACCCGCGCCTATTTCCAGTATGGTTGTACCACTGGGAATGTGCGGCGCTGCAAGCGCCCAGAGGTGCGAAGCAATCTGCCGTTGGGCCTGAGCCTCGGCATCATAACTTGCGGAAGCAGCGCTGAAGCGCCGCCTGACAAATGAAGCACTCATGGCAGTTCTACATCGACAAAAGGAATATCCGGCATATAGTGCGGCTCGTCCAGCTCCAGCACCGGGATTGCAGACCAGGCTTTGCGCATGTTTGCAATGGGAAATATTCTGTCTTTTTTGCTCAGAATTGCCATGTTCCAGCCGGTAAACTGCGCCTTGCCCTTGTGGGCAGCGCATTCCTTGATATGCAGCAGCTCCGCCAGCAGAGAGTCCACACTGCGTGCTGAACGGCTTGATGAATTCCGTGAATATCTGCGCGCTTCAAACACGGCCCGGTGCGCCCCGCACATGCGCCTGTTGAACCGTTCCACGCTTTCGGCGGAAAGGTTTTGAAGCGTGGCATCATAGACTGCCACCGGTATGCCAAGGCTATCATCAACAGGCGTGAGCGTTCCGTTAATGGCCATGGCGCGGCTCACAGCGCACTGCAGGCCCGGCAAGACCAGGGATGCCGCGTACACGCCAAGCGACCATGCCCGCACCCGTACCTCGCTGTAAGGACGCAGAGCCTCCGCATCCAGCGTCATATCGGTATAGTCGTAGCACACGGCAAAATCGCAGTGCGCCGTATGCGGCGAATCCGCAGCCCAGGCAAAGGGGCGGCTGTCCATGCCCCACCCGGCAAAAAACAGTTCCAGGGTCGGACAATCGGCACGCCGCAGAAAATCAATATTCATGCAGCAACCTGCTCAGCAGGGCTATGAGGGATTCAACCTCCTCACGCGTGGTTCCCGCTGTGAGCGAAATGCGCAGGCGCGAGCTGCCCGCAGGCACCGTGGGCGGGCGTATGCCCATAATGTAAAAACCCTCGCGTTGCAAATGCCCGGCAATAGCAAGCGTGCGCTGGTTTTCGCCCGTAATGACGGGCACGATCTGCGAGGTGCTGCGCACCGACTGCCCAAGGCCATCAGTAAAGGCATGCATCATGCCCGCCAGCCCGGCAAGATGCTCCCTGCGGGCCGCCACCTCCACACTGGCAAACTTTGCAAGCACAAAGCGGCTCCAGGCAATGTTGACCGGGGGCAAGGCCGTGGTAAAAATAAACGGGCGCACGGTATTAACAAGGTATTCCCGCAGGGCTGCCGAGCAGATCACATATGCGCCCAGCGAGGCCCAGGCCTTGCCCATGGTGCCCACCAGAAAATCAATGTCCGCCGCGCAGCCCTGCTCCTCGCAGCAGCCAAGGCCCTTTGCGCCGCGCACACCCACGGCGTGGGCCTCATCCACATAAAGCTGCACAGTGGGATTGGCCTTTTTCAACGCCACCAGCCGGGGCAGATCACAGGCATCGCCATCCATGCTGAAAATGGATTCGGTGACGATGATGATGTTTTCGTAGTCCGCAGCGTGCTTTTCCACCAGCATTTCGAGCTGGGCGTAGTCATTGTGCCTGAAGCGGATGCACTTGCCCTCGCTCATGCGGATGCCGTCAATAAGGCTGGCATGCACCAGCTTGTCTGCTAAAACAAGCGTGCGGCTCGTGCACACGGCAGGCAGAATGCCCTGATTGGCGTGATAGCCGCTGCCGAACACCAGGGCGGCCTCCGCGCCATAGGCCGTTGCCAATTCCCGCTCAAATGCCTCCTGCTGGTCGCAGGTGCCTGTGAGCAGACGCGAGGAACACGCGCTCATGCGCAGGGCGGGAACATCCTGCTGCGACCAGAACTCCTGCCGCAGGGCGGCATCGTCGCCAAGAGAGAGATAATCGTTGGAGCTGAGGTTGATAAAGGGCGCTCCGGCCCGCTCCCTCTCGCGCTGCACTGCGTCAATATTGCGCAGGACGCGCAGGCTGCCGTTCTGCTTCTTTTCATCAAGCCACTGTGTGTATTGCATCATTCTCTGTCCGTTAGGCATATCGCGGCTGGCAGCAAGGGGCCAGACGCATATCAAGGCATGCAGAAAGCATTGAAAATAGCGGCGCAAGCGATCACCAGAAAAGCGGCTCTACAAAAAAGCTGTCGCTCCCGCAACAGGATATCGTCACCCGCAAAGGGCAACAAGTCAATCACGCTGGGTCATGCCAAGCCCTGCGCCTGTGCGGCATATTGCCGGAAACAAAGACGCATGGCCTGACAGTACAGCGTAATGGCGCCTGACAGATGTTGTGGAGGATATAGAAGCAGGTACCCGCTGTCGGGCAATCGGATTCTTAGGTTTTGCTGTTGCCCTCGCAGGCATTGATAATGCGGCAGGCCGCACAGGCAGCACCGAAGCCGTTGTCGATATTGGTAACAGTGACGCCGCTGGCGCAGGAGGTGAGCATGCCAAGCAAGGCGGACAGCCCCGCAAATGATGCCCCATAGCCCACTGACGTAGGAACCGCCACAACGGGCTGGGGCACCAGACCGCCGACCACGCTCGCCAGCGCGCCCTCCATGCCCGCAATCACAATGACGGCACGGGCGGCGAGCACCTCTGGCAGGTTGTTGATCAGGCGGTGAATGCCCGCCACGCCCACATCGGCAATGATTTTTGCGCGCACGCCTAGCATGCGGCAGGTCTCCCGGGCTTCTTCCGCCACGGACAGGTCAGAGGTGCCCGCAGTGACAATGGCAACTTCGCCCTGCTTCCAGGCAATGGGCTTGACGACCAGCGTGAGGGTGCGCCCAAGAGCATTGTATTCGGCATTGGGGCACACCGACTGCACGTGGGCCGCCATTTCGGCCGAAACCCTTGTGGCCAGCACATTGCTGCGGTCGCCCACACGGAGGAATATTTCGCCCACCTGCTCGGGGGTTTTGCCCTCGCCGTAAATGACCTCAGGAAAGCCATTGCGCGCCGGGCGTTGCAAATCAAACTTGGTGTGCCCAAGATCAAGCACCGAACTCTCGCGCAGCAGATTCATGCCATCGGCTACAGAGAGGCTTCCGTCCCTGATTTCAGTGAGCAGCTTTTCCAGTGAACCACCTGACATTTCTCTACTCCAACATGGTCGGGTTTCATTACCCGCGACCGTAATTTGCCCCGTACACTATGTAGCGTCAAGATTACGCCAGAACGGGCAGAATTATCTGGCTGGGCCAGCGCCCGCAGCTTCGTCAACTTCCGCCAGATGCACCCGCAACATATTGGGCCGCTCTGTACGGCGATGCCCGATGCCGTACCCCGTACTCAGGGTGGTCATGACCGGGGCTGCCGTGAAGGCGTCAACCAGAGCGGCAATGATGGCCGCCCCCGTTGGGGTTGTGGCCTCATGCTCCACCCCGCCGCGCGAGGTGGGGATTCCATGAAGTATCTCGACCGTCGCCGGGGCAGGAACAGGCACCATGCCGTGCGCGCAATGCACAAAGCCGCCACCAAGCTCCAGGGGCGAAGACCACACGGCATCAACGCCAAGAGCATGAAAACAGATGGCCGCGCCCACAATGTCCACAATTGAATCCGTTGCGCCAACTTCGTGAAAATGCACGTCTTCCAGAGACTTGCCATGCACCTTGGCTTCTGCCTCGGCAATACGGCGGAAAATGCTCAGGCTCGTCTGTTTGACCGGGTCTGCCAGCGCGCTTTGCATGATGATTGCTGTGACGTCAGCAAGATTCCTGTGAGGCAGGTACCCGGCTTCCACAAGGCTGTGCCCATGCACATGAGCAGGCGCGCAGGCATGCGTATGGTCATGCCCGTGGGTGTGTTCATGACTGTGGCTGTGCCCGTGCTGTTGGCCGTTCAAGTGCACGTGAACCTGCATCCCCTGAATGCCGTTACATTTTTCTGGCTGACACTGGAGCGCAAACTCGTCATCAATGGCGAGCTTTGCCAATTCTGCCTTGAGATAATCGGGGCTGACCCCAAGATCAATCAGGGCAGCCAGATTCATGTCGCCGCTGACTCCGGCAAAACAATCGTAATACAGTATCTTCATAATGCCCCGGCAAGAAATGTACGTCTGAAAAAAGAGGGGCAGACTGTCGCCGCCCGTGCGCAATATAGGTATTTTGCCCGCAACAGGGAATAGCCAATACGACCTGATTCTTGCCTATTTCTGCATGATGGCGGCTATCCGGCACACCATAGGGGCTGCTACTACACGTTCTTGCCCATCTCAAAAGCCTGCGCCATGCTGGGAGAGCCCTTTATATCGCCCTTATTCCACGCGCCAACGCCGTACACAACGCCCTTTTCCACCGATCCTTCAAGGCAGTAGGCAAAACCCCTGAAACACTCGATGGTTCGCTCCATGTGCGACAAATCAGTATCCGCAGCGGCAATAATATAATACATGCTTTTGTTCTTGATTTCAGTATAGCGAGCAACTGTCCTGTCCATGAGGGCTTTTATCTGCGCGCTCACAGAATAGAAATACACGGGCGAAGCCAGCACAAGAACATCAGCCTCTATCATTTTTTCCAGCATGGTTTCCATGCCGTCCTTTTGCACGCAAACGCCCTTATGACTCTGACAGTATCCACAGCCAAGACACGGAGCAATTTTATGGTCCTGCACAAAAATCTTTTCCACCGTATGGCCTGCCTCCTGCGCTCCAGCCATAAACTGCTCGCACAAGAGATCAGAATTACCGCCCTTGCGTGGGCTGCCGCAAAAAATCAGGATGTTTTTCATTACTCGCTCCATATGCTGATTTGTAGGTATCTCATCCCATGTCAGCTACAGACAAGACACATATTTTCAGTAGGTTAAATGCCTCTTGGCAAACTTCAACCTGAACATTTAAACTATCACTTTAACTTTTTCTCAAGCATTTTACCGGGCAAAATGCCTTTGCTCCAGACACGCAAACGTGCTCACATTGCCCTGGCCGCTGCTTTAATCTTTTAAGAGCCTTGGCTAAAAACGTATAGTCCGATTCTCTCAAATTATTGCCCGATTGTCCGACGATTCAAACTATTGTGTTGTTTTTCTCCGTCCTCTTCTGGTAAAAAGCCAGAAAGGGAGAACGACCATGCCTCAGCAAGACAAAGATAACTGCGACATGCTGAATATTCAGCGGCAGGCGCTGGCCCGCAACATTGCCCGCCAGACCGAGCAAAACCATCGTCTGGAAACGGCAGTGCCGGGGCTTGTACTCGTGCGGTACGAAGCGCCGACCCAGCCCGCAAGCTGCATGTATGAGCCAACTATCTGCCTTGTTGCTCAGGGAGCCAAGCGCGTTATGCTGGGGGACGAAGAATATCTGTACGATGCCAACCACTACCTGATTTCATCTGTCGGTCTGCCCGTGGTGGCAAATGTGGTGGAGGCCAGCCCGGAAGTGCCGTTGCTGGGCATGGTGCTCAAGCTTGATATGCGCATGCTGGCCCAGATGATGGTGGACAGCAACCTGCCGGTTTCGCGCGCGGCAAAATCAGGACGGGGTATGCGGGTTAGCGAGGTGTGCATGCCCTTGCTCAACGCCTTTCAGCGGCTGCTTGACCTGCACGATAACCCGCAGGATATCGCTGTGCTCTCGCCTCTGATCCACAAAGAGATACTCTACCGCCTGCTGCTGGGCGAACAGGGGCATTATCTGCGTCAGATCGTGGCAGCTGGCAGCCATGGATTCCAGATTGCTCAGGCCATTGACTGGCTCAAGAAAAACTACGTGCAGCCCTTGAAAATAGATAGCCTTGCCAGACAGATAGGCATGAGCACCTCGACCTTCCATCTTCATTTTCGCGCCATGACCAGCATGAGCCCGCTGCAATACCAAAAGTGGATGCGTCTGCACGAGGCCAGACGCCTCATGTTCATGGAACATCTGGACGCCACCAGCGCGGCCTTTCAGGTGGGATACGAAAGCCCCTCGCAATTCAGCCGTGAATACCGCCGCCAGTTTGGCACGCCGCCCCTGCGCGACATCAAAGGGCTGATAAGCACCCAAAGCAACTGCCCTTCCGCCAGCCACAAAACAATGTGAAGCAAGCCCCCTCCCTACGGGGGCACTTCGCTATCCTGTTCATGTGCTGACAAGGCATGCGTTGTAGCGAAAAACCTCCCCCCGTTCCATTTTCTCGTATCGCTCTTACGGACCCAGACTGATATTGACTTTCAATTTCTTTTCCTTCATCTTCGACTTCATCGTGCCTCAGCAGCGACCGCGCGCACTTGGCCCTCCTCCAATCACTGCTATTTCAGGAAGAAACATGACGCCTTCACAGGTTATTTCCGCTTTACAGACCCTCACCAGTATTCATCAGCCCGTATTCTTGTGGGGCGCGCCGGGAGTGGGCAAAAGCCAGATAGTCTCTCAGGTTGCAGCCATGCGTGGCATGGCCCTGCGCGATATCCGCGCCGTGCTGCTTGATCCTGTTGATCTGCGCGGCTTGCCGCGACTTACAGATGCGGGAACCGCCGTATGGTGCCCGCCTGCTTTTTTGCCAGGGGCGGGCGACCCACCGCAAGGCATACTCTTTCTTGACGAACTCAACGCCGCCCCGCCGCTGGTGCAGGCGGCCTGCTACCAACTCATACTCGACAGAGCCATTGGTGAATACCGCCTGCCGGATGGCTGGTCCATCATTGCCGCAGGCAATCGGGAAAAGGACAAGGCTGTCTCGTACCGCATGCCTTCTGCCCTGGCTAACCGCATGGTGCATCTGGAATTTGACGCCAGCCTTGACGACTGGCTCGCCTGGGCGCAGGGGGCTGGCATTCGCCGCGAGGTTTGCGCCTTTTTGCGCTTTCGCCCCCGCTTGCTGCACGATTTTGACCCGCAGCGCATGGAAAAAGCTTTTGCCTCACCCCGTTCATGGGAATTTGTTTCGCGCATGCTGGAAGCCGCACCTGCCCGCGAGGTGGAATACGAGCTGTTTCAGGGCACCGTAGGCCCCGCAGCCGCAGCGGAGTTCATGGGCTTTCTCTCCGTATGGCGCGAACTGCCCACTGTGGATTCCATCCTGGCGCAGCCAGAGGCCGCCACAGTGCCGCAGGAGCCAGCCGCCCTGTACGCCACATGTGAGGCCCTGAGCCTGCGCGCGGCAGAAGACACCATGGATGCCCTCACCGCCTATGCCGAGCGCCTGCCCGCTGAATTCAGCGTACTGCTGATGCGCGACGCCGTCTGCCAGAATACGGATGTGGTGAACACCCCGGCCTTCAACCGCTGGGCGGAAAAAAACGCGGAAGTTCTGCTTTAAGCCATGCACTCACCCGAAAACCAGCATCCAGACCAGCAAAAGGCAGATCCGACCATCACAGATGCATCCCTGGCGGCCCATCACTGCATCACGCGCGCCCGCGCAGCACTGGTCATGGAGCATCCCTTCTTCGGTTCTCTGGCTCTGCGCCTGCGCTACAAGGCAGACCCCTCCTGCGCGGATATGTGGACAGACGGCAAAACCCTTGGCTACAACCCGGCCTTCTCCACGGCCCTTTCGCAAAAATCGCTGGTGGGGGCAATGGCGCACGAGGTTCTGCATCTGGCCTTCGGGCATCATCTGCGCCGCAAGGGCCGCGATGCAAAACTGTGGAACCGAGCCTGCGATCTGGCAATCAATCACATCTTGGTGGAGTCAGGCTTTACCCTGCCTCAGGGCTTTGCGCACAATCCAGCCTATGCGGGCATGAATGCGGATGAAATCTTTGACGCATTGGCAAGCCTGCAAGACGCCCCCACCAACAAAGGCGCGCAAAATGCGCAGGTTGCGCAGGGTGCGGAACAGACAGAAGGCGCTGGCGCAGCGGCCTTTGATGGCGGCAAGCAGACAGAGCAACCTGAGCAGCCCACCCCGCCGCAAGGCGCGCAAAACAGCAAGCAGCAAAAGGACCAAGACGCCGACCCGCAATCCTCTGCTGGCAACAAGGCCGCAGCCAAGCGCGAAAAAGGTCGCCCGGAGCAAGCAGAGGGAACAACCAGCTTCACCGGCGAGGTGCAGGATCACCCCGATGCGCAAGGCATGCAGAACGATCAGGCCCTCAAGGCCGCCGAACAGGAGGCGGATATAGCCATGATGCAGGCCATGCAGCGCGCCCGCAACATGGGCAGCATGCCCGCAGGGCTGGCCCGGCAGCTTGACCGGGCGTGGCGGCCCAAGCTGGACTGGCGCACGCTTTTACAGCGTTTTTTGGAGCAGTGCGCGCAAAACGACTATTCGTGGACAACGCCCAACCGCCGCTACCTGTACCAGAACATCTACCTGCCTGCCCGGCGGGAGGCCCGCCTGCCCCACGTGGCGCTGGCTGTGGACTGCTCCGGCTCGGTGGACGAGCATGCGCTGGCCATGTTTTGCGCAGAGCTTGCGACCGTGCTTGAGGCCTACGACACCACGCTCACAGTGTTGTTTCACGATACCAAGGTGCAGAAAACCCTCACGCTTACGCGTATGGACATGCCCGCCAGCCTGGCGCCCGTGGGCGGCGGCGGTACGGATTACCGCCCTGTGTGCGCCCATATTGAAGACGAGCGGTTGGCCCCCACCTGCCTGATCTGGTTCACCGATCTGGAATGCGACCGCTACCCCGCCGAGCCGGAATATCCTGTGCTGTGGATTTGCAGCGCCCTGCACGAGCAGCAGCCGCCATTCGGTCAGGTGATATGCCTGACGGAATCCGCACCGGAATTCGGAGCCGCACTGGGTACGGTCTGACCCAACCGCGTTAATCAGGTTTCTTAATTGATACCAACCCCAGCAACACCCCATCCCCACACGAGGGCGCTATGCATATTGAATGGAAAATCACCAAAAAACGCGGCTACCTGCGGCCCACCTTGCAATATTCCGTGCGGCTTGAAGAACACGAAAAAGCTCTGGCCCTGCCCATTGTAAGCATAGTTTCAACCATTCCGCAGCCGGATGAAGAACGGCAGGATTATTGCTATCCCGGCCTGTTCGAGCGGGCGCAGGGCTACACCCCCACCCGATTTCACACACTTGAAGCCCCATCGCACAAGGGGCATTCGTGGACGCGCAGCCTTACCCTGCCCTGGCGCGAAACCAATGAATACCCGGAAGTGGAAGAATCCTTTAAACGCCTGCGCGCCGCCCTGGAAACAGAAATTGAAAGGGCAGACAACAGCCAGCCTATTGACGTGAGCGGCTGCGTGCAAACCTCTGCTGCCGCCAAGGTAATGCTTGCCCCCAACCTGCTTGCTGAGCGCTTTTTGCGCCTTGCCGCCGGGGCAGAAACTGCAGGGCAATAAATGCAAGAGCGTGTTACTACAGATACATAAGTAGAAAAATACTTTTTGTTAGCAAACTAACAATAAAAAAAGCTTTACTATTTTTACACAAAAGTTATCATAAAAATATAACCAAAATGTGCATGACTTATTGAATAATGCACTGAACTAATAATGTATGATTATATTGATGCTACACCATCTCTTATGTATTTTTATCAATATAAACCATACAATTAACATTTTTTCGCGCAAAATCTATTTAGTCTGTTCCTTTGCTTTTCCTTCCATGCCTCACTAGAGAAGACTCAATTACAAGAACACAGGCCTTATACTGATCAGGTGCCATAGACTGACTGAGAGGTTGCTATGCGCATTAAGCACAAGGTTTGGTGCCTCACAGGGGCTATTATAAGTATAATTATATGTTTTGACGTATACTTTGGCTATCGCGAAATTGAGACTTCCATACAGAATGAGCTGCGGCGTGATGCAGAAGATATCCGCGCATTGCTCATGTCTATCCGTCATGTTTATCAGGAGCAGTTTATTGAAAGCGGCTTGCCTGTAAACGACAAAACAGTAGACCTCTTGCCAGCACACACACTGTCCAGAATTTCAAAAGACTTCGAAAACTGGAGTACAAGCGGGCTCAGGTTTCGCAATGTATCTGACAGGCCGCGTAATCCTGACAACATGGCAAGCCCGACTGAGCTTGAAGCTCAGGCATGGTTCAAGGCCAACCCTTCAGCGACTTGCCGATTATTTGAAATTACAGAAAACGGTTCCGACTACTACCAGTACATTTACCCCATACGGGTTGAGGAGTATTGCCTTACATGCCACGGCAGTCGTGAGCAAGCCCCGCCATCTATTGCTGCTGCCTACGCAACTGCTTACGATTATACTATCGGCGACCTGAAAGGCGTGCTGAGCATTATCATGCCCACATATGAACTTCGCCATAAATATTATTCTGAATGGGGCTTTCAGCTTGCAATGCGTATTGTTGGCTATGTTGTTCTTTTACTTGCGCTTGGTAGCCTGTTTAGAAGATACATTGGCGCCAGACTGATAAAGCTAGAGGAAAGCACAAGAAAACTTGCCGAGGGCGATTACTCCGCGCGCGCCTTCCCAACGGATAACGATGAAATTGGCGATCTGGCCGAATCCATCAACACCATGGGCAGAGAAATTCAGAAGCGCGAACAGACGCTTCGTGAAAGTGAGGAGCGCTTCCGCCTGACCACAAACAGCATCAGAGATGCGCTTATTCTGGTTAGCTGCACAGGGCGCATCATCTTTTGGAACAAGGCTGCGGAGAAAATTTTGGGCTATACGGCAGACGAGGTCATGGGGCGTGTATTGCACGAATTTCTGGTACCACCCCACAACCGCGAAAAGATGGTCGAAGGACTGAAAGAATTCTGCCGCAGTGGTCAGGGATTATTTGGGGGTTCTGGCATTGAACTGACAGCCCTGCGCAAAAATGGACAGGAATTTGCCATTGAGCTTTCCCTGTCCTCCACAAACATGCAGGGCCAGTGGGTTGCCATCGGGCTGGTCAGAGACATCACCGAGCGCAAGCAGGTTGAGGCCGAGCTTGCGGCTCATCACGAACGATTGGAGGCATTGGTGGAATCGCGAACCCAGGATCTGATTATTGCCAAAAACGCGGCAGAGGCTGGCAGTGTTGCCAAGAGTGCCTTCCTCGCCAACATGAGCCACGAGATACGCACCCCTCTGAACGCCATCACTGGCATGATCCATATTTTGCGCAAATCGGGCCTTACGCAAAATCAGGTGGAAAAACTCGCCAAGATCGAGATTGCCAGCAACCATCTACTTGAAATAATCAATAATATTCTTGAGTTATCAAAAATTGAAGCCGGAAAGTTCGTGTTGCAAAATGTTCCTGTGCATATTTCTACACTGCTTGAAAATATCACCTCCATTCTAGGCCAGAAAGCGCAGGATAAAGGCATTGAGCTTATTATGGATGCTTTGCAAGAGTCCTGTCCAATCTATGGCGATGACAGCCGGTTGCAGCAGGCATTGCTCAACCTTGCAACAAACGCAATCAAGTTTACCGATCATGGTTATGTAAAATTGCGCGTGCAGGAAGAATCACAAAACACCAGCACCGTAACATACCGTTTTGAAGTGGAAGACACAGGCATTGGCATCAGCCCGGAGATGCAGCCACGCCTTTTCAGCGCCTTTGAACAGGCGGATAACTCCATGAGCCGCAAATACGGCGGCACGGGGCTTGGGCTGGCAATAACCAAAAAACTTGCGGAACTCATGGGCGGCAAGGCGGGGATGACCAGCGTGGAGGGCAAGGGCAGCACATTCTGGTTCACTGCCGTTCTGCGTAAAGATGCCCCCCCGCATACCGAACCATCCAGAGTCAATGCTGGCGAGGCGGAACGCACTATCCGGCAAAAGCTTGGCGGCAAGCGCATTCTGCTGGTGGAAGACGAACCCATCAACCGCGAGATCGCACAAGCCCTACTGGAAGACGTGGGCTTTATCGTTGATCTGGCAGAGGACGGGGGCAAGGCCATTGAACGGGTGCAGGCCGCTACCTATGATCTGATTCTTATGGATATGCAGATGCCGCACATCAACGGCCTGGAAGCCACACGGCAGATACGGCTGCTTCCCCAAGGGGCCGCAATCCCCATTATCGCCATGACTGCCAACGCCTTTGCCGAAGACCGCGAACTGTGCATAGAAGCTGGCATGAACGACTTTATCGCCAAGCCCGTTTCAGTGTCGCTGCTCTACCAGAAGCTCTGCGCGTGGTTGCAGAAGAGGTGAAGGGGGAAACACCAAGTATTTAAAATTATTTTTTTAAATTATACTGCTTTTAAAGGACGTTATCTATTGATGAAACAACTGTGCATGGGGTAATCACGTCATACATTAGTGTATTATTTTCTAATAAAGCATTATAAAGTAATTTATAATAAATGAATTTTGTTGATGCTATGCAATTGCTGGCATGATTCAATTACAGCCTGCAATTTCCTGCGCAAAAAATTTTTTCCCAGAATCCAAAAAACATATTGAAAAATTATTTTTTTAATAGCATTAAAATGCATGACACATATGCAAAAAATTATTTCTGTACAAATTAATCTTCATTAACATGCTCTGGAGGAGTTATGAGCTCTACCATAATGTGGGTTGGCTTTAACGCATTTGTTGCATTACTTCTTGCTTTCGACCTTGGATTTTTGCATAAAAAATCTAAAGCTCCAACTGTTTCTGAAGCGTTGTGGATGAGCCTTTTATATTTTTTTCTAGCTCTTGTTTTTTGTGGTGGAATTTTTTGGAGTCTTGGGGATCAAAAAGGCCTCGAATTTTTAACAGGATACCTTATTGAAAAAAGCCTTAGTATTGATAATATATTCGTATTTATATTAGTATTTTCCCATTTTTCAGTGCCTCAGCAATTTCAGTATCGCATTCTATTTTGGGGAATTTTGGGGGCACTTGTAATGCGCGCCGGATTGATTTTTGCTGGCGTTTCAATCCTTAACGCTTTTCACTGGGTAATTTATATTTTTGGCGGCTTTTTAGCTGTCACTGGCGTTAAGATGCTTCTTGCAGCCAATAGCACACCTGACATTGAAGGTGGTATTGTTGCACGAGTATTCAGGAGAGTATTTCCTGTTACAGACGATTTTGAAGGCAGCAGGTTTATAGTACGACGCAACGGGAAACTTTATGCAACCCCGCTTCTTATGGTATTAGTAGTAATAGAACTTGCTGATCTTGTTTTTGCTTTGGATTCAATCCCCGCAATTTTTGCCGTTTCTCAGGATCCCTTTATAGTTTATACTTCAAACGTTTTTGCAATACTTGGTTTACGCGCCTTATACTTTGCACTGGCGGGCATAATCCATCGCTTCAAATATTTGAAGTATGGCTTGTCGCTGGTTTTGGTTTTCATTGGTACAAAGATGATACTCAACGCGTGGTTTGAGGCCAAAATAATTCCAACTGAGATGGCTTTAATAATAACCGCAGCCATAATTGCTAGTTCAATTGGTATTTCAGTCATTAAAACACGCAAGGCTAGCTCAGAGGAAACCAAGGAAGCTTACTCTGGGTGGATTCCTGGCACACCATCGATCAAAGCAATCCGAGATAAAAAGGATGGGCTCTTCCGGGTTTTCCGTGGGTAGCTGATCTGCTAATGTCCTTCCCGGAGGGCACCAATGAAGGATACGGACCTATATTTTCGGATTCTCGGGCTGACCGAGCCCTGGTTTGTTGAGGCTGTTGAACTGGACACGGCGGAAGGTCGGGTAGACATCCGCGTGGAGCATGGTCCTGGTGTTCGCTGGTTTTGCCCTACTTGTGGTCGAGAGCTGGCTTGCCGCGACCATGCCGAGCCTCGTGTCTGGCGCCATCTGGACACGTGCCAGTTCAAGACGTTCCTGCATGCTCGGATTCCCCGAGTGGACTGCCCCGAGCATGGCGTCCTTCAGGTCAACGTGCCTTGGGCCGAGTCCAAGGCACGTTTCACCATATTGATGGAGCGATTGATCATCGACGTGCTGACCGAGTGCGCCACCGTAACAGGAGCGCGGCGCATCCTGCGCATCACCTGGGACGAAGCATGGGGTGTCATGGAAAGGGCGGTGCGCCGGGGCCGGGAGCGCAAGCAATCGAATCCCTCGCGGTATCTTGGCGTTGACGAGAAGGCATTCCGCAAGGGGCACGACTATGTGACCGTGGTTTGTGATCTGATCGGCAGCACGGTGGAGTATGTGGCCGACGAGCGTAAGGCCGAAAGCCTTGAGGGGTACTACCTTCAGTTCACCAAGGCGCAGTTGGAGCGGATCAAGGCCGTGGCCATGGACATGTGGGAGCCCTATTTTAAAGCTACGCTCAAACATGTGCCGGACGCGGCGGGGAAAATCGTTCACGATCGGTTCCACGTCATGAAACACGTAGGCGAGGCTGTGGACCGGGTACGCAAGCAAGAGCACCGCGAACTCACAAGTCAGGATGACCATCGACTCAAGGGCACGAAATTCCTCTGGCTATACCGGGAGGAGAATCTGCCGGACAAACACCGGCCAGCCCTGGAGGCCTTGAAGACAGCGAACCTCAAGGTGGCCAAGGCCTGGGCCATGAAGGAAAGCCTGAACGACGTCTGGAAGTACCTGAGCACGGGATGGGCCAGACGTTTTGTGAAGCGATGGCTGGTCTGGGTGAACAGGTCAGATCTTGCCCCAATGCGCAAAGTGGGCGGACTGATTCAGAGACATCTTGAGAACATCCTGACCTTCTGCCGCCACAGGATCACCAACGGCGTGGCCGAGGGCCTCAACAGCAAGATCATGGCCATCAAGAGGAAGGCTTGCGGTTATAGGAACCGGGAGCATTTCAAGACAGCCATCTACTTCTTCTGTGGCGGTCTAAACCTCTACCCGGCCAGTTCCTGACAGGGGTTACCCACGGAAAACCGATAACGTACGGTATTTTTCGCACATTTAAAAAATGGAAGTAGCCCGCCAAGTTGGTTATGTTTTGGTGAACCACCATCAAAACACTCCATCAAGGAAGGCTACAGATGAAAATTATCAGTGAGCGTGAGAAAAGGAAAGTTCCGGTTATTGAGGTTGATGAGCAAGAATTGCGGTCGCATGTGTCCGAGGTAGTGCGCCAGAGCGTTGAGGAAACACTAAACGGCCTACTTGATGCAGAAGCGGATGCTTTATGCCAGGCCAGGCGTTATGAACGTAATGCGCAACGTGCCAGCACCCGAGCAGGTCACTATGAACGGGATTTGCAGACCAAAGCCGGAACGGTTCAGCTTAAGGTCCCCAAGCTGCGGCATGTACCGTTTGAAACCGCGATAATCGAGCGGTATCGTCGTCGTGAAAGTTCCGTGGAAGAAGCGCTGGTGGAAATGTATCTGGCGGGCGTCTCCGTACGTCGTGTGGAAGACATCACAGAAGCGCTGTGGGGCAGCCGTGTCAGTCCAAGTACCATAAGTGACTTGAATCAGAAAATTTTTGAACGTGTAGAAGAATGGCGCAATCGTCCGCTTGAACCAAGGTACCCTTATGTTTTCGTGGACGGCATCTGGCTGAAGCGCTCCTGGGGCGGGGAAGTGCAGAACGTGTCTGTTCTTGTGGCTATCGGTGTGAATACAAGCGGTTTTCGTGAAATTCTTGGTGTAGCTGAAGGCTCCCGAGAGGACAGCGAGAGCTGGCGGCAATTCCTGCGCTATTTGCGCGAGCGCGGTCTTGAGCGGGTCGACCTGATGATATCAGACAAAAGTCTTGGGTTTCTGGATGCGCTTGGAGAATTTTATCCCGATGCGAAATGGCAACGTTGCGTGGTGCACTTCTACCGTAACGTATTGCACGCAACGCCTCGCGGCAAAGCCAAGGAGGTCGCCTTGATGCTCAAGGCTATCCACGCGCAAGAAGACAAAGAAGCCGCCCGCCAGAAAGCGATTGAGGTGGTGAAAAAACTCCAGGCATTACGCCTTGATAAAGCAGCCAGGATTTTGGAATCCGGATGCGATGAAACACTTTCCTATTATGCCTTTCCCTCAACGCATTGGCGGCATATCCGGACAAATAACCCGCTTGAACGCCTGAATCGGGAAATCCGCCGACGGACACGTGTGGTAGGCAGCTTTCCGGATGGTCATGCAGCGCTCATGCTGGTATCGGCTCGCCTGCGGTATATGGCGGGTCAAAAGTGGGGAACACAACGGTACATGAATATGAAGCAAGAAGTGTTGATATAGAACCGGAGCCGTCACGCCCCTTGCAGCCGCGATATCTTTGTGGGGTATCGCTCGCAAGGCTCCGCGCCGGCTCCTCAAGACACCGCCAAAACTCACACTGACTGACAGCTACAAAATGTGCGAAAAATTCTGGACACTACCGGAAAACCCGGAAGAACCAAAGGATGAAAAGAGCACCTAACACACAAAAAAACGACTACCGGTGCAGCACAGGATTCTTAACACAGATGGGGGTGCCGCCGATAATTCGGGGGATATTTAAGAAAAAATGGTCACACGGAAATTCCGTGTGACCATTTTAAAATTGCTGGTGCGCCCGACAGGAATCGAACCTGTGGCCTACAACTTAGGAGGTTGTCGCTCTATCCAACTGAGCTACGAGCGCAATCCGGATTTTGTAGTAATTCTTTATGGTCATGTCAAGCTGGGCATGGCGCAGATGCTCTTACAGCCCAACTCCCCGGCTAGTTGCCGCCCCAAATGAGCAGTGCCAGCGCGCCCAGCGTGCCCACAAGCACGGCGTAGGCCTGACGCGTGCGCAACGACAGCACCGCCCCAAGCAGGGCCGCCACATACAGGGCCGACCACGTCACCGCCCGCAGGGCCGGTATGGCGTGATGTGCCGACAGCACCGCCAGCAGCATATAAATCAGCCCAAAGCACGCAACATACAACGCCGCCTGCCACAAGGCGCGGCACAGCCCGGCCCGCAGAATAACGCGCCCCGGCGATACTCCCCCGCTGCCGCTCCCCCACGCCACCACGGCATCCACCATCGGGTTCAGGCTGATGCGCTGGCGCTGTTCACACCAGCTCGCCGTGTAGGCCGCCATCATTGCAAGTATGAGCGGCAACAGCGCCATACCGGGCTGATCCAGCCCAAACTGTCTGCACAGGGGAAATACCAGCAGAAAGCTCAGGCTGCCATACGGCGGCACCACGCTGCCAAGCTCCAGAGCGTCAAGCCAGAGCAGTTCGATGATTATGCCAAGGGGGAGTGCCAGCGACCAGTCGCCGGTAAAAAAGCCCGCGAACAGGGCCAGACAGATGGGACGGTCTACAAGGCCAACGATGCAGGTTGAACGCGCAGCGCCAGCCAGGGCAAAAAAAAAGCGTAGGGAGCCCCAGCAGCGAATACATCAGAAAAGTTGGTCATTGGGGCCTCGAACTGTCTCTGTGGGAACGCAGCGAAAATCAAGCTGCACAAGATGATCCTGTATAACGTGCAGGTCTTCCCTGTCCTGTGCGGAAAGGGCCACATGGGGCAGCACCTGTAGCTTGTCCGGCGCGTAGTGCAGGTTGCCCATGTTCAGCACCTGCATGAGGATACCCGCGTCACAGGCGCGCCGCGCATCCTGACAATTGGCAAACAGCACAAAACAGTCATCGCCGCATGAATTGAGCGTGGCCGCCAGTTCCTTTACGCTGATGAAGTGGGTCATCACGCGCTGCGGCACTGCCAGTTCAATTATCTGCTGCCGCATTATGTCGTCTGCAAGTTCGTCGTTGGCTACCACCAGATGTCGCGCCCCTGTGTAGGGTAACCAGGCTTCGATGACCTGGCCGTGAACCAGGCGATTGTCCACGCGAAACCACATACTAGCTATCGGCTTTGTCACGGGCTTTGTTGCGCAGCATGCTGCCCGCAACCACAATACCTTTTGCCCCTGCCTCGCCAGCGATGCGGGCCACTTCTTCAAGCTCCTTGTCGCGCGAGGTAAACACCTTGAGCAGCATGGGCAGGTTCACGCCGGTAACAACCTCGACCTTGTGGGTTGCCAGCAGCGAAAGAGCAAGATTGGTGGGCGTGCCGCCAAACATATCGGTAAGAATAATGACGCCCGCGCCCTTGTCGAGCCGCTGGGTTGCGTCCGTAAGGCGGCGAACGGTTTCGGAAACCTCGTGCGCCACGTCAACACTGATGGAGCTGCAATCGCTCTGCTGCCCGAGTATGAATTCGGCGGTGCGCAGCATGGCCGAACCATAGTCGGCATGCGAAACCAGAATGATTCCAACCTGAGTCTTCTTGTTTTCGTCCGTCATGACAACCTCACGCAACAGAACGTGCCAGCTTTTTTAGCCAAGTTCAAGGTGCCGATGCTCCAGAAAAGCCGGATAATCAGCCTGCCGCAGCGCCTGTAAAATTTCTTCGGCCATTGCCACCGAGCGGTGGCGGCCGCCGGTACAGCCCACGGTCACGGTTATGCGGTAGCGGCCTTCGGCCTCCATGAGCGGCAGCATAAAAAACAGCAGATCAACCAGCTTGTCGCGGTATTCGCGGGCATGGGGCGAATTGAACACATAGTCGGCAACGGGTTTGTCCTTGCCGCTCATGGGCCGCAGCTCTTCCACAAAATAGGGATTTGCCAGAAAACGCAGGTCAAAAACCAGATCAGCCTCACGCGGCACACCATATTTGAAACCGAAAGAAATCACGTTGACCCTGATGGCCCGCAGCTTGCCCTTGTTGCCGCTCCAGCGCTTCTGAATGGCGCGCCTCAGGTCGTGGATGGAGAAACGCGAGGTGTCGATGACCAGATCAGCCATTTCACGCAGGGGGCGCAGACTGCTGCGCTCTGCCAGCAGCGCCGCCTCAAGGCCCATGCCCTCGCGCTCCAGCGGATGCGGGCGGCGGGTCGAAGCATAGCGGCGAATGAGTTCCTGATTGTTGGCCTCAAGAAAAAGCAGCATGGGGCGGATGTTTTTGCCCGCGAGCATGCTCAGGCAATCGTTGATATCTTCCACAAAATTGCTCTGGCGCAGATCCATACCCAGAGCAATACCCTTGAAGTGGCTCATGGAGGGGCGCGACATCATGTCCACCATTTCCATGACAAGGCTCACGGGCAGCCCATCGACCACAAAATGACCCATGTCTTCAAAAACCTTGAGCGCTGTGCTTTTGCCAGCGCCTGAAAGGCCCGTGACAATGCACACCTGCACATCCACGCCGGGAACGGGCGCGTCCGCATCAGGCTGTGCGGCAAGGGTGGAATCTGTGGCGGGTATCTGCGCGGAATCCTTCATGACATTCGCCTCTTCGGGGTCAGATCGCCGTTTGCAGCCGGGGTTGTACGCCACAGGCTTCTGACGGACGTTGCCAAATCCGCGCCGCGCTCAAGCCCAGGTGAGGGCCATTGCGCGGCAACCGGCAGGGGGTGCACCTGAGACGGGGGCGAGCCGTTGCCAGCCCGCCCCCTCATTATGAACGATTACAACACGGGGTCAATGAGGGCATAGCCGTTCACCTTGGTGCGGTATACCACATTGATGCGGTTGTTTTCTGCATTAAAGAACACCAGAAACTCGCTGCCGATGGAATCAAGCTGCATGAGCGCTTCATCCAGATGCAGGGGCTTGGTGGCGAGGCGGTCGGTGCCGTCAACGGGCTGCTGCACGTCGGCTTCGGCATCGAGGTTGTAGGTAAACACGTCCACATCCGTATTGCGGGCGTGCCGCCGCTGGGCCTTTACGCGGGCCACCTGGCGCTTGATCTGCGATTCAACCTTGTCTGTCACAAGGTCAATGGCGGCGTACATGTCCGAAGTCTGCTCCGTGGCGTTGATGTGCAGGCCTTCGCCCGTAACGGTCACTTCGCAGCGATGACGGAACTTGTCGACTGTCAGCACAACGACAACTTCAAGGCCAGAGGCCTTGCCAAAAAACCGTCCCAGCTTTTCCATGCGGCGACGGGCATACTTCTTCAGATGTTCGGAGGCTTCAAAGTTCTTGAAAGCAAATGAGATGTTCATAAGTTCCTCCTAAGTATTGAGCCACTCGACGGGGAATCAGAAATGCTCCTTGCGCCTTGACGAAGATGGAATATCAAGCGCCGTGCGGTATTTTGCCACCGTGCGCCGCGCAATATTGACCTTGAGACGCTCCTTGAGCATTTCGCCGATACGCTCATCGCTGAGGGGGGATCGGGTATCTTCCTCAGAGATGAATTTCTTGATCAGAGCCTTGACGCTTTCTGAGCCTACCTGGCTTCCGTCATCGAGTTCAAGGCCGCTGTTAAAGAAAAACTTCAATTCAAAGATGCCGTGGGGCGTTGCCACATACTTGTTGGTGGTAATGCGGCTCACCGTTGATTCGTGCATGCTGATGTCGTCAGCAATATCCTTGAGAATGAGCGGCGCGAGCTTGGTCACGCCGTCCTCAAAAAATGGCTGCTGGTGGCGCACAATGCTTTCCATAACCTTATAAAGCGTGCGCTGGCGCTGATACAGGCTCTTGATAAGCCATGAGGCGGAGCGGATCTTTTCTGCGCAGTAGTCCTTTTCCTTCTCAGAGCCGCCAATGTTCATCTGGCTCATGGCCGAAAGCTGCAACTGGGGCAGGCCGTCATCATTGAGCAAAATCACAAATTCGTCGCCCATCTTGTACACAAATACATCGGGGCTTACGTAGGTTGGCTCGCCGCCGCCAAAACTTGCGCCGGGCAATGGGTCAAGGCTCTGGATGATATCCAGATACTCCTTGAGCTCTTCCATATCGAGCTTGAACTTGCGCAGCAGGGGCTTGTAGCGCTTGGCCTCGAGGTCTTCGAGGTGCGATTCTACCAGCTCCACGAGGATTGGGTCGCGGGCGTAATTGAGGCTCTTGATCTGCACCATCAGGCATTCGCGCGCATCGCGCGCGGCAACGCCGATGGGATCAAAAAGCTGCACCCTCTCAAGCACGGGCAGCACGGCCTCGGGCGCGACCTGGGCCATTTCGGCCACTTCTTCAATGCTGGCTTGCAGGTACCCGGCGGAGGAGAGGTTGCCGATAATGACCTCGCCAATGGCCTTCTGCTCTTCTGTCAGCGACGAAAGGCGCAACTGCCAGAAAAGATGCCCCTCAAGGGTGGGCTTGGCCGCATATCGGGCTTCAAGAGGCGAAATTTCTTCGGCAAGTTCAAACTCGCGCGACTGCGATAGGCGGGGGGTGCTGGCAAACTCACCGAGGTAATCTTCCCAGTCGGCGTCCTTGGCCAGTTCCCTGTCGTACACTTCCTCCTTTGGGGCTTCGCGGCTTTCCTCGTGCTGCTCCTGGGAGGCATCGTCCGTAAGTGAAGATTCTTCGAGAAAGGGGTTTTCAAGCAGTTCCTGCTGCACAGTTTCCAGAAGTTCCACGCGTGAGAGTTGCAACAGCTTGATTGCCTGCTGCAATTGCGGGGTCATTACCAGTTGCTGTGACAGCTTAAGTTGCTGCCGTAGTTCCAGTGCCATGTGTGCTCTTTTGCATTAACTAGCCATAGGACTATAGACTTATCTGTTTACAAGTACTGTGCCACATCTGCAAAAATTATGCAATAGCTAACAGTTGCAAGATCAGGTTCGCGGTATCGCCAACCAGCAGCAAGGGCTGCCAGCGCCAAAAATCCAGATTTGGCGCAGCATTTGCGCCATTGAAAATAATCTGCGCACCAAAAAAGGGGAAGGCAATGCCCTCCCCTTTTTGCGCGATTTTGCGATACCCAAGCTTGGTGAAAATCAAAAAGCCTCGCTGCGTTAGAGCCGCAAATTACACCTTGGCGAACTTTTTCGCCGCTCCGATAAATTCGCGGAACAGCGGATGCGCGTTCATGGGCCGGGACTTGAATTCGGGATGGAACTGGCAGCCAAGGAACCAGGGGTGGTTCTTCAGCTCAATGATTTCCACAAGCGAATCGTCAGGGGCGGTGCCGCTGAAAACCATGCCCTTTTCGCCCAGCATTTCCTTGAAGGCATTGTTAAATTCGTAACGATGGCGGTGACGTTCATCAACCATGCCCTTCTTATAGGCCACAAAGGCCTTGGTATCGGGCTGCACCTTGCAGGGGTAGGAGCCAAGGCGCATGGTGCCGCCCTTGTCGCTGCCCGCGTCGCGTTTTTCAACGTTCTTGGTGCGGAAGTCGAACCACTCGGTCATAAGGTAGATGACCTTGTGATCAGAAAGCGGGTTGAATTCTTCCGAGTTGGCGTCATCAAGGTTTGCCACGTGGCGGGCAAATTCGATAACCGCGCACTGCATGCCAAGGCAGATGCCGAAGAAAGGAATGTTGTTTTCACGCGCATAACGGATGGCGGCAATCTTGCCTTCCACACCGCGATATCCAAAGCCGCCGGGCACAAGAATACCATGACAGCCCTTGAAGGATTCCGCACAGTTGCTTTCGTCCACATTCTCGGAATTGACGTAGCGCAGCTCCACTTCAACGCGGTTGGCAACGCCGCCGTGAATGAGGGCTTCGTGCAGGCTCTTGTAGGCTTCCTTGAGGTCAACGTACTTGCCCACAATGGCAATGGTGACCTTGCCCTTGGGGTTGGCGCAGTCGCTCACGAGCTTTTCCCAAGCTTCAAGGTGGGCATTGCGCGCGGGCAGGCGCAGCATGATGGCTACCTTCTGGTCAAAGCCTTCCTCATAGAACTTGAGCGGCACTTCATAAATATTGTTCACGTCCACCGAAGAGAACACGGCGTCCTGATCCACATTGCAGAACAGGGCGATCTTGCGGCGCAGTTCTTCGGGGATGCTCTGCTCGCAACGGCACAGAATAATGTCGGGCTGAATGCCGATGGAGAGCAGTTCCTTGACGCTGTGCTGGGTGGGCTTGGTTTTGTGCTCGCCAGCGCTGCGAAGGTAAGGCACAAGCGTAAGGTGGATGTTCAGGCAGTTGTCGCGTCCAAGGTCGGAACGCAACTGGCGGATGGCCTCAAGAAAGGGCAGGCCTTCAATGTCGCCCACCGTGCCGCCTATTTCGATAATGGCGACATCAGGCGCGTCTTCGCCTTCGGAAAGGGAGAGCACCACGCTCTTGATTTCATCAGTAATGTGCGGGATCACCTGCACCGTGGCGCCCAGGTAATCGCCGTGACGTTCCTTGGCGATAACGTGGTTGTAAATAGCGCCGGAAGTGGTGTTGTTCTTCCGCGACATGGGCACGTTAAGGTAACGTTCGTAGTGCCCGAGATCCAGATCCGTTTCCGCGCCGTCATCGGTAACAAATACCTCGCCGTGCTGGAACGGGTTCATGGTGCCGGGGTCAACATTGATGTAAGGATCAAGCTTCTGGATGGTTACCGTAAGCCCGCGCGTTTGCAGCAGCGCGCCCAAAGACGCAGCCGCGAGGCCCTTGCCTAACGACGACAGAACGCCGCCCGTCACAAAAATGTATTTAGTTTTCATGCACTTCCACCTGTACTTGGGTATGTTGAATAGTTCAACCAAACAGTCTTAACCCAAATTGAATTTTTTGGCTAGCATTGACTAAGTAAAACAAGCTAAGTAATGTGTTATTCCCTTTTCAGCGTGCGTGCCCACCACAAGCGGCCCGCGCGCCGGTCATCTGTTATGCCCGGCGCGGGTCAGCCAAGGTTTCCAAGGCAAAAGCACGTCCGGCGCACACCGCAAGGCATGGCCGGAATTATCCGCGTTGCAAAGCCAAGGAGGCTTCCCCCGCATGGGTACGGTCAACACACTGGTCATCACCGGCTACGGTACAAATTCGCACATGGAAACAGCCCACACGGCCCGTCTGGCCGGTGCCGACAAGGCCGATGTGGTGCATTTTTCCGATCTGGTGGCGGCCAAGGTTCGCCTTGCCGACTATCACTTTTTGATTTTCCCCGGCGGGTTTCTGGATGGCGACGATCTCGGCGCGGCCCAGGCTGCGGCCATGCGCTGGCGTTACCTCAAGGACGACGCGGGCGCGGCCCTGTTGCAGAGCTTGCGCGAGTTTTTGGATGAGGGCAAGCTGATTTTGGGCATCTGCAACGGTTTCCAGCTGCTGGTCAAACTGGGAGTGCTGCCGGCCCTTGGCGGTCAGCGCTTTGAGCGCCAGGTTTCACTGGGCAACAACGATTCCGCCCGCTTTGAAGACCGCTGGGTGCATCTGCTGCCCAATGCGGCAAGCCCCTGCGTGTTCACCAAAAACCTGCCCCTGCTCTCCATGCCCGTGCGCCACGGCGAAGGCAAGCTCGTTGCCCGCGATGCGGACTGCCTGCGCCGCCTGGAGGAAGAAAACCTCATTGCCCTGCAATACGCCGACCCTGCTACGGGCAAGCCCACACAGGAATATCCGCTCAACCCCAACGGCTCCACCCTTGCCATTGCGGGTCTGACCGACCCCACGGGCCGGGTGCTGGGCCTTATGCCCCACCCCGAGGCTTTCCACCACGTGACCAACCACCCCGGCTGGACGCGCGGCGAGCTGGATGCCCCCGGTACGCTCATTTTTGTGAATGCCGTGCGCTACCTGCGCGGTCAATAGAGAGATTCAGCTGAGCCAGATGCTGACTGACATTATATAATGCTCTGCACAGTCCGGCTCACGTTGTCGCCATGATTATTTGGGGGAGGCTTTACGAAGCCTCCCCTTTCCGTATACATTTTGCGACACGGCGCGGCCTTGCTGCAAGCAGCTCCTGCGCAATGTTTATTGACAAAGCACAAGGCCTTCGATAGATTCGCTGATTCCGAAGAGCTGAACCCCCTTTGGTTTTTCCTGCGCGCACGCGTCAGACAAGGTGCGAAACAACATTGCCACAACACGTTGCACATTTTTTTACGCCGTATTCAACGAGGCGCTTTCTCTGCACCAGCAAGAAAGTGCCTTTTTTTATGGTGGGTGATATCTATGCAACCTATTGAAATTATTAAGGCGATAGAAGAAATTGCACCTCTGGCCGCTGCCGCTGGCTGGGACGTTTCGGGCCAACAGGTGGCGGCGCACAGGCAGGATGTTGCCAGGCTTGCCGTCTGCCTCGACCCAACGCCCGCATCCGTGCGTGCAGCGCTGGAAAAGGGCGCGCAATTTGTGCTCAGCCATCACCCGCTGCTGCTCAAGGCCGTGCTGCCCAACAGGCTTGACGACTACCACGAGGTGCTGCGCCTGCTGTTCCAGGCCGATGTGCCGCTGTATGCGGCCCATACCTCGCTGGATGTCAACGCTTACGGCCCGGCGGGCTGGCTGGCCCGTGCGCTTGAGCTGCGCAATCTTGCAGTGCTGGAGCCTGTGGCCCCGGCAGTGGGCAATGATCTGCCTCTGGGCTTCGGCCTTGCGGGCGATCTGCCCAAGGCCATGACAGTGGCGCAGATTGCAGGCATCGTTGCACGCAACGCCCCCCTTGCCACAGCCACAGTGAGCGGGCCGGAGCCGCAAACAATTACCCGCGTGGCCTACTGCACGGGTTCGGGTTCATCGCTGCTCGGCGCGGCGCAAGCTGCCCATGCGCAGCTTTTCATAACCGGTGATGTCAAATACCACACGGCGCTTGCCGCTGAAATCTGCCTTCTGGATGTGGGTCACCACAGCCTTGAGGAAGAAATGATGCTGCGCATGAGCCGGTTGCTGCAACAGCGCCTGCCAGAGACGGAAGTGTTTTTTGTGCCTTCCGCCTCGCCCTTCCGCCCTGTTGCCCTGTCATGATTTTATCAGGAGGACTCTCATGAGCAATGCCGTATATTTTGACCAGATCAAGCAGCTTGTTGAGTTGCAGAAGGTCGATGACGCCATCCACGCCGTCAAGCAGGACCTGAGCAGCGCCCCGAGCGAGCTTGATTCCCTTGAGCAGCGCTTTGCCGCCATCGAAACCCAGCGCAACTACATTCTGGACAAGCTTTCGCACCTTCAGGATCAGCAAAAACGCCTCTCGCTCGAGATTGATGACGACTCCGCGCGCATCAAAAAGAGCAAGAACAAGCTCATGGCAGTGGGCAATCAGCGTGAATACCACGCCATGATGCGCGAAATGGACAGCATGGAAAAGGTCAACCGTTCCCGTGAAGAAGAAAAAATGACCCTTCTTGAGGAACTGCAATACCAGAACGACGCGCTGGCCGAAATCGACCTGACCTACACCGCCATCAAGGCCGAGCTTGAAGTAAAGCGCGACGGCCTTGAAGAAAAGCTGCAAAAGGGCAACACCGCCCTTGAAGGCCTGAACGGAAAGCGTGCTTCAGCCAGCAAGAATATTCCCCAGCCCGTGTTCATGCGCTATGAATTTATCCGCAGGCGTCTTGAGCACCCCGTTATTGTTGCCGTGAAAGAAGGCATCTGCTCCGGTTGCCACATTGCCGTGCCGCCGCAGTCTTTCATTGAATTGCAGCGCGGTCAGCAGATTCTGAGCTGCCCCAACTGCCAGCGCCTCATTTTCTGGTGCGAGCACTTCTCTATTGAAGACGCCCCGCAGTGCGCTCAGAAGCCGGTGCCCCTTACCGACTAAGAATCACTTCCGGCGCGGCCTGTACCGCAAACCGCGCCGGAAACAAGATCAACAAGTGGGAGTCGGACAGACCGTCGCTGCGGGCCGCAAGGCCCGGGGAGGAAAGTCCGGGCTCCACAGGGCAGAACGCTGGGTAACACCCAGGAGGGGCGACCCTCGGACAGCGCCACAGAAAGCAAACCGCCCCGCCTCGCGGCGGGGTAAGGGTGAAACGGTGGGGTAAGAGCCCACCAGATGCCGTGGTGACGCGGCATGCTAGGCATACCCCGTTTGGAGCAAGACCAAATAGGGAAGGTGGTCGGCCCGACCATTGCCTTCCGGGTAGGTTGCTTGAGGGCGCAGGTAACTGCGCCCCTAGAGGAATGACGGTCTGGTGCGGGCAACCGCATGACAGAACCCGGCTTATCGTCCGACTCCCGCTTGTTAACAAGGTATGTAATGTCAGAAAGTTCCGGCACATTATCTGTTGCGGCAAAGCCCTGGGCCCTCATTTTGGCTGCCGGGCAGGGTACGCGCATGGCCGATGCCACTGGCGGCACGGCAAAACAGTTTTTGCCCTGGCAGGGCGCGCCGCTTTTCTGGCATGCCGCCCGCGCCATGAGCCGCAGCGCCTGTGTGGCCGGAATTGTCTTTGTTTTTCCACCCAGCCAGCTTGCCGAAGCCAGCGAACTTTTGGCCGACCTGCACAGGCGCGATGATCTCGGGCTGCCTTGGGTTACGGCCTGCGGCGGGCCTTTGCGCCAGGATTCCGTACGCCTTGGCCTGGCTGCCCTGCCCCTGCGCCCCGCCAGCGTGCTGGTGCACGATGCAGCCCGTCCCTTTCTTTCCCCGGCGCTTGTGCGCCGCGTGTGCGAGGCGCTTGCTGAGGGTGCTGCTGGCGTTATCCCCGCCATATCAGTGACCGACACCATCAAGACGGTGGAAAATGGCCGAGTGACGGCCACCCTGCCGCGCGATGGGCTCGCGGCTGTGCAGACCCCGCAGGGCTTTCAGCTTGAAGCGCTGCTCTCGGCCCACGCCCACGCGGTTGAGGCGGGGCTTGCCGTAACCGACGATGCATCGCTTCTGGAGGCGCTTGGCCTTGAAGTGCGCGTCATACAAGGCGAGGCTGCCAACGTGAAGATTACCCGCCCTGAAGATCTTGACCTGCTGCAAGACGAAAATCTCCTTCCTTCCATCCGCACGGGCATGGGCTACGATGTTCACCGCTACGGTCAGGGCCGCCCCATGCGCCTTGGCGGCGTGAGCATTCCCAACGCGCCCGAAGTCCTGGCCCACTCTGACGGCGATGTGCTTCTGCATGCCCTGTCCGATGCTCTGCTCGGCTGCGCCTGCCTTGGCGACATTGGTCAGCACTTTTCAGACAAGGATCCCCGTTTTGACGGCATTTCATCCGCCATTCTGCTGCATCAGGTCCTGGACATGGTGCGCGAGGCGGGCTGTACGCCCTGTCACGTGGATATGACCATTGTGGCGCAGGCTCCCAAACTCGCGCCCTACCGTGAAGAAATCAGAAAGAACGTCGCTCGGCTCATGGGGTTGCCCGCATCCTGCGTGAACCTCAAGGCTACCACAGAGGAACATCTGGGCTTTACCGGGCGTTCCGAAGGCATCAAGGCATATGCAGTTGTGACCGCGCGGGGGCGCTGATTAGCTCCGCCTCCCCTGCCATAACGATTCGACACCATAAGGAAGGACATGAACACAGAACTCAGCAGGCCCTGGTTTGCCCACTACGACTCCTTCGTTCCGCGCACTTCCGAGGTGTGGAACAAGCCGCTCTATGCCTTGCTGGATGAGGCCGCAGACAAATATCCCAATAGACTGGCTGTCATTTTCCAGAATACGCGCATCACCTACAAGCAGTTGCGCGAGCAGGCGGAGCGTTTTGCAGGGGCGCTGCGCCGCATCGGCGTTAAGACAGGACACCGCGTTGCCCTGATGATGCCCAACATGCCGCAGACTGTGGTGGCCTTCTGGGGCATCATCAAGGCCGGGGGCGTGGTGGTCATGACCAACCCCCTGTATATGGAAAAGGAAATCATGGCCAACATGCAGGATTCGGGCGCAGAGCACATGGTGCTGCTCGATCTGCTCTGGCCCCGCGTTTCTGCCCTGCGCGACCGCCTGCCCCTGAAAAACTTCATCGTTACCGGCGCTGCGGATGCCCTTTCCTTCCCGCTCAACTGGCTCTACCGCCTCAAAAAGAGCCGCAGCGTCAAGGAACCCGTACCCTACGACGGCAAAAACATTCATGAGTGGAAGCACTTCTTCAAGGGCGCGGAGCGTTATTCCGCCCCCATTGCCGACCCACTGCGCGACCCCATCATGTTGCAGTATACTGGCGGCACAACGGGTCTGCCCAAGGGCGTTACCCTGACGCACAGCAACGTGGGCACCAACTGCCGTCAGGTGCTGGATATCATCCACGTCAAGGCGGAGGACAAGCACACCTTCATTTCCCTGCTGCCCTTCTTCCACGTGTACGGCCTCACCACAGGCCTGATTATTCCCATTGCCCTGGCGGCCACCACCCTGCCCCTGCCGCGCTATGTGCCGCAGGATGTGCTGCGCCTTATTGCCAAGTACAAGCCCACGGTCTTTCCCGGTGCCCCCTCGGTCTATATTTCGCTGCTGCAACAGAAGAATCTGGCGGAGTTTGACCTGCGCAGCATCAAAATCTGCGTTTCCGGCTCCGCGCCGCTGCCGCGCGAAATATTCCGCAAATTTCAGGAAACCACAGGCGCCGCCATTCTGGAGGGCTACGGCCTTACAGAAGCCTCGCCCATCACCCATTGCAATCCCCTTGGTCAGGAAGGGCAACGCCCTAATTCTATCGGCATGCCCGTACCCGGCACTGATGCCCGCATTGTGGATATGGAAGGCGGCTCCCTCACCCTGCCCCCCGGCAAAATGGGCGAACTCATCGTGCAGGGGCCGCAGGTCATGCATGGCTACTGGCGCAGGCCTGACGAAAGCGCCAGCGCCCTGCGCAACGGCTGGCTGTATACGGGCGACCTTGCCACCATGGACGAAGACGGTTATTTTTATATAGTTGACCGTAAAAAAGACATGGTCATTGTGGGCGGCTACAACGTGTACCCCCGCGAAGTGGACGAAGTGTTGCTGGAACACCCCAAGGTGCTTGAAGCCGTCACTGTTGGCATTACCGACGAGATGCGCGGCGAGATACTCAAAGCCTTTGTGGTGCGCCGCCCTGACGAAGAACTGACCAAGGCTGACGTCATCGCCTGGTGCCGCCAGAAACTGGCTGGCTACAAGGTGCCGCGCCTTGTGGAATTTCGCGAAGAGCTGCCCAAAACTATTGTGGGCAAGGTTCTGCGACGTGCTCTGCGCGAAGAAGAAGAGCAAAAGATGGCCAACAGAAAGAATCGGCGCGCCGCTGCCAGTGCTCCTGCCGCCAACGGCGAGGATGACCAAGTAGGCCATGCCTGATGCGGATTATTGCGCAACGAGTTAAAGAAGCTTCAGTAAGTGTTGATGGCCGTCTTGTGGCGGTCATCAACACTGGCATTATGGCCCTTGTTGCCTTTGGGCAGGAGGACGGGCCAGAATTTCGCTCCTCTCCGGCTTTTACGGGCATGGCCCGCAAGCTTGTGGGACTGCGCATCTTTCCCGGCACAGGAGAGAATGCCCATAAGTTCCACCTTTCATTGGATGAAATCGGTGGTCAGATATTATTGGTGCCGCAGTTCACCCTGTACGCCGATTGCCACAAGGGCCGCAGGCCTTCCTTTACCGATGCAGGCGACCCCGCCTGGGCCAAAGACATGTTTGCGGATTTCGTTCAAATGGTTGACGAAACTTGCGCCGTCAGCGTATCGTCAGGCATCTTCGGAGCGGACATGGATGTGCGCCTGTGCAACTGGGGCCCTGTGACCATATTTCTGGACTCTGCCAACCTGTTTTCCCGTTGAAGCGACCTGTTGCCTTACGGAGGAAATACAGCCATGTTTGAGCTGAAGGCGGAATCGCACACCAACGTCACGGTATTGCGTTTTTCTGGCAATCTTCTGCTGCCCGATGTGGCCGAGTTCAGCAAACAGCTTGAAGAGCATCTGCTGGCGCCTAATATTCGTCAGGTGGTGCTTGATCTGAGCCACGTTGAAAAAGTGGATACTTCCGGGCTGGGAGTGCTGGTAAGCGCCAGCACAAAGGGCCGGGGGCGGGGGCGCAGGCTTGTACTGCTGATGCCCGCGCCACATGTGGCCGAATTGCTGCGCAAAGCCGAGATCGAGGGGTTTTTCCCCACATTCGAGAGCGAAGATGAACTGAAAGGCTATATTCCCGATACTGCTGAATAACAATATCACGGGGTTTTGCCCTTCAGCCCGACGGATGGTGCATGGTGCAATACTATCTGAGGCATTACTTCAATCCCGATTTCGATTATCTCAATCTCAAGCCGGGTGGAGATAATGGAAAGTCCGACGTATACAGTCTGGGCTACGTCCAGAATGTCATCGCCGGACAAGTGCTTGCTGAGCTTGTCCCTCTGGACGCCGCCGGGCCCAAGGTTGACCAGCGCTTCATACTTGAAAATGAAGCCTTCCCCATGGGTGGCAACACCCGCGTAGATCCGCGCTATCCCAACTATCTGCTTGCCGCCGCCAAGGGCTATGTTTTTTACCTTAACGGCAAAATTACCGTAAAGACCCTGCTCAACGTGCGTCAGGACGTGAGCTTTCAGACTGGCAACATCTTTTTTGTGGGCGATATGGCCGTGCACGGTTCCGTGCGCGCCGGATTTTCCGTTCAGGCCAACAACGTACGCATCATGGGCATGGTTGAAGGCGGCGTTGTACGAGCCCGCCGTGATCTCATGATCGATGGCGGGGTGCGGGGCGGCGCAGGCAAGCACAGCAAGGTTGTTGCCGGCGACAAGCTCATGACCCCCTTTCTGGAAAGCGTGGACGCCCGCGCGCGCGGCAACATGGTTATTGAAAAAACCTGCCTGTACAGCACAGTATACGCTGGCAGCAACATGGTTGTACGCGACAAGCTCTACGGCGGCACAACCAATGCCTACGGCAGCGTTTATGTTGGCGGCCAGCTTGGCAACAAGGCGGCTCTGAGCACCAAGATTTATTTGGGGTACGACCCCTTGAGTATCCGCCAGCTTGAAAAAATAGACAAAATTATCGCACAGTTGTCGCAAACCATTACCCACCTCAATGCCATCGCCGGGCATCTGCAGCCGGAAACCAACGATGCGTCCCGCAAGTTGCAAGCCCTGCGGCTACAGCGCAGGCAGCTCATCAACAGACGCGACGAACTGTGGAGCAGACTGGCTCAGGACGAAAACTACATGCAGAACTGCCGTCTGCTCTGCCAGGGCACCGTATACCCCGGTGTGGAAATCTCCATCGGGCGGGCGTTTATGGTTGTTGAACAGGTATACAAGTGCACGCTGTTCCGCCTGGTGGACAACGAAATCATTGCGGAACCCATGCAGCCCTCGCAGATGAGCCCCAAATGATGAAGCAGACTGAAACGCCGCATTTTGTGGCGGTGTATTCCGATCACTCCCTACATCAAGGCCAGAACGCACAACAATCCGGGATACCAGACGATATTGAAGTCAGGCTGGGCGAGCGCATTTTTTACATGCTGCGCCCCGGCGGCGCAGAGCGTGAAACCGCAGTTGTAACAGGGCAGATGCAGGAATTGCAGCGTGATTGCCTGCCGGTTCTGCTTGGCTGTGGTCTTGGGCACGCACTGCGCCAGGTGTTGGAGTGCCTTGACGGGCCTGTGGCCGTGGTGGAAAAGGAAGCCGGGCTTCAGGCCATCACAGCCGTGCTGCAAAGCCTGCCGCCTGAACAACGTGCGCGCATTACACTCATCACCAGCCCGTGCTCTCAGGATGCCCTTACAGAGCTGACCCACTGGCAGATGCGCCACGGCGGCCTGCGTCTGCTGCCTCTGGCTCTGCCCTTTTATCTGCGCCTTGACCGCGAGTATTACGGTTCGCTGCAAAAAGATCTGCTCGCCAGCGCCAGGTTTGACTTCTGGAGCCGCGCCGCAGGGCCGCGCTTTGCCGATGCAAGCCCCCGCGTACTGCTGCTGACCAGCAAATACTTCCTCATGGGTGAAATCGAGGGCGCATGCCGCAAGCTTGGTATTGAATACAAGCTGGTTGTTATCGGCGATGAAGCCGTGGCCCGTGCGGATTTTGTGCAGCAGCTGCTGGAAGCCGTGGTTGCTTTCAGGCCAGACTGCTGCATTACGCTCAACCATATGGGCGTGGATGTAGAGGGTGTGCTTATGGACCTGCTGGCCCGTTTGCAGTTGCCCCTCGCCTCATGGTTTGTGGATAATCCCCACCTCATCATCCATCTGTATTCCCGTTGCGTCAGCCCCTGGACGACCCTGTTTACCTGGGATTCTGACAATATTTCATCCCTGCGCGCGACGGGTTTTGAGCATGTGTTCTACCTGCCTCTGGGCACAGACCCTGATCGCTTTCACCCCTCCAAGGGAGCATCCGCACCAGCCGCATGGAAGGCAGACATCTCCTTTGTGGGTAATTCCATGGTCTACAAGGTTGGCGGCAGGCTGAAAAACGGGCATTTTCCCCGCCCCCTGCTGCTTTCCTTTTACGCCGTGGCCCAGGAGTTCATGGACAGCCACCACCGCTCGGTTGCTGATTTTCTGCGCGACTGCCAGCCCGATGCTTACGCGCACTATCTGGCCCTGCCGGACAACGAAGCCAAGCTGGCCTATGAAACCGCCGTCACCTGGCAGGCCACCCGCTTGTACCGCAATGGCTGCGTGCGGCGCCTGCTGCCCCTGCGCCCGCTTATTGTGGGCGACGCAGGCTGGCAGAAGGTGGAATTTCGCCACGAACCCTTGCAGCCCCGCTATCTGGATGCCCTGAGCTATTACACGGAACTGCCCCTCTTTTACGGGCACTCGGCCATCAACTTCAACTGCACCAGCAAGCAGATGAAGGGCGCGGTCAACCAGAGGGTATTTGACGTGCCCGCCGCAGGCAGTTTTGTACTTACCGACTGGCGCGAGCAGATGGAGCAGCTTTTTGAGCCGCACGAAATCGTCTGCTACCATGAGCCGGATGAAGCCCCTGAACTGGCGCGCCACTACCTCGCCCGCCCAGCAGAACGCCGCCGCATTACGCAGGCGGCCCGACAGCGCGTGCTTGCCTGCCACACATGGCAACACAGACTGCAAACCATGCTGGAACGCATGCGCGAGGTTTACGGCACACCTGCGGCCCGTCAGGCCGTTCGGGGCTGATAATGGCTGCTGATCCGATTCTGGTGCTGCAACTGCACCGCATGGGTGACCTGATTCTCACCTTTCCCCTGCTTATCCGCCTGCGCCAGCTTTGGCCCCACAATCCCCTGTGGATTGTGGCAGAACCGGCGTTTTTTCAGCAGCTCATGCCCCTGGCGCCGGATGCCGTGTTTTTTCCTCCTTCACACTGCGCAGAGCTTGCCCGCCAAACATACGCGGCGGCGATCAATCTGAGCAGCAATCCGGTTGCGTCCCAGCTCATGGCGCGGCTTGAGTCACCCCTCAAGCTAGGGCCTGTAGCCGACAGCGATGGATTACGCGTTCAGGGCTTCTGGCAATTGTACCGCGCGGCCCTGACGCAGAATAACCACGCCAATGCCTTTCACTGGGCCGATCTGCACCTGCTGGACCTTTCCCCCGCTCCCAACCTTGCCGTTGTAGGGCATTCGCGCCCCGAACCAGCGGGGACGCGCCGTGTTGGTCTGGTGCTTGGGGCCAGCGAGGCAGCAAAAAGACCGGATGCGGCCTTCTGGGCACGACTTGCCATGCGCCTCGCGGCGGCAGACCTGGCCCCGGTTTTTGTGGGCGGCAAGGCCGAGAAGGAACTGGGCGATGAAGTGGCGCGGCGTTCCGGCCTTGCGCAGGCTAACCTGTGCGGCAAGCTTACACTGCGCGAAGTTGCGGCCCTCATGGGCACCCTTGACCTGTGCATAACGCCTGACACCGGCCCCATGCACCTTGCCGATTACCTTGGCGTACCAGTGCTCAATCTCTCTATGGGGCCGGTACACGCCCGCGAAACAGGCCCATCCGCCCCCGGTCAATGGGTACTGCGCGCAGCCATGAGCTGCGTAGGCTGCTGGCAGTGCAGACGCAACCGTCTTTTTTGCAAACAGGCCTTCATGCCCGCTGCTGTAGCCCAGCTTGCGCTGCAAATCCATCAGGAACTTGCCACTGGCAGGCCCAGCAGCAAGGCTCCAGACAATGGCCTTACCCTCTACCGAACCGGGCGTGATGCTCTTGGGCTGCACACCTTGAAACCTTACCCTGAGCCACGCGGCAATTCCTGTCGTCCCCAGCTTGAAGACGTATGGCAGGCAGCCTTTCTTTTTCTGTATGATCCAGGCCAACAAACCATGCTGCGCCAACGGCTGACACGCCTCCACGCGGAACATCCCGCGCTTGCTGAGCGTCTTGCGGCCCGTCTTGCCCACCTTTGCGGCCTGTGCAGCGATCATCTGAAAAAGCGTACTCCCCTGCCCGATGATTTCTGGCGCGTCCAGCCAGGCATGATCCGCCTGTTCACCGGGCACCTGCACATGTTTTTGCAGAATGAAGGCTTCAGCGAGCAGGGCTGGCACACAGCAGTGCACAGGCTTGCTGCCCTGGCTCCGCTTTTTGCCAACCCATCCTCCTAGCGCACTCCCCATTCGGCAAGTATTGCCCTTTCCTCTCAATCTATATCCACATAACATGCTGAATTAATTAGATCAACAATTTTGGAACACTCCTTGTATAACTCAGCGCGCAAGGAGTGAACCATGCAGATTATTCCCACAAGCGTAAGCACTAACGAAACGCTTTGGAACGTTGCCACCAACAACCGCCCCACTGACGAGCGGACGTCTTCCTTTATGGACGCCCTCAACTCCAGCTTGAAGGCCGTTGAAGAGGCTGACGCATCTGCCGATGTTTTTGGGGACACGTCAGAATCCAAGCCCAGCACTCCTTTTACGCCCACCGCCAGAGCCGCCGCGCAGGTGCAAAGCCCTTATTCACGCAACACCAGCAACGGCGTCACCTACACGCTGAACGAAGTCTGTTTTACCAAGCAGGAAGTGCAGGACATGCACAGCAAGCTCATCAAGGCTGGCGCCACGCCTGAAAGCCTTGTCAAGCTTGCGGCACTGGCGGAAATGCCTGACGGCGCAACCCTCGCGCAGATAACGGCCAGCGTTAAGGGCGGCGGGGACATCCCTGTTCTTAGCGATGAGGACAAGGCCAACATCACCTCGCTGCTTAAAAAGATTGATCCAACGGGCGTTCTGGATACCAATGTTCAGGCCATGATGTTGCAGGGCAACACTCAGCAGGCATTCAACACCATCTCGGCCTTTGTGAGCAAGCTTGACCCGGCGGGCACCCTTGAAGTGAGCCAGGGTGAGGCCATTTCGCTCGGGCGCGGCCTTGGCCTTGGCACTGCCAACCTGCAAACCCTGGCAAACAGCTTTGGCAACAGCGCCTCCGTCACCTGCCTGAACGAACAGTTCGGCACGCTCATGGCCCCGGTGACAGACTTTTTCACCACGCAGGCCGCTGCGCAAAAAACGCTTGATACTGCCCTCAAAACAACGTTGCAGCCAATCATTAGCAAGGCGCGGGCTCGCACGGAAAAAGAGAAGCAGGCCAGTTCGCTGCTCGACCGCACGGTGCAACAGAGCAAGACTCTCATAGACAAGACCGTTCAGAAAAAAAGCAGCAATATTCTTGGTGAAACCCTTGAAGCGGGCCAGAAGGCCGAGCCGGGCGATATCAAGATCGCTGCGCAGAGCGAAGCCATCGGCAAGGACGCGACCGCTGCAAAGCATGAGGATGATCGCAGCATCACCGAGAACAAGGCCACAGCGACCCAGCGCATGCCCGCAGAAAGAACCGCCGGCAGCACAGCCGCGCAGCAATTAAACACGCAGGCGGGGCAGCAGTCTGGTTCGCAGGCAGTCTCTCGCGCAAGCGCGCAGGCAGAACCCCAGACAGGCACGCAGGCGGGCACGCAATCGTCCCCAAATACTCCTGCCAATCAGATTCACGCGCAGTCTGCCACACAGCAGGCAACCGCTCTGGACGACAAGGGTCAGAAGAATGCTGACAGCAATTCCGGGCAGAACGAATCTGATAAAGACCAAAAGGGCAAGTCCGCCTGGAGCGATCTGCTGGGCAAGGTTGATACGCAATCAGCGGCTGTTACAGGGCGCGGCACCACACCTGCCTACGCGGCAGCGCAGGCCATGCAAACTGCCCTTGCGACCCAGAACACAACTGACGTGCAGGATCCCTCAGCCGTTGCCCCCATCGGACGGCAGGTGGCGCAGCAGGTTGAACAGGGCATGCTTTCAACCGTCAAGGGCGGCGGCACCCGGCTTGATCTGCAACTGAACCCTCAGGAGCTGGGATCCATCACGGTTTCCCTTTCGGTTCGCAATGGCGAAGTCAGCGCGGTAATCCGCTCTGAAAAGTCGGAAACCAACGACATAATCAGCCGTCAGGTCGATGCAATCCGCATGAATCTTGAGCAGCAGGGCCTTAAGGTGGACAAGCTCGAAGTGCGGCAGGAAACGCGGCAGGAGCAGAACAGCGCATCCTGGCAGGATTTCAGCCAGCACAATTCCCGGCAGGAAGAAGATGCCCGCAGGGAAGAACTTTCCCGACTGAAGAATCTTGCAACTGTACGTAATTCCAGCTCAAATATGAATATTTCAACTTTGGAACAGCCTGTGCATTCTCTTGGCAACACGGCAAGATATACCACCAGCAACCTCAACGTGGTTGCCTGAACCGGGCTGTGAGGAGAATGAAGTATGGCCAGCAGCGTAGCATCCGCTATCACCCAGGCGAACAACGAGTTCAATGCCGTTGTCGGCAAGCAGAATGGTGGCGCTAACCTTGATAAAAACGCCTTTATGCTGCTTCTGGTGACGCAGTTCAAGTATCAGGATCCGCTGAACCCTATGGACGACAAGGAATTTGTCTCCCAGATGGCGCAGTTCTCCAGTCTTGAACAGCTCATCAACCTGAATACCAGCATGGGTTCGCTGACTACTGCCACCAACAACCAGCAGATGATCAACGCCACGTCGTACATCGGCAAGGAAGTGACAGTCTCTGGCAACAGTATAGGCAAGGTTACGGACGCAACCACAAAGACGACATCCATCACCAAGTTCCGTTATGCGCCCAACGATGCCGTTGCCAGCGGCACCATCACGGTGCGGGATGCCGAAAACAACGTCATCTACACGGAAACCGTGACGCCCAAGGCAGCAGGAACCACCTACGAGTTCAACTGGAGCGGCAAAAACGGCGCCGGAACAGTTGCCCCGGATGGCGTGTACACGGTCAACCTGTCCCTGCTCAACGCCAGCGGCGAGGCTGTGCTTGCCGACCAGGTGGTGGACGCCAGGGTGACGGGCGTGGTCAACAACGATGGCACAGTGTATCTGGGGCTTGATGGCGGTCAGTTGATGGAGCTTTCAAAAGTGCGGCAGGTCACACAGCCGACCACCAGCACGAGCACATCCGGATCGGGCACGACAACGGGTTAACAGTACAGAAGTAACAACGGGCAGGCAGTCCCCACTGCATTACCCGGAAAAAATATCCCCTATCCCAAGACACGGAGGAAGATATGAGTCTCTCATCCAGCATGTGGGCAAGCGTTTCCGGCCTTATGGCGCACGGAAACAAAATGAACGTCGTCGGCAACAATATCGCCAACGTCAGCACCCTGGCTTACAAGGGCCAGCGCGCGGACTTCAGCGACTATCTTTACACCGATAGCGGCAGCGTCAGCGGCACCACCCAGATTGGCCAGGGCGTCAGCACCTACGCGGTGCTCGGCGACTACTCGCAGGGTTCTCTTGAATCCACCAATTCAGGATCAGATCTTGCCATTTCTGGCAACGGGTACTTCAAAGTTCGCCAGCCAGACAGTGAGCAGGCGTACTACACCCGTGCCGGCGATTTCTATTTCAATAACAAGCGCGAGTTGCAAAATCCTCAGGGCATGATTCTGCAGGGATGGGAAGTTGACAATAACAGTTCTTCTGTTGTTTTCAACTCTGGTTCTACAACTACAAGCAGCAGCTCGGCCTCAACAACCGCATACAAGGGCACTGGTTCGCCCAAGGATATCGTGCTTGACAACTGGAACCTTCCCCCCAAGCTCACACAGAGTGTTTCGTTCACCATGCAGTTGTCGAACGACGCTGGCATGGACAAAACGACCAGTACCACCAGCCCCATGACAGCGCTGTTCGACCAGTGGGACGGCTCCAAGGCGACGCCGCTGGCCGACAATGCATATGCTGCCAGTTCCCCCATTACCGTCTATGACGAGGGTGGTACAAAGCACCAGCTCACGGTCTACTACGACAAGGTTGACACCAGCAACAGCTCGTACAAAATTGATAACCTGCCTTCCGGCTACACAGTGTACGAATATATTGTGACGATTCCTCCGTCAGAAGACAACCGGACATATGGTGATAGCGTTACGCCCACCCCGGTGACGTACGATTCTTCTGGCAATCCGATCCTCCCGGCAAACAGTCATACATTTCAGGGCACCGATAAGGCCGGTATGCTCATGACCGGGCAGTTGATCTTCAACGTCAGTGGGCAACTGGTCAACCAGACTGCCTATACGTATGGCGCTCAGGATACCGCTACTGCTGATTATCAGTGCGATCTTGATCCGACGCTTTCCACGTCATGGCAACCGACCAAGATTTCCAATAATGGCCTGCCTGTGTTCAACGCCAACTTCTCAGGCTCGGCCCTCAGCAACAGCGTGTCCGAAATTTCATCCTACGGCGGCAGCAACCACAGCCTCTCTGAGAAAAGTATCATCGAGCTGGATTTTGGCCTGAGGGATACAAGTGCCACACCGTGGAACAATTCCACCAAGACGTTGGATGATTTACAAGTTGTCCCCCCGGTTGCGCCTGCCACTCAGGGCACCATTGACTACAATACCGCTCCGTGCACCATGTCTTCAACCTCGCGCAGAAACGGTGCCTCCATCGTGACAAGCGGCAGTTCACTTGTGCAGTCATCAAAAGCTGATGGGTATGCATCAGGCGTACTTAACAACTTTAACATTGACGCTAACGGCATACTTTACGGCAAATATGACAACAACGAGACCTTGGCCCTGTACCAGATTTCCATGTATGACTTTGACAACCTGCAAGGCTTATACAGAGAAGGAAATAACCTTTACTCTGAAACAAAAGAATCTGGATTTGCCCGGCAGGGCGTTGCGGGCGATAACGGCTTTGGCACCACAAAGGCCTATAATATTGAACAGTCCAACGTGGACATGTCGCGCGAATTTGTGCAGATGATTGCTACACAGCGCGGCTTCCAGGCCAACTCAAAGACCATCACCACGGTGGACAGCATGCTGGAAACCGTTATCGGCATGAAGCGGTAACATAGAGATTGCAGTAGAAAGAAGGCCGGGGGGCCACAAGGCCCTCCCAGCGTTGGGGATAGCGCTGCAAACCTTTCTTTCCCGTGTCGGGCGTCGGCCATTTGGCCGACGCCTTTTCGCGTTGCAAACAAGCCTGCCGCGTCAGCGTGAAAGGAAAAACAGGAAGCTAGAGGAAAGGAATTCAACAAATGCGAAAAAACTATCGGCCTCTGTCGCTCACGCCGAGCGGCTTGTTGCCGATGGTGCCGCGCAGCCAATCGCAGTAATCGGGAAAGGTGGTCAGCAATATCTTGAGGGCATTTTCTTCTGCCAGAGCATATAACCGGGCCGTTACCTTGCCCGTGCCTACCCAATGCTTGAGGTGGCGGGAAAGATCGGCATGCCGGGCAGTCATGCCGTGCGCATGCACCCCCCGGAACCACTCCACACCAGTATCAAGGCAGACAGGCCCACACTGCCTGAACGCGCCTGGCGGCAATATTGGGCCATGCGGCACGCATAGGGGCCGCGTCTTTTTCAGATCAAGCAGGCAGGCCCATTCATTGACGCGGCATTCCGGCAGGGGCCAGGGTTGGGCATCAAAAATGCCTGCAAAGCCACGGTCATACGGCCTTGCAAAAATGCCCCTCTGGTGCGCCAGCGCATAAAGCTGCTGCAATTGACTGTAGGTGGGCCGAAAATCCAGATACCGCTCAGGCCCACACGGTTCACAGCCCATAACCTCGCGCGTCAGCTCCGCCACACGAGCCGGGCAATTCCAGCACTGGCCAAGGTGGCCCACAACCACGGCATCACCCATAAGGCCGCCCAGATAGCCAAGCACATCCTTGAACACAACGATATCGTTGTGCATGAGAAACAGCCTGCTGCTCGTGCTGTGCTCAAAGGCGTACTGGTAGCGGACGCTGTAGCGGTAGGCATCATCGGCAAAGCGCGCCGGGTCAGCGGCATTGAGATCAAGCCAGTGGTCTGGCTGAAAAACCCGCAACCTCTCCCCTATCTGGCTGCTCAGATACTGCACCAGCGCATAGGGGCTGACGATATCATACTGCGAACCATAAGGCTCAAACTGCAACCAGATAGTGCCCACATGGTTGCCACTGTGCTTGAGCAGCGACAGAACAGAGAGCGCTGTCTGATACGGCTTGGCGAAAATGTTTATCGCCACGTCTATCTTTTCAGAGCTGTCCTGCTGCATCGAGAACTGCGGCACTGCGCCCGTCATATCCGACTCTCTATTCGGCTGCGGCAGATTCTGCGGCAGGACCAGATTTTTCGCTGGCCGCATCGGCTGTGGCAATGGCCTGCTGCAAATCTGCCGCAGCAACATTGGCAAGAGCGCTCACAATCTGGCTGTCAAAGCCCTTGTCCTTCATAAGCAGGGCAACGGCTTCTTCGGGCTGCATGCCAGCGCGGTAGGAACGTGGGCTGACCATGGCGCAGAAAGCGTTGACCACGGCCAGAATACGCGCATTGTGATTGATGGCCTCCCCGGCCAGATGCTGGGGCAGGCCCGAGCCGTCCATGCGTTCGCCCATCTGGAAGACGGCGTCCGGCACTGGCAGGTTGAACTGCATGTCGCGCAGGATGCCATAGGCATACTCCGGCGCGCGCATAACCTCGGCCTGTTCCTCGGGGGTAAGCTTGCCCTTCTTGGTGAGCAGCTCGCGCGGCACAAAGATCTTGCCCACCTGCGAAAGGCGGGCCGCAAGCCGCAGGGTTTCCCTGTCCTTGTCGGGCAGGCCCATAGCGCCGGAGAGCAGCTCCGCCACATGCTCCATCTTCATGGAGTGCCCGATGAGGTTCACGTCCACACTTTCAATGGCCCTCACAAGGGCGGCAATACTGTTGGCCTGACGTTCACGCGCGGCCTCGGCACGGCGGCGGAATTCCGTAATATCCTGAAAAATGCCCACGCAGCCGCCCTTGCCTTCTTCCCCTGAATTATCGTGATCTTCAAAGGGAAACAGGGTCACGCGGAAAAGGCGCACATCCCCGGGTTGGGGAACAGAAATCTCGATGCTGCCTTCCTTGCCGCTGGCGCTCACCTGAGCCATGCCCTCCATGAGCCGAAGGGCGGCATCTTCCGGCAGGGCTTCACCCACGGGAGTTCCCTTGAGGGACTTCTCGTCCTTGTCCGCTATCTGGCAGAAGGCCGGGTTGCACATCTGCAAGCGACCGTTTTTGTCCATGAGCATAAGCCCGGCCTGCAATGAGGCGTTGACGCTGTCGAGCATGATCTTCTGCTGGCGGATAAGCGTGTACAAATGCTTGAAATGCTGGGCAGTGGCCCTGTGCGAACGACTTACCAGCGAAGCCCAGATAAAGGCCAGCAAAAGCGCCGTGCCAAGACTGCCAAGAATGCCCAGACCGTATATCTGCTTTGCCTGGCTTTCCACCAGCGCATCAACCATGTCTGCCGGAGCCTCGATGGTCACAAGCCAGCCCATGCTGCTCATGTAACTGCCGAGGGAATAAGCCTCGCCGCCGCCCACAAGCCCCTGCCGACGCTTGAAACCAAGGCCGTCAGCCAGGGCCAAGTGCTGCACTGGCTCAAGCGCAGGTTTGGCATCGCGCAGCAGCACGGCCTCTGTGCCGTTGCCAACGGCCTGCAAAATACGCGGCAGCAGCCCGCCATACTGGTCTTGCCGCTGGGCAAGAAATGCCGTCAGCACCCTGTCCACAGGAATGGTGGCAAAAAGCACAGCAATGGGGGCGCTCTCGCCCCGGCCCAGCACTTCGTACATGGGATCAGCCAGATCAATCACCATTGTGTCGCCAAGAGCGCGCACAGGGCCAAAAACAACAGTTTTCCTGTCAACGGCGCTGGTCACAAGGGCCACCTGGGCTTCGCCAAGGGGCGCATCCCCTTTGCCCACCACAAAGGGATTGCCCTTGGGCGAAACAATCCGTGCAGAAACCCAGTTTTTGCCGCGCGCAAAATCCCGCAGCAGATCCTGCATATAGCCCATCTGCTCGGCAAGATTACGCAGCGATTCATCGCCGTTTTCCATGGCATCAGGGGCAGAAAGGCGCGCCTCGCCATCGGAGCCAAGGTTGCGCACATCCACGGCAAACAGGCGGAACATCTCCGCGCTGCTCACAAGCCGCGCCTGCTCAACAACGGTTGCATGCCATGCGCGGATGGATTCCAGCGATTTATCCACCCACGATTGCTGCATTTCACGCTGGTTATTCAGAATATCCTGCGTAACGTTCTTGAGCTGCAAGGTGCAGAGGCCGTAGGCCACAGCTGCCGCCACAACAAAAAGCGACAGGCTGACAGCAGCCACGGCGGCTTTTTTCAGACGATAGCGACCAGCAACGGACTGCTCATTAAGTTCCTGCGTTTTCATAGGCTTATCCTATAGTACATTGCGCATTAACGTACCGTTTGCGGTGAAAACCCCACAAGGGTGTGGGCTGCGCGCTGCATGCCGCATGCCTGCGGCGGCTTTAGTCTATCTTGCGGCCCTTCATATGGGCCCACCGACCGAATTCATTGACCGAATACTGCGGGCTGTACTGCCGCACCTTGGTGTGTGAAAGCACTGAATTACTGAGATTATCCAGAATAAAGGCATCGTCGTTCAGATATACGACCAGAACAGCATGGGCAAAATTTCTGATTGTGTCGCGCACAACCACAACTCGCATGCTTTCGGGCGGAATGCCCAATTCCTTAAGAGAAAAATACTTGATAATGGAATAGTCTTCGCAGTCGCCAGACTTTTTCAGGAACTCCGCCGGAATTTCCCAATAGTCTTCCTGCCGCCAGTTGACGATGTCTTCCACATAGGGCCACGTATTCCAGAAAGAATTTACGTAGCGCAGCAGTTCCATCTTGTTGTTCACCGGAGCTTTGGACTTGAACATGTCCCAGGTAACGCCCTTTTTGAACACCTTGCCGGGTATGAATATGGGATCCATCTGGTTGCGCTTGAGCAGATCAAGCCAGCCCGGCAGAGTGGACAGGGGACGCTTGAACTCCACAGTGCCGAAAAGCTGCACCTTGGAATCGTGCGCAGGTGCTGCGGGCTGTGCTGCGGATTGCGCCGCGCCTTTTGCGGCATCCGGTGCCGCGCTCTTTGCTGGGGCATCGGCTGCGGAAGGATCTGGCTTTTCAGTTGATTGCGAAGGATGCGTGGATGGGGGCTGATCTGCATTATCAGCCTCCGTCTGTGGCTGAACGCTGGAATCAACACCGGTCTGCTGGATTGTCTGGGGGCCAGTTTGCTGACCCGATTGCAGCCCCGACTGCTGTCCTGATTCCTGCCCTGATTGCTGGTCAGCAGGGGGCAAAGCAGCGTTTTCCCCAGTATTGCCGTTCTGTTCTGCCCCCGTATTCGCCTGATCAGGTGTCGCAGCAGGCGGCGCTGTATTATTTTCCGCAGCGGCGGAAGACACGGCAGGCGGCTCGGAAACTTCGGCATTGCCAATGGCTGCGCGGGGTTGCAGATTGAGCGAACCTGCCAGTGCGGGGTTACAGCCATAGGCCCAGAACAGCAGACACGCCAAAAGGGCCGCCATGCCCCCGGAAAGGGCCGCGACCAGAGCAAATTTGGAGTATCGAAGTTTGGGCATAGGCTCACCGATTACAGGTGTGCATGTTGCGGCATACTATACTGCCGCTTATGGGGCGTCCAGTGGTCAGAGGTGTTTCGGCTTATTTTTCGGCATGCTATGCCCAAGTTCCACCTCGTACCGAACACCATGCACCATTCCTCAATAAGCCATTGCAGAATATTGCGGCCACACCCGCAGGGGCAACCATGCCCGCCCAAGAGCTGCAAAGTTGCACAAACGCTGCTTCAAGTCCGTATGGGAGCGGATGCGCCTAAGTGCGGGAATCTGCCAGTGCTGTCACATCAAGCCAGTGCCGCACCTGTACATCCTTGCCCGCTGTAGCCGAAAGCTGCATGACGCAGCCGCTGCACCCGGTGACAATGTGCCGGATTTCAGGGGCAAAGCCTTTCAGGCATTTGCGCGCCATGTCTGCTGAAAGATCGGGGTTGGACATTTTCAGTATGCCGCCCATGCCGCAGCACAGGCCAGTGCCTTTTTTCAAGCCCGGCAGCCCCGCCGTGAGCAGGGGCAAATCAGGATCATCAGAACCCCAGTGGCAAGGCTGATGATAACCCACCACTGCCGGGGCCGTTCCCGTGGGGCTGATCTGCGGCCCCACAAGCAGGGAGGAAAGCCCAACGCACTTCTGCTTCCACTCCTTGCCCTCCTCCGCCGACATAACGGCGGTGTAGCCATCAAGGCTGTGCTTGCACGAGGCGCAAAAGCTCGCCATTAGTGGTTTGTCAGCCCTACGCCACAGCTCAAGGTTGCGCTCTCGCACTTCTGCCAGGGCCCCCAACTGCCCGGCATGGTGCAACGTGCCGCCGCAGCAGGCAAAATCCGCAATGTCCACAAGGTCGTATCCCCAGCCTGCCAGCAGTTGCCGGGCATTGGATATCCAGTGGGGACGCGCATTTTTTGCCGTGCAGCCGCTGAACAGGGCGACTTTTACGCCGCTGACCTTTTTGCGGGGGCGCAGGGTCATCCACGGTTCGCAAGGCTCCAGATCAACCAGCGCTCGGGCGGTTTCCACAGAAGACCGCAACACGCCGGGAATAACGAAATCTGGCGCAAGCATGGCAATTTTGCCCGCCATGGGCCACAGTGGGCCTGCGCGTCGAATCCACATGTCCCAGAGCGTTTGCGTCCAGTGAGGATTACGTGCCCGTGCCTCGGCCAGCAGATCGCTGGTAGAAAGCTTGCGCGCGCAGGCCTGCTGGCACCGCTCGCACCCGGCGCAGAGACGGGCCAGTTCGCGGATATCCTCCCAGGGCAGGGGGGAATCCGGGCTGCCGCCGAATTCGGGATCAATCTGCTCCAGAAGCAGGCGCTTGCCCTTGGGCGCGTATTCCTCGCGCTTGAAGAGCGCGTACACAGGGCAGACATTCAGGCATTCACCGCATTGTGTACAGCCGCGTTTCATTTCAGTACCCCTTGCCGGGATTGAGAATGCGGTTGGGATCAAAGACACGGCGCAGACGCAGCATGAGGGCATGTTCCTTCTGCCCGAGCTGCTTGCCAACTTCTTTCAGGCATCCGCCGCCGTGCTCGCCAGAAAGACTACCGCCACACTCAAGCGCTGCCGCATCCAGCTCATGATGGGTTTTCAGTGTGCGGCGGGCATCGTCAGCGTCAGAGACATCGTAATGCAGATTGGCGTGGATGTTGCCGTCGCCCGCATGCCCAAAGGCGATAAGGCGCTTGCCGTTGCTGGCGGAAATTTCTTCAAATTTACGCACGGCCTTGAGAATGGAGCCGCGCGGCACGGCCATGTCGCCGCCGATACGGTCTGGCCCGAGCACATAGGAGGCCGCTGAAACCCTGCGCCTATAGGCCCACAGCTTGTCTTCCTCTTGCTTGCCCACGCCTTCCATGCGCCACAGGGCGTCATCAAGCTGTTTGGCGAGGCGGGCATTCTCCAGCGGCACAGTCTCCTTGCTGCCGTCCACCTGAAACAGCAGCAGCGATTTGACGCTGTCCGGCCACGGCACATCACCGGTTTTGGCAAGGATTTCCAGCACGGTTTCATTCATGAATTCCACCGCGCAGGGCAGGATACCAGCGGCAAAAACCTTGCTCATGGAGGCCAGGGCCGCATCCAGCGAAGGATAGCCCACAAGCACCGATGCCGAAGCCTCGGGCCGGGGCAAAAGCTTGAGAATAAGCTTGGTCACAATGCCAAGGGTGCCCTCGCTGCCCACAAAAAGCCGCCCGAGATCAAGGCCTATGACATCCTTGTGGGCGCGGCCGCCGAACTTCACCAGTTCGCCGCCGGGCAACACGGCCTCCAGCCCAAGCACGTAATCGCGGGTGACGCCGTATTTTACGGCGCGCAGGCCCCCGGCGCAGGTAATGACATTGCCGCCAACGCTGGTTGCCTTGCCGCTGGCCGGATCCGGCGGGTAAAACATGCCCAGCTTTTCGCACTCTGCCTGAAGCAGAGCCGTAGTAACGCCCGGTTCCACTACGGCAACAAAATCTTCTTTATTGATCTCGATTATTTTATCCATGCCAAGCATGGAAACAACAATGCCGGGAACCGTGGGCACGCACCCGCCGGAAAGGCTGGTGCCGCGCCCGCGCGGATGCACTGCCACATGCTCCGCATCTGCCCATCGCATAAATTTGCACAGTTGCCCGGCGCTCTCGGGCCGAACCATGGCCAGCACCGTACCCGTGAGCAGGCTGGCATCCGATGCGTAAACGCGCAGCACCTTGGGGTCAAAGGACACGCCGTCCTCAAACAGATCCACAAGAAATTTCTTGTGCTCAGGGGTGAGCGAGGTCAAAAACTCCCCTGTCATGTCATACTCCAGTGCGGTTATTGCTGCGCAGTAATATTCATTCGGCGGGCTGCCGAAAGGGATACACAAAAAACCTGCTCTGCATGCCCCCGCCTGCCGCACAGGGCGCAATCTGCCATGCAGCGCCACTGTGGAGGATGAGCCAACGGGCAGCAGAAAAGCCTCTGATTACGGGCCATTGGCGGCAAATTATCAGACGCTGACCAGTTGCGACAACATAGCGCAGGACGAAAATGATGTCACTCCCGCACGAAAAACGGCAACCGCAGAACGGTTGCCGTTGTCCTTTTCTGGCGATTGAACCCTGACAGACTATGCCGACTGGTCTTTCAGCTCCTTGATAAGACCGGAAAGCGACAGAGCCAGATCTTCCAGCCGCCGGGTGGCCTGGAGCGAGGCTTCGGCGCGCTCGTCCGTCTGCCCGGCGATGGCGTTGATTTCGTCAATGGACTTGTTGATTTCTTCAGATGTGGCGGCCTGCTGCTCTGCCGCAGTGGCAATGGACTGAATCTGCCCTGCCGACTGGTTTGTGCTGGTGACAATGTCGCCCAGCGCCGCGCCGGATTCGCCCGCCAGCGATGAGGCATGGTCAAGCCCCTGCACGGCTTCTTCCACAGACTGCACGTTGATTCCGGCTACCCGCTGGATGGAGAGGATGGAGTCGCTCACTTCCTTGGTGGCATGCATGGTCTTTTCCGCCAGTTTGCGCACTTCATCGGCCACAACTGCAAAGCCTCTGCCCGCCTCGCCAGCGCGAGCGGCCTCAATGGCCGCGTTCAGGGCCAGCAGGTTTGTTTGATCGGCTATGTCTTCAATGGTCGTCATGATCGCGCCGATGCCGTGGGCCTGTTTATCCAGATTACCCATGGCTTCGCGCAGTTCAAGAGCCTTCTGCTCCGAGGCGCGCATGGCCTCAAGCGACCGCCCCACGACCTCTGCGCCCTGATTGGCCTTGTCTCTCGCATCCGTGCCCTGAGCGGCGGCATGCGAGGCGTTTTTGGCAACCTCAAGCACGGTGGAATTCATTTCTTCCATGGCCGTGGCTGTTTCGTGGATGCGCTGCCGCTGCACGAGCGTGGCCTCGCGGATGTCTTCTGAACTGCTCGAAAGAGTGCTCACTTCCTGGTGGAGCATCTGCACCATATGTTCGAGCTGGCGCGCTGCTTCAAGCATGCCTTCGGCCTTGGCGCGTTCGGCGTGCAGGCGGGCGGCCTCGGCCTCTCGCGTGGCGTCATTTGCTGCTGCGGCCTGTTGCTGTGCTTCAACAGTTTTGGCTTCAATCTCGGAAATATTGGATTTAAGGGTGGCGCTCATGGAATTAAGGGACTCAAAAATTACGCCCATTTCGTCAACGCGGCGGTTGACGAGGCTGCCATACACACCAGCGGAAATATCCTTGAGAAACACGCCCACGGTCTTCAAAGGTGTAATGATAAGCCGCCCTGCCAGAACCCAGATACCGATGCAAATGCCTATGAGGCTTGCCAGCATGCCGGTGGCAAACTGCCACAAGGCGGCGTTGACAGGCTCCATGAGTTCGCTTTTTTCAATGAGGCCGATAAACTTCCACTTAAGCTCCGGCGAGTTGTACACCACAGCTTCATACTGCTTGCCGCTGATGGCGGCCTCGCCCGTGGCTGAGCCGGATTTGAACAGCGCAGCCAGAGCATCGTTGCCGATGCCGTCTATTTTCTGAAAATTGTGCTGCGGCGTTTTGGGGTCGGAAATAACCACCCCGTCATCCTGCACCAGAATAACAAAGCCCGTGCGGCCAATATGCACATTTTGGCTCTTCCGGGTTTTCCGTGGGTAGCTGATCTGCTAATGTCCTTCCCGGAGGGCACCAATGAAGGATACGGACCTATATTTTCGGATTCTCGGGCTGACCGAGCCCTGGTTTGTTGAGGCTGTTGAACTGGACACGGCGGAAGGTCGGGTAGACATCCGCGTGGAGCATGGTCCTGGTGTTCGCTGGTTTTGCCCTACTTGTGGTCGAGAGCTGGCTTGCCGCGACCATGCCGAGCCTCGTGTCTGGCGCCATCTGGACACGTGCCAGTTCAAGACGTTCCTGCATGCTCGGATTCCCCGAGTGGACTGCCCCGAGCATGGCGTCCTTCAGGTCAACGTGCCTTGGGCCGAGTCCAAGGCACGTTTCACCATATTGATGGAGCGATTGATCATCGACGTGCTGACCGAGTGCGCCACCGTAACAGGAGCGCGGCGCATCCTGCGCATCACCTGGGACGAAGCATGGGGTGTCATGGAAAGGGCGGTGCGCCGGGGCCGGGAGCGCAAGCAATCGAATCCCTCGCGGTATCTTGGCGTTGACGAGAAGGCATTCCGCAAGGGGCACGACTATGTGACCGTGGTTTGTGATCTGATCGGCAGCACGGTGGAGTATGTGGCCGACGAGCGTAAGGCCGAAAGCCTTGAGGGGTACTACCTTCAGTTCACCAAGGCGCAGTTGGAGCGGATCAAGGCCGTGGCCATGGACATGTGGGAGCCCTATTTTAAAGCTACGCTCAAACATGTGCCGGACGCGGCGGGGAAAATCGTTCACGATCGGTTCCACGTCATGAAACACGTAGGCGAGGCTGTGGACCGGGTACGCAAGCAAGAGCACCGCGAACTCACAAGTCAGGATGACCATCGACTCAAGGGCACGAAATTCCTCTGGCTATACCGGGAGGAGAATCTGCCGGACAAACACCGGCCAGCCCTGGAGGCCTTGAAGACAGCGAACCTCAAGGTGGCCAAGGCCTGGGCCATGAAGGAAAGCCTGAACGACGTCTGGAAGTACCTGAGCACGGGATGGGCCAGACGTTTTGTGAAGCGATGGCTGGTCTGGGTGAACAGGTCAGATCTTGCCCCAATGCGCAAAGTGGGCGGACTGATTCAGAGACATCTTGAGAACATCCTGACCTTCTGCCGCCACAGGATCACCAACGGCGTGGCCGAGGGCCTCAACAGCAAGATCATGGCCATCAAGAGGAAGGCTTGCGGTTATAGGAACCGGGAGCATTTCAAGACAGCCATCTACTTCTTCTGTGGCGGTCTAAACCTCTACCCGGCCAGTTCCTGACAGGGGTTACCCACGGAAAACCCGGAAGAACCCACATTTTTAATGAGGTCTGTGAGGGTGCCCAGCGTAATATCTATGGCCGCGACGCCGGTAACTTTGCCGCTGCTGTCGCGTACGGCGCGACAGGCGCTGACCATTGGCTGACCATCGGTGCTTCTGTAGGCGCTGGTGATGTAGTTCTTGGATGGGTCAGACACGGCCATGCCCCACCATGGGCGTTTGCGCGGATCGTAACCACCGGGCTGGGTTTTACCGACTACGGGGCTGTTGAGCACAAATGCGCCTTCCATGTTACCCGCATAAACATTGGTATATGAGGGGTGCGATTCCCGATACAAACGGAACAGGGCATCCAGCGCCTTGCCAGCAGAATCGTCCGCAGCAGCACTTGATGGAGTGGGTTCCGTCGCTGTTACGTGACTTGTGGTCATCTGCGGCAATTGCGCCATAAGGGGATCAACAGCCAGCATGCCAACGTTGAGCTTGTATTCATCAAACATGGCTGTGACAACATTGCTGACCTGCCGCAGTTCGCCTATGGCGGACTTGGCAAAGCTTTCTTCTGAAAGCGTTGCAATGCCCCGCGACGTAAGGGCAAACAGTATGCCCATGGGTATGATGATGATTGCCGCAATGCCAAGCATGAGCTTAAGCGATATGGATCTGTTCATAACAAGCCCTTTTGCAAGTGTAGAATTCTGCTTACAGTATCCGCAAGGTACGTTGCTATTATTGCAGCCATCATACAGTTCTGGGACACTTTTGCTCATACAAAATTTTGCCTGCAAGATCAGCCCCTTCAATGGAGAATATTGAGGGTGGCAAAATGCAGAGATGCCGATTCTGTATTAATCGGAAGACATCAAAAAAGGATTATGGCGTCAGGGATAAAAATCAAGGAATAGAAATCTGATTAATATCAGCACAATATTTATAACAAACCTGAAAAATAGGTTATATATTTTACGCAAGACATCTTTAAAACTAAGCAATAGATAAATCAGAACAGCAGGTTCCAGTTGCTGCGGCATGTTTTGGTTATGACCATGATAATATAAATCCATAAAATCCACGTTCCCGCACGGGGAGCGACGCCGGCAACGGCAAGGTGCGCGGCAATGCTCACAAGCTTCAATCCACGCTCCCGCACGGGGAGCGACTTTGAAAGTGCGGGCCAGTAGTTGTGCGAATTGAAGCTTCAATCCACGCTCCCGCACGGGGAGCGACAGAAGGCCCAAACAACAACATGGGGGTACGCCATGCTTCAATCCACGCTCCCGTGCGGAGAGCGACTGGCGGACCCTCAGCTTTCGGTCGCGATTCACGGAGCTTCAATCCATGCTCCCGCACGGGGAGCGACGGCGTCATAGCTCTTTGTGCTGCTGACTGGCTGGCTTCAATCCACGCTCCCGCACGGGGAGCGACTCCAAGCAACGACTTTATATCGTGCGATGTTACTTGCTTCAATCCACGCTCCCGCACGGGGAGCGACTCCATACCTCATGGCAAGGGTACGGCGCTGATGCTTCAATCCACGCTCCCGCACGGGGAGCGACACTGTCCATTTTGTGCAGATCCGAGAACGACAATGCTTCAATCCACACTCCCGCACGGGGAGCGACTAGCGTTTTAAAACTAATGGTTTATTGTGGGTATGCTTCAATCCACGCTCCCGCACGGGGAGCGACCCACCACAGCCTGACTGAGCTTCATCACGTCAGGGCTTCAATCCACGCTCCCGCACGGGAAGCGACCTCCCGCTGGTGCTCCCGACACAGGCACACCCTGCTTCAATCCACGCTCCCGCACGGGGAGCGACCCCTGCGGCTGTACTTGCCTTCAATGATTTTTGCGCTTCAATCCACGCTCCCGCACGGGGAGCGACTGCCGGGGGCGTTGTGCTCCCGGCTTTTTAGTTGGGCTTCAATCCACGCTCCCGCACGGGGAGCGACCGTTCCAATGGCTGGCTATGGTATGGTTGACGTACCTTCAATCCACGCTCCCGCACGGGGAGCGACTTTTTGATAGTCGTTCAGAAGCACTTTCAGAGGACGCTTCAATCCACGCTCCCGCACGGGGAGCGACTTGCGGTTAGCATAGACTTTTAGGATGTCTTCTTTGGCTTCAATCCACGCTCCCGCACGGGGAGCGACTTTCTTCTCCATTCGCATTACTCCGATAAAAGTTGCTTCAATCCACGCTCCCGCGCGGGGAGCGACTTGCAGGAGGTCGTAAAAGTCCACGGCGATTTCAGTGCTTCAATCCACGCTCCCGCACGGGGAGCGACGTTTTCAACGATGGTCGTACCGCCGTTTACGGCGCGCTTCAATCCACGCTCCCGCACGGGGAGCGACTACCTTGCCAGACGGCTTCACCACGCCGAAGCACGAGCTTCAATCCACGCTCCCGCACGGGGAACGACGCGATGGCATCGTCCCAATAACTCAGGAACGATTTGCTTCAATCCACGCTCCCGCACGGGGAGCGACTGATCTGGTCGCGCTCGATGGGATGTCCTGCGCAGCTTCAATCCACGCTCCCGCACGGGGAGCGACCATCCTCCCGATCCAGTTTAAGCTGAATGCGGTCTGCCGCCATGCTTTTGGGACGGCCCCGCTTGTACTCAACAGGGTATGGCTGCCAGACATTGCCGTGCCGATGAAACTCCACAACGTCTGCCTGCCCTGTCAGGCCAAGAGCGCGCGAACAGAGCAACAGCCCTGAAACTGTTTTGCAGTCGCCGCGACTTTCAGATGCGTTGCTGTGGGCTTTTTCGTGCAGCTGACGGCCCTCGGCAGTGTACACGTTTTCCGTCCAGAGTTGTTCCAGATGGATGAGCGCACACTGCCGGGGGCAGAACAGGTAATGCTGCAAAGCCGATATGGGGATGGAATCGGCTGGGGGGTGCATTAGAAACCTGAAATGGTTTCAGCCTTCAACCCCGGAGTTGCCTCGCCGTTGAGCGTATAGCTGCCATCGGGGTTAACCGTGAGGCTTTTATGCACTTTTGCGGATGAATACTGCCCGGAAGCGCAGTTGTGTTGCCACCAGAACACCTGACTGACTGCCATGCTGCCCTCCGGACGGGCAGACGAAGCGTCATTTTCAAACAGCCTGGGCAGGATGGCCTTGAGCACTGCGGCGTCTTCATCGCTAAAGCCAGTGCGTTCGGCAAGCTGCGGATTCATGCTGCCGTAAAAAACATACACGCCTTTGTCCACACGGTGCTTCATGCCCATGGTGTCCGAACCGCGCTTGCTGCCATCGCCCTCGCCGCTGACGCTTTTGGTGATCTGAATACTTGCAACGTTGAAAGGCTCCACGCTGAAGGCCGAGTGAATGCTCACCGGGCCGCGCACAGCAATGGAAACCCCCGCCGCATCACCATCTTTGCCAAAAGCAAAAAGCTGCCCAAAAGCGCGCACGTCAAACCACTTGGCGCAGGCCTTTCGGGCGGTTTCTTCCTTGCTGCATTTTTTGGGATTAAAAGCATCCTTGCCAAGGCCGTGCTCCGCAGATTCGGCTCTTTCCTTGAGCGAGGCCATGTTGTCCAGCTTGCGGTCGTCCGACTGCACAAAAACTTGCGTCCCCTTCTGCTCCATGAGCCGATCACGGATCTTGCGCTTAAGGCAAACATCGCTGATTTCCCCATAGCCATCATAATCGGTACGGGGACGGTTGCCGTTGAGCGGATCGCCGTTAGGGTTGGCGTGATCTACGGTGAGAATAACGGCGAAGTCGATCTTGTGTTGCAGACTCATGTTACGCTCCTTGCTGGTCATTGGCTTCAGTGGTGCTTTCTTTATCAGCCGTGGCGTACAAGGCTGACATCTGACAATGGTAGCCCAGCAGAAATTCGCCACTGAGCTTGTTTGAAGAAGTGAATTCTTCGGGGTCAAATTTATCGTAAATTTCTTTCCAGGCCTTTTGGGGCCGTTTAAGCAGCCCGGCATGGGAACTGCTTTTCAGCCGCTGTATATACGGCTGCAACTGAAGCTCAAGCTGTTTCCATGTGGCAAAAGGATGGTCGGCAAAGCGCTGCATCAACCGCTCGGCATTGGTGGGACGTTTTTCTCCCGCGCAATTCAAAGCGGAACGTTCAATATATTCCGCAACCGCCAGAAGCCGCCCAAAGAGGTAGTCACGGGAGTTACGCGTTTCATCAAGTGCCATGCTGTATTCCCCTTCTTTTATGTGTCTGGCGAAATAGCCCCTGTACATGGCGCAGGCAACGCCCAACACTTCAGCCCACTCCCATGCCTCATGCGCCGCGCGATTGCAGGCTCGGCGCACGCAGCTCTCAACAATATCGCGCGGCAAAGCTGCCCTATCAACAACGCATGGCAACAACCGCTCTACAGTTGCCTTGAGCAGCTTGTCGTCAATACGCCTGCCGTATGCAACGCGGGCAATGGTTTCTGGCGTGGGGGCAAGGGGCGCGTAAACAGTGCGCGTTTTGGGTTTGCTCTGGCCTTCGCGCGCATCTTCTATGCGCACAGGCAAGACCCATGCGCATTCTTCCTGCCATCGTTCCAGATTGTACAGGTAATCCTTAAGCATCTGCTCGCGATAGAACGTAACAGAAAGCCGACCAGGGCTGGCCGCATCCATAGCCATGATGGCGATGCCGTCAGTTTCCTTGAGATCAGCCTTGTATCCCACGAGGGCTTTGTTCAGCCTTTTTGCAAAGGCCAACCCCATATTTACGGGAGGAACAAAAGGAGGCTGGGCGGCGTCCTTCTCTGCCTGCACCTCAGGCGCGTCATCAAGCAGGAAGTCGGCGGCGCTCAGATCAAACAAATCTTCACAAGGATTAGGCACGGGCGCGCCGCTCACAGCCCAGGCCACAACAGCCTGATCCCCGTTGCGGTAGCCTTGCCGCGCTATGAGCCAGCGCAACGCATTATGCGCCTTGTGACTCACCTCATAGCCGACGGTGCAGGCCTGCTCAGGCTCCAGAAAGCGCCCCCGGTAGGTAAAATTTGCGGAATCGTTGGAGGAAATAAGCTTCGCACCATCACCGGGGCGGCGGATATTGCGCGGATGCTTTGCGGCAACAGCGCATTCCACCCTTGCACCATGCAAAGGCCTTTTTGCTCCATCATGGATGCATCGTAGGCCATCCATGCCTGTTGCAGGCTGGTGTCCTTCCATGTGCGCGGTTCCATGTCATCAGGCAGGTTTACCACGCTCCATACCACCAGGGCGTCCCCCTGGTCGCGCACCGTGGCGTTGCCAATTTTTTTGGGCTGCAATCTGTTAATGATGCTGTCTGCGCCGCTCTCTTTGTCTGCCTCGGTTGGTTCCGTCTGCAAGGAGCTGGCTGATTCGCCGCGCAAAATTCCACATTTCAGCAGATCATTCACCAGATGCCCCTGCGAAACATAGGCATATACAGCCTTGGCCTTTGGATGACTGTGGGGAGAATCGCACCATGCCTGCAACTGAGCGGCATACAAGCTATAAAGATTCTTTTTGCCGCCAGAGTAGTCTTTGGCGCAATAATGAATTTTATCATCCAGAGGATGCGGGGAATCTCCGCTGGTACGACCTGCGGAATCTTCGGTTGCCGGGATAATAAACTGCATTTTCAACGGCAACAGCTCTGCCCTCACAAAATTACCAGCCCCGTCAATGACAACATGAATATGCGCCTGTTGGCTGGTATGGCTCACGGGCATAAGCGCCGGGGCTTCTTTGCCGCCATTCTCCGCCTGTGGCGGGTCCACAAAGGCGGGATTTTGGGAGCAGGCTTCATACGTTTCAAAAAGCTTTTGCATCCAGCTCACAGCGTACCCCCTTGCGGCCCGCCGTCAGAAAGCAGGCTGCGGGCATCAGGATATGCCACGGTTTCGGGCTGCTGCAAAAGGAGGGATAGCGCTTCTTCATCACAACCAGCGTAGTTTTTGCCGGGGTGGAACGCCTTGGGCTTCATGGGGCGGATTTCTTTGCGCAAAAGGGAGGCATCATCCGGCGAAGGGAATTCAATTATCCCCTTGCGCATTACAGGCTTCCAGAACCGTGCGCCAAAACTGGAGTTTCCGGTTTCATCAGGATAATCAAACCCGTGAAACATGAGGCCAAAGGGCAACTCTTCCAGGTCATCATATGCACCGGGGCCTTCGCCAAACCTGCAAGGTTCCACATACCCCTGACAGTCGCGCGTACCCAAAAAGATATCCTGTCGGCCACCGCGCGCCAGCATACGCTTGGTTATTTCGTAGTGCTTGCCTTCAATCCGGTCTTGCTTCAGTTCCGGCCTGTGCTCGTTCCATACAAATCGGGCCGTTACCTGATAGGCAACATCAGCCAGATAGGTATAGATGGAAAGATCATTGCCGCCTGTGGTGGGCCTGATTGGTTTTACGCCCTTGGTTTGCGTGCGAAAGGGATGCAGAATGCGTACCTTGTCAATCACCCAAATCAGCGTTGGCTTCCAATATATAGATTTTACTATACCCTTGAGAGCCTCGTAGGTGGGGATGTGGTAAGAACATTTTTCGCCGCCGACTCGAGTTACAGGATCAGAAAACAGGGCATATCGCCCATAAACAGTAAAGGATATGTCGTTATTCACTCAATCCTCCTATCAGTAATTACAAAGACGCAGTTTTTGCCCTGATTGCGTGCTAACGCCCTGTTCATTGCAGTAAAAGTTGGGTCTCAGAGCAAACATGCCACTATCCTGAATGGGATACAAGGCATTTTTCTGTATAAGATCGCGTTCTGTATGTGGAAAAATGTTTACGGAAAAACGCTGAGCCTTACGTAAAAGCTCATATTTTTTATACAGCAAATCTGATGAACAAAGTGCGGCAATGATGCCCTCTCCATCTTTATAAGGCACCAAAATACTTTTTGGCTCTTCCGGGTTTTCCGTGGGTAGCTGATCTGCTAATGTCCTTCCCGGAGGGCACCAATGAAGGATACGGACCTATATTTTCGGATTCTCGGGCTGACCGAGCCCTGGTTTGTTGAGGCTGTTGAACTGGACACGGCGGAAGGTCGGGTAGACATCCGCGTGGAGCATGGTCCTGGTGTTCGCTGGTTTTGCCCTACTTGTGGTCGAGAGCTGGCTTGCCGCGACCATGCCGAGCCTCGTGTCTGGCGCCATCTGGACACGTGCCAGTTCAAGACGTTCCTGCATGCTCGGATTCCCCGAGTGGACTGCCCCGAGCATGGCGTCCTTCAGGTCAACGTGCCTTGGGCCGAGTCCAAGGCACGTTTCACCATATTGATGGAGCGATTGATCATCGACGTGCTGACCGAGTGCGCCACCGTAACAGGAGCGCGGCGCATCCTGCGCATCACCTGGGACGAAGCATGGGGTGTCATGGAAAGGGCGGTGCGCCGGGGCCGGGAGCGCAAGCAATCGAATCCCTCGCGGTATCTTGGCGTTGACGAGAAGGCATTCCGCAAGGGGCACGACTATGTGACCGTGGTTTGTGATCTGATCGGCAGCACGGTGGAGTATGTGGCCGACGAGCGTAAGGCCGAAAGCCTTGAGGGGTACTACCTTCAGTTCACCAAGGCGCAGTTGGAGCGGATCAAGGCCGTGGCCATGGACATGTGGGAGCCCTATTTTAAAGCTACGCTCAAACATGTGCCGGACGCGGCGGGGAAAATCGTTCACGATCGGTTCCACGTCATGAAACACGTAGGCGAGGCTGTGGACCGGGTACGCAAGCAAGAGCACCGCGAACTCACAAGTCAGGATGACCATCGACTCAAGGGCACGAAATTCCTCTGGCTATACCGGGAGGAGAATCTGCCGGACAAACACCGGCCAGCCCTGGAGGCCTTGAAGACAGCGAACCTCAAGGTGGCCAAGGCCTGGGCCATGAAGGAAAGCCTGAACGACGTCTGGAAGTACCTGAGCACGGGATGGGCCAGACGTTTTGTGAAGCGATGGCTGGTCTGGGTGAACAGGTCAGATCTTGCCCCAATGCGCAAAGTGGGCGGACTGATTCAGAGACATCTTGAGAACATCCTGACCTTCTGCCGCCACAGGATCACCAACGGCGTGGCCGAGGGCCTCAACAGCAAGATCATGGCCATCAAGAGGAAGGCTTGCGGTTATAGGAACCGGGAGCATTTCAAGACAGCCATCTACTTCTTCTGTGGCGGTCTAAACCTCTACCCGGCCAGTTCCTGACAGGGGTTACCCACGGAAAACCCGGAAGAACCTACTTTTTGATGCTGAGTCGATAGACCTGAAAATTTTTGCTGCGGCGCTGAATGATTGCCCCAATATGGGGAATAGATTGTTATTGCCAGCACCTCGATTACTGCCCAGCATATCAAGCAAGGAATTGCAATCGCCTGCCGCGTAAGAAAGCACGGCGCCCTTGCGATGAAAATAATGGTCAAAATATGTTGCAACCAACTGCGGCATGGTGAAATCGTAGCCAGACTCCAGAAGTTCTTGTGCATACTTTAGGCGCACTGTATCAAGAAAGATATCCCGACCATCTTTAATGTCTTTCAGCCAGTCCAGATTTTCTGCATCTGCCTTCACCAGTACCACATGCACCCTGCCCGGCTCATTTTCCCCATGTCGGTTGCAGCGCCCTGCCGCCTGAAGGATGGAATCCAGACCAGCGGCCATGCGAATAACAGATCGAAAACTGATATCCACGCCACACTCAATGAGTTGCGTGCTTACGCAAAGCACAGGACGCCCGTTTTTCAAATCGGCTCGCATGGCTTCAAGCTTTTCCATGCGGTGCGCCGGGCAGAGGTTGGTGCTAAGGTAGTAGAAGTTTATACCTTCCTGTTTGTCGCAAAGCGCATAAATCTTTTCTGCCATTCGCTTGGTATTGCAAGCCACCAGGCATGAGCCGTGGGATTGTTGCTCTTCTTGCGCCAGCGCGGCCACATCTTCTGCCCCCATGGCGGTATGGCAGTGGTCAAAAAATGTCGTGCGCTTGAGGCGTGTGAACAGGTCTGGCACATTTGGCACAATTTCCATGTCGAGTTGTATATCAAGGCTGCCGCGCAGCGGATGCGGCAGATTGCCCAGCCTCGGCTGCGTGGCAGTGCATAGCACTGCGGTAGAACCGCATTGCCCGGTCAAAAAATCCACAGCGTTGCAAAACATACGCAAGCAGCGCACAGGGACAGTCTGCACTTCATCAAACACTATCACGCTACGTGCAAGATTATGCATGCGGCGGGCGGAGCTCGTGCCTGCGCCAAACAGGCTCTCAAGAAACTGCACCATGGTGGTGAAGATCACGGGGGCATCCCAATTTTCAGACAGTTTTTCCCACCGGCTGGCGACTTCTTCAGCGTTAGAATCTTCATCGGGCATAAAACTGGAATGATGCTCAAGCACTATGGATCCAGGGGCCTCACCCTGCTCAAGAATTTTTCGGGCTACATCGGCGTTTTGGTCAATAATGGATGTATAAGGAATAACATAGATGACTCTGTCCATCTGGTGCTTTTGCGCGTGCAGCAGGGCAAAACGAAGGCTGGCCAGCGTCTTGCCCCCGCCAGTGGGCACAGTGAGAGTGAACATTCCCGGCGCATCATGGGCACGCTGGGCGCAATGGGCAGAAATATCGCCCCGGATATGGTCGATGGCGTGTTGCGGGGTCTTTTGGGCCAAGGCTGCTTCAAAACGCTGCACCAGAGCATCCCAAGGACGCCTGACCCCGCTGCGCCGAATTTCCGCCCCTTTCTGATCTTCAAAATCTGCACTGTCAGTACGATCCGCATCAATCAGGCAACTGAATAAAAAACGCGCCAGCAATCCAAGCTGAAAATCACGACTGTTTGCGCAATCCCGTTGGTCATTGATATCCGCACTTGCTGGTTGCTTGCTCATGACTCGGTCACGCAGCTTCATCATAACTGCTCGCACTTCCAATAAAAGAGCATTCGATATTTCATTTTCTATTTCTTCAAGGAATGCTTGATCGCAGCGCTCAACGCACTGGTCACGGTGCGTTTTTTCCTCCGGACGGGCCATGTAATTCTGTGTAAATGCATCCTTGCCGTCCGGGGATATGCAATCTTTTAGCCCTGAATGGTGGGACAGAATGCACAGTGCAAGCATCCGGGCAATCGCTTTTTTCAAATCATTGCCTTGCAGGCGCTCCCATAGGTGCTGCCCTCCCGCAAAAGCATGATTGATCTTCCCTTTGCAAGCTATGGGATCGGTGTAGCCCGGTTCACTAGGAGTAATGCAGCCAGCAGCGGAAAGAATATAATTCTGGAATTCTTTTGAATACTTGCCAAAATCATGCAGCAGGCCAACCAGATGACCTGTCAGGGGCAAGCCGACCTTGGCTGCCGCTGATGATGCCAGGTCAGCGACGTTGCGCAAATGTTCAGAAAGAGGCTGTGCGCGGAAAGGTGCCCCATTCTCGGGGCAATAGACATGAGCCACGCAGCTATCAGGCAGGTTTGACATAATGGCCCTCTAGGTCAAAATCCAAGGAATTCTCTAAAAATTTACTACCTTCTTTTTATATGGAATACTATTAGTATTGTTATGTTGTTTTCAAGTGATATGAAGCCGTCCGCGCGCCCAAGACTGACAATAATTCAAAAACGAAAAAAGCTCCTACGATTTTTCGTAAGAGCTTGCTTTCTTGATTGGCGTCCCCAAGGGGATTTGAACCCCTGTCGACGGCGTGAAAGGCCGTTGTCCTGGGCCGGCTAGACGATGGGGACGCGCTGTGAAGGGTGTATCTACGGCAATAGGGGGCAGGTGTCAAGCGACTTTTTAAAATTGGCATAAAATTCAGCGGTCAGGGGCTTCCCAATGGTCATATTCAGAGCTGGGAGTTCCCTAATCCTGTTGCGCCTCTAATCTGTTGGCTGCTATCACATGAACCAGGGGCGTTTGCTGATATCGTAGCCTATTGCGCCGCCAAATCAGTTAGACCGTTATCTGATCTGCTCCTCTTGCCCGCAAAGCCCATCCTTCCACTCCCCCACTATATCCAAGCCAGCTTTCCAGCCCGCGCAAGAGTCCTCCCCCCGGCAGCCCTTTCTTGCGGCTAGTAACCCCCTGACGGATTGCATGTTTGCCCCGGCCTGAGGTATAAGCACGGCATGCAAAAATCCAGCAATACATCTCCCCGTCCCGGCACCGTGTCGCGCTCTCCCGCTAACGCAGACAGCCACCGCGAAGAGCAGCTGCGCCTTTTGTTGGATCTTTCCAATGTGGTCAATTCCGCCACGGATGTGGGGGTTGCCCTGAACAAGGCGCTCCAGCTTATGGCAGAGCATCTGCACATGATGCGCGGCGCAATCACGCTTATTTCGCCCAACAGCGGCGAGATCCGCATTGAGGCTGCCTACGGCCTCAAACCCGCTGAGGCCCGCCGGGGCCGCTACGTGCGCGGCGAGGGTATCACCGGGCGCGTGATCGAAACCGGGCGTTCCATGTACATATCTAATGTATCTGAAGAGCCCCTGTTTCTGAACCGCACCCGCTCTCGCGATCTGGGCAAGGAGGGGATTTCGTTCATCTGTGTACCCATCTGCCTTAACGACCAGGTTGTGGGCGCGCTATCGGTTGACCATCTGCTGGTGGACGATGCCACGCTTGAAGACGAAATGCGCCTGCTTACCATTATATCAACCCTGCTTGGGCATGCGGCCCTTGAATCGCAGGGCCGCATGGATGAAGAAGCCTCCTCGCCCCTTAGGCCGCGCGGCTTTGTGGGCAATTCTGAAGTGATGCAAAAGGTCTACGCGCAGATTGCGCAGGTGGCCCCGTCCAGCACCACAGTTTTTTTACAGGGGGAATCCGGCACGGGCAAAGAACTGGCTGCGCGCTCCATCCATTCGGGCAGCACACGCGCCAACAAGCCTTTTATTTCGCTCAACTGCGCCGCATTGCCAGAAAACCTTATTGAAAGCGAACTGTTCGGCCATGAACGTGGGGCCTTTACCGGCGCAAACGCCACGCGCAAAGGGCGCTTTGAGCTTGCCAACGGCGGCACGCTGTTTTTGGACGAAGTTGGCGAGCTTTCGCTCATGACCCAGGCAAAATTGCTGCGCGTCTTGCAGGAAAGGGCCTTTGAGCGTCTTGGCGGCATGGAAACGCATTATGTTGATGTGCGTTTTATCACCGCCACCAACCGCGATCTGGAAAAAATGGTAGAGGAAGAAACCTTCCGCCGTGATCTGTTCTACCGCCTCAATGTCTTCCCCATTTTCCTTCCGCCCCTGAGTTTCCGGCCAGAGGACATTCTGCCGCTGGCAAACCACTTTATCAAAAAATACGCGCTGGCCAACGGTCGTAATAACGTGCGCCTCTCCCTTTCTGTCATGGATATGCTGCAACGCTATACCTGGCCGGGCAACATCCGCGAACTTGAAAACGTCATGGAGCGCGCCGTGTTGCTACTGGGCCGCGAGGGCCTTGTGTTGCCCCAGCACTTGCCCCCTGCCCTGCACGGCAGCCGCGTTGCGGCAAGTTCCGGCCTCACGCCCGGGCTGATCCGCCAGGGGCTTTCCGGCAGTTTGCAGGAGCAGCTGGACGAGCTGGAACGCGCATCAATCACCGAAGCGCTTGAGTTCAGCCAGGGCCAGATGGGCAAAGCCGCCGCAAGCCTTGGATTGACGGAAAGAATCATGGCCCTGCGCATGAAAAAGTACGGCATAACCTACAAGGCTTTTCGCCCCGTATACCGTAAGGACGAAACCGAGTAGATTCTCGTTTTCTACAAAACGGTAATTTGAAAAATGGCCAGTATTTGCTTCAAAAATAAATTTTTCATAATTTATTTCAGTATGTTATTAAAGAAGATCACCAGCATTACAAAGATGTACCAATAATTTCTACATTTTTGCATTTTTTTGATTTTTTTATATAACACACCGAAATAACACAATTATTAAAGACATCCCCCTAGCGCTACGAAACGGCGCTTCGGGGGGTGTCTTTTTTTCTACATCAACGTAGAAATATTCCATCGGCGCCAACACCCTGCAATTCTTCCCGTCTGCCCATAAAAATAAAATCATTCATAAAATCATACTGTTACACAATTGAACCCCGCAGTGAAACACATTTGGCACACTTCATGCCTAAGCAGGGTATTGCTGCGGCATTGTGCCGCAGTGTGGGCATGGCGCCAGCCCACGAGGATGAGGTTCTATTAAACGCGGAACGGAACGACGGAAACCAGCCTGCTGCACTGTGCGGCACCCTGCCTCCCTCGCCGGTCCGAACTACGCTGAAGGATGTCCGTATGAACGCCTCGGATACTGCATTTATTTTGATCTGCGCCTCCATGGTCATGCTGATGACCCCGGCGCTGGCCCTCTTTTACGGTGGCCTGGTTCGCTCCCGCAATATCCTGTCCACCCACATGCACAGCTACGGCGCGCTGGCTCTCATCTCCGTATTATGGGCCGTTGTGGGTTACACTCTGGCCTTTGGCGAAGATGTTGGCGGCATTATCGGCGATCTTTCTTACCTCTTCCTCAAAGGCGTGGGCGGCGAATCGGCTCCTGCCGCCACCCAGCTGCCCCACACGGTTTTTATGGGGTATCAGTGCATGTTTGCTGCTCTTACCGTAGCCCTTATTTCCGGTGCCTACGCTGAGCGCATCCGCTTCTCCGCCATGCTTGTATTCTCTGGTTTGTGGTTGCTCTTCGTCTACTCGCCCATGGCCCACTGGGTCTGGGGCGGCGGCTGGATGAGCAAGATGGGCGCTCTGGACTTTGCTGGCGGCGCAGTTGTGCACATGTCTTCCGGCGCGGCGGCTCTTGCCTGTGCCCAGGCTCTTGGACCGCGGCTTTCCACTGGCAGCTCGCATGCAACGCCTAACAACCTGCCCCTTACCCTGCTTGGCGGCGGCCTGTTGTGGTTCGGCTGGTTCGGCTTCAATGCTGGCAGCGCCCTGGTTTCCGGTCCTCTTGCTGGTCAGGCCCTTGTAACAACTCACATGGCTTCCGCCTGCGGTATTCTTGGCTGGATGCTCGTTGAATGGATTCGCACTGGCAAGCCCACAAGCCTTGGCGCCATCTCCGGTGCACTGGCGGGCCTCGTGGCCATCACCCCCGGCGCGGGCTTTGTGGAAGTGCTGCCCGCCATGCTGATCGGTTTTGTTGGCGGCATCATCTGCTACGGCGGCGTGCTCCTGAAGAACAAGTTCGGTTACGACGACGCCCTTGACGTGGTCGGCATTCACGGCATCGGCGGCACCTGGGGTGCGCTTGCCACCGGCCTGTTCGCCTGCGCGGCCATCAACAACTCGGACGGTCTGTTCTACGGCAATCCTGAGCAGGCCTGGATCCAGATCGTGTCCATTGTGGCTACCTGGGGTTATTGCTACATAGTTTCCCGGATAATCCTCTATGTGGTTGACGCGGTTGTCGGCCTGCGGGTTACGCCTGAAGAGGAATTTACCGGTCTCGATTTGAGCGAGCACAACGAACGCGGCTACTCCTTGTAGTCCAACGGGAAACAGCAAAGGAACGACCTATGAAAAAGCTTGAAATCATCATCCGGCCCAGCATGTTTGACAAGGTTAAGGACGCGCTTACCGACATGGGCATCCACGGCTTGAACTACGTTGAAATCAAGGGCTTTGGTCGCCAGCGCGGGCACACTGAAGTGTATCGCGGCACCACCATGCAGGTTGACTGCCTGCCCAAGATCAAGGTCGAGGTCGTGCTGCACGATGACATGCTGGAAACTGTTCTGAATGCCGTGGTGTCCATCTCCCGCACAGGACAGGTTGGCGACGGAAAAATTTTCATCAGTGATGTGATGGATGCCATCCGCATCCGCACTGGTGAGCGCGGCGATGAGGCTCTTTAGTCGGGCTATGCCTGATTCTAGCAACAACATGAGAAAGGAGACGAGGGTATGAGTTCCCCCCGTAAAAAGGCTTTGTTCAAAGCAGTGAACACTGCACCGGTCATCCCCACCAGCGCTGATGAAATAGGCCGCAGCGCGGAAGACATCTTTGGCCGCTACGTGTTTGGCCTGGCCACCATGCGTAAGCGCCTTCCCAAGGATGTGTTCAAAAAGCTGGCCAAGACCATCCGCGACGGCGAACGCCTGAACCCCGAAATCGCTGATGTTGTCGCCAACGCCATGAAGGACTGGGCCATCGAGAACGGCGCCACGCACTACACGCACTGGTTCCATCCCATGACCGGCCTCACTGCCGAAAAGCATGACGCCTTTCTGTCGCCCACCATTGATGGTCAGGTTATCAGCGAATTCTCTGGCAAGATGCTGATCAGCGGTGAGCCGGACGCCTCCTCCTTCCCTTCCGGCGGCATCCGCTCCACGTTTGAAGCACGCGGCTATACCGCGTGGGATCCCTCCGTGCCGGTGTTCATCATCCCCGCTCCTTACGGGGCCACCCTGCACATTCCGACGTACTTTTACTCATACTCGGGCGAAGCTCTTGACCGCAAGATCCCGCTCATTCGCTCCATATCGGCCCTGTCGCGTCAGGCCATGCGTATTCTCAAGCTCTTCGGCAACACCACGGCCAGCTATGTGCGCGCCAACGTCGGCCCCGAGCAGGAATACTTCCTGGTGGACAAAAACCTGGCCGCCCTGCGCCCTGACCTTCTGATGGCTGGCCGCACCCTGATTGGCGCCACCTCGCCCAAGGGTCAGGAGATGGAAGACCACTACTTCGGCTCCATTCCTCCCCGCGTGATGAGCTTCATGCAGGATCTGGAAAACGAGCTGCGTTCGCTGGGCATCCCGGCCAAGACCCGCCACAACGAAGTGGCCCCCGGCCAGTTTGAAATCGCCCCTGTGTACGAAGAAGCCAACATCGCCTGCGACCACAACATGCTCTGCATGAACATGATGCGTCACATGGCTGGCAAGCACGGTTTTGTATGCCTGGTGCACGAAAAGCCCTTTGCGGGCGTGAACGGCAGCGGCAAGCACAACAACTGGTCCATCAGCGATTCTGATGGCTCCAACCTGCTCAACCCCGGCTCCACGCCGGTGGACAACGCCCAGTTCCTGGTATTCCTGGCCGCCGTGCTGCGCGCCGTGCACATGCACAGCGCGGCCCTGCGCCTCGGCACCGTGGGCGCTGGCAACGACCACCGCCTTGGCGCCAACGAAGCCCCGCCGGCCATCCTGTCCGTCTACCTTGGCGAACAGCTTACCGATGTGCTTGACACCATCATCAACGGCAAGGGTTCCAAGAACAAGAAGAGCGCGGTCATGGAAGTGGGCGTTTCCACCCTGCCTCCGCTGCCCGTGGATCTTTCCGACCGTAACCGCACAAGCCCCTTTGCCTTCACTGGCAACAAGTTTGAATTCCGCGCCGTGGGTTCCTCGCAGTCCGTGGCTCCGGTCAATATCGCCCTGAACGCGGCTGTTGCCAGCGCTCTGGATGACATTGCCACCGAACTTGAAGCTTCGGTTGCCGGCGGCACCGATCTGAACACGGCCCTGCAGTCCCTGCTGCCCCGCCTGTTCAAGGAACACATGCCCATCGTCTTTAACGGCAATGGTTACGCTGAATCCTGGGCTGAAGAAGCCGCCCGCCGCGGCCTGCCCAACTACAACAACACCGTTACCGCTCTTGAACACTACAGCGATCCCGACGTCATGAACGTCTTCCTGCGTCACGGCATCCTGACCGAGCGTGAAATTCTCTCCCGTCAGGACATCCTGCTGGAAAACTACAGCAAGACCGTGTGCATTGAAGGCAACCTGTTGGCCGACATGATCCGCTCTTCCGTACTGCCGCCCAGCATGGAAGCCCAGACCAAGGCCGCCGATGCGGTTATCAAGACCCGCGCCGTGCTTGGCGACAAGGGCGCTGCAAGCGAAGAGGAATACTTTAACGAACTGCGCGGCCACATTGTCGCACTCCAGAAGGGTGTGACTGTGCTGGAAAAGGCCGTGGAAAAAGCCCAGTGCACCGAAGGCGCGTTGGAACAGGCCAAGGCCGCTCGTGACGGCATCCTGCCCGCCATGGCCGAATGCCGCACCCATGCAGACGCTCTTGAGCGCCTGGTTGAGGACAGCCTGTGGGTTCTGCCCAAGTACGCGGAACTGCTCTGGGCTCACTAGGTCGTTAAGAAATAGTTGGGGGCAGGGGGTCTCATCCCGGGGGGGAAGATGGTCCCCTTGCCTCCGGCCCCTGCGGTTCTGCCGCAGGGAGCCACAGGCCTCGCCGTTCGCCGCAACGGACGGCGAAGGCCAGTGGTCATCAAGCGGAGAGTCTGGCGGCTCTCCGCTTTTTTTGCGTCTTAAATCGCCGCCGCACGTTGGATTCACGGCAGGTGCGCCGCACTGTGTTTACTTTTGCCTTGAATCAGAATAAATACTTATTTGTGATACTGCCAAGATAATTATGGGCAGCCTGTTTCGGCCCCCCGTATGATAAGGAGTATATATGGCTGCAACACTGCGCTTTACAAAAATGCAGGGCATCGGCAACGATTATGTCTATGTGAACGGCTTTGAAGAACGTGTCGAGAACCCCAACGACCTTGCCCGACAGATCAGTGACCGCCATTTCGGCGTCGGGTCTGACGGTCTCGTACTGATTCTGCCTTCCGGCACTTCAGACGTGCGCATGCGCATGTTCAATTCTGATGGTTCCGAGGCTGAAATGTGCGGCAATGCCATCCGCTGCGTGGGCAAATATGTTCACGACCACGGCATCCTTTCCAAGGATGTTATCCGCGTTGAAACCCGCGCCGGGGAAAAAATCGTCCGGTTGCTGTTTGAAGGCGGCGAGGTTTGCGGCGCAACGGTTGATATGGGCGAACCCGTGCTGACCCCGGCCAACATTCCCGTGCTGGTCGAGGGCGACACAAGCGCCCAGCGCTTTGTGGCCCGCCCTGTCGAGGTTGACGGCGCTGGCTATGATATTACCGCAGTTTCCATGGGCAACCCGCATGCGGTTGTGTTCATGAAAGGCATAGACGACCTTGATCTGCCCAAGATCGGCCCCAGCTTTGAGCACCACAGGCTGTTTCCGCAGCGCACCAACACCGAATTTGTGGAGGTGATCTCTTCCACCAAGGTGAGAATGCGCGTGTGGGAACGCGGCGCGGGCGAAACCCTTGCCTGCGGCACCGGCGCATGCGCCGTTGCGGTTGCATGCGTGCTCAACAACCTTACCGGGCGCGAGCTTGACGTGGAGCTCAAAGGCGGCACCCTGCACATCCATTGGGACGAAATTTCCAACCATGTCTACATGACCGGCGGAGCCGTCACCGTCTTCACCGGCACGTACCACATCTGATTCAGAGGAATGTGATGACCAGCGTAAACAGCAATTTTCTCAAGCTGCAAAGCAACTATCTTTTTGCGGAAATAGCCCGCAAGGTCGCCTCCTTCAAGGAAGCCAACCCCGAAAAGCGCGTCATCAGCCTGGGCATTGGCGATGTGACCCGTCCCCTTGCTCCTGCCGTTGTTGCGGCGCTGCACAAGGCTGCTGACGATATGGGCGATGCCGCCACGTTTCACGGGTACGGCCCGGAACAGGGCTATGCCTTTTTGCGCGAAATCATCGCGGAACACGACTACAAGGCGCGCGGCGTTGACCTGAGCGCCGATGAAGTGTTCGTCAGCGACGGCGCCAAGTCGGACGTGGGCAATTTTCAGGAACTTTTTGCCGCTGACAGCATTGTGGCTGTGACAGACCCAGTCTACCCCGTCTATGTGGATTCCAACGCCATGGCGGGCCGTTCCGGCGAATTTGACGGCAAGCAGTGGGACAGGCTCGTGTACCTGCCCTGCCTCAAGGAAAACGACTTTGTGCCGGACTTTCCCAAAACCCGGCCCGATATCATCTATCTGTGCTACCCCAACAACCCCACAGGCACTGTGCTTTCGCGTCAGGCGCTTCAGGGTTGGGTGGACTACGCCCGCCGCGAAGGCTGCGTCATTCTGTATGACTCCGCCTACGAGGCATACATCACCGACAGCTCTGTTCCCCACAGCATCTACGAGCTTGAAGGCGCGCAGGAAGTGGCCGTGGAATTCCGCAGTTTCTCCAAAACCGCCGGCTTCACCGGCCTGCGTTGCGCCTACACTGTTGTGCCCAAGGCGCTTCAGGTCAGCGATGGCAAGGGCGGCAAGGTTGCGCTCAACGGCCTCTGGAACCGCCGCCAGTGCACCAAGTACAACGGCTGCCCCTACATTGTGCAGCGGGCCGCTGCCGCCACCTACAGTCCGGAAGGCCGGGCGCAGGTCATGGACGTTATCCACGGCTACCAGCGCAATGCAGAAAGCCTGCGCAAAGCTGTAACCGGCATGGGTCTTTCCGTCTACGGCGGCGTCAATGCTCCCTACATCTGGGTGAGCGTGCCTGACGGCATGACCTCCTGGGGATTCTTTGACCACGTGCTGAACAATACGGCTCTTGTGTGCACGCCCGGCGCTGGCTTTGGCGCTTCTGGCGAAGGCTATGTGCGCCTGACAGCCTTTGGCTCCCCGGCTGATACAGAAGAAGCCATTAAACGCCTTGCTTCATTGAGCTAGGCGCGCAGCGCACCTCTAGAGCAACGAAACCAAAAGCATCCGAGGCCCACCTCGGTTGCCGTAAAATAGAAGAAAGCCCGTTTCTTGGGGGATGTAATGAGCATCCCTCAAGAAATGGGCTTTCTTGCCGATAAGAATACATACTATTCACGCAAAATTATTTTTACGAAACATCATGGCGAGACAATAACGGCCTGTCGCTGATGCATAATTTCTGCTTCCAGCTTGCCGCATTCTTCAATGGATCGCCTCTTTATCCTCTAAAGGAAAGATTCGCTTGATGTAAAAACAAAAAAGGGCTTACGGCGGTTACCGTAAACCCTTGATTTTGCTGGTCGGGATGGCGCGATTTGAACGCGCGGCCTCAGCGTCCCGAACGCTGCGCTCTAGCCAAGCTGAGCCACATCCCGTTGAGAGAGGGAACATAAGCGAGACTGAGTAGTTTGGCAAGTAATTTTTTATTTGTAAAAAAATAATGCCTGACGTAGCATACAAAAACTAGATAGAGAGAGAATTTTTTGGAGTGAGCTTATCCTATGATCAGTGTCCTCGTGGTTGATGATTCAACCTTTATGCGCAACACCATTACTTCACTTCTTGAGCAGGATTCTGAAATCAAGGTTGTGGGCACAGCCCGCAACGGTCAGGAGGCCCTGGAAAAAGCCGAAGAACTTGATCCTGACGTAATGACGCTTGATGTTGACCTTCCAAGGCTTGATGGCCTTGGAGTTTTGCAGCAGTTGATGAAAAAGACTCCTATTCCCGTGCTGATGGTCAGCTCTCTCACGCAGAGCGGCGCGGAAAGCACATTAAAGGCATTAGAGTACGGCGCACTTGATTTTATTCCCAAAACCATGAGCTGCGACCGGGAGTGTTTTGGGGCGGAACTGCAGCGCAAAGTGCGGGCTATCGCACGGCGTAAAACCATCATCAAACTTAAATACAGGCGCATCAATCAAATTCAGGTTCCAGTTCCACGCCCTCAGCCTTCGCAGCCTGCGGATTATATGCAAACGCCCTGCACCGGGCCGCGCGATCTGGTTGTAATCGGCGTATCCACCGGCGGGCCGCCAGTGGTGCAAAAGATTCTTTCGGCACTGCCTGCGGATCTTCCGGCCTGCATACTTATTGCGCAGCATATGCCAGCGGCTTTTACAAATCCGTTTGCCAAGCGCCTCGACAGTGTTTGCAAGATCGGCGTTACCGAAGCCCAGGACGGCGACAAATTCAAAACTGGCCATGCGTATGTCTGCCCTGGCGGCAAACATCTGGGTATTCGCATGCGCGGCCCGTTGCCAGAAATCTTTGTTGCAGAAGAACCACGAGATGCCCTTTACAAACCTTCGGCAAACGTGCTTTTTGAAACTGCGGGCAAAGCAATGGGAAGACGCACGCTTGGCGCGATTCTTACCGGAATGGGTTCAGACGGATGCGAAGGGGCCAAGGTTCTTAAAGAGAAGGGCGGCTGCCTCATAGCGCAAAATGAGGCTTCCTGTGTCGTTTACGGTATGCCCAAGGCGATTGTAGACAACAAGCTCGCCAACCTCATTCTCGATGTGGATGATATTGCCAACGCCATCATAACAACGGTCAGAGGCTGACCCCACCGTAGCAGGACATGACTATGAACATGGAAAATCCACAGCACAAAGCAATTCTTGAAGCCCTGAAGTCGGGCGAAAATGACGCGGTTCGTGACGCGGCATTCAGCGCTGGCGATCAGGGCCTCCAGGATGCCGTTCCCATGCTCTGCGAACACATCAAAAGCCCAAGTGTGGGCGTACAGGAAGCAGCGGAATACGCCCTGCGCAAAATTCGCGGGCCTCAGGTGGTTGTAGCTCTGCTGCCGCTCCTGAGCAGCGACGAAGCCCCTGTGCGCAACGTGGCCATGGACATTCTGCGCGAAATCGGCTCGGACAGCATTGAGAGCATTCAGCCCTACCTGCAGCACGACGATGCAGATTTGCGGATATTTATCACAGATATTCTGGGATACTGCCGTACGCATCAGTCCTGTCTGCTGCTCTGCCGCGCCCTGCTTAAAGATCCGGAAGTGAACGTGCGTTATCAGGCTGCTGTGAGCCTTGGCACACTGGCTTTTCCCGAAGCCGTCAACTCCCTGTGCCAGGCCATGCACGATGAGGAATGGGTGCAGTTTGCCGTTGTGGAAGCCCTTGCGAAAATCAAGGACTACTCCGCCGCCAGCGCTCTTGTGAAACTGCTTTCCCAGGCCTCGTCCCTTGTGAGTTCGGCCATTGTGGACGCCCTTGGCGACATGGGCGATGTAAAGTCCATTCCCCTGCTCTTCAGTTCACTTGAAAATGTTCGCGAAGCCCTGCGGCACAAGATTGTCAAAGCTATAGTGCAGATTCTCAACGGACGGGGCTTGTCGCTGCTGGCTGGCAAATCGCAGGAGAGGCTGCGTTCCTACCTGCTTGACGCCCTTACAGACAATGATGAAGACATTTTGCTGGCCTCCCTGCAAGGCCTGAGCGCCATCGGCTCGGACGCGTGCACCGAGGACATCATCAACATGGCCGCCACACTCGACAGGGAACGCCAGGATGAACTCTATGAAGCCGCCATCAAGGCCATAGCCGCCATCGGCTACAATGACTCCGTACGCGATGCCCTGAACAGCGTTGATGAATCGCGCACCCTGCTGGCAATGGAGGCCTGCCATCTTATGGCAGACCGCCGTTGCGTGCCTGATCTCAAGAATATTTTCTGGGATGCCAGCCCGGAACTACAGCGCATGGCAGCAGCGGAACTGGCCCAGCTTGGCGACTGCGCAGACTCCCCGTTCTTCATCACCATCATGAATGATTCAGAAGACGCGGAAGTTCTTAAGAGTGCACTGGTTTTCTTTGGCAACCAGCCCACCTGCCCTGATGTGGAAGACCTTGTCTTCGCCCAGCTGGATCACCGCTATGTGGATGTTAAGGAAATGGCGCTGGAAGCCTGCATCAACCTGCACAGCGCCAAGCTGAACGAACGCTTCAAGGAGCGCGCCAAGAGCGAAGATCCCTTGCAGCGCATGATGGCCGTGTACGCCCTTGGCCGTTACGGCATTGTAGAAAATCTGCCTGAAATAACGGCAGCGCTTGAAGATGAATCGCCCCGCACGCGGCAGGTGGCGGTGGAATCCTTCCAGAGTCTTGGCGAACAGGCCGAGGGATACCTGCCCCTGCTGCTGCCCCGCCTTACAGATGAAGACAAGGATGTTCGCCTTGCAGTAATTGACCTGCTTGGGCAAATCGCTTCCCCAACTGTGCTGCCCTATGTGCTCAATGGGCTTGATGATGAAAATGAATGGGTTCGCATACGCGCCGTTGATGCGCTGGGCATGCACAAGGTAGCCAATGCCGTTCCGCAACTGGCGCAAATGCTTGAGAGTTCAAGCCCCATGGTGGCCCTCAAAATTATTGAGGCTCTTGGTAAGATCGGCGGCAATGTGGCCTTTAGCGTGCTGCTGGGTTTGATGAATCATGAAGACCCGGATATCCAGCATGCAGCGGAAGAAGCGGTGGCAACGATCCAGGCCGAACAGGAGTAGGTATGTCTCAGCCCCCTACGTTATTTCCCAAAAGCCCGCTCGGCTCTGCCCAGAACAGCGGCAACGGCTCATCTGCTGGCGGCGCGACTACTCCCGCAGAGCAACGTCCACGGCTTGGCGTGACGCCAACGCCCGGGGCAGCGCCGGCCGCTCCGACTGCCAGACCAGCTGCGCCCGCTCCGGCCTCGCCATTCAGAACAACGGCTCCTGCCCCTGCAAGCCCGGCGCAAGGCGCAGGCCTGACAGGTTCTGCATTCCGCACACCTGCGGGTGCAGGCGCTGGCACAGGTTTGGGAGGCACATCGCCAGCAGGCGGTTCCACCAGCCCCGTTGCGCCTGCGGCAACGCGACCGCCCCTTGGACAATCTGGAATTGGTCAATCCGGCCTTGGACAATCCGGGCTTGGTCAGACAGCAACCGGGCTGTCTGGTGCGACAACGCGGCCGCCTCTCGGGCAAACTGGGCTTGGGCAAACTGGGCTAGGGCAGTCAGGCCTGGGGCAAACAGCACGGCCTCCGTTGGGGTCGGCCCTGCCCACGCGCACTGCAAGCCCCGCACCTGCTGCGGGCGGCCTTGGAGCCACACGGCCCGCGCAAGCCACACCCGCAACCAGCGCCATGCGCCCACCGCTCACCCCTGCTGCGGCTTTTCGCTCGCCCACGCAAATGGCAGACAACGCCCGCGCAGCATCGCCCTTCCGCAAGGATCTGCAGATATCTGACGAAGAATTTCTGCAACTGCGCGATTTCATCTATCAGCAGTGCGGTATTTTCATTGCTGAAAACAGAAAGTACCTTGTTGAAAATCGGCTTTCAAACCGCATCAAGGAACTGAATCTCAAAAGTTACAGCGACTATTACAACTTTCTGCGTTTTGACGGCAGCCGCCGCACAGAGCTAACAAAGCTTTTTGAAGTGGTGACCACCAACGAAACAAGCTTTTTCCGCAATCCGCCGCAGCTTGAAGTTTTTCAAAAAAGCGTGCTGCCCGACATTCTTGACCAGTGCCGCAAGGCTGGGCGCAAAAAGCTGCGCATCTGGTCGGCTGGCTGTTCCACGGGCGAAGAACCCTACACGCTTGCCATCATATTGTGTGAGGTTCTGAAAAGTGAACTTTCCAGCTGGGACATCAAAATTACAGCCAACGACCTTTCCGAGGCCGTACTGGCCGCTGCCCGCCGGGGTGTTTACAACGATTATGCTCTGCGCACGACCCCCAAGGAAATTGTGGATGCCTACTTTATCAAGGAAGACACGCAGTACAGGGTCAAGCCGGAACTGAAGTCGCTCATTTCCTTTGGGCCCATTAACCTTAATGACAGAGAACAGCTCAAACGCGTTGAAAAATCGCAGATTGTTTTCTGCCGCAACGTTATCATCTACTTTGACGATGAGATGAAGCGCAAGGTCATCAACGCCTTTTACGACAACCTTGAAATCAACGGCGCGCTGCTTATCGGGCATTCCGAATCCCTGCACAACATCAGCCGCGCGTTCCAGCTTGAGCACCACAAGGGAACCATCGTTTACAGAAAAATGAGCTGATGCTGATACCATGTGTGCAAAAGTTCTGGCTATTGCCAATCAAAAAGGGGGCGTCGGCAAAACCACGACATCCATTTCGCTGAGCAGCGCGCTTGCCCGCATGGGGAAAAAAGTTCTTGTTCTTGATCTTGACCCCCACGCCTGCGCCACGCTGCATGCGAGAATATACCCCGAAGGCATCACTTGCAGCCTGCACGATCTTTTTCTTGCGCAGGAAGATGCCTGGCCCGTGATCTGGCCCGATCTTATCCATGTGCAGGCGCTGCCGGGAATGGACGTGGCGCCGGGCAGCATACGGCTTTCAGAGCTTGAAGTTGACTTTCGCGAGCGCCAGGCCAAAGGGAGTGTGCTCCTCCGCAGCCTCACGCATGTGCGCGATGAATACGATTACATAATTCTGGATTGTCCGCCCCATGTGGGCATTCTGCTGGTCAATGCGCTGGTTGCCGCAGACCTGCTGATAATTCCGATCCAGACAGATTTTCTTGCCTTGCACGGACTCAAGCTGCTGTTCGACACGCTGCACACGTTGAACAAGGCCCTGGGCAGGCCCGTACGCTACCGGGCGGTGCCCACCATGTACGACAGGAGAGCAAAGGCCTGCACACGGGTACTTGAACTGATGCGGCGCAAAATGGGGCAATCCATGTTCTCAACGGTCATTGGGGTGGACACGCACTTTCGCGAGGCCAGCGCCCAGGGGTGCACCATTTATGATATCGACGCCCGCTCAAAGGGAGCGCTCGGGTATAATTCGCTTGCAGAAGAAGTGGTAAAACTATGGTAAAAACGCCCGAAGAGTACTTTGCAGACCAATGCCTGGCCGTGCCGCAAGCGGCAGACGCAACGCTGAGCGCTGCGGAACAGGCCTTTGTGCAAAAATATCTGGGCAGCGATGCATTGCAGACCATGCCGGTGCTTGAACCAGAGCAGGTGATGGCTGGCGCAGCAGGAGAAGCAAAAGACCATGCGCGCCCAGCCCATCATGCCGGGCATGCAGAGGCAGAAACCGCCCGGCCTTCATTGCGCACAAGGCTTGCGGCAGAAGAACAGGTACAGATGGTTTCGTTCTATGTGCGCGAACAGGTTTTTTTGCTGCCAGTACCGGTAATTGTTGAGGTACTGCGTTACATGCCGCTGACCCGGCTTCCCATGGCACCGCCCTTTATTGCTGGCGTTGTCAATCTGCGCGGCAAGGTTACGCCACTGCTTCACCTGGATGCATTGCTGACCACAGACCAGACAAAGCGCTATACCGAAAAAAGCTTTATCATCGTTTGCGGCACAGAAGATATGCAGCTTGGCCTTATTATAGACAAAATACACACCATGTACATGGTTTCAAAAGACAGCATCAGCTGGAATATAGAGGCGCAACTTGGCGAAGGGGCAGATTTTCTGTGCGGCCTCGCCAATATCAAGGAGCGCCTCCACGGAATTATCGACCCGGAACTGATTGTCGACAAACTTATTGAAGTCTGATCGTCTGCCCAGCTGAAATAGCACACGCTCCGACTTGCCAATAGTCTGAATAATCTCTAGAGTTCGGTGAAATTTTGTACGGCAGCCAACAACAGACGGACAGGATCACCTATGAAAAAACATATTATGGTCGTAGACGACTCCAAGACTATCCGTAACCTGGTAGCCTTTGTTCTCAAGGGCGAAGGCTTCAAGGTAAGCACCGCTGAGGACGGCCTTGACGCTATTGAAAAGCTTTACAGCCTTGAGCCGGTCGACCTGATTGTTTCGGACGTGAACATGCCCCGCATGGACGGTTTCACGTTTATCAAGACCATCCGCGCTCAGGAAGCCTATAAGGATATTCCTATCATTGTTCTTTCAACCGAAGGGCAGGAAAAGGACATCCAGACCGGCATGAGCCTCGGCGCCAACCTGTATATGGTAAAACCGGCACAGCCTGAAAAAATGGTTCGTAATATAAAGATGCTTCTGGGATAGCCGATAAGAAAGACAGTATGTGTCCAATTCGGACAATAGTGTGCTTTCAGCCATATAAAGGTACAGGTTATGAGCCAGGAATTTTTTGATCCGGAACTTTTCGCCGATTTTATCGCGGAAGCCAAAGAACATCTCGAAACCATCGAGCCTAACCTTCTTGAGCTTGAGAAGGCGCCGGACAATCTTGCTCTGCTGAATGATATCTTTCGGCCCATGCACTCCCTCAAGGGCGCATCGGGTTTTCTGGGGCTGAACCGCATCAATCAGCTTGCGCACAAGTCTGAGAATATTCTGGACGAACTGCGCAAAGGCACCATGGTTGTCACCTCGGAGATCATGGATGTCATTCTGGCATCCACCGATGCCCTGCGCCAGATGATTGACAATCTTGAATCCATCAATGCCGAAGGCGAAGTGGAGATTGGGCACATCATGGCTCAGATTGATGCCATCATGGCTGGCGAAACAGCGCCGCAGCCTGTGGCGGCTGAGCCTGAAGCAGAGCCGCAACCAGAAGAAGAGATTGTCGAACCTGCCTCGGTTGTTGAAGACCCTGCCATTAGTGATGAACTGCCCACGGCGGATGAAGCTGCGGAAACGTATAGCGAAAGCAGCAACGATGACGCAGCCGCCACAGCCGGAGACGAAGCAGAGTTTACGGCCATGTCTGGCAAGGATTGGGTGCAGACGCTGCCTGATCTGCCCACGTATACCCTCACCGCCTTTGGTGAAGGGCACCTGAAAGATTTCATCGATGAGTCCAACGACACCATCGAAAACCTCACAAGTTCCCTCCTGGATCTGGAAGAAAATCCCGTTGGACGAGATGAACTGGTCAACGATATTTTCCGCTTCTTCCACAACATGAAGGGCAACAGCGGCATTATCGGCTACAGCGAACTGAATTCGCTCACGCACGAAGCAGAAACCCTGCTCAACAATGTCCGCCAGGGCAAAATCACGCCCACCCACGAGCTGATAGACCTTCTGCTTCTCGTGGTTGACGTGCTGGAAGCTCTGGTACAGCGCATCAATATTGAAGCGGGTTCAGCCACGCCTTTCAACATCTCTCCCGTGGTCAAGCAGCTTCAGGAAGCCCAGACAGGCGGTCCCATTTCCCTGCCTCAAGAACTTCTTGACGCTCAGGCCAGCCAGAACGGCAACGGTAGCCACGAAGCTGACGAGAGCCAGGAAAACGCAGAGCAGGAGGCCAGCGAGCAGGAAGCTCCTGCCGCCGCAGAACCCCACGCTCCGGTTGAAGTGGTCACGCCGACATTTTTTGCCGTTGGCGCTGAAAACGATGATACCGAGGCCTTTCGCGTCACGGTGCGCCAGCAGTTTGAAATTATTCATGCCGCTCTGGAAACACTCAAGAAAGACGGCAGCCACAAAGATTCCATTGATGCCCTGTACCGCTGCCTGATTGCGGTCAAGAACGCCTGCGCCTTCATGGAATTTGAAGACATCAAGGTTTACGCTGAGCGCACGGCTGGCATAGTGGACCAGGGACGCATCAGCGGTATTGATTTTGAATTGATGGTTGACCTGCTGGATCAGGAAGTTTCCATCATCAAGGACATGGTCCAGCTTGCGCTGGACGGCCCGGCCAAGGCCGCCCCCTCGGCTGCTGCGCCTGCTGCGGCTCCCAGCCCGGCCTCACCAGCGGACGAAAAGCCTGCTGCATCTGAAGCCGAACCCAAGATCGAAAAAGAACAGGCCGCCCCGGCCAGCACAGCAGAACAGAGCGCGCCTGCGGCGGCTCCGGCTGCCCCAAAGCAGGAGGCCCCGGTACCCAAGCCCGCCGAACCTGCCAAACCCGCCGCCCCTGCGGCGGCAAAGCCCGCTGCGCCCGCAAAACCTGCGGCGCAAGCTGCCAAGCCCGCTGCACCTGCCAAGCCTGCGGCGCCAGCCAAACCAGCGGCTCCGGCTGCGGCAAAGCCTGCGGCGCAAGCTGCGGCCCCGGCTGCCGAGAACCACAAGGGTTCGTCCACCATCCGAGTTGACCATGAACGCCTTGATCACCTGATGAATCTTATTGGCGAACTCATCATCAACCGTAACAGGTACACCCTCATCGCCCGTTCGCTTGAAGACACCGGGCATGACGTGGATATTTCTCAGGTCGCCCAGAGCCTTTCTGAAACCACCTACGCCATGGCGCGCATTTCTGACGATCTGCAAGACACCATCATGAAGGTGCGCATGGTGCCGGTTTCTTCGGTCTTTTCCCGCTTCCCCCGGCTGGTGCGCGACCTTTCGCGCAAAAGCGGCAAGGAAGTGGATCTGGTCATGGAAGGTGAAGAAACAGAACTGGACAAGAGCGTTGTTGAAGTCATCGGCGATCCGCTTGTCCACCTTATCCGTAACTCTGTTGACCACGGTATTGAGCCAGAAGACCAGCGCCTCGCTGCGGGCAAGCCCGCCAAGGGCAAGGTCGTATTGCGCGCCTTCCACAAGGGCAACTCTGTCGCCATTGAAATCGAAGACGACGGCAAGGGCATTGACCCCGCAAAAATGCGCGAAGTTGCCATCCGCAAGGGCGTCATCACCCCTGAGGAAGCCGCACAACTTGATGACCGCGAATCGCTGGAGCTTATCTTTGCCCCCGGTTTCTCCTCGGCTGAAAAAATCACTGATATTTCAGGCCGTGGCGTGGGTATGGACGTGGTGCGCACCAACATCAAGAACCTCAAGGGCAGCGTCAGCACGTATTCAGAGGTTGGCAAGGGAACGCGCTTCACCTTGAGTCTGCCCCTGACCCTGGCTATCATTGATGCGCTTATGGTCAATGTTTCCGGACAGATGTACGCCATCCCCCTTGATGCTGTCTCTGAAACCACCAAGATTGAAGCCGAACGCCTCACGGATGTGAAGGGTCGCAAGGCCGTAACCCTGCGCGGTGAAGTGCTTGGTGTTGTGGAGCTTTCAGAAATGCTGGGCCTGCCCCGCACTGATCCTCTGCCAGATGTGCTTTCCGTGGTTGTCATCCACGACAACGACCGCCGTCTGGGCCTTGTGGTCGATCGGCTTCTGGAACGGCAGGAAATCGTTATCAAACCCCTTGGCGCATACCTTGGCGATCTCAAGGGTATTTCGGGCGCAACCATCATGGGCGATGGTTCGGTCATCCTGATTCTTGACCCGCACGAAATATACATAATGGCAACCTCCAAAGCTCCCTCCATCGGCGCTGGGGGCGAACAGGGCAAGCAGCCGGTTTCAGTAAGAATGTAATGCTACAGGGGGCCACAAGGCCCCCTTTTCCATTGGATATCCGCGCCCGCCGCCCGTGCTTTTTTTCAGCCGGCGGCGCCATGCCGCACCTGCCACAAAAGGATAAAGTCATGCTGGAACTGTTGAGCAACCGCCGCAGCATACGCAAATTCACCGATCAAGCCGTAAGCGATGAACATCTGGAAAAACTGCTTATGGCCGGCCTGTTGGCCCCTTCATCCAAGGATACCCGCCCTGTGGAGCTGGTGGCCGTACGCGACAAGGCTGTTATTGCCGCGCTGGCAGATTGCCGCGATTCCGGCACCATGCCCCTGCGCACTGCCCCTCTGGTACTGGCGGTGGTGGCCGATACTGACAAATCGGACGTATGGGTTGAAAATGCCTCCATTGTTGCCATTCTGGTGCAACTGGAAGTGGAGCGTCTGGGCCTTGGCTCCACATGGGTGCAGATGCGCCTGCGCACCAACGGCGCAGCTTCCGCCGAGGCTGAAGTGAGAAAAACACTTGGCATTCCCGGTCATTATGGCGTACTTTGCCTCGTGGCCATTGGGCACAAGGACGAAGTAAAAAAGCCGCGAGAGCTTGACGCGTCTGACTGGGCGCGTACTCACCGGGATTACTTCTGAATTGCACAGTAGCCTGCTCCTGCGGATTGGCTTGAAAAATTGCGTTGTTCCAGAGTGTTAAAGTCTTCCCAGCTCAATGACGGGCTGGCAAGCCCGCACTTGAAGCGCAGTCGCCTTTTTTTGAGAAAATTTCTTGCCTTTCTATGCTGCATGAGCTATATGACCTTTTCGCGCGGTTATGCCCACATGCAACGCTGTCATTTTTCGGCGCGGGCTTTGTTCTTGCCGCATTTGAATTGAACTATTTTTTTGCATATACGGAGGAATGTATGAGCAAGGAATGCATCTTTTGCGGCAAAAAGCCCCAGGTCGGCAATCTTGTGAGCCACTCCAACATTAAGACCAAGCGTCGCTTCAATCCCAATTTGCAGCGCGTGCGTCACCAGTTCCCCGACGGCAGCGTGCGGACCCTTTCCGTCTGCACCCGTTGCCTGCGCTCTGGCGTTGTTGTTAAGCCCACGGTGCGTAAGCAGGCCTAACTGACCTTCTTTTGCAGCTTTCAGCCCCGACAGGTTTCTGCCGGGGCTTTTTTGCATATGCGCACAATTCCACCGAAAATTTTTGCCTTTTCGCGCCACTGGCGCGCCCGCCGCAGGCCCAACAGCCTGCCTCTCGACTGGCGCCCGGTTGCCAGCCTGCAAGGCACCACGGGCTACGCACGCTTTCGTGAATGGCTGCTTGTGCTCAATGCCTGCAATATCCCGCACCAGACCGTCCAGATGAACGGCAGGGAATACATTTATGTGCCCGCGCTGTTTGAAAACATTGCCCTCATGGAACTGGGGGACTTTGTACGCGAGAACGCCGCACCAGTTGCCCAGCCTCTGCCGCTGCGGGTTTTTCCTCATGCCTACATGGCAATACTAGCGCTGCTGCCGCTCATTCTCTGGCACGGCTGGCGCGTGGGCTGGTGGCCTGTCCCCGCAGTGCTGCCACCGCCAGACATGTGGAGCAGCGCGGGCATTCTTGACGCCGTGCGGGTTCGCGTTTTCAACGAATGGTACAGAACCGTCACCGCCCTTACCCTTCATGCCAGCCTTACCCACCTTTGCGGCAACATAGCCTTCGGGGCTATATTTATGACCCTGCTGGCCCGTATGACCGGCGTTGGCAGAGCCTTGTGGCTCACGCTGCTGGGAGGCGCGCTGGGCAATGCCCTGACCGTGCTGTTGCGGCCCCGCCCGGTTTTGAGCATGGGATTTTCCACGGCGCTGTTTGCCAGCATTGGGGTTATTTCCGGCTACATGGCCTGCCAGCAACAAGGCAAACGCAAGGCCATGCTGCCAGTGGCTGCCGCAGCCGCCTTGCTGGCCATGCTCGGCACTGAAGGTGAAAATACCGACTATGCCGCGCATCTTGCCGGGCTTGGCTGTGGGCTGGCGCTGGGCGCGCTTGAAGCCTGGCAGGTGCGGAACTGCCGTAAGAGGTTGAACCAATGGATGGCGGGGGCGCTCACGGCCCTGATCTGCGCCGCTGCATGGTGGTGGGCCTTTGCCGCCATGCGCAACTGACTGAGCAAAAAAAGATCCTGACGTGAACTCGCACATCAGGATCATGATTTTTGGCTGTATTTTTGATCGCCGCATATCTGCCAGAATCAGCCCAAATCAGAGCAGACCAGCGCCTTCTCACCCACTATCCTTCCGCCAGACCAGCTCCCACCCTCTTTATGCCTGCCCTGAGCAGCACGGCAACACTGTTCTTGCCAAGGCAAAACGCCTGATTCAGACCGCGTTGCCCCCCTGGCTCAGCTTGTGCAATGTACGCCCAAGCGGCGCTTCGCGGTGGAAAAGGAGCAGAGGCAGTATGGCCCCGATAGCCAGGGCGCACATGATGAAAAATGCAGTGAGTCCGTTGTAGACAACACTGACAAGCACAGTCTGGCCCTGAGGCGTTCCGGCAGTGTTGAGAAACTGCAAGGTCGCCAGAATGGCCTTGTAGGCGAACATGCCGGGAATCATGGGCAGCAGCGCGGGGAACACAAACATTTCCGCCGGGGTATGGCAGCGGCGCGCAATGGGCATGCTGCAAAAGGAAATAATCAACCCGGCGCAGAGCGAGGCGCTGGCAATCCCCATATCGGCCTGCAACAGCAAAAAACGGCTCATGTGGCCTGTGGCGGCAAGCAGGCCAGCCATGACGGCAATCCGCTTGGTGGGCCGCGAAATGGCCGCAAACCCAACTGCGGCAACAGCTGCGAGCGCGCCATCCGCAAGACAGTCAACCAGCATCATAACGAATCCACTCCCATCAGCAGCATGGTTGTAGCCAGCCCCAGAGCAATGCAGATAATGAGCGTACTGGCCTGAATCAGCCGCGAAACGCCCATGAGCACATGCCCGTCAAGAATATCCAGCATGGCGTTGATCAGGGGAATGCCGGGGATGAGAAACAACACGCTTGCAGCCATGCCCGTTTGCGGCGTGTTGCCCAGATGCAGCAGCACGCCCAGCGACGCCACCAGAGAAGCAGCGAACGAGCAGAGAAAAAACGTGACCTTCAGGTCAAGGCCCCAGTGCAGCAACTTTTGCCGCAGATAAAAGCCCAGAAAGGTTGCGCAGAAAACCAGCCCCATAGCCACTGCGTCGCCGTTGAACAAACCGCAAAAGGCGGCATTGGCGCAGGCCACAAGAAAGCGCAGCAACCCGGAATTAAGCGTGGGCACCGCGCAGATTGCGCTGAAATGCTCGCGCGCCTTGGCAAGGCTGAGGTTGTCATCGGCAATGCTCCAACTCAGGGCATTGAGCGCCGCCACCCGCTGAAAATTGGGCGCGCCAGACACAATGGAGCTGACCGCAGTGCGTCGCTCCGCCGGAATGCCCCCTTCGGCAGGCTTGATGACCGAAAGCATGAGGTGCTTGGGGAATATGGCCAGTTCCACCTCAAAACCATATGCCTGTGCAATGCGGCAGGCGGTGCGGTCAACTCGTGAAGTCTGCCCGCCCGCCGCAAGCAATGTGGAAGCATAAACCTGTATGAACTCAATAAGCTCTTTGGCAGTCAGAACGTTATGTTCTGTTCCGCAAGCGGCATCGGCCTTCTCGGTACTGGCCTCTGCCCCGCCCGCCTCAGTCGAATCCGCCGCCAATGCAGACAGCGTATTCAGACCGCCCTGCCCGTTTTGCAAACCCATAAACTAGATCCCGCTTTCATTATCAAGAAAAACCCAGTGCAGCATGCGCTTGTGAACCCGCAAACGGTATTCTGCCTGTTGCACCAGCAGTGAGGCCTTGCTGGCCAGAATGGAATCGTCAACACGAATCGCCGCTATGGGCGAAGCACTCAGCATAAGATGCGCGTCATGCGCCGCCTTGGCGAGCAGTTCCGGCGACACCTGCCAGCTTTCGCGCTCTTCGTCCGTCAGGCCGCTACGGCAGCCCGCAAAAACATAGTTGACGCCGCGCACGGCCTCTTCCACACTATCCACAATGGTAATGCGCGACCCGTAGCGCTCCGCAGCTTCTTTGAGCGGCGCGGGATCCACGCGGGACGGCACTGCAATACGCAGTGAAATGGGAAACCATGCCGTTGCCGCCATCAATGAATGCAGCGTACCGTTGACGCAGCCCAGCCAGCCGCAGGTCACGCCGTCAAGATAGCGCGAATTGCGCAACATGCAGGCGATGTCGGCCAGCGCATGCGCCGGATGCGCATCCGGGCTGCCCGCATTGATAAGCGGGAAGCGCAGGCACGATGCCTCCATGTCCCACCCGCTCACTGGCATGCCGTACATGTACATGCAGTCAATGTAGTAGCTGAAAACGGGCAGGAGCTGTTCCTGATAATCGTTCATTTCATTGCGCCAGCTGCCACGGCTGCCCTCGTACACGACATTGCCGCCCATTTGCCGCACAGCGGCGGAAACGCAAAGCCTCTCAGGCAGGGAGTGCTGCGAAAACATCAGCAGGGCCACGCGCTGCGCCATAAAGTCTGTTTGCAGCTTCGGTTCCGGCATGCCCAATGCCTGCTGCACCAGCAGCCAGGACGCCTTTTCACCAAGACTTTTGATATTTAAAATATGTCTTGCCATAGATCCTCCGTGACGGTCGTCACATACAGCATCTTGAACCCGCGATACTGTTCTATCAATGCGTGAAAATTCTGTCCAGCAAAGTACAAAAAGCAGCATGCATCACAAACCCTTATGCGCCTTTTGCGAAACATTTTTTTAACACGCTGAAAAAAAAGAGAATAGTGGATCTTGTCGCATTAATACCCATTGAATACTTGTGATTTAATCCACTTTTCAGCTACAGTACGGGTGCCCGCTTGCAGGGCCCACAGGAGTATACATGAGAGCATTTATTTTTGATCTGGACGGAACACTGGTGGACAGCCTGGAAGACATTGGTCAGGCCTGCAACGATGTTCTGGCCAGTCACGGTTATCCAGTCCATCCCTTGCCAGCGTACAGATTCTATGTGGGCCGAGGCTTTCACAAACTTGTGAATGACGCCCTCCCCGAGGGTGAAGCAGCAAAGCTTTCTTCAGACCAGCTGACAGCGCTGATTGCAGAGGCCCGCGCCCGCTATGGCGAAAACATGTGCGTGCGCACCAAGCCTTATGCCGGCATCACCGAGGCGCTGCAGCAACTCGCAGCTGACGGCCACGCCCTGGCCGTCCTTTCCAACAAGCCGGATGACCTCACGGTTGAGCTGGTGCGCCGCTACTTTCCTGATGTGCCGTTTACCCTTGTGCGCGGCGGCAGGGATGGGGTGCCCCTCAAGCCGGAGCCGGACGCCCCGCTCGACATGCTGCGGCACATGGACTTTTTGCCAGAGCGCAGCTTTTACGTGGGCGACAGCAACGTGGATATCTTCACCGCTCGCAACGCGGGCATGATCTCAATCGGCGTAGCCTGGGGATTTCGCGGCGCGGACGAATTGCGCGCAGCCCAGGCCGACCATGTCATCGACACGCCCGAGGCGCTGACGCGCATGGCAAAGGAGGCATAGTATGAAACGTCCCATCATTGAGATTGACGAAGAAAAGTGCAACGGCTGCGGACAATGCGTACTCGACTGCGCCGAGGGCGCGCTTGCCATCATTGACGGCAAGGCCAAACTTGTCAGCGACGTTTACTGCGACGGCCTCGGTGCGTGTCTGAACTGCCCCGAGGGCGCGCTGCGCCTTGTGGAAAGGGAAGCGCCCGAATTTGACGAGGAGGCGGCCCTTGCCGCCAAGGCAAAAAGGGATGGAACCGCCCAGCCTCACCGCCCGCACGGCGGCGGTTGCCCCGGCAGCATGGCGCGCACGTTCACCCCGCTGACCGGCGGCCCAGCAACCATGGCCCCCGCCGGTTCGCAAGACCTGCGGGCGCAGGTGCCCACCTGGCCCATCCAGTTGCGGCTGGTGCCGCCCACTGCGCCCTATCTGCGCGGGGCCAACATCCTGCTGGCCGCCCATTGCGCAGGCTTTGCCCTGCCCAATCTGCATGCGGACTGGATGCGCGGGCGCGTGCCCATCATTGCCTGCCCCAAGCTTGAAGACAATGAAGTACTGGTCGAAAGACTCACAGCCATCATCAAACAGGGCGGCATTTCGGGCATTACCGTACTGCGCATGAGCGTACCCTGCTGCGGCGGGCTGGACAGGCTGGCGCACCGCGCCATCGAGGCCGCTGACAGCACCTTGACGCCGGAGACGCATATTGTACAATTGTAGATATCTTACAAGCAGTATACGCGGGCAAGAAATGCCCATGTAGGAAATACCTAAAGTCCGCCTTGACAAAACATAGTGTAATGCTATGTTTTAGGGGCGGGCTTTTATTAACTGAGACTTTGCCCAAAAACCGTAACCCGCAGACGGGCCGTAAGGGGCAGTGACCGCACTGCCAGGTAAGACTGCTTTGCTGTAAAGGATCATAGACATGCCCATCAAGATTCCTGCTGATCTTCCCGCCTGTGCTGCGCTTGAAAGCGAAAACATCTTTGTGATGACAGAAGATCGCGCTGTCCAGCAGGACATTCGTCCGCTGGAAATCGCCATCGTCAACCTCATGCCCACCAAAATCGCCACAGAAACCCAGTTGCTGCGGCTTTTGAGTAATTCGCCCCTTCAGGTCAACATCACCCTGCTGCGCACAGAAGCTCATGAATCCAAAAACACTCCCGCACAGCATCTTGAGCGCTTTTACAAGACATTTTCAGAAATTCGCCATGGCAGCTTTGACGGCATGATCGTTACCGGCGCTCCGGTAGAACATCTCCCTTTTGAGGATGTGGACTACTGGCACGAGCTGCTGGACATCATGACCTTTGCGCAAAGCCGCGTGTACTCCACCCTGTACATCTGCTGGGCGGCGCAGGCTGCCCTGTACCATTTTTACGGTATCCCCAAGTACGCCCTGCCTGCCAAAGTTTCCGGCGTGTTCCAGCACGACATTTTGCAACCCGGCTGCCGTCTGTTCAGCGGCTTTGACGATACCTTTGCCGCGCCCCACTCGCGCCATACAGAAGTTCGCGCCGAGGATGTAAGCAAACAGTCCGCGCTGCGCATTCTTGCCGAATCACCAGAGGCCGGGCTTGCCCTGGTTGAGAGCCGCGACCACTCGCAGGTTTTCATGACCGGGCACCTTGAGTACGACAGGGGCACCCTGGATGCGGAATTCCGCCGCGATCAGGAAAGGGGCATGAACCCCATACCGCCCAACAACTACTATCCCGGCAACGATCCCAGCCGCCTGCCCAATATGAACTGGCGGGCGCACGCGCACCTGTTCTACTGCAACTGGCTCAACTACTACGTTTATCAGGAAACGCCCTTCAGCCTTACTGCCATTGCCCGTGACCGGCAGGGCAAGTAAGAGTTCATAATCCTGAACCCCCTACAGGATACGAGGATGCCTATGCGATTTTCTACCAGAACCCGTTACGGATTGCGCTTTTTGCTGCGTCTGGCGGCCCAGCCCCAGGGCTCTCTTTTGCAACTGGGGCAAGTGGCCCGTGAAGAAAACATCTCGTCGGGCTATCTGGAACAGATAGTGCGGGCACTGCGCCCCATGGGCATTTTGCGTGCTGTGCGCGGTTCTGGCGGTGGATATTCACTTGCCAAGTCGCCAACAGATATTAACATTGAAGAAGTCTTTCAGCACCTTGAGGGTGAAATTTCCCCTGTGCGCTGTCTGAGCAAGGGTCGCCATTGTCAGCGCGAATCCCACTGCTCCACCCGGGGCTTCTGGACAGAACTGGACGGGCATATCCGCTCCTTCCTGCAAAAGCGCACCTTGCAGGAAATCATCGACTCAGAGAAATGCTCCGTAACGGGAGGCAACCATGTGGAATTACACTGAAGCAGTACACGACCACTTTCTGCGGCCGCACAATGTGGGTCCCCTTGAAGGCGCCAACGCCATTGGCGAAGTGGGCAGCCTGACCTGCGGCGACGCCCTTAAGCTATATCTCAAGATCAACGACCAGCACATCATTGAAGACGCCAGCTTTGAAACCTTTGGCTGCGCCAGCGCCATTGCGTCAAGCTCTGTGCTGACCGATATGGTCAAGGGCATGTCTGTTGAAGACGCGCTCAAGATCACCAACAAGGACATCACCAATGCTTTGGGCGGGTTGCCCAAGCAGAAGATGCACTGCTCCGTCATGGGCCAGGAGGCGCTTGAAGCCGCCATCCGCCAATGGAAGGGCGAACCGCCCGTGCCCCATGCCCATGAAGACGGCAAGCTGGTGTGTAAGTGCTTTGGCATCACGGATGCCCAGATTATCCGCGCCATCACCGAAAACGGCCTCAAGACAGTTGAAGAAATCACCAACTACACCAAGGCTGGCGGCGCATGCGGCGAATGCCTTGATGAAATCGCCGAAATTCTGGCCGCCCAGCTCAAGCAAAAGCCCCTGATCGAACTCAAGCCCAAGCCGCGCCTCACCAACGTGCAGCGCATGCAGAAGGTGCTCAAGACCATTGACGAAGAAATCCGTCCGCAGCTTGCTGCTGACGGCGGCGATATTGAGCTGGTGGATGTGGACGGTCTGCGCGTTGTGGTCTCCCTGCGCGGGCGTTGCGCCCAGTGCCGTTCGAGCGAAGTGACCATCCGCGATCTGGTGCAGCGTCTGCTGCGCGAACATGTTGAAGCCGACATCGTGGTTGAGGAGGCCTAACCGCCATGAAAACCATCTATCTTGACAACAACGCCACCACGGCTGTTGCGCCTGAAGTACGCGATGCCATACTGCCCTATCTGAACGAGCTGTACGGCAACCCTTCAAGCATGCACACATTTGGCGGTCAGGTGGCCGATGCGGTCGAAACTGCCCGTGAGCAGATGGCCGGGCTGCTGGGCGCAAATCCGGACGAAATCATCTTTACCTCCTGCGGGTCGGAGAGCGACAATGCCGCCATCTGGTCGGCCATCCAGACCCAGCCTGAAAAGCGCCACCTCATCACCACCCGGGTGGAACACCCCGCCGTACTCAGCGTCATGCAGCACTGGGAACGCCAAGGCTACCGAGTGACCTACCTTGGCGTGGACAACAAGGGACGCCTTGACCTGGACGAATACGCAGCCGCCCTTACGCCCGATACGGCGCTGGCGTCCATCATGTTTGCCAACAATGAAGTGGGCAATATCTATCCCATCCAGCGCATGGCTGAAATGGCCAGCGAACGCGGCGTGCTGTTTCATACGGATGCCGTGCAGGCCGTGGGCAAAACGCCCATTGACCTTGCCCACCTGCCTGCGGACATGCTTTCGCTCTCCGGTCATAAGCTGCACGCCCCCAAGGGTATTGGTGTGCTGTATGTGCGCAAGGGTGTACGCTTTCGCCCGTTTTTGCGGGGCGGCCATCAGGAGCGGGGCCGCCGTGCGGGTACGGAAAACGTGCCATATATTGCAGGGCTTGGCGCAGCGGCTCAACTTGCCATTGCGCACATGCAGGAAGAACGCGTCAGCGTGGCCATGCTGCGCGACAGACTTGAACAGGGCCTGCTTGAACGTATCCCCGACTGCATGGTGAACGGCGATGTGGATAACCGCCTGCCCAACACCACCAATATTGCATTTAAAAACGTGGAAGGCGAAGCCATCCTGCTCATGCTCGACAGGCTCGGCATCTGCGCAAGCTCCGGGTCTGCCTGCACCTCTGGCAGCCTTGAACCTTCGCACGTGCTGCGCGCCATGGGTGTGCCCTTTACTTACGCCCACGGCTCCATCCGTCTTTCCCTCTCCCGCTACACCACGCAGGAAGAAGTGGACTTTGTCATCCAGAACTTCCCTGATGTCATCAAGACCCTGCGCATGATTTCTCCCTTCAAGGATTAATCCTGGCTCAGCAGTTGACGCAGATTCCAATGTTTGTAGATTATGTGCCGCACTCGTCTGGGTGCGGCACATTTACGTCTGCGGCAAAAATTCTGTGCAATTGCACACGCGGCATAAGTAACGCCCATGATGCAAAAAAGTACCCTTTCTGCCGACCGCTACGCAAATGAACCTATTGCCTCCTGGGGCCGGTTGTCCTATCATTTCACTTTGAATACCTGCCCTGATTGGTGTGAGTGAGGTTTCATGCGTTCAATTCGCCTTTTTGATCTGCTGATGGGTTTTTCGCGCGCGCTCGACATGGTTACACCACTTCTTGCCGGACATCATCTGCGGGTTGCCTTTTTGAGTCAGGTTATTGCAGAACGCATGCGGTTACCCCGCACCACGCGCAAGTACATGCTTATGGCCAGCATGCTGCACGATATTGGAGCAGTGCCGCTCAAAAGCGATACGCGCGACCTCATCTTTGAGCGCAACAAAGCCCTGCACTGTCGGGCTGGCTGGGCCTTTTGCAAAACTGCGGGGCTGCCCACGCCTGTGTGCGATATGGTGCTGCATCACCATACGGAATGGTGCAGTTATGAGGCATCCGACCAGCACGCACTGCCAGCCAACTGCATCCACATGGCTGACCGGGTTGATGTTGCCCTGCGCGGCAAGCAGGCTCCTGACATGCACAGCATCTGCCTCACTCTGCAGGCAAGAGACAGGGAATATGCCCCAGCCTGTCTGGAGGCGCTGGCAACCCTGGCTCATGATGCGGAAATTTCCGCGCTTCTGGGTAGCCACAAGCGCATGGAAGAATACCTGGCCAAGGCATTTGGCGCTGTGATTCTTGGCCCGGTGCAACTTGTGGACCTGTGTGGCCTTTTTTCTCAAACCATTGACTCCAAAAGCCCCTTTACCGCCACCCACTCCCTTGGCGTGGCCTATACGGCGCGCATGCTGCTCAGGCTGACCCGCATGGCCGACGCCGACGATCTCACAACCATGTTTGTGGCCGGTCTGCTGCATGATATTGGCAAACTCGCGGTGCCGCTCGAAATTCTGGAAAAACCAGCGGCGCTCACGCCCGACGAAGTGCGGGAGATTCAAAAGCACGCTGAAATCAGCATGAATTTGCTGGGTTCCATACCCGGTTTTACCTGTGTGCGTGAATGGGGAGGCAGACACCATGAACGCATCGACGGCACAGGCTATCCCCACAATATCGAAGGAAGCAGCCTGACGCTTCCTGTACGTATCATCGCTGTGGCGGATGTATTTACAGCGCTCACAGAAGACCGCCCCTACCGAAACGGCATGCCTCTGGCCGAAGCCATGAGAATCATCACATCCATGGCGGAACTCGGCTATCTGGACAACGGCGTGGTAGCGCTCCTGGCCGATAATGTGCTACGCGTCAACAAAGAGCGCATACGCGCCCAGCGCAAGGCCGCAGCAAACTTTGTGGTTATGCGCAGGCTGTGCGATGAGGCGGCAAAGGCTGCCAGGCAACCTTGAACTGGGTAGCCATACCCGCTGACAGGGGGAATCATGGGCGTTCCAATCATTTTTCTGATTATTGCTCCCTTGGCTGGCATTATCGCCATGCAGCTCACCCCGCCCTTTTCTCGGCTTGCTGTTGTCCTCTCCCTGATTTTTTCCCTCTGCGGCCTTGTGCTGCTCTACCGATACCTCCTGTTGCCCCTGCGCACGTTCGTGGCTGCCATTGCACAACCGGACTGCGCTGAAATCCCGTCCATACCCACGGCCTGTGATGTTGTGCGCGCTCTGGAAGACAGCCTCAATGCCAGAGAGGCCACGCTTCGCCACGATCTTGCCGAGGCGCACGAAACAGCAGACAAACTCCGGCAGGAAATTCAGGAACTGCGCGAAAGGCGCGTTGTGGACATGCAGACGCAGCAGACTGCCCTTGCGGCCCTGCGCAAAGCCCAATCTGAATTGAATGACATGGCAACTGCTGCTGGTGCGGACAATGGGCTGGCTGTGGACCGCCCGCACACTAGGGGCCAGATTCTTGACCTTTCTGCGGCATTGCACCGTAGCGAATGCATATTGCTGCACGCCAGCCAGCTTTTGGACACAGACACCACTGACAAAAACGAAGCAGATACTGCGCTTGCAGAGGCCTTTCCCTGGGATAGCCGTTACAATACGAACATTCCGGTCATTGACGGCCAGCATAAGCTCTTGCTCTCGTACATCAACAAGCTGCACCGTGGCATGCAGAAGGGCTGCGATAAAAAACTGCTGCTGGAAATTCTTGATGATCTGACGGGCTATGCCTTCAGCCATTTTGCCACAGAAGAAATTTTCTTCAGCCGCACGGCTTATCCGCTCACGGCACGGCACATTGAAGTGCACCAGAATTTCAGAAAAACAGTGACAGAACTCAGGGAGGCCGTGCTTGACGACAAGGCCTTTATTGATATTGCCCTGCTGGAATACCTGAAAACCTGGCTGGTGGATCATATACAGCAGATGGATGGGGGGTTTGCCTCCTATGTGATCGGCACAACCCCCACGCCGAAGCAGTAAGCCCTCTGCGGCCAGCCCCTAATAAAAAACCCCGCAAAAAGCGGGGAACAAACGTGGCCGACAGAGCAACCTGTCAGGACTCGCAAAAAGTTCAACGGCCAAGCAATGCTGCCGCTATTCGTTCCCGGGCGGAGCGGTCAAGAAGGCGCTGGTTTGAACTGCCCCTGAACAGTAATTCTAGGTCGCGGAGGCTTTCCACATAGGGGCCATCCACAAGAACATCCGTCAGTTCCAGCAGCCGACTTGTCCAATAGTCATTGCGGGCAAGCAGGGCTTCAAATGTGTACCCCGTGTAGGTCATCACATTTTTGCGCATGGCCTGTACGCCCTCGGCCACGGCGCAGAGCGCCTGGGCCTGCTCAAAGGGCTCCCCGCCAGACAGCGTCACACCCGCCAGAAGAGGATTCTCCCCAATCTGGGCAAGGGCGGCCTCCGCCGTAAACGGAAAGCCGCCCTCAAAGTCGTGCGTCTGCGGATTGTGGCACCCTTTGCAGTGATGCGGGCAACCCTGCGTGAACAAGACATACCTCAGGCCCGGGCCGTCCACTATGGATTCCTCCACAATGCCTGACAGCCGCATGACCCCGGCATTACCGGATTCAGGCATGCTTGACACGATCGCGCTCTTCCGAGCGCTTGGCGTTGTTGAAACGGTCAAGCGTTCCCACAAGGTAACCGGTGATGCGGCGGGTACGTTCAAAGCCCACATCCTGACCCACAAGTTTCTGCGCGGGCTTGGTTTCCTCGAACAGACGCGATTTCATTAGCATTTTCGCTCTCCTTGTTCTTAAAGCAAAATTGATGGAAAAAATGTATTTGACCGCTAGTCCCACTTGGGGGTGTGCGGGAATTTTCTACGCAATTCATTGAGCAGCTCGGCGCTCACGCCTTCGCCTTCCTTGCGGCCGCAGCGGGGGCAGGCGCCGTTGATCACACCCACATAGCCGCAGACAGGGTCGCGATCCAGGGGATGGTTGATGGAGCCGTAGCCAACGCCATTATCGTGCATAAAACGGATGATGCTCTCAAAGGCCTCAAGGTTCTTGCAGGTATCGCCATCCAGTTCCACATAGGTGATGTGCCCCGCATTGGTCAGCGCGTGGTATGGAGCCTCGATCTGTATTTTTTTAAAGGCCTTGATAGGGCAGTACACCGGCACGTGGAACGAATTGGTGTAGTAATCCCTGTCAGTGATGCCGGGGATGCTGCCGAACTTTTCCTTGTCGAGGTTGACAAAGCGCCCGCTCAGGCTTTCCGCCGGGGTGGCTATGAGTGAAAAGTTGAGTCCTGTCTTTTCAGCTTCGTCATCGCACCGTTTGCGCAGATGCGTAACAATCTCGATGCCAAGCTTCTGGGCATCCTCGCTTTCGCCGTGGTGCTGACCCACAAGAGCCTTGAGCGTTTCGGCAAGGCCGATAAAGCCCACGGTCAGTGTGCCGTGCTTGAGCACTTCTTCAATGCTGTCGTCCCAACCCAGTTTGTCGGAATCAAGCCAGATGCCCTCGCCCATGAGGAAGGGATAGTTGCGCACCTTCTTGGCGCTCTGGATCTTGAGCCGATGCAGCAGCTGGCGGAACACCAGATCAATCTTGTCGTCCAGCAGAGCGTAAAAACGGCTGATGTCACCGCGCGCATCCAGCCCCAGCCGGGGAAGGTTGATGGACGTAAAGCTCAGATTGCCGCGACCGCACGTGACCTGCCTGTCCTTGTCGTACACGTTGCCAAGTACGCGTGTGCGGCAGCCCATGTAGGCAACTTCCGTATTATAGTCGCCCGGGCGGTAGTACTGAAGGTTGTACGGCGCATCAAGAAAGCTGAAATTGGGGAAAAGCCGCATGGCGGAAACATCCATGGCCTGCTTGAAAAGGTCGTAGTTGGGATCTTCAGGATTATAGTTGACCCCGGACTTCACCTTGAATATCTGCACGGGGAAAATGGAGGTTTCCCCGTTGCCAAGCCCGGCCTTGGTGGCGCGCAGCAGGTTTTTGACAACCATGCGCCCCTCGGCAGAAATATCCGTGCCATAGTTGATGGAGCTGAAAGGCACCTGTGCGCCTGCACGCGAATTCATGGTGTTCAGGTTATGGATCAGGGCTTCCATGGCCTGGTAAGTGCGGCGCTCGGTGTATTTGAGGGCTTCGCCGGCAGCGTAGGCATGCGCGCGCGTCACAAGCTCGCGCCGGGCCTCGGGGACAGCCGCCACAAGGGCCTCTCCAAAGGCATCGCAGGTGCCAAGGCGCGGGCCTTCTGGCAACAGGGCGATGGTTTCTCTGGCTGCGTCAATGGCTGCCTGCTCTTCCAGATTCTGGGCAATGCGCAAAAAGGCGGCAAAGGCGCGCTCATATTCCTTGCGGTAGGTTTTGATAACGCCTTCGGCCATGGCAAAGTCAAAATGCGGCACACTCTGGCCGCCGTGCATTTCATTCTGGTTGGCCTGAATGGCAATGCAGGCAAGGGCCGAATAGCTCTCAATGGAATTGGGCTCGCGCAAATGCCCGTGCCCCGTGGAAAAACCATTTTTAAACAAGGGGATAAGATCAATCTGGCAGCACGTTTCCGTGAGCATGTAAAAATCTTTGTCGTGAATGTGGATATCGCCGTTAAGGTGCGCGGCAGAGGCATCCTTGGGCAGAATGTAGTTGTCGATGAAGAATTTTGAGCCTTCGGAACCATACTTGAGCATGGTGCCCATGGCCGTATCGCCATCGATATTGGCATTCTCGCGCTTGATGTCTTCCTGAAGGGCCGGGGAATACGTAAGTTTTTTATAGATATCCATGAGATACGATTCCGCATTACGGATTTTCGTATGCTCGGCCCGGTACAGGATGTAAGCCTTGGCGCTCTTGGCGTAGTCGTACTGAATCAGGGTTTCTTCAACAACATCCTGAATTTCTTCCACATGCTTGAGGCTGCGCGACTCCAGCTTTTTGCACACCTTTTCGGTGACAAACAGCAGGTCAGTGGGGGACATGTCTTCACCGCCAACGGCCTGATTGGCCTTGGTGATGGCATTGAGAATCTTGACCGAATCAAAAGGCACTTCCGTGCCGTCGCGCTTAATAATGCTGGCGAGCATGAACTTCGCTCCAAACGTGTGGGCTATGAACAAAAAGGCCGCCCGAATAAAACGGGCGGAGAGGCCATCAATGGCCTTTTCTGACGGTTCATCTGCAAAAGCCCGTTGCAGATGCTCCACTTTCTTAGAACGGTTGAAAGCAGGTCTTCCGGCTTGCCTGCCGCTTTTCGGCCTTCCCGGTTTTATCCAGTGGCACCCGTGGAAAAGCGGTGTTAAACAGGCTCACGGCGGCGGGTCCGCTCCCGATTTTCACGGGAATTCCCTATTAAGCTCCATGGCGCTTTCAATGTCTAGAAAATCTCAAAAGAATTGCACCCTGTCAATAAATGCACGCAAAAAAGCTCTCCTAGTGCCGTAGTAACACTACGAATTCACTATTGAATTTTCTTGCCTGCCCAATTTTTCACTACATCTAGGCCGCAAAACAGTGAGGGCGTGAACAAAAATGTTCGCCCTGGCTAGAGCCGGATCAGGCAACCTGACCCGCAACATGTGTGGCTTTGATTGGCGCTGCTGAAACATTTCGCCATGAATTCAGGCATCATGCCCACATGACGCTGCCGCCCAGGCCCCGGCACTGCGACCGCAGCCGATACCTGGCGAGCTTTCCTCGGAAAGCAGTTCCCGTAACGCAGGCAAGAACTTACTCTACCCACGCCGGGTTTTCAAGACGGCCTCGCCCACGTAAGAGGACTTACCTCGGGCTTGACATTTTTATTTGCCCGCCCCTTGCCGAACATATCGTTTATAAAAACTTTTTTTGTACACGCAAACAGGGATTGAGCATTCCGTAACAGCCAATAAACACAAGGGGCCGCATCGGCCCAACTCCGCTCCCACCGCCATTATGCAGGGAAGCGCAATCGTGTATCCGATGCGGCCCATCAATAAAACCGAAACACCGCCTACGGCAGCAGGATCATGTTGTAGAGGTTTTTGTCGTCCAGATACTTCTGCGCCACAGCCTGAATATCCGCAGGGGTCAGCTTGGCCGCCTTGTCGATGAGCGACTTGCTGAAATCCCGGGGCAGGCCCAGCACGGCGTCTGTGGCTGCCACGCCCGCGCGGGAATCAAGGCTTTGCTTGTCGCGGTAGTATTCACCAAGCAGACGGTTAGCCCCGGCCTCAAGCAATTCCGCAGGCAAGGGTTTTGCCTTGATATCGGCAATAATCTTGGCAAAGCCTTCACGCGCCTGCGCCACCTTGTCGGGCGTGGTGCCAATGTAAAAAGCCATCATGCCAGCCTGAGGCATGGCGCGATAAAAGGCCGTGACCGTGTACCCGAGGCCCTGCTCGTCGCGCATCTGGCTGAACAGCAGGCCGCTCTGGCCGGAAAGCACAGACTGCAAAAGCATGAGCGCCGGGGCGTCCGGGCTGGTGTAAGGCACAGCCTTGAACATCTGGAGCACGTGGGCCTGATTGCGCCCCGGCAGATGCAGATCAAGGTTGCGGGCATCACCCCATGAGGGGGCGGGCAAGGAGAAATCCTTGTTGCCTGGCGTGGGCAATGTGCGGGCAAAGGCCAGCACGGCCTCTCGGTCAAAATCGCCAGCAACGGCCAGCACCCAGGGCTGTACGAGTTGCTTGTCCCAGAACGAGCGTACATCCTTGGGAGTGAACTTGGAAAGGTTCGCTTCCGTCCCCAGACTATCGTAGCCGTAGGGCTGACCGCCGGGGAAGATGAAGGGATTCACGCGTGAGAACAGAAAGGAGGTAGGCCTGTCGGCCCGCTGGCGGATGGCTGCCTTCATGTTTTCCGCTTCACGCTTGATTTCCTTGGCTTCAAAGCGGGGCTTGCCCAGCACCTCGCCCAGCATGGAGAAATAATCGGCATTGAATCGGGCCGGGCCGGTCAGGGACACGGTAAAGGTTTGCAGGCCCGCCTTGGCGGAGAGAGAAGCCGCGCGGTCGGCGAAATAGCGTTCCATGGCCTGGGCGTCCAGTTTGCCGCTGCCATCGCCAAGGGTACTGGCCGTCAGTTCTGCCAGCCCTTGCTGGTCGGGCTTCAGCAGGGCGTTGCCGCCGGGCAGCATGAGATCAACCGCCACATAGGGCACTGTGGCATCAGGGATAAGAATGACGGTGCGCCCCTGCCCCAGGTCGACCACTTCCTGCTGCCCCGCCGTGGACGAAGCCTTTTGCGCGGTTTTGGCAGCGGCACTGCCGGGCCAGTTCTTTTGCAGCACGGCTTCCAGATCGGATAGCTTGGCATTTTCAGGCGCGAGCACACGCACCCGCGCCCTGCTGGGGTCAAGCCAAAGGTCAATGGCCTGCTGTACCTGCGGCTGCGAAACATTGCGCTGGGTGAAGCGCAGGTTCTGTTCCGCCACATCGCCGCCCAGCTCAAACTGGACGCTGCCCAGCCAGGAGGCCAGACCGTTGAGCGTTTCCGCCGAGCGATCCATGCTGTCTTCAAGGTTGTAGCGGGCGCGCTTGAGGGCCTCGGGTTTGAAGTCTGCGGCCTTGAGATTGGCAAGGTCTGTGGTCAGCCCCTGCCAAAAGGCCTCCAGCTTTTCCGGAGCCATATTGGCTGTAATGTACAGCATGCCCGCGCGCTCAAGGCTCATATTGCCAACGCTGATGCTGTCCACAAGCTGCTTTTCATACTCATATTTGCGGCTCAGCAACGAAGTTCCGTCGCCGCCAAGCAGGTAGCTCAGCACGTCCAGATCCACAGAGCGTAGATCGCGCAGGGCTGGCGCAGGAAAGGCCATGCCCAGATAGACCTTGTTCCAGGGGCCGCGCACCACTTCAACGCGCTGACCGCCGGGAGCCGCGAGCAAATCAACTTGCGGCGGCGTAACGAAATCGTTGGTGTTGGCCATGCCGCCAAAAAGTTCCTGCGCGTGTTGCAGCACCGTCTGCGGGTCAATATCGCCCGCCACCAGCAGCATCATATTCTGCGGCTGATACCAGCGCTGCACATAGGCGCGCAGGTCGTCGGCGGTAATGGCGCGCACGGTTTCCTTAAAGCCGATGATGGGCCGACCGTAGGGGGTGTTTTGGAGTGTGGACACCTGCAGGCTTTCAAACAGCCTGCTCATGGGCGAATCCTGATCGCGCTCAAGCTCGGAAATCACCACTTCTTTTTCCGACTCTAGTTCCTTGGGGTCCAGAGCGGCCTGAAAGGCCATTTCTTTCACCACGTCCATGCCCATGCGCCAGTGGGCAGCGGGCATGTCCGTCATGTACCATGTCTTGTCAAAGCTGGTGGCCGCGTTGAGGTAGCCGCCAAGGGCTTCCACATCACGCGCCACCTGGCCCTTGGGCCGGTGCTCTGTACCTTTGAAGACCATGTGCTCCAGCAGATGGCTGATGCCCGCCTGCTTGGCGTCCTCATTGGCCGAACCGGTGCGCACGTAAAGACGCGTTGCCACCAGAGGGAAGCGGCTGTCCTTGATGATATACACGGAAAGCCCGTTGGGCAGTTTGGTCAGGGTTCGCTGTTCGCCCGGTGCGGCAGAGGCCGCGCCAGCCAGCAAGGCCAGCAGGAGGGGCAATAACAGAAGTATGCGTTGCATGTTTGCTCCTTATGGATTTGCAGTCGCAAGAAGGCAGAGGCAAAGGCAGTAACCGCCCTGCTCCCCGGACTGTTTTTAACCAACCTGAATACTAATACCCCCAGCACGGGGTGGCAAGGCGTAGTCTTTTCCCCCCCCGGCGGCCCGACGGTATAATGTTGCGCCCTGCTGAATTTCCGAAGCTTTCAGCAACAAAAAACCGGCAATCGTACGACTGCCGGTTTGAGCGCTGACCAGATCAACGCGGTCTGAAATCAGGAGCAGGTCTAGCCGCCGAGGTAGGCGTCCTTGACCTTGGGGTTTTCGAGCAGTTCGCGCCCCGGGCCTTCAAGTACCACCCTGCCAACTTCAAGAATATAGGCATAGTGCGCCACAGAAAGCGCCGCAAAGGCGTTCTGCTCCACCAGCAGGACGGTTTTACCCTCTTCGTTGATGCGCTTGACGATGTCGAAAATCTCGCGCACCAGCAGCGGAGCAAGCCCCAGTGAAGGTTCGTCCAGCATGAGCAGATCAGGACGGCTCATGAGCGCGCGGCCCACGGCCAGCATCTGCTGCTCGCCGCCGGAGAGCGTACCGCCTTTCTGCCAGAGCCGTTCCTTGAGCCGGGGAAACAAGCTGTAAACCCACTCGATATCATGGGCTATTTCTGCCTTGTCGCTGCGCGAATACGCGCCAAGGTGCAGGTTTTCCTCCACCGTCAGATGGGGCAGGATACGCCGCCCTTCCGGCGAAAGAGAAATGCCCTTGCGCACCATGTCTTCGGGCTTGAGGCCCATGAGCGAAGCCGGAGCGTCGCCCTCGTGCCGGGTCAGCAGGATGTCGCCGCTGATGGTTTTGTTCAGGCCGGCAATGGAGCGGATGATACTGCTCTTGCCCGCGCCGTTGGCCCCGATAAGCGTCACAATACTGCCGCGCGGGATATTCAGGCTTACGCCCTGAACGGCCTGAATGCCGCCGTAGCGCACATGGAGATTACGAATTTCAAGCATGATGCACCCTGTCCATATGTCGGTCTGCGCCGGAAGAGCTTTCCGGGCATGTCTATCTGCTGCGTATGGCCGTTTGCTCCTGCACAGAAGCGGCAAACAGCGCCTTTGCAAGCCGCAACGGGCAGCAGGAGCAAGGCTCCGCCGCCCTTGCCACGGCTAAATGACTTTTTCCAGCGTGGCGTCCTCACCCAGATAGGCGCGGATGACCACGGGGTTGTTGCGGATGGATTCCGGCTCGCCCTCGGCGATCAAGGCACCGTATTCCATAACCCAGATGTACTGGCACACGCCCATGACGACCTTCATGTCATGCTCGATCAGCAGAATGGTGAGGTCGAATTCGTCACGGATATGACCGATAAAATGCATGAGATCCAGGCTTTCCTGCGGATTCATGCCCGCTGCAGGCTCATCAAGCAGCAACAGTTTGGGTTCGGTGGCCAGAGCGCGGGCTATCTCAAGCCTGCGCTGCGCGCCGTAAGGCAGGCTGCCTGCCTGATCGTTGAGGTTGCCGCTCAGGCTCACCCGGTCGGCAAGCTGCTTGCTTTTTTCCACAATGGCCGCTTCTTCCTTATAAAAAGCGGGGATGCCCAGAGGGGCCATCCACCAGGGGCAGCGGCGGCGCACATGACAGCCGACCATGATGTTTTCAAGCACGGTCATCTGCTGCGACAGACGAATGTTCTGGAAAGTGCGGGCCATGCCCATGCGGCAGATTTCCGAGGGGCCAAGGCCCTTCACGCTCTTGCCGTCAAAAACCACGTCGCCTTCCTGCGGGGTATAAAAACCGCTCAGAACGTTGAATGCGGTGGTTTTGCCCGCGCCGTTGGGGCCGATAATGCCCGCAATGGCGCCCTTGGGCAGTGCGATGGAAAGATCGCTCACGGCGGTCACGCCGCCAAAACGCATGGTCACGTCCTTGGCCAGCAGCAGTGCGCCCTCGTAATGGGGAGCTTTGGGCAGATTAAAACCGCTCATGCCTTGCCCCTCCTGAAGAACGCACCCATTGATTTCCAGGTCAGCTCACGGGTACCCATGATGCCCTCGCGCCGATAAAGAATAATGGCCAGCAGCACCAGCGAAAACACCACCATACGCATGCCGGGGATGCCGGGGATTTCGATAAAGCCCAGATCCATGGGTTCTTCAATGGCGCGCAGCCATTCAAGCAGGATGGTGATGACCGTGGCGCCGAGCAGGCTGCCCGTCAACGAGCCAAGACCGCCAGCCACAACGAACATGAGTACGTTGAATGTCAGCAGAAAGTTGAACATCTTTGGGTCGATGGTGGAAAGATGGGAGCCAAGCAGCGCCCCGCCCACACCGGCAAAAAACGCGCCCACGCAGAACGAAAGCACCTTGTAACGGAACACGTTGATGCCCATGACCCTGGCGGCAATTTCGTTATCGCGTATACAGCGCATCACGTTTCCGTAATTGCTGAATATGAGCCGCGAAAGCACTATGAGCGTAAAGAGCATCCAGATATAGCACGAAAGCAGACTGGCATGACCTGGAATGCCCTTGATGCCCAGCGAGCCGTTGGTAATGGAGGTAGCGTTGACGATCAGGACGCGGATGATTTCTGCAAAGCCAAGGGTGGCAATGCCGAGGTAGTCATCGCCAAGCCGCAGCACTGGCACGGCGATGATAAAGGCAAAGATGGTGGCCACCAGCCCGCCAGCCAGCGCAGAAACCCAGAAAGGCGTGAACAGGTCGGAGAAAGGCCAGATGATGGGTTCAAGAATCCACATCATTTCTTTTTGCTCGGGGCTCAGGATGCACAGGGCCGAAACATACGCCCCGATGGCGATAAACCCTGCATGCCCCAGCGAAAAGAGGCCGGTAAATCCGTAAATGAGGTTGAGCGAAAGCGCCAAAATGGCGTTGATGAAAATGAGTTTGGCGATATAAATCTGGTAGTCGCCGAGAAAGCTTTCTGCCTGGGAGAGCACAAGGCCAAACAGCAGCATGACCATGATGCTCAGAATGGTGCTTCTGTTCAGGCGCATTAGATTTTCTCCTCCATTCGCTCACCCAGCAGCCCTGTGGGCTTGAACAGCAGCACGAGCACCAGCAGCACAAAGGCGAAGGCGTCGCGGTACCCCGAAAGCTCAGGCATGAAGGCCACGGTCATGATTTCAACAAAGCCAAGGGCAACGCCACCGATAACAGCGCCCTGAATGGAGCCGATGCCGCCGAATACCGCAGCAATAAAGGCCTTGAGGCCAGGCATGATGCCCATGTAGGGGTGCACCTGCGGATAGCGCAAGGCCCACATTATGCCCGAGGCCGCCGCCAGCGCAGAGCCAATGCCAAACGTGAGGGCGATGATGTTGTCCACCCGCACGCCCAAAAGGCGTGTGGTTTCAATATCTTTTGAAATGGCGCGCATGGCGAGGCCGGGCTTGGTGCGGTACACCACATACAAAAGCACGGCCACAAGCACAATGGTCATGATCGGCACAAAGGCGGTGAGCGGCAGAATGCGTAACCCGCCAATCTGCCATTCAGAAACCAGCCATTCGGGCTGCAACACAGGGCGGGGCTGGCCGGTAAAGACCACCACGGCGAGGCTTTCAATAAAGAATGACACGGCAATGGCGCTGATAAGCGCCGAAATACGCGGGGCATCGCGCAAGGGTCTGTAGGCTATCCTTTCTACAAGGATGCCGAGCACGCTGGCGCCAAGAACGGCGACAACAGCGGCTACGCCCCAGGGCCAGCCAAAGGCGAACGTGCCAAAAAATACAAAGTACGCGCCGATCATCAGGATATCGCCGTGGGCAAAGTTGATCAGGCGCAGGATGCCGTAAACCATGGTGTAGCCGATGGCAATCAGCGCATACAGCGACCCAAGGGTCAGGGCGTTAAAGCAGTGCTGCAAAAACATATCAAGGCTCATGGGCCACCTCAGCGCCTCGCAACGGACAAAAGGCCACACTTGGCCCTTCCGCTCGAACAGCGGCAAAAAAATGAAAAAAGCACCCCGCAGCGAATATCGCTGCGGGGTTGATCTGTTGTTTACTTATTTGGGTGTAACTTCGCCCACGTAAACGCGCTTGCCATCTTTGTATTCGATGATGCCCACGGGCATTTCTGCGTCATGGGTCTTGTTGATGCTCAACAGGCCCAGTGCGGTGGGCAGATCCTTGGTCTCAGCCAGAGCCTTGGCAATGGCCTTGGGATCAGAAGAGTTGGCGCGCTTGATGGCGTCAAGAATCAGGAAATAGGTGTTGTAGCCAAGAGCGCCGTTAACGTTGGTTTCCTTGTCAGGATAGGCGGTCTTCCAGGCTTCGGTGAAGCGCTTGGCTTCGGCGCTCATGTTGGGCATGGCGGGGTCGTAGGGGAAGGTGGTGTGCAGGAAGCCTTCCGCAGCCTTGCCGCCCAGCTTGAGGGTGTCGGGGTTGTCCATGGCGTCAGCGCCCATGAGGCGGAACTTGGCGCCCAGTTCGCGGGCCTGCTTCATGATGATGGCGCCTTCGGCAAAGTAGGCGGGCATGAAGACGATGTCAGGCTTTTTGGCAATAAGTTCGGTCAGCTGGGCGGTGAAGTCCTGATCGCCGGAGCTGTACTTGAGGGTAGCCACGATTTCGCCGCCGAGCTTCTTGAAATCGCGGGTAAAGAAGCTGGAGAGGCCCACGGCGTAGTCGCTGGTCATGTCCATGAGCACGGCGGCCTTGCGGAAGCCGAGGGTTTCATAGGCATAGGTAGCGGCGGCAGCGCCCTGATAAGGATCAATGAAGCAGGCGCGGAAGTAGTACTTCTTGCCCTGGGTCACAAGGGGGTTGGTGCAGGAGGTGCCCACGCCGGGAACAGCGGCCTTTTCAGCCACTTCTGCGCCGGCCATGGCCAGCGAGGAACCATAGGTGCCGATAAGGGCCACGACTTTGTCGCGTTCCACAAGGCGCTTCACGGCGTTTGCCGCTTCGACCTTGTCAGACTTGTTGTCAACCACCACCAGTTCAACGGGGCGGTCAAGAACCTTGGGCATTTCCTTATGGGCGAGACGCACGCCCTCAAGTTCGAGCTGGCCGCCAAAGGCATTCTGCCCGGTCAGGGGAAGGTACACGCCGATTTTGATGGGACCGGCATCAGCGGCAAGCGCCTGGCCAGCAACGCCGAAGGTCAGCGCCAGACCAGCCAGCGCGGCAAGAAATTTACCCAGTTTCATCCTAACCCTCCAAAGGTTGTGCGTTCAGAGCGGCCTGTTCACTTATGGGCCGGTCGCTCCCTACTATACCCGAGTTGCCGCCGGGCTGCAATTGTAATTAGCCGTACTTACGGCAACTCATAGACAACACGCGGCATAACGCGCAAAAAGGCGCGCGTCCGGCCTTGAGAACCTGTCCCACTCTGCCGTGAGGGCAAGACCGGGAACAATGGCCCTGACCACCGGGATATCAAAATCCTTGCGGGTCAGATCCACATAGAGAGGACTTCTGCCGTGCGCTGACAGCACCGACTCTAACAGGCGGCGGTTGGCGCGGGGGGAGGGCAGGCTGTAATCCGGCAAATCCTCTAACACACGAACGGGCAATCCCGCTAGTCCCGAAGCTGAGGGGCATGGCGGCTTGTTTTGTGCAGTTGAATAGGGCCACGGGGTTTCAGTGAGCGCCGCCAGGGCGGCCCGCGCGCCGCAAAGGTTGGCTCCTGTGGCCCGTGCGACGGTACCGTCACGCCCGGTGACAAAACACTGGTACACAGGCAGGCCAAGCTCCGTGGTCAGATCCTGAAACTGTACTCGAATGCCGCAGGCTGCGTAATCGTCAAGCAGCGACTGAATGAGCTGATCACGGCTGCGCAGCATAAAACAGCGCGTGCGGCTGTAAGGAGTTGTGGCCTCGGCGTCGCGCTCGGCAATTTCCGTTAGGGCGGCAACCACAGCTTCATCCATAATATTGCCAGATGCAAGACCGGTGGAGCCGCCAGCAATAAACAAAGACTGCTCGTCCAGATTGCAAAACAGAAAAACCGCCTGCGCAGGCACAAGAACGGTCGCGCCAGATGCGTCCGAGGCCGGGAGCCAGTGCAGGGGGGCATCAGCGTATGGAGCTTCCAGAGGCAGCAGATTGGGGTCGAGCGCCACTCTGCCCTGCTCCGCCAGCTCGGAAAAACGCGCAAGCGTCAGAGGCAGTTCTGTTTTGCGGCCAAGGATTGTTCCGGCATGGACGGCAGTGCCGTCCCCCGGCCCAACACTCACATAGGTGCTGGCGCGTTCCACAATTTCCATGGCGTAGGATGCGCGGGCCGCTGCCAGGGACAGGCCGCGCCCGTAGGCTGTTGCCTTGCCCTGTAAGGTATGGCGCACGGAACCACTGGTTACGGCAATATCCACCTGCCAGCCGCGCAGCAGTGCAATGGGCGAAAGCGAAGCCTCATGGCGCATTTCCGGGCCATCCACAACACCGTTTTCCATAAGCGCGTCCACGGCGCGCAGGTATGTTTCCTGCGCCGGAGGCCGCTGCCAGGGTTCCCATGCTTTGGCCTTGAATTTTTCGTGCTGCCGGGCCAGAGCGTCTGCATGCGCAGCCATGCGCCGAGCTGTGGCATCAAGCACTTCCGCGCTGAACAGGGGGGCTATGCCTGCCTCGTCCGGGCGCGGCAGGGAATGATGCTCGCAGATATTGGCGCGGAACAGGGCGCTCCAGGCAGCGGCAATGCCATGGTCAGGCAGTGTTGCAGCCCGCAGATACACAGCGGGGCTGTAAGAAGCCAGACGCTCTGCGGCATCAGGCGGAAAGGACGAGCAAAAGCCTTGGCCCTTGCCGGGCGATTCCGCGCCGAGCAATGCGCACTCAGCCAGCAGGGCCGCCAGCACAGGACGGGTAAACTCGTTGCTGACCGCGTCATAACAACTGGCAGCCAGAAGGTTCAGCTCATCGTGCGCCTTGCCTGCGAGCAACTTTAGCAGATGCAGGTGCAGAAAGTCGTCCATCGGCGCAACTTCAAGCCGTTCCAGCGCACGGTCAAAATCCAGATCTTCAGGCGGAACACAGGAAAAATAGCCGGTTGTGGCCTGCGTCTGCTCATGGGTGTAGGCATAGTCCAGCATCGGCAACACATCAGATGCGGAAGAAAAATTTGAAGTATTCTCGTTTTCCATAACACCACCACAGATGTGGCACTCCGCAGAGCAGCCGGGGTTGGAGCAAGAGCGCCCAGGCATTCCTACAAAACTGCTCGGGAACTCCGCCAAAAAAAAAGCGGGCCGACATGCGACCCGCTCAAAGACAAAAAGGAAGCCCTCCCATAGAGAGGGCTTCCATAAAGGCATATTAACGCTTGGAGTACTGGTACCGGGCGCGGGCAGCGCGCAGGCCGTACTTTTTACGTTCTTTCTTGCGGGCATCGCGGGTAAGGAAGCCAGCTTTCTTGAGCATGGGGCGCAGGGCCGGGTCAACCAGAAGCAGCGCACGGGAAATACCGTGGCGCACGGCTTCGGCCTGACCGGTAACGCCGCCACCGGCAACGTTCACGCGGATGTCAAACTTGTCGGACAGCTTGGCAAGAACCAGGGGCTGACGGATGATCATCTGCAGGGTCTTGCGAGGAAAATAATCCTCAAAGTTGCGGCCGTTCACCGTGATGCCGCCGGAACCGGCGTAGATGCGGGTACGGGCCGTAGCGGTCTTGCGGCGGCCAGTGCCGTATTCAAATTTCTCGCTCATGGCTCTTTACTCCTTAATGCGGCAGCGTCAGCGGCTGGGGATTCTGGGCCGTATGCGGATGTTCGGTCCCGGCGTAGATCTTCAGTTTCTTCAGCATGGCGCGGCCCAGACGATTCTTGGGCAGCATGCCGCGCACCGCAGCGGTCAGCACGCGGGCGGGCTTGTCGGCCAGCATGTCGCCGAGTTGGGTGGTCTTGAGGCCGCCCACCCAGCCAGAGTGCCGGTAGTACTTTTTGTCAGTCATCTTTTTACCGGTAACTTTAATCTTTTCGCAGTTAACAACCACGATAAAGTCACCGTTATCCATATGGGGAGCGAATTCGGGCTTATGTTTGCCGCGCAGGCGGTGGGCTATCTGGCTGGCCAGACGACCGAGCACCTGATCCTGAGCGTCAACCACGAACCATTCACGGTTGATGTCTTTGGGGGTGGGGCTGAACGTCTTCATCGGAGTGACTCCTCACATCTGCAAATATCAGCGGCCATAACGGCAGCAAAAAGATCCATTGCGCGATGTGCCGTCGAACGGGGATGACGACAATATCGCAGTAAAGGCAGCCTCAATACTATAAACGCCAATAGCTGTCAAGCATTCGTCCCCATTGGGGACGAAAAACTGACTACTTTGGCGGTACACCGCAGCACCAGACCTCGCAGGTTGCAGGCGCAACCGCTCATCTCAATCGGGGCGCAACCCCACATGCCCTTGGCATATGCGGCTTTTTCCCGGCAACAGCGTTGAAGCTCTTGAGCTTTACCCCACTCCGCCCTATAGTGCAAACTGTTTTTTGCGCAGCCATTTTTGGGGGAGGCTTTTCATGCCTGTAATTCGCAAGAATCTTCTACAGCTTATTTTTTCCGGCGCGTACCTGTTACGCTGGAATGACAAGCTGCGGCCCGTGGAACTGCTAGAAATTGACAAGCAGGCCCACAAAATGCTCCTGGCCTGCGTGCTCTGGCACGAAAACTCCCGACACATGACGGACCCGGAACGCACGGCGCTTGCAACAGAAATCATTGAGGGCGGGCTGTTTGATTATTTCTACCGGCTCATCATCACAGACATCAAGCCTCCCATCTACTACAGAATCAAGGAAAACCCTGAACAGTTCCGCCAGTTGACCGAGCATGTGCTCGACAGGCTTGAGCCTTCGCTTGCGCCTCTTGGCCCCTTTTGGGAACGCATGCGCCAGTGGCATACCAGCCCGGATGATGACACGCTTGCGCGCCGTATTCTTACTGCTGCCCACCTGTTTGCCTCGCAATGGGAATTCAGGCTCATAGAGCCGCTTAACGCGCCGTTTGATGATGAAATGGGCGACATAGGCCAGTCGTTTCCCGATCGGCTGGATACGTTCACGGATTTGCGTGGCCTTGCCTCCATGCGCAGCCAGGGCACGGCCCTCTCGCGCCTCGCCAACCTGTGCGGGCAGTTGCGCTTTCAGGTGCGGTGGACGCAGGCTCCGCGCATTCCGGCTACGTCTGTTCTCGGGCATATGTTTATTGTGGCCAGCTACGCCTACTGTTTCAGCCTGGCTGTCGATGCCTGCCCGGCGCGCGCCAACAACAACTTTTTTTGCGGACTGTTCCACGACCTGCCGGAAGTGCTCACCCGCGACATTATCTCGCCGGTCAAGCAATCCATTTCAGACCTGCCAAAAATCATTAAAGAATACGAGGATAAAGAGCTGGAGCGCCGCGTGTATGGCCCCTTGCGCGCTGAGGGCTTCACCTCTCTGGTGGAGCGCATCGAATACTACCTTGGCGCGGCTGTCGGTTCCGAATTTCAGGAATGTGTACGCGAAAATGGCGCAGTTCGCGCTGTTGAGGGCTTTCAGGCTCTTGCCGCATGCAACCGGGACGAACTGGACCCCAAGGACGGTCAGCTTGTTAAAGTCTGCGACAATCTGGCGGCTTTTCTGGAGGCGCACAGTTCAATCCGCAACGGCGTGTCCTCCCCCCACCTGCTGGAAGCCCGAGTGCGCCTATTGAATCGTCTGCGCGAAAGTTCCCCCAATGTGTTGGGGCTGGATGCCCTGCTTGCCGACTTTGATTAACCCACCCCCTCCTATGAAAATTGCTACTCCCCCTGCCCGTTTCCCGTTTTTTCTGCTTATAACGCTAACCCTCGCCTGCCTGTTGCCCGCTGCATGGCCCCGCCCCTGCAATGCGCTTGCCATTTCCAAGGGATTATCCTTTTATGCCAATGACCTGGAATATTATTACCAGCACCGCCGCGCCGAGACGCTGCCAGGCATTCTGCGCACGTTTGACGGGCAAGGCGTGCTGAAAGACAGCCTCAAGCAGATCATGCTGGCAACCTTTCTTGCGCAGGTGCTGCGCGATGATCCGTCTGCCCGGCAACGCCTGTTGCCGCCCCAGCCCGGTCTGAGCCGCGATGGACGGCGCACTTTGGCCTGGATGGCCCATCTTGCGCAATTGCCTGATGAAGAAGCGCTGCTTGCCACCCTGCTGCAACCGGAGGAGAAGTTGCTGCTCCAGCAGATTCGGAACAGCCCCGCCCCGCTGACCAACTGGGACATCTATTCGGAGAAATCCGTATTGCAGATGTATTGGGCGGCCTTTATGGCCTCTGGCAGCAATGAATTTCTGGATGCCATTATCCGCGCGGCCCTGCACTACGCCAAGCTGAATTCAGAAGGGCTGCGCAATGACGACACATTTTCCGGCAGCGCAGCGGCGGCAGCCTCACTGTACGACCTCGCTCCAAGGCACCCTGCCGTGCAAGCCCGCCTTGAACAGTTTCTTAAAAATTGCAACGGGGCTGAGGCTGAAACATTGAAAACAATTCTGCGTAAATAGACCACGACAGGTGCAGATTAACGGGAACAGCTGAGCAAAAGCGGGAGGAGGCGGTATGCGCTCCAATCCTTTTTCCCAGACAGCCCGAACTGGGCGGAGAGCGCCTACCTCAAAAAGCAAAGGCTCTGTTCCCGGAGGAACAGAGCCTTTATTCGTCATGGGAGCAAGCCGCTGGGCCTTAGCCCTTCTTCATATGATCTATAAGATCCATAAGGCTGCGGGCCAGGGCTCGCAGGGATTCCAGTTCCTTCATGGCGACCTGCATGGATTGCGATGTGCTGGCCGCAATGTGGTTAACATCAGCAACAGACCTGTTGATCTCTTCGCTGGTGGCAGACTGCTGCTCGCTTGCGGCGGCAATGGCCCGCACTTCATCGGCTGTCTGATCCACCATGCCAACGATTTCTTTCAGGGCTTCTCCAGACTTGTTGGAATACTCCGTGGCTTCAGAAATGTTGCCAACGGCCTTTTCCACTTGCTGAATACTCTGCCCGGCGCTTTGCTGAATGGCAGCAATGGCGTTGCCCACATCGGTGGTGGAGGACATGGTCTTTTCCGCCAGTTTGCGCACTTCGTCAGCCACCACGGCAAATCCACGCCCAGCCTCGCCCGCACGGGCGGCTTCAATGGCCGCATTCAGGGCCAGCAGATTGGTTTGATCCGCGATATCTGAAATGACGCCCATGATCTGGCTGATGGCCTTGGCGTGGTCGTCCAGCTGGGTCATGCCGTCCCTGAGGGCCTGCGACTGCCGCTGCACTTCCTGAATACCCACCACGGCTCTGGACACGATATCGGAACCAACCTCGGCCTTGCGCTTGGCGGCGTTGGAGATATCAGACGCCCCGCCGGCATTTTTGGCGACTTCAAGCACCGTGGAATTCATTTCTTCCATGGCGGTTGCGGTTTCCGCCAATCGGCTTGCAGCATGGTCAAGAGCACCACTGGTGCTTTCCACCTGCTCGGAGATATCATTGATGGAGGCGTTCAGCTGCCCCACTACCTCTTCTATCTGGGCAGCAGCGCTGATCATGCCCTCTCGCTTGGCCTGTTCCGCCTGCGCCTGGGCCACGCGGGCCTCTTCCATAGCGACCTTGGCTTCTTCGCCCATCTTGTGGGCTTCTTCGGCCTTTTCTCTGGCATCGTGCACCAGCTTACGCAGATTATCTTCCATCGTGCGCAAGGAATCAGCCAGTTGGCCCATGTCGTCACGGCTGTATACGTCAAGCTGCGCTTCGTTGTTGCCATCGGCCACAGCCTGCGCATAGGCGGTTATTTTGCGAATGGGGGCACTGATCTTGAGGCCGAGAACAAACGAAAGAATCAGCTGAAAGACCAGCAGGCCCACGCCAATCCATATGGAATTGCTTATGGCCACGCGTTCCAGGCGCTGCAATTCATCAATGGGCATGCCCACAAACCACATACCCACAATTTTTTCATTGGCATCTTTGACCGGCCAGTAGGCAGAATTATAGTCGATACCAAGAATATTATTATGAGAGAACACCGTTTCGCCACGCTCAAGCACGGCCTTGAGAATTTCAGGCGATTGCAGTTTGGTGCCAATGGCGCGTTTTCCATCTTGCAGCATGATGGTTGTCATGACGCGAGTATCACCCTTGAAAATGGTGACGTTGACGCCAGAAAGCTTTTTGAGCCAGTCAAGATAGGCAGGCGTAACAAGCGAGGTGCCAATGGACACGCTGCCCACAAGCTTGCCATCGTGCATTACAGGAAAGCTGGCCCGGATGGTGAACGGCACCTCTGTGCCAGCCACCACGGCCACGGCGGGCTTGCCCGTGAGGGCAATAACCACGGTTTCCTGATTGGTAACGCTGTCGCCGTGCTTTTTGGAGTGCCCACGGCCTATGACTATCCCCTTTTCATCGGTGATGGTCATAAAGTCCGACCCGGCCTTTTTCATCAGGACTGAACCAAGCTTGACCGCCGCATCAGTATTTTTTTCAGCGACAGCCCGGGCAAAATCATCATCTTCTGCAATAAGATCGGCACTTTGTAAAAACTTTTGAGCTGTGGTTTCATTGGCAGAACTGATGACCTGCTGCATCCTTACGATGCCCTTGTTCAGTTCGTCTTCGATCGGAACTTTCATGAAGTAGATTGAGACAAAAAGCACAACGCCACAGCATGTAATCAGCGCGCCGAATAGCGATCCGACATATGTGTGCGCAATAGTCCAACGCATGCCATTCTCCTTGCCAGAAACGTCCACCACAAAATTTACCGTATCATAACGCCATGTGGCCGGTGCATGACCAGCCGCCAGCGCTCACCTCGGAGTGCAAAAACTCTGCACTGGGCTTACGGCCAGCTTCATTTAAGACTAAGTGATCTTCACTCTCCTTAACGGCATGGTTAAAAAAATTAATAGGCCACAGGTCAAGTTAATTACGAAAAAACGATTTCCTCTACACAAAACAGATAACACAAAATATACGTTTATAGTATCAGATACTTGAGTATGGTCAATGGGTTCAACTTGTTTGCTTGTTGCGTAGAAAAAAAATCACGTTTAAATCTGGAGTGTTATAGCTAATCCCTCGCCCTAGTGATTGTGAATTTTTTTTCAACTAGTCAGACTTTTTGAGCCATTAGCGGGCGCTGCCCTGTGTCGAAGAAAAAAGAAAAAAAGTTGCAAGTCAGCATTGCACCCAATAGAAAAAGCCCGTTCCTGCGTCCTCACAGCATTGAACCATGCATGGAGAGCAAGAACGGGCTTATTAAAAGCCTGCATAAAAAAAATTAATCTGGCAGTTTATTACGCACCTGACGGCACAGTCCCATGAGGGCATCATATTCGTGCCGTAATAGTCCTGCCCGACTAATAAGCCTGCGCCAGGGCATCAAAAAATAATCACGGTTGTCACCGTGCAGATAATCAAGACGCAGTAACACATCCTTAAGCGATTCCACCAAGCGCTCCTGCTCTGCCGCAGTTGCCACCTTGCCGCCGCGCGGTATTTCTATCTGCCTTTCGCCGTGTTGCAGGGCACGCACGGCATTGGCGCAGGTGTAACTGAGCAGCAGCACGGCCTGGGCAAGGTTGAGCGAACTGGCAGCCGGATCCGTGGGGATAGTTACCAAGCGGTGGCAATGCATGATCTCATCGTTGTTAAGGCCACGGTCTTCCGGGCCAAAAACAAAGGAAACCTTCTCGCCCTTGGCGAGCACGGCTGCGGCCTCGCGCGCGGCCTGCTCCGGCGAAAGCAAAGCCTGACGCCAGCCGCCCACGCGCGCGGTGGTGCCAAACACCAGTGCGCTTTGGGCTACAGCCTGTGCCACGTCTTCATGCACTTCCACGGCATCCAGGATATCCTGCCCCTTGGGCGTAGCCAGAGGACGCGCCTTTTCCCTGTCCCACCGCTCCGGGTCAACAAGGCGCAATGTGGGGCAACCCATGTTGACGCAGGCGCGGGCAGCCATGCCAATATTTTCAGGAAAGCGCGTTTTGACCAATACAACTTCAAGACCTTGCAGCAGCATCATAACCTCAGCACAGGCCCCGCAGCAGCGTCAGCAAGACCTGCGTGGGAGCTTCGGGAGAAAAAGCCGGGGGCATCTGGGGCGGCAGCTTGGGCCAGATACGCCCGGCAGCCAGAGCCAGCATGGCCCCGCCTGCGCCGCACTTGCACACGGTGCCGAGGAATCGGCCCATCATGGCGCCAAAAGCCGCGTCCAGAGCCTCGCGCAGAGGGCGCCCCTTGAGGTGCTCCACAACAAAACAGCCTGTCCACGCCCCAGCCAGCGCGCCGATAAGCGCCCCAAGCCCAAAAAAGAGCGGCGCAAGCAGAATGGCCCCCGCTATGGCCCCAATCATCCCCGCGAATGTGCCGGAAGAACTGGAGCCATAGCGTTTGGCCTTGAGTATCTGCATGCCCATTTCCAGGGCTTCGCCCACAAGAGCTAAGCCCACCATCATGATCCAGAACCAGATATCCATGGAGGTCGCGCCGGGATGCACCACCTTCCACAACGCCACAAGCCCCAGCAGCACCCAGTTGGCGGGCAGCCCAAAAATGTTGAGCAGCAGCACAAAGCACAGCAGCGTTATGAATGCCCCGGCCAGCAATGAAGCCAGGGGAAAAGGCAGAAAATCCATGCGGCCCTCCGGTCGCTGTTAGTTTTTGTTGCGCATGTCCTGCAAGCGTACGGCCTTGCCCTCGGTACGGGGCAGGCTGTTGCTTTCCACAAGCTCAACCCTGGGCGTGATGAGGATTTCATCACGCAGGCGCGCGGCAATGGCCTTTTGCAGGTTTTGCAGCACGCGCATGTCTTCCACAAAATGCTCGTCGCGGATTTCGATCTGTACGCGCATCACATCGCCAAGACCGTCGTTCTCAAGCAGGATCAGGTAGCTCTGGCCCACTTCCGCAAAGGTCATGATGACCTGCTCAATCTGCATGGGGTAGATATTGACGCCCTTGATGATGAACATGTCGTCCGCACGACCAAGAATGCGGTCTATGCGGCGGTGCTTGCGGCCACAGGCGCATTCGCCCGGCAAAAAGCGCGTAAGGTCGCGGGTGCGGTAACGCAGGATGGGCATGCCCTGGCGGCAGAGGCAGGTCATGACAAGTTCGCCCACTTCGCCCTCGGGCATGGGCTCGCCAGTTTCGGGATCGACGATTTCTGGAATATAGGCGTCTTCCCACAGGTGCATGCCCGCCTGATGCAGACATTCAAAGCCCACGCCAGGGCCGTTCATTTCAGACAATCCGTAGGAGTTGTAGGCCTTCATGTCAAAAAGGTCTTCTATGCGGCGGCGGAATTCCTCGGTATACGGCTCCGCACCCACAAGGGCGATGCGCAAGGGGAACTGGCGCGGATCTTCGCCCATGTTGCGCAGGTGCTCGCCCAGAATAAGAGCGTATGAAGGCAGAATGTGAGCAACCGTGGTACGGAAATCCTTGGCAAGTTTGATCTGGCGGCGCGAGTTGCCAGCCCCGGCGGGGATGGTCATGCAGCCCAGGCGCTCCGCGCCAAAATGGATGCCAAGGCCGCCCGTGAACAGCCCGTAGCCGGACATGTTCTGAAAAACGTCGTCCCGGCGCACGCCAACCATGTGGATGCTGCGCGCCATGAGGTCGGCCCAGGAGTTGATGTCGTTCTGCGTGTGGCAAATGGCCACGGGCGAACCGGTGGTGCCGCTGGAGCAGTGCATGCGCACTATCTCGGACTGCGGCACGCACAAAAGCCCCGTGGGGTACTGGGAGCGCAGATCCTGCTTAGTGGTAAAGGGGATGCGCCGCAGATCATCCAGACTGCGGATGGAATCTGGCCCAACACCCGCTTCGTCCAGGCGCTGACGATAAAAGTCGCACTTGCGCGTCTGGGCCACCGTGCTTCTCAGCCGCGAAAGCTGAGTCTGTTCAATCTGATCCCTGCTCCAACACTCCGCCTCATCAAAGAATTCCATGCCGCCTCCTCAGCTTCATGCCGCAACGCCCCCGAGGCGCGTCAGCTTGTAATGCGTGTTCACCCGCCGTGACGGGAACAAAAAAGCTACTCTCCGGCCCGGGTGTGCGCCCATCCCCAAATAAGGCCGAAACATCCGGCGATCATCATATCGCCGTGCGGGGCAAGAAAACGCCCCTGCCCTTGCAGCAATGCGCGCTTTGGCCCGGTGATGTAGGTTGGCTCGTAACCGCCGGCTTCTTCACAATACGGGCCAAAAGCCGTGCCGTGCCCGCCTGAGGCCTGCACCTCTTCTGTGGGCAGCCAGTGCTTGCGGAACTGTTCAAGATCGCCCAGCAACTGCTCCAGAGTTCGCATGCCAGTGTGATGCTCGTAAATTCCGCGCACCTGTCCCTTATATACCAGAGCAGCCACGGTATGCCCGTTGCCCACGTTGATGACCGTGATGCCCTGCCGATAACTGCGGTCCATCACTTCCTTGTCGCACAATGCGCCAAGCAGCGCACTGGCCCCGGTGTCGGCAACCGGGCCGCCTGTTTTATCGTGCAGGGGCACAAGACGCGTCAACGATGGCGGCGGCGTTTCGTATATCCAGCGCCTGGGATCGGAAGATGCGCCCAGCAGTTCCGTCCATGCGCGCATGCGCGCCTGACGGTTGCCTGGGTATGAAAGCCGTGATCCTGCGCAGCCGTCAGCACCAGATGCGGCAAGGGCAGCCCGGCATGGCGCAGCAGCCCGCCCCAGAATTCCGGCGAATAATCGGTGAGAAAAACCGGCACGCTGCCATCAGGGCAATTGGAACGCACCTCTACGCCGATTTTGCGCACTACTTCTTCATTATCATGAATGCCGCGCGTGGCCGAGGCAGTTGCACTGACGGAAAGCCCCGCTGCAAGGTGTTCCTTGATGGCTTGGGTAAAGCCGCCGCCCATATTGGCGCCGTAAAGCCATATATTGCGTTTGAGCAGGGTCAACTCGCGGATGCGCTGGGCAACGAGCCGCGCGGGCGCGGGCAAAACAAAGCGCGGCCAGTTCTCGCATTCAAGGCCGGGGCGGGCCAAAAGGGCATCCTGCGTGCCGCTGCCTATATCCACGCACAGCACAGGCCCTGTGCCGCGCAAAAACTTTTGAACAATCTCGTCCATACTCACCTCTCATGAACGAAAAAATCTACCTGTATCAACCTTCAAGCGCAAGTCTTGATAAATTTTTGAAAAAAAAGCTTGCCAAGGGTTTCAGTTTGCCGTAGTACATCTTCTCGCGCCGAGGTGGTGGAACTGGTAGACACGCTATCTTGAGGGGGTAGTGAGGATTCTCGTGCGGGTTCGAGTCCCGCCCTCGGCACCACGAATTTAGGAATTGAGCTAACAAGCTCAATTCCTTTTTCTTTTTCTATCGCTTGATAAGCTTTCCGTAGTTGGTGACCCCATTCCCCTTTGCAGATGCCCTTTTGGGGCACTCACTGGGTCACAGGAGTTCCGACTATGTGCAAGTATGCCCCCAATAATCACCTCTCCCCTGCCAAGCTTCCTGCCTTCCTTTACCTAAAAGGAAGGATATTTTACTATCGCTATAAGCTTCCCAAGCAGCACACGCCAGGCTGTCCCGCGAAAGAAATCCGGATCAGCCTGCGTACGGCCTATCAATTTCAGGCATCACGCATAGCTGCGCAGCTACACGCCTTGACCAAAGAATCCTTGGAGCACTGGACGATGAGCGGACATACTGATTTTGCTGAAAACATGAAGCGAATTAAGGAACTTCGTAAATTCCTTCAGGATGAGCTGAATAAAATCCTTGATGCTCCAGACAAACGAGAATTGAGCCCTTCTGATATTCGTAAACGATTGAACGGATATTTAAAGTATCAGATTGATGATGAGGCTGTATCGCCTACTCCACCGGATATAATCCAGACTGAAGATGACGAAGGTAACATTGAAAATGTTGATATTGCACATATCAACGATAACATAGCATCAATGCACCTTAACAATCTCAACACTGGAAATAATTTCGATAACGATGTTCAACGTTGTGTCTTTGACCTTGTTAAGAACGGTGTATTTGATATCTCAGAAATTTCCCGCGACAATGTAGATGGACTCACCAGAAGTTATCTGGCCATGCAAATCAGCCTTCAAAAAATTAGGGCAGCAAGACTACGAGGAGATTTTTCTTATGAACAACCCTACCACCAAGCAGAATATACTCCATATCAACAATCTCTAAGCCCAGCAGAAGAAAAGTATCTAAATCTTGATGAACTCATAGATCGCTATTGCGTTATAAAAGTTAAAGACGGCGCATGGGCCGAACGTTCTCTTGCAGATCATAAAAACAGAGTTACAAGTCTCTTAAGAATCATTGGGAACAAACCAATAAATTCTATTACCAGACAGGATATGCGTAGTTTTAGAGATACACTTCAAAAACTTCCTCCGCGATGGCGAGAACAATTAGATAAATCTGGGCTTTCCATAAAAGAGTTCATTGAAAAATACAAAAATAAAACTCCATTGAGTATAAAAAGCATCAATGTAATTGTTGAAGCTGTTTCAGGAATGTTTACTTGGGCTATGCGTGAGAATTTGATTGAGCGTAATCCTGCGCAAGGACTTGGACTTAAAGATACACAGCAGGACATAGAAAAGAGACTCCCACTCACTGATGATGATATAAAACGGATATTCTTTTGCGCTGGCTATAAACCTAGTGCTTTCAAGAATCCAGCCTATTATTGGGTTCCTTTGATTGCCCTCTATACTGGGATGCGGCTTGAAGAAATATGTCAGCTTCACTGCGAGGATATCTATGAAGAAGATGGCATATTTTTGATTGATATTCGAGAAGACAGCACTGACGGTTTATGCGATAAAATCTTAAAAACGAAAAATGCAAAACGAAAGATACCAATACATGAGCAGCTGATAAAATTAGGATTGATATCATACAGGAATGCAATGATAAAAAGCAATCAGATCAGACTATTTCCATTATTAAATAAAACTGAAAAATCACCTAAATATGGAAAGCAAGTAGGGAAAGCATTTGGTTTACTTCTGAAAGAAAAAAATATTGTTGATGGAAAAAGTTTTCATTCACTCAGACACTCTTTTTCAAATTTTTTCAAAGTCAGAAACATGCATACTGACATGTTTCGACAGGTATTTGGGCATGAAATACAAAATTTGGCCGGCAGGCAATATGGAGATAAGTTTTCAATAAAACAAATTTACGAGGAACTTATCTCAAAAATTTCTTTCGAGAAATCGAAATGAAAGAATCGATATTCTCTTCGCTTCATTCAGGAAATGGCATCACTGGGCAAGAAAGCAGGAATAGCCTGAATCCTTGCCCAGTGATCAACTTGTTTACCTGCCTTCGCTTTCAGGCAAGGCCAGCCTTTTCAGTTCCTCTTCCGCATTGCATCTGCTGTCTTTTCGATTTTCCGGCTCTTCCGGGTTTTCCGTGGGTAGCTGATCTGCTAATGTCCTTCCCGGAGGGCACCAATGAAGGATACGGACCTATATTTTCGGATTCTCGGGCTGACCGAGCCCTGGTTTGTTGAGGCTGTTGAACTGGACACGGCGGAAGGTCGGGTAGACATCCGCGTGGAGCATGGTCCTGGTGTTCGCTGGTTTTGCCCTACTTGTGGTCGAGAGCTGGCTTGCCGCGACCATGCCGAGCCTCGTGTCTGGCGCCATCTGGACACGTGCCAGTTCAAGACGTTCCTGCATGCTCGGATTCCCCGAGTGGACTGCCCCGAGCATGGCGTCCTTCAGGTCAACGTGCCTTGGGCCGAGTCCAAGGCACGTTTCACCATATTGATGGAGCGATTGATCATCGACGTGCTGACCGAGTGCGCCACCGTAACAGGAGCGCGGCGCATCCTGCGCATCACCTGGGACGAAGCATGGGGTGTCATGGAAAGGGCGGTGCGCCGGGGCCGGGAGCGCAAGCAATCGAATCCCTCGCGGTATCTTGGCGTTGACGAGAAGGCATTCCGCAAGGGGCACGACTATGTGACCGTGGTTTGTGATCTGATCGGCAGCACGGTGGAGTATGTGGCCGACGAGCGTAAGGCCGAAAGCCTTGAGGGGTACTACCTTCAGTTCACCAAGGCGCAGTTGGAGCGGATCAAGGCCGTGGCCATGGACATGTGGGAGCCCTATTTTAAAGCTACGCTCAAACATGTGCCGGACGCGGCGGGGAAAATCGTTCACGATCGGTTCCACGTCATGAAACACGTAGGCGAGGCTGTGGACCGGGTACGCAAGCAAGAGCACCGCGAACTCACAAGTCAGGATGACCATCGACTCAAGGGCACGAAATTCCTCTGGCTATACCGGGAGGAGAATCTGCCGGACAAACACCGGCCAGCCCTGGAGGCCTTGAAGACAGCGAACCTCAAGGTGGCCAAGGCCTGGGCCATGAAGGAAAGCCTGAACGACGTCTGGAAGTACCTGAGCACGGGATGGGCCAGACGTTTTGTGAAGCGATGGCTGGTCTGGGTGAACAGGTCAGATCTTGCCCCAATGCGCAAAGTGGGCGGACTGATTCAGAGACATCTTGAGAACATCCTGACCTTCTGCCGCCACAGGATCACCAACGGCGTGGCCGAGGGCCTCAACAGCAAGATCATGGCCATCAAGAGGAAGGCTTGCGGTTATAGGAACCGGGAGCATTTCAAGACAGCCATCTACTTCTTCTGTGGCGGTCTAAACCTCTACCCGGCCAGTTCCTGACAGGGGTTACCCACGGAAAACCCGGAAGAACCGATTTTCCAATTCCACCGAAACCGCAGCCGCTGTGAATACTCCTGCGATCCCTGCCAGTATGCCGCCTATAAATGCCCATTTACAGCTCATGTCCATGCTCCTTCTTGTTAGCCGAGTACAAGCTAATCGTCCCAGTTATCTTTGATGGCCTGAAGCACCGCAATAACAACAGGTATCCAGTTCAGGTAATTCATTTACCCTCCCTTCATTTAGCAGCGCTGGATGCGCCGCTTTTTGTTAAGTAAGAAGAAACGAAATATTCCCGTTCGGTACCAAGGGCTGAAATCGAGAGGAGCCATCATACAGCACCGCCTTTAAGCAAGGCTACCTGCAGCATCGTGAACATGGCAGGCACTAGATCGGGCAGATCGTTGACCACCCGGCTTGTGTGTGGCAGCAGGTGCGTGATGTGTTCATCCCGAATGCCAAGGCCATAAACTTCAAAACCAAGTTTTTGGGCCACCCCTATGGCATTGTTTGCTGCAAACGGGTTGTCCGGCATGCCATCCGTGATCACCAAGATCATCTTGCGTTGCTCTTTGAGGGGCAACATGGTTTGCAAAATCCACCACAAGGCCCCAGCCAAGGGGGTTCCGCCAGAAGCCCGAATGTCGAACAAATCAGGCACCGATTGCCCATGCCGCATGATGGGGAATACAGAGTTTGTGACCGCAGTAGCGGGGAAAGCCGTAACTGCAGGATTCACGCCACGGATACGACCCAGGGCAGTTGCCACTGCATAGCAGGCCCGATTGGCAAGATTAATCGGTGCACCAGCCATGCTGCCGCTTACGTCCAGCAGGACGTGGACAGCGGTGTTTAGCCCTTGCTGCTCAGATTCTTTTTGGAAAACCCGATCATTGCCAACCCGCAGACGGTGTAGCGAATTGGCATGCAGTGTTCCTCTGCGCCCGATGCTGCAACGCCTCTGGGTTTGCGCCTGCAGAAGTCCCTGAAGGCGAGTGCGCAGGGCAACGCTGGCCTGAAGGGCTTGCAGCTTCTGCTCTGCTGGCAAGGGGGCTGCATGTCGGGTGCCTTCCACGGCCACGGTCAGTGCGTCACCAGCGGATTCTGCGCTGCTATTGGCAAGCTCAATCGACATGATTTCGCCGAGTTGCTTGGGGAGATCCTGCGCCTCTGCATGAAACAAGGCCTTGAGCGGTAAAGCACTCGACAGTTGGACCGGTTCAGATTGCTGGTCAATTTGTGTGGCAGAATCGTTGGCCTCCCCTGTCGCCCTTGGAGTGGCTCCCTGACCATTATTATTCGTGCCTTCGCTGGTTGCAGCTGGCTGATGTGGTTCCCACTGCCTGACGCATATGGCAATTTGTCGAGCGTATTCGACTGCTGCCTTTGTATCTGGACAATGGATGTAGACCCTGACCAAAATGGCATCCATTGCCGCTTTCAAGCCGGGAAAATGCTGCTCCATGATATTCGCTGCGTTTTGGCGTGCCGGGGTCACCTCATCCACATCCCAAGCTCTCACTGTCAACAGCACATAGTCCAAAACAGCAAGGGCCGGGGAATCGTCCCCGGCCCTTGGCTGTGCTTGCTCTACAAAGAATCGTCGTATCAGCCAGTTCAAGTTTCTCCGGCAGCCGGGGAAAATACCCGACAGCTTCTTTTCAACACGCCAGTCCTCAAGACAGTTAAACAGGTTGAAGGTCACAGGATCAAGGTTTGCAGTTTTTAGCACACTAAAATCTGTGTGCCGTATATGGGCAGCCTCATGGTCTGTAAACCCCTTGGCGAGTGCCAGCAATTCCGGCTCGCAATCCATGGGCAACGATGGCAAGTGGATAACCCTACCGTTGGTGCAGGCTTCCTTGCCGCCGATACGTACCTGCACCCCATAGCGATCGCCAAGGATGGACGCCAGCAGGGGCAGACAGTTGAGAACGTCTTTTGTGCGTACCATGGCGTCACCACAGGCCCAGGCTGGGGATGGCAGGATGAGGCAACGGGCTGTCAACCACGGGAATCTCAGGCAGGATGGGTTCATCGTCCAGTTCTCCATCCACGGTGCTGTCCACCCGTCCAGCAGGATCATCCGGCTCGGATACGCACGCTGGACCAGCCAGCAAGGCGTCCAGCACAAAGGCCGGACCATAGCCTTCAATGACCTTCTGCGCGTGCGCCACTAGGGCATCACTGTCCTTGAGCAGGCAGACCAGCCCCTGGAGCAAGAGCAAGTCTGTGCCGATGATGTTGCCCTTCTTGGGCATGCGCAGCAGTGCAGCCTGCACGACATCTGCTACAGGAGCCACATGTGGCTCTACGAAAGACAAGCCCGTGAGCTTGGCATGCAGGGTACGCAGCGGTGAGAGCGCCTTGTGGGTTACCTCCGTCTTGCCGTGATAAACCCTGCGCCAGATATCGTCAGCCGACTTGGCCACCTCATCAAACAGTGTGCCGCCGAGGCCCTGCACCTCTTCCGCCAGCCCGGCTTCCAGCACGGCTGTGTTGTCCGCATGCTGTTCCAACGGAGACACCTTGTACAACTGCCAGCGAAAATCCATTCGGGCGCGGACATAGTCCGGCCCCACGATGGAATTACGTATAATTTCACCCCACTGATGATGCTTCTCTATCCAGCTCTGCACATTTTGATCATAGCCAGCCAGAAAGGATTCCTTTTCTTTCTGGAAGTCGTTGCGGATGTTGCAAAGCTCCTGCACGATTTCACCGGCTTTTTCTTCAGGAATGGCCCAGCCGGACATGAAGCGCACTCCGTGTCTGTCCAGATAGTTGAAGGCACGGGCCTTGAGTGTGCCAAACACCTTGAGGTTCTCCGGGTCGGCAATGCGTTTGGAACCAAGGGACGCCAGATCTTCGGGTGGCAGTTCCGCTCCCCCCAGGTCATCCTGGCTCATCTTGCGTCGGGCTGACCACAGACTGACATTGAGGTTAAGGGCCAGCAAATTGTCCAGAATGCGAATGTCAGAAACAATCGGTGTCATAAAAGTCTCCTAGAATGAACTTTTTGTAGTGTTAAGGACGTAGCCTTCCGTGAGCTTTTTGGCGGCACGGGCTTCAAGCTCCAGTACGGAATTGTTGCCCGCACAATTTTCAGCGGAGATAACGTGTTGTTGCCCGGCAGTGTCCGGCTTGCCCCAATGAAGCATGAGGCCTTCAGGCCGAGCCTCGCCGATCCAGAACTTACCGCTCTGTTTTTTGCCAGGAAGGGTATGAACTACCTCCAGATGGACACGGGGCTTTGCTATCGTGGGAGTGTTCCTCAAATTGCTGCGCATGAAGCGCAGGGCTTGCTCACCTTGCAGGGTTTCTGCTTCAGTCGTTTCGGTTTTGAGGGTTTCAGCTTCCACCTGTTGCGGGAACATGCGCTGTGCCAATTCGTGCAGCATGGCACGAGTTTCGCGGCTGGCGCGGTAGGCCAGGGCACGGTCGAGGGCATAGGTGACAGGCTGTATGCCCTGGTGGGCCAGAGGCTGGAAGCGCACGGTCAGATCCCCCCAGCGCAGCAGGCTGCGCGTGGAGAAGGTGACTTCTATGGTGTTGGTGAGGTTGCCGGTTGATGCCTCACCCATGAACAGTTTGCGGACTTCATTGGCATAGTCCACCATAGTGGCACAGAGCGTTTCGGGCAGCGAAGAGAAGCGCTGGGACAGCAGCTTTTTCTCCACAGTTGCATCAGGGTAGCCCACTTCGCAGATGGTGAAGCGGTCGAGCCAGGCGAGATTCTGGCGTTGTGTGCCTTGGTACAGGCCCGTGTCATCGCCAGCGCCATTGGTATTGGCCGTGGCCACGAAACGGAACATGGGGTGCGGCTGGATAATTTCACCCCCATTTTCTGCAATGCACAGGGGGGAGCCGTCCAAAACGCTGTTCAGGCCAGCGGCTATTTCTGGTGAGGTTAAGTCGATCTCATTAAGCAGCAGAACTGCCCCATACCGCATGGCAAGGGCAAGAGGGCCATATTCAAAGGTCATATTGCCGTCTTTGACCGTCAGATGCCCCACCAGATCGGCGAACTCCAGCCGCCCATGGCCGGTGACCTCAAAGATCGGATAGTTGAGCCTGGCTGCCAGTTGTTTGATGCAACTTGTTTTGCCACAACCTGTGGGGCCGAAGACATAGAGCGGTTCATGTGCCCCCTGTGCCCCTTGAAGATTTACGAACCAGACCACCATGTCGCGGCTCGACTCATGGAAGATATAGTCGTGATCAATTGCCGGGGTGTAGGCCGAAGGAACGGCATAGCCCCTGACCGTGGTGCCAGAGGGCTTGCCGCTGAAAACTTGACCGGCATTAAGGTCGGTGGGCTGAAGAGAGTCAAGTTCAGAAATATTCGTGCCTTTCATTATTGCCTCCAAAAACAGAAAGGCGCACCCTCATGGGTACGCCTTCCTGTAAATTTATTATAATGACTGTTAGTTATGTTTTGAAATATGCCTTAAAAGCTCTGCGGGGGTTGTTATTTGCAGTTCTGGAAATATATGCCGCAGTTCTAATAAGTGTTTATCCCCAGACACTAGAAAAGCGGCATTGGCTGCTTTTGCTAAATGAATGAAGACTGCATCATCCCTGTCACGAAGTTCTGAAACTTCTTCAAGAGGAATTTCAAGTGGGAAAGTCTCAGCCCAGGGCAGAAATTCAGCGAGCAAACTCTCAATTTCTTGGGGTTCCAGCTTGAACTTTGGGTAACTTAACACCCTGATCAATTCAGTGACGGTTTCACGACAAACTACAGGGATGATTCCTTCAGTCTGCCATATTTGACGGAGCTCAGCTATTCTTCCCTTTGAGAAAATAAGCGCGGAAACAAGGCAGTTTGTGTCTAAAACTACACGAGGGGCCATAGCTATGCTCTACGCCCCCACTGGACAGCATCCGTTACATCCTGCTCACTGATGCCAAGAGCCGCTAGTTTGTTGCGTACGGCGTCAACTGACCGTACCTGCATGGGCGTGAGGACTATGCGACCATCTTCCAGCGACACATCGAAATATTCGGGCTGGTCAATCTGCTGCACAATGGCCTTTGGAAGCGTAAGCTGATTCTTAGAGGTAAGTTTGGCAAGCATCGCGGCCTCCTTTTTTCGCTAGAGTAAAGAATCCGTGATTAAAGGATACGTCTTGCAAATTATTTGTCAAGCTACGTGGTTCTCAGCTTATCCTCCTTGCGTTATCGCGCTCTGTGAGTTTGTTTCTCCAGATTCAGTTTATAGGTGAAATACTTAATTTTTCGAAAGGAGAGCCAACGCGCTCGCAGCGGGCAAGCAAGGCATCTACGTCAATGTTACCCAAGCCTTCAAAGCGGAAGATGGCAGTCAGTTCTTCATGTAGGGCTTCGCGATTAAGCGTGCTGCGCCCTGCTGCCACTGACATGCGGAATCGGTAGTTTCCCGTGTCTACCCAATCTCGTGTGCCAGACTGCCGGTGAACCAGCTTAAGCACCGTCTCCATTTCTTTGATTTCGTTATCCAAAGCCGTGCGCTGTTCCTTGAGGGCCGCCAGCTTTTCAAGTGCCGGTTCCCATTGCGGCATCTGCACTCCCTGTGGGAATTTGGGGCAATCGCCATTATATTCGCAGTAGGAACAGATTGGGTAAAAACCTTGGGCGCAGGTTACCTGTGAAAGGGACAAATTCCCGGCACGGTGGGCCGTGAGGTCGCCCCAGAGTTGGACCGCATGGTCAAGGGCCGTATCCAACATGGCCTGATTGAAACCATAAGGGCCGAACGCCTTTACCTCCTTCATAGAAAGGCAGAGCAACCATGCCTCCACGCTTGCCTCGGCAGCCGTTGCGGGCAAGTTAAGGCCAAGTTGGACACGGCAAAGTTGAGGGAAGGTCATCTTCTCATGCAGAAGCGTACCGTCCTCAGCACGGAGGCTGAAGACGGGCTTGTTCCATGCTTTTGTTAGCAGGCCGATCTGTCCGTGCAGTTGCAGCAGATGGGAATCGTGCGGGGTGCTGGGAAGCTTGTCGGTGCTTTTTACTTCCAGAATGCGAATGGCGTTAACGGGCGCGCCCCAGACCAGCACAAAATCAAGATGGGCTTTGATGGGCACGCCCTGATGCTGCCAGTTGATCTCAAGCTGGGGAAATACATGCAGGCCCCGCGATGCCAGAGCTTGCCCAACCCCGGATTCGAACCAGTGCCCGCGCTGCAGCGTAAGCAGACGCTCCAGGCTGTTTGTGGTGGGCAGCACCTTTCTGGCCAAGGCCGCCCGTGGGCATTCCCAGTGCTGGCCAATGTCGCTCATTCCCACATAGCTGGAGCGGTCGCCCAGATGGGCAAGTGTGTCTTTGTGGGCGACAGCTTGCAGGCCCTGTCTGATTAGCGCCCTCAGTCCTTCCGTTCGGTCCTGTTCCATGGTTTAGTCTCCGCGGTTTCAAGTTCAAAGTGCAACACCCAGTCCTTGGGTATTGAGAAGTGGGTTCACTTCTTTGGACCAGTCAACGGCAAAACTAAGGTGGACAGTTTTATTGGTTATGCCGCCCATCTAGGGCTAATCAGAGGTGGCACTCCCTCTGGTTTGTACTGCTGATATATCTCCATCGGCTTTCGGCCGTCAAAGGTCTTATGCGGACGCCGGTTATTGTAGAAGCCAAACCACCATGCCAGGACCCGGCAGAGCTCGCTCCCTGTCTCTATCTCTCGCAAATACAGGCATTCATATTTCAGAGAACGCCAGAGACGTTCGATCATCACGTTATCCATCCAGCGGCCTCGGCCATCCATTGAGATGCGTGCTCCGGCCTCCCTGAGCGTCTTCGTAAACTCGTAGCTCGTAAACTGAGAACCCTGATCCGTATTGAAGATTTCTGGTACACCGTAGCGATTCATTGCATCTTCCAGGGCGGCCACACAGAAATCAGCATCCATTGTATTCGACACGCGCCAGGCGAGCACCGCTCGGCTGTGCCAGTCCATAATCGCCACAAGGTACAAGAAACCGCGCCGCATCGGAATGTATGTGATGTCGGCACACCACACCTGGTTTGGCCTTGTGATCGCCTTGCTCCGCAGCAGGTACGGATACGTCTTGTGCTGCGGATGCGGTTGGCTTGTCTTCGGCTTCTGGTAAACCGCCATCAGACTCATTTTGCGCATAAGCCGTCGCACGCGATTACGCCCAATTAGATGCCCTTCATCACGCAGAACGTTGCGCATTTGCCGGGAACCGAAGAACGGCAACTCCAGAAACAATTCATCTATGCGCTTCATGAGCACCAAATTGTACGCGGACTCACCGATCGGTTGGTAGTAGTATGTTGAGCGTTGCAGTTTGAGGATTTCGCACTGCCGCCGAACACTGAGCACTGGATGCCCCAAGTCGACGATTTTACGCCTTCGCTCGCAGCTCAAATTTTGGCGAAGGCTTGCTGTAAAAAATCCTTCTCCACAGTAAGTTGGCCAATCTTGGCATGAAGCTCCTTGATGCGGGCTTCATCATTCTGCTGAGCCTTCTGGGACTTGCCCGCAAAGCCAGCTGCAATCTGCTCCTTGGCCTGCTGCTTCCACTGAGAAATCTGATTTGGATGCACGCCATGCTTGCTGGCAAGCTCGGACAAGCTTTGCTCGCCAGACAGGGCATCAAGGGCGACGCGGGTCTTGAATTCGGCGGTGAACTTCCTTCTCGATTTGGACATAAAAAGCCTCCTTTGACTTCTTACGTCCACCTTAGCTCACGGTCCAGTTTTCCGAACCCACTTCTTTGGCGTCTTCTAAAAAAACTTCATAGGGTGTCTTAAACCCAAGGCATTTTCTAGGCCGCCAGTTCAAGCGGCACATTGCCGCTATGATCTCATCTTGCGTGACCGATGCCAAGCTTACCCCCTTGGGGAAGTATTGGCGTAGAAGGCCATTGGAGTTCTCGTTCAAGCCACGCTCCCACGAATGGTAGGGGTGCGCAAAAAATCCCTGAGCCTCGAGTGTAGCTGACACATCGGCATGGTAGCTGAACTCCTTGCCGTTATCATAGGTAATAGTCTGAACAAAGTCCTTAATGGGTGTCAAGAGTCCTTCAATGACCCGCCTTACTTCGCTGGCGCTTTTGTTGGGAGCCTTGCCAAACAGGAAAAGACGACTTTTACGCTCTGCAAGTGTCACCAAAACGGGGCCTCCTTTACTGCCTTCAACGGTATCAGCCTCCCAATCACCAAGGCGTGAGCGCTCGGCAACAATGGACGGGCGTATGTCTATGCTGATACGCCCCTTGATTTGACCTCGTCTGTCGGGTTTGCCATATCGTCGTTTGCGTTTGCGCTGGCAGCGCAAATGGCTGTGCAGCGTTCCTCCTCGTTTTTTGTCCGCCAGAATGTACTGGTAAATCCATTCATGACTGAGGGCAAAACCTTTGCGTTTGAGAACTCCAGAGATTTGCTCCGGACTGAAGTCCTGGTGCAGACACTGTTCAACATACGTCCATACCTCAAGGCCAATGCGCTTCTTCCCTTTACTGGTCTGCCTTTTCTGACTGCGCTTGTGTGCCTGCCTGTAGCGGTAGCCACGCGCCCCGGTATTTCGCGCAAGTTCGCGGCTTACAGTTGAGACGCTACGGCCTATCGCTTTGGCTATGGCCCTCAGTGACGTTCCACTTTTCACTGCCTGGCAGATGTAGTACCGTTCTTCCCTGGCAAGGTGTGCATAGCCCATACGCCCCTCAATCTTTGGTTGGATGGAGAGGCTAAAGGGCTATACCACCTTGCCTTTTCATTCAACTTTGAGGGTGTTGCACTTGCAAGTTGAATCCGCCCTCCATAAAAACGAGAGGGCCGCCATCAGGCAGCCCTCTCACTCGGCACTTCTATTTTTGCTATGCGGCGTCAACATACTTCCACCACAATTTTCTCTGCGGGTTCCAGCGGAAGCCCGAACCGGCCAGTAATTCCTTTTTGGCCTGCGTGTTGCCGGTGGCAATGATGCAAGGACGTCCGTCCTGGGCTGTAACTTGCTGGTAGGTGACACCTTCAAGCGGTGGAAGGCTTTCAAGGCTGGCTGACGGGCGATTTGAAGGGCTTGAAAGGTTGTTTGCGGTGGCTGACTCGCATTGTCGCTCTTTTTGTGACTCAGGGGCAATTACGGGCAATTTGGGCCGTGTAGGCGATTTTTTGCCATTTTTAGCCCCTTCGCCATCGTCATCTTCGGTTACCATGCCCAACATGGCGGTAAGAGCGTAGCGACGAGCGTATGTCATTGCCGATCCCATGCCCTGCGGGTCGGCCTTGGGCAAAGGAACCACAGCAAGAGAGCTTTGCCACTGGCCAGACTCTGCATGTGTCAGCTTGGTAACCAGCCCTAAGGAGTTGGGCTGCTCCACAGGCACAGGGTACTGGCACAGCCAGATGCCGTTTTCGATGAGCGCGTTGCGGCAGGCGTCCATGACACTGTTGAGACTTGCGTACCAGCTTTTGGTGAACGGATTTTCAGCGTCTTTTGTTGCAGGTTGCACGGTTCGCTGTACGCAGAGCAGGGCCTTAGCTAAATCGGTAATGTTTTCTGATTGGTATTTCTGCATGTTACCTCCTGAAGTGAAGTAATCCTTGATAGTACATTGCTGATCGATGCGTTTAAGGGATTGCTCTCTCTTATTCAGTGATGTAATATGTACTTAATTTTAATTGAGAAACACGACCGTGCCCGTGAACAAAACTTTCTCTAACTGACTACTAAGTTTATCTCAGTGTTTGTGTGTATGTAGAGCTCAAGTCCATTCAATAAAGGTGTAGCATGTTTGATTTCAAAAAACTTTTTAGGTTGACCTGCCCCCAAAAAACTGGTCCGCCTAAAAAGTTAGTATAAGGTGGAGCCATGGAGGGCATCAAATGGGTCGCAAAGCATTCACTCCAGAGCAAATCATTTTCAAACTTCGTGAGGTTGAAGTTCTTGTAGGACAAGGTGAAAGCATTGCGCTGGCTTGCCGCAAAATTGCTGTAACCGAGCAGACGTATTATCGATGGCGCAAGGAATACGGAGGCATGGGTACTGAGCAGCTCAAGCGATTGAAAGAACTAGAAAAGGAAAACGCTAGGCTGCGGCGAGCCGTCGCTGATTTAAGCCTTGAAAAAATTATTCTTGCGGAGGCGGCAAAGGGAAACTTCTGAGCCCCACCCGCCGTCGTCAATGTGCGGAGTATGTCCGTGAGCAGACCGGGAGCAGTGAGCGCAAGGTATGCGCTGTTCTGGGGCAACATCGGACTACTCAACGGTATACGTCCTCTGTTTGTGAGTTTTCAGTGCTCGTGCGCCAGGCGGTGATCAACTATGCCTCGGAGTATGGCCGGTACGGCTACAGAGCGGTGACCGACCTCTTGCGGACAGACGGGTGGGGTATCAGCTATAATCGCGTAGAACGGATTTGGAAACAGGAAGGCTTAAAAGTCCCAGCAAAGCAGCGCCCAAGAAAGCGCTTGTGGCTGAATGATGGTTCCTGCATTCGGCTCCGGCCTGAGTGGAAAAATCACGTCTGGGCTTATGATTTTGTGCATTGCCGCACGGCCAATGGCAAATCTTTTCGTGTGCTGGTAGTCATTGATGAATATAGCCGTGAATGCTTGGCACTACATGTGGCCCGCACAATTCGTGCAGAGCAAGTAATGCACGTTTTGGCAGATTTATTTCGGCTCTTCCGGGTTTTCCGTGGGTAGCTGATCTGCTAATGTCCTTCCCGGAGGGCACCAATGAAGGATACGGACCTATATTTTCGGATTCTCGGGCTGACCGAGCCCTGGTTTGTTGAGGCTGTTGAACTGGACACGGCGGAAGGTCGGGTAGACATCCGCGTGGAGCATGGTCCTGGTGTTCGCTGGTTTTGCCCTACTTGTGGTCGAGAGCTGGCTTGCCGCGACCATGCCGAGCCTCGTGTCTGGCGCCATCTGGACACGTGCCAGTTCAAGACGTTCCTGCATGCTCGGATTCCCCGAGTGGACTGCCCCGAGCATGGCGTCCTTCAGGTCAACGTGCCTTGGGCCGAGTCCAAGGCACGTTTCACCATATTGATGGAGCGATTGATCATCGACGTGCTGACCGAGTGCGCCACCGTAACAGGAGCGCGGCGCATCCTGCGCATCACCTGGGACGAAGCATGGGGTGTCATGGAAAGGGCGGTGCGCCGGGGCCGGGAGCGCAAGCAATCGAATCCCTCGCGGTATCTTGGCGTTGACGAGAAGGCATTCCGCAAGGGGCACGACTATGTGACCGTGGTTTGTGATCTGATCGGCAGCACGGTGGAGTATGTGGCCGACGAGCGTAAGGCCGAAAGCCTTGAGGGGTACTACCTTCAGTTCACCAAGGCGCAGTTGGAGCGGATCAAGGCCGTGGCCATGGACATGTGGGAGCCCTATTTTAAAGCTACGCTCAAACATGTGCCGGACGCGGCGGGGAAAATCGTTCACGATCGGTTCCACGTCATGAAACACGTAGGCGAGGCTGTGGACCGGGTACGCAAGCAAGAGCACCGCGAACTCACAAGTCAGGATGACCATCGACTCAAGGGCACGAAATTCCTCTGGCTATACCGGGAGGAGAATCTGCCGGACAAACACCGGCCAGCCCTGGAGGCCTTGAAGACAGCGAACCTCAAGGTGGCCAAGGCCTGGGCCATGAAGGAAAGCCTGAACGACGTCTGGAAGTACCTGAGCACGGGATGGGCCAGACGTTTTGTGAAGCGATGGCTGGTCTGGGTGAACAGGTCAGATCTTGCCCCAATGCGCAAAGTGGGCGGACTGATTCAGAGACATCTTGAGAACATCCTGACCTTCTGCCGCCACAGGATCACCAACGGCGTGGCCGAGGGCCTCAACAGCAAGATCATGGCCATCAAGAGGAAGGCTTGCGGTTATAGGAACCGGGAGCATTTCAAGACAGCCATCTACTTCTTCTGTGGCGGTCTAAACCTCTACCCGGCCAGTTCCTGACAGGGGTTACCCACGGAAAACCCGGAAGAACCTGTTTTACAATGAACGGATAAACTCTGGGGGACGTGACTGACCTTTTTTCTAATAGCAAAATCCCGCAAGCCAATTTGACCCTCCCCCCGAAAAGTATGCCCCTGAAAAGTTAGTGTTCCTGACATAGGAGCATACGAATGAAACGAAGCAGATTCGCCGAAGAGCAGATTATTGGGATATTTCGGCAAGCCCAGACTTTGGAACGAAAAAGCAGGATGATGAGGTTTGTGTGGGGGGGGGGAGGATTTGAACCTACTCCCTTCGGGCTTGAGCAAAGTTGCTCTTTTGTGGAGGGTTAAAAGGGGGTTAGTTCGGGGTGTATGCGGATGTCTTTTGATGTTTCTGGATGCACTCTAACATTGCTAATTTATTGAATTCACAACTTTTGAGTCTGTCCTTTCACGCCGTCGACAGGGGTTCAAATCCCCTTGGGGACGCCACTCGAGAATAAAGGGTTACATTGAAAAATGTAACCCTTTTTTCGTGCGCTTTCTACTGCCCTACGGGGGCATTCCCCGCAGCATTCATTTTTCTTTTACTCCGGCACCTTCTCGCGTAAAGGGCAAGCTGGCCTGCATGGTATGCCCATTTTATTAGGGTAAGCCAGACCTTCTGGGGCAGTTTCCCCCTTGCCCAGATGGGCAAGCCGCCGCTATACTTGCCATTGCCCGGCCCTGACGCCGCAAGGCAAGCCCAAAGGAAACCGCCCATGCCCGCATCCCTGCTGCTCAATCCCTTTCGCACCGCGCCCGCTCAGGGCGTGGACGTTACCGCTTTTTCACCCGCCGTGGCCCGGCATGTCCGCGCGTATCACGCCTCTTTCAGCCAGTACCACCCCACTCCATTGGTGAGCCTGCCGGGGCTGGCGGCAAGCCTTGGCCTAAAAAACGTCTGCGTAAAGGATGAGTCACACCGCTTTGGCCTCAACGCCTTCAAGGTGCTAGGCGGCTCCTACGCCGTGGCCCGCTGCCTTGCCGAGCACATGCGCCTGCCAGCCGAAGGCCTTGTGCGGGGCATGCTTGAGGCCCCCGCCGCCAGAGCAGCCGCAGGGCAGATCACCTTTATCAGCACAACGGACGGCAACCACGGCAGGGGGCTGGCATGGACAGCCCGCGAGCTGGGCTATCCCTGCATCATCTACATGCCCAAAGGGTCGGACAAAACCCGCCAGAACAACATTCTGGCGCTTGGCGCGCAGTGCAACATCACGGATCTCAATTATGACGACACCGTGCGTATGAGCTGGAATCTGGCGCAGGAAAAAGGCTATGTAATGGTGCAGGACACCGCGTGGGAGGGCTACGAACAGATTCCCGCATGGATCATGCAGGGGTACTTGACCCTTGCCGCAGAAATTCTGGAGCAGATGGACGCAGCCGCCATTCGCCCGACGCACTGTTTTCTTCAGGCGGGCGTAGGATCATTTGCCGCTGCTGTGGCGGGTTTTCTGGTGGCGGCCCTTGGCGAGGCGGCCCCACGGTTCATTGTGGTGGAACCGCACGCCGCCGATTGCTTTTACCGCTCCGCGCTGGCGGGCAACGGCAAGGCCCATGCCGTGGGCGGCGACCTGCAAACCCTCATGGCCGGGCTTGCCTGCGGCGAACCGAGCAGTCTGGCCTGGAGCATCCTCAAGGATTACAGCACGGCCTTCATGTCCTGCCCGGATTACATGGCAGCCAATGGCATGCGTTTGTTGGCGGCGCCCGTGAGGGGCGATCAGCCCATTGTTTCCGGCGAATCTGGCGCGGCTGGCGCGGGTGCGCTGCACTGGCTCATGAGCAGCCCTGCTGCGGCAGACCAGCGCGAAGCTCTAGGCCTGAACGCCGAAGCCTCGGTTCTGCTTATCAGCACCGAGGGCGACACTGTGCCGCACATCTACAAAAAGATTGTCTGGCAGGGCGCGTATGCTGATAAGGAGTGCGCCTGACAGCAGCCGCCCCCGTCAACCACACATCCGTCAGATGCGGCATCCATGCGCAGACCACACCGCAACGGGTGTGTATATGCAGCCCCTGCGCCCATTAGCGGTTGTTTTCCCATTCCTTTTTCAACAGCGCATAAAGGCATGTGTTTTCGTATTTGGGCGTTCCATCGGCATTGCTGACAAATGAAATGAACTCCTTGAAAAGCCCTTCCCTGCGCATGCCCATCCGCTCGCACAGTTTTTGCGAGCGGATGTTGTCATCTTCCACATAGGCATATATCCGCCGTGCGCCCTTGCGGGTAAAAAGAATATCAAGAAACGCCCTTGCGGCCTCGCTTGCGTATCCTTTTCCCTCATGGCTGGCGTTCAGATGCCAGCCCACGCCATAGGTATCCGGTTCATCATTCGCGGCAAACATCAGCCCGATTATCTCCTCCTGCTCTTTGAGGCAAACCGCCAGTTGCACGGGGTCTGCGCTTCGCCGCGCAACATCGGCAACCGCCGCGTCCATCGAGTCCAGACGGTCAGACGCAAAACAGTGGACGCGTGGGTGCGAAAGCATTTCAAGGAGGCCTGCCGCGTCCTTGGCTTCAAAAGGTCTCAGGACAAGACGTTCCGTTTCAAATTTTGCCACAGCAACCTCCTGTATTTCAAAATCATCATCTCTGATCATGGCATGCTCAATGTTGTTCTTGCTGGGCCGCAGGCTCGGCAGAAGGTCCTTTCCGCCGCAGCTTTCCGCTGAAAAAACGGTTCACTACAATGAAGAACAGCGGCGTGTAGTAAATGCCCAGGCCTGTTGCGGTGATCATGCCTGTCAGCACGGCTGTACCAAGGGCGTTTTGCGCGCCGGAGCCCGCCCCGCTGCTGAGCGCCAGCGGCACCACACCAAGGATGAAGCATAGCGAAGTCATTATGATAGGCCGCAGGCGAAGCCGGGAGGCCTCTACCGTGGCTGCAACCAGATCCTTGCCGCCCCGGTGCATTTCTCTGGCAAATTCCACGATCAGGATTGAGTTCTTGGCCGACAGGCCAATGATCGTCAGCAGTGCAATTTGCAGGTAGATGTCGTTATTCATGCCGCGCAGGTACACGCCGCCCAAGGCGCCCACAATGCCGGTGGGCACCGCCAGCAGCACCGCCAGCGGGATAGTCCAGCTTTCGTACAGGGCAGCCAGGCAAAGAAAGACCACGATAATGGAAACAGCGTAGAGCAAAGGGGCCTGGCTTGCGGACACACGTTGCTGATAGGAAAGCCCCGTCCAGGCATAGTCAAAGCCGGAGGGCAGACTTGCCGCGCTTTTTTCCATTGCCGCCATAGCCTGCCCGGTGCTTTGCCCCGGTGCGGCGGCCCCTTCAATCTTTAGGCTCTTCCGGGTTTTCCGTGGGTAGCTGATCTGCTAATGTCCTTCCCGGAGGGCACCAATGAAGGATACGGACCTATATTTTCGGATTCTCGGGCTGACCGAGCCCTGGTTTGTTGAGGCTGTTGAACTGGACACGGCGGAAGGTCGGGTAGACATCCGCGTGGAGCATGGTCCTGGTGTTCGCTGGTTTTGCCCTACTTGTGGTCGAGAGCTGGCTTGCCGCGACCATGCCGAGCCTCGTGTCTGGCGCCATCTGGACACGTGCCAGTTCAAGACGTTCCTGCATGCTCGGATTCCCCGAGTGGACTGCCCCGAGCATGGCGTCCTTCAGGTCAACGTGCCTTGGGCCGAGTCCAAGGCACGTTTCACCATATTGATGGAGCGATTGATCATCGACGTGCTGACCGAGTGCGCCACCGTAACAGGAGCGCGGCGCATCCTGCGCATCACCTGGGACGAAGCATGGGGTGTCATGGAAAGGGCGGTGCGCCGGGGCCGGGAGCGCAAGCAATCGAATCCCTCGCGGTATCGTGCCGGTGACGAGAAGGCATTCCGCAAGGGCACGACTATGTGACCGTGGTTTGTGATCTGATCGGCAGCACGGTGGAGTATGTGGCCGACGAGCGTAAGGCCGAAAGCCTTGAGGGGTACTACCTTCAGTTCACCAAGGCGCAGTTGGAGCGGATCAAGGCCGTGGCCATGGACATGTGGGAGCCTATTTTAAAGCTACGCTCAAACATGTGCCGGACGCGGCGGGGAAAATCGTTCACGATCGGTTCCACGTCATGAAACACGTAGGCGAGGCTGTGGACCGGGTACGCAAGCAAGAGCACCGCGAACTCACAAGTCAGGATGACCATCGACTCAAGGGCACGAAATTCCTCTGGCTATACCGGGAGGAGAATCTGCCGGACAAACACCGGCCAGCCCTGGAGGCCTTGAAGACAGCGAACCTCAAGGTGGCCAAGGCCTGGGCCATGAAGGAAAGCCTGAACGACGTCTGGAAGTACCTGAGCACGGGATGGGCCAGACGTTTTGTGAAGCGATGGCTGGTCTGGGTGAACAGGTCAGATCTTGCCCCAATGCGCAAAGTGGGCGGACTGATTCAGAGACATCTTGAGAACATCCTGACCTTCTGCCGCAGAACCAAATATAATTGAAGCAACAGTAACAAAAAATCGTAATTTTGAATTCAATGATCCGTGTTGGGTCAGATACAGCATCAAAAACGAATCCGGTAGGTTAACCTTCCAGTTCAATGACCAAGCGGCAATATCATCGTCTACCAACGCCCTTCCGGCTGGTGAGGGCGAAGGTATGAAAAATTTGTATGACAACATATCTGCCCCCAACAAGCCGGATACCGATCAGGCCATAATTGAATATATCACAAGCCATTCAGATCAGTCACAGGGCGATATCGTTAAGGCACTGATGGAACAGTTGTCTCTTGGGCGCAGTACCCTTTCAGAGCGTATCAAGCAACTGCGTGAGGCTGGTCAACTTGATTTCTGGGCAAACTCACCTGCTAAGGGCAAGCGAGAAGTGACATCCTCAGCTTCGGTTGAACCATTTAAAGGGAACTCATAGCAATGGCTTTTATCATTTCTATGTCAAACAGAACAGTGAATTAGGCCCAGATGAGTGTTGAAAATTTTTCACAGAAAAAGGTCGCCATTTTGAGCGGCCTTTTTTGTGGTGTATAGGTTTGGGATTTGCAGCCTCACGCCTTGAGGCACAGGCCATATTTCGTCAATCTCATCTATTTCCGCATAGCTTCTTTCCTGTATTCTGTGGCATTCTTTCTCTTCTTTTATTAAGTAGGTTGGCAGGCATATTTATTATCCATCCATCCACAAACAGTCCCTCTTAAGAGGGACTGTTTGTGGATGGATGGATCTAATCTGCCAACCTACTTATCAAGGAGGAGAAAGCCTATAACATCAAAAAAGAATCCAAGATAAGACCAAAGCAAAAAAATAAAAGCCTTTTTGAGGGTGCGGTGATCGATGTCACCGCCTGTCCATAAAACAGAACCATCGTCAGATTTTGCCCCCGTATGCCACCGGTATGGTGACTGCTGTTAGTCCAAGAAAATCACTCTAATTGGATTTTGTTGAACTATGACGCTGGCAGAAAGCAAATGTTTATCCCGTTTAATCGCACAGTTCGCACACCCCGCACAGCACAGAAGCACGCATTTCCAAAAAAAATTAAAGAATACATTTCTGCTGGTTAGTATATGTGTAATAGCCCGATGCAGACCATTGTGGCCCTGAACGACTATCACACGCATACTCAGTAGGATTTATCATGGAAAGCTTGAGTTGTTCACTTACGCCAACTGGACAGAAGGAAAATAGGATAGTCTACGCGGGCCATGCCGACCAAGAGCACGCAGATTTTGCGGAAATGTCTCGCCAATGGAGCGTGTACCCTGCTTCAGAAGAAGGCATCAAAGAAGCAGTACTTGATGGTTATACGGCTATCTCAATCTTTGAGTTTAGCCACCCTGTTGAAAAAGGCAAAGCCCAGCCCATGCGCTATGGAGATATGGTGCTAGATTTTGACGCCAAGAAAGAGCTGCGTGACAACAATGGCAATCCTTTGGGCAAAGTTGGCGATATTGACAAAGCCCTGGAAGCTGTTCGCACTTTTCTTCAAATTTTTAATAAGTACGGGGTAAATCCCCAAGACCTGCATTATTACGCCAGCGGAGGAAAGGGCTTTCATGTTGTTGTTCCTAGAGAACTAATTGGCTCGGAAGCAGGTGATATTGAACTGCCTGCCATTTATCGGCATATGCTTAGTCAAATTCTCAACGTGGTCACAACTAAGGAACTGTGGGACGGTGCCGTCATTGGTGCACTCAAAGAAAGCCATACACAGGCACTAGAAGGCATTTGCATTGACCCTAACGGGTTCAAGGGCGGTAAAGGCCAGCTCATCAGGCTGCCCCATATCCAGCGGGCGGATGGCAATTACAAGGTGCCTGTCACATATGACGAAATCATGCACGATGATGCCGCGTTTTTTGAAAAAGTCGTCAAGTCAGACCGGCATATTGATGGGGAAGGCATTCGTGAGGGTATCACATGCGCTCCTCTGCTGGAAGAAGCTTATTTACAAGCCAAAAAGTTCGTTTGCCTTCCCGCAGACAGGCGGAATGCCAGCAGCCAGATTGCAAGCATTGAAACGGAGTGCGAGTTCGTGTCTTTTTGCGCTCAGCATGCGAGTGAAGTTACAGAGCCTCAGTGGTTTGTTCTCGCCAGAATTATGGCCCACTGTGGTGCATTAGGGCAAAAGCTATTTCACGTGTACAGCCAGCTTGATCCTCTGCGCTATAATGAGGATGGGGCACGTAAAAAGCTACGCAATGCCTACAGCTATCCACCCGTCACTTGCAAGGAAATTCAAAACGTATTTCTTTGTTCAGGTTGCTGTCGGGTAAAATGTCCTATGGACATTTATCGAAGAAAACTTGCCACCACTGAAGAGGGAGCCTTTGCCGTGCTGGATGAGGGGCTTGTGTTTTACCCTGATGCCACTGACAAAACTGTCTTTGAGCTGGTCAGTTCCTATGTTGACGTAAAAGCCTCTGCTCGGGACGCCGAAAGTTGCGGATGGTCAAAAATCATCGAAGTCCGTGATCCAGATGGAGTGTTGCATCAATGCCGCGTTCCTTTCACATCGTTGAATGGTTCTGGCGATGAAGCGCTTGTACTGCTGTCGGAAGCGGGATTGCAACTGGAACCAGGCAGGCAGGCCCGTCAACGGCTCCTTCAATATCTCAACAAGGCAGCCCCTAAACAGCGGGCATTGATCGTTGAAAAGAATGGCTGGGTTGAAAAAGCCAATAAATTTGTGCCGTTCGATTTAGGGGGGCTGGATGGTTGCAGCGAATACCTTTGCTCACGCTTTCCAGTTGCGTCCAAGCTATTTGAGCAAAGAGGTACGCTTGAAGAATGGAAAAAGCACGTGGGCGTATATTGCAAGGGCAATCCGCTCCTGCAGGTGGTGACTGTTGCGGCCCTTTCCGGCCCCCTGCTAGCGTTCATGGGGCATTCTGGCTTTGGCATTCATCTCTACGGTAATTCTTCCAGTGGCAAAACTACGAGTCTTCATATAGCGGGTTCTGTCACCGGTGGTGAGCTGAAATCATGGCGGACAACGGATAATGGGCTGGAAGGCATCGCAGAGCAACATAACGACAATTGCCTTTTGCTTGACGAAATCAGTCAGTGTGACCCTGACGTGGTGGCGCAGGTGGCCTATATGCTTGCCAATGGACAAGGTAAATCACGTTCCTCAAAGACCGGGGTCAGCCGTCGCGTGCCGACGTGGGATTTGACATTTTTGTCTTCAGGTGAAGTGTCCATATCTGACCGTGCCGACCAGGGTTATAGAAATAAAGCCATGGCCGGGCATGAGGTGCGTGTCATCAGCCTTCTTGCAGACGGCGGTTTTGATAGCGGCATATTTTCAACTGTCCCGAAAGGGATGTCGGCTGGTGGGTTGTCCGACATGTTGGTGCAAAACAGCAATCAATATCGTGGTGCCCCCTTGCGAGCTATGATTCAGCACCTCAAAGATGATCGGGATAAAATTTGTGATGAGATATATAGGCATATGGAGCAATTCCTTGATGGTCTTGACCGTACGGCCTTATCTTCCCAGGCGAAGCGTGTGGCCGACCATTTTGCGTTGCTGGCTGGTGTGGGTGAAGTCGCTATAGATCTCGGCATACTTCCTTGGTCAACAGGGGAATCAATGACAGCAATGAAAAGTTGCTTTGAGTGGTGGCTGCGGGACAGGAATGGCGCTGTTGATTTTGAGATTGAAAAAGCCACAGAAAAACTTTTGTCTCTAGCTCGCAATGGGTTCTATGGGAAATGCGGTGATGACTATCCAATTAAGAAACTCACGTCTGATGGAAAAGATTGTTTCTTTATACCGCGTACGTACGCTGTGCCTGAAATCTGCAAGGAGTATCAGTACAAGTCTTTTGTGGCAAATCTGAAGGAAAAGGGGCTGCTGGCACTGACTAAAGACGGTGAAATTCGGGAACAATTCTGGCAGGGCGATAACAGCAACCGGCCTAGAGGTTTCGCCATTATCAGAAAAAATCTATATGACGATCCAGATACAACAGAAGTTCATCAGTCTTTGGGCAAAAAAATTGACTACGAAGGTAAAGACATGGACGATAATGTTTTCTGAGAGCTATTTCAGAAATAGCAGAAATTATCGCGTGCGAAGTGTGCGAGTGTGCGAAAACACTCATAGCAGGGGCAGTGAAATTATTATTTTCACTGCCCCCTATATTATGCCCAATTTAATACTTTTCAACCCAATGAGGCTAATATGAAGATAAGCCACTCCAGAGTTATGGATATGTATGGTACCGACAGTTTTTTTAATGCTTTGGAAAAAGAACTTCCGCCGGTGTTCACTCGGGATGTAGCTTCAAAGTGTATGGGGGGGCTGCTGACCCCCAAAACGATGTCCAATGCAGACGCACTGGGCACAGGCCCCTCTATACGAGTTCGACTGGGGAAAAAAATTGCATATGAGCGCACAAGCTTTATGCACTGGCTGCGAAAACGACTCAGCGCGTGATCCAGGCCAAGTCCATAAGGATTGACACCTACTATGATTTGAATCAAATTTTACCTACACTCAGTAGCAGTTCGGTTGGCCGAACTGCTACAATAAGCTGTATTCATTGATTATCGGAGGGATTATGTCTGAATCTCAAGATCGTGAATATGAAATCGGGAAAATATACTCAATAGATATAAACAATTTGATGCCTAACCCTGAGCAGCCCAGGAAGTATTTTGACGAAGATGAGATCAAAGCCCTTGCAGCTGACATTAAAGAAAATGGCCTTCTGCAAAACATCACGTTTACCTGTCATGAGGGCAAGCTGATAATCATCTCTGGGGAAAGACGTGTGCGTGCGCACAAACAGTTGAAGAAGGAAACTATAGAAGGTAAATATATTGAAGGTGATCTGTTGACCCTAGCTTTGATGGAAAATATCCTTCGATCTGACCTAACAGCTGTTGAATTTGCTGAGTCTGTAGCGGCCTTGCAAAAACAGAAGAGTTGCTCAAATAGTGTTATTGCAGGAATAATTGGTAAAAAAGAGAGCACGACAAGCGAAATATTAAAAATTGCATCGCTGCCAGAAGATATTCGCAATGACGCACGAACAAAGCCCTATATGACCCGTGAGCGTCTGTTGAAGGTCGCGCGGAGGAAGGATGTAGATGCCCAGCGGAAAGTTTACAGTAAGCTGCGCAATATGCTTGAAAATAAATCGCATAAACCCCGTAAACCTTCTAACACCTCTCAAGGCACCAATGAAACTGGGAATCGTTTTGTTAATGCGCAGATCCGTAAAATTGAAAGTATGGCTGTGGAACTCAATGCATCTCACGAAAAAATGTTTTCAAAGATAAAGGCTGAGCTTACGGATGAAGATAAACAGGGCCTGATAATGGCACTTGAAGGCATGCGTGCAGATATTGATGTTCTTCTGAATTCCTTTGAAAGTGCCCAGAATCTATCGAATTCTGAAAACTGTATGAAATTTGAAGACGTTGATGCAAATGTCTCTTTATAGATATTTGAGAATCTGCGGAAAGCTAGTATCATTGCGACATTCTTTCACTTCGTCAGCCGTAACTTAATGGGAAATTTGACAGTGAGAGCCTCATGGGGATGGAAGTTGATTTCCCTTGGATACAACCGTGAAGCGTGTTGTGGAAAAAGTTAAAGTTTTTTAGCTGGTGAGGTTTTGTGAAAAATCTGGCCACTCTACCAATGGTCTATTTGGTATTTGGGGAATTGGCTTGGCTAGAGTGACTATCTAGAAAATTCAATTCCATTGCTCGATTGCTATCAAGGTTTCATGACACTATCTATTCTTGGGGGAAGATGTGGAAATTTGTGATTTATTAAGCGAGATTGCGCACTATGCGGCTCAGCTTACACAAAACCAGTACTTTACATTTATGTATTGCCTAGGCACGGTATTAATATTTAGTTATTTATATCGCCGAAAATATCTAGAAGGAAAACGAATCGTACAGGCATGCAATGATGCTACGCGAGACGTTAAACTGGAATCTCTAGATGAGAATGGCTCACCTGCAGCAGGGCTTGATTCTCAAAATGTGAATGAGTTCCCCAGTGCAGGAAAACGGTACAAAGAGATTATTTTTAAATATAATTTGGTTCTTCCGGGTTTTCCGTGGGTAACCCCTGTCAGGAACTGGCCGGGTAGAGGTTTAGACCGCCACAGAAGAAGTAGATGGCTGTCTTGAAATGCTCCCGGTTCCTATAACCGCAAGCCTTCCTCTTGATGGCCATGATCTTGCTGTTGAGGCCCTCGGCCACGCCGTTGGTGATCCTGTGGCGGCAGAAGGTCAGGATGTTCTCAAGATGTCTCTGAATCAGTCCGCCCACTTTGCGCATTGGGGCAAGATCTGACCTGTTCACCCAGACCAGCCATCGCTTCACAAAACGTCTGGCCCATCCCGTGCTCAGGTACTTCCAGACGTCGTTCAGGCTTTCCTTCATGGCCCAGGCCTTGGCCACCTTGAGGTTCGCTGTCTTCAAGGCCTCCAGGGCTGGCCGGTGTTTGTCCGGCAGATTCTCCTCCCGGTATAGCCAGAGGAATTTCGTGCCCTTGAGTCGATGGTCATCCTGACTTGTGAGTTCGCGGTGCTCTTGCTTGCGTACCCGGTCCACAGCCTCGCCTACGTGTTTCATGACGTGGAACCGATCGTGAACGATTTTCCCCGCCGCGTCCGGCACATGTTTGAGCGTAGCTTTAAAATAGGGCTCCCACATGTCCATGGCCACGGCCTTGATCCGCTCCAACTGCGCCTTGGTGAACTGAAGGTAGTACCCCTCAAGGCTTTCGGCCTTACGCTCGTCGGCCACATACTCCACCGTGCTGCCGATCAGATCACAAACCACGGTCACATAGTCGTGCCCCTTGCGGAATGCCTTCTCGTCAACGCCAAGATACCGCGAGGGATTCGATTGCTTGCGCTCCCGGCCCCGGCGCACCGCCCTTTCCATGACACCCCATGCTTCGTCCCAGGTGATGCGCAGGATGCGCCGCGCTCCTGTTACGGTGGCGCACTCGGTCAGCACGTCGATGATCAATCGCTCCATCAATATGGTGAAACGTGCCTTGGACTCGGCCCAAGGCACGTTGACCTGAAGGACGCCATGCTCGGGGCAGTCCACTCGGGGAATCCGAGCATGCAGGAACGTCTTGAACTGGCACGTGTCCAGATGGCGCCAGACACGAGGCTCGGCATGGTCGCGGCAAGCCAGCTCTCGACCACAAGTAGGGCAAAACCAGCGAACACCAGGACCATGCTCCACGCGGATGTCTACCCGACCTTCCGCCGTGTCCAGTTCAACAGCCTCAACAAACCAGGGCTCGGTCAGCCCGAGAATCCGAAAATATAGGTCCGTATCCTTCATTGGTGCCCTCCGGGAAGGACATTAGCAGATCAGCTACCCACGGAAAACCCGGAAGAGCCTTATATTTTTATTTTTCGGTCGCGACAGCTGCAACGCAGCATCCACACCGATGTCTTTCCCCATTGAGCCAAAAGCGGCATGTCCATTTTTCCCCTGATGATCAACTACGATGCCAGTTTTACCATGTCGCCTGCACCAGCTATAAAAATTATTTAATTCCTTTGTGGCAGTATAATCTGAACTCATGGCTGACGGAATAATTTTAAAGAGGCTGTCCACTATGATGATATCAGCAGCCTCAAGATCGGGTAACAAATCTATCCACCCTTCTTCCGTGTCCAGCACCAAATCCTTTTTATCTACCACGGATGAGCGGACCTGGAGTTTATTCGCAGCATCCTCCGGCAATCCAAGCGCATTGATGATTGAGCGAGCACGCATTTGCAGGCTGCGGGAGGGCATTTCCCCGTCAATTAGCAGTACACGGAATTTACGTGAAGGGCACACTCGCCCGCCAAGCGCCTTGTGCCCGTTAGCTAAACACAGTGCCAATAACAAGCCAAATAAACTCTTTCCTACACCACGCCACGCAAACAAGGTCATCTGGTCACCCAAGGAAAGTAACCCATCCAGAAGCATCTCTGGCTCGCTGTCACCACCAGACAACTCCTGCAATGATTGCCCTTTAGGTAAAATTCCCTGTGGAGGCTCCACGCCAAATTCACGGCGGCAATGTTCGGCAAAGTCAGGAAGGCTACATTCACCGTATAGTCGGCCTGCGGCAGATAGGTCTTGAACGAATGCAAATATACTATTTTCCCTCTGCCGTTTAAAGAAATAGGGAGACAATCCATATGTCTTCAATGCAGAGAACACCTTAAAAGCCTCATGGCACCCTGCAGGCGAATTATCCGGAAAGATAAGTGGCGTCATTGAACCCAAGGATGCCCAATCGCTCCCCTCAACCGCGCTATATGTCGTCAGGGGATAGAATTGTAGTATCCATGCGTGATCCCGCCTGATAGTCTCGCATACCGCTTCATTTGGACATATGATGGCATATTGAGATATAGATCTAGATCTAAACTTTATGATATCACTAAGATTATAAAGAGGGATTTTATTGGCAGGGTGAAGCAGATCAAAAACAACATTACCAGCAGAGTTACCAACACGCTGCCAGGCCGATATGGGAAGCTTAGCAACCATTCCTGAATCATCAAAGAAATACACAATACCAAAAGCTGTACCTCCATTCTCTGTGGAGTACCAATACACTCTAAATTTTTTGAATCCAAAATCTATCGGAAAGTCTTTGATGGTCTGTTGCGCATGCTGCTTGTCTCTTTCCGACATCAATACGCTGTTGTGACAAGCCTTTCTATTGAAGAGATAACGATCTTCTTTGGTCAGAGGCAACTCTATTTCTCTGATGATATTCGAACAGATATTTTCTGGAAGCCACCCACATTTCTGGCGGAAAAGTGGGCCAAGATATAATCCACACGCTGCTGGATATTCTTCTGCTTCGTAAATAATTTTTTTATCTTCACTGTTTCCATGAAGGTAATTCAACAATCTGTTTCTTATTGTAGAATATGAACCGCAGCTTTCAGGATGCAAAGAAATAGCAGTATTATCAGATAGAAAAATATCTTCTTTTTCTTGCGTTGCATTAGGATCAAGGATTTTTGCCAATCTTGCCACAAGACCGGGGTCTGTCTGAACTTTACGCCAAAATAAGTCTTGCAGAAGCGCATCATTTACAGAGCCATACAGCTTCCAGGCAGGATGACCGAATGCCTTTGGATAACGCGGAGTATATTGGAGCATGGATCCCCCAACGGCGCAGTTTCATTTGTTGTCTGAAATATTTCAACAGCTTCTACAGGCTATATAACCTAGCCTTGTCAACTGATGCAAGAAATGGAACATAGACCGTCGGCAAGGAGAAGTAACAAAGATTGTCGGGTTATGTCCGCCATGATCCATAAATAGGGTTCGGCAGACATGAGACGTGTGCCCTTGCTGGTGAAGGCGAGATGGGTTAAATAAGACATCTGGCACAGCGTATGGGTGTGCCACTCACTGGGCCACCATAACTACCCTGCTCTTTTAACTTATCAAGCAATACAGCCAGTTGGTTCTAGTCCTTCTCGCTCCGCTGCCGAGTCCCGCCCTCGGCACCATTGATTCTATTGAAGTTTTACGGATGACGCTTTAAATTGTGGGCCTCCGTGTGGGACTTCTGATTTTTCAGGCTCGAAACGCTGCAACGTTTCGGGCCTTTCTCGTTTCACGAGAACGCTTTCCAAGACGTTTTCACGCGGCATCATCCGTGCTATATAATTCTCCGTTGTAGCAAGCCTCTTGTGGCGCAAGATGGATTGAATATCCTTCATTGGTACGCCTTCCTTAGCCAGAAGGGTTGCCGTCAGATGACGAATGGCGTGCAGGCAAAAATGTTCAACCTCTGCCTTTACGCACAATCTCCTGGTGAGCCTGATCCTGTTTGTATAGGGCTCACCGTTGCAGTGGCAAAAAACATATTCCTTATTCCATCCCTCCTTGCGCTGTTCCAGCAATAACGCCCGTAGCGTGCTGGTCATGGGCACAGGGTCATACTCCATTCCACCGCCTTTTCTCTTGCGGGTGCCAAGCATGACCACCCCACGCTCAAAGTCCACGTCTGACCATTTGAGCTTGAACAGCTCACTTTTTCGCGCCGCCGTGTGGAGGCAGGCTTGCAAAAAGAGCCTGTCCCTTGGCTGGGCAACATCCAGAACAAGGTTGAACTCTGCCTCAGTTGGAACTCTCCTTGGGGATTGGTCAACAGGGAATGGCTCAACAACACGAAAAGGATTTTGCACTGGGAGGCCAAGGTACTTGATTCCCCAGGCCCACGCAGCACCCAAGTTTTTTCTAATCGCATTGGACGCCGCATTGCTCATGCGCTGAGCGGCGTACCTCATGGCTTCAAGGACAATATGAGGGGTGATATCCTCAACGTCCGTTTCGCCTGAAACAGCGGACAAAAAAAGACGCGCTGAGCGCGTCCGCTGCTGGTAGCAGATTTTGGAATGGCGCTCACTGGAAAAGTCCAGGAACTGATTCAACCATTCCAAGGCCGTGACGGTTGGAGTTTTTGTTTCCGGCTGTGCCAGAACTGCCTTTTTCACCGCGCTTTCCCAATCCAGCGCTTCCCTTTTGGTTGCGCAGACTTTGGAGTATCGCTTGCCGTCTATCTGCCTTTCCGCCCTCCACTTTCCTGATTTGAGAGGGTACGGCATACAGTTCTCCTTTCTCTATTTTCTCTATGACATTTTCAGGGAACGAGAGCAGACGCGAGCCAGGCACGCGAACAGCCCCAAGCGCATGCTTATGTCTGTAAACCCATTTGACAGTTCGGTTCAAGCGGTCAGCGACCTGTTCGGCGGTAAGTTGCATTATGCTACCTCCTCATAATTCTCTATTGCGGCATCGGGATGCTTCTTTTTCCACCTGAAATTCCAAGACCTGATAGCCGCAGACCTTGAGCGATTATTTCCAACCCAGTATGTGACGGGCACGCACCGGCATCCTGTCCTGAAGCATCCGATTGAGATCAAACTGCCTGGCCCTGCGACGGTCTTTGCAGGGCGACCACATTCTGCGCACGGTTCAATGTCAGGCATTGTTTGTGCTCCTATTTTTCAAACCCGTTTAGGTAGGCTTGCCAGTAATCGTCGGCTGTTTCGCTTGGGTGCGATTTGTTTCGAACGCCATTGGCAGAGCTTTCCGTCCAGTATCTTTTTACGGCATGTTCAAATGCTTTCCACATCCCTGGCCAGCGGGACATGCTTATTGATCGCTGATATCTAGCCCCAGGTGTTTTGCCCATTATATACGGGCAAACCACGCAGCCAATGCGGTGGAAGCCTTCGGCATATAGAGATGGGCAAGGGACGTTATACGCATCGAGGAACTCCCATACAGCCCATTCAGGCCATCGGAATATTGGGTGATAGTGCGTGTGAACCTTCCGCCCCCTCTGCTCGCGTCCGCGCCCTTTGCGGATAACTCGCATATTTATGCGCCCGCGCTCGGCACGCCCAGCGCTTTCTTCCGCGCGAATTCCGAACAGTCTGTTTGCAAGAGGTATCCCCCAACTCGGCTTCTCCTTAATTGCTGGGCAGCACCATCGCTGTGTTCGTAGGGGGGGGGGCAAATCTCAACACATAGGCGAAAAAACTCTTTGCGGGCCTCAGCCATTGCACTTGCGGATAGTGCGCCCGTATGAACCTCACAACCTCTGGCGGGTCGATGGTGGTGTACGTGTAAAATGCTTGATGCTTCACACCCGCCAGTGCGCAAAGTTGCAGAGAGGTGATGCTATCCTTGCCGCCACTGAAACCCACAAAATAGCCCTCAGGCGGCTCATGCTGGCGCAGGAAATCAATGCTCTCGCGGATGTAGTCGCCCAGGTCGTAACCTGGTAGACTTGCCTGACGGATGACAGCCACAACTATCCCTCCCCCGCAGCCACTGCCCGGCGTTTTGAGTGATTTCTTCCCCGGCAGCGAACATCTGCCCATGTGACATCATGTACGGACATGAGCACGTTAACTTGTCCCACTTGAGAATGGGGAAGGTAAGACATCCCCAACCTATGATTATACGCGGCGTTGGATACCCATTTGGGAGGTGTTCCTATTTTTTGTGCCAATTGTGCAATTGTCAGCAGCTTTTTTTTCATACCCCCACCTCGTTTGCAGCCACGGCCCGGCGGGCGGCTTCTTTCCAGCAATCAATGCAATCACTGGTGGCGTGACACTTTTCCTGTGGGCAGATCACATCACCATACTTCGGCCCCAATCCATGCAGTTGGCCAGCCAGCCAATCTACCATGGCCTCGCCCTTCTCGGCGCGCCTCTTCAGTTCTGGAACTACATCATTGGCCATGCGGTACAGTTCTGAAAAATTGGCCCTGGTTTCTTCGCATGACCTTTCAAGGTCTGCCTCGCAGGCCTCAAGCGTTGCGAGCAGCCGCAAGATGCGTTCATCTTCTTCGCTGGGCGTGCCGCACTCGTCTGAGGCTTCAAAGCGCCACAGGTCGCGTTCTTCCTTGGATATTTCAACGGTGCTCATCTGCTGGACTCCTTCGGCCTTAGCTTAAAAACCACACTGCACCCGTCCGCACGCCGCCAAATACGACCATCATTTTTTACTACCCCATACGACATGCACCGAACGGGATTGTTGTTCTTCTGGCATTCAGGACGCCAATCGCAATGGCGGCATATATTTTCGTTGCTGTCTGGACCAACAACGCTGGATTTAAGCACGGCGTAGTGCCCCGGTGGAGCGTCGGCTGAATTGAGAGTTGGTATGAGGTTTAGCTGCTCAGGCATTGCATGCCTCCTGTGGCCACGAAACTCTGTGGGGGTAATCGAATTGCCAGAATTTCAGTTTGCCAATGGCGGGCGTTGTCGGCAGGGGCAGAACCTTACCGATCATCCACCAGAACTTTGAGCCTTGGTCAGCCCATTCTGATGGAGCGTTGTCAGTGCTTGACGCCAAGCAGCCAATGAATTGCACAGCCCCGATGATGCAGCCGCAAAGTGTCGTGGGATGCAAAATTTCCATGGGCCAGCCGCGCGCAACCATTTCAAGTTGGGCTGCATGCGGATCAAACGCTGGCTTCGCGCTTGAATGGATCAGCACGGTGCAGTTGCGAAACTTGTCCGGCAGCCGCCAATCCCTGTTTTCTATGTCCTTGTGACCGCTGACGATCAGGGCCGCCCACGGCTGACGTATTGTGATGGCCGGGAAAATCATTGCGGCACCTCGTCCCACGTTCTTTTATCAATGCTGCGGCCAGAGTTGGCCTTGCCGCATTTGAACATACAGCCCATATGGCCAGGGGTGGGACGTGGCGTTTCTGGGTGAGGCTTCTTTGTGCCGCACAAGCAATCAGGTGCCCATTCGCCCCAGGACTTGAAGAAGAACGGAACAGTTGCCTCCTGGCACTGATCGCGCAGGCTCCTCACCCAGTCTGGGTTCATTGGCCGTGCGCCTGATCCGGTTTCGCCTCCGCAGATAACCCAGTCGAGTGCCGGATGTGTCGGCGCATCGTCCATTGTCAGACCGCGCAGCGCGTCAATCATTCCGCTTTCTTCAGCCCCTTCGATACGGCCCGACGGATAATCGATAGAAGTCAAATCCACAGGGCCAAGCATGGGCTCAATGCTGACAAAACGCTTTGCGGCAGGCGTTGCAAGCAGCGCGGGAATTTTGGCGTCTGCCTCGGCCTGATTGCAGACAGTTACGCCAAGCCACAAATTAGGCAGCGGCCACAGGTAATCTTGTCGCAGATTGTCGCGGGTGCTTGTCATTTCTTGCGGGATGGTTTGACCATCGGCATATTCTTCAAATGTCTCGCTGTCGCCATCGCCAACAATTATCCAGCCATTGCCAGCCCTACCCCACCTGCGCAGTAGCGTTCCAGGGCCAGCGGCGAAATATTCTTCCATAGCCTGCGGCCGCTTTGTGAGGATGATGAATGTGTGGCCATGCCCGTTTGCAAAAATGTAGTCTGCAAGAATAGATGCAAAGAGCTCGTCACGGTTCTCGGCTGGATAGTTCGGATGGAAAATGTCGGTCATGCTGCCGACAAACACCCTCTTGCCTTTGCCGGGCACCCGATGCGGGTACATCTTTTCGGAAAAGTTAGAATTTATTTTACCCGTCCACTTGCCCCTTTCATCGACAACACCGGCATATACCTTTGCGGCAATCGGATGCTTTGACAGGCGGTGCGCAAACTTTTCAGCGTAGCAGTGGTCACAGCCAGGGGAACAGTGCGAGCAGCCCACGGCGGTATTTGTGGTCGCGTCTGCCCATTCAATGCGCGTTGTTGTAGCCATGTTGCGTTCTCCTCATAAAAAGCGACGGCTCCGCTTTCGCGGAGCCGTTCAGGAAACAAGGTCCAGGTTCCAGGCTACACTTTTGCGAGGCGGCACCCGATGTACGTGTTCGAGCCGGAAGCAACGCTGGCGAAGCTGCAGTAGAACAGGCCCGCGGCTGAACCATTGTCCCAGGAGCCGCCGGAGTAGAACACGTTCTTTTCATCGGGCCATGAGCGCCACGTCTTGTCAGGGGCAAAGGCCGCAGAAGGTTCACCTCCGATGTCAGCGTCGGCAGGAATGAAGCAGTCAGACAGGGAAAAGAATTTTCCGTCAGCAAAGGCAATGTCCGTTGGCCAGCCGGTGTCGCTGGCAGCATGGACGCCAGTGTTGATGTATTCACCAAGCCCCTTGGCGTCCTCGATATGGATGACGTGCTGTTCATCGAGGATGATGCCGTCAATCATGGTTATGGAGTTGCCCCAGAGGTCATAAATTCCGCGCCAGCACAGCCCGCTTTTGCCGGTCTTTTTGAGACAATCGCACTGGACGTTGCCCATGCCGTATGCGGCCTGACTGTCTGTTGTGCCGGCCTCGATAATCATAAGTCGCTGAACGGCGGCCAGCATGCGGATATTCTGCATACGCCAGCCCATAGCTTCATCGCGGTTTCTGGCGGCGCACGCTGCGCGCATGTCGAAGAAATCATTATTGCCAGCAGGCATTACGCCAGGCATGGAGCATATTTCGCCATCAGCACCGAAGCTGCCTTCGTAGGCACCGATCCAGAAGGCCTCTGTAGGCATTCCGATGTACATGAACGCAGAGTGCAGGTGAAAGCCGTCGGCGGGCTCGGGGCTGATCCAGTATCGGTATGCGGTTTTGCCATTCTCGCTGGAACGCTCCTGGCGCACATAGAACGCCGGAATGCAAACCATGTGCTGCCCGTCTACGGTTGCAGGCTTAATGCCCGCATAGGTGGGGTGCTTTTCGAAGAAGTCGCTGCTCACTTCAACGGGGTTTCCTGCCGCGTCAATTCTGGTGCATTTGCGATCGCCATTTCCGATTTCTATGCTGATGCCTATGATGCTCATTGTCCCTCCAAGGTGTTTTGTGTGGTAATCTTGAGCGAGGCTCCCCCGCCCTATTCCGCTCCCGTCCGTAGACGGGCGCGGTAAGAAAGTGGGGATCTATTTATGCGCTTATGCTCCTGCAGGGCCGCTTGATACCAAGCGGCGGTATATTTCCATGGTCATACGGATGTCGGTCATGGCGTCGTGGGCCTCGCCCTGAGGCTTGATGTCGAAGTGGGAGGCAACGGTTTCAAGTTTGAAGTTCGGGAGCTCATGCCGAACGCCCATGAGGGCATGTCCGGCCATGACGGATACGTCGATGCTGGGCCACCAGACGTAAGAGCCAAAGTACGGGTCGCCGCACTTTTTGAAAAAGGCGTGCAAGAAGTTGAGGTCGAAAATGCCGTTGTAGCCTGCGAAGAAGCACTTATCGCGCTTGTCGTAGCGGTCAACGTGAGCAGAGAGAATCTGAACGAAGTATTTATGTACGTCATGCGGGGGGATGAATCCGGCGATATCCTCCCGCGTGAAGCCGTTCACAGTGAGTGCCGTGTCTTCGATAACGTCATCAGCGAAAGGACGAATCTTGAAATCGAAGCTGGTGGTTTCATGGCCGTTTATTTCAAGTACGCCAGCAAGCTGAATAAGGCCGTTCTTGCCGGGGTCTGTTCCGGTTGTCTCTGTGTCTACCCAGAGTATCTTCTTGTCCCTCATGCCGGGCCCCTACAGTTTTTTGAATTGTTCGCACCCACAGATGGGGCACTTCTTCTTTTTTGAAACCGTCCCACACTTTTTGCAGGCGCGGGACGGTTTGCCGTCACTGAGCCGCTCGCCCTTGCATGATGCGTAGATATGCGCAAAATTTTTTACCTTGCGCTTTCCACGCCATTCAGGACGATTCGGATCATCGAAGCCGCTCATTGTATGGCGGCTCCAGAAGCGGGCTGATGGTCGCCGCCGAGGGCAAGCGGGGGCTGCTCTGCCGCTTCTTCATCGAGGGACTCACCGGCCTGAAGTTCTTCTGCCGTGGATTCATCCATTTCAGGGCTTTCTGCGGGCTTGTTTCCGGCAGAGATCCAGTTGTCGTCATCGGCGCTGGCATCGGCCTGGGGGTTAAGCATGCAGGTGTTGCAAGGGGGCATGTTGACGGCCATGCTCTTGTAGTTGCAGGTGGCGCACTCGCGGCGCGGCTTCCAGTTATCCACGCCGCCCTCAACGGTCTGTGAGCAGTTGGCGCATTCATCAGCTTGTGTGCCGTCGTCAGCGTTGGGCATGTGTCCGCAGTCAACGCAGGTATGCCCCCAAGTCTGAGGCGTGGGCTCCGTCGTCACGATCCGGTTGCGCGGGTCTTCACCGAGCGGTGCGGAATGCCCCTTGATGGAAGGCGGGCCGTCAAACAACGTCGGGCGGCGTTCGTCCGCAGTCATGGGGCGGCGCATAATTTCTTCTGCGGCATCGTCGGCAGTGACGTACACGACTTCGCCGGAATCAAAGTCCTGGTAGACGTCGCATTCAACGTCCTGTGGCTCAGTCTTGCCGAAGCGGAACTCCTCGGCAGCCTTGCTCAAGGCCTCCTGGTGTTCCTCTATGCGGTTTTTAAAGCTCTTGCGCACGCTGGCGAGTTCATCTTCAAGCTGGTCGATCTTGGCCTGCGCAGCAGCCATTTTGCTACCAAGTTCCAGTTTGTCCTCGTCGGACAGAGGGAAAGCCTTTGTGCAGGTTTCTTTCTTGAGCCAGTGCACATCCCGGCCCCGCAGGCAAACCGGCAACGTTTCGCGGGGATCGCATTCCTCAGCGGCTTCGGGGCCATCATCAGAGGTGCAGGCGCTTTCATCGGGCACGTCGTCAGGGCAAAGGTCTGTCGGTTCAACCGCGCTGGCCAGGACGTTGCACAAAACGGTATCGCCCACGTTGATTTCGCTTTCGTTGTGGGTAAAGGAGGCCGTGGAAATGTCGGCGGTGTTGGCGTGGCGGTCTTCGACGGTGGCCGTTTCGCCATCTTCCGAAAAGGCGTGAATGGTGAGGGTGATCGCCATGGTAGCGTTGGGATCAGGCTCAGGCTCGGACGTGGTTTCCAGCGGCTGTTCCTGCTGGCTTCCACCGCTTTCAGCAATTGCATACCCTTGGCCATCGACCAATCCTTGGCCCTCGGCCAGCCAATCAGGCAGAGTCACTTCAACATTCGTGTCATCGCGTTCGCCGACGTATTCAATCTGGCTCTTGGGCAGCCATACTTTTTCGCCAGCACACATAAGCAGAATGGCATCCTCGGTCTCCTGCACGATGTCGCCGCAGACCGTAAACATTTCTGGTTCAGGGCGCGGGAGCGCCTTGGCTTTCTTCCTGGGCATGTTGTGCTCCTTAAAAAATGGTTGCGCCCGCGACGCAATGAGAACGCCGCGGGCACTGTGGAGGGTGTGTGAGTTGGAGGAAAACTATTGGCGGGCGCGAGCACTGAATGTCGTGCACAGGCCCCTCAGCTTTGCCAAGGCAAGGCGCACTTCGCCCTCCTTGGCAGGGCTGTATGTGATGATGATGGACATGGTTTTGTCCGGCCCTGCTTCAGCCGCAGGGGCCGTGGTAACGGCGGGAGCCGCAGACGTTTGAGGAGCGACCCACCGCCTGGCTGCTGGGGCTGGTACACTGCGTTCTGCCTGGCGCGCCAGCGCCCGCTGTGCGGCACTTGTAATGTCCTTGCAGACATCATCGAGCGGCGTCGACAAGCTTGTGTGCCACTGGGTCATAAACTGGGCGACTGACAGTTCAAGCTGATATTCAGCGTTTGCCGCCTTAACCGCCTGTTCAATGGCCGAGGCCCGCTCTGCTCTCGCCTGATCTGCCTGCTGCTGCAACCGCAGCGACTCAATGCGCTGGTCAATGATGCCCTGGACAGCTTCGCGGATGGATTTCAGGGTAGTTGATTTAAGCAGCCACTTGTCCTGTATGGGGATTGCAAAGGGTTGGACTTCGCCCTTCCGTTTCTCAAGCTCTTCGGCAATGATACCCTGAACAACCTCCCTTTTCTTTTCGCGCTCCTGCTCGACGAAATGCTGAACCTGATCGCCCAAGAACTTGTAGGTTTCGTCGAAGATGGCCATGACCTGTTTGATCTGCCCCTCAAATGCCTTGAGAGGCGCGCTCAACTCTTTGACCGTCTCCTTTCTGGAGTTGTCCAGGCTGATCTTGGCCTTGTTCAGTTCGGTCATGCAGTCCTTGATCTCAGGAACCTGATCTTCCGTCACAACCAGATTTTCAAATTTCCCGGTCATACCCCTGGCCCACGAAACCAGACCAGCAAAATCAAAACTGACTGCTGGCGGGCTGGCATGGAGCTTCATTCGAGAATCTGCCAGTGCCATGGCTTATCCCTCCTCAGGAAGATCAACGGCCCATTCAGGGCAGCGGGTGCGCTGATTGCACTTTTCGCAGTCGGCTTCCGTTACCATCGTGGCCCCATCCGTGCGCGGGCATGGGAAAGCATTGGGATTCTGGCTGTTCTGCTGCTGGGGTTGCGGCGCTGGTTCCGTGGGAACCGCACGTTCTTCTTTCTGAACAGGGGGCTGTGCCTGAACAGGCGCTTTCGCTCGGGCCGGGACAGGTTCTTTCGGCGTAACCTCCCCGGTATCCATGTCTATGTGTTCGCCGGGGGCAGCCGGGGGCAGTTCAGCCTTGGAATCATCCCCCTCGCTGTATTCAGCGTCCACGATATCGGACGTGACGCCGCCTTCGTTAACGGCGTGCATATCGGCAATGTATGCTTGTTGCATTTCAACAGACATTATGCCCCACTTGCTGAGTATTTGCCGCAGCATAGTCTTATAGGCCATGCCGTCGAAGTCTTTGTACCAAAAGCTTGAATAGAGCCACATATCACGCTCATTGACTTTGCCAGCTTCAAAGTCCGCAAAAGAGACTTTTGGGTATCTCCCCCCTTTGGCCTTCAAGCTAAATGCTGGGCTGAATCTGTCGGCGTGCGCGGCCATCTTCGCCTTGCTCCAGTACATCGTCTTCCTGAAGCCGTTCATATATTCAAACATGGCGTAATAGCCGATTGTGGGCGTTTCCTCGCGGATGGTGTCATCTTGGATAAGATCAGTGTGTAGTTCTTCGTTCAGAGGGTCATACTGAAGAAGCTCACCATCCTTTATGGAAAGCACGTTGATCTTACGGTACTGGCCGCTGCGAATCGCAAGCTGAAGATAACCCTTGTAGCCAATCTGGAATGAAGCCATGAGGAAAGGCTCACCAGTGGCGGGGTTGATCTCGCTGATTTTTTTATCCTTAAAGGGAACAACCCAAGCCTGCCCAAGCACCTTATTGAGCGACAAATTAAGGCTCTGAGCCTGCAACGCTGCCGAAATGAGGCTCATAGGTGTACAATTCTTGAGAGCGGGGTCTTGGTTCATAAGGCTTACCAATGACGTAACGAAGTCATCGGCCTTTTTTCCAACCAAAACGCTGGAAACCTTCGCCCTGACCAAATCAGAAAATGATTTGTGCTCTCTTTGAGCCGGTGCTTGTGGCTTCGCAAGATTGAGTGCGGTGCTCATCCCAATTCTCCTACGCCGCCCACGGCGGCAGGCTTATTGTTAAAATGTCCTGTGTATAACAGGGGTACAGACCTGTTTCCCGGCATTCTTTGAGTTTTGAAATTGCGCGGGCGCAATCGGCTCGTCCTGCTTCGAGGGCAGCGTTATCAAGCTGGCACATGGTAACGAGGTGTGGATATGATTTTTCGACGAAGATGAAGAGGAATGCGTCACATGGTTCACCAATGGCGGCCATTCCATCCAAGTACCACGCTGCCTGTCGATAGTATGTGTATTTCGCTATGCTTCTGCGAATATGGGCTGGATTTGCACTGTCTGTCGTTTTTAGATCAGCTATGTACCTGGCTGAATATTCTGGAGTTGAAATTCTTGAGACAATATCAGGCTTCGCTTTGCAGGAAATGCCCTCTCGCTCCCAGAAAATAGCCCTTTCCGCATCGTAATCCTTAAACAGGTACTTCGCCTGTGGATGGTCACGCACGGCGTCAGACATCAAAAGTGCCGATTCATAGTCGGGCTGTTTGCAAATTATTCTGCCCGCGGCTTCTTTCTTAAATTCCTTGCCTTCCCTGGTGGATAGATTGTGCTCGGTCACAGCGTATTCAATGCCGAACCTGTGAGGTTCAAGAGTGAGCTTGTGGAACATACCCCCGAAAGATAGGGAGGAGGTTGATTCTTCATCACCAACCCCCTCTATCCATGCCTTGTACAGCGCGGGGCATTCAAGGATCAGGTCTATCGCAGATTTGGAAAGGGACTTGTTTGCGTGATATTCGGCTTCTGTCACTGCGCCAACCTCCCCCGCCTGAAAATTTCAATGAGAAAACCTGAGGGGCACCAGGAACGAATCTGTTCCATGATTTCTTTTTTTGTTCCCCTGAGCGTAATAAGTACGCCATTGCGGCAGACGAACATTGTCATGTTATCCTCCGAGGCGTGCGCCGATAGCAATGACAATGGGCATGGACATGAGGCCGAACAGAACGATCAGAATATCTCGCACGCTCATTGCATGCCCTCCTCACTGTTGATCTTCAACGGGCATTCATCCAGGTCGCACGGATCGTCAGTCAGTCTGCAACGCAATCCAGGCTCGTCACCTGGATAAAAGCAGCCCTGCATAAGATCAGGAACGTCAGCACCGTATGAACGGTACCCCTTGTATTCGTAGCTGTGCTCGCACATGGCAGACTCCATTTGAAAATTGGTCGGGGCGACTGGATTCGAACCAGCGACCTTCGGCTCCCAACGCCGCTGCGCTACCTGGCTGCGCTACGCCCCGTCGCTAAAAATGGAAAAGGCCGGGGGAAGGGAAACACCCCCGGCCTTCGATTGCCCCCATGGCAGTTGTTCTGTTCAGCGGCTATCCACCGGCCTTAACGGTGTGCCTCACTGCTACAGAGCCATGGGAGGACTGTTCCCTCGATTGCCGAGGGCCGACGCGGATGACCATTGATTCCTCCCTGACGGGTTCACCCGGTATGTGAAGTGTATGTGGAATGCCTGAGCGTTGAGCCCTGGCTAGATGCCTTCTGAAAACGTGAACCGGGAAACAGCCACTGGCCAGCCAGGTTCACCATCTCTGCTGTCTGTGGAATGCAGGCTTGCAAGAAGCAGTGCTTGCTCAGTCGCAGTCATCTGGTGCGGAGCTTCAGGAAGAAGCAAGTCTGTGGTTTTGTACCATCGCCCATTGCTTCCCTTGAAAACCGCCCTTCCCCAATAGTCTTTGCCGACAAATTTTAGGGAAACAGGCGAGGATTCGTTGGTGCTCATTTGCCCTCCCGGCATTTGATTTTGACCTTTTTCTTGAGCAAGCCGTTGCTCTTGGCAAAGGCCATCTTGAACCGTGCCTCCTGATCTGCGGCCACACTGAGACATTCTTCCATGGTTCTGACCGGACGCGCGCCTTCAAGGAAGGTGGCTTGCCGTTCGACATGCAAGGGCGTGTTGTTCGACAGGTAAAACGTGATCAGCAGGAAGAATGTTTTCATGGGCCCTCCAAAATTTAAAAAGGCCGCGAACCCGATGTTCACGGCCCCAGCGACGCGACAGAAGCCATCCAACGCGGCGCAAATGTTGCCCCTCGGCCCATTCCGGGGCGCGTTTATCGGGCGGGCCGCCCGTGCCATTTGTCTCTCCAGAGTTACCACGGAGTTATTGCCCCGTAGACATATCAGCCATGAACCTGACCACGGCCTCCCTTCACGCCAGTCCTCGGCAAACGAGCAGGAATCGAACCTGCACTTACTATGGAGAACCTCTCCATCACCGGCGGCGACCATTTGCGGGTAGTCCCGAAATTGGTCGCTAACGGTGGGGAAAGATTCATTCAGTAAGCCCAATCGCGGTTTTGAGGTCGCGCTTTTCAGGGAGCATAAGTTCAAGGCCGGGAATAACCCACGAGTTGAGCCATAAACGCAAATGGTGGCTATTCATTGATTCAAAAACTTCTCGCGAAACCTGACTGCTGTCTTCACAGCGCAACCTTATGATCAGGTTACGAATCACTTGTTCCTCTTGTGCATTAAGCATGGCTTCCTCCACCTTTTAGAAGTTCCTTCATTGCCGCCAACGCCGTAACGCTGGCGGTATATGAAAGAAATTCGTTGTGCCTGAATAATTGCCGAACTCGGTTGCAGGTTGTCACCCTGGGGGTTAGTCACCTCCCCCGAACCTCCCCGACGCCGTTAGATCTTCCGCGACGGATCTACAGAACCCGCCCAAGTGGGCATTTTTGACAACTTTTGAATGGCCTCTATTCGAGCTTACGGCTGGGCCTCTTGCTCCCAGCACCCGACTTGTGGCCGGGCCTTCATGCCGCCAAGTTGCTGCCGATTGAGAATTCGGTTCGCTACTCTGGGCCGAAACCTGCGCTCGCAACCTCTTCCTCGTTGGCAAAATCAATATAAGAGAATTTAGCCTACTGTGCAAGAAAAAAATAGGTGTTAATCTCTTATTTAAATTTGCCAGATCAGAATCACTGAAGAATAGAAAGCCACAAAAAAGCCCCCAGGCGGGGGCAAGGAGGGCGAAAGGTATGAGTTCACCAATCTGGGTCAAGCGCGGTATCCACATAGATATGGGGTGCAGTCACATTTGCCCGGTCGATGATGGGGTTTTTATCCCCACAGGCTACGGCTCCGCTGAATCAAACAAAAAATTCCAGGAAGAACTTGATGCCTTCCTGGAAAAGTGGTTCACGCCCTGCGAGGGCGGTGGCTGTGAAGTTGAACGGGAAAGTGAAGAGATAAGAAATAAAATATCCAAATCTGCGGCGAGATTTAGTTTATCAGCAGCCAGTGGGAACGTTGAAGACTTGGCGAGATTTGCACCTGAATGGTCAGAATTTTCACGAAAATTGCTGTTCTTTTGGGTCAATCAAGGAAGCCCAAGGCTCCCGTCTTAATTCGAACATTTGATGTTACTCGCATGGGACATCCTGGTATTCTTCTGAAATGTCGTCATATATTTTACGGCGCTGATCTTCATTGTTCTCAACGAGAACGCACAGAAGGTCGGCGCCGTGCTCATTCAGGCATTCACAATTTTCATCCAACTCGCTTAGATCATCGGTTTCACCAATTAAAATTGGGTCGCATGGAACTTCTGAGGATCGCTCAAGGCAATTTTTTTTGTTGACGAAAATATACACTCCACCGGTTGAATCAAGATCAGAGCCTCGGGTATAAATATCAAAGGGATATCCTTCGCCCGATGCGCCATTAAAAATCGTGTATCCAGTGTGTGGCATGGTTTTTACTCCATGTATGATTGAATAATTTCAGGCTACCCCAGCAGCGCCAGCACAGAGTTCTCATACTCTTGGATTCTGTCCGGCTTGGGACTCTTTGGGAGGGGGGAGTTAATTCAGCAATATTTCAACCATATTTCTGTATTCATCAATTTTATATTTAGGCATAGTTACTTTTCCATCATAAAATTTATCTCTAAAATCATGAAAATTCATCATTTGGTATCGTTGTTTATACCAAAAATTCATAAGTTCTTCATCGCTCATAGCATTATATTGTGGGAAAAACTGCCTACTATAAGTTAAAGATATTATAAATACTGTAAACACATTGTTTTCAGATATCGGGCCATTAAACTCTTTAGCAAATTTTTCAAACGGAGTCCTATTAAAATATTTTTCATGTATTGCTACAGTCAATTTGTAGTCAGTCATATCGTTATATTCAGGGTAAATGCGCCGATAATCATCAAGAGTAAGCATTGCATGGCTATAGATAGGCATCAACGCAACAATAGACACCACAACAGCACACATTATGCATTTGATTATTCTCATGGCACTCTTTGCCTAAAGGCATTTTGCACTAAAGACCAAGCTTCTGATCAATATCGCTGAATGTTTTATACAAAAGTGACTTTAATGGCGGGTCATCTAAACCACAAGCGGCCTTTCCTGCCCAGTCGCCATCTTTCACACACTTGATATAGGAAGTAACTCTCGCAATAAAGCCTACAATCCCGTTAGCATGCTCTGGAGCGTATTTTGCGTAGAATTCGCCGACTCTGATCATTGTTTCAATAATATTATCCCCACCATATTGCGGTTGCTCGTAGACAATACAAACATATGCCAGTTGGCCAAGGTCGCTGCATTCAACAAGAATTGAATCGAAACTAGACTCTGGAATTGTCTTGATTAGTGAATAACGGCTTTCTAACGAAAGTCTGCGTGCTTCTTCTTTTGAGCATCCTCGTAAAATGTATCCATTATATACCTTGAGCAATGATTTACATATTGATTCGGGACCCCCGAAGTTTTCTCCAAGCCAACTTTTTATCCCCATTTTCCCCTCAACAAATTTATTGTTTAATTTTTGTAGGTGGGACTAAATTCGACAGGAGTGACAATAGGTTGGATTTGCTGCGAACCCTGTGCCGTATTTTTTTCTTCAGGTTGCTGGCGAACAGTCAAGTCCATACCCAACACCTTCGTCTGCGCCGCTCCGCACAGGTCAGTAATTGATATCCCCATAGCGCAAGCCAAGTCATAGGCATCGCGCACTGATAGTTCTTGCGGCGGATCTCCATTCCTAATTTTTCGCCATTTTGTCCCAGCATCTTTTCTATTTGGCCAGGCCTTTTCAGCCAAAGGCTTAGCCTTGATTCCCTTCTTCAGGGAAATTTCACTCACTAGCTCCACAAGAGCCCTTTCAAATTGAAATCCTTTCATAAGCGTTACCCTACGTTAGGGTAAGAGATTTTCAATTGGCTAGTTTGTCTGTTGATTGATAAGCTATAATCTCTTATCATTAGCCAAGAGGTACCACTATGGATATTCAAACCGCGTTTCAATCACTTGAAAATTTTTATGGGACACATTCTCGAGCTGCCGCCGCTTTGGGGATCTCCAGAGATCATTATCGAGCCCTGAGGAACGGCCGGGCAAACATTCCCCAGCGCACCGCCGACTACATTCTGCTCAAGGCGAAAGAGGCTGTGGAGGATATGCCCGAGATCAGTTCAACAGCGCCTGCCATACCGCACGAACCTGCACGGGCTGCCCACCCGTAAGCTGATTAGCAGCATGTCCCACCGCCCTTTCGACGGCGGCATCCTGCGGCATATCGCCGGGGTAGCTTCGGTACAGAGGTGTGGGCATGAGCGGCGAGACAACGGTGACAAGCAGGCGTCCGCGTTTGGGCGTGATGTGGGCTCGGAATAAAAGTTTGGATTCTGCCATGTCCCATAATGGCATGGCCAAAGGCTCATGAAACCATCTAATATCAGTGGAATTTAACCCTATGGACTACCAAACAATGAGCCATGTCGACGCCATGCGCGAGGCAAAAGCTGCCAGCGGCATGACGGACGAAGAAATTGCAAAGGCGGCCAACATTTCTGTGCATGCGGTGCGGCAGTATCAGCGCCCGCGCGACGGATATGCCCCTGGCCTCGACAAAATTCCAACCCTGTGCCGCGTCATGGGCAACAACATTCTTCTTTCTTGGATTCAGGCCCAGGCCGACCCCCGCGCCCTCTGCGATATTCCCCCTGCTACCTCCCGCGCTGAGGTGCTGACTGCTGTTGCCCGCGTGTCTGCCACTCTTGGCGATGCGCAGCGCAGGCTTGCAGACTCGGAACTCAGCGGCATTGATCCTGAGTGCGCCCGCGACGTGCGCGGCCTCATGAACGATGTGATCGAAGACTGCCGCGTCGTAATGGCGTTGCTCCTGCCCATTGCCCAGTTCAGGGACAGGACACGTTGTTATCCGCTTCTGAGCAAGGCGCACAGCGGTTCTGAATGCCGCAAGCCCTGGTGGAGGTTCTGGTCATGAGCGATTGGTACGACACCTATCAGGCGCATGCCTCTTCCGACTGGTCTCCAACACAACTGAACCCCGAAGACGAGCAAAAATTCCGCTCCTGGATTGCCGGAACGAAGTGGTTTGCAGACGTTGCTGACGACGTTGCCGCCTCGGGCGAACAGTTGAGCAATGCGGATCTGCTTGAAGACATGATTGGCCCCAATGCCGATTACGACTACCGCGGCGCATGGAAGGCCGGCATATCCCCGCAGGCCTACGAATACGACACGCGCCAGCACTGGCCCTCGTCTACCGAAGACGGGCAAATGCTCAAAAGCCCGCAACACCCCACTGCCTGGATGGAATATTTCATGCGCGAGACCGGCGAGGACCCAAACTCGCTTGGATTGCGCAACCCTGACGAGGCGCGCGAATACACACGCAGCGCCCGCAGAAAGGAGGCAAAATAGCTATGGACACCCGCACAAAACAAAAACATCTGCGCGCCGTACGCCTGCTTGTGCATGCACTGGAAGGCCACCGCTCCAGCCTGCCAGCCGGAAAGCCGATCTGCTCCGTGTTGTCTGAGGGCATGGCCGCAGCTCAGGCATTGGGATTTGACCTCATGGCCGGGGAGGCGCGGGCAATATCTGGCCGCACTGTAGCCGTAGGCCGTGGCGTTGAGGCGCTGTTCTGCCCTCCTGCATCTGCCTGCGGGATTGAACGCAGCTTGCCCAGGGGAGACGCATAATGTGTGGCCGCCCATGGACAGACGCCGAGCTGCAGTTCCTGCGGGAACATTACCCGGAGCACACAGCAACATGGTGCGCAAAAAAACTCGGCCGTGGACGCAGCAGCGTGTCGCTCAAGGTCAAGAGCTGGTTTGTGGTAGCAGAGAATCGCCTTGCGAAGGAAAAGCTCGAAGACCCCGACCTTGGCCCGGCAACGCCACCCCTGGAGAATCACTGTGTGGACTGCGACCGCGTGTCGCCCACCAGGCGTTGCCCTGAATGTCAGAAGAAGCACCTGGCGGGGTATCACGGGGCATGCTGGGGGCCGACGTACGATGAAGCGTATGGAATGGCATAGGAGATTCCATGGATATCACAAAATTCAATCCTCGCACCGTCGTCCGCGCAATAACCCTTTGCCGCCCGTATGTCGTCGCATACTGCGTCAAAGACCGCGACGGGTGGCTTGTGCAGTACCCAAACAAGGCCGAGCCGGAACTGATGGAGAAAAAGGCGTTTGAACGCAAGTTTTGCCTTGAGCACGCCTGCCCTCCCAAAGTTAAGGAACTCTTTGATGGCGTTCCGTCATTCAACCAGTGGCGACAGAGACGCGGGGGAAACTATGCGTGATTTTGCGATGATTGCCCCCCAGTTCTGGACAGGAGACACCGGGCGAACCCTTCGCAAGGCTGGCCCTGACGGAATGCTTGTGGCCATGTATCTGCTTACATCGCCGCACAGTAATGTGTTTGGCCTGTACTACATGCCAATCATGTACGTTGCCCACGATCTTAATTTACCCGTAGAACGCGCTCAGGCGGCCATGCACCAGTGCATAGATGCAAAATTCTGCACCTACGACGAAGAAGCCGAAGTTGTCTGGGTGTTCAACATGGCAAAGTTTCAGATCGGTGAAACTGTTAAGCCTACCGACAATCGCGCCAAGTGGATCGCCTCAGAGTGGCAACGACTTCCAAAGTGCTCATTACTATCTGCTTTTATTGAGAAATATGGTTATGCGTTCGGAATGACAGAAGCCCCTTGCAAAGGGTCTACCGAAGCCCCTTCGAAGCCCCTTCAAAGCCCCTTCCAAGGGGCTACAGAAGCCCCTACGCCTGATAAGGATAAGGAGAAGGATAAGAATAAGAATATATATCTTACTGCGGGCGCGGACGCGCGCGTAGCAGATACCGTGCCAAACGATGCAGGGGGTCAACCGCAAGACGACGACACCCCAGACATCACCTTTGTCCAGTTCATGGACGCATATCCTGACACTCACAGGGACGACGATGCAGCGTGGGTTGCATGGAAGACGCAACGCAAAAAGCGCGCCTTGCCTGGCCTGTGCGATCTTTTTGCGGCGTTGGAAATGTGGGGAAAGTCCGAACAGTGGAATACCGACAACGGAGCCTTCATTCCACTCGCAAGCAACTTCATAGGCAAGGGTTACTGGAAGAGGACTCCCCCTCCTCCGAAGCAACGTGCCCAGGGTGGACGTGATTCGCCAGTGCAAGAATCTCAAGCAGACAGGGCTGCCAGACTCACCTTCGAGGCTGGACAGCGGATATTGGCAAGACGCGAAGGCACAACTGAGGGAGCACAGCAATGAGACAGCAGACAGAAGACGAAAGGAAACTTGCAGCCCTAATGGCCCTTGCTGCCAATTTTGGGAAAGAGTTTTCAGAAAGCTTGCTTGGGATTTGGCTTAATCTGCTTTCGCATTATTCAGCCGACGCGGTAGATGCTGGCGTGAGCAGAGTCATAGAAAAGTATGTGTATAAAACGCTTCCACCCTATGCCGTGCTGCGCATAAGCATCGATGAAGCCATTGGCCTTGTTCAGCCTGAGCATGCTCTGGATATGGCAGCGTTGGCAGAATGGAACAAGCTTATTGCCGACATCGGAAAATATGGCCGATACAACTGCCCTCAGTTCTGCGCAACAACGGCATATGTGTTGCGTGGCATGGGCGGTTGGGATGCAGCCTGCTCATGGGAAACTGAGAAACTTGAATGGCGCCGCCGCGAGTTTGTAGAATCGTGGAAGCTGGCGCACGGCAAAGAGCATGTCATGGAGCTTGGATCTCAGGGAATTGCTGCGCTGGTTTCATCCAAACCCGAATCCTCTCGCGCCATACTTGGCCGCGTCCTCGAAATAACCCAGTAGAGGTGTGCTCCATGATTAAATTTATCATCCCCATCAAGCCCACCGCACAGATGCGAACCGCCGTCGGCGCTATCAAGCTCGGCAACGGCAAGGTGCGCGGCAATGCCCACAAGAAGAAAGAGCAGGTTTCCAACGAGGAGACCATCAAGGCGTTCTTGGCCCAGCATAAGCCAGAACGCCAGATAAACTGCGCAGTCATGCTTGGAGTTAAAGTTTTTCTCCAGGTGCAAAAGACTGCGCCGGATTGGTTCAATGGCAGCACCAAAGAATTTCACGCAGCGGCGTTAAAGCACATTGTTCGACCCATCACCAAGCCCGACGCTGATAACTTTTTGAAGCAAATTCAAGATTGCATAACCCAGATGGAGATCTGGCGGGACGACTCCCTCGTTGTGGGCTACCTCAGCGGCACAGGCAAATACTACACCGACGGCACGCCGCGCTGGGAGATTGAGATTCAGGAATTGAACCCTGACAGCTATTGCATCCCCGGCACGAAGGCCAAAGTCTCCCGCAAGAAATCGGCCAGCACACCAGGTCAGGGAGCTTTGCTATGCTGAAAGGTTTTATCATCTCTGCATTCTTTGGCTTCTGTATCCTCGTGGCCCTTACGTTTGCCGCCGAGCTTTGCACTGCCCCTGGAACGACTTCCGATGAAGACCTGGCCGCAAGAATTGCCCTCATTGACGCAAAGCTTCCCAGCTTGCGCTCAGACGTCCTAATTCATCGCCAGGAGCGCGCGTTTCTGACTGCACAGCGCAGGTGGATTGTTGAGCTCATGGAGGCGCAAAATGGCCGCAGAAACTGAGCGCATGCCATGGCTCACAATCAGGTTGATTTTTGGCAACGGCAATGCCGCCCAGGGGCGCAAGTGCATTGAGGCTATAGCTCGCAGGCTCATACATGCCCGAACCAAACACCCGGCAAGCGAATGGGCAGGCAGGGGCGAAGAATATGGGCTTGAAGCTATCGAAGGCGAGGTCAAAGAACTGCGGTTTGCCGTCATGCTGGAAAGCCAAGAGCGTGTAGAAGACGAAACGCTTGATGTCCTAGCAACTGGCGTACGCAAATTTAACCGCGAGGAAGCATGATGAGTCCTAAAAATTGGGCAAAATTCTGCCTCGTCGTAATCTGCGTACTATGCGCGTTCGGCTTGATGATGGCCGGAAAAGACGGATGGGGATGGCTGCTTTTTGTAACCATCCTGATTAGCGGGGATCGACATGACTGAAGCTGACGACAAAATGATCGGCCAGGGCGTCGGCTTTGAACGCACCCGCCGGATCACTGGATACCTTGTTGGGAGCGTTGACCGCTTTAACAATGCCAAGCGCGCAGAAGAGCGTGACCGCGTAAAACATGGGCTTGGAGGTTATGACCATGGCTAGACTGTCTGAGGACCAGTGGCAGGCAGCCAAGGCCGAATATGAGGTGCGCGGCATCAGCCTCGGTGACGTGGCAAAGAAGTTTGGCGTCAACGTCAGCAGTGTGTCCCGGCGTGCAAAGTCCGAAGGATGGATTCAGGGGCAAATGCAAGAGCTCGCCGCCCGAAAAGTTGCGGCAGTCAAAGAAATGGCCGCCGTAGAAATGCAAACGCAAGAGTTACCCTTGCGCACAAGGCACACCTTGCAAACCGTCGTGCAGGAGCGGTTACAGGCTGAGGGAATGCTGGCTTCACTGGACATAGCCTTGGCAGACAGGGCCATTGCCCTAGCCATGGAGGCAACGAGCCCAGACGACATTGAAACGCTTTCCCGCGCGCGTAAGAACCTTGCACCCTCTGTGCATGCTCCTGCCCCACAGACGACTGTCACTGTCACCCAGCAGACTGAGGCCAAGGCAGGTGCAGCTGCTGATGCAGTTGCGGCACCCGTTGCCGCCCCCACGCCAGATCGTGTTGTGCGCGCGGTGCTGGCCGGTGATCTTTCAGGGGATGATGACTGATGCTGTTTGCCAAGGCGTCAGAGTCCGAACTAGCCGCCATACGGCAGGCCTGCGAAGCTGATTTGCTGACATTCACAGCGGTCATGTTCCAGGCGCGCATGTGCCAGCCGTTTTTGGTCAACTGGCATCATGCCAAAATGGCTGACGAGTTGATGGCTGTGTACCGCGGCGAAACAAAAAACCTGCTGATTACCATGCCCCCAGGCGGCACCAAGACAGAGTTGGCCGTAATCCATTTCATGGCGTGGTGTTTTGCGCGTAGCCAAAGCTGCCGATTCCTGCACCTCTCTGGCTCAAAGGAATTGGCCCTACTCAACTCCGAAACCGTACGCGAAATTGTCACGCTCGAAGAATTTCAGGCGTTGTGGCCACGCCAGATTAAGAACGACAGCAGAGCCAAGAACCGTTGGAATCTTGAGTTTATGAACCGCACCACCGGCGGCCTGTATGCTGCCAGTTCAGGCGGCCAGGTGACGGGCTTCCGCGCCGGTTACATCCGACCAGGGTTCAGCGGCGCAATCATAATCGACGATCCACTCAAGGCTGACGACATCTGGAGCAAGGCCAAGCGCCAAGCCGTTAACCGCAAGCTGACAGGTACTATCCGCAGCCGCCGAGCCAGTTCAGAGCATACACCAATCATCATGGTCATGCAGCGCCTGCACGAGGATGACCCGGCAGCCCATGCCCTTTCAGGGGATTTTGCAGCAGAGTTCAAGCACCTTGAAATTCAAGCGATCATTGACGAAGGGACTGAAAACGAACGCAGCTATTGGCAAGAAAAAGAAAGTCTTGAGTCCCTTAATGACCTGAAACAGAAGGACCCCTACACACTGAGCGCGCAGTATCAGCAACGCCCCACCCCTGCCGGTGGCGCCATGATCAAGACATCGTGGCTGCAGCAATACTCCACGCCGCCAGCTGTGCACACCGTCCTGTATGTTTTGGATACCGCTTTGAAAGCCGCAGAGACCAACGACTTCTCAGTAATGAGCTTTTGGGGGCTGAATGGAATCAACGTCTATCTGCTCGACGTTCTGCGCGGCAAATGGGAGGTGCCAGACCTTGAGCCGTTAGCCATCAAATTTCTGGAAAGCCACAGGCCCAAAGGGTTTAATCGCGCAAGGATTCGTGGGGCAGTTATCGAAGACAAGGCCAGCGGAACGGGTCTGATTCAAGGCCTGAGGCGCAAAACAGCACTGCGCGACATCCCGATCATTGCGAAGCAACGCAGCACGGACAAGGTAAGCAGGGTAAACAACATCCTATCCTTCATTCGCGCAGGGCAACTGTGGGTTCCAGAAACTGCCGAACATGCCCCATGGCTGCCTGCATACCTTGGTGAGCTTGCCGCATTTTCGCCAGCAATGACCCATCAGAACGATGACCAAGTTGACGTAACCGTTGATGCCCTTGACGAACTGCTTCAGTCAGGTGGTGGCGTCAGCGAAGGCATGGACCTTTCGTAGGAGAATGCACACATGGCAAGACTTAGAAGCCTCATAGACGCAGTGACGCGAGAGCGGTACGTCCGAGACGCAGCAACTGGCATTGCATACCGAAGGACAGCAGGAAGCCTTGTGTGGCCATCTGGTGAACGGAACGGATGTGTTGCCGTGCTGGCAGAAACACGGTCACGCCAGAACATCCTCGGCGGCCGGCACGACGTGCACCTGCTTGCGGAGGAATGCAGCGCAGACGTGAGCAAACTCATATCTGCCGTGGAGAAATTCACCATGCTGCTCATGGTTCGCTCGTGGGCGACCCCACTCTCCGACACGCGAGCCTTCATGCTCGACGACACCAATGATGACCGTCGCAAGGTGCGCCTTCCAATCATACGATTTGACGATCCTCAGGGCTGGCACGGAAAGGGAGAGGGGCTTATGGCCTTTTACCACGCCCTTGTGCAGCGCCGCACGCTCTCAGAAAAGACTCTCTTCCTGGGGAAGAACTGTGAAGGCAGGAACAACATAGAGAAAATGCAGGCAGAAGACATGACGTGCAAGCCCACTGATTTTCCCGCTGCTGCCGCGTTGTGTTTTGCCCTGGCAGAGATTGACCTGAACCCCATGACCGATTGGGCTGATCGCGGAAACGTGTCGTCATATGGCGGCCCTGCCGATCTCATCGGGGGATATTAAGCATGGTGCTCGCCTACATACCTGTGCCGCTGAATTCCATGACCGACATCCGTAAGCACCTGAGTGTAGGCGAGGCAAGGGTCAAGGAATGGGTTGACGCCGGTGCACCAATCGCCGTTGAAGGGGACGGTGCAAACGCTCGTTACTCGTCGGAATTGGCAGCGCTTCTCATGTGGAGGGCTGAATACAGTAAATTCATACGGTTACAAAAAACCTCACAAAACGGCTAAAACCTGTCAACCCCCAAATACGCCCCCCAATACCCCCCCATACGCCCCCCATACGCCCACTCGGGCATAAAAGGCCATGCTACGCTTCCACGCAAACAGGAGCGTAGGCCATGGCCGACAATTTCAGCATTGCACACAAGTTCACCATCACATGGGAAGGTGGTGAATCTGACGATGCCGCAGACCGTGGCGGCTTCACCAAGTTTGGCGTCAGCCTGAAATTTCTTCAGGAGCTGGCCGCCGAATCCCAGGCTAACCGCGACACCCTCGACCGCATGGGCGTTATCCTGCCCGTCACTCGCAATACCATCCGCAACTTGACCGAGACACAGGCTGCAGGCCTGTTCCGCTGGCAGATGTGGAATACTCTAAACCTTGATCTCATCCCCCTGCGACCCGCCGTCATCCTTTACGACGCTGCCGTCAACAGCGGCCCACGGCAGTCCGTGAAGTTTGCCCAGCGTGGCTACAACGCCTGCGTTACCTACGGTCAGCCTTTGGATGCCGACGGCATTATGGGCCCGGCAACTCGAAAGGCCATGCAGCAGGCCGACACGGAAAAAATCCTCATGTCCATGCTCGATCAGCGTGAGCAGTTCTACCGCGATCTTGTGGCAGCCAAGCCAAGCCAGGAAGTGTTTCTCAAGGGCTGGCTCAATCGCGTTACTGACCTGCGGCGCTACGTGCGGGGGCTGTAATGAGCTGGGCTGATGTCGGCAAGGCCGTTGCAAAAGTTGCCCCTGTATTGGGTGGTGTGCTTGGCGGCCCTGTTGGGGCCATTGCTGGAGCCGCTGGAGCGTTGCTTGGTTCTGTACTTGGCGTGGACTCTGATCCAGAGGCTGTAACAAAGGCCCTAGCTGACCCTGAAACGCTGGTGAAGATCAAGCAGATTGAGAGTGATGAACGCCAGCGCCTGCTTGAATGGCAGTCCACACAACTCAATGCGGAACTTGAGAACGTCAAGTCGGCGCGAGAGCGCGAAGTTGCGCTTGCCCAAGCCGGGCACGGTGCAAGCTGGGCCACCAGCATTGTGTCGTGCATCGTGACCATTGGCTTTTTCGTCATGCTCTACCTCGTCATAAGCGGCGGCAAGGCCGAGTTGGGTGACGCCGGGCTCATGCTGCTTGGCACACTGGCTACCGGCTTTGGCGCGGTCATTAACTACTACCTCGGCTCGTCCATTGGCTCGGCGGCAAAAGATCGCTTCCTCGGCAACAACACGAACGCCGGGGGCAAGTGATGACCGTGGATATTATGGACATCCTGCAAATCCTTACCCCCATTGCTGTGACCGTTGTGGGCTGGGGAGTGAAACTCATCTGGAGCGAAATAAAAAGTTGGAGAGCTGAACTGCGCGAATATGTTCGTCAAGAGACCTGCAAGGCGCACAGAGAGCACTTCCAACGACAACTGGATGCGTTGCGAAAGGAAAGCTAAATGGACACAGAACAACAGCAAGCCCCGAACATTGGCGCCCTCGCGTCTCAACTCATGGCTGAATTCAGCGAGGCGCAGCGGTCGCGCGCAATGGTGAATGAACGCTGGCTTGAGGATTTGCGGCAATATCGCGGCATCTATGCCGGTGATGTGTCCAAGAGGCTCAAGAAGAACAAGTCTTCGCGTGCGTTCTACCGGCTGACGACTGCCAAGGTTAATACCATGACGGCCAGGCTTATGGACTTGCTGTTTCCTCAGCGCACAAAAAACTGGTCCATATCCCCAACTCCCGACCCGATGTTGCCAGATGATGTCGTGATGGATGCCCTCAAGGACGAGATAGGCCAAGCCGCACAGCAGATCATGGGCGAGATGATGCAAAAGCTGCAGGCGCAGAACGTAATCCCTGACGCATGGGCGGCACAAAACATTCAAACCGAGGCTTACAATCAGGCTTTTGCTCAGGCAGACACAGAGCCTGCAAGGATCAGGATTGCTCAGGATCGCGCCAAGGCCATGGAAAACGTGATCGATGACCAGCTGAAGGAATGCAATGCCAACGGACAGCGCCGCCCAAGCTGGCGCCAAAATTGCCGCACGATTGTCAAAAGCTCCTGCCTCTATGGCATGGGTGTCCTTAAAGGCCCCCTGATCGAGCGTGTCGTTACAAAACGCTTCGTTCCGACCAAGGATGCCTCTGGCAACGTTTCGTGGAAGGAGCAGGAATACTCGCAGGATTTGCGCCCATATCATGAGGCTGTGAGCATCTGGGAAATCTACCCTGACCCCGGCGCGCGCCTTCCTTCCGAGCTCAGATATGTTTGGCAGATCCACACAATGGCTGACAAGGATTTGGCCGACCTGAGAAACTTCCCAGGATTTGACGCAGAGTTGATCAAAGACCACATGGCGGCCAACGAGGACGGCGACGCGCAGCTTTCTGATTGGGAAGTGCAGGTGCGCGAGCTCAATGACGACAATATTTCCAACGGCCAGCCACTTAAAAAGCGGTTTCGCGTCTACGAACGGTGGGGATTCCTGTCCGGCAAAGACCTCGCGTCTGCCGGTGTCGAGATTGCCGCAGAGGATATGACCAAGATTTATTCCTCCTGCGTCTGGATTCTCGGCAACTCCATTATCAAGGCCTCGGTGAACCCGCTGGAAGGCGTAGATATCCCTTACCATTTCTACCCCTACCAAGACGACGATTCATCGTTTTGGCCTGAGGGTATCGCCTACCAACTGCGCACGCCGCAATCCGGCATCAATGCTGCCGTCAGGGCCATGCAAGATAATGCTGGTGCCTCTTCCGGCCCAATTTATGGAATCAACACGCAGGCTCTTGACGACACTCAGTCCGTTGACGAGATGCGCGCCAATAAGCTGTTCCTGTTTGCCAAGTCTGGCATCAACCTTTCTCAGGCATTCCAAGCGGTAACGGTCCCGTCAGCGATTGAACACAACATGACCCTGCAAAACTTTTGGCAGCAGGTTGGTGACGAGGTTTCCACGCCGCGCTTCAATCAGGGCGACGGCAACATCGCGGGCGCAGGTAAGACAGCCAGCGGCCTTTCAATGCTCATGGGCGCGTCCAACATCCTGCTCAAGGATCACGTCAAAGATTTTGACGACTTCGTTGTGGCTCCCTTCATTCGGGCCATGTTCCGCTGGAATATGCAGTGGAACCCGCGCGAGGACATCAAGGGCGACTTTGAAGTGGTCGCCTCTGGCAGCCAGTCGCTCATAGCCAAAGAGGTGCGCGCGCAACAGGTTCCGGCGCTGATCGGCTATCTCGGAATCCCCGCCTTTGAACCATACCTCAAGGCCAAAGAGCTACTTGAGGTTGCCCTTGAGCAGACAGACCTGCCAGCAGAACGGCTCCTGCGCTCCGATGACGAGGCAAAGCAATATCAGCAACAGATGATGCTCGACCAGGCTAAGGCCCAAGCTCAGGCCCAGGCCTCGGCGCTTGTTGAACAGCTTGAACGCCAAGGCCTGCCCCCTGAACAAATCCAGCAGCAGCTGTTGATGCTCCTATCGAAAACCGTTCCAGCCACAATGGGCCCAGGCGGCCAGCAGCCAGGCGCAGCAATGCCGCCGCAAGGAGCGATGCAATGAGCGCTCGAAGCTCAAAGGATGCGTCCATAAGAACGCTTCGCTCATGCAATGGGCAAGGTGTCTATACAGCAATCACAGATTTGCTGAGTTCAGTAATTGCCGAGGCCCATGAAGAGATGGAATCGGCAACTGACAATATCACCATTTGGCGCGCTCAGGGTAAGGCCACCGCAGCCAGAGACCTTATAACCGCCATAAAACCGCGTGACGCGGAATAAGGAGGAGATCATGAGCCAGGTTAATGAAAACGATCTGCAGCAGGGAGTTGAAACCCCCGTTGACGACGAAGAGACCCAATTCGATCAGGGCTTTTCCATCGGCGAAGACGAAGCAGAAGCCAAGGGCAGTGCCGAAAAAGGTCAGGAGCAGGAAGCCAACAGCGAAGGAAATGAAGCCGCTGGTTCCCAGGAACCCGCCAAGGCTGATGAAGGCAAGCAGACCAATGTTCAGAATGAACAGCCACCGGCCGCAGAGCAGCCCCAACGGCCGCAACCGCAGATGGAACAGCCGCGCGAAAGCGCACCGGCAGAACCTGAGCCGCCGAAAAAAATTGAAGTCCCTGAAAACCTCACTGAGGAATTTGCGACCCTCAAAAAACTGAACCCGGCCGCAGCAGAGCTTGCGCTTGAGGACTCGCCAGAAGGCGAACGGCTCAGAAGCCGAATGGAAGAATACGGGGCCGAGATGGCCCTTGATCGCGCTGAAGTCGTTCTTGATAAGCGCAACCGGGATGTTGCCACGCGCAAGGCTGACTTTGAGCGCCAGCAGCAGGCGGTGCAGGAACACAATAATCGCTTCTTGTCCACGCTCAAGCAAACGCACCCTGACTATGCAGCCATGATTACTGACCCGGCCAGGCGCGACGAAGCGGTCAAAAAGCAGAACGAAATCATCGGATGGATCAACGGCAAGCCATACGCTGAAGGCGCAAGGCTTATGCAGGTTGCAAAGTCGGGGCTCGACCCGAACGAAATATGCGCCCTGCTCACCCAATTTGAGAGCGAACGTCAGGCGAAGCCGAAGCAGGCTGATCCAACGGGAGCTCTCGCTGTGCCAGGAAGGGGTGCGCCCGCCGCGCCCGCAGGCATCGGAGATAAGGACGACTTCGATGCTGGATGGAACCTCGAAAAATAGTCCAAGAAAGCGAGTTCAGCTATGCCTATTACTACCACCGGCGACATCTCGTACCGCACTGCTGGTTACATGTCGAAAGAGCTTCTCAAGCGGGCTCAGCCCCTGCTCTGTGTAACCCGCCTTGGGCATCCCAAGCCGCTGCCCAAGAACTCCACCCGAACCATCAAGTTCCGCGGCTATCAGCACATTACCAGCCAGCCCAAAGTGTTGGTTGAAGGCGTGACCCCTGAAGCCAGCAAGCCTGAATTCAGGGATGTGTTCTGCACCGTTGAGCAGTATGGCGACTGGGTTGAATTGACTGACGTCATCAAGGACACCCACGAAGACCCTATTCTCAACGAATTCACTGACATGCTTGGCGAACAGAGCGCCATCATGTTGGAGCGCGTCACCATAGGCAAGGTGCTTGCCGGTACCAACGTCTACTACAGCGGGACCACCGGCGGCGTGATTGCGACGAAGCGCAGCAGCGTCAACAAGCCCCTGAACATCAATCTGCAGCGCAGCGTGCGCCGTGGCCTTGAACGGCAGTTGGCAAAGCCGATCACCAAGATTGTGAGCGCGTCTCCCAATTTCAACACGTCGCCTATTCCCCAGGGCTTTATCGCCGTTTGTCATACGGATTTGGACTCCGATATCCGCGACATGCCCGGCTTCATCCCTGTGGAAAAATACGCCCAGCAGCAGATCCTCCCTGGCGAAATCGGCACCGTGGAAAACATCCGCTACGTCGGCACCACGCTCCTTGAGCCGTTTGCTGACGCTGGCGCTGCGAGCGAAGCTGGCCAGAAGGCCGTTCTTTCTACGAGCGGTGCCTGCGCCGACGTCTACCCCATTCTCTTCTTCGGCCAGGACGCTTTTGGCGTCATCCCTCTGGCGCGTGAAAAGAGTGGCGCATCCCCGATCACTCCCATGGTTCTTAACCCCGGCGTTCCCCGCAGTGGCGACCCCCTCGGTCAGCGCGGAAGCGTAAGCTGGAAGGCTTACCACGGCGCCGTCATCCTTTACGACTTCTACATGGCGCGCGTTGAAGTGGCCGCCTCCGCCCTCTAGGCAAAGGATCGAATCATGCCCAAGGACAAAGATATGACCAACACCCAGGAAGGAACCGAAACGGGTGCCGCCGACACCAGCGCAGAAGTGAAGGGCGTGGACGATGCCCCGTCTACCGATGCAACGGTTGCGCAGCGCGAACGGATGTCAACGAACCAGGTTCGCAAGGGACGCTGGGTAAGAATCGTTCTGGCAAGCGGCCAGGAAGAAGCCGAGCGCGCCCCAGTGCCGATTGCCGTTAACGGCTACCAGTGCCTGCTCAAACGCGACGAGGAGGGGATTATTCCCGAATCCCTTCTGAACGTGCTTGAAGACGCAGTTGAAACGCGCCCGGTTGTCGTCGAAGAAGGCGGCTCCCGCAAAGTTACCTGGAAGAAGATCAAGCGGTTTTCGTACATGGTTGTCGGCACTTACGACACCAAGGCCGAAGCCGAAGCGGCTGCGGAAGCTGCGAAGGACAGCCAGTAATGCGCGCCGCCGAGGTATTGCGCTTGGTTTCTGGCGCGCTGCAAGACCTCGAACCGGGCCTCGAATCAAGATGGCCCTGGGAAGGTGGAGACGACGGACGTATTGGACTCCTTGATTTCCTCAATGAGTCCATGCGCGTTGTCGTCATGCAACGCCCAGACGCCTTTGCGATTACAGAGCCCATCCGGCTCGAGCCTGGTATGCGGCAACGCATGCCGAGCAAAAAGCGCAACTCGGCATCGCGCAACGCTGCAACGCTTATTGAGCTTGTGCGCAACCTTGGACAGGACGGGGACACCCCTGGACAGGCCATTGTGTCTGCGCAGCCATCCCTGCTGCTGGCATGGGCCGATGCCACACGCGCTGCGCGCAGTGTGGAAAATTTCGCCTATGACCGTCTCACTAACCCCAATATTTACTACGTCTACCCAGCCGCATGTGAAGACGCTGATGTGTGGGTCGAAGCCACATACAGCGCGGCCCCGGAAGCCATAACCAGCCCAGAGCAGGAGATTGGTTTGCCAGAGGGCTACGCAGCGGCGCTGAAACACCATATTCTGGCGAGTATTTTGTCTGGGGATAACGAAAGCAGTAACGCCAGCAAGGCATCCCTCCACCTGCAACTCTATGCGCAGATCCTCGGGATCAAGTTGCAGGTGGACGCTGGATGGCCAAAGGCAAAATCAACCGCGCCCGCCGGAGGTTCAGCATGATGAACAGAATGGAACAGCTTGGAGTCCTTGTACCAAGGGTTCTGCCACAAGTTCTGCCCTGCCCCCGCAGCATGGTTATTGATGCCCTGCAATACATTGCGGGCGATTTTTGCGGAAAGACTGGCGTGTGGTCCATGACCCTGCAAGAAGACGCAATCAAAGGGGATAGCGGAATACGGCTCAATCCTCCCAAGGGCGTTGCTATTTCCAGAGTCGAGTCTGTCTACATTGATGGCTCGCACATTGACAAAGATGAGTATCGCTCAACGGCAAACGACATTCTGCTTGGATTTGTGCCACAGCGTGATGCCATTGCCACAATCATGTGCACCGTAAGGCCGTCTCGTAATGCGGAATCCTTACCAGAAGAGATTGCCGAGGAATGGGGCGACGCAATCGCATATGGGGCCCTGGCAAAAGTTAAGGCCATGAGCGGAAACAATATCGAGTGGACAGATGCCCAAGGGGCAAAATTAGCCCTTGAACTATACAACGAGGGCTGCGCGCGAGCGAGGGCCAAGATGATACGCCGCAAGCACGGCGACAGCCTTTTTGTGGGGGACCTATGAGCAACACAATACCCACAGTCAAAGTAACCGCGAGGTTCGTTGACCAGCTTGGCGCGCCTGTCTGCAAGGCTGTTGTGACAATGCGGCTTACTACAACGGAACGCTATGCCGGGTACATTGTTCCGCGCGAGGCGCGGGCTGTGACCGATGTAATGGGCGTTGCCGTGCTGCAGGTATGGCCCAATGAACTGGGCACTGAAAGCAGCGAGTATGCCGTTTCTGTCACATTCCCAGATGCTTGCGCTGCAAACAGCAGCATAGCGCCAATGCGCAGCATCAGGGGAAACTGCGTTGTCCCAAACGCAGATTGCAACCTGCAAGACATAATGGAATTGCCCGCTTACGAGCCGCGCAGTGCTGGACAGGCTGTAGAAACAGAGGTCGCGCACTGGGCGTCTTTGGCTGCCCAGTATTCGGAAGGTGCCAGGGCTTCAATGCAGGGTGCGCAGTCCGTTGAGACCAGGCTTAATGCCACGGCTGACGTTGCATCTGCCTCAAGGCTGGCGGCTCAAGAAGCCGCTCAGTCTGCAAGCGCGTCCGCTACGCGGGCGAAAAATCTTGTTGATGGGGTTTCAAGCACCATCAGCCACTTCCAAAACTCTGTGGTCGAACAAACCGCAGAAACAGTGGAACGGCTTACGGTTGATGCGACAACTTCCATCGGCCAGCACAAAGCCTCTGCCCTCGACGAGATCGGCGCCAAGGTTGAAGCGACTATGGATGAATCCATAGCCACTTTGACGCAGGCCAGATCAGAATCAATGCAGGCCGTATCAGGCGCAAAGCAGGCTGGCCTTGATCAAATATCAACGGCCGGTGCCACTCAGCTTTTGGCGCTGCGCAATGAGGCCGCACTCTTTGGCGAGGACTTTGAAAACCTCACCGAGCGCGCGGAATCCGCAGCGAAGAAAGCCGGGTGTTCATCTGCCGCAGCGGCAAATGCTGAAAGCGTAGCAACATCCGCGGCTTCGCGCGCTGAAAGTGCGGCGCAAGGGCTCGAGAGGCACAGGGACGAGGCTTTGTCTGCTGCAACCAGGGCCGTTGCTGCTGCACAAACCGTTGACGCGGCAGCAAACACAGCCACGGCCAAAGCAACCTTGGCCGTGAATGCCGCAGCGGAAGTGGCCACAGCCCACCAGTCAATATCTCAAAGTGAGCAGTCTGCAGCTGCCAGCGCACAGGTGGCCACGGCAGCGAAGAATGCCACCGCAGCCAATGCCGAGGCAGTGTCCACAGCAACTGCCAACATGGAACAGTCCATAGCGGCTGCGGCTGGCAAGCTTGTGAACGAAGACGTTGTAAATGCAGCAGTATCCCAGGCGACCTCTGCCGCAACCACTGCCGCGACAACGGCAACCAATGCTGCAACGTCTGCTGGGCAAGCTGCTTCTGCCGTCGAAACACACGCCGCTGAGGTCGCAACGGCTACCGCAAGGGTGGTTGATATCGCCGGACAAATGACCCTGGGGCTCAACGTTGAAAAGTCGACAATCGAAATGGCCGCATCGGTCATACGACTCACCAATCACTCAACGCAGCTTCAGGTTGATAACCTCACTGCTTCTGTGTCTGGGGTTGATATGGCCACTGAGCTTGCGCGCCTTTCCGGCAGGGTAACGCGCCTGGAACTGCAAGGGGCATCCTAAATACTGATCAGGCTGACCCTGAATTGATGCCGCTATTTCATAGCTGAGGCCAGTGGCCCCGGCTTCAACAAGCAACGGAGTTCATATGAGCCAAACCACAGAAGATCAGCCGACCAATGCAGAATTGGTTGCAGCTGTTACCGGCGCTGTAAGCGCTGTGCAGGATGCTCAGACGACGGTGGTGAATGCCACCAAAAATCTTACGACGCACCTTTCTGACCCCAACGCGCACGGCGCAGAAACGAAATCAAACATTGAGGCCGCTGTACCCAAACCCATATGGGCAGGAACGCGCCTTTCCTTTGCGAGCGACAATGGCAGCATTGCAACGCCATCTGTCGAACTCAAGGGGGAAAAGGGGGACAAAGGCGATAAGGGTGACGCAGGCACAGCGGGCACGACTGGCCCGCGCCCTGCCCATAAATGGGTTGGCACGTCCCTGTTCGTCCAGTCGCCCGATGGGACATACCCTGAAACCGGCACTGATCTTAAGGGTGAGAAAGGAGATCAGGGCGAGAAAGGTGACAAGGGCGACAAAGGCGACACTGGCATCCAAGGGCCAGCGGGCGGCCCCAAGGGTGACAAAGGCGATAAGGGTGATACCGGCCCGATGCCAGAACATCTGTGGGACGGAACGTCCGTCATGTTCCAGAAAGCGGATGGCTCGTGGCCAGCCCAAGGCGTCAACCTCAAGGGCGAAAAGGGTGACAAGGGCGATACCGGCGCTGCAGGTATTGACGGCGCAGTGACCAACCTTTCGGACGCAATAAACTCCAGCGACAGCACCAAGGCGGCAAGCTCCAAGGCAGTCAAGGACGCGACGGACACACATAACGCGGCTTCTGACGCACACGGGATCAACAATCCCGAAAGCGGCTTCCGCGCTTCAATCGTAGCCATTGCTGCGGCTCAGGCCCAAAAGGCCGCGGCTGACGCAGTGGCCAGCCTCGAAATTGTTTCTGCGAGCCCGATCTTTGGTATCTGCCGCGTTCGCACTGGCGGTGGTAGCGGCCTGTTCTTCCAGACTGACGACAAGGGCAACCCGCAAAACCTCGTTACGGATTATTTTGACCGGCACCCGGTTTACAGCGCCATCAAGCGCGTCATCGTTGACGGCCAGGTAATGAACGAGATTCCTCAGTTCTTCGTGAAGAACTACACCCCTACGGAAGGAACGTTTGCCAACTGCCCTATCACCATGATCTCTCCCGTTGCCGCTGACGGGTTCCACATCCACCCTGCGTTCATGAACAACAGCGCCCAGATCAGCAAGTTTATGCTCGGCTGCTACAAGGGCAGTTTGGACAGTACGCTCACGAAGGTTCAGAGCGTCCCCGGCGTATATCCTGCTGTGTCCAAGGACTTCTCCACATTCAAGGCCCTTTGCACAAACAGAAACGTCAGCGGCGTTGCAGGATTCATGATGCAGGATGTGTATCAGCGCGCTGCCCTGCAACTGCTCATGCTTGCAGAATTTGCCAATTCCAACATGCAGTCGGTTCTTGGCGCCGGGCACACAGCCGGTTCTGCTGCCGTGACGGTGGACAACGCCGCAAACCACAAGCCCTGGCGAAACTTCCATGGCGTGTACGGGAACGTCTGGGAAATGGTCGATGGCGTTCGCGCAGACGGAAGCAAAAAGCTTGAAATCTACCGCAATGACGGCACTCGGGCATATCTCGCAACGAATCTCACCATTCCTGTGTTTGGCTCCGGCATGACCGGGTGGACGGTGGATATGCTGAGCGATGTGGCTGATGGCTACGACATGCGCGACGCCTTCATTCCCAAAACACTGGACGCGACAGAAACGAACGGCACCTACAGCGATGGCATGTGGGGCGCAGTGGCGAACGGCGTTTGCTATACCGGCGGCTGCTGGGACCTTGGTTCAGCCGCAGGCCTGTTCTGCTGCAGCTTCAGCGTCGTTGCTTCCACCTCGAACACGAACATCGGGTGCCGCCTCGCAAAAGTGTAGCCTGAACCCTGAAACACGTTTCCTGCTCTGGCCGCCGATAGGCGGCCATGACCAGGGAAAAGGATTGCCATATGAAGATCATTTTTACCCACAACGGAAAGACCCTCGAAATTGAATACATGGGAACGGGCAATGGTGAAGCGAAGCTTTACGGTGTTCCCACTGATTACAGCGACGACGGGTATTACGTTTCCGCATGGCAAAAAACCGAAATCGAGCCCGCTCCGGCATGCGCCGTGAGTGACGCTCACCTGCTTTGCCACGTCAACATCGAGAAGGATCGGGAAAACTTTGTGCTGAAAACTGTCAAGACCACCGAGGGGGCCGACTGCCATGCCTAAGACAGAAACAGGGATCAACCATGTGACCATGCTTGGCGGGATTGAAAGCGCCAAGGCTGTGAAGCTCAACGAAATAAACAACAAGTGCGAGCTCGCCCTGCGCAGCCTCACGGACAATTACCCCGACACGGAACGCCTGACCTTTGACCAGCAGAAAGCAGAAGCGGCAGCCTACCAGGCCAACAACACTACTGCATCCTGCCCGATGCTTACCACGCTTGCCCAGGCGCGCGGGATAACGATTGAAGATTTGGCAGTCAGGGTTCTGGAAAAAGCAGCAGCGTTTTCAAAGGCATCTGGTGCGCTCATTGGCACACGCCAGAAGTTTGAAGATACGCTTGACGGCTGCACAAGCATCCAGGCCGTTGAATCAATCTTTGTGGATTACGCGCTGTAGGGCTTGGCCATGAACCGCTTTCAAGTCTTGCTCCACAACGGACGGCAGATGTTGATCTCCATAGATCAGGGTGCCAACGCCGCATTCGGCCTCATGATTGCCACGCTCTGCATGATCCCTTTCATCCCAAAGGCCGGGCTGTGGTGGGCAGATGAAACAATCAGCGCCCATTGCTGGCGGTGGCATATTAACGGCGTGCGCAGTTGGCCACGCAAGGTTGTAGATGCTTTGGCGCTCCTGTTTGGCGACAAGGACCACTGCCAACAGAGCTATGAGAGTGAACGCCTCGGGCGGCAACTGCCGCCTGAAGAACGAACATCAAAATAAAGAAGGACACATGAGCGGTGAAAGCCTGGCAATGCTGGAAAAGATGGAAGACGTCAGCGCATATTCCAGAATCGCCATGCGACAGTTCCCACGCTACGAGAAGTTTCTTTTGGCCGCCGAGATCAGGACGGCAATCTCTGAAATAAAGCGCCTGCTCATACGGGCTGCGAAACGTTATTACAAAAAAACCACACTGGAAGACTTGGACATTGAGCTTGAACTGCTCCGCTCTCTCATACGAGAGGCAGTAAAGCTCAAATACATAGACGTACACCGCTATGAGGTCTGGTCTTTGAAAATAAGCGAAGTCTGCAAAATGACCGGGGCATGGATGAAGAAGATGCGAAGCGCACAGGAATCCAGCGCGCGAACTGGTCAGAGAGGTGGTCGCACAACTTTCCCATTGAACCCGAACGACGGGTAAGTGGGATAAGGGCAGCGACCTACATCCGGCGGCAACTGGGACAATGGTTCAGCCGCAGGCCTGTTCTACTGCAACTTCAACAACGTTGCTTCCAACTCGAACACGAACATCGGGTGCCGCCTCGCAAATATAGCCCACAAGCCAGAAGGCGAATGCCCAAGGGTATTCATCCAGTGCTTTATTTGGGGCCGCTGTCCTTCTCGGTAAGCCGGGAAAAGAACAAAACCGTGGCAGGCGGCAAGTAGCTGCTGCAAAAGCGGCCTGCCACACCCTCAAGGGGTATGAACGTATGCCAAAGACAATCAGGGACATCTGGCCGCGCATAACCTGCTTCGACAATCTCGTTGCTGCCTGGGAGGATGCACGGCGCGGAAAGAGGTTCCTTCCGTCTGTCCTCAAATTCAGCGGCAGCGTTGAAGAGAATCTACTCGATATTCAAGGCAGACTCCTCCACAGGACTTGGCGGCCTGGCCCATGGCGCGAGTTCATATCCAACGATCCAAAGCCACGCCTCATTCAAGCCCCCCAGTTTGGGGATCGCGTTGTGCACCATGCGCTCGTGCGGGTTATAGGCCCGGCATTTGAGCGCAGATTCATCAATGATAGCTACGCTTGCCGCAAGGGGCTTGGTAATTTGTCGGCCAGTGACCGGCTTACTGATTTTCTCAGGGCTTCAACGTCTGAAACGAGAAAGTCTGGGCGTAAAATTTACGCTCTCAAGGCCGATGTGCGGAAGTATTTCCCGAACATTGACCACGACATCCTCCTTGGCGTTTTGAAGCGCACAGTGGGCGACGAGGGCGCGTTATGGCTCATAGAGAAAATTGTCAAAGACAATGGGTTTGAGCAGCGCGGCCTACCTATCGGTGCACTGACAAGCCAACTTTTCGCAAACGCCTACCTGGACGTTCTGGATCACTACGTCAAGGACGAGCTCGGCGTTCGTTTCTACGTCAGGTATATGGATGATTTCATCATCCTGCATACCGACAAGCGCCACCTTCACGATCTCCAAACACTTATCGGCTCTGTTCTTTGGGAGCGGTTGAAGCTTCAGTTCAACCCTAAGACGAGCATCTTCCCTGCGTCGCACGGAATTGACTTCGCCGGGTATCGCCACTGGGTATCGTACCGCCTCCCGCGAAAGCGAAATATCAAGCGGACTCGCAGAAAATTCAAAGAGATCAGGAAACTTTATGCCGAAGGAAGGATGGACGTGGCGCAGGTAAGGTCAAGGGTCGCCTCTTTTGTTGGATACACAAAGCACTGCAAGGCCTCGAGAACCGTAAAGGGAGTTCTCGACGAATTAGTTTTGCAGCGCGGTGGAGGTGCAGAATGATTTTTTACGGGCTTCACTTTGTCGGTGACGACAAGGTTCCAGTTCAAGTGCGGATAAGCACCAGCAATCAGCAGATATGGGCGCGGTCAGCACCCAACGGCGAATGGACTGAATGGCGCAGGCTTGACGTAATACGAAATTTGGACGGCACCCTGGCAGAAGAAGTGACAGAGGCAACGCACGCGAAATCAGCGGACGCAGCGGGAAGGCTCAAGAACCAAGTGAAGATCACGTTCTCGGGTGATGTTTCTGGAAGCGTGAGCTTCGATGGATCTGCAAGCGTTGCGTGTGCATTGTCAATTGCAGGCCTTGGCTCATTGAGCAGTCGTATCTCAAGCCTTGAAGACAGAATCAACAATCTCGGAACTGGCAGCAATACCAACTACGGATCAAGCTAATGGCCACTATCACAATACCAACTTTTGGCGGCGAGATACCCCGCACGGCCCCAAGGCTGCTTGAGGACACGCAGGCATCAGTTGCCGTTAACTGCCAATTGCAACGCGGAGCCCTTGAAGCCTTGCGCGGCCCGGTGGAGGTCGCAGGCTTGAGCGCCAGTTCTAAAACAATCTTCAAGCATGCCCAGGACGGTTGGCTGTCATGGCCCGGTGCAGTCGATGTGGTCAAGTCTGCCGTGACGGATATATCCGGTGAAACCCCTCTTGGCCATCTCTTTATAACCGGCGACAGGGCCTACCCGACGCAATACATGAGCGGTGGCAAGATACACCGCCTCGGCATTCCCAGGCCTGGCAAGGCGCCGTCTGTGGCCGTAACCAAGGGCGCGGCAGATGCTACCGTCGCCTGTTATGCCTTTGGCGCAAACTCAGAATCAGAAATACCGCCACGTTACGGGTATGAAGACACCCTTTCGACCGTTCAGGAAGACAACGTGAGCGTGGCTGTTACGGCTGAAACAGTTGAGGACACAACATCGACGGATAGCGGCATAGCCCGTTCATCCGCTTACTGCTACACGATTGTCCAATCCCTTGCAGACGGGGTTTTCCAGCAAGAATCAGCACCTTCACCAGCATCCGCAGTGGTTGATGTACTTGACGGTGATGGCGTGACCGTGAGCGGCTTTGAAATCCCAGAGCTTGAAGGTCTGTCCATTACCCACATCCGCATTTACCGCACGGTATCCGGCACCACGACGAGCGAGTTTCATTTCCTAGTTGAGCTTCCACTGCCCGTCACATCCCATGTGGACACGGTAAATGACGTGGACATCTCCACTGACGTTATGGCCACAACGACATGGGACGCGATACCCGATGACGCGCGCGGCCTTATCAAGACTGACAACGGCATCTACGCGGCATTTCGCGGGAATGAGCTTCTTATTTCTGAACCGTTCTATGGATATGTCTTCCCAGAGAGCTACCGACTAACAACCGAGGACCCCATTGTGGCCCTTGGGCATGTCGATGGCACGATTGTCGTGCTGACCACCGGGCGGCCGTACCTGGCAACAGGCTCAGAACCTGAAAGCCTGCAATTCACTCACCTTCCCATTGAACAAAGTTGTGTGTCAGCGGGAAGCGTTGGCAGCCTGCCTGGCGGCGTTGTGTATGCAAGCCCTGATGGCCTCATGCTGTTCACCAGCAGCGACCAGAGCCTTCTTACTGCTCAGACCTTCACCCGCGACCAATGGCAAGCAATGCACCCTGAGAACCTTATGGGAACTGTGCATGACGGGCGGTATGTCGCTTTCTTTTCTGGGACGAATACGGGGATGCTTATCAGCGTCGGCGCAAAGGATTTGGTGCGCGTTGAACTCCCAGAAGATTGGAAGGTCCGCGCCGTTTACCACCATTCAGAGGACGATGCCGTTTACCTGGCCGTGGACACCAAAGACGGGAGCCAAATCTACCAGCTAGAGGCTGGCGCGCCCATGACATACACATGGCGCTCAAAGCCTTTCTTTACCTCCTCGCTCCTGTGCATGTCCGTTATCCGTATTGAAGGTGACTTTTCTGCCGGCGCTTCTGTCCGCGCATCCCTGTTTGGCCCAAACGAGAACAGACCTCGTGCGCGCATGAAGGTTTCTGACAGCAGGGCGAAACGCCTTCCAACTGGGCGCGCTGAAAAAGTATGGAGCCTAGAGCTCACTGGGACTGCAACCGCCTATGAAGTTCGGATTGGCGGGAGTGTTGAGGGGGTCGAATATGGCAACTGATCGCGGAATACCGGCCGTCCCGCGTGGGCTTGACCGCACACTTACGAACTACCTGCAATCGCTGCAAAGCATTGTCTTACGCCTATCAGGCATGGTGCGCGGGTCTGACGAGTCTAGAGCGGTGCGCGTTTCAGACGGCTCGGTATCAACCGGCACTGCCACTGCCAGCATTGGTCAGGGAGCGATCCTTACCCAGCACATAGCGGATAATGCCATTACATCGGCAAAGATTACGGACGGCGCGGTCACAGACACGAAGCTTTCCGCAAGCTCCGTAACTGGCAGAGCCCTCGCCGCAGGCGCGGTGGGAACCATGGCCCTGGCCGGGATGTGCATTACCGCAGAAAAGATTGCCGATGGCGTACTGCCGACGGTGGTTGATGGGGAAGCCGTTGACGGAGAGGAAGTGCTGATACCTGGTAAATGGCTTTCAAAGCCATGGATAATGCTTTCTTCCGTAAGCCAGCCCCAGGCAACGACAGGGGCATTCGGGGCAACTGGGCTCCAAGAAATTTTGGATATGGATGGAAAGGGAACAGGCGAATGGAAATTCACAGCCGCGGGCAGTTTTGCTTGGCTGGCACTGGGGAATGCGAATGAGCAATAACGACGTGTGCAAAGATTTCTTCATGCAATACCTGAACTATCTCGACAGTAACAGCGAGCTTGTAGTTCGTTGCGTTTACATGCGGATGGAAGACGAAAACCTGCTCAAATCAACACTTTACGGGATGCACAATAGGAACGTTGATGCGTTTGTAGCCCTCGTTCTCAGGAATGGCACCCTCCCTTATCTGCTTATGGATGGAGATCGCCTCATTGGCTTCGCTTGGTACGACGCCTTCGCAGCAAAATCGTGCATCGGGCATGTTGTGTTTTTCAAAGAAGCTTGGGGCAATGCACGCCAATTCGGAAAGCAAGTTTACAGGCAGCTTCTTTCATACAGTGACGGAATGGGTTTCCTGTTTGACTGCGTGATGGGCCTGACGCCCATAAACAACCCGCTCGCATGGCGCGGTGCGGTTGCTTGCGGGGCTTCAAAAATTGGCGTGATCCCAAAGGCGTTGTTCGACGCTGAACGCGGTGAAAGCATTGACGCGGTGCTCACCGTTGCCACGCGAGAAATCATTGGCGCAGAGGCATAATTCATGAAGATATACACCAGAGTAGAAATCGACATGGAAACCATGGCGGTCATGCACGAAGAATCTTTTGAGTATGACGGAGTCGTTTCTCAGTGCGGCGGCGGCAGCGGTGGTGGCAGTTCAACAACCAACACTGTGGACTATGCGTATAACTCGCGCATGGCCGCCCTTTCAGAAGAACAGCAAACATGGGCGCGCGATTATTATAATATGTGGTCTACATACACCAAGCCGTATGAGATCGCGCAGGCGCAGGCAAACCTTGAAACGCTGCCTATGGAAACGAATCTCTACAAGCAGGCTCTTACTTCTGCCACGCAACTGCTGCCGCAGCAGACGGAAGCCGCCCAGAAGTTTTTGACGGCATCCACAACCGGCGTTGATGTCAATGAGCGCATGGCTCTGGCAACAGCGGATGCGGCCAACGCATGGAAGGACACCACTGCAGCCAGCAACAGGGCGCAGGCAAGGCTTGGGGTAAATCCCAATTCCGGCAGGTACCAGGGCATTGCTGCTGCACAGCAAACCACGCAGGCAGCACAGCTTGCTGGCGCGCGGACGCAAGCCAGGGTTGGCGCGGAACAGGAAAACTATGACCGGCTGAAAAGCGCTGCGTCGTACAATGCCACTGGCGGCGTGTTGCAGGGCATTAACCTGCTGAAAAGCTAATCCGTGAGGTGCAATTATGCCTTTATATAGACCAGAAAATCCTTATTCGATGGGCCAAAAGGCCATGGGCCAAGCGAGCAGCACCATGGCATCGCAAACGAAGGAAGGGCCCCGCACTGAAGTCGAGGCATCCTCTCCGTCAGCCGGACAGATGGGCATGACAGGCCTATCTTTGCTTGGTGCCGGTGAGCAGGCATGGAAGTACGGCAGCAAGGGATATGATTTTTTGCAATCAAAATGGGGTACCCCCGATGCGGCTTCACAGGCCGCAAACGCTGGGTCTGGCGCTGCTCCTGCTGGGGGTGCTGTTCAAGCTCAACAAGCCGCGGATGCTGTCGCTCCCAGCGTACAGCTTCAGACAGGGGCGCATGCAGCGGCCACGGACGCAACATCGGCAGCAACTGGAGCAACAGCACAGGAAGGCATTACGGCAGGATCACAGCAGGCAATGCAGGGCATTGCTGGTACGCCTGCTGCTGGCACTACCGCCACAGAAGGCGGGGCATCATCTGGCGCATCTGCCGCATCAAGCAGCGCGGCGTACCCCTGGGCTTCTACCGCTGGCTCTCTCGCTGGCGGTGTTGGTGGTGGCCTCGCGGGGCGTGAGCTTGGTAAGGCCATCGGCGGCGACACTGGCGGGAAGATTGGCGGCATTGCTGGCAGTCTCGGCGGCAGCTATCTCGGCGGTCTAGCGGGGTCTGCGGTAAGCAGCGGCCTCGGCGCGTCTGCAGGAACAGTGGCTGGAACAGCCGCAACCGCAGCTGCGACATCCGCAGCGACCACGGCGGCCACCACAGCAGCCGGTGCAGGGGCTGGCGTTGCCGCAGGCGCTGCTGGTGGTGCCGCAGCAGGTACGGCAGCGGGCGCTGGTGCCGGGGCGGCTGGCGGCGCTGCTGCTGGCGCAACGGCTGGCTCGGTGGTTCCAGGCGTCGGAACGCTTATTGGCGCTGGCGTCGGCGTCCTTGCGTCTTTTTTCCTCTAGGAGATTGTCATGCCTCTTTACAAGCCAAGCAATACAGCTGAATTGGCCCAATCTGCCATGAATGGTGCGACACAGGCAGCCGCTGCGCAAACCAAGCAAACAGGAACACGCACAGAAAAAGATACGAGCGTCCTCGATGATATATACAAAGGCGCTGCCGCAGTCGCCTATGTTGGTAAAGGTCTTGATGGTCTTGCGGACGCCGCTAAAACGGCGACTAACCTCTGGGATAATCATAAACTTAAAAATGCCTACGATGATGTTGATAAAGCATACCGTGAAGGCGGCATGAGTGCGGTTCAACAGTTGGATACAAATGTTTGGCATAGCACGGCAATCGGTCAATTCATGAAGGATAGGGCAAACAACGAAAAAGGCCGTCTTGAAATGATGCAAAACGCCGATGCCGTGGCCGACAAAATATACCAAGACTGGCGAATCCAAGCCTCAGGCGTGGCGAAGGCCTACCAAAACGGTGATATGCAGCAGTTCATGCCACTTATGAAACAGCTTTCAGAACAGTCCCCGCTGCCATACAAGCTCGAACCAGATCAAAGCGGGAATTTCAAGGTTTTGTTTCGCTCCGATGAAAAAGGTGGCTGGACGGACACCGGCAGGCTGATGACACCGCAAGAAGCCATAGGACAAGTAAATAGCGTATTGCGCGGCGAGCAAGTTATAGCAAGGGGGCTGACTGGAGAACTGTTGCCAGTTAACAGGGATTTTAATCTATCCGTTGTGCGCAACCTTCTGGCAACAGATAACGGAAACGCTGATAACCGCACTGATCCACGGAAGCTTATTCCGTTGTATGATAAAAACGGAAACGTTGGTGGGTTTGCGCGCATCCAAAACCCTATTCCAACGAAAGACAACCCTTATGCCTACACAGAAAATTCAAAGGTTTTTGCATTCGGGCATGACGGGCAAAGCCTTGGCGTTTTCGATGGGTATGACGGTGTCATGAAATATGGTTTGTCACCCTTTGCCCCCCCAAAGGGTAAGGGGGGTGCAAAAGGCGGGGCCGCTGGGGAAGGCGGCGGTTATTCTCTGACGCAGGGCGACATGAGCATGCTGCAGAAGTATGCCACCTCTGAAAATGAGATGGGCGAAAAAACTGTAGATTATGGCAAGGCCGCATTTCTTGAGCAATTTGTCCGCAGTAAGGGGCTATCACCAACTCAAGCGATTTACGTTTTCGATGAAAACGTGAAGCGCGCCATGAAATTAGGTGCAACCCGCGAGCAGGCAGAACGGGCCACAATGTCTCTGCTTTCAAGGCCCACTTCTAATGGGCAGCAAGGACAGTCTCCGCAGGCCGCGCAACAAGCACCAGCCCAGCAGCCTCAGCAACAGAACCCCAAAGCCCAAGGAAGGATACAGGAAGTTCTAGGCCTTGGGTTGCAGGGAAACGCGCAGGAAGCGCGAAACGGCGGTTCAGGCGGCGCGCCTGCAACGCTTAGCGGAAATTACCGCGACAATCTAGAGCGCCAGGCAAATACTCGACAGGCACTCGCCGAGAGCGGCGATTACCCAACGGAAATTGTTGGGCTGCCGGGGCTGGGCATTAACAGCGGCGCTCTTGTTGAGGGCGACAATGTTCGCGGCCAAGGCATGCTGAGTGGCATTGGCCTCAGGCCGTCACCGTTTGGGCAGACAGAAAGTCAAAAATGGCGGCAGCATTTCAACAGGTAATCGAATTTCAAAGGAGATATCGACATGCCCAAACAAAAGGCCCCACGGCCTACGAAGACCAATACAGGCGATTACCTGCTTGATTTCGACGGGACAGACTTCAGCCAGTTCGGCGGCCAGCAGGCGCAGCAGCAGGAAGAAGAACCTGGACTTATGAGCAAGATTGGCAGTTCTGCCCAGGCAATTGCTGAAGGTGCAACCATGCTGCCAGGCCAGATAGCTGATACGCTCAGGGATGCCTACCATGGCGGCGATGTGGATGTTACCGATACTGATGCCATCCGCGCGCGCCAGGCACGCGAGCAAGAGCGCGCAGACTACGGTAAAAAGTATGATGGCAAGGCCTTTGAGGGCGTAACCGATGCCATGAATTCCATGGGCTATTCCATGGGAACAATGGGTGCAAGCCTCGGCGCTGCGGCCCTGGCTTCCCCTGCCGGGCCGATTGCCGCTGGCGCAGCAGGCATGGCCGCCTCTGGCGCCATGGCATACAGGGCAACAAAGCAGCAGTTTTTGCAGCAAATGCTTGGCGAGACGGAAAAGGTTCTTGGCCGCCTGCCAACACAGGACGAGTGGGACAAGATCGCCACAGAGTTTGACGGCGAGGCAACGCGCTACGGTGCATGGGAAGCAGGCCCGGAAGCCCTGAGCAACCTCTTTATGGCAAAAATTCTCGGCCCGCTTGGAAAGGGCCTGTTGCGCGGCAGCGTGGGCCAGGGCATCAAGAGGATTGGCGGCCTGTATGGTGAAGAGCTTGCCACAGAAACAGCAACCCAGATGGGACAAGGCCAAGAAGAGGCCAATGTGGGCTTGCGCGACACAGCGCCGGGCGTCTGGGATGCGTTCAAGGAAATCGGCCCTGCTACGTTCTGGCAGACCACGCTCATGGCTGGCGGCAAGAAAGGTGCAGACATGCTTGCCAACCGCATGCGCGCACGTTCGCAACAGGTTGAAAATAATGTCGACCAGACGCAGCAACAGGGGCAAGGCACAACGGGACTGACGAACCAAGCCGCATTGCCAATGGCGCAGGGGATATTTGCCTTGCCGCAGGGCGACGGCTCAATTCCCATGGGCAGCACAGATACGGGCCGGGGGCCCATTGCCGCAGGCGTTGTAGCTGGCCAGCAGCCAAAGCCTTTTCTCAGCGACGCTGACCATGCCGATACTGAGGCCTTTGTGCGCGCCTTTGAAGAGCGTGAGCGGAACAGGGATGACGAGGAGGCCCTTATAGAGTACGGCCAGCGCCAAGCGCGCTCACCCGCTCAGCTTGCGCTTGACCAGGGCGAAAACGTCGACCTGCTTTCGCTCCCACAGGGCAATGCGGCCATGGCCATGGGTACTGAAGAAACCGGGCGCGCGCCCATTGCCCCGCCAACTGACTATGCAGGTCAGCCCATTGCGACCCCATATACGCCTCGCCCTGCCCTCCCTGAACAAACTTCCCAATCTGCGGGCATGGGCCAGTGGGCTGGCGGGCGCTCGCAGCTTGCCTACGGGCCGAAGTCTGAGCCGCAGATGATGCAGGGATTGGGCATCATGCCGCAGCAGAGCGCACCAGTTCAGCCCCAGGCAATGCCCACGTCGGCACAAATCAGCAATACACAGGCCGCGCCGCGCTCAGACACCACGGCCGCCGCCAATGCCCTTGGCATGCCCGCGCCGCAGGCTGTTCCACAGGAGGCAATGGCCCCGCAAAAGACACAGGCTTTGCCTCCAATAATGCAGGGCATAGGCGCTGCGCCTGCGCAGCCAGCACCAGCCCCACAGCAAACGCTAACCAGTCAGCCGCAGGCAGAACAAAATTCAAGAGGTCCGTGGCTTGAAGTGGTTCATATTGGCGATTCTGCCCCCAAAGCAAAGCCTCGGCCGCTGCAGAGTCAGCCTGCAGGGCGTGCAGATGACTCGCGCCCAATTGGAAAGAACAGCCGCGGGCAGCAAGTGTTCGAGGACAAAAATGGAGTGCGCTCTTATGCTGACGGCGGCGTGCGAGTTTCGCAGAGCGTTGGTGTTATCCCCGGCCATGGCATAACGTTTGATGGCCCTGACGCGCTGTATAAGAGCGGAAAGCAGGAGTACCTGACCAACGACGAGGTTAAAAGCCTTTCTGGTGGCACAAGTGAGCCTGAGAGCAAAAAGCCAAGCCGCATAGAGCTCATTCGCCAACTCCCCAAAGAAGAGCAGGCTGATGCCCGCAAGCTTCCAAACTCAAAGCTGTTGGAGCGAGTTCGCCAGCTTTCAGAGGTCAATACTGCTTCCGAAGATCAGCCGGGCGTGGTAGAATCTAACCATGCCAAGGAGGGCGAACATGCAGAAGCAAACGAAGGAAGAACGCGCGGAAATGAAGGAAAAGCTGAACCAGGTGTACGCAACCCTGACGAAGCCGTTGGAAACCCAGCTGATGGATCACATGAAGAAGTACACGCCGAACCAGGTGAAGGAATGGCTGACGGACGACGGGCCGAAGGCGCTCGCGGACTTCATTCAGGAACAGGTAGCGAGCGCGGAAAGCACGCGGGACGATACGGCGAAGAAGCTGATCGACAAGGGAATGAGCGAGGCCGAGGCGTGGCCGACGGCGCGCGAAGTGGCGATGCAGGACTTTTGGCCGCAAGCGGAGCCGGGGCGCGAGGGGTAAAAGATTATCGCATTTCCCCAGATGACCATATTGGGGAAGGTGGAAAGGTCGCAAAATTCAACGACAATCTTTCTGCCATTCGCACGCTCAAGGAAATTGAGCAGTCTGGCCGTCAGGCTACCGAAGACGAGCAGAAAACCCTTGCCCGGTATGTTGGCTGGGGTGGCCTTCCAGAAGTGTTTGCCGAAGGCGGCAAGGCCGACCCTGCGCTGACCCGCAGACGCGCCGAATTGCGCGAACTTCTTTCGCAAAAAGAGTTTGAAGAAGCGCGCAGATCCACTGCCAACGCTCACTACACCTCTCCGCAAATCATCACGGCAATGTGGGATGCCATCAAGCGCATGGGCTTCAAGGGCGGCAAAGTCCTTGAGCCTTCTATGGGCGTTGGCAATTTCATTGGCTTGATGCCCGATGACGTTTACAAAAAGTCCCACGTCACCGGTATTGAGCTTGATGGCATTACCGCGCGGATCGCAAAGCAGCTTTATCCAAAGCAGACCATTCTTTCGCAGGGATTTGAAACCGCCAAGCTGCGCGATGGCAGCTTTGACCTGGCCATATCCAATGTGCCTTTCGGTGACTACAAACTGCACGACACCCGCTACGCGAAGCACAATCTCTTCATCCACGACTATTTCATCACTCGCGCGCTCGACCTTGTGCGCCCGGGCGGCGTGGTAGCCTTTATCACCACTTCCGGCTCGCTGAACAGCGGACGCTCCATGAATATGCGCCTGCTGGCCGCCGACAAGGCGCGCCTGCTCGGCGCTATTCGCCTGCCAGGCACATCATTCAGCAAGAATGCCCTCACGGACGTGATAACGGACATTCTGTTTTTGCAACGCCTTGGTGAGGGTGAAACCAACACCAGCCCCGCATGGAAGGATGTGGTTGATACCGACGTTGTTTCGGAGAAGACGGGCAAGCCGTTGCGGAACAACGAATACTATTCTGCGCACCCAGAAATGATGCTGGGGCAGCTGGCAGACGATAAGCTCTACCCAGGCAGGACGGCGCTTAAGGATGACGGCAGGGACATGCCGGCCGCTTTGGGTGACGCGCTGAAAACTCTCCCAGAAGGGGTGTTTTCTGGTGAAGGTCTGCGCCATGAGGATCAGAAAGCAACTGCCAATGTGCAGATGCAGGACGCGAAAGAGGGCCAGCTACTGCTGGATGGCAAAGGCAACATTGTTCAGGTATCTGACGGAGAACTGAAGCCATATGCTGCTGACGGGAAGAAAGCTGCGCGTATTGCCGGGATGATCGGGGTTCGTGATGCCCTGCGTTCAAACCTGCGGGCGCAGATGAACGGAGACGAAGACAGCATTGCGCACTCCCGCACGGCTCTCAACGACGCTTACGACGCATTTGTGAGGCAGCACGGCTTCTTAAATGACAACGCCAACCGCCTTGCCATGTCTGAAGACCCTGACTTTCCCCTCTTGCAGGCCCTGGAAAACAACTACACCAAGGGCAAAAACGGTGCTCAATCCACGGCTGAAAAGGCCGACATCTTCACCCGCCGGACAATCGCTGAACCCAAGATTATTGAGCACGCAGAGACGCCGCAGGATGCCCTGCACGCTCAGCTTGCGGATATAGGCCGGGTTGATATTCCTGGCATTGTGAAGATGACGGGGCTTTCTGAGCAGGCCGTTATTGACGATTTGCACGGAACTATCTTCCAGAACCCCAAGGGGAACCAGTGGGAAACTGCCGACGACTATCTCTCTGGAAACGTCCGCACAAAGCTCTCCGAGGCAAAGAAGGCCGCCGAAAAGGACGAGAAGTTCAAGGAGAACGTTAAGGCCCTTGAAGCCGTGCAGCCGCAGGATGTTCCACCGCAGGACATCCGCGTTGATCTGGGCGCCGGATGGGTTCCCTCGGCGCGCGTTGAAGAATTTGCGGCAAAAGTCCTTGGCATATCTCCTTCAGACGTATCTGCACGCTATTCAAAGGAACTGGCGCAGTGGTCGCTGAACGTCAAAAAAAGCGGCCTGAGCAATGAGTATGGCACGCCAGAGCGCAGCGCCCTGGAACTGCTCAATGATTCTCTTAATCTGAGACAGGCAAAAATCCTGATCGAAACCTCGGAAGGCGTGATCGTAAACAAGGAAGCCACCATTGCCGCACGCGAAGCGCAGCGAAAATTGCGTGAAGAGTTTTCGCGCTGGATTCTTGAGGATGAAAAGCGCGCTGGGGAACTGGCCCGCATCTACAACGACACCTACAACGCCATGCGCCTTTATGAAGCAGATGGTTCTCACTTGGTGTTGCCTGGCATTGCCGACACCATAGAGGGGAAACACTTTGCCCTGCGTCCGCACCAGAAAAGCGCCGTGTGGAGGATTATTCAGAAGGGCAATACGCTTGTGGCCCACGCTGTAGGCGCGGGTAAAACTTATGAAATGATTGCCGCAGGCATGGAAATGAAGCGTCTTGGGATGATCAACAAGCCGCTCTACGTCGTTCCCAACCACATGCTTGAGCAGTGGTCGCGCGAATTTTTGCAGGCCTATCCAGCCGCAAACATCCTCGTTGCGTCCAAGGCTGACCTGCAAAAGGAGAAGCGCCGCAAGTTTGTGAGCCGTATAGCAACTGGCAATTGGGACGCCGTGGTCATGACTCATTCATCCTATGGCCGCATTCCTGTTTCTGTGGAGCGGAAAGAAAAGCACATCCGCGACCAGATTGAGCAGTATGAATCTGCCCTACGCGCCGAGAACGAAGAAAAGAAGGCCGGGCGCGGGCGTTCTGAAAACAGGCTTGTTAAGCAGCTTGAAAAGCAGAAAATGCGCCTGGAAGAAAAGCTTCGCACGCTGCTTGAAGACGGGAAAAATGCCAAGGACAATCAGGTTAATTTTGAAGAGCTTGGCGTGGACTTCATGTTTGTTGATGAAGGTCACAACTTCAAGAACCTGAGCTACGTCACTCGGATGCAGCGCATTGCCGGTTTGCCCAATAGTCATTCCCAGCGCGCTGAGGACATGCTTCTGAAGACGCAATACCTCGACGAACTGCACCCTGGCAGGAGCCTTGTGTTTGCCACCGGCACGCCAATCTCCAATACCGTGGCCGAAATGTACACCATGACCAGGTATGTGGCTCCGCACCTGTTGCGCGAATCCGGCCTGGAAATGTTCGACTCATGGGCGCGTCAGTTTGGGCGCACCGTCACCGGCATGGAGATATCGCCCGACGGGCGAAACTTCCGCGAGAATACCCGCTTCTCACGCTTCACAAACGTGCCGGAACTTTTGACCATGTTCCGCAGCTTTGCTGACGTGAAGACCAAGGAAGACCTCGACCTGCCGCTTCCTGACCTCAAGGGCGGAAAGCCTGAAGTTGTGTCTGTAAAGCCGTCTGAAACCCTCACAAACTACGTCGATGAGCTTGTGGCCAGGGCCGAAAGAATTCGCGGTGGTTCCGTTGACCCGCGCGAAGACAACATGCTCAAGGTTACAAGCGAAGGTCGCCTTGCGGCCCTGGACATGCGCCTGATTGACGACACGCTCCCTGCTGACCCCAATGGCAAAGTGGCGCGCGCAACTGACAACATCTACGACATCTGGAAAGCCACTTCGAAAGACCGTCTTGCCCAGATGGTTTTCTGCGACCTCTCTGTGCCATCGAAGCAGAAGGTCAAAGGTCTGAAGGAGACGGAAAGCCAAGATCAGGACGGCGAAACTGCCAAGCCAGAGGCAAGCCCCGATGATTTGCTGGCCGCCACATCGCGCGGTTCATTCAGCGTCTATGACGAGATCAAGAAAAACCTCGTCGACATGGGTGTTCCTGCAGACGAAATTGCCTTCATTCATGACTTCAACGGCGACAAGGCAAAGGCCCAGCTTTTTAAAGACGTGCGGGCGGGCAAGGTGCGGGTGCTTCTTGGTTCGACCGCCAAGATGGGCGAGGGAACGAACGTGCAGGAGCGACTTGTGGCTCTGCACCATCTGGACGCACCGTGGAAACCGTCGGCAGTTGAACAGCGTGAAGGGCGAATTCTGCGCCAGGGTAACAAGAACAAAGAGGTGCAGATATACACCTATGTGACCGAGAACAGCTTTGATGCCTATATGTGGCAATTGCTGGAATCGAAGGCGCGCTTTGTGGCCACATCCATGCGCAGCGGTGTCACCGAGCGAGATATGGACGATATCAGCGTTTCCGAGCTTTCCGCAGCGGAGGCAAAGGCCGCAGCCACCGGCGATAAGCGCATCCTTGAAAAGGTTGGCCTGGACAACACCATATCCAGGTTGACCGTGTTGAAGCGTGAATTTGATCGCAACCAGTGGTCCAAGGGACGCGAGGTAGCTGAAGCAAAATCGCGCCTCGGCACACTGACGAGCATGCTTGCAGCGGAAAAGAAGGATTCAGCCCTGGCGGCAACGCTTACGGGGAAGAACTTTGCGCTTACCCTGCGCGGTAAAGAATACACGAAGTCCACAGATGCAGCAGCTGCGATCGTCAGCATTGTTTCAGACAAGAGTATTTCCAGCGGGGCAGTTGTGGGCAAGGCTGGCGGTTTCGACATTACCATGTGGCGTAAGGCAACGGGCTACGAATTTTCCCTATCTGGAGAATCCTCGTTCAGCACCGGCGAAACAACCTCCTCTGAAGGAGCCGTGACGCGCATCGTTAAAGGCGCATCCCCAGAAAACAACGCCACCAGAATTGCTGCAACGGAAGATGCCATATCCAGAGCAAACCGCAAACTTGAAGGAGCAATGAAGTGGCTTTCCAATAATAAAGCATTCGACAGACAGGAAGAACTTGACGCTGCCCTGGCCAGAAGCAAAGAGCTTGATGAAGAACTCGGCCTGTCTGCGTCAAAGGATGCCAGCGTGATCAGCAATGAAGCTGACAGCGACAATGACCTTATGGCCTCAAGGGTGAACCCTGGCGAATACCTTCCACCCGTTGATGGGGAAAAGGGTATGCGTCTCGAAGATGTGCAGGCCGTTGCTGACAAGATCGGGAAGGTGGCAAAAAATGCGGCCACGTCGCGTGTAGTGCAAAGTTTTGACGAACTGCCATATTCGATCAGGGAGCGTTATTCGGACGCTAAAAACAGTGTCGAGGGCGTTTTTGATCCGCGTTCTGGCGTGGTCTGGATGGTGGCCGACAACCTCAGTGATCCAACGCGCGCGGCCGAGGTGTGGGCCCATGAACAGATTGTTCACCATGGCCTGCGCGGGCTGCTTCCGGCTGATGCCAGAAGGCGTGTGCTTAACCAGCTTTGGCTTGGTGCTGGCGGCATGAAGAACGGCATGGTGAAGGACATTGCCAGCCGTTACGGCTTGGCCCCCACCAGAAGCTTGCAAGACCGTCAAACGGTTATGGAAGAAGTCATTGCTGCCCTGGCAGAAAAGAAGGGGCAGGGGCTTCTGGAGCATGCCGAGGGTAATCTTTGGCGCAGGATTGTTGCCGCCTTGGGCCGTGCATGGAATAGCCTCGTTCGCGCCGTTTCTGGGCGCGAAGGGGCTATGAACCTGGACAACATTGATGCCCTGCTCTCCGCACTCGGACGCCATGTGATTGACGGGGAATCTTCCGGCATCACCCAGAAGGCCGGGCCGTTTGAACAGGCGGCTGCGCCAGCGTCGATGTCAAAGGAAGGCAACGATGGCGTTGAATTGGCATCCCTTTCACTGAAAGACATTCTCGGCCTTACTGGCATGCAGGCCGCAAAGATTGCTGACGCACCAGAGATTCACCATATGTTCAAGAAGGATGACTTGAGCTTGATGCAGAGCATTTTTAATCTGCCGCATTGGATTGCCAAAAAAGCGCCGGCCTTTGCCAAAGTCTATGAACGGCAGTTGCAACGCTTGGATGATCGGTCATCCGCGCTCAAGGAAAGCCTTGAAACCGCGCCGAGCATTTTCGGCAAGGACAGACTCAAGCCTGCCGACATGGACAGCCTGAAAAAGCTGCTTTGGGAGCATGAGGGCCGCGACGCATGGCAGATTGACGCTTCCGGCGTTGACAAGTTTGTCACCAAGGAAACTCTGGCCAACGGGCGAGAATTAATTTCTGTGAACCCTGAATTTTATCGGGAGTACAAGAAATGGCTCGGCGGCCTGGAAGGCACAAAGGCTGCCAAGGACGCAATGCTTGAAATTCGCAAGAGCCTTGATGAGGACTTGGTGCGGGCTCATAACCGCATGGCCAATATGTCTGAAATGAGCGACGATGCAATCAGGGAGTTCCGGCAAAGCATTGGCCATGTGCCGAACTATTTCCCCCACCACCGCTATGGGAACTACTTCATTCAGGCGAAGATCGGTGATGAAGTTGTTTTCCGACAGCACTTTGATGCGCTGAACACACAGGCTGCAAAACAGCGTGCCGCCATGATCGCTGCAGAACAAAAAGAAAATTACCCTGGTGCCAGCTGGACTGACGGAAAAAATGACCGCCTTCCAGATGAAATTCTTGGAGCACCAATTGACACTGAGGCTATGGAGCAAATCATCCGTGCGGCAACATCGAAGATTGCGGACAAGGAGCGCGCTGCCGAAATCAATGAACTGCTCACGTCCGGTGTAGCCGATGTGCTCAAGGCGCGCGGCTGGGGCGCGCACGGCATACAGCGAAAGGGTGTGCCTGGCTTTGAGCGTGAGGACATCACGCGGGTGCTCTACGACTACAAATCCGGCCTGAATGGCTGGCTTACCAAGATGGAGGCCGCAAAGGATTTCAGCGAGGCGTTGTCGGGCATTGATGCGCGGCGCACTCCGAACCTTTGGAAGTACACGGCTCAATACGTCAAAGACATGCTGCGCAACTCTGATCGCGTAGACAGGATCACCGGCAATATCAAGTCTGTTGCCTTTGCCTGGTATCTTGGCGGCTCAATCAAAACTGCGTTTGTGAACGCCACCCAGAACCTTGTAGTGGGTGTGCCGCGCTTGCAGATGGATGTAACCGGCGGCGGCCGCCTCTGGCTCGATGGCGCGCAAAAGGCAATCATTGACCGAGTGACAGGCAGCAAGGGTAAAGGCCTTTCGGACGAGGAAGCAAAGCTCGTGCATGAACTTTACGGAGAAAGCGTGATCACTGACGCTTTCATGGAAGAAGTGCGCGGGCATTTGCAGGGCTTCACCGGGGCTACCCTCTGGAACAAGTTCACTAAGGCATTGGGCCTGCCCATGAGCGAAGTGGAACGATTTAACCGGGCCAGCTTGGCCTTGGCCGCCTTCCGCGCTGCGCGCAGCGGCAAGCTCAAGCAGCAGGCAAAAGAGAAGTATGGTGTCAGGGGCGAACAGGCGAATTATGACCAGGCGAAAGAATTTGCCACGGATGTAGTGCGAGATGCCCACTTTGTGTACGGCAAGTCCAACCTGCCAGAGTTCATGCGCAGCAATACTGCCGGGCGGTCAATGGCTTCGCTCTATACGTTCCGCACGTTCACACACAACATGATTGCCATGTGGGCATGGGCGCTGGAATCGCAAGGCAAAGAAGGCGCTGCGTTTGTGGCGAAGAGCATAGGGGCCACAATGGCCCTTGGCGGCGTTACCGCCCTGCCCTTCTACGCAACCATTATGGCCTTGTGCCAGGCTGCCACCGGCGACGATGACGACTGGACGGAAAAGCTTCGCTCCTGGCTGCCCAAGAACAACTTGCTGCGGGATGTTGTGTGTTACGGAACGCCCGCCATGGCCGGGGTGAACATTGGCGGCTCGCTCAAAATGGAAACGCCAATCACAAACGGCCTTGCCAAGGGCAAAACGCCCAAGGAAGTGCTTACCCAGAGCATTGGGGATATAATCGGCATCCCATACGATTTACTGATCGAAAAGCCCTCCAAGATGATTGATGCCCACAGCAAAGGAAATACCTGGAGAATGGTTGAAGAGGCTATGCCTGTTGCCTTCAAGAGCGGCATGCAGGCTTGGCGGCTGTACACCCATGGGCAAACAACCATGTCTGGACGGCCAATCAATGACCCTGGCACGCCAGGTGCGCGCAAGCTTTCGTCAAGCGAGGCCATAGGCAAGGCTCTTGGATTCCAGCCAGTCAGTAGCACAAAGAGCTATGATGCGTATGCCGCATCGCAGCATTCGAAACAGGTGCGCGACGACAAGCTTGATGACCTTACGGCCATGGCGCTGAAAACAGTCGATACCGGGGACCCGGCGGGCAGAAAGGAAATGCTCAAGGACCTCAAAGACTGGAACAGCCGCATGAAGGAAGAGGGCAAGCCCAATATGCTCATTGCACCCAAAGAAGTTATTCGCAGGGTGAAGGCACGCAGGCGCGAGAACAGGCCGACGCCAAAGAACCTGCGCGAAAAGGCACGGCTGCAGGCGTCTTGGAACTAAACGCAACATTGCCAAATTGCGAAATCTGTCAATTTGGGGCCGGGGGACACAACGCCTCCGGCCTTTGCTTTTTTTGCAGGATCATTTAGCTTTTGCTTCATGGCAACAATGATTGACCCTCTCGTGAAGCTCGCAGCGCTTGGGGCATACCCCCATCTTGAGGTGAGTACAGACGGTTCAAAAAATGTCACACTGACCTTTGCGAGATCATCAACGCATAAGGCGCAGCAACGGGCGCAGGCGTTGCTAAAACGGTATGAAAGGTTGCTCCTCATGCAACTGGACGTAAATCCTGGTTGCATTCCAAGGACAGTTCAGCAGTTGGTTGCCAGTGGCAAGATCAGAATAGAGAACGGAAAATTCAAGTTGGTGATTTAAAGCCAGACATGGACGAGGTGGGATTGATGGCGGGAAAAGTGTGTGGGCCTGTGTGTGGGACTTGGTGTCAAAGTGTGGGCTTAAAATGAACTTAACGGAAGATTAAACCGTTGATTTTAAAGCCTATGCGCTGGGGCTTTGTTCTCGTGCGGGTTCGAGTCCCGCCCTCGGCACCACGAATTTAGGAATTGAGCTAACAAGCTCAATTCCTTTTTCTTTTTCTATCGCTTGATAAGCTTTCCGTAGTTGGTGACCCCATTCCCCTTTGCAGATGCCCTTTTGGGGCACTCACTGGGTCACAGGAGTTCCGACTATGTGCAAGTATGCCCCCAATAATCACCTCTCCCCTGCCAAGCTTCCTGCCTTCCTTTACCTAAAAGGTTCTTCCGGGTTTTCCGTGGGTAACCCCTGTCAGGAACTGGCCGGGTAGAGGTTTAGACCGCCACAGAAGAAGTAGATGGCTGTCTTGAAATGCTCCCGGTTCCTATAACCGCAAGCCTTCCTCTTGATGGCCATGATCTTGCTGTTGAGGCCCTCGGCCACGCCGTTGGTGATCCTGTGGCGGCAGAAGGTCAGGATGTTCTCAAGATGTCTCTGAATCAGTCCGCCCACTTTGCGCATTGGGGCAAGATCTGACCTGTTCACCCAGACCAGCCATCGCTTCACAAAACGTCTGGCCCATCCCGTGCTCAGGTACTTCCAGACGTCGTTCAGGCTTTCCTTCATGGCCCAGGCCTTGGCCACCTTGAGGTTCGCTGTCTTCAAGGCCTCCAGGGCTGGCCGGTGTTTGTCCGGCAGATTCTCCTCCCGGTATAGCCAGAGGAATTTCGTGCCCTTGAGTCGATGGTCATCCTGACTTGTGAGTTCGCGGTGCTCTTGCTTGCGTACCCGGTCCACAGCCTCGCCTACGTGTTTCATGACGTGGAACCGATCGTGAACGATTTTCCCCGCCGCGTCCGGCACATGTTTGAGCGTAGCTTTAAAATAGGGCTCCCACATGTCCATGGCCACGGCCTTGATCCGCTCCAACTGCGCCTTGGTGAACTGAAGGTAGTACCCCTCAAGGCTTTCGGCCTTACGCTCGTCGGCCACATACTCCACCGTGCTGCCGATCAGATCACAAACCACGGTCACATAGTCGTGCCCCTTGCGGAATGCCTTCTCGTCAACGCCAAGATACCGCGAGGGATTCGATTGCTTGCGCTCCCGGCCCCGGCGCACCGCCCTTTCCATGACACCCCATGCTTCGTCCCAGGTGATGCGCAGGATGCGCCGCGCTCCTGTTACGGTGGCGCACTCGGTCAGCACGTCGATGATCAATCGCTCCATCAATATGGTGAAACGTGCCTTGGACTCGGCCCAAGGCACGTTGACCTGAAGGACGCCATGCTCGGGGCAGTCCACTCGGGGAATCCGAGCATGCAGGAACGTCTTGAACTGGCACGTGTCCAGATGGCGCCAGACACGAGGCTCGGCATGGTCGCGGCAAGCCAGCTCTCGACCACAAGTAGGGCAAAACCAGCGAACACCAGGACCATGCTCCACGCGGATGTCTACCCGACCTTCCGCCGTGTCCAGTTCAACAGCCTCAACAAACCAGGGCTCGGTCAGCCCGAGAATCCGAAAATATAGGTCCGTATCCTTCATTGGTGCCCTCCGGGAAGGACATTAGCAGATCAGCTACCCACGGAAAACCCGGAAGAGCCAACAACATTGCCAGTAGAGTTACCAGCACGCTGCCAAGCCGATATGGGAAGCTTAGCAACCATTCCTGATTCATTAAAAAAATACACAATACCAAACGCTGTACTTCCATTCTCTGTGGAGTACCAATACACTCTAAATTGTTTGAATCCAAAATTTATCGGAAAATTTTTAATAGTCTGTTGCGCATGCTGCTTGTCTATGTCCGTCATCAGCACGCTGTTGTGACAAGCTTTTCTATTGAAGAGACAACGATCTTCTTTGGTCAGAGGCAACTCTATTTCCCTGATGATATTCGAACAGATATTTTCTGGAAGCCACCCCCATTTCTGGCGGAAAAGTGGGCCAAGATATAATCCACCCCCGGCTGAATATTCTTCTGCTTCGGAAATAATTTTTTTATCTTCACTATTTCCATGCAGGTAATTCAAAAAGCGGTTTCTTATTGTAGAATATGCACCGAAGCTTTCAGGATGCAAAGAAATAGCAGTATTATCAGATAGAAAAATATCTTCGTTTTCTTGCGTTGCATTAGGATCAAGAATTTTTGCCAATCTTGCCACAAGATCGGGGTCTGTCTGAACTTTACGCCAAAATAAGTCTTGCAGAAGCGCATCATTTACAGAGCCATACAGCTTCCAGGCAGGATGGCCGAATGCCTTTGGATAACGCGGAGTATATTGGAACATAATTCCTCCAAGGGAGGCAGGCATGAACCTGCCTCCCAAGCTTAAAAATTTTCATTTGCAGTTTTAATAGATCTTGTACTAACGATTGGCACGTTTCATGTCCGCATCAAGCCATTTCAAAAAAGCATCGCGCAAAATAATAACCTTACGAGGCGATACTTTAATGAAGCATTGAGCGGGAATTTCTCCGCGTGATCTACGATTCTGAATCGTACGCCAACGCAATACATTACTTGTCAAGCAGTCAATCATCTTTCCTGGAAATGATTCAGGCAATGTTGCATAGTATTGTTCAATTAGCATAGTAGTCATAAGCCACACCATTTTTGCACGTGAAGCGAGATGCGCCTTAAATTCAGGCACATGTTAAAGACGCCAATATGTCAGGCGACCAGTGTTTGGAGGAGGCTTGCGAAAGAAAAGGGGATGTGGCAAACTGAGCTTGATACGTCAGTCAGGCCGAAACCGTTGGCGCGGTTTCCCCTGCGCAAGCCCGGCCTCTCTTCATGGATGCCGGGTTTTTTTATGTTCTTTTTTTCTGCCTATAATCTAGCAATCTACATTTTGTGGAACAAAATACTGCTTTTTGAGTTTTTCCATAAAAAATTCTTCCACAGATTGGACAGATTCTCATTAACAAGAAAAGCCGATTAGAAATATCCCAAGCTGGCGTCAAAATGTAATTTACTTCTATATACTCTTGAATACTCATCGGAGACGAAATCGCCAGCACGGACGGAATAGCATGCAATCCTTCCACTCGAAATCCAATGGAATGATTCTGTTCAACAATATTATTAAAATCTTGCTGTGGAAGACTACAATTTCTGATGGCCCATGAGAAAAAGAACTCATGTCGCTTCCTACATCTTTCAAGAATATCCCTTCCAAGTTCAAATTTCTTCTCGCCAGGTATCACATATACTGCGCAAAATTTTTGGTAGCCATAAGGTTTTTTGCACTTCAAGAAGGCGCCCCTACGGTCATCCTCTGACAAGCAAAGTCGCGTATTCGCCAATCCCCTTACAGCTATATTGGGGCATCCCAGAGCAAAAAGTGGAGAAGGCTCAAAACCAGAAATTTGAATAATGGATTCAATAGGCTCATTAAGATTGAGCCACGTTTCCAGGAGCTGGTAAGCGAATGCTATTTTGTGTTTAGTTTTTGCCATGGGTCAAAGCTATGGTCTAAGAACTATTTTGTCAACAAAATAGTTCTTAGACCAGCACTGGAATACACAAAACAAACCTGAGAGGGGCGGGATAGGAGCGGGATAAACGACAAAAAGACGCAAAAAAGGGTTTGTGAGCGGCCTTGAGCCATCTTCACAAACCCTTGATTTAACTTGGTACCGGGAGCGAGACTTGAACTCGCAAGAGGTTGCCCTCGGCGGATTTTGAGTCCGCTGCGTCTACCAATTCCACCATCCCGGCAGACTAGCCAAGGCACATGGGCAATGCCGCATATGCATGGCGTGAGTGGCTTTGTAGCCCAAGGTACGCCGATTCGTCAAGCCCTCAGCAGTGTTGCCTCTCTGATTAGGCCAAAAGCAGCTCGACACCGCACCATGCGGCTCCCACTCCCGGCCTGCCGTCTTTGATTTGGAGCCAATGTAACAGACTGCGCTTCGGTAAATCAGAATCACGGCTTTGTTATGCACACTTCTGTCAGGCTCACCAATCAGGCTATGTAATTTTACTGAGCGGATTCACGATGAAGTCACCTGTGGCGGTATTGCCATGCCGCGCAGGCCAAAAAACTTTCCTTTGAGTTCACAACGTGAAATTTCCCCGCCCAGAGCTGAATTCCACCGATTCTGCCGCATTGACATTTACAGGTAATGGCCTGACTCGAAAAATAATTTTACAAAAAAAATCGCATCTGCTTGACACTTGCCCCCCATTTGCGTAAACACCTCTTCACGCAATGCGGGTCATTAGCTCAATTGGTAGAGCAGCTGACTCTTAATCAGTTGGTTCGGGGTTCGAGTCCCTGATGGCCCACCAGAAAATCCAGGTTCGCGGTTACACCGCGAACCTTTTTTCTTTTGTTCTATCAGCAGTTACAAAAAAACCGGCCAGTGGCCGGTTTTTTGATCTTCAATGCTCTGATTTCTTATGCTCTGCTTCCGCTGTCATGCACCCAAGCAGCGCACAGGCCGAGCGCTTACAGAATATACTGGCTCAAGTCCTGATCGTCGCGCACATCCTGCAAATGCTCTTCCACATAGGCCTTGTTGACCACCACCTGCGCACCGGGCATTTCAGGCGCGTCAAAGGATATGTCAGCCAGAATTTTTTCCATGATGGTATAGAGCCGCCGCGCGCCGATATTTTCCGTGCGGGTATTGGTGTCCTCGGCAAAGGCCGCGATTTCTTCCAGCCCGTCATCCGTAAAGCTCAGGCGAATCTGCTCCGTACCCAGCAATGCTTCGTACTGCTTGGTCAGGGCATTGTCCGGCTCCTTGAGGATGCGCAAAAACTCTTCCCTGCCCAGAGGCTGCAATTCCACCCGCAAGGGAAAACGTCCCTGCAATTCGGGTATCATGTCCGATGGCTTGCTGAAATGGAAAGCGCCCGCCGCAATAAACAGGATGTGATCCGTGCGGATCATGCCATACTTGGTGTTGACCGCACTGCCTTCCACAATGGGCAGCAGGTCGCGCTGCACGCCCTCGCGCGAAATGTCTGACGTGCGGTTTTGCGAGGAGCTGGCGATCTTGTCGATTTCATCAATAAAGATGATGCCCGTCTGCTCTACCCTTTCGCGGGCCTTGTCCACCAGGGCTTCCTGATCCACAAGCCTGCCAGATTCTTCCTGCACAAGCACGGCAAAGGCATTGCGCACCTTCATTTTGCGGCGGCTGTGCTTGGGCGGAAAGGCCTTGCTGAACATGTCCTTAACCTGTCCGCCCATCTGCTCCATACCGGGGATGGCAAACAGATCAACACTGCCGCCGCCCTGCTCGGTCACTTCCACTTCCACTTCCCGGTCATCCAGAAAGCCAAGGCGGAATTGCTGCAAAAGCTTTTCGCGCGTGGAGGCGCGCTCTTCCGACCCAAAAGAACTGGGCAACAGCAAATCCATAAGGCGTGATTCAGCAGCAGCCTCGGCAGCCTTGCGCACACGGGCATTTTCCTCATCGCGCACAAGGTTGATGCCTATTTCCATGAGGTCGCGCACCATGGATTCCACATCGCGCCCCACATAGCCCACTTCCGTGAACTTGGTGGCTTCAACCTTTACAAAGGGCGCTCCTGAGAGCTTGGCCAGGCGGCGGGCAATTTCCGTCTTGCCTACGCCCGTGGGGCCCATCATAATGATATTCTTGGGCGAAACCTCATCACGCAACTCCGGCGCAAGGTGCTGCCGCCGCCAGCGGTTGCGCACCGCCACGGCAACCATGCGCTTGGCCTGTTCCTGTCCCACCACAAATTTATCAAGCTCGGCAACTATGCCGCGAGGTGTCAAAGTACTCATCAAATTCTCCTGCTGTAGGCACATTCTTATGTAAATATAGGCATTGCCGCGCACATGGCAATGGAGGCACACAAGGTTTTCTCCACCGCAGCAGCGTACCTGCGCGTACTGCCCTTGCGAACACTTTCCTGCAACGATACACTGAAAAAGTGAGAGCGAGAAATCTGGAAAATCCGATCTCGCTAACAATAATCATTGACAATAAAGCCTTGATAGCACAGAATCCAAGAACCCTGAAACAATAAGGAGTTTCCTATGGATACAGTTACGTTCAAAGGCAATGTCATGCATCTTGAAGGCACCCAGCCCGCCGTTGGCGGCAAGGCTCCCGACTTCACGCTGACCGCCAACGATATGAGCCCCCGCAGCCTGAAAGACTATGCTGGCAAGGTGCTTGTGCTTGTATGCGTTCCCTCGTTGGATACTCCCGTATGCGATATGGAAGTTCGCCGCTTCAATACCGAAGCCGCCGCGTTGTCCGACAAGGTGCGTATTGTGGCCGTGAGCCGCGACCTGCCCTTTGCGCAGGCCCGCTGGTGCGGAGCTGCTGGCGTAACCGCTGTTGAAGCCCTCTCCGACTACCGCGCTGGCGCCTTTGGCAAGGCCTATGGCATCCTGATCAAGGAGCTGGATCTGCTGGCCCGCTCGGTCTTTGTGGTCGCCCCCGACGGCACCCTGGCTTACAGCCAGCTTGTGGGCGAAGTTACCCACGAGCCTGACTACGCAGCCGCTCTGGAAGCTGTTAAAAAGCTGGCCTAGCTCATCAAAGCTACCCAAAAGCCAAAACGCCTTCCCCACTGAAAGGGGAAGGCGTTTTTTTGTGATGTCGCGCCAAAGAGTGCCAGAGCAAACGCAGAGATGTACAGCGGCCTTGCCGTCAGGAACGTCTGCGACCCGTAGCCTGAGCGGCAAACAGACTCACAGCAAACCAGCAGCAGGCCACAAGAATAATGGTGGCCCCGCTGGCCGTAGCAAGCCATTCCTGAGCCGAAAGGGTCAGCCCTGCGAATGCGGATGACGTACCCACCAAAAGCGCCCACCAGAACATGCCCCCGGCAGAACGGGCAAAATTGCGGGCCGTGGCGGCGGGCACAATGAGCATGGCCGTCACGAGCAGCACGCCCACCGCCCATACAGAAAACATCACCACCAGTGCCAGCAGTCCGGCAAAGGCATACTGCCACACTGCCACGCGTACACCGTGAACCCGCGCCATAACCGGATTCAGGGCAATATACATCAGCCTGTTGTAGCCTACGGCCTGAAACAGAAGCAGGGCAACAAAGAGCAGGGCCAGAAAGCCAATTTCACCATCGGTGATGGTAAGGATATCGCCGTACAAAAAGCGCTGCATGTCCCTACCTATGCCCTCGGCACGGCTCACCACGGCAAGACCAAAGGCCACCACGGCAGAAAACACAATGCCGATGACTGTGTCGGACGAAAGGTCGCTCTTGCGCCGCACAGCCATGATGCCAAGCCCCACCAGTATGCCAAACAGGGGCATGGCAAGACGCGGCGGCACAGCCAGTATCAACCCCAGCGCAACCCCGGCAAAGGCCGAGTGCCCGATGGCGTCTGAAAAAAAGGCCATGCGAAAATTGATAACTTCCACCCCGAGCACAGAGGCCATGGGGGCCAGCAGCAGCACTCCGAGCAAGGCCTGCTGCATGAAGCGCATTTGCAGGCAATCAAGCGGAATCATGGAGATAAGCGCATATACGGGGCTGAGATCAGGCACGGGAACCTCCCTGATCCGGCGCTTTTTCACCGCAGGGTTCACTTTGTGAGGCGCTCAGGCGGGCAGACAGGCGCGCGTTCAGGCGGGCGGCCTCGCGCCGCTCAATGGCCGCATAGTTGGGCAGCAGGCCCTCGGCTTCGCTCACCACGCCGCACTGCGGGCAGCCGGGGTCTTCAGGGTCGCACTGGTCCGGATACAGGTGGATAGGTACGCCAAAAAGTTCCATGAGGGTGGAAGATGTCAGCGTGGCGCGCGGCGCGCCTGTGGCGCATACTGTTTTGTTGAGGCAGATCACGTGGGTTGCGTAGTGCGCCACCAGCGGCAGATTGTGGCTGACCATGATCTGCGTAAAGCCGCGCTCGTGCCGGGCGGCATCCAGCAATTCCCAAAAGAGCCTCTCGCCGCGCACGTCTACGCCTGCCGCAGGCTCGTCCAGCACCAGCAGTTCCGGATTGCGGCCAAGAGCCGCAGCCAGCAGCACACGGCGCAGTTCGCCGCCAGAAAGGTCGCCCATGCGGCTCTGCTCCAGATGCTCGGCTTTGACCATCTGCAAAAGCTGCCGTCCCTCGCTGCGCGCCCAAGGGCGCAGGCCCAGCCACAAGGGCTGGCGCTGGCGGCTCAGGGCCAAAAATTCGCACACGCGCAGGGGCAGGCTGCGATCCATAATCAGATGCTGCGGCACATAGGCCATGCGGGGCTGATGCTCTAAACCAGCGAACTGGATACGCCCTGTATAGGCCATTTCGCCAATAAGGCAGAGCAGCAGCGTGGTCTTGCCTGCCCCGTTGGGCCCCACAAGAACCGTGCTGCCGCCAGCGGGCGCAGTGGCGCAGATATTGTTCAGAATACTATTGCCCCCTCGGCTGAGGCATACATTTTCAAAGCAGACCGAGGGGGCAAGCAAGCTGTTATTTGCCAAAATATTTCTCTAATGTGTCCAGATTTTTGGACATGACGGTTTCGTAATAATCAAGGGGCGCGTCAGACGGCCCCGAGGCCAGAGGGTCAAGCTGCACTGCCGGAACACCCGTTTCCGCCGCAAGGGCGAGCACGGGCTTGTCCGAATACTGCGGCTCGCCAATGAGCACAACCGGCTTGGATTCTTTTATTTTTTTCACCAGATCAAGCAGGCGCGCCGCAGAGGGTTGAGCCTCTTCATCTTCCTGAATCACATCCACAAGGTTCAGCCCGGCATCGCGCACAAGGTAGGCCATGCCATCGTGCAGGGCCACCACATTCTTGTTGGCGGCATTGGCCCCTACTGCGGCAAGGCGCTGGCCCAGAGCCTCAAGCCTGGCGGCATAGGCATCCGCCGCCTGCGGGCAATTTTTTGCGGCAACCGGAGCAGCCGCAGCAAGGCCACGGCCAATATTGCGCGCCATCACAGCAGCTTGCAGCGGGCTGGAAAAAGCATGCGGATTCAGGCCGCCGTGGTCGTGCCCATGGTCATGGGCGTGACCATGTTCGTGATCATGCCCTTTTGCCGCTGCCACAGGGTTGTGGTCGTCCTTATGGGCGGCGTCCGCCTTGCCGTGATCGGCATCGTGGTCTTCGTCATGTTCTTCAACAATGGCGTTAATGCCCTTGCTGCTGTCGATGACGGCTATCTTCTTGCCTGCGGCGGCAAGCGGTTTTTCCAGAAAGGACTCCATACCCAGGCCGTTGATGATCACAACATTGGCCTTGGAGAGTTTTTGCATGTCCTTGGGGGTCAGCGCGTAGTCGTGCGGGCAGCCTGTCTGGGCGGGAATGAGCAGATCAACCTGCACATCCGGGCTTGTCTGGGCAACAGCGCGGGTCAACATATATACGGGATAGGTGGTGGCAAGAACGCGCACCTTGGGCTCGGCGGCAAACGCGCCAGTAACCGCAAAAGCGGCTACGAGCAGCGTGCATAAAAGCGCCAGGCCGTGATGTTTGCCCTTGCGAAACAAGACAGAAATACAATTGCTCATGGTACTTACTCCTGTTTCCAAAGCAAAATGGTCAGATAAGACCCCGCAGCAGCCGTGTCAAGCCGGATATTTTCAATCCGTCAACGGCTAATTCTGTGCAGACGGAAGCCAGTGTTTGATAAATCTGCCTTCTTCAATTTCAAAATACGCCTGCATCAACTCTTCATCTGTATTCATGACAATGGGGCCACCCCAGGCAACCGGTTCCCGCAGGGGCGCGCCGGAAACCAGCACAAAGCGGCATTCTTCTTCGCCACCTTCAAAGGCCACGGTGTCTCCCTCGCCCAGCAGGTAGGAGTGGCGGGCCAGCATTGGCTCCCTGCCCTCCATCAAGAAGCAGTCGCCAGCATACAGATAGGCAAAAACCGTGTGCGCGGGGTTGGTCTCCACCTGCCAGCGCCCCCCGGGTTTGAGCCGCACGTCAAGAAAGCGCACGTCCACATAATCACCCTTTGCCGCGCCTTCAACGCCCTTGTATTCACCCGCGACCACGGCCACGTAAGCGGCCTCTTCCTCAACACGCGGCACCATATCAATGGTGATGTCGCGGTACTTGGGATCAGTCATCTTGTGGGCGGCCGGCAGATTGATCCAGAGTTGCAGGCCGAGCATGCGCGGCGAGGCAAGGGGCATCTCCTGATGCAGAATACCGCTCCCGGCGGTCATCCACTGGCAGCCGCCATCGCGGATAACGCCAGCATTGCCCAGGCTGTCCTTGTGTTCGATGACGCCATTCACAAGATAGGTGAAGGTTTCAATGCCCCGGTGAGGATGCATGGGAAAACCCTTTACGTAATCCTCCGGATTTACGGAATCAAAGGCATCAAGCATAAGAAAGGGATCAAATGTTTTGACTGTGGGCGAACCAAGCACGCGCACAAGGCGCACACCTGCGCCATCAATGGTGGGACGCCCCGTGACGTCTCCGGTGATGGATCGTAACTGCATGTGCTGCCTCCTTGTGCCGGGCTTTCGCCGTATGTGCATAAGCCTGGCTTGCATTTTTTACAGTGCTCCGTATGCTGCCGACCTGTTCGCGCTCAAAACGCAGCTACAGACGGGGAGAATACGTGTCGAAATTTCTAAGCAGACTCGCGCTTGCCGCCCTCTGCATAGCCCTTGGCTGCCCGCCCATGGAACTTGTTGCCGAGGGCGCATCGGTCGCGCCCGTTGCCGACACCGCAAAACCTGCCACGGAACTTGCTGCGGAACCAGAAGCCGGACAAACAGACGCGCAAAAAACATCTGCCAGCAGCCAGTATACAGAGCCTGAATCTTCGCCAGCAATGCCGAAACCCACCCAGTCAAAAACCGTCCAGAATACCGAGACCAACCGCGCCTTGCCGCCATTGCGCGAGCTGATCACATCCCCCTTTGGCAACCGCCGCATGCCCGGTTGGCTCAGCAGGCGCGGCGTGGTCATGCGCGATCATGGGGGTATAGATATCCGCGCGCACATGGGCTGGCCTGTCACGGCCTTCAAGTCCGGCACAGTCATCCGCGCCGGAGAAAACGGGCCACTGGGCATCTCCGTTGATGTCCGGCAAGAGGATGGCATGACGGCGCGCTACGGGCACATGTCAAACACTCTCGTAAAAACCGGGCAGCGCGTCACCTCAGGCGAAGCCGTAGGGCTTGTGGGGTGTACTGGTAGAACCACCGGGGCCCACCTGCACTTTGGCCTGCTGGACGCTTCAGGCAAGGCCGTTGACCCCCTGCCCTACCTGCATTCTGCGGATGAAGTGCTGCGTCCCGACCCGGCGAGCATACCGCCCGTCATTGAAGCGCAGTCTTGCGGGCCAGTGCTGCGCGGCCCCAACGGACGCCCCATTCGCATGGGCAATACGCGCATGGGCACTACGCTGAAAGATCTCGATAACTATACCCCGCCGCCCATCCCCACCTGGGATCAGCGCCAATAGCAGGAACAGTCTGCCCTCGCATTGCACAAAATTCCGGGCTGAGTTCCGGGCAGATTCCACCCCGATCAGGGGAAACGCCCGCAAAGCAATGACCTGACTCTAGGCCGAACGACGGTTTCTCGGGCCTTCCGCCCTGCGGGACTTTTTGCGCCCTTTGGGCCACAGGGCCGCCATAAGCACAAGCTGTCCAACCACCAGTACCGGGTCGCGGTCAAACAGCCCCGCGCCGAGCACAAGGCCCGCTCCAAGCAGAGCTGCGCCCCGGCTGGCGTAAAACCTGCCCGCAAGCTGCAAGATCACGCCAAGCCCGACCACTATGGCAAAGAGCAGTGCCGGGGCAGTTTCCGGCGCAAGAACAATGGGCAAACCGGACAACGCAGACGAAATATCCGCCTGCGCCGCCACAGTTGCCAAAGCAAATACCGTCAATGCTAATCCCAGACCAGCGCGCACCACTCGCCGTCGATAACGCGGCGGGGCTTGGGCAGGCATTGGGCCATGTAGGCTTCTTCCACGCTGTCGGCCTGAATTTCAAGCAGGCCGGAGAGCACCAGGCATGCGCCGGGCTTGCAGGCCCACACGATGCGCTGGGCAAGATCAATCAGCGGGCGGGCCAGAATATTTGCCAGCACCAGATCATAGGTGCGGCCTTCGAGCGCGTCTATGCTGCCAAGGCCCACTTCAAAACCCTCGATTCCGTTGATTTGCCTGTTTTCAATGGCATTTTCCACGGCCAGCATGTCGATGTCGTAGCCTTCGCCGGTCAGGCCGCTCTTGCAGCAGCCAATACCAAGCACGCCCGAGCCAGTGCCGAGATCCAGAAAATGCTGGCCCGGCTTGACGCGTCCGGCTTCCACAAGCTCGCTCAATACAGTGAGGCACAGGGCCGTAGTGGCATGGTGTCCCGTGCCAAACGCGCTCTTGGGTTCAATAACAATCTTTTCCCGACCGGGAAAATCATTGCTGTCGGCAAGCCAGGGGGGCAGCACCACAAAACGGTTGCCGCACGGCACAGGCGTAAAAAACTGCCGCCATGCTGCCAGCCAATCCTGATCCTCAAGCGTGGTCAGGGTGTATTCCGCTGCGGGAATGCGGGCCTGAAGGTCGCTTTTCAAGGTGTTGATGAATTCGGGGTTTTCGCAATGCACGCGAAAGCGGGTCTCACCCGTGGGCAGGGTTTCTTCTTCCCAGCCAAAGGGCACCCCCAGGGTCAGCAAGCCGGTGGCGCGGTCTGCATCTTCTTCGGCCACAACCATTTCCAAACGAAAAATCTGCTTCATAATCCTCTCGCTCAGTGTTTGCGGCGGGGCCACTGGCACACCAGCCGACCTGCCAACAATGCCAGACTTCCCCTGCCGGGTCGAGTCCCTTTGGTGGCCCCCCCTTTTGCGTGGCGCTGCCCTTCGCAATACCTACTTAATCAATAAGGATTGCCATGCGCCTCAAATGCGGGTATAGTGACTAACTTATTGAAGCCTTTGTATTCCCCTTTGCAAGGAACATCCATGTCTGACTCCCAGTGCTCGCCTCTGTCGCCCGAGGAAACATCGACCAATCTTTCCCCGGCCCATGCCGCCGAACTTGAGACCCTGCTGGAACGCATCCGCACCGATTTTGATGTGGAATTCGAACCGCTGCATGTGGACGAAAATCCCCTTCAGGTGCTCTCCATACAGAACATGAGCGCCCATCTGGACAAGCTGCTGCAACGCAAGGCCATCCACGATCCGCTCAAGGATCTGCCCCTGTGGGCAAAGCTGTGGCCCGGTTCGTTTGTGCTGGGCCGCCTGCTGCGCAAATATGAACCGCAGGGCAAAAGCCTGCTGGAGCTTGGCGCTGGCTGCGGCGCGCTGAGCCTTGTGGCTGCCCGCTACGGATTTGCGCGTGTGGTGCTGAGCGATGTGGTGGAGCAGGCCCTGCGCTTTGCTCGGGCCAACGTGCTGCGCAACGGCCTGGGCGACCAGATTGAAGTCACCCATGTGGACGTGACCGCGCCGGGCCGCGACCCGCGCTTTGCCAGCGGTTTTGACATTATCGCCGCCTCAGAAATCCTCTATCTGGACGAGCTGCACAGGCCGCTGGTCAAATTTGTGGATCGCCACCTCGCACCCGGCGGCAAGGCCTTTTTCTGCACCGACGTGGCCCGCGCCAAACCCCATTTTGGCAAAATAGCGGCCAAGACCTTCAAGATAACCGAAGGTCGCATCGGTGTTAAATCCCACGACGAAAACGGCGAAGAACAGCGCCGTCTGTACAGTATTCTGATTCTGGAGCGGCCATGAACGAGCAGTTGCCCACCATAACCCTGGCCCCCTGCCCCAAGGGCTACACGCGCGATCTGGACAAAACCATGAGTCCCGCGCAGACCATCGCCCGCGTGCGGGAACGGCTGGATTCCTCCCGCCTCGACATTTTGTCAAAAACGCGCCGCGTGGACGTGGGCAGGCTTGGCATCCCCGTGTTTTTGAGCGTGTGCGGGGCTGATGCCCGGCGTATCATGCCTACCCGCAAGCAGATGGGCAAAGGTTCCTCCGCCGAACAGGCCGAGGCTTCGGCCCTCATGGAACTGATGGAGCGTTTTGCCTTTTTCAGCTTTTGGGAAGAGCGCCCCCACATGGTCAGCGCCACATGGAGCGAGGCCGAGGCCCGTTTTGGCAGTGATCTGCTGCCCATTGAGGCCATGCTGCGCTCGGTGGACGACACCCTTTCGCCGCAGGATGCACGCCGTGTGCTTGACCTCACGCGCTGGCAGTTCTACCCCGCCACCCGCCTGCTGGACGGCAAAACCGTGTGGCTCCCGCTGGACTGGTTCAAGCTGCTTGGCGAATTTAACGGCACCTCGGCTGGCAACTGTCGCGAAGAATCGCTGCTGCAAGGCCTGAGCGAACTGATCGAGCGCCACGTGTGCTGCCGCGTTGACCGCAACCTGCCCACCACGCCCACCATCGACCCGGCGTCCTGCGCCTTTGACCCGGTGCTGGTCGAACTGCTGGCGGCATTTGAGCGCGAAGGCGTGCATATTGTGCTGAAAGATTTTTCGCAGGGAATGCCCCTGCCCACGGTTGCCGCCGTGGCCTGGGATCCCAAAACCTTTCCCGACAGCTCTGAAATCGTCTACACCGCCGGCACAGCGGCTTCCCCTGCCAAGGCGGCCATCCGCGCGGTTACGGAAGTTGCCCAGCTTGCAGGCGATTTCTGCACACGCGCCTGCTACGAGGCCTCAGGCCTTTCCAAGTACACGGCCCTTGAGCAGATCAACTGGCTTATCGAAGGCCCAACCGTCTCCCTTGCCAGCCTGCCCACCGTGGAGGACGCCGATATTCGTGAAGAACTGCTCACAGCTCTGCGCGGCCTTGCCCCGCTGGAGCTTTACGCGGTTGAAACCACGCATCCGCGCCTCGGCATCCCCACCCACTACAGCATTGTGCCTGGCCTGCATTTTCGCGAGCGCGACCGCAACCAGAGCCTTGGCCTCTTTGTGGGCCGCAAGCTCGTGGAAGAAGCCGATGCGGAAACTGTACTGCATGGCCTGAAAGTGCTGGAATCATGCTATCCTGGCGCGCATTTTCTGCCATTCTTTGAAGGCATGCTGGCCCTGCGCGCGGAAGACTTCAACACTGCCCGCAGCGCCTTTGCCGCAGCCGTGCCCCTGCAACCGGACACCGATTCTCAGGCCCTGGCCTCCTTTTACCTTGGCTATACAGATACCCTTGAATGCCGCTGGCAGGAGGCGCTGCCCGCGCTGGCAGCCGCTGCCAAGCTCTGCCCGGACATGAAGGAATACGGCAATCTGCTTGGTGTGGCCCACTTCAAGACTGGCGACTATGCCAAGGCGGCTGAGGCCTTTAAGGCTGTGCTGCGGGTGGACAAAGGCTCTGCAATGGACCTCGCCAACCTCGGCCTGTGTGAAAAATTCATGGGCAATGCCGAACAGGCCCGCGAATATCTATGCGCCGCGCTGGAGCTTGACGCCAGCCTGGATTTTGCCCGCAACCATCTGGCGGAGCTGGAAGGATCGGCTAACTGAACTGGCTCCATCCCCCAACCGGGAATTGGCTTGCCTGTCAGGCCTGATGGCGCAAATACGATTTTGCCGCGCTGAATGCGTCAGCGCCGGGGTTTTGATGCTACCGTGCAGGAGTACGGACGCGCAAAATCCCGGCGCTTGTTTTTCAAAAGCAGCAAATCATTTACCAGGACGCTGCCAACACCCCACTGATATTCTTGATAAAATACATATTTTGCCTCAACATGGCTCTGAGGGTATAAGAATACGCGCTTCACGCAGTAGGATTGCGGCTGCCTGCCTGTTGCGTAAAAGCGAGTGCACGGCAACTGTGCGGTGAAACTGGAGAAATATAGTGAGCTTTGCAGTCAAGGAAATTTTTTATACGTTGCAGGGGGAAGGTTTCCACGCAGGCCGCCCCGCAGTTTTCTGCCGTTTTTCCGGCTGCAACCTGTGGTCAGGACGAGAAGAAGATCGCAAATTTGCCAAATGCCTATTTTGCGATACAGACTTTCTCGGGGCCGAGAAATCGGGCGGAGAATTCAAAAACGCCGCTACGCTGGCCCAGGCGATCTGCTCTTTTTTCCCCAGCTATACGCATCCGGGCTATCGGCCTTACGTGGTCTTTACAGGGGGGGAACCTGCCCTGCAACTTACCGAAGAATTGTTGCAGGAGTTGGGCCGCTGCGGTGTGGAGACGGGAATAGAAACCAACGGGACGCTCGCCCTGCCCAAAGGCTTGGACTGGGTTACGGTCAGCCCAAAGGCGGGAACAAAACTGGTTGTTACATCCGGGAGCGAGCTAAAGCTTGTCTGGCCTCAAGAGGGCATCTCCGTTCAGGATTTTGAGCAACTGGATTTCAAACATTTTTTTCTGCAACCGCGCGACTATGCAGGTCAGTCACAGGCAACAGAAGATGCTGTCAGAATCTGCCAGGATCGCCCGCTGTGGAAGCTCAGCCTTCAGACACACAAGTTTATCGGGATTTCGTAGGAGAACATATGGATATTTACGTTACTTTGACCTTTGACGCAGCGCACCGGTTGCCCGCTGTTCCGGCAGGCCACAAATGCGGCAATCTGCATGGGCATACTTTTGTTGTTGAAGTTTATGTGCAGGGCGAAGTGTCTGAAACCAATGGCTGGGTTGTTGATTTTGGCGACATTAAATCGATTGCGAAGTCGTATGTTGACCAGCTGGATCACACGTATCTGAATGATATTGAAGGGCTTGAAAATCCCACCAGCGAAAATATCGCCATCTGGCTCTGGGGCAAGCTGAATTCCCAGATCAAGGGGCTTTCAAAAATCGTGGTTAAGGAGAGCCCCACCTCTGGCGCCGTGTACACGGGGAAGTAAGAAGTAGGCAAAAGATAGCCACGGACGCATATGAGGGGCGGGCGGATTTTTCTGACTTGCAATTTATCCATTTGATCATGGCTGAACGAAATATTCCTTGATCGTTATGTCGCAAGACTCCGCGCCCGGTTCTTGGTGATGGTTGATAATGAAAAACCATACAATTTGGGGCATCACAATTTAGTTTTGGCGAGAAGGCAGAATGGGCAAGAGTACTGTTTTCAGCCTTAAAGAAAAATCTTCAAACATGGGCTGAAACGGACTCTAATCCAAAGCGGAAGCGTTCACTGGCATTTACGCGGCGCGGAGGGAGATCACCTGAGCGAGCGGAGCGAGGGAAGGAAGCTCCCGCAGCTATAGCCGCGTTGCCCTCGTAGCATAAAGATAGTTGAAAGCCCTCTTTGGGGGTGCTCCGGGGGGAGTGCAGAGGGGCAAAAGGGGCGCAGCCCCGGCGGAGTGTTGGCAACGTCAACACGACCGGAAATCAGGAGTAGGTCGCGGCTTTGCCGCGCCGTAAGCGACAGATTTTCGTGCCTTACCGCCCGGCGGCGTAGACGCCGATGGCGGCCCAAAGCCCGTAAAACGGGATTTGGCATCAGGATGAAGGGGGCGCAGCCCCTAACAGGCCCCCTTTGCCCCACGCCGGGGAGGCGAAACCGCGCGCCGCGCAGGCGTCCCCAATTTTGCCGGAGGGCGAAATATCATACCCAAAGGGCAATAAATTCAATCGACAAGATTCATCAACTAGGTCGCCTGCCGCACAGATACGCAGCATCCCCCTAATTCCAGAAAACCCGTGTCATGACCTCGCACTTCCCCAGCATGCCGGGTTCAAACTGCTTGCCCTCGCCATCGCTGATGGTTATGCGCACAGGCACGTAAACTTCCGGGCGGGCCGCAGTTTCCCTGGCATCCTTGTTGTCCGCGATGGCATTGGGCGGCAGGGGCTGGGGGTCGAGCCTGTCATAGACGCGCCCTTCAAGCTTGGTGTCGTTTTTCAGGGTTATGGCGCATTTCTGGCCCGGCTTGAGGGCATTGGCGGCATCCTGCGTAAAAAAGGCCAACAGCCAGAAGGATTTTTGCGCTTCCTTGCCCTCGGGCAGCAGCAGGACCACGGGTTCGCCGCGTTGCACAGACTGCCCCGGCATGGCAATACCGCGCAGAATGCGCCCATCTTGCGGGGCGTAGAGATTGCCGTCCACAGCATTTTGCGGCACGGCATTCATGGCAGCGCCCAGGGCGCCTGCCACGTACTTGGTCGTATAGCGGTTGCTTGAGGCCAACTGTTTGTAACGCAGCGCTTCCGCGCGCACTCGGGCAAGCTCCTGATCGATTGCAGCGCGCACAAGGCTGACCTGTTCAAATTCCACAATGGCCCGCTCCTTGGCAAGGCGGGTCTGAGCTTCCGCCTGCTTGACGGCTGCGTAGCGCGCGCTGCCCACGGCGCGTTCACCGCCCTGGCTATCAAGTGTGCGCAAGGCCAGTTGGGCGCGCACATGCTCTGCCACGCGTTCTTCGCGCGCTTTCTGTTTGAGGTCTTCATCGTGCCGCGCCAGTGCGATACGGCGCACCATCTCCTGTTCCGAATCCTGCGCCTGCTTGAGACGCGCTGTCGTTTCTTCAATGCTCGGCGGGCCAGCCATAACGCGCAGAGCGGCGGCTTCGCGCCCGGCCTCGCCCACACGACCAGCGTATGCTTTGGCGTCCAGCCGGGCCAGCACCTGCCCTTTTTTGACGCGGTCGCCCTCGCGAACAGCTACGGATTCAACTTTGGCGGGGAATTCGGACGAAACCGCGTACACCATGCCGTCAAGCATGGCCCAGGTGCTTGTTACGCGGCCAGATTCAATCCACCACCACCCGGCGGCAACCAGACAGCCCATCACCCACAGGGGCAGCAGGCGCAAAAACATACGGCCGTGCTTTTTCAGCCTTGGTTCGGGCATTTGCAAGTATATTGGTTCGGGCATGTTGTGTCCTGTGGGGTTGGAGCATTTTCATGACATTATCATAAAAACATGCAGATACCGTACCACATTGCCTGCAATGCTCTTTACAAGCCGCTCGCAGACGCTTACAAAAGCTGCATTCACGGAGAAGCGGCTTTTTGCCGTCAAATCTCCGCCAGGGGAGTCTACACATATCATGGTCTTATCGCGAATCTGCGCCCTGCTTTGCCTGGGCTGTCTGCTTGCTGGCTGCGGTACCACCCGCCCTGTAGTTGTGGTGGAAAAAGACGAATTCATGAAAATGGCGCATAACATGCCCAAGGAACTCCAGGCCCGTGACCTGCTGGACAAGGACGGCTCCTACACGGCCCCCATGTCGTTCAAGGGCTTGAAAGACTACGGCGACATACTTTTCACCCGCCTTTCGCCCTCATTTATGCTGCAAAACGATACGGCGCATGATGTGTATCTTGGCGAAACATTTTCCGCCACCATCCTGCCCGACAGCCGCGTGCAGCGTTTCCCCAACGGTTTCAGCATCAATCATGCCACGCAGAAGCTTAAAGTCAATATGGTCGGCATTGCGGACTGGAACGGGGACGGACAGGATGAATGGATAGTTTCCTGCTTTGTGGAACCCAAGAGGGGTGGGCGCACCCGCATTTATTATGTGCTGGTCCCGCCGCCGCTCAATGATCAGGAAAAACTCAAAGGCACCGTTGCTGCGGTATACGAGTGCTTTGGCCTTTCCTGCACGCTGTATGTGCGCGACAGCAAGGTTATTCAGCGCGATGCCGCCGATCCGCTCTTGCCGCCTACAGAAGTGCATGACGTGGTGCCCGGCTTGCAGCCTGTCACCACCCCGCCCAACAAGGCCAAGCAAAAGAGCGGCGAAGGTCTGGAAGAGCGCAGCCTGTAGGCCGCACACTCGCCAACCATTGTAGTATAAAAAACAAAGGCTGTCAGTTCGCACAGAACTGGCAGCCTTTGTTGGTCCGAGCATCAGTAGTATCTGGCACGCAATTGAATTGCGCGGCAACATACACGCGCTGGGGTCGAGTAGCCCGCACAGGGCTGATTGTTTACCCCGCTTTTGCCGCAGGTTGCGCACCGTTATCAGCCAGGGCGCGGGCAAAGTGCCGCTAAGGAATAAACGCAACAGTGCGGCATTGTTCAGCCGTATCTCCACAGCCCGCAACCGCACAAATCGCCAGCCAGTGCGGCACTGTTATGACGCCGCCTCACCCAGCGCAAAAGGCAGCACCTGCCGCTCAAAAAAGCCAAGTGCTGCCCGGCAAAAAAGAACCCCGCCGGGGCAGGGGTTCGGTTCGCAAGAACCTGCTTCCCTGCCCCGGCGGGGCAAAACATTTCAAGCTAAGCTAAAGCTTACTTGAAAGCCTTTTCAAAGTTGGGCACGACCTGCTTTTTGCGGCTCATCACGCCGGGCAGCCACACGGATTCGCCTTCGGCCTTCACGCCAAAAGCCTTTTCCACCACGGAAGGATCGTCAGAAACGATCAGCATTTCCGAGCCTTCCTTCATGATGTCGGTGAGCAGCAGGAACACGCTGTGACGGCCTTCGCCCTTCACGCGGGCGATTTCGGCCTGAAGGCCAGCCTTGACGGGTTCCAGAATGGAAAGGTCGACCACTTCGAGCTGGCCGATGCCAACTTTCTTGCCGCCCATGTCGAAGTCCTTGTAGTCACGGAAGACCAGGTCCTTCATGGAGGTGCCTTCAACGGCGCTCTTGACCTTGAACATTTCCATGCCCAGAGCCATCACGTCGCTCACGCCCGCGATCTTGGCCAGTTCTTCAACGGCCTTCTTGTCGGCGGGGGTGCAGGTGGGGGACTTGAAGATAACGGTATCGGAGAGGATGGCGCACAGCATGCCGCCAGCGATGCCCTTGGAAATTTCCACGCCGTAGAAGTCAAACATGTTCTTCAGCACGGTGCAGGTGCAGCCCACGGGCCAGATCCAGGCTTCCAGGGGCGCGGAGGTGGTCACATCACCAAGCTTGTGGTGATCAGCGATACCGAGCACACAGGCGGAATCCATTCCCTTGGGGGCCTGAGCCAGATCGGAATAGTCCACCAAGTACAGATTCTTGCCAGCCACGTCGGCAACAACCTGGGGAGCGGTGAGACCGAACTTCTTGAGCACGAATTCGGTTTCAGGAGTGGGCGCGCCCTGAGCGGCAGGGGTAACGTCCAGACCGCGCTTGCTGTACAGGTCGGCGGCGGCAATGGCAGAAATGATGCTGTCGGTATCAGGATTCATGTGACCAATAACTAATGCGGACATGACAGTCTCTCCTTCCGGTATTGTTCGGGTATGCGGTTCAGTGCGACCGCTTTGTTCTCTTTAGCACAAAGTCCTGTCCATGCCAAGGTCTTCGCACAAAAAAACCCGAAACAGATTAGTAGACACTCTACCCCACAAAACACATCTACTTGAAAATAAACAATATTTTTAACTTAGTGATTTTTTTATTTTTTCGTCGCCTTGGGATGGGCCTTGTCATAGGCTTCCATCAAATGCTCAAGGCTTACCTGCGTGTAGCGCTGTGTGGTGGTCAATCTGCGGTGCCCCAGCAGCTCCTGCACACTGCGCAGGTCGGCCCCTGCCGAAAGCAGGTGCGTGGCAAACGAATGGCGCAGGCTGTGCGGCGACACTGTAAAGTCCAGCCCGGCTCGGCGGCACAGGCGCTCCACAATGCGCGCGGCCTCCCTGCGGTTCAGGCGCGAACCGCGCGAACCCACAAACAGGGCCTGCTCTTCGGGCAGGGCCAGGAGCGGACGCTCGTCAAGCCATGCCCTGAGGCTCTCGCACGATGTGTCGGAAAGCGGTGCAAGCCGTTCCCGCGAGCCTTTGCCCATAACGCGCAACACGCGCGATGAAAGCTGCACATCATCAATATTGAGGCCAAGCGCCTCTGAAATTCGCAGGCCAGAACCGTAGAGCAGTTCCGCCAAGGCAAGATCGCGACACAGCAGGCGCGCGGATTCGGCGCTCTCTGCTCCGGCCTGCCCATGCTCCGCATCCAGCAAGGCAAAGGTTTCGTCCACATTCAGAGCGCGGGGGTGGCGTTTTTCCTGCCGGGGATTGCGCACCTGCGCGGCCACATTTTCTGTTACCACACCATTGCGCTGTTGAAAACGAAAGAATGAACGCACAGCCGCCAGTTTTCTGGCCATGGAGCTTTTGGCCTCGCCCTGACGGAACAGCCAGGCCAGATAGGCCTGCACGTGACGCCGGGTGACGGTTTCGGGCCTTCCGAGGTCAGCATCCTGCCCGCGCAGAAACTCGATGAGTTGCGCAAGGTCGCTGCCGTAGGCTTTGAGAGTGGCGGGCGAAGCGCCCTTCTGCACTTCCATCCAGGCCAGAAAGGCATCAACAAAGAGCTTTGCCCGGTCAGGGGCGGGTTTGCGCTGCCCGCCAGCGGCCTGTTGCTGCGTGTTTGGCGTGGCTGCCTCGGTCAACGAGGCTTGCGTTTGCTTGCCTACAGTTTTTTTGCGCGCTGTCGTTTTGGCAGCAGCACCGCTCCCGGCCTTTGGGCTGGCGGTCGCGCCAACCGGGCTTTTTTGCCCGCCCTGTGCCCTGCTCATGCCATTACCTCATAACGCGCGCCGGGCAGACGCCGCACCTTGCCCAGCATCTCAAGCCCCACAAGAGCGGCATTGGCCGCCGCAGCGCTCAGCCCTGCGGCATCAGCCAGAACATCGGCATGGGTGGGGCCGTGCTGGCGCAGATACGCAAGCAGGCCAGCGTTGCCATCAGCGGCAGCGACGTTTTCCGCAGCTGCGCGCTCGCCCGCGTTGAGGGGCTGCACGGTGCCCGCCTTGCTGCTGGCATCATTTATAATGGATGCGTTTTCGCTGGCATGCTCCCCGGTTGGGGCATCCTGCCCATTGGCCTTGGCCCTGCCGGGTTTCCCCGCCGTCGCGTCCCGGCCTGCGGTACCTTGATCTGCGGCACCTGTTGCTGATGCTTTGGGCGCACCTGCCGCCTTGGGTGCTTCCGGCGCGGGCACATCCTCCAGCAGTCCTTCCTCTTCAGCAGGCACCCCGACCTCGCTGATGCCAAAGGGCCGCAACTGCTCCGCCAGATCGCGCAACACATCCTCAGCGCTGAATACGGCATGCGCGCCCTGACGCACCAAATCCTGACATCCAAGGCAATGGGCATCCAGTGCAGGCCCCGGCACGGCGTACACTTCGCGGTTTTGCTCCAGCGCCAGCCGCGCCGTGATAAGGCTGCCCGAACGCTGGGCGGCCTCCACCACCAGCACGCCCAGCGAAAGCCCGCTGATGATGCGGTTGCGGATGGGGAAATTGCCCGCATGTGGCAACGTACCGGGCGCAAATTCAGAGATCAGCAGGCCCCGGCGCTCCATTTCGTCAAAAACAGTCATGTTGCCAATAGGATAAAGCATATCAATGCCCGTTCCCAATACGCCGATGCTGCGCCCAATGCGCGCAAGGGCGGCCTCATGGGCAACCCTGTCTATGCCCAGGGCCATGCCGGAAATAATGGCAATGCCGCAGGCCGAAAGGCAGCGCGCCATGTATTCGGCCACAGAACGACCATGTTTGGTGGCCTTGCGCGAGCCAACCACGGCAAAACCCGGCGATTGCAGCAGGGAAAGATCACCCCGACAATAGAGCAGCAGGGGCGCGTCAATAACCGGGCGCAGCAGCACGGGATATTCAGGGTCTGTCCACAGAACTATGGACGCGGCAAGATCGCGGGCGCGATCCCATTCTTCCCTGGCAGTGACACGCCACGAACCCGTAGCCAGTTCGGCGGCCTGCCCCTTGTTGACGCCCGCCTCATGCCAGAGTTCGCGCGCCTGCACGGCGGCGTAGGCCGAGCCAAAGTGCCGCGCCAGACGTGCGGCAGAACGCGCGCCCAGCCCACGACAATGCCGCAGGGCAAGGCTGGCCCAGTATTCCTTGCGGGCGGCCTCGTCCATTACAGCCAGAGTTTTACACGGCTGGCTCATGCCGCCACCGCTGTATGGCCCAAGGCCGCTGCAAAACCCATTTTACCGGGCCAGACCTCGCGACCGGGCAAGCCCCGCCGCTTCAGAGTTGGGAAACTGCGACAGCAGCTTTTTGTAGGCCTGTGCGGCGCCTTCCTTGTCACCCATACGGCTCAAGGTCATGCCGGTTTTCAGCAGGGCATCGGCGTTTTTATGATGGCGCGGCCACTGGCTGTTGACCTTTTCAAACTGCGCCAGCGCATCCTTGTATTTCCCCTGGGCGTAGTAGCCCTCGCCAATCCAGTATTCCGCATTGGCGGCAAAGCGGCCCTGAGGATATTCCTGCAAAAAGGTCTGAAAGCGGCCTATGCTGTCTGCGGCCCGGCCAGACATGGCAGGCTGCAAGGCAGCCTTGTATGCGGCCTCCTCGCCCTTGCCGCTCTTGGGCAAGGCTGCGGGCTGGGCTTGCGCCGTAACAGCAGGCGTGGCGGCAGCGCTTGCCGCCGGAGCAGGAGTTGGGGCAGGAGCAGATGCAGGTGCGGCAGCGGCTTTGGCAGCCTTGCCCTTTGCGCCGTTCTTGGCGACGGCATCACCAGGCAGGGGCGGCAGGCCCAACCCCGGATGCTCGGGCGGCAGAGCAAGATCAGAGACCGGCACGGAAGGCACGGGAACATCAGGATTGCCCCCGGCTGCGGCAACGGGCGGCAGCATGGGCTGAACCGCCCCTTTCCCGGCAGCGGATGCCGCAGGAGGAGACGCCGACTCGGGCGGCAGAGCGAAAGACGCAGTGGATGAAGCAGACGCAGAACCCGTCGCGCCCTTGGCGGCGGCTTGCGGCTTTTCTGCTGGGCTTTGCGGAGCAGTAGTCTTTGCCGCAGGAGTTTTGGGCATTGCCTCGGCTTCGACCTTGGCTGCCTCACGCGGGGTGGCAGCGGGAATGGGCCTGATTGTGGCGGCAGGATCAATGGCGCGGGCGTTGGGCGTTGCGGAATTTGTCGATGCCGTATTCGCAGGATTCACTGGGGGCTGGCTTGCGGGATGCTCGGAGCTGGTTGCAACCGGGCCGTGCGCGGTAAGCTGGGCGCTTTCCGGCTGGGCAGACGCAACCACGGCGCTTTTATGGGGCTGCGGCGGAATAATGGGCACCACTGTCATGCCGGTTTTTTGTCCGCCACGGGTGCGCACTTCGTAAACCCTGTTATTGAGCTGGGCAACCTGAGTATCAAGCGTGTTTACGCTATGCTCCAGCGTGCGCAACCGCTGGTCGGTCTCGCGCAGCAGCTTCTGGTTGGTTTCGCTGGTCGATTCCACCTGACGCATTTTGTCAGAAGAAGCGCACCCGGCAACCAGCGCAACGCAGGCCAACGGCACAACAATCAGTGTTTTCATCCCGGTCTCCAGCACAAGAGCATTCTTGCGTTGAAATATCGCTCAATGCATCAAAAGCCCGCAACAGACGCCCATCAAAAAAAATTCGGCCCAGCCTTGCCGCTTGCCCGGCTGCTATAGCTGCCAGAACTGCAAACGCACAAGCCCATCAACCTGCCAACCTTTCTTGTGCCTCAACCCCGGCCATATTTCAAGAACTCTTGCAGCGGCAGCGTTTTTCAGGCAAGAACAGGCTTGCTCACGCTCGTACAGCATAACAGATACGGACAACCGGAGCGTCGCAACATCCATAGGGCTGTTTAACGGCCTGTTGATGTGCCTTGCCCCCCGGTTGCAAAACGGGATTTTGCCTTCATCCGCACGTACACAGGGGATTACCCGAAACACGGCAGGCGAAGGACGGCAATAATCCGCATGAACAGTTCCTATCCGGCATCAAGCCAGACCGGAGGCGAAGCCAGATGAATTTTTTCCAGGAAATGGCAGCGGCCCTGACAACTTGGATGGACGCGTTGCGGCATCTTGGACAGTCCTTTCCCATGGCGCGCATGGGCCTTGACGCCCTGAGCATTGCCCTGCCGCTCGCGGCCCTGCTGGCCTTTGCGGGCCTGGGTTTCATGTCTGCCGCCGCACGGGCGCTGGCAGTTACGCGCAAGCGCGCTTCTTATGAAAAATGCGCGCGCCAGCTGGCCTTGCTCTCATTGCTGCTTGGCTGGACGCTGCTCATCTGTGGCAGGGTCTGGCTTTTCTTTACGCAAAGCTCCTATACGCCCGACTCCATCTCCGACTTCATGGTTGAAATGAGCTGGATCATGCTCGGGCTGGCCGTGCTTATCAACAGCATGTATTTCGCCTTGTGGAAATTCTTGCTCAAGCTGCCCATGCTGCATGTGGGCATGGGCGTGGTCAGCGGCATTCAGGGCATCATCGCCACCGTGGCGTCCCTGGCTGCGGCCCGCCTGCTCACGGCACTGGCCCGCCCCGATGCGGACTTGCTGACCCTTGGGCACATTTATGTTCCCGGTTTTGGCACGCCCTTCTGGTGCGCCCTTTTCTGGTCGTTGCCCCTGATGCTGGCCGTGGCTGGCGGCATGGGCGCTTTCTGGCTTGTGCTGCGCCGCAAATATGACGACTTTGGCCGCGACCACTACAATACCATGCTCCCCTGGTGCGCCACATGGGCGCGCAACGCCTGGGCTGTTTTCTGGGTTGTTCTGCTGGCATCCTCGGTGTTTGACGTTCAGAACGCCTGGCAAAACGACACATTTACCGCCACTGACGCCATTATGGAAAGCGCAGAATTGCTGCTCTGGCTTGCTCCGGCCCTGCTCTGGACATTCGTGGCCCGCAGCGCCACCCCCATGCGCCACAAGATCACCCTGCTGGCCGCGCTGGTGCTGGCAGTTGCCATCATGCTGCCCTTCTACCTCAACATGACGGAAATCACCTTGCCCCCGTCCATGGCCGATATTGTGCAATAAGGGCAGATTGCCGCACGTATATGACGTAAGAACCCCGCCTCCACGGCAGGGTTTTTCGTATCTGCGCGCTGCTGGCAAAACCGGGCGTGGTGCGCAAAGGATTTTTCAGCAATATCAGTGTATTATTTTTTGCCGTACTGCCTGCGCCATTCATCCAGAAACAGCAGGGCAGCCTCGGTTTCCGTCAATACGCCGCTACGGGCGCGCAAGGCATTGATGACATCGTCAAATCCGGCATTGGGGCCAAGGCCAAGCCCCTGCAACATCGTCGCCATGTCCCTGCGAATCTCTGGCGAAAGCACGGCCTCAACATCGGGCGGCATACCGCCGGAAGACTCCAGTTCCAGCGGCCATGGGCCAAGGCGCTGCTCCACAAAACCAAGCAGGGCGGCCATGCGCTGCTCATACGTATGATCGCGCAGCACCCGCTCCCGTGCGCGGGCGGCAAAGGCATGGCGCTCGTCAGGATGGGCCAGAAAATACTCAATGCCCGCGTAAAATTCTTCCAGCGTGCCAAAGGTTGCCAGTTCATCCTGCGCGAACAGCTCGGGCATGAGCGCCCGCCTGTCCACAAGCTGAAAGGCCCCCATGCACGCCAGTTCAAAAGTGCGCGGATTGACAAAATCACCCTTGCTCACAAGTTCCGCAGTGCCAAGGCTCGAGTGCAGATTCAGGTTGACGCGCGTGGCATTGTAGATTTTGACGCTCTCATCCGCATCAATGCGCGCGCCGCCGCGCTGCACGTGGGGCGCAAGCAGGCTCTCGCCGTCCCAATCCGACCCCCAGATTTTAAAATCACGCCCCACAAGCTGACGAAAAGCCAGCCGACGGTTGGGGTAACCCGCGCCAAGAAAGCCGATATCGGCCCCGTATTCGCGCTTTTCCTGCTCGGTCAGTTCCAGAGGCTTGTGAAAATCCGGCTGGGCCGCCAGCGGCAGATACAGGGCGTTGCTTTGCCCGATGCCCGAGAGCATGGATAAAAAAGGCTCTTTCTGGATAACGGCAAAAACATCGTACAGTGGCGCGTAGGCCTTCCAGTAATCAAAAACCTCATGGTCTTCCACAAACCACATGGCCGTACGCACGCCCGACCTGCGCAAACGCTGCAACAGGCTGCGCCCTATGGGAGCCTGCGCCAGGGCCAGCACCAGATGCGGCTCCTGCGCCTGCACCTGCGCCCACACGGCCTGCGAAACCACCTGCAAAAAAGAATTTTCCAGCTGGGCAGTCTGCGTCGGGGCCAATCCAAGGCCGCGCAGCCCGGTAAAGGCCGGATGCAGCAAGGGAGCCTCAAACACGCGCACGCTGTGCCCCAGCCCGCTGAGAGCGCTGGCACAGTAACGGCCGATGGGCAGCGAACCGCCGTACATGGGCAGCACCACAAGAATTCGCAGAGGAGCGACGGGCATCAGCAGTATCTCCCTGGCGGCAACATCCAGTCCGCATCGTTGTAAAGCCATTCGTCAAGATTCGGCGCTTGCGGGGCAAGGATGGCGCTTTCGTCCGTCATGGACAGATGCAGGCGCGCAGCCAGAAAATCGCGCACATACCCGCGTTCCCGTGCATGCGGGTCACTGCCCGCGAGCAGGTAAGGCAACGTGCCCAAGGCGTCCATGCCCGTGCGCCACAACTGCAAATCCGCTGGCAGAGGCGGCCACGATTCCGCCTGTGCGGCGGCAAAGGGCGCGCCCGATTTTGGGCGGGCAAGTACGGCGGCAACGGAACGCAAAAGTTCCACCTGCGCCAAGGGCCGACCACAGGCCACATCGTAGGGGCAAGGGGCTGTTTCAAGGCACGGCCCGCAGGTGCGCGCCGTCTGCCACACATGATGGCCCTCGCCGTATGGCCCGGTTTCGTGCAGCCAGGCCGAAGAAAGGAAAAAACCAAGCACAGGCACGCCAAGGTGCGCGCCAAGGTGCATGATGCCCGTATCCGGCGTGATCAGCGCGTCCAGCTCGTCTACGGCGTCCACAAGGGAGGGCCAGTCTGTTTTGCCGCTGCAATCATCCACCCTGTCGAGCATCTTGCCGGGCAACTGCCGCATGAGCTGACGGGCAGCGGGCTGCTCCGCCCTTGAACCCAGCAACAGAATGCGCGGGCCGCCCAATGCCCCAAAGGCCGTGCGCACAACCTCGGCCAGCACGGGCACGGGCAACGAGCGGCGAGATTCCCGCCCTGCCAGCACCACGCCAAGCCCTCGCCCGCCGGGGGTCGCCACAGGGTTGACCCTGCGGGACTCAACAGGATCTGGTGCAAAATGCGCCCAAAAATCCACAAGGTTCATAGTTGCCAGCGCGCGCCGCTCACTGAGGCGGAAGCCAAGCCGCGCCCAGGGCGAGCGCGAAATTCCTCCGGCCTCGGGTCGATACCCCTGAACCTGCTCTGCCTCAAAAACTCGGCACAATGCCGCAGTAGTGCCGGAAAAATTGCAGTTGTACACGGCTTCAAAGGGCAAGCCCAGCCAACGGTCCAGCACAGCGGTGTTGCGCGCCAGCGCCTCTGCCTCGGGCCTGCCGTGCACCGACAGGGCGTGCAGCTCGGCAAAGGGATAGAGCACCCTGGCCAGCGGAACCAGACTGGCATCCACGGCGAGATGAACCTCGCCGCGCAAGGCCAGGCTCAACAACAGGCGCTTGGTCTGCACCAGATCGCCAAAGCGCGCCGCTTGTATGACCAAAAATTTGGGCATGTCGTTCCGTATGGTTGTTGCTGGCAGTAGTCAGTTAATGGCCGAAACATGCGTAAAACTGCCAATTGCCCACAATCTAAGGCAATCTGCCCACCGAGGCAAGCAATGTGGGGCGCAACTGCGCTGCACAACAATTGAAGCTGCGCAAAGACGGCAACGCGCTGGCCCTTTGCAAAATATTTCGCGCTGCTGTATGCTCACCTTCAAGCTTCTTTCACCATCTGGATCACACATGCGCGCACAACAGCCCTCCGCCCCGCTCTACCCCATATTTATCTCGCTTTCGGGCATCCGCTGCCTGGTGGTCGGCCTTGGTCAGGTGGGGCAACGCAAACTTTCCGGCCTGCTGGCCTGCAATCCGGCATCCGTGCTGGTGCTCGACCTTGCCGGACCTGCACCGGAAGCAGCGGAACTGCTGCGCGACCCAAGGGTACGCTTTGAACGCCGCGCCTGCGAGGCTGCCGACCTCAATGGCTGCGGGCTGGTATTTGCCGCCACGGGCAGCGCTGCGGAAAACAGCCGCATTGCCGCCCTGTGCGCCGCTGCGGGTATTTTGTGCAACAGCGCGAGCAATCCGGATGAAGGCTGTTTTCAGGTGCCAGCGGTGGCCCGCAGCACCCCGCTTGCGGCGGCGCTTTCCACTGGCGGCGCAAGCCCCGCGCTGGCCCGCCGCTGGAAGGGCGAACTTGAGCACTGGCTTGAACCGCGTTCGCGCATGGCAACCCTGATGGGTCGGCTGCGGCCTCTGGTTCTTGCCTTGGGGCACGATACAGGGCAGAATACCGGATTGTTCCGCAAGCTGGCAGAGTCCCCCCTGCAACAGTGGCTGGAAGAACACGACCATGAAAACTGTACGCGTTATTTGCAGGCGGCGCTTCCGCCCGCACTGCACGCCAATATAGCGGAGTTGCTCCATGATCTCCCCTGAATTTTCCACCGCCGTAACCCTGCTGCTCTATGGCTCCGCCAGTGTTGCAGGGCTTGCGGGCGTTGCCGCGCGCAGCGCCCTGTGGCGCAAGATAGGCTGTAGCGTGGCGCTGGCGGGCTTTGCCTGTCAGACGCTCATGCTCTTTCTGGGCTTTCACAAGGCCCTGCCCGGCGGCCTGAGCGCTGGCGCGTACTTTCAGCTCATGGCCTGGTTTGTGGTGCTCTGCGGTATTGCCGCCTGGGCCAAGCTGCGGCAGGAGATTCCGCTGGTATTCGCCACGCCGCTCGGGCTTATGCTCTTTGCCATGTCGGCCCCGTATCTGGCCTCAGTGGTGCAGGTTCCGCCCTCTCTCAACACCTCGTTTTACGCCCTGCACATCGGTTCGCTCTTTTTGAGCCTTGCCCTGCTGGCGCTGGCCTTTGCCGCCGGGGCGCTGTTTCTGTTCATGGAGGGGCGCATCAAGAGCAAGCTGACCATGAAGGGCTTTTGGCTCGACATGCCCGCCCTCTCCATGCTTGATAAAATCAACGCCATCACGACCATGATCGGCTTTCCCATGTACACTCTGGGCATCGTTTCCGGGCTTATCTGGGCCAAGCCGGTATTTGGCGGCACGGTGACGGGCGACCCCAAGGAAGTTATCAGCATTGTGATCTGGCTGTTCTACTCCGTGCTTTTCCACAACCGCCTCACCAAGGGCTGGAAGGGCCGCAAGCCAGCGCAACTGGCTGTTTTTGTATTTATTCTCTGCCTCTTTTCAATCATTGTGGTGAATACCTTCATGGAAACACACCACGCATTCATCCGGCGCTGACCGGGCTATCATCATGGACTGTGATATCTTTCTTGTCGGCCTGAATCATCGCACTGCCAGCGTGGACGTGCGCGAACGCTTTGCCCTGGTCAACCACTGCGATGAAGAGCATTGGGCCGTGCCGTGTGTTGGCGCGGTGAGCGAAAGTGTGATCCTTTCCACCTGCAACCGCGTGGAGCTGCTGGCCGCCGGCAACGGCGACGTGGCCGGACAGGTGCTTGAAAACTGGGCCGTTGCGCGTGGCGCAAAGCCTGAGGAGCTCAAGCCCTACGTCTACGTGCACAAAAATCTGGAAGCGGTGCGCCATCTGTTTTCTGTGGCGTCCAGCCTTGATTCCATGGTGCTGGGCGAACCGCAGATTCTGGGCCAGCTCAAAACCGCCTACCGCAAGGCCGTCAAATGCCACGCCACGGGCGTTATACTTAACAGGCTGGTGCACAAGGCTTTTTCCGTAGCAAAAAGGGTACGCACAGAAACTGCGGTGGCCTCCAGCGCGGTTTCCATCAGCTATGCCGCCGTGGAACTTGCCAAACGCATTTTTGGCGACATGAAGACCCACAAGGCCATGCTGGTGGGCGCGGGTGAAATGGCTGAACTTGCCGCCATGCACCTTTTGCAGTCGGGCATTGATGAAATTCTGGTTGCCAACCGCACTCTTGAACGCGGGCAGGAGCTGGCAAAGCAGTTCAAAGGCCGGGCTATCCCCTTTGAAGACATGGCAGAGCACCTGACCGAGGTGGACATCATCATCACCTCCACCGGCTCGCAGGAACCCATCATCCGCGCGCGCGACATTCGCGCCGTGCTCAAGGCCCGCAAGAACAGGCCAATGTTCTTTATCGACATTGCCGTGCCGCGCGACATCGACCCGGACGTCAACGGCCTCGACAACGTCTATCTGTACGACATTGACGACCTCAAGGAAGTGGTGGAAGAAAACCTCGCCACCCGCCGTGACGAAGCCGCCAAGGCCGCCGATATCGTCAACGAGGAAGTGCTGCTGTTCTCCCGCTGGCTTTCAAGCCTCGACGTCCAGCCCACCATCGTTGACCTCATCCAGCGCGGCGAACGCATGGGGCAGGAAGAACTGGTCAAGACCCTCAAAAGGCTCGGCCCGGTGAACGATGAAACCCGCGATGCCCTTGAGGCTCTGGTGGGTGCGCTGGTGCGCAAGCTCAACCATGATCCCATCATGTTTCTCAAGCGCGGCAGCATGTCCCAAGAGGGCAACGGCCCGCGCATCAGCATTGCGCGCCGTATTTTCAATCTGGATAAAACTGGCTGCCCTTATTCGGAGGAACACTGATGCGCTGGTACGGAATTGACGACATTACAGAAGAAGATACCGCAAAACTGAGTGCCACCCTCACCGAGATGGAGCTTACCTCGGGCATGGACGGCCTCTTCTGGCTGCCCGTTCCCATCGACATGCTCTCGCCTGTGCAGCAGGAGCATGAGGAAAGCTGCGGCCCCCACGTTATGGGCCTTGAAATTGAAGAAAATTTTGTGCGCCTTGAACTGCTGGTGCGCGCGCGTGGCCGCATGCGCTGCGAATGTGTGCACTATGCCTCGCCCGAACTGCGCGACCGCATGATCGTATGGCTTGAGAACCTGCTGGTTGAACTGGGCATCAATCCAGCTTAGGGTCAGCCTCTAACTCATTCTTTTGTCCAACTGGCTGCGTCAAAAGGGTATTTTTTACTCCAGTCATGTACCGTAAGAGTACACTCCTTTCGTAAAAAAAGCCTTTTTCCTTGCCCTTGGCGCAAAATCATTGAGATAGAGACAGCCCCCAGGCACGGCTTTTTGATACGGATTTGCGGGCGGCGCCTGCCCCCCAAAAACCTTCCTGCATCGGTCACTCCCGGTTTCACAAGTTCCAATCTCTCCGGGCGATCTTTTGCCCCACACTTTCGCTGACGCGGACATGCCATGATCAAATCCCCGCCTGCGCTGCAAAATCTCCCACCCGCTACGGCCCGTCTTTGCCTTGAGGTGGAGCGCTTCTGCCTGACGCAGCTTGGGCTTGCAAAAGGTTCGCGGCTGTTGCTGGCCCTCTCCGGCGGAGCCGATTCCACGGCGCTGGCCTTTGTACTACGCCTGCTGGCCCCACGGCTGGGGCTGAGCCTCCACGCCTTGAGCGTTGACCACGGCTTGCGGAAAGAATCTGCGCAAGACGCTGTATTTACACTCCAGTTATGCAATATTCTGAACATTCCCTGCACAGTGCGGCAAGCCGATGTGCGCAAGCTTGCCGAAAACAGCGGCATTGGCATTGAAGATGCCGCCCGGCGCTTGCGCTATGCCCTGCTTGAGCAGGAACGCGTTGCCGTGAGGGCCGACTTTATCGCCCTGGGGCACCACGCAGGCGATGTGAGCGAGGACGTATTGCTGCGCCTCACGCGCGGCACAGGCTGGCCCGCCCTTGGCGGCATGGCCGCCCGCGATGACGAGCGCCATCTGCTCCGCCCGCTGCTGGCAACGGACGCGCAAGCGCTGAGAGCTTTGCTGGTCGAATGCGGCATTGACTGGCGCGAGGATGCCAGCAACCAGAGCCGCCAATACAAGCGCAACAGGCTGCGGCTGGATGTGCTGCCCCTGCTGCGCGAAGAGAACCCATCCCTTGACCGCACCCTGCACGATCTCTGGCAAATGGCGCGCATGGATGAGGATTACTGGAATACCGCGTTGGATGCGGCTCTGGCTGAGCATCCGTGGATTGTGGGGGGGAGTGAAGCGGAGCTTTCAGCAAAGAAAAATATTGCTGAAGGCCCCAGCCTGACATTGCCCGCAAAGTTGCTGGCAAGTCTGCACCCTGCGGCCCGCTTGCGCCTGTATGTGCGGGCGGTGCGTTTTTTGTGCCGCCCTGCGGCGGGGTGTGGTGGTGAGGATTCTGACAGCTCGGGGCAGATTCACGGTCAGGCTCGGGCACGCACCCTGCTGGCTTTGGATGATGCCCTTGCCAAGGGGCGGGGGAATACGCGGTTTCAGTTGCCCGGTGGGCTGGAAGCGTATCTTAAGGGTGGAAGTATTGTTTTTCGCCGCTGCGCGGCTGGCAGATAACTGGATTTTGCCGCCTTCGGGCACGATATTTCGCCTTCTGGCGAAGGTTATGCGCCTCCCCGGCGCGGGGCAAAGGGGGCCTGTTAGGGGCTGCGCCCCTCCTTGGCCCCCTCTGCACTCCCCCCGGAACACCCCCTAAGAGGGTTTTCAATTCTCGTCAGGTAACGAGGGCAACGCGGCTATCGCTGCGGGAGCTTCCTTCCCTCGCTCCACTCGCTCAGGCGATCTCCCTCCGCGCCGCGTAAATGCCAGAGTAAGCTTTCGCTTCGAGCGGAAGTCCGCTTCAGCCAAATACCTTTGATACAGTTAGTACTTTAGGTAATTGCTTCGCTGCCATTTCTGTCGCTTCAGGACTTTTCATCATTGTGAGGCGTTCAAAAAACTCCAAATTGCAATACTAGGCATAACCTTTTGCTACTTTGCCTGCACTAATGTTGAATTCAATTCGCTCATAAGTGGGCCGACAACTTCCGTATTAATAAAATTTCGCCATCAGAAGCTGGTCGTGGAGTTGCCTTCCTTAAACTCGCCGGAGCGAATGCGGAGGCGATGGCTGGTGTTGGGCTAATTTGCAAAATACGCGTTTTGCGGGCTGAAAAGAAAGCGCCGGGATTTTGAGCGCAGCGTACTCAAGTACGTGAGCATCAAAATCCCGGCGCTGACGCATTCAGGCCACAAAAGTCGGGTTTGCGTAAATCAGCCTGACAGGCTCACCCCAAACCGAAAGGCAACCAGTGCATGGAGGGGTTCATTCCTGGCGCAAGATGGATTTTGTTCTCAGGCAAGGAAGACAAGGCGGCTTTGAGGGAGTGTGCTTTTGGCACTCGACCGAAAAAGCCGCCGCAGTCTGACGCAGCCTGAGGACAAAATCCATCTTGCGCCCTAGTGGGCGGAGCCCCAATCACGCCCCTGCCCCCAATCCACAACCAGCGGCACAGACAAAGCCACGCCGCCCGGCATAACCCCGCCCATCAGCGCCGCCACCCGTTCACCCGCAGCAGCCGCAGCCTCCGTGGGTACTTCCAGCAAAAGCTCGTCATGCACCTGCAAAAGCAACCGGGCATCCAGACGCTTCAACTCCGCATCATGGGCCACAGCCAGCATGGCAAGCTTGATGATATCCGCCGCTGACCCCTGAATCACGGTATTGATAGCCTGCCGCCGCGCCAGCGCGTAGTTCTGCCCGTTGGCGGAATGTATATCGGGCAGCAAGCGCCGCCGCCCACCAAGGGTGGTCACATAGCCCTGCCGCTTGGCAATGGCCTCCACCTCTTCATAAAACTGCTTCAGGCCTGTAAGCCGTTCAAAATAGCGCGCAATGAATTCCTTGGCCTCGTTGGTCGTGATTTTCAGTTCCTGAGCCAGCTTTTGCGCGCCCATGCCGTAGATAAGGCCAAAGTTGATGGTCTTGGCGTTGCGCCGCTGGTCGGGGCTGACCTCGCTGGACGGCAGGTCGTACACAAGCGCAGCCGTGCGGGCGTGAATGTCCTCGCCGTTGCGGAAGGCCTCAATCAGGGCAGTATCCTGCGACATGTGCGCCAGCACGCGCAGCTCAACCTGCGAATAGTCGGCGGAAACAAGGGCATGATCGGGCCCGGCGATAAAGCACGAGCGCATGCGCTTGCCCAGCGGCCCGCGCACGGGGATGTTCTGAAGATTGGGATTGCTGGACGAAAGCCGCCCCGTGGCCGTGGCCTTCTGGTTAAAGGTCGTATGGATGCGCCCGCGCGGGTCCACAAGACGCGGCAGGGGGTCCAGATAGGTGGAGCGCATTTTTTCCAGTTTGCGGAACTGGAGGATGCTCTCCACCACGGGATGCTGCCCGGCCAGTTTTTCCAGCGTTTCCTGATTGGTGGATGCCTGCCCGCCACGGGTTTTGCGCGGCGAGGGCAGCTTGAGCGTGTTGAACAATACCTCGCCAAGCTGCTGGGCCGAGCGGATGTTGAACGTGGTTCCCGCTGCGGTAAAAACCTCCTGCGTAAGCCTGTCGATCTCGCCCTGCACATCTGAAAGAAAGGACTGAAAGGCCGCTGCGTCAATGGCGACCCCGCGCGCCTCCATCTGGGCCAGCACGGGCGTGAGCGGCAGTTCAAGCGTGCGATACAGCTCGAGCAGGCCGTCAGCCTCCAGCCGTTGCTCCATGGAAGCGGCCATGCGCTGGGCCATGCTGGCAGGGCCATTGCCGCCCTGCCCTTCGCGCAGGGGTATGCCCCAGCGCACAGCCAGACGGGGCCAGCCATAATCGCTTTCCTCGGGATTAATGAGGTAGGCGGCAAGGCCAAGATCAAAGAAGAACGGAGGATTGGCCTCGGACGGCAGCTTGCGCCAGCACGCGGCGGCAATCAGCTGGGCCTTGAGGTCAGACGTCACCAGCCTTTGCGCCCCGGCAAGCCACGTGCAGAGGTCTTCCACACTGCCGCCCCAGCGAAAATCATCACCGCCAGCCACCGCCACGTGGGGCGGCTTGCCCATACCGCCGGGCCAGATGATTGCGGCCTCCAGCCCTGCGCAGGGGGGCAACTGCCCTGCTTCGCTCAGCAGCGGAGCCTCGGGTTCATCGGCCACATCCAGCAGGCTCATCTGCGGGCCAGCCCCAGCTGCGGGGCGGGGCTTTGAAGAAGATTTTTCGGCGGCAGCCATCAGCGAACCCTGGGCAGCGGAGCGGGGAGCGCCAGCATCCGCACCAGTATTTGAGCCAGCATTTGATGCTGCCCCCTCAGATGTAATGACAGAAGGGGCCGGGGACGGAGACACTGCCGAACCTGTGGGGGCGCTGCGCTGCAAACGAGCCAGAGTTGCCATGTCGCGGCGCAGGGCGTGCAGTTCAAATTCGTCCGCCATGCTGGCGCACAGGGCTTCATTCAGCGGATTGACGGTCATGTCGTCAATGGTCAGCCCGGTGCACACATCCAGCGAAAGGGACGTGAGCTGCCGCCACAAAAACATATTTTCAAGGTGGTCACGCAGCTTGTCCTGAATCTTGGGCCCAAGCAGAGCAAAATGATCGCGTATGTCTTCAAGCGTCGGGCATATTTCAAAAATTTTCTGCGCCGTCTTGGGGCCAATGCCCGGTACGCCGGGGATATTATCGCTCGTGTCGCCCACAAGGGCCTGCACATCGGCCCACTGGTCGGGCCTGAGGCCGCTTTCTGCCGTAAAATCTGCGGCAGAAAGCAGCTTTTCTTCCTTGGATGCAGGGTCCCACATGTACACGTTGGGGCCGAGGCACTGCTTGAGGTCTTTATCGCCGCTCACAATAATCACGGGCCGCTGGGCGGAGAAACGCGCCGCCAGCGAGGCAATGCAGTCGTCAGCCTCGCAGCCGTCAGAAATCTCGACTGGAATGCCAAGAGCTTTGACCATGCGCACGATGGGATCCATCTGCCGCACCAGATCTTCGGGGGTAGCGTCACGGTTGGCCTTGTACAGCGGGTACAGATCGTGACGGAAGTTCTTGCCCTTGCCATCCTTGACGAAGAGAAAATGGGCGGGCCGCTCATCACGCAGAATGCGCAGCAATACACGCGTTACCACCACCAGCGCGTTGGTGGGAAAGCCGTCGGAGCGCTGCATGTTCTTGTTGGCAAAAAAACCGCGATATATAAAGGCAGAGCCGTCCATAAGAAAGACAGGCTCGGCAGAAAGATTGAGGCGTTGTTTCAGCGACATGACAGCCCGGTGGTTTGGGGTTTCAAAAAGATTTCAAAACGGTTCGCAGGCCAGGACGCTTGCGAAGATGTTGTGCTACGCGTATAGTATAGTGATGGAAACAAGTCCGCAAGTGACCGTATCTGTTCAGGGGCCGCTGCTGCGCGTGAGCGTTGGCGGGCGCTGGAATTTGGACGAACCATGGCCTCTGGAGGCCATGGCCGCCCTGAGCCAGATAGCCGACCAGCGCATCCGCGAGGTGTGCCTTGAAAGCGCCGCCCTTGGACAGTGGGACAGCACCCTGCTGGTTTTTCTGGTGCAGATGGTCAAGGCGGCGCGCGCCCGTGATCTGCCGGTGCATACGGAACTGCCCGAAGGCCTTGAGCGCCTTATCAAACTGGCCTTTGCTATTCCTGCCAAGGCAGGCTCCGAACGCAGCAAAACCGATGCGGGCTTTGTGACCCGCGTGGGCGAATGCGTGCTGGCTCTGCGGCCCAAGCTCGAGGACTTTCTTAATTTTCTTGGCGAGATTGTACTTTCCATCTGGCGGCTGTTTCTTGGCAGGGCCAAGATGCGCCCTATGGACCTGTTTGCCGCCATGCACGAATGCGGCGTGGCCGCCTTGCCCATCATTTCGCTCACGAGCCTGCTGTTTGGCCTGATTCTGGCCTTTGTGGGCGCGGTGCAGCTCACCCAGTTTGGCGCGCAGATTTATGTTGCGGGCCTTGTGGGTATCGGCATGCTGCGGGTCATGGGGGCCATCATGGTGGGTGTGGTCATGGCGGGCCGGGTGGGCGCTGCCTACGCCGCCCTTATCGGCACCATGCAGGTCAACGAAGAGGTGGACGCTCTCTCCACCCTTGGCATTTCTCCCCACGACTTTCTTGTGCTGCCGCGCGTGCTGGCCCTCATGGCCATGATCCCCCTGCTGACCCTGTATGCCGACCTCATGGGCGTTATCGGCGGTTTTCTGGTGGGCACCACCATGTTGCGCCTGAACCCGATGGAATACATCAACGCTACCATACAGATGGTGCCCTTCAAGCATATGATTATCGGCCTTGTGTACGGCACGGTTTTTGGGGCCATTGTGGCCGTGGCAGGCTGCTATCAGGGCATACGTTGCGGACGCAGCGCCCAGGCTGTGGGCCAGGCCACCACCACGGCAGTGGTGCAGGCCATTGTGGGCATTATTGTGGCTACCGCCATCATCACCGTTATCTGCAACGTGCTGGAGGTGTAACATGCCTGACGCCGACCAGCCCTCCATTATCCTGCCAAATACGGACGCGACCAGCGCTGCTCCGTCCTGCCCGGCCTCTGCCGTGCCGGATGAAGACGTGCGCATCAGGGTACGTGATCTTACGGTGGCCTTCGGCTCCTTTGTGCTCATGCGCAATGTGTCGTTTGACGTGCGCGTGGGCGACATTTTCATGGTCATGGGCGGTTCCGGCTGCGGCAAAAGTACACTCTTGCGCGTGCTCATGGGCCTCAAGGAGCCGCAGCAAGGACAGATATGCTATAATGGCGAAGATTTCTGGGCTGGCACGGAAGAAAGCCGCAGCCGCATCATGCGCAACACAGGCGTGCTCTTTCAGGGCGGCGCGCTGTGGAGTTCCATGACGCTGGCGGAAAATGTGGGGCTGCCCCTGCAACAGTATACTGACCTCACCGATGATGAAATCAGGGAACAGGCTTCGCTCAAACTGGCTCTTGCGGGTCTGGCCGGATTTGAGGATTATTATCCCTCGGAGATCAGCGGCGGCATGCGCAAACGCGCGGGGCTTGCCCGGGCGCTGGCGCTTGATCCGCAGATTCTCTTTCTGGACGAGCCTTCCGCAGGGCTTGACCCTGTCAGCTCCCGGCTGCTGGACGACCTGATACTGGAGCTGCGCGACAGCCTGGGTACAACGTTTGTCATTGTTTCTCACGAGTTGCCGAGTATCTTCACCATAGCCAGAAACAGCATCTTTCTGGATGCGCAGAGCAGAACGGTCACTGCCAGCGGTAATCCCAGCGAGTTGGTGAAAGACCCCAATACAGACGAAAGCGCAAAGCTCTTTCTGACCAGAGGCGGCATGCGCGAGCAGAATGAAGACGCAGGCGAAAACGCCCCATCGGCAACTTCGCGCGCTGCAACTTCGCACAAGGAACAATCCCGATGAACTCGCAGTCATACAAAACAACTGTCGGCGCTTTTGTGCTGGGGGGCCTGGCCCTGCTGGTGCTGGGCATCATGCTGCTCGGCGGTGGCCGCCTTTTCAGCAATGATCTTGAATATGTGATGTACTTTGATGGCTCGGTCAGCGGGCTCTCCACGGGCGCGCCGGTTGTGTTCAGGGGCGTGCCCATGGGCAGCGTCACGCGCATCAATCTGGTTGCCAACGCGCGCGATTCCAACGTGACCATCCCCGTCTATATCCGCATTGACGAACGCAGCTTTGTACGCGCCAGCGGCGCTGCCGCGCCCTCCGAATCTTTCCAGCAGGAAATCATACGCCGCATGGTGCAGCGCGGCCTGCGCGGGCGGCTGCAACTGCAAAGCCTTATCACCGGGCAATACCGCGTGGAGCTTGATTTTTATCCCGCAACGGCGGCCAACTTCCGCTCCGCTACGCCGGATATGGAAATCCCCACCATTCCTTCACCCATTGATACGCTGCAAAGCACGCTCTCGCAGATGCCACTGGAGCAGATGGTAAATTCTTTCAGCGCCGTGCTGCAAAACCTTGCCCTCGGCCTCAGCGACGACAAGCTGGGCAAGGCGCTTACGGCATTCACCAACACCTTTCAGGAAGCCCACAGCATTTTGCACGAGGGCGCCATACGCACCAATACGGAACAGGTTCTCAAAAGCCTGAGCACAGCCAGCGTCTCTGTTGAAAAGGAACTGCCAGCCACGCTGGTTTCCTTCCGCGAAGCCATGCAGAGCATGGCGGTTGCGGCAGATCAGTTGCGTGTGGTCACAGCTTCGGCCCAGGGCATTCTGGGGCGTGATTCGCCCACCATGAACGATCTGCGCCGCCTTCTCAAAGAGAGCACCGATACCATGCGCTCCATGCGCGCCCTGGCCGAAATGCTTGAACGTAATCCCGAAGCTCTGCTGCGGGGCAAGCAAGGAACACGCTGATGCAACGCAAAATCCTTCTTCTTTCGCTGGTGCTGCTCACACTTTTGAGCGGCTGTGCGCGCAGCACCCCCACGCGCTATTATCTGCTTGAAAGCGCCCTTGACCCGGTCAAGGCCGACACGCTGCCCACCAAAAACCTGCGTGTGGCGCAGGTTACCGTGCCGGATTATCTTGACCGCAACAGCATTGTCAGCCGTGTGAACGGCGAAACAGAGCTTGTTGTTTCGCAATTTCACGCCTGGGCGGAGCCCGTTGGGCATGGCGTGCGCCGCGTGGTGCAGGAAGTGCTGACCCCGCCCTTGCTGGCTGTGGGGCTGAACGTGCTGGCGCCGGGCGACGACACCCGCGCTGACTATGTGCTGCTTGTGGATTTGCAGAGACTGGACGGCAATTTCGACTCCAAGGCCGTGCTTGAGGCGCGCTGGACACTGAAAAATCGCCACGATGAAGTCATCGCCCGGGGAATTTATGCCGATGCAGAGCCTGTGGCGGGCAAAACCTATGACGTGCTCACAGCGGCAGAAAGCCGCATGGTACGCCGCATGGGCGAACATCTAGCCGCCCGCCTGCCCGTGCTCACACGGGGCAAGTCATGAACTGGGCAGAAGAAACCGCCGATCCATCCCAGGTACACAGGCGCAACATCATCCTGCTTGTGGATGACGCGCCTGAAAACCTGCGCATTCTCAGTGAATGCCTGCGCGACAAATACACAATCATGTTTGCCAAAAACGGTACAGACGCCTTGCGTCTGGCCCTGCGGCAGCCCCCTCCAGACCTGATCCTGCTTGACGTCATCATGCCCGGCATGGACGGGTACGAAGTGTGCAAGCGCCTGCGCAGCGATGCGCAGACACGCGACATCCCGGTTATGTTCATTACGGCGCAGAATGAAGAAACCGATGAGGCCAAGGGCCTCTCGCTGGGCGCGCAGGATTACATAACCAAACCTTTCCGCTCCTCGCTGGTGCGCAACCGCGTAGCCAACCAGCTCAAGTTCAAACTCTACCGCGACCATCTGAACGATCTGGTGCTTGCCCGCACACGCCAGCTTGCCCTCACGCAGGAAGCCACCATTCACGCCATGGCAAGTCTTGCGGAATGGCGCGATACGGAAACCGGCGCGCACATCAAACGCACGCAGAACTACGTGAAGGCGCTGGCCGTCTATATTTCGCAACTGCCAGAGTACAGGGACGAACTGGATGCCGATGCCATTTCGTGGCTCTACCTTTCTGCACCGCTGCATGATGTGGGCAAGGTCGCCATTGCAGATACAGTGCTGCACAAGCCCGGCCCCCTCACCGATGAGGAATACGAGGCCATGAAGGAACACACCACGCTCGGGCGCGCAGTGCTGGCCTCGGCCGACAAGTTTCTGGGGGAAAATTCCTTTTTGCGCATCGCCAGCGATATTGCCTACTGCCACCACGAACGCTGGGACGGCAAGGGTTATCCGCGCGGGATAGCTGGCAAGGACATTCCGCTTTCCGCCCGCCTCATGAGCGTGGCCGACGTGTATGACGCCCTGCGCAGCAAGCGTGTATACAAACCCGCCATGCCGCACGAAACAGCCATGCGCATTATTGTGGAAGGACGCGGCACCCAGTTTGACCCCGAAGTGGTGGACGCCTTTTTGGCCATGCAGGAGCAGTTCCGCAGTATTGCCGCGAAATATTCAGACATGTAGCCCCCTAAACTTTGCCGCGTAATGGCGATCTTCTGCTTCTGCCCGACATTTCTCCCTGTTCTGACGCAGCGGCTGCCAACAGCAACCGCCGCACCAGCCCTACACTTTCTGCCCATCCTGCCCGTCAAAAACATCCCTGGCGGCAAACAGGCCGTTCAGCGCGGCGGGAAACCCAGCGTACACGGCCATCTGCATAATGACTTCCAGTATTTCCTGACGGGTGCAGCCCACATGCAGGGCAGCCGCAATATGTACGCGCAGTTGCGGAACCGCGTTGCCCATTGCTGTCAGGGCCGCCACAACGGCAATCTCCCGCTTTTTCAAATCCAGCCCTGGCCTTGAATAGATATCTCCGAACGGAAATTCCACAAGGTATTGCGCAAAATCTGGGCAAATGGCCCGCACGCTTTCCAGCACTTCTTCCCCGCCGCGTCCGTCAACCTGTTCCAGCATGGCAAGCCCTGTGGCATAACGATCAGTCTGCATGACATTCTCCTGTGTAATGGCCTGGCTCAATGCTGTGGCCCTGATCAGACTTTTATGCCCATGCCCGCGCTTTGCCTCTTGCCTTTTTGGTGATACCTTTAAAGCATGGCTAACGATCTTTTTGACATCCCCGATTGGCGGCTGCTGCGCTATTTTTCTGTAGTTGCAGAAGAAGGCAGCCTTCGCCGCGCAGCTGACAAGCTGTATATGACCCAGCCGCCCCTGAGCCGCCATATGCGGCATCTGGAAGAAATGCTGGGCATCACGCTGTTTGAGCGCCACAGCCGAGGGCTGACACTCACAAAGGCAGGGCTGGAAGTGCTGCGCATTGCCCGCCCGGTACTGGAAGCACAGGACGCCGCAAGGCTGCTTTTGCGGAGGCTCGGACATGGCGGGAATGGATCAGAAGCGCCCTTGTCGATCGGTCTGACAACAGCTTTTGAACAGGGCATTTTTTCAGGCTTCATGAAAAAGCTTGATACTCTCAGAGATAATCCGGTGCGCTATGTACGCCAGTCCTCGCCCCAACTGGCGCGCGGTATAAGCCGGGGCAGACTGAATGCGGCACTGGTGGCCCTGCCGCTTGAGGTTCCGGGAGTGCGCGTAAGCCCGCTGCCGTATGCAGAGCCTCTGCTGGCAGCTTTGCCCGCAGCATGGCTTGCAGGCCTGCATCATGACAGTCTGGAGCCGATACGCCTGCAAAATCTGAACGGCAGACCTCTTTTCTGGTTTCGACGAGAGAACAATCCCGCGTACTTTGACCATATGCGCGGTATTTTCACCCATATGGGCTTTGCACCTGTTTATCTGGAAGAACCAGAAGAGCATGATGTGCTGCTGGCCCGCATTGCCCAAGGGGATGGTATGGGGATGCTGCCGCGTTCATTTTCCGCCATTGGGCGAAGAGGTGTTGTCTTTTGCCCGCTGGCGGAAGGGGAACTGCTGGAACTACGCTTGGGCCTGGCGCTGCAAATGGGTGGTGATTACGGCCCGGCAGGCAGTTCCCAGGAGGATGACGAACCGAAAACGGCATCACAATTACGTCAGATCATTGCTGAAGCCGCCCATTTTCTGGGCACGGCATAACCAGCGCAAAAAACAGAAAAGCCCGGCAGCCGAAGCCGCCGGGCCCAAAAGACGCGCACAAAAAATTTACTGTTTTACCATCACCTTGGCGGGGCGGAGCAAACGATCACCCAGTTTGAACCCACGCTGCAGCACACGCGCCACAGAGTTGGGGGCAAAATCGGGGCGGTCTTCAAACCCCACGGCTTCATGCACGTTGGGGTCAAATTCTTCGCCTTCCTCGCCCAAAGGTTTGAGGCCGTGCTTTTCCACCGCATCAAGCAACAGCTTGTGTGTCATGGCTACGCCCTGCAACATGTCTTTGCAGGCTTCGCTCTTACTGCCGTAACGCAGGGCCAGATCAAGGTTATCGAGCGTGGGCAGCAGATCGCCCAAGACCTTTTCAGCAGCGTAGCGCATCTGCTCTTCATGCTCGCGCGTGAGGCGCTTCTTGAAATTGTCCATTTCTGCGGCATTGCGCAGGCGCATTTCTGTCAGCTCTGCCTTGCAACGTTCTTCAAGGCTTTCGGCTGAAGCCGCCTTGTCTGACGGGGCAGTATCAGCCTCCTGCGCGGAATCGGCAGCGGGATTTTTACCCGCATTTTGACCGAACAGAACACCTTCTTCTTCAAGAAAACCATCTTCCGGTCTTTCGGGCTGGCATTCTGCCCGGTTATCCGCCTGGCCGCCCTGCTGACTGCCCTGCTGTCCGAATGAGTGGTTCATTTTATGACGCTGCATGCTTCCTCCTGAATCGACCCCGGCGGGGTCACGATGCTTTCCGTTAAGTAAGTATGCTTGTCCACCCTGTCAAGGCGCTGCCGTCACTGCAAAAAGTTTTGTTCCGGCTCCACAGCGCCAGCACTTGCACCCGTTGGCAGACATCTGCGCCTCGACATTCTGCGGCGGCTTCTGTATATTGCGCGAACCAGAAGAGGAACAGCACTATGACATGCCGAATTTTGACGCTGCAACATGAACAGGAATGGCCCGCGCTGGCCCAGTGGCTGCAAGGGCGGCACAACCCTGGCAACGGGGTGGAAAGCGCCGTAACCGACATTATCAACGCTGTGCGGCAAAAGGGCGACGACGCCCTTGTGGAGTACACGCGCAATTTTGACTGCCCTGACTTTGCCCCGCCCCTGCGCGTGAGCGAGCAGGAAATCGCCAAGGCGGCAGCCTCCGTCACCATTGAAAGCCGCGAAATCATCGGCGAGGCTGCGTCCAATATACGTTCTTTCCATGAAGCGCAGGTTGAGAAATCGTGGTTTCTCACCCGCCCGGACGGCAGCATTCTCGGCCAGCAGGTTACATCTGTTGACGCGGGCGGCCTGTATGTTCCCGGCGGCCAGGGCGGCAATACGCCCCTTGTTTCCAGCCTGCTCATGAGCGCCATACCCGCCCAGGTGGCCGGCGTGCCGCGTCTGGCGGTATTTACGCCGCCCCGCAAGGATGGCACGGTTAATCCCCACATTCTTGCCGCTGCGCATCTACTTGATATTGATGAAGTTTACCGCGTTGGCGGGGCATGGTCCATTGCGGCCATGGCCTACGGCACACAAACCATTAAGCCTGTGGATGTTATTGCCGGGCCGGGCAATATTTTTGTCACCACTGCCAAGCGCTTTGTGCAGGGCACTGTGGGCATTGATATGATCGCCGGGCCAAGCGAAGTGCTCGTGCTGGCCGATTCTTCCGCCAATCCCGCATGGCTTGCAGCGGATATGCTTTCGCAGGCGGAGCACGATGCTTTGGCCTCGGCTATCTGCATCACTGACGATGCCCGCCTGGCCGATGCCCTCCAGCAGGAGCTGAAAAAGCAGTGCGCCGCCCTGCCCAGAGCCACCACCGCCGCCCGCGCGCTGGAAGACTGGAGCGCCATTGTGGTTACGCCCAATCTTTCCGTAGCTGTGGCGGTTGCCAACATGGTAGCCCCGGAGCACCTTGAACTGTGCACCCGCGACCCCTGGGCCGTATTGCCCTTTATTCGCCATGCCGGGGCCGTGTTCATGGGTCAGCACAGCCCTGAACCTGTGGGCGACTATTTTGCCGGGCCCAACCATGTGCTCCCCACACTGGGAACGGCGCGTTTTTCATCGGCCCTTTCGGTGCAGACCTTCTGCAAAAAGACCAGCATCGTGGCCGCTTCTTCAACCTTTTTACAGCAGAATATGCAGTCCATAGCCGCCCTTGCCCGGCTGGAAGGCCTGGAAGCCCACGCCCGCTCCGTTGAAGTGCGCGGGAAGAAATAGCAAGAGCCAGAGGAATCAGGAGCCATCATGAAAGTCGTGGTAAAAACCGAGATCAGCGCCTATCCCCTTCTTTCTCGCGGGAAAGTGCGCGACATCTATGATGTGGACGAAAAAACACTGCTCATTGTCACCACTGACCGCATGTCGGCCTTTGACGTGATCATGAACGAACCCATCCCCTACAAGGGCGTGATTCTTAACCAGATCACCCTGTTCTGGATGGAAAAGTTCAAGGACATCATCCCCAATCACTTGATTGAAAGCGATGTGAACCGCTTCCCCGCCGCTCTGGCACCCTGGAAGGACGAACTTGAAGGCCGCGCCGTCATCGTGCGCAAGGCCAAGCCCCTGCCTGTGGAATGCATTGTGCGCGGCTACATCACCGGCTCCGGCTGGAAAGATTACAAGGCCACCGGCACCCTGTGCGGCTACAAGCTGCCCGCCAACCTGCGCGAATCAGACAAGCTGGAACCTGCGCTGTTTACGCCCTCCACCAAGGCCGAACTGGGCCAGCACGATGAAAACATCAGCGTGGCCCAGGCTGCGGAACTGCTCGGCGCGGAAACCGCCGCCCAGGTTGAACGCACCACGCTTGCCATTTACGAGGCCGGGCGTACCTATGCCGCCGGGCGCGGCATCATCGTGGCCGACACCAAGTTTGAATTCGGCTTTATTGACGGCAAGCTGCACCTCATTGACGAAGTGCTCACGCCCGATTCTTCCCGCTTCTGGCCCGCTGACCAGTATCAGCCCGGTCAGGGTCAGCCCAGCTTTGACAAGCAGTACCTGCGCGACTGGCTGGAAAAACAGCCCTGGAACAAGCAGCCCCCGCCGCCCGCCCTGCCGGAAGAAATCATCAAGGCCACGGCGAATCGCTACCAGGAAGCTTACGACATCCTTACAAAGTAAAAAAATTGAGCGCGTCCGGTACAACAGTGCCGGACGCGCCTTTGGCGTGGCAGCCTAGGCATTTTTTTCACAAAAGCGCCGAAGCTGTACCATCGACCTGCCGTCCACTGTCCGACAGCGCCGCGTATATTGTGCGGTTTTTTTCGCCCAGGCGCGCGCTGCCGCTGTTTTGATACACTTTAGTGCTGACTCGTTCGGCTTGCATTGTTTTTTCAGGAGGATCCATGCTGCTGCAAGGAAAGAAAGCTCTTATACTGGGTTTGGCCAATAATAGAAGTATCGCTTATGGCATTGCCAATGCCCTTAAGGAACAAGGTGCCCGACTGGCGTTCAACTATGTGGGCGATGCCATCAAAAAACGCGTTGATCCCCTGAGCGAAGAGCTTGGCGGTGAATTCACCTTCCAGTGTGATGTATGCGATGACGCGCAGATTCAGGCCGCCGCCGACCTTGTCAAAGAGAAGTGGGGCGATCTGGACATTCTTGTGCATTCCGTGGCCTTTGCAAATCGTGAAGATCTGGGTGGCCGCTTTGTGGACACCTCCCGCGAGGGCTTCCGCCTTGCCCTGGACGTTTCTGCCTACTCGCTCACCGGTGTCTGCCGTGCATTTGAACCCCTGCTGCACGAGGGTTCTTCCGTCATGACCATGACCTATCACGGTTCCACCAAGGTCATCCCCGGCTACAACGTCATGGGTGTTGCCAAGGCAGCTCTTGAAGCCTCCGTGCGCTACCTTGCCTGCGACTTCGGCACCAAGGGCATCCGCGTCAACGCCATCAGCGCTGGCCCAATCAAGACCCTTGCCGCTTCTGCTGTTTCCAGCATGAAGGATCTGTGCAACATTGTTGACCGCAACGCCCCGCTGCACCGCAATGTCACCACAGGCGACGTGGGCGGCACGGCCCTGTACCTCGCCTCTGACCTTGCCCACGCTGTGACGGGCCAGGTCATTTATGTGGACAGCGGCTTCAGCACCATGGGCGTGATGGGCTAACCCCCTGCTGAAGATCACAACAGAACGCGCGCTTGCGCAATGGCGCGGCCTCAGCAGCCTGATGCCGTCAGAAGGATCAGATAATGGACATCCTGACACTCAACGCTGTGGGCATTACCGTTATGGCGATGTTTGGCCTGTGGGCTTTTTACCGCGCCGCGCAGACCACCAAGAAAAAACGCAAAGATGACGAGACAAAAAACAAGGACCGCAAAGACGATTAGCCAAGGCCAATCGGCAAGCAGCCCTGTTTGATATATCATGCAAGGCCCACCTGGGATTCCGGGTGGGCCTTTCCTCTTGGGGAGCTGTGGGACTTTGGTCTGTGCCCTTTGCTCTGGGGCTTGGCTGTGCTGTGGCCTTGTCAGAACAGACGCCGTGTGGCGACATAGGAAGGGGCACCGCATTGGGCCGATTGCTGCCTCACGGCAACTTTTTTTGCAACAAACTGCCCTGATTCAATTTTTTCTCTTGCAATTCCTAAATGCCTGCTATATAGGTATTCGGCTTTGAGCGGTGCACAACACCGAATGGAGAGGTGTCCGAGCTGGTCTAAGGAGCACGATTGGAAATCGTGTGTACGTTAACAGCGTACCGGGAGTTCGAATCTCCCCCTCTCCGCCAGATTTCAAGGGGTTACTGAAAAACAGTAACCCCTTTTTCTTTTGGCGAGCCATAAGTCTCCGCGATTCTATTTGTGACCGATTCGAAAATTGCTCCCCCTGCCCCAGAAGCTGCTCTGTCTGCTCTCTTTCAGCGATGACCGAACAACTCATGTCTAGGGCAAGCTGCACAACCTGCAAGTCCTTGCCAAAGACAGATGCCAGCCACTCAACGAGCGCCAGTAAACAGGCGCGCTCGCATCCGGAATGCCATCCCTGCGCCCCCTCGCACACAAAAAATGGCCGCCACACAGGACGGCCACAGGAAGGGAGGTAGTCATGAAGTAATGTGCTTAAAATGTGTAGCGCAGGCCGAGGCTGAACTCGTTGGCATAAGGAGCCATGCCAAGCTTCTGCTTTTCGCCCAGAATGGTCTTTTCAGTTTCCGAGTACCCCAGGCCCACAAAGCGATAGGCAAGATCAGCAGAAATGTTGTCGGTAAAAGCGTAGGAAACGCCAGCGCCGGCATTCCATGCGAAAACCGTGTTCAGATTGGTGGTGCTTTCGCTTCCCACGCCGGGGATTTCAATCTCGTACTTGCTCTTGAGAAAGCCCATGCCAAGGCCCGCGCCAACATAGGGTGTGAAGGCCGTGCTATTGTGGAAATCCCAATACGCGTTAAGGAAGAGGGTCTGAAGACCCCAGGTGCCTTTGAGGTCAGCAGCATTGCCACCATTTTTGAGTTCCCAGCTGGTGGTCGAGTTGGTGCGAATGTCGTATTCAATTTCCGCGCGCAAGGGAACCTGATTCAGGGAATAAAAGTCATAGCCAGCATATATGCCGCCGCCCACAGTATTTTGCGAGTAGTTCTTGACGTCAAAGGCGTTAACAACTGCACCGCTTCTGGACATGGAACCCGTGCTCTGGATGGAGTCAAGGAACTTCAAGCCCACATAAAATCCAGAATTTTCAGCCAGAGCAGGAACCGAAAGTGCCAGAGTCAGGGCAACAGCAAGAGCAATCCGCTTAAACATATTTCCTCCAAAAATTCATTTCTCATAACCTTCCCTTGCACATAGCATTAAGACATATTCAATTATAGATCAATTAACATTTAGTCTATATATTTAAATTTCAATCGGCAGTCCCCCAAAGCCATCGTGTGCGCCATACCTCTGTGGCAAGCTCTGCTCAAGACAACTTCAGCACCTGAACGTAAAAAACTGGCTATGCCTTAAGAGGCAGGGCCAGTTTTTTACCACAAAAGAAGCGTAATAAAAAATTGAATTACACTATCTGCACCTTGGCAATTTTCAGCAGCAGATCACCTGCGGCGTTGGCCGCAGCCCTCATACAGGGAAAGAATCTTGAATATATCGTCATGATTCTCTGAGGACTCCTCAGACTCACTTTGTGCCCGCTGCTTGAGTATTTTTTCCGCCCTTTTCAAAAAAGCATCGGCACCTTTAGTCTTGTACGTCTCAGCTTCACCCAGGGTGATATTCACTGTCTTACCATCGCCCACGGGTTCGATGGACATTCTCTGCCCATCATGAAATGTAAAAACTTTTTCTTCCTTGCTTGTAAGAACATTTGCGACAAGCCGTAATTTATAATTCATACATACTCCAATTTTTCAATATCAATCAACTATCATATCAACATAAAATCATGGTGTCTAAATGAATAATGAAAAATATTTTTTTCATTGGTATCCCACTGTTCGGCCTGATAATAGTTCTATAAAATTTGTAAATTTCTATCGTCACGGTACTTATTTTAAAATAACATTGATTGACATTTTCTGCACCCCGCCCTATGTTGCCACATCACTGATTGGGTATAGTAAATTTTTCGCCAGAGACTTTACATGGGTAAGGCTTCAAGCAGAAAGTCTACCTCCCCTTAACCCCTTGGAGTCTCACATGGCTACTTCTATTTATGTCGGTAATTTGTCTTGGTCTGCTACCCAGGACGGCGTTGAAGCTCTCTTCAAGCCCTATGGCGATGTTCTTTCCGTCAACCTGATTTCTGATCGCGAAACCGGCCGCGCCCGTGGCTTCGGTTTTGTCGAAATGGACGAAAGCAGCGCCATCAACGCCATTTCCGCTCTTGACGGCAAAGAAGTTGACGGTCGCGCCCTGCGCGTGAACAAGGCTGAGCCCAAAAAGCCCGCCGCCCGTCGCTGGTAAGCCCAGCAAGCATTTAAAATGCAGGAAGGCCGTGATTATCACGGCCTTCTTTTTTTACCTGAGTCATGCCACAGCCTGCTCTAAGTAAATTCAACCGCCCTCAAAAATCGCAGGGCCCTGCTCAAGCTGCTGTCAGATGGGGAGCAGCTTGCAAAAAAAACAGCCTCTCCCCGCAATCCGGCTTCCCCAGTTGGCAATCACATGGAGTCATTCACCATCAAAAAATGGGGGGGGGAGGACAAACTGGCCCAGGAATGCAACACTCGGCTCTTGCAGCCCAATAACGTTGCCCCCCCCCGCCAAGAACAGCTCTACTACCCCCTATTTTATTACCACGCTTTATAACGCCGTTGCGTCAAGGCGCGTTCTCAGCTCATCTGCAACAAAGCGCAAGTTATTACTAAAAGTATCTTTTTTCACTAACGATGTATTCATACCGAGCCATTTATGTAATTTTAAATCATCTGATGCTGGTGGAAGACTATCAAGATATCTTTTCCAATTAGATAAAATTCTTTCTATTTCGGCACGTTGTTTTGAGTTAATTTGCATAATTCATTCTCCTGTTCATGTTCAAAAAAATTGTACCTCCTCACATGGGCAAATAAACTTTACCCATGGCAAAATAAAAGCATGGTGCGGATTGCTTGTAAAATGATTCATACTTTGCACATGATGCTCTCAAGCATTATATATTACAAACTGTTCAGGAATCATCACTCAATATCATTTTTGTACATGAAAAGTACATGATCAACATGGTCTTGTCCTTCTCGAGTTTCATCCCATCCGGCAATGCCTCTACCATCTAATATCTGTCTGATTATTTTTACAAAATCGTTAGCTCCTGTTGTCTTGTATGACGCACCGTCATCAATAATGATAGACATTGTTTTGCCATTTCCCGATGGCAATATTTTCATTTCATGTCCATCTGCAAGGGTGAAGCTTTTTTCACCCTCGCTCTTGAGAGCCACAGAGACAAGATCAAATTGATATTCCACAGCTACTCCCATCAATCAATATCTACCCACAGAATATCACAACAAATTAACAGTGTCTCTAAAATTGCTATAATTAAAAAATCAACAAAAATATATAGTAACAATAAAACTACACAAGTTGCATATACAATTAGCCCTGTTGCACGCAACTGTACGCATGGGGAGACGTTGAAACTACTCTCTACGATATTTTGCGCAGACAGCTTAATTATTTATAATAATTATATATTATTTTGAATCACAAGTCTTTCGGGCATGTTTGAAAACTCGGGCAACGGATGCGGTCACGCATATATTTTAATGACAGGGAAACAAAAACCACGGCGCGCCCATTCGCAAGCAGCCATTGTGCCCAAGCAAGCGCTTGGCGGGCATTCATGGCTAATCCCTTTTGACTACCGGCAACAAGAAGATTATGTTGCCCGCATGAACAAAGAAAACCTTCCTGTCATTCATCCCTGTATCAAATGTGGAAAGGCCCCAAAGGTCGAAGTATCCAGACCCGAAGGCAGAATCAACGACATATATCGGCTTGTCTGCGAATGCGGAAACTGCCCCTTGCAGTGGTCTGTCAGCGAATCTGCTGCTATCAGGCTGTGGAATTCATACGTTGCATCCTGATAATCTGTGGTGCTCCAATTTTGGGGGAGTCTGCAAAAAACAGACAATAAACTGAATCATGCATGACACACTGCATGCCTTGCGTTATTATGTATTTATTGTATTAATGCAGATTATTAATAAATTGAGAGAGTGTGCAGTAGTTTTTGGCAGATCAGATACATTTTCTGTGGATGCTATCAGTGTTGCGCTGCCAGCAGTTTCAAGATTGATGCCGGGTAAGGCGGTACAGCCAATTAGCCCTAAACAGGCAAGGAGGAGAAACACAACTCCTCCTTTTTTTATGCGCAAAGCTACTAGCAACCACAAATAATCCGCCACACACGCCCCCCCCACCGCCTCCAACGCAACCTGCCCCTCTTCAACGGGCACCGCCGCATCTCTGCGCCTTCCGAATTTCAAAGGGGACTCCCCTCCTTTTGTTGCCCACAGTAAATATCTTTATAAAAGTTATTTTAATTTAGCTAGTTAGTAAGCAGCACCAAGAAATGCAACCAAGCAGAATTTCTGATATTTTTCATTAATTGTAACGTTTTACAAATAACATCTCATTATAATTGACACTATTTGGATTTCAGACTACTTAGCTAAGTCAAAAGAAATTCAATTTCATTTCCAGATACCAACGTTCATTACTCCAAGCACTCAAACATGGGGATTTGAAGACATGCCCATATTTTTGACCGAATCAATTCTTGCCTTGTGCATGATCTTAACAGCTTTAACTTCCACATCATTTGCAAAAAATTCCCTTGCAAGCGGCCCCAAGGAAGCGTTCTGGTACGACGGCAAATGGGCGCACGAGCACTCTGATCTGCCACCAGATCCTGCCATCACCTTTGGGCGGCTGCCCAACGGATTCCGTTATGCGGTCATCCCTAATGCCAAGCCAGCTGGTCGCGTTTCCATGTATCTGAATGTTCAGGCCGGTTCGCTGATGGAAACGCCCAGTGAGTTAGGATATGCCCACTACATTGAGCATATGGCGTTTAACGGAACGCGCAATTTTGCGCCCGGCTCGCTCATTCCCTTTTTCCAGCGCCACGGCATGAGTTTTGGCGGCGACACCAATGCCCATACAGCATGGGCAGAAACCGTCTTCAAGCTCAACCTCACATCCTGCGACACCAGCACGCTTGCCTTGGGGATGAAAATTCTGCGCGACTTTGCGGATGGCATCCAGTTTGCCCCGCAAGAAGTCGCCAAGGAGCTGGGCGTTATTTTGGCAGAAAAAAATGTGCGCGACAGCGAAGCCATGGCAAGCAAACGCCAGCGCACGGCCCAGCTCTATGCGGGCACAGCCTTTGTGAACCAGCCCATCGGCACGGAAGACTGCATCCGGGGGGCAACCTCCGAGCGCCTGAAGGCCTTTTACCGCAAATGGTACCACCCGGAACGCATGATTCTGGTCATTGCGGGTTCCGTCACTGCCGCTCAAGTCAGCCAGCTTGTGAAAAACAGCTTTGCAGATATGGTGAACCCCGGCCCGGCGCCGCTTCCCCCGTTCTGGGGCGAGGCGCGGCTTGGCGGCATCCAGGCGCAAGGGGAGCAACGAGCAATCAGCGGCGAGGAAATTTCCGTAATTATGCGCTTTCCGCGCATGCACCAACGTGATACGCGCCAGAATCAGCAAAACCAGCTTGTGGATTCTGTGCTTGGCTACTGCATGCAACGTCGCCTGCTGGAGCGCGACCAGCGCGACAATCTCTGGAACAACGCGCGCTTTGCCGCCAACTGGCGGCAGGGCCTTACTCCTTCTGCCGCCATCGGCCTGACAACGCACTCCGGCGGCTGGCAACAGGCGCTGCCTGCCCTGGCGCAAGAGCTGAAGCGGGCGGCAACGCACGGCTTCACACGGCAGGAAATATCTCAGGCACTTGATTTTGCAGAAAAAAGAATTTCACGCTTCAAGGAACAGCGCCCGGGCATGAGCAATGCCGATGTGGCAGATCAGTTTGTGCGCACCGCCAATGCGGACTACGTCCAAACCGCGCCCGCCTTTGATCTGGACCTCTTCCGCCAGTTGCGGCCCTCCATCACGGAAGATACGGTTAATGCTGCGCTCCGCTCCATGCTGGCAATGGAAGATGTTTTCCTTGCCGTGGGCAGCGCCACGCCACCCGATGCAGCCGTCATCCTCGCCGCATGGCAAGAGGGCCTTGCTGCGCAGCAAGCGCCCACAGCGCCGACAAAATCCATTGCATTCCCCTACCTTGAACTTCCGCCGGCGGCATCGGCAACTGCGGCCCCCACAGTTGCGCCCATAGCCAGCCGCGATCTCTCCCTGCCGGGCAACCCAGCCGTAACCCTCCTCCAGACTCGCCTGAGCGATGCCGTTGAGTGCTACGTACTGCCGCTGAATTTTGAACCCAACAAGGCCTCGGTGCAGCTTCTCTTTGGCAAGGGATACGCCAACTTGCCCGACAGCGTCATCACCCTTGCCCAAACAGCCAACGCAACTCTGGCAGAAAGCGGCCTTGGCGCGCTCTCGCGCCTTGAAACGCAAAAGCTGGCAGAGCGCATGGGCGGCAGGGTCGGCGAGGTGCACGGCCCCAACAACGCAATCATCAGCGTTGAAGGTGACTCCCGGCAGCTTGAGCTGCTGGTGCAGGCGGTATGGACGCAATTCAGTGATCCGCAGCCTGAGACTGACGGCCTCCAGCGCGCCCTGCGCAAGCTTGAGGCTCAAAACCGCAAACAGACTGAAACAGTTGAAGAAGTTTCAAAAATAGCAGGGCAGGCCTTTTTTTACGGCAATGCGCGCAGATATCAGCCCCTCAGGCCCGAGGAAGCGGCCAGCCTTGACATTGACGATGTGCGCGGTTTTATCGCCGCCAGCCGCAAAAAAGAGCCTGTGCGTGTAATCATCAGCGGCGATATCGACCCCAACACATCTATTTCACTGGCAAAACGCTACTTCAGCCACATCACAACCCAGCCTGCGGCTGTAGAAGAAAACCCCGCCCCGCTGGAATTTCCTGCTGATAAATCCGCGAGCATTCAGGTTCCGGATTCTGTAGATCAGGCCGTTGTCCGCAAGGCATGGCGTCTTGATTTCGCACCGCAGGGCAACAGGGAGGTTCTGGCTGCCCGGCAGCTTGCGTCAGCGCTGCTGCGCGACAAACTGCGCCGCGATCTGCGGGAGCGCATGGGCGCAAGCTACAGCCCCAGCGCCTTTTACCGCACCATGCCCAATGAGGACGGTTATTCCCTGCTCCAGATCGATGTACACACCAACCGGGAACAGATGGGGCAGGTTACGGAATATCTTGGAACTCTCGCCCCCTGGAAGGTAAGCCAGCAGGAACTGGACAGACTGCGCCTGCCCATGCTCACCCAGGTTCAGACCAGCCGCAGCAGCACCCAGTACTGGCAACGCATGCTGCTGACGGAACTGGCTACAGGCTACCCCTATCTTGAATGGAGCAAAACAACAGAGAGCAACCTGCAAAACTGCACAAAAGAAGCGGTAGCAGAAGCCCTGAAAGACCTTCTTGCAGCTCCCTCCGCCATGTGGACAGTTGCAGCGCATCCCCAAACCAGCGTCGACCAGAGCAATACCGCCAAGGAGAGCAAGTGATGGATGAACTCATTTCATGCAAGGCTCTTCGTCACAGCTACCACGGCACAGAGGTGTTGCACGGTGTGGACTTCAGCGTGTCACGTGGCGAGATTGTGGGCTTGCTGGGTAAAAACGGCGCGGGAAAAAGCACCAGCATCAACATCCTGATGGGCTTCATGCAGCCGGATTCAGGCCGGTGCATGGTCATGGGGCACCCAAGCCACGCCATACCACCGCAGGTGCGCGCACGTATCGGCCTGCTGCACGAAGGTTTCATCCAGTATAATTTCATGACCATCGGCGAAATTGAACGCTTCTATTCCTGCTTTTATCCACAGTGGGACAAGGGCATCTATTATGATGTGGTGGGCCGCATGGACATCCCCTTTACCCGGCGCATCACAAGGCTTTCCTGCGGGCAGCGCTCGCAGGTCACGCTGGGCCTCATTTTGGCGCAACGGGCCGAACTGATGATTCTTGACGACTATTCCCTTGGCCTTGATGTGGGCTACCGCCGGCTGTTTCTCGACTTTTTGCGGGATCATGTGCGCCGCTACGGCACCACGGTCTTACTGACCTCGCACGTGGTGCAGGAACTGGAAAACCTGCTTGATTCGCTGGTGGTTATCCACAAGGGAACAGTTCTGGCCAAAGAACGTCAGGCGGATTTCATGCGTTCATTTTTGCGCTATGACCTGCCGCTTTGCACTGCCGCAGACGAGTTGCGCAATAACGATGGCCCGTTGCTGCGGGTCGAGCGTTGCGCAGACAGGCTGATGCTGTTCAGCCGGGCCCAGCCGGATGAAATGCGAACTTTTCTTGAAGCACGAGGGGTGGCTTGCCCTGATGGCGCGCCCCAACCCGTGCCCATGACTTTTGAAGACGCATTTGTGGGCCTGACGGGCAGATACTAGGGCATTTTATGCGGCAATCTGCTCTGAACGGCGCAGTAATACGGCATACAGCAAAGCAGGAAGGACATGATCAAGGCACTGTTTTTTAAGGAATGGATCAAACTGCGCTACTTCTGGTGCATACCCTTTATTTTCGCTGGCGCGGCCCTTGCGGATTACCACCTGACGTTCAAGGGCGTGCTTTCCATGCACGGAGCCGTGGACACCTGGAACGGGCTGATATTCAAGGAAAGCATCTATTTTACCTCTCTCCAGTGGGCCTTCATTCTTGGCGGCATCTGGCTTGCCTCGGTGCAGATGGCCCCTGAATGCGTGGGCAAAAGACTGCGCCTGCTCTTTCACCTACCGGTCAACGCCATCCCTGCTCTTGCTGTTCAGGCCGTCACCGGTCTGGGCCTGATGGCGCTTGTATTCTGCGCCGCTTCCGCAGGCTTTGCCCTGATAAACAATCACCATGGCCTGCCGCCGGAGCTTTCCGTACCCATGTTCAAAACCCTGCTGCCCTGGGGGCTGGCTGGCCTCACAAGCTGGTGCGCCACTGCCGCCGCCATTGCCGACCCTTCGTTCGAACGCAAGATATGCTTTGCTCTGGCGGGGTTTGCCTATGTGACCATGCTGACAGGGGGGCGAGGTTTTGCGCCCATGAACAACAGCATATGGCTTTACGCCGCAGCCTGTCTGCCCTGGATTCCGGCTGTGGCCGCAGCCGCCCTGCGGGTCAAGGAGGGAGAATAATGCGTATTTACTGGCTTCGCCTTGCCCCGGTGTTTCTGGGTATTTTTGTTCTGGCCTGGTTTGTTCCGCAACTGTATCTGCGGGCCACGCGGGCGGATTATCTTCAGCTAAGCGCTGTATACAGTTCGGTAAAAAATGACTTTATCATTTTTGAAACAGGGCCTTCGGTGTTCCAGTTCAGGGACGAGGAAGGCAACCGCATCAGCCAGCGTGATGGCCGCATGGCCCTGCCTTACATGTTTTCGCGCGATGTGGAAAAATGGGGAGGGTTCCCCATGAGCATCAACGGACGCTCCGTCACCTTCAGGGATGCACAGGAAGGCGTGCGCCTGCGGGCAACCCCGCGCGAGGTCATGCTTCCGCAGTCCCGTGTTCTTGTGCTTATGGAATCCGCGCCTGAAACCGCTTCCTTTTCCCTGCCGCCGGATATCCTGCTGCTGGACGACACCCGTCTGCGCTTTGTGAATTGCGCCGACGGCAAGGAAAACACCGCCAAGGGAGCCGCCTTTACCGCCGCCGTGCTCGCCGCCGGGGCGCAGTTTCCCCTTCAGGCCGCAGGCAGCAATGTCGACCCCTTCAAAAGTCTGGATGAAGGCCTCTTCTTTGTGGATGCAAAGGGCACGCTCCTTCAATTGCTTATGGTGCGCGGCAAGCCCGAATGCCGCAACACCGGGCACGTCATCCCCGGCAAAGCGCTGCGCGTGGATGTGCGCGAAAACAAATACAGCGACCTGCTGGGCACTATCGCCACAGAAACAGGTCTGTACATAAACAGGCGCGGTCAGGCCCCCATGCGTCTGCCCTTGCAGTACCAGCCTGACGTGCAGAATGTTTCGGTGTGGGCCACCCCGCTGGACGCGACCTTTAACGTGAACACCCTTGGCTCGCACATGGCGCAGGATGTGCTTGTGATCGCCGCTGACGGCGACCTTAAAATCATCCGCAACCTGCTGCTCAGCCCGCCTGCAACTGTCGTTGAACGGCAGATAAACCAGCAGCGCTGGCTTTCATTCCTCTGCCCGCTGATTGTAGTGCAGTTTGAACCGCATATTGCCGGAACCAGCCTGAAAATCACCTTGCCGGAATATCCCCTCTGGGCCGCTGGCGGAAACCTGCTAAGCCTGTTCCTGCTCCTTTCCATCCGTAAACGGCAGAACAACAGACGCATGGAATCAGGCACGCTGCTGCGCACCTGCGCCCCCGAAATTCTGCTTGTACTTGTTTTTGGTCTGCCTGCCCTGCTGACGCTTCTGGTTGCAGGCCCTCTGGCACGAATGCTGCCGCAGGGCTGTCATTGCGGCAGCGCCGCTTAACATACACGGGTTGATGCTGCGCTCACGCGCGCGAAAGGCAGTGCGCCAGCATTAAGGGCGCACGGGCTTTCGGTTTGTCTGTCACAGGAAGAAAGGTAGCCTTAAAGATGAAAAGGAAATTGCATTCTTTTTTTAAGAAAAAAGCGCTCTGTGTGCAGCTCATGCTGCTGGCTGCGGCACCGTTGGCGCAACTCCCCTCAGCACGCATGGCACTTGCTGTTGAATCGGAATCACCAGATGACGCAGCCATTGAAGAGGCTTTGCGCAGCAATGGCGCACCCGCCCAAGCTCAGCAGGGCAAATCGGCAGAAGGCCCAGCTGCGGGCGAACCAGCCGGGAAAGTACACCGGCTGGAAGGGGTACAGGTTCGCGGCCAAACAGAACAGCCCGGCGAAATTTTGATCGACCGCCGCACCATGGACATGACCCCATCGGCGACCAATAGCATCAATGACCTGTTGCGCGGGCAATCCAACGTGCAGTTTGATTCGTCCTCACGTAGCGGCATGCTCGGCGGCGAGATCACACCGCCCAAAATTTCCATTCGTGGCGCAAAACACTACGAAAACAACTTCATCATCAACGGTCTGGGCAACAACAATCTCATTAACCCCGGCGGGTATGAACACACCGCCAATAGCGGCATCCCATCCGGCGATTCGCAGTCCATCATGCTCAGCACCGACATGCTGGACACCGTGAAGGTTTACACGGAAAACGTGCCCGCCAAGTACGGCGACTTTCTTGGCGGCGTGATTGACGCCAAGCTGCGCGACGCCGCTTCGGACAGATGGCGCGGCATGGCGGCCTTTCGCTATACGGACAGCAACCTGACGCAATTTCACTACACCAACAGTGACAGCAACGCTCAACCCCTTGCAGGCAACAATTACCAACCGGAATTTTACAAGTATTATCCTTCGCTGCGGCTGGAAGGTCCCCTGTGGCAAAACGGCCCTGGCGTCATGATGGCCTACACCAACACAACATCCATCATCCCGCTCAAGCTCAAGGCTGGCAATGGCTCCGTGACCGAACGCCGACTGAATGAAAACTACCTCTTCAAGATCAACACGCCGGAGACCAGCCCGCTGTATCTGAGCCTCACCACCATTTACGCGCCCTACAAGGCAACCCTGTTCAACGCCAACTTCAAGGACGGCGGCGAATACAGCGTAAACGGCGGCGGCGTTGATATGATGCTCAACAGCCACTACGACTTCCCCATCGGACGCTGGAGCAACGATATCACCTACAGCAAAAACAATCTCGACCGCAAAAACAGCAAAGATGTCAATTATGTCTGGCTAATAACCCCTTCCACCAAAAGCTGGGCCTATAACAACAATCTGGCAACGGAAGGCGGCTACGGCAACTACACCCAGCAGCAGACTACCCTGAGCTGGGCCAGCAGCATGGACTTCAAGGCCTTTGGCCCCAAGTACTTCACCCATCAGCTGGAAACCGGCTTTGAACTCAAAAAAATCATGCTGGAGAGCGAACGCGGCGGGTACACGGTTTTTACCAGCGCCAAAAAGGACGCCAGAGCATCCGGCTCCTACGACAACGGCGTCATAACGGGCGAGCAGTTTGCCAGGACAAAGCAGGTTTACAACGACCTCGAGCGCCGCGAGAGCGTGTTTGCCCCGGCATTTTATTTACAGGACACCATCAAGGTTGAGCGGGTTACCATCCGCCCCGGTGCGCGCGTTTCCTATGATTCGCTGACCGAAAACACCGATGTGGCTCCGCGCTTTTTTGTCAATATCGACCTGCTCAACGACAACCGGTTTAATGTTTTCGGCGGTTACAACCGCTATTACGGAACCCAGGTAATGGAACGGGCCCTGCGCGGCAGCTCATATTATCAAACCTTCACGCGCGCGAACTGGAACACCCCATGGATTGCTGGCCCGAAAGCGCCTCCTGGGGCGTTCCGCCTTGGGTCCCTCAAAACCCCGTACAACGATGAATACACGTTTGGCGCCTCGGCTGACGTGTGGGATACGCTGTTCAAGGCCACCTACGTCAAACGCGACTACCGCAATCAGCTCAAGGGCGCCATGGTCAAGGAAAATGGGATTAGCTACTCCCAGTATTCCAACGAGGGCAAGACCGACTACAAGGGCATCACGCTTTCTGCCGAGCGCACCTTTGATTTTGGCGACTGGGGCAAGCACACGGGCGAGCTTTCCGCCACATGGTCCAAAACCGAAGGCAACTATACGGACTGGACAAACGATTCCTACAATGAAACGGACTCCACCATCCGCGATCCAAACTTTGTGCTGCTCAACGGCGTGGTCACTCCAAAGGGTGACATGCCTGCCAGTAACTTCAACTCTCCCTGGGTTATCGCCTACACCCACAGCGCCCAGTTCTGGGAAGACCGCCTGCGCCTCATGGGCCAGTTGCGCTGGGAACAGGGCGGAAAACGCCTTTACAATGATTCCGGCTCCACCAATGTGGTCGGGCCTTCCGGCCTTATCCTTTCGTCCTACAGAACGGCCTATCAGGAAGACAGCCTCAACGTTGACGCCAAGCTGAGCTTTGACGCCATCAAGTACAAGGATCAGACCCTTACGCTGGAAGTGGAAGCGCTCAATCTGCTGGACAGAAAAAACCTGTCCAACCTCAGCACAACCGCCACATCGCAGGGCACCTACGCCCTGGGCCGCCAGTTTTACTTTGGCGTAAAATACACCTTCTAACGCATCTGGAGCCACCACGTCATGCATGCTGAAACGGCAGCGGCAGCCGCCACCCCACGTCATCCAGCCATGAATCGCGCGCCTTACGGGCCGTTGCGCGGTAGTCTGGCTGCGCTCAGGGCTGGCGTGTGCGCGGCGCTGCTGGCCGCCGTCACAGTTTCGCCCGCCCTGGGCGCGCCCCATGAGGTTCTGGGTCTGTGGGAGGATGCTCAGCAAAGCGACTCTCTCCCGCCATTTGCCCACGTCACCCCGGACGCGCCCAAGGGCGGGAGGCTCCGCCTGAGCGCCATTGGCACATTCGACAGCTTCAATCCCTTCAGCCCCCGTGGCGTCAGCGCGGCGCAGCTTGGCCTGACTTACGAAACCCTTGGCGTGAGCCAGCGCGGTACGCAGGAATTCATCATGCGCGGGCTGCTGGCCGAAAGCTTTGACCTCTCGCCTGACCGCTCAACCCTGCGTGTGCGCCTGCGTCCGCAAGCCCGGTTTTCTGACGGCGTCCCTGTTACAGCGCAGGATGTGGCCTTTACCTTCACAGCCCTCATCAAGCAGGCCTCGCCCGTCTACCGCTCTTATTACGAACAGGTGCAAGGAGTGGAAATTACGGGTGAACATGAGGTCATCTTCAAGCTTGCCTCCGGCACCAACCGCGAACTGCCGCTCATTGTCTGCCAGATGCCCGTATTGCCCGCCCACTGGTGGCAAGGCCGCAATCTGGGCGACCCGCAGACGGACATCATGCCCGGCAGCGGCCCCTACCGCCTTACAGGCAGCGTTATGGGCTCGCGCCTCATTTACGAGCGCCGCAATGACTGGTGGGGGCAAAACCTGCCCGTCAATCAGGGCCGCTACAATTTTGATACGGTTCAGGTGGATTATTACCGTGATGTTTCCGTTGCGCGCGAAGCCTTTTTTGCCGGAGAAGCGGATTTTTACAGCGAAAGCAATATCAAGGACTGGACCAATGCCTACAACGTGCCCGCCGTGCGCGATGGACGCATTACACGACAGCTTCAGGAGTATGCCAGCCCCATGGGCATGGGCGGCATTTTCATGAACACCCGCCGCCCGGCACTGGCAGACAGGCGCGTGCGTCAGGCGCTGAACTTGCTGTTTGATTTTGATTGGATGAACAGCGCCTTCTTTTACAATGCCTACACGCGCTACAGCAGTTTTTTCACCGGCTCCCCCTTTGCGGCGCAGCCCCTGCCTTCCGCCGGGGAGCTTGAACTCATGGAGCGCTGGCGCGACAGGCTTGATCCCGCAGTTTTCGGCCCGCTGCCAGCGCAGCCCGCTGGCGGACGCGATACCGAACGCCAAAGAATGCGCGCCGCACTGCATCTGCTGGAACAAGCTGGCTGGCGCATACAAAACGGCGAGATGCTCAACGCTCAGGGCCAGTCCCTCAGCCTGACCATCCTGACCAGTTCGCCCTCCATGCAGCGCGTGTACACGCCCTTTCGCAATACGCTCAAAAGGCTGGGCATCACGCTCAACGTGCGGCTGGTGGATCAGACCCAATATGTCAGCCGCGTGCGGGCATTCGACTTTGACCTTATTCAGGCCACGGTGCGGCAGTCGTCCAATCCCGGCAACGAGCAGCGCAACTACTGGTCTTCAGCGGCTGCCGGGGCGCGGGGTTCGCGCAATTATGCGGGCATACGCGATGCTGTGATCGATTCGCTGGTGGACGAACTGGTAGCGGCCCCCACCCGCGAGGATCTGCACACCCGCGCCGCACTGCTGGACAGGCTGCTGCAACACGGCTGCTACGTCATCCCCGCATGGTACAGCGGCAGCATGCGCATTGCATGGTGGAAAGACCGCATCACCCCGCCAGCAGAGCAAGGCAATGAAGGCGTGGACATCATGGCATGGCATGTTCCGGCAACCGGGGCTACGCCGCCAGCGCAGGTTGTGCCCGCCGCCGCTGCGCAAACCGACAGGGAGGCGCGCTGATGCTGCGTTACACTCTTCGCCGTCTGTTGCTGATATTCCCGACTCTGCTGGGCATTCTGACCATCAACTTTTTTATCGTGCAGACTGCGCCCGGCGGGCCCGTGGAGCAGTTCATCGCCATGCTGGAAGGCAGCGGCAGCGCTTATATGGAACGGGTGGGCAGCGCCGGAGCCGACCTGCCCGCAGCAGGCATGGCAGATACTGCTGAAAGTGCCTATTCCGGCGCGCGCGGGCTTAACCCGCAAACGCTGGACGCCATCCGCAAGCTCTATGGCTTCGACAAGCCCATCCTCACCCGCTATGTGGAAATGCTGCGCGACTTTGCCATGTTTGATTTCGGCAAAAGTCTGTTCAAGGCAGACAGCGTAGCTGGGCTGCTTGTAAACGCCTTGCCTGTTTCCATAAGCATCGGCGTGTGGAGCACCCTGCTCATCTACCTTGTGTCCATACCCGTAGGCATAGCCAGGGCCGTGCGCCGGGGCAGCACCTTTGACTTCGCCACCGGGGCCGTCATGGTGGCGGCCAGCGCCATCCCCGGTTTTCTGTTTGCCGTGCTGCTGATCGTGCTGTTTGCGGGCGGCTCCTACTGGCAGATATTCCCGTTGCGGGGCCTGCACACCCTTGGTTACGAGAGCCTGCCCTTCTGGCGGCAGGTGCTGGACTATATGCACCACATGGCCCTGCCCGTGCTTTCCATGACCATCGGCGGTTTTGCCGGGCTCACCATGCTGACCCGCAATTCCTTTCTGGACGAACTGAGCAAGCAGTATGTTGAAACAGCGCGCGCCAAGGGCCTGAGCGAAAGAACCGTGCTGTACGGGCATGTGTTTCGCAACGCCATGCTGATCATCATTGCCGGGCTGCCCGGCGCGTTTGTGCGTATGTTTTTTGCCGGGTCGCTGTTGATAGAGACCATATTCTCGCTCAACGGGCTGGGGCTGCTGGGATTTGAGGCCGCCATGCAGCGGGATTATCCCGTCATGTTCGCCACGCTCTACATTTTCACGCTCATCGGCCTTGTGACGTCCATCATTGGAGATCTGACCATGACAAAGGTTGATCCCCGCATCGATTTCAGCGGGAGGAGCAAGGCATGAACCCCATCACACGCCGCAGATGGCAGACGTTCCGCAGCAACCGCCGGGCATTCGTCAGCCTGTGCCTGTTCTGCCTGTGCTTTACCGCCAGCCTGTGCTCCGAGTTTGTGGCCAATGACCGTCCTCTGGTGGTGAGCTATGAAAACCGGCTCTACTTTCCCATGTTTCACACTCTGGACGAGCGCGTCTTTGGGGGCGACCTGCCCATTGCCGCCGACTTTGCAGACCCATTCATCCAGACCGCCATTGCGGAGCGCGGCTGGGCCTTGTGGCCCCCGGTGCGCTATTCTTTCAACACCATTTCGCGGCAGGAAGGCACGACCTTTCCCGCGCCGCCAGGGCACGGCAACTGGCTGGGCACGGATGATCAGGGGCGGGACATACTGGCGCGGCTGCTTTATGGATTCCGCATTTCCGTACTGTTCGGTCTGTGCCTCTCTTTTTTCGGCTGCGCTGTGGGAATGACCGCAGGGGTTGCCCAGGGCTATTACGGCGGGCTGCCAGACCTGCTGTTTCAGCGCTTCATGGAGGTGTGGGGCGGAATTCCCGTGCTGTACCTCATCATCATCATTTCCAGCGTCATGACCATGGGATTCTGGGCGCTGCTTGCCCTCATGCTGGCCTTCAGCTGGATGCGCGTGGTGGGCGTGGTGCGGGCCGAGAGCCTGCGGGCGCGCAACATGGAATACGTGCGGGCGGCCCGCGCGCTGGGCGTGCCGGATAAAAGCATCATGCTGCACCATGTGTTGCCCAACGCTGTTGTGGCCCTGATCTCCATTCTTCCCTTCCTGGTCAATGCTTCCATCGTCACCCTGACATCACTGGACTTTCTGGGTTTTGGCCTGCCGCCGGAATACCCCTCGCTGGGCGAACTGGTGGTGCAGGGCAAAAACAACCTCTTTGCCCCGTGGATAGGCCTTGCCGCCTTTTTTACCCTTGCGGGCATGCTGACCTGCCTCGTTTTCATTGGCGAGGGCCTGCGCGATGCCTTTGACCCCGGCGTGTTTTTGAGCGGCGGCACGGCAGACGCAAAGAACACGCAAAACACATGGAGGGAGCAGGCATGAGCCTTCTTGACGTTCAAAACCTGCATGTGGCCTTTGCCAGAGCTGATGCAAGAGGCAATGCGCAAAATGGAAATGGCGTATCCGCCCCGGTAGGCCTTAGCGCAGCTAGAGGCACAGCGGTACGCGATGTTTCGTTCAGAGTGGAGAAAGGCCAGTGCGTTGCCCTTGTGGGCGAGAGCGGCGCGGGCAAAACCCTCACCTCCCGTTCCATCGTGCGTCTGCTCCCCGGCGGGGCGCACGTAACCCAGGGGCGCATTCTGTTTAAGGGCGAGGACGTGCTCAGCCTGCCGGACAAGGCCGTCATGGCCCTGCGCGGACGCAAAATCGGCATGGTTTTTCAGGATCCGCTGGCCGCGCTCAATCCCCTGCACCGTGTGGGCGATCAGGTGGCCGAATGCCTGCGCGCGCACGAAAGCCTGAGCGAGGAACAGGTGCGCTCGCGAGTGCTGGATCTCTTTGACCTTGTGCGGCTCGACCATGCTGTGGAACGCTACGGGGCCTACCCGCACCAGCTTTCCGGCGGGCAAAGGCAGCGCATCATGCTTGCCCTGGCTGTGGCCAACAAGCCCGACCTGCTTATTGCGGATGAACCCACAACGGCTCTGGACGCCACCGTGCAACAGGCCATTCTGGAACTTTTGCGCGACATGCGCGCGGAACTGGGCATGAGCCTGCTGCTTGTGAGCCATGATCTGGGCATGGTGCGGCGCTTTGCGGATACGGTTCACGTGATGCGCCACGGCGAAATTGTGGAGTCGTCCTCCTCGCTCTTTGCAGACCCACAGCACGAATACACCCGCGCCCTGCTCCACACAGGCAGCCGTCAGTGGGCCGAGGACGCCCCCCGGCATGGCGGCAGCCCCATTCTGGAGGCGCAGGGTCTGAGCGTGGATTTTTGCCGCCCGAAAACGCGGCTTTTCCAGCGTGCGCAGCCGCCCTTTACAGCGCTGGACAACGTAAACTTTGCCCTGCATCAGGGCGAATGCCTGGGTATTGTGGGCGAGAGCGGGTCAGGCAAATCAAGTCTGGCCCTGGCAGTGCTGCGGCTTGTGACCAGCCGTGGCGGAATTCTCCTTATGGGCAAAGAAATCCAGAACCTGACCCATGCGCAAATGGCGCCCCTGCGCGCCAGCATCCAGGTGGTCTTTCAAAATCCTTATCTTTCGCTCAATCCGCGTATGTGCGTGCATGACCTCGTTGAGGAAGGTCTGCGTGTGCACGCCCCGCGAGTGCAGGACAGGCCGCAGCGCGTCCTTGAGGCCTTGCGGGATGTGGGGCTTTCCCCGGCATATGCCAGCCGTTTTCCGCACGAACTTTCCGGCGGTGAACGCCAGCGCGTAGCCATTGCGCGCGCCCTTGTGCTGCGCCCCCGCGTACTGCTGCTGGACGAGCCCACCTCATCATTGGACAGGGCGCTGCAATTTCAGATCATTGAACTACTGCGCGGCTTGCAGCAACGCTTTGGCATGTCGCTGATCTTTATCAGCCATGATCTCACACTGGTGAAAGGCTTTTGCCAGCGGGTGCTCGTGCTGGACAAGGGCAAATGCGTGGAACAGGGGCCAGTGCGTGAGGTCTTTTGTCAGCCGCAGTCGGCCAAATTGCGCGAACTGCTCAAAGCTTCCGCCCAGAGCGAAGACCAGCATCTGCCCCCCGCTGGCCCTGTGGCGGCGCGCCCCACCCTGCGGCGCATCAATCCTCAAAAACTGGGCGCTGCTTCTGCCGCATCCCGGAAAACGCACAAAAGAGGCCTGCTGTTCTCGCTGGGCGTACACGCCGCGCTATTTATATGTCTGTGGGGCATTCCCTTGCAGGCCTCTGGCGGCGGAGAATCGTCCATGCGGGTTTCCCTTGTGGGCATGGGCATGGGCACTGCCACGCAAGGTGCAAGCAAAGCCTCGGCCACCAACGGCACTGATCCCACCGCCACAGCCAGGGAGGAGCGCAACGCCCCGGTTGAGGAAAAAGAACGGCCCAAGGACAAAAAAACGCCGCAGGCCGAGCAGCCAGTTGAACAGCCGGATCTGATACTCAAAAAAAAGTGCGAGCCAAAGCGTCCGCCCAAAAAGGAGCATCAGCAAAAACGGCTCACGGCCAAAACAGAAGACCGCCCCCCCATGGAAACACCGCCGCCCTCACTGGGCAGTGAAGCCCGGCAAGGGCCGGATAGTGAGTCCGGAGGCAGCGCCGCCGAAGCTCAGGGCAGCGGCAGAAACGATGGAGGACAGGGCGGCGGCAGCGGCGGCGGGCTTGGCATGCATCAGGGGCGTGGTCAGGGCGCTGGCTCGGTATACGGCTTCAACCAGTGGGATCAGTCGCCAGTGCCCATCCACCGGGTAAAACCCAACTACCCGCCTGCGGCTAAACGCATTGGCAAGGAAGGCACCGTCATTGTGCGGGCCGTCATTGACGCCCAGGGCAAGGTGGTGCGCGCCGTGGTTCTGCCGGGCAAGGAAACGCAGCACTTCAAGGAAGAAACCCTTGAAGCCGTACAGCGCTGGCGCTTTGCCCCCGGCAAGGTGGGCGGCAAACCTGTGATGTGCGTGGTGGAATTTCCCGTCGATTTCAGCATCAGCAGATAACATGTTAAACATTATACTGTTTTGCTTGAGTTTATCGCTGTCATGTTGACAAAGCTTGCGCAGCGTACTACCACACTATAGCTTTGAATTTCAATTTCATATTCTTTTGGGGGATATAATGGATTCCATGATTCAGGCGGTGTTGCAGGCAACATTTGTTTCCAAGTGCGTGCTGGCGCTGCTCTTGTGCATGTCTGTGGCAAGCTGGGCCTATATGTGCAGCAAATGGATGTTGCTGCGCACCGCCCAGCAACGCACGCAGGCGGGGCTGGCGGCGTTTGACGAGGCCGGGGAACTGAGCCGGGCGCTGCCTGTGCTGGCAAATGACAAACACTCTCCCCTTTTTGGCATTGCGCGCCGCGCCATCCGCGAATTCAACCGTATTTCCCGCACGGGCGACGTTGACCGCCTGTTGAACGACAATGTGCGCAGGGCCTTGCACTTTGCCGTGGCGGAAGAAATCGCCGTTCTCAAATCTTCTCTGGCTCTGCTTGCCACCGCAGCCAACACTGCCCCCTTTATCGGCCTGTTCGGCACGGTGTGGGGCATCATGCATTCCTTCACCGCCATTGCCCAGATGAAGAGCGTTTCGCTGGCAACAGTCGCGCCCGGCATTGCCGAAGCGCTCATCGCCACCGCTGTGGGCCTGTTTGTGGCCATCCCCGCCGTGTGCGGCTACAACGTGTTCCGCGCCAAGCTGGCCCATATTGAGGGCGTATGCATCAACTTTGCAGGCCAGATGCTCAATCGCCTGCAACACGAAGCACCGCAACACGCTGACGGCATAGCCTTTTCAGAGGAGCGCTAATCATGGCCGCATCTTCCGCCGACGACGATTTTGTTGCCGACATCAACGTCACGCCCTTTGTGGACGTGATGCTGGTCTTGCTGATCATCTTTATGGTCACAGCCCCCATGATGACCGAAGGGCTTGATGTGGCCCTGCCCAAGGTGGAGACCTCAGAAGTGCTGCCCACTGATGACGACCACGTTATCCTGACGGTCAAAAATGGCGGCGCGCTGTTTCTCAACGAGCAGGAAACAGACATGGACAATCTGCCGGATGCTCTGGGCGCGCGGGTTAAGGACAGCGGGCGGCAACTCTTTGTTCGGGCCGACAAGGATGTTCCCTACGGCATGGTTATGAGCGTGATGGACAGGGTGCGCGGCGCTGGCATCAAGGATGTGGGCCTTGTGACCACCTCCGTTCCGGATGATGGAGCTGAAGATAAAGGCAAATGATCAGCGGTCAGACCAATCGCAGATCGCAGACCGGATACCCGCACAATTCCCGCAACAACAATTTCCACAGCAATTTTCCACAAGAGTACCCGGGGGCAAGGTCGTTCTGCCCTGCCCCCCGCACACGGTCACTTACTGCCATTTCCAGCATGCCCAGCCATTCTCTGTAATCTCCTGTAATCCCCTTGCCATGTCATAAAAAATGAAAGGCCTGTTCCTGCCCGGCAATAGGCAAAGAACAGGCCCGGTACTGCCAGATTTACATCCGGCGCGTGTCCGTGGGGGAGGAGCTACTTCCAGCTGGGAATGGGCAGCTGAACCTGCTTCAGGAACTTGTCGGTATTGATCTGGGCGTCCTTGAACTTCTTGATTTCAGCAGGCGAGAAGCGCTTGATGCTGCCAAAGAAGTCGGCCACAGAATTCTGCCACTTGTCGGCCTGCGATTCGCCCTTGGATCTGTCGAGCAGAGCCATGGTTTCTTCATAAGACCAGCGGGGGTGAATCTGGATGTCGAGCTTGGCTTCTTCGTCTGTCATGCGGATACCGGCGAATTCGTTCATGTACTGGCGGTATTCCTTGATGATGCGGGGGCTGGGGCCTTCTTCGCGCAGCATGTTGGAACCGCGCAGGTACACGCGCAGGAACTTGGCAACCAGTTCGGGGTTTTCATCGCACCATTTTTTGTCGCCCACGAGCGAAGACACAGTGATGCAGTCCATATCGGTCATGGAGCCAGCGCGCTGCCACTTGCGGGAATCAGCCACAAAGGTAAAGGGCGCCCACAGGCACACGGCGTCGCCAATGCCCTTTTCAAAGGCAGGCACAGCAGAGGGCTGTTCCATGTTCACCAGGGTCACATCGGCTTCGGTAAGGCCAAGGATGCTCAGCCACTTGCCGATCATATAGTGAACGGTGGTCTGGGAGGTGTACAGGATCTTCATGCCCTTGACGGTTTCAGGGCTGCCGTACACATTGGGATACTTGGGGTTGTAGCCCTTGACCTTGGCGGCGGGGCTGTCGGGGCGCAGGTAAAGCACGTGCACTTCGCCTTCGCTGATGATGGGGGCCACGGAGTAAATATTGTAACGGATGCCGCCGATCAGCTGACCGCCAACGCCCGTGGAACCGAGCACCCATTCCTTGGCGGGCAGGGCTTCCATCTGGGCAGGGCCGCTGTTGAACAGCAACATCTTGATGTCCAGGCCTTCTTCCTTGTCCCAACCCATTTTCTTGGCGTACCAGATGTTGAAGCCCGGGGATTCGTCCATCCAGCAGGTGGAAATTTCAACGGGCTTGTCGGCTGCCAGAGTGGCGACGGGGCCGCCGCAGATGACAGCGCCCATGCAAAGCAGAAGCGCGACCAGAAGCAGTTTTCTCATGCATGACTCCTAATTGGTTAGTGGACAGATCCGCTTTTACAAAAAACCTTTCAACTGCTTGAACCTTCAAACAAACCACTTGAGCAACCTCGGCAAGTGCATACAGGTTTGCCGAGAAATCCATGCTCTCGCATGCGCGGCAAGGGCCGTACCGCTGGCAGGCGCACTCATGTACGGCGCGGCCCTTGCTGCTGTGCGCAGTCCTAGAGCGTAAGCTTCTGTTCTTCCGTAATTCTGGCCCGCAGTTCAAGGAACGCGGGATCCATGGTGTCGCGCGGGCGCGGCAGGGGCACATCATACGAAGTGTGCACATGCCCCGGCAGCTTGTCTTCCATGGTGACGATGCGGTCGGCGAGGAACAGGGCTTCATCAATGTTGTTGGTCACAAAAATCATGGTGCGCTTGTCCATGTGCCAGATGCGCTCGGTCTCCTGCTCCATGAAAAAGCGGGTCTGGGCGTCAAGCTGACCAAAGGGTTCATCAAGCAGCAGCACCTCGGGGTTGAGAGCATAGGCGCGGGCAATGCCCACACGCTGCTTCATGCCGCCCGAAAGCTGGTGAGGATAGTAATCCTCAAAGCCTTGCAGACCCACCATGCCAAGATAGTGATTGGAAATCTCACGGATCTTCGCAGGCTCAAGTCCGCGTACTTCAAGGCCGATTTCCAAGTTCTGGCGCACGGTCTTCCACGGAAAGAGCTTGTAGCTCTGAAACACCAGGCCGATCTGCGGGCCTGGGGCCACAATCTGCTTGCCGTCCAGATAAGCCGCGCCGGACGAAGGCGATTCAAGCCCGGCGAGGATGCGCAGCAAGGTTGTTTTGCCGCACTGGCCCGGCCCGAGGATGACCAGAAACTCCTGATCGCGCACCTCAAGGGAGATGTTCTCCAGAACCGGAACCACCTGGGTTCCCTTCTGGATGAAGGTTTTGCTTATATTGTCACAGACAATTTTTGGCTGCGTGTCTTTCACGTTCAGCTCCTTGGCTCTCTAAAGATTCTCGATTTCACGCTGCCAGGGGCACAGCTTGCGGGTCAGCAGATCCATCCCCAGGGTGAACACCAGCGACACGGCGGTAATAATGAGCATGCCGCCGATAATCATGCCGGGGTCGGACAGCTTCATACCCTGCACAATGATGTAGCCAAGGCCGGAACGGGAATTCACAAGCTCCGCAGCCACAACGCATGTCCAGGCGCTGGACATGGCGATCTGCAAACCTGCCGTAATGGCGGGCAGCGCGCCGGGAATGCACACAAGGCGGATTTCGTCCCAGCGCTTGCCGCCGATGATGCGCACCACATCGAAAAATTCGGGTTCGATGAGTTGCAGGCAGCTGTAAGAGTTGAGCACCACCGGCACAAAGGAGCCAATGACGATGATGAAAATCTTGGGTGCTTCGCCAATGCCGAACCACAGAATGACCACAGAAATCCAGGCCAGGGGCGGCATGGGCTTGAACATGTCGAAAATGGGCTTCACAATGGCGCGGAACGTTTCGTTGAAGGCCATGAACAGACCCAGCGGGATGCCAAAGCCAGCGGCGATCAAAAAGCCGATGATAACGCGGCGCGTACTGATCCACAGATGTTCGAGCAGGCCGAGGCCGGAAAGCTTGTTGACGCTCAGGTCGTGCAGGCTTTCCACCACCTGAAAGGGCGTGGCCAGTGCGCTGCTGTAACCGAACACGTTGGACGTGGCAGCCCACTGCCACAGGCCGAAAAAGCATACCAGCGAAACGATGTACAAGAAGTATTCGCTCTTGAGGGCACGGATCAGCGAAAACTCGTACTTTTTCGTGTTCTTGATGGTTTCATTGCAGACGCTCTGGGTCTGCCCGTTGGACGCCGAGGAAGACTGCATGGCGCTATCTCCTGATGCCGGCCAGCAGCCGGGATTCGATCTTGTCAATGATGAAACCGATGATGGCGCCAGCAATACCCACGCTCACCATACCCACCATCACAAGGTCGGTACGGCCAAGCATGCGGCCAATGGTGATGAGATAGCCAAGGCCCTTGTCTGCGGCCAGCAGTTCAGCGGCAACCAGGGTCACCCAGCAGTAGGCCAGGGCGATCTGCAAGGCGCCAAACACCATGGGCAGCGCGGAGGGAACGCAGATGGAGGTAAATATCTGCCAGTCGGAAGCGCCATAGGTTCTGGCCATCTGGATGTGCACGGGGTTGGTCATGCGCACGCCGGTATATGTATTGATGACGCACGGCACGATGCCCGAAAGCCAGATGATAAATACCTTGCCGGGCAGACCGATGCCGAACCAGAAAATGGTCAGCGGAATCCAGGCAACCGGCGGAATGGGCCGGATGATTTCAAATATGGGGCGCACAAGGCCGCGTACCGTGGTGAACCAGCCCATCGCAAGGCCCAGGGGCAGGCCCACAATCAGGGCCAGCACATAGCCCAAAAAGGCTTCCTGCATACTTGTCCAGGCATGCTCCAGCAGCACTGCCCCGTCAGGAGCGGGATTGGTGAGCTTGTCGACCATGAGGCTCAATATGTCGTAGGGCGAGCTGAGCAACGTGCTGGGAATACGCCAGTCGTTACTGTCAGCCGGGCCAACGCACATCTGCCACACGCCAAGAAAAATACAAACGCTCAAAACCGGCAGGATGCGAAGCCTCATGGGCTTGCGGTAGGTTACTTTTTCATTGCATTGCATAAGCTGTCCCTTTTTCCTACCACCAGCGGATGAGGTCTGTGACCTGGCGGCGAAGTTCGACAAAACGCGGATCCCTGAAATCCCTCGGGCGCGGCAGGTCAACAACCACTTCCGCCCTCACCTTGGTGGGCTTGGGGCTCAGCACCAGGATACGGTCAGCCACATACACGGCTTCTTCAATGTTGTGCGTAACAAAAAGCACGGTGCTCTTGAGGGTCTGCCACAGCTTCACAAGCTCGTCTTCAAGATAGAAGCGCAGCTTCACGTCAAGCTGTCCATAGGGTTCATCCATGAGCAGCAGATCGGGGTTCACGGCAAAGGCGCGCGCCACGGCGATACGCTGCATCATGCTGGCCGAAACCTGGTTGGGATACAGCTTGGCCGTATCTTCCAGCCCCACCATCTCCAGAATCATATCAAGACGTTCCCTGAGCTGTTTGGGCGGAACCTTTTTTATGCGCATGCCGTAGGCCACGTTTTCTTCCACTGTGAGCCACGGCAGAGCCGTTGGTTCCTGAAACACAAAGGCCAGGTTATGCTTGCGCGGATTTGCCACTTCACCATCAATGTAGATGTTGCCGGAGGTGGTTTCCGTAAGTTTGGACATGCAGTTGAGAAAGGTTGTCTTGCCGCATCCCGTAGGCCCGACTATGCAAACCAGCTCTCCGCGCTTGATGGTAAAGTTGACCTTGTCCAGAACGGTAAGGTCCCCATACATTTTCGTTAGATCCCTGACTGCTATTTTAGCGTCGGAACAGGCACAGTCATCGGTTTGCTGCACGGCTGCACTCCTTGGTGAGAGTTGTTAAATGTCCCGGTCTGCCGTCCGGGTTCGCAAAAGAAGCCAAACGCCCCTGAAAGCTGCCAATGGGCTGCCGGGATGGTTGCGCGTGCTTCGAAATTCTTTGTGAGTCATTTTGCATAATATATACCATTTTTCACAACTCCTGCAAAAAACCGCTTTTCATCAGCTATTACAGGATATTTTTTACTTAACATGCCTATGTTGCGGCACAGGTTGCGACATGAACGCGCATTTTGCGACACATGTGACGCACCCGCCATTGGCGCGCATATTTTGGGCTTGCGCGGGCCGCTGTACCCGTTTTTTCCAAGCCATGCTAGGGAATAAAAGAACAACACCTGTTGGGATGCCCTCGACTCCCCACCTCTCCACGCAAGGGAGGCGACAATTACGTCGTACTTTCCTCCGCAGGGGATGGTTTGATCTTTCCGGGTTTGCCTGGGCTTGCCGTTTTGCACGGCCTGCCTTGCACTAGAGATTGCGCAGAACCCGCTGCCTGCCGTCCGGGGTGATTCCGTATGCACCGCCCTGATCGGATTCGTTACAAACGGTCACAATACCCACGCCTTTGAGGGCTCGCAGCTGAGCTTCAATATTCGCCACATTGATCTGCCTTTCGCCTGCGTATTCTTGCTCCAGGGCGGCGCACACATCACAGGCCGTGCGGGGCGCGCCGTCCAGCAACAATCTGCCCACAGCCAGCCGCAAAGGCAGCCGAACGCGCATCACAGCCCCTCCTGCGATTGATGCAAGGCGGTTCGCCCCTTGCCCTGCATGACAACCAGCACAATGCCCGCCACTATCACCACCGCGCCCGCCACAAGATTACGGGTAACGGTAATGTTGGTAAAAATGGCGCTGAACAATATACCCCAGAGGGCATAGGTCACGTTCAGGGCCATGGCCCGGCATACGCCGGTCATGTTCATGGCCGTGTACCAGCAGCGGTACGAAACGCAGCCCACCAGGCCAGCCGCTATGCAAAAAGGCAAACCGGGGCTGGCAAGAGCCTGCATCAGCAGGTCAGCCGCGTTCAGGCCGGGGTTGCCACGTTCCAGCAGCACAAAGGCCGCAGGCACGATCACCAGCATATACAACAGGCTGGAAACGATCTGATAGACATTCAGGGCCACAACAGGCTCAATAAAGTCCATACCCGCCGTTACGCACACGCCTTCCGAGGCCCAGCCAAAGGCGGCCAGAAAGGCAAATCCCAGCCCCAGATAAAAGGCCTGACCGCCCACGCCGCCCTGGGGCGCAGACCAGCCCACGGTAAACGCGCCCGCCACGCAAAGCGCAAGGCCGCACATGGCCCTTGCGGAAATGCGCTCTTTCAGAAAAAAGCGCGCCAGCACCGCCGCGATGGCCGGATACAGGGTGGAAATGGGCAAGGCATAGGCTGGCCCTGCCAACGAAACGCCCATCAGATAGCCGCCCATGCCAAGGGGAGCGCCCATAAAAGCGCCCATGATGCAGTACCTGCCGGGCTTGCTGCAAAAGGTGCGGAACACCTCCCGCCCCTTGCCCTGAGCCACATTGAGAACAAGAGAAAGACAGGCCGCGCTGATGTCGTGACAGCCTGCGGCAAACAGGGGGGCCAACAGCCAGAATTCAGGTATGCTGAACGGCTCTTTTACCAGCCCCTGCTTCAGAATAGGGCCATCCAGACTGAAAATTACCCCAGTCAGCGCAGCGAGAAAAAGCCCTTTGCGTACATATGCCGCATCCCGCGCAGAGGTGCTGCACGCGCCCCTTTTGCTTTTCGGGCCGTTGCCGGAAGGGCCTTTCACCGTTTTGCCTCTTAGCCCTTGCGCAAAAGGTTGAGGTAGGCGGCGCTGTCGGCCAGCGTTGCGGCCTCGGCGGGGTCGTCCATGCGGATGCGCAGCATCCAGCCTTCGTTGTAGGGCTTGGCATTGACGAGGGTGGGCGTGCTTTCCAGAGTTTCATTCACTTCAAGCACAGACCCGGCAACAGGCATGAACAGGGCGTTGACGGACTTCAGCGACTCAACGGTGCCGAATTCCTGACCGTTTTTGTAGGTTGTACCCACGGCAGGCAGGTCAACAAAGGCGATTTCGCCAAGCTGGTCCTGGGCAAAGTCGCTGATGCCTACGGTGGCGGTTTCGCCTTCCACGCACAGCCACACATGTTCGTCGGTATAGCGCAGATTTTCGGGCAAAGCCAATTGGTCAAGATCTTTCATGATACTACTCCTCTTCCATACGCAGGGCAGCGTCGCCAATGGCTTCGGCCAGCGTGGGATGGGCGTGAATGGTGGTGGCTATGTCGTTGATGGAAGCGCCCATGCGCAAAGCCAGAGTTGTTTCGGCAATAAGGTCGGTGGCGTGCGCGCCAGCCATGTGCGCGCCCAACAGGGTGCCGTCGCTGGCATCCACCACCAGCTTGCAGAAGCCGGGCAGTGCGCCCATGGCCTGGGCCTTGCCAAGTTCGCGGACCTGCACAACAGAGGTTTTGACCTCATAGCCCGCATCGCGTGCCTGCTGCTCGCTCATGCCCACGCAGCCAATTTCTGGCGAGGTGAAGATGGCCGAAGGCACAAAACGGTAATCCATGGGAGCGCCCTTGCCGCCGGTCAGGCAGTCGTTAACGGCGCAAAGAGCCTCGGCGGCAGCCACATGCGCCAGCATGACGCGCGCGGGGCCAAGGGCATCGCCAATGGCATACACGCCGGGCAGGGATGTACGCATGTATTCATCAGCGCGAATCCAGCCGCGTTCGTCCGTAGCAACACCGGCTTCCTTGAGGCCAAGCCCGGCGGTCATGGAGGCGCGGCCCACAGAGACAAGCACCATCTCGGCGCTGATGGGGCGTTCGGGCCTCGCTGGCGCGCCGCTCACAAAGGGCGACGGCGCAAGCACGCCGCTGACGCCGTTTTCATCCACGCGCACGTGGGTGAGCGTTTGCCCGAGTTCGCAGGCAATGCGGCGCTTTTTCATCTCGCGCTGGAGCAATGTGCTGATGTCGGCATCCACCGAAGGCAGGGGCAATATCCTGTCCTGCCCTTCAATCACTGTGACAGCGGAGCCAAAAGCCCGATAGATGCAGGCCAGCTCGCAGCCAATGACGCCGCCACCCACAATGATGATGGAGGCAGGCACATGGGTGAGCTTGAGGGCATCGTCGCTGGTGAGAATGCGCTTGTGGTCGGCTGTGAGGCCCGGCAGGTTCACAGGATGCGAACCCGTTGCCAGTATGACGTAATCTGCTGACAGGCTGGAGCTTGCGCCGTTGCCGGTCACCTCCACCGCGCCGCCGTAAAGCAGGCGCCCCTTGCCGCGCACCAGGGTTACGCCCAGGGCGGCGCAGGTTTTTTCAAGGCCAGAACGCAGGGTGGCGCAAACGCGCTCCTTGCGCTCGTAGACGGCCTGCGGGTCAATGCTGACGCCGCCTTCAATCTTGACGCCGAACTGCACCGCCTGCTGAGCAATTTCCAGAGCTTCCGCAGATGACTTGATGGTCTTGGTGGGGATGCAACCGTTGTTAAGGCAGGTGCCGCCAAGTTCGGCGCACTCCACAAGGGTTACGGCCATTCCGGCCTTGGCGGCAGCAAAAGCCGCCGTGTAACCACCAGGGCCGCCGCCCACAACGATCATGCTTTTTTTCTGGTCGGACATGCGGGCTCCTAATCCTCGTCGTCGGCGAGCCTGAGGTTGTACTTCACGGGGAAGGCGGCCTCCAGCGAGCCCGTGACCAGGCAGCCTTGACGCATGATCTTTTCCACACGGTCAAAAATGAATTCGTACTCTTCATCCAGATGCACGGTAACATCGATATCAATGCCCGTTACCCGGCCCCGGCCCAGATCATCGGTGCCTGTGTGCAGCGTGGCCTTGGCCTCGATTTTGTCGTACTTGGCATTGCGCGTATCCAGGGCCTTGTCCAAAGCGGCGCAATAGCAGTACAGGGCAGAGGCGGCCAGGAGCTTTTTGGCCGTGCCGGAACGTTCTTCAGGCGGTATCTTTTCACCGTCTATGGTGAGCACGCCAAACGCGCCGCTCTCCATATCCAGATCCACCTTGCCGCCACGGCGGCAGAGAGAAACACTGAGTTCATGTGACATTTCAAAGCCTCCAGGCTGAAAAAACGCAAGAGCACCCTGCCCTCGCGCGATTTGGCCTGCCTATTGCACTAATAGTGCCATCAGATTGCCCTTGGCCTTACAACGCCATCCGCGCTTGTGTTTTATGGCACATGCAGCTAGTATCCCGGCCCGGAAGCGACATTTGTGTCGCGACAAACGACATTTTTTGCAAGGTTGCCGCCACATGCTTTCATCGCCCCCAGTTCCCCCCATTAATGTGGAAAAAAGCTATCGCCGCCTGCTCAATCACCTGCCGGGCATGGCCTATCGGTGCCGCGTTCTCAATATCGACGCACCGGAAAGTGATTATCTTCAGTATGAACTGGAGTTTGTAAGCCGTGGCAGCTACGATTTGCTGGGGGTGCCAGCCGAAGACATGGTGCTTGACCACCACAACACCATTGAACTGATGACCCATCCCGATGACCTCGGCCCCAGCCGCAAAGCCATACGCGACAGTATTGTCGCCCATGAGCCGTATCAGGTCATGTACAGGCTTTTGCTGCCCTCAGGGCGCGTCAAGTGGCTGTGGGATCAGGGGGAAGGCGTCTACGACGATTCGGGCGTTCTGCGGTATCTCGAAGGCCTGATTATGGACGTGAGCGAGCAAAAATTTCAGGAAATGGCCCTGCGCGAAGAAAATCGCGAGCTGCGAACCTCTGTTATCAATCTTTACGGTCTGGGCAACATTGTGGGCAAAAGCGAACCCATGCGCCGCGTATACAGCCAGATTCTCAAAGCGGCAGAAACCGATTCAAACGTCATCATTTACGGTGAAACAGGCTGCGGCAAAGACCTTGCCGCCAAGAGCATTCATGAATACAGCGGGCGCAAGGGCCGTTATGTGCCGGTAAACTGCGGCGCAATCCCAGAGCAGTTGCTGGAGAGTGAATTTTTCGGGCATGTGAAAGGGGCGTTTTCCGGCGCGCATGCCAATAAAGAGGGCTACATAGGCGCGGCCAATGGCGGCACGCTGTTTCTGGACGAAATAGGCGAGCTGCCGCTGCACCTTCAGGTCAAGCTGCTCAGGGCCATTGAAAACAAGATGTATACCCCCGTGGGCGGCAATACGCCCAAGGAATCATCCTTCCGCCTCATTGCCGCAACCAACCAGGATCTTGCAAAAATGGTGCGCGAAAAAACCATGCGCTCCGATTTTTATTACCGCGTCAACGTGCTTTCCATCACCCTGCCGCCCCTGCGCGAACGTCACGGCGACATTGCCCTGCTGGTGGAGGCCTGGCTTGAAAAGCGCGGCCTGAACCTTATTCTGCCGCCCCATGTGCGTCTCGCCGTGGAGCAGTACGACTGGCCCGGCAACGTGCGTGAACTGCACAACTTTCTTGACCGTTACCTCGCCTTTGGCGACGAGGCTCTTCTTTCGCTGGGGGATGCCGGACGGGCCGACCTGCTGCTTAACACGCCCCAGGGCATCAGCCTTGATCAGGCCGTGCTGCAACTTGAAGAACGCATGATCCGGCAGGCGCTTGAAAAGTGCCGTTGGCACAGGGGCAAAGCTGCGGAAGAGCTGGGGCTGAACCTGCGCACCCTGCAACGCAAGATGCGCAGAATGTCCGGTGGGAGTGAAAAACTGCACGGCTAGAAGGCTATTATCTGCAATACCGGAAGCTATTTTTGCTTATCCCGCATGCCTGTCATGAACGGCGTGCGGGATTTTTTATGCATGCTGGCAGGATCAAGACCAAAACAGCGACATAACTCATCAGAAATCATATGTTTTTTATCAAGCAGCATACAATAGTCGTTGTCCACCCAGGACTCAATGTCTGAGATTCCGTCATGGTCGATGGCCTTCCAGCCCACGCCTCCCGCATCTGGATCATCCCATTCCCGCACATATTTCAAGAAAAAGGTCAGTATTTTCAGGCTCGGGCTGAAATGGACTTTGACGCAAGAACATACTGCCCACACTGACAATTCCTTGCGCGAGGTCTTGTACAATACAAGATGCAACACAACTGGTTTGTTTAACTCACTGCGGGGATTTTCATAACCCTTAAGATTATCAAGTTGCACTCTTAATCCGCCTGCGGACATATTAACCACATGCACAGCAGAACAGATCTTTTCACCCACAAATCCAGAACGCGTCTCATCCAGATCATTCACAGATTTAGGCAACTGCTTGTTGCAAATCCACAGAGAAATTTTTTTGAGCATCAAGGGCGTGAGACCTACGCGCTCATGTCGTTGAAGATCACGCTGCACATATGTTTTAGGCATGGAAACTTCAACAATGCACTGCTTTGATTCAGTATCTATATGATTCGTGATGATCCGTGTTTTAAAAATAAAACCATGCCTGATAGCAGGATATGAAATTCCAAGACATTTTTCAGCTATTGCATGAGGTACTTTCACATACAGACTACAGCGCTCTCCTTTAAGAACATCAGGCAAAAAGCGCTTGTTTGATTTGAGCAATATTTTTTGTGGAGAAATATAAAGAACATCACAGGCAACGTTTTCAAGCTGGCGTTGTCTGTCTACAAAAAAGAGCCGCAATAACAAAAAGTCCCTTTGTGCGACCACAAATATTTTACCGGGCTGAACAGATCTAAACCGTAGAGATGCCCTCCAGAAAAAGTCAACAATTGTTCTGAGAAACTTCATGTATCCCCCAATTGTCAAACTTAAATGCACAATCGCATACTACTTTGCATTCAAACCTGGCAAACTTTCGCGGTATACTCAACCTACCGTGACTTTGCATGACACTATCAATGGCACAATTACTTCTTCATTTATTATTTGCAGATACGCTGTTAATAATAAATGCTGACTATTATCAAAAAAAATAACAGCCATAATTTCAAAAGCACTTCTGATTACTTCATTTTAATGATTTCAAATTTATCAGAAAATAACAAGTACACAGGCAACAATGCAGCACAAAATACAAATAGTTACGCTACAACAAGCCGTTATAACAATACAATAATGCGAACCATTGACACATACATATAGCTATATTTTAATTGTCACATAAAAAAAATCACAATCAACAGTTATTGCAAATTTTTATCAGCAGCAAAGCTGCGTTAAACAGGTTTAGGTTGCCCGCATGCCGATAAAACAACAGCCTGCGGAGACTGAACATGAAGCTCAATCCCCGCAGGCGCTTGGAGGAAGGTATTGGTCGGAACCGCAGCACGGCTGCGGTTCCAGATAACCGCGCAAGCCATGCCCCCACACGGCAGGCGCGGTCACAGCGGCAAGAAATTTAGGCGCAGTCGTGCTTGTCCCAGGGTTCGCGGTTATCACGCTGGATAACCGATTCCATACGCACGAGAGCTTCTTTGAGCTTTCTGATTTCATCAAGCTTGAGGTTGGGATTTTTCATTGCCTGATAAATGATACCGCCGGTGCACTGGGCGCTGACGGGCAGATCCGCAATGGTGGCAATGGTAACGGCAATATCCTGCGCGTTAACGGCGCGGGCAACGGCCCCGGCCTTGCTGTCCACAGCCAGACCATAGAAGGCCACGCCGTCAGCGGCGGCAACCACCACCAGGGTGCGGCGGTCGGCGGCTTCCAGAGCGGCTGCAAGAGCGGCTTCATCACCCTGCACCACCAGCAGCGCGTCTTCCGCGCCTTCAAGGGCGGCAGCTTCAACCTTTTTGCCGCCAAGTTCGAGGGCCAGAGCTTCCAGACCAGCGTGTTCGGCATTGGCCAGCAGAACGGCCTTTTTCTTCAGCTTGTCCAGCGCTTCGGATGCGCCGCTGAGCGCAACGGAAGGCAGCATCAGGAGAATCGCTTTCTTTTCAGCCATGATCTTATCCTTGTCGTCTGCCCCGCTGATGCGGGGCTTTGTGTTTTATCGCGCCGGGGCAAAAGCCGCGCACTTGCCCCGGCATGGTGAATTAATCAACCAGATTGGGGTTTTCCATGATCTGGTAAATGGGCGCGCCTTCGGCGTCGGCGGGGACAGGATTGCCCGTGATGTAGCAGAAGGTGGGCACAATGTCGGCCAGCCAGCGCGGGCGGGTATAACGGTAGCCCTTGCGGATGTTGGGGCCACGGAACATGAGCAGGTTCTTGAGGCTGCCGCAGCCGGATTCGCCGGTGGGCAGACCGTAACCGTGTTCGGCCATGTATTCGGGTTTGAGCACGTACACCACATCGCCAGCCTGCGCGCCGCCCATGCCAAACACGTGCGCGTCTTCCTTGCGCACGGCCAGCAGCACGGGCCGGTCGCCTGTGTCGGGATGCTTGTAGTCCAGCAGGGCGTTGATAATGCGGTCGCGCACGTTTTCGTAGTCTTCCTGCTCAACAATACCGCCGGGATAACGGCCCTTCAGGTTTACGTACACGAACATGTAGCGCTGCGGCACGGCAAGCGACTTGCTCACATCAAGCACGTAGTTGAAGCCTTCGGTTTCCTCGTAGATATCCCAGTAGTTTTCAGACTTCTTGGGCTCGTAAGAGCACAGTCCGGCTTCCTTGAGGGCGTGGGCCGTGTTGAGGATGGGGCCGAGGGGCGTTGCGCCGTGGTCGGAGCACACGCACATGACGGTTTCATCGCCCATGATGTCCATGAGGCGGCCAAGCAGACGGTCTTCCACTTCGTATATGTAGCGTTCCATCTTTTCGGCTTTGGTGCGAACAGCATCGTCCGCACTGTCCAGCTCGCTGAGCCAGCCGTGGTAGAACCAGTCAATGGGATGGGAATGCATGTAGAAAAGATCCCAGTCCGCATTGGCCTTGATGAGCGATTCAATGGTGTTCCAGAGCCATGCGCTGTGAAAGTCCACCAGTTCGCACACGGTATCAGTATCAATAATGCCGTGCAGATAGGCAACCAGACCAATATCATTGGCCGTAATGTGCTTGCTGAAGTCAATCTGCGCGGCGGCTTCAGCCGGAGCGATAAAGCCGCAACGGCCAGCAATGCCGGAAATATACAGTTTGAATTCTTCGGCATCGTCAGAAAGCTGCATGAGCTTGGCGCGAAATACGCCCTTTTCGGTGCGGCCATCGCCCTTCACGGTAAAGTCGTGTTGGGCGGGTTCGCTCCACTGACCAAGCTGAATGGTAAAGAAGGCCTTGGCGTAGTCCTTTTCAGGGCAAAGGGCCATGCGGTCATAGCCTTCATCGCCGCTCTGCCACACAAGGCAGTGCCAGGTCTGGTCTTCCAGGGGTTCGATGGCTTCCTTGAAGTGCATACGCACATTCATTTCAAGGGGTTCTTCGCCTTCTGGCAGGTTGGCCCAGCCTTCGGCATCGTCAAAGGTGCCCTGCGAACCCATGGGATAGAAATCTGTGGAAATGACGCTTTCAGAGCACAAATATTCCTTGTGCTCGTTGCCGTGCAGGGGCCAGCGGGTTTCGGCGGGGCTGAGGCCCTCGCCCATGATCATGACGCCGTGCTGCATCTTGGACGGCCACGACATGGGGTAGTTGACCACGAGGCACTTCTTGCCAGCCTTGTCCCACGCGTCCCAGATGGTCTCTGCGGTGAGGATGCTGGAGCCGAAAGCCTGCGAGGTTTCCTTGTAATCAAGGCTGCGGCCTTCATGGTAGTAATAGTAGTCTTCCACGCCGTGGGTGCGGGGCCATGCGCCCGTGCAGATAGTGGCCCAGGACGGCGGAGTGACCGTAGGCAGATTGAAACCTTCGGGAATGTAGCTGCCCTCCTGCATGAACTTTCTGAAGTTATCGAGCCCCCCCTGAGCGAGCATTACTTCAAGCCTTTTAGGAATAAGGCAGTCGTAACCTATAAGGGCGGCGCGCTTTGCTTTTGCAGCCATGATTAAAACTCCTTCGTAGTACCGACGGGCACTGTTGTGATATTAACGCGCCCCTCCTTTCAATTTACATGCCAAATGATTCACAACTCCTCCTGCCCTTTCGCCATGCCCGCCAGACCTCACTTTTTTCCGATCCGTTCTTTACGGAACATACTGGGCCGTCCAAATCAGCGACAAATGTGTCGCGTTTTTCAATCAAAATTGTTATCATGCTAAAATCATTAAATTTTTATGAAAAATTTTTTTGTCGCAACACACGACAACTCTGCCGCGTATTTACCGAATATGCAGACTATAACATGAAAAAGTAAATTATTTCAGCATGGTGAAATTTGGCACACAGGATGCAATTATGCAACAAACCTGTTTTCGACCAAACACCATGTGAGGCGTCCTTGGCTGCACCCATGCCTGTTGCTGCTTTCCGCAGCTCCTTTTTTGCACAAAAAACGCCTGCACGGCATTGCGCCCTGCGGAAACCGCTTTGCGCAAAGCGCCGCATCATCCCCTCGCATCATTTACCCCCCTGCACAAGACCAGCCGGGCCAGGCCTCGCCCGGCTGGATCGAATACGCTTCCCTTGAGCGCGGACAATTTCGCCCGCGCTCTCTTATGGATCAGGCTGTAGCAAATGGATAACGTTTAACTTGGGAGGTACTATGTCTTTAAAACGGAAAACCATTCTTTCCGCAGCAGCTCTTGCGCTTACATTGGGGTTGGCGTTTGGGCAGTCTGCCGAAGCGGTGGATTTCAAGGCAAGGGGCATCTGGTCGATGGGCTTTGGCGTGGGCGATTCCAGCCTGACCAAGGACGTTACGACCACTGGGGCAAAACAGAAGGCCAACAACTCTGACCAGTTTGTTTCGCGTCAGCGCGTTCTGCTCTTCCTTGACGCTGTCGCCTCTGAAAACCTGATGGGCAGCGTGCAGTTCAAGCTTGGCCCGATGGACTGGGGCAGATCCGGTCAGGGTTCCGCCCTTGGTGCGGACGGCACCCTGATACGCGTGACCCAGGCCAACATGCAGTGGTCGGTTCCGCAGACCGATCTGAAGTTCAAGATGGGTTTGCAGTATCTGGCCCTGCCTAACGCCGCTGGCGGCTCTGCGGTGTTTGACACCCAGGCTGCCGCTGTGGTTGGCAACTATGCCTTCAACAAAAACGTGGGCCTCACCGCACTGTGGATGCGCCCCTTCAACGACAACTATCAGGGCGGCACCTACAACAACGTGATCAGCAACGACAAGGCCAATTATCTTGATAATATGGACCTGTTTGCCCTGAGCATGCCCCTGACCTTTGACGGCATCAGCATCACCCCCTGGGTCATGCCCGGCATGATGGGCCGCAACACTGGCAAGTTTGGCGCGTTCACCAACTACAACCTGGGAGACGGCTCCCCCGCCACCACCCTGTACCCCTACCTGAACAAGATCGGTGCGGGCCACGGCCTCAACGTGACCGGCGTGACCAATGCCTCCAAGGAATACGGCACCGTGTTCTGGGCTGGCCTGCCTGTTAAGGTTACGGCTCTGGAACCCTGGAACATTGAATTCGACACCAACTACGGCTTTGTCGAGCAGATGGGCAGCTTCAACGTAATGCGCCGCAACAACGCCAATGACGTGGTGCGCGGCAGCACCCAGCGTCAGGGCTGGCTGGCCAAGGCCCTTGTGGAATACAAGCTCGACTGGGGCGTGCCCGGCGTGTTCGGCTGGTACGCCTCCGGCGATGACGGCAACGTCAAGAACGGTTCCGAGCGCCTGCCTTCCGTGTGTGCTTACGGCAACTTCACGTCCTTCATGGGTGATGGCAACCTCGGCTGGAGCCCCAACGTCAACTTCATGGACAAGTCCTTGTCCTACGCGGGCACCTGGGGCTTTGGCGCGCAGATCCGCGATGTCAGCTTCCTCGACAAACTCACCCACACCTTCCGCGTGGCATACTGGGGCGGCACAAACAGCCCCGCCATGGTCAAGTACATGGACCATGCCAATGCGTGGGATTCCACATCCAACATGTTTGACGGCCCTTACATGACCACCAACGATGGCCTGCTGGAATTCAACGTGATTTCTTCCTACAAGATTTACGACAATCTTGAGATGAACGTTGAACTGGGCTACGTGGCCAACTACATGGACAGCAGCACCTGGAACAAGAGCTACCAGAACTTCGGCTCCTACTCCAAGCAGGATGCCTGGAAGGGTCAGGTGGTCTTCCAGTACAAGTTCTAAAGATCCGGCGGTTCCTTCCTCCGGTACAGGCCTGCTGCCGACCACGCATACTGGTCTGCGGCAGGCCCATTTTTATGCCCGTGCTGTAAATAGTGCACAAAAAGGCCGTTGCCCGGACTCTCCCAGGCAACGGCCTTCGCTTTTGTTGGGCTGTGCCAAACACCGCCCGGCGGCATGGTGCCGCTTAAACGAATGTGTCGTTGGGGCGGCGCACCCGCACAAGAACCTCGGTCACAAAAAGCGCTTCATTGTTGGTTGTCCAGTAATCGGTGACATACCGTTCAAAGGCATCTGGGGCATGCACATAGCTGTTGGATGCACACCAGCGTTGCAGCTTGCGGTAGGTATCGCTGATGGTTTCGTAAGGGCCAATGTGATAGCAGCTCGCCATGAGCACGCCCCCGAGTGTCTGCATCAGCTCCTGCTTACATGGGCGCATGGGGCGCTGCAAAATCTGTATGGGCTGCTCCACCCTTTTCAGCCTGTCTTCTACCGAAGAAAAATGGACAATGACCGGCCCGGCAATATTGTTGTCCAGCGATTCAACATAATTGGTAAAGCCCATATTGATGATGGTGGACTTGATGTCCAGAGAGAACACCTCGTCATGAAACAGCAGATTCTGCGGCGGAACATATTTGACCGAGACCTGCCGCAGGTCGTTATCCAGCACCATTTCCGCCTCGTGCAGCAGCTCAAGCCAGTCATGAATGGAAGCCGAGCGCAAACGCAGCACGTCTTCCTCCTGCCGCAGGTCTTGCATCTTGGTAGTAAACATCTCGCGCAGAGCCCTCAGCGAGGCGTTGCTGTCCGCATCAAAGGCCGCGCGGATTTCTTCAAGACGGAATCCCATCTGCTTGTAATATTTGAGAGGCGGCACGGAGAGCACATCTTCATGCGTGTAATAGCGGTAATTGTTGGCCCCGCGAAGGCGTGGCGTGATAAGGCCCAGCTTGTCGTAAAAACGCAGGGCTTTTTTTGAAATATTCGAAGTCTCGCTCATTTCGCTTATGGTGTAGCGCTGAGAATTCATGAAGCTCTCCTGAATGTGCGGTGTCCGGCTTGGGGCGTACTCTCCTTGATAGTGCAAAAGTCGTTCCTGCTTCTTCCTCTCATTGCACCCACCCTCAAGGCGCTCATGCAATCTGAACCATCTGTCTGCGCCCGCTTCCCCCAATCTGGTCCAAGGTTCCAGTTTTAGGGAAGGTCGCCGCCTTTTGCCGCAAAAAGCAGACATTTTTGCGACAGGCCCGTAATTAAACGCAAAAATGCCGCCGATCCCTCTGCGCGCCCCACAGCTGCCATGCGCTCGCATAGCCGCGCAGCAGGCGGAAAAATCAAAAAAAAGCCCTGTAAGGGGCCCAAACCCGCGCACCACAAGGGCTGCAACAAATTTCACACACAAGACGAAAAAAATCGGGATATGGCTTGACTTTTCCCTATAGGGGAACGGCTAGAAAGGAACTAGGAGATTTGCTCCGCCCGGCTATGCCCGGACACGAACACGGGTCCCCACGAGGTGAGTTGTATGCAGTATACAGGTGAAGAAGCCCTTGGCCTGATTGAAACTCTTGGCATGGTTCCGTCCATTTACGGCGCGGACAGCATGCTCAAAGCAGCAGATGTTGATCTTGTCGGCTACGAAAACGTTGGCTCCACGCTCGTTACCATCATGGTTCGGGGCGATGTGGCCGCAGTTAAGGCCTCTGTTGACGCTGGAGCCGCTGCTGCCGCCTCTGTGGGCAAGCTTACGGCCACCAACGTCATGCCCCGCCCCGCGCGCGGTATGAGCGGTATTGTCCGTGCGCATACGCTGGACGAAGTGGCGGAAGACGACCCCGGGCTGCGCGCTCTGGGCATGATTGAAACCTTTGGCATTGTCTTTCTTATGGAAGGCGCGGACGCCATGATCAAGGCCGCCGATGTGGAACTGATCGGCTACGAAAACGTGGCCTCCGGTTACTGCTCCGCCCTTGTGCAGGGCGATGTGGCCGCTGTGCAGGCCGCCGTGGCCGCCGGCATCAAGGCCGTGAACAATATGGGCGCTACCGTTTACAGCTCCGCTGTGATTCCCACGCCCCACCGTCGTCTTGTCAGGCTTGTAAGGCGCTACGCCCTGAGCTGACCGGGTTCATCGGAGGAAACATGATCGGCGACAAGGATCTTATTTCCATCCAGCAGGCTCGCATCCTTGCTGAAAACGCGGCTGACGCTCAGACGCGGCTTTCCGCCATGCCTCAGGAATCGCTGGACACGGTGGTGGAAGCCATGGCTGAAGCCGCCGCCGCTGAGGCCCAGTCGCTTGCCGTCATGAGCCACGAAGAAACCGGATGTGGCGTGTGGCAGGACAAAATGGCCAAAAACCTTTTTGCCTGCCGCCGCGTCATACAGAGCGTGCGGGGCATGCGCTGCGTGGGCAGACTGCCCCAGAGCGCCGATGCCGCGCAAAACGTGTTTGAAGTGGGTGTGCCCGTGGGCGTTATAGCCGCCCTCAGCCCCTGCACCAACCCGGTTTCCACCACCATCTGCAATGTGCTTGCGGCGGTCAAGGCGGGCAATTCCATTGTGGTTTGCCCCCACCAGCACGCCGTGGAATGCACCAGCCGCGTGGTGGCGGCCATGTCTGCCGCCGGTCAGGCCCACGGCCTGCCCGAGGGTTCTGTGACCTGCCTGACCATGGTCGCCGACAGCGGCATTGAAGAACTCATGCGCCACCGCCTTGTGGCTCTGGTTCTTGTAACCGGCAGGGACAGCATGCTTGAAGCGGCGCGCCACAGCGGCAAGCCCTTCATCTACGGCGGCATGGGCAACGGCCCTGCCTTTATTGAAGCCACCGCCGACATTTGCAAGGCCGTGGACGATATCCTTGCCAGCAAGAGCTTTGACAACGGGCTGGCCCCCTCTGCCGAGCAGTGCGTCATCGTGGACGGCAAGATCGAGCCGCAGGCGCGCCGGGCATTTGAGGCGGGCGGAGCCTGTTTTATCAACGAGGCGCAGGCCCAGGCCCTGAGCGAAACCATGTTTCACCCCAATGGCCGCCGCAACCGCGCCATGCTGGGGCAATCGGCAACCGTGCTTGCCGAGAAGGCGGGCGTTGCCGTGCCGCAGGGTACGCGCGTGCTGCTGGTTGAACGCCGCTACGTGGACCCCGCCGATCCCTTTATCAGGGAACTGCTGGCCCCTGTGCTTGCCTATTATGTTGAACCGGACTGGCGGCATGCCTGCGAAAAATGCCTCGAACTTCTGCTGCGCGAGGGTCACGCCCAGACCATGACCATCCACAGCCAGGATGAAGAGATCATCCAGCAGTTCGCGCTCAAAAAGCCCGTGGCCCGCATGCTGGTCAACACCCCCGCCGCTTTTGGCGGCATGGGCCTCACCACCGACCTTTTCCCTTCCATGACGCAGGGCAGCGGTCTGGCCGGGCACGGATTCAGCTCCGACAACATTTCACCAATGAATCTCATTTATCGGCGCAAGGTAGGTTACGGCGTTCGCGGATTCTCGTTCAGGGAACAGCAGAGCGACCAGGCCGACCCCGTTTCAGACGCACTGCGGCGCGTTTTGCGCAAGGCTCTCAATGAATTGAACAGGTGATGCGGAACAAGCCCCGGTCACAGCCGGAGCCGCCATCGCAAACCATGGAGGAATCAACGTGGATCTTCATGATTTTACTCAAAAGATAGCAGAAGTCACCAAAAGCCTGACGCCCGAAGAGCGCGAAACGCTGCGCAAGATATTTGCCACGTCTTCCGGCTCGGCTGTTACCCTCACGCCCACTGCCCCCGCGCAGCATTCCGGCCCCAAGGCTGGCGTGTCTGACGGCGTCAACGTGCCTGACGGCCCCACCGAACGCCATCTCAAGCTCAAGACCAACTATCTTTTGCAGATGCCGCGCATCACCATTCACCGTGCGCGCGCCATTACCAAGATTGACAGCGAAAACCCCGGCATGCCGCGCATTCTGCTGCGCGCCAAGGCTTTCCGCTACTGCTGCGAAACCGCGCCCCTGGTCATTCAGGATAACGAACTCATCGTGGGCGCTCCCAACGGCGCGCCGCGCGCTGGCGCTTTCTCGCCCGATATTTCCTGGCGCTGGCTGCGCGACGAGCTGGACACCATAGGCTCCCGCCCGCAGGACCCCTTCTATCTTGCTGAAGAAGACAAGAAAGTTCTGCGCGAAGAAATCTTCCCCTACTGGGAAGGCAAGTCCGTGGACGAATACTGCGAGGCCCAGTACCGCGAAGCTGGCCTGTGGGAACTTTCGGGCGAATCCTACGTGTCCGACTGCTCCTACCACGCCCTCAACGGCGGCGGCGACTCCAACCCCGGCTATGACGTCATCCTGATGAAAAAGGGCATGCTGGACATTCAGCATGAAGCGCAGGAGCACCTGACGCACCTGGATTACGCCAATCCTGAAGATATCGACAAAATCTACTTCTACAAGTCGGTTATCGAAACCACCGAAGGCGTCATGTGCTATGCCAAGCGCATGTCGGAATACGCCGCCCAGCTTGCGGAAAAAGAACACGATCCCAAGCGCAAGGCCGAACTGCTCAAGATTTCCGAGGTCAACGCCCGCGTTCCCGCCCACGCTCCCACCACCTTCTGGGAGGCCATTCAGGCTGTGTGGACCGTGGAATCCCTGCTGGTGGTTGAAGAAAACCAGACCGGCATGTCCATTGGCCGCGTTGACCAGTACATGTACCCCCTCTACAAGGCCGATATCGAAGCGGGCCGCATGACCCCCTGCGAAGCCTTTGACCTTGCGGGCTGCATGCTCATCAAGATGTCTGAAATGATGTGGCTCACCAGCGAAGGCAGCTCCAAGTTCTTTGCCGGATACCAGCCCTTCGTGAACATGTGCGTGGGCGGCGTTACCCGCGAAGGACGCGACGCCACCAACGAGCTGACCTACCTGCTCATGGACGCCGTGCGCCACGTGCGTATTTACCAGCCCTCGCTGGCAACCCGCGTGCACAACTCATCGCCGCAGGAATACCTCAAGAAGATCGTGGCCGTCATCCGCTCGGGCATGGGATTCCCCGCCGTGCATTTTGACGACACCCACATCAAGATGATGCTGGCCAAGGGCGTGAGCATTGAAGACGCCCGCGACTACTGCCTCATGGGCTGCGTGGAACCGCAGAAAGCGGGCCGCCTCTACCAGTGGACCTCCACTGCCTACACCCAGTGGCCCATCTGCATCGAACTGGTGCTCAACCACGGCGTGCCGCTGTGGTACGGCAAGCAGGTCTGCCCCGACTCCGGCGACCTGAGCCAGTTTGACACCTACGAAAAGTTCGAGGCTGCGGTGAAGGAGCAGATCCGCTACATCACCAAGTGGTCCAGCGTTGCCACGGTCATTTCCCAGCGCGTGCACCGCGACTTTGCGCCCAAGCCGCTCATGTCCATCATGTACGAAGGCTGCATGGAACACGGCTGCGACGTGGCCTCCGGCGGCGCCATGTACAACTTCGGCCCTGGCGTGGTCTGGAGCGGTCTTGCCACCTACGTGGACTCCATGGCCGCCATCAAGAAGCTTGTGTACGAAGACAAGAAGTACACGCTTGAATACATGAACGAAGCCCTCAAGGCCGACTTCAAGGGTTACGACGCTGTGCTGGCAGACTGCCTTGCCGCGCCCAAGTACGGCAACGACGACGACTACGCCGACGACATCGCCGCCGACCTCGTGTCGTTCACCGAGCAGGAGCACCGCAAGTACCGCACGCTCTACTCCATCCTGAGCCACGGCACCCTGTCCATCTCCAACAACACGCCCTTCGGCCAGCTGCTTGGCGCATCCGCCAACGGCCGCAGCGCATGGCAGCCCCTTTCCGACGGCATCAGCCCCACCCAGGGCGCGGACGTCAAAGGTCCCACCGCCATCATCAAGAGCGTGTCCAAGATGTCCAACGACAACATGAACATCGGCATGGTGCACAACTTCAAGCTCATGTCCGGTCTGCTGGATACCCCCGAAGGCGAACAGGGCGTCATCACCCTCATCCGCACGGCCAGCATCCTGGGCAACGGCGAAATGCAGTTCAACTACCTGGACAACCAGACCCTGCTTGATGCGCAGAAGAACCCCAAGGACTTCCGCGATCTGGTTGTGCGCGTGGCTGGCTACAGCGCCTTCTTCATCGAGCTGTGCAAGGACGTTCAGGACGAAATCATCAGCAGAACCGTGCTGCGCCACTTCTAGGCCGCCCGGTACTTGCGGCAACACAAGCGTAACGGCATACGGCAGGGGAAAAGCACCGTGATCGAAAGAAAAGCCATCGTTTTCAACATACAGAAATACAATATGTATGACGGTCCGGGCATACGCACCATCGTTTTCTTCAAGGGCTGCGCCCTTCGCTGCAAATGGTGCTCAAATCCTGAAAGCCAACGTCGGCGCTGTGATGTGCTGTACAAAAAAGACCTTTGTATCTCCTGCGGCGCGTGCGTGCCCGTCTGCCCCTCAGGCATTCACGCGCTCGCAGGAGAGCAAGGCCAGCATACCGTCAACAGGGAGCTTGACTGCATCGCCTGCGGGCGCTGCGTCAAGGCCTGCCCCCAGGGGGCATTGGCCATTGCGGGCGAATGCAAGGGCATTTCTGAACTGCTGGAAGTGGTGGAACAGGACTGGCCCTTTTACCAGAGCTCCGGCGGGGGAGTTACCGTTGGCGGCGGCGAGCCCATGCTCCAGCCGGAAGCCGTGGCAAACCTGCTCCTGGCCTGTAAGCACAAAGGCATCAACACCGCCATGGAAACGTGCGGCTATGCCCGCCCCGAAGTGGTGCGCCAGCTTGCCGAAGTGGTTGATCTCTTCCTCTTCGACATCAAGCACATGGATCCGGAAAAGCACTATGCCCTCACAGGCGTGCGCAACGAGACCATACTGGCGAACCTGAGCTGGCTGCTTGAAAACGGCTGCAACGTGCGTATCCGCATGCCCCTGCTGAAGGGATACAACGACGATGCGGAAGAACTGCACGCAGTAGGGAAATTTCTGTATAATTACAAAGGTATGAAAAATTTAAAGGGTGTTGATCTGCTCCCCTACCACAAGATGGGCGTCGGCAAGTACGCCCAGCTCGACATGGAATACCCCATCAAGGACAACCCTGTGCTTGATGACCGGGATATGGCGACCATGGAGAGCATTTTGCGTGGCTATGACCTCGATGTGAAGACCATCAGGCATTAACGCAGACAATACGGACAAACCCGCGCCGCGTACTTGCGCAGTGAAGGAGAAACAGCATGCTGGCATTAGGACTTGTGGAAACGAGGGGCTTGATTGGAGCCATTGAGGCTGCCGACGCCATGCTCAAGGCGGCAGACGTGCGCCTGCTCGAAAAGTCCCTTGCTTCCGGCGGGCTTGTGACCATCACCATTGCGGGCGAGGTGGCTGCCGTACAGTCCTCCGTGGACGCAGCAGTGGCCTCCATTGCGCGCATTGAAGGCGCGGAGTGCGTTTCGCGGCATGTCATCCCCCGCCCCGATGCGGAGCTTGCACATATTTTGCTGTTGCAACCGCGCAGCATTGAGATTGAGGCGGCGGCCCCGGCAGAGGCCGCACAGGAAGGCCAGACAAGCATGACTGACCCCGCCGACAAGGCGAAGCCCGCCACGCAGGCCGCGCCCCCGAGCAAGGAAAAGCTCGCGGGCATGAGCATAAACAAACTTCGGCAGTTGGCCAGAGACCTTCAGGTTCCGCTCACGCGCGGGCAGATTGTCTCCTCCGACAAGAAAACGCTGATAGACGCCATTTGCCGGGCGGCTCTGAAGGAAAAGGAGTAAGAAATGGTCGATAAGGATTTGCTCTCCATTCAGGAGGTGCGCGCACTGGTTCGCGCTGCGCGCAAGGCGCAGCCGGAATTCGCACAGATGAGCCAGGAACGTGTGGACGCCGTGATCAAGGCCGTTTCCGAAGCCACCGCTGCCCAGGCTGAAACGCTGGGTGCAATGGCTGCGGAAGAAACCGGCTTTGGCAAACCGCAGGACAAAAAGACCAAGAACCTGCTTGCCAGCGAAAAGGTCTATGCCTGCATTCGCGACATGAAGACCGTGGGCATTCTTTCCACCAACAACGAGACCAAGGTTGTGGAAGTGGCCGTGCCCGTGGGTGTGATTGCGGGTATTGTGCCCTCCACCAACCCCACGTCCACCACCATCTACAAGTCGCTCATCTCGCTCAAGTCGGGCAATGCCATTGTGTTTACGCCTCACCCCAGCGCCCGCAAGTGCATTGCCAAGACGGTGGAAATCATTCAGGGCGCGCTGCGCAGCTGCAACGTGTCACCCGATCTGGTGAGCTGCATCACCATTCCCACCATTGAAGGCACCAACGAACTGATGAAGATCTGCGATCTCATCCTTGCCACTGGCGGCCCCGGCATGGTCAAGGCCGCGTACAGCTCCGGCACGCCCGCACTGGGAGTGGGCGCTGGCAATACGCCCGCCTTCATTGAACGCACCGCTGATATCGAAAGCGCCGTGACCAAGATCATGAGCAGCAAAACTTTCGACAACGGCACCATCTGCGCCTCCGAGCAGTCCATCGTCACCGAATCCTGCATCGCCGCCAAGGTGCGCGCCACGCTGGAAGCCCAGGGAGCCTACTTCCTCCAGGGCGAAAAGCTGGAAAAGGTCAAGAACGTCATGGAACGCGGCAATGGCAGCATGAACCCCGCCATTGTGGGCCGCGACGCCCTGACCATTGCACGCATCGCCGGCATCGACGTACCCCAGGGTACGCGCCTGCTCGTTTCGGACGAAAAGGGCGTTGGCCACAAGTATCCTTTCTCCAAGGAAAAGCTCACGGCCCTGCTCGGCTTTTACGTGGTGGAAGACTGGCATGAAGCCTGCGAACTGTGCACCGCCCTGCTGCACAACTGCGGCGCGGGCCACACCCTTGCCATCCACTCCAACAACGAAGAAATCATCCGCGAATTCGGCCTCAAAAAGCCTGTTTCGCGCATCATGGTCAACACGCCCGCCACGCAGGGCGCGGTGGGCCTCAGCACCGGGCTGTTCCCCTCGTTCACCCTGGGCTGCGGGGCCGTTGGCGGCAGCGCCACTTCCGACAACGTCACGCCCATGAACCTGATCAACATCCGCCGTGTGGCCTATGACCTCAACTCCCAGTGCTGCTGCTCCGGCAACGGGCACGGCGCGGACAGCCATGCTGCCCCTGCCGCCTCCTGCTGCTCCGGCAGCGGGCATGGCACGTCTGCTCCGGCAGCTGGCGCTGGCAACATTGATATCAACGCCGTCACCGAACTGATTGTGGCCGAGCTGAAGAAGGTTCTTTAGCAGCTACACCGGGCTGGCCAGTGCCCGCCCAATGTAACCGTAACAGCCCGTTATTGCGGAATGCCCCCAACGGCATGACCCGCTCAGGGGCACAACAACATACGCAAATAACGCAAGGAGAATAGCTATGACCGCTTCCGCCAACGCTCTGGGCATGATCGAAACCCGTGGTCTTGTGGGCGCCATTGAAGCCGCCGATGCCATGGTGAAAGCCGCCAACGTAACCCTTATTGGCCGCAGCCAGGTGGGTTCCGGCCTTGTCACCGTGATGGTGCGCGGCGATGTGGGCGCTGTTAAGGCCGCCACTGACGCCGGCGCCGCCGCTGCCAAAAAGGTGGGCGAACTCGTGAGCGTGCACGTGATCCCCCGCCCCCACAGCGAAGTGGAAATGATTCTGCCCAAGCGCGAAGCCTAGTCTTTGCCGTATCTGGCCCCCGGCGCACACTGACGGGCAGCGCGCTGCACGCGAGCAGCGCCGGGGGAGCCACAGGCAGAACGCCTCTACGGAAACGGCGCGGCGTTGCCCATAAAAAACGCCCGCCAAAGGAATTTGAGCCTGCGGCCCGATTCCCGCGTATTTACAAGGCGGTTGCCCAATGCGCAGCCGTTGCATGCTGGAGCCAAGATGAACGAACAAGCGATCAAGGACATTGTGACAGATGTTGTGCGCAAGGTGCTGACAGAGCAGTGCGCCAGCAGCGACAGGGAAGAAACCATGAACGCCGGACCCATCCCGGTGGAGATTTCCGCCCGTCACGTCCATCTGAGCGTCGAAGATGCGCTGTCGCTGTACGGTGAGGCCCTGCGACCCGAAAGGCCGCTCTCGCAGCCGGGACAATTTTTGTGCGTTGAACGTGTGCGGCTGATCGGCCCCAAGGGCGTCATGGACAAAGTGGCCGTTCTCGGCCCCGCCCGCAGCGTTTCGCAGATCGAGCTTTCCAAGACCGATGCCCGCATTCTGGGCATCAATCCTCCGGTGCGCCAGAGCGGCGACACCAAGGACACCCCTGGCATTGTGCTTGCATCCACCACGGGCATTGTGGGCCTGGAATCGGGCGTGATTGTTGCCGCCCGCCACATCCACATGCACACCGATGATGCCGAACGCTTCGGCCTCAAGGACAAGGACAAGGTAGCCGTGCGTCTTGATACGGAACGGCCCATGATTCTTGAAGACGTGCTGGTGCGCGTGAGCGACTCCTTTAAACTTGCCATGCACATAGATGCGGACGAAGGCAACAGCGCAGGATGGAAGCCCGGCGTCACCGGCGTCATCGTGCGGCGCTCAAGGGGCTGATATGGACTTTGCCGCAGCGGACAAACTGATCGCCACGCTTGACCAGTGCCGGGAAAATCCCCGCAAGGTCAGCCCCACGGAACCCCTTTATGTGGGCGTAGACCTTGGCACCGCGTACATTGTGGTGGTTGTGGTCAACGCCAAACGCGAGCCTGTGGCCTGTGCCATGCGCTTTGCCCAGGTGGTGCGTGACGGTCTGGTGGTGGACTACGCGGGCGGCGCGCGCATTGTGCGCGAGCTGACCGAAGAGCTGGAAGAACGCCTTGGCCGCAAGCTTGAAAATGCCGCCATCGCCGTTCCGCCCGGCACCAGCGAGCGCGACTGCGCAACCCATCGCCATGTGGCGGAGGCCGCTGGCTACCGCGTTACCGCCCTGCTTGACGAACCCACTGCGGCCAACAGCGTTTTGCAGGTGCGCGACGGCGCCATCGTGGATATCGGCGGCGGCACCACCGGCATTGCCCTGTTGCAGGACGGCAAGGTTGTGTACGTGGCGGACGAACCCACGGGCGGAACGCACGTTTCGCTTGTGCTGGCGGGTAATTACGACATTCCTTTTGACGAAGCTGAAGACCTGAAAAAGGACGCGAGCCGCCACAAGGAACTTTTGCCCGTGGTGCGGCCCGTGATTGAAAAGATGGCGGCCATCGTCAAGAAGCACATTCAGGGGCGCAAGGTTTCGGCCCTGTACCTTGTGGGCGGCACCTGCTGCCTCGCTGATATGGAATCCATCATCCAGAAAGACACCGGCGTGCCCACATTCAAGCCCGCCAATCCTTTTCTGGTGACGCCGCTTGGCATAGCCCTCAACTGCACAGACTAGAGCATTTTGCTTTTACGAATATAATTCAAAGCCTTAAATGATTATAGGAGCGCGGCTTATGCCCGTGGAACTGAACACACTTATTACCGCCGTGGTGCGGGCCGTGCTGGATCAGCTTGATACCAGGCCCGCGTCTGTGGCTCTGGTGCTGGCCCCCAGGGACGAAGCCCTCGCCCGCCAGGTGGAAAAGCGCCTCGGCAGCGCCATGCAGGTGTGCTTTCAGGGGCAGAGCGCCGGGCAGGAACCGACCCTCTACATCCTGCCTGAGCTTTCCTGCCCGGATATGGCGGATCTGGCGCTGGGGCGCGGCTCAAGCCTTGCCCAGCGCGAAGTGCTTGACCTGCTCTTGCAGGGCAAACAGGTGCGCACCCTTGGCTTTGCTTACCGCGCACACGCCGCCACTGCCCCGGACGCGCTTTTGCGCCTGTATGAAGAATATGAAGCGCGGCTTGCGGCCTTTGGCCTGACAGAACTCGTCGAGGCCGCGCCGGAGGCGTCGCGCACACGCGATTGTCTTATAACCGCAAACCATGTGGCCGAGGCCGCCGCAACGGGCGCGCGCACCCTGCGTGCTCCCCAAGGGGCCGTTGTAACACCGCTGGCGCAGGATGCGGCGGCGGAACGCAACATGACCATTTTGAAAGATCTGTAGGTGTCGCATGCTGATAGGCATTGTCGTCGGTAACGTATGGGCCACGCGAAAGGAAGATTCCCTCAACGGGCTCAAGCTCATGGTGGTACAGCGCCTTGACCTCGCCCACAACAGGCTGGCCGAAAGTTTTGTGGCGGTGGACTGCGTGGGAGCCGGTATTGGCGAGCGCGTGCTTATCACCACCGGCAGCCCGGCCCGCAAGGCTCTGTACAATCAGGAATCCCCTGTTGATGCAGCCATTGTGGGCATTCTGGATCAGGAAGAAATGATGGGCAAAAGCCCGGAGAGCGAATAGCTCATGGATACGCTGGGCATTGTGGACAGCCGCAGCATAGCCGCTGGGGCGGAGCTGGCCGACATCATGCTCAAGGCCGCTCCGGTCACGCTGGTGCGCGCTTCCGTTGTGTGCGCAGGGCGCTTTCTCATCCTTGTGGGGGGAGACAGAGAGGCGGTAGACGCCTCGGTGCAAGCCGCCAGAGCAACGGAAGCGCGCCTTGCGGGCAGCTATGTTGTTTCCAATGTGTCCAGCCAGGTACTCAATGTTCTGCGACGCATGCCCGCTGAAATCGGCGGCGCGGCCCTGGGCGTTGTGGAATGCCGCAACGCGGCAGACAGCGTCATAGCGGCAGACAAGGCCGTCAAACAGGCGGCGGTATCTTTGATGCGCATGGTTCTTGGCCAGGGCATCGGCGGCAAATCGTACTTTGTGCTGACAGGCGATGTGGCCGCCGTGCGTGAAGCCGCAGCCGCAGCCGCTGACGTGCTGGGCAACAATCTGATGCGTATGGTGGTCATTCCCCAGCCCGACCCGGAAGTGGTCAGCGCGCTGGCGGGCACGGCGCGGCGTAACGCCAATGACGCCCAACAATAACCCGCGCCTGCGGAACGAACGAGGCACATATGGGAAAAACGCTGATAACCATTGATAATCTTGATCAGTTCATCCACGGCAACAAGCTTGTGATGGACTCCGCTAAGATTCTGACCCCCGGCGCACGCGATGAACTTTGCAAACGCGGCGTCCAGATAAGCTACGACGAGACCACCGCGCACTGCGCACACGGCGAATGCTCGCAGCACGCGCATGACGGGCACGACGAACACTGCGATGACCTGCTCATCGGCGTGGCCGCCATCATCAAACAGCACTATGGCATCACCGATCCCGATGAACTGCGGAAAGTGACGCTGGAAACCGTGGCAGTGATCGGCAAGAGCCTTCACGCTTAAGCCTCTGCCGCGCATACGCAAACATAAAAGGAGATTACAATGGCTATAATGACTGACGCTCTCGGCATGGTTGAAACCCGTGGTCTTGTTGGCGCTGTGGAAGCTGCCGATGCCATGGTCAAGGCTGCCAACGTGACCCTCATCGGTCGCGAACAGGTGGGTTCCGGTCTGGTGACCGTGATGGTGCGCGGCGATGTGGGCGCTGTTAAGGCCGCCACCGATGCGGGCGCTGCCGCCGCCTCGCGCGTGGGCGAACTTGTGAGCGTGCACGTGATCCCCCGTCCCCATGAAGAAGTGGAAATGATTCTGCCCAAGTGCAAATAAAGCCTGAAGCCGGGCTATGTGATTGCGGCGGGTGCGGTTAGGGCAGTTTACGAAGGAAATGGGGTAACTGCTCTGCAAGGGTTTTTCTGAAAATCCTTGCCACGAAATGCGAGCAGACAGGCTTTGCCTGTCATAAGCGAACATTTCAGGAGTGAAATGCTCTGGCGGCCCGCTTTGCGATAATTCCAGTGAGAGGACATCATGGGAAAACCAATTGTTGACGCCATTCGCGCGGCTGGCGTGGTAGGTGCGGGCGGCGCAGGCCTGCCCACGCACGTCAAGGCCGACGCCGCCGCGCAGACGGTGCTGGTCAACGGGGCTTCGTGCGAACCGCTGCTGATGAGCGATCCGTATCTGATGGAAACACAGGTGGACACTCTGGTGCGCGGCCTCGAGGCCATGATGGATTGCACAGGGGCCGGGCGCGGCATCATCTGCCTCAAGGGCAAACACGCCCATGCCATGCAGAGTGTGCGCGAGGGCGTTGCCCGCCTTGGCAAGGGTCGCATCGAGGCCTTTGAACTGGGCGACTTCTACCCCGCCGGCGACGAGCAGGTGATGGTGTATGAAGTGCTGGGCGGCATTGTGCCCGAGCGTGGCATTCCGTTGCAGATCGGCGCGGTGGTAAGCAATGTGGAATCGCTCTGCAATGTGGCCCACGCGCTGGACGGCAAACCTGTGACCCACCGCTACCTCACCGTGGGATGCGAGGTGCGCAAGCCCATGGTGGTGCGCGTGCCGGTGGGTACGCGGGTTGCCGAGGTGCTGCAATTTGCGGGCGGGCCGACCATTGACGAATATCGCGTGGTGGACGGCGGCCCCATGATGGGCCGAGTACTGCCCGATACGGATCAGCCCGTCACCAAAACCACAAGCGGCCTCCTTGTGCTGCCGCCCGACCACAACGTGGTGTGCCGCAAGGTCATGGACCCGCACACGGTCAAACGCCTTACCAACACCATTTGCTGTCAGTGCTCGCAGTGTACCGATCTTTGCCCCCGGCAGTTGCTTGGTCACAGCCTGCACCCGCACCGGCTTATGCGCGTGCTTGACGGGCAGGCCGTGGATTCGCCCATTGCGCGCGAGGCCCTGCTCTGCTCCGAATGCGGCATCTGCGAAAAGTTCGCCTGCCCCATGGGCCTTTCGCCCAGGGAAGTGAACGCGCAGCTCAAAAAGGAACTCATGGCCGCCGGGGTCAAGTGGGAAAACAGGGGCGAACCCCTCGTGGCCTCGCGTTTTCGCGATGACCGCAGGATTCCCACCAGCCGCCTTGTAAGCAGGCTTGGGCTTGCGGGTTATGAAGCGCACCCGCACTTTGCAGGCGATTACACGCCTTCGGAAGTGCGTATTCCCCTGCGCCAGCACATAGGCGCGCCCGCTCTTGCCGTGGTGCATGCGGGCGATCACGTCAAAACAGGCGACCTCATCGGTGAAATTCCCGAGGGGGCCATGGGTGCGCGCGTACACGCCAGCATTGACGGCGTGGTCACTGCCGTTGAAAACGGCATCATAACCATCAAGGCGTGAGGCAACAGGTGAGCGGCATGAAATTACGCACTATTGGCTGTGTGGAACTGAACAGCATCGGCGTGGGCATTCAGACGGCGGACGAAATGGTCAAAGCCGCCAATGTGGAGCTGGTTATCTCCCGCCCCACCTGCCCTGGCCGTTATCTTGTGGTCATCACCGGCGATACCGGAGCCGTGACCAGCTCCGTGCAGACCGGTTTGCACCTGGGCGCGGATCTGGTGGTGGATTCCTTTATCATCCCCAACGTGCACGAAAGCGTCATCCCAGCCATGAACGGCACCGCCATCAGGGAAAAGATCAACGCTCTCGGCATTATTGAAACATATACCGCAGCCTCCTGCGTGCTGGCGGCGGATGCCGCAGCCAAGGCTGGCGATGTGCACCTTGTGGAACTGCGCCTTTCTGCGGGCCTGGGCGGCAAAGCCTTTGTGCTCATGACGGGCGAGGTCAGCGCCGTGCAGTCTTCTGTGGACGCTGGCGCTGCCAACGTGACGGACGGCGGCCCGGTGGTCAGCAAGATTGTGATCCCCTCGCCCAGCGACGATCTCAAAAAGCAGTTGCTCTAGAAGTAGACGAACTTTGAAATGTGAAGCATTTCAAAGTTGAAATGCTCTAACCAGTTTACTCCCGGGCAACCCCTTGCGCGGGGAGCCAGACTCCCCGCGCGAGCATCACACCCCCTCAAGCAAACAGGCAGCCGCACCATGGAAGAAGCGAAACAGCGCGTCATACAGGAGTATGTGCCCGGCAGGCAGATCACTCTGGCGCACCTCATCGCCAGCCCCCAGCGCGACATTCCCCTCAAGCTCGGCCTTGACGAAAGCGCAACGGACGCCATCGGCATACTCACCATCACGCCCAGCGAAGGCGTGATCATTGCCGCAGATATAGCCACCAAGGCCGCAGATGTGCAGATCGGCTTTCTGGACAGGTTTGGCGGCTCCCTGCTGCTCACAGGCGATGTGGCCAGCGTGGAAGCCGGTCTGCGTGAAGTGCTGCGCTATTTTGGCGATGTGCTCCACTACGCCCTGACCGATTGCACCCGGTCATAGGCCAGCCGTGCGCCGTATTATGCTTATGGGCGAACGGGGGGTGGGCCGGCGCACCGTTGCCCGCCTGCTGGGCTGCACCGTGCCGGATCTGCGGCGTACCATGGCCGTGGAATACGCCGGAGAGTTTGTTTTTCCCCCGCCGGAATTTCTTGAAAACCGCCGTTTTTACTGCGCCCTCATCACTCTGGCCACGGAATGTGCGGCCATTCTTTTTGTGCAGGACGCCACCCGCCCAACCTCCGCCTTTCCGCCGGGTTTTGCCCGCATATTCAATCGCACCATCGTTGGCGTCATCAGCAAGACAGACATGGACGCAGCCAACACGGAACGCGCCCGACGCTTTCTGCAGAGCGCGGGGACAGCGCAAATCGTTGCGCTGAGCTCCGTCACCCTCGCTGGCGTGGACGAACTGCGCGCCGCTCTGCCCCTCAAAGCCTGATTCCTTCAAAGATACTGCCACCGTAAGTCCCGCGCTGCCTGCCATTCCCCTGTATTATCCGACCCCGCAATATGTACCAATTCAGTCAATATTCATGCAGAGATTGTTTTCTCTAGCATGATCTTGGCGCAAAGATGCGCACACCCGCACTCTAGAGTTAAGATTTATACCTGCTGCATAAAAAAAGGACAAAACTGACAATCATTTTCTTATTCATTAAGAACAAACAGCAGTGCTCAATGAAAAATGCATCTATTACTTATGTATTGGAGTAAAAAAATCCATTTAACTGCAACTTATAAATATTGCCGCACATGACATGATCTTTCCTGTTTTCGTGAGCGTATTCACTTTAAAAAATTTTTGTGCTAACCATTCAAATCTAGGCCTGTTTTTGGAGAAATTTTCGCAAAAAGGCCAATACGTATAAAAAAAAATATGATTAATTGATCCCATATTCCCAACCTATAAACAATCATATTATCGCTTTTTAACGTGTTCATTGCTTAATCAGTGAGTGCAATTTCAAAATTTTTATGTATAACAACGTCAGTTCACAGCATTATAGGGTGCGTACTGCATCCCATAACTGGCGCGGCATTGGAAAGATTACCACCCACGAAAATGAGAAAAACCGCACAAATTCCAAACAAGGCATAATCATTTAATAAAATGTGCCGAAAGGCTCTGCGTTACTGCGGCATTGCCCTGCGAAAGATATAGGGTTTCCGCACTGATTCACGATTCCTGGTTTTACGTTTTTTGAAGTGACAAAGTCCCGCTCCTCACTGGCGCTACTGGCTGGCTACAAAAACAACCATCAAAGAGAACGTGATGATGCTGTATTTAGCTAAAAAATGTATTATTTCAGCCTTGTTCATAGTATTTATTCAGCTATTTTTTGTCCAAGCAGGCAATGCAGACAATTCAAAAACGTACATTGGCTCTAAAAACTGCGCTCCCTGCCATGAAGAGCAGTACAATTCTTTTATCAAGCATTCTAAAAAAGCCCATTCATGGAATTCTGTAGCCATCATGAAGCCCAAACTCAAGGAGCACGAGCTTCAAAAATGCTACGAATGCCACACCACAGGCTACAACAAGGGCGGATTCAAAAGCATAGAAACAACGCCCGAGCTGGCCGATGTTGGTTGCGAGACCTGCCACGGCCCAGGCAGCGAACACGCGGAAAATCAGGACCCTCAATCCATCAGCAGAAAGCCTGCCGTGGAAACCTGCACGGCATGCCATAATTCCGAGCGGATTCAGGATTTCAAATTCAAGCCACTGATCTTTTCCGGCGCGCACTAGTTCGGGGGTAACAATGCTTTTATCCAGATCGCTTAATTTCAAAATCACTGTATCCATTGTCACTATTACGTTTCTCGTCATAAGCTGTATAATGTCTCTGGAATATGCTGGAGTTAAAAAGCTTATGACTGATGAAATCCGCTCCAGCGCGCACATGGAAACAGGGCTGATCTACATGGGCATTGAAAAGCCCATGATCGTGGGCGACAACAAGGGAACAGCAGACGAATTCGGCAAGATCAAAAGCAAATTCGGGCATATTGCCGCCTATATGACTTCATACACGGGCAATATCACCTACAGCACGGACGACACCACCCTGCGCAAAGATTTTGCAGCGGTAGAAACGGACAAGGAGCTGGCGGGCCTGCATATGCGCGGCCTCAAGCAGCCCATCGAGGAAGCCGTTTTTATTGACCAGAACGGAAAAAAACTTCTGGGCAGCGTTTTTTCCATTGCCAACCAGCGCAGGTGCCATCACTGTCACGGCGAATCAGAACCAATCCTTGGCCAGCTGGTGATGAAACTTGACGTCACCAATGCCTGGACCGCCATGGAAAACCAGTTGCTGCGCACGTCCATCATGGGGGCTTTGGGTCTGCTGGCCCTCATTGTCTTTACGGTGCTGGCGATCCGCCATTTTCTCATTCGCCGGATTTCGCGGCTTGTTGCCAATGCCGGACAGGTGGCAGCAGGCAACCTTGCCGTGGAATTTGACCAGCAGGGCAAGGACGAACTTGCCACGCTCTCCACCGACATTGGCAAAATGGTGGCGCAGCTCAAAGACAAGCTTGGCTTTTCAGAAGGCGTGCTCAACGGTATTGCCGCCCCCTGCCTGATCATTGGCGCGGATAAAAAAATTCTCTGGCTTAACCAGCATCTGTGCGATCTTCTGGAAAAAACCGCAAAGCCGCAGAGTTTTCTCGGTCTGACATCTGGCAAATTTCTGTGGAATGACGAAAACCGCGAAACCACCGCCGTACGCGCCGTTTTGCACCGCAAAAAGTTTGTGGCCGAGAGGGAGCTCCCGACGGAAAAAGGCAATCTGCGCCACGTCACTGTTACTGCCACGCCTTTTTTTGACATGGATAATACCCTCATGGGTTCGGTAACATTCTGGAACGACATTACCGAGATCAGAAAAAATCAGCGCCAGATTGAAAAGAACGGCGCAATGGTTGCCAGAGTCGCGGAAAACGCTGGCGAAATTGCCACCCACCTTGCCCATATATCCGACCAGTTGCTGGAACGCATCGGCCATACCAGCGAAGGCACGGCCAACCAGCAAAACAGAATACGCGAAACCGCCACCGCCATCGAAGCCATGAACGCCTCCATAGTTGATGTGGCGCGTAACGCTGGCGATGCCTCCGGCAATGCAGATCAGGCCCGGCAGCGCGCCCAGAGCGGTCAGAAGATCACCGACCAGTCCATTGAGGCCATAGCCGATGTGCGCAAGCACACCACGACCATGAGCACCGGCCTGCACGATCTTGGCAGCAAGGCGCAGGACGTGGGCAAAATCCTTGGCATCATCAGCGATATTGCAGACCAGACAAACCTGCTGGCCCTTAACGCCGCCATTGAGGCCGCCCGCGCTGGTGATGCCGGGCGCGGATTTGCCGTGGTTGCCGATGAAGTGCGTAAACTGGCGGAAAAAACCATGCAGGCCACCATGGAAGTCTCCTCCGCCGTCAAAGGCATTCAGGACAGCGCTCACAGCAATATTGCGCTGATGGATGAAACAGACGCCAGCGTACAGCAGGGTGTGGAGCTTGTGACGCAGGCCGGGGAAGCCTTGCAGGAAATTGTCACCCAGGTCATGCAGACCGCCGACATGATCGGCATAATCGCCACCACGGCTGAAAAGCAGTCTGCCGCTTCTGAAGAAATCAACGGCAACATTGGCACGGTTGATTCCATCGCGCTGGATATTTCCAACGCCATGACGGAGCTTGGCGTCACCGCCCGTGAGGTGGCCCAGTTGGCCGCCGACCTGCGCGAAACCATTGCCTCCATGAGCAACGGAAACGGCAACGGACACAGCGGTTCCTAGAAAGGCACAACCTCTGCCAATGGCGCGCCGGGCGTGCAACCGGCCCAGATAGATCAATTCATTAAAAGCTGCGGCGAACGTTTGTTTGCCGCAGCTTTTATTTCGCCCTCTTGACACTGATCAATTAATGTTGAAATATCATTTCATGGAAAGCAAAACTGCCGCCAACATCTTTGAAGCCCTGTCGTCCGAGGTACGCCTCGATCTGTTCAGGCTGCTGGTCAAAAATGCTCCGCAGGGGCTGGTGGCTGGAGAAATTGCCCGTCAGCTGGATATCCCCTCCACCAACCTATCTTTTCATCTCAAGGCCGTTGTGCACAGCGGGCTGGTGACGGTTGAAAAGGAAGGACGGTTTATGCGCTACAAGGCCAGCATCCCCCTGATGCTTGAGGTGATCGCCTACCTCACGTCAGAATGCTGCTCCGCCAACCCCGGTGAATGCCAGAGGTTCCGGGCAGCAAGCGGCGTTGCACCAGGTATCTTGCCGAAGTTATAGGGGAAAGTGTCTCTTTTTTTTGGCTTCAACATGTCAACTATTCAACAAATATCAAACTATAGGCATCTGCCATGAACGCGCCTCTTCAACAACAATGCTGCTGCAAAAATAGCTCCTCGCAGGCCCCCCAAAAGCCAGTGGCTGGTGGCTGGAACCTCAAATATACTGCGGTCATTACTGTCCTCGCTGCACTGTGGTGGCTGGCCTATTCCGTCATCCAGCCTGCGGCGCACTGGCTGACTGTGGGCCTCATAGGCTTTGCCCCTGGCTCGCCCATTGCGGAATCCGTGGAGTTTTTCTTCTATGACACGGCAAAAATCCTGCTCCTGCTGGCAGCGCTTATCTACGCCATTGCCTGGGCGCGGGCGGGACTTAACGTGGAGAGGGTGCGCGACTACCTGAGCGGCAAGGCAAAGGGGGTAGGCTATTTTCTCGGCTCCGCCTTTGGCGCGGTTACGCCATTTTGCTCCTGCTCAAGCATACCGCTGTTTCTTGGCTTCACCACGGCCAGCATCCCCATGGGCATTACCATGTCCTTTCTCATCACCTCGCCGCTTATCAACGAGCTGGCCGTTGTTTTACTGTGGGGCCTGCTGGGCTGGAAGATCACCGTAGCCTACGTGGCTGTGGGCATGATTGCAGGCATCATTGGCGGCTGCATCATGGACGCCATCAAGGCCGAGCGCTGGCTGCACCCCTTTATTCTTGAGGCCATGGCCAACATGCCCGCGCAGGCAGAAGGGGCCAGCGGGACGGATGCCGCCCCGGCCTGCTCCCCGCAGATCACTCTGCGCCATCGGCACGATTTTGCGTGGTCTGAAACATCCACCATCTTTCGCCGTGTGTGGAAGTGGGTGATCATTGGTGTTGGGCTGGGCGCGGCCCTGCATGGCTTTGTACCGGAAAACTGGTTTGCCGAGCATCTTGGCGCCGGGGAGTGGTGGTCTGTGCCGCTTTCCGTCCTGCTGGGCATCCCTCTGTATTCCAGCGTGACGGGCATCATCCCGGTTATGGAAAGCCTGTTGACCAAGGGCTTGCCCATCGGCACCACTCTGGCCTTCTGCATGAGCACGGTTGTGGTCAGCCTGCCGGAAATGCTCATGCTGCGGCAGGTCATGACAGGCAAACTGCTGGCTTTTTTTGTGGGTTATCTTTTGCTTATGTTCACTCTGGTGGGCTGGTTGTTCAATCTGACCGGATCATTTCTGGCGTAACTTTCAGGAGCAAAACAAATGGAAATCAAGGTATTCGGCCCCGGCTGCGCGCGTTGCGTAGAGGCGGAAAACGTGGTGCGTCAGGCTGCGGAACAGGCTGGCGGTGAAATTTCGGTGATCAAGGTATCTGATTTCAGAGAAATCATGGCGGCGCGCATCATTTCCACTCCGGCGGTGATGGTCAACGACCAGATCAAATGCACGGGCAGGGTTCCTACAGTGGATGAGGTCGCTAGCTGGATTGCGGAGGCCAGCGCTTAATCCCTGGCTCCCTCCCCGGCCATTGCCAACACATATTCAGATATTTTCGGCCCGCCACACAGGAGCAATCTGCTTGCCCTGCGCGGCGGGTCAAGTTATTGTTGGTAATGTTCCGGGTGCTATTTCGCATACTTCCACCAAGGCGACCTCCATGCACTATCCCCACATTGCCCTGCTTAAAACCAAGTGCCTTTTTCTGGTTGTGGTCATGCACTGCGTCATGTTTTACGCCACGCCCTTTCCGTTCTGGAAGCTCTATGCGGATACCCCGCAGCCCTGGGCAGATTTGTTCACGGCCATCTCCGGCTCTACCCTTATCCAGTGTTTCATGTTTGCCTCGGGCTTTCTGTTTGCCGCCTCGTGGGATGCCGGCAAGCGCACCCCCCTGCAACACGCGCTGCACAGGGGGCGCAGGCTCCTGCTGCCCTGGTTTGGCGTGGGCATGCTCTGGGTAGCCCCGCTCTACACGCTCTTTTCCATCCCCGCGTTTGGGCATCCGGCGGACGCAACACTGCTTGAAACCTGGAAATCCGTTTCGCTCGGCCTGTTTACAGACCACCTGTGGTTTTTACTGGTGCTGTTCTGGATCACCCTGTTCTGGATTATCGCCCTGAGGGTGCTGCAAAAGCTGGGGCGCGACACGGCACTTACCGGCGGCATGGTGGCCCTGGTGGCCGCACTGTGCCTGCAGAACTATGGCGGCTGGCTCAAGTGGTATTGCCTGTGGGAAGCGCCTTCGTTCATTCTTTGTTACTACATGGGCATTGTGGCTTTCAGAAATCACGAGGCCCTTAATGCCCTGTGCCGCGCCCGCCCGCTGGCCCTGGGGCTTGGGCTCACGGCGCTGATCGTTCTGCTGTGGCCCTATGCGGGCGCGCCGGTGAGCGGCTGGATCGTGTCCCTGCTCTGCGCCCTGCTGGTGTACCATATGTTTTTGCTCACAGCAGGGCTGTACCCTCTGTTGCAGTCTTTTGCTCCCTTTGCCTGGTTTGAGCGCAACGGCTTTCGCTTTTATCTTTTTCATCTGCCAACGCCCCTGCTGGTCTTCATGTGGCTTTACAAGCCCTTGCAGCTACCACCTGTTGCCTTTGTGCTGCTGAACATTGCCATTACCCTGACCGTAACAACGGTCATTGTTATTGCCAGCCGCAAGCTGGAAGAAAAGCTGGGCATAAGACTGTAACAATATTCAGGATCAGGTTTTTCCCCCTGTGCATTGGATCATAATTCCTAACGCGCATGTATTGCGGCACTGCGTCAAAATTTTTCTGGAGGAAATACCATGATGGGGTTCTTGAAGCTGGTGTTGGCCTTTGCACCATGGTTGTCGTTTCTGATCATCGCGCACGGCAGCATGTTTCGGCTGGAGCTTGGCCTTGGCATCGCTCTGGCCCTCAGCATCCTCATGGGTGTGCTCAAGCTGCATCGTGGGGTGATACTGTGGGTGGGGCTGGCCTTTTTCAGCGCGGCATCCATACTTGTGATCGGCTTTCAGAACATCTGGACAGTGCGGTACATGGGTGTGCTGGCCAATGGTGCGCTGGCGCTTGGCACATGGGCAGGAGTCGTCATGCGCAAGCCTTTTACCCTAGATTACGCGAAGGATCACACCGATCCGGCGCTCTGGGATTCCCCTATTTTTCTGCGCACAAACATGATTATTACTTCTGTCTGGGGTGGGGCCTTCACCTGCAATGCCCTGCTGGCGTGGCTGAAAATGAAGGAACTCTTTTTTTCAGAACTTACCTATGAGCTGATCTCCTACACCCTGCTCATAGGTGTGGCCGTATTTACCCAATGGTACCCGGCCTATCTGCGACAGTTGAGGGCCAGTCAGCAAACGACGGCGTAACTCCGCATACGCATTTTACAAATCACGCACAGCCCCCCCAATAATAAGTAAAGGACTGCCCCATGATCAGGCGCAGTCCTTTGTTTTTTTGCAGGTGCCGCTTTCGGCAACAAAAACGGACTGATCAGAGTAAATATCTGCCTTCAATTCTGGTTGTCGCACTACCGCCAAACAGCACTTTCCCCGCTGCTTCCTTCAGCTTGACCACGTTGAACGCCGCCCTTTCTGCATTTTGCTCGACTGAAACAGCGCTGCCGTTCCACAGGGAATTTTTAAGCATATAATAACCAAAAGCCGAATTCCCCGACCCTGTCGCCGGGTCTTCAAGATAGCCAAAGCGGGGCGCAAAAACCCTTGTGCGCATTATATTTTGGCTACATGCAACCTCTGAGCTGAAAACAAGAATAATATCCACTTCGCTTTCGATGCAAAACTGCTTCAGCGCTGCTTCATCCGGGTGCATGGCGAGGACTGTTTCCAGCGAGGCAATGGGCACAATCAATGTACGCAAGCCAGCATCAATACATTCCACATGAAGATCATTTCTGATTTCTGATTTGGAAATAGCCAGATGTTGCGCAACTGCGTCCATGTGTGGCTTTACAGGCAGTTCAACCTTGTCTGGCGCTGTAATAAACACCGCGTCAGAGGTGGAAATTTCGTTATAAACCCTCAGGCAGCCCTTGCTTGTGGTGATGGTTATTTCCGGTTTTTGCAGCAGCTTTGGGTCGTTGGCGATCAGATCGTACATGCAGGCAATGGTGCCGTGTCCGCAAAACGCAACCTCGCACTCGGAAGAATAATAGCGCAAATGATAGTGCGCATCTTCAACCGGGGTGCAAAATACCATTTCTGATACAAAGCCCTCATGTTCCTTTGCCACAGCCAGCATGTCCTTATCCGCCAGGGGCCGCCCTTTTTCAAGGTATAGACATGCTGCCGGATTTCCAGACGAAAAATGCGAGGTAAAGGCATCTATCTTTTTATACGGATAACTGCTCACTTTTGCTCCTTATGGCAAAAGGACTGGGGGGGGGCTGACCATTATGGGTCGAGGCACCCGCAAGCTGTTTCGGTGTGAATATTTTTCGCCATGAAAAATACTGCGCGCATTGCGTATTGGCAAGCATTCCGATTGGGTGTATGCGCTTTACCGCGTCATGAACGAGCCCGCCAACGGCCCATATTTTTTTGCAACAGCCGAGGATGTTACGCATGAGAAAAATCGCCCTGATCCTTGCCCTGATGATGAGCACCAGTATGCTCACCGCCTGTGGCTCCAAGTACATTGCCGTTACGAAGGATTACACTATCTACATCGGCACCAAGAAGCCCGTTATCAATCCTGAAAACGATTCCGTGAGCTTTGAGGACGACACAGGCAAAACCCACACCATCCCCCGCGAAGACTTGAAGCAGGTTCGTCCCCTGCCCTAGCATTTTTTGCCTGACCGCCCAGCGCGGCAAGTATGCAAAAGAGCAGCCGCCTTACAGCTCCATCAGGAACCGTAAGGCGGCTGCCTTGATTTACGCAGAGAACGAATCTTAGAACACAGGCACGATGCCGCGTTCAACCAGATTCTTCTGGATGTATTCCTTCACTTCGGGGGACTGCACGGCCTTCATAAGGGCCTTGGCCTTGGGGCTGTCCTTGTCTTCATTGCGCACAACAATGATGTTGGCGTAGGGGGATTCGCTGCCTTCCATCACAAGGGCGTCACGCGAGGGCACCAGACCGGCTTCACCAGCAAAGTTGGTGTTGATGACCGAAGCGGTCACATCGTCCAGGGTGCGGGGCAGCTGGGCTGCGTCAAGCTCGTGGAACTTGAGGCCAAGGGGATTCTTGGTGATGTCGGCCACGGTAACGAGCGCGCCGGGCTTGATGGTGATCACGCCGTTGGCTTCGAGCAGGCGCAGGGCGCGGGCTTCGTTGGTGGGGTCGTTGGGCACGGAGACGCTGTTGCCCTTCTTGAGATCGGCAAGCTTTTTGATCTTCTTGGAATACACGCCCAGAGGTTCAATATGCACCTTGCCGATGGAAACAAGGTCAAGCTTCTTTTCCTTGTTCATGTTGTCAAGGTAGGGTTCGTGCTGGAAGAAGTTGGCAAAGAGCTGCTTGCTGGCCAGCGCCATGTTCGGCTGCACGTAGTCGGTAAATTCCTTGATGACCAGGTTGTAGCCTTCCTTTGCAAGAAGGGGCTTGGCCGCCAGCATAATATCCTTATGCGGGAAGGGGGTCACGCCGACAACAATGTCTTCAGCGGCGAACGAAGGGGCGGCCAGCGCCAGAACCATGGCCAGAGACAAAAGCAGACGTTTCATAAGCGCTCCTGCAAGGGTAAAGGGTAAAAAAGTTCACACGCCGCCGCAGGCCTACCGCAAAATCTTGTACAGAAAATTGCAGACGCCCTGAATGAGCAGCACGAGAAGGCAGAGAATAATGACCGAATACACCATGATATCGACCTGAAAGCGGTTGTAGCCGTATTTGACGGCCAGATCGCCCAGCCCGCCGCCGCCAACGGTTCCGGCCATGGCCGAATACCCCAGCAGCGTAATGGCGATAACAGCCACGTTCAGCACAATGGAAGGTAAGGCTTCAGGAATCAGCACGCGAAAGATGATCTGCGTGTTGCTGGCCCCAAAAGACCGTGCAGCCTCAATAACGCCCCTGTCCACCTCAAGAAAGCAGGTTTCGATAAGCCGCGCCACAAAGGGGGCGGCTGCGATGGTCAGCGGCACTATGGCCGCCGCGCTGCCAATGGAGGTGCCCACCACAAAACGGGTAAAGGGAATGAGCGCAATGAGCAGAATGATAAAGGGGAACGAACGCAGCAGGTTGACCACAAAATCCACGGCCTGATAGACTGAACGGTTGGGCTTGAGGCCGATGGGATTGGTCACGATCATGAGGATAGCCAGCAAAAAGCCCGAAATGAGCGAAAACAGCGTGGAGAGCAGCACCATGTCCAGCGTTTCCCACGTTGCCGTAATAATTTCCGGCAGCTTGTCCAGAAACCGCTCCCACAGCGGGTAGTAGGCCGAAAGGCCGCTCATGTTCTCAATCATGCTTGTTCACCCGCGTTTTCAGAATAGGCCAGAATCTCCCAGAACAGGTTCTGCGTTTTCAGATACTGCAGCACTGCGTCCAGGTCTTTGTCCTGCACGTTGATGATAAGAAAGCCGAAAACATCGTCGAGGTAGCGTTCAAGCTTGCCGCCAACGATGGAAAAATCAATGCCCAGCGTACGCGCCATCTGCGTGATGACGCTCTGCTGCGAAATTTCGCGCGGAAACATGAGGCGGATATTGGTGCCGCCGGGAATAAGCGTATATTCGTCCTCCACCATGGCCTGCATCTCCTTGGTGGGGGACAGAAAGAGATTTTCCGTCTTGCCCATGGCCACAGTTTTGCCGCCATCCAGCATGAGCAGGCTGTGGCAGAGGCGTTTGACCACTTCCATCTGGTGCGTGACCATGATGATGGTGAGGTTGAGCCGCTTGTTGATATCTTCCAGCAGATCCAGAATGGACGAGGTGGTTTTGGGGTCAAGGGCGGAGGTGGCCTCGTCGCACAGCAGCACACGCGGGTTGAGCGCCAGGGCACGGGCAATGCCCACGCGCTGCTTTTGCCCGCCGCTCAGGCTCTGCACACGCTGCTTGGCCCTGTCGGCAAGGCCCACAAGCTCTAGCAGCTCCATGACGCGCTCTTCGCGCTTGGCAACTCCCCACAGCGAAAGCGGAAAGGCCACGTTGTCGAACACGTTTTTGCGGGACATGAGATTGAAATTCTGAAAAATCATGCCCATTTTGCTTTGCAGCATACGTAGGGCCGTGCCTTCAAGGGAGGCAACTTCAACGCCCATGACTTTGACACTGCCCATCTGGTAGGGTTCCAGGCCGTTAAGGCAGCGCAACAAGGTGGACTTGCCCGCGCCGGAATGCCCCACTATGCCGAAAATCTCCCCCTCGTGCACGTGCATATTGATCTCTTGCAGCACAAGGTGACTTCCGTAGAGCTTGCCAAGATTGGTTACCTGAATCATGCGATGGTTCCTGAGCCTGTTTTCGGTGTCGCCAGACAATGCGATATTTGTCCGCGAAAGTAAAGAATTCACGCAGGCACAGCATGAATAACCCGGCATTCTACCCCAAGGCGGCGTTCAAAATCAAGCTGCCAGCGGAGGCCCCGCATACGGCGGCGCGCAGGGGTAAACAAGCCCGCGATTGGCTCACCTCGTAAGGGTTTATCCTCTATCTCCTTTGCCGCACTCCCCCTTGAACCTCTGCGCAGATGGAAGGCATCCAGCATGTGATGCCGATCATGGACAGCCATGCGCAATGGTGACACAACCAGTGACGCAATTGTTTACCTGAACAGTCTGAAAGGATATTCCGCCATGAACCAATCTGCCGATTCCGCGCAAAGGGCTGCACAGCCCACAGCACCAGCGTATACCCCCCTCGCAACCATACCTCCCAAACGCCGCATCACCCCCACTCTGCTGCGGCGCGGCATACAGGGCGCATTCGCCATTTTTCTTGTTTGGGTGGGCTGGAATTTTTACCTCTACGTGCAGTGGGCCACGGGAAAAAGCCAGACGTTCACGCCCAAACCACCCTCGGTGGAGGGCTTTTTGCCCATCAGTGAACTCATGGCCGCGCGCCGCCTGTTTGAAACCGGCATGTGGGACGTTGTGCACCCTGCCGGGCTGACGCTCTTTTTGGCAATCGCCCTCATGGCTCTGCTGTTCCGCAAGGGATTTTGCGGCTATATCTGCCCTGTGGGCCTTGCCTCCAACCTGTTGGGCCGCCTTGGCGAGCGCCTGGGCCTGAACCGCAACCCGCCACGCAAGCTGGAGCTGGCGCTCCAGGCCATCAAGTATATTCCACTGGTATTGCTGTGTTATTTCAGTTTTTTTGCCATGAGCGTGGACGAAATTGATGCCTTCATGGGCGCGCCATTCAATATGGTTGCAGATTCAAGCATGCTGTTTTTCTTTTTGCGGGCTTCAACCACCACCTTGATTGTAGTTGGCGTCATTGTGGCGGCCTCGCTGGTGGCGCGCAATGCGTGGTGTCGTTTCCTCTGCCCTTACGGGGCGTTTCTGGGCATTCTGGCTCTGGCAAGCCCTGTGGCGGTGCGCCGCAACGCGGCTACCTGTACGAGCTGCCGCCGCTGCCAGTGCGCCTGCCCTTCAGCCATCGCCGTACACGAAAAGAGGCGCGTCAATTCGCCGGAATGCCTTGGCTGCACTGCCTGTATTGAAGCCTGCCCGCAAAAAGACTGCCTCCACCTTTCTGCGGCCCGCAGCCGCGTACCCTTATGGACGGTTGCCGCTGGCTGCCTTGTGCTGCTTTTTGCCGCCTACCTATGGGCCGTGAGCACCGGTCACTGGGTTTCAGAAATTCCCCCGGGCATGCTGCGGCGCTTCCACATGGTCCAGTTTGGCGGATAGACGGCCGCTCGCCTCAGGGGTTTATAAAAACAGCATGGCGGCAAAGGTATTCCCTTTGCCGCCATGCTGTCATTTATGATTGGGCCTTGCCCTTTTTACCAGACCGGGGCTTCTGCTGGATCGCGCTTGATATGGCAGGCCTGACAATCCGTTGCACGGGGCTTTTCAAGCTTCATGCGGGTGTGGCAGTCCATGCAGCGCTGGTGATAGGCAGCCTTGAGCAGGGGCCTGCCGTCCGGCATGGTAGTTACGCCAGCGGGCAGGTTTGCGGGATGACACGAAACGCAGCGCGGCGGCGTCATACCCTCTTTAAGGCGCGGGCTGTTGTGGTGGCAGGCCGCGCACTCCAGGCCATCCTTGGCATGCATGCCTTGCAGGCCTGCGGCCTTGCGGCCAATGCCAGCCCGGAGCTTTTGCAGATGCTGCGCATGGGCAAAGTCCACTGGGCGGAATTCCTTGCTCATGAGCTCTATGCGTACTTTTTCGGGCAAACCGTCAGGGACAGGCCCAAGCTTGGGCGCGTCAGACACATCTACGGCTGGCTGATCGCCCTGAGCGGGAGGCGGCGTTACAGCAGGTTGCAAGGCCTTGGTCGCAGCAGCATTGGCTTGCCGGGTCGGGCTTTGCGGCGGGATTTTTGTCCGGCGGCGGCAACAGAATGGCAGAAGACGCAAGCGCGGCTTCTGACGCGTCGGCAGACTGCTGCGCAGCCTTCACCGCTGCGTCCACTGGCAACAGAATGGCCGAAGGGGCAAGTTTGGCGTTCTGCTGTGCAGCCTGCTGGACAGGCAGGCTTTGCGGCAGGGCCGGGGCATCCAGCCCAGCAGTTCCGCTTGCCTTCTCAGCGGCCTGAGGCGAAGGCAGATTGCTGGGCAGCATCAGCCCCATGGTGCCCTTCACGCCGGGGGCGGCGCGGTGGCAGAAGGCGCAGTTGCTGCCGCTCTTGCTCACGGGCCTTGGCGTATGGCAGCCCGCGCATTCCGGCGCGGAGGTGGTCAGGCTGGTGTGGCAGTTCACGCAGGAATTTTTGGACGTAACAGAGTGCATGGCCTGCGCCAGCGGAATATTCTTGCCCTTGGGGTCGCCGCTGGGCGTATGGCAGGTGATGCACGACTGCTTGACGCTGGTGTGGTGACAATCCACGCAGTTGAGCGCCCTTTCGTGGAGGCCGTGGTCAAAAGGCACGGCAGGCATGACCGTAGGCCATTTGGGCCCCTGCGGATACAGGGGAGAAAGCGGCACCTGGGGCGGCGTGACCTTGTCGGTCAGCACCACGCCCGTGGGTCTGTCCATGGTCATGATGGAGGGGCTGGCCTCAAAGCGGGGCAAGGCCTCAAAGCGCGCCTTGTCATGACAGGTGGCGCAGTCCACAGGGCCGTGCGGCAGCTTCTGCTCCGCAAGCGAAGCGTGGCACTTCATGCACACTTCATGCGCGGCGGCGCGCAGGGGCGGCGGCGTATAAGCGGCATCCCTGGTGGCAAGGGCCGAGCCGGGGCCACTTTCGTGACAGGTGCGGCACGAATCAATGTTTGGCGGCAAGGTGGGTGAAAAATCCTTGGCATGGTGACAGGTCACGCAACGCTGAGGATCGTTCTCCGCCAGGATTGCACCGGGGGCCAGACCGGGCTGCGCCTTTACGGGGAATGCGCCGGAGGTCAGATGCCGCTGGTGCAGGGAGGCGTCCATCTGCGGCTTGTAAGCCTTTTGAACGGGCAGCTTTGCGGCATCGGCAATAGTGTGGCAGTCACGACACTGCGCCAGGGACGGCCCAGCGCCCTTTTGCGCATGGCACGTGGCGCAGGCCGCATGAAAGGCCTCCTTGCGCGCGGCAGGATCACTGGAATTTACTCCAGCAAAGGCGCTGAACACCGGCGTTTGCATAATATTGACCGGCAGACCCGCGCTGTTCTTCTCCACGCCGGGGCCAGCCGCATGGCAGCTCGCACAGGCGTTGGCCTTGGCATGGGCCGCATGGTCAAAGGCCACAACAGGCATTTTAAGCTCCTTGGCGCGCTGACCGCCAAGGTAGATGGTGTTGCCCGCCAGAGGCGCGGAAGCTGCCTGGACACCAACAGCAGAAAAACACAGCGCCACGGCAAACACTGCAGTGGCGGCCACAAACCGCATGGCGCAAGCAGAAACGAGGGCTGTACTACATATGGTTCGCATTAACTCCCCCTTGGGGACTTTGATCAGAAAAACCATCAGCGCAGCAACCGTGCAAACTGGCAACGGGGCGCACACCACAAAAAAATATGCCCGGCAACAAGGTGCAGCAAGAGCCAGAGTCCATACCCCGGTATGCCCGAGCGGGCAAGCAGGCCTGTAAACGGCAGCAGCACCAACAGGGCCATAAGCCGCCAGTCCGCCTTGGTGGCGGCGGCGCGCAGATCGGCCAGCAGCAGGTGACGCAACGGCAGGGCCAGCGCCCCAAGCGTCAACAGCACAGCAAGGCCGTCCGCCCAGCGAAAGGCCATGCCCGGCCAGTCAAAACCAAGGCCGCGCCCGATAAGCACCGCATGGCCGGGGGCAAACAGCAGCACCACCAGAGCCATGAACAGCAGCCAGAAAATGGCGTCGTTGACCAGCACCCGCACGGGCCACTGCCCGCGCAGCAGATCGAGCGGCACAAGGCGCGCGCGCCAGCGGGCCGCGAAATCCGAGGGATTGCAGCCGCTGGCCTTGCACTGGCGCAGGCGCAGCACGCACCCGGCCAGACATCCCAGCAGGGATATGAGCAGCCCCCAGCCAGTGAGAAAGGATATCAGCGTTGTCATAACGTGCTCCAGCCTAATCCTTGCCGTTCAGAAAGAGGTAAAAGCCCAGCAGGCCGAACAGGGCAAAGCAGATGAAAATAAACATCCAGCCCGTGCCAGACATCAGGGATGCGTAAAGCGAATAAAATACCGTCTGCATGGCATCCTCCCTGTCAGGCTTCAGGTTTGTAGTCAGGGTGATCGCGCAATACGGGCATCTTGGCGCACACAAAGCGGTACACCGTCACAAGCCCCACCAGCATGAACAGCGAAAGCGTGATCTCGCCCAGCGAAGGAAAATACTTGAGGTGCGTGGGCAGATTGTAGTTGTAGGCCACAAGGCTCACATCCATGCGGTTGAGCATGACTCCAAACACAGACAGCCCCGCCGCAAGGCGGATCATGCCGTAGCGCCGTTCGCGCACGCCCACGGCAAACATGAAGGCAGGCACGATGACCAGGGCCATTTCCAGCAGCCACAAAAGGCCGTAACCGCTGAACACGTACTTCCAGCCATTGTCGAGCGTGAGGCCGCCGATCTTGATGACAAAATAGCCCATCATCACGAGCGAAGCGCCCCGCGCAAGGCTCAGGCTCACGCCGTCAAAGCTCTTGGCGTGGTTCTCATCCATGTACTTGTGCATGCCGGCGTGGGCCAGCGTGCCTTCAAAGATCACCATGGACAGCCCGGCATAGAGGCTCGACACAAAGAAATACACGGGCAGCCATGAAGAGTACCACAGGGGGTGCATCTTTGAGGGAACCATCACATACAGCCCGCCCAGAGAAGACTGGTGCAGGGTCGAAAGGATGATGCCCAGCGCCACCAGCGGCATGATCAGCTTCATGAGCATGGCGCGCAGCTTGTTCCATCCCAGCCACTCGCAGGGGATCACAAACCACAGCACAGCCATGACGCAGAGGTAAAAGAACTCGCACACGCCCACGGTAAACAGGAGCGACGTGGTGCCCTGTGAAACAAAGACAGGATACGGCAGCCGCCAGGGCTGGCCCACGTCGTACAGCAGGTCGGCAATGACAAAGGCGTAGCCGAAAAAAGCCGTGGTCAGCGCGGGCCGCCACATGGAACGCAGATTGTTGAAGCCGAAGATGTAGTAGCCCGCCGCCAGCGTAAAGCCGCCAGCAGCAAGGGCCACGCCGCACAAGAGGTCAAAGCCGATCCACAGGCCCCAGGGGTAGTAATCATCAAGATTTGTAACCGCGCCGATGCCCCAGCCAAAGCGCATGACCGTGGCTACGGCTCCGCAGAACAATATGACGGCGGTGATGATGTTGCCCGGCGTGTTGAGCAGGCCAAGCGTATTTTTCAGCAGTTCCGAAGGCTTCAGCATTGTCCGCCTCCCTGGCCCTTTTCAGGATTATGGTCAGCGGGCTTGCAGCCGCAGGCTTGTGCGCTGTGTTCTGCATGGGCGTCAGCGCAGCTCTGGCCTTTTGCCTGCTGCGCACCGTCGCAACGGGCCTGCTCCACCATTTTTTTGTAATGCTTGCTCATGGAATACGCGCCGCCCAGAATCACCGGCCATATTCCGGCAATAACGGCAATGGAGCCAAGCATGCCGCGCGTAAGTTCCGGCGCGGAAACAGCGGGCACATCCGGCTGCCCCAGATCGGCATGCGGCACGGGCGAGAGGTAGAGCCAGTTTGTGCCGCCCATCTCGTGTTCGCCATAGATGTGGTCCTCGTACATGCCGGGATTGTCCATGATGCGGCGGCGGGCCAGTTTGACAAGGTCGCTGCGACGTCCAAAGACCAGCGCCTCCTTGGGGCAGGCCTCCACGCAGCCGGGCAACAGCCCCTGCTTGAGGCGCGGGGCGCACATGGTGCATTTGTACACCAGCGGATTCCAGGCGTTGTTGTAATCGTAGGCTGGCACGTAGAAAGGACAGGCCATCATGCAGTAGCGGCACCCCACGCAGAGCTTGGGGTTGTACACTACCGGGCCTTCCTCTGTTTTTACAAAGGCTTTGACAAAACAGGCCGAAGCGCAGGCCGGTTCCTGGCAATGATTGCACTGCAACTTGCGGAACACGGGGGCATGCCCTTCAGGCTGATATTTGTTGACCACCGTATAGGCCTTGAATGTGGGCCTGCGGGTCTGCTCAAATACCGAACTGTCGTCAACGGGCTTTTCCAGAGGCGGCAGCACGTCGGCATTGACCTTCTGGCAGCCTTCCTCGCACTTGCGGCAGCCGATGCAGCGCACTGAATCGTGCAGCACGCCCACGGCATCGGGGCTGCCGTCATAGGCAAAGGGGGCTGCCCCGGCAGCACCGGGAAGCGCTGCTCCGGCCACACTGCCGAGGCCCAATATTTTCAAAAACTGTCTGCGCCGCATGGCGATCCTCCCCTGCTTGCGCATTGCATCATTTTCATGCCCCATGTCTGCCGTGGGGCAAGCCGCCAAGGCGGCGCCGTAAACACGCCCCTGCGGCCTATGGGCTGGCAATGGCCCCCACGTCCTCTTTTTCCGCCAGAAAGGCGGCGTAATCTTCATCGAGGTAGCGGGTGGAATACAGATACACCGTGCCCACGGAGCTTTCCGTAAAACTGATGTCCGCGTATTCCTCTGTTTCCGCCATATCGCGCAGGCACTGCTGCAAGGCTTCGGCCTCAAAAAGAAAAGGCGGGTATTCAAATATCTCAAGGGGCACAGGCCGGGGGTAGTCGCGCGAGCTGTCGCGCACCACGCTGGCGACCTGCACCATACGGTTGTTGGCTGTAGAAAGAATACCCGCATACAGGCTGCTCATCTGCGGCCTGTAATGATAGTATTCCTTGCTGTCCCAGGCGGTAAAAGCCACCACGTCTTCATCTTCCGCCAGCAGTTCTGTCAGCAGAGCCGCCGCGTACTCGCGCTCCACCACGCGGGGAGCGGTTGCGGCCTCTGCGGGTTCCGCTGCTGGTGCAGATTCACTTGCCTGCGCCGGGTCAGCTCCTGGCTCCGCCAGCGCCTCAGCGGGATGCAGCAGCGAACTCAGCAACTGCCTGCGGCTCAGCAGACGGCGGGTTTTGCGCAGGCCCGGCACTTCCGGGTCTGGGGCCGAGCCTGGCTGGGCCTTTTCCATGGCCTTGATGCGGGCCATATCTGCGGTCACGGTCTGGGAATCCGGCCCTTCAAAACGCGGGTCGGGCAAAGCTTCCAGCTCCTGACGCACCTGAGCAACGGTAACGGGCGGCGCAAGCGCCGCGCGCTCCATAAATGCGGCCAGCAATTCATCGGCGGTCACAAGGCGTTCATCACTACTGAAATCAGCCAGTGTTTCCGCCAGCAGCACCTTGTCGGCCTTGCGCTGATCCACCAGTCGGCGGCTTTCGGCCTCTTCTACCTGATGGGTGGTACCGATCGGCCCCGTTTCCGGGGCGGCTGCGCCGCCCCCGTCAAAGGGGGCGGCCGCCTGCGCTTGATTCTGCGCCTGATTCTGGGCCTGATTCTGATCGTTCATAGGCTCTCCAAGGTTACGCGCCGGGAACCAGCTTTTCCTTGGTCATGGTATCGGCCACGTCATTGAGGCCAAGCGAACGGTAATGGTTCGCGCTGGGCAGGCCGGATTTCACATCCCAGCCCTGCACTTCGTAGAACAGGTCGAGGCTCTTTTCGATATCGGCCTTGTCCATGCGGATGGTGCCCTTGGTGAAGGGAGCCTTGTTCTTTTTGTCTTCAAACAGCCAGTTGGGATACTGGTCGTGCTTTTTGCGCATGTCCGTGGTCTGCATCTGGCGCGCTGTGTAGGCGCGGTGCAGGTTAAAGGCGCGCTCTGCGCAGCGGTCCAGTTCCTTGACGTCCAGGTTGTGCCCGGTGAGGACGCGGTAGTATTTGCTCTCAAGGCTGTTGTCGCCCATGTAGCCATCCTGCTTGTTGGGGGAGGAAATCCACGGCCCCATCCAGTTGCAGAATGAAAGCATGTCGTGCAGTTCCTTGCGCTCGATGGACCACTTGGCGCGGATCATCTTGTACTTGTTGGTGGGCTTGTAGTCACCGATGGCGTCCACCGCGTCGGCAGAACCCCAGAAGTGCTCGGCAAGGCGCTTTTGCACATCAATGGGCAGGCCGCTGCGCACAAAGTTGCAGTTGGAGTGGCACATGGGATCGCGGTTGTACTGGGTGTTGATGACGCACCCGGTCTGGCCGTCGTCCTCGTTGGCGTGGTGCTTGGGGTGCCCCATCTTCCAGTAGACGGTACGGTGGTCGTCCTTCCATTTTTCTTCGGGGATGCCCATTTTTTCAAGCATGTAGCCAGTGCCCATGCCCAGAAGCTGACCGAACTCGCCTTCCTTGTAGGCAATGCGGTGTACGGCAGTCTTGATGAATTCGGGATTGCAGGCGTCCACCATTTCCCAGGGAATGGACTTGTATTCGTCCGCGCCGAGCTTCTGTTTCCAGATGCCGTCTTCATACATGTTGCTGAAATCGCGGAACAGCTGGCCGTAGTTTTCCCACACGCCCAGATCGTCCATGAGTTCAATGCCCACAAAACCGGCCTGCCGCGCCAGATCGCTCTTTTTGCGCGAGAGCTTGGGGAACCATTCGCGTCCACCAAACATGCCCACGCAGGTATTGAACTGAATGGGACTGACGCCGAACTTGGCAGCCGTGTCTTCATCCTTCATCACTGTATAGCAACGGATGGGACAGGAGAAACAGCCGTTGTTGCGCACGGTGTACTGCCACACGTTGTCGCCCAGAAAATAGGCGGCATTGTTGGTGCGGTACGAAATGCGGTTGAGCGAACGCACATCGCTTGTGAGGGTGACAGGGGCTTCAGATGCGCCCCAGCGCTTGCCCGGCGCGCCCACCCAGCGGGAACCGGCATCCCAGTACTCAAAAAGCGGGCTGGGGAAATTGGGAACCACGTGCTGGTTGTTGGCGCCAATGATGGTGCGGTGATAGTTGATGAGTTTTTCCCAGTCGGCCTTGTCGCCCGCAATGTGCACGGGCTGGCTGCCCTGAAGGGCAATGGCCTTGAGCATCTTGGAGCCCATGACAGCCCCGATGCCGCAGCCTGCGGTGTGGGCGCGGCTGTTGACCACCACGGAATAGGGAACCAGATTTTCACCGGCAGGCCCGATGGCGGCAACGGTACCGTCAGCCCCCACTTCTTCGCTGATAACGCGGGTGGTGCGGCGGGTGCCCTGACCCCACACGTGGCTGGCATCCTTGAGCCATGCCTTGCCATCGCGCACATGCAACCACACGGGGCGCTCGGCCTTGCCCTCAATAATGAGGAAGTCGTAGCCCGCGTATTTCAGGTGCTCTGCAAAGTTGCCGCCCATGTGACCGGAACCGATGAGGTGCTGCGGCCACGAAACAGGCATGATGGTTGTAACCGCCGTGCGTCCGCTGCACAAAGCGCCCGTACCGGCCAGCGGCCCCACGGCAAAAACTATCTTGTTGGCTTCGTCATAAGCCTTGGTCTTGGGTGGGACTTCGTCCCAAAAGACCTTGTAGCCAAGGCCCGTGCCGCCAATAAGGTCAAGATACTGATAGGTGTCTTCAACAGTGATGCGGCCCGTACTCAGATTGACCCGCAGGCCCTTGCCCTGATAACCGCCAAATTTCCTTGCCATAAATTCCTCCGGCTCGCTGATGGAGCGTACTTCCTGTGAATGCCCGCTGCGCCTCGCTCTGCAAGGTGCAAGGGGTGCGCGCTACTGCTCGTATTTGAGGTTACGCGGCCCGCCGGGCGATTCCACATGGCAGGCGTTGCAGGCGGCGCGGCGGTCATCGGGCACCATAAGCGAAAACGAACCGCGCGTGGTGGCCTCGCGGGTGCGGTCGCTCCACGGCACATAGCGCAGGGCGGCTGCCGGGCAGGCATCCACGCACTTGGGCGCGCCATTGCACAAAAAGCACTTGTCGGCCTTGCCCTGCTCTTCATCAAAGGTCATCACGCCCCAGGGGCAGGCCTTCTGGCAGAGGCGGCAGCCCACGCAGCGGTCTTTGAGTACCATGCGCGTGCCCGTGCCCTTTTGAGCGATGATGGCATTTTGCGGGCAGGCCGTGGCGCAGGGCACCGGGTGCGGACACTGCTTGCAGGTATCCTGGATCACCAGCGAACCGGAGCCGTAGATGCCCTTGGTGGTGTTTTCCAGCCCGCCCTCCGGCCCAAACATGGCATTGCGGCTTATCTTGATGCGCGCAAGTTTGGGGTCGGCCTTGCCATCGTTAAACTCCGTACAGGCAAGCTCGCACCGCTGACAGCACACGCACAAGGTGGGGTCGCCCACGATCATGCCGGCTGCTTTTTCCATAATCACCAGCGGCGAGGCCTTCATGGTGGCCAGAGCCTCGGAAGCTTGCAGCGTGGCCAGCCCAAGGGCCGCGCAGGAAGTTACCTTGATGAATCCACGGCGCGAAAGGTTTTCGAGCAGCATATCTTCATCGGCACGTTTCAGTTTGCTCAGCATATCAGCCATACAGCGCTCCTTGTCATGATCGACAACGGCATCACGGCAGCACAAGCTGCCCGTTTTCATGATATATGTGCATGCTGCCGGACTTAACATTGCCCAGCAGAGTCAACCCGGTTGCGCGCGCCATATCCACGGCACGCGACATGGCACGAGAAAGGGAGGCAAAAACCGGCACGCCAGCGCGCACGGCCTTTTGCGCGATTTCAGAGGCAATGCGCCCGCTGCTGATTATCATATGGTCAGCGGGATTCAGACCTTCCACAAGCATGTAGCCCACAAGGGTATCAATGGCGTTGTGGCGGCCAATATCAAGGCAATAAAAAACCATGCCCTGCCTGTTGAGCAGAGCTGCGTTGTGGCAGCCGCCGGTCTGGTGGAATACTTCGGAGCGTTCTTCCAGCTCCTGCGCGGCCCGCAGAATGACGCGCGGCTCCCAGCTGGGAGCTTCCGCGCGCGGCATACAGCGCAGTTTTCGGGCAGCCAGGGGAATGTTCCAGCCCATGGCCGAAGTGATGGTGAGCTTGGGGGCGGCCTGCTCCGTAGAACCAGCCGCCTTGCTACAGCAGGCCCCGCGCAGCAGCACGTCCACCCGCACTTCTTCCGCCCCATCGGGAGACGTTGCCGCAGAGGCGGCGGCAGGCAATGGCGTTACGTCCACCCCGGCGAGATCATGCAGGCTTTCAATAAGGCCGCAGGAATAGAGAAATCCCGGCACAAGGTAGCGCAAATGCTGCCCAGAACAGGCCACGCGCACAAAGGGCACGCCGTTGACATGCATGGTCAGCGTCTGCTCCCGGCACGACAAAAATACGGACGGAGCAACCTTGCCGTTGCTGTAGGTCAGGATATCGTAACTGCGCACCGTGGCCGGGGGAGAAGCCTGCGGCAGAACATCGCCTGCGGTTAAGTTTTTGAACAAAGCCATAGCACCCCTTCCTTTACTATGCGGAGCCGCTGTCGTTACGGAGGCGGCAACTTCCGGCAATCCACAACTATCTGCCCGTGTGCACCAGAGCTCATTGGCGGCCTGGTCCAAGCCGAAGCAATATCTGGGCCAGGCAAAGGCCGAATCTGGGCCAAATATGAGCCAAGACCGGCTCAAAACTTCAGACTGAAAGTTGATACAAATTTGTTCTTTTTTTCACATCATTCCCGCAATGAACAATGTGCCCTTTTCAATTCTGGCTGATATTTTGTACGCTGGTAACAGATGGAGCGGATAACCCTGAGCCAGATGTTGCCCGTAAACGGTGAGGGGGATACCGCGTGGAAAACGTATTAACTCGCGCAACTGGTTGGCTCTGCGCAACAATTACCTGACAACCTTCATGGTTTTTATTGTTTGCGTGAACAAAGCTTAGGTAAATCGCTTTATGCAGTCAAGCTCATGTGTTATTTTTCACCACCTTAAATATTTTTTAACATACTAAAATATAACGATATTTACAATTCCATTGTAAATTACTATAGTTACAAAAATAAAAAATCAACCAGTGGAGTGCAATCCACAAGGAAGGTCACGGCGTGTCCCTGTATTTTTGCCTGCGGGAAACTGCGGATATTACCGCCTTTATTGCCGGAGCAAATCCTTTGCAGGCAGAGCCTGTATCTGTAAGCGCTGCCCTTGGCAGAGTGCTTGCCGCAGATATGCACGCGCCCGTTCCCTGCCCCTCCACCCGCCGCTCCACACGCGATGGGTACGCGCTACGCGCCGCAGACGTTGCCGGGGCATGCCCCGCAACCCCGGTGCTGCTGCACATGACAGGTGAAAGCCGCATGGGCAGGTCCTGCGGCGGCACGCTGCAAAAAGGCGAGGCATGGCGCGTCTACACGGGCAGCACCTTGCCCGAAGGCGCTGACGCCGTGCTTATGCAGGAATTTGCGACACTAGTGGATCCGTCGGCAGGGTCAAAGGATGCTCCGCCGATCGTGGCAGCTTCCGCCCCGTGCGCAGCGGGGGAAAATATCCTTGCACCCGGTGCGGACATGCCTCAGGGCGCGCTGCTGGCACAGGCTGGAACGAAGCTTGGGGCGCACCACATGGCCCTGCTGGCGCAATTTTTCAAAGAGGTGCCGCTGCGCCGCAAGCCAGTGATGGGCATTCTTTCCACTGGCGACGAATTTTGCGGTTCTGACCTGCAGAACGGCTTTTCCGCTTGCCAGAGCAATACCAATGCCCTGCTTCTGGAGGGGCTTGCCGCCTCTCTGGGCGCAAACTGCCTGCACATTGGCACTGCGCCGGACAATGTGCAGGCTCTGGGCCAGCATCTGCGCGCGGCCTTGCCCGATGGCCCCACGCCTTGCGACGTCATTGTGGTTATTGGCGGTTCTTCCGGCGGCAAACGCGATTTCAGCGCCCAGACCATAGCAGGCCTGCCGGGCTGCGAGATGTGCGGGCATGACCAGCGGGTAAGCAGTGGCCGCCCTCTCACCCTTGCCCGCAGGGGGCAGACAACTATTTGGGGTTTGCCGGGGCATTCCCTCAGCCTTGCGCTGGCTGCGCAGGTTTTTCTGGTGCCCCTGCTGCAAAGGCTTGCCGGGCAGCAGGGCTCGCCGCAGCATATGAACTGGCAACCAGTTGTGCTGGCGCGCCTTGGCATTGCCCTGCCTGTGGAGGGAAACGCCCCCACCCACTACCCCGTGATATTGCGGCGTGAGCATGGTCGCGTGACGGCCTGGCCCGTTGCCGCTGGCACTGGCAAAACCGCCGTGCTGCGCGACATGGACGGCTGGATAACCATGCCCGGCAGCAATGATATGTCCAGAGGCGGTTTACGCCGTGGCGCTGCCGTGCGTGTGCGCCTCTTTGCCTGACCCCCTGTCCGTCTGCCCAGCACGCCACCAGCTTGCCATGCCGCATGGCTGTGGCTACACTTGCAGGCACATCAACTGCAAACGGTGAAAAGCCATGCCTCCCCGCCCTTCTACCCCACAGCAAACCTTCATTTCTCCGGACAAGTATCCGTATCTTGAAGTGCGCACCACGCTGCAAAGCACCCAGCCCTACGCCGAGCATTTCCATTCAGCTTTTTCTTTTGGCCTGATTCTTGAGGGCGGCACCTGTTTTACGCTCATGGGGCAAAGGCATGAAGCGCTCAAGGGCGACATCGCCCTGATTGCCCCCGGGCTGCCGCATAGTTGCAATCCTCTGCACGGAAAAGCGCGCAGCTACCTTATGGCCTATTTTGACGCGGCATGGTTTGCGCGCAATATCTGCCGCCCCATGGGGATTGCCGATGCGTATGAAGTAACGCTGCCCGTTGTGCGCGACCCGGCGCTCTTTCAACAGGGGATTGCCGCCATGGAGGCTTTTTGCAGTGGTGCGGATGATGCGGAAATACTCATTGCGGCGCTTTTCAGGCAGCTTCAATGGGGATACGGCTGCCTCGCCAACATATCTGAACATGCTGGCAAAAAGACGGACTATCCCCTTGCCACCACAAACATTCTGCTGGCCGCCGACAGCGCGCCCATGGCAGGTGAAAACGGCTCGGATGCCACAGACCATGCGCCCGTTACATCTTTGGCCCGCAGGGCTGGCCTGCGGCGCGAGAGCTTTTCGCGCGCATTCCGCCGCACGGCGGGCTTGCCGCCCAAGGCGTGGCTGCACTGCCTGCGGCTGGAAAAGGCCCGCGCCATGCTGCGGCAGGGCAAGAGCATTGCCGATGCGGCCCTTGCGGCTGGCTATGTCGATCAAAGCCATTTTCACCGCATGTTTGTAAAATTTTATTCCGTCACGCCTGGCTGCTATCAGCGGGGGCGGTCACATTCGTACAATACGCGCAAATAAAAAGAGGGTGTGCTGTCCGCAAGGAGGCCACCCATGCCTGTTTCCACACTGATTCCCGCTGCTTTCCCTGCCCTTGCGCTGGCGCACTTTCTGGCCCTGCTCAGCCCCGGCCCGGATTTTTTCCTTATCATTGGGCACGCCGTGAGGCATCGGCTGCGCGGTTCGCTGTTTATTTGTTTAGGCATCGCCCTGGGCAATGCCCTGTATATCTGCCTGGCGGTCTCCGGCTGGTCGGTCATGCGGCAGATGCCCGCCCTGTACCGGTTGCTGGAGCTTGCAGGCGCGGCCTATCTGGCATGGCTGGGCTTTTTGCTGCTGCGGGCCAGCCGGAAGGCCGCCAACAGCAAGCCCTCGCCAGACCAGCCCACACCAGACCAGCATGCGCCAAGCCAACCTTCGCCTAACCAGACAGGCAGCCTCGCCACAGGCCATGCAAGCCCCCTTTCTCCCGGCAGGCAACTGCTCACGGGGCTAGGCTCTGCCCTGCTCAACCCCAAGAACGCCGTTTTTTACCTCACGCTCATGACAGTAATCCTCGGCCCCACCGCCACCCTGCCGCAGCAGGCCTTTGCCGGACTGTGGATGACCCTGCTGGTCTTTGCCTGGGACGCCGCCCTTGCCGCCGCCATATCCCTGCCCGGCGCGCAGCGGGCGCTGGAAAAGCGCATTCCACTCATTGAAGGGCTGGCAGGGCTGACGCTTGCCAGTATTGCCCTCTGGCTGGCGCTACGGCCCCTGTTTTACTGAGCATGCCGAAAAAAGACAGAAAGCCCGCGTCACTGCAACGCGGGCTTTCTTTGTATCAGACAGATATATCTCAGGATAATGGTTCAGGGACGCGGACTTTCGGGGAAGGAATCCGCCCCCGTAACGAATCTTACCGCCTCCGAAAACTAGGGTGCATCGGGATTCAGCTCAATCTCAACAGGCGAGGTGATGGTCAACTCATGCTTGACCTCGGCCTTGCCGCCCGCAGGCGCATCCACATTCCAGAACAGCAGATGTTCCTTGGCATCCTGCTGGGCCTGCGGTTTGTCGCGGTAGGTCACGGTAACGCCCTGATCCACCGGCATGGGCATGGGCCGCTCAAGGCGCACGGTCACGGCCCTGTCGCGGGTGTTGCGCACGGTATACGTCCAGCCCCATGTCCAGGTACGGCTCTTGCCGATAAAGCCCTTTTCGCCGCGCTGGCGCAGATCGGCGGCGGCATTGACCTGCACGCGCGGGTCAGCGCCAAAGTAGAGCGTAACCTCGTTGCCCTTGGGGCGGAACTGCCCCATACCCACGCTCTGCCCGTCCACGCTGAACTCCGCCTGGCCGTCAGGCCAGGCCTGTCCCTCGGGCAGGGTATGGCGCGCCATGAGCCACACGCGGCTGTCGCCCACGGAGGGACGCGCCAGCCACTGCAAGGGGGCCTTCCATTCGTCCGCCAGCACCAGCAGACGCGAACGGCCTTCAGGCAAGCCCTTTTCTCCGGGCGTCCAGGCGGCGTACATACCACTGGTGTCGGCTTCTACAGGCGCGGCAGGGGCAGGAGCAGCTTCGGACATGGCGGCATCGGCTGTCATCAGCATACGCGGGGCCGCCTTGGCAAGGGGCTGGGCCACGGGCTGAGGTTGCGAGTCAATCACCCAGTGCGGCAAAGGCATGGGTTCACGCGGGCCTTGCCCACGGGAAACAAGCGTCAGGCGCGTGTCTGTCCAGTCCATGCCGGAGAACTGCCACACCTCGGCCATAAAGCGCACGCTCACGGCATCGCCCTTGCCCTTGTCGGGCTGCACGTCAAAAACATAGGCGGGCCGCCAGCCGCAATTGCGCAGCGTATAACTGTAACGTACAGGCAGCGTTGTTGCGGATACCTGCTTTTGCAGGGTGATCAGCACTGTCTGCCCAAGCTCGGGGCTTGGCGGCAACTGCTGCAACTCCTGCTTCAACAGTGCCAGACGGCGCTCCAGCTCGGCCTTTTCGTAGCTGAGGGCTGGCACTACCTCGGCCACGCGCTTTTCGCGCTGGATCATATCCTGAAAGCTGCCCTCGGCGGGCGCGCCTTCCCACAGGGCCAACTGGGCCTTTACGGCCTCAAGCTTGCCCGCGAGGGTCATCAGCGCGTGCTGGCGCTCTTCGCGCAGTTTTGCAAGATTGCCGCCCTGATCGAGAGTCTGGGGCAAAAACGCCCAGCGCACGATGGTATGGCCCGGTATGGAGACCTGAAAATTCTCGGCCCCGGCGGGCAGCACTACGCGCACCTGACTTGCGCCATCGGTGGAAACCACAGGCGCCTGCTGCTCCACCTCAAGCAACCCGCCGGAAGGCGTGAGGCGCGCGGCCTTCGGCACTGCTGGCGTGTTGGGCAAGGCTGCGGCCAGAGCGCTCAAAGAAAACAATCCGCTCAAAAAGCAGAGGGTAAGAGCAAGCAAGGCAGGCCGCCCGCTGGCAGATCTGCGGCAAATGCCAAGACCGGAAAGAAAAAAACGCAGGGGAGAAAGGACGGTGTACGACATTGGCCCTCCGGCGAAAACCGCCGCATACAAAGCCGCCGCGCCGCAAGATGCAGCGCGGCGGCGGGCGGCTAACGCGTCAGTTTGCGGTACTTGATGCGGTGCGGCGTGTCGGCGTCTTTGCCGAGCCGCTTTTTACGGTCTTCTTCGTAGTCCGTATAGTTGCCTTCATAAAACACCACGCTGGAATCGCCTTCAAAGGCCATGATGTGCGTGGCCACGCGGTCCAGGAACCAGCGGTCATGGCTGATAACCAGCACGCAACCGGCAAAGTTGTCCAGCGCGTCTTCAAGGGCGCGCATGGTGTTTACGTCAATATCGTTGGTGGGTTCGTCAAGCAGCAGCACGTTTGCGCCAGACTTGAGCATGCAGGCCAGATGTACGCGGTTGCGTTCACCGCCCGAAAGCACGTCCACCTTCTTCTGCTGATCGGCACCGTGGAAGTTGAAACGCGTGCAATAGGCGCGGGCGTTGACTTCACGCCCGCCCAGCTTGATGACTTCAGCGCCATCGCTGATGATCTCATACACCGTCTTGCCGGGCGTGAGCGATTCACGGCCCTGATCCACATAGGCAAACTGCACGGTTTCTCCCACCTTGAGCGTGCCTGTGTCGGGTTTTTCCTGCCCCACGAGCATCTTGAACAGGGTGGTCTTGCCCGCGCCGTTGGGGCCGATAATACCCACAATGGCACCGGGGGGGATGATGGCGTTGACGTTTTCCATCAGTTCCCTTTCGCCCATGCCCTTGCTGACGCCCTCAAGCTCAAAAACGACCTTGCCCAGACGCTGTCCCGGCGGAATGTAGATTTCCAGATCAGGCGCGCGCTTTTCACTTTCGTGGGAAAGCATGGCCTCGTAGGCGTTAAGGCGCGCCTTGCCCTTGGCGTGACGGCCCTTGGCCGACATGCGCACCCATTCCAGCTCGCGTTGCAGGGTCTTCTGACGGTCGGCTTCGGTTCTTTCTTCGTTGGCAAGGCGCTTCTGCTTCTGCTCCAGCCAGGAAGAATAGTTGCCCTTCCACGGAATGCCACGGCCACGGTCAAGTTCCAGAATCCAGCCCGCCACGTTGTCGAGGAAGTAGCGGTCATGGGTAACGGCAATGACTGTACCGGGGAAGGTGGAGAGGAAGCGCTCCAGCCAGGCCACCGACTCGGCGTCAAGGTGGTTGGTGGGTTCGTCAAGCAGCAGAATGTCGGGCGATTCCAGCAGCAGGCGGCACAGGGCCACGCGGCGACGCTCGCCGCCCGAAATCTGGGCAACGGGCATGTCGCCGGGGGGGCAACGCAGGGCGTCCATGGCCATTTCAAGGCGCGAATCCAGATCCCAGACGTTCTTGGCGTCCATGAGTTCCTGCACTTCGGCCTGACGGGCGATGAGGGCGTCCATCTCGTCCGCTTCCATTGGCTCGGCGAACTTGGCGTTGATTTCTTCAAATTCGCGGGCAATGGCGGTGAGGTTGCTCACGCCGTCTTCCACCACTTCGCGCACTGTGCGGGTTTCGTCCTTGAGCGGCTCCTGTTCCAGATAGCCGATGGTGTAGCCCGGGGCCAGTACGGTCTTGCCGTCAAAGGCCTGATCCACGCCCGCCAGAATGCGCAGCAGGCTGGATTTACCCGCGCCGTTCAGACCAAGCACGCCGATTTTGGCCCCGTAGAAGTACGAAAGAGAAATGTCTTTCAGCACTTCCTTCTGGCCATGGCGCTTGGTGACGCGGATCATGGAATAAATAATCTTGTCCGGTTCGTTACTCATGATGCTCCTCAAAATTTGGTGACGCTTCCGGCCCTGCGCCGTTTGAGATAGCGCGGGGCGAAGCGCGCGCCAAATGGGCGCGCTGGATTGATGACAAACCCGGCCATGCAGGCCAAGGGTTTGCGCCGCCAAAACGGCAGCTCCGTCAGGCGGATAAAACGATTGCCCTGTGCGGGCAGGCCGCAGATTTCTGCGGTTTGCCGCGCACAGCGTACAGAGAAAGCCTTTGGTCAGACAGAGAGGCCCGCAGGCCCGCCAGACTCGCCAATGCACTGGGCGCTCGTGTAATATATGAGCCTATCCGTTAGCGGATTCTTTTTCAAGTGGCCTCGCGCTACAGCAACGGCACACTCTGAGCAGAACTAGGATATGCTGCCATCCACCACAAAAGCAACCGCGCCTGTCAGGCCAAAACCGACAGGCGCGGCAAGCGCGCAGCAAACACAGCGCGCCCCAATCAGAAGCAGGCCCAGCCCCGCCGCCTAATCAATCATGATATGCAGCACTTCAATATCCGTTTCGCGCATGCCCTCACGGGCAAGACGGGAAACACTGCGGATGGTTTCTTCCACATCCCCTTTCACAATGCCCTCGCCCGCAGGAAAAACCTTGCCCTGCATGGAGAGATCGTGCGCGGTGATGGCGGCATCCACTGCCGAGGATATTTTGGCAGCGCACGAGCTTTTGGCGCCATCGCACACAATGCCCGACACATTGACCAGCGTATTGATGATGGTGTCGGCAATCTGCTGATAGCTGCCGCCGTGCATCCAGGTAATGGCGGCCCCGCTGCCGCAGGCTGCGCTGACAGCCCCGCAGTAGGCCGAAAGCCTGCCAATGCCCGACTTGTTGTGTATGGCCACAAGATTGCTGATGAGCAGCGCCCGGTAAAGCTTTTCGTCCGGCAGGCCCAGCTCGCGGGCGTATTCAATGACCGGAAGCGAAACCGTAATGCCCTGATTGCCGCTGCCGGAATTGATGATAACCGGCAGATCGCTGCCGCCCATGCGGGCATCGGAGCCAGCGGCTGCCACCGCTGTGGCCCGGGTGCGCACATCGCTGCCGCGCGAATCAAGCAGGGAGCGGCCAACCCCCATGGAATACTGGTGGCTCAGGCCTTCAACGGCAATATTGCTGTTGCACAGAATCTGCTTGTCCAGAATATCGCGCACATCTTCAATATTGCAGTTTTCGGCAAAATCAAGAATCCCGGCTATGCTCATAAAAGCGCGGCTTTCTTCATGGCCCTGCACATCAGGCTTGTATTCCCCGCCCTCAAGAATCTTGCCGTTCTTTTCAATGCGCACCACGTTGGTGTGCTCCTCGGCAATTTCCACCACGGCGCTGCTGTCGCCAGCCACCGCCGTCACCAGAATGTGCAGGTTAACAATGCTCTTGAGCAGCTCCACCGTGCAAAATCCCGCCGCCGTAAGCTGCCGGGCGCGCTCGGCATCCTCAGGGGCAACCGGAGTGAGCACCTGCAACTGCAAATCGGGGTTGCCCCCCACTGCGCCGAGCGTGGCGGCAACGGCAATGCCCTTCTGCCCGCCGGAATTGGGCACAACTACGCTCTTGGCGTTTTTGATCATGTTCCCGCTGCAAGCCACCGTCAGGCGATCGGGAAAGGTTCCAAGAACCTTTGTCACCAGCGCTCCGGCAAAGGCAATGGCGATGGGTTCGGTGCAACCCTGGGCCGGGATCAGCTCTTCGCGCAGAATTTCGAGATATTTTACGTAAGTATCCATAGTATCCATCATGGTCATACGCGCCCAGTAAGCGAACGCAACTATGCCCCATGTCAGTTTGTATTGTCCTTGGTCTGCCTGCGGTCAGGGAGAAAACTCAGCCAGCACCGTCGCGCCGCCCATTAAGGCTATTTCAGCAGGGATTCCGCCTTGGCGCGGATGTTTTCCACGCTCAGATCCTGATTGGCGATGCGGTCAACCAGTTCTCCATTCTTGTAGAACAGAAACACAGGCACGGTCATGATCTTGAGTTCAATGCAGAGCCTGCGGCTTCCGGCAATGGGAATCTTGCAAAACTTGACCCGGCCTTCAAAATTTTTCGCCAGTTCTTCCACTTCCGGCATCATGGCCACGCAAACGGAGCACTGCTCGCCCCAAAATTCCACAACTACCGGCTCGCTGCTTTGCAGCACTTCCTGTTCAAAACTGTCTCTGTCTATTGCAAGCATGGGAATCTCCTTGCCGATCTGCCGTACCGCAGACGGCGTTTATTTTTCTGCACAGCCGCAGGCCACGCGGGCCGCGAAGGCTGAAAACTCGCTACCGGGATTGCAGCCAGTGATAGGCGGAAATGGCAGCCAGCGCACCGTCTGCCGCCGCCGTGACAATCTGGCGCAAAGGGGTGTCGCGCACGTCGCCCGCTGCAAAAACACCCGGAACAGATGTGCGCAGGTGGACATCCGTAGCCAGCCAGCCTCCATCCGCGCGCAGAAATCGCTCATCAAGAAATGCCGTATTGGGTTCAATGCCCACGCATACAAACACGCCCGCCACTTCAAGCTCGGTGCAGTCACCGCTGACCGTGTTGCGAAGGGTCATGCCTTCGACCATATCTCTGCCGTTGACGCTCGCCACTGCGCTGTTCCAGACTGGAATGATTTTGTCATTGGCGAGGGCGCGGCCTGTCAGCACGCTGTCCGCCCTGAAGGCATCCCGCCGATGAACAATGTACACCTTGCTGGCAAAGCGCGTCAGGTAGAGGGCTTCCTCCACCGCTGTATTGCCGCCGCCCACAACAGCCACAGCCTCGCCTTCATAAAAAGGCGCATCGCAAACGGCGCAGTAGCTCACGCCTGCCCCGGTCAGCGTGTCTTCACCGTGGCAGCCAAGCCGCCGGTGGGTAGCGCCGCTGGCGATGATGACAGCCTGCGCCGCGTAGTCGCCCTTGGTGGTGCGGATAATCTGGCGGTCGCCCTGCCCTTCCAGCCCGAGCACGTCGCCTCTGGCAAAAGTGCACCCCAGATGCCCGGCATGCTCGCGAAAGGATTTGTCCAGTTCCGGCCCGCTCACATTGGGCAGACCGGGCCAGTTTTCCACATCAAGTGTATTGCATATCTGGCTGCCGCCATTACCGCTTTCCAGCAGCAGCACGTTGAGGCCCGCCCTACGGGCGTATATGCCTGCGCTGGCTCCGGCAGGGCCAGCACCGATAACGACAAGTTCATGCTCCTGCATGGTATCCGCCAAATTTTGGTTTTTCGGGGCGCGCTCCCCCTGCCGCTGCGGTTTCCCGCAGCGGATATCCGGCAAATCCATTGCGCCGGAAGGGGTGCGCCCAATTAAATGAAGAGTGTACGCGCCTACAGTTTCGCGCAGGTTACCTGCTGGCCGCTGGCGGGCGCTGGCGAACTGGATGCAGATTTGCCGCCCGAAGTGATGGGCTTTTTGCAATGGGGGCAAAGAACCGTGCCGCGCACCTGCGAGGGGCGCAGAAACCGGTGAGATACCTTGTTGCAGTGTTCGCAGGTAAAGGTAAGAAAAGGCATGATCTTTCTCCAGAAATTTATTGTTCCAGCAGTCCCATGACCACCATCTCAACCTGAACCAGCACCTTGGCGCCATCAGCCATGCCGCCCCCAAAAAGCGTTTCGCCCTCGTGGGTTACAGAGCCGTGCAGGTGAACGCGCACCTGATTGTTCTCGCGCCACATTTCGCCCGTGATGCCGTTGACTTCCAAGAACTTTTCAATGGTTTTGGATTTCACCGGCGGCGGCATGGTTGTACATGTTACGGGATAGTTGCAGATAATTTTTTCAAGGGAGCCAATGCTTGAAAGAATAAAGGCCCGTTCAAGCTTCTGCTGCTCAAAAAAATCCCGCAAGCCCTGAAACAGGTCAGAGCCTGGGCCAAGGCGCAATTTGTACCACTTGGGCTGGGTCAGTTCTGTTACTTGCATGAAATCCTCGATGCTCACCATGAAGTTATAAGCTGTAACTACAGGGCATCACTTGAGGTTGTAGATTTTCTTGAGCTCAAATTCTTCAATCAGCCACTTCATGCCTTCCTGAATCTCGGGGCTGACATCGCGCATGGGGCGCTTGCAGTGACCGACAGGAAAGCCCAGCAGGCGCACAAAGGTCTTGACCGCCACAGGGTTGGTGGCAGCGTAGCAGGCCTCCATGATGGGCAGCAGCTCGTTGTAAATCCTGCGGGTACGCTGCACGTCTTCAAAATTCTTCCAGGGCCGGGACATTTCAGCCATGGCGCGGGGGTGAATATTGCCCGTCACGTTGGCTGTTCCCGCGCCGCCAAAGGCCAGCACGGGCAGGGTCAGGGCGTAGGCGGGCGAATCGCAGCACAGGATGGGCAGTTCGCCGTGGGTGCCTTCCTGAATGGTGGCAATCTGGCCCACGTTGGGCATGGCTTCCTTGTCGGCCACCAGGTTAGGTACGGAATTGAACAGGGTGATGACTGTTTCCGCATTGACGTTGGCCACGACTCTGGCGGGGTTGTTGTACAGGCCCACGCTGATATCAACAGAAAGGCAGACATCAATGAGGTATTCCAGCACGGACGCCTGATCCGGGCATAGATAGGGCGGCACCACAACAACGATGCCGTCCGCGTCCTGCTCCTGCGCATAGCGCGCAAGTTCGATGGTTTTTTCGGTGTCGCCGTGGGTCACGCCAAAAAACGCATGGATCTTGCCCTTGCAGTAGCTGGCCATGTCCTTGATGACGGTCTTTTTTTCTTCAATGGTCAGGGTTGTGGGTTCGCCGGTGGAACCCAGCACCAGCAGGGTGCTGGTGCCGTTGGCGGCGTGAAAATCCACAAGATCATGCATTACACCGAGGTCAATGGTGTTATTTTCGGTAAAGGGGGTAACAATCGCTACCCAGGAACCTTCAGGATAAATCAATTTTCCCATCTTCAATCTCCTTTAATGCTCTGCCTCAGGCAACAGCACGGGCCTGCACGGCCTTGCTGCTCATTTTACAATATGCGCCGGTAACAAACACAATGCCAAGGCCAATCATGTCTGTAATGGTGCCGGGGATAATCAGCAGACACGCGCCCACAATCAACAGCAGGGCCACCGGCAACGGTATGGGGCGGAAAAACCAGCGTTCCATGCCGCCAGCCAGGGCAATGGTGCCAATGGTGGCGGTAACAAAAACCTGGAGGATGTTCTGCCACTCGCCCTGCATGAGCAGAGCCGGGTCATACATAAAGAAGAACGGCACAATAAAGGCCACGCTGCACAAGCGCGAGGCGATCAGGCCCGTTCGCATCATGGAGGCGCCCGCCACTTCCGCGCCAGCGTAAGCGGCAACGGCCACCGGAGGAGTAACCATTGAGATCACCCCGAAATAAAATACGAAGAAATGCGAGGAAAGCACGCTGAAGCCAAGCTCGCGCAAGGCGGGAACCCCCAGGGTCGCCACAAGCACATAGGCCACGGTGGTGGGCGTGCCCATGCCCATGAGGAGCGAGGCAAGCATGATCAGAATCAGCGCGACTATGGTGCTGCCGCCGGATATGGAAATGACCACCGAGGCGAGGTTAAGCCCCACGCCCGTAAGCGACACAACGCCGATGACAATACCCGCGCCAAGGCAGGCAACTGCAATCAGGATCATGCGCCGCCCGGCGGTGGAAAGTATTTCAACTAAGCGGCGCGGCCCGATGGCAAACTTTTTATCGCCCCACGAAACAACCACGGCAGACGCAGCGGCAGCAATCGCCGCCCTGAAGGGCGTGTAGCCGAGCATCATGATCACAAGCAGCACCACAATGGGCAGCAGAAGATAGAGTCTTTTGACAACATCCTTCATGCGGGGCAGTTCTTCCTTGGGAACCCCCAAAAGGCCCAGCTTGGCAGCCTCAAAGTCCACCATCATGAGGATGGAAAAAAAGTACAGAAAGGCCGGGATCACCGCCGCCTTGCATACCTCAAGGTAGGGTATGCCCAGCGTATCCGCCATCAGGAATGCAGCTGCGCCCATGACAGGGGGCATGATCTGCCCGCCGGTGGAGGCCGCAGCCTCCACCGCGCCGGCAAACACAGGTTTGTACCCGGCCTTTTTCATCATGGGGATGGTGAACGCGCCCGTTGCGTAAACATTGGCGGCAGCCGAACCGGAAATGGTGCCGAAAAAAGCGCTGGTAATAACAGCAATCTTTGCAGGGCCGCCGCGATAATGGCCTGTCAGCGCACGGCCGAGATCCATGAGCACATCGCCCGCGCCGCACCTCTCAAGAAAGGTGCCGAATACAATGAAGGCAGCAATGTAGGTAGCCGAGACACCAATGGCTGAAGAATACAGGCCCTCAAGCCCGAACCCCAGATAATCCACCACTTCGTTCCACGAAAAGCCTTTGTGCGCGAGCATGCCGGGGATATGGTTCCCCCACAACGCATAGGCAAGAAACAGGAGGCAGACCACCAGCAACGACATGCCAACTACGCGCTGGATAAGCACCAGAACCAGCACCAGGGCAGTAATACCGCTGATGGTCTGGCTAAGGGTAAGGTCGTCAACCATGACCAGACGTTCCGCAATCTGGTCTGCCTGAATGGCAGGCAGCGCAAAAGCCGCCAGAGCCACCAGCGCCAGTACGAGATCAAGGGGCGCTGGCCCGCGCTTCTTGCTGGATGGGTACACCAGAAAGGCCAGTGATGCAGCAAACATGACGTGGATGGGCCGATGCACATAGGCCACCGGCATGCCAAAAATCGTGGTGACACAATGGTAGCCCGCAAAGAGCAGGCAGCCAAAGAATATGAGGTATTGCACAAGTCTGGCGAAACCCTGCTGGCCCGCAACTTCGTCAAAGTCATTGCTGGCTTCGCCTGCAAGTTCTTTTTCCACAGCACTGCGGGCCAGATTGACCTTGGTTGACGCTCCTGTGGCGTCCTTTTGTTCGGAAGAAGCCATTATTTCACCCAGCCCTTTTCCTTGTAATAACGCAGGGCACCGGGATGAATGTATTGCACGGCAATATGATCTGCGCTTTTGCTGGGGTCAAAGACCGAATAGGTCTGGTGCACATTACGGATCATCTCGGGCTTTTCGCAAAGCACCTTGGTCAGGGCGTACACGGCATCGTCAGGCAGGTTCGCACCCACGGGCAAAACCACGGTTTCGGCCATGTGCGGCGTATCCTTTGTGATAAAGTAATACTGCCCGGCCTTGAGGGTGAAGGTCATGTAGCCATCGCTGCTCAGCTTGTCGAGAACCGCCTGATCAATGGGCAGCATCTTCATTTTGACGGTGGTGATCAACTCGTTGATGGACGAAACGATGGGGCCCACATAGGCGTCCGCGTGACCGTCCTGAATGAGGGAGGAGGCTTCCGCATAGGAAACGTAGCTCACGGAGCCGCCCCATTCCTTGATGTCTTCAAACGAGAGACCGTACTGCTTGAGCATGTTCTCAGAGGCAACAGCGGGCGAGGAGCCTTTTTTGGAGGTCAGCAGGCGGATTTTAGGCTTGGTGCGGGCAATATCCGCAATGGAGGTGTAGGGGGAATCCTCACGCACAAGAAAGAAGCTCATGGGCATGGGCGCCACATACATCATGATTTTTACATTCTGCACGGGCTTACGGTTGGCAAACACGCCTTCGGCCTTGAGGCTTTCTTCATACAGCTTGATCATGCTTGTGCCAAGATCAGCCTTGCCCGCATCGATCTTCAGCAGGTTTTCCACCGAGCCGCCAGTGTTGACGCTCACGGTAGCGCCAGGCATGACCGAACGTGCCGCCTCGCCGACAACGCCGCCAAGGGCGTAAAAATCGCCGCCAAGCGGGCCAGAGGTAATGGTAAACGTTTTCAGCTCCGCCGCCTGGGGCATCTGGGCCAGCCCAGCCGCCAGCATGACCACGGCAACCAACAGCGAAATCAAACCCTTTTTCATAGCATACTCCTGTGTACGGTTTATCCCGGCCTTTAGTAAGGCGCGGCAGCGTCGCTGGTCTTGGCAATACTCTGGGGGGGGACCAAAATCATTAGCACCCTATCAAAATTCATTCCAAAATCATATACCCCTTCCCAGACCTTGCGGCTCTAGCATTTACTGCACTCACCCCACACCGGGGCAATGAGCTGCCAGATGCAAAATTGAAAACATTCAGAACAAATATAGTTAAATTAGTTAGTATTTCAAGGCATTATTGCGTTCTCAAATATGAGAATAGGTTTCTCAAATTCGAGAAACACTTGCCGCAGCTGCATGGAAACGGTCAGAAAAGACGAGCCTGGCGGTTGTATTATTTCGCTGGACTAATGCAGCAGATTATATTCCTGCAGTTTACGATACAATGTGGCGCTGCTGATGCCCAGACGCTGAGCCAGAAGTTTTTTCTGCTCCGTGCTGGCAGCTGCGCAGATCAGGCGCTTCAAAAGCTGTTTTTCGTGCGCTGCGAGCATTTCCTTGAGCGTTGTTGCAGACGATGCTCCCGACCGCCTAGCAAAAAAATGCTGCGGCAAATCATTGGCCCGTATCAGCGGGCCTTCAACAACGTTAACAAGATATTCAATGATATTGCGCAATTCACGCACATTCCCCGGCCAGTCATGGCTCATAAACGCGTCAAAAGCCGCAGGGTCAAGCCCGCGTATGTCGCGGCGCAGCTCACGTCGGTAGCGGGCAAGAAAGCTCTCGATAAAAACAGGGATATCCTCGCGCCGCTGACGCAATGGCGGTATATGGATGGGGATGACATTCAGGCGGTAATACAGATCGTTGCGAAAGGTCCCCTGAGCGACCATTTCCTGCAAATTGCGGTTGCTGGCGCAGACAATGCGCACATTCACCGGGATGGACGCGGAGCCGCCCACCCGCTGCACGCATTTATCCTGAAGCACGCGCAGCAGTTTGGCCTGCACGGGCAAGGGCATCTCGCCCACTTCGTCCAGAAACAGCGTACTTTCATGAGCCAATTCAAACTTGCCCATGCTTCCGCCCTTTCTGGCGCCAGTAAATGCGCCTTCTTCGTAGCCAAACAGCTCGCTCTCAACCAGGTTTTCAGGAATGGCCCCGCAGTTTACAGCCGTCATCAGCCGCTTGCCACGCCCGCTCATACTGTGGATGGTGCGGGCCAGAACCTCCTTGCCGGTGCCGCTTTCGCCGCTGATCAGCACGGTGGAATCTGATGCGGCGATCTTCTGCACCAGGGCCAGAATATCGCGTATGGCAGCGCTGTTGCCCAGCAGGGGGGTTTCTTCCAGTTGTTTGCGTTCACCGCTCACGACCGCATCAAGCTGGTGCTCAAGAATGCGCGACCGTTGCTGCGTGACAAGCTTGCTTTCAATCAGCATGCTCATATATTTGAGGAATTCCTGAAGTTTTTTCTGATTCCCCAGCAGCCGCCCTCGCTCGTCCTCGTTAAACGCAACAATGCCAATAACGCCAGCCACCTTGTTGTTCAAAAAGATGGGATAGGCCATGTCGGCGAGTTCATTGCAGTTTTCGCGATTGGCGCACACGCTGCAAGCCTGATCCTTCTGCACGTTTTTGACAAAGGCTGGCTTGCCGGTCTTGAATACTTTGTCGAAAAAAGCACTGTGCGCGATCTTCTGGCTGATGAGCGACTCATATTCCGCTGTGCCGCCCACGCGCACCAGATTGCAGTCAACCACGGTAACGGGCGCGTCCAGAATGGAAGCAACCGCAAGCACATAGGCCTGCACAAAAGGCTGGATTTGCATAAGGCTGGAAAGTTCTGCCATTCCTGCTGCTCTTGGGTAAAAAACTAGTTGGAGGATGCAGAACGCATGGCGCGCCACGTCGAAGCAGCATCTTAAAGTACCTGAGCGATACCTTTTGCCCAAGCCAAGCACAAGTCTTGCCCGCTTGCAACCGGGTACTCTCTCTGCCAGTATGCGCCTCACACCATCGCGGCAGAAAACCGCGCAACAGGAGACAAAGGTGAGTATCTTACAGCGCGCTGGCAATGCACTTACCCGTTATATGGGCGTGCTTATTCTGACTTGCTCGGCTTTGGCTTTGTGGAAGCCGGAGCTGTTCCGCTGGGTGGCCCCGCATGTTACGCCGCTTCTGGGATGCATCATGTTTGGCATGGGCATGACCCTGCGACTCAAGGATTTCAGCCTGGTGTTTTCCCAGCCGCGCGCCCTGCTGCTGGGCCTGCTGGCCCAGTTCGGCTGCATGCCGCTGCTGGCCTTTGCGTTGTGCCATCTGTTCGCCCTGCCGCCCGATCTGGCAATGGGCGTCATCCTTGTGGGCACAGCCCCGGGGGGTACCGCCTCCAATGTGCTGACCTTTATTGCCAGAGGCGACGTGCCGTATTCCGTGGCGCTCACCTCGCTGACAACCGTTGTTGCACTGGCGCTCATGCCGGTGCTCACATGGCTGCTGGGCGGCGTGTGGGTTCCTGTAGATATGGGGGCCCTGTTCGTTTCCATCCTTAAAATCGTGGTGATCCCGGTTATTCTGGGCATTGCGGCGCACCGTTACTGCGGCAGGCTTACAGAGCGGGCCATCCCCTTTTTGCCCCCGATCTCGGCGCTTACCATCACTCTGGTGGTGGCTGGCATCATGGCCATCAATGCTCAAAGCATCCTTCGCGCCAGCGCCAATATTTTTCTGGTGGTCGTGTGCCATAACCTGCTGGGTCTGGCTTTTGGCTATGCCGTGGGCCGCATCTGGAAATTTGATGAACCCCGCTGCCGCGCCCTCTGCTTTGAGGTCGGCACACAGAACTCCGGTCTGGCTACGGCCCTCGCGCTGGCGCATTTTTCCCCGATTTCAGCCATTGCGGGCGCACTGTTCAGCGTATGGCAGAATATTTCCGGCGCGCTGGTCTCAAACTACTTTCACGGTAAAAAACTGAAACCTAACCAGTAACAGAAGCCCTGAGCAGAGTCGCCTCACCAGACCGAACGCCCCTCCACGAGCTGCCGGGCTTTGACTCCGGCGCGGTGCTGTGCCAAGTTGTCCGCAGCCGTCCGCCGCTGGCAGGTCATATATCATTGGCTAACCTCACAGCAGGCCAACGGCCCAGTACCTTGAACCCTTACCAGCAATTTTGAAGAAGGAAGCGCCATGAGCAAGGAAGTCATCAGCACGAGCAAAGCCCCCGGGGCAGTCGGCCCTTACAGCCAGGGCATCAAGACCGGCAACATGTTCTTCTTTTCCGGCCAGATTCCCATTGATCCCGCCATCGGCAAGCTGGTGGAAGGCGATGTGAGCGCTCAGGCGGAACAGGCCTGCAAAAACGTTATGGCATTGCTGGAGTCTCAGGGCCTGACCGCCGCCAATGTGGTCAAAACCACCGTATTCATCACCGATATGGGCAACTTTGCGGCTGTCAACGACGTGTACAAAAAGTATTTCACTGCTCCCTGCCCCGCGCGTTCATGCGTTGAGGTCTGCAAGCTGCCGCTTGGCGCGCAGGTTGAAATTGAGGCCATTGCCACGCTGTAATTTTCAGCGGCAACACGGGCGGCATGCCCCGGCATTCAACCGCAACGAGGCTCTTGCTTGCAAGCCGCCGCGTTGCGGTTTGTTTGTGGCACGCCGCAACGGCAACACAGCCGCATCTGAGCGCTTTGTTGATTTACAGATGCTGCAAAATAGTGGAATATACAGAAGATTAACGGCAAATGCGAGGCGCGGTATGGATGACCGACAGTCGGATATCACTAGGCAGTATGCCCTGCATATGCAGAAGCAGCTTGTGCAGCACTGCCTTGCCCCCTGGCCCCGCCGTGGCCGCACCCTGCTTGAGGTGAACTGCGGGCGCGGCGAGCTGTTGCCCCTGCTGTGGGAATACGGTTTTGACATGACCGCCACGGAGCACAACCCCGAGTTGCGGGCAGAGGCGAGCCGCATGGCTGACCGCGCAGAAGTGCTGGCCGCCGCTGATGATCACCTGCCCTTTGATGATGACGAATTTGACTGGGTTGTGCTGCACCTTGCTTCACCCAGCGCCGAAAGCACACGCAAGGCCATAGCCGAGTCGCTGCGCGTGGCCTCCGCAGGCCTTGCCCTCACATTCTGGAACTCGGCTTCGCTTCCCTTTATGCTCCACCTGCTTGGTGGTCGCAAAAACGCATGGCCCGGCCCGACCTTCTGCTGGTGGCAGATATGGCGGACGCTCAGGAGCCTTTCGGCTGGCCGCATCAGCGGGGCAAGCGTTCTTGCCGCGCCGCAGGGCACCTGGAATGCATCATGCGCCCTTTCCGGCTGTAACAGGGTCTTGCCCTGGCTGCCCATGGGAGCATGGGGCATTATCCGTATCGACATGGCAAAATCCCGCCCGGTCACGCCGCTGCCTTTACGGCTCGGACGCAGACGTATGCGCCGCGCAGAGCCTGTTCTGGAATGCGGCCACAAATCTCAGGCCAAGGCTGCCGACACAGAGAGGAAAGCGCCATGAACCTGCCCTTTATTGCCCCCCTTGTGGCATTCATACGCCAGCACCTGCTGGCGCTGGCCGCAGTGCTGCTTGTGATTCTGGCGGCGGTGGGCGGATTCAGCGGCTGGCGGTACTACCAGTACAGGCAGACTGCCGAATTTGCCTTTGCGCAGATAAAGGACGCCCTGCACCCGGCCAAACCCTCAGAACTTGCGCAAGGCATAAACTTTGACGCCATTTCCCTGCCCCTGGCCAAGGCCATTGCAGAGCATTACCCCTTTTTAAAAAAGGGGCCGAACCAGTTGCGTGATCTGAGCGACATGATTCAGGTTGGTCTGCTCAAGCAGGCGCGCGTCAAGGAAGAGCCCGTCAAGGAAGAAACTGATGAACTGGTGCGCCTCAGAACCCCCCTGTACGTTCTGCCGCCAAACTTTTTTACCCAGCTTTTTACAACCATGACCTTGCAGAATTCCACGGAGAATACAGCGCTGATAGCAGCGCAGATTCGCCACCCCGTGCTGAACAAACAGTTTTCAGTGCTGCTGCGCATGGACAAAACCCCAGAGGGATGGAAGCTGGACGACATGGTCAATGCCGAGGAGCTTGTTCGCCAGTTCCGCGAGTTCCAGATGGAGCGCATGGTCGCGCAACGGCAACTGCTTCTTGACAAAAATGCCAAGATAAAAAAACGCATGGAAGATACACTTCCTCTCAAAGCCTGCACCGCCAGCGCAGGTTTGATTTCAGACGGAAAGACGCTTCTTGTCGTGGTGGACGTGCAAAGCAAGAATATCAGCACGATCCCCGTCAACAACGTGGATCTTTCGGTCAAAATTTTTGCGCCGGACGGCAAGGAGCTGATGCAGCGTTTTCTTAACGCCGTGCAGCCCACATTCCCTGGTGATACGTTTGAACGCAGATGGACAATTGAAGTTGACGGTACAAGCCCGCTTGGCAAATCCATTGTAGCAGCGCGCAAACTCACCTGCGAAGCTTCGTGGAAAACTCTGGGCCTCGCCAATGGAGAGATGCTGCACTTTACCATAGCGCCTGATCTGCTGGAAGAATTTCAGTAGTTTTCACAGTCACCTGTCCACTATGCCCTTTTCTCGCGCAGGCGAATGTGTCATAGTGATGCGGTTGGCGGGCCGCACAACGCCCGTGCCAGCCTACATAAACTCAAGGAGCCGCAAAATGTCGGGCCTCAGCCGTTCCATACACCTTACGGTGCATATCCATAAAGATCCTGCCGCCATGGCCGAACGCGCCGCCCACATTCTGGCGGCAGCCTGCGAAGAAGCCATTGCCGACAGGGGTGTTTTCAGAATCGCGCTCTCCGGCGGGCAGACCCCCACGCCGCTTTTCCGCCTGCTGGCGGGCAAAGACTGGGCAGATCGCCTCCCTTGGGACAAAATGACCTTTTACTGGGTAGACGAACGCTGCGTTGGCCCTGACCATCCTGACAGCAACTACGGGCTGGCGCGCCGCGAACTGCTGAGCATGGTTCCTGCCATGCACTTTTTCCGCATGCGCGGTGAGGAAGACCCCGTTGAAGCAGCCGTCAAATACGAGCAGCAGATCCGCGCCGAATTCAATCTCGGCCCGCAGGAACTGCCCCGCTTTGACTTCATGCTGCTGGGCATGGGCGAAGACGGTCACACTGGCTCAATTTTTCCCAATTCGCCCGCTCTTGCCGAGCGCAAGCGCCTTGTCATTGACCAGTACGTGCCCGAACGCAAGGCCGACCGCCTCACGCTCACCCTGCCCGTCATCAATAACGCCCGCTGCTGCATGTTCCTCGTGACCGGCAAGGAAAAGCACGATGTGCTTTCGCGCGCGCTCAACCTCCTGGCCGAACCCACCCTGCCCGCACAAAAGGTGCGCCCCGGATTTGGCGAACTGATCTGGGTTGTGGACGAGGCCGCCGCCCGAGGCGAATAAGCCACCCCATTCACGGATATCTCAATCAAAGCCACCCGCCACCGGGTGGCTTTGATTTGATCCCTGCCAAGCAAATGCAGGCCCTGCACATTCCATCAAATGTGGCAATACTGAAAACGCAAAAGCTCCTTTTTCAAGGAGCTTTTTATTATCAGCCTGCAAGCTGCATGAGCGAAAAAACGTTCTTTCTGCCTGCGTTATGGAGCAACGGCAGCATCGTCACCAGCAGGCTTTGCCTCTACAGCAGGGCTGACGGGCGGCTGCTCTGAAGGCGGCGTTTCGGCCTTGTCCGGTTTCTGCACGGGCTTCCGTACTGTCTTGTGCGCGGGCTTCCGGGCAATATCCGGGGCTGCCTCCTGTACGGGTTCCTGTGAAAGTTCCTGTATGGGCAAGGGTTCCAAGCCCTGCCACACGCGGGCCTTGCAGATGACTTCCGGCCTGTATTCAAAGTGCATCAGATCATATTCGTGCCATTTGCCGCCCCAGATAAAGCCCTCGTTTTCAAAGGCTGCCACGATGGCGGAGGGATAGCTTTGTTGCAAGGGGTGCGGCCGCAGTTTGCTCCAGCGCCAGTAGGTGGCAATGCCGGGGCTGATGTCAAAGGCAATGCCGAACGCGTGAGGGCTCAGGCGGTTCTCGCCCGCAATGCGCCGCCACGCGAACCCGCCGTCCATTTTCAGCAGGGTTTTCAGGCGAGGATCCTGAGCGGCTTGCGGGGCAAGATTGGCGTTTGCTCTATTCATGGCATGCGCCGCTGCGGGTGAAAGATGCAGATGTTGCCCCAGCAGGCGGGCTTGAACCAAGTGCCCTCCAACAGCCTTGGGCGTTGAGCCGTAAAGGGCTTGCAGCAGATCGTAGGAACGCCGCCGCCCCGGCGAAACACCCAGAGGGGTATCGGGCCGCTGCGGCTCCAGAGGATAGGGCTCAGCCATGCTCGCCCGCACGCTCACTACCCACTCGGATTCCTGCGAACCAGCCAAGGGGGCCGCACCCGGCGCAACGTTATACAGCACGCGCCGGCCATCGTTAAACACCAGCCACTGGCCCTGCGCGTCCGTCGTCATGTTTGTGATCTGCGGATAGGCCCGCCGCAGGCAATAAAAATCCACCTGCGCGGCATCATCGAGCCCTGCGGGCAGATCTGCGGCGTCAATGAGGCCGTTGCCAGCCCCAGTGGTCCGGCTTGCAGGCGTTGCATTGGCAGACGCCGCTATCGGCGCACTGGAGGGCGCACTGGATGACACTGCCGTCTCGGCCTGCGCGACATGGGCACAGCACAAAAAAATAAAAAGCAGCAATATTGGCATGAAGGCACCCTAGCTGCCCCTGGCTTGTCAAGGCAAGCGCTTTTGCGTACATCTGCGCCATGTCTGCCTGGAAATTTTATCTGGTCACGTTCGGCTGCAAGGTCAATCAGTACGAAACCCAATCACTGCGCGAAGCCTGGCTTGCCCAGGGCGGCGAGGAATGCAGCGCCCCTGCCGAGGCGGATGTGGTGTGCGTCAACAGTTGCGCCATCACCTCCAAGGGCGAGAGGGACGCACGCAATGCCGTGTTCCGCCTGCGCAGAGAGGCTCCCTCCTCGCGCCTGATTCTCACCGGTTGCGCAGCGCGGCTCTTTGCCGATTACAAACCGCGTCCCGGCGCCATTTGGGCCGCCCCGGACCTGCTGGTGCCGCAGGAAGAAAAAAGCCGCCTGCTGCATGGCCCGTGGGCCGACCTTGACGGAGAGGGCGTCGCCCCGTCTGCAGGGATGCCGGATGCTACCACACCTCCGCCCACTGTTGCCGCCTCGACGCCCGCACAGGCCGAGGCGCAAGCAAGCAAGCAGGCCTTTCCGCCATTTCAGATTTCCGCCTTCAAGCGCGCTCGCCCGGTACTGAAAGTGCAGGATGGCTGCGCCCACCGCTGCACCTACTGCATTGTTCCCTCGACGCGCGGCAAACCGCGCAGCCGCCCGGTGGACGAAATCGTTTCCGAGGCGCGCCGGCTGTTGCAGGCAGGCCATGCGGAAATCATGGTTTCCGGCATCAATCTGGGCCAGTACGGACGCGGCACGGATACGGGCGACTTCTGGAACCTGCTGCGCACGCTTGACGCGGCCCTTGCGCCGGAATTTGCCGGGCAGGCCCGCCTGCGCATCAGTTCGCTGGAACCCGGTCAGCTCGATCAGCATGGGCTGGACGCCCTGCTTGCCTGCCGCATGCTCTGCCCGCACCTGCATATTTCTTTGCAGCACGGCAGTCAGGCGGTGCTCAAACGCATGGGGCGCGGGCATTACACCCCGGCCATGCTGGAGCATGCCGTGAGCGCTCTGGCCTCGCACTGGCCCATCATGGGCCTGGGCGCGGATATCATCGCTGGCTTTCCCGGCGAAACGGAAGACGACATGCGCCAGTTACTGGAACTGATCGACCGCCTGCCCATGAGCTACGCCCACGTGTTCCCCTATTCGCGGCGGCCCGGCACGGCGGCAGACCGCTTTGACGGGCAGATCCCCCACAGCCTCAAGCTTGAACGCGCTGCCCGCCTGCGCGAAGCCGTGGGCCGCAAGCAGCAGGCCTTTCTGGCAGAGCAGCTCAAACTGCCCCGCATGCTGGTGGCGGCTGACAATCCGCAGGCATTTGCGGACTCCGCAACAGATGCCGCCCCCATGCCGGAATCTGCGGGCAAGCCCAAGAAAAACTCCGTGAAGGGCGTGAACGAATACTACGCCGCCTGCTCCATCCGCCTGCCCGCACAAGGCAAACGGCCCGATGCGGATGCCGGACTGTTGCCCGCGCGGCCCGTGGCCCTTACCGAAAAGGGGCTGGTGGTGGAGCTGATAGAACAAAAATAAATGCAGTGCCGCAGTGTCTCTGTACACTGCATAAAAGAAAAGGAGAGCATGGCTCTCCTTTTCTTTTATCTGTATAAAACCCGCTGCTCTTTCGGTGAACCCCTTACAGGCCCCCCGCAAGCAGGCTAGATGCTGATCTTCGCGCCCAGCAGCTTCACAAATTCGGCGATCAGGGCGGGATGTGCAGGCCACGCGGGTGCGGAAACAAGGTTGCCGTCCACAGTAGCGCTGGTGAATGTTTCGTTAAAGTCGCACCAGGTGGCCCCGGCGTCCACCACATCGGGCTTCACCGCCGGGTAGGCGGTGCAGCTGCGGTTTTTCAGCACGCCAGCCGTCACAAGGATCTGCGGGCCGTGGCACACAGCGGCGATGGGCTTTTTGGCGTCGTTGAATTCACGCACGATTTCCAGAATGCGAGGGTTCAGGCGCAGGTATTCCGGGGCGCGGCCACCGGGAATAACAAGGCCCGCGTAGTCAGCGGTGTTTACCTTGTCGAAGTCGTAGTTGATGCCAAAGTTGTGTCCGCGTTTTTCAGAATAGGTCTGGTCGCCCTCAAAGTCATGGATGGCCGTACGCACACTTTCGCCGGCCTTCTTCCCGGGGCAGACGGCATGCACTTCATAGCCCAGCATCTGCAACATCTGGAAAGGCACCATGATTTCATAATCTTCAACATAGTCGCCAGCCAGCACCAGAATTTTTTTCATATTTTCCTCCAAACGGGGAGCGGCCCGTTAACGCGGTCGCCAAGACCGGTTGTTGCGCGGCGGCCGGGCGGCAAAACACCGCCCTTGCCTTGACCGTATATATACTTATATATGCACACAAAGCATGTGGGCAAGCCCCTGACGCCCCCTGGCCCGCACAATTGAGCGGCCGGGGAGGCTGGTCACTTTCTGACCGCAGCAGCCTGCGCAAGCTTCAGAACATTTTCAATAGCAAGTATTCTAGCGCCCCCCATGTTGCGGTATGCCGCCGCAAGGGTTTCATTCCGGCAACGAATCAGGAGAATAATCATGCCAATGTACGATTTTGTCTGCACGGCCTGCGGCAATAAGTTTGAAGATCTTGTTTTTGGCGACGAAGTTCCCGCCTGCCCCAAGTGCAACTCCCCCGCCACAGAAAAGCAGATGTGCGTGCCGAGCCCGCTGAAAACCGGGGCTTTCCCCTACAAGCCCGGCCCTGTGCGCCCCATGGGCAAAGGCATGCCGCCCTCCTGCGCCGCTGGTGGCGGCTGCGGCGGCTGCAGCGGAAATTCCGGTGGATCGCAGGCATAATACGCTGATTTTAAAAATAAAAAATGTATACCCACAGCGCCGGGCCAAGGGCATTTGTTGCATTCGCAAGCCCCTTGCTCTACACTGACGCATATCTTTAGCAGGAAGGAAGCTATGCTCCGCAGCATGACCGGCTTTGGCCGCTGCCTGGTGGAAAACGACTACACCACCCAGCAGTGGGAGGTTAAAAGCGTCAACAGTCGCCATCTTGACCTCAAGTGGCGTTTGCCTCTCTCTATACGCAGCCTTGAACCGCGCCTTGAAAAAGTGGTGCGGCGCTTTGCCTCGCGCGGGCGCGTGGATGTGAGCCTGGTCTTGCAGTACGCGCCGGGCAACACCCCCGCCATGCGTTTTGACATGGTGCAGGCCGCTGCCATGCTTGATAATTTGCAGGCACTGGCTGATGCGCGCGGCGAGGCCTATGTTCCCGACTTCAACGCGCTGTTGCAGATCCCTTCGCTTTGGGGCGACAGCGGCGAGGAGCTGGACGAAGATACAGCCCGCTGCCTTGAAGAAGGCCTAGCCCTTGCACTGGAAGACTGGAACGAGGCCCGCTCCGCCGAGGGCCGCGCCCTTGCCACCGACATGCACTCCCGTATTCTGCGCATGGAAGAATGGACAGGCCTTATTGCCGACCGCGCGCCCAATATCAAGGAAGAACGCGCCAATGCCCTGCGCGAGCGCCTGAGTGAAGCCCTGTCCCAGAACGGGCAGGAGCTGGAAGAAGGACGCTTTTTGCAGGAAGCCGTCATTCTGGCTGACCGCCTGGATGTGAGCGAAGAACTCACGCGGCTTAACACGCATCTGGCGCGCCTGCACGACCTGCTGCAAACCGGCGGCGATGCCGGGCGGCGGCTCGACTTTACCTTGCAGGAGTGCTTCCGCGAGATCAACACCTGCGGCAACAAACTGCCTGATGTGCAGCTTTCGCGCATGGTGGTTGATTTTAAAAACGAACTGGAAAAATGCCGCGAGCAGGTTCAGAATCTGGAATAAACATGCCTCGCGAACGTCTTATCAATATTGGTTTTGGCAACTATGTGCTGGCGGGCCGGGTTGTGGGCATTGTCAGCCCTGCTTCTTCGCCCATGAAACGCCTTCGTGAAGACGCGCGGGCAGAGGGAAGACTCATTGACGCCACCCAGGGGCGCAAAACGCGCTCCATCTTGGTGACGGATTCAAACCACGTCATTCTTTCCTCCATCCAGCCGGAAACAATCAGTCAGCGCTTTGCGCAAGAGGAAGGGGACTGATGCCCCGCGAAGGCATAGCACTGGTGCTGAGCGCACCGTCTGGCGCAGGCAAGACCACACTGGTCAAACGCCTGCTGGCGGAATTTCCGCATATTGGCTACTCGGTTTCGTGCACGACGCGGCAACCGCGCCAGGGCGAAGTGGATGGTGAGGATTACATTTTTCTGAGCCACGAAGAATTCGAGCAACGGCGCGTCCAGGGCTATTTTGCGGAATGGGCCGAGGTTCACGGCAATTTTTACGGTACGCCGCTTGCCCCGGTGAAGGAAAAACTTCATCAGGGTCAGGACGTGCTTTTTGACATTGACGTGCAGGGCGCGGCGCAACTCAAGCTTTCCCTTTCGGAAGCCACGTTTGCCTTTATCCTGCCCCCCAGCCTGCACGAACTTGAAAACCGTTTGCGCGGGCGCGGGCTGGATGACGAGCCAACCATTGCGCGCCGCCTTGTCAACGCGAGGTCAGAGATTCTTCAGGCCCGCTGGTATGATTCTGTCATTGTGAACGACAATCTGGATCAGGCCTACGATACCCTGCGGGCGGTGTATGTGGCTGCGGGGCTTGCACCTGCGCGCAATCCGCACTTGCTGGATGAGATTCTCAACCGCTGATACGCGCTGATCTGTACTGACAGATTCTGCTGTGGGCTGCTCCGCAGACCGCCAGCAAGAATGATCCGCTCCCGCCGCAGCACGGCATGCGTGTTGGGGCAAAAGACCTGAAACCGCATAGTTTGTTCGTGCAGCCGGGCTTCTGGCCGCGAGCAGCAGCACAGGAAGCAACATGCCCACGCAGCAGTACAGGCCGCAACTGGCGGTAGCTCTGGATTTGCCCGAAAAACAGCTTGCACTTGAGCTGGCGCGCAAACTGCGCGGCACGGTGCCTTGGTGCAAGGTGGGCATGGAGCTGTTCACCCATGCAGGCCCCGGCCTGCTGGAAGAACTGTCCGCAATGGGCTTCAGTGTTTTTCTTGACCTGAAGTTCTACGATATCCCCAACACTGTGGCGCAGGCTGTCAAAGCTGCGGCTGCGGCTGGGGTAAACATGCTGACCCTGCACTGTCAGGGCGGCGAGCGCATGTGCCGCGCTGCGGCAGAGGCGGCAGCCGGGGTTTCCGGGCAGCGCCCCCTGCTCTTTGGCGTAACCGTGCTTACAAGTTTTGCACCCGGCGAAATGCCCGGCATAGAGGCCTCCCCTGCTGATTTTGCTCTGGCTCTGGCCCGTCAGGCCGGGCCATGGGGGCTTGACGGCGTGGTCTGCTCCGGTCATGAGGCCACAGCCATCAAGGCCAGTTGCCCTGGCCTGCGCTGCCTTTGCCCCGGGATCCGCCCTGCGGGTTCCGCTGCTGGCGACCAGCGCCGCGTTATGACGCCCGCTCTGGCCATTGCGGCAGGAGCTGATTATCTGGTTGTGGGCAGGCCCATCACGGCTGCGCCGGACCCGCTGGCAATGGCCCGGCAGATTACGGAGGAAATGACCTCCGCGCACACATAAAGAAGTATTGAGGATGAGCATGGCCGGTCAAACGCCCAAAAACGCGCAAGGCGATTCCCACAACAACGGCAAAACCGATGTTCGCGGGGTCTTCTCCACCCAGGAAGTCCGCAGGGTGGGTACTGGCACAACCACGCGCAAGACCGTTCAAAAAACCTTCTGGTTCATAGAGCAGCACGGCAAGGAAATTGACTGCCAGCCGCTCAATACCAACTATGTGCCCAGCGGCCCCAAACGCAAAATCACCTTGGACGAGCTTATTGCCAAATTCTCGCCCGAGCCGGAATTTTACCTCAATTCCGTTTTCCCCAAAATGCAGGAGATCCAGCGCAGTATTGATAGCGGCGACGAACATCGCGAAAATGGCGAGAACTTTGCCGCCGAATTTGAATACACGCGTGCCCTCAAGGTGGATGAAGAAAACGTGCGGGCCAACTTTGGCATTGGGCTGACCTATCTTGAGCGGGGCGACAACGCCAAGGCGCAGGACATTTTTCAGCGCCTGGTAAAACTCGAAGCAGCGTTCGAACCAGAGCACAAGCACCTGTTCAATGAATTCGGCATCAATCTTCGCAAAAGCAAGATGCTGCAGGAATCGTTTGAATACTACCAGCGCGCCCTTGAGCTTTCGCCCACTGACGAAAACCTGTACATGAACATGGCCCGCGTGCTGCTTGAGCTCAAGGACATCGGCCAGTGCGTTGATTATCTGCTGAAAGCGCTTGAGCTGGCCCCCCGGCACGAAACCTCTCTCAAATTTCTGGCATGGCTTATTCAAAAACAGCTCGTACCTGCCGACCGCATAGAAGGTGTACGCGCCGCACTTCAGGCCGCACAAAACGGGGCCGCGCAAAAACCTAAAACGGCGGGCTAAGGCATTGAAAAACTGGCTGATCCGCGAGCCTGCGCAAAACATCTGCCCCACGCCGCCCCGGCAATGGGCAGATGCTCTCTCCATCTCGCCCCTTCTTCTTGAAATTCTCTGGCGGCGTGGCCTTTCCGAAAGGGAGGCCATGGACGCCTTTTTGTCCGCCCGGCTTGATTCCCTCACGCCCCCTGACCGCTGGCCCCAATTGCCCGAGGCATCCAGCCTGCTGGCTTCTGAACTGCTGGCTGGAAAAAAGCTGGCAGTCTGGGGCGATTATGACGTGGACGGCGTGACAGCCGCCACTCTGGTGCTGGATGTGCTTGAAAGCCACGGCATCCACGCGGACTGGCATATCCCCGACAGGCGCAGCGAGGGCTACGGCCTTAACGTGCCGCACATCGAGGCACTGGCTGCCCAGGGCTGCGGCGTGCTGCTCACGGTGGACTGCGGCATTTCAGACGTGCAGGCCGTGCAACGCGCTCGGGAACTTGGCATGACCGTGGTGGTTTCCGACCACCACCTGCCGCCCGAAGAGCTGCCCCCTGCCCACGCCATCTGCAACCCCCGCATCCTCGCCGCAGAAGATCTGCCCTACCCGCACCTTGCTGGCGTGGGCGTGGCCTTTTATCTTATGGGGGGCGTCAACGCCGCCCTTGCCCCGCATACGGGCAAAAAGCACAACATGGGCGATTGCCTTGATTTGGTGGCGCTGGGCACTCTGGCGGACGTCATGCCCCTCACCGGAGAAAACCGCGTGCTCGTGCGCGGCGGGCTTGCCCGCATTGCGCGGGCAGAACGGCCCGGCATGGCGGCCTTGAAAGTTGCCAGCGGCATGAACGCCGCTGCGGCACTGAGCGCCGGACAGGCGGTTTTTCGCCTTGCGCCGCGCATCAACGCCGCCGGGCGCATGGGCAAGGGCGAACTGGCCCTGCGCCTGCTGCGCGAAAAAGATCACGTTGCCGCCGCAGGCATGGCGCAGGAACTGGACGAACTCAATCTGGCCCGCCGTCAGGAAGAAGAACGCATCTACGCAGAGGCCAAGGCGCAGGCATCAGACATACTTTCGCGCGGGCCGCGCGCTGGCCTTGTACTCTATGGCAAGGACTGGCACCCCGGCATCGTGGGCATTGTGGCCTCGCGCATTGTGGAAGACTACTACCGCCCCACCATCATTGTGTGCGACGATCAGGGCAGCCTCAAAGGCTCGGGCCGATCCGTGCGCGAATTTGATCTGCACGGCGGTCTGACCCGCACGGCAGATTGCCTGCTGAACTTTGGCGGGCACCGTCAGGCGGCAGGGGTGCGCCTTGCGCCAGAAAGGCTGGAGGAATTTCGCGCTCGATTCGATGCTGTGGCAGAAGAAGTGCTTGGCCCCAACCCACTGCTCCCCAGCATCACGCTGGAATGCGAGCTGGGCTTCAAGCTGGCGGGTGATCACAACTTTCTCAAGGAACTTGAACTGTTACAACCCTTTGGCCCTGGAAATCCCGAGCCGGTATTTCAGTCGCCCCCGCTGCTGGTCAAGGAACGTTCCTTTCTTGGGCGCAGCAGGGAACACGTGCTTTTGCGCCTGACAGACAGCGCCAGCGGTATTACCCTTTCTGCAAAAGCCTGGCGCATGGCTGACGAACTGCCCGCCTCCCTCATCAACAAGCATATTCTTGTGGCCTACACCCCGCGCATAGACACCTACAATGGCATTGCCTCGGTGGATATCGCCATCAAGGACTGGCGGCCAGCCTGATCGTCCAGCCTTCTTGTTATAAAAGCATAGAGGGGCAGCCCGGCAACACTCCGCCGGGCTGCCCCTTTTCACAATATGCCGGGCACGCTATCCCCGCTTCATTTCTGCAATCAGGTCGCTCAAAGCCTTTGCCTGACGCGTAAGATCCGTCACCGCCTGAGCCGCTTCGTCCATGGCTCTGGCGGTCTGCATGGAAATATCGTTGATCTTCACAATAGTCTGGTTGATTTCTTCGCTGGTGGCAGACTGCTGCTCGCTGGCAGTGGCAATGGCGCGTACCTGATCTGCCGCAAGTACCACACTGTCGACAATGTGGGTGAGCGCTTCGCCAGACTGCCCGGCAAAATCGGAGGCAACCTCCACCTGCCGCAAGGCAACTTCCATAACATCCACGCTCTTGGCCGTGCTGGTCTGGATGGCCTTGATGGCATTGCCCACATCATGCGTCGAGGCCATGGTTTTTTCTGCCAGCTTGCGCACTTCGTCTGCCACCACGGCAAAACCGCGCCCGGCATCGCCTGCACGTGCGGCCTCTATGGCGGCGTTGAGGGCCAGAAGGTTGGTCTGGTCGGCAATATCAGAGATCACGTTCATGATGCGGTTAATGGCCTGAGCGTGGTCGTTCAGTTCCGCCATGTCGCTCTTGAGCCCGTGCGAAATCTCGCGCACCTGTCCTATACTTTGCAGGGACTGCTGCACAATGGTTGAACCGTTTTCGGCGCTGCTGCGCGTCTCCTCCGAGGTGGACGAAGCAGCCGAAGCATTGCGGGCCACTTCCTGCACCGTGGCGTTCATCTGGTTCATGGCTGTGGCCGCTTCAGTGAGGCGTTGCGCAGATTCGGAGGCAGCCTTCTCTGACTGCCCTATCTGCTCGGAAAGCCGCGCTGAAGCCGAAGCAAGAATATCCGCCACGCCTTCAAGCTGCCCCGCAGCTGCAAGCATGCCCTCTTTGCGCGCGTTTTCCGCCTGGATGGCGGCCTGCTCTGCGCGCTCGGTGGCTTGGCGGGCTTCTTCTGTGGCCTTGTGCGCCGCAGCGGTTTTTTCCTCGCTCTCGCCCAGCAGGCGCTTGATGTTGGCCATCATACGCTCCATGCCAAATGAAAGTACGCTGAACTCATCGCCTCTTTTTTCAGAGGTGCGCAGCAGCCGCTCCTCCTCTGCAGAGCATTCGAGCCTGCCGCCAGCAATGGCCTCGGCAATGCCGGAAAGCCCCCCCAGGAGTTGCACGATACTTCGCACACTTAAGAAGATGACGATGCCTACCACAAAGGCGCAAGCCACTGCCGTCAGCACGTTATTGACCAGCATGTCGCTGATGGGCTCGTAAAGAAGGGTTTTGTCCAGCTCCAGACACAATATCCAACCTTCATCGGGCATATCTGTATAGTACAGAATTTTTTCAAGCCCTTCGGCATTCACAAATTCAAGCCGGCCCTTTTTGTTTTTGAGAATTTCCGCGACCCAGGCCGAGCCTGTTTCTTTTTGCCCGATGCGCTTCAGATCGGGGTGTTGTACAATCACCCCTTCCGTATTGATAACAAAAGCCAAGCCCACATCACCAAGATTAATCTTGTTTGTGGTGGCGTTGGCCAGCTTGTCGTTGTCTGTGCCTCCGTAAATAACGCCTACGATCTTGCCTTTGTCCTTAACGGGCATGCCAATGATAGTGGTCATTTTTTGGGTGGCCACGCTGACCAGCCCCACAGAGCTGACCACGCCCTTCATACCGTTGATAAAATAGCTACGCTTTGAAAAATCTTCGCCAATGGTGCTGCTGAACTTCTGCGTATCACCCTTTTTGCTGTGCATGATAACTTTGCCGTCAGGAGCAATAAGACCGCATGTGGCAATATTGCTGTTCACATCGGTAAAGTTCTTGAGGGCGTCATGGGCGTGGAGAAAAAGCTCGTCGCTACGGTCAATGGGCGCGCCACTGGCGTAAGCTTCAAGAAAGAGACGAAGGCGGCGATTCTCGGCAATCAGGGCAAGCGCTTCCTTCATGGATACAAAGACGGCGTTCAAGCCCACTTCCTGCCCTTTCAGAATGGCCGCAATGTCCTGCCGGGTCTGCTTTCGCAATGCGTCTTCAGACATATGGTGGCTTATGCCAGCCACCAGGGCCAGGCCAAGCATGGACGGAATAAGGATGTACAGCGACATCTTCGTCAAAAGACCCAGCTTCATAGTGCCTCCCGGTACCTGACGCCCGTTCTGAAAAAGGAGCAGTTTTCAGTTTTATCGTCATGTTTCGGATATGCAATAGGGCAAAACGCTCTCATGCCTGCACAAGCCAAGACTAACGGATACCTCAACATGAACGATTCTGCCCTTCATGGCAATGGGCAGAGTCTGTTCAATGATTGCTTAAAAAAAAACAAGATGCCCCCGGTCAGGATAACTCGGGGGCATCGTCTTGCAATAAAGAAGCATTACCCGTTACGGCATGGTGTATACGCGTTCAGTGTTAAAGATATTGCCTTCCTTTTCAAGCCCCTGAGCCGCTGCCTTGCTATACCACGCAGCGGCTTCAGACGGATTTACAGGCACGCCCACGCCAAATTCATAGCATGCGCCCACGTAACGCTGCGCCTGCGCAAAGCCTTGATCGGCGGAACGCTTGGCCCAGGCAAAGGACTGATCCGGATCCTTGGCAAACCCATACCGCCCCTGGCTGTAATAAAGCGCAATGTTGAACTGGGCTTCCGCATTGCCAGCAGTGGCGGCGCGGCTCATAAGATCGGCCACGGCGGTGTCGTTTTTGGGAACCCCGGCCCCCAGTTCATACAGGTAGCCCAACTGCACCTGCGCCTCGGCGTAATTTTGCTCAGCAGCTATGTGGAACCACTTGGCTGCGGTTTCCATATCCTGCGTCACGCCAAGGCCGTTTTCGTAGCAACGGCCCAGCAGCACCTGAGCGCGGGGATTACCCTCGCTGGCCAGAGGCTGCACCATCTGCACAACCTTGTTGTATTGACCTATATTATAGGCAGTCCATGCCTCATCCAGCGTTTGCTCGGCGCTTTTGGCGGGAGCCGCCTGAACTGTAGCACCCATTCCTGAACCCAGGGCCAGCGCTGCGGCCAAAAGGATTGCAGAACCTATTTTTTTCATAAACGTCTCCTTTGATTCCGGCTTTGCCGCCGGAGTTGCACGGCCAGACAGTAGTACCAGCGCGGGCTGTTGGCAAGCCGCCCCTTGACGCCGTAGCTGGCAGAAGGCACAAACACAGCAGGCGCAGGGCTTGCCCAACCTTTTTTGCGCTCTGAGGAGATTTTGCATGACTTTTCCCCCAAACGGCCCTCGGCATGACCAACCCGATACTTCTGAACAGGCTGCGCTGCCCGAGGGTGAAGCGGGCAAAACGGGCGCGCCGCGCGTAGTTGACGTGGAAATTCTGCACGACCATGAAGACTCACGCAATGCCGGCCAGCATGCAACAGGGCAAGGCAACGGGTGGAATAGCGCCCCAGGCTTCGGCCCCTATGGGGATGGAGCAGGCACAGGTTCAGGCCAGGCAGAGTCTGAGCGTCAGGAGTCCCGCAGCAGATTTTTTTACCAGGGAACCTTCGGCCAGGCCGGAGGCCTCGGCGGCATGAACCTTGGACGCGTGTGGATGGGCGGCAACGATCAGACAGGTTGCCTTGCAGCCAGCGTGACCTTTGCGCTCTTCATGGTCTGCCTTGCCCAGTTTGGTTTTCTTGCGGGCATCGGCTTTGTCTTCTTCCATATAATAGGCACGGTCATGGGCGTTATGCGCGATCTGCGGCAATTCAGCGCGGGCCGCCTGCCCAATCCGTGGACATGGCGCATCGGCAACTGGGCTGTTTCCTTTCTGCTGACGGCATGGTTTGCCGGAGCCTTTGACTGAACCGCGCCGAGGTTACGCGCAATGTCTAACAGCCCTTGGCTCGTCTACCTGCTGGAATGCGCTGACGGTACGCTGTATTGCGGCATCACCACAAATATTGAGCGCCGTCTGGGCCAGCACAATGGTCAGGTTCCCGGCGGGGCGCGCTACACGCAGGGGCGGCGGCCCGTGCGGCTCATTGCCAGCCGGGCCTGCAGCTGCAAAGGTGACGCGCTACGGCTTGAACTGGCCGTCAAATCACGCCCGCGCCCCCAAAAAATACAATTTCTGCTTGATGGAGAGAGTGTTTCATGCTGACACCTGATGCAATGATGGCCTTTTTTGCCGCCGCCCTGCTGCTTAGTATCGCGCCCGGCCCGGACAATATCTTTGTGCTCACCCAGTCTGCTCTTTTTGGCGTAGGCGCTGGCATAATCACCACGCTAGGGCTTGTTACAGGCCTGTGCGTTCATACTACGGCAGTTGCACTGGGTGTTGCCGCCATTTTCCAGACCTCGGCCCTGGCCTTTACCCTGCTCAAAGTCGCGGGCGCGGGCTATCTGCTGTGGCTTGCCTGGCTCTCGTTTCGCGCCGGGGCATCCACAGCCGCTGTGGCGGATGGAGCTGCCAGTAGCACTGGCAGCAACTTCCCCGGCTACATGACGCTCTATCGCCGGGGAATAGTGATGAACGTCACCAACCCCAAGGTTTCACTATTTTTTCTGGCATTCTTGCCGCAATTCTGCGACCCCGCTCGCGGTAGTGTGGCCTTGCAGGTGCTGAGCCTCGGCGGTCTTTTCATGCTGGCTACCATCGTGGTTTTCTGGACTGTGGCCGCCCTTGGGGGCCGTCTGGCCGTCTGGTTCAACCGCTCAAAGCGCGGGCAGATCATGATGCAGCGTGTGGCGGGCTGCGTGTTTGTGGGGTTGGCTTCCGCCCTGCTGCTCAGCGGGCGCTGATGCGCAACGCGGGCCGCTCGTTTATAAATTTACAGGAGTGCTGATGTATTCACGCCCCCGCTACTCCCGCCGCTCTGTTCTGGCTGGCCTTTGCGCCCTGCCCGTTGCCATGTTTGGGGCCGCTATGGGCGCGCCAGTCATCAGTAGCGCACTGGCCGCTGCCAGCCCCGACATCAGCGCAAAATCCCAGCAAAAAATGCTGGCCGAGCTTGAGGCGTCAAGCGGCGGCAGGCTTGGCGTGGCAGCCAGTGTCAGCAATGGAGGCAACGTGTTGTCGTACCGTGGGAACGAACGCTTCCCCATGTGCAGCACATTCAAAGTGCTGGCGGCGTCAGCTGTTCTGCGGGACAAACCGGGCATTCTTGAACAGAGAATCCATTTTGCCAAAAGCGATATCCAACCATGGTCGCCCGTTACAGAAAAGCACCTTGAAGACGGCATGACGGTATCAGAATTGTGCGCGGCCATGCTCCAGCACAGCGACAATGCGGCTGCCAACCTTGTGCTTGCCCAGTTGGGCGGCCCTGCGGGCTTGACCTCCATTGCCCGCAGCTTTGGCGACACCACGTTTCGCCTCGACCGCTGGGAGGTGGAGTTGAACACTGCCGTCCCCGGCGATCCGCGCGATACCACAACGCCCCTTGCCATGTGCCGCACTCTGAACGGTCTGCTTTGCGGCAACCTGCTGAAAGCGCCTGCCAGAAAGCAGCTGACAGACTGGATGCTGGGCTGCGCTACCGGGGCAGGACGCACTCCAGCTGGTGCGCCGCAGGGCTGGCGCTCGGCGCACAAAAGCGGCAGCGGAGAAAACGGCACCGCCAACGATGTGGGCGTACTGTTGCCGCCGAGCAATCCCGAACAGGCCACGACCCGCAGGGGCAAAAACAAGCCGCTGGTTGTGGCCCTCTACCTCACAGGATCAAAACTGACCGGGCCGGAAAACGACAAAATCCTTGCCCAGGCGACTCGCCTGGTCTGCGCCGCAGAAGGGCTTGCGACGCCGCTTGACAATATGTATTGACATGATTGACGAGCAAAGGTATGAAGTCCGACTTTCGAGGTATCACATGCAGAACTATCGCATTTCTCTCAATGACCTTTCCCCCGAGGGCAAGGAATTTACTCTGGACGACCCCGCCGTCTGGCAGGAACCCATGGAGGAATTCCACCTGGACTGCCGCGTGAGCAAACCGCTGTGCGCGCGCATTCTGGTTTTGCCCACGGACGGCGGCTGGCTTGTGCGTGGCACGCTTGAGGGAGAAGTTGTTCTGCCTTGCAGCCGTTGCGCGGAAGATTCCACCGTGACCATTGCCGCGCGCTTTGAAGATTTTGAGAGTCTTCCTGGCGGCAGCGATGATGAAGACCAAGAAGAAAGTTACGCCCCCCTGCCCGATATGGATGGCGTGACCGAAGGCCGCATCGTGTTTGAACGCAACGCCCCCATGCTGGATCTTGCCGCCATTTGCTGGGAAGAACTCATGCTGGCATTGCCCCCGACACCCCTTTGCCGCGATAACTGCAAAGGCCTGTGCGCCGGGTGCGGGGTTAATCTTAATGAAGGCATGTGCGCCTGCACGGAAGAAGAAGGCGACCCCCGCATGGCGGCATTGCGCGGCCTCACTCTGCACAAAAACTAGACAATCACAATTTTTTTTACTAATCTGCTGTGTCTTGCGGGCGGGCAAGTGCGCCAAGCCGCCCAAACCCGCACAAACATTCCGCAAGACAGGAAAAGGAGACTACCATGGCCGTTCAGCAAAACAAGAAATCCCGTTCCCGCAAGGGCATGCGCCGCTCCCATGATCGCGTGGCCGTGCCTGCCGTTATCTACTGCTCCTGCGGCGAACCCACCGTTCCGCACAGCGTGTGCCCCAACTGCGGTACCTACAAAGGCCGCCAGGTGATCGCCAAAAGCGAAAACGAATAATGAACGAGCGCCCCATCATTGCCGTGGACGCCATGGGCGGGGACTTTGGCCCCTCTGTGGTTGTGCCGGGAGCTATAGAAGCTGCGAGGCTTTATGATCTGCATGTCCAGCTTGTGGGCGACACCCCCAAGCTGGAGGCCGAGCTCGAAAAGCTCGATCTCACCAATGTGCATTTCGACATAGTTCATGCCGATGATGTGGTGCATATGAACGAAAAGCCTTCGGACATTCTGCGCCGCAAGAAAAACGCGTCCATCCAGGTGGCCTGCCGTCAGGTCAAGGATGGCGCGGCGGATGCTGTTGTCAGCGCCGGGCATTCCGGCGCTACGGTGGCTTGCGGCATGTTCATCATGGGGCGTTTGCCCGGGGTGGAGCGCCCAGCTCTTGCCACCTTGCTGCCCACGGAAAAAAATCCCGTGGTCGTGCTTGATGTGGGAGCAAATGTGGATTGCCGCCCCTATCATCTGTTCCAGTTCGGCCTCATGGGCGATGCGTTTGCCCGTGACCTGCTGGGCTATGCCTCCCCACGTGTGAGCATCCTCAGCATTGGCGAAGAAGAGGGCAAGGGCAACAGTCAGGTCAAGGAAGCCTACGACCTGCTTAAAATGGCCCAAAACCTCAACTTTGCGGGCAATGCCGAAGGGCGCGACATCTTTATCGGTAATATCGACGTGGTTGTCTGCGATGGTTTTGTCGGTAACGTGGTCGTCAAAATGAGCGAGGGGCTGGCGACCTCTCTGGTGCGCATGCTCAAAAAGGTGTTTACGTCCGGCGTGTTGCCCGCCATTGGCGGCATGCTGGCCAAAGGCGCTTTCAAACGCTTTGCCAGCACCATTGACTATGCAGAATACGGCGGCGCGCCCCTGCTGGGCCTTCAGGGTCTGGCCATTGTCTGCCACGGGCGCTCCAGCGCCAAGGCCATGACAAACGCCATCAAGATGAGCGGAACCTTTGTGCGCAAGGGAACCAGCAGCCGCCTCGGTGAAATAATTCTTGCCAACGAGGAACTCACACGTTTCTCCCGCGCTATATAACCCTACGGTATTTCTATGAATCCACTCTGTCATCTGCTCGCTTTGAGCGCCTATGTGCCGGATACGGTGCTGACCAATAGCGATCTCGCCAAGGTGGTGGACACCAATGACGAATGGATTGTTTCCCGCACCGGCATCAAACAGCGCCACAGGCTGAACGATGCGGAAAATGCCTCGGATCTCGGCCTCAAGGCCGCCCGCAAGGCGCTTGTGGAAGCCGGAATGGACGCAGGGGAGCTCACCCATATAGTTGGTGCAACCTGCACCCCTGACGTGCTCTCTCCCTCCGTGGCCTGCATCATTGCCGGGCAGCTTGGCGCGGGCAAGGTCATGGCTTTTGACATCAGCGCGGCCTGCTCGGGCTTTCTGTACGGCCTTTCCATCTGCCGCGCCCTGCTGGCGCAGGATCCTGACGCCAAAATTCTTTTTGTCTGCACAGAGGCGCTTACCCGCCGCGTAAACTGGGCAGACCGTTCCACCTGCGTGCTTTTTGGCGATGCGGCCACGGCCTGCATTGTGAGCAGCGCTTCCAACAATGCCATGTCTTGCGTTGAAGACGTGGTTTGCCACAGCGACGGCGTGCAGCGCGACCTTATCGTGGTCGGCGGCGGCACCCGCTGCCAGTACGGCCTTGGCGAACCTGTTGGTGAAGACTTTTTCATCACCATGCAAGGCCGCGAAACGTACAAGCATGCAGTACGTAACATGGTGCACGTGTGCGAGGAAGTGCTTGCGCGCAACGGCCTTTCTGGCGCAGATGTGGACCTGCTGGTGCCGCATCAGGCAAATATGCGCATCATTGAAGCCGTGGGCAGCCGCCTTGAATTGACGGGCGATCGCGTGTTCACCAATGTGGAAAAATACGGCAACACATCTTCCGCCTCCATTCCCCTGGCACTGAGCGAAGCTCGTGCCCAAGGCCGCATTCGCCCCGGCAGTCGCGTTCTTATGACGGCTTTTGGCGCAGGCCTTACCTGGGGTGCCGCATTGTTACGCTTTTGAGGCAATACGCCTGCGGGATTGCCCCGCAGCACAGCGCCATGTATACTGAATTTCAGTCAGGCCAGGCCGTAAGCCGGGCAGCGCCGCTGCCAAAATAACGCAAAAAGGCGATCCCTGGGATACGGTCTCCTTTTTTACAGGACTCAGACAAAGGCGATATAAGCATGAGCACAGCGCAATCCTCCCCTGCAGCCGGACTGCCGACAGCCCTGGTTACCGGCGGTTCGCGCGGCATTGGCCGGGCCATTGCCCAAACCCTTGCCCGTGACGGCTTTCAGGTATTTCTCACCTACGTCAGCAAACCCGAAGAAGCGGAAAAAGTCGCGGCCGACATCTGCGCAGCTGGCGGCAAGGCCAAGGCCTTTGCCCTTGATGTCAGCAACAGCGAATCCGTGGCCGACTTTTTCGCTACCCAGATCAAAGACAAGGTTGATCTTGCGGTGCTGGTCAATAATGCCGGCATCACCAAGGACTGCGTTCTTATACGCATGAAGGACGAAGACTTCGACCGAGTTATCGCCGTCAACCTTCGCGGCGCGTTCGTCTGCACGCGCGAAGCCGCAAAAATCATGAGCAAGGCCCGCAAGGGGCGCATTGTTAATATTTCTTCCGTGGTGGGGCAGATGGGCAACGCGGGGCAGGCCAATTACGCTTCGGCCAAAGCCGCCCTGCTGGGGCTTACCAAGTCCTGCGCCAAAGAACTGGCCGCCCGCCAGATTACGGTCAACGCCGTAACGCCGGGTTTTATCGAAACGGACATGACCGCGACACTCAATGCCGACGTGCGGGCGAGCTACACAGACAGCATCCCGCTCAGACGCATGGGCAGCGCCGAAGATGTGGCAGAGGCCGTGGCTTTTCTTGCTTCGGACAAGGCGGCCTACATCACCGGGCAGGTGCTGGGAGTGAACGGCGGCATGTACTGCTAGGCATTTACTACGGAAGACACCCGGCCAGGGCCGGGGTTAAGCAGACCACTAATTTATCTGGAGGATACCATGTCTGACGTTACTGAAAAAGTTACAAAAATCATCATTGACCAGCTCGGCGTGACCGCTGAAGAAGTGAAGCCCGCAGCTTCCTTTGTGGAAGACCTCGGCGCCGACTCCCTTGACCTGACCGAACTGATCATGGCCATGGAAGAAGAATTCGACATCGAAATCGCCGACGACGACGCCCAGAAGATCCTGAAAGTTCAGGATGCCATCAGCTACATCGAAAACAAGCAGTAATAGCGCTTGTTATAGTATATGCAGCGCGGGGGGGTCTGCCCCCCGCCTCAAAGGAGCATGCATGACCCGTCCCCGCGTAGTAATCACCGGCATAGGCGGCGTTACGCCCCTCGCCAATGATATTGAGAGCACCTGGAAAAAACTGCTCGCAGGCGAGTCGGGCATCGCGCCCATCACGCTTTTTGACGCCTCCGCCTACGATTCCCGCATTGCCGGTGAAGTAAAAAACTTCGTCGCCGAAGACTATATGCCCATGAAGCAGGCTCGGCGCATGGATCGCTTCACCCAGTTTGCAGTGGCCTCTGCCAAGATGCTGCTTGAAGACGCCAAGTACGAGATCACCGATGCCAACGCCTACGATACGGGCGTGATCCTCGGTATCGGCCTGGGCGGCCTGCATACCATCGAAACCTACCACGCCAAGCTGCTGGAATCCGGGCCTCACAAAATTTCGCCCTTCATGATCCCCATGCTGATTTCCAACATGGGGCCGGGACAGATTTCCATCTTCACCGGCGCCAAGGGTTCTAACATCGTCACCACAACGGCCTGCGCCTCTGCCATCCACGCTCTTGGCACCGCCTACAGCGAAATGGTTCTGGGCCGCGCGACCGCAGTTATTTCCGGCGGTGTTGAAGCCACGGTTACACCTCTTGGCGTGGCCGGTTTTACGGCTCTCAAGGCCCTCTCGACCCAGTTCAATGATGAGCCTTCCCGCGCATCCCGGCCCTTTGCTGCCAATCGCGATGGTTTTGTCATCGGCGAAGGCGCAGGCCTGCTGCTGCTGGAAACGCTGGAATCCGCGCAGGCGCGCGGTGCCAAAATTTATGCGGAAATGGTGGGTTACGGCGCGTCTGGCGATGCCTACCACATGACCGCCCCCCGCGACGACGGCGAGGGCATGGCCCGCGCCATGCAGAACGCACTGCGCGAAGCTGGCATTGACGCTTCGGCCATTGGTCACATTAATGCCCACGCCACGTCCACCATGCTGAACGACAGCACGGAAACCAAGGCCATCAAGACCGTTTTTGGCGCGCATGCCAAGAATGTCAAAATTTCGGCCACCAAATCCATGACCGGGCATCTGCTTGGCGCGGCGGGCGGTATTGAATCCGTCTTCACGGCCCTTGCCCTGCATGACGAAATGCTGCCCGGCACCATTAACCTTGAAAACCCCGATCCCGCATGTGACCTCGATTACATGGCCGACGGCTCCAAGCACATCGCCTGCGAATACGCCATGTGCAACTCCTTCGGCTTTGGCGGCACCAATGCCAGCGTGATCTTCAAGAAGTGGCAACAGTAGCCGACAGTTTTTACTCGGCCTCTGCCCTCCCTGTTTGACAATCATCTGCCCGCCGTTGTGGCGGGCAGAACATTTCAAAAGGATGCGACGTCATGGACGAAATCCTGCTGCAAGACCCGGAACTGGCGCGAGCCATCACGCTTGAATCCGACCGTCAGATGAGCAAGCTTGAGCTCATCGCTTCTGAAAACTTTGTTTCCCGCGCCGTGCGCGAAGCTCAGGGCAGCGTGCTGACCCACAAGTACGCCGAAGGCTATCCCGGCAAGCGCTACTACGGCGGCTGCGAATATGTGGATATAGCCGAGACCCTGGCGCAGGATCGCGCCAAACAGCTTTTCAACTGCGAATACGTGAACGTGCAGCCGCACTCCGGCTCGCAGGCCAACATGGCCGCCTACCTCGCTTTTCTGAAGCCCGGCGACACCATCCTTGGCATGAACCTTTCGCACGGCGGGCACCTTACCCATGGCAGCCCGGTGAACTTCTCTGGCCGCCTGTTCAACATCGTTTCTTACGGCGTGCAGCGCGAGACGGGCCGCATAGATTATGACGAAGTCGCCGCCCTGGCGCGCGAGCACAAGCCCAACGCCATCGTTGCCGGCGCAAGCGCCTACCCCCGCGCCATTGATTTTGCCCGTTTCCGCCAGATCGCTGACGAAGTCGGCGCCAAGCTGGTGGTGGATATGGCGCACATCGCTGGCCTTGTGGCCGCCGGTCTGCACCAGAGCCCGCTTTCTTACGCCCACATCACCACCACGACCACGCACAAAACCCTGCGCGGTCCCCGTGGCGGCATGATTCTTTCTACCGAAGATATGGGCAAGACCCTGAACAGCCAGATTTTCCCCGGCATTCAGGGCGGCCCCCTCATGCACGTCATTGCTGCCAAGGCTGTGGCCTTTGGCGAAGCCCTGCGCCCCGCTTTCAAAACATACCAGCAGCGCGTGGTGACCAACGCCGCCGTACTTGCCAAGTATCTTATGGATGCCGGGTACGACCTTGTTTCCGGCGGTACGGACAACCACCTGATGCTGGTTGACCTGACCAACAAGGACGTCACGGGCAAGGACGCGGAACACGCTCTTGATCAGGCGGGCATCACCGTCAACAAGAACACGGTGCCCTTTGAAACCCGTTCGCCCTTTGTGACATCTGGCGTGCGCCTTGGCACTGCCGCCCTGACCACGCGCGGCATGAAGGAAGACGACATGCGCACCGTGGGCGCGTTCATCGTGGAAGCCATTGAAAAGCGCGAGGACGCCGCCGCTCTTGAAAAGATCAGCAAGAACGTTGAAGAATTTGCGCGTCAGTTCCCGCTATTCGCCTGGTAACGGGCTGATTTTCGGGCGGTTTTTCTGACGCTTCGGCCTCGCAGGCAACTTCGGGGCTGGTACCGGAAAAACCGCCAGATATAATCATAGAGGGGCTGCGCCCCCTTTGACAAAGCCCCGGTTTTGAGAAAAACAGGGGCTTTGCCTTGCGCAGACAGGCAGTTAAAAACAGCTGTTTCACAGCAGGAATGCACGGTCGATGCAGCGGGGGCGGACCGGAACCGCAAGTGTTGCTTGGCGCAGCATCACGGCAAAATAGCCTCGGCCCTGCCTGTCGCGGATATTTTGACGTCAGGCAAGGAAGGCAAGGGCGCGGTGATGGGAGTGTACTCTTCTGGTACGCGACCGGAACCGCAAGTGCTGCCTGACGCAGCATCACGGCAAAATAGCCCGACAGGCAACTTGGCATTTTCACCAGCCGCCTGTACACTACCACCAATCAACATACGGGTGTGTTATGCAGCGAATGCCGTGGCCGGAATATTTTATGAACATCACGTACCTGGTGAGCGGGCGTTCTACGTGCACGCGGCGCAAGGTGGGTGCGGTGGCGGTTAAGGACAAGCGCATTTTAGCCACGGGATACAACGGGGCTCCGGCGGGGGTTCCGCACTGCCTTGAGGTGGGATGCTTGCGTACGCAGCTGGGCATTCCTTCGGGGCAGAGGCACGAGATATGCCGGGGGCTGCATGCGGAGCAGAATGTCATTATTCAGGCTGCCGTGCATGGCATCAATATCAGTGGCGCAGAGATTTATTGCACGACGCACCCTTGTGTGCTGTGCAGCAAGATGTTGATAAATTGCGGCATACGCCACATTTATTATGCGGAATATTACCCTGACGAGCTTGCGGAGCAGATGCTCAAGGAAGCCGGGGTCATTGCGGAAAAGCTGGATTTTGCACCGCCTGTTATCAGCGCCCAAGCCGGAGTAGACTACCATGTCTGAACTGGATTTTGTTCCCTTTATGCGTGAAGCCATTGACCTTGCAGAAAAAGGTCGGTGGCATGCCTGCCCCAACCCCACGGTGGGGGCGGTACTGGTGCGCGATGGGCAGATTGTGGCTCGGGGCTGGCACCACGCCGCCGGAGAGGATCATGCTGAAGTGGACTGCATCAAGGATGCGGCCTCGCGCGGCGTAAATCCGGCGGAGTGCACCCTGGTTGTCACGCTTGAACCGTGCTGCCATCAGGGCAAAACGCCACCCTGCACCGAAGCCATCAAGGCTGCGGGCATCAAAAAGGTGGTCGTGGGCCTTGCGGACATCAATCCAGTTGCCTGCGGCGGAGCTTGCCAGCTGCGCGAAAGCGGCGTCGAAGTTATTGAAGGCGTCTGCGAGCAGGAATGCCGCGATCTTGTGGCCGATTTTCTGATCTGGCAGCAGCACAAGCGCCCCTACGTCATGCTGAAAATGGCCGCCACCCTTGACGGACGCATCGCCACCCGCAAGGGCCAGTCCAAGTGGATAAGCTGCGATAAATCCAGAGAAGAAGTGCAGGAACTGCGCGCGGGCATCGGCCTGTGCGGCGGCGCAATCCTCGTGGGCGGCGGCACCTTTCGCACCGACAATCCGCAGCTTACCGTGCGGGGCGAAAATGCCGGGCCGCAGCCTCTGGCCTGCGTGCTTACCTCACGCCTACCCCAGCCAGATGCGGATTTTCACCTACTGAAAGACCGCCCGGAACAGACCGTTTTTATGGTTTCGCCCGCTGCGGCGGCCTCCACCACGGCCAAGGCCCTGCGCGACATCGGTGTGAGAGTTCTGGCGCTTGGCCCCGGCATGCACGGCGGGCCGGACTTTCCCAATCTGCTGCGCGCCGTATGGGAAGAACTGAACTGCCCCTACATGCTTTGCGAAGGCGGCGGGCATCTGGCCCTGAGCCTGCTGGAAGCGGGCCTTGTGGACGACTTCCGCCTGCACCTTGCGCCCATGATTCTTGGCGACGAAGACGCCCTGCCGCTCTTTTCCGGTCGCGCGCCCCTGAGCCTGGAAGACGCACTGCGCATGCGCGTGAGCAATACGCACCTGTGCGGCGAAGACATACATATTCACCTGCGGCCTCTTGAAGCCGCCAAGGCTTAGGCGGGCTGCATGTTTACCGGCATTATCCAGGGTCAGGGCGAGGTTCTCGCCCTGCGCGACTCCGGCACGGAACGCAGGTTCACCCTGCGCCCCCTGTTCAGTCTGCCCTCCATAGTCGATGGCGAATCCATTGCCGTCAACGGCGCATGCCTTTCTGTGGAAACCCACGGCGAAGGCGTGTTCACAGCCTACGCCTCCACAGAAACACTCTCGCGTACCACGTTGGGCAGGCTCAAGACCGGCGACAGCGTGAACATGGAACGGGCGCTGGCCTTGGGCGACCGACTTGGCGGGCATCTGGTGAGCGGGCATGTGGATTGCCTTGCTACGGTGCGTAGCGTTACGGGCGCGGGCCAGTCGCTGTGCTGCCGCCTTGTCTTCCCCAAGGAATACGGGGTGGAGGTCATTGCCAAGGGCTCTGTGGCCCTTGACGGCATCAGCCTTACCATCAATGATTGCGGGCCTGATTTTCTTGAGGTCAACATCATTCCCGATACGCAGAAGCGTACCACCATGCGCAACTGGCGGCCGGGAACGCTGGTGAATATGGAAACCGACCTCATCGGCAAATATGTACGCAGCCTTTTGGGGGCATGGGCTCCAGGCGGCAAGAGCCCGGCTGAGCAAACTGTCGCCGCGCAGACCAGCGGGTTGAGCCGCGATATGCTCTTGCGCAACGGCTTTATCTGAACATTTCCGCTTACAGAAATATTACAAAAAAACGCGTTAGCGCGCGGGCACTTGCGCAAACGCGCCAAGGAGTTGCCATGAGCACTGTTACCACCATCGCCGGACAGTTGGACGCCAAAGGCCTCAAGATCGCCATTGTGGCCACCCGTTTCAACGATTTTATCGTAGATCGCCTTGTGGGCGGCGCGCAGGACTATCTGGAACGTCACGGCCTTGATACCGCCAACATCACCATTGTGCGTATTCCTGGGGCATTTGAAATGCCGCTGGTCTGCCAGAAGCTGGTCAATTCCGGCAAGTATGACGGCGTGTTGGCGCTTGGCGCGGTTATTCGCGGCGGCACCCCCCACTTCGACTACGTGTGCGCCGAGGCCAGCAAGGGCATTGCCCAGGCCATGATGCATTCCGGCGTTCCCATCGGCTTTGGCCTGCTGACCTGCGACACCATTGAACAGGCCATTGAACGCGCAGGTTCCAAGGGCGGCAACAAGGGCGTGGAAGCAGCGGCAGCCATGCTGGAAACCATCCGCGTTATGGAGCAGTTGTAACCCATGGCAAAAGCCAAATCAGCCACACGCCGCGGCGAACGCGAACTGGCCTTTCAGGTTCTGTACGGCCTTTCCTTCACCCCGGCCCGTGATATTGACGATCTGCGGCGCATCTTTCGCATTTCTCCGGACTATCTTGCCCGCTGGGAAGGTCAGGAACCGCCCAGCCATCCCTCTGGCTTTGCCTGGGAACTGGTGGCAGGCGTGTGGAGCAAGAGCGACGAGCTGGACGCAGCCATCACCAATTTTTCTCGCAACTGGCGCGTTGACCGCATGGGCCGTGTGGAACTGACCCTGCTGCGCCTTGCCGTCTTTGAAATCATGTACCGCAGTGATGTGCCGCCCAAGGTTGCCATCAACGAGGCGCTGGAACTCAGCCGCCAGTTTGGCGAAGGCAATGCCAAGAGCTTTATCAACGGCATTCTTGATGCCGTGGCCAAGGCTCTGGAAACCGGCGGAATCTCCCGGCCCGCTGCCGATCCTTCAACCATATCCGAGTAATCCGGTAAAGCCCCATGACGCACGAACGCTATAATCCGCAAGCTATCGAAGAAAAGTGGCAGTCTCGCTGGCAGGCCGAAAACGCTTTTGCCTGCACCCACAAGAGCAACAAGCCCAAGTATTATGTGCTTGAAATGTTCCCCTATCCTTCGGGCAATATCCATATGGGCCATGTGCGCAACTACGCCATTGGCGATGTGGTGGCGCGCAGCAAGCGCATGCAGGGCTTCAACGTGCTGCACCCAATGGGGTGGGACGCCTTTGGCCTGCCTGCGGAAAACGCGGCCATCAAAAATAATACCCACCCCGCTAAGTGGACCTACGCCAACATTGACAACATGCGGGCGCAGCAGAAACGTCTGGGATATTCATACGACTGGGATCGCGAGATCGCCACCTGCCGCCCCGAATACTACCGCTGGGAGCAGATGTTCTTTCTGCGCCTGCTGGAAAAAGGCCTCGTGTACCGCAAAAAGGCGGCGCAGAACTGGTGCCCCTCGTGCCACACGGTTCTTGCCAACGAGCAGGTAGTCGATGGCCTTTGCTGGCGCTGCGACAGCCGCGTGGAGCAGAAGGATCTGACCCAGTGGTTCCTCAAGATCACTGCCTACGGCGATGAACTGCTGCAAGACCTGCAAAGCCTTGAAGGCGACTGGCCCGACCGAGTTATTGCCATGCAGCGGAACTGGATTGGCAAATCCACAGGCGCGGCCATCACTTTTGGTCTGGAAAACCCGGCTCTCAAGGCAGAAGGCGTCACGGGCATAGACGTGTTCACCACGCGGCCCGACACGCTCTTTGGCGTGACCTTCATGACGCTGGCCCCCGAGCACCCGCTGGTGGAAAAGCTCATTGAAGGCTACGAAAAAGCCGATGAAGTGCGCGCCTTTGTGGAGCGCATCCGCAATATGGACCGCATCGACCGCCAGTCTGATTCTCTGGAAAAAGAAGGCATCTTCACTGGTGCCTACGCCGTGCATCCCTTTACCGGGCAGCGCGTGCCGCTGTGGCTGGGCAACTTTGTCCTGGCTGATTACGGCACGGGCGCGGTCATGGGCGTACCCGCCCACGACCAACGCGATTTTGAATTTGCCCGCAAATACGGCCTGCCCGTGCGCGTGGTCATCAGCCCCAAGGATGAGCAGATTGCTCCTGAAACCATGACCGAAGCCTACACCGCTGAAGGTTTCATGGTTAATTCCGGCTCATTTGACGGCACCGCCAATGAAGACGGCAAAAAGGCCGTGGCTCAGGCGCTGGAAAAGGAAGGTAAAGGCAAGGCCACCACGCAGTTCCGCCTGCGCGACTGGAACATTTCGCGCCAGCGCTACTGGGGCGCGCCCATCCCCGTTATTTACTGCGACAAGTGCGGCGTGGTGCCTGAAAAGGAAGAAAACCTGCCCGTGCTGCTGCCCATGGACGTGAAAATCCGCGAAGACGGGCGCTCTCCCCTGCCGGAAACGCCGGAATTCGCCTCGTGCACCTGCCCCAAGTGCGGCGGAACCGCCCGGCGCGAAACCGATACCATGGATACCTTTGTGGAATCCTCGTGGTATTTCGCCCGCTACACCAGCGCCCGCAAGGAAGACGGCCCCTTTGATGCGGAGGCCCTCAAGTACTGGCTGCCCGTTGACCAGTACATTGGCGGCGTGGAACACGCCATCCTGCATCTGCTCTACTCGCGCTTTTTCACCAAGGTGTTGCGCGATCTGGGCTTTTTCCCTGCCGAGCTCAACGAGCCTTTCGCCAACCTGCTCACCCAGGGCATGGTGCTGAAAGACGGCAGCAAAATGTCCAAATCCAAGGGCAACGTGGTTGCGCCTTCCGACATGATCGCCAAATACGGCGCGGATACGGTGCGGCTGTTCTGCCTCTTTGCCGCTCCTGCCGAGCGCGACTTTGACTGGTCGGATTCTGGCATCGAAGGCGCGTCGCGCTTTATTGGCCGCGTGTGGCGTCTTTTTGATGAAGAAAAAGACCGCCTGCTGCCCCTCAAGGCCTGCCAGTCCACGGCTGAGGACGCTCAGAGCGAAGAAGCCCGCGACCTGCGCCGCCGCGAACACCTTACGGTCAAGAAATGCAGCGAAGACATGGGCGACCGCTTCCAGTTCAACACGGCCATTGCCGCTGTAATGGAACTGGTCAACGCCATGTACCTTTCGCGCGAAAAGCTTGGCGTCACTGAAGGCGACCGCCGCGTGTTCTCTTCGGCCATGGCCTCCGTGCTTACGCTGCTTTCGCCCATCACGCCCCATGTTTGCGAAGAACTCTGGCAGCACCTGGGGCATGGCACCCAGCTTGCCAGCGAGCTTCTGCCCAAATGGGACGATGCCGCAACCGTTCAGGACATGCTCACCGTGGCCCTTCAGGTCAATGGCAAGCTGCGCGGCACAGTGCAGATTCCTGCAGCGGCGGACAAAGCCGCCATGGAACAGGCCGCCCTTGCTGATTCCTCCGTGCAGCGCCACATTGATGGCCTGACAGTCCGCAAGGTGGTGGTGGTTCCCGGAAAACTGGTCAACATCGTTGCCAACTAATTGATTATCATGGCGGAAGGGGCTGTTTTGCGCAGATGAAAAACGCCCCTTCCGCCTGTATACCCCTTCCCCGTTCCCCCTTTTGTACCTATACTGACAGCGTTGGCAGTTTCACCAGATGACGAACCTGGATTTACGGGATTTATTCCAAGGCGGAATTTATTCCGGACGGGTTTTATTCCGAGGCTGCTACGGCAGTCTTTTTTTTATCAATTTTCAGAACCATGGAACATCATGAGCGCGGCACATCCCGGATTCAGTTTTCTTGTATGCCCTGACGGGCAGTTGCTGCGCGCGCGCATGGAGCAGCTGCTTTCTTCCTTTCCGCCCGCCAGCGGGCAATGGGAAAGGCACGTCTACTGGGGCGACGAGGAACCCTCGCCGCGCTTCTGGGAGCAGCTTACCCTGCAAGGGTTGTTCGGTGCGCCGCGTGTGCTGGTGGTGCGGCAGGCCAACCTGTGGCCCGCAGCGGTGTGGAAAAAGGTATCGCATGCGCTGGCCCGGCCCTCGGAACAATGCTGGCCTTTTTTTTGTATGGAAGTGGCCTGGGACAAAGGCCAGCCAAAGATTCCCGCGCACATTGCCAAGCTGCGCTGCATGGCCTTTGCCGATCAGCAAGGCTGGATATGGCGGCAGGACGGCCTGAACGAGAGGGCGGTCAAAAAGCACGTGCTGCAACGCTCCCACGAAATGGGGCTGCGCTTTGAACAGGACGCCCTGGAGCAGTTCTGCGCATCTGTGCCGCCCGATGCCTTGGCCATTGAAAACGAGTTGATCAAGCTGCAACTGCTGCGCAATACCGCGCAGGATGTTGCCCGGGAAAAATCACAGGCAGATTCTCACGGGGCGGATCACCTTCCCGACCAGGGCACCATTACCCTGGCCATGACTGCCACGGCTTCGTGGAATCCAGAGTGCAATGTCTTTGACTGCATCCGGCACATGGAGGCAGGCAACCTCACCGCCGTGTGGAAGGAACTTTCCCGCAGTCAGGACGGAGACAGCCTGCTGTTTTCTTTGCTGGCCCTGCTGGCGCGCGAACTGCGCCTGCTCTGGCAACTGTGGGCGGGCGAAAAGGTGCGCGTGCATCCCAACGAGGCCTCCTTTAAAAAGCAGTTGGCAACCCGACTCGGCCCCTCGGTGCTTGCGGAGTGCATGTCAACTGTTATGGATGCGGAGTTGCAGGTAAAGAGCGGCCGCCGATCGCCAAGCCAGAGCCTGGACTACCTTGCGGCACGTATGACAGACCTGTTTGCCGCAGGCCGCACCCGCGCCTGACGTAAAGCCGCAGGCAGAACATCGCCGCGCCAGCCATGGACGGAGCAAATGCAACCATTGCGGCCCATATTCCGTTGCGGCCCGCTTTTATCATGTTCGCTCACGTAAAAAACGGCAAAGGATTTGCGGGAATGCATGCGCCTTTATCCGCCCGCCCCCTTGCGCAACCTCCAAGACTGCTTATTTTATGACAGCAAAGCCAACATCCACCCCGCCCACAAGCCTCGGGCATCGTGAGCGGCTGCGGCAAAGACTGGAACTGGAACCCACGGCAGTGGCGGATTATGAAGTGCTGGAGCTGCTTCTGGGATATGGCCTGACGCGCAAGGACACAAAGCCCCTCGCCAAGGAACTGATACAGAAGTTTGGCAGCATTCGAGGTGCGCTGGACGCAAGGCCAGACGAACTCTTGCAGGTGCCCGGTTTCGGGCCGGGATTGCTCGCCTTATGGCGTGTTTTGGGCGAAACGCGGGCGCGCTACGCCGCAGCAGATCTGCGGCAAAAGGAAGTTCTGGCAACCCCGGAGGCCGTGGCCCGCATGGCGCAGGCCCGGCTTGGCACAAGCCCCCACGAGGAATGCTGGCTGGCGCTGGTAGACAGGCGCAACCGCCTCATGGCCTGGGAGCGCCTGCGCAGAGGCGGCATTGCAGAAGTTTCAATCTACCCAAGGGACGTTCTTGAAGCGGCCCTGTTCCGAAAGGCAAGCGGCATAATCTTGGTGCACAACCACCCCGGCGGCAATCCGGGGCCTTCGCAGGAAGACCGCCTGCTGACAGAAGAACTGCAAAGACTGGCGCCCCGTATGGGGCTGCGCTTTCTGGATCACGTCATCGTTACGGATGGAGACTGCTACAGCATAACGCAATCACAACGCATTTGAATCGAAAGCAGTCGGGGAGAATATATATGGCTGACATCAATGAAAAAGACATTTTGCTGCATCAGGAAGGGCCCGCTGAGGCAGAACCTGCCATCGACAGCGAAACGGACAAATCGGAAATGAACGCGCCAGAAACGCTGGATCACGAGGGCAGCCTCAATACGGCGGCGCAGAGCATTCCCGACACGCTGCCCGTGTTGCCCGTTCGAGACGTGGTTATCTTCAATTATATGATCCTGCCGCTCTTCATCGGGCGCGACAAATCCGTGCAGGCCGTGGACGCTGCCCTGAAGAACGGGCGGCATCTGCTTGTGTGCGCGCAGAAAGAAGAAGCCACCGAAGACCCCAAGCCGGAAGACCTCTACGAGGTCGGCACGGTGGTACAGGTCATGCGCATGCTCAAGATGCCCGATTCGCGGGTGAAAATTCTTGTGCAGGGCGTCAGCCGCGCTCGGGTTACGGGCTACCGCCAGGTGGAGCCCTTCCTTGAAGCGCGCATCGAAACCCTGCCCGAGCAAATCCCCGTGGTGGACGCCACTGTGGAGGCCCTGCTGCGCTCCGTGCGCGAGCAGAGCGAAAAAGTACTGACCTTGCGCGGTCTTTCTTCGCCAGACGTGCTTGCAGTTTTGCAGGGCGTGGACGATCCGGGCCGCCTGGCCGACCTCATCGCCGCCAACATGCGCATGAAAACCGCCGATGCACAGCGTATTCTCGAGGCGGAGAATCCCATTGACCGCCTCATGCTTGTCAACACCCAGTTGCAGCGCGAGGTTGAAGTCGCCACCGTGCAGGCGCGCATCCAGAGTTCGGCCCGCGAGGGCATGGACAAGGCGCAGAAGGATTACTTTCTGCGCGAGCAGCTCAAGGCTATCCGCACAGAACTTGGCGACAAGGACGAAGACGGAGAGGAAGACCTTGATAACCTCAAGCAGGCCCTTGAAAAAGCAGGCCTGCCCAAGGACGTGCGCAAGGAAGCTGACAAGCAGTTGCGCCGCCTATCGGGCATGCACGCTGATTCCTCCGAGGCCAACGTGGTGCGTACCTACCTTGACTGGCTGGTGGAACTGCCGTGGAAAAAACTTTCGCGCGACAGGCTGGATATTGTCCATGCCAAGGAAATTCTTGACGAAGACCACTGCGGGCTCGATAAAATCAAGGACCGTATCCTTGAATTCCTGAGCGTGCGCAAGCTCAATCCGCAGTCCAAGGGGCCTATTCTTTGCTTCGCGGGCCCTCCCGGCGTGGGCAAAACCTCGCTTGGGCGCTCCATTGCGCGGGCGCTGGGCCGCAAATTCCAGCGGCTTTCGCTGGGCGGCATGCATGATGAGGCGGAAATTCGCGGGCATCGGCGTACTTACATCGGCGCCATGCCAGGGCGCATCATTCAGGCCCTCAAGCAGGCGGGCACGCGCAACCCCGTTATCGTGCTGGACGAAGTGGACAAGCTGGGCGCGGATTTCAGGGGCGATCCTTCGTCCGCCCTGCTGGAAGTGCTTGACCCGGAACAGAACTACACCTTCAGCGACCACTACCTGAACGTGCCCTTTGATCTTTCAAAGGTTATGTTCCTCTGCACGGCCAACCATCTGGAAACCATCCCGGCGGCCCTGCGCGACCGTATGGAAGTCATTTCACTGCCCGGCTACACCTTGCAGGAAAAGGCACAGATCGCCCGCAAGCATCTGCTGCCCAAGAAGGTGGAAGACAACGGCCTTGCCCCCAAGGATGTGGAACTGACGGAGGAAGCCCTGGAAAAGATCATTCGCGAATACACGCGCGAGGCCGGGCTGCGCAACCTTGAACGCGAGCTTTCCTCCATTTGCCGCAAACTGGCCCGACGCAAGGCCGAGGGCAAAAAGCCGCCCTTTATGGTTGACGTGGCCGATGTGGAAAAGCTGCTGGGCGCGCCCCGCTTTATTGAAGACGAAAAGGAAAAGAAGCTCATGCCCGGCATGGCTCTGGGCCTGGCCTGGACGCCCGCTGGCGGCGAAGTGCTGACGGTTGAAGCCACTGTCATGAAGGGCAAGGGCGGCCTCACCCTCACCGGACAGCTTGGCGATGTGATGAAGGAAAGCGCCCAGGCGGCCTTGAGCTACATCCGCAGCCGTGCGGAAGACCTTGGCGTTGACCCCGGCTTTGTGTCGCAATACGACCTGCACGTACACGTGCCTGCGGGCGCGACGCCCAAGGACGGCCCCTCGGCTGGCGTTACGCTGATCACGGCCCTCATCTCCGCCCTGAGCGGACGGCGTGTGCGTGCAGACCTCTGCATGACCGGCGAGATAACCCTGCAAGGCCGGGTGCTGCCCGTGGGCGGCATCAAGGAAAAAATCCTGGCGGGCGTGGCGCGCGGCCTCAAGCATGTGGTTATTCCGCACCAGAACGTCAAAGACCTCGAGGATGTGCCCAAGGAACTGCTCAAGCGTATCACCGTGCACCCTGTGCACCATTATGACGAGCTGCTGTCCATCGTGTTTGAAACCAAGGGCGGGCGCGGCAGCTCCACAACGGGCAAGGGCGGCAAAAGCAAGGTGGAAGAATCCACGGGCGTTGCTGCCAAGAGTGCGGAAACAGGCAAAAGCGCTGGCGCAAGAAAACCCAAGCGGCCTGCGGAAGCTGGAGCCTGACATTCGTGCGCCTCAAGCAATATATAGATAACGCGACAGAGCAACTGACAAAGGCGGGGGTGGACAGCCCCCGCCTTTGCGCAGAAGTGCTGGCGCGCGAAACACTCAAGGGCGATCCTTCCGGCTCCGCCCGCCTGTTTTGCATTCTGGAGACAGGGCGGGAGTTGACGGCTAGTGAAGAGAATGCGTTTCTGGCGCTGGTGGCCCGCCGAACCACAGGGCAACCTCTGGCCCAGATCATCGGGCGCAAGGAATTTTATGGCCGCGACTTTGTTGTTACGCAGCACACCCTCATTCCCAGACCAGAAACGGAACTCATTGTGGACAATGCTCTGGAGCTACTGCCGGAAGAGCGCCTCAGTTTTGCGGATCTGGGCACTGGCACTGGCTGCATCGGCATCACTCTGGCGGCGGAGCGCTCCGACTGGAACGGCATACTGCTGGATATCTGCCCCAATGCCATTGCCGTTGCCACGCAGAATGCGGAGCGGCACAGTGTGGGCAGCAGGATTACGGCGCTGCGGGCAGACATGCGCACCCCGCCGCTCAAGGCGGAATCACTGCGCCTGCTTGTGAGCAACCCTCCATATATAGCGGATGCCGAGCGGCACATGGTCATGGATGAAGTGCTGCACAACGAACCGCACAGCGCCCTGTTCTCTGAAAACAACGGCCTGCTCCACCTAAAAGCAGCAGTGGATGCAGCCGCGCTTGCACTACAAAATGGCGGTTGGGTTTTGCTGGAGCACGGCGCAAATCAGGCGGATGCCGTGCGAGAAATGCTGACGGCCACAGGAATTTTCAAAAAAATTGAAAATAAACGGGATATTGCCCAATTAAACCGTTGCACATTAGCGAGGAAAGGGCTATAAGGCCAAATCGTTTCCGCGCAAAGGCGCGAAAAACGGTAAAAAGCAGCACGGCTCACTATAATTTGAAAAAATTTGAGCCAAAGCGAAAATTTTGCTTGCAAAGCAAATTGAAAATCGCTAATAAGCTGTGTTGCCGCTGGCGTAGCTCAACTGGCAGAGCAGCTGATTTGTAATCAGCAGGTTGCGGGTTCGAGTCCCATCGCCAGCTCCACAAGAAGCTGAACGAAGATCGGACTTTCCGACTTTTCGGCAAGAGTGGAGGGGTTCCCGAGTGGCCAAAGGGAACAGACTGTAAATCTGTCGTCGTAAGACTTCGGTGGTTCAAATCCACCCCCCTCCACCACCACTTTTCCGTCGCCAAATACTGGACGGTTGGTGGCTGGTTTGAATAAACTGCCTTGGCTGTAGGAGACAGGACGCCTGTCGGGGAACTACGGTAGCGTGCGGGAATAGCTCAACGGCTAGAGCATCAGCCTTCCAAGCTGAGGGTTGCGGGTTCGAATCCCGTTTCCCGCTCCAAAATCCTGCCTGATTCCGCCTCCCCCTCAGTCACCTTGTCCGCCAATGCACGTTCCCTGGTGTCCAGGGACTGAATGCGGATAGCGGGCCGCCCAACGGAACTTCCCACTGCCGCAGCCGTTACGCGAGGAGCAGGCGTTACAGCTCTAAGAATTCAAAACGAATTTAGTAACGCAGGTAAAACGCAAACATTTTTTTCTCCAGGGAGACGTACAATGGGCAAGGAAAAATTTGAACGCAAAAAGCCCCATGTAAACATCGGCACCATCGGCCACATCGACCATGGCAAGACCACCCTCACCGCCGCCATCACCAAGATCGCCGGCCTGAAGGGCTCGGGCAAGTTCATTTCGTATGACGAAATCGACAAGGCCCCCGAAGAAAAGGAACGCGGCATCACCATTTCCACCGCACACGTGGAATATGAAACCGCTACCCGTCACTACGCCCACGTTGACTGCCCCGGCCACGCCGACTACATCAAGAACATGATCACCGGCGCTGCCCAGATGGACGGCGGTATCATCGTTGTGGCCGCCACTGACGGCCCCATGCCCCAGACCCGTGAGCACATCCTGCTTGCCCGTCAGGTCGGCGTGCCCCAGCTCGTGGTGTTCCTGAACAAGTGCGATCTGGTTGACGACGAAGAACTGCTGGAACTCGTGGAACTCGAAGTTCGCGAACTGCTCTCCAGCTACGACTTCCCCGGCGATGACGTTCCGGTTATCCGCGGTTCCGCCCTCAAGGCGCTGGAATGCGACAACCCCGACGCGCCCGAAGCCAAGTGCATTCTTGACCTTCTGCAGGCTTGCGACGACTTCATTCCCGAACCGGAACGCGACATCGACAAGCCCTTCCTGATGCCCATCGAAGACGTGTTCTCCATCTCCGGCCGTGGTACCGTTGTTACCGGTCGTGTGGAACGCGGTATTCTGAAGGTCAGCGACGAAGTGGAAATCGTGGGTATCAAGCCCACCCAGAAGACCACCTGCACCGGCGTTGAAATGTTCCGCAAGCTGCTTGACCAGGGTCAGGCTGGCGACAACATCGGCGCCCTGCTTCGCGGCACCAAGCGTGACGACGTGGAACGCGGCCAGGTTCTTGCCGCTCCCAAGAGCATCACGCCCCACAAGAAGTTCAAGGCTGAAGTGTACGTTCTCTCCAAGGAAGAAGGTGGCCGTCATACCCCGTTCTTCTCTGGCTATCGTCCTCAGTTCTACTTCCGTACCACTGACATCACCGGCATCATCAACCTGCCCGAAGGCGTTGAAATGGTTATGCCTGGCGATAACTCCCAGTTCATCGTTGAACTCATCGCCCCCATCGCCATGGAATCCGGTCTGCGCTTCGCCATCCGCGAAGGTGGCCGCACCGTTGGCTCCGGTGTGGTGACCGAAATCATCGAGTAGCATATGCGAGTTAATATCATACTGGCCTGCACTGAGTGCAAGCGCCGCAACTACAGCACCCGGAAGAACAAGAAAAACACTACCGGTCGGCTGGAAATGAAAAAGTATTGTCCCTGGGATAAGAAGCACACAGTGCATCGCGAAACCAGGTAAAATAAACTTCCGCCGGGGGGCGATAAGCCCCCCGGACGGTGTGCAGGGCAGTAGCTCTAACGGCTAGAGCGGCGGTCTCCAAAACCGCATGTTGGGGGTTCGAATCCCTCCTGCCCTGCCATTTTTTATCTCCGGATTACACCATGGCAAAAAAACAAGCTCAAGCTGCCGACCTTAAGGCGGACAAAGGCCCGAACCCTGTCGTACGGTTTACTCGCTACGTTGAGGACGCCAAGGCCGAATTGCGCAAGGTCACCTGGCCTACGTTGCAGGAAACGCGCAAAGCCACCTTGGCCGTTTTGGGCTTTGTAGCCGTGATGGCTGTCATCCTGGGGCTGGTGGACTTTGGTCTGTCTTCCCTGATCAAGACCCTATTGTCCTGAAGGCCGATATGAAAGACCCTGTTATCGACGAAACTTCCGAGCTCTGCAAAAAAGCTCGCTGGTACATCGTGCACACCTACTCGGGTTTCGAGCAGCGTGTGCAGAAGACCATTAACGAGTTGCGCCGCACCGGGCAGGATGAAGGGCTTATTGAGGAAGTTGTTGTTCCCACTGAAAAGGTTATTGAACCTACCAAGGGTGGACAGCAGCGCACCTCTACTCGCAAGTTCTATCCCGGGTATGTCATGGTACGTATGACCATGACGGATCTTTCCTGGCATCTGGTACAGTCCATCCCCAAGGTCACCGGCTTTGTGGGCGGCAAAAACCGTCCTACCCCAATGCGTGAGAGTGAAGCACAGCGCATTCTCACCCTGATGGAGTCTCGCCAGGAAACGCCAAGGCCCAAGTTCAACTTTGACCGCGGCGACGAAGTACGCGTTATTGAAGGGCCGTTTGGCGGCTTCAATGGCGTTGTGGAAGACGTCAACTACGACAAGGGGAAACTGCGCGTTTCCGTTTCCATTTTTGGTCGTCAGACCCCAGTGGAACTGGATTTCGTGCAGGTATCCAAAGGTTAATGACTTGCCCCCCGCGCGACAGGGCTTTGCCTTGAACTGCGCGAGCAGCGATGAAGGATAACTCAAATGGCCAAGAAAGAAGTTGCCAAAATCAAACTGCAGATCCCCGCTGGCGCGGCTAACCCCTCGCCGCCGGTTGGTCCTGCCCTCGGTCAGCACGGCCTGAACATCATGGGTTTCTGCAAGGAATTCAATGCCCGCACCATGGAACAGAAGGGCACGATCATTCCTGTGGTCATCACCGTGTACGCCGACCGCTCTTTCACCTTCATCACCAAGACCCCTCCGGCCTCGGTGCTGATCATGAAAGCCGCCAAGATCGAAAAGGGTTCCGGCGAACCCAACCGTAACAAGGTTGGTAGCCTGAGCATGGCGCAGATTGAAGAAATCGCCAAGCTGAAGCTGCCCGATCTGAATGCTGCCAGCATTGAATCTGCGGTGAAGTCCATTGCTGGTACCGCTCGCAGCATGGGCATTGACGTTAAGTAAGGCCCTATCAAAGCCGTGAGCGCCCTTGGGCGCTCGTTGCATATACGGCACATTGGTCTTACGGCTGCGATTGCTTTTAAACGCTATGCAGCCATCGTTGAAATCAATTGTACTGCCGCCTTTGCGCAAGACAAAGTTCGGCAGGAGATGCAAAACGAAAGGATTATCTCATGCCCAGACATGGCAAGAATTTCCGCAAGGCGCTTGAAGGTAGCAACCTTCAGGAACGCTTCAGCATTGAAGACGCCGTCAGCAAATCGCTTGGCGCTTCCTTTGCCAAATTTGACGAAACTGTTGACGTGGCCGTGCGCCTCGGCGTTGACCCCAAATATTCTGACCAGATGGTTCGCGGCGCTGTGACCCTGCCCCACGGGCTTGGCAAGACCGTTCGCGTGGCCGTGTTCTGTAAGGGCGAAAAGCAGGCGGAAGCCCGCGAAGCCGGTGCAGACGTTGTGGGTGCCGAAGACCTGGTCGCCAAGGTCAAGGAAGGCTGGCTCGAATTTGACGCCGCCGTTGCTACCCCCGATGTCATGGCTCTTGTGGGCCAGATCGGTCGCGTGCTTGGACCCCGTGGCCTCATGCCCAACGCCAAGACCGGCTCCGTCACCTTTGATGTGACCAAGGCCGTTACCGAACTTAAGGCCGGTCGCGTGGACTTCAAGGTTGACAAGGCTGGCGTGCTGCATGCCCCCCTTGGCAAGGTTTCCTTTGGCCCCGAAAAAATTCTGGGCAACCTCAAGGCCCTGCTTGACGCCGTGAACCGCCTTAAGCCTTCCGCCGCCAAGGGCAGCTACATGCTCTCCATGGCAGTGTCCACCACCATGGGCCCTGGCTTCAAGGTTGACATGACTCAGGTTAAAAAATTTCTTGAGGGCTAAGCTCTCAAGGCTGTGGGCGTGCTGTATGTCAGTGCGCCCACAATCTGTCTAAGGATACGGAATTCGAGTCGAAGACGACAGGTGGGCGCAAGCTCTTAATACCCTGTCCAGACACTTCTTCTTTGGCTCGGCATTCCACCTGGCAACCCCGAACGTGAGAGGTATCACGTGAACAGGTCTGGAAAAGCCGTAATTATTGAAGCCGTTAAGGCCCGCGCCGACAAGGCTTCTTTTGCGGTTATCACGGACTTCAAGGGCATGACGGTGGAAGAGCTGACGAACCTGCGCGTTTCTCTGCGTAATGCAGGCGGCGAATATCTCGTCGTTAAAAACACGCTTGCCCGTATTGCTCTGACCGACGGTACGCACAATGCTATCAAGGATAACTTCCATGATAACTGCGGCGTAGCCTTTGGGTTCGATGACCCCGTGGCGGTGGCCAAGGCGCTCAGCGATTTTGCCAAGCAAAGCAAGCTCTTTGAGCTTCGCTGCGCCAGCCTGGACGGCAAGGCTATGACTGCCGCCCAGATTGACGCGCTGGCCAAGCTGCCCGGAAGGGAACAGCTCCTCGGTCAGTTGCTCGGCACCATGAACGCCGTGCCCACCAACTTTGTTTCGCTGTTCGCCAACGTGGTGCGTGGTCTGCTTTATGCCCTCAAGGGCATCGAAGATCAGAAATCCAACGCCGCATAGCAAGCAACCATCGAATTATTTGCACTAAAGCCAAAGATCAGGAGACTTATCATGGCCGTTACCAAAGAAGAAGTTGTTGAATTTATCTCCAATATGACCGTTCTCGAACTTTCTGAGTTCATCAAGGAACTCGAAGAAAAGTTCGGCGTTTCCGCCGCTGCGCCTGCCGCCGCCATGATGATGGCTGCCCCCGCTGCCGCTGCTGAAGCCGTTGAAGAAAAGACCGAGTTCGACGTTATCCTGAAGGAAGCTGGCGCCAACAAGATCGGCGTCATCAAGGTTGTGCGCGCTCTGACCAGCCTGGGCCTCAAGGAAGCCAAGGAAAAGGTTGACGGCGCCCCCGCTACCCTGAAGGAAGGCGTGTCCAAGGAAGAAGCTGAAGACGCCAAGAAGCAGCTGACCGAAGCTGGCGCCACCGTCGAAGTGAAGTAAGTTCGGTTTATACCGTGCTTTTGAGGCGGAACCTTCGGGTTCCGCCTTTTTTATTACCTTCTACAGGACGCTGGAGCTGTTTTGCTGATGCCCTGACACCTGCCACGTTCAGTCCCCTTCAGACATCCCCCTCGAACACGCTGGCTCTCTATGCATGGCTATCCCCAGCAAGTCAGGTTCTGCGCCAAAGCCAGACGTTCACAACGAAGCCGCGTTCCCAGCCGTTATCTGGTCAGTTTCCTGTATTCCTCCAGAGCTAAGGCCCAATGCAATCTCGCCTACGCAGATCTGACAATTGCGTAAAGGGCGCTGCTGCGTCGGTACACCTGCCATTTCGGCGACAGGCATGCAGCCTATAATCAGTGCATATTGCCCTGTATGCCACGGATCCTGATCTGATCTGCCTGCCCTGAAATGAATGAGCATTCTGTGCTCATCGAGCAGACAGTATTTCCCTCCGCGAATCTTACCGCCCTGATGTTATCCGCTTCTCTAGCCTTTTCATCCGTCCTTACAAAGCCTTCTCCAAATTGCGCCCAAATTCACATTATCGACACTCCCTTTACGTGCAGAAGCGGAGCAGTTTTCTGCAATTTTCTGGGGAAAACAACTCAACCTCATTTCCAACTTCTCAATTTTACAGAATTTCATACTTATATAGTAGACTTAACCAAGATCGCACCTTTGCTTCGATCTCAATTGTGCGCTTCGACACATTTGCCCCAAATTACGGGTAAAAAATATTGGCATAACTATCTGTAATATTTTTGATTTATTTGGCATCTACTTTGCAATATGTGTAAAAATTCCCAAGCTCAACAATTTACCCATGCAAAGGAGAATACTATGGCTGACTCTTCCTCCTTCGAGGCGCTGAATCCCTATCAGATGTGCGACAAGGCGGCTGTTGTCATGGAGGGCAAGGCGCTCAAACCAGCCCGCAAGGCTTTTCTTCTTGCCATAATGGCAGGTGTGTTTATCGGTCTGGGTTTTGTGTATTGCGCCATAGCCAACGCAACCGGCGCGGGCAAAATTGTCGGCGGGCTGGTGTTCAGCCTGGGCCTCATGCTGGTTGTTGTTCTTGGGGCTGATCTGTTCACCTCCACGACCATGACGCTTATTCCCCGTGCCAGCGGCAAGATCAGCTGGGGGCAGATGTTTTCCAACTGGGGCGTGGTTTACGCAGGCAACTTTGTGGGCAGCATCTTTCTTGTGGCGCTTATCCTGCTGAGCGGTCATCCGTGGGAAAACGGCGGCAGCATAGCGATCTTCTACATCAACACCACAGAGCACAAACTCACCCACACCTTTATTGAAGCGGTCTTTCTGGGTGCCATGTGCAACCTGATGGTCTGCCTGGGCGTCTGGATGAGCTACGCCGGGCGCTCGCTGTTCGACAAAATGATCGCCTGTCTGTTCCCTGTGGGTCTTTTCATTGCCTGCGGTTTCGAGCACAGCGTGGCGAACATGTTCATGATTCCCATCGGCATTCTCTGTAACAACATGATGCCTCCCGAAGTGGCCGCCAAGCTGGCCGATCCCGCGCACATCGCCTCTGTGCTCAACTGGCAGAACTTCATCTTCAAGAATCTCATTCCTGTGACGCTTGGCAACATCCTTGGCGGCGGCGTTTTTGTGGGTCTGTTCCACTGGCTCATCTACCTGAAGCACGGGCACGACGACCATCAGGCTGCCACCAAGCCCGCTCCGCAAAAGCAGTCACCGACCATCGGCTAAATTGTCGAAGCTGTCGAAGCCCTTCGTCAAAAGTGTCGAACACGGCTTTATGGATACCCCGCCGCACGGGCAGCGGGCAGATATATTCCCCAAAATGCGCATGAATACTTGGTTTGTGCATAATGGCACGTATTCTGCTGAACAGGGGCCATTATCACGATCCCTTGCGTAACGAGGAAGGTTATGAACCATTTCATTTTTGCGGATCCGGTCAAGTGCATCGGCTGCAATACCTGCATGGCGGCATGTTCGCTCGCGCATGAGCAGCAAGGGCTGCTCAGCAGGCCCCGGCTGGAGGTCATGCGCTACGGCAACGGCACAGCGCCTGTGAGTTGCCGCCATTGCGAAGACATGCCCTGCGCCAAAGTCTGCCCGGTGAACGCCATCACGTCCACGGGGCATTCGGTGCACATCAATGAAAGCAACTGCATTGGTTGCAAACTGTGCGGCCTTGCCTGTCCTTTAGGGGCCATTGCCCCCGCTGCCGACAGGCCCGCCGGGCACCCGGAAGTATACGAGCATTACGTGCCGGAAGAAGAACTGGCCGACGCTCCGGGCAGCAATTACTCCATGCCGCCTTTTCTGGCCTGGAATGTGGGCCGCCGTACCGTCGCCGTTAAATGCGACATGTGCTACTTCCGCCCGCGCCCGGCCTGCGTGGAGTCCTGCCCCACCACGGCCTTGCAGCTTGTGGATGAAAAAACGCTGGCAGAACTGCAAAACAGCAAACGTGTTGCCGCGCTTGAGCAGGAAACACACGGCGATGATGCCGCCCCGGCGGCAATAACCATGTCGGGGGTGCAGCATGCGTGATCCACTTGAAATCCTGCTCTGGGCTGTGCTGGCCTATATGGCGGGTGGCGTGCTTTCCCTGCTGCTGGGCCGCAACGAGCGGGCCGCCATCACCATCAACGGTCTCTTTGGCGCGCTTGGCGGCGCACTTGGGCTGTACGCCGTTTTGCCCTTTTTGCTGCAACGTGCAGATGCCCTCAACCATGTTTACGCGGGGCCGTTCCCCTTTGCGCATCTGGCCGTGCGGCTGGATATGCTGGGAGCCTTCATGACGGGCGTCATCTCCCTGCTGGCTGTTGCCGCTTCCATCTATTCCATTGCCTATGTGCGGGAATATGAAGGCAAGGGCGCGTCCGCCATGGGTTTTTTCATGAACACCTTCATCGCTTCCATGGTGGCGCTGATGGTCATGGACAACGCCTTTTACTTCATCATCTTTTTTGAAGTCATGTCGCTGTCTTCCTACTTTCTGGTCATTGCCGATCAGGAGAGCGAAGCCGTCAGCGCTGGCTTGCTTTACTTTTTCATCGCCCATGCTGGATCTGTGCTGATCATGGCATCGTTCTTCATCATGTACTGCCACACGTCCAACAACAGCCTTGATTTTGCGGCCTTCCGTCAGGCGCAGATTTCGCCTCTCATGGCCTCAGTCGCCTTTTTGCTGGCATTTTTCGGCTTCGGCGCAAAGGCGGGCATGCTGCCCCTGCACGGCTGGCTGCCCAGAGCGCACCCGGCTGCTCCCTCGCACGCCTCGGCCATGATGTCTGGCGTGATGGTCAAAATTGGCGTGTTCGGCATCATCAAGGTGGGCGCAGACCTGCTGGGCGGCGTGGATATGCCTGTCTGGTGGGGTGTTGTGGTGCTGACCTTCGGCGCTGTTTCGTCCGTGCTGGGCGTTATGTACGCCTTGGCGGAACACGACATCAAGCGTCTGCTTGCCTATCACACTGTTGAAAACGTGGGCATCATCCTCATGGGCGTGGGCGTGGGACTCATGGGTCTGGCCCTCAAAAACCCGCTGCTGGCAGCTCTGGGATTTCTGGGCGCGCTCTATCACCTGCTGAACCATGCCGTGTTCAAGGGCCTGCTGTTCCTCGGCGCTGGCGCCATCATCTACAAGGTGCACACCAAGGACATGGAAAAGATGGGCGGCCTTGGCAAGCGCATGCCGCGCACGGCCCTGGCCTTTCTGGTTGGCTGCATGGCCATTTCGGCCCTGCCGCCCCTCAATGGCTTTGTCAGTGAATGGTACACCTATCAGGGCCTTGTGAGCATCAGCCAGCATTCGTCCGCCATTGCCCGCCTTTCCGGCCCTGTGGCAATCGTGATGCTGGCCATCACCGGCGCTCTCGCCGCCATGTGCTTTGTAAAGGTATACGGCATCAGCTTTTGCGGGCAGGCGCGCAGCGCCAAGGCTGCGGAAGCCACGGAAGTTCCCGCAGCCATGACGCTTTCCATGCTTGGGCTGGCCGCGCTGTGCGTGGTGCTGGGCGTAGGCGCGGCTTGCGTGGCCCCTGTCATCAGCGCCGTGGCCGACTCACTCACCACAAGCCAGCAGCACTTTGAAGCCGTACGGCAGGGTGTGCTTGTTCCCGGCGCAGATGCCGCCACCGGGCTTTCGCCCACGCTGGTGATGCTTCTGCTGCTGGGCGGCATGCTTTTACCCATACTGCTCTTTATGGCTGGCAAGGCCGACCGCCTGCCCATGCGCCGCAAAAACGATCCCTGGGCCTGCGGTTATGGTTACGAAGAACGCATGGCCCTTTCTGCCGGCAGCTTTACACAGGGTCTGCGCCACGTGTTTGCGGGGCTGTACCGCCTTCGTCAGGCGCTTGATCCGGCCCCGGCCATGTCGCGCGCGCTTGACTCGGTCATCCGTACTGCCCGGCGTGTGGAGCCCATGTGGGACGACGGCATTCTTGCCCGTATCGTCCGCACCGCACAAAAAATCGGCGTATGTGTGCAGCGGCTGCAGCAGGGCGATTTCCGCGTCTACTGCCTGTATATCATCATCGCGCTTATCGCGCTGCTTCTCATCAAAGCCGCCTAGGGGGAATCATGTTCACCATGCAATCCTTGTCCTGGCCGGTATCCTTGCTGCTGGCCGCAGCGCAGACCTTGCTTCTGCTTTTGCTGGCCCCTCTGCTGTCCGGCATTTCGCGTAAAATCCGGGCCAGAATGCACTCGCGCCTTGGCCCTCTGGGTGCCGCTGGCGTGTTGCAGGACTACCGTGACCTGGCCAAACTCATGACCCGGCAGGAAGTGGCCCCTGCGCAGTCGGGCATCATTTTCCGCATCATGCCCTTTGTGCTCATTGCCAGCGCAGCGGCCATTGCCATGACGCTACCCCTGATCGTGACCGGCTCCCAGATGGCGAGCGCGGCAGATCTGATAACCTTGCTGTATCTTTTCGCCCTCTACCGCTTTTTCTTTGCCCTTTCCGGGCTTGATTCCGGCAGTCCCTTTGCGGGCATGGGCGCAAGCCGTGAGATGCTGCTGGGAGTGCTGGTGGAGCCTGTGCTCATGCTGGCCCTGCTGGTGGCGGCCCTTATTGCGGGTTCGACCAACCTTGGCATCATCAGCGAGATATTCCGCCAGAACTGGGGCGGATCCATGCCCACGGCGGCGGCATTGGCCATGGTGGCCTGCGCCTTTGCCGTGTTTATTGAAATGGGCAAGATCCCCTTTGACTACCCAGAAGCGGAACAGGAACTTCAGGAAGGCCCGCTGACCGAGTATTCCGGCCCCGGTCTTGCCCTGGTCTGCCTTGGCGTGAAGTTCAAGCAGGCAGTTGTGGCCAGCGTGTTCATCAGCGTGTTTCTGCCCTTTGGCAATGTAACGCCCGAGAGCCTGAGCCTTGTATCCGTGCTTACCGCCACAGTCATATTCGTTCTGAAGCTGCTGGTCATCTTTGTCCTGGCCTCGCTGTACGAAAACAGCCTTGCACGCGGGCGCTTTTTGCTGACCCCGCGCGTCACCTGGTCCGGTTTCGGCGTGGCGGCCCTGGCATTCGTCTTTTACTTCAGCAAGCTCTAGGGCGTCGAGGAAGAAGTCATGGATAAAATTGCACTGGCAACAATCCTGATACCGTTCATCGGCGCGTTGCTCGCCGCCTGTTTGCCGTATCGCGCGGCACGGGCGCTGGCGCTGGTGGTTGCCCTTGCCGCTTCGGCAGGCAGCGCGGCCCTTGGTCTGGCATACTTCAACGCAGGTATGCCCGAAAACTGCACATTCAACCTTGTGAGCTACAATTCCGCCATGTTTGGCGGGGCTGGGCACACAGTGGAAATATTCGGCGTACTCGTAGACAGGGTAAGCACGCTCATCTGCTTTGCCGTGGTTTTTCTCGGTTTTCTGGTGGTGCTGTATTCCACAGCCTATCTGACCAAGGGCAACCGCGAGCATCCGCACGAAGGCACTACCCGTTTTTACGCCATCATGCTGGCCTTTATCGGCGCCATGGCCGGGCTTACGCTGTCCTCCACCCTCTTTGGCCAGCTGCTGTTCTTTGAAATCACCGGCGGCTGCTCGTGGGGTCTGATCGGTTACTACCAGACACCCAAGGCGCTGCGCTCTGCCATGAAGGCCCTGCTGGTGACACATCTTGGCGCTCTGGGCCTGTATGTGGCTGCGGCATGGCTGTTCCATGAAACAGGCTCCTTCGCCCTCTCCGGCATTGCCGGGCTTGGCGATACCGCCAAGATCATCGTCGTGGGCGGCGTACTCTTTGCGGCCTGGGGCAAGTCCGCCCAGATTCCCATGCACATGTGGCTGCCCGACGCCATGGAAGCGCCCACCCCGGTGAGCGCCTATCTGCACGCGGCATCCATGGTCAAGGTGGGCGTGTTCATCTTTGCCCGCGCCGTCATGGCTGCCGGGGACATTCCCCCGGTTGTTGGTCAGGTGGGCATGGTCATGGCCGTGATAACCCTTATCTACGGCTTTATCATGTACCTGCCGCAGACAGACATGAAGCGTCTGCTGGCCTATTCCACCATCACCCAGCTTTCGTACATCTTCTTTGCCATTTCTCTGGCAGCCCTTTGCACGGACCCTGTTCTGCGTAATACGGTGCTGTTGTTTGGCGCGATCGCCTACATTTTCAACCACGCTTTTGCCAAGAGTCTGTTTTTCCTTGTTGCTGGCGCGCTCAGCTACACATGCGGCACGCGTACCCTCACCCAGTTGCAAGGAATCCTGTCACGCCTGCCTCTGCTGGGCGTGGGCTTTTGCGTGGCGGCACTTGCCATCACCGGCGTGCCGCCGCTCAATGGCTTTTTCAGCAAGTACCCCATCTTCACCACCGGTTTTGCCCTTGGCTCAACCCACTGGCTGGTGCTGGTGCTGACGGTGCTGGTCATGATCGAATCCGTGGGCAGCTTTGCCTGGTTCCTCTACTGGTTCGGCAAGACTGTTCCCGGCAAACCCTCTGAGGTTGTGGCGCAGGCGCAGCCTGTGCCCGCCGCCATGAAGCTGGTGCTGGCCATCCTTGTTTTCATGTCGTTCTGTTCCAGCATCATGGCCGTTTACTGGTTGAACCACGGAGGCTAAGCATGTTGAGTTCAAGCATAATCATCAACAATCTCGCGGGGCTTTTGGTGGTCACATCCCTGATGGTGGTCACCTGCAAAAAAGCCACAACATCCGCCTTGCTGTACGCTGTGCAGTCTGCCGTGCTGGTGCTCTCGTTCATAGCGCTGGGTGGCCTGATGCAGGCGCACGAGCTGTACACCTGGGCCGGAACTGCCGTTCTGACCAAGGTCATCCTTGTGCCGCTGATAATGTACAAGGCCCTCGGCAAGATGAGCGACCCTGAAGCTCAAGGAATGGTCATTCCCACATCTGTGGTCGTCATACTGTCAGCCGTTCTGCTGCTCTTGTGCCACTTTGTGGTGAGCACGGTTCAGGTGCCCATCATCACCCAGCACGGGCTTGAACCTGTACTGGCCGTATCGCTTGGTCACTTCATGATCGGCGTCATGTGCATTGTGGTGCAGCGCAACATCATCAAGCAGATATTCGGTTATTGCCTGATGGAAAACGGCGCGCACATGACCCTGGCCCTGCTGGCCAACCAGGCCCCGCATCTTGTGGAAATTGGCATTTCCACAGACGCCATCTTCGCGGTTATCATCATGGTTTACATGGTGCGCCGCATCTTCACCACCATGAACACGCTGCGCGCGCATGATCTTTCCGCGCTGAAGGGGTGAGCCATGAATGTCATGACCAACAGCAACCCCATGCTTTTTTACCTGCTGCTCGCCGCGCCATTGATCACGTCGCTGCTCTGCTTTGCCTGCGCCTTCTGCGGGCGCGGCATACGCGCCGTGGTCAACATCATCAATACGGCAGGCTGTGCGGCCCTTCTGGTCACGGCCTACGGGCTTGTAAGCAGTGTATATGAGCATGGCGCTCTTTTTGCCGCTGGCAAATGGCTGTACCTCGACAGCCTTTCGGCCATGTTTCTGGCCGTGCTGGCCTTGCTTGGCACCATTACCGGACTGTATTCCTACGGATACATGAAGCAGGAAGTGGATCACGGCGAAGTCTCCGTGCCCACGCTCTGCAACTATTACGGATTCTTCCACCTGTTCATCTTCACCATGGTTTCGGTGATCACCACCAACAACCTGATCCTCATGTGGGCTGGCGTGGAAGCCACCACCCTGGCCTCGGCCTTTCTGGTGGGTATTTACGGGCAAAATTCCTCGCTTGAAGCGGCCTGGAAGTACATTGTCATCTGCACCGTGGGCGTGGCCTTTGGCCTCTACGGCACGGTGCTGGTGTATTCCAACGCCTCTGCGGCCATGACCGCCCAGGGGCTCGACCCCTCGGACGCCATCTTCTGGACCGAAGCCTTGCGCTATGCGGGCGGCCTTGACCACACCCTCATGTATCTGGCCTTTGTGTTCGTGCTGATCGGCTTTGGCACCAAGGCCGGGCTTTTCCCCATGCACGCATGGCTGCCCGATGCCCACAGCGAAGCCCCCAGCCCCACCAGCGCCCTGCTTTCCGCCGTGCTGCTCAAGGCGGCCATGCTGGTCATCCTGCGTTACTACATCCTTATCAGCCGCAGCATCTCAAGCGCTGTGCCGCAAAACATGCTGCTGGTTTTCGGCCTTCTCTCCATACTTGTGGCCGCGTTCAGCATGATCTCGCAAAACGACATCAAACGCCGCTACGCCTATTGCAGTGTTGAAAACATGGGCATCATTGCCGTGGGCCTCGGTTTTGGCGGCCCGCTGGGTATCTTTGCCGCCCTGTTCCACGTTATCAGCCACAGCCTTGCCAAGGGTCTGGTGTTCTGCGTGTCGGGCAACGTGCTGCTCAAGTACGGTACGCGCGACATGGCCACCGTGCGCGGCATGCTCAAGGTCATGCCTGTTTCCGCCGTGTTTCTGGCAGCGGGAACCCTGGCTCTGGGCGGCCTGCCGCCGTTCAGCGTGTTCCTGAGCGAATTCATGGTGGTCGTTTCCGGCATCACCGCCGGTCATATGTATCTGGTTGCGGCTCTGGCCGTGCTGCTCATGGTCGCTCTGGGTGCGCTGGTGCATCTGGTGGCGGTGACGCTCTCCGGCCAAGCGCCGGAATCCATCGCAAAAGGCGAGCAGGGCAGCATGACCCTCATCCCCGCCGCTGTGCTGCTGGGCCTGCTGCTTGTTATGGGCACCTGCACGCCCGCCCCTGTGGTGAACATGCTCAACGCAGCCACCAGCATCGTGCTGGATAAAAATACCGCCACCGCTCAGGTGCAGCCCGCCCTGCGCGACATGGTACGCGCCGCTTCCCACAATACGGCGGATGCGGCGGAAGCCGAAGACGCAAAGCAAACTTCTTCCCGTCAGGAGATATAACGTGAGCACGACCACGGAACAGACCCAACACCCCGCCAGCGGCAATCGCGGCGCAGGGTATGTGGCAAACGTGCGGCAGCGCTTTCCCTATGCTGTTCTTGATGAAGAACGGCAAACCAGCAACCAACTCACCATCACGGTCAAGCTGGAGGCTCTGCCCGATGTTGTTTCCTACCTTTATTACGAGCAGGGCGGCTGGCTGCCGGTTGTTTTTGGCAACGACGAACGCACGCTCAATGGCAGTTTTGCCATCTACTACGCCCTTTCCATGGAAGAAGGCGAAAAATGCTGGATAGTTGTGCGCGCCTTTGTGGACGCCGACCGGCAGGAGTTTCCTTCCGTAACGGCCAGGGTGCCCGCCGCTGTGTGGGGCGAGCGCGAAATCCGCGACATGTATGGGCTTACCCCTGTGGGCCTGCCCGATGCGCGCCGTCTGGTGCTGCCCGATGACTGGCCGGACAACCTGCACCCCCTGCGCAAGGACTGCATGGACTACCGCCAGCGCCCTGCGCCCACCACGGACACGGAAACCTACGACTTCATCAACGAGCTGGGCAGCAGTAAAAACCGCATTCTGCCAATTGGCCCCATGCACGTCACTTCTGACGAACCTGGGCACTTCCGCCTGTTTGTTGACGGCGAAAACGTGGTGGATGCCGACTACCGCATGTTCTATGTGCATCGCGGCATGGAAAAAGCCGCAGAAGTACGCATGGGCTACCACGAAATCACCTTTCTGGCCGAGCGCGTGTGCGGCATCTGCGGCTATGCCCACAGCATCGCCTACGCCAACTCGGTGGAAAACGCCCTGGACATCAACGTGCCTATGCGCGCCCGCTGGATACGCACCCTGCTGCTCGAGGCGGAGCGCCTGCACAGCCATCTGCTGAACCTTGGCCTTGTCTGCCACTTTACTGGCTTTGACTCCGGCTTCCAGCAGTTCTTCCGCGTGCGTGAAAAATCCATGACCATTGCCGAGCTGCTCACCGGTTCGCGCAAGACATACGGCCTCAACCTTATCGGCGGCATCCGCAACGACATTCTGGCCGATGCGCGCAAAACCACCACCGCCCTGCTCAATTCCATTGAAAAGGAAGTGGCCGAGCTGGTGGACATGCTCCTCGGCACCACCAACTTTGAGCAGCGCACCAAGGGGGTGGGCATACTAGACCGCAAGGTGGCCCGCGACTACAGCCCCGTTGGCCCCATGATTCGCGGCAGCGGCTTTGCCCGCGATGTGCGCGCCGACCATCCCTTTGAAGGCTACGCCCATATTCCCGTCAACGTCTTCTCCTTTGACGGCTGCGACATCTTTTCCCGCGCGCTTGTGCGGGTAAAGGAAGTGTTCGACTCCATCGCCCAGTGCCGCTACGTGCTGGACAACATGCCCGGCGGCCCGGTGCTGACCGAAGGCTTCACCTACACGCCCCACAAGTTTGCCCTGGGCTTTACCGAAGCCCCGCGCGGCGAAGACGTGCACTGGAGCATGACCGGCAACAACCAGAAGATCTTCCGCTGGCGCTGCCGCGCGGCCACCTACGCCAACTGGCCGGTGCTGCGCTACGCCCTGCGCGGCAATACGGTTTCGGACGCCGCCCTCATCATCGGCAGCCTTGACCCCTGCTATTCCTGCACAGACCGCGTCACCCTTGTGGATGTGCGCAAAAAGAAGGCCAAGACCGTATCGTATCAAGACTTTGAGCAGTACGGCATTGACCGCAAACATTCACCCCTGCCCTGAAGCATGTGGCAACGCGTATGAAAACCACGAACATTCACCAGAACCGCGCGCGGCAGCGCAGTACGGCCCCCGCCACATGGGCGGCCCGGCATTGTGCCGCAGCGGCGGCCATGCACATGCGCAACATGCTTGAGGAGGCGCTGTCATGCTGAAATTACTCAAAATAGTCCGTGATGCAGGCGAGGTAACGATCAAGTATCCCTTCGCGCCTGCCGAATTCACGCCCACATTCCGTGGCAAGCCGGAATATGATCCCAAACGCTGCATTTCGTGTGCAGCCTGCGCCATCGCCTGCCCGCCCAATGCCCTGACCATCGAAACGGATCTGGAAAAGGGCGTGCGCACCTGGCAATTCTGCGCCGGACGCTGCATCTTCTGCGGCCGTTGCGAAGAGGTTTGCCCCACCAGGGCCTTGCACCTTTCGCAGGAGTTTGAACTTGCCGTCATGCGCAAGGACGACCTTTATGAACGCTGCACCTTCAGCCTGTGCCACTGCCGTCAGTGCGGCACCCCCTTTGCCCCTCAAAAAGAGGTGGACTACGCGCTGGCCCTGACCATGCAGGCTGACGGCGTTACAGAAGAAGACCCCGACCAGCGGCGGCAGTTTGAAACCTGCCCCCAGTGCAAGCGCAAGCAGACCCTCGGCCTCAAGCCCCGGCAGGAGGTATAGCCATGTCCATCGTTCCCTATGCCTACGCGCCCGGTATCTCGCACTACAAAACCGAACCCGTCAGCGTTGAGGATTCCATAGCCGCGCTCAAGGGTGCGCTTTTGCAACGCATTCAGCGCTCCGCCTACGTCTACCGTATCGACTGCGGCGGCTGCAACGGCTGCGAAATTGAAATCTTCGCGTCCATCACGTCCATTTTTGATGCCGAGCGTTTCGGCATCAAGGTGGTTCCCTCGCCCCGCCATGCGGATATTCTGCTGTTCACGGGCGCTGTTACCCGCGCCATGCGCATGCCCGCCCTGCGCGCCTTCCACAACGCGCCTGACCCCAAGATATGCGTCTCTTACGGTGCCTGCGGGTGTAGCGGCGGCATCTTCCACGACATGTATTCCGTGTGGGGCGGCAGCGACAAGATTGTGCCCATTGACGTGTACATTCCCGGCTGCCCGCCAACCCCGCAGGCCACCATCTATGGATTTGCCATGGCCCTTGGCCTGCTGGATCAGAAACTCAAGGAACGCAATCACGAGGAATCCGGGGCAGCCGCTCCAGCGCCCCTGCTGCCTGATGCCCCGCTCGACATCCGCGTGCGGATTGAACGCGAGGCGCGTCTGCTGGCTGGCTACCGCCAGGGCAGGGAAATTAGCGACAGGTTCTTCCAGTGCCTTGAGGCCGGGAGCACCGCCGCCCTTGAAGCCAACCTGCAAAAATGGATTCGCGATGCCGAAGACCCCCGCCTGACGGAAATTCTTTTCCGCCTGCGCGAAGTGTTTTTCGACAGCCTGAACGTTGGGCAGGATCAGGGGATCTGCCATGACTGAAATGGTCAGCTTCCACGCACTGCGGCGAAAGTTTCTGGATACGCAGAAGGATCTTCCCGAGTCTGACGCTACCAAGCAGGTCATGTACTACTCCCTTGCCATTGGGCATCACGTGGGGGTTATCGACTGCCTCGTCAAAGTGCTGGAATGCCCCAGAGACGCCTATGAAACATGGGTGGGCCTGCTGCCCGAGGGCGAGGCCCGCCGCAAGATGAGCGGGCTGCTGACTTTTGGCGAAATCCATATTGACGCCAACCACGCGGGCATGCTGGGCAAGGCTTTTGCCGAAGCCATGCCCGGCATGGACGAGCCATACAAGGGCTGGAGCGCTGTACTCATGGAGCAACTGGCCGCCATTCAGCGCGAGCCTGCGCTCTATCTCATGGTGCAACTGCCCCGGAGGATGGAATGAGTGCCCCCGCCCCCCAAGACTGCAACGTGGTGCTGACCGTGGGCAACAGCCTCATGGGCGATGACGGCGCAGGCCCGCTTTTGTGCGAACGCATGGAGGCAAGCCCTGTGCCGGGCTGGACTGTGGTGGACGGCGGCTCCATGCCCGAAAACGTCACCTACGCGGTCAAAGCCATGAAGCCCCGGCGTGTTCTTATTGTGGACGTTGCCACCTTGGAGCTTGCCCCCGGTGAAATGCGCTTTGTGGACAAGGAACGCATCCGCTCCATGGGCATAGCCAGCACCCACAACATGCCCCTCTCTTTCATTATGGACGAACTGGAGCGGGAGATTGAGCAGGTTGTGTTTCTGGGCATCCAGCCGCAGGAAGTGGGCTTTTGCCTGCCTGTTACCGATGCTGTGCAGCATGCGGTGGAGCGTATCCACGCGGGCTTGGCGGAGGGCCTTGGCGACATTCCCTGGCTGGCCTGAAGCTTCGTCAAAAATGACGAAAAAGAATAAGTCCAGCTAACCGTCTGGAGTAACAGCGATTGTTATAAATTTCACACATGTTTGCCATTCGACAGTTCGACATTTTTGACGAAACAACGCGAACACGGTTTTTACAGCAATCGTAACAATATAGAATGCCAGATCATTTTTGCAACATACTGGCATTCTTGTTGCAATTTAACGAATACAGGCCGGCCCCACGCCGAGCCGTAAAACAAGCAAGGGCTTTCTATGAAAAAACGCATAGCGGCCAATCCAGGGCGCTGCATAGGCTGCCGCACCTGTGAGATAGCCTGCGCCCTGGCGCACAGTGAACTGCGTATTGAAGACATGACCGCCTCTGACTTCAAAGCCAGAGTCGCCATCCTGAAGCACGAAGACATCAGCACTCCGGTTGCCTGCCGCCAGTGCGAAGACGCCCCCTGCGCATCGGCCTGCCCCTGCGGAGCCATTGTTGCCGACAGCGAGAGCGTCACCGTGCTGCGGCACAAGTGCATAGGCTGCAAGGCCTGCATCATGGCCTGTCCTTACGGGGTCATGCGGGTCACAAGCCACAAGGTGCGCCGCACCGTATGTGGCAGACCGATGGGATTCAGCCACAAGGCCCTGGCGCAGAAATGCGATCTGTGCGCCAGCGTGCCCGAAGGCCCATCCTGCGTGCGGGCCTGCCCCACCGATGTGTTGTTCGTGGTGGAGGATGAAACAGTGCAGCCCGAGGGAACAGCAGCATTTCAGTAAGCGGGCATTGGTGCTTACGGCACCTGTCCCCGGTTTGAAATGCGGCGCTACATGCCTGCCAGAGCAGCGGAGTGCTCGCCGCTGTTAAAATGAATACAAGAGGTTATCATGAAAAAAGTAATAGAAGTCTGCCCGTACTGCGCTTCGGGCTGCAAGATCAACCTACTGGTTGAGAATGGCCGCGTGGTTGGCGCAGAAGGCGCCAACGGCCTGACCAACCAGGGGGCCTTGTGCCTCAAGGGTCTGTATGGCTGGGATTTTATCAACGACACCAAAATCCTGACTCCCAGAGTCAAAAACCCCATGATTCGCCGCAAGCGTGGCGGTGAGTTTGAGGCTGTCTCCTGGGATACGGCCATCGACTACACCGCATCGCGTCTTACGGCCATCAAGGAAGAATTCGGCCCAGATTCCATCATGGTGTCCGGTTCTTCCCGCTCCACCGGCAACGAAACCAACTACATAATGCAAAAATTCGCCCGCGCGGCTCTCGGCACCAATAATGTCGACTGCTGCGCGCGGGTCTGACACGGCCCATCAGTTGCAGGTCTGCAACAATCGGTCGGCAATGGCGCAATGAGCAACTCCATTGTGGAGATTGAAGATACTAAATGCTTGTTCATCTTTGGGTGGAATCCGGCAGATTCGCACCCCATTATCGCCCGCCGGGTGGTAAAGGCGAAAGAAAAAGGGGCAACCATCATTGTCTGTGATCCGCGCAAGATTGAAACTGCGCGCATCGCCGACCTGTATGTTCCCCTGAAAAACGGTTCCAACGTGGCCTTCGTCAATGCTTTGATGAACGTCATTATCAACGAGGGACTCGCGGACAAGGAGTTCATAGAAAAGTACACGACTGGCTTTGCAGAACTTAAAGCCATTGTGGACAACTATCCTCCTGAAGCGGTTACGGAAATCACGGGCATTGATGCCGAAACCATCCGCAAGACCGCCCGTATGTACGCCACGGCCCCAGAGGGCGCAGGCATATACTGGGGCATGGGCGTTTGCCAGTTCTATCAGGGTGTGGAGACCGTACGGGCACTTACCTCCATGGCTCTGATTACCGGCAACATAGGCAAACCTCACACCGGCGTTGCTCCGGTGCGTGGGCAGAACAACGTGCAGGGCGCCTGCGACATGGGCGCGTTGCCCAACGTGTTTGTGGGCTACCAGAGCGTGACAGACCCGGCCGTGCGCGAAAAATTCGCCAAGGCCTGGGGTGTCCCTGTTGAAAAAATGTCCCCCAAGGTGGGGCATTTCCTGAGTGAAGTCGCCGCGAGCGCTTCTGCTGGCAGGCTGAAGGCATTCTACTGCATGGGTGAAGACCCCTTGCAGACAGAACCCGACCTTTCTGGCGTGCGTAGCGGCTTCAGCAAGCTTGACCTGCTCATTGTGCAGGACTGCTTTATGACCAAGACCGCAGCCGTGGCCGACGTGATCTTCCCCACCACCACGTGGGGCGAACACGAAGGCGTATACTCGGCTGCCGACCGTGGCTTCCAGCGCTTCTACAAGGCTGTGGAACCGCAGGGCGATGTAAAGGTGGACTGGGACATCATCTGCCGCCTGTCCACAGCCATGGGCTATCCCATGCAGTACAACAACACCAGAGAGATCTGGAACGAGCTGATCTCGCTCTCGCCCAAGTATGCGGAAGCGACCTATGAAAAGCTCGATGCAAACGGCGGGCTTGGCTACATCCAGTGGCCCTGCACCAAGGATGCCCCCAACGGCACCCAGGTTCTTTACGCACAGCCCGACGGCAGCATCAAGTTTGAAACCCCGGACGGCCTGGGCCACCTTTTTACGGTGGAATGGGTCCCGCCTGTGGAAAAAATCAGCTCCGAGTTCCCGCTGGTGCTTTCTACCGTGCGCGAAGTGGGCCACTACTCCTGCCGCTCCATGACAGGCAACTGCAAGGCGCTGGCGGCACTGGCGGACGAACCCGGCTTTGTGCAGATGAACGACAAGGATGCGGAAGCCCTCGGCATCCGCGACCATGAGCTTGTGTGGGTGCAGTCGCACCACTCCAAGGTCATCACCAGGGCGCAGATCAGCCCGCGCACCAACAAGGGCGCGGTGTACATGACCTACCAGTGGTGGATTGGCGCATGCAACGAATTGGTGGGGGAGGTATTGAGCCCCATCACCAAGACGCCGGAATACAAGTATGTGCCTGTTCGAGTTGAAAAAATAGAAGATCAGACATGGGCTGAAAGCCATGTGGTGCAGGTATACAGCGAATTGAAGCAACGCCTGCGCAAGGAAAAGGCCAACGGCACAGCAATGTCCGTAACAGCCTGATAAATAAGCCTTACATCGGGGTTCCCCGCGCAAGACGCGGGGAACCCCTAAAAAGGAAAAACCAAAAGATTTTTTGCAAGCGCGCTGCCAGAGTGCGACTGCCACACGGCGGGACAGGCAGCGCAACTTGAGGGAACAATAAAATTTATCTGTTTTATACCAGCCTGTTGCAGGATGGAGAACAGAGCGTACCCGGCGAACTGAGGGCTTTGCTCCGGCAGCACCGCAAGGCAATGCGAGTGCGCCATCAAGCCAGTATTGCGGAAACTGCAAAATACCATTGCTTTTTTTCGTAACATGCCGGTCTGCCAATACAGCAGGCGCGAAAAAAGAATTTCTGCCGGATCAACGGAATGCCCGCCGTTGCCCAAGATGGACACACATAAGGAAGACCATGAAAAAGGTTATAGAAGTATGTCCCTATTGTGCTTCAGGCTGCAAAATCAATCTGCTGGTTGAAAATGGCCGTGTAGTTGGCGCAGAAGGCGCCAACGGCCTGACCAATCAGGGGGCCTTGTGTCTCAAGGGTTTGTATGGCTGGGACTTTATCAATGACACCAAGATACTGACCCCACGGATTAAAAATCCCATGATCCGCCGTAAGCGCGGCGGCTCGTTTGAGGCTGTCTCGTGGGATACGGCCATTGACTACGCATCGTCGCGCCTCATGGCCATCAAGGAAGAATTCGGCCCTGATTCCATCATGATATCTGGTTCCTCCCGCTCAACGGGCAATGAAACCAACTACGTGATGCAAAAGTTCGCCCGCGCCGCAGTGGGCACCAATAATGTCGATTGCTGCGCGCGGGTCTGTCATGGCCCCTCTGTTGCCGGGCTTCAGATGTCCGTAGGCAATGGTGCCATGAGCAACTCCATTGTCGAGGTTGAAGACACCAAGTGCATATTCATCTTTGGATGGAACCCAGCGGATTCACACCCGATCATTGCCCGCAGGGTTATCAAGGCCAAGGAAAAAGGCGCAACGATCATTGTGTGCGACCCGCGCAAGATTGAAACCGCGCGCATCGCAGACCTCTACGTGCCCATAAAAAACGGCTGCAATGTGGCTTTTGTCAACGCGCTGATGAACGTCATCATCAATGAGGGCCTCACAGACAAGGACTATATCGCCAAGTACACATCCGGGTTTGAGGAACTGAAGGCCATTGTTGATAAATACACGCCCGAATCCGTAACGGAAATAACGGGCATTGACGCCGAAACAATCCGCAAGACGGCCCGCATGTATGCGACCGCGCCGCAGGGAGCGGGGATCTTCTGGGGCATGGGCGTATGCCAGTTTTTTCAGGGTGTGGAGACGGTGCGGGCGCTCACTTCCATGGCGCTGCTCACCGGCAACATCGGCAAGCCCAATACAGGCGTTGCGCCGGTGCGCGGGCAAAACAATGTTCAGGGCGCCTGCGACATGGGGGCGCTGCCCAACGTATACGTAGGCTACCAGAAAGTTGTGGATCAGGAAGCCCGCAAGAAATTTGCAAAAGCCTGGGGCCTGCCTGTTGAAAAGCTCTCTGACAAGGTTGGTCACTATCTGACCGAAGTGGCAAAACTTGCCACAGCCGGGCAGCTTAAGGCTTTTTACTGCATGGGAGAAGACCCCTTGCAGACGGAACCGGAACTTTCCGCCGTACGTAGTGGTTTCAGCAAGCTTGACCTGCTCATTGTGCAGGACTGCTTTATGACCAAGACCGCAGCCGTGGCAGACGTGATCTTCCCCACCACCACGTGGGGTGAGCACGAGGGCGTGTATTCGGCTGCCGACCGAGGTTTCCAGCGCTTTTACAAGGCCGTGGAACCGCAGGGGGACGTAAAGGTGGACTGGGACATCATCAGCCGCATGTCCACAGCCATGGGCTATCCCATGCACTACAACAACACCAAGGAAATTTGGGACGAACTTATCTCGCTCTCGCCCAAGTATGCGGAAGCGACCTATGAAAAGCTCGATGCAAACGGCGGGCTTGGCTATGCCCAGTGGCCCTGCACCAAGGATGCCCCCAATGGCACACAGGTACTCTACGCACAGCCGGACGGCAGCATCAAGTTTGAAACAGACGATGGGCTGGGCCGCCTCTACACGGTGGAATGGGTTCCGCCAGTGGACCAGATCAATGAAAAGTTCCCCATGGTGCTCTCAAGCGTGCGCGAAGTGGGCCACTACTCCTGCCGCTCCATGACAGGCAACTGCAAGGCACTGGCGGCACTGGCGGACGAACCCGGTTTTGTGCAGATGAACGACAAGGATGCGGCAAGGCTGCACATAGCAGATCAGGAGCTGGTGTGGGTCGCATCGCGCCACTCCAAGGTTATCAGCCGCGCTCAGGTCAGCCCGCGCACCAATGACGGCGCGGTGTACATGACCTACCAGTGGTGGATCGGCGCCTGCAATGAACTGATCGGCGAAGTACTGAGTCCCATCAGCAGAACGCCGGAGTACAAATATGCCGCAGTGCGGATTGAAAAAATTGAAGATCAAAAGTGGGCGGAACAATATCTGGTTGAGACGTATACCAACCTCAGGCAACGCCTGCGCAAAGAACTGACAGACGGCTCTGCATCCAAGATCCCTGCCTGACTCCGATAACCCTCAACAACTCCCCGCGCGGCCACTCCCAAGGTGCAACCGCGCGGGGAACCACAACCATGAAACAGCCGCCAGATGCTTCCATAAGTATTGAACGCGCCATTACCCGCATCGGGCCTCAGGGCCGCCGCGAGGTCATGGACGTGCTCCTGCGCGAAGAACGCTACGAACTCTTCTGCAACGGCAATTGCGTGGCCGAGCTGCACTGCATGCCAAGCCTGCTGCGCGAGCTTGCCGTGGGGCGGCTCCGCACTCTGGGGCTTTTACATGAAATCTCCGCCTTGCGGGCGCTTTCCATTGATGAGCAAAACCGCGTCATAGAAGCATCTGTTGCGGAATTTTCCGCGACAGCCGTGAACGCCCCAAGCGATGTGCGGCTTGCCGCCGAGCAGGTGCATGCGCTGCAACTGGCCTTCAACGAGCGCTGCGACCTTTTCCGCGCCACAGGTGCGGCCCACAGCTGCGCCCTGGCAACCCCGGAAGGCCTGCTGCTTTTCTGCGAGGATATCGCCCGCCACAACGCGCTGGACAAAGTCATTGGGGCCATGCTGCTGCAAGGGCTGAGTCCGGATGGAAAGATCCTCATTTTCAGCGGGCGGCTCGCCTCCGACATGCTCTCAAAGGTTGTGGCCTGCGGGGTCAGGCTGCTTATTGCGCCGGGGGCCCCCTCGCTCACATCAGTAGAAATGGCCGAAGCTCACGGCATCACTCTGCTGGGATTTGTACGCCGCGACAACATCAACATTTACACTTGCCCGCAAAGGATCTGCTGAGATGAACCGCGCTCTGCACTCCTTTAAGGCTGACGCGCAGCCCCATATTTCTACCCCGCCGGAGCGGGAAAGTCTGCCGCTGGAGGAAGCTCTGGAGCTTCTTTTACAGCACACGCCCACAGTTGCAGAGTCGGAAGAAGTACCGCTTTTTGACGCCGATGGCCGCATATGTTTTGCCCATATGCGCGCCGAGTTGCCTCAGCCGCCCTACAACCGGGTTCAGGTGGATGGATATGCCCTGCGCAGCGCCGACATTGCCAGCGCCACGGCGGAACGTCCCGCCATGCTGCTGGTAACGCAGCACCTCTATGCCGGTGATGCACCAGGCCAGCCACTCGAACCCGGTCAGGCGGCACGCGTGACCACAGGCGCAGTTCTGCCTCCGGGCGCGGACTGCGTGGTGTGGCAGGAGGACACGCTGGCAGATGACCAGACCGTGGTTGTTTCCCGCAGTCTTGCGGCCATGCGCAACTGCCGCATGTGCGGGCAGGATATGGAACGCGGCAGCACACTGGCCGAGAGCGGCGATGTGCTGCACAGCGGCACCCTCAGCCTTCTGGCTGGTCAGGGCTACACCCATGTACGCGTATTCCGTCGCCCACGGGTCAGCCTGCTGGCAACGGGCAGCGAGCTTGTGCTGCCCGGCGCTCCTTTGCCGCAGGGCGGCATTTACAACATCAGCAGCACCCTGCTGGGCGTGCGCCTGCGCAAAATGGGCGCGCGCATACTGCGCATGATGACCAGAGGCGACAACCGGCAGGCATTGCAGGAGCATCTGGCTGAAATGCTGCCCGAGAGCGATCTTGTCATCACCACGGGGGGGGCTTCTGTGGGGCCCAAAGACCTTGTGCCCCGGATTGCCTCAGAAATTGTGGCGGAACAGGGCGGCAGCATGCTTTTTCAGAGCCTGCGCCTCAAACCCGGCTCCATGACGCTGGCCGCAGCGCTGCCGCAAACCCTGCTGCTGGGCCTTTCGGGCAATCCTGTGGCTGCTGCAGCGACCTTTGGCCTGCTGGCAGTTCCGGTGCTGAAAAAAATGAGCGGCGCAACGCGCTTTACGCCCCTGCGGCAAAAGGCCGTGGCCCGCAATGATTTTGGCTCCTGCCGTAAGGACGAGCGCCGCATTGTGCTGGCGCGCCTTGAAGGCAGGGACGTGTATTTTGCGCGCGATGCGCAACGCATGGGGCAACCAGCCTTGTGCGACGACTGCAACTGTTTTGTGGATATTCCCGCAGGCAGCGCGCCCCTGCGCAGAGGCATGGAGGTAGACGTCATTCTTGCCTGACCCCCTCGGGCAAGCTCGGTAGACAGTCCTATAATCCTGCCCTATGGTGCATGGAGAAATGTTGTGGATATCCCGTCCAGAATCCCCCCCGGACGCACGCCGCCAGCCGGGTTTTTTACAGCCAGCGCTTCCGAGATGGTAAAAAGTACAGCTATTGTCTGGCAGGAAGCCCTGCTCGCAGCCAGCCGGGTGCTGCCCCTGCAAAAAGACATTCCCAGCCTTTTGCGCATGCTGAAAAACTGCTGTGATTCGCTCATGGCTTTTCAGCGCATACACATTGGGTTCTTCGTCGTTTGATGTGGAATTCATGAAGCCACTACGACCTGAATCGGGGCCGCAATCAGGTAGACCATGGTGATGAAGTTCTCCACGTTCCGGTATCCTCGGGCCCTGGCCCTTGCCGCCTGGAACAGGCCATTGAAGCCTTCGAGCCTCGCATTGGTGTGCAAGGAATGCCAACGATGAAGGATTCGCGGCAAATGCCTCTCAAAGCTGGCCAATGCTCCGCGCACGGGTTCCAATAGCGGGCAGTCGGCCGCGTACTCGGCGGCATGCTTGAGAAAATGGGTTATGCGCCACTTGGCGGCCTGCTTCGATTCGGCCCGTCGAACCCAGCGCAGAAGTTCTTTGACACGGTAGGCCTTGGCGGTAGCGAAGCCCTGCTCGACGAGTTCCAGGAGAGCACTCTCCTGATTCTGCGTGCGTATTGTCTCGGCGCCCTTGAGTACGGCCCAACGGGTGTGGTCCGGCAGCTTTGACTGCCTGGCCTCAAGCTTTCTGACGTCATCGACGGCCTTGGTGAAGAGTTGGACGACATGAAACCAGTCGACTGTCACCGAGGCAGACTTGAACTTCTGTTCGACGGCGGAGAGGAACGCAGGCGACATGTCGCAAACTACCTCGACGATGTTTTCAGGACAGCCTTCATGGGCTTCAATGAACGCGCAGAACTGAGTCAGGCATTCCTTGCCCTTACCTGGAGTCGCGAAGATCACGGGCCTGTCGGAACGATCCAGGTCAATGAAGACGGTGATGTAATTGTGCCCACGCTTGGACGCGGTCTCATCCAGACCGATGGCCTTGATGTCTTTCAAGTTCAGCGCATTGATGGCTTTGGCCACATAGTGATGGACGATGCGCCACAGGCGGGTATCCGTGACCTCGACATGACGCGCTACGGCATTGACCGGCATCTCTCGAACGAGGCTCATGACAACCTGCTCAAAAAGCAGGGTAAACCGGCTGCCTTCCCTGGCCCATGGGGCTTCGACGCGTCGGATTCCATGTTCCGGGCAATTGATCCTCGGCAGTCGGGCTGTGAGGTAACAGTGATGCTGGAAGAAGTTGAGATGCCGCCACGTGAATTCCTTGAAGTCGTGAGCCTTGCACGCGGCTCCGCACTCGGGACACGGATACAGCGCTCCGCGGTCGGCACCGATCTCCAGGTGGAGCTTGGTTGGCGTATGGTCGGTATCAAGACGTTGGCTCATAACTTTCCAGGGCGGCGTGAGGCCGAGGCCCAAGGCAAAGATTTCTTCAGCTTGCATGGCAGTCCTCCTAAAGGAGGGCTATCCAAACTGATTGAGGTCGGTCAATTCCACATCAAACGACGAAGAACCACACATTGTCATTGCCGCGCCCATGCAGGAAAAGGCGCGGCTCTACATGCTTGATGCGCACGCTGACCGCTCTGCCCTTTCAGAACAAGACCTGACGCCCCAGCAGGGTTTGCGCCAGTTCTGGAGCCAAACCGAAGTTGCCTGCTTTGAAGGCGAGCAGCTGCGCCGGGAATTTCCCGATATTGCTGATCTTGATCAGTACCGCAATGCCAGCGGCTGCCTTTTTGTTCCCATTTCCATGCAGGGCGGCTGCCACTGCGCCATGGACTTTGTCAAAACAGACGGCAGCGTGTTCAGCGACGAATCACTTGTTTTTTTTCGCGTACTGGCCGGGGTGGTCACGGCTGCCATCACAGCCATCCTCTGCATGGACAATGTGCGGCAGGAAACCGAACACCTGCGCCGCGAACGCGACCACTTCAGCATCCTCGTTGATGTGACCAACACGGCTATCGGCACCCTTGAAATGAACGACATGGTGGCCGTGGTTGCGGGCGAGATACGGCGGTTCTTCGGCATACGCGATTTTGCCCTGCTGCTGCACGAAACGGACAACACGTTTTCCTTCCACTGCGCCCGCCCGCCGCAATCGACAGAAAACCCCGTGCTGCCAGCGGGTACATTTTCTCTGTCCAACACCCTGCTCAAGCGCTGCCACGACATCAACGCCCCGCTGCTGGCGCGGCAGGGCGATCTAGCCAGACTTTCGCGCAAAGACCCGGCCTCGGAATTCATTCTTGGCAACGGCAATCAGGCTGCGGGGCTGTTTCCTCTGCATTTCGGCCAGCACTGCCTCGGGGCCATGCTGCTTGCCCACCGCCACCCCGACGTCTTTACCGATGAATCCGTCAGCCTGCTGGCCCAGATCGCCTCGCGCGTGGCCATTGCCGTGCGCAATGCTCTGGACTACACCACGATATCTGTGCAGAAAAACGACCTTGCACAAGAAAACCTGTATCTTTCTGAACAGATACAAAATCAGTCGGACATGGGCGTCATCATTGGACAGAGCGATGCCATCATGCGCGTTTTGCAACAGGTGGACATGGTGGCCGCCAGCGACAGCACCGTGCTGCTGCTGGGCGAAACCGGCACCGGCAAGGAGCTTTTTGCCCAGGCCATCCACAACAGCAGCCCGCGCAAATCCAAGCGCATGGTCAAGATGAACTGCGCCGCAGTGCCTGCGGGGCTTATGGAAAGCGAACTTTTCGGGCACGAAAAAGGGGCCTTTACCGGTGCTGGCGCGCAACGCAAGGGGCGCTTTGAACTGGCTCAGGGCAGTACGCTGATGCTGGACGAAGTTGGCGACATCCCGCTGGAATTGCAGCCTAAACTTCTGCGTGTGCTGCAATCGCGCGAGATTGAACGCCTGGGCGGGCACAAGGTCATTTCCGTGGATGTGCGCCTCGTGGCCGCCACCAACCGCAACTTGCAGGAAATGGTGCTCGACGGAACGTTCAGGGATGATCTGTTCTACCGGCTCAATGTCTTTCCCATCGCCATTCCGCCGCTGCGCGAACGCCGCGAAGATATCCCCCTGCTGGCAAAGCATTTTACGCAGCAGATGGCGCGGCAGATGAAGAAAAACATAACCAATATTCCTTCCGCAGCTCTGCGCTGGCTTTGCGACCAGCCCTGGCCCGGCAACGTGCGCGAGCTTGCCAACGTCATCGAACGCGCGGTCATTCTTTCCAGCGGCCCTAGCCTGAATATCTGCCCGCTGGAGGTTCCAGCCCCAGTTGCGGCCATTTCCCAGCGCAAGCAGGAGGCCAGCGCGCCGCCCGCGCCCGCGCAGCCCAGCCGGCCCGTGTATACGGATGCCCACCACCAGCCCGGCGAAACCCTCAGCGAGCGCGACCGCATTGTGGCAGCAATTCTGGCCTGTAATGGCGTGATGGCGGGTTCGCGCGGGGTGGCCGCCATGCTGGGCCTCAAGCGTACAACCCTGCTCTCGCGCATGCAGCGTATGGGCATAGACATCAAGGACGTGCTGGAATCACGCGGTCAGTCCCTGCCTGCCTAGACACTGCCAGCCCCCCTCCCTAACCCGTTGCCCCATGCCAATTTGGCCTCAGATTTCAGTTGGATATAAAAAAAACGCTTGTCCCGCCTTGTTGACATAGCGGGAAGTTCTGATACCCATTACAATATATCTTGAAATTTCGCGGCCTCAGCCTGTGGCCGGTCTGCCCTCTTTTTGGCTTCAAGCTGGCCTGTTTCTGTCACCGTCACCGCAGGAGCAGACCAACATTAAGCATGTTTGTCTGTTCAGCATGGATTTTTGTAAAAATCCGCACTGCGAAGTGCCTGCATGACGAAGACAATCTATCGTCACGCAAGTACTTCAACGTGAAAATGCTCTAACCGGAGCCGCCATGAACAACCGCACTCTGCTTTACGCCCTGACGCTCACCTGTATTCTGCTGATATTTGGCGCGTGGACGCTGGCCTTTTTCCATTACGGGGCTGTCGTGCGGCAAACCCCTGCGCCGCAGGCGCTGGCAACCTTGCAGGCAGGCCCGGCAGCCGAGCCGCAGTTCAATCCGCCAAAGCCGCAGGACGCGCCGGAAGACATGCGCGAAGCCGTCTTGCTCGGCTACAATATTATCAACGATACGGCGCAGTACGCCCCCGAGCACGTGGGCAACGAACTTGCCTGCGCCACCTGTCATCTCGAGGGCGGCACCAGCAAGGCAAGCATCACCCTTGTGGGCGTTGCGGCAACCTATCCGCGTTTTCTGCCAAGCCACGGCTACAGCGCAGATCTTGCTCAGAAAGTGCAGGATTGCTTTGCGCGCAACCTCAACGCCGCGCCCCCGGCCCTTGACAGCCGCACCATGCAGGCTGTGCTTGCCTATCTGCACTGGATTTCAAAAGATATTCCCGTCTATGCCAAGCTGCCGTGGACCCTTCCCGCAAAGCTCGACAGCAGCCACAAGCCCGATGCCGCCAGCGGAGCCAGCGTGTATGCAGACAACTGCGCCTCCTGCCACGGCGATACGGGCGACGGTTCACCCCCGCTCTGGGGCAATGGCGCGTACACTGACGGCTCCACCATGCACGACATAAACACTTTTGCCGTGTTCACCCTTCGGTTCATGCCCCCGAAGGCAGCCAACCTCACGCCGGAACAGGCCCTTGACGTGGCGGCCTATGTGGACGGCCAGCCCCGCCCCCATTACGCGCCCGCAAAGCCCGCAACGACAGCGGACGCACCCAAAGCGCCGCAGGGGAAGTAGGCCATGAACTTTCCCATCCTGCATATTCCTGTGGTGGGCGACGGCATGACCATTGCCCTCAATGCGGTGCTGCACGTTTATATCAGCCACGGCCTGGCCATAGGCCTCATGACCATGCTGGTGATCTTTCAAACCCTCACATGGAAGGGCAAGGGCGCGTTCTGGGCCGACATTGCCCGCCGGTTGCTGGGGCCGCTGGTGGTAATTACCACCTCTGTGGGCGCGGTCACAGGCGTGGGCATCTGGATTCTGACCGGGAGCCTCGCGCCGGAAGGCATCGGCGCGCTCATCCACCTGTTTTTCTGGCCCTGGTTTATTGAGTGGTTCGCCTTCACCGCCGAAGTCATTTTGCTGCTCTGCTACTACTACCAGTGGGATCGGCTGATAACGCGCAAACCCGGCACCCTGGCCGCCATTGGCTGGGGCTATGTGGGGGCGTCCTTTATCTCTGCGGTTCTTATCACCGGCATTCTGGGCTTCATGCTCACCCCGCAAGGCTGGCCGTGGGCCAGAAGCTTTACCGAGGCCTATTTCAACCCCACATTTGTGCCGCAGTGCTTTTTACGTGTCAGCGGCGGCATGGCGCTGGGCATACTGTTGCTCATGAGTTGGATTGCCTGGCGCTTCAAGGGCACTGCAGAGGAACGCGGTAGAGCCTTACGGGTCTGCGGAACAGCCCTGCTGCTCTCTCTGGTTGTGACGGCAGCGGCGACCTACGTGTATTTTATGCGGGTGCCGCAAACCTACCTCACGCACTGGAAATTCTCGGTCGCCACATCCTACCTCTCGCAAATGCCGGACTTTCTGCCAGCGGTCAACGCGGTTGCCGCGCTTGTGCTCCTGCTGACGGCCCTGGCGGCAATGGCGCGCTCGCGGCTTGCATGTCGCTTGCTGTGCTTCCCGGCCCTGATCATGAGCCTGTGCTTTGTCATGGAATTTGAGCGCGTGCGCGAATTTATTCGCGGCCCGTACCTGATGCCGGGCTATATGCACGCCAGCCAGATAACCCTTGTGGAAAGCGAGGCGCTGGCAGCCCAGAACGCCCCTTTGTTGCCCCGGCTGCGCTGGGTCAACACCAGCGGCAATCTGCCCCCGGCAACCCAGGCCGCCAGAACGCTTTTTGCGGCCAATTGCGGCGTATGCCACGCGGAAAGTGGCATCAATGGCATTGATCAACGCCTTGCGGGGCGCTCGGCAGACGGCATCAACGCCATGCTGGGCATTACGCAGAGGCTGGCCCCCTACATGACGCCCTTTGTGGGTTCGGAGCAGGAACGCGCACTGCTTACGGAATATTTGTTCCAGCTTTCCTCCAACTATTCCCGCCGCGCCCAACAAGCCGCCAGGGAGAAGTAGCCATGCAGCAGTGGACAGACCTGTTTCTCAACAAACCCTTGCCCGAAGGCTGGATGCAGGGGCTGCTCTTCATAACTTTTGGCCTGCATCTGCTCTTCGTGCTGCTCATGCTTGGCACGGCCATCCTGAGTCTGCTGTTCTTTCTGCGTGATCTGCTGCGTCAGCCCTCGCCAGATCAGCACTGGAACGAGCACGTGGCCCACTCGCACATGGGCCTCAAAAGTCTGGCCGTGGTGCTGGGCGTTGGCCCGCTGTTGCTCATGCAGATAAGCCATCCGCATGCCTTTTTTACAGTTACGGGGCTTTTTTCGTATGCGTGGCTGGCGATTATTCCGCTGCTGATCACGGCATTTCTGCTGTTTGACGGCTTTGCGCACAAAATTGGCACCAGCGCATGGCTGGCCCTCATCTGCGGACTGGTGGGCGTTGCGGCCCTCATGACTGTGCCCGCCATCTTTACCGGGGCGCTGACCCTCATGGAACGCCCTGCGGAGTGGGCCGACTTTGCCGCCAGCGGCTTCCGCTTTGATGCGCAGTGGATGCCGCACTGGGTGCTGCGCTACCTGCACGTGCTGGGCGCGGCTGTGGCCTTTGGCGCGGCTTTTCACCTGTTTTTCTCCGCCAGAAATGAAAAACAGAAGGCCCCTCTGCTGCGCAAGTGGCTGCTTGGCGCTCTGATGGCTCAGGCCGTCATAGGGCTGGCCCTGCTGGCAACCATTTTGCCGCAACTGTCCGTTCCGGTGTTGTCGTTCATAAGCCTTGGCGCACTGGCCCTTGGCGCTGCGGTCTGGATTCTGAGGCCGGAATCGTCAACCGCCGATTACCGCTTGCTGGCCTTGCTGCCCCTTATCTTCGTCTCCATGCTGCTGGCCCGCCAGCTCATGCAGAACGAGGCGCTGGCCCCCGGGCAGGCGGAAGCTACGGCCCAACGCGAACAGCGCGTTCGGGAACTGGCCCCCTTCAGCCAGAAGGCTCTGGATGCCTTTGCCGTCAAACTGCGCACCGTGTACGACAATGGAGACACCATCTACGACGGCGCTTGCGAGCCGTGCCACGGCCTCACCGGACGCGGCGACGGGCCGGAAGCCTCACGGCTGCGCATCCCCGCCACAGACCTGACCACCATGCGCACAGACCGGGATTACGTGTATGAAATGGTGCGCGACGGCACCCCCGGTACAGGCATGCCCTATTTTCGCATGTTCGACCGCGAAAAGCTGGAGAGCCTGCTGGACGCCATGGGCAAGCGCTTTGGCATGTACGCGGCCACGCCGCCCCCCCCCCGCGATATCAGCCCTGTTTCGCTTGAAGTATGGATAGGCACCTGCGCCAAATGCCATGCGGCCAACGGCAGCGGCAGCCCCTCGGGGCGGGCCATGCAGCCCCCGCCCCCCGATTTTAGGCGCAGCAGCCTGACCCATGAGCAGGCCCTGAAAATCATTACTGAGGGCTATCCCGGAACAGGCATGCCCGGCTACCGGAATCAGCCTCAGACTGTGCGCGAAGACCTCGCCATCATCTGCAACAGTTTCCGCGCCGCGCATAACAAGAACGAAAAATAGCCTTGGCGCGGGCTGCCCCCGGCCTCGTTGCTGCCATAGAGAATTGCCTGACCAGTTTCTGAGAATCCCATAACAAAGCCCCCGTTCCATAATGGATCGGGGGCTTTGATTTCAATCAGTTACTTGCGCTGTTTGCGGGCTGCTTTTCTGGCCTTGCTGCGTAAACGCCGTTCTTCGTCATCAAGCAGGGCACGCTGCTTGTCAAAGGGAATTCAACCGCAGTTCAGGCGGTCTGTGGGCAGCCAGCCTTTTTTGAGGGCAAGCAGGTATATGGCGGCAATACCGCCAAACACCAGCAGGAGAATCAAAGTATCCATAAAACCTCCGCCGCTTTATCTGGTCCAGGGATAGAGCGCCGATGATCCATCGGCGGCGGCCCTGGCGGCAGTGGCGCGGCTTGCGTACAGGTTAGTGATGCGCAGCCATGATTCCATGATCCGCTGGCGCGAAATGCGCCCGCTTTCCACAAGCCCGCGCAAGGTCTCAAAAGCCTTGCTGGGCAGGGTTTCGTCCCAATACAAGTTATTGCCGAACAGCAGAATGTCCACCCCGGCGTTAACCGCCAGCAGCATTGCCTGCTCCATGCCGTAATGGTCGGTAATGGCCTTCATCTGCATGTCGTCGCTGATGATCACGCCCTGCCAGCCCATGCGCCCGCGCAACAGGTCGGTAACAACAGCGCGGGAAAGCGTGGCAGGATACTGCGGATCAAGCCCCTTGTGGTACAGGTGCCCAAGCATCACCATACCGGGCCAGCCCTGTGCAAAAGCCTGCGCATAGGGCGCAAGGTCGGCCTTGGCATTCCAGCTGCGGGTGATGTCCGTCAGCCCCAGATGCGAATCCTTCTGCGCGCCGCCCTGACCGGGAAAATGCTTGAGCGCGGGGATGATGCCACTCTGCGCCAGCCCCTGCCCAAAGGCTAGAGCGTGCGCGGCCACAAGGGCCGGATTGGGGCTGAAGCTGCGCTCCAGCGCGCCAATGGCCGGATTGGCGGGGTTGCTGTTCACATCCGCCACCGGGGCCAGATCAACAGAAATTCCCAGCGAGGCCAGTTCCACGCCCAGTTGCCGGGCAATGGCGCGGGTTTTCTCCGGGCTGGCCGCGCCCATGCTCTGGGCGGAAGGCAGATCGGCAAAACCGCGTTGCGGCTTGAGCCGCCGCACCCGTCCGCCCTCCTGGTCAACAGCTATGAACAGGGGGCAGGGGGACGCGGCCCGCAGCGAGGCTGTGAGCCGCCGCACCTGCTGGGGCGAAATGATATTGCGTTCGCCGCCTGTGGTAACATCCCGGTCAAACAGGATAATATGTCCCACATGCCCGGCGCGCACCTGGACAAGAAAGGCATCGCCCTGGGGCAGATCCGCTTCGCGAAAGCCCAGCATGAGCATGGAGCCGATCATGACATCCAGCGATGGCGCGGCACTGCCCGTATTTGTTTTAGCGGGCGCGGCCTGCGCAGCCGAGGCTTCGGCGCTCAGCAGGGGCGAAAAACAGAGGGCCAGAGCAAATGCAAGCAGACAAAGTGCAGCCCCGCCCTTACGCGCGGCAGCAAAAAAACTCTGGCTGGCGGAACAGCGCCTCACCAAGGGGGATTTGCCCCTGTTTACAGTATCAGACACGACTTTCGCCTCAGCTTTCAGGATCAAGCGTTGTGTAAGGGGCCTGCCCTTGGCAACCAAGGCACTGCGGGCCATGATCCAGAGGATAGGCCTCGCCGCAGCGGGGGCAAATGCCGATGGTGCCCATGTGCCCATGCCCCAGAAAAATCTTGTCCACCTGCACGCGCTGCACCTTACAGATACTGTGCCCGGCTTCTTCAATTTGCCGTTCTAACTCCACGATATCCTGCGCATGCTTGGGCTTTTCCTTCATGAACCAGCCCTGGATTTCCGGATAGGCGAAGAGTTTTGCCGGGTCTATGCTCACGCGCACGCCCAGGCCTGTTTTTTTGTCGTACAGCGAAACCGCGTAAAGCCCCAGGTCGCGCACATGCAACCGTTTGTTGCCCGTGCTGCACAGGCTGAGCAGCTGCACCGCGTCCGGCAGGCATTTGCTGGTTTCCGCCAGTGCTTCAAAAAGGGTTCCTTCGGGCAGCATACCCTTGGCAAGCTCGACCATATAGCCACCGATAAGCAGGCCAGGAGCCGCGCAACCGTGAAACTCCTCTGCGATCCCGTGGAATTGCGAAAACGTATACGCGCCGATATTCATGGATATTCCGTCGTGCTGCCCGCCGTGTGCGGAAGGTAAGGTGGGATGCGCAGGCAGGATGGCTGCGCCAAGAGGCAAAATTCCTCCTGTCACTTGGCATCATTTGCCGCCCAGCGTCAAGTGCGCACGGCAGCTGTGCTTGACCCGGCAGAGCGCGGACTGCTATCGGTTGAGCACGGTCAGATTCATGCATCAGCATTCCGCGCTAACCTGTACGGGCGGCATAACCGCATGAGGCACCTCACATGCAGGCTCTTATAATCATAGATATTCAGAACGATTACTTCCCCGGCGGCAAGATGGAACTTTGCGGCAGCGAGGCAGCGGCCAATAATGCCGCCCTGCTGCTCAAGGCCTTTCGCAAGGCTGGAAAACCCGTTTTTCATGTGCAGCATATTTCTCTTGCGCCCACTGCCACTTTTTTTCTGCCCGGCACCACAGGTGCGCTCATTCATGGCAGCGTTGCCCCCCTTTCGGGCGAAGCCGTAGTGGAAAAACACTTTCCCAATTCCTTCCGCGACACAACCCTGCTTGGCCTGCTTCAGGCGCAGAATATCACGGACATTGCCATAGCGGGCATGATGACCCACATGTGCGTGGATACCACCACACGCGCTGCCTTTGACCTTGGCTTCACCTGCCATCTTGCCCACGATGCCTGCGCCACCCGCGATCTTGCGCACAATGGCAAAACAATAAGCGCCTCCCATGTGCAAACAGCCTACATGGCTGCCCTTGGGCAGGTATTCGCTCAGGTGCGCAGCACGCAGGAACTGTGCGCGGCCATCAGCTAGAGCAGTTAAGCCACTTCATTCGCAAACTGCTTTAAACCGCGCTGCACACTCCATCAGGGGGAATATCATGGCGTCATTCCTGTTGCGATTCCGTTTTTCCGCACTGGCTCTGTTTTTGTGGGCCAGCCTGCTTGCAGGCTTTTCGCTGGTTTCCCTGCCCTGCCATGCGCAGGAAAAGGCGGGCCTCGAGCTGCTCTTGCTGCACACCAACGACCTGCACTCCTACCTTGCGGGCAGGGATGCTCACGGCAACGCCTGCCTGAAATCCGAGGGCTGCACGGGCGGCTTTGCCCGCCTTGCCACAGCCATGAAGCGCGCCCGCGCGGAGCACGACAACGTGCTGGCCGTGGACGCTGGCGACCAGTTTCAGGGCACCCTGTTTTTTACCGCCAACAAATGGCCCATGCTGGCCGACATCAACAGCCTGATGCCCTATGACGCCATGACGCTGGGCAATCACGAATTTGACGATGGCTGCGAGGCCACAGCCGGATTTGTACGGGCGCAGCCCTACCCGGTGCTGGCCGCCAATCTGGATGCCCGCCCCGGCTGCCCTCTGCGCGGAACACCCTTCCGCCCATGGATCATCAAGGATGTGCGCGGGGTCAAGGTGGGCATTGTGGGGCTTGCCAACCCCAGCGTGCGCACGCTTTCTGCGGCCTGCCCCGAAACGTGGTTCTACAAGAGCGAAACAACGCTGAAAAAGGCCGTGGCTGAGCTGGAAAAGCAGGGAGTGCGGCACATCATAGCCGTGACGCATCTTGGCCTGCCAAAGGATCTGGAACTGGCCCGCAAGGTGGACGGCGTGGATATCATTGTGGGCGGGCACACCCACGACTACCTTGGCCCCAAATCATCCAAGGGGCCGTACCCCATTGTGGAGCACTCGCCCTCGGGCAAGACTGTTCTGGTGGTCACTGCCGGGGCGCTTGCCAAGTATCTGGGCCAGCTCGACGTGACCTTTGACGCGCAGGGCGTCCCTGTGCGCTGGCAGGGCGAGGCCCTGCCGCTGGATGCCTCCATTCCGCCCGACCCGGATGTGGAAGCCAAGATCGCCCAGTATGCTCAAAAGCTGGAAGCCTTCACCTCCGTTACCGTGGGGCAGAACAACCTGAATGCGCCTGATGGCCTGCACCAGTGCCGCATAGGTGAATGCCTTTCCGGCCTCATCGCGACCGATTCCATGCTGGATTATGGCCGCAGCTACGGAGCGCAGGCCGCCATTATCAACGGCGGGGGGCTGCGCGCCCCTCTGCGGCAGGGAGCGCTGAACCTTGGCGACATGCTGGCCGTGCTGCCCTTTGGCAACAAGGTCATCATTCGCGATTTCAGCGGCGAGCAACTGCTGGCAGCGCTGGAACACGGCGTGGCCGACTACAAAGGCGTGGGATCGCCCCTGCTGCACACGGCGGGGCTGCGCTACGTGTATAATCCCGCTCTGCCGTCCGGCAAACGCATTGTGCGCGCAGAGCTGCTGGACGCGGGCGGGACCGCGCGCCCCCTTGACCCTGCCGCCCGCTACCGGGTGGTTCTTGTGGATTATCTGGAACGCCGGGGCGATGGCTACGCCATGCTTGCCAAGGGATCGCCCGTGGAAGCCCCCGACCCGGTGGATGTGGACGTGCTGGCGGCATACATCAAAAAATTCAGCCCGCTGACAGCCTTGCCGCCTGACCGACTGATCCGCCAGACAAACTGATTGCTGCATGGGCGCAGGCAGAACCAACGCGAGGCTCCATGCCCGCTGCAACCTGATCATGCCTGAGAGAGTCTGAACATGCCGTAACATGCCCGCCCTTGGGACTTGCCAAGGGCGGGCATGTTGGGCAGTGTGGCGAAAAAGTTGAGGCCTTATGAATTCCCGCGACCTTATCATGGTCCTTTCTTCGCTGCTTTCCATGGCGGCGGGCGTTTTTCTGCCCCAGGCGGCAGAACCGCTTGCCGCAATGCCGCGCCTTATTCTCATTTTCATGCTTTATATGAGTTTTCTGGCTGTGGGCATGGAAGCCCTGATGCGCGAAATACGCCACATGAAGGGCACGCTCTGTTTTCTGGTAGCCTTGCGGCTTGCGGTGCTGCCGCTGCTGTGCCTTGCGGTTTTCCGCCTGTGCATGCCCCAGTTTGCGCTGGGGGCCTTTCTGCTGGGCGCAGCGCCAGTGGGGGTCATGGCCGCTGTTTTTTCGCTCATGGTGGGGGCCAATACAGCGCTTATTCTTGTGGCCAACATCGCCACGTCCCTGCTGCTGCCCGCAAGCCTGCCCGCCGTGCTTTCCGCTACCGATGCCGCGCTACGCCTGCTGGGCCTTGAGCCGCTCAACATGCCTGCGCACCTGGAACTGGGGCACATGAGCCTGTCGCTCTGCGTGACCATTCTTGTGCCCTTTGCCGCCGCGCATATTACGCGCATTCACCTTGACGGGCTCCGCAACCTGCTTTTACGCTGGCAGTTCCCGCTCATAACCGTGTCCATCGTGATTTCCAACATTGCCATTTTCAGCCACTACGGCGATCTGCTGCGGCAATCGCCCGACCTGCTGCTCAAATCGCTGGGCGCAGCCTCCCTGCTCTGCCTCATCATGACGCTTGCCGCCATCCCCCTGGCCCGCCGCATGAGCAGGCAGGTGGGCATGGCCTTTCAGATTTCGTTCGGCGTTATCAACAATGTGCTGGTGATGATCGTCTGCATGGAATTTTTCAGCGCCACAGAGGCGATCATGGCCGCCGCCTATCTGGCCCCCCTGTACGTGCTGCTGTTTTATTACCGCCTGTGCAGCCGGGATAAAAAGCAGGGCTGACATGGCAGGGAATGCTCTACTCCGGCGGCAAAAACGGGTTTACTTGCGGCCCCGGCAGATGTAGAAATTACCCAGGGGATGGAGTTCCCCTTGAACCGCATTTGCTGATAACTCCTACCAGGGCCAGGGCGTTGGTAGACTATTTTGCGACCGCGCCAAAGCGCGGTTGCTTTTTTTATTCAACGCCGGGGCATTACCGCTGCCATCGGCAAGCATGAAAACGCGGGCAGCGTGGGCCTTTAACAGCCGTACTTGCACCGCATAACGGATTGACGCATGGTCAAAAACGTTCTTGTCATCACATTGGGGGCCGGGGCCGGGGCCTGCCTTCGCTGGGTGCTTTCAATGCTGCTCAATTCCATCTTTCCGGCTATCCCGCTTGGTACGGTGGCCGCCAATTTCCTCGGCGGGTTCGGCATCGGGCTTTCGCTGGGCGTGTTCAACTCGCTGCCCGGTCTGGCCCCCGAATGGCGGCTGCTTGTCATCACTGGTTTTCTGGGCGGCCTCACCACCTTTTCCACCTTCACGGCAGAGATCGGCACCCTGCTGCAGGAACAACGCATAGGCATGGCCGCCGGGGCCATAGCCCTGCACGTCTGCGGCTCGCTGATCTGTTTTTTCATGGGCCTTGGCGCAGTTTCGCTTCTCAAATCCCTCTTTCGTTAGGAGCAGGCCATGAACGGCTACAGACTGACATTTTATACGCAGCAGGGGCGCTCGCACGGGCACATGAGCATTGCGGAATGGCTGCTCAAGGAAGCAAAGGCCATTGGCGTTGAGGGCGCGACCTTTGCCGCAGCGCAAGGCGGCTACGGGCGCGACGGCAAATACCACAGCGCACGCTTTTTTGATGTGGGCGAGCAGCCCATGGAAGTGACCATGGCCGTGAGCCCGGAACACAGCGAGCAGCTGTTTGCCCGCATTGAGCAGGAAAATCTGCAGATATTCTACATGAAAATCCCTGTGGAATTTGGCATCACCTGCTCGGGGAAAAATCAGCCCGCCTGACCCCAGACGGCCCCCCTCCCAATAAAGAACCCCCCGGCGGAAACGGCCTCTCAGACCACATCCGCCGGGGGTTCAAACTTCGGCAGCCAAAAAACTAGGCCTGATCCAAACTCCACTGATCTTCCACCGGCAGATCGGCAAGACGGCGGCGCAGCATGTCCAGCGCATGGCTTGAGGCAAGGCGGCGCGTCCATTCGCGGCCCAGATAACGTCCCTGCGGGCGCATGACGCGCAGCCAGACATGCTCCGCATCGCTCAGGGCAATATATACAAGACCCACAGGCTTTTGCGGCGTACCGCCGCCAGGGCCAGCCACGCCGGTGATGCCAATGCCGTAATCAGCGCCGCTGTGCTCGCGCACGCCCTGGGCCATGGCCCGCGCCACCTCCGGGCTGACAGCCCCGTGCGCGCACAGCATATCGTGCGGCACGCCGAGCAGCCGCTCCTTGGCTTCGTTGGCATAGGTTACCATGCCGTAACCAAAAACATCCGATGCACCGGGCTGGTCAGTGATGCGCTTGGCAAGCAGGCCACCGGTGCAGGATTCCGCAGTGGCAAGGGTTTTGCCCTGACGCGCCAGCTCCTGCACAGCCACTGCCTCCAGCCCCGCAACATTCACGCCGTACACAAAGTGCCCCAGCAGCTTGCGCACCTCCGCCACCATGGGGGCAGCCAGAGCCTCGGCAGCGGCGGCATCCTGCGCCTTGGCTGTTACCCGCACGAACATTTCCGCATCGCCCGCATAAGTTGCCGCCGTGGGATTGGCCCCGCCAGTCAGCCCCGCAATGCGCAAGGCAGCCACGCCCTCGCCTATGCCAAAGGTCTTTACCATGAACGATGAAATGACCGACCCGCTCATGCTCCGCAAAAAGGGCACGGCGCTGTCGTGCAGCATGGGCAGCAGTTCGGATGGCGGCCCAGGCAGCATGAGCACCCAGCGCCCCTCGCCCGCAGGCGTGGCGCAGCCGGGGGCGGTACCCGCCAGATTGGGAAAAGCCACGGATCCGCGCGGCAACATGGCCTGCTTGGCCTGATTGGCCGACATGGGGCGCGTGCCAAAATATTCCCGCAGCCGCGCCATGCTGTCCGCATGTTCCTCAAGCGGCGCTTCGACCACCAGAGCTACAGTTTCCTTGGTCAGATCGTCTTCCGTTGGGCCTAGGCCGCCGGTGGTGATGACCACCTCCGCGCGTTCCAGCGCCTCGCGCAGAGCTTTCTCGAGCCTTTGCGGATTGTCGCCCACGGTATGCACCTGCAAAAGATCCATCCCCAGTGCGGAAAGCTCCCGCGCCACATGTGTCGCATCCGTATTGACCGTATGGCCCAGCAGGAGTTCTGTGCCGACCGATATTATTTCCGCCTTCATGCGGCCTCCGTTTTGCTTGATGCACGCCCCGCCCGCAAAGGCTTGGGACGTGCCGTTGAGCATCCTAATCTCCCAGCCTGCACGGCGCAAGACTGACGCGCCACGCACGCAAGATTTCCCGGCAGGACTTGCTTGACAAGCCCGAATATCTGGGCCAATCATTTCTTACCAATTTACTAAGAAATGATTTGTCGACTAGGATAATACAAACTGCAAAAGAATCAGGGGACTGAAATGAGCGAAAAAAAGAAACCACGTTTTGAAACCCTGCAAGTTCATGCCGGGCAGGAACAGCCGGATCTGGCGACCGGTGCGCGCGCAGTACCGATCTATCAGACAACATCCTTTGTTTTTGACGACTGTGCGCACGCTGAGGCGCGCTTTAACCTCAGCAATGCCGGCAACATTTACAGCCGCCTGACCAATCCCACGCAGGACGCCTTTGAACAGCGCGTTGCAGCACTTGAAGGAGGCGTTGCGGCCCTGGCCACGGCCAGCGGCGCAGCAGCCGTTACCTATGCCCTGCAAAATCTGGCTGAAGCTGGCGACCACATTGTGGCCGAAAAGACCCTCTACGGCGGCACCTACAATCTGCTGGCGCACACGCTCAAGGCCTGGGGCATAGACACCACCTTTGTGGACCCTGATGAACCCGGCGCTTTTGAGCGCGCCATCACACCCCGCACCAAGGCCATTTTTATTGAAACCCTGGGCAACCCGCACAGCAATATTGTGGATATTGAAGCGCTGGCGGATCTGGCCCACAAAAACGGCATCCCCCTGGTGGTGGACAATACCTTTGCCACGCCTTGGCTGCTGCGCCCCATCGAACACGGGGCGGACGTTGTTGTGCATTCGGCAACCAAGTTTATTGGCGGTCACGGCACAACCCTTGGCGGTGTGATTGTGGACGGCGGCAAATTTGACTGGGAGGCCTCGGGCAAGTTCCCCCGGCTGTGCGAGCCGGAACCGAGCTACCACGGCCTGAGCTTTACCAAGGCAGTGGGCGCGGCGGCCTTTGCGGTGCGCGTCCGGGCCATACTGCTGCGCGATCTTGGCGCTACGCTTTCGCCCTTCAACGCCTTTATCCTGCTTCAAGGGCTGGAAACCCTTTCGCTGCGGGTTGAGCGCCACGTCAGCAATGCGCTGGCAGTGGTGGAATATCTGGCCAAGCATCCCAAGGTTGAGCGGGTCAACCATCCGTGCCTTGCCAGCAGCCCCAGCCATACCTTGTATCAGCGCTATTTCCCCAAGGGGGGCGGCTCCATCTTTACCTTTGAGGTCAAGGGCGGCGCGGCCGAAGCCAGGGCATTCATCGACAGGTTGCAGGTCTTCTCCCTGCTGGCCAATGTGGCGGATGCAAAATCGCTGGTCATTCACCCCGCCTCCACTACGCATTCTCAGCTCACTGCCACAGAGCTTGCCGAAACGGGCATCCGGCCCAACACGGTCAGGCTCTCCATTGGCATTGAACACGTGGATGACATTATTGAAGACATTGCACAGGCACTGGGCTAAGCCCGCCCGGTGCAGGGCGCGCACAGCGCACCCGGAACCACATCGGTTTCAAAGGCCCTGCCACAATACGCGGCGGGGCCTTTTTAGCTTGCAGCTTCGAGTAAAAGGCATTGTCTTTTCAGGGGCCATTGCATACAACTGGCTGATCCATTGTAATGCTCTGCGACCGGGACAGCCTACCCCCTCTGGGCAAGCCGCCCGCCGTTAACTGTGCGCTCTCAAGCAGGAGACTTTTCATGTTCAGAAAAATTGCGGTTCTTCTTTTTGTCATGCTCCTGGCCACGCCCGTGCTGGCAGATGAGGTGAGTACAAAGTATATTTCCGTTGACCTTCCCGACAACTGGAAGGCCGTTATGGCTCCCACAGAAAATCAGGGAACTACCACCGTTATTTTTTCAAATGCTTCGGGCAATTCTACGGTGGGTTTTGTGACCGGCCCCACCGGTGGCGCGGACACCAAAACTGTTGCCGAAATGTTCGCCAACCAGTTCAAGGCGCTCAAGCCCCCGGTGGAAAAAAACGGACAATACACCTTTGCCTTCACCCAGCAGCAGACCCCTTGCCAATCCTGGGTAGCGGCGTCTGGCGATATTTTTATGGTCACGACCATCACCGGCGACCGCAAGCTTGGCCTGGCTTTTATCAAAAGGTACGTAAAAAGTGCGGAATACGCCAGTTTACTGCCTAAATAGGCAAATTCTCTCGGTCAATTTTAAGGCTAGATAAAACATCAGGGGCTGTCGGCATTGCTGACAGCCCCTGATGTTATTTACTGACGCCCCCAAAGTGCATTCACAAGGGAGTGCATTCCTGCCCGCAGCCTTTCCAGATTCTTTTCAGACGATCCACCACGGCATCTGAATACATGTCGTTATTGCGGCCTGCCGCAACCAGATTGTCCAGCAGATCCTTACTGCGGCTCAAGGCCTGTTGAATGGGCGCATAGGCGGGATCTTCCTCCAGCACCACGTTATAGCCATCCACATCCTTGATGCGGTAGCGCAGCGGCACCTTCCAGTTGCGAACGCACATGTTGTACAGATAGTAATTCACCAAAAACAATCCCATGCCGCCGGATTCATCCTTGAAAAGGCGGGCATGTTCCTTGCCTTTATTCAGGTCTGTATCTTCGTATTCCGAATTGTCGTATTTGCCGCCGTTTACAAAAAAATCATTGGCGTCATAATAGTATTGCGGCAATCCGGCACAGTTTACGCGTGAGCCGTAATCCCCGTCATCTGCGCCGTACAGACCGTAATCCTCGCTCCAGTAGCCCAATATGTCTGAAACACTTTTGGGGATGATAATGGCGCTCCCCATGAGCGTGGATGTGCAAATGCCAAGCCTGCCGTCTTCACTGGTGATCGTGCCGGGATTTTTCACCATGTCATGCGCTATGAACGTCGGCCCCAGTGTAGAAACAGGGTCCCCGTGCGCCCACAGCCTGAAAAGATTCTCCAGCCAGTGTGGTGTTATGACCACCATATCGTTGTCGAGCTTCATGTAATAGGGGGCGTCCACAGCGCGCCAGCCGATATTGCAGGCGCAGGATATGCCCATATTGCGCGGCAGCAAAAAAAGATTGTCGATAATCCCGTCTTTGTGCAGTTCCACTAGCCGATCACGCAGGGCTTGCTCGCTGCCGTTATCCACCACTGTAACCGCAAATGGAATGCCGGGCGCTGTTTTGCGCAGGGCCAACAGTGTCTTCTGCGTAAGATGATACCTGTTAAAAACAGGCACGGTAATGTTTACAACAGGGTTGGACATCTGAACGCTCCTGTACCGATCAGTGACTCAGGATAATGCACGGACTTGGAACAGTTAACGCATTGCATTTCCAAACTGATCTAGCGCACCTCTTCCATCAACCAGCGGCGCATGAAGGCCAGCCCTGCGGCCCGCGCCTGAGCGCCGAGCCTCTGGGCGTCTTCACGTATGGCGCGGGGGTCAAAGCCGTTGACGCCAAGTTCGCAGCAATGACCCACAAGCCATGTTTCCATCAGGGCCGCGTCCATTTCTGCGTGAAACTGCAAACCGAGCTGCCCCGGCCCGGGCCGGAAGGCCTGATGCGGGGTGATAGCCGTTGAGGCAAGCAGATCGCTGCCCCGGGGCAGATCAAACGTATCGCCATGCCAGTGCAGCACAGGCGCGCCCGCAAGCTCAGCCAGAGGGCCGCTCAATCCCGCCGGGGTGAGTTCAACCTGGCCCCAGCCAATCTCCTTGGCGGTTCCGGGGTATACGTCGGCATCAAGGGCGCTGGCCATAAGCTGCGCGCCAAGGCAGATGCCCAGCAGAGGTCGGCCCGAAGCAAGACGGCTTGCCACAAGCACCTTTTCATCGGCAAGGAAGGGATACACATCTTCCTGATACACGCCAATGGGACCGCCCAGCACCACGGCAAGGTCGGCATCCTTCCACAGTTCCGGCTCCAGGGGCACAACTCCGGCCTGTACATAGCTGATCGCAAAACCCGCTTCTTCAAGCGGCTGCACAAACACACCCAGATTTTCAAAAGCCACATGTTGGATAGCAACGCAACGCTTCATGCTTTCTCCCGATGCTGAAATACCTTTTACACTGGATGCCATATGGACAAATACGGCACGCAGCGCTTGCGCCCGCCACTCTGCGGGCATTCTGAACGCCACGGGGGGAAGTTGTACGCGCCCAGGAAACCAAATTAGAGCAATGCAGCTGAACATACACAGGTTCAACATTCTGCGCCGCAGCCTATGGCGCACGCGCAATCGTACTGCGCCTGCGCTTTTTTGCTGCGTCTGCCCGCACAATCTTCAGGGCAATTTCAAAAAAACTCTGCCCTGAATGAGCGAGGCCAACGGTCTGCACCAGCAGTTTTCCATCTCACATAGTACGCAGCTTGTGGATGAAGCGCAAGAATGCCGAGCCTTCCCGGCAAAAACATCTTGCTACAAATTTATTTTTTTTGTTACTAAACATCCAGCTACGTCATGCCATGGCGGCACCCCCCTCCACCTCAACCAACAGGAACTTTCTATGTGGAAAATTTGCTGCGCCAGCCTTGCTCTGCTGCTCATGTGGGGAACCCAGGCCCAGGCCCATTTCGGCATGGTCATCCCCTCCACCCCCACGGTTGCAGACAAGAAGGACGCCAACGTGCAGTTGGAGATTTCCTTTGTGCACCCCATGGAGATGCAGGGTATGGATATGGCCGCGCCTGCGGCGGCTACCGTCACCCATGACGGAAAAACAGAAGACATCAAGGCAACGCTCAAGCCCGCCACGGTGCTGGGCCACAAGGCATGGCAAACAACCTACGGGATCAAAAAGCCTGGCGTGTACCAGTTTGCCGTTGAGCCCGCCCCCTATTTTGAACCTGCAGAAGACAAGTTCATCGTACATTACACCAAGACCGTGGTAGCCGCCTTTGGCGAAGAAGAAGGCTGGGATGCCCCCCTTGGCCTGAAAACGGAAATCGTGCCCCTTACCCGCCCCTTTGCCAATTATACAGGCAATGTATTCCGTGGCCGCGTTTTGCTTGACGGCAAGCCCGTTGCCGGAGCTGACGTGGAAGTGGAGTGCTACAACAAGGGCAAGGCGCACACCGCTCCCAACGATTTTTATGTCACCCAGGTAGTAAAGACCGATGAAAACGGCGTCTTCAGCTATGGCATTCCCTGGGCGGGATGGTGGGGTTTTGCGGCCCTGAACACCTCCGCCGAAAAAATGGAATACAAGGGTGAAGCCAAGGAAGTGGAACTGGGCGCTGTGATGTGGGTGAATTTTGCCGCACCCAAGACCAAGTAATACTGCGCCAAGCATTGCTGCGGCAGGCCGGGCCGGAAATTGCCCCTTCCGGTTCGGCCTCTGCGCATGCGGCCTTGCAAGGTGAAGCCGGGCAAAGGGCAAGCAAAGACCCAACAAAGGATTGATCATGCATATTGCCGAAGGCGTTCTTTCCCCTGCCGTGCTTGCCACGGGTTACGCCCTTACCGCCGCCGGAACGGCTCTGGGCCTGAAAAAACTCGATTATGATCGGCTCATGACCGTGGCCATTCTGGCCGCGACTTTTTTTGTGGGTTCGCTTATCCATGTGCCCATCGGCATTACCAGCGCGCACCTTATTCTCAACGGCCTTCTGGGCGTGATACTCGGGTGGGCGGCCTTTCCGGCCATCCTGGCGGCTCTGGCGCTTCAGGCGTTACTGTTCCAGTTTGGCGGCCTTGTGGTATTGGGGGTCAACACCTTCACCATGGGATTTTCAGCCGTCGTGGCGGGTTATGTGTTTCGCGGCCTGTGCCGTGCGTGGCCCACACCAGCAGGGCAAAAAATTGCCGCTTTCTGCGGCGGTGCGCTGGGCGTTTTGGGCGCGGGCCTGCTGACGGCGGTGGCTCTGGCCTCCAGTGATGAAGGCTTTGCCACTGCTGCGCGGCTACTGTTTTTGGCGCATCTGCCCATCATGTTGGCCGAAGGGCTTATCACCATGCTGACCGTGGGATTTATCGCCAGGGTGCGCCCTGAAATGCTGCGCCTGAGCGCGGCCTGAGGCCATAAGGAGTCTCCATGCTTTCCATTTGTTCGCGCAGGGCATTCTCGCCCACACTGCCCGTACTGTTGTCCACGCTGTTTTTGCTCTTCACGCTGGCATTGCCCCATGCGGCTCAGGCCCACCGGGTCAATATTTTTGCCTGGACAGAAGGGGATCAGGTTGTTGCGGAATGCGGCTTTAACGGCGGCAACAAGGTCAAGCAGGGACAGGTGGTGGTGTACGATGCTGCCACTGGCGCAAAGCTACAGGAAGGCCGCACCGATGATCAGGGCGTGTACCGTTTTCCTGTTCCCGCTGAGGGCAAGGCCCACGGCCTGCGCATTGTCGTCAAGGCTGGCGAAGGCCATCAGAATGAATGGATGATGGACGCCGCCGAACTGGCGGCGGTTCAGACGCCAGCCATTCCCGCCAGCGCCTCCGAAGCAAAGGACGCGGCGGCTCCTGCTGCCGAAAAAACATCTCCGGTTACACACGCAGTATCCACGGCAACCCCCGGAGCAAAAGGCGCGGCTGCACCCACCCCAAGCGCTGTCGGCGTCAGCTCCGGGGAGCTGCAAACCATTGTCAACGCGGCGCTGGATGTAAAGCTTGGGCCCATCCGCCGGGAACTTGCCGAAATGCGCGTGTCCCGCCCCGGCTTTTCTGAAATTTTCGGCGGCATCGGCTGGCTGGTGGGTCTGGCGGGTATTGCCCTTTACTTCAAGGGACGTCGGGGGTAATGGCTGGGAGTGTTTGACCAGCCCTTTGTCCGCCCATCGCTCATACAGCGTATTGACCCCCGCGTTCGCATGGCCTTCGCGGGGGGGCTTGCGGTATGCATATCACTGCTGCACAGCCTGACCGCCTGCGGCATGGCCCTTGCGTTGGGTCTGGCGCTCTTGGCGGCGGCCAATCCGCCTGCCCGCGCGCTGCTGCAACGCCTCGGTGCCATCAATATCTTCATTGTTTTTCTGTGGTGCGTCACGCCCCTGACCACGCCGGGAACCCCGCTGGCGCAATGGGGAATGCTCACAGTGAGTGCCGAAGGCGTACGCCTTGCGCTGCTGGTAAGCATCAAGTCCAATGCCATTGCCTGCATTTTTCTGGCGCTTGTCGCCACCATGAACGCCCCCACCGCCGGTCATGCGCTGGAGCGGCTGCACTGCCCGGCCAAGCTCGTTTTTCTCTTTCTTTTCACAGCCAGATACGTTCACGTTATCGCCCAGGAATGGCACACCCTGCTGGTGGCGGCACGGTTGCGCGGTTTTCGTCCGCGTACCAACATGCATACCTACCGTACCATGGCATCCCTGTTGGGTCTGTTGCTGGTGCGCAGCTACGAACGCTCGCTGCGCGTGCGCGAGGCTATGGTCTTGCGGGGATTTTCCGGCCATTTCAGATCGGTGACGGTATTCCACGCCCAAAGGGGCGACTGTATTTTCGCACTGGGCCTGCTGCTGTGCATGGCGGGGATAATCGCGGTTGAATGCCTGGGAGGCCTCAATGTCTGACCACCTTCACGATGCAGCCATTTTCAGCCTCGAGGGCATCTGCTTTGCTTACGGGCAGGGCAGCTCGCCGCGCACAGTGCTGTGCGATGTGGATTTTTCACTGCATCCCGGTCAGCGTATCGGCCTCTATGGACCCAACGGAAGCGGCAAAACAACGCTTTTTCGCTGCATCACGGGGCTGGCACGGCCACAGGCAGGTCAGGTGCTGTTCCACGGCACCCCCCTCAAGGAAGAAAAAGATTTCTACAATCTGCGCTGCAAGGTGGGCTTTGTGCTGCAACACGCGGAAGACCAGCTCTTTTTCCCCACCGTGCTGGAGGACGTGGCCTTTGGCCCGCTGAATCTCGGCTTTTCAGCCGACGAGGCAAGAGATTGCGCCCTGGACACCCTGCGCGATCTCGGTCTGGCAGGTTTTGAAAACCGCCTTACCCACCGGCTTTCCGGCGGCGAAAAAAAGCTCGTGTCCCTGGCTTCAGTGATGGCCATGAAGCCCGAGGCGCTACTGCTCGACGAACCCACCAACGGTCTCGACAACGATGCCCGCCAGCGCATCATCGACATTCTGGGCAGCCTGAGCACAGCGCGCATAACCATTTCCCATGACTGGGATTTTCTGGCGCAAACATCCACCCAGTACCTCACCATAGCCAACAATCGGCTAAGCGCCTGCGCCCCCTCCTTTGCCCACGCCCATATGCATGCTCACCCGCTGGGCAACGAACCCCACGAGCATTAGCCAAAACAATCTTTCCAGCTTAAATCTTCAACAATGCTAGACTAATACGCCATAAACTATCTGCTATGAAATAATTTTCCAGCACGCCGCCTTGCACCGTCCTTCGGTAACGCTGCGCTGGCGTTACCCTTTGACTCGCCTCTGGTCGCCGCGCATTTTAATCTCCGCACCTGATATCTACTTGCATATATAAAATGATAGTAGCATTCTTTCCTAAACAATAGTAGGGTCGCGCAGCAATTTATGCTCTGCGTCAGATTCCTCTCTTTTGGCACAAGATCTTGGCCTCCCAAGGATTGCCATGCGCGAACCCCATCCCAGCCGCCCTCTGCCGCTTATCCAGACGGACACAACCGATGCCGTGCTGGAATGGCGCGTTGCCCCAGACATTCTCCGCTTCAGCCTTGGGGCCAAGCGGCTGCTTGGCATTGAAGCAAAAACTCCTTGCAGCATGGCGGCATTTCTTGGCGTATGTCATGAAGATAAAAGGGATATGCTTGGGCAATCGTTGCAGACGTTTCTCGAAGGGCACATAGGCGGGCATATGGAAATATGCTTCCCTCTCAATGCTCTTGTGGCGCGAACCCAGCTTATAACCCTTGCGCGCAACGGCGCGGGGCAGGCAGAGCATGTGGTTGGCTGCATCAGCGCGGTGGAACGTCAGACGCAGCAAATTTTGCCATCCGCGCGTTTTTCCATGCAGCACCTTGCTACGCCGCACTCCACGCAGGATGCGGCCCGCCTGATGCTGGCGCTCAATGCTTCCGGCGATGGACTGTGGGATTGGGACGCCAACACCAATACCGTCTACTACAGCCCCCGCTACATCGAAATGCTGGGCTACACTGCCGAGACGTTCCCCGCAACGTTGCGCAGCTGGGAAGAGAAGATCCATCCAGAAGATTACGCCCATGTGGTGCCCATACAAAAAGAGGCTCTTCCGGGTTTTCCGTGGGTAGCTGATCTGCTAATGTCCTTCCCGGAGGGCACCAATGAAGGATACGGACCTATATTTTCGGATTCTCGGGCTGACCGAGCCCTGGTTTGTTGAGGCTGTTGAACTGGACACGGCGGAAGGTCGGGTAGACATCCGCGTGGAGCATGGTCCTGGTGTTCGCTGGTTTTGCCCTACTTGTGGTCGAGAGCTGGCTTGCCGCGACCATGCCGAGCCTCGTGTCTGGCGCCATCTGGACACGTGCCAGTTCAAGACGTTCCTGCATGCTCGGATTCCCCGAGTGGACTGCCCCGAGCATGGCGTCCTTCAGGTCAACGTGCCTTGGGCCGAGTCCAAGGCACGTTTCACCATATTGATGGAGCGATTGATCATCGACGTGCTGACCGAGTGCGCCACCGTAACAGGAGCGCGGCGCATCCTGCGCATCACCTGGGACGAAGCATGGGGTGTCATGGAAAGGGCGGTGCGCCGGGGCCGGGAGCGCAAGCAATCGAATCCCTCGCGGTATCTTGGCGTTGACGAGAAGGCATTCCGCAAGGGGCACGACTATGTGACCGTGGTTTGTGATCTGATCGGCAGCACGGTGGAGTATGTGGCCGACGAGCGTAAGGCCGAAAGCCTTGAGGGGTACTACCTTCAGTTCACCAAGGCGCAGTTGGAGCGGATCAAGGCCGTGGCCATGGACATGTGGGAGCCCTATTTTAAAGCTACGCTCAAACATGTGCCGGACGCGGCGGGGAAAATCGTTCACGATCGGTTCCACGTCATGAAACACGTAGGCGAGGCTGTGGACCGGGTACGCAAGCAAGAGCACCGCGAACTCACAAGTCAGGATGACCATCGACTCAAGGGCACGAAATTCCTCTGGCTATACCGGGAGGAGAATCTGCCGGACAAACACCGGCCAGCCCTGGAGGCCTTGAAGACAGCGAACCTCAAGGTGGCCAAGGCCTGGGCCATGAAGGAAAGCCTGAACGACGTCTGGAAGTACCTGAGCACGGGATGGGCCAGACGTTTTGTGAAGCGATGGCTGGTCTGGGTGAACAGGTCAGATCTTGCCCCAATGCGCAAAGTGGGCGGACTGATTCAGAGACATCTTGAGAACATCCTGACCTTCTGCCGCCACAGGATCACCAACGGCGTGGCCGAGGGCCTCAACAGCAAGATCATGGCCATCAAGAGGAAGGCTTGCGGTTATAGGAACCGGGAGCATTTCAAGACAGCCATCTACTTCTTCTGTGGCGGTCTAAACCTCTACCCGGCCAGTTCCTGACAGGGGTTACCCACGGAAAACCCGGAAGAACCAATCTTTACGGACGGTATGCCCTGATAGCGGGTCAGGCTTGGGGAAGCCAGAACAGACTTTACGCCGATAAAACTGGAGAACGGCACCATCTCGTCCTTGGTGTTGCGCAGATAAAAACGGCTGAAATCGCCTATTCCGGAGCGAACCGAAGGCTCCGCCTGAAAGTAAACCTTTTTTGTTCTGCCCTTATCCGAAAAATCGTTGATATATTCGCCCGCCCAGTAGGCGCTGATGGCGCTGTTTATTTCAGCTCTGGTCAGGCCGTAAGCGCCAGCCTTGCTGTTGTCGATGACCAGATCATACTGCTCGGTATCGGCCATGCCGCTATACCTTACGCTGGTAACAGCAGCGGATTTTGCCGCACTTTCCAGCAGGGCATCCTTGGCCGTGAGCAAGGCCGCGTGCCCTTTGCCGCCGCGATCCATCAGTTCCAGCTCAAAGCCGGAGGAAGTGCCAAGCTCCATGACCGCCGGGGGCGACATCACAACTATTTCCGCCCCGGCTATGGATGAAAACCGTTCCGTGGCGCGCTCCATCACGTCAGAGGCGCTCTGCCCCGGGCCGCGTTTGCTCCAGTCCTTGAGCAGGGGAAGCACCATGGCCGAGTTCTGGCCGGTACCGCTGAATCCCCAGCCGATAACGCTCATGACGCTTTCTATGGAATCCTTTTCGTCGTTGCGAAAGTAGGCATCGACCTCTTTGACAATCTTTTCCGTGCGCTCCAGTGACGCGCCCGGCGGCAACTGCACGTCAACATACAGTATTCCCTGATCTTCATCCGGCAAAAATGCCGAAGGCAAAAGCAGAAACAAGGCCAGACACCCTGCCGCCAATGCCGCAAACACTACGCCCCACCGCAAGGGCCGCCGCACCATGCCGCTCACGCCAAGGCTGTAGCGTTCCGTAAAGGCCGCAAACCATCGGTTGAAGCGCCCAAAGAAGCCCTCCCCCATTCCACTCACATGCGCGCGCAGCATGGTGGCGCACAGGGCAGGCGTGAGTACAATGGCGACCACCACGGAAAGTACCATTGACGCAACAATGGTCACGGAAAACTGCCGGAAGATTGCCCCGGTGGAACCGGGCATAAAGGCCATGGGAACAAAGACGGCGGATATGACCACGGCAACGCCCACAAGCGCCCCGGTTATCTGCCGCATGGATTTGAGCGCGGCCTCTTTTGGGGCAAGCCCCTCGTCGCGCATGAGGCGTTCCACATTTTCCACCACAACAATGGCGTCATCCACCAAAAGGCCGATGGCCAGCACCATGCCGAACATAGTCAGCGTGTTGATGGAAAAACCCGTTGCCGCAAATACCGCGAACACTCCGAGCAGCACCACAGGTACGGCAATGGCCGGAATAAGCGTGGCGCGATAGCTCTGCATGAACACAAACATCACCGCGACCACAAGCGCGATGGCCTCAAACAGGGTACGCACAACCGAGCGTATGGATTTTTCCACAATAGGCGCGCGGTCATCAGCATAGGCATACTTGAGCCCCGGCGGGAAAAAGCTGGCGAGCGACTGCAATTCGGCCTTGATGCCCCTGGTAGTTTGCAGAACGTTGGCCCCCGATGAAAGCTTGAAAGCCAGCCCCGTACCCGCATGCCCGTTGAAAAATGTGGTGCCCATGGAACTTTCTTCATTCAGTTCGATGCGGGCAACCTCCTTGAGCAGTACTGCGGAGCCGTTTTCTTCCACCCGCAGTTGAATCTGTTCAAACTGTTCCGCTGTTTCCAGGCTGGATGAGGCGTTGATGGCAATATTGATCTCCTGCCCCGGCATGGCTGGCGCAGCCCCCACCTGACCGCCAGCAACCTGGGCGTTCTGGGCGCGCACGGCAGCAACAACGTCCTGCGGATTCAGCTTGTACTGGCGCATTTTGTCCGGATCGCACCAGATACGCATGGCATTTTGAAAACCATACAGGGTGATTGCGCCAACGCCCTGAACGCGGCTCAAGGGGTCAACCAGCGAGCTTGCCACATAGTCGCTTATGTCATTGGGGCGCATGGTGTCGCTGGCATCGTAAAAAGCCACTGTCATGAACGAATTGTCCACGGCTTTGGACGTCTGAATGCCCTGCCGCTGCACGGTATCTGGCAACAGGGAAAGAGCCTGCTGCACCTTGTTCTGCACCTGCACCTGCGCCGTATCGGCATCCGTGCCCGCTGCAAAGGTGAGGATAATTTCCGTATCGCCGGAGGAACTGCTGGTTGATTTCATGTGCAGCAAATTGTCCAGGCCTTTTATCTGCTGCTCAATGATCTGCGTTACGCTGCGGTCAACAATGGACGCGGTCGCTCCTGTGTACTGGGCCGAGATGGATATCTGCGGCAGGGCAATATCCGGGTAATGCGCAATGGGGAGCCTGCCAAGAGCCAGCAGCCCGGCCAGCATAATGATGATGGCAATCACCCAGGCGAAGATGGGGCGATTGATGAAAAAAGCTGCCATACCCTACCGCACCTCGGTGACAGACGCCGCAGGGGCGCCCTTGGCCTGCGATGCTTGCACAGGTACGCCCCGAACAAGCTCGCCGGGGGCCGCTTTCTGGAAGCCCTCAACCACCAGCAGGTCGCCAGCGTTGAGGCCCGCGCCCACAATCCAGCGGTTGCCGTATGCGCGGTCAATGCTCACATCGCGCCGCGTCAGACGAAAAATCCCGTCTTCCGCGCCCTCTTTCTGCAAGACGTAAACAGAGTGCCCGCCAGTGTTGTTCACAAAGGCGGCCCCCTGCGGGATCAGCACGGCCTTGTCCACCGAGCCTTCTTCAATAGCGGCCTTAACGTACATGCCCGGCAGCAGCAGCCCGTCAGGATTATCGACCACAGCCCTCAGCCTTATGCTCCCCGTGCTCTGCGCCACAGATATTTCAGAAAACAGCAGGTCGCCCTGTATCCAGGCCGATTCGCCAGCATGCGCTGCTGTGACCACTGGCGTATAGGGCGAGCCGTCTTCAAGCGTCAGGCGGATTTTTGCTGTATCGCCGTTGGCGGATATGCGGCCCTGCGCAAGGGCGCGGCGCAGGCGGATAGCCTCCGCGCTGGATTGCGTCATATCAATATAGACTTGGTCAATCTGCTGAATGACGGCCAGAGGGGACGACTGGTTGGCAGTAACCAGAGCGCCGACCGTAACGGCAGAGGCCCCAATGCGGCCTGACACCGGGGCTTTTATTTCCGTATAGGCGAGGTTGATGGCCGCTGTTTCAAGCTCGGCCTCCGCCCTGGCAACGCGGGCGCGGGCCTGACCGTGCTGCGAGATGGAATTGTCCAGCTCCTGCTGGCTGACGGCGTATTGCTTGATCAGCGTCCGCTGGCGTTTTTCCAGCAGGGCAATGGCGGTAACAGCAGCCTTTGCCTCAGCAAGCGATGCTCTGGCTGTGGCGTGGGCCGCCTGATAGATGGCCGGGTCTATGCGGTACAAGACCTGCCCTTTTTTTATATCGGCGCCCTCTTCAAACAGGCGCTCAATGATAATGCCGTCAACCTGAGGCCGAACCTCCGCCGTCACCAGCGCGGAAACCCGGCCCGGCAGTGTGCTGCTCAGGGTCAGCTTTTCTTCACCCAGCACAAGGTATTGCACCTCGGCATGAGCTGGGCCAGACTCCTCCGCCTTGGTGCAGCCAAGGGCGAGCACCGTCAGCCCCAAGGGCACGAGCAGCCACAGTCGAAATTTTTTCATACTAAACCAGCGCATTACAAACACCTCTGCTCTTGTATGGGCAAACAACCTCGGGCTTGCCCTTTTGCCTGTAATTTGCCAGCGTAAACTATACAGTTACTTTAGAGTCAAGAGAAAAATGAAATGAAAAAGAATCTGCTCACCTCAGGCGAATTTGCCAGCCTGTGCGGCACGCAAAAAGGCACCCTGCTGTTCTACGAAAAAGAGGGGTTGCTGAAACCCAAGCACGTTTCAGAAAACAGGTACCGCCGATACGGGATTGAGCAGTATTTTGAATTTGACCTGCTCTCCATGCTCAAGGAGGTCGGCAGTTCGCTGAAGGAAATCAAGGCGCACCTGCACAACATGAACGGCGAGGACTTCCTGTCATTCTTGCAGGAAAAACAGCGCAACACAGAAAAGGAACTGCGCCAGTTGGCCCAGCGCAGGTTGATGCTCAAGGACATGACCGCCTGCCTGCGCGAAGCCCTGGATTTTGAATACGACACCATGACCGTGCGGCACCAAAAGGCAGAACGGCTGGAAATGACGCCCACAGGCGCAAGCCCATCAGAGTCGCAATGGGAACTTGTGCAGCGCTTTGTGGAATATAATCGGGGATATGAGCAGCAGGAAGAAAAACCGCGCTATCCCTTTGGCGTTGTCTTTTGCCTGGATGACATACGGCAGGGCAGCTATGTTGAGCGGTATTACTTCACCAGGGTGCGGCGCTCCACGCCGCCCTCCCTCCTCCATATCAAACCAGAGGGAAAATACGCCATTCTGGCCCACAATGGCACGGACGCCTCGCACAGGCTGGCCCTTGACGATATGCTGAAAAAGGTCAACGCCGCCGGCCTGACCATGAAAAGCAATGTTTATGTGTGCGACATGATGAGTTACGTCATGCAGGAGGGCGGGGACTGCTACGCGGTGAAATACGCCATCCGTGTGGAATAGTGGCATACTGCCTCAATTTACGGGTCCCCGTAATCAGGGGCACCCAGCAAGGGCCGCGTGCCCTCGCCCCAGTCGCCGGTACGTATTTTCCTCTTGCGGGCGGGGCGCTGTAATCGTAGAGATATGCAAGAGCTATACTTTTGCTCCACCTAAATAACTACGAGGCCCACATGCAGGTTTGCAAAAAAATGGCTGACGGCGTTTTGCATGTCAGCATAGCGGGCAAGATCGACACAGTGACGGCTCCGGCGCTGGACAGGGATTTGCAAGAAGACTGCGGCGCTGCGGATGAGCTTGTGCTCAATTTCAGCGAGGTAGACTATATTTCAAGCGCAGGCCTGCGCATTTTGCTGCGCCTGCACAAGCGCATGGTTCAGCGTAAGGGCATGCGCATCATCCACGCCAATGAAACCGTGAGGGAAGTGTTCAGCATCACAGGTTTTGTGGATCTGTTTACCATAGAATAGCCGCACACCCGCAAGCCCGCGCCGCCGGTTCGGGTTTTCCTCATGCTGAGCGGGCAAGCCCGCAAAGGCGGGCCGCCATGCACAAGTTATTTCACAAATGGCTTTTTATCTGCATTTTCCCCGCCTTTTGCCTCACGCTTGCCGCATCCTATCTGTTGCAGACCCGGCAGGCCGAAGAAAACGCCCGCCACATGCTTTCCACTAATCTGGGCGATGGGGAAAAATATCTGCGCATGGTCATTACCAATGCCGCCTACATCCGCGAAATTTCGGATGCTGGCGCGCTGACCAAGGCACGGGCCTTTGCGGCCATAATCACGCAAAACCCAAACATTCTTAACATCCCAACAATATTACATTTTTTGCGCAAACTACTGGACGTGGAAGAGCTGAACGTTGCGGACGACCGGGGCGTGATCATCGCCTCCACGGGTCCCTTTGTGGGCTATGATATGGCGTCCTCGCCGCAGTCTGCGGCATTTTTGCCAGCCCTGCGCGATCTGGATTTTGCCCTTGTGCAGGATATTGAAGAGCGCGGCGCGGACCGCGTGCCCTTTCAGTATGCCGGTGTGGCCCGCCGCGACTGCACGGGCATTGTGCAGATCGGCTACTCGCCCAAGCGTCTGACAGCCGCCTTGCGTTCCGCTGCGGTGGATCAGATCGCCCCGCGATACCATATTGGCTCCAACGGGTTCATGGTCATCTCCATCTACGGGGCCGTCATCAGCACGGGCAACGAGACCGCTGTCCCCCTTGGGGCGAATGTGAAGGCCCTCGGCCTCATACAGACAGACGGCAAGGGGCTGGTTTCCATTCTCGGCAAGCAGTACATCTGCCAGAATATCGAGGTGGAGGGCTACACCCTCTTTGCCCTGCTGCCGCGCAGCGAGGTGTTTTTCTCGCGCGACAGCATGCTCCTGTACATCGCGGCCTGCAATGTGGTGCTGTTTGCCGTGATTTTCTGGATGGTGTCGCATCTGGTCAAACGGCTGGTCATCAACGATGTGTACCGCGTCAACGAAGACCTGCAAAAAATCACGTCCGGCAATCTGGATGTGGTGCTCAACGAGCGCACCACGCCGGAGTTCGGGCTGCTCTCTGACGGCATCAACAAAACCGTGCAGAGCCTCAAGGCGGCCATCAGCGCCGCAGCGGGCCGCATAGACGCGGAGCTGGAATTTGCCCGCGCCATCCAGTGCTCCTCGCTGCCAAGCGTTTTCCCCGCCTATCCAGAGCGGGAAGACTTTGATATTTTTGCCGTCATGCGCGCCGCCAAGGTGGTGGGCGGCGACTTTTACGACTTCTATCTGCGGGATAAAAACCAGCTTGTGATTGTGGTGGCCGATGTGGCGGACAAGGGCATCGGCGCGGCCCTGTTTATGATGACGGCCAAGACCCTCATCAAGAGCCTTGCGGAATCGGGCCTTTCCCCGGCAGAGATATTCACGCAGGCCAACAAACGCATCACCGCGCAGAACGATCAGGATATCTTTCTTACGGCCTTTCTGGCGGTGCTTGACCTTACAACCGGGCGGCTGATCTGCGCCAACGCCGGGCATGAGCATCCGCTGATATTCAGACGCGCCGAAGGCCGCTACGCATGGCTTGAAGCAGGCCACGGCCTGCCGCTTGGGGCCATGCCCAATTCCCGCTACAGGGAGCAGACCTTTCAGATTGCCCCGGGCGACCGTATGTTGCTCTATACTGACGGCGTCAGCGAGGCGGAAAACAGCCGGGGCGAACGCCTTGGCCTCAGCGGCATAGAAAACGCCGTGCTGGGTACCGAAGATATGGATGCGGAGCAGACCGTGCAGGCCCTGCTGCGCCGGGTGGACGACTTTGCAGCAGGCGTGGAACAGGCGGACGATATTACCATCCTGGCGCTGGAATTTACTGGTCTGGCCTGGGATGAACTGCTCATAACGGCGGATGACGCTCATCTGGAAACACTGCTGGCCTTTCTGGAAGAAAAACTCAAGGTCGCCCAGTGCCCCGCCGCCACACTGCCCATGCTGCTGGTTACTGCGGAAGAAGTCTTTGCAAACATCGCCCACTATGCCTACGCCCCGGATCAGGGAACAGTGCTGGTGCGCTGTCGGATGCGTTCCGAGCCGTTTCAGGCCGTGATGCAGTTTCAGGATACAGGCCGCCCATTCAACCCCCTGCACCAGCCGGACCCGGATACAAGCCTGCCCGCCGAGCAGCGTCGCGAGGGCGGGCTGGGCATCGCCATGATGCGCAAGATCATGAGCCGGATGGAATATGCCCGCACTGCGGACGGCAAGAACATTTTAACCCTCTGGAAGCAGGAAGACGCCTGAGCGCGGGGCAGGGCGCGGGGCCGGGCGCGGCCCGTCCGATTCAGCTCGCGCCAGCCTCCTGCATTAGGGCGGCATCTTCACCGCGTGGTTGCCGATTCTGCCAATGCCCATAGGGAGTAGCATCATGGAAGCAAAAAAAGCCATCATCGAGACCGTGGCAGAATATCTTGCCCCCCTCTTCGGCCCAGCCACCGAAATTCTGGACGATGACTACACCAGGGAAAATTTTGAAGACCTCGCCGAAATGAACGGCAGGCGCTTTATGCTGCGGGTCGCCCTTACCGGTCAGCCGGAGGATGAAGTGTACCTCTTCCGCGCCATTCCGTTTACGGAAACGGAGCAGGCCATTGCCCGCAACATCCTTGATGAATGGGAAAAAATCTTCACCACGCCCCACATTGATGATTACGCCGCCGTGTGCATACGGCAGGCGCAGATCATCGGCATTGCCAAAATACTCTCGCCAGAGCGCCACACAACGGTGCTGCGCATGCTGAATCTGCTGTCGTTCTGGTCGAGCGAAACGTATGAAGGCGACAAGATATCCTTCTGCGTGGGCATTGACGAAGACGACCTCCGCCCCGGCAGCGTGAATTTTTTTGATGCCAGCAAGGAGGACTACGCCAAGGTGCTCACCTCCGGCTGCGATACCCTGCTTGTGTGCAATGCAGAGGGCGGCATAACCGCCTACTGCGAGGCGGCATTGCCAGCAGAGGCCGAGGCGGCCCACGTTTACGCGCCTCTGGCCTTTTTGCCCGTGGCCTATTGGACATCACAAAACAGGTGCGCCTTTTGCCTCAGCAGAAACGGCGACATCCTCATCTTCAAAAACAGGCAGCTATTTTTTGCCAAAAGGCGCGGCAAGTGGCTGCATTTTTCGCATCAGGCCTACCTTGCCGAGCTTGGCTATCAGGGGCAGGGCGGCAGCAGGGGCACCATTGAGGCGCTGTACCTGAGCCTGCTCGATGTTTCATTCCGGCGCAAAGGCGCGTGTATCGGCTTTTTCCGCACAAACGCCGTTACCCCGTGGATGATAAACGAGCGCCGTAACCAGCGCATTGGACAGAACATTTCCCAGGATGAACTGGTTCGTATTTCGCAAGACAGGCTGCACGGCTACCTGAACGAAATAGTCAGCCAAGGCGACATGCTGGCGCGCGAGGCCAGCAGCAAAGCCGCGCTGCTGCGCTCGGCCCTGCCAAGCCTGAATTTTGCGCAAATCCCGCGCAAGCTGCGGGCCGAGCTTCTTTCCATTGATGGCGCAACCCTGATCTTTGACGATGGCAGCGTTTTTGCGGTGGGGGCTATCCTTAAAATTCCCGGCGGCAGCAGCAGCGGCGGGCGCAAGGCGGCAGCCATGACCCTGGCAGAGCACGGTATTGGCATCAAGGTTTCCAACGATGGGCATATCACGGCCTGGAGCCGGAGAGCCGAAGATGGGCAGGCCCTGTTTGAAATAGGCTAAGCGGCGGCAAATTCTGAGGAGGCAGGAAAAAACGTTTTTTTGTGCGCCTGCCAGTGTGGTTTGTGTGCTCAAACGAGAATAGCCGCTCTACCCGGCAATTTTTTTGTCTTGTCATGAAGTTCCCACTGAGGTAAATTAGTGAACAGAGGCTTTTTTATTTTTCTCTCCCGCTTTTTTTGCTTGCCAAGGACTCGGATTCCTAGTATGCATCCTCTTTCAACGATTGGTGCGGGAGGCTCCTTTCTGTTTTTCAATAACTTACTGACCAAGCATATATATTAAAGGTAATGCCCTGACCCCAGCCCTGTTTACCCAGACAGGGATGGGTTTTTTACGCCTTGCCCGCAGTAGGTTCTTTTTAGCCTTCCCACCAGATTACGCTTTCAGGGTGCAGTGACAGCAAGTTTTTTGCCCGCCGGCTTAGGCATGCTGATTTGTCTCGCGCAGCCGGGGCGCAACCGCTACCTATCTTGAGGTACCCATGGGCCAGCTCACCAAACAGTTCGGCAAGATCAAGGTTTCCCTCCCTATCCCACATCTGCTGAATCTGCAGATAGATTCTTACCAGAAATTCCTTCAGGAAGGCGTTTCAGATGCCGACCGCAGCCCAGAGGAAGGGCTGGAAGGTGTGTTCCACACCGTCTTCCCCATTGAGGATTTCAATAAGACCGCCAGTCTTGAGTTCGTCAGCTATGAAATCGGCGAACCCAAGTACGACCAGGCCGAGTGCATTTCCAAGGGGCTGACCTACGAGGCACCCATGCGCATCAAGGTGCGTCTGGTTGTCTATGACACCGATGAAGCTTCGGGCAACCGCACCATCCGCGACATCAAAGAGCAGGATATCTATTTTGGCACCCTGCCCCTGATGACGGAAAAGGGCACGTTTATCATCAACGGCACCGAGCGCGTCATCGTTAACCAGTTGCAGCGCTCGCCGGGCATCATCTTTGAGCACGACGGCGGCAAGACTCACACCAGCCGCAAGGTGCTCTATTCCTGCCGCATCATCCCCATGCGCGGCTCGTGGCTCGACTTTGACTTCGACCACAAGGATATTCTGTACGTCCGCATCGACCGCCGCCGCAAGATGCCTGCCACCATCCTGTTCAAGGCCATGGGCATGAGCAAGGAGCAGATTCTTGAATACTTCTACTCGCAGGAGCACTACCGCATTGAGTCGGCCAGCAGCCTGTTCTGGGAAGTGCGCAAGGATCTGTACCGCAAGGACAACGCCTACGCCGACATCATCGACGCGCAGGGCAATGTCATTGTCAAGGCTGGCAAGCCCATCACCAAGCGCAGCTGGCGCCTGATCTGCGAAGCGGGCATTGAAGCTATCGAGGTTCGACCCGACACGCTGGACGCCATGTTCCTGGCTTTGGACGTGGCCGACCCCAAGACGGGCGAAGTGCTGGCAGAAGCTGCGGACGAAATCACCGCAGGCCTGCTCGACCGCTTCCGCGAAGCGGGCATCACGCGCATTGCCGTTCTGCACACCAAGGGTACGGATACGTCTTCGTCCATCCGCGACACCCTGGTTCAGGATCGCATCCCCGACCAGCAGAAAGCGCAGGAAGAAATCTACCGTCGTCTGCGTCCGTCTTCTCCGCCTACCCCGGAAATTGCGGCCAGCTTTTTTGACAACCTGTTCCGCAACGGCGACTACTATGACCTGTCGCCCGTGGGCCGCTACAAACTCAACCAGCGTCTGAGCCTGGATGAGGCTGACGACCTGCGCACGCTGACCGACCACGACATCCTCACCGCCATCAAGGTGCTGGTGCAGTTGAAGGACAGCCACGGCCCCGCCGATGATATCGACCACCTTGGCAACCGCCGTGTGCGTCTGGTGGGCGAACTGGTGGAAAACCAGTACCGCATCGGCCTTGTGCGTATGGAACGCGCCATCAAGGAGCGCATGAGCCTTCAGGAAATTTCCACGCTCATGCCCCACGACCTTATCAATCCCAAGCCTGTGGCGGCTGTGCTGAAAGAATTCTTCGGCACCTCGCAGCTTTCGCAGTTCATGGATCAGACAAACTCGCTCTCCGAAGTGACGCACAAGCGCCGCCTTTCGGCCCTGGGCCCCGGCGGTCTTACCCGTGAACGCGCGGGCTTTGAAGTGCGCGACGTGCACACCTCGCACTATGGCCGCATCTGCCCCATTGAAACGCCTGAAGGCCCGAACATCGGTCTGATCGTTTCGTTGACCACCTTTGCCAAGGTAAACGACTACGGCTTTATCGAAACGCCTTACCGTGTTGTGCGCGATGCCCGCGTTACCAATGACGTGGTGCACCTTGATGCATCCCGCGAAGGTGGTCAGGTTGTGGCTCAGGCCAACGCCCGCACCGATGCCGACGGCAACCTGCTTGACGAATACGTTACCGTACGCGTCAAGGGCGAAGTGGAAATGAACCCGCGTGAAGAAGTGACCCTGATGGACATTTCGCCCAGCCAGATGGTCTCCATCTCTGCCGCGCTCATTCCCTTCCTGGAACACGACGACGCCAACCGCGCGCTCATGGGTTCAAACATGCAGCGTCAGGCCGTGCCGCTTCTGCGCGCCGAAAAGCCCCTGGTGGGCACCGGCATGGAAGTGGACGTGGCCCGCGACTCCGGCGCGTGCATCGTGGCTCCCGCTCCGGGCAAGGTGGAATATGTGGACGCCGACCGCCTCATCGTTTCCTACGAAGGCGATGTGTTCCCCAAGCAGGGCGGCGTGCGCGCCTATGACCTGCTGAAGTTCCACAAGTCCAACCAGAACTCCTGCTTTGGACAAAAGCCCACCTGCTACCCCGGCATGCCCGTGAAAAAGGGCCAGATTCTGGCTGACGGCCCAGGTATTGACGAAGGCGAACTGGCCCTCGGCAAAAACCTGGTGGTCGCCTTCATGCCCTGGTGCGGTTACAACTACGAAGACTCCATCCTCATTTCCGAGCGCACCGTTCGCGAGGATACCTTTACCTCCATTCATATTGAAGAATTCGAGGTAGTGGCCCGCGACACCAAGCTTGGACCGGAGGAAATCACCCGCGATATTCCCAACGTCAGCGAAGAAATGCTGCGCAATCTGGACGAAAGCGGCATCATCCGCATCGGCGCAGCGGTCAAGCCCGACGATATCCTTGTGGGCAAGATCACGCCCAAGGGCGAAACCCAGCTTACGCCTGAAGAAAAGCTGCTTCGCGCCATCTTCGGCGAGAAGGCCAGGGATGTGAAAAACACCTCCCTCAAGGTTCCCCCGGGAGTGGAAGGCACCATCATTGACGTGAAGGTCTTCAACCGCCGCTCCGGCGAGAAGGACGACCGCACGCTGGCTATTGAAAGCCACGACACGTCCGTGCTGGACCAGAAGGAATCTGATCACCTTCGCGCTTTGTCCGACCGTACCCGCGTTCAGATTGCCCCGCATGTGCTGGGCAAACAGATCGCCGCCGCAGTGCCGGGCAAAAAGAAGGGCGAAGTGCTGGCCGAAGTGGGCGCAGCCCTGACCGAAGATGTGCTTGAGCAGATCCCCGTGAAGAAACTCGCGGGCCTGTTCAAGAGCAAGGAAGTCAACGACTCCGTGGCCGACGTGCTCAAGTCTTACGACCAGCAGGTTGAATACCTGAAGGCCATTTACGACTCCAAGCGCGAAAAGGTTACGGAAGGCGACGATCTGCCCCCCGGCGTCATCAAGATGGTCAAGGTGCACATCGCCATCAAGCGTAAGCTCTCTGTGGGCGATAAAATGGCTGGCCGCCACGGTAACAAGGGTGTTGTTTCCTGCATTCTGCCGGAAGAAGACATGCCCTTCTTTGCCGACGGTCGCCCCGTGGACATCGTGTTGAACCCCCTGGGCGTGCCTTCACGTATGAACATCGGGCAGATCATGGAAACCCACCTTGGGTGGGGCGCCAAGGAACTGGGTCGGCAGCTGGCCGAACTGGTTGACTCCGGCGCGGCCATGCAGGTTGTGCGCGAGGAACTGAAGGGCGTTTACAATTCGCCTGAAATCAGCGCCCTGGTGGACAGCATGAGCGATGAGGAATTCAAGGCCTCCGCCCTCAAGCTGCGCAACGGTATTGTTACCAAGACCCCGGTGTTCGACGGTGCCACCGAAGAAGAAATCTGGGGCTGGATGGACAAGGCTGGTCTTGCCAACGACGGCAAAACCACCCTGTACGATGGCCGCACGGGTGTTCCCTTCAAGAACCGCGTGACCACGGGCGTCATGTACATGCTCAAACTGCACCACCTGGTTGATGAAAAAATCCATGCCCGTTCCACTGGCCCCTACTCGCTGGTGACGCAGCAGCCCCTCGGCGGTAAAGCCCAGTTCGGTGGACAGCGTCTTGGTGAAATGGAAGTGTGGGCTCTGGAAGCTTACGGCGCGGCCTATCTGCTGCAGGAATTCCTCACGGTCAAGTCGGACGACGTGACCGGGCGCGTGAAGATGTACGAGAAGATCGTCAAGGGCGACAACTTCCTTGAAGCCGGTCTGCCCGAATCCTTCAACGTGTTGGTGAAGGAACTCATGAGCCTTGGCCTCAACGTGACCCTGCATCAGGAAGAAGGCAAGAAAAAGCCCAAACGCGTGGGCTATATGAAAGAACGCGAGGAAGAGGCGTAACAGCCCCTTTCTGCGGCCCCGGAAACGCGTTGCGTTGGCCGTGAGCGGTTATGCCTCTCACGGCCAACGACAGCATGGCTAACGATTTCAACGAGCTTTTTACAAAGCAAGGTATACTATGAGCCTGGACGATCTTTTCACCGCACGCGGCGCGTCGACCAACGTGACGAACATCCGCAACCTGAAAGCCATCCAGATTTCCATCGCATCGCCCGAGGCCATTCGTGAATGGTCATATGGCGAAGTGAAAAAGCCGGAAACCATCAATTATCGTACCTTCAAGCCGGAGCGCGACGGCCTGTTCTGCGCCAAGATATTCGGCCCTGTGAAGGACTATGAATGCAACTGCGGCAAATACAAACGCATGAAGCACCGCGGCATCGTCTGCGAAAAGTGCGGCGTTGAAGTTATTGCCTCCAAGGTACGCCGCGAGCGCATGGGCCACATTGAGCTGGCCGCGCCCGTTGCCCATATCTGGTTTTTGAAGACCCTGCCTTCCAAGATCGGCACCCTGCTCGACATGACCATGGCTGATCTGGAAAAGGTACTGTACTTCGACTCCTACATTGTTCTTGATCCCGGTCAGACCAATCTGCAGAAGCGTCAGGTCATCTCTGAAGACCAGTACCTCCAGATTCTTGACCACTACGGCACGGACGAAGTTCTGACCGTGGGCATGGGCGCGGAAGCCGTGCGCAGCCTGCTGGAAGAGCTGGAGCTGGAAAAGCTGCGCGCAGAACTGCGCGAAGAAGGCGAATCCACCAAGAGCCAGACCAAGAAGAAAAAGATCACCAAGCGCCTCAAGATTGTTGAAGCCTTCCTTGAGTCGGACAACAAGCCCGAATGGATGATCATGGAAGTCATTCCTGTCATCCCGCCGGAACTGCGTCCTCTGGTGCCGCTGGACGGTGGCCGCTTTGCCACCTCTGACCTCAACGACCTTTACCGTCGTGTGATCAACCGCAACAACCGTCTGAAACGGCTGATGGAACTGGGCGCGCCCGAAATCATCATCCGCAACGAAAAGCGCATGCTTCAGGAAGCTGTGGACGCGCTCTTCGACAACGGTCGTCGTGGTCGCGCCATTGCGGGCACCAACGGTCGCCCGCTCAAGTCGCTTTCCGACATGATCAAGGGCAAGCAGGGCCGGTTCCGTCAGAACCTGCTCGGCAAGCGCGTTGACTACTCCGGCCGTTCGGTTATTACCGTTGGCCCTTACCTCAAGCTGCACCAGTGCGGTTTGCCCAAAAAGATGGCGCTTGAGCTGTTCAAGCCCTTCATCTATGCCGAGCTTGAAAAAAGAGGCCACGCCTCCACAATCAAGAGCGCCAAAAAGATGGTGGAGCGCGAAGAGCTGGTAGTGTGGGATATCCTTTCGGAAGTGGTGCGCGAATACCCCATTCTGCTCAACCGCGCCCCTACCCTGCACCGTCTGGGCATCCAGGCCTTTGAACCCCTGCTGGTTGAAGGCAAGGCCATCCGTCTGCATCCGCTCGTCTGCTCGGCCTACAACGCCGACTTTGACGGTGACCAGATGGCCGTGCACATTCCCCTTTCGGTGGAAGCGCAGATCGAATGCCGCGTGCTCATGATGAGCACCAACAACATTCTTTCGCCCGCCAACGGCGGCCCTGTCATCGTTCCTTCTCAGGATATCGTGCTTGGTCTGTACTACATGACCGCCGAGCGCAGCTTTGAGCAGGGCGAAGGCATGAGCTTCTGCGCCCCCTGGGAAGTGGAAGCCGCCTATGACGCCGGACAGGTCTCACTGCATGCCCGCGTCAAGGTGCGCATGCCCGATGGGCACGTGTACGACACGACCCCCGGCCGTGTGCTCGTGAGCGACATCCTGCCTGAAAAGCTGGGCTTCGAAAACGTCAACTGCGTGCTCACCAAGAAGAACATTGCGCGTCTCGTGGGCGCGGCCTACCGCCACTGCGGCATCAAGGCCACGGTCATTCTGTGCGACCGCCTCAAGGACATGGGTTACGAATTCGCCACAAGGGCGGGCGTAACCATCGGCGTGAAAGACCTCACCATTCCTGAAAGCAAGAAGCACATTCTGGCTGCCTCGCAGGCGGAAGTGGACGACATTGAACATCAGTACCGCGACGGTATCATCACCCGTACTGAAAAGTACAACAAGGTGGTTGACGTGTGGACCAAGGCCACACAGGACGTTTCGGCAGAGATGATCAAGGATATCTCCTACGACATCCTTACCGACCCCAAGACCGGCAAGCAGGAAAAGAACCAGAGCTTCAACCCGATCTTCATGATGTCCAATTCGGGCGCTCGTGGTAACCAGGATCAGATGCGTCAGCTCGCCGGCATGCGCGGTCTTATGGCCAAGCCTTCAGGTGAAATCATTGAAACGCCTATCACATCTTCGTTCCGCGAAGGTCTGTCGGTGTTGCAGTACTTCACCTCCACCCACGGTGCTCGTAAGGGTCTTGCCGATACCGCCCTCAAGACGGCCAACTCCGGTTACCTTACCCGCCGTCTGGTTGACGTTGTGCAGGACGTTATTGTCTGCGAACACGACTGCGGCACTGTGGACGGCATCGAACTGACCCACCTCAAGGACGGCGGCGACATCAAAACCCCGCTGGCCGAGCGCGTCATTGGCCGTGTGCTGCTCTACCCCGTGTTTGATCCCGACGATCCGAACACCGTGCTCATGCCCGAAAACACGCTTATCGAGGAAAAGGAAGCCCAGCTTATCAGCGACAAGGGCATTTCCTCCATCACCGTGCGCTCGCCCCTTACCTGCCAGGCCGAACGCGGCATCTGCGCCCTCTGCTACGGGCGCGACCTTGCTCGCGGGCACCTGGTCAACACGGGCGAAACCGTGGGTATCATCGCGGCCCAGTCCATTGGTGAACCTGGTACGCAGCTTACCATGCGTACCTTCCACATTGGTGGTACGGCTTCGAGCACCATTGAAAAGAACAAGTTTGAAGCCCAGAACGCGGGTCGCGTTATCCTGAACCGCGTACGCGCCGTCACCAACCGCGACGGCGTGGAACTGGTCCTCGGCAAGAGCGGTCAGCTCACCATTGTGGACGCTCAGGGCCGCGAACGCGAAAAATACATTCTGCCCAACGGCGCACGCCTGCTTGTCCATGACGGGCAGGAAGTGACCAAGGGCGTTGTGCTGGCCGAATGGGATCCGTTCAACGAACCCTTTGTCTGCGAAGAAGAAGGCGTTATCCGTTTTACGGACATCATCGACGGCAAGACCGTACAGGAAAAGGTGGACGATATCACCCGTCAGGCATCCCTGACCATTATGGAATACCGCACCACCAACTTCCGCCCGTCCATCTCCATCTGCGATGAACACGGCAGCGTCAAAAAGCGCAGCCACGGCGGCACGGCGGCGGTCTACACCCTGCCCGTCGGCTCCATCATCATGATCAAGGACGGCGCAGACATCCAGGCCGGCGACATCATCGCCCGTAAGCCCCGCGAAACATCCAAGACCAAGGATATCGTGGGTGGTCTTCCGCGCGTTGCCGAGCTCTTTGAAGTTCGCAAGCCCAAGGACATGGCCGTGGTTTCCGAAATCGCGGGCACTGTCACCTACGCTGGCGAATCCAAGGGCAAGCGCAAGCTGGTGGTCACGCCCGAAATCGGCGAAGCCAAGGAATACCTGGTGCCAAAGGGCAAGCACATTACCGCTGCTGACGGCGACTTTGTGGAAGCGGGCGATCCGCTGACCGAAGGCTACCCCGAACTGCACGATATCCTGCGCACCCGTGGCGAAAAATACCTTGCCCGCTACCTTGTGGACGAAATCCAGGAAGTGTACCGCTTCCAGGGCGTGGGTATCGACGACAAGCACATCGAAGTTATTGTGCGTCAGATGCTCAAGAAGGTTACGGTTCTCGATTGCGGCGGCACCAGCTTCCTTGTGGGCGAGCAGGTGGACAAGGCCGAGTTCAAGGCCGAAAACCAGAAGGTCATTGCCGAAGGCCGCGTGCCAGCTACAGCGGAACCGCTGGTGCTGGGTATCACCCAGGCTTCGTTGACTACCTCCTCGTTCATCTCGGCGGCCTCCTTCCAGGAAACCACCAAGGTGCTCACCGAGGCGTCGCTCAAGGGCAAGATGGACTACCTGCGCGGCCTCAAGGAAAACGTCATTGTGGGTCGCCTCATTCCTGCCGGTACCGGCTACCGCGAATACGTCAACGGCGATATCGTGGTTCCCGACCAGAAGGAACGTCCCGACAAGTTCCTTGAAGACCTTGAAGAAAATCCTGTGCTGGTTGACTTGAACAACTAGACAGACAGAATAAACCGGGCCATGGCCCGGAGACTGACAGCCCCCTTTGGAAGTTCGCTTCCGAAGGGGGCTTTGCGTTGGCGCGCGTGAGGGCCAGCGGGACATCAATGTCTACGCACTGGACTGTCCACGCCTGTTTCCGGCCTGCTTCATCCACGGGCCAGTTTCACACACGGATACCCCCTTTCCCGCACTAAACTTCACTATTCCCAAAATCCCACCACACATGTCTTCTCCCGCCGAAGATGCCAGCCGCATCAACCAAGGCCTTCTCACGCCCCATACTGCCCCTGGAAGAGTCCAGTCAGCTTCACAGGAACCACAATCCATATTTAAACCCCGCAAGTACGCCGCACCCCTTTATACAGCGCAAGCGCCTACCGTTGTGCGTTGTGCAGGTTATCAAGAGGCTAACCGGTCATTTGTGTTGCGGATATTTAGAGATTGTACACACAAACACCATTACTTATAGAAACAATAAGCAATCTTTTAGCTACGTTTATATGTAAATCATATGCACCTTTTCCTAAAAATATTTTTTAAAACATTAATTGTATTGTTTTACTATGCAATTGCATTGTTTATTACAATATCAATACATTAGCTTTTATGCCGATTGTGCAATTTTTCTCATTTAAGATAGATTGTTAATCCTTTCAATACTTGAGCTTAACTTGCATTTTTTTGCATAAAAAAATCCATACCTCGTTGACACAGTATGTTTAATATGAGAATAGTTTTGTACGGATTAATTACATCAAGTTTTTTATTAATTAATTGCTCTTTTTAACCGCCTCATATAAACTGGGGCGCGACTGCGGAAGACGCAGGGGGTTGTTATGTCAGCTTTGTCAGAACGCGATTATCTGGCCGATGAAATTTGCGAACTGTTCACCAAGCTCACAGGCGATGCGTATGCCGAAGACATGGCACGTGCGCGCAAGCTGGCCGAAGGGGGAAACCCTCACGATCACTGGCTGCACACCACCAGGCTTGACTACGAATCGCGCCTCTTCATGTACATGGCGGCGGCTTTTGCCATGCGCTGCATGAAGGGGGAACCCTACAAGTGCGCCGTCTTCATGCGCAGCGCGGCCGAGGCCCTTAGCCAGCCCCAGGACTAGGCGAATGTCGACAACGGGAAATCCCGACGCATGTGCGCGGGATTTCCCCAATTGTGCCCGGCACAATTCAAGCCGGGAAAACACCATCTGGATTTTGTCAGGAAGCAAGGATCCATCATGCGGGAAAAACTTATCAGATTCAGAACCACTCTCCCCTGCCTGTTATTATTGATCTGCGGCCTGGCGGCATTGCCCGGCGCGGCGTTTGGCAACGAGCTTGTGCCCGTTACCACGCCCGCCGTGAGCAAGCCAGAGATGCCCAAGGTCTTTTTTCCCCATGACAAGCATGTGGACGCAGTGGAGGCCAGAAACGGCGACTGTTCATCCTGCCACAACATGACAGATGCAGGCATGTCTGAAACCCTCAAGGACGTAACATCGGTTCCGGCGAAAAAGCAGGTTGCTTACATGCACACAGCCTGTACCGATTGCCACGTCAAAGCTGGCAAGGGCCCGCGTCTTGTGGACTGCCGAGTCTGCCACAGCGAACGCACCGCATCTGAGTTTGCCGGCAAGAAGAAATAGCCAGTAGGCTCATGGTACACCGAAGAATACGTTAGGAGGCAGATCAGATGCTGGATTTCATTACCGGACCACTTTTCATTATTTCAATTGCCGTATTTGTCGTCGGCCTGCTTGTACGCGCGGTTTTATACGTGCGCGGCCTGGATGCACGCCTTGAACGCGTGGCATACAGCTATCATACCGAGCGCTCCATCCCCGGTGCGCTTGCTTCCATTTTCAAATGGCTTATCCCTGGGGGAACCAGCGGCTGGCGCGCCCAGCCGGTTGCAACCATCCTTTTCTTTCTTTTGCATTTCGGCGCTGTGCTTATACCGCTGTTTCTTCTTGGGCACACGGTTCTGCTTGAAACCTATGTGGGGATAAGCCTGCCGTCGCTTCCAGGCGGCGTTGCCGATGTGCTTGCCATCATGGCTCTTTCCGGCATTGTTCTGCTTGCCTTGCGGCGTCTTTCCTCACCGGCGCTCAGGCAGCTCAACAGCGGCCAGGATTGGCTTATTCTGCTTTTGACCTTTCTGCCCTTTGCCACGGGTCTTATGGCGCGCCTTGACGGCGGCGCCTACCAGACGTGGATGATAGCCCATGTGCTCAGCGGCGAACTGTTTCTTCTGCTGGCCCCCTTCACCAAGCTTTCGCACATTGTCCTCTTCTTTATGTCTCGTGCGCAGATCGGCATGGACTTTGCCATCAAAAGAGGCGGCGCAACGCGCGGCGGCGCTTTCCCCTGGTAATCGGGGCAAACGAATTATCTTTTCGCCAGAAAGGAGCGAACCATGTCCGAATTGCTGTGCACCCCAACCCCCGTCACCACCAAGGAAGGCATCCTTGATCTGCTGAAGGACAAGGGCGGGGCGCAATACTATGCCCAGATGAAGGAAATGAAGGTCGACCAGGAAGCCCTGGCCCGCGACCTGGAGCAAACCTGCAAATCGCGCACCCGCACATGGCTCAGCGTCTGTGCGCACTGCGCCATGTGCGCGGACAGCTGTTTTTTCTACCGCACCAACAACAACGACCCCACGCAGATTCCTTCGTACAAGATTCAGGCAACGCTGGGTGAGCTGCTGCGCCGTAAAGGCAAGGTTGACGCCGAGTTCATGATCAAATGTATGGACGCTGCCTGGGGCAAGTGCACCTGCTGCAACCGTTGCGCCGTTTATTGCCCTCACGGCATTGATACGGGCGTTATGTTCAGCTATCTGCGCGGCATTCTCTTCAAGCACGGCTTCATCCCGTGGGAAATGAAAATCGGCTCCGGCATGCACCGCGTTTACGGGGCGCAGATGGACGTGACCGAAGAAGACTGGGTTGAAACCTGCGAATGGATGGTCGAAGAGCAACAGGATGAATGGCCCGACCTGGAAATTCCTGTTGAAAAAGAAAACGCGGACGTCATGTACATTCTTAACGCCCGCGAAGTGAAGCACTATCCTGAAGACATCGCTCAGGCCGCCATTCTCTTTCATGTGACGGACACCAACTGGACTGTGCCGCGCGAAGGCTGGGAAAACACCTCTCTCACCATGTTTGCGGGCGACTGGGAAGGCTGCGCGCAGAACGTCAAACGCATCTACGCCGCCATTGAGCGCATCAAGCCCAAGGTTGTTGTGGGTACGGAATGCGGCCACGCCCACCGTGCAACAGTTGTTGAAGGCCCCTACTGGGCAGGACGCGAAAGCGGTGATCCGCCGGTGCGCTTCATGCACTATGTGGAATGGATTGCAGAGATGCTGCGTACAGGCAAGATCAAGATTGATCCTGCCAAAAAGCTCAAAATGCCCTGCACTCTTCAGGATTCGTGCAACTATGTGCGCAGCCACGGGCTTGGCAAGGCCACGCGCGAAATCATGAGCTACATTGCGGAAGACTTCCGCGAAATGGACCCCAAGGGCGACCACAACTTCTGCTGCGGTGGCGGCGGCGGCCTTAACGGCATCGGCCTGTACCGCAAAGAACGCAACGTGGGCCTGAAAAACAAGCTGGACCAGATCAAGGCAACCGGCGCGGAACTGGTCATAAGCCCCTGCCACAACTGCTGGGACGCCATCCGAGATATGATGGAAGTCTACGAGGAACACAACATCAAGTGGTCGTTCCTCAAGCCGCTGCTGGTTGATATGATGATTATTCCGGATCACATCAACCACAACGAAGTATAAAAAATGGGCCGTCTGTGCGGCAGACGGCCCAACAAAACAAGGGTTCCCCAAAAGAACCTGAAAAAACTCGCCGTCTGCCGCGCCAGCATTTGTCCTTTTGCCTGGCGCGGATAACGGAGCGAACCACAGCCCTGACGGTCGGGTACTATCCCAGCCCGACCGTCAGGCGAGTATCAAATACGATAGCTATGCCATTGCGGCGCTGACGGTAGCAAGCAGCGCTTCGCTCGAACAGTTTTTTGAAAGAACGGGAATCCCCGTTCCAAAGCTCACAGGCCGGGGCCCAACAGATGTGCACACCACCGCCGGAAGCGACCTGGTGCTCGCATTGCGGCGCAAACGACTGTACATGATGGTGCCGGACGTTCCCTCCAGCTCCACATCAAAAACAACACAGTCGGGCCTGTCGCTGGCAATCTTGGCCAGGCTTTCAGCACAGGTGCTGGCGGTGCTTACCCGGTAATCACACTGCTGAAGGGTTTGAGACAGTCTGCTTTGGCTTTCGGCATCGCTGTCTACCAAGAGAATATGCTTTTGCATTGGTGCCTCCGAAGTCGGTCTCCGGCAGAAGCGGAGAAGAGGGTTGCGCCACCCTGCGGCGGGTGGCTTGCCGGGGCGCTGAAGCACTACTCTGTCGAACGGAACTGAGAGTCACAGCTTCGAGCGAACTGTTCATGGAACGGGCGACCATATCCCAAGCGTCCAGCGCAGTTTTGCCCCTGGGGGCAACATTGCTGACACCAGGCAGGGAAATGCCGCCTTCAACTGCAATAATTATGTCGGCCAGCGTTATCTCGTCAGGAGTGCGCGCCAGCATGTGCCCTCCGGCAATGCCACGAACGCTTTTGACAATGCCCTCTGACTGAAGCAGCCGCATGATTTTTTGAACAAACTTTTCAGATATGCCGGTGCAGACCGAAAGTTCGGACGCAGAGGCAGGGATTTCGTCATCTTGTTCAGAAAGGCACAATAACAAGTGCAAGGCATGGCAGGCCATTGTCGAAATACGCATAGTCATTCCTTATTTTGCAGGAGACAATAACTATCTCTAAACCGTATCCGTCTAATTTAGACTGTTCTACTCAACTTTTTAGCGCACCATAATTATGGCGTCAAGCGGGTGCCTGCCTGCCAAAATGAACGCCATTGGCAAAATTTCGTCATGCTTTCAATGATGTGAATAGTTTCGCAACCTTTTGACGAAGAAAAAAAAATACTGCCCATAGCAAATATAATGTGTTAGATTTGTGCGTCATTAGTCATAGCTAGCCGCAGCATCGGCGCAGAGACGCCGGCAGTCATGGCAGATGGAAATTATTCAATCTGCACACAAGAGGGACCCGCAATGAAGCTTTCTGCAAAAACCCGGTATGCCGCCAGAATCCTGCTATTTCTGGCAAAAAACGGTCTTGAGAAACCGGTCTCTTCAAGCCAGTTGGCTGCACAAACTGGCATAAGCTCGCAATTCAGCGAACAGATTTTGCGCCAGCTGCGTCTGGCTGGCATAACGGGCAGCATCCGTGGGGCCAAGGGCGGCCATGTGCTTTTGCGCAAGCCCGAAGAACTCACATTTGGGTGCATTGTCAAATTGATGGAAGGCGGCATTGAACTGACAAACTGCATGGAAAAGCCCGGCGAGTGCGCGCGCTTTGATGAATGTGAAGTCCGAAAAGCCTGGGAGAACCTGCAGGCAAAGCTTGATGGCGTTTTTGAGTCAATTACCCTGCGCGATCTCATGCATGACCCGCACATTCTCCTGTAGGAAGCACGATTTCAATCGCAGAATCCGTTTATACAAGCATACCACTTGACACACAAAGGTCGGCCTACGCCGACCTTTTTTATTATCTCAATATTACTGATAAATTTTATCATACCAAAAAAGTATATAATTTTTCATCCCAAGCTTGTTAAAAAAATTTTTTAGTTTGCTTGAAAAAAAATTTTTATAGGTGTAATCTACTTGATTTAGTTAAATAAAATTAGGTTAATCCTGATTAAGTTTACTGTATTGTTTCCATCTGACATCTTTGCATTTTTTGTAATTTTGAGTATCAGGGGGGTCACCGTACACCTTGACTATGTCGACTATTGTGATCAATTCCTGATTACAACGGTCAGATTTGACTCAGGCGTCGGCCCACTAAAAGGAGAGGTTGCAGGCAGGCAGACGCATGCCGGGCTTGAAAGCGTGTCGGCTGTGCCGGCCGCAACTAACCCACGATCTAGCGGCATCTTGACCCCACGGGAGTAAACGCATGACCACACTTTTTTACATTCTTGGCTATCTGGCGGTAGCCGGCTTTTTCTGCATGGCCTACCTCAAGATCAAATCGTATCTTGCAGCCAGCCCCCTGCACGTACGCTGGGAACTGTACCCCGTGCCTCACGAAGGCTCCAAGACGGTGTACGGCGGCAGCTTTATGGAAGAAAAGGACTGGTGGACCAAGCCTCGTCACATCGCTCACATGGGCGACGTCAAGGCGCTGCTGACCGAAGTGCTTTTCTTGCATGCCACTTTTGAACACAACCTCAAGCTTTGGGTGCGCACCTACCCCTTCCATGTGGGCATGTACATGCTCATGGGCGGCACCATCGTGGTGCTGTTTGCCGCCATCGCGCAGGTTCTGGGCCTCAACCCCCAGGGCGGTCTGATGATCTTTGTCGGCAACGTTATCAGCGCCTGTGCTCTTGCTGGCACGCTGTGCATCATTGTGGGCGGCGTCAGCCTTGTTTTGCGCCGTCGCGCCGATGAAGGCCTGCGCCGCTACAGCACCCCCGAGCATTACTTCAACCTGCTCGTCTTCGTGCTCTTCGGCGTGCTGGGCCTGGCTGCCTGGGCTTCCGCTCCTTCCTACTTCGAGCTGGCCCGCACCTTCATGTACAACCTGATCACGTTCCACTTTGCCCCGCAGACCAACGTGCTGTTCAGCCTGCACCTGCTGGTGGGTTTCTTCCTGCTGATCTGGATTCCCATGACCCACATGGGCCACGTCTTCATGAAGTACTTCACCTACCACGACATCCGCTGGGGTGACGAACCCACCAACTTCAGCCCCAAGAACCAGCAAAAGATCATGGACGCCCTGAAGTTCAACGTCACGTGGTCTGCCGATCATATCAATGGCGATGGCCAGCCCAAGACCTGGGTGGACGTGGCCACCACAAATCCCGCAGCCCCCAAGAAGGAAGACTAGGGAGTTCCGCAATGAAAGATAATCTGCAATTGAAAGATGTTTCCACTGCCGAAGGGCAGATGGTCAGCATTGACCTCAAGGATATTCCTGAGCTTCCCCTGGACGTGCACACCATGCCCTGGAAGCCCTTCACCGATGAACAGAAGCAGAACACCGCCTGCATCCTTGACGATGTGTGCGTGCTGAACATCCCTGTGCCCAAGAACAAGGAAGAAGAAGAGGAACTGGTCAACAAGTTCCTCAACGGCATGCGCAAGCTGTTCAGCAAGGAAAACAACTGGACCTTCCTGCCCATGCTCGAAACCAGCATGGACTACTGCGCCCAGTGCAACTCCTGTTCTGACGCCTGCCATCTGTACGAAATGTCGGGCAAGAACGAGATGTACCGGCCCAACTTCCGGTCTGAAATCTTCCGCCGCATCTACAAGCAGTATGTGAAGAAAGAACCCTTTGCCAAATGGCGCTACGGCGACATGGGCCTGAACTGGAAGACCGTGGCCCGCCTGGGCGAACTGGCCTACCGCTGCAACCTTTGCCGTCGCTGCGCGCAGACCTGCCCCATCGGTGTGGACAACGGCCTGCTGGCCCGCGAAATCCGCAAGCTTTTCAGCCAGGAGATGGGCATCTACGCCCGCGAACTGCACGAAAAAGGCACCATGAACCAGATGAAGTGCGGGTCTTCCACCGGCATGACGCCTGAAGTGGTGAAAGAAAACGTGGAGTTCATCGACGAGGACTACACCGAAATCACCGGCGTGGGCATCCATACTCCCTTCGACGTGCAGGGTGCAGACATCATGCTGCTGCACAACGCTGGCGAAGTGATGGCCTGGCCTGAAAACATCGCCGCCTTCTCGCTGATCTTCCAGGAAGCCGGTCTTTCCTGGACGCTCTCGAGCAAGGCACTGGCATATGACGGCGTGAACTACGGCGTGTTCTACGACGACGCCCAGACCGCCCGTATTGCCCTGCAGCACATGATGGCCGCCAAGGAACTTGGCGTGAAAAAGATCGTCATCGGTGAATGCGGCCACGCCCACAAGGCCCTGACCGTTATCGCCGACCGCGTTATTCCCTTTGAATATCAGGTGCCGCGTGAAAGCTGCTACGTGACCCTGCACGACATCGTCATGTCGGGCCGCCTGAAGCTTGATCCTTCGCGCAACAACTTCCCCGTGACCCTGCACGACCCCTGCAACATCGTGCGCCTCATGGGCATTGTTGAACCCCAGCGCGAAATCGTGCGCAAGATTGCGCCCTTGTTCCGCGAAATGCCCTGCCACGGTGTGGACAACTACTGCTGCGGCGGCGGCTCCGGCTTTGCCATCATGACCCGCAACAACATCGAGCAATGGCGCGGCAACATCTCTGGCCGCAAAAAGATGTGGCAGATCGCCGAAGCCTTCAAGGATTGCCTTGGACCGGAAACCCGCAAGTACATCTGCGCTCCCTGCTCCAACTGCAAGGGCCAGATCCGCGAAATGCTGGAACACAACGATCTGTACACCAAGAACAACTTCGCTTACGGCGGCCTGGTGGAACTCATCGTCAACGCCATGGTCAACGTGAACCCCGGGTTCATCAAGTTTGAAGGCGAAGAAGAATAGTTTCCCAGCCGTGGGATAAATAGAAAAGGGGGCGCAAGCCCCCTTTTCTATTTATGAGCGTTGCCATCGGCAATGCGATCAGAAATCAGGAGCAGGCTGCGGCTTGCCCGCGCCGACGAGCGACTGATTTCTGTGTTTTCTGCCCGGCGGTCTGCCGCCGCTGGCAGCGCAAAACCCGTGCAACGGGGTTTGTCATCTGAATGATAAAGGGGGCGCAAGCCCCCTTTTCTATTTATGAGCGTTGCCATCGGCAATGCGATCAGAAATCAGGAGCAGGCTGCGGCTTGTCCGCGCCCTACTTGCCATCCGGCGCATTGGTTGCTGCGCACGAAAGCCATATGCCCACCGTCACGCAGGCCAGACCTGCAATATGTGTCCACAAAATCTGCTCACCAAGCACCAACCACGAAAGCGCCACGCCGCTCAGAGGCACCAAACCCGTAAAGGCAGCGGCGGCACTGGCCTGCACCTGAGCAATCCCACGAAACCACAGCACATACGACAGATAGGAAACCGCTGCGCCATAATAGGCAAGCCCCCAGATTGCTGCGACAGACAAGAAGGTGAAGTCAAAGTCTCGAGCCTCAAACAAAGCCATGGGCAGCAGCATGATGAAGGCGTAGAATGATACGATTGTCGTACGCCGCAAGGGTGACATAGGGCAGCAGCGCGCCTTGCTGAGTACGGAAAATGCCGCCTCGCACAATACAGCCGCCAGCACAAGGCCGTTGCCCAGCAATGAGCGCCAGGCCTCGCCTCCGCTTGCCGGCGTGGTTTCCACACCCACGGCACCCTGCGCTGCTAGAAAGGGCGTAAGATTAATGGCGAGCAGGCCCAGACTCACGCAAGCAATGCCCGCAATGCGCCGCAGCGGCGGCCTCTCCCGGAGCATGCCCCAAGCCAGCAAACCGATAACCGCTGGCGCGGCGCTGCTCATCAAACCCGCAGAAGCAGCGCTGGTGAAGCGAAGCCCTTCAAAGGTGCAGATGCGGTACAGTGCAATGCCGCACAATGCCTGGAGGGCCAATGTCGCATGGGTGCGCCCGTCAAGCGCCCCTTTTTCACTCCGCAGCCACAACTGCGGCAGCATCACCAGCAGCCCGACCCCAAGGCCAAGGCCCGCAGCAAGAAACACAGGCAGGCTGCCCACCAGCAGTTTTCCCGCCACCACCGCACTGCCAGCGATGCTCATGGCAAGGGTCAGGCTGATCCATGCTCCCCAGGGGCGCGCTTGCCCCAATTGCGCTGATTGTTCCACTTCCCCAGCAGATCTCGCAGCCGCAGTACCTTGCGCACTGTTTTCACACACGCTCATTACTTCCTCTCCTTGTGATGCCCGCACAATGCATCGGCATGTTGAGCGTCTTCCGGCACGTATTGTCATCTGACGTTTGAGAGGCTAGCGTAGTTAAAGTGGTTTTTATAAGCGCCACTTTTTGATATTTTTTACCATACCAATTATAGGTGCGCCATGTGGATCAGCCTTGATGCGGATAGCCCGCTTTCATTGAACCGCCAGATCAGCTCACAGATCAGGGAGCTGATTTTGCGCGGACATCTGGCTGCGGGCGACCGCCTGCCTTCCACCCGGCAACTGGGCAAAGATCTGCATGTGGCCCGCAGCACAGTCATTGAAGCCTATGATCAGTTGCTTGCCGAAGGCTATCTTGAATCGCGGCGCGGCTCCGGAACGCACGTGGCGCAGGGCATACGGCCCCAGCCGCACGTGTACGGACAAAAAACAACGGCAGATAATCATGCGCTCGATAATGCCCGCGCCGACCCGCCAGGGCTTGTGAACTTTCAGTCCGGCATTCCGGCTCTGGAGCATTTTCCAACGGCGGAATGGGGCAGACTCTATCGGCAGGTGTGTGATACGTTGCCAGCCTCGGCTCTGCGCTATTGCAGACCGCCAGGCGTTGCCGAATTGCAGGAGGCCATTGCCGGATGGCTGCTGCGCATGCGGGGCCTGCGCGCTGCACCGGAGCAGATTATGATTACCACAGGCGCAACCCAGGGGCTAAGGCTTGTGGCGCGCCTGCTCAACCGCCCGGATGCTCTGGCAATTGTGGAAGACCCAGTGCATCGGGGGCTGGTGGAAGTGATAGCGCGCACCGGGTACGCTATTGAAGGCATTGCCGCAGACGCGCAGGGGATGGACATCAGCCTCCTGCAAAACATCTCTGAGCAAACCGCCCGCCGATGCGCCTTTGTCTATGTGACCCCTTCGCACCAGTATCCGACCGGGGGCATCCTCTCAGCGCAGCGGCGTCAGGGATTGGTGGATTTTGCCCGACAGCGCGACTGCATGGTGGTGGAGGACGACTATGATGGCGAATTCCGTTTTGAGGGAACGCCCGTCAGCGCCCTGCGCGAGCTTGCGCCCGACAGGGGCATATATATTGGTTCATTCAGCAAGATTCTGGCTCCAGCCCTGAGGCTGGGCTTTGCCGTGATACCCCCGGATATGGTGCGCCCATGGGCCGAAGAAAAGCAGTACACGGATGTGCACACCGACGCGCTGTCACAACGCACGCTGGCCGCCTTTATCTCAAGCGGCGGGCTTGAGCGGCATATCTGGAAAATGTGCAAGCTGTATAAACGCAAAAGGCTCTTCCTGCTGGAATGCCTGCGGCGGTACTTTGGCGACAACTTCACAGTCAGCGGGCAGGCTGCCGGGCTGCATCTGGTGGCGGGATTTCCCGGTATCCGCTTTTCAGACGGAGTACTCGCGGCCATGCGCGCGCAGGGCGTTCGGGCCGTACCGGTGGAACACCATTCTCTGTGCCGCAACGGCGCGCACGCGCACGAACTGATACTGGGTTATGCGCACCTTTCGGAGCAGTCCATGGAGCGCGGGGTGCATGCCCTGCGAGGGGCCATTGCGCAGTGAGCAGAGAGTTTTAATGGAATATCTTTTTTTGCAAGGCATTCGGCGGCTTGCCGCCCTGCGGCCTTTCAATCGCCGCGCCGTGCGCGCATTGACAGGATGCCCGCAATGAGGCAATAGAAAAGCCTTCATCCACAAGCGGCGCATCATTTGTGCGCACATCTTTTCTCGCGGAGGGCGGAGATGAAAAAAGGTATGACTTGGCTTGCTGCAATGGCATTCTGCGTGGCAATTGCCGCGCCCGCAATGGCTGCGGATCCCATTAAAATCGGCGTTGCCGGCGCGCACTCCGGCGACCTGGCCTCCTACGGTGTTCCCAGCCTGAACGCCGCCAAGGTTGTGATTGCCGAAGTGAACGCCAACGGCGGCGTGCTTGGCCGTCAGCTTGAACTGATCGCCCAGGATGACCAGTGCAAGCCCGAACTGGCCACCAACGCGGCCACCAAGCTTATTTCCGAAAAGGTGAACGTGGTCATGGGCCACATCTGCTCCGGCGCGACCAAGGCTACCCTGCCGCTGTACACCGAAGCCAAGATTGTCTCCATGTCGCCTTCTGCCACGACCCCCAACCTTACCGAAAGCGGTACCAACCCCTATTTCTTCCGCACCATCGCCAACGACAAGGCCCAGGCCAAGTTGACCAGCGACTTTATCCTGAACGGCCTCAAGGCCAAGAAGGTCGCCTACCTGCATGACAATGGCGACTACGGTAAGGGCTTTGTGGACAACAACCGCGAAACCCTTGAAAAGGCTGGCGTGGAAACCGTTCTGTACGAAGCCGTTACGCCTGATGCTGTGGACTTCTCCGCTGTTGTGCGCAAACTGCGCCGCGCCCAGCCCGACATCCTCGTGTTCGGCGGCTACCAGCCCACCGCTTCCAAGCTGTTGCAGCAGATGCGCCGCGACCGCGTGACCACCGCCATGATCGGCCCCGACGGCCTCAAGGACGATGCCTTCATCAAGATGGCTGGCAAGGACGCCGAGGGCGTGTACGCCTCCTATCCCAAGGACACCAGTAACCTGCCCGCCTACAAGCATGCCCACGAAGGCCATGTGAAGATGTTCGGCAGCGATCCCGGTTCCTTCTACTACAACGGCTACGCCGCTACCCAGGCTCTGGTGAACGCCATTGCCAAGGCTGGCTCCACAGACGCCGCCAAGGTTGTGGAAGCCCTGCACACCAACCCCGTGGAAACCCCGCTGGGCAAGCTGACCTTCAGCAAGACCGGCGATGCCGCCGGTATGGGCCTTTCCATCTACCAGATCAAAGATGGCAAGTTCGTAGAGCTTAATCACAGCATTACCCTGGACTAAACGTCTACCGGGGCGCGGCCATGGCCGCGCCCCGGCTTTTCACGCATCGCCGGAAGCTGACGGCATTAACGGGACAGGCGGAACGAACAGGGACACCCCCCGTACCGCGCGCGAGTTTGCATGGACATTCAATTTTTTATAGAGCTCTTTTTCGGCGGTTTGACCCGAGGCAGCATTTATGCGCTGATCGCCCTCGGCTACACGCTGGTTTACGGCATTATCGGGCTCATCAATTTTGCCCATGGCGAAGTGTATATGCTGGGCTCATTCACGGCCCTGCTTATAGCTGGCGCGCTTGGCGTCTACGGCTTCCCTGCTGGCGGCATTCTTATTGTGGCGGCTCTTGCGGCCATAGTCTGGTGTTCCGCCTACGGCTATACGCTGGAAAAGGTCGCCTACAAGCCCCTGCGTGGCGCGCCGCGTCTGTCGCCGCTTATTTCTGCCATCGGTATGTCCATCTTTTTGCAAAACTATGTGCTGCTTGCGCAGACGTCCGACTTTGTGCCCTTCCCGAACCTGCTGCCAGAAATGAATTTTCTTGAGCACATCGACTACGTCATGGGTGCCAGCGACTTTCTCATTCTGATGGTCAGCACCTTTGCCATGGTTTCTCTCTCTCTCTTTATCCGCTACACCCGCATGGGAAAAGCCATGCGCGCCACGGCCCAAAACCGCAAGATGGCTCTATTGCTTGGCATCAATGCCGACCGCATCATCTCCCTCACGTTCATCATCGGTTCCGCCCTGGCGGCCCTTGGCGGCGTGCTTATTGCCTCGCACATGGGGCAGGTCAACTTTGGCATCGGTTTTCTGGCTGGGCTTAAGGCCTTTACCGCCGCAGTGCTCGGCGGCATCGGCTCCATCCCCGGCGCAATGGTGGGCGGGCTTGTGCTTGGCCTGGCCGAAAGCTTCACCACGGGCTATTTTTCCGGCAACTACGAAGACATGCTGGCCTTCGGCATTCTTATCCTTATTCTCATTTTCAGGCCCGACGGTATCTTGGGCAAAGCCACAGTGCAGAAGGTGTAGCCATGCAGCGCATACTTAAAGCCGCCATCGCCGCCCTGTGGTTCATGCTCCTCACCCTGCCGGTGCTGGGCATCAAGCTGAACGTGGCGGCAAAAACCGTTGTTTGGCGTTTTGACCGTATCTTCGCTCTGGGCGCAGGCATATTTGTACTTGCCCTTATCTGGGACTGGTGCTTCAGCCGCAAGGCATCGGGCATGAAGATCATCACCCTGCCCAAATGCCTCAACCTGGCAGAGATCATCGAAGCATTCAGAAATCGCGCTGGCCTCCGCCTTGGCGGGCTTGCCGCGCTGGCCGTTGTGCTCATCGGCATGCCTCTGGTCAGTTCCTTCTATCAGACCAACATCATGATCTCCGCTCTGCTGTATGTCATGCTCGCGCTGGGCCTGAACATCGTCGTGGGGCTGGCGGGCCAGCTTGTGCTTGGCTACGTGGCTTTTTACGCCATTGGCGCGTACACGTACGGCCTGCTGCACCAGTACTTCGGCCTGGGTTTCTGGACCTGCCTGCCCATTGGCGGTTTCCTTACAGTCCTTTTCGGCCTGGGTCTGGGCTTTCCCGTGCTGCGGCTGCGTGGCGACTACCTCGCCATCGTGACCCTGGGTTTTGGCGAAATCGTGCGCCTCACGCTGCAAAACTGGAACACCGTCACCGGCGGCCCGCGCGGCGTCAGCGATATTCCCCGCCCTGCCTTTTTTGGCATGAACATGGACATCACCCAGTCCACCACCTACATCTACTATCTGGTGCTGGCCGCAGTGGTGGTTACCATTGTGGTTATCACCCGGCTCAAGAATTCGCGCGTGGGGCTGGCCCTGCAAGCCCTGCGGGAAGACGAAATAGCCTGCGAGGCCATGGGCGTGGACATCACGCGGGTGAAGCTTTCGGCCTTTGCGCTCGGCTCCTGCTGGGCTGGCTTTGCCGGGGTAATCTTTGCCGCCAAGACCACCTATATCAATCCCTCCAGCTTCACCTTCATGGAATCAGCCATGATTCTTTCCATGGTGGTGCTGGGCGGTATGGGTTCCATTGCGGGCGTGGTCATTGCAGCGCTGATTCTCATTCTTGCCCCGGAATATCTGCGGGCTTTCTCTGACTACCGCATGCTGCTTTTCGGAGCGATCATGGTGATTATGATGCTCTTCCGGCCACAGGGCCTCATCAGCGGCGAACGACGCCGCTACCGCATCAGCAACCTGCACGGTGCTGAAGGAGGCCGCTGATGAAACCGGTGCTGGAAGTAAAGGATCTTTCTCAGGATTTTGGCGGACTCCGCGCGCTTAATGAGCTTTCGCTCACCGTGAACAGCGGCGAGATTGTTGCCCTTATCGGCCCCAATGGCGCGGGCAAGACCACGTTTTTCAACTGCGTGACCGGCATCTACACCCCCACAGAGGGGCAGATGTTTCTGCACGACGCCTCGGGCGACAAGCAACTGCTTAACGGCAAAAAGCCCCACCTCATCACGGCCATGGGCATGGCCCGCACGTTCCAGAACATTCGCCTTTTCAGCGAAATGACCGTGCTTGAAAACGTGATGATCGGCCGCCACTGCCGCACCAAGGCGGGCATTTTTGGCGCGATCGTGCGCGATGGCCGCACCCGTCGTGAAGAGCAGGACTGCATTGACCGCAGCTATGAACTTCTGGAACTGGTGAAACTTCAGGAGTTCTGGAATGAAACGGCCAACAACCTGCCCTACGGCGCGCAGAGGCGGCTTGAAATCGCCCGCGCCATGGCGACCGAGCCGCGCATGCTGCTGCTGGACGAACCCGCAGCGGGCATGAACCCCCAGGAAACCAACGAACTCAAGGAGCTGGTCTGCTCCATCCGCGACAACCAGCAGCTCTCCATCCTGCTTATCGAGCACGATATGGGCATGGTCATGTCGCTTTCCGACCGCATCTACGTCATGGAATACGGCTCCTGCATCGCCACAGGCACCCCCGCTGAAATCCGCACCAACCCCCGCGTCATCAAGGCCTATCTGGGAGAAAGCGATGCTTGAGCTGCGTAACGTAGACACCTATTACGGCAACATTCAGGCCCTGCGCGATATTTCGCTGAATATTGAAGAAGGCGAAATTGTCACCCTGATCGGGGCCAACGGCGCGGGCAAGTCCACCACGCTCATGACCATCTGCGGCATCAACCGCCCCAGAAAAGGCGAGATACTCTGGTACGGCAAGCCCATTCATCAGTTGCCCCCGCACGAAATTGTGACCTTGGGTATTTCGCAGGTACCGGAAGGCCGCCTGATTTTCCCTGATCTGAGCGTCAGCGAAAATCTCGACCTCGGCGCATTTTTGCGGCGTGATCCGGCAGGCGTAAAGGACGATCTGGACTACGTGTTCAGCCTTTTTCCCATTTTGTCCGAGCGCCGCAAGCAGGCGGGCGGGACGCTTTCCGGCGGTGAACAGCAGATGCTTGCCATCAGCCGCGCCCTCATGGGCCGCCCCAAGCTGCTGTTGCTGGACGAGCCTTCACTGGGCCTCGCCCCCATCATCATCCAGCAGATCTTTTCCATCATCCAGAAGGTCAATTCCAACGGCACCACTGTCTTTCTGGTGGAGCAGAACGCCAACCAGGCCCTGCGCATCGCCAACCACGGATATGTTATGGAAAATGGCCGCATAGTCATGCACGACACAGCCGCCAACCTGCTCACTAGCGAAGAAGTGCGCACTGCCTATCTGGGCATGTAGACCGCAATCCCCATAGCGGTACAAACCTGTGCCCTTGCCGCGACAGATAGTAAAGCGGCGCGTTTGCCTGACAAACGCGCCGCTTTTTATGTGCAATGTCAAACTGTAACGTGCATGCTCCTTGCGCATCCTCGTGACGCAGTACCGAACACGCGTCCTGCCCCACCACAGCCTACAGTCTACCTTTTCCTCAAAAGCAAAGCCGTTGCCGACTGGCAGTCGGAAACGGCTTTGGAGCAGTATCGAAGCTATTCACGGGGGAGGATTATCCCTCAACCCCGCAATAATCTGAAAGTTATCTGTAGTTTTGCCCTAGACTTCGCTGATGATGGGCACGACCACGGGGTCACGCTCCAGCACACGGCGGAAGAAGCGCCGCAGCGAAGAACGAATGCCTTCCTGCAAGCGTCCAAGCTGACCGGGGCGGACCGCTTCAATTTCGTCCAGCACCAGGCACTTGGCGTCTTCCAGCAAATGACTGTAGTGCTGCTCGAACACAAAGCCTTTGGAGATCATTTCCGGACCGTGCAGTATACTGCCGGTTTCTGAATCAACCACCAGCACCACAATGACCATGCCCTCATCACCCAGAATGCGGCGCTCCTTAAGCACGGCATAGCCCACATCGCCCACGCCCTTGCCGTCCACGAGCGTACACTCTACAGGAACGCGCTGTTCCAGACGGAAGGAATCTTTGAGCAGGGTAAGGGGCAGGCCGTCTTCCAGCAAGATGACATTGTCCTGCTCCACGCCGCATTCAACAGCAAGACGGCCATGCTTGACCAAATGCTGGTACTCGCCGTGGACAGGCACAAACAGCGTGGGCCGCACGGCTTCAAGCATGTCGCGCAGTTCTTCGCGCTGGCCGTGGCCCGATGCATGGATGGCGTGCACGCTTTCGTACAGCACTTCCGCGCCGATACGGTACATTTCGTTGATCAACCGGGAGATAGCCTTGGCATTGCCGGGGATCATGCGCGAACTCATGACGACGGTGTCGCCCTTGCGGATCTCCAGCTGTCTGTGGCCGCCAAGCACCATGCGCGACAAGGCGGAGAGCGGTTCGCCCTGCGCGCCTGTCACCACCAGCACAATCTGGTCGTCCGGCAGGTCGGGTACGCCGTTGTGCGCGTTGAAAAACGAAGGCGGCAACTTGGCAATGCCAAGATCCCGGGCCATTTCAATATTGTTCGCCAGCGACTTGCCGCTGATGACCACCGTGCGCCCATGCTCGCGGGCAAGGTCAAAAACTTCCTGAATACGCTGAATATGGCTGGAAAAGAGCGTGATGACGATACGCCCTTCGGCCTTGGCAAATATTTTGTCCAGCGAGTCCTTGACCTCGCGCTCCGTGAGGGAACGCCCCTCGCGCACGATGTTGGTGGAATCCGAAAGCAGCAGCCGCGCGCCTTCCGGCCCGGCAAAGTTGCGGAAAAGATTCAGGTCGGGACCTGTGGTGTCGAGGGGATGCGGGTCAATCTTGAAATCGCCGCTGTGCACCACACGCCCCACAGGCGTTTCTACTCCCAGACCAAAGCCTTCGGGAATGGAGTGACAGACGGGGAAAAAGTGGAAGGTCAGATCGCCCAGAGGCAGCACGGTATTGATATCAACGGGGCACAGCTCCACCCAATCCAGAATTTCCCGCTCCCTGAGCTTGTGTTCCACAAGCGCCAAGGTAAAACGTGAGCCATAGATGCGGGTTCCCTTGATTTCAGGCACAATCCAGGGCAGCGCACCAATGTGATCCTCATGCCCGTGCGTCAGCACAATGCCGAGCAGCTTGTCCTTGATGCCGCTGACCGCGCCAAAGTGCGGAATGACAACGTCCACGCCAAGGTGGGCGTCGTCAGGAAACATGAGGCCGCAATCAACCATCACCACACCGCCAGAGGTTTCCCACAGCTGGCAGTTGAGGCCGATCTCTCCCAGCCCCCCGAGGGGGGTAATGTTCAAATAAGGTTCATTCATTCGTAATCGCTTTTGGGCGGCGCGGCTGAGGTCGTGCCGTCGCTCAACGCCGCATAAGATCAGGGTGAAATTCGCCCATGGCCACATATAATTGCGCCAGAGCGGTCAGATAATCGGCTTTTGCTCCTGTTAACGTCGCCTGAGCGGTGGTGAGCTTGGACGAAGCGTCCAGCACGTCAAAGTTGGTGCCCACCTGCTCCTGATAACGAGCCAATGCCACATTGTATGCCTCAGTAGACTGCTCCACGCCCTTTTCCGCCACGGTTATCCGTTTGGCGGCTTCCTGCACGGCAAGCAGTTTCGACTTGATGTCGTAGCCAACGCTGAGTTTCAGGTCTTCTTCGGCATAGCGCATCTTTGTGACCAGCCAGCCTGCCTCTTTGTCGGCATAATACGTGGTTCCCCACTGAAAAACGTCCCAGGTGGCACGGGCGCCCACTTCCCATACGGAGCTGCGTGAACCCCGGTCGCCCTTTTCCTGCAGATCAAGCGAATTACCGCTCTGCGAAATATTGTAATAGGCTTCCACCTGCGGATAATACGCGCTCTGCACGGCCTGCTGCGATTTGCCCGCAATTTCTACCGAGCGCGCCGCCATGTAGAGATCGGGCCGCTGGCGGTAGGCCGCTTCAAGGCACTGCTCCAGTGAACGGGTAAAGGGCACATGGGCAAGCGTGCCGGTAAACTTGATCTTGGCCGTGGCGGGCAGCCCCAGCAGAGTATTCAGCTTGGCAAGGCTCGTGTCGCGGCTGTTTTCGACCTGAATCAAGGTATTCTCGGCCTGACGCACGTCCACCTCTGCCTGGAGCACATCCAGCCGGGGGCGAAGCCCCACACCAAAAAAGGCAGTGGTGATGCGCAGCTGATCCTGCAACCGGGCCAGAGCATCGCGCTGGCTGCGCACGCTTTCTTCGTACCGCAGATAATTCAGAAACTGGGTCTGAACGTTTTCTGTCATGGACAGTTCGGCATTACGCACAGAGGCTTTATCGCTGTCAGCCTGAAGGGCCGCTTTCTGATAATTGGCCAGGAGCTGAAACCCTTGAAACACGGGCTGAGAAATTTCAACGGCCCAAGTGTAGGTGCCTTTTTCCGCTGGTCTGCTACTGCTGGGCAAGGCGGGCGATGTTTTTCTTTCCTGCTTGGAGGCGGAATACGTTGTGCCAAGCTTGGGCCCAAAAGCCCCGCGCGCAGATTTGCGCGCCTCTTCAGAAGACTGCCCCTGCGCCTCTTGCGAACCAAGGCTCGGATTATGCCGCAAAGCGCGATCCACAGCATCGGGCATGGAAACTGCCCCGGAAGGCAAAGCATTGTCCTTGCCCGAAGGCAAGGTTCTTCCGCTAAAAACGGGCACGGCGGCGCTGCCCGAGGGGCGCGCTGCAACAGAAGAATCGGCAAACGCGGCGTTGCTGCCCACAGGCCCAGCAAGCGCACCAACAACAAGAAACACGAGGCCCAGTTCAGGAATGCGTTTCATATATTTACAGACGGAATGGTTCCGTTACCGTTAAAAATTACTTCGACCCGGATTACATACACCGCAGAAGACGGCATTGGCAACACTTCATGGAAAAAGATAATTTTACGCAAAACGACAAAACAGGCATTATTTCAAAGATATTTTTATTCAGCTCCTGCAGAATAATAACTATTTTTACATATACTGTTTACAGAATAAAGAACCATAAGGCGTAACTATCGCGCCTTAGTATACATCAAATGAGTTCAATTTCAACAACAAACAGACGTGCGTATAAAATTGAATTTTAGATAAGATTGCCGCATCTGTTTCAAACCCCGCCAAACAAGATTGCAGTGACACCTAAAATTCCCTGGCCCTAAGGAGCCGCAAGGGGATTCTAAAAAATTTCTTGAAAGTTTACCTCAGTCGTAGCATGCTGCGCAGCAGAGTCCTTGCGGGATTCCGCAGCTCCGCCGTGACGGTTGGCGCATCTTTGCGTCTGCCGTGCTGGCATTTTTTGCGGCGCACTGAAACAGACCACAGTTGTTGCGCAGATATGGAGAACCTCATGGAATTCAGTTTTTTTTCGATGATCGCCCAGGCAAGCCTGGTGGCCAAGGCGGTGCTGGCGTTTCTGGTCATGATGTCCATTGGGAGCTGGGGGCTGATGATCCAGAAATTCATCGGCTTGAGCGCAGCTAACAAAAAGGCTCTCAGCGGCACGGAAAGGTTCGAGAAGGCGGCCAATCTGCGCGAAGCCGTGCAGTCCTTGGGTTCCGACCCAACTTCCCCGCTGTACTACATCGCCCACCAGGGCGTTCTTGAATTCAACCGTTCTAAAGAACTTGGCAACAGCAGTGAAGTGGTGGTCGACAACGTTCGCCGCGCACTGCGTCAGGGTGTGGGCACGGAACTGGCCCGGCTGCAAAGCTCGCTGTCTATTCTGGCCACCTGCGCCAACACGGCCCCCTTTATCGGCCTGTTTGGCACGGTCTGGGGCATCATGAGCTCCTTCCACTCCATCGGCATGCTCAAGTCGGCCTCCCTGGCCACCGTTGCCCCCGGTATTTCGGAAGCTCTGGTTGCCACGGCCATCGGCCTGGCTGTGGCCGTTCCGGCCACCATCGGCTTCAATATCTTCATGGGCAAGCTTTCGCAGGTTGATACGCTGCTGGTGAACTTTGCCGGCGTGTTCCTCAACCGCGTCCAGCGCGAAATCAACGCCCACCGCCCCGTGCAGCGCACGGGCGCAACGGAGATGTAGCATGGGCGCTAGTGTTGGCGGCGGCAACAAGTTTGTTTCGGACATCAACGTCACGCCCTTTGTGGACGTCATGTTGGTGCTGCTGATCATCTTCATGGTGGCTACCCCCATGATGAGTCAGGGGCTGGACGTGGATCTGCCGCAGACCAAGCAGGTGGAAGTGCTTTCTACCGAGGCCGACCACATGGTGTTGACCGTGCGCAATGACGGCAAGATGTACCTTGACGAGTACCCCGTGGACACCATGGAAGACCTTGAGGGGTACTTGCAGCGTCTGGTCAAGGAAAAGAACAAGACGCTCTTTCTGCAGGCCGACAAGGCAGTGCCTTACGGCACCGTTGTGGAAGTCATGGGTCACATCAAGGCCGTAGGCATCGAAAAGCTCGGCGTGATCGCCGAACAGCCCGATGATGCCTCGCCCAAGGGCGGCAAGCCCGCACGCGCCCGAAAATAGGATTGCTCTATGCGCCTGGCCTCATACGTTCTTTCATTCTGCCTGCACGCAGCCATATTTTTGCTGATATGGTTCTGGCCCAGCAGCCCGCCCATCAAGCTGGACACGCCTCCAGTCATGATCAGTCTGGTCGAGGGCGCCACAGGCGGCAACCGCACCCCCTCGCCCATTCTCGGGCATATGGGGCAGCCCGGCGATGGCCCCCTTGCGCCTACGCCGCCCGCCCCCAAGGCGGAAGTGGCCGCGCCCGAGCGCGTTGAAGTCAAAGAGCCCAAACCTGTTCCGCCGCAGCCCAAGCAGGATGCAGCGGCTGTGAAAAAGCCCGAGCCCAAGCCCGAGCCGAAACCGCAGCCCAAGCCGGAACCCAAGGAAGAAGCTAAACCCATCGCGCAGAAAAAAGAAGACAAGCCCAAGCCCAAGGAAGAACCGCAGAAGGAAGCTCCCAAGGATCAGAAGAAGCCGGAGCCTCCCAAGGCGGACGCCAAGAAGGACGCCAAGGAATCCAAGGACGCCAAGTCCAACGTTGACCCTGTGGCAGCAGCCTTGCAACAGGCGCGCAAAGCCAGCTCGCGGGCTGATTCCGGCGACAGAGGCAATGCCGTGGAGCAGGCTCTCGCCCAGGCCCAGCGCCGCGCAGGCGGCAACAGGGGCGGCGGTGGCGGCGAAGGCGCCGGCCCTGGCGGCGGCGGCCTTGGCGATGTGTACATGGGACAGGTCATGCTGGCAGTACGGCCCAACTGGGGCTTTACCTCGGCCAGCCGCCTGAACCTGCGCTGCATCATCAACGTCAAGGTAGACGCGCAGGGAAAGCTGTTGCAGAATCCCGTAGTCACACACAGCTCGGGCAACGCGCAGTTTGACGCCTCCGCAGCAAGCGCCATTGTGCGCACTGCCAATAGCGGCCAGTTCCCGCCTCCGCCTTCAGCGGACTACGGTGACCTTGATCTGGTGTTTACGCTTGACGAACTCATGGGCCGCTAAGGCGGCCACCTAAACGCGCAATTGGTAACGCGCGCATTCAGGAGGATATATGCCTTCCCAACCGCGCACGAACCTCAGCAGTCTTTGCATATGCTCAAGCCTCATCGCCGTGACGTTCTTTTACGTCACGGCGATCGGGGCTTTTGCCGCTTCTGCCGCCAGTGCGGATCAAAGCACCTATGCCGGAAACATGCTGGACAAAATTATTGAGATATGGGCCCCGCCCCCGGCGCTTAAAAGCGATTTCAGGGTGCGCCTCAAGGTCACAGTTAACGGGCGTGGGCAGGTTGAAGACTGCAAACCAGTCAAATCCTCGGGTCTGGAGGCTTTTGACAGTTCTGTATGCGGTGCGGTGCGGCAGGTTGGTTCTTTTGGAACACCGCCTTACGGCGCGCCCATGGACGTGCACCTGACATTCTGGAACGGCACCCCCAAGGGCAAGCCCAAGGCGGAAACCCTCAGTTCGGAAGAAGCGCTGCGGGCCGAGGTCAAGGCCAGAAACAAGGCCGAAGCCGCGCTTGGCGACACAAGAGCCGAAGCAGCTGAAGACCGCGCCCGAGAAAGAGCCGAAGCCATTGCCAGGGCCAACGGCAAGGACGCGCCGGAAGTAAGGGCCGCGCCGGTGGCCCCTGCATCGGCCCCCAAGGCGAATGCTGAAAGCAAGAAAAAGGGCGCAAAGGCTCCGGCCACGGCTCAGGCTGACAACGCACCGGCCACGCAGCTTATCGGCAGGAGCAGCCCCACCGCTGGAGAACAGGCTGCCCCTGCGGCAAAAGAAAAGCCAGCCCGGCAGGTGGACAATCTGCCCACCTATGGTGACCCGGACATGGAGGCCGCATTAGCGGCAGCGTCGGCTCAGGCTCAGACTCAGGCAAAAGCACAACCCCCGGCAAAAACCGATGCAGCCCCCACGCCCTCTGCCCGGGCCACGGTGGCCGCGCCGGGGGCCCCTGCGCCAGGGGCAACGGCAGCTGGCACAACGGCATCTGGCGCATCCGGCGTTGATCGTGTAAAATATCGGCGTGACGCTACCCGGCAGGTTCGCGACGCTATCCTGATCCCTGCCGAAACAGAGCCGGGCGAATATCAGACACGCCTGAGGCTTACGATTTCCCCCCAAGGAGAAATCACAGATTTCAAGGTAATATCGCCCACGGGCGACAAGCTTCTTGACAAATATGTGCAGCGAGGCATACGCCGAGCAGGCAGCTTGCCCCCTCCGCCCGCCGAACTTGGGGGAACGCTGGACATCACCCTTACACTGGTGCGCCGCTGAGGCGTGCTGCTTGAACAAGGAATACTGACGCCATGAAAAAACAGCTTCTTCTCCTGACCCTGGGGTTCTGGCTGGCTCTCGGAAGCGGGGCGCAGGCCGCCATGCGCGTGGACATTTACGGTCCGGGGCAAAACATTGTTAACCTTGCCCTGGCGGCCCCCATCAAGGGCCCCTCTGCTGAAGCGAACAGCATGGGCACAGACCTGCAAAAAATCGTGCAGGAAAACCTGAGCTTTTTGCCCTTTATGCGTCTTACCGATCCCAGAGCAGTGCTTGGCGGCGTTGTTCTGCCCGGGTATGAGCCGCCGTCCCTCGATTTCAAGCGCTTCCAGCTTGCCGGGTCGGACATTGTGGTAACGACTTACTGGCCCGAGGGCGACAGCGGCACCCGCCCCGTGCAGATCCGCGCATTTGAAACCAACACTGGCGGGCGACTTTTCGGCAAGGAGTACCCCAAGGTTACTTCCAAAGACCTGCCCGAAGTGGCCGACCGCTTCTGCGCCGACCTGCTTGAAGCCCTTACGGGCAATGGCGCCTTCTTCCGCTCCACGCTTGCCTTTGTAAAAAAGACGGGCAAGATGAGCGCCAACGTATGGCTGGTCAAGCCCACCGGGCGCGACCTGCGGCAGATCACCAACATGCCCGGCGAGTCCATGTCGCCCGCATGGTCGCCTGATGGTCGCTTTGTGGTCTTTACCCACATTGACGAAAAATCCCATGCCCTCGGCGTTTGGGATCGCTCCAGCGGCAAAGTGCAGCGTATCCGCTTTCCCGGCAACGTGGTTATCGGCCCTGCCTTTATGCCTGACAACAAGGTGGCCGTGGCGCTTTCCAACGGCAAGTACCCTGTTATCTTCCAGCTGAACCACGTTTTCCAGAAAGAACGCGTGCTTGAGCAAAACGACTCCATCAACGTTTCGCCCACATTTGACAGCACGGGCACCAAGATGGCATTTACCTCTTCACGCCTTGGCGGCCCGCAGATTTTCCTCAAGGATCTGAGCAGCGGATCGGTCACGCGCGTGAGCAAAAACGGCACGTACAACACCGAGGCCAATCTGTCGCCTGACGGAACCCTGGTGGTGTACAGCCGCATGACCGATTATGGTCACCGTATTTTTGTGCAAGATATGCTTACCGGCATGGAACGTCAGGTTACTTTCGGCCCCGGCAGCGATGAACAGCCCGCTTTCTGCGCCGACAGTTACTTTATTGCGTTCTCGTCCACGCGCAGCGGTCACGGCATCTACCTGACCACCCGCCATGGCGGCGATGCGAAGCAGGTACCCACCGGTGGTGGTTCCGTCTACTTCCCGCGCTGGGGCATGCCCGGTCAGCAAAAATAGCTAAAAATTAACAGATAGGCCTCTTACCCGCATTTTTACTCGATTTTCCGGCCCTCAGGGGACGAAATGGGTAAAAAATATTTTACGAAAGTGCGTCGAAACCCCCTTCCACGCCTTGACAAAAATTGCGGGCCAGATACCATCTGTTATGCGAGGACGAAACGGCCTCGCGTGTGCAGAAAGGAAAGGTATCAATTTTTTTGGAGAATGAGCTGTTCAGGAGGACACACAATGAAACGCTATGCTCTTATTCTCGCTCTGGTTATGGCCCTTGCCGCCGGCTTCGGTTGCGCAAAGAAAACCACCAGCGAACCCGGCTATGACGATGGCCTGACCCCCGAAATGCGTGCGGCCATCCAGCAGATCACTGACGCCCGCGTCTACTTCGCTTTCGACAAATTCGACATCAAGCCCGAATACAAAGAAATGCTGAAGACCAAGGCCGATCTGCTGAAGAAGTACTCCTCTATCCGCGTGCGCATCGAAGGCAACTGCGACGAACGCGGCACCCAGGAATACAACCTCGCCCTCGGCGAACGCCGCGCCCGCGCTTCCTACGAATACCTGGTTACGCTTGGCGTGAATCCCAGCCAGCTGGAAATGATCAGCTACGGCAAGGAAAACCCCGCCGTGCAGGGTAACAACGAAGCTTCGTGGTCCAAGAACCGCCGCGACGACTTCCGCGTGATCGCCCACTAGTCTTTTTAAGATTAGTACTGAAAGAGCCGCCCTTTGGGGCGGCTCTTTTTTTTGCCCTGCGTACGGCCAGCAAAGGGCTTTACCCAGCACAACCTTTGCACACATATCTGCATCAGCATCTGGCGTTGTTACGGCCTGCGCTGTCTTCGCCCCCTTGTTCCACACTGCGTAGGAACATTGCGTGCAAGCATTGCCGCCCCATCGTGCGCGCCCAGTCCTATTTACCGCCGCAACGTCCTGTCAGCAGAGCAAAAAAATACCCAACTGTTACAGATATATGACTTTGCGCCAGGAACTTGCGGGCAGCGGCATCACAGGATACAGTGCAGGCAACAGAGGTTACCTGCATGAAAATTGCCATTCTTGACGGTGCGGTGCTCAATCCCGGTGATGTGGATTGGGACCCGATCACATCCCTTGGCGATGTGTCCATTTATGAAACCACTCCCACCGAAGCGGTTGCAGAGCGCACCCAGGGGGCAGACGTGGTGCTTGTCAACAAAACCCCGTTGACTGGCGCAAATCTTGCGCAACTGGACAGCAATGTCCGCATGGTTGGCGTTCTTGCCACCGGCTATAATATTGTTGATGTTGATGCGCTGGCCGCACGCAATGTTCCTGTATGCAACGTTGTTGCTTACGGCGTGAGCGATGTGGCCCAGCATGCAATGGCACTCTTGCTTGAACTGTGCCGCCACACGAGCCTGCATTCCGAAAGCGTCAAAAACGGCGACTGGCTCAAATCCAAAAGCTGGTGCTACTGGAAGATCCCGCCTCTGTGCCTGGAAGGCCTGACCATGGGCCTCATTGGTTTTGGCTCCATAGGCCGCCGTATGGGTGAACTGGCCCACGCCTTTGGCATGAGCGTACTCGCCTACTGCCGCACCCCCAAGGATCCGCCGTCCTACGGCCCCTTTGCCTTTGCCACGCTTGAGCATCTGCTTTGCGCATCGGACGTGGTTTCGCTGCACTGCCCGCTGACCAAGGAAACACGCAACATCATCAATGCCAAAACACTTTCGTCCATGCGCAAAGGGGCTATTCTGCTGAATACCTCGCGTGGGCCGCTGGTGGATGAAGCCGCCGCTGCTGAAGCCCTGAAATCCGGGCATCTGCGAGGTCTTGGAACTGACGTGCTTGCACAGGAGCCTCCGCAGGACGACAATCCCCTGTTTTCAGCGCCCAACACGCTGATTACGCCGCACATTGCCTGGGCTACCACACGTGCGCGGCAAAACATCATTGACCTCATGGCGGAGAACATCCGGCGCTGGCAGGCAGGAACTCCCGTCAATGTGGTGAATGGGGTAAAATAAGCGCCAATCATGTACATCGATATACACACCCACGCCTTTCATCCCAAGATAGCGCACAAGGCAGTGGATCACCTGAATGAATTTTATAGCGTCAACTGCGCGGGCGATGGCACCATCGCCCACCTGCTGGAGCGCGAACGTAAGGCCGAGATGGAAAAGTGCGTGGTTTTGTGCGCAGCCACAGCACCGGCCCAGGTTATTCCGGCAAACAACTACGCCATCACCTTGCAAAAGGAGCATGCGGACAGGGTCATCGCCTTTGGTACGGTGCACCCGGGCTATGAAAACTGGGAGGCGGAGCTTAAGCGCATCAAGGGCGCGGGCATCCGTGGCATCAAGCTGCACCCTGATTTTCAGAGCTTCTGGCTGGACGACCCTCGCCTTCTGCCCATTTTTGAAGCAGCGCAAAAAGACTTTGTATTTGAAATCCACATAGGCGACAGAACAACGCCAGCCCAAAACCCCTCCTGCCCTTACAAACTGGCGGCTATTCTGCGTCAGTTCCCCCGCATGAGGGTGATTGCGGCCCATTTTGGCGGCTACCGTATGTGGGCGCATGCGCTTGATGCTCTTGCTGGCAACAGGTTTGAAAACCTTTGGTTTGACACCTCAAGTACAACGCCCTTTGCCACCCCGCTGCTTGCCAAAAAACTTCTTGGGGCTTTTCCGCGAGAACGTATTCTCTTTGGCACAGATTGGCCGCTGTACGACCCTGTGGAAGAACGACAACGCCTGCAACGCCTTGCCAGCCTCAAGGATGCGGAGATGGAAACCATCATGAGCAACGCCACGTCCTTGCTGTGCGACAGTGCCCCGCAGGCGAAAAGCCAGCTCAGCCATTGACAGCCGACCCTCTTTGCGGGTAAGTGTCTTGCCAAGCCGGACGGCGGCAGCACTGCCAACCCCGTCAGGTCCGAAAGGAAGCAGCGGCAACAGACGTTGCCGGGTGTCCGGCCCACAAAAAACCGCAACGGTACCCCGTTGCGGTTTTTTGCGTCCTTGAAAAATCGCGACAATCACAGACCCTGCAAAAAGGAATTGCCGCCGCCCCCAGAGGGCACAGCGGCAATTCCGGTTCTGCTCCAGTTATGCGGGCAGAAGCCTTGCTAATTCTGGTCCTTAGACGGCTCGTCCTCATCAACCATCACATCCACCTGATAAATACCGCGCATTTCGTCCAGGTGAGCGCGCATGGCCTTTTCCGCCAAGTCTGGGTCACGCTTTTTGAGCGCTTCGTACACGCCAACGTGGGCGCGGTATGAACGCTCGCTCTGCTTGCGCACCTGCAAAGAGGCGTACAGAGGCGTGATCAGCCAACCGGCAAAGCCTTCGGCCAAAAGCCCGAGAAAGTTGTTGCCCATGCATTCCACAAGATAGCGATGGAAATCAATATCCGCTTCGGCAAAAGCGCGTATTTCCGATGCGTCCAGCAATCTGCGCTGATTTTGCAGATGCTCGTCAAGGCGGGTCAGTTGCTCATCAGTTATTTCAAGGGCCATGCGCCGCACCACGGCGGTTTCAAAAAAGAGCCGCAGATCGTGCAGTTGACGCCAGCCGTCAGGCGAGCTGGAGTAAATCTCGAGTGTAGCCCTCATCTCGCGCAGCAGGGGCTTGAGCGTCAGGCGGCACACGCGGGCGCGCATGCCGGGCGAGACCTCAATAAGGCCCATGCGCGCCAGACCGGAAAGAGCTTCGCGCACAGCAGGCCGGCCCACGCCGAACTCGTCCATCAACTCGCGCTCGGAGGGCAGCTTTTGCCCTACCTGATAAACGCCGCTCTGAATGTCATCCAGCAGGCAACTCAGCACTTCAGTGTGCACTCTGGGCCGCTGAATGCTGCGCTTTCTTCCGGCCTGTGCATCGGCATCCATATTTTTTGAATTTTCGGTATTCATGGCGAAATTCGTTTCTCCTTGAGGTCTGCGGTACGCCGCATCTTTTTGAAAAAACAAGAATTTGTATGAGTCAAAAAAGCAGTAATCCCATAAACCTTTACAAAATTTTCATAAGATATTTCCTTACCCCATGAATTTCTGTATACTTATACAAGAAGGCCGACACAAAATGCTGCGGCTGACCGGTTACTTCCGGCTATTGCCCGCAATGCCACATTGTTGCTGGCCCAAAAACTTTTTTGAGAGCATGTTCAACTGAGGCTGCCCAGCGCCCACAGGCGCATTTTTTACACTGTCACGGCAGACAAACAGATGAAGGAGCAAGTGATGTCACGTATCAAGAACCTGCGGGAAGAAGCCCTGGCCATGCACAAGGAATATCAGGGGAAAATTGAGGTTCGGGTCAAAGCCCCTGTGCGCGATAACGACGACCTCACCCTGGCCTACTCGCCCGGCGTTGCCGAGCCTTGCATGGAAATTCATAAAGATCCCGCAATGCTTGATGTTTATACAAACCACTCCAACTTTGTCTGCGTTGTTTCCAACGGCACTGCCGTGCTTGGCCTTGGGAGCATCGGCGCTGCCGCTGCCATGCCCGTTATGGAAGGCAAATCCCTGCTGTTCAAAACCTTTGGCGATGTGGATGCCTTCCCCATCTGCGTGGACACCAAGGACACCGGCAAGATCGTGGAGCTGGTTGAACTCATGGCCCCGACCTTTGGCGGCGTGAACCTTGAAGACATCAAGGCCCCTGAATGCTTTGTCATTGAAGACACCCTGAAAAAGAACGGCATCTTCAAAGGCCCCATTTTCCATGACGACCAGCACGGCACCGCCGTTGTTACCCTGGCCGGTCTTATCAATGCTCTGAAAATTGTTGGCAAAAAACTTGATGAAGTGACCGTTGTCACCAGCGGCGCTGGCGCTGCGGGTATTGCCATCATCAAGCTGCTCATGGCCGTGGGCCTCAAAAACGTCATCATGTGCGATTCCAAAGGCGCTATCTGGCAGGGCCGCCCCGAAGGCATGAATCCCTACAAGGATGAAATCGCCAAGCACACCAATCCCAACAAGGTCAAGGGCGGTCTGGCCGAGGCCATCAAGGGCGCCGATGTCTTTATTGGCGTTTCCGCGCCCAACTCCCTGAACGAAGACATGATCCGCAGCATGGCCAAGGATCCCATTGTTTTTGCCCAGGCAAATCCCATCCCCGAAATCTGGCCCCTGCAGCGCGCCTTTGATGGCGGCGCAAAAGTGGTGGCAACGGGCCGCTCCGACTGCCCCAACCAGATCAACAACGTGCTGGCCTTCCCCGGCATCTTCAGGGGTGCCATTGACGTACGCGCCACCGACATCAACGATGCCATGAAGATCGCTGCCGCCACGGCCCTTGCCGAACTCGTCAAACCTGAAGAGCTCAGCCCCAGCATGATCATTCCTTCGACCCTGAACCCGGACGTGGCTCCGCTGGTGGCGGCTGCCACAGCTAAGGCCGCCATGGAAAGCGGCATTGCCCGCGTCCACATGAATCCTGACGATGTGGCGGAAAACCTCAGAAAGCGTCTCGCCAAGCGCCGGGGGTAAAACTTCTGATCGCTGGCTGGTTATCACCATTCAAGGGGTCGCGCATGCAGCGCGGCCCTTTTTTTGCCTGTCTAGCGGGCCAAGATCCTGCGCAGTGCAAATCCGGCACGAACCATGTTTAAACCTCGACAGAAAAAACATTCAGGAAAAACAACTCCCTGTTTGATCACTCGTTCTGTCGATAATACAGCATTTTAAGAAGTGATACCACGCAATATGCCTGTGGGCAAATACCTGCTGCGGCCCTATGTATTTCATAATTCGCCAGATCACTGACTGGTTGCTCAACCTATAAAAATTTATCGTTTCTGTAAAGACCTCTGACGCAAATTTGCAACAGGTCTGGCATCTTCGCCCCTTTTTTCCCAACATACCATCGCGGTATTTAAATAGTTTTTCTACTCAGCAAGGCATGAAAAAAATAAAAAAGGCGCCCTCAGCCGAAGCCAGGACGCCCCTGTTTTTCCTATTGATGGAGGGGCTGAAACACAGACAGCATGTCTGCGAAAACTGTGTTTTGGCTGTAGCAGACAAAAACGCTCGCCTCCTGCCCTGCCCCAAAAACTAATTAATGGCCAGTGATGCCATATTTTTTGAGCTTGTATTGCAGCAGGCTTTTTGAAATTCCAAGATATTCCGCTGCCTTGACCTGCACAAGCTCCGCCCTCACCAGGGCACGGCGGATAAGCGCGGCTTCAATCTTTTCAAGCGTATCAGCCAGATCAAGCTGTACAGGCAGCAGATCCACCGCGCTTTTGAACTGCGATTCTTCATCGCGGATCTCGGCGGGCAGATTGTCCACGTCAATGACATTGCCCGGCACCAGCACAAGGCAGCTTTCCACCACGTTTTCAAGCTGGCGAATGTTGCCCGGCCACTCGTACCCCGTGAGGTAGTTCAACGCTTCCGTACTGAAGGTCTTGGGCGGCATGGAATTGTCTGTGCAGACCTTTTCCACAAAGTGCGCCACAAGCAGGGGGATGTCTTCCCTGCGCTCGCGCAGGGGCGGCAGGGGAACCTGCACAACGTTAAGGCGGTAGTAGAGGTCATCGCGGAATGCCCCCTTCTCCACCAGCGCGGCAAGATCCTTGTTGGTGGCCGCCACCACGCGAATATCCACCTCAATTTCCTCGCCACCGCCCACGCGTTCAAAACGCCGTTCCTGCAAGACGCGAAGCAGCTTGACCTGAAGGTCAGGCGTGAGCTCCGCAATTTCATCCAGAAACAGGGTGCCGCTGTCTGCCTGCTCAAAGCGCCCGCGCCGCATGGCGACAGCACCCGTGAACGACCCCTTTTCGTGCCCGAAAAGCTCGCTCTCAAGCACGCCGGGGTTCAGAGCCATGCAGTTCACCGACACAAAGGGCTTGTCCTTACGGGGGCTGGTATAGTGGATGGCCCGGGCAACCAGCTCCTTGCCCGTACCGGATTCACCAGTAATGAGCACCGTGGAGCGGCTGGGCGCAGCACGCTCAACCATGAGCAAAACGTCCCGTATGGCCCTGCTGCGGCCCACAATCTTGTGGACGCCGTAGCGGTCTTCCATGACTTCCTGCAACAACCGGTACTGACGGTGCGCCCGCGAAAGCTCCACGGCATTGTGGATGGAAAGCAGCAGTTCGTCATTGGAAAAAGGTTTGGTGATGTAGTCAAATGCGCCGTAGCGCATGACCTCGACGGCACTTTCAATGGAGCCGAAGGCCGTCATGATAAGCACCGGAATGTACGGCCAGTTCTTTTTAACCCGCTCGAGCACTTCGCGCCCTGTGACCTTGGGCATTTTCATGTCGGTCACAATAACGTCCACTTCGCTTTCGTCCAGAAATGCCAATGCGGTTTCAGGGTCGCTGATGGCCGTGACTGCATAGCCCTCGTCTTCAAGCAGGGTTTGCAAAACCAGCAGATAGTTTTTTTCGTCGTCAATGATCAGAAGATGCGCTTTTTCACTCATTATGTATCCTATGCGCCAGTTTGGGCTCTGGGCAGCAGAACCCTCACCAGCGCCCCGCCCTCGGGGCCGTTTTCAAGCTTGATGACACCGCCGTGGCTTGAGATGATCGACTGCACAATGGGCAAACCAAGCCCTGTGCCGCCATCCTTGGTAGTAAAAAAGGGATCCAGCAGGTTAGGTAGCGTAGCGGGGTCAAAACCGGGGCCAGAATCAAGAAATTCAATGCAAACGTGGCCGTTGTCGTCAATGCGCCCATTTATGCGCACAACGCCCGGCCCATCCATCGCCTGCTGGCCGTTCACAAGGATATTGTAAAAAGCCCGGTACAGCAAATCCTTGTCGCCGGGTGTAAAAAGCCCACTCTCGCACTGCCGCTCAAGCGCCACGCCAAAGCGCCCCATCTCGCCTTCAAGAAAGGCCAGAACCTGATCCAGCACCACATTCACGTCCACAACGTCCTGCTTGGGCTGGCGGGGACGGGCGTAGTCCAGAAAGTCGTTGACTGTCTGCGAAAGGCGAACAGCCTCGTCATAAATGGCCCCAAGAATACGGCGTGTGCTGGCGTCGGCCTTGTCGGTACGGCGTTGCAGCAGCTCGGCGCTTGAACGGATGATACCCAGCGGATTGCGGATTTCGTGCGCGATGCTGGCCACCACCCTGCCCATGCTCACCAGCCGTTCATTGCTGTGCAACTGGTTTTCAAGAACCCGGTTCTTATACATGCGCGCCGCCAGCACCCGCTCCGACCGATGGATCAGCATGAGCAGCAGGCCAAACATGATCACAGACGAAAGCAGACACATGACAACAATGATGCCCTGAAACGTCAGCACCTGCTCATAGTCGCCCGTAATATCCTGCGTGAGCTCCAGCGCGCCCATGATGGGCGCTTCCTCCCCTGGGTGCAGGGGTTCGCCGCGCAGGGGATAAAGAATGCGCAGCACAAACGAGCCTTCCTGCAACGGCACACGGAAAGGAGCCTGCCAGCCCGGCATGGTCGAGATGATTTCCGACCTCGGCGCTCCGCCTCCCAGAATGTCGTCCAGATATGGCGGGGATAACCCGGCGCGGCCCAGATCTTCCTTCTTGGTGGAATATGCCACCAGACGCGAAAAATCATAAATACGCAGCCGCTCGACCGGCAAGCCGTGAATGACGGACTTCACCACCTGATCCAGCCTGTCATACTGTTCGGGCTGGCGCAGGGCGATACGCCCGTAGCCCAGCAAGGTGGGCAAGGCGAACCGGCGGAATATCTGGCTGTTGAGATTTTCCACAAGCTGCTGAGCAAAGTTCTCCTGCCGTGTGAGCAGGGTCTCGCGCGCAGAGTTGGAAATGAAGAAAGAAAGCCCCAGGCTGGTCAGCAAAATGACCACAAGCGAGAGCCAGGATAATGTGCGGGCGTAACTTGGCAACGCGCTATCCGCGTCAACGGTCTGGGCGCAGACATCCTCGCACTGGCGGATGCAGGCTTCGTTACGCTGCTTTTTTCTGAACATGACAATGCCTTTGCGCGCACGGCGGCTCCGGGCGGCGCGGCACTTCTGCCACCGCCGCCGGGGCGCAGGGAAAACGACCGCTACGCCCCGCCGCAAAGCCGCCGCTACGCGACAGGTTATAAAAACCCCAGGCATATCCGAAAGCCGCCGCCTGACGGCCACCGCCATTCCTGAAGCACATTTCGGCACACAGGCAAAGGGTTGCAACCAGCGCGGGATACCGTTTTTTTGCCCTTGGCAACGGTCCCGCGCCCTTCACTTGCTTAAAACTTCTGTTCCATTCTGGGTACGGCAAGGTATTCCGCCAGATCTGCTTCTTCCTGCGCATAGCCGCCAGCCCCAAGCCGCGCGTTGGCAAGGCGTTTGCCCAGCTCCACTGCGGGTTGATCCAGCGGATTGATGCCCATGAGCCAGCCCGTAAACAGGGTGGCCGCCTCAAGCAGCAGCATGAGCGAACCAGCGGCGCGGGGGCCTTTGTTGTGCATTTCCACATGCAGCAGGGGTACGCCGCTCTGGCACAGGGCCATACGGGTTCCCAGGGCCTCGGCTTCAAGCAGGCTGCCAAAGGGTTTGGCGCGCAGCCAGGCCCACTGATCCGGTACATCCATGCCGAAATTGGGCCCCTGTGCCTGGTCGCAGCTGGTCAGGAAAATGCAGCCCTTGTTACGCGGGCCGCTCAAAAACATCTGGTTGATGGAATGCTGATCCGTCACACCGGTCGCTGGCACAGGCTGGCTGCCCTGCCCGTCCTTGCCCAGGCTTTCGGCCCAAAGCTGGGCAAACCAGTCGCCGTAGGCGGCCCACTGCGGAATATAGCTGAAAAATATCAGTTGGCTGTAGCCCTTGTCTTCCAGAGCCTTGGCCCAGCAGGCCAAGGCGAACGAAGGATGCTCGGCCACGTGCTCCGGATTTTGCAGCAGGGGGCGTGCAACATCGGCTGCGCCGTCCAGCAGGGCCTGCCAGTCTATGCCCAAAAAGGCCGCAGGCAAAAGCCCCACCGCAGAGAGGGCCGAATAGCGCCCGCCAAGATAATCCGGCACTTCAAGGGCGGTCAGCCCATAGCGGTTTGCTTCTTCGCGCAGGTAGCCCTTGCGTTCGTCGGTGACAACGATCATCTGATCCTGCCAGCCCTCGCCCACGCTGGCCTTAAGCCAATCGCGCACAAGAAAATACTGCGAGATAGTCTCAATGGTGCCGCCAGATTTACTGATGCACACCACCACGGTTTCCGTGGGATTGAGCTTGCCGAGCAGGGCTTCAAAGCGCTCCGCGCAGACATTGTCCGCAATCCAGAGCCACGGGCCGCGATGCCCGGGGCCGTCCTGCCCCGGCGCAAAGGCCTGCTGCATGGCCCGCGCCCCAAGGGCAGAGCCGCCGATGCCCAGCACCAGCATATGCTTGTAGGCCTTGATGCGGGGAATCAGCGGGGCCATTTCCACTTCCAGCTTGGCGCGGAAGGGCATGGAAATAAAGGGCAGCTCGCCGGATGCCAGCTCGCGCTGAAGCCTCTGGGCCACTTCCGGCGCGCGCGCCTTCAGGGCCGCAGCAGAACCAGCGTCAAGGCGATGAGCATATGCTCTCGACCATTCGAGCAAATGAGGCATGGATACCTCCTGTGGTGTTGCGCCGCGTTCTTGGTGGCGCATTACAAAAGTCGCAAGGGTTTGGGAGCAAAAAAACGCCGCCGCACGGCCTTGTATGTCTGCGGACGCACGCCAAACCGGCAATGCCACAGGGCACAGGCATCGCGAGCCGCACAGGCGCGCACCTCCACCCTGTCGCCAGCACAGCCCATGCACTGCCTGCGAATGGCCCGCAAGGCCTGTCGCGCGGCTTGTTCCGCCGGGGCGGGGCATTCCTCGCCCGCCAGCGTGGCAAGCCGCCAGGCCCAAAGGGGGCACTCTTCATCAGCGCAGGCGCGAACCGCCTTGGCAGACGCGCCCTGACACTCCAGACAAAACTGCCGGATGGCTGTCAGAGAACCATTCTTGCCCCTGCCGGAATTTTTTGCGTGTTCGGCATCCGTGGTCATCAGGATTTGGAAGCCCCGCAGCATTTCTTGTATTTTTTGCCGCTGCCGCAGGGGCAGGGATCATTACGACCCACCTTGGGTTCCTGCCTGCGGTAAGCGTCAGGCCGCAGGGCCACGCCGTCCACATAATAAATCTTGTCGTCCTTGCGCTGAAAAAAGCTGCGCTCGCCCAACTGGCGGGGGATGCCCTCCAGTTCATAATAGGCATAAAATTCAACAACATCAAAAAGCTCGCCGTGTTCTCCGGCGGGAACATCGTTTTCTGTCGCGGCAATATCAAGACGCAGCCAGGTGATATCCCTGGTCTGCTCGGCCAGTTTGTCGGCGTCCACATTTTCCCGGTAGTCGGGATGCGTGGTTTCCACAAGCCACTGATGACGGCCAAGCACATAGGCCGAATACCGCGAACGCATGAGGCTTTCTGCGTTCTGGGGCCAGGACGCACCTTCAATATGGGGGCCGCAGCATTGGTCCAGAGACTGGCCGCTGCCGCAGGGGCAAAGTTGAGACATGAAAATTCCGCCTTGGTTTAAGCCCTCAGGGGGCATATGCAACACAATAAGCATAGCTTATGGCAAAGCAGGCGGCAAGAGCGGCAAGGCGGGATGAATGCGGCGGGCAAAAAAAAAGCGGCATGCACAGGTGACGCGCCAAGTGCATGCCGCAGGAGACCGAACGACCTTATCTGTCTGTGACCGGAGGAGAGAGCGGCCTTGGGGGCCGCAATTGGACAAGACAGCCAGGACGAACGGCGGTATTGGTCGCACCGACTTCTGCTGCCGGGCTTGTGATTGAGTCAAAATTCAGTTCAAGCGTACCGTTCTTTGCTTCTTGGGCGCGAGCGGTGCCAAGGGGCATGCCTTGCGCATCATAAACGGCGCAGGGCGTTCCCTTTGCGGGCGCGCGCAGGCCGTACAGCAGGCACCAGATGTGGCCGGATTGCCCTTGCGCGGCAGTGTCAGCATTCTGTTCCACGCGCACGATTTCTCCGCAGCCAAGTGTTGTCAGCTGGCGTATGTACTTGCTGCCAAGCCTGAACACCACAACCCCGCCCAGCAGGGCCAGACCGCAGCATCCCGCAGCCAGCACAAAGGGGTTATAGCCGGTAATGCGGCGCAAATACGAGGTGGACGCAGCCCGCATGGCAGTTTCATCGGCATGCACGACAACAGTATAGTGCTGCGTGGTGCTGGCAGCCGCCCCCCTGAAGGAAACCTTCAGGCCGTAACTGCCGGGTTCCGCCACGGCATCGGCGCGCACACTGCCTCGCCACATGCCGTTGCCAAACCAGTAGCCCGCAAAGAATCCTTCCAGATCATAAAAAAGGGCCGGATTTTCCGGGGCAAATTGCGCCTTGAGGTCGCTGTTGACGGGATTTTTGATGGTCAGCGGCCCGGATATGGACACGCTGCCGCCGGGCAGCAATTCGATCACATCCGCGCCAGACCTTGCAAGGCCTTGCAGGCCGTCAAGTATTCCCAGCAGGGCAAAACCCAGCAACAGGGCGCACAGAGCGCCCCAATAACGCTGCCGGGCACGGGTCTGGAGGCAGTTCTGCCAACCCTGGCTTTTGATGAATTCCCCCATAGGTTCCTTCCTGCCCGCCTGTGGTATGGTCATGACACACGACATGCTGCTGCTCCCGTTTATCGGCGATCAATGACGGGGCACATGGACGTTTCGGCCACGTGCCAGCTTACGAGCCGCTGTCCGAGGCGCGGCAGTTCCACAAGGCTCTGAAACTCGGCGGGATATACCTGGCGCACCTTTTTGGTAAGCCAGAAGGCCCCTGCCCACGTAGGCACCGTGATGCCAAAAAACCATGCGCAGAACACCAGTTCCGAGGCCCCAGAACTGTGGGCCGACTGATACATGCCCACAAAGATCGCGCCAACCATGACTGCGTTGGCCGCAACCCGGATTATGCTGGAATAGAGGGTCTGACGGTAACTGTTCATTGATGCTCTCCTGAGTGTGTTTGTCCACCCGAGGTGCGCCGGAGCGGGGCGAACCGCTCCGGCGCGCAGGGTGGGGGTAGGCACCCTGGGGTTTACTTCTTGAAGATGTTGGTCTTGGACACGTTCATGATACGCATGGACTGGGCCTTGTCGGCGTTGCGGTAGGCAATGCGCATTTCGTCGCCAGCGGTCCATACATAGGCCGGGTAATCCTGAGCTTCAGCAGGAATCTTGAAGGTGATCAAAGACTTCTGGCGTCCAGAGTACACGGTGACGGTCTGCTGATCCTTGTCGATAATGGGGAAGGTCTTGCCCTTGACCTTGGGATGGTCGGAGCCGACGTTCTTTTCCACATCGGTGAACTGCACGGCCAGCTCGCGCACGCTGTTGGTCTTCTGGTCATAGATAAGCACGGTGTTCTTGACCAGATCGATCATCAGGCGGCCACCCACGCTGGGGGTCGGGCCCATGTCTTTGGATTCCACAGGCAGCTTGAAGGTATGCGTGCCGCCGCTGTAGTGCGGGTTAAACTGATCGTGCGTCACGTCCACCACAATGGTGAGGGTTTTGGCTGTGGCATCAAAGGCCACGCAGCGTCCCTGTTCCACGCCTCCGTCGAAGTTGCAGCCGGTGAGCAGTGCAACAGAGAAGGCCATCGCCAGCATAAGCATCAGGTTACGAATCTTCATGGCGGGTCTCCTTCTAGTTGGCCGCGGGCTGGTTCTTCTTGGCGGCAATTTCCGCCTTGGCGCCCTGTACCATCTTGACGGTTATGTAAAGGGAGATAGCCGACACGAAGCCGAGCACGTCGATCGTAGCAGCCGGGCCAAGCAGCCAGCCCCATGCCGGGAATTCAGCTTCAACCAGCTTGCACACAACCGAGATGAGGCAGCCGATAACGGCCAGGCCGAACACGAAGCGGATGCCGTAACCCTTTACATACTTGGTGGCGACAACGCCGATCTGCGCGCCGATGGCCGCGCCGCACAGCATGATGAGAGCGGCAAGCAGTTCCACGCGGCCCTTGTATGCGTACGAAGCCGTGCCGTAGAGACCGGAGATAGCGACTTCAAAGAGGTCCGTACCCACCGCCAGATGGGTGGGGCAGCCGACAAGATACACCAGGGCGGGCATGCGGATAAGACCGCCGCCGATGCCGAGGATACCAGCCAGCCAGCCGGTGAAGAAGCTGACGAAGATGGGCAGCCATGCGGAGCAGGTGATGTTGGCCTGCTTGAAGTGGAACACAGGCGGAATCTTGATGGCGTGCAGGCGGGAGGCCCAGTCAACGCCAGTTGCCGCGTGATCAAGTTCCTTGTTCTGGGCCTTGGCTTCGCGTTCCTTTCTGCGGCGAGCGGCGATATCGTGAAATACAAGCCATGCCAGCAGCACAAGCAGGACAACGTACAACCAGCGCACAACCTTGTCGACGGAACCAAGGCGTTCCAGCCACATGACCATCTGCGCGCCAACTTCCACGCCCACGATGGTACCAACCAGCATGGTCAGGCCCAAGCCGTAGTCAACGTTGCCGAACTTGCCGTGCCGCATGGTGGAGATAAGCGATTTACCCGCCATCTGCGCCACGTCGGTACCAATGGCGAAGGCCATGGGGAAACCAAGAATGTTCAGACCTGGGGTAACCATCCAGGCGCCGCCCATGCCGAAAAAGCCGCCGATAATGCCAACGCCCAAACCAAGAATGACAAGGCCCGGCCAGAAAATGAACACGCCGGAAATGGGCATCAAAATATACAACCATTCCATAACTTGCCTCCTTCCGACTACTTTTCGGACAATTCGCGGTGCTTGAGGTCAATGCCGATGTGCGTCATGACGACATCCGCCAGCCAACCCAGTATGCAACCTGTAACCGGGATAATGGCCATAGTCAGAATGGCAAAAAAGAAGTGGCTTTCATTGTACATTTCAGCCCACCAGTACAGTATGCCGTCAAGCTTGCGCGTATCGGCGACCACCACAACGTTGGCAACCTTGCCGCCGCCAGCAGCCAGGGCCGCGCCGGGCAATGCCGCAACCAGCAGCGCGCAACCTGTAAGCCATGTCCAGAGCCTCTGCATCCTTTTCATAACTTCCTCCACATCAAAATGTGACATCTCCACTTCAACCACTTACCCATGTTGTGATGACTCCCGTCGGGGGCAGGCACCGCCTCGTTGCCTCGAATGTGAAAGTATTAGCAAAGGCTGTGCCATTGCATAATTATTGCCTGAAATTGCGCCTTTTTTTCTATTTTTGCGCGAAAAATCTTGTCACGTGGGGGAATGTTTTTTATACTCAGCTCCAAGATTGCGCTTTTTTGCACAAAACAGGGGAGCACCATGCGCTTACACAGAACACTTCCCCAAGGCAGCTCGCTGGAGTTCACGGCATTCTTTATGAATCGCAGCCTTGCAAGCCGTATGCTGATGCTGGGTTTGCCCCTGCTGGCGCTCGTGCTGCTGATTATTTTTACTGCCACGGGCAGCAGCATCGAGGCCATTCTTGATCGCGCAATTGCGCGCAATGCACAGCTTCAATCACAGGCAATGAGCCTTGCGCTGGAGCAGGCACTGGACGAAACGCGCAATCAGCTTCTTATTCTCGCCGCTGGTTCCATGGATCAAAAAGACATGGCCAACCGGCTCAAATTCCGCGCCAAGGCCGGTGGCTTGCGATACAGGGAACTGGCTTTTGAGGGTCTGGCACCAGACAACCGCTATCTGCTTGTCAACACGGGCGGGGATATCATCAATGTTCCCATGCGGCAGGCACTTGCCAGCCCCACCGGTCCCTTCCACTCCATTGCCTCGGAACACCGTACCGGGCACGTCAGCGTTGCCCAGCCCGTTGAAGTGACCTACTCCATGGTGCCGGTTAAGGGCAGCAACCAGAATATCACCTTGTATGTGCTGCGCTTTTCCACTCCGGTTCATGATGCGGAAGGCACGTTTGTCGGCTACCTGATGCTTTCTCTGGATCTGAGGGAGCTGCGGGATATCCTGTCCACGTACTCCGGCCCCAATGCCCCCATTGCCGCATCAGGCGATGAGGGGCGCGTGCGTACACTTTTTTTTGACCGCGATGGCTGGATGCTCTTTCAGTCCGAAGCTCCGGATGCTGGTCTGGCTCAGCGCAGCCTGGGCACAGATGCAGTACGCGCAGGCTTTCTTGGTGATTTTGGCAGGCCGGGATTTAACACCGCATTCCGGCCTGGCCCTGAGCACATCAATTATTGGAGCATGGTATCCGATGTGCAGGAGGGCAAGTCAGGCCAGCTTCCCCTTTCTGAAAACAGCTCTCTGTGGAGCAGCAGCCAGATGAGGGTGGAGAGGGTCAGTTATGTCCCTGTAACCTTCAGCCCTGCTTCGCAGGAAACAATAATATTGGGCGGTTTGGCGGTATTGGACTCCAGCTTTACCACCACACGCACCGGCGTACAGCTCATGGGCATCTATGTTGGGGCCTTTGTTGGCGGCATGCTGCTTTTGGGTCTGAGCCTTTGGTGGCTGGCGCGGCAGACGGGCAGATCGCTCAACGCCGTAACAGCGGAGCTTGAACGCTGCAACGCCGAAGGGACCGACAAGAATATAGATATGCCCCAACTGCCGCGAGAACTGGAACAACTCAAGGCTGGCATCAACACCCTGCTTGAGCGCTTGCGCTTTGCCGCCGAGGCGCGCCGCCTGCGCGCCGCTGAGGATGATGCCCAGCAGCAGCGCGAGCCAGTGGAAGATCTGCCGCATCCCGAAGACCTGCCAGTCAACAGCCTTATTGGCACATCGCCAGCCATGCTTGCCCTGTGCGACAATGTTCGCAAGGCTTCGCAGGTGATGGCCGATGTGCTGGTTGTGGGCGAAACCGGCACAGGCAAGGAGCTGGTTTCCGAGGCCATCCACAGGCTCAGTGCTCGGGCCGCAGGGCCGTTCATTACCATCAATTGCGGCGCGCTGGACGAAAATCTGCTCATGGATACCCTTTTCGGGCATGTGAAAGGCGCATTCACCGAGGCACGCGCGCCGCGCAAGGGGGCTTTTCTGACGGCGCAGGGCGGTACCCTCATGCTGGACGAAGTGGGCAATGCGGCCCCAAAGGTGCAGCAGGCCCTGCTGCGGGCGCTCTCCACCAGGCGAATCCGGCCGCTTGGCAGCGATGAAGACGTGCCTTTTGACACGCGCATCATTGCCGCGACCAATGCTTCCCTTTTAGATGATTCGCAGAAGGGTTCTTTCCGCGAAGATTTGTACTACCGGCTGGCCGTCATCACCATCAACACGCCGCCGCTGCGGGAGCGCAAGACGGACATTCCCTCGCTGGCGGTCTATTTTCTCTCGGAAGCTCTCAAGGCCAAGGCCAGGCTGAAGGCAGAAGGCGGGGCGCAGCCCGCTGGCGCGCTGACGGGCATGACCGCTGCCATGCCGCAGGTCAGCAAAGGAGCAATGGCCAAACTGATGGACTACGACTGGCCCGGCAATGTGCGCGAATTGAAAAACACCCTCACCCGGGCCCTGACATTCTGCGAAGGTGGCATTTTACTTGCAGAAGATATTCAGCTTGGCGCGACTACCCAACCGCAAAACGACGCCATTCCGGCAGGCCAGAGCGATACTACGACAGCTCCGGCGCAGGAATCGCGCAAGCCGCAGGAGGATCCTTGCGAGCAGGGATTCTGCGCAACACCCCCTGCCGAAGATCCTGCATCGGCAGAAGGTTTGCCCGGCTGGCTGGTTAGCCCTGCGGCCGCAGATATTCCCGTGCAGGCCGCAGTGGGCGACCTTGCCCCTCAGCCGCAAAACGAGGCCTCTGCGCAACTGGATACCCTGCTGCGCGGCAAGGACGCTGCAGACAAGCTCAACCGGCGCGTCATGGAGGTCTGGCCGACCATCGCGGCCTCGGGCAGCATCAGCAGGCAGGAATATCAGGCCCTTGCCGGAAAAAATATTTCCATGCGCACGGCCCAGTACGACCTGCAACTGCTTGTGCAGCTGGGCCTTGTGCGCAAGGACGGACGCGGCCCTGCGCAAAGGTATATTGTGATCGGGCAGGGACGCTAACAAGCGACATTTACGCATCAGGCATTCAGCATCGTCAGTTTCAGGGCATGACGAAAATCTGCGATCAAGGATATCCGTATGGCCTCTCTGCTGAAAAAACTGTTTGGCATTGCCCCCCGTGTTGGCCGCGAGGCGGCCATGGACGCCTTCAACAAACGCTATGCCTCATTCAAGGAGCTGCTCCAGGCCAATGCTGATCTGGCCGGGGTAATGGCGGGGCTGGACGCCACACTGCGCGGCGACAAGCACATGGAAACCAGCGAAGTGCGCAAGCAGGCCCGCCGGGCCATATTCCACTGCGAGCGCATGGCCTCGACCCTGAGCGAAATGTCGGGCCAGTGCGACATCTCCCTGGGCAGCGCCGTACATTCCATTGCCGCACGCATTGAACACGAGCTGGATCAGCACACACGCGGCGACGTGCCGCAGTTTACCCTGCCCCTCTCAGAGGTTGACGCCAGCATGGCTTACAGTGTCGGCGGCAAAAACGCCAACCTTGGCGAACTGCGCAACATGCTTGATATGCCAGTGCCACGCGGATTTTCCATCACTATCCGGGCTTGCAGCTATTTTTTGCTGCGCACACCGGGTTTGTTCAAAAACCTCTTCCGGCTGCTGAAATCCATTGACCCGGAAAAACCCGCGCGGATTGCAGAAATTTCCCAGAGCATTGAGCGGCTTGTGCAGGAGGCCCCCATCCCTACAGAAGTTGAGCAGGCTCTTTTTGCAGAATGGGACGCGGCTTTCGGCAAAAACGCAGATGTGGTTGTGGCCCTGCGCTCAAGCGCCATTGCCGAGGACGGCGTGCAATCCTTCGCCGGTCAGTACCGCAGTATCCTTGGCGTTACCCGCCAGGATCTTTTGTCCGCCTTCAAAAAGGTGGTTGCCAGCCTGTTTTCGCCCCGCGCCCTGACCTATCGCGCCGAGCACGGTTACGATCTGGACGCCACGGGCATGGGGCTGTGCTGTGTTGAAATGGTGCGGGCCAAGGCCGCTGGCGTGGCTTTTTCCCGCCATCCGGTAGACCTGCGCTCCAACGCCACTGTTATCAACGGCCTGTGGGGTCTGGGCGAAATGGTCGTGGACGGATCGGGAACCCCCGACCAGTGGCTTGTTTCCCGCGCCACAAAAAAGATCACCATGGCCACCATTGCCCACAAAACAGTGCGGCTGCGCCTTGTGCGCACCAAGACCGGCCTTGTGGAAAGCTCGCTCGAATCCGTGCCCGATCCCCTGCGCGATGTTCCCTGCCTCAGCGATGATCAGGTGCGCAAACTGGCAGAAATGGTCATGGAACTGGAGCGGCACTACCAGTATCCGCAGGATATGGAATGGGCCGTGGACGAAGACGACCAGATTATTTTGCTGCAAACCCGCCCCATGGGGTTGGACAGCGCCTCCGAGGAACATTCTGCCCCGGCCCTGCGGCACCTGCGCCCCCTGCTTTCAGGCGGCGATATTGCCGCGCGGGGCGTTGGTTGCGGCCCTGTTGTCCATGTGGGCGAAGGGGAAGACATGACACACTTCCCCGAAGGGGCGGTCATGCTGCTTGCCCACTCCTCGCCCAACGCCATGGCGGCCATGCGCCGCGCCTCTGCCATTATTGCCGAAACAGGCAGTCTTACCGGTCACATGGCTTCCATTTGCCGGGAATTTGGCGTGCCTACCATCATGAACCTTCCGGGCGCCAACAGCATCCTGGCCGAAGAGCAGATCATCACTGTTGATGCGCTCACCGGCAGAATTTTTGACGGAGAAGTGCAGGAACTGCTGACCCTGCGGCTGGTGAAACCCCAGACCAGACCCAGCAGCCCGGCCCTGGTGCTATTGCGGCGCATCTCTCCCTATATTCTGCCACTGCATCTGGTGGATCCGCGCGCGGATACCTTCACGCCCCGTCATTGCACATCGCTGCACGACATCATGCGCTATGTGCACGAATTGAGCTATTCCCAGATGTTCCAGATATCCGATAGGGTTACGGATCACTGCGCGGGCGTTGCCAGCAAGCTTGTCTGCACGGTGCCGCTTGATCTGCACGTGATTGATCTGGGCGGCGGGCTGCGCAATCCTGAGTCTCGCCAGGTAACACCCAATGATGTGCTGAGCGTGCCTTTCAAGTGCGTGCTTGACGGCATGCTCAATCCGGCGGTGCAGGCTCGTGGCCCACGGCCTGTAAATATGCGCGGTTTTCTTTCAGTCATGGGGCAGACCGCCATTGGCTGCAATGAGGAGGGCTGTTCACGCTTTGGCCAGCGCAGCTACGCCATAGTTTCTGACCGCTATCTCAATTTTTCGTCCCGCGTGGGCTATCACTACGCCATTCTTGACTGCTGGTGCGGCGAAACCCTGAGCAAGAACTACATCCGTTTTGAATTTGCCGGGGGTGCCGCTGCCAATGCCCAGCGCGAAAGACGCGTGCAGTGCATAGGCCTGATCCTCAAAGAGCTGGGCTTTACCGTCGAGATAACGGGTGATAGACTGCGGGCACGTTACCAGAAATACCCCAGGCATGAGCTGTGCGCGCGTCTGGATCAACTGGGACGACTCCTGATAATGACCCGTCAGATGGACATGCTTATGGTGGACGATGCAGCAGTGCAATCCTACGCCACCAAGTTCCTGAATGGCGAATATCATTAGCCGCACACCCTTTGCGGGGGTGGGCCCGGCCCCGCACGGCGGCCTGAGCCAACGCGGCACAACACGATTGAGGCCCCATGCCGCCCCTAGCCGCATCGTCTGCGCAAACCCCGGAAGGCACTGCCTTCCCTGATCCGCCGCAGACGTTATTAAGCCGTGATTTTGTTCTGCTGTTCTGCATGACCATGTGCTGCAACAGCTTTGTGGCCGTTTTTTACTGCTTTGAGCAATGGCTCGAAGCCCTCTCTGTCAGCCCCAACTGGCGGGGAGTGCTGCTCTCTTCCATGTTTGTCATGGTTCTGATTTTCAGGCAGGTGGCAAGCGTGGTTCTGTTGCGCCGTGGCAAACTCCTGCCCATGGCCACCGCCATCATCATTTCAAGCGGCGTCATGCTGGCCTACCCTTATGTGGGCGGCTCCCATATTATTGAGCTGATTCTGCTGTTGCGGGTGGTACAGGGCATTGCCCTTGCTTTTTTCTCCTGCTGCACGGTGTCCGTGCTGGTGAGTTGCATACCCAAGGGCCAAAGCGCGCGCGGTTTTGCCATCTTTTCGCTCACCCTGCTGCTGCCCTATTCCATCATTCCGGCAGTAGGGGAACAGATACTTGCCCTGCTCGGGGGCGAACCTCACCTCTTTGCCTTCACGGCTCTGCTGGGCATTCCCTCCCTGCTTATGCTGGTGCCGCTGGCGCCACGCCTGCGCAAGCCAGAAATGGCCCAGGAGGCAGAAGGCGGTATGTCTGGTCGGGAATTATGGCATGCGGTGAGTCATTCCGGCCTTTTTTTTGTGTATATGGCCTGCATGACATTCAGCATCATGACAGTGCTGGCCATCTTTTTCATGAAGGGTTTGTGCTCCATCACCGGCGCGCACCCGGCGTGGTTTTTCAGCACCTATACGCTCACTATCATTCTTGTGCGTCTGGTGGGCAGCAACAGGCTTGATACGCTGCCGCGCCACAGAATTACCATTTTGTGCAGCGTTCTGTTGGTCTGCTGCATGCTGGGGCTGGCCTGGGGGCCGCTGTGGGCTTTCATTCCCCTCACCTTCCTGTACGGGTTGGGCCTGGGGCTGCTCTATCCCCTGCTGGCGGCCATGGTCTATGACCGCTCCACACCCACTACACGCTCCATCAACTCCAATGTAATGATGGCAACCTTCGATTCCAGTGGTATTTTTGCCCCTATAATCGGAGGATTGGTTATGTACGAGGGCTTCGGTTACCGGGGTGTTTTTGTGGCCACGGCTGTTTCCATCGGCCTGTGCGGCCTTTCCATGGTGGCTGACAAGCTGCGCGTTGCCCATTGGCAACGGCAGGGCCGCCACATAGCTTAGCCTCCAGTCTCTGCAAACGCATGGCAAGAATCCGGTCAACAGCAGCCCTGCGATGGCGAGAGAAAGTGTTGCCTTTGACAAAAATGCAATAATATATCATTTCAGTTTCTGACTCAAAAAACGCTGGCATCCTGATCCAGAAACATGGGAGAAATGATGAAAAAACTAATTTTATTGGCGGCCTGCTCGGTCTTGCTCACAGCCGCCCCCGCGCTTGCGCATGGCCCGCACGAACACGGCGCGGCCCGCCTGGACGTGGCTGTGGAAGGCAATCTTGTAGAAATCAGCCTCGAAAGTCCCCTTGCAAACGCCCTGCCCTTTGAACACGCTCCACGCGATGCAGCCCAGCGTCAGGCAGTACAGAATATGGCGGCAACCCTGCATAAGGCGGAAAATATTTTTGTTTTTCCCGCCGCTGCCCAGTGCCGCATCAAGAAGGTAAAACTGGAATCCGAAGCCCTGCCCGAGGCCCTGCTGGGAGCAAATACCACCGCGCAGCCGGAAAAAACGCAAACATCACAGCAGAACGCGTCTACCGCACCTGCTGTTGAACCCAAGCCGCATGCAGACCATGACGAAGATACCGGGCACGATGAACACGGCGGGCATGCAGATCTGGACGCGTCTTTTACTTTTGAATGCGCGCAGCCCGAAGCCCTGCACGGCGTGGACGTGCGTCTTTTTTCCGCATGGCCAGCCCTGCATGAACTGCGCGTTCAGATAGTCAGCCCCACTGGGCAGCACGCCGCCGAGCTGAACGAACAAGCCCACACCCTCAAGTGGTAAATCCCATGAATTCCGTTACGCCAACAGCGCCGCAAGCGCCTTGCAGCATGAATGCGGGCGAACAGGCAGTTCTGCTTGAAAACTGCACCTTTTGCTGGCCCGGCCAAAAGGAAGAAACCCTGCGTATCCCCCTGTTCCGCGTGGGCAAAGGGGAGACGGTCTTTCTTTCCGGCCCCAGCGGCGGGGGCAAAAGCACCCTGCTCAGCCTTATTTCGGGAATACTGCAACCAGCTTCCGGCAGTGTATGCGTCAACGGAATTCGTGTGGACACCTTGCCAAGATTCGCCAGAGATTCCTTTCGCGGCGGCACCATCGGCCTGATATTTCAGCAGTTTAATCTTGTTCCGCATCTCTCCATGCTGGATAATGTGCTGCTGCCCTGCCGCTTTTCGCCCATACGCGCCGCACGTGCGACGGAAAAGGATGGAAGCCCGGAGCAATCCGCGCAACGCCTGCTTGAACGCCTTGGCCTTGGGCAGGAACTGTGGCGCAAAAGCGTAACCCGTCTTTCTGTGGGGCAACAGCAGCGGGTTGCCGCTGCCCGCGCCCTTGTAGGCTCGCCCCCGCTGGTCATGGCTGACGAACCCACCTCTGCGCTGGATGCGGAACGGCGGGCAGATTTTCTGCGCCTGCTGCTACGCGAAAGCGCCGAAGCCGGGTCAAGCCTGCTGTTTGTCAGCCATGACCTGTCTCTGGCAAAATTTTTTGAACGTCGTGTCAGGCTGGCTGAGATTAACCGGGCCGATGCCAGCAGGGCAGACAAAGGGATAATTCCACAGGGAGAAACCGCATGAGCCGCTGGCGTTTTTTGTTGGGGCTTGCCTGGTCTAGCGCCTGGAACCGCCGGGGAACCCTGAGCCTTGTGGTGTTTTCCATAGCGCTTTCCACCACCTTGCTGCTCGGTATGGAGCGAGTGCGTACTCAGGTGCGCGATAATTTTATTCAGGCAGTTTCCGGCACGGATATGGTGGTGGGAGCACGCGGCAGCGAGTTGCAACTGCTGCTCTATGCCGTGTTTCACATGGGCAAAGCCACCAACAATATGGGGTGGGACAGCGCCCAGCGCGTTGCCCAGCGCAAGGACGTGGCCTGGACGATTCCCCTTTCGCTCGGCGATTCGCACAAGGGATTTGCCGTAGTGGGCACTACGGACGATTTTTTTACCCAGTACCAATATAGCAGGCGCATGCATCTGCAATTTGCCCAGGGCGCACCCTTTGACGGCATCTTTGATGTTGTGCTGGGGGCAGATGTTGCCAGCAAAGAACACTACAAGCTTGGCGACAGGCTGGTGCTCAGCCACGGCTCGGGCAGCGCCCACCTTACCCAGCATACGGACAAGCCCTTTACTGTGTGCGGCATTCTTGCGCCCACAGGTACCCCTGTGGACAGGGCTTTGTACATCAGCCTTGCCGCTATGGAGGCCATCCATATCGACTGGCAGGGCGGCGCGCCTACGCCGGGTTTTCATGTACGCCCAGATCAGGTAAGCAAGTTCAGCCTCACGCCCAAGAGCATTACAGCGGTGCTGGTTGGCCTGAAAAACCGCGCCCGCGTTTTTGCTGCGCAAAGGGAAATCAACGCCGACCAGCAGGAGGCCCTCATGGCCGTTATGCCCGGGGTGGCGCTGGATCAGTTGTGGAGCCTGCTGCGCTCGGGCGAAAATGCCTTGCGCGTCCTTTCCTGGCTGGTAACGGTGGCTGGCCTCGCTGGCCTCGTGGCCGCCATTCTGGCAGGGCTGGGTGAACGGCGGCGCGAGCTGGCTGTGCTGCGCGCGGCAGGGGCCAGCCCTCTGGATATTGTGGCCCTGCTGTCTTTTGAAGGCACGCTGCTGGTCCTCACGGGCGCCCTGGCGGGTGCTGCCGCTCTGGCCGCCCTGCTTGCAGTGTTTGGCCCGGTGCTGGCTTCGGGTTATGGACTGAATCTCACGCTCACGCAGCCCACAACCGCCGAATGGCGTTTGCTCGGCGGGATTGTAGCTGCTGGTTTCTTTGCCGGGCTTATCCCGGCATGGCGCGCCTACCGCATGAGTCTGGCTGACGGCCTCAACGCCTCTGCATAATAAAGGAACCTGCCATGAAAACAGCCTCGTCCACAGGGCGCATCCTCTGTATGCTGGCAGCCTTGCTGTGCGGCTGGCACAGCGCAACCGCCCTTGCCCTGACTGACGATTACGAGCGGCAAAAAATCGAACACTGGCAGCCCTCACGCGAAGATGCGGAAACCGCCGCTGCCGCGAAAAAGAGCGGAAAATACTCCGAAATCACCTGGGACAAGCTGATTCCGCCATCATGGAATCCCGCAAAAGTTTTCGACAAATTCAATTTTGACAAGTTCAGCGATGACGACCCCAGAGCGGACAAGGCCCTGAAAGAATTTCAGGCCATGTGGAGCAACGCGCCCGCCAACAAGGCCTTGGGCGGCAAGCTGGTACGCATAGCCGGATTTGTGGCTCCCCTTGATTTTCTGGGTGGCGATGAACTGGCCGAATTTCTGCTGGTTCCCTATTTCGGCGCGTGCATTCACGTGCCGCCGCCCCCGGCCAACCAGATCATCTACGTCACACTGGACAAACCACGCGGCATACAGATGATGGACACCGTGTGGGTTTATGGAAAGCTTGAAATCGAAAAAACAGAAAGCGACATCGGCGATGCGGGATACCGCATCAAGGCTGAGGCGGTGGAACCCTATGTGGAAGACGAAAACAACTGATCAGGCTGAACCCGCCTGTTGTCAGAAGGACACGCCATCGTGCCCCACAAACAACCCCTGCGCGGCGTCCAACCTGCGGCTCACGCCCCTGCGGCGCATGGTGCTTGCCTATCTGCAACAGGCCAAGGAACCCGTCAAGGCCTATGACATTCTTGATGCCCTGCGCGGCCGATCCTCCAAGGCCCTCACGCCTGCAAGCGTCTACAGAACGCTTGAATTTCTGCTCAGTCAGGGTCTTGTGCACAAAATCGGCTCACTCAATGCCTTTGTGGCCTGCGCGCAAGCCTGCCAGGAGCCACATGCGCCCGTATTCATGCTGGTATGCCCCGGTTGCCGCAAGAGCCGGGAGGTGGACAATCCCGCGCTGTATCAGACCATCTTTTCCACCATGCAGCAGCAGGGCTTTCAGCTTCAGGGCGACACCGTGGAACTGACAGGCATCTGCCCCCAGTGCGCAGAAATGGACGCGCATGCTGGCGCGTAACGGGTTGGAGTGCCCCCCGCACACGCAAAAGGCGGCGCGGATCTCCATCGCAGGAAAAACGCGCCACCTTGCCCCGCCCGGCAAATAGACGGGGTGAGAGTGCTGGTAAAATCAACAAGAGCGGAAACAAGAAACCAGTGAGTCATAAAGCGAAGGGCCTTTGCAGGCCCTTCGCTTTTATTTATTTTTCCGTGTCTTCCCCACCCTTGGCCTCGGCCTTGGCTTTTTTGACGCGCGGGGTTCCGGTGCGGTGCACGACAAACTTGCTGATGGAAGGTTTGCGATGCACTGGTTCCTGATGCAGGCATTTTGTGGGGCACTTTTCCACACACGCGGAGCAATACACGCACAGGAAGGGATCATAATTCCACTTTCCGGCTTTTGCATCCACGGTAATGGCATCGGTTGGGCATACTCTCGCGCAGGAATTACAGAATATGCACTTTTCAACCTCGTTGGTGATCACGCCACGATAGGCGGGGAAGGGTTCGCGCTCTTCCAGAGGATACAGCCGCGTGGCTGGCTTGCCCGAAAGATTGCGCAGCACGTTTGGGAGCATATACATGGGCTACCTCTCTGTGCAGGAGATGCACGGGTCGATACTCAGCACGATAACCGGCACGTCGGGCAGTTTGCAGCCCGGCAGCATGTGCAGCAGGGGCGGCACGTTGGCAAAGGTGGGCGTACGCACGCGCATACGCTCCAGATTCTTGGTGCCGTTGGCCCGTATGTAATAGAACAGCTCGCCACGGGGCTGCTCCACACGAAAGACCGATTCACCCTCGGGGTTGCCGGTGACTTTTACGGTCAGCTCGCTTTCGGGCAGGCGGTTCAAGGCTTCGCGGATAAGCTCTATGGAGTGCAGCACTTCATAGAAGCGTACCTTGGAGCGGGCGTAGCAGTCGCCGTCATTCTCAACCACGGGAATGAAGTTGAGATCCTTGTAAGCGGCGTAGCCGTGCATGCGCTCATCGATTTCCCAGCCGCTGCCGCGCAGGGTGGGGCCGGCAGCGCCAAGCAGGCGGGCATCGTCCTTGCTCAGGTAGCCGATGCCGCGCGTGCGTTCCTGCACGGTGTAGTCGTCAAGCATGGTGCGGGTAAGCTCGCGCATACCCTTTTCCAGCTCATCCAGACGACCATGCATCCAGCGGATCTGATCGGGGCTGAGGTCGCGGCGCACACCGCCAACCACGTTGACCGAAAGGATAACGCGGTTACCCGCCGTGGCTTCGCAGATGTCCATGACATGCTCGCGGATGCGCCAGAACTGCTGGAACACGCTTTCAAAGCCAAACGAGTCGGCAAACAGGCCGAGCCACAGCATGTGGGAGTGTATCCGGTGCAGTTCTGACCAGATAACCCGCAAAAACTGCGCACGCGGCGGCGCTGTAATGCCCATCATGTCTTCAATGGCGTTGCAGTAACAGTTGGCATGGATGCACGAGCAGATGCCGCAGATGCGCTCGACCACAAAGACCATCTGATTGTAGTCCTTGAGCCGCACGAGGCTTTCAAGCCCGCGATGCACAAAACCAAGCTGGGGCACGGCCCCGACCACGGTTTCATCTTCCACCACAAACTTGATGTGCAGCGGTTCGGGCAGTACGGGATGCTGCGGCCCGAAAGGAATCACGGTTGTGCGGTTGCTCATGCCTTCTCTCCTTTGGCCGTGTCATCCTTGGCGGCCTCGGCCTTGGCGGCGGGCCGCCGGACCGTGGTCATGGTAAAGTACGGCGCGTGGGTGACTTCGCCCTCCAGATACATGGCCCCCTGGTAATCCAGAGGCAGATCAGCAAAATGCACCCCGAACTGATCCTGCGTTTCGTTCTCGACGAGCACGGCGCAGAAATATACGGGCGTGATGCTGGGGATGGCGTCGTTCTTGTTCACATCCATGCGCAGATGCACCATGCCCTTGGCGTCAGTGGGTTCCCACACGCACAGCTCGGCGTTGTGGCGCAGGTCGGACATGGTGAGGTTTACGTCAAAGTGATAGAAAAGCCGCAGCGTGTTTTCGTCCATGACGGTCTGCGACATGGTCACAAAACGGTATTTGGCGTTGGCAAGCTGCTGCACTTCTGAAAGCAGCGTTTGCGGCGTCACTTCCTTGGCTTCAAAAAACATGGCTCTATCCTTTCCGGGTTAACCCGCGTTTTGCTGTGGCTTGTCGGGGGCTTCTTCCGGCGCGGACTCCGCCTGCGGCGTCATGTCGGGAGTGCCGTCCTCATCGCCCGGCATAAAGGTGGGCACAGGCTCTGGGCCAAGGCCCATCTTGGCCTTGAGCACGCCAAGGGCCTGCACCACGCCGTCAATGATGGCCTCGGGTTTGGGCGGGCAGCCGGGCACGAACACATCAACAGGAATGATGTTGTACGCTCCGTTCAGCACATTATAGGTATCCTTGAACACGCCCCCGGAAAGGTTGCAGGCTCCGATGGAAACCACGGCCTTGGGCGAAGGCATCTGTTCGTATATCTGCTTGAGCACATGCTGGTTGCGGTGGTTGACCGTGCCTGTAACCAGCAGCACGTCGGCATGCTTTGGGTTGCCCGCGTTGACCACCCCGAAACGTTCTACGTCATACATGGGCGTCAGACAGGCCAGCACCTCGATGTCGCAGCCGTTGCAGGAACCGCAGTCAAAATGAACTATCCACGGAGACTTCAGGCGGCTCCGCTTGATCATATTGTCGACGAAACCCATATTCCGGCCTCCTTACGCCACGTACAGCCATAAAAGATTAACCAGGGCCAGGCCCATGCCGAGCAGCAGAGACTTCTTCTGCACCATCCACTGCCACGTCAGACGGGCGGTGATGTTGTCGATAAGAATTTCCGTGAACAGCGACGCGCCCACAAGAACGGCCATTCCCACAAAGCTGGTGTGCCAGAACATGGCGCACAGCCCAAGAATAAGCACAAGGTCAAACCAGTGGGCAATTTCAATCAGCGCAAGGTACGGGCCGGAATACTCGGTCTGCACGCCTCGCACCAGTTCCTGATGGCCGTGATGGCAGGCCGCGATATCAAAGGGCGACTTGCGCAGTTTGATTGTCAGGGCGTAACCCAGCGCCAGAAACAGCAGAGGCATCTTGAGCAGCAGCGGCTGCTCGAGCTGGAATACTGCGGCAATGGAGAACGAACCTGTGCACATGGCAAAGCCAACGAACACCAGAATCAGAATAGGCTCATAGGCCAGCATGAGCAACAGCTCGCGCTGCGCGCCCACGTTACTGTAAGGTGAAGGCACGCATACCGCGCCAACCACCTGAAACACCGCGCCCACTGTGAGCACGAAGAACAGCAGCAGCAAATCCCCGCCCATGAAGAAAATCAGCAGGGCAAGCGCCGATGAAATCAGCGTGATATACGCGCTGAACACCAGCCAGGCATTGGTAACCTGGGGCTGTTTGCCCAGCAGTTTCAAGATGTCGTAAAATGGCTGGAGCAGTGGAGGGCCAAGGCGCGACTGAAGGCGTGCCGTGATCCGGCGATCCAGACCGGTAAGCAGGCCGCCCACCAGGGGCGACAGGATCAACCCGCCGATAGCGCTGAAGATGGTGAGCATTACAGCAGACCTCCTACCAGAACGACCAGGAATGCAATGGAAATCATGTCGATGGCCCGCGTGATCTTGCTCTCGCCGAAATACTGGCAAAGATAGAAGTTGGCCACGCGCACGGGTTCAAAGACATTCATGGGGCCCTTGAAGCCGACCACGCCGTCCTTTTCTGCCGCCAGGCCCGAAAAATAGGGCTGCGCATGGGCAGACTCTGGTGTTCTGCGGGCTTCCCGCCATGCGAACCACACCCCCAGACCAAGCAGAATGAACAACAGGTAAATCCACACATATCCTTCAGCGCTGGTCAGGGTTGCGCCGGGGATAAAGCCTTCAATCTGCAGGTTGAAGCGCGCGTAGACGCCCGAAACCGAAGGCTCCACAAAGGTCTTCAGCACCAGGGGCGAAATGAATGAAAACACCACGGCAAGCCCGCACAGCGAACGCAGCGCAAACATGACCGAGGGCTTGGGATTACCGTGAGCAGCGTGCTCGTGCATCTTGGAAGACGACACCAGCACACCTGCCCAGCGCGCCCAGAAGAGCACGGTAAAGGCCGAGCCAAGCGCCACAAAGAAAACGATGGGCGTCATGGCCTGCGTGGCGCGGGCAATGGCTTCTATAGCCATCCACTTGCCGATGAGCATGCCAAAGGGCGGCAACATCATGGTGAAGATGCCGATCACGGTGATAATGGCCGTCCGGGGCATTATGCCGTAGAGGCCGCGCATGTCTTCGATATCGCGCGAACCGATACGCTGTTCAATGGCGCCGACGCACATGAACAACAGGCCCTTGGATACGGAGTGGTAAATGATGATGGTCGTTGCCGCCATCATGGATGCAGCGGTATTGATGCCCACACAGGCGATGATAAGCCCAAGGTTGGCGATTGTGGAATACGCCAGAACCTTTTTTGCATTACTTTGGCTGACCGCAAGGATACATGTGGCCACAAAGGTAAATGCGCCAAACAGGGCCACGATGGTGGACATGGTGGTTCCCGCAAAGGCCGGAGCCATGCGCAACAGCAGGTAGGTGCCCGCCTTGACCATGGTAGCCGAGTGCAGCAGGGCCGAAACTGGCGTTGGCGCAACCATTGCGCCGCACAGCCAACTCTCGAAAGGAACCTGCGCCGACTTTGTAAAGGCCGCCAGACAGAAGAAAGCAAAGGGCAAAAGAATGGCCGTGTTCTTTACGTCCATTGAGGTCATCTTTTGCAGCACGAGCTCGGTCGAAAGCGTTCCAAGGCTTTTCTGAATAAACAGCATGGCCGAAACAAAGGCCAGCCCGCCCAGAACGTTCATCCACAAGGCGCGTTGGGCATTTGCCTTGGCCTCGTCTGTCTGGTCATGCCCTATGAGCATGAAGGAACACAGCGTTGTGATTTCCCAGAACAGGAACATCCATGAAAGGTTGTTGCAGAGCACCAGGCCGTTCATGGCGCCGAGGAAGCAGAAAATAATGGCAAAAAATCTGGGCTGGCGCGAAACACGCAGATGGAGATGCTCTTCGTGCAGATCCATGTAGCCCATGCCGTAAATGGTAATAAGCCCGCCAACCACGCTGATGATGATCACCATGATAAGCGACAGGCCGTCTGCCACAAAGGCAGTGATGGGCACTTCATGCCCGGGAAGAACGAATTTAAGGTATAACAGACCAATCAGTTGCAGCAGGGTCATGCCCATAATCAGGCGGCTGCCCAGCTTCCAACCTATGCCAAGAATGTAAACCAGCAACAGCAAGTCCAGCACGCTGAACACAGAGTCGGCAGACAGACCCAATATGGTGTCTATCTCAAGCCGAAAAGCGCCGTTGGCTCCCAGGATCACGGCTGCCACCGCCATGACTGTGACCGCTGCAGACACTATCAACTTGCGAGCGCTGCTGCTTTGCGTGAAATACAGCACAAGCGCCATAATAAACGGCAGTGCTACACAACAAAAAACAAGTGTACTCATCTTCTTTGCCCCACTACATTGCGAGTTGTGAAAAACTTCACTCTTGATAACTTCCTCACAACATAAAAAAACAGACTCCCTCCTTACATTCTTTCATCACACCATTTTTACTAGAGTTAATCTATGTACATTTTTGCGTCAACATATTTGATTAATTTGCCTACATTGATTGTTCAAAGAACAATTCATAGTAGATTACTCGCTTTTTTAACATTCTGATTTCTGGCCCAATTGCCAAAGAGCCAAACGGGCGTGTCCTTCCGCGCACACGGGTGATTTCTAGAAAACGCAGACAAAACCTGACCAGATTGCTTTTCAGAACAACTGCCGGAAACAACAGATGGTCGCACAGGCCGTGCCCCGCCCCCCAGAAAAAAACACAAGCGCCCCTGCGGCGCAGCCATGCGAAAAACATGGCCTTGTGCTGCAAGGGCGCTTGCCGCCAGCCGTAAGGGCTGACTCAAACAACTGCACTCTCCCCCGGGCAGTGCCGGAGGAGATATGGGATCAGGGGTTGAACACCAGCGGGCCTTCAGCCATGGTGGCGACCATGACGGCCTTGATGGTGTGCAGGCGGTTTTCCGCCTCTTCAAAAGCCATGTTGCGGGGCGATTCAAAGACTTCATCGCTCACTTCCATGCATTCAATGCCAAAGCGCTGATAAATGTCTTCGCCAACTGCGGTATCACGATTATGGAAGCTCGGCAGACAATGCAAAAACTTGCATTGGGGATTGCCCGTCAGTTCCATTGCTGCCGCGTCCACGCGATACGGCGTCAACAGATCAATGCGCTCTTTCCATACGGAATCAGGCTCGCCCATGGACACCCAGACATCAGTGGAGAGGAAATCGCAGTCTTTAACGCCTTCGGGCACGCTTTCCGTGCGCGTAATGTGCGCGCCAGTGCTCTTGGCTATGTGAACGGCCATTTCAAAAACTTCGTCCGACGTCCACAAAGCTTTGGGAGCAACAGAACGGAAATCCAACCCAAGCAGGGCCGAACCAACCATCAGGGAATTGCCCATATTATAACGTGCATCCCCAAGATATGCCAGTGTTTGTTGATTCAAAGGTTTTTCGCAGCACTCGCGCATGGTCAGCATGTCGGCCAGAAACTGCGTGGGGTGCCATTCGTTGGTGAGACCGTTCCACACCGGCACACCAGCGTGTTCTGCCAGCGCCTCTACCCTCGCCTGCTCATAACCGCGATACTCAATACCATCATAAAAACGGGAAAGCACGCGGGCGGTATCGGCCATGGATTCCTTTTTGCCCATCTGCGAGCCGGAGGGGCCAAGATAGGTCACGCGCGCGCCCTGATCATAGGCTGCAACTTCAAAAGAACAGCGGGTACGCGTGGAATCCTTTTCAAAAAGGATGACAATATTTCGGTCTTGCAGAAACTTTGGCTCGCGCCGAACCTTTTTGGCCTGCTTGAGCTGGGCCGCCAGATCCAGCAGATATGTGAGGTCTTCCGGCGTGAAGTCTATTTCTTTCAGAAAATCCCGGTGATACAGCCTATTGCTCATGACGCATTCCCACCCTTTGCAGACAGTGTGAATCCCTGCGAATATATCACAGGTTGAAAACTATAATTCGAGTATCATTCCAATTTCGTCACAGCAGTAAAACTTGGGGCATTTACTGCATTCAACCCACACAATGGCGGGCATATCATCGCGTTTAAACTCGCTGAAGCCGCACTTGGAAAAAAACGGCGCAGCCAGAGTAAAGGCAAAAACCCTCGGCAAGCCGAGATCACGACATCGACCAACCAGCGCGGCCACAAGCCTTTTGCCAAAGCCCTGCGCCTGACACAGTGGGTGAACCGCCACCGACCGAATTTCCGCCAGGTCTTCCCACAGCACATGCACAGCGCCGCAGGCCACCACAACCTCATGCCCGTCCTCAGCCGAGGGAGCCGTGGCAACCATATAGTCCTGAATATGCTGGTAGAGATACTGCGGCCCGCGCGCCAGCATGACGTTGGAGGACGCATAGTGGTTGATAAGCGCAGACATGCCGTGCACGTCGCGTACCGTGGCCGAACGGATGACCAGCGCTGAAAGATCTTCTACGCGGATATCCTGAACAAGGGGTTTGTCTTCTACGCCAACGCGTGGAACGGCAATGGGCATCATACGCCTCGATATCTGGATTACGCTCCGCCCCCTGTGAAGGGAAAGAAGCCCCAAAAGGTTACGCGCAAAGCAGCCAGAGCCAAACTCTGCCGCAAAGAATAAGCATAATAACAAGCCCCGCACTGTGCAAGCAATTACGGCCCGAGAGGCGGGCAAAATTTGCACTGGCGCAAGGCCCGCAGCCCTCACGCGTGCAAATCGGCGTTGCCCGCGCAGGCCTTTATGGCTATGGTACCCCCCATCAAGGAGAACGCATGCGCACTGCACCACGCTTAATCACTGTCTGCCTTGCCTGCGCACTGCTCTGCCATTTGCCCCTACCTGGCATTGCGGCGCAGCAGGGGGACGAACAACCCCGCCTTATGAAAGTTGTAGCGCTTTCCCGCCACGGGGTGCGCTCGCCTACGCAGGCTCCCGATACGCTTTCGCAGTGGAGCACCCGTAACTGGCCCCAGTGGCCTGTGCCGAGGGGGTTCCTCACGCCGCGCGGTGCGCGGCTGGTAACCGCCATGTGGGAAGACATGCGCGGGCAAATGCTGAATCTTGGCCTGCTGCCCGACAGCGCCTGCCCACCGCCCGGCAAGGTCTTTGTGCGCGCCGACGTGGATCAGCGCACAAGAGCAACAGCCAAAGCCCTGCTTGATGGCCTCTGCCCCGCTGGCGGGCAGACCTATGCCGTTTCAAGCCAGACGCCCGATCCGCTTTTTCATCCCGTGCAGGCGGGTTTTCAGCGTTTTGACCCAGCCTCGGTAGCCGCCAGCATCATGACCACGGCCGGGGGCGATCTTGATCGACTGCATGAGGACAATGCAGGGGCCTTGACCCACATCCAGCACCTGAGCGCCCCGGTGGCCCCCACATTGTGCTCGCGCTACAATCTGCCGCCCACCTGCGGGCTCGCAGACCTGCCAAATTCTGTGAGCGTTGATGCTGACGGCAAGGGCGCAGGACTTTCCGGCGCACTGGCAACAGCATCAAGCATGGCGGAAATTTTTTTGCTGGAATATGCGCAGTGGCCTGAAATTTCTGCCGGATGGGGCCAGGTGGACGCGCACGTTCTGCGTGAAGTGCTGCCCGTACACACCAGCGTGTTCAACACAGTGAACCGTTCTCCGGTTGTGGCTCTTTTCAAGGGGGCATCGCTGCTTTCAGAAATGGCCGCAGCCCTTGACGGCACTCATAGGGATCAACGCTGCAACGCGGCTTCCCTGGTTGTTTTTGTGGGGCACGACACCAACCTTGCCAATGTGGGCGAATTGCTGGGCGTGCACTGGCAGTTGCCCGGCTACCCCGATGACGCCACCCCGCCAGGATCAGCTCTTATGCTTGAGCTGTGGGATATGGGCGGTAAAAAAGAAGTGCGCGTGCGCTTTTTTGCCCAGTCGCTGGAAGCCCTGCATGAACCCTTTGTTGATCCGCCGCAGCCTGTGAGCGGCCTGGCCATCCCCCAGTTTACCGACCCGGCCAGAACCCACAAGGCAACTGCGGCTCTGGTAACAGCGCCGCCTGTTGTGGGAGAGGCCCGCTTCAGCCTTGAAAGTTTTTCCCAGAGGGTCGACAAGGCACTGCGCAATGCATCCCTGGTTCCGCAAGAGGTTCCCCCGCTACGCCTGCGGGTGGACAGCGATGTGGACAGCCGCCCTGCCACGGCCACTTCCGCTGAGGCTTCTCCACCAGTAAAAAACCGCTGACCCCATAGGCCCCCTGCACTCCACACCGCCGCATCATGTGATGCGGCGGTTTTTCATTTTACAGCATCGCATAGTGCCTTCTGGCGCGACAAGAAAGGCTGGCGGCAAAAATTTCCCCCACGCAAAACGGAATGTCTTTTGCATAATCAGATTGGGAAAAAAATTCCCCGGCTGATACGCGACACAGGGAGGTGCGCTTACAGTATTCGGCTTCGCCCGCAGTGGATTGCAGGTGTTGCCGACAATGTCCGCAAGGACTGGGAGACAGTATGAGCGTCAGTGCGTTATCATCATCCTCTTCCTCCTATTGGGAGAAGATGCTTGCGCAGATGAAAGGCTCCAGCGAGGCGCAATCGCAGGACAATCTGGCAAGCAAGCTTTTCGGGGATCTGGATTCTGACGGGAACGGAGCGTTAAGCCTTGATGAAACCGGGCTAAGCAGCGAACTCTACAACAAACTTGATACCGATGGCGATGGGGCCGTTTCGCAGACAGAACTGCAAAAAGCCATTGAAACCCAGCGCAACGCCATGTTCACCAACATGCAGATGGGGCAGAGCCAGGCAGCACAGACAGCGGCGTCGACTCAGCCCACTGCCAAGGATCTGCTTTCCGCCATTATGAGCGGGCAGGTTCCCGGCGGCATGCAGGGCGCAGGGCGCGGCGGCAAGGGTGACGACCTTGCGTCCAAACTCTTTTCTTCGCTGGACAGTGACAGCAGCGGCGGCCTGAGCGCCGAGGAAACGGGCCTCAGCCAGTCCGTGTTTGACGCCATGGACACCGATCAGGACGGCTCCGTCTCTTCCGATGAACTGGCGGCAGCGCTGAAAAAACAGCGCGAAGCCATGAACAACGGCTCCCAGAATCCGCAAAACCAGTCCAGCGAACAGAATTCCTCAGGCGAAATGGACGCAAAAACCCTGCTGTCTTCCATCATGAACGGCCAGATGCCCCCGCCGCCTCCCTCGCAGGGGCAGTCTGCTTCGTCTGGTCAGACAGGATCATCCCACGTGGCTTCCAAGCTTTTTTCGAGCCTGGACAGCGACAGCAGCGATGGCCTGAGCGTTGACGAAACAGGCCTCAGCCAGTCTGTATTCGACTCCATGGACGCGAATCAGGATGGCTCCGTTTCTGCTGACGAGCTTGCAACCGCACTTGAAAAACAACGCGCAGCGATGGGAACAGACCAGACCAGCACAAGCCGAACCGCCATGGCCCGCAGTTTTCTGTCAGCCATTGCCAACAGCGCCTACCAGAGCGTGAGCCAAACTACCGCCGCTGCCCAGAGTGTGGAAGCAGTGGCCTGATCCCCACCAGGAACAAAGCCTCCTCCACGCAGAAGACGCTCACACATTATGCCCACAACCATAAGCCCGGCTGCGCAAAACAGCCGGGCTTATGCCATGTAGCCCCTTGCATAGTAACATGCCCCCCATCAGGTAGACGAAGTAAAAAAGCCCATCATGCTTAAACTTTGAAAACATGATGGGCTTTTTTATGGCCTAAGGAATACGTTCACGTAAAGCCAACTCTTTGGATAATGCATGTGTTGCACTATTCTTCTCCAATTTGAAGGCTGAAGTTTTCTTGGAAAAACGGTTCAGAGCGAAGAGGAAACCAGCACTCTGATTGAAGAATACATACGTTTTTACAACACAGAACGACTCCCCCAAAAGCTCGACCAGCTTTCCCCGATAGAATACCGGGAAAACTGGCCGCTTAATCTTCGCCACGGAGATATTATTAACTGTCTACTTGAGGTGCAGACCATATGCCGGGGGATATTTTTTGTGCCCTTCACATGCAATATCATGGCCGTGAGCGCGAAATACCCTTTATGGTGTTGCCGTTAGCCGACATGGATAATGCGAACACTGGCAATCAATAGCACACTAATTAATAGCAGATAATGAAAATAGAAAATTGAGTGCATGCTCAACGCTTGGGAAAATTTTTTAAACAATATGTAAGCCTGCGGTATAAACGTGTTCTTTGCTATCACAATGTTATAATAGTATATGTTATATGATGGCATATTAATCTGGAATAGCAACAGATAAATTTATTTTTATCCGTGTATTTGTTGTGTCTGTTGCTGTTAAAATTGGTAATCGATTTTACAGGGTTGTAGTCGGCAAATTGGCATTTGCCAGTGCGGTACTTTTTAGTATTAATATATATTGCTGATATTTTTATTTTTTATTTTTCAAAGAAGTATTGAAAAAAATCACAAGGCGGCATAATGCGAGCAGAGATATAGCCGATAGACTATATCGATGTCGGTGTGACGCTCTTGATCTCCATCGTGTGTATTTAAACTTTAGCGCCGAGTAGAATGCAATGAAGCTTGTAACAAAAATTTCTTGCGGGATGGGGATGCTGGGTGTTTTGATGGCTTTATTAGCCGGATATATGCTTTGGCAAATGTCGGAACTCAACAACATCACCTCTGTCTTGGCGCATCGCAATGTGCCAGTGTCGGAGCTTGCTGGCGAAATCAATACTGACACTGCAGAATACAGAATAATGGAATTCCGTTACCTCATTGAAAATGATGCGCAAAAGGCTTCTGCGATCAAAGCAAAACTTGATGAAGTGCGAAAAACATTTGATCGGGAAATTAAAGAAATTGGTGACCTCTGCATTTCTGGCAATGCCAAGCAATGTGTGCTGGATATTGAACGCGGCCTGAAAAAATATTTGGATACTTCCAAAGAAGTGTTGCTCCTGCGGCAAAACGGCAAGGTAGATGAGGCCCTGGCCCTGCTTACGGGCAAGTCGCATGCTGATTACGAAGCTATGACCGCTTCCATTGAACTCCTGGTGAAGGTTTCGCACGACAACGCCCACGCGCGTGGCCTTAAAGGGGACAGCCTGTACGCCACAAGCAACGCCATGGGCATCGGCCTGACCCTTTTTGCCATTGTGCTTGCTGCTGCATCGGCCGTTCTAATTGCGCGCGAAACAAACCGACAGCTTGGCAGAGACCCTGGGGAATTGCTGGTGGTCGCTCAGCGTGTGGTGGACGGGGATTTTAATATTGACGATGGCCATGCCAGAATTGGCGTGTATGGCTCAATCATCGCCATGGTGGAAGCCTTGAAAGGCCATATCGAAAAGGCCAGAAGCGAATCAGAAAACGCCAGAGAACAATCGCGTCAGGCGCACGAAGCCATGGATAGCGCCAATGCGGCAAAGGATGAGGCGCAGCATAAAACGGAAGCAATGGTGCGTGCCGCAGGCAAGCTTGAAAAGGTCGTACAGATTGTCAGCTCGGCTTCCACGCAGCTTTCTGCCCAGATCGAACAGGCAGGCAAGGGGGCCGGGCATGCTGCGCAAAGGCTTGCGGAAGCTGCCACGGCCATGAACCAGATGAACGCCACAGTGCAGGAAGTGGCCCGCAATGCCGGCCAGGCATCTGTGGCATCCACCGATACAAAGGACAAAGCCGAAGCCGGGGCCGACATTGTGCAAAAATCGCTTGTCAGTATCGGTCAGGTGCAGACAGTATCGCAGGAACTCAAGCAGGATATGCTGCAACTGAACACGCACGCCCAGGCCATCAGCCAGATTATGGGCGTCATTTCAGATATTGCGGACCAGACAAACCTTCTGGCGCTCAATGCCGCCATTGAAGCCGCCCGTGCGGGTGATGCCGGGCGGGGATTTGCCGTGGTCGCCGACGAGGTGCGTAAACTGGCAGAAAAAACCATGGCCTCGACCCATGATGTGGGCAATGCCATAAATGCCATACAGGAGAGCACTTCAAAGAGCATGGCCTCCACGGATAATGCTCTTGAGCAGGTTAACCAGGCAACGGGATACGCCAGCCAGTCCGGGCAGGCTCTCAATGAAATACTGGAAACTGTTTTGGGTATGGCAGATCAGGTCAATGCCATTGCCACTGCCAGCGAGGAGCAGTCTGCCGCCAGTGACGAAATCAATCTGTCGATCGAGCACGTGAACGAAATGGCCAAGCAGACCGCCACCGCCATGGCCGAGGCCGCAAGCGCAGTGGCAGAACTGGCGCGTCAGTCGCAGGATCTCGGGCTGCTGATTAATGAAATGCGTCAGGAATAGGCAAAATTACTACTTTATTCATAAATATAAGCATAAAGGCGGTCTGTTGCATTAGCGCGACAGGCCGCCTTTATGCTTTGAACTACGGTGCATAATTACAACACATATCGCTTTTTAAGATGTAATAATACGACAATTGCCATTGTGTTGCTGTGATTTATAATTGTAATTGGCATTGTGTACATGTATTGATTGTATTTTTTTTTGAGGTTTGGTATAGAGTCTCCCAATATCCTATGGCATGTAATGCTTATATTCTCAGGAGTGCATATGGCAAGATTTCTAACGGTGCTTGGCGCCCTGTGCGCCGCGCTTCTTGTGCCCGGTGTCGTTCTCGCAGGGGAGGGACATCCCAATATCCCTGGTGCGCAGCTCTCAGTCCTTTGGGCAATCCCCTTTGTGTGCATGTTGCTTTCGATTGCCATAATGCCTTTGGCATTGCCCCATTTTTGGGAAAAACACTTTGGTAAAATCGCGGCCTTCTGGGGGCTGGCCTTTCTGACGCCCTGTCTTCTGGTTTATGGGTTCAATGTGGCCCTCTACGAGTTTTTGCACATTATCCTTCTGGATTATGTTCCTTTTCTGGTGCTGCTGTTCACGCTCTTTACCATCGCAGGCGGTGTGCGGCTTACCGGTTCGCTGGTTGGGACACCCGCGATCAATACCGGGCTGCTGGCAGTGGGCACTGTGCTGGCCAGCTGGATGGGAACAACCGGCGCGGCCATGCTGCTTATCCGCCCCTTGCTTCGGGCAAACGCGCACCGTAAATACCGTGTTCATTCTGTTGTCTTTTTTATTTTTCTTGTGGCCAATATTGGCGGCTCGCTTACGCCTCTGGGCGATCCGCCGCTGTTTCTGGGTTTTCTGAAGGGAGTGGATTTCTTCTGGACCACAACCAACCTGCTTATGAAAACAAGCCTCATTGCCACAATTTTGCTGGGTATATTTTTTGTCCTTGATACCGTGCTGTTCAAGAAAGAAGGCAGCCCCAAGCCTGAAGCGCAAGCTGGCGCGGCAGAAGAAAAGCTCGGCCTTGACGGCAAGATCAACCTGCTGTTTCTTCTGGGCGTTGTTGTGGCCGTGTTGCTTTCCGGCCTCTACCCTCTGGGCGAACTGGTTTCGGTCTTCGGCGTGTCGGTTGAAGGACAGAACCTGCTGCGCGATGTGATGCTGCTGTGCCTGGCCGGGCTTTCGCTCAAGTTTACGAGTCGGCGCTGCCGGGAACTCAACGGCTTTTCCTGGGCCCCCATTGAAGAAGTTGCCAAGCTGTTCTTTGGCATTTTTATCAGCATGGTTCCCGCCATTGCCATTTTGCGCGCAGGAGCTGATGGTGCGCTTGCTCCCCTGATTCACCTTGTTTCGCACGATGGGCAGCCGGTTAATTCCATGTATTTCTGGCTTACGGGCATTCTCTCCAGTTTTCTGGATAATGCGCCGACCTATCTTGTGTTTTTCAACACTGCAGGCGGCGATGCGCAGCACCTTATGCACGATATGCCCGCCACCCTGGCCGCCATATCTGCGGGTGCCGTTTTTATGGGCGCCAACAGCTACATTGGCAACGCGCCCAACTTCATGGTGCGCTCCATTGCGGAAAGCGACGGCGTGCCTATGCCCAGCTTCTTTGGCTACATGGCATGGTCGGTAGGCATTCTGGTACCCCTGTTTGGACTGTTGACCTGGCTGTTCTTTATCTAGCCGATGCAACACCCGCGAGGCGGGATTTGTCATCAGTATAAAGCAAGCCCCTCTACCTTAAGGTAGAGGGGCTTGCTTGCTGTCTGCCAAAATACAATGTTCCCGCGCCAGCTCATACAGCGCCCAAGGGCATGCTTCCCTCAAGGTAGCGCCTGCAAAGGCGCACCGTGTGTTCAAGCCAGTGTGCGCCGAGGTTGCGGGCGATCTCGGTATTGGCGTGGGTGGCCATCCATGCTGTCATCTGGATACGCCGCTGCATGACCATATGCGGGATCATGGCTTCATCCTGAGCATCCAGATGACTGACCAGCTCATATCCCTGAAGCCAGTTTTCCAGCCAGAGGGGGGCCAGCGGGCAGTGTTCCTCAAAGCTCATGGCCGCAGCAATGTCGTGAACAAACCAGCCCATGCCGCAATCGTCAAAATCAATGACGCGCGTACCGGCCTTGTGCAGCAGCAGATTGGTCAAGCGCAGGTCAGCGTGAATCAGGCCATAACGCCGGGCGGTCTGGCCGTAGGCGCGCAGTTTTCCCCCAATACAGTTCACGGCCGCCTCCAGAAGCAGGGCGTCCTCGCGTGGCAGGCCGGGGCTTGCCCGCCAGTCCCCCCAATGGGCGCACGGGCCAACCATACTTTCGTGGTTCCAGACGATGCGCTGGAAGCCTGCCGGTTTTTGCCATTGCCGGCTATGCTGGTGGAGGCGCCCCGCCACTTCGCCAAGCTGCCGAAAGGCGCGTGGGTCTAGCTGCACTGTTGGCATTTCGCCGTCAATCCACTGAAAAAGAACGATATTTCTGTGTGATCCGTCTGGAAGGCGCATAGTCAGCACCCTTTCGCCCTTGATGGTCGGCAAGGCTTTTGGCGTGACCATGCCAGTATCTTGCTGCAAGGCATCCAGCCACATCAGCTCGCCCATTATATTGATGTGCGAGTGATAATTTTCGCGGTGCACACGCAGGGCGTAACGGCTGTTGCTGGTCTGGACAAGAAATGTGGCGTTTTCTGAACGGCAGAGCAGGTGCAGGCTTCCCTGCATTTCCGGGGGGTACTGCTGCAATGCCTGCCGTGCCAGTTGTGTCACGGCCTGATCGCTGAGCGAGTCATTTTGCTGGAGTGACATATTCCCCCCTGCGTTGGATGTCGTGCCAGTCGGTTCCATCTGCTGTCAGGGGGGAGCAGTGCGATCATAACCGGCATCGCCTTTCATGCCCCGCAAGCAGTTGCTTCAAAACAGTTTTGCGGCGTGCGGCGGATGGTAAAAACAGATGTTCAGGCCAGAATGACTTTGGGCAAAATTTCTTTCAGCTCCTTCAGACATGGCAAATCCGAAGCTGCGGCATCGGTAATGAGCATGGAAATTTCGCGAGGTGAGGCGTAGTTTATCCGGCTGATAACGCCAAGCTTTGTGTGATCAGCGAGTATGCACAGCCTGCTGGCGCGTTGCGCCATGCAGCGTGCCACGGCGGCTTCTTCCGGCAAAAAGCTGCTTGCCCCGTGGTGTGCATCCAGCCCCACGGGCGAAAGAATTGCCATATCTACCCGCCAGCGCTGAATTTCTTCAATCACACCCTCGCCGCAGGTCTGCTCCCGTCCGGCAAGGATGCGGCCTCCCACCAGCACCACTGTGCTGTCGTTTTTTTTATCTTCGTCCCTTTCACTCAAAATGATGGCGGCGCGCAGGCTGTTGGTCACGATGGTGAGCCCAGGCATGGTGCAGAGTTCCTCTGCCAGAGCCGTTGTTGTGGTACCTGCGTCCATAAAGACTGTTTGCCCCTGTTGCAGTTGCAGCACCGTGGCGCGGGCAATGGCGCGCTTTTCCCGTTCCAGCCGGGTTCTGCGCTCTTTGAGTGAGGGTTCGGAAGTAGAGGAATCCAGCGCCACAAGGCCGCCATGTACACGCCTTGCCGCGCCCTGGTTTTCCAGCTCGATAATATCCCGGCGGGCTGTTTCCCGGGAAATTCCCAGCTCATTGATAAGCCGCTCCGTGCTGATATGACCGTTGGCGGCTATGAGGGCAAGTATGCGGTGCAGGCGGGTTTCGCGCAGCATGTGTTTCAACCTTGTTAGATATACGCTGACATTCTGGTTAGCATATAGCTTTTTGCTGCGTCTGCAATATGCATTTTTGTGTGTTTGTGTATTTTGCTGTTGCAGTGGCTGAACGCGGTAAATTTGTTGGGTTTGGGCATTCTGGACGGCCCGTGTCTAAAGGATGCCAGACCTGGGATGCCCGGCAAAGCCCCGTCAGGCCGCGCGGCTTGTCTCCTCAATATTTTCAGGGGCCAGAACCACCTTAGTATGGGTAATGCAGCCCCCTTTGGCAAGTTGCCCCATACACGTCAGGCAATGCGCTTTTTCAAAATTGTATTGGCAATAAAGCCGCATGCCTCTGTTTTTTATCTGGATGCCCTAGTGTTTAATTGTATTAGTGTGTTTTTGTGTAAAAAGTTGACTAACAAAAATGTGCTAATCATTACAAAATTGTTTCAGAAAATGAGCCGCTCTCCTTTGCTTTGAATATAAAAATATACTGAATGAAAATACAAAAATTTTATATTTTAGCATGTTATAAAAAATAATTTTGCTCATCCATCCTCTGGCTCGCTATTTGCTTAATGGCATTTCATGAGTGCAAGGCTAGGGCAGTAGCCTGAGTTAAGTGCATTTTTGAGGCGTAGGCGCTTGCGGTGAATAAACAGTTTTTGTTTTGAGGAGGTAAGTATGGAGAGGCGTGAATTTTTGAAGACAGCGGGTATGGGCGCCACGGCGGCGGTTGCCGCCACAACTGGCATCATGGGGGCCACTGAGGCAAAGGCCGCCAAGGCTCCCATCAAGTGGCGCATGCAGACCTACGCGGGTGCGGCGCTTGCCGAGTTTGTCATCAAGCCGCAGATCGACGCCTTCAACAAGGCCGCCAATGGCGAAATGGTCATCGAACTTTACACCTCCGACCAGCTGGTTCCCACCAGTGAGCTTTTCCGCGCTGTGCAGAACGGCACCATTGACGCCGTGCAGTGCGACGAAGACTCCATGTCTTCCCCTGCCGATGTGGCCATCTTTGGCGCGTATTTTCCCTTTGCCACCCGCTATTCGCTCGATGTGCCCGCTCTTTTTGAACACTGGGGCCTGAACGACATCTGGAAAGAAGCCTACGGCGAGATCAAGGGCGTTGAATGGCTTGGCGCAGGCTCCTGGGATCCCTGCAACTTTGCCACCACCAAGCCTATCCGCAGCCTTGCCGACCTGAAAGGCAAGCGCGTGTTCTCCTTCCCCACGGGCGGCAAGTTCATGAGCCAGTTTGGCGTGGTGCCTGTTACCCTGCCATGGGAAGACATTCAGGTGGCCCTGCAAACCGGCGAGCTGGACGGCGTGTGCTGGTCGGGCATTACAGAAGACTACACCTCCGGCTGGGCAGAGCAGTGCAAGTATTACCTCACCAACAACATCTGCGGCGCGTGGATCGGTTCGTACTTTGCCAACAGCAAAAAGTGGGCTGAAGTGCCGGAACACCTTAAAACTCTGTTTAAGCTCACCTGCGACAGCTCCAACTATTTTCGCCAGCACTGGTACTGGTGGGGCGAAGCTCACTACCGCGCCACCGGCGGCAAGATGGAACTGACCTCCATTCCCGATGCTGAATGGGGCACTGTTGAAGAGGCCGCCCACAAGTTCTGGGACGAAACAGCCAAGAAAAGCCCGCGCTGTGCCAAGGTTGTGGATATCCTCAAAAAGTACAATGCCGAAATGGCTGTTGCGGGCCGCCCGTACCGTTATTGATTGCAAACCCTCTGGGGGCAGAACCTTCCGTCTGCCCGATGTGCCGTCGTCCGAATCCTTCGGCGGCGGCGCATCAAAGCCTGCCCCCAGTTAAATCAAGCGGCAGGAAATTTGCGGAATAAAGGTTTGGGAGGAGAGCGTCATGCCAAACTGGATCAAGCTGTTTGTCAGGTATGTGGATGCGGTTAACCGCCTGGTGGGGCGGGGGGTTCTTTATCTTGTGTTCGTCATGATGGGCATTTTGCTCTACTCGGCCATATCCCGCTACTGTTTTGATGCTCCGGTGATCTGGGGCGTGGAAATGGCCCAGTTCACCATGGTGGCCTACTACATCCTTGGTGGCGGTTTTGCCCTGCTTACCAATTCGCACGTGCGTATGGATGTGTTCTATGGCCGCTGGAAGTGGAGAAAACAGGCAAAGATGGACGTGCTCACGTCTGTTTTTCTGGTCGCATACCTTGCCCTCCTGTTCTACGGCTGTGTTTCAAGCACATGGTATTCCATAGAGTTTGACCAGCATAACAATTCTGCCTGGGCTCCTGCTCTGGCCCCCATCAAGATCATCATGGGCATTGGCATTTTTCTTACGCTGTTGCAGGCCTTTTCAGAATTTTTCAAGGCGCTGGCGCGCTCACGCGGCCTGCTGCTTGGCGAGGAAGTGCCCGAGCGTCTTATTGTAGAAAGCGGTTATGTGGAACCAGAAGCGGAGCCTCAGCTTGTTGGTGTTGTGGCTGATCCGGTTGCTTCGCCGCAGGTTCTTGCTCCGGCGCAAGCGCTTGGCGGCTCGCGGTAACGCCCCAATTTTCATTTTCCAGCTCCGGCGTATGCGAGCGCCGTAAAGGACGCGAGGACATGTTCGATCTTACGTTCACTCTTTCTCACGAGGGCATTGCCCTGATGCTCTTCGCATCCATGGGAATGCTCATGCTCACCGGGCAGCGGGTGTTTGCGGCCATCGGCTTCACCGGGGCCATCGCGGCCCTCTTTCTGTGGGGTACCGGCGGTTCGCAGATGGCGTTCAACGCCAGCATCACGCTGATGAAGTGGTTCCCCATGATCACTCTGCCCCTGTTCATCTACATGGTCTACATGCTCTCGGAATCGGGCATCGCCAACGACCTTTACCGCATGTTCCACGTCTGGATGGGGCCTTTGCCCGGCGGCCTTGCCATCGGCACGGTCATTCTGATGGTGGCCATTTCCGCCATGAACGGCCTGAGCGTCGCGGGCATGGCCATCGGCGCAACCATCGCCATGCCGGAAATGCTCAAGCGCGGATATGACAAGCGCATGGTTTCGGGCGTTATTCAGGCAGGCAGCTCGCTGGGCATCATGATGCCACCAAGCGTTGTTATGGTGCTCTACGGCATGATCGCCCGTCAGCCTGTCAGCAGCCTCTGGATGGCCGGCATCGGCCCCGCCCTCATGTTTGCGGTGATACTCATTGGCTACATTGTCATCCGCTGCAAGCTCAATCCCGCAATGGGCCCCGCGCTGCCCAAGGAAGAACGCGAATCCATCACCTCGGCGGAAAAGTGGAAGAGCCTCTGGGCTGGTCTGCTGCCGCTTGCCATTATTTTTTCTGTGACCGGCGCGTTCATGACCGGCATCACCAGCCTGGTGGAAAGCTCCGCCGTGGGCGCTCTGGTGGCGACCATCGCAGCACTGGTCAAGGGGCGGCTCACGGCCAGGGTGATGCGCGTTGTCCTGGTGCAGACCCTCAGCGTGAGCTGTATGTTCATGTGGATTATCATGGCTGCCCTGTGTTTCAGCTCTGTTTTTGACGGCCTTGGGGCAGTGCATGCCATCAAGAAGCTCTTCATTGACGGCTGGAATCTCAGCCCCTGGGGCGTGCTTATCGTCATGCAGCTTTCGTATCTTTTCATGGGGATGTTCCTTGACGATACGGCCATGCTGATCATTGTGGCCCCGCTGTATATTCCGCTGGTCAAGGCGCTGGGTTTTGACCCCATCTGGTATGGCGTGCTCTACACCATCACCTGTCAGATCGCCTACATGACGCCGCCATTCGGGTACAACCTCTTTTTGATGAAGGCCATGGCTCCAAAGGGAGTCACGCTGAACGACATCTACGCCTCCATTGTGCCAATGGTCATAATAATGCTGGTGGGGCTGGTGCTGGTTATGCTCTTCCCTGATATCGCCATGTTCCTGCCCAGAACATTCCTGTAGCAGAGGCGGACAGCATGAATGCCCACAGCACCCTGCGCGAAATCCTGGCCAAGGCGTCGCCCCTCAGATCGGGCGACGTGCTGGCCGGGGTGGCGGCAGCCAACGACGAGGAGCGCGTGCGCGCCCAGATGGTGCTGGCCGATGTGCCTCTCAAGCGCTTCTTGAACGAGGATGTGGTGCCTTATGAAAAGGACGAGATCACGCGCCTTATTCTCGACAGCCACGATGCTGCGGCCTTTGCGCCCATAAGTTCCTTTACCGTGGGGCAGTTCCGAGACTGGTTGCTGACCGATGCAGCCAATGCAGAAAGTCTTGCGGCGCTGACGGCTGGCATCACGCCGGAAATGGTCGCGGCAGCCAGCAAACTCATGCGTTTGCAGGATCTCATACTGGTGGGAGCCAAGTGCAGCGTGGTAACGCGTTTTCGCAACACCATAGGATTGCCGGGGCATTTTTCTGTCCGCCTGCAGCCAAACCACCCCACGGACGATGCGCGGGGAATCCTGGCATCGACCATTGACGGGCTGTATTACGGCTCCGGCGATGCGGTTATCGGCATCAATCCGGCCTCCGACAGTCTGGAAAACATCGCAAGGCTCCTGTGTCTGCTGGACGAGCTTATTGCGCGCTATGAAATACCCACCCAAAGCTGCGTGCTGACCCACGTAACCAATGCAGTGGAGCTTATCCGCAGGGGGGTGCCGCTGGATCTGTGCTTTCAGTCCATAGCAGGAACAGAAAAGGCCAATGCCAGTTTTGGCATAGACCTTTCCCTGCTGGAAGAAGCGTGGCAGGCAACGCTTGAACTTGGGCGCGGTACCGTGGGCGAGGATGTGATGTATTTTGAAACAGGGCAAGGCAGCGCCCTCTCTGCCAACGCCAATTTCGGGGTCGATCAGCAAACCCTGGAATGCCGCGCTTACGCTGTGGCCCGCAGGTTCCGCCCATTACTGGTGAATACCGTGGTGGGATTTATTGGGCCGGAGTATCTTTTCAATGGCAAGCAGATTATTCGTGCGGGGCTGGAAGACCATTGCTGCGGCAAACTGCTGGGTCTGCCTATGGGGGTGGACATCTGTTACACCAACCATGCCGATGCCGATCAGGACGACATGGATGCACTGCTAACCCTGCTGGGCGCGGCTGGTTGCAATTTTATCATGGGTATTCCTGGTGCGGACGACATCATGCTCAATTATCAATCCACCTCGTTCCACGATGCGGCCTATCTGCGCAAGCTGCTGGGCAAGCGGCCTGCACCGGAGTTTGAAACGTGGCTTGAAAGCATGGGCATTCACAACGATGCCGGAGCATTGCTGCCACCGGCGGGCGCGTTGCGCGGGCTTGAGCAGCGTGTCAGGCAGGTCATATAGAGCCTTTTGCGGTGCGGGTTTTCTCAGAATCCGCGCAAAGCAGACTTGAACTGTCCCAAAGGATGGTGCCATGAACGTCATGAAGCAGGAGTATTTGCCAGCATCAGCGGCAACAGTTTTGGAAGACCCTTGGGCCGATCTGAAACGCTATACGGATGCCCGTATTGCCCTTGGGCGTTGCGGCGTCAGCCTGCCGCAGACGGAATGGCTGCGATTTCGTCTGGCGCATGCCAGAGCGCGCGATGCGGTACTGACGCCTTTTGACAAGGCAAGCGTGCGCGAAGAAATTGAAAGTGCAGGGTTGCACTGCGTTGAGCTTGCCAGCGCTGCTGCAAGCAAGGAGGATTTTCTGGCAAGGCCCGACAAGGGGCGGCGACTTTCAGAAGCCTCGCACGAGCTGCTCGCAAGCCAGTACGCAAGGGCTGACAATAAGGGGGCGGACATTTGCCTTGTTATCAGCGATGGGCTTTCGGCCCGCGCTGTGCATGAAAACGCGGCCCTCTTTGCCCGGCTTTTTCTGGCCTGCGCGGCAGATGCCGGCTATAGCGCAACCCCCGTGGCTTTGGTGGAGTTTGGGCGGGTTGCCGTGGCGGACGAGGTTGCTTCGCTCATGAAGGCAAGGCTGGTGGTGATTCTTATTGGTGAACGGCCGGGGTTGAGTTCGCCCAACTCTCTGGGAGTTTATCTGACCTACGCGCCCTTTCCCGGCTGCACCGATGAAGCGCGGAACTGTATTTCAAATGTGCGACCTGCGGGCCTGAGCATTGAAGACGGCGTGCGCAAACTGTGCTATCTGGTGCAGGGGGCCTTTGCGCGGCAATTGACCGGGGTGAACCTCAAGGACGACATGCCCGCAACATATTTGCCCTTTGGTAAGGATACGACTGCGATTGTATAGGATCTTTATGTTCAGTGGGCAAACTTGCCCCGTGCTCATAGTACAACAGCCGGGCTGCGCAAGGCAGCCCGGCTGTTGTTGTATACCTCTGTGCGAGAGCCTTTTTAGGCGTCGCGTTCTTTCTTGAAAACAATGAGGGGGCAGTTTTTGCAAACGGCTGCGCCGGGGAAGGGTTCGCCAAGGCGGGTGATGGACGCGCCGCCCTTGTTGGTGACGCGGTCTTCAAGGCGCTGCACCAGAGCTTCCATGTGCTCGCCGGGGATGGATACGTTGATTTCGCCCCGTTCCGTCTTGCCGGAATTGTAGCTGCCGCTGCAAGCGAGGTACAGGTTCGCCTGCTTGGTGTTCAGCGTGTAGACATTGCCGGAGCAGACGGCAGAGTTGACGCTCATGGACGGGTGGAAATTGTCGATGCGCTGGGTAGCCATCCAATCGCCAATGATGTGGTAGGCCTGCATTGTATCGCACACAAAGTGCACCACATCGGGCTGGGTGGTAGCTGCCGCAAGCGGGCTCACGGCTATGGCCAGCAGATTGGCCGGAACATGCGGCTTGGCTTCAAGCACCTTGCGGGCATGGTCGGCATCGGCGCAGTACTTGAGGTGGCTTTTGATTTCGGGTTCGTCCAGTTCTTTCCAGCCGAACACAAAACTAGCATTGGTACAGCCCATCTTGTCGCGTTCAACAATGACTGTAATACCTTCCATGCGCGCGCCGACTTCGCTCTGGCAGAAGGTCAGCGGCTTCATGGGAGAATAGTGGGGCTGAGTTTCCTTGAAGGAATCAAGCTCTTTCTGGTCGTAGAAATATTTGATTGCAACGGGTGCATGAATGAGGCGCAGCTCACGCATCAACGTTTCACTAAGCTTTTCAAATGTGTTCATATAATCCTCTGGTCTAGATGCTATTATACAAGAGTCCATTGGTACGGCCTTGTACTTATTTCTTTATGCCGTTTATGTCAATATAATCCCACTAATTTCACAAGTGGTATAACTGCCCCTTGTTTTGTTTTATTCTTAAAATTTATCATTACAAAACAACAATTTGCATGTGATATTTTTTTGCATTACTAATTCCATTTCGCAATTAGATTGTGAAAGTTATTATTTTCATATGGTTAGATATTTGCGATTTTTTCTTGATCAGCGCGGATTTTTTATGCTTTTGCGGAGTATCAGCAGCGGCACTATCTGCCTTGCTGTGCAAAAAATGGCGAGCAGTTTTATCATAATGGGCAGGACTGGAATTAACGCGCAGCGGGTCGCGTCATATAAAAAAAAAGCCGGAGTGCTTCCACCCCGGCCTATTCTTAACAATGACGTTGTCTAGGACTTTTTCAGCTTATCCACGATACTGTTGAGGTCTCCAGCCATTTCAGCAAGCTGCTGAATAGCTGTTGCGGATTCCGCCTGCCCGCGTGTGGTCTCTGTGGTCAGACGGGAAACCTCATCAAGACTGCGGCTGATTTCTTCCGACGCGGAAGACTGTTCTTCTGCCGCTGTTGCTATGGATTGCGCCTGATCGGCATTTTCTTTGGCAAGCACCAGAATGGCATCCAAAACTTCGCCGGATTTGTGCGACAGGGAGGTTGTTTCCTCCACCACAAGGCTGGCCTTGTCCATGGAAGAGATGCTCTGCCTGGCGGCGGTTTGCATACCGGAGATATTCTCGCCCACCTGTTTGGTGGCACCTATGGTCTTTTCTGCCAGTTTGCGCACTTCATCTGCCACCACGGCAAAACCACGGCCAGCTTCGCCAGCCCGCGCCGCCTCAATGGCTGCATTGAGCGCCAACAGGTTGGTCTGGTCAGCGATATCGTTGATGACGTCCATGATAGCGCCAATGCTGTCGGCCTGTTTGCCAAGGGCTGTCAGGTCAACCTTCATGGCCTGCGTCTGTTCATGCACATGATTTACCGAGTTAATGACCTGCCGAACCAGAGTCGCGCCCTGCCCTGCCTCCTGCTGCGTTTTGACAGCATTGGAAGCAGCCTGACCGGAGTTGCGCGCCACCTCAACAATGGAGGCGGACATCTGCTCCATACCGGCAGAGGTGTCCGTCATGCGTTGCCGCTGGATTTCCGCAGCATGGGATATCTGCTCGGACTGTGCCGCCAGCTCTTCCGTGCTGGAGGCAATGCGCGCAACAACGCCTTCAATCTGGCCGGCAGCTTGCAAAATACCGCGCTGGGTGGCCAGCTCTGCTTCTTTGCGGGCTTCCTCCGCCTCGGCAACCGCTTTTTGCGCACGCTCGGCTTCGGAGAGGGCGTGCCGTTCCTTTTCTTCTGTCGTGCGGATCATATCTTTCAGCCGCGCAACCATGTTGCGCAGGGCATCGGCAAGCGTCCCCACTTCGTCTTTGCTCTTGATATCGAGGGTTTCATCAAGATTACCCTCGGCAACCGCTGCGGCAAAAACAACACCCTTGCCCAGCGGCTTGAAGATCAGCATGGATACCAGAAAATGCACCATCAGGGCAGAAAGCACCAGGGCGACAACGGCGGTTATGGCACTGGAGTGCAGATTGGCGGTGGAGTCACGCTGGATTTCCTCCAGCGGTTTGTACGTCCACACTTTCCAGCCAAGACCCGGAATAATGTACAGGCTCCCCTCAAACACCCTGTCTCTGCTGGTAAACTGGATGCGGCCGTTCTGCTGTAACCCGCTGTATTTTTTCATATCCGGGATAACTTCCCACAGGCTTTTGCCAATGCGTTTTTCATCCCTGTTGGCCATGATGTAGCCATCGGCCCGCGTCAGAAAAATATTGTCGAACTCAAGAACATGATTGGTAAAATTGGTTATGTCCGTCAGGCCCAGGTTGATGCAGAGCGTGCCCGCCATCTTGCCGTTATCTATCAAAGGCACGCCCACAGCCATAACAGTCGCGCCGATAGACGAAGTATAGGGGGTTGTTACAACCCTCTTTTCGCCATTAAACATGCGCACAAACCACTCGCGGCCAAGGCTCTTGGCGTTGAAATTATTGATCACGCCTTTGTTATTATGCGTTTCGCCGCTGTCAAAAGCATAATAGGCTTCAACAAGATTTACCTGTTTTAGCAATTGTACAAGAACATTACGCTTATATTCATACACTTCATCCGGGGATGCGCCCACAGGATTCGTCAGCATGCGCGAGCTCAGCTCAAGCACATTGAAATATACGTCCATCTTTTCTGAAACAGCCTTACCCACTGCCTGGGACATGGTATCAAGCTGCTCCATCTCAGAGTCGTATGACGAGGCACAGAAACTCCGATACGAGCTGTAGGCCATCGCGACGATGACCAGCGAAAAGAATGCTACTACGCTTAGGAGGATTTTATTTTTTGCACTCATTGCCACGTCACGTTCTCCTTATTGAGCATCAACTTATTTTCAACAAATCACTGCATAGTATCGAATGCTCGCTAAAATTCTTTAGAGTCAACCCATAAACACTATATAATTTTTTTATTCAGTCAATGCTGTTGCAAAAACACAGCAAAAATATCGCCAAATGTTGTATTTTTGCAACACAATGTTGCAAAGGTGCAACATGAAACAACGACAGATCTTCACATCAAATCCTCATAAAATAGCCATTTTTTACATGCACAATTAAAACATTTAATACAATCCCCCAGCATCAGCATATAAGAAAGAGGCATGGGATCAGAATCGCTATCAACGGCAGAAGAAATAATGATGAATGAGAAAAGACATCAGCTATTCATGGCAAGGATTCATGCTACTTGTGCGCTGCGCGGCACTTTTATATTGTGCGGTGCTGCCATGCCGCAGCGCACTCAATAAAGCCTTGCAAGCAGGATGCGGAAATGAGCGGGAGCGTACTTTGGGGATTATTTATTTCTGCATTTGTGGCAGCATCGATCTTTCCTGCGCAGTCAGAGCTTTTTCTGGCAGGAGCGCTGGCAAAAGACTACGCGCCACTGTGGGCAATGATCGCCGCCGCCAGCCTTGGCAACACACTAGGGTCTGCCACCAACTGGCTGCTCGGGCGGTTCTTCATCCATTATCAGGATCGCTCGTGGTTTCCCATAAAGCGCAGCAGCCTTGCCAGAGCCGAAGCGTGGTATGGCAAATACGGACGCTGGTCGCTGCTTCTGAGCTGGATGCCCATTGTGGGCGACCCCATCACGCTTGTGGCGGGAATTCTGCGCGAACCCTTTCCCTCATTTATCGCCATTGTGGCCGTGGCAAAAACAGCCCGCTACATTGTGGTTGCGCTGATCACCTTGCAGTTCACCTGAGGATGAAGAATAGTGGATTGAAGCAGGCCGAGCTAAACAGAATTGTTGTGCCAATGCGTGCGCCAATCAGTGCCAACCGCCCCGCGATCATGTAAAACAGGCAGGGGGGGTGACAGGTGGATGACTGACGGGCAACCAGACAGAAATTTTTGCCCCAAAAACAAAAAGGATGTCACATGAAAGAACCATGTAACATCCTGATTTATTTATTGGCGCGCCCGAGAGGAATCGAACCCCTGACCAAGAACTTAGAAGGTTCCTGCTCTATCCAACTGAGCTACGGGCGCACATGGCAAGGGCGCAGTGCCCAGCCGTGTGGCGGCCAATATAGTGATAGCGCCCCACTGCGTCAAGCGTTCCCGCGCATTCTGGCGTACATGCCTCCGCAACGGGGTTTATATTGCGGCTTGCACGTTTTTTTACGCACGACGGGCAAAGGTTGCGCAGGTTTTGCACGTGCGCGCCCGCTGACAGACAGCGCGCTTTGCGCTACCATATAGAAATGAGCAACACGTTCAGCACTCCCGCAGATATCCAGCGCCATCTGGACAGCCTGGGGCTTTTTCATATGGATATGGGCCTGGGCCGCATGCGCCGGGCTCTTGCCGCCCTTGACCTGACACGCCCGCCCTTTGTGGTGGCTCAGGTGCTCGGCACCAACGGCAAGGGATCAACATCGTCCTTTCTTGCTTCCCTTGCGCTTGCTCACGGCTGCCGGGTGGGCCTCTACACCTCGCCGCACTTTGTCAGCCCCACTGAGCGCATCCGCATTGGCGGGCCCAATGATGCCGCCTGTGCCCCCTGGCCTGCGGATGACTGGGTTGAGCCAGCCAATCAGGTCATGACTGCCGCGCCCGATCTGACCTACTTTGAATTTCTTACAGTACTGGCCCTGCTGGGTTTTGCGCACAAGGGCGTGGAGCTTGCCGTGCTTGAGGCTGGCCTTGGCGGCAAACACGACGCCACAACCGCCGTTGCCGCCGACCTCATGTGCTATGCGCCCATCGCCCTTGACCACAAGGACATCCTTGGCCCCACCCTTGTCGACATTGCGACAGACAAGGCCGCAGCCATACGTAGCGCCGCGCCCGTGTGCAGCGTCGCGCAGTTTCCCGAAGCCGCAAAAATCCTTGAACGCGAGGCCCGCAGCCACAACGCGCCCTTCATCAGGGCTTGCCCGGTTGCCGCAGATACCAGCCTTGGCCTCAGCGGCCCTCACCAACGCGCCAACGCAGGCCTGGCCCTCACAGCATGGCGCGAGCTTGCCCCCATGCTGGGCAAAAATACGGACGACACGACGGCGCAGGCTCAAGGGCTGGCGCAAGCTTTTATGCCGGGTCGCTTGCAGCGGGTGCCGGGTACAGATCAGTATCCTCCGCTGCTGCTTGACGGCGCCCACAATCCGCACGGCATGGCCGCGCTTATCAAGGCCCTGCGCGCCGAAGGCCTGCAACCCGCCGGAGCGGTGTTTTCCTGCCTTGCAGACAAAGACTGGCTGCCCGCCGCCCAGATGCTCAAGCACTATCTGGGCGAAGCCCCCATGTTTGTGGTTACGCTGGGCAACCACCGGGCCGCAGCAGCGCAAGACATAGCCGCCGCCTGCAACGCCCTGCCCCCGGCCACGGCGCAGGCCTTGCCCGAAGGCCCACAGGGATTGGCAAAGGCTCTTGAACTGGCACGCGCCCTGCCCGCCGCCACCGAGGCCCGCCCGGTGCTCATGACAGGTTCGCTGTACCTGCTTTCGGAATTTTTTACGCAGCACCCCCAATGGCTGCTGCAAGCGCAGCTTCACTAAGCGCAGACAAACCCTCCGCAGTCATGGCTTACGGCGCAGCATGGCAGACAAAGCCCAAGCCGCCGTGCTCGCGTATTTTTCATTTTTTGCGGTTAACGCAGTATAAAGGACGCCCATGCAAAATCTTTTTCGCGCCATTCCCGCCGTAGACGCCAGCATTGCCGCGCTGCACCGCGCGGATGCCGCACTGGGCGACAGCCAGCAAACGCCGCACGCGCTGCTGCGCGATCTTGTGGTCGCCTATTGGGATATTCGGCGGGATGACATCCGCGCCGGGCGCTGCACCACCCCCGAAGACCTGCACCTTGAACGCCATCTGCCAGGCCTGCTGGCCTTTGTGCAGCGCGGGCTGCGGCCCCGTTTCCGGTCGGCGCTCAACGCCACGGGCGTTGTGGTGCATACCAACATGGGGCGCTCCGTACTGGCCGAAGAAGCCCGAGAAGCCGTGCTGCGGGCAGCTACCGGCTACTGCAATCTGGAACTGAATCTTGCCACAGGTGGCCGGGGCAGCCGTCACGCACTGGTGGAAGAACTCATTTGCCGCGTCACCGGGGCCGAGGCGGCCCTTGTGGTCAATAACAATGCCGCCGCCGTGCTGCTGGTGCTCGACACCTTCTGCAAGGGCGGCGAGGTTATTGTTTCACGCGGCGAGCTGGTGGAAATAGGCGGCAGCTTCCGCATTCCTGAAGTAATGGAAAAAAGCGGGGCCACCCTGCGCGAGGTGGGGGCCACCAACCGCACACACCTTCGCGATTACCGCGCCGCCATCAACGAAAACACGCGCGCGCTCATGCGCGTACACACGTCCAACTACCGGATTGTGGGCTTTCATGCCGCCGTGGCCCTGCCCGAGCTGGCGGAACTGGCTCGCGAGCACAACCTGCCGCTCATTGAAGACCTCGGCAGCGGCAGTCTTATGGATTTTTCTTCCTGCGGCCTTCCCAACGAACCCACCGTGCCGGAAGTACTCTCGCAGGGCGCGGATATCGCGACTTTTTCGGGTGACAAGGTGCTTGGCGGCCCTCAGGCTGGCATCATCACCGGGCGCAAGAGCATGGTGGAAAAACTCAAAAGCAATCCGCTCACACGGGCGCTGCGCTGCGACAAGCTGTGCCTCTCCGCTCTTGAGGCCACCCTGCGCCTGTACCTTGACCCGGAAAAAGCCCGCAAAAGCGTACCGACCCTGCGCATGATAACCTGCCCCCCCGATGAACTTGCCAAGGCAGCCCGCAATCTGGCAAACCGCCTGCGCAAGGGGCTTAATGCAGACAGCACCCTGTGCGAGGTAGGCTTGCGCGAGGATGTGTCGCGCGTGGGCGGCGGCGCGTTTCCGCAATACGACCTGCCCACGACCCTTGTACGGCTCAGGCCCACCGCATGCAGCCCCACGGCCCTCAAGGCTGCCCTGCTTGAGACGGTTCCCCCGCTCATTGGGCGGCTGGAAGGCGATGCCTTCTGCCTTGACCCGCGCACACTTGATGTCAAAGAATACCCCGAGGTACTACGCGTTCTGCGTCAGGCGCTGAACGCTGCAAACCCTCAACAGGCATAATACGCGCAACCCATTGCGTGAGATAAAAGGAACAGCATCATGGAAAAGAATCTTGCCTACAAGCCCAAAAGCATCTGGGACAACGCCGACGCCAAAACCCGCAAGGAAATGGAAGCTCTGGCCCAGCGCTATATCGACTTTATCACCCACTGCAAGACAGAGCGCGAAACAGTGGAATACGTGCGCCAGCGCCTTGCCGAGCATGGTTACGCGGAAGATTTCAGCGGCGACCGCGTTATGCGTTCCCTGCGCGGCAAGGCCATTTTTGCGGCCCGCAAGGGTGCACTGCCCCTGAGCCAGGGGCTTTCGCTGCTGGCGGCCCACGCCGACACCCCCCGCCTTGATTTCAAGCAGCGCCCGCTCATCGAACAGCCCGGCGTTGCTCAGGCAAAAACCCACTACTACGGCGGTATCCGCAAATATCAGTGGCTGGCGCGGCCCCTGGCCCTGCACGGCGTTATCGTGCGTGAAAATGGCGAAACCCTGACCGTAACCATCGGCGAAAAACCCGGCGAACCCGTGTTCTGCATTGCCGACCTTTTGCCCCATCTGGCCCAGAAGCAGGTTACGCAGCCGGTCAGCGAAGCCTTTGAGGCCGAAAAACTCAATATCATTCTGGCCCACAGCACGCCCAAGGCTGGCAAATCCGGCAAGGACGATGCGCCCAAAGACCCCATCAAAACCCAGCTGCTCGAACTGCTGCACAAAAAATACGGCATCTGCGAAGAAGACCTCATCACTGCCGAGCTTCAGGCTGTGCCCGCTGGCCCGGCCCGCTTTGTGGGCTTTGACAAGGCAATGATCGGCGGCTATGGGCAGGACGACCGCATCTGCGTGTTTACCGCGCTGGAGGCCCTGCTTGAGGCCGAAGCCACAGGCCGCAGCATGGCTGTTATTTTCTGGGACAAAGAGGAAATCGGCTCGGACGGCGCATCTGGCGCAGCCTCGCGCTTTATGCAGTATTGCGTGGAAGACCTCACCCGCGCGTGGGAAAAGGACGTCCCGCCCTCGCATGTGCTGCTTGAGACCCGCGCCCTTTCTGCCGACGTTTCCGCAGCGCTGGATCCCGATTATCAGGATGTGCACGAAAAACAGAACGCCGCCCTGCTGGGCTACGGCCCGGTATTTTCCAAGTTTACCGGCTCGCGCGGCAAGTACGGGGCCAGCGAGGCCGACGCCGAATTTTTCGGCGCGCTGCGTGGGCTTTTCAATGGCAAGGGCATCGCATGGCAGACTGCGGAACTTGGCAAGGTCGACCTTGGCGGCGGTGGCACCGTGGCGCTGTTCCTTGCGGCCTACGGCATGCAGGTTATTGACCTTGGCCCTGCCATCCTGTCCATGCACAGCCCCTTTGAACTGGCAAGCAGCGCAGACCTCTTCGCCACCAAGCAGGCCTTCCGCGCATTTCTGGAAGCCCAGTTATAGCACGCAAGCCCGCGCAGCGGACAACTACGCAACAGGTGATTTGCGTTCTGTCTGCAAAGCTGCATAGATAACAGACTGCCCTTGCGGGCTGACGAAAATCAGCCAGCCCGCAAGGGCAGTTTCTGTATGGCGTTTACGGATACGCTCTATTTTTTATGCAGGCTGCGAAGCGCTCTTTTGCAGATGCGCGCGGTCGCCTTACCCGGATTTTGTGCGAGCCACGCATCGCAGAGCTCGCTCACCCACTGTGGTTGTGATTTGGCGGCATCGTTAAGCCAGTTGCCCACGCTGTCCTGCACATAGGTGGAGGGGTCAGCCTGCAAGGGGTCAAGAACAGGCAAGCCCAGCGCCGGATTCTCCTTGAGGATATTCAGGTGGGCACACCACACGCCGCGCGGGCGGGTGCTTTCGCTGGCAAAACGGCGCACCCTTTCCGATGGGTCGGCGGTCCAGCCTGCGAGGTGGCTTAGGGCGCGTTCCGGCTGCTTTGCCAGATGAGGTCGCACAGCCATCCATGCCCATTCACGCACGCCAAAATGTGCATCATCCGCAAAGGGACGCACGGCTTCCAGCAGATCTTCCAGCGGCTCCGCCGGAGAATGCAGGGTATGCTCGTGCGCCAGAGCATAACATATCCAACCCCGAACAGTATCCGACCTGTGCACGGCAAACCTTGCCAATCCCTGCGCGCCCACGGCCCGGTGCACCAGCTCGCCAGCCAGCAGCATGCGCTTTGAAATCCCAAGGGATGCGGCAGCGCGCATTTCGCCCAGCAATGAGACATCAACCTGCGGCAAGGCAACAGCCATCAGGGCGGCAAAATCCACCGCCAGCCCCTCTGCCAGATTTTTAGAAGCGTCCTGCCCGCTGTTGAGCTGGACCAGACGCGTGGAAGAAATGGTCATGGCACTCCCGGCGACACCAATGCTCACGGTATGCAAAGACCTGCGTCAAACTGGCGCAGGTCTTTGCAAATCAAAACTATCCCCACAAAAGTCAAATGCACGATGCAGCTCTGTTGCCCCAAACACATGCGGACAAAAAAATAACTGGCCTTGACCCGACATGCACAGGGCTGCTTCAATTTGGGGCAGGCCCTGCCCCACTCATCGAACAATTCCCCTGCGGGAGCGTCAGCCTCACCGCCCTACGCGCTGCGCCCCATACCCTCAGCCCGTGTAACCAGCTTGCCGATGTCCGAAACAATATGTTGCAGCGGGCACTTGTCGGGCGTTCTAGCATAAATGCTGCACACGGCTCCCCTGTCTTCATCGTAGGGAAGCAAAAACTTCGGGCCAACGCCTTTCTGAACCCATTCAGGGTTGATGCCCTTTTTCTTCAGCAGGCTGAGCAGCCACTTGGAAGGGATGGCCAGCCGCTTTTTGGAATCAGAAATGCAAGATTGGGAAACATCAAAAAACTGTGCAAGTTCCTGTTGGGTTCTGCATTGGGTGACATTCTTGATGCGGTCCATAATGGCCATGTACTCAAATACCTTTCCACTCATTGGAAGAGCCTCCTCTGTACGCTAGGCGTGCAAAATGCCCGGAATTATCAACGTCTTGAAACGAAGGAACCGGGTGCGGCGAGCGGATGCTCTGATGCGCGTTTATTGTGTTGGCCTGGATATGGCAAACCCATAAAAACGGACGCGAGGATGCTTTTCTGAAAGGGAGCGGTCTGGACAGTGGAAGAGGCCAACTGATGCTGCACAAAGGATAGTGCAGCAGCCGGGAGAACTGGCATAGACTCCGTGCAGCCATCACAGTTGCCTAAAAAGCCGTGACAATACGCCAACGCTTCGTAGCCCTGCAGGTCGCAACCGGGTTTTGGTGAGGCAGAAATAAATTTTCAGCCCCAAGGGGAGAGTAGGGGGAACCCACAAGCTGTTCCCGTACACGTTGAGCCAAACCAGCGGAAGGAAATTATCGCAACTCTGGAGAGACTGCCGGTGTACGCTTAAAAAATACTCACAACATGAGATAAGTCAAGGAGTTTAATTATCAGATATGCGTGTTTTTGGCCGCGTAGGGGGCTGAAGTGTCCGCCAATCAGACAAGGCTGCGTGTAAAATTAATAAGATATGAAAGAAAAATATCTGATAGCAGAACAATAAAAAAAATACACGGTTTCAAAAATAACCGTGAAAACCAGAGAGGCCGAAGCAGCTTTCAACCGCTTCGGCCCCATATGCTTCTGAATTTTCAACCAAGACCGTCAGCATTGCTGCCGGCGGCAAAAACGGCCTATTGCCCAACCCTAGCGCACCAGCAGTACCCAGGCAGGCCCCTTGGCGTCCAGATGGCTTGCCACGTAGTTGGCGCGCTGGTCGCCACCGCAGAAAATATCTATGCGGTTACGCTTGATGGCTCCACCCACGTCCTGGGCAAGACCGATGCCGCGCAGGGGCATCTTGCCCTTGGTTTCATCCGGGATATTGACGCCGTAGGCCACTATGGAGCCGAGCGGAATAAAGCCGCGATCCGTTGCGAGCGTCAGCCAGTCGTCCACCTGGTAGCCCATGGCTCCCGTGGGGCCGCGCATGCCGTATTTAAAGAAGACATAGCTCGGGTTATCATTGAGAATTTCGCGTACGCGGCCCGGATTGTTTTTGAACCACTCGCGCTGTTCAAAAATATCGCCGCGCCTGAGCAGGCCTTTTTCGCGCATGATGCGGCCGGAGCTTTTGTATTTGTGCCCGTTCTGGCCCGCGTAGTTGACATAGGCCTGAGTGCCGTCGTCAAAGATCAGGCGGCCAGACCCCTGAATTTCAAGAAAAAACACGTCAACAGGGTCTGCGGCCCAGGCCAGTTCCAGCCCCTTGCCCGCCAGCACCTGCTTTTCTTCGATGGTGCGGCGGTCATAGTACTGTCCACGCTTGGCAATGACCTTGTTCAGATCCGGGGGCAGGCCATAGATAGCCTGGGTGTACCCAGGCTTGCGGGTGCGGCTGGCAGGGACGGCAGGCTCGTAGTAACCGGAGTAGTTGATGCCGCCCGTCACTTCCGCCCAGCGGAAGTTTGCCAGCAGCAGTTCCGGTTCCTTGTCCAGCCGGGGCAATAGTTCCTGCAAACGCTCAAGCGTGCGCGACAGGTCGCCCCACGTCACGGTCAGGCCGGGGCGCTGCACAGCGATGGCGTCCTTGGGCTTGCTGTTGACGTAACGCAACGACTTACGCACACTGGGGGCCATATCCTTCCAGCTTGTCAGATCCTGACTGGCAGGAATAAGATTGCTCACAAAAAATTCCGGGCTTTCAAACCCCACCGGTGGCAGGGTTCTTTCCACCACTGGCGGCGGAGCCTGCTTGGCGCAGGCAAACAAAGCCATTGTAGCCGCCAGCAGAAGCAACAGGCGCAACATGCCGCCTGCACGGTTTGCAAATCCGCTGCAAAAACGCCCGGAAAACGCGTAACAAGGAGCCGTTTCGTGCATGACCAATTTCCCACCCCTGATATTTGGATGCCGCACCGCGTGTCGTATGGCGAAACAGACACGATGGGCGTGCTTTATTATGCGGAATATCTGCATCTCTTCGAGCGGGCGCGCAGCGAATACATTCGCCGTTGCGGCATGAGCTATGCGGAAGTTGAAAAGAAAGGCCTTATCCTGCCTGTGCGCGAGGCCCAGTGCCGTTACCGCTCGTCCGCCCGCTATGATGATCTTGTACTTGTGCGCGCGGGCATTGCCGAATGGGCGCGCGCATCCCTGCGCTTTGTATATGAGATACGGAACGAGGACAAGACGAGACTTCTGGCCACGGGTATGACCCAGCACGCGCTGGTCAATCACGAAGGTCGCCCTGTTCCTGTGCCGGACTGGTTCCGTAATCTCACCTTTACAGTGTAACCGCCAGCCCTCTGCCTTGCCTGCGAAGATGCCGAGCCACGCTACCGCACGGATGGCGGTTCGACCTGCCGCCGCAATTACTTGCGGCGGCAGAAAAATATTTTTTCTAATACGTTAACGGTGTCTGCTCCCGGTGGGGCCGGGGTTGGCCCGCAGCTGCTTGCGCGCGGCACGGGCGTCTTCCAACCGTCGCAGCCTTTCGAGGCGGCCCTCTTCCTCATCGTGTCGCACCACGGGCAGGCGCTTCTGCCGCACGGGCCGCGCGCTGCTGAAACGCCGCGCAAGATGTGGGAACTCCGGGGGCACATCGGCTGCGGGGTCCCCAAGGGGGCAATACGGCGCACTGGTGATCTCCCCTCCGCCAAGGTACATGGCAAGCCTGGCGCTGAGCGCGCGCATGAGCGGCACAAGGTCCGTATACTCCTCGTTCAGGCCCAAACCGTTAAGGTGCCACCGCCCATGCCCGTGGACAACCTTGCGCACCCCTTTAAGCTCCCGTTCGCGCATGCTCAGGCTGATGCGCACCTCGCCCTCGGGCAAGTGCAACACAAGGGCCTCGCCCTGCGCTTCGCCCAGCCCTCTGGCTACAGACTCAAGCCACATGCCGGGCGGATTGCCAGCCAGCCGCAAAAGGTCTTCCAGCCCGGCGCGGGCTACGCGCAGGTGTTCGCTGGAAGCCATATTTTTTTGATCTTCCTGAATTTTTTCTTCCATCTGGCGAATGCGCTCAAGGCATTGGGCGCGCTCGTCCTCAAGCGTGGTCAAACCCCGCTTCATCAGCCGCACGCAAAAAACCACAGCCGCCAAAAAAACCGCACCAGCGCCGGCCCATTCCCATAGCGCCATGGTCGCTCCCTCCGCCTGCTCCAATATATATCCGAATAACTGTCACAGTGGCGGCCTCTGCTGTCAAGCGTTAAGCCTTACATTAAAAGTCGCGGCCTCTTTCCTTTTTTGCGACAAGCCTGTAACGTGGGAACCAATAGCAGATGGAAGACTTGTTCCTTTCCCTAGTTTCGTTCACCAGGCCGCCAAGGGCGCGCCATATCGCTTACGAAGGGAGAAAACCATGCCTACTCCACTGGAAATGCAACGCACGTTCGCCATCGTCGGAACCGGCGGTTGCGGCAAAACATCCCTGGCAGAGATGCTTCTCTACAAGGCCGGGGCGGTGAATCGCCTGGGGGCTGTAGAAGACGGCACCACATGCCTTGACTACGAACCAGAAGAAACCCGCCGACGCGGCTCCGTTCAACCCTCCTGCGCCACATATCTCTGGAATAAAAACCGCCATTTCCTTCTGGATATCCCTGGTGATGGCAACTTTACAGGCGACATGGAATGCCTGCTCAAAGGCGTGGACAGCGTTGTTTTTGTGCTGGACGCTGTGGACGGTGTGCGCCCCCTTGCCAAAAAGTTCTGGAATCTGGTCCGCGCAGCCGGATTGCCTTCCATTATTGTGGTCAACAAGGTTGACCGCGACCGCGCCGATTTTCAGATGGCCCTTGACGGGCTCTCGGGCCTGAACGTCAAGCCCGTTGTGCTGCAATTGCCCATTCGCCAGGGCGAATCCTTTGTGGGTGTTGCCGATGTGCTGACGGGCAAGGCCCGTATGTTTGGCGAAAACGGCGCCGCAGCAGAGGCTGAAATCCCCGCTGCCCTGGCTGACGATGTCAGCCTGCTGCGCGATGTGACCGTGGAAAATATCGCCGAGAGCGATGAGCAGCTCATGGAAAAATATCTGGAAGAAGGCATTCTTTCAGAAGATGACCTCAAAACCGGCCTGCGTGCGGGCGTGCTCAAGGGTGAGCTTACGCCGGTGCTGGCCTGCTCGGCCCTTGAAAACAAGGGCGGCGAATCCGTGCTGACCGCCATTGAAGCCCTGCTGCCCTCGCCCCTTGATCGCCCGCCCTTTCCGGGCCGCGATGGCGCAGAACGCGCCGCTGACCCGAATGGGCCGGTGGCCTGCTTTGTTTTCAAAACCCTGGCCGATCCTTTTTCGGGGCAGCTTTCCCTTCTGCGGATTCTTTCCGGCACCATCAACGGTGACGCCACGCTGAAAAACTCCCGCACGGAAGAAAACGAACGCCTCGGCAACCTGCTGTACATTCAGGGCAAAACGCAGACCCCCTGCAAGGAACCCATTGGCCCCGGCGCCATCGTGGCCGTTGCCAAGCTCAAAAACACCCGCACGGGCGACACCCTCTGTGATGAAAAGGCCCCCTTTGCCCTGCCCATGCCCGCCCTGCCCCCGCAGCTCATCACCTATGCCCTCGCCCCCAAGGAAAAAGGCGAGGAAGACAAGGTCTACGCAGCCATGCAGCGGCTGCTTGATGAAGACATCACCCTGCGTCTGGGGCGCGATGAAGAAACCGGCGACATCCTGCTTTCCGGCATGGGGCAGTTGCATATCGAGCTTTCGGTCGAAAAGGCCAAACGCCGCTTCAAGGTGGATATCATCCTCAAAACGCCCAAGGTTCCCTACCGCGAAACCGTGCGCGGCAAATGCCAGGTGCAGGGCCGTCACAAAAAACAGTCCGGCGGGCGTGGGCAGTTTGGCGACTGCTGGATCGAGATGGAAGGCCTGCCGCGCGGTTCCGGCTATGTGTTTGAAGACGCCATCGTGGGCGGCGTTATCCCCCGCCAGTATGTTCCCGCCATCGACAAGGGCGTTCAGGAAGCCGCAGCGCGCGGATTTCTGGCTGGATGTCAGGTGGTGGACTTCCGCGTCAAGGTCTACGATGGCAGCTACCACACGGTAGACTCGTCAGAAATGGCCTTCAAGGTGGCTGGCTCCATTGCTTTCAAAAAGGCCATGGAAGGCCTCAAGCCCGTGCTGCTTGAACCCATTGTGTTGCTTACCGTTTCCGTGCCCGATGAAAGCATGGGCGATGTCATCGGCGACCTTTCCTCCCGCCGGGGCAAGGTGCTGGGTTCTGATTCGCAGGGCGGCAGCACGGAAATCAAGGCCCATGTGCCCATGAGCGAAGTGCTGCGCTACGCGCCCGACCTGCGCTCCATGACCGGCGGGCAGGGATTTTTCACCATGGAATTTGCCCATTATGAAGAAGCTCCGCAACCCGTGGCGGAAAAGGTCATTGCCGAGCACCAGAAGCACAAGGCTGCCGAATAACAACGGAGGTGGGGCAGACCACCTCTTCCCCTTATAGATGACAAACCGGCTGTTTTCTGTAAAACAGCCGGTTTGCGCGTCCTTGCCGCAAGCAACAGAATACGGAAGATCATGGAACGCACGCTCACAATACTCTGCACCCCCCTGCCCGCTGGCTCCAGTAAAGAGCTGGAAGTCTGGCGCTGTGCCCTTGAAGCGATGCTGGAACCATGGCTGGACGACAGGCAGCTTGCCCATGTGCGCCGCTTTGGCCGCTCGCCCAATGGGCAGACCGAGGCGGGGGAGGCACAGCAGGACCTACTGCGGGCGGCTCTGTCGCGCCTGCTCGCGCGCGCCCAACTGGTGACGCATACCGCACAGCAGGCCAAGGCAGCAGATTCATCCCCCGCAGGGCCGCTGTCGCAACTGGGCATGGATACTCAGGGGCGCCCCCTGTTCCCCGGTTGGCATGCGGCCTTCAGCCACAGCGGTGAGGCGGCCTTTTGCGCCCTTTGCCCTGCGCCAGCAGATACCGCCGTTGCCCCTCATGTCATACCCCCTCACGCGCTGGATGCGGAGTCGTTGCTTTCACCGCCGCCAGCCCCCAATGCCTTTGCTCCGGCAGAACTGGCCCGGCGCGAAGCCCAGCGCGAGGCCAGCCTTTCGCCGCAGAGCATCAACCGCGAGGCCTTGCGCCGCTGGACAATCAAGGAGGCCCTGCTCAAGGCATCCGGTCTGGGGCTGGGCATGGATCCCGCCAGGGTTCCCACAGGAAGCTTCGGGCAAAGGGCCGGGATTTGGCACGGGCCACTAGGCATATTTTACTGGCGCAGTCTGCCCCATCCCGGGCACTGGCTTTGTCTGGCACAACAGATGAGCGCCAAAACAGACTCCCTGCCAGAATTTTTTCGTCCACAGGTGCTCCTTCAGAGTCCGTCCACCCTGCTGCGCGCCCTTTCAGCCTTATCCCCACCCGCCTGAGCGCCCGAGCAGACATTTTCTTGCAAGGCAAACGTTTTTACGGCACTCTCCGCCCATGCCGCGTTTTCACCTTGTCACGCTTTTTCCCGAATTTTTCGAATCGCCCCTGTCCACCGCCCTCATGGGCCGTGCGCGGGAGGCTGGCATTGTGGAATGCAGCCTTCATGATCCCCGGCAGTTCAGCACCGACAAACACCGCCACGTGGACGACCGCCCCTACGGCGGCGGCCCCGGTATGGTCATGCAGGGCGAGCCGCTGGCCCGCGCCCTGCGCTCCATTGAGCGGCCCGGCCGCATGCTGTTCATGGCCCCCGGCGGACGCCCCCTGACGCAGGACATGGTGCGCGACCTTGCGCGCGAGGAAGACCTGACCATTGTTTGCGGCAGGTATGAGGGCATTGACGCGCGGCTGTTGCAGCTTTTTCCGCTTGAACCAGTGAGCGTGGGCGATATAGTGCTCAACGGCGGCGAAAGCGCGGCTCTTTCCGTACTGGAAGCCGTGGCCCGCCTCATGCCCGGCTTTATGGGCAAGGAAGAATCCGGCGACGACGAAAGTTTTTCTCACGGATTGCTGGAATATCCGCACTACACGCGGCCAGAATCACTGGAAGGCCTGTCGGTTCCCGAGGTGCTGCAAAGCGGCGACCATGCCCGCATCGCCCAATGGCGCAGGCAGGAATCCGTGCGCGCCACATTGCGCATGCGCCCGGAAATGCTGAATGAAGCGCCGCTCTATCGCGAAGATGTGCAGACGTTGGCTGAAACCCCGCGTGACAGGCCCGGACGCAACCTTTCGTTCTGCCTTGTTCACTACCCGGTTTCCCTTGGGCCAAAAAAAATCGGCGCTTCCTCTTTGACAAATCTGGACATACACGATATAGCCCGAATTTCCCGCAGCTATGCGATGGGTTCCTTTTATCCGGTGACCCCTCTTCGCGACCAGTTGCGGGTGCTGGAAGAAATTTTGCGTCACTGGACGCGGGGGCCGGGCGGTACAGGAAACGCCGACCGCGCTCAGGCCCTCGGCCTGGTGCAACCCGCGACTTCGCTTGAAGAAGCGGTGGCGCATATGACCGCGCAGCATGGAACGCGACCCAGACTGGTGGCTAGTTCTGCCGTCTGGCCTGCCAAGGGCAAGGCATCCCAACCGGGGCGCATGCCCATGACTCCGCGTGACGTGCGGCGCTGGTGCGACCAGGGGCCGGTTATGCTCTGCCTGGGCACGGCGCAAGGGCTTGCGCCGGAGGTCCTCGAACAGTGCGAAGGCACTCTGAGGCCGGTGCGTTTTTTGGGCTACAACCATCTTTCGGTGCGCAGCGCGGCCGCCATTCTGGCCGACAGGATATTAGGCGACTACTACTGACGCAACACGGCGGCCTGAGCGCATCGGCGCCGCTTTGCAACGACGCAACAATCCGCCCGGATTTGCAAGGAGTTCACGATGGACATCATCAGGAAAATTGAACTGGAAAACCAGCGCATGGATCTTCCCGCGTTTCGCTCCGGCGACACGGTGAAAGTGCACCTGCGCATTGTGGAAGGCGAAAAAGAACGTATCCAGGTCTTCCAGGGTAACGTTATCCGCATCAAGCGCGGCACCACCAGCGCCACCTTTACGGTGCGCAAGGTCTCCGACGGCGTGGGCGTGGAACGTATTTTCCCGCTCAACTCGCCCTTCATCGACCGCGTTGAGCTGATCACGCAGGGCCGCGTGCGCCGCAGCCGCCTGTACTACCTGCGTGCCCTCAAGGGCAAAGCCGCGCGCATCAAGCCGCGTGGTCGCTTCTGATCCATTTTTAGGCATCAGAATCGCAGCGAGCGTTTTTACGGCGCGCCAGGGCATGCAGGCAACTGCAAAATCCCTGGCGCGCTGTTCGCGCGTCTTTAGAACAGTTAGCGCTTGAAGTGCTCGCTTACGGCAGACAGAGCCTGCCTGCTCGTATTTTGCGGCGAGGATTTTCAGAAAAATTCTTGCGGAGCAGCCAACTCATTTCATGCGTAAACGGCTCTAGACTGACACGCTGACCATCACGCATTGACCATGGGGTCGCGGCCCTTGCTGCGCAGCGGAGAGATCATGGGCAGAAAAGCATTGAGCCGTACGGCAAAGCCGCGCAACCAGCAGACACAGGCGAGCCTTGTCCAGCTGGTGAGTACCTTGAGCGCCCCGCTGCCCCTGGATGATTCTCCCCTCTTGCAGGCAAACAGCCAGGCCGTCCCGCAATTTTTTACCGCTGGCATAGATGAAGCCGGTCGCGGTTGTCTGGCCGGGCCTGTAGTAGCTGCTGCGGTCATATTGCCGGAATGCTACGACCTGCCGGGCCTCAACGATTCCAAGGCATGCAGCGCCAAAACCCGCGAAATGCTCGCCCCGCGCATACGCCAGTGCGCGGTGGCATGGGGTCTGGGTGTGGTGTGGCCCGCCCGGATTGACGCCATCAATATTTTACAGGCAACTTTTGAAGCCATGAGCAGGGCCGTGCGCTGCCTGCGCTGCGCCCCGGCGCATTTGCTCATTGACGGCAACAAAACTGTTCCCGGCGAGGTTTTTGCCTTCCACTGGCGCAAGGGGCATACAGCCCCCCTGCCCTCGCAGCGCAGTATTATTGGCGGCGACGCCAGCGAACCTGCCATTTCCGCCGCGTCCATCCTTGCCAAAACATACAGGGACAAGCTCATGACCCGGCTGGAAAAACGCTGGCCCGGCTATGGCTTTGAAGCGCACAAGGGCTATGGCACAGAGGATCATTACGAAGCCCTGCGCCGCCTTGGGCCCTGCCCGCAGCACCGCCTGACCTTTCGGGGCGTTTTGCCCGAAAAGCCAAGCCCCCAGCAGGGCAGCCTGTTGTGACGCCGCGCTGGCTGCAAACGCTTTTTGGCGGCAAGGATGAAACAGCCGCCGCCCCGGCCCATCTGAACCTTGGGCGCAAAGGCGAGGAAGCCGCCCGCAAGCTGCTGCAACGCAGCGGCATGGAACTGCTGGCCTGCAACTGGCGCAGCGGCAGGCTTGAACTCGATATTGTCTGCCGCGATGGCGACACCGTTGTTTTTGTCGAAGTAAAAACCCGCAGCGGTTCAACCTACGGCGGCCCCGCCGCCGCACTGACCCCTGCCAAGCAGCGTACCCTGTGCCGGGCGGCCAGGGCGTGGCTTGCGGCCCACGATGCATGGAGCAGCCCCTGCCGGTTTGATGTGGTCTGCGTTGTGCGCGAGGGCGATACCCTGCACCTGGAGCACTGCCGCCATGCCTTTGAATGCGAACCGTCTGTGGATAGTGGCAACGCCACTTGGCAACCCTGGTGATCTTTCGCCTCGTGCGCGCGAGGTGCTGGCAAGCGCCGATCTTGTGCTGGCCGAGGATACCCGCCGCACTGCCCGCCTGTTGCGCGACTGCGGCATTGAAGCCCGCCGCCTGCTGAGTTTTTACGATCACAACGAGGCCGAACGGCAGGAAGGCGTATTGCGCATGCTGCGCGAAGGCCAGACTGTTGCCCTTGTTTCCGATGCCGGAACGCCGCTCTTGGCAGACCCCGGCTACCGTCTGGTGCGGGCCTGCCGCAAGGAAGGTCTTGCCGTATCCCCGCTGCCGGGGCCTTCGGCTCCTGTGACGGCCCTTTCCGCCGCTGGCATTCCCCCGCTGCCGCATAGTTTTTTGGGATTTCTGCCGCGCGATGCCGCAGGACGCGACGCCCTTTTTGTCGCCTTTGCCCATGTGCCGGGCGCGCTCATTTTTTTTGAGCGCAAGGATCGTCTCAAGGAAAGCCTCGCTCAGGCCGCGCGCATTCTTGGCCCCCGCGAGGTGGCCGTGTGCCGGGAATTGACCAAGGAACACGAGGAATTTATAATAGGGCGATTGGAAGACAGCGACCTGCTGCCCGATGAACTGCTGGGCGAAATCACCGTGGTTGTCGGCCCGCCGGAACAGGCGGAGCGAACCCCAAGGGAAGATGTGCTGCTGCTGGCCCAAGAGGAACTTGCCCAGGGCGGCAAGCCCCGTCAGGTTGCCCGCAGGGTGCAGGACGCCGTGCGCGGCTGGTCGGGCAAGGAAATATACGCCTTGCTGACAGGCACGGAACAGGCGGAGGCGGAGCCGGAAGCTTAGGGACTGTTCGCTCTGTGGCTCTTTGCTCTCTGCAAGACGGGCTTTGCATCAGGCCAGCAGTTGCGCACGCTGCGGAATCAGCTTGCCGTAGCAGATCGTGACCGAGTGTTCATAAGGCGGCGCTTTCCTTTTGGACGCGCCCTCGCCGCAACTGCCAAACCGGCATGCCACGGGGTTGCCATGTATCCCACACGCGTTGTACTTGCCTGCCTGGCACGCACAGGCTGCATCAATGCAGCCATGACCGCCCGGGGGATGCAGCAGATAGGCCTGGCCTACGTGCTGGAGCCTGCCCTGCGTGAGCTGTATCCCGAGCCGCAGGCATTTGCCCGCGCCATGAGCCGTTATGCGGGGCACAGCAACACCCACCCCTTCATGATTCCCCTTTTTGTGGGCATCCTGCTCTCGCTTGAGCAGGCCATTGCCAAGGGGACGCTCCCGGAAGGCGCGCTGAATTCCGTGCGCGAAACACTGGCCACAACCCTTTCCGCCCTGGGCGACTCATTTTTCAGCGGCACATTGCTGCCCCTGTGGTCGCTGCTCAGCATCAGCCTGCTCTTGGCTGGCTTTACCAACGTGGCCATGCTGCTGGCGGTGATCCTGTTTGGTTCCCTGCTGTTGTTCAGATCCATCTGTTTTGTTTCCGGCCTGCGATACGGGCTGACCACGCTCGCCCGCCTGCGCAAGCTCAACCTCATCAACTGGGTGGACAGGCTCAAGATGGTCAATGCGGCTCTGGCCGCGCTGGTTATCTGGCACCTGCCCATCAGCACCATGAAGCCCTTTCCCTGGACAGCCTACGCCATGGGCGCAGCAGCGGTGCTTGCCGCCGCATGGCTCGTGGGACGGATGCGCCTGCCAAGGCTGCTGCTGTGGGTTGTGACAACAGGAGCCCTTATTCTCGTGGACTTGGGCTTCATAGGCATGTAGAATATACGTGTTTTTCGGTAGTGGACACGCTTTGTCCCCCTTTGGCCGATAAAACGCTCATAAGGTAGGATGATGGAAGAAGTCATAGAACAAACGCCGCGAGGGCTGGCGCTACGGGTATGCATCGGCCTGCGCAACGGCCTGCACGCCCGGCCGGCGGCCCGGCTGGCGCAAGAGGCACAGCGCTATGCCTCGGATATACTGCTTGTCAGCGACACCGGCGAGGTAGACGCCAAAAGCATGCTCGACATACTTTCTCTTGCGCCCCCCGCCAATGCGGAACTGACCCTGGTGGCTCAGGGTGACGATGCCCGCGAGGCCCTTTGCGGCCTGGCCCAATTTTTAACAAATCTACAGGACTGACATGGCCCGCGCGGTACTTTTCGGCACACCTGTTTCGCCTGGCATAGCCATAGGCAGGGTGCGCTTCATGCACAAGGCACGGCAGGATGACGAACGCCGCATCTCTGCCGCCGAAGTGGCTGCGGAGCAGGAGACCCTGCGCGTCGCCGCTGAAAGCGTGCGCGCCTCGTTGGCCGCCACCATGGAAAATGTGCCGGAAGACCTGTCGGAATACCGCGACGTCATTGCCGCCCAGATGGAAATGGCCCGCGACCCCAAGCTGCTTAAAGCTGCGCTGGCCCGCATAGAAAGCAACCTTGTGTGCGCCTCGTGGGCGCTCAAACTCACGGTGGATGAACTGTGCGCGCTGTTCAGAAGCATGGACGACGCCTACCTGCGCGACCGAGCTCAGGATATCCGCGCCGTGGGCCTGCGCCTGCGCGAGCATCTGGCGGCGGATCCGGCCCATAAGGGCGAAGATGAAACCCCCGGCGTGCTTGTGGCCGAAGACCTCTCCCCCGCCGATGTCATGGAACTCAACCTCGACCGTGTGCTGGGGATTCTGACCGCAGAAGGCGGCCCCACCTCCCACACGGCCATTTTGTCGCGCGGGCTGCACATTCCCTGCCTTGCGGGCGTTACCGGGCTTATGGACATTGCCCGCGAAAACGAGACCCTGGTAGTGGACGGACTCGGCGGCAGCGTGCTGCTGAGCCCCGATGAGGCTGACGAGGCCCGCTTTGCGGCCCGGCGCGAGGAATATACGGCGTGGGAAGACCTCACGCTCAAATCTGCCCGCTGGCCTGCCGAAATGTGCGATGGCGTGCGTGTGGAAGTGCAGGCCAATCTTGAAGGCACCAATGAGCTGTCTGCTCTTGCCCAGTGCGGAGCCGACGGCGTGGGCCTTTACCGCACCGAATTCGCCTATTTTACCGACCGCCTGCCGTCGGAAGAAGACCTGCTGGCAGAATACGCGGCAGTGGCCCAGCGGGCCGCGCCGGACCGTGTGGTTTTTCGCACGCTTGATGTGGGCGCGGACAAAATGCTCCACGCCCAGGCAGTGCTCAAGGAGCCAAACCCGGCGCTGGGGTTGCGCGGCATTCGCTTTTGCCTGCGTCATCAGGGCATTTTTCGCACACAGTTACGGGCGCTCATGCGCGCCGGGGCCATGGGCAACGTAGCCATCATGCTGCCCATGATTTCCTGCCTGGATGAAGTGCAGCAGGTGCGCCGCATCATGCAGGAGCTGCATCAGGAGCTTGCAGCGCAAAACCTGCCCCACGCCCCCCTGCTGCCCCTTGGCGTCATGGTTGAAACCCCGGCTGCGGCCCTTATTTGCGACGCCCTGGCGCGGGAATGCGACTTTTTCAGCATCGGCACCAATGACCTTATCCACTACATAATGGGCATTGACCGCAACAACCGCCATGTGGCCTACCTCAACGAGCCGCTGCATCCGGCTATCGTGCGCTCGCTCAAGCACATCATTGACGCCGCCCACCGCGAGGGCATAGGTGTTTCCGTCTGCGGCGAGCTTGCTTCTGACCCCTTTGGCCTTGCCCTGCTGCTGGGCATGGGCGTGGACACTGTGTCCGCCGCCCCCCGATTTGTACCGGGCATGAAGCACCTTATACGCCAGTTCAACGCCCAGACCTGCATGGATCTGGCCAACAGCGTGCTGCTCAGCACGGATGTGGCCGCCTCCAAACGCATGGTGCGCGAAGCGTTGCAACAGTCACTGGGACAGGAACTGGCCTTTCACACCACAAGCCTTTTCACATACAGTCACCCATGAGCCAGAAAACACCCCCATCCACTGTGGCCCTGAATAAAAAGGCCCGCCACCTCTATGAACTTTCCGAGTTCACCGAGGCGGGCATTGTACTGACCGGCCCGGAAGTCAAAAGCATCCGCGCGGGCAAGGTCAACTTTATTGATAGCTATGTAGACTTTCGCCAGGGAGAAGCCTGGCTTGTTTCGCTGCACATCGCGCCCTACGCCAACGCGGGCTATGTGTCGCAGGAGCCGGACCGCGCGCGCAAACTGCTGCTGCACGAGCGGGAAATTTCCAAATTCGCAGGGCTGGTGGCCCAGCAGGGCCTGACGGTTGTGCCCGTGCGCCTCTACTTCAAGAGGGGTAAGATCAAGGTAGAAATTGCTCTCGGCAAGGGCAAAAAACTGCACGACCACCGCGAAACACTCAAACGCAGGGCAGAAGAACGGGATATGGCCCGGGAGCTGTCCTAGCCTCCTGCTGTTCAAAAGGGCGCTCTTGCTGCAAGGGCGCTCTTTTTTTACGCGCACTGCTCCGCCGCAACCGCGCGGTACATCTCTTCTACAAGGTTCGTCATGCGGCACCCTCCATTGCAAGCCCCCCTGCTCTGGCAGACGTATCTGGGCTTCTGGATAGCGGGCATTACCGCAGCACCCTGGCCCCTGCCCTCGCTTTGCTGTGCCTTGCTGCTGTTTTTTGCGGATGCCCGCCTGTGGCGCGCCGCACGCACGGCTCTTGCCGCCTTGTGCCTGCTGGCGGGATTTCTGACCGGATACTGGCAACTCTATGGCTGCCCGTGGCCAGCGCTGCTCGCAACAGAAGAGCAGACAAGGCAAACGGGCCAGCCGCCGCGAGTGTGCGGCATTGTACGCGATATGCAGGGCCTCCCCGACAACCGCCTGCGCCTGCTGCTGAGCGATGTGCGCCCGACGTATGCAGACAGCAAGGATGGCCTGCCCTCTGCCTCTAATGCTGCCGCAATACCGCCAGACGCCGCAAATTCAACTGTTCGCCCCCTGCCCGGCAAACTGGCCTGGACATGGGAAGCCCCCACAGCCGCCATTGCCCTTTCTCCTCCGCTCCCCGGTCAGACAGTCTGCCTGACGCGGCGGCCCATGCCCGCACAGGGCTTTGCCAATGAAGGTCAGACTGACTGGGGCCTGTGGCTGGCTGCTCAAGGCGTGCGCTGGCGCATGTGGACTCTGGGCAATCAGGGGGAGCCGCGCATTTCCGGCCAGCCGACCCTTTCCGCCCGCTGGCGCGAATCATTGCGGCAGGATTTTGTGGGCGCGCTGTTTCCGGCTCAGGAGGCTGCACAAACCCATGCGGGAGGGGCAGACGAAACCATAGCTGCTGGCGCTTCCGCTCCGCCATCCCACAACCAGCTCGCGCAAGGCAAGCTCACGCAGGGCAAGGCCATTTTGCTGGCCCTGCTCTTTGGCGACAGGCAATACCTGAACCAGCAGACATTGAACAATTTTGCCTCGGCCACGCTGGTGCACAGTCTCGCCCTTTCCGGCCAGCACCTCACCGTGGCGGGCCTTGTGGGCCTGCTCTGCGTGCTTGCCGCCGCGCGGGTTCGCCCCGGCATCTATCTGTGCCGCCCCCGCGCCGTATGGGCGCTGCTGGCAACACTGCCGCCAGCATTGGCCTATCTGTGGCTGGGCGATGCCCCGGCGTCATTGCTGCGGGCCGCCGTCATGCTGCTGCTTCTTGCCGTCTATTTTTTGCGCGGGCGGCCCCACACAACGCTTGATGTACTCTGCGCCGCCCTGCTCTGCATCAGCGTGGCTTCCCCGCTGAGCATGCTGGATACAGGCCTGCAACTTTCCGTGCTGTGCGTGGCGGTCATCGGCGTGAGCCTGCCCTGGCTGCGGGTACTGGCTCCGGAGCCGGATCCGGCTGCACTGAAACGGCGGAACGGAGGTTTTGGCGGGCATGTGAATCAGAGGCTCAGACGGGGAGCATGGGCATTAACGCGGATCTTTCTGGTTTCCCTGGGCATCCAGATTGCCCTGCTGCCTCTGAACATGCTGCTGTTCAACAATATGGGGCACTGGTTCTGGCTCAATGTACTCTGGCTTCCCGTGGCCGACATGCTGGTGTTGCCCGCCTCGGTGCTCGGCCTGCTCCTGTCCGCTCTGGGCCTTGACCTTGCGGCGCGGGCAGTGCTGGACATGGCGGCTCTGCCCTGCCAATGGATTACAGACTGCCTTGCGTGGCTGGCTGGCGCGAACCTGTTGCAGCCCCCGGCCCTGCTGCGCCCGCACTGGACAGCCCTGCCAGCTTTTGCGGCCTTGCTTGGGGCGCTTGCGCTGAAGGCGGGACGCGCAGACCTGCCCCGCGCGGCGCAACGTCTGCTGCTGGCCGGGGCGCTGCTGTTATGCGTTGGCCCGGCCCTGCGCACCGCAGAGCGCCTGTCAGACCATGTTCGCCTTGATGTGTTGGATGTGGGCCAGAGTCAGGCCCTGCTGCTGCGTCTACCGGGGCATGTGCGTCTGCTGCTGGACGGCGGGGGCAGCGCCTCGCCGCGTTTTGATCCGGGGCAGGCGCTGGTGGCCCCGGCCCTGACCTACAATGACGCGCCGCATCTGGCCGCTGTGCTCAACACCCACCCCGACCTTGACCACATGGGCGGCTTGCTGCACATACTGCGCGTTTTTCGTGTGGATCACCTGCTGGATAACGGGCGCGAAGGCAAGGGCAGCTGGGGCGAACAGTGGCGCGCGGCGCGCACGGTCCACCACAGCCGCGCCCTTGTGCGTGGGGATGTTCTGACGCTGGGTAAACCGTCTCTGGGTCTGCGCCTGGAAGTTCTGCACCCGCCAATAGGCGAATGGGATGCATGGCAAGGCAATGATGCCTCGGTGGTGGCCCGGTTGACCCAGCATGGCCGTGGTCTGGCCCTGTTTCTGGGCGATGCGGAACGCCCGGTGCTGCGCCGCCTGCTGGATAACGGAGATGACCTGCGGGCCGAGGTCGTTGTTGCGCCGCACCACGGCTCCGCCACAGGGTTTCTGCCGGAATTTTATGCAGCTGCGCAGCCCGACCTTGTGGTCGCCTCGTGCGGATTTGAAAACCGCTACGGCTACCCTTCGCAACCGCTGCGCGAGTGGTGCGCTGCCGCGAACGCCCCGCTCTATTACACAGGGCGTGACGGCGCTGTGCGGATTATCTGGCCCGCGCGCGGCGGCAGCCTTGGCCCGCCAGCCGTTCATTCCGCGCGGCCCTGAACGCATACACCCCGGCGGCCTTTGCGGGCAACCGGGGTGCATCAGAAGAAACAATAACGCCTCTTGCAGGTCTTACCTATTTTTTAAGCCAGGCTTCTACCATCTGGGGATTTTCCTTCATGAAGCGGCGGGCGTTTTCCAGAGGATCTGCGCCCTTTTCCTGATTCCAGTTCATGAGCCTCTGGAGCTGGCTTGGATCTTCGTACCGGAAGTTGGTCAAAAAGGCCCAGGCATCAGGATGATCCTTTTTCAGCCCTTTGCGGCCAACCTTGAAAATGCCTTCTTCCTTGCCCAGGCTGCCCAGCGGATCATCCAGATAATGCATCTGCCAGCGGCCAAACATCCAGTGGGGCGACCATGCCGTCACCACAATCCACTCCTGCTTGCGGATGGCCTCGGACAGACTGGAGGTCATGATGGTTCCACTGCCCTCCACAAGCTGCAACTGCTTTATATCATAATCTTTCAGAGCTTTTTCCGTAAGCTGCATCAGACCAGAACCCGGATCAATGCCCACAATGCGACCCTTGAACTTGTCCGCATTGGCATCCAGTTCATCAATGGACTTGAGCGGCACATAGTCCGGCACGGCCAACCCCAGACGCGCGCCGCCCGCAAGCTTGCCCAGCATTTCCACCTGATTTTTCACCTTGCCGTACATGGCGGCGTGGGTATCGGGCAGCCATGCCGTCACCATGGCGTCGGCATCGCCGGTAGCAATACTCGTCCATAATATTGGCTGTGTAACGGGCAGCAATTCCACCTTGTAACCGAGCTTGTCTTCCAGCACGGCCTTGGCAAGATTGCTGGAGGCAGTGGCGCAATCCCACTCGACATAGACAATTTTAAGGGTTTTGTTCTGCTTGCTGCCAGCAGCGGCCTGAGCAGGCCACGCCCACAAAACCATGATGGCAAGCACCATTATAAAAAGTCTGCGTGTCATTGCGTCCTCCCGTCTAGTTTTGTCCGGCGCATTTTTGCGCCAACGCACGAAAGAGGCGATCAAGTGTGATTGCCACGATAACAATTCCAAGCCCGGCTTCAAAGCCATTTCCTATCTGCAATCTCTGAATTGCTTTCCAGACTTCGCCGCCAAGGCCCCGCGCGCCAATCATGGCGGCAATGACCGCCATGGAAAGTGCCAGCATGATCGTTTGGTTTACGCCTGCCACAATGGTGGGCATGGCGAGGGGAAGTTCAAGCTTGCGCAAACGCTGCACACGCGTGAGACCAAAGGCTTCGGCGCATTCCACAAGGTCTGCGGGAATCTGCCTGATGCCCAGGCAGGTAAGGCGAATGGCTGGCGGCACGGAAAAGACCACTGTTGCCACCACTGCGCTTACCTTGCCGATGCCGAAAAAGGGAATGGCGGGAATAAGATACACAAATGCGGGCATGGTCTGCATAACATCCAGCACGGGCATGATGATCTGCCTCCCCCAGCCCGACACTGCCGCCAGGATGCCGCAGGGAACCCCCAGCAACACGGAAAGCAAGGTTGCGGAAAGCACCAGGGCCAGCGTGCTCATGGTCGGTTCCCACAAGCCAAGATTCCACAGCAGGGCAAAGCCCAGCATGGAAAAGGCGGGCAGTTTCAGACTGCGCGTGGCCCACCAGCACACAAGACCCAGCAGGATGATGAACAGCCAGGGCTGAGGCAGCATGAGCAGGTTTTCAAACCCGTCCAGCAGCTTACCCATTACAGCAGAACCGGCGCGAGTAAAATCCGAACAGGTTTCCACCAGAAAGTCTACGGAGGCGTCAATGCTCTCGGCCAGGGGGATTCTAGGCAGCATTTTGACCTCCTGCTTCCATGCCCTCCACCATTGCCGCCAGCAGCAGGCCGCGTACGATGACGCCCTGAAGCTTCTGCCGATCATCAACAACTGCCAGCGGATAAGGAAGCTCAGCCATGATGGGCATCACTTCTGCAATGGGGGTCGAGGGCGCGACGGTTGTTATGTCGCGCTGGGTGATGGCGGCAATATCCGCCTTGCCTTCGGCCACCATGCGCTCGGCATCGGCGGCATACAGAATGCCCGCAAAACGCCGCTGCGCATCAAGAACAAACAGGGAGCTTATGGAATGCGCGGCCATCTTGCGCAAAACGGAATGCGGCCCGTCATGGCCCAGCACGGCCCAGTCTTCCGACCTTTTCATGATGCCGCCCGCCGTGAGCACATGGGTGACGTCGGCGGAGGCCACAAAGCGGGCCACGTGATTGTTGACGGGCGATTGCAGTATCTGCTCCGGCGTGCCGGTCTGCACCACCGCGCCGTCCTGCAGCAGCACAATGCGGTCGCCAAGTCGGAAGGCCTCGTTCAGATCATGGGTGATAAAGATGATGGTTTTGTGGATATCCTGCTGGAGCGTCAGGAGTTCCTCCTGCATTTCCTGCCGGATAAGCGGATCAAGCGCGCTGAAGGCTTCGTCCATGAGCAGCACTTCCGGCTCCATTGCCAGAGCGCGGGCAAGGCCCACCCGCTGCTTCATGCCACCGGAAAGCTGCCGGGGATAGGCATTGGCCCATTGAGAAAGGCCCACGCGCTCAAGCATCTCGCCGCTTTTTTTCAGGCGCAGGGGCTCGCCCACCCCCATGGCCTCAAGGCCAAAGGCCGCATTTTGCAGCACAGTGCGGTGTGGGAAAAGGGCAAAATTCTGAAAAACCATCCCAAAGCAGCGCTGCCGCACACGACGCAGCTCGCGCGGCTTCATCCGCATGATGTCCTGATCATCCACCAGCACGGAACCAGCCGTGGGCATGACGAGCCCGTTGAGGCAGCGCAGCAGTGTGGACTTGCCGCTGCCGGAAAGCCCCATGACCACGAGCAGCTCACGCTCCGCTATATCGAGGGAAACATCACGCAGCGCCACGGTGGAGCGTGTCTGCCGCAAAATATCTTCGCGGGAACGCCCCTTGGATGCCAGCTGAAGGGCATGCTCCGGGTTTGGCCCAAAGACCTTGAACAGATTCTTGACGGAAATCTTCGCCATATACTCTCCTTCTGCCGCAGCAGAAAATCGCTGCGGGTGTAGCCCCTGGGGAGGGACGAGTATATGGAAGCACGGCCCCAATATGGCCGTCAAAACGAACGGGCTGGAGTCATCAGCGCAGACAGCACCAGCTCTTGAACGCCTCCTCGGTTATTACCGAACTTCCATAATGTTAAGACAAAATCGTTAAACAACCACAACAGTAAAAATCACAACTCTACACAGAGCATGACATGCCATATACCAATAATATATGTAATTTTTGTACCAGTAGCGACACCTTACTATAAACTAAAATTTTGTGCAAATCTCGAAATTCGCTACGATGCAACACACCATAAACAATGTATTGCATCATAAATTTATGCAAGCATGCAAATGGCAAAATGGCACTTTCACCATGACGAGCAGATGTACTCAAGGGCAGAAAATGAAGAAAGGGGAGAGCTTCAGCAGCGGGCAAGCGGGAGTTCATCCCAGCAGGTTGTGAGGCGGGGGGAGCGGTGTTCCTGCCGCATATGCCAGGGGGCCTCGCCCATGCCCTGCGCGCCAAAGATAACCGTATCGCGGCCAAAACGGTTATTGATATTGTCCAACGAGCGCATGAGGCTCTGCCGCCGTCCATCACCGCCGGATTCAAGCCCGGCCGCAAGGGCCAACAAACTGCCCTGCACCGCATCGGCCCGTTCAAGGCCGTAGAGCATCACTCCGGCCTTCGCATAGGCAAAACCGGGTAAAAATATGCGCTCCAGCCCTTCCAGCGCCGTGCGGATGAACATCTGGCTGTCAGCCGTAGGAATAGGCAGGGGGCACTGGGCTGACTGGTCGTAAAGCCGCTCCCCCACTGCCGCCTGACCGGGGCGCGCCGTGCGGATGTGAACGCCAAGCCCGCTGGCCACAAGACCCTCGCGCCGCAGCCGCGTGGCCGCGCGCACGGCAAAGGTGGAAAGCGCCTGCGCCAGCATGGCCTTGTCGTGGATGCGCTGTGCAAAAGAACGCGTGGACATGAGCGTTTTGCGCGCCACAGGAGCTGTATCGTTGCCGAGGCAGGGAACGCCGCGCAATTCCAGAGCCGTGCGCCAGCCCGTCACGGTGAGCAGACGGCGCAGCATGATATCGTCAGCGTTTTTCAGATGCAGGGCCGTGCAGATGCCCTCGGCCCACAAGCGCCGCGCCTGCCGCCGCCCCACGCCCCAAACATCCTCAACGGGCGTACCCGCAAGCACTCGGTCGATATCACGCTCTTGCCGTGCCAGGGAAAACACCCCCCCGTAGGACGGATGCTTTTTGGCCACATGTGTGGCAATCTTGGCAAGGGTGCGCGTTGCTCCAACCCCGACGGAAACTGTGATCCCCGTCCAGCGCTGGATGCGTTGCCGCACATCGCGGCAGAATTCGGGCAGGTTGGCCCGATGGGGGGCCTCAAGGCGCAAAAAGGATTCATCAATGGAGTACGGCTCCACCTGAGCGCAGCATTGCTCCAGAATATCGACTACCCGCGCGGAAATATCGCCGTACAGCGCGTAATTGGAGGAAAATACCGCCACGTTCAGCGCGCGCAACTGGGAACGCAGCTTGAATTCCGGCGCGCCCATAGGAATGCCCAGAGCCTTGGCCTCAGCCGAGCGCGACACAATGCAGCCATCGTTGTTGGAAAGCACCACCACAGGGCGGTCGGCAAGATCGGGCCGGAACAGTTTTTCGCACGAGGCGTAAAAATTGTTGCAGTCCACCAGCGCCCACAGGGACGCAGGTGAATCAGAGCTTGTGAACGACATAGGTGACAACGCCCCATATATGCACGAATTCGCTTTCTGTGATATCGATGGGGTCAAACCGGGGGTTCTCGGGGGCAAGCAAGACGCGCCCTTCGCGGCGCAGCAGACGCTTGACGGTCAGCTCCCCTTCCAGCGCGGCGATAACCACCTTGCGGTGCCCGGCATCGACCGAGCGGTCAACCACCAGCAGATCGCCGTCATGGATACCCGCCCCCAGCATGGATTCCCCATGCGCGCGCAAAAAGAAGGTGGCAGCCTCATTGCGCACCATGTACCTGTGCAGATCCAGCTTGCAGTCGAGGTAATCCTCCGCCGGAGAAGGAAAACCCGCCTCCACGGGCGCAAGATACAGGGGCAGCCCCGCCCTGTGGTCAGAAATGACCGCTGCCGGAGCCAGCAGTTCCAGCGAAGACGAAATGAAAGCCATACCGCCTCCTGTGGATCGGTTCACCGCAGCCCGACGGGTGCGGATGGCAAAATCTGCAAATATGCGGACAAAACCGCGCGACCATCAGCTTTTAGCTTATTTTATCCTTGCAAGCAACGCCTGAGATTGATACCCTGAATGAAAAGTTGAAACAACCCCGCCGAAAGCGTGTGCGGCAATCACCCATTCGCGCGGAAGCGAGGAACGCCATGCCTGAAAAATCAGACTTCAAAGAAACATTGCAAAGGCTTATGCAAGCCCTCAGCGTGGTGAGCGATGCGGAACTGGCAAGGTCGCTGGGCATCACCCCGCAATCAGTGAGCGGAGCGCGCAAACGCGGCGAAGTGCCGCCTGCGTGGATTCAGACCTGCGCCGCCCAGACAGGCGTAAACGCCCACTGGCTTTTTTTTGGCAGCGGCCCCATGCGGCTGCCGGAAGCGGCAGATGGCGAACTGCCCAGCATTCAGGCGGATTGCGAGACGGATCTCATCAGTGTGCCGCTGGCGGAAGCGCGGCTCTCTGCCGGAACGGGCAGTCTTGAGGTCAACAGTCACAGCCAAGGCAGCTATGCCTTCAGAGGCGATTTTTTACGCCGCAAGGGCAACCCCCGGCGTATGGTGCTCATGCGTGTTTCTGGCGACAGCATGGTGCCGGAAATTTTTGACAACGATCTGGTGCTGCTGGATCGGGGCCAGACGGAAATCAGCCCTGGGCGGCTTTATGCCGTTGGCTTTGAAGACGCCATCTATATAAAACGCATTGATAAACTTCCCGGCAAGATTGTTCTGAACAGCGTCAACCCGGCCTATCCGCCTGTGAGCCTTGACCTGCGCGGCGACTGCGCCGACCAGTTCAGGGTTATTGGCCGCGTGCTGTGGTCTGGAAGGGAATACAGGTAAGAATGCTTGCGCACGGCACCCGGCGCGCGTACACTTTCAACATATAAGGTTTTTTCGCCAAGGAGTCTGGGATGTCGTCTGCTCGTCGATCCTTTGCAACGTTCTTTGCCAATCTTGCCGCATTCAGTGCGCTCTGTGCCGTGCTGCTTGTTGCCCACCCCGCCCTTGCCGCAGAGGCCGCGCCGCAAGCGGCGCCCCCGGTGCAGCAGGACGCCAGCGCCGCCACTGCCGCCGACAGCCCTGACCAGCAGGATTCCGCCCTCCCGGCAGAGAATCTGTTCAGTCAGACCTATCAGGCCTGCATGGACGAAGCTGCTGGGGTGACAACCGGCATGCAGGACTGCATGAGTGCGGAACAGGAACGCCTTGAAACCCGCCTGAACGCGCAACGCGCGCGCGTTGCCGCCACCCTGAACCCGGAACGCGCCAAGGCTTTTAATGACGCCCTGAGCGCGTGGGATGCCCTGCGCAAGAGCGGCTCCCTTGCCATGTTTGACCCCAACGGCGGCACCCTTTCGCCGCTTATGGCTTCGCTCTGGTATCTGGAACAAACTGCCCGCATGGCGCGCTGGGTTGACGTCTTGCAGGAAAGCGCCGAGCAGTAGCGGCACGGAATCCAGCATCACGGCTGGTGCAGATCAATGACAGGCAAAAGCGCATCCTTGGTGGTGCGCTTTTTTGTACCCGGCCTCTCGCGCGACAGGCAAACCAAGGGCGCTCCATACGCAAACAACAACTTGCCACACGTATATACATAAATAATTCAATAATTTCAAATTATTATCTTAGAAAGTTAGCACTTTTCACCTTTCACAGGCTACGCAAAACAGACCAATAATCTAGCAATTACATATCGTTGCGCCTATTATCAGTTACCAGTATACTCCCGCGATGCAAAATATGGGGGGGAGTCTAACATGCTGCGCAACATGCTAATGCTTGCCTCCATTATAGGCATTCTTTCCGGGTGCCTTCCAGATTTGGCTGCTATTTCGACTGACCCACCTCCCAGCAAGCCTGTCATAGATGTCAATACCGGGAAAGTCCTCAATATGTGGATTCCAAAAGAAATGCGCCGGGTTGAAACGTGGAAATATATCGCCAGAGCCGAGGAGCGAATGTGTTCAGATGGTGACTATCTGGGCAAGCACATTGATGAGTTATCTTCATTCCAAAGATCAATATATAAAAAATAGGGTCATGCCTAGCAGAGAGGTGCTTCCCGGAGCATTTTGAGGACAAGTTTGTAAATGTCCTCGTTTCTGTGGTTAAACCGGAATTCGCATTCTTTCAAATGGAAGTAGAAAGTGTGTTTTGCCAACCCTCTAAAGCGCACAAGGCGCGTCTTGGCGAAGGCCCAGAAGCTTTCAATGCCATTAATATGTGAGTGTTTATTGGCAAATTCATTGTTGCCATGCTGCACTCTGAAGTGCTTCTGATACCCCAAGTCGACCAGGCCATCATAGCCACGCCAGCCGTCAGAGTGGATAATACTTTCGAGTTCTACCCGACCGCGAATAATGCCTTGGAGCGTGGCCTTTGAGCAGTCGGGGACAACCTCTGTGTAGACTCGGCCATTTCGCTTGAACAGGCCAAAAACAATAGTTTTCCCTCTGGCTCCACGGCCTCGAAGGCCCCTAACTCGGCGAGCGCCGAAGTAGCTTTCATCAACCTCAACTTCTCCCTTTACAGGAGATTCTGCCTCGCAGAAATGGGCAATGCGTTCGCGAAATGCAGCCAAATACCTGTTTACGGTATTTCGGTTAACACCTGCGATTTGCGCAATCTGCAAGGCATCCAAGTCAACGGCAAACAGTCTCACGATTTGCCGGATTTTGGCCTCAGAAATTTTTGAACGAATTGCATACTTGTTTTTCATTGGCATACCTAGCTTTGAAGCCAATCATGAATGGCTCAGCTAGGCAAGACCCAAAAAATATAATGATGATGGGGACAAAATCTGGGCATATTACTATTACTACGATTCCCCTGCTGCACCAAGCAGAATGGACTCTGTTACAGTCAAACGCATGACTGTTTTCAATCTGTACCCGGACAGAAACGGTAAAATTTATGGCTGCACGTGGGCCAGATATTCCGGCGGCTACCACAGGGACCATGGCACGGGCGATTGGCTAACCCCGTAGATCAAGACTCAGCAATCAAGACGCCCGATCATCAATAATATACTGTCAACGCAGCAAAAAGACCAACTGATGGAACTCCTGTTATTCTGTAAAAGCATGCTTCTTGGCCTGGCCGTGGCAGCTCCCCTTGGCCCCATCGGCGTATTGTGCATAAACCGCGCGCTTGAGCGGGGCTTTTGGGCTGGAGTAGCCGGAGGGCTGGGAACGGCCCTGGCCGATGCAATCTACGCGAGCCTTGCGGCGATCGGCTTTTCAACCTTAACGGCAACACTGGCAACGCTTGCCCCGTGGCTCAAGCTTGCAGGCGGTCTGTTCATGCTGTGGCTTGGCTGGAAAAGCCTGCGGTCAAATCTCCGGCGGGCGGCAGCGCCTGCCCGCACCAGTGAATTCAGGGGACTCTCCGGCACTATCGCCGCAACATTCCTTCTTACGCTCACCAACCCCGTGACCATCTTCTCCTTTGCGGCACTGTTCGCTGGCCTCGGCTTGACCGACACGCCGGGAGCAACCAATGCTCTTGCCGTTGTTGCTGGAGTATTTCTGGGGTCTTTGTTGTGGTGGTTCTTGTTGAGCGGTGGGGTTGCGCTGGCTCAGCGCCGCTTGCCCGAAGGATTTTCCCTTTGCGTATCACGAATGTCCGGGGTGGTCCTCATGGGTTTCGGTTTTTATGCGCTCGGCTCTCTGCTTTACACGATAATTCTGCAACCTTGAGATGCAACCGCTCTCGGAACGTTCCTCGCCATAGCGGGGCAAGGTGCAAACGTAAGCACGGCTCCCCCACCACTGCCAGTGCCTATTGAAAAGACCACAGAAAGGGCCGCAGGAACATGTATCAGTCCTGCGACCCTTTGCTTAGCAGCATGGCAAGTTTCCAAACTAAACCGCGTCAACACTCCCTTTCAACGTCCTGTAGTCCGTTTTTCCGCTGCCCAGCAAGGGGATCTCCTCCACCTTCACAATGCGCTTTATGGCATACAAGGATGAAAGCCCCGCCCCACGCAGGGCGGCATTCACATCCGGCAAGGAGAGTGCCATCGGGGTGAAGAGCATAATTGCCGAGCCGCTTTCTTCCGCTGTGGCTTCAACAGCCAGCGCTGGGCCTTGCTCCGGCGCGTCGCCCCGCTTGCCGAATATTTCGAGCAGTACGGATTCGATCTGCGGCAGAGAAATCATTTCTCCGCCAATCTTCACAAAGCGCTTGAGCCGCCCCTGAAAGGTCAGGCGGCCAGTTTCATCCATGCGCACAAGGTCGCCTGTGCGGTACCATGTTTGACCTTCAAACTCCACAAAGGGCGAGGGCGCATCACTCAGATAACCGCCGAAGATGCTGGGGCCGCGCACCAGAAGCATGCCGGTCTGCCCCGCCTCCACACGCCCGCAGATATTGCCGTCTTCTTCGCGCACCAGGGCCAGTGTTACCGACGGCATTGCGTGACCTATGGTTCCGCACACAATGTCGCCCGGCCTGTTGACGGAAACCACCGGGGAGCATTCCGTAACGCCATAGCCCTCACAAAGCGCGGCGTGCGGACATTGCGCGGCAAAAGCGCGGTAGACGTGGTCCTGGCATTTCTCCGCCCCCACAAAGGCGCAGCGCAGGCTTGCCAGATTTTCTGTCCCTGCTGCCCGGTCAAGCACTGCCCCAAGAAAGGTTGGCGGCGCGGCCATGAGCGAGAGTCTGTAATCGCGCACCAAAGCCGTCAGCGGGCCAGGCTCTGTGGGGTTGGGGTGGAAGGCCGCCCGGATGCCCAGCGACAGGGGCAATACAATATTCACCATAAGGCCGAAGGAATGGAATGGCGGCAGCATGGCAAGCACGCTGTCGTCCGGCTCAAGGTGCAGCACCTCCACAATGTCGCGGGCATTGGCGAGAAGATTGGCGTGGCTCAGGGGCACGGCCTTGGGCAGAGATTCCGAGCCGGATGTAAAGAGCACCGCCGCTGTTTCCGGCACCGCGTATTTTTCCAGATTGCGCAGCAGGCGGGCTTTGAACGCGCCGCAGAGTTTTTCCCAGATGGTCAGCGATGCCGCCAGCTTGTCCAGCAGCACCCACTGCACAGGCAGGGATGCAAGGCCCAGCCCCTGACGTTCCAGCCGTTCCTGCAAGGCCGTCGCGCTGAGAATATGGCTGACCCCGGTTATAGTAATGCAGTGACGGAGGTTGGCTTGCCCCACCGTCCAGTTGAACAGCACAGGCGTCTTGCCTGCCAGCAGTGCGGCAAGCCACACCGTAACCACCGCTGGCGCGGCGGGCAGCATGATACCCAGGCGCTCGCCGGGCAGCGTCCGTAAACGGCGAGCCAGAATCAGTGCGCCCATGAGGATGTCCCTCCGGCTGCGCAGGCTTGCGCGGTCAGCCAGCAATGGCTGGGCAGGGGCGGAACGCATCTGGGTCAGAAAGGCATCGGCAATGGTTGCGGCGTGTTCGGGTATGGCGAACTTCTGACCGACGGCAGGCGCAAACCAGCCTGCGGGCGCGGGGGCGTCTGCATTGATCTCGCCGAGCTGACCGCTCGCCGCCAGCAGGCAATCGCGCACAGTAACCAGAAATTCCAGATTTGCGATGGTTGCGCCCTGCGCGCCTTCAAGGCTGAGGGCAAGATCCATGAGGGCCAGGCTGTCCAACCCCAGATCGCCGCCAAGGGTCATGTCGTCCGAGAGCGGCTGATTTTCCGGCAGGCCCGCCGCCTCACGCAGGGCCGCATACACAGCGGCGCGCACTTCCGCAGGAATATCCGCCTCCTCTGCCGTTCGGTTTTGCGGCACGGCATCCAGAATCCGGGCCTCGCTTCCCTGCCAGAAAAAACGGGGAAATTCCTGCGCCGGGCGCTCCGCCTGATTATAAAACTGCTCCAGCCAGGGGTTGAGCACACGTTTTTCGCCCGTGCGGGGCAGATCATCAGACTCCACAAACTCCACAGTCACGGGGCGACGCGGGGTGAAGAACAGCAGATTGGCAACTACCGCCAGTGCGCCACGCAGCAGCACCTTGCCAAAATGCGGGGCTTTCCCTGTGGCTCCGTAGCCAAAAGTACTGCCCCACAATCCGGTTGTGCGCACCAGCACCACACGCAGGCCGGGCATTTTTTGCAGAATAAGCGCTGCCCCGGAATTGCCGCCAAGGCTTTCCCTTGCTGAGCGATAAATCCTCCCTGCGGGGTACAGCAATACGTTGTCCCCGGCCTGCAAGGCATCCAGCACGGCCTGCATACCAGCCTCAACGCCCTGTCGCGCCTTGGCTCCATCCTTCATGGCGTCGGGAATAAGCACTGCACGCAGGGCCTTTGCCGCCAGCCGTCCAAGCGGGCCTTCCATCTGGCGCTCGTCTGCAAGGGGGCGCGGCGCATGATTCGCCAGCAACGAATATACAATGATAGGGTCCATCAGCGCGGGGTGATTTGGCATAAACAGGATTGGGCCGGGGCCGGATATGGCTTCAAGCCCGGTCGCGGTCACGCGGTAGCGCAGGCCCAGCAGCAGGCGCAAACACAGCCCCGCAAGGCTGAAACGCTTGCCGCAAGAAAACATGCGGCTAATTCGCACTGCGGCCCAGCTGATGAAAACCAGCGCCGCAAGACCGCTGCCAGCCAAAAGCCATGCTGGCGGCACCTTGCCCAGCCATGCGAAAATCAAACCAGAAAGAAGGATGCCGCTGAAGCACGAAAAGTTGGAAATCCCCAGAGTTTTTCCTTTTTCCGTGGCGGCTGGCCTTACCTGAATAAAGCTCACAAGCGGTATGAGGTACAGGCCGCCGCAAACGCCGGAAAACGTCAGCAGCAGAAAAAGCCAGGGAAATTGCAGCGCCTCCGGCAGCAGTGGGGCAAGGCCGGAAAGCATAAGGCCAAGGCCAAGCCCTGCGCCAGCCGGAACCATAATGCGCCGCCAGCTTGTGGCTTCGTACCGCCCGGCCAGAACGGAACCCACGCATATGCCAATCATCATCGCCACGGAAAGCAGGCTCGTAACGGTAAGCGAAAAGCCCAGCTGGATGATGCCGAGATTATTGATGCACAACAGGGCAAAGGATGACAGGCAGTAGAAAAAGGCCTCCCCTGCCAGCGTGAGAAATAGATGCGGGTCACGCCTGCGGCACTCCAGCGCATGGAGCACGGAATGCACCGGGCCCAGCAGGGGAAAGGGAGCATTTGCCCCGACAGAAACAACGCTTTTGCCAATACCAAAGGCAGAGGCCAGCCCGATAACAGCTATAAATACAGCCACAGCCCCCACTGCCAGTCGGCCAAAACCATGCTCCCCCTGCGGGATGAATGCGGCAACTGCAGAAAATTCGGGCAGATCCAGCACAACGCCGCCAGCGGCAATACCCAGCAGAATGGTTGCAGTGGTTGCCAGCTTGAGCAGTGCATTGACCCGTGGCACTTCCTGCGGAGGAAAGTTTTCCGGAATGGCTCCGTTAAGGGCGGGGCTGAATATTGTGGATTGCAGGCCCATCAAAAAAACCACGACCACCATGCCGGCCCAGTTCATATCCACGAGCGCCCACACGCCATAGAGCATGGCCGCAAGTTCCATAAATTTGGACCAGATGACCATCTTATTCTTGGGCATGCGATCTGCCAGCCACCCTGCCCAGGCAGAACAGGCCACAAACGGCAGGGCGAACATGGCGGAGGCAATGCCCTGAATGGATTCAAGCCCCGCGCTGGCGGCAAGCAACAATGCGGCTTGTTTGAAAAAATTATCGTTAAATGTGCCCATAGCATAGGTGGTGCCCATGCTCAGCAGTATTTTTTTTCCACTGGCTGCCGGGAGTGATTCGGGCGACTGGTTCATGCGTTTGTTCCCTTCTCAGCTTGGGGCTGCGCAGCAGCCCCTTCTTGCAGGTCTTCTTCAATAAAGAGACGGAGTTTTTCCAGAGAATCCAGCACAACATTGTGACATACAGAATACAGGGCCTGCCTGCCCTCACGCCGCACGGCGAGGATTCCGGCTTTTTCCAGCACTGCCAGATGGTGCACAATGGTGGAACGTCCAAAATCAAATTCTGCGGCAATATCCTTGATGGAAAGTTCCTCGCCAGGCTCAAACAAAAGCAGGATGCGCTGACGGGTGGTATCCCCCATGGCTGCGAATACTGCGGCCACGGGCTGCCAATGTTCAGGAAGGGTATTCAGGTACGTCGTTCTCATAACCACATAACTAGTTTTTTAGTTATAACATGTCAAAGGAAATTTTTACCCAGCTCCGGCACCCCAGTAGGTGAGGTGCAAAAAACTGCCAGGTTCTTCTCAATGCCTGCTGCTGGCAGAACAACTGACACCTGCAAGCGAGCACCTTCAATAATTACCCTATTTTATCTGTATTATCAGCCCATTGTAACTGCGCAACATATACCACAGATCAGCATAAAGCCCCGCCACACCGATATGAAAAAGCTGTTACTCTACATTACTGCCCGAAATGGCATCAAATTTGCTATATTTTATACAAGGAAAATTATTCCACAAGCGCAAATCATCCAGTAAAACTGATTTTTTTACTACATATCAGTACACGGGAGCGATCATGCAAATAGACCTTCGACAATATGAATTTGTGATACCGAACAGCCTTGGCTGGTCATATGACAGCACTTCGACGCAGGCGGCATCTAGCGCTGCCGCAACCTCATCAGGCGATTCTGTTTCTCTTGGGCAATCCTCCCGCCAAAAAATGGAAGAGGAACAAACCAGTCTTGAGCAGATTCTCAAAGCCAAGGGCTGCAGCCTGCAGGATGCGCTCAAGGATATTCTGATAAGCGGGAAGTACCTGCAGGAATATCTCGACACGGGCATCGTCCCCTCTGCCTGCCCCGGCTATCAAAAAGGCAACATAACGCAAACGCAAGACTCGCTGACATCCCCCCAGGGCATGCGCGTAGACGTATCCGCCAGCTATCAGAACGCTGTGGTTACAGGGTCTTCCGTTTCTGTAACCCGTGCCAATGGCCAACAAGTCACATTTGATGCAGCCTGCAATGTGCGTCTGAACGAACGGGAAGACGGCTCCCTTGCAGTGACCTTTGCGGACACAGGCGAAACGCGCATCTTTGCGCAGGACGGTTCTGTTACCAGCGAACAGGGAACCGCAGGTGCACTCTCAGGAACAGATGGCGATGATGTATTTTTGCAGCTTACGGCAGCCAGCTCCATTGACGCTGGCAACGGCAACGACTCCATCCTTGTACTGGCAAGCGGCGGAACAACCAGCGCTGGGGCAGGCAACGACACCATCGTTGTTGGCAAAACCGTGGGGGGAACAACATCAATCGATGCCGGAAGCGGCAATGACACGCTGCGCGGTAACGAACTCAGACGGAGCCTTTCCATTGAAATGGGTGATGGAGACGACACGGTTGATGTGCAGTCGTATGCAGGCAATATGAACCTTGGCCAGGGCAATAATGCCCTGACTGCCCACTACGCGGCAGGACGCCTGAGCGCAGGAGACGGCAGCAATACCGTAACAGCAACTAACATCCTAGGGGCAATGATTTTTGGCGATGGAGCCAACCAGGTTACGACAAGTACCGGTAGCGGCAATGTGACATTGGGCAAAGGAAACAATACCATTACTGGTGACTCATGGCTTGGGGGGAGCATTACTGCGGGCGAAGGAGACAATCATATCCGTATTCGTTCTCTTGATGGAAATATTATCGCAGGCAACGGCAACAATACCATCAACGTAGACTCCATGGCATCATCCAACTCTTCCGCCATGGTACTGGGGCATGGCGACAATACGGTCACGATGCGCTCCACGAGCGGAAATATTCAGATAGGTGACGGCAACAATACCCTTCGATGGGATTCAGCCATGGATGCGTCCATCAAGATAGGCAATGGCAACAATACGGTTATTGGCAGATCCCAAAGCCCCTTTGATAACCTTGTGCTGGGGGACGGCAACAACACACTGGAACTTTCTTCTAACAACGCGGGATATACCCACATCGCCAGCAACGTTTTGGGGAATGGTCAGAACACTATCTTTTTAGGGGGATACGGCGAGCAAGTGAAGCACGGCTCAGGCAACAACACCTACCTCAACTGGACAATGACGCAAAACGAAATACAGGCACGCAACGATGCAAATCAGACCTTTATGGACAACTGGCGCAAGAGTAATTTTGGCTAGACAGCTCACAGCCCGCACGGGATACGCAGCCTGGCATGACGCATTTTCAGACTCTTGCACGTGCCCCTAGCCGCCAGCGCGCGGCGCAGCAGTAGAGGTGCGCGTAATGAGCTTATGGCTGTATTCCACGCGGGTGATATTTCGGTCAGAGGCCGCACCGCTGATTTTATTGTGCAAAATTTCCAGCGCGTTGCGGCCTTTGTCGCGCATATAATGCTCTACCGTGGTCAGTGCCACGCCCGCAAATCCTGATGGAAAGATATTGTCAAAGCCGCAAACGCTGTAGTCGCCGGGAATGGTAAAGCCTGCTCCGCGCACGGCGTCTATCACGCCGTAGGCCACCATGTCGTTCACCGCCACAAAGGCGGTGATTTTTTTGTCATCAAGGCATTTGCGCGTCAGTTCAAGCCCCACAATATGTTCGATCTGCAAATTCTCAAGCTCTGTCTCGGGGGTGATATCCCGGCTTTTTACCAGCACCGTGCCTTGCGGGCACAGTTGGGCAAAGGTATCGCGCAGGCCCTGCAATCGCTGCATGCGGATGGGGTTGGCTTGATCCAGCGTTGTGGAAATGTAGGCCAGATGCTGATGCCCCAGATTGTGCATATGCCGGGCAATGAGGCTGCCTGCATCGTAATTGTTCAATTCCACCGTATCCACGTTAAGATCCTGCCGCCTGTCGCCAATAACAACCATGGGCAACTTGCGGTCAGCCTTTTCAAGCACTTCTTCGGGATGGGCCAGCATGGCAAAAATAATGCCCGCCATGCCCATATTGCGCGCAAGGCGCAGGGCCGCCAGCTCGCTCTCAAGGCTGCGGTAGGTGGTATAGATGCTGGTGGCATAGCCCTTGAGCGCGGCGGCCTGCTGCATGGCCTGAATAACGGTGGAATAATATGGATTGGTGACATTGGGGGCCACCACAAGCACTGAGGGAACGTTTGCACACCCAACGGCTCTCCTTGCATTCCGATAGCCAAGACTCTCCGCCGCCGCAAAAACTGCGGCAATGGTTTCGTCTGCAAACGAAACACCTTCTCGCCCGTTGAGCACCATCGAAACCGTAGCCTGAGAAACTCCGGCTGCCTTTGCCACATGGGCAAGCGTAACTTTTTTTGCGGCGGTATGCCTGCTGCGGCTCTTGCTGCTTGTTTCTGCCGTCATGGCAGCCTCCTGTTCAGTCGTGGGCGATTCCACGCGGCAGACGCATGGCAACCAGGCCTAAGGCTTTATTCAGATTTTTATGCATCAAAAGAATTATTTTTTATTTAATAAATATTCAATTGACACAATTTTTTTCAGCGTGATATCAAACCCTAAATTTAGCCATATTCAACATTATTTTTGAAGTGGAGGCAATTAAAAAATTTTATATTAAAATTTTATTTCACCGCATGATTAAAATTCAATTAAAATTTTAATTGCACCCGCAAAAAAGTTGCGGTGCTGACAGCCCACACGGAGGGTGTCTGTATGGACGACAGCTCACAGCAAAAATACGTTCCTTCCAAAAAGGAAATGCGCAAGGTCGTAATTGCCAGCCTGCTTGGCGCCACCATTGAATGGTACGACTTTTTCCTCTACGGCGTTGTGGCGGGCATTGTGTTCAACAAGCTCTACTTTCCCACCGCCGACCCCTTCATCGGCACCATCATGGCCTACAGCACCTTTGCCATCGGCTATCTGGCACGCCCCCTTGGCGGCTTTATCTTCGGCCATTACGGCGACAAGCTGGGCCGTAAGCGCATGCTCATTCTCACCATGCTCATCATGGGTATTGCCACAATGGGTATTGGCCTTGTGCCCACCTATGCCTCCATTGGCATTGCCGCGCCCATCATCCTGCAAACGCTGCGCTTGTGTCAGGGCCTTGGCCTTGGCGGCGAATGGGGCGGCGCGGTGCTCATGACCTATGAATATGCCAGTGATCGCCAAAAAGCCTTTTACGCCAGCATTCCCCAGATGGGCCTTGCCACTGGTCTGTGCCTTTCTTCCGGCATGGTCGCCCTGCTCTCCTGGCTGCTGGACAACGAGCAGTTTCTGGAGTGGGGCTGGCGCTTTGCCTTCCTTGTGAGCGTGGTACTCATCGCCATTGCCCTCTATGTGCGCACGCATATTCTGGAAACCCCCGAATTCCGCAAGGCCGAAGCCAAGGGCGATACCAGCAAAAAGGCCCTGCCCATCGTGACAGTATGCAAAAACTACCCTGGCAACATTGCCCTGGGCGTTGGCGCACGGTGGATTGACGGCGTGTTCTTCAACGTGCTGGCCGTGTTTTCCATCACCTACCTCGTGCAGCAGATCCACACCACGCGCACCGAAGCACTTACGGCGGTTATGTTTGCGGCCCTGCTCATGTGCCCCTTTATTCTGATCGCTGGCCGCCTGGCAGACCGCTTTGGCCGGGGCCGCATTTACGGCCTTGCCAGCCTTGCCTGCGGCATTTCCATTTTCCCCTCGTTCTGGCTTATGCAGAGCAGCGGCGGCAACATGTTTCTGGTTGGCCTTGCCATCGCCATCCCGCTGAGCATTTTTTACGCTGGTGTTTTTGGGCCAGAGGCCGCGCTGTTCTCTGACCTCTTCCCTGCTGAAGTGCGTTACACGGGTATTTCCATCGTGTACCAGTTCCCGGGCTTTCTGGTTGCGGGCATAGTGCCCGGCGTGTGCACCGCCCTGATCCAGTGGAACGACGGCGATCCCTTCTACATCTGCATCTTCGTACTCGTAGCCGCAGCAACCAGCGCGTTCTCGGCCTTTACCATCCAGGCGCGGCACAACAGATTGGCTGCGCAGGCTGCGGGAACCGCACAGGTTTAGCATCATGCGTATATTGCAACTTTCAGACACGCACCTGCGGGGCGACCACAGCCTGTCTTTCAGGGTGGTAGATACCCGGCGTTGCCTGGACGAAGCCGTGGCTCACGTAAAAAGCCTGACGCAACAGCCGGATATTATTGTCATCACAGGCGATCTTGCCGACAGCGGAGACCTTAACGCATATCACATCCTGCACGACGAACTCTCGCCCCTTGGGGTGCCCGTGTACGCCGTGCCCGGCAACCACGACAGGCGCGACCGCCTGCGCGAGGTAATGCCCCACTGGTGCCCGGCCAAGGAAGATATTGCGCCCTACCTCTGCTATACGGTGGAAGAAGAAAACCTGCGGCTGATCATGATGGACAGCATGAGCCCCGGCTCCCATTCCGGCCACTTCCCCGCCGAAACCGGCGACTGGCTGGAGCGTGAACTGTCAAAGCGCCCGGATACGCCAACCATGTTCTTCATGCACCACCCCCCGTTTGTTACGGGCATGGGCGCCATGGACGAACCTTTTGAAAACGTGGAGCGCTTTGCAGCAATTGTAGAGCGCAACCCGCAGATGCGGCTGAGTTTCGGCCACATGCACCGCCCCATCGTCACCGAGTGGCATGGGCGGATAGCCATGACGGCACCTGCGGTTTCCATGCAGATAGACCTTGATCTCTCCCCCGAGGGCGGCGACAACTTCCGCATGGAAACGCCGGGCTATCTCCTCCACCACTTTGACAAGGGCGTGTGGAATTCCCACATCTGCCAGATTGCAGTGCAGGCTACGTTTGCCGGGCCGTATCCCTTTGCTGGCTCGGTGAATCCTACCCAATAGTGTTTCCCGACATGAAACACCCGCGCAAGCGGGCCGGGGCTGCCGACATCGGGTCGGCAAGCCCCGGCACCCTCCCAAAATCACGCCGCCATATCTGCCTTCTCCTCTTTTTTTCTGCCCCTTTTCTGCCAAATCGCTTATTTTGAGCCAGCGTTAGCAAGTTCAGATAAATTTCTCTGCCCAAGTCTCCATGCACAGAACAAGTGCTGAATCTTGGTCACGTTGCCCGCTGAAAGTTGCTACAAGACTGAGCGCAGCAGATATTGACATCACCAGCAGACCGGTCTAATTTTTTAGTTATGAAAGAAAGCGCACGAGAAAAAATCATTGCTGTAGGTGTTGAAATTGTCGCTGTTTCCGGCTTCAACGCCACAGGCATAGATGCCATACTCAAGGCGGCGGGCGTGCCGAAAGGCTCGTTCTACCACCATTTTGGCACCAAGGAAAACTTCGGCATTGAGGTCATCAACCTCTTTGCTGAAAACTATACAAAAAAACTGCACGGCTACCTTGATGATGAAACGCTGCCCCCGCTCCAGCGCATCCGCAGGTATCTGGAAGAAAGCATTGGACGTACAGTGCAGGACAACTTCAGCAAGGGTTGCCTCATCGGAAATCTGGGACAGGAGCTGGCCGCTCAGAGTGAACGGTTCAGATGCCGCCTGGAAGAAGTCTTCCACGACTGGCTCGGCCTGTTTGCCAAGTGCCTGCACGAAGCGCAACAGGCTGGCGAACTGAATCCGGGGCTTGATCCCCAGTCGCTTGCAGGCTTTCTCCTCTCTGGCTGGGAAGGAGCCATTTTGCGGGCAAAGGTCATGCGCTCGCCCGAGCCACTGAAACAATTTGTGACCGTGCTGTTCTCAAGGGTTTTAACAGCAGGGTAATTATTACGCCGCAGCAAAACCGACTGAGCCTGAAGCAGCGGGCCAAGCCCGCGCATGCCAGGGGCACTGCCAAGTCAAATCTGCGGCATCCCAACCCACACCACACTTACAACAGCGAGCATTCTTATGAACGCGCAGAAAAAAATACTCATGGTTACGACCAGCGCCGATGCCCTGACCAACGGCAGAAAAACAGGCGTGTGGCTTGAAGAAATCGCGGTTCCCTATCTTGCGCTGGCAAAGGCCGGCCTCTCCATAACCGTTGCCAGCCCCAAGGGCGGCGCAGTGCCAGTTGATCCCCACAGCCTTGATGATGCCTCTGTTGCCAAATGGCCCGACATCCTTGAACTGCTGAAAAATTCTGCACTGCTCAAGGATATTCAGGCCGAAGGCTTTGACGCCATCTTCCTGCCTGGCGGGCACGGCACCATGATGGATTTTGCCACCGATGCCGAGCTGAAACGCCTGCTCAACGATTTTGCCAAAGCAGACAAGATAATCGCGGCAGTGTGCCACGGCCCGGCTGGGCTGGTAGGGGCAAAAAAAGCTGACGGCTCCCCCCTTGTGGCGGGTAAAACCATAACGGCCTTTACCGATGATGAAGAAATTGCCATGCAGCTGGAAAAGGCAGTTCCTTTTATGCTCGAAACAACGTTGCGCAACGAAGGCGCGAACTTTGTGGTCGGCCCCATGTGGACACCGCACGTGGAAGTGGACGGCAAGCTCATAACCGGGCAAAACCCGGCCTCCAGCGAACCCATTGCCCAGGCGGTTCTTGAACGTCTGCGGTAAGTGATCACGCACAAATACATCAACGCCCGGTTCCCCATTGCTCAGGGGAACCGGGCGTTTGTCGTTGATTTTGGTCTGGCTTCGACAGCAAAGTGCGGAAGCCAGGCCAAAAGTTATTTCACGTAGTGGATGCGCTCTGCATTAAACCTGTCCTGCTGCGTTTTTTGCTCCGCAGGATAGCCTATGGGGAAAATGGCAAAGGCCCTCTGCCCTGCTGCCACAGGCAGAATTTTTTCCACCTTTTCCATTCGGTCTTCGTCAGGGGCAACACCAAGCCATACGCCGCCCAGCCCCAGCGAATCCACCGCCAGCCAAAGGTTTTGCATAGCGATGGCAAGATCGATCTGCGCATATTGTGGAAAGCGGCAGCCCTCCTGCCGATAGGCAGCCACAATGGCCAGGGGGGCATTTGCGGCGCACCCAGCATAAGGGCTGACCTGAGCAAGCGCGTGCAGCTTTTCTCTGGATGTCACCACATAAAAATCCCACGGCTGTTGATTGCCTGCAGAAGGTGCGGCCATGGCGGCACGCAAAATCTGCTCGACCTTGTCACTTTCAACGGCGCGGTCTTCAAACTTGCGCACGCTGACCCTGTGGAAAATCTCCTTCATGGGAACCCCCTCGGTTATTGTGCTGCCAAATTCAACTTATTGCAGAATGTATGCGCTGACAATTTCGCCATAATAGGCGATGTGCGCATCCCGGTTTGCCCCAACTGCCGAGCCGTCAACATCCTGAGGGTAAAACTTTGACTGGTATTCGGTGATCAGGCTGGGGAGATCCAGCTTCTGCTTGTAAACTACCTTGCACTCAAGGGTGAGAGGCAGCTCCTTGATGGCGGGCACAGAAACAAGTTCTGAGTCCACAAGAGACAGGCCTGCTTCAGAAATCTTGTCCAGGTTGCGTCCGCATTTGGAGCCGCAAATGCCGAGAATTTTTTTGCTGTATTCGCCAAAGGGCACATTGACCGTAAATTCTGGATTTTTATCCAGCAATTCGCGTGTAAAGCGGTGCTCGCGCACATAGGCCACAAATACCGGGCTGGACCAGTCAATGCCAAGGGTTCCCCAGCCAATAGTCATGCTGTTTACCCGGCCATCTGCCTTTGAGGTAAGCAATATACCCTTGGGCAGAGCTTCAAGAATATTTTTGGCGTATTCGGCAACAATAATTTTTTTTCTTTCCATAATTCTGTCCTCATTGGGGTGGTGATATTCTGCGGGCTTAAAAGCCCCTAGGCAATTTGCGGGTGCAGCCAGAACGGGTTTGGTGGAGCATTGAGGATTCTTACGAATCGGTTTGCATTACCTTGAAAAAAATTTTGCCTGTTTCCCGTGTTGTGAAATCATTATTAGACCGGTCGTATAATAAGTCAAGCAGATTTATTTGTACGCGCCACGTGGGCATATTCGGCAGCATAACCATCTGCAATATTATGATTTTGGAGAATAAGGCAAACAAACAGGAGAATCGTGCTAGCGACCAACCCCTTGCCAGGGGTATGAAAATGTCGGAATTAAGGCCTGCCCGCTCTTGGCAGCCCCATGTCGCATACGGAATTCTCCTCATGGCAGCCCGCACCCATGAAAGCGAGAAACAAAAAATTTGTAACCGCGCACAAGTTGCTGCACTTTTTGGCTCACGCTCAATTGTGCAATACAATCTTTCCGGTTCATACAGCTAAACGCAAAGGTGAATACTTATGGAAAAAGCAAAGGTGTACTTTACAGATTTTCGCACCAAGGCTTTTGGCGATGGCTTGCCCACCAAGTTAAAGAAAATGATCAAAAAGGCAGGCATCGGACATATTGATATGAAGGGTCGCTTTGTTGCCATCAAACTGCACTTTGGAGAGCTTGGCAACATCAGTTACCTGCGCCCCAACTATGCGCGCGCTGTTGTTGACACGGTCAAGGATTTTGGCGGTAAACCGTTCTTGACCGACTGCAACACCATGTATCCCGGCAGCCGCAAAAATGCCCTGGAACATCTGGAATGCGCCTGGCAGAACGGTTTTACACCCCTTACGGTGAATTGCCCCATCATCATTGGCGACGGGCTCAAAGGCACGGACGAAGCCCTGGTCCCCGTGGTGGGCGGCGAATATGTCAAAGAAGCAAAGATTGGCCGCGCCGTTATGGATGCAGATATTTTCATCAGCCTCACCCACTTTAAGGGGCATGAAATGACCGGCTTTGGCGGAGCCATCAAGAACATCGGCATGGGGTGCGGATCGCGCGCTGGTAAAACGGAGCAGCACAGCAACGGTCAGGCCAATATCAACGAATCGCAATGCGTTGGCTGCAAGGCCTGCATCAAACAATGCGCCAATGACGCCCTGCACTACTCCGCTGAAACCAAGAAAACCACGGTCGATCACAATAATTGCGTGGGCTGTGGCCGCTGCTTGGGCGCGTGTAATTTCGACGCCATTTCTTTCGCGCATGATGCCGCCATTGAAATGCTCAACTACAAAATGGCGGAATACACCAAGGCCGTGCTGGACGGTCGCCCACACTTTCATATTTCGCTGATTGTGGATGTTTCACCCAACTGCGATTGCCATGGCGAAAATGACGCGCCCATTTTGCCCAACATCGGCATGTTCGCCTCATTTGACCCGCTGGCGCTTGATCAGGCCTGCGTGGATGCCTGTATGAAGGCAAAACCCCTGCCCGGCAGTCAGCTTGCTGAAAATATTGCGAAAAAAGGTTTTGTGGACCACCACGACCACTTTAAAAATTCTGGCCCTGAATCCGAGTGGCGCACTTGCATGGAGCATGCCGAAAAAATCGGCCTTGGCACGCGCGAATATGATCTGATTGTGGTGAAGTAGGCAGCAATTATTGCAAGCACAAAACTGGCCGGGGCAACCCGGCCTTTTTGCGTAATGCCGCATGAGTTAGAAGCCGTAGTCAACAAAGAGGCAATGCACAGGTAAACGCCAAAGGCTCCTTAACCAGCATTACTGGGGTGGGCATATAGAATTTGCCAAAGTCAGCCATCCAGCGCGACCAGATGAATGCGGTTTCCATGTGCCTCAACAGAACGGCAAAGGTCGTCAAAAGAAATCCAGACAGTTGCCGTATTGTCATTGGGATGAACGCCAAGGCAGGGATTACCATCAAGGGCAGAATCAAATACAAGCTCAACTTCGCAGCCGTCGTCATTGAGAATGCCAAAAGGAGTTACTTCCCCTTGGGCCAAATCCAGATACTTGGCGAGGCGCTCTTGCGAGGGAAAGCTTAGCCGGGAAGTACCCAGTTTTTGCTGCAAGACCTTCAAGGGTGCAGCTTTAACATTGGACATGGTCACGAGAAAATGCCGCTTCCCAGCGGAATCTCGCAAAAAAAGATTTTTGCAGACGTCACCTTTAAGATTAATCTTCAGGGCCTTCATTTCATCAATTGAGAAAACGGCCGGATGCTCCGTCACTGTGTACTCCACTCCAAGCCGCTTCAAGTAGTCATAGACTTTTTGTCGTTTCTCAAGATTAGACATTGCATCTCCATAGCAGCATATCAAAAAATACGTGTTCTCAGAGACTGGCATACACGTTTAAATATTGCCCATACGTCATATAGGATCATACAGAAAATTAGTTTAAATCCAAGCTTCTGCTGATGCAAGGAAGAGCATTTTCTCCTGCAGAGAACGCGTGTAGTGCGCTTTCACCTCAACGGCCTGGGATTTACCTCTTGGCTGCGATGATCTATTTAATATTAACTGCCCTTCGGGCATGGGATTCCGCCGTCCGGCGGAGTTTGGTACGCCTGTGCGGCGCGCAGCAAGGCGGGGCCTGTTATGGGGCTACGCCCCCTTCTCGGCCCCCCTTGCATCCCCCCCGAAGCACCCCGAAGAGGGACTACCAATTACCCCAGCATGGCGAGGGCAACGCGGCTGAAGCTCCGGGAGCTTCCTTCCCTCGCTGCGCTCGGTCAGGCGATCTCCCTCCGCGCCGCGTAAATGCCAGATGGCGCATTTGCTTGGATAAAGTCCGTTTCAGCCAACTCCCCTGACAACAATTATACTGTTAAAGCTGGTCGTTGGCTCAAGATGTCTCGCCACAATCGCGGGAATGATGTGAAATGGTTGTGACGCCGCCTTCCATCCCAGCCTTTCTTACGGCCTGCCATCAAAAGGTGGTTGTGGCGTTGACTTCCTTAGACTCGCCGGAGCGTGAGTGGAGGCGATGTGCGGGTGTTGGACGAATTTGCAAAATACGCATTTTGCGGCCTGAAAAGGAAGCGCCGGGATTTTGAGCGCAGCGTACTCAAGTACGTGAGCATCAAAATTTCGGCGCTGACGCATTCAGGGCGTAAAAGACGGGTTTGCGTAAATGCGGCTGACAGGCTCTGGCAGAACTGCAAGCGGTGAGGTTCAAGGGATTTCGGGCAGAGGGAGGCTGTGAAGCAAGAAGGAGAAGGAAGAAGAAGGCCACGCCCAAGGTGGCGTTGCGGTAAAGCGGAGGGATGTTGGCAGGCGAGAAGGCCGCGAGGAAGGAGCAAGGGGGGAAACGACAAAGCCCCTTGCGCTAGTAGCAGCAAGGGGCTTTGGAGCAATCGTTGACAGCGGCCTACTTTCCCACATGACGTTATGCAGTATCATCGGCGATGGAGAGCTTAACTTCCGAGTTCGGAATGGGATCGGGTGTACCCTCTCCTCCATGGCTATCAACGAAATTTGTCAAAATATTAATTGACAGGGACGGAAGGATTTTTTTCAAACACAAGCCGCACGGGCTATTAGTACTGGTCAGCTCCACACCTCGCGGCGCTTCCACCTCCAGCCTATCAACGAGGTAGTCTACCTCGGCCCTTTAGGGATTGCTCCAGGGAGAACTTATCTTAAGGCAGGCTTCCCGCTTAGATGCTTTCAGCGGTTATCCCTTCCGCACATAGCTACCCTGCTGTGCCGTTGGCACGACAACAGGTCCACCAGGGGTGCGTCCATCCCGGTCCTCTCGTACTAGGGACAGGCCCTTTCAATTCTCCAGCGCCCACAGAAGATAGGGACCAAACTGTCTCACGACGTTTTAAACCCAGCTCGCGTACCACTTTAAACGGCGAACAGCCGTACCCTTGGGACCTGCTTCAGCCCCAGGATGTGATGAGCCGACATCGAGGTGCCAAACCGCATCGTCGATGTGAACTCTTGGATGCGATCAGCCTGTTATCCCCGGCGTACCTTTTATCCAATGAGCGATGACCCTTCCATTCGGGATCACCGGATCACTAACACCTACTTTCGTACCTGCTCGAGATGTCTCTCTTGCAGTCAAGCTCCCTTATGCGTTTGCACTCGACGGCTGGTTTCCAATCAGCCTGAGGGAACCTTTGCATGCCTCCGTTACTCTTTAGGAGGCGACCGCCCCAGTCAAACTACCCACCAGACACTGTTCCCTCACCGGATAACGGTCGAGGGTTAGGGACCTGAAAAAACAAGGGTGGTATTTCAACAATGACTCCCCCCATACTAGCGTACAGAGTTCACAGTCTCCCACCTATCCTACACATGCAGTTCCAAATCCCAATGTCAAGCTATAGTAAAGGTGCACAGGGTCTTTCCGTCTTTCTGCGGGTACACGGCATTTTCACCGCGACTTCAATTTCACCGAGTCTCTGGCCGAGACAGTGTGGAGATCGTTACGCCATTCGTGCAGGTCGGAACTTACCCGACAAGGAATTTCGCTACCTTAGGACCGTTATAGTTACGGCCGCCGTTTACCGGGGCTTCAATTCGAAGCTTCGCTTGCGCTGACCTCTCCTTTTAACCTTCCGGCACCGGGCAGGCGTCAGTCCGTATACGTCGTCTTTAGGACTTCGCACAGACCTATGTTTTTAGTAAACAGTCGCCACCACCATTTCTCTGCGGCTCCCTCAGGCTCGTTAAGTGAATTAACTTCACCCGGAGGAGCACCCCTTCTTCCGAAGGTACGGGGTTATTTTGCCGAGTTCCTTGGCCAGAGTTCTCTCGAGCGCCTTGGATTATTCATCCCACCCACCTGAGTTGGTTTGCGGTACGGTTTGCACATCCTAAACTTAGAAGATTTTCTAGGCAGTATAGGCTCAACAGCTTCAGACCTTACGGTCACGGACTCGCGTCTCGACGTAGAGCAGTACGGATTTGCCTGTACCACACGTCTACCTGCTTGCACCGGGACAACCAACACCCGGCCTGTCTACCTTTCTGCGTCCCTCCATCGCACAGATGTACAAGTACGAGAATATTAACTCGTTTCCCATCAGCTACGCCTTTCAGCCTCACCTTAGGGACCGACTAACCCTGGGAAGATTACCTTTACCCAGGAAACCTTGGGTTTACGGCGAACGGGTTTTTCACCCGTTTTATCGTTACTCATGTCAGCATAATCACTTCTCCACAGTCCAGCATGCTTTAC
>NZ_JBRBQR010000001.1:2925000-3402500 GCF_053570625.1 Desulfovibrio faecalis
CAGTTGCCTGAAGCCGTGGGCGTCATGCTGTTTTACTGCGTGGGTGAATTTGTGCAGGAACGCGCCGCCGGGCGTTCTCGTCGGTCGGTCAAGGCTCTGCTGGCCGCCCGGCCAAGCATTGCCCACGAAATGCTGGACAACGGCGCCACTCGAGATGTGGAACCCGAAGCCCTTGGCCCCGGCAGTCACATTCTTGTGCGCCCCGGCGAAAAGATCCCGCTGGACGGCACAGTGCTGGAAGGCGATTCGCAGGTGGACACCTCCCCGCTTACGGGCGAATCCGTGCCCCAGCGCGTTGCCCCCGACAGCAAGGTGCTCGCGGGCACCATCAATCTGAATGCGGCCCTGCGCGTTGAAGTGACAACGGCCTTTGCCGACTCCTCCATTGCCCGCATTCTGGAAATGGTGGAAAACGCCGTAGCCCGCAAGGCCCCTACGGAACGCTTCATCACCCGCATGGCCCGCTGGTACACCCCAGCAGTGACGGGTATTGCATTTCTGGTGGCGGTGCTGCCTCCCCTGTTCGGGCTTGGCCCATTTTCTCAATGGATTTACCGCGCTCTGGTGCTGCTCGTCATTTCCTGCCCCTGCGCCCTGCTTATTTCCATTCCGCTGGGCTACTTTGGCGGCATTGGCGCGGCTTCTCGCCGGGGCATCCTTATCAAGGGCGGAGCTGTGCTCGACAACCTGCGCGATATCCGCGTGGCTGCGCTGGACAAGACCGGCACCCTCACCGAAGGCGTGTTTGAAGTAAACGCCGTGCTGCCCGCCGAAGGTGTTGCTCCCAATGATCTTCTGACCGCTGCCGCGCTGGCGGAGAGCCGCTCCAACCACCCAATTGCCCGCTCTGTCATGCGCGCTGCACAGAAGCAAGGCATTGTGGTTGATGATGCATCACTCTCAGGCATGGAAGAAATCCCCGGCATGGGTGTGGCTGCCGCTGCTGACGGTCATGAACTTCTTGCGGGCAACGCTGCCCTGCTCACAAGCCGTGGCATTGCGCCCATGGAAGTGACCATGCCCGGCAGCGTGGTGCAGGTCGCCAAGGGCGGCAAGCTGCTGGGCGCGCTGGTGGTGGCAGACCGTATCAAGCCGCAGTCGCCGGAGGCTATTCAGGAACTGCGCCGCCTGGGCATTCAGAACATTGCCATGCTCACGGGCGACAGAGAAGAACAGGCCCTCCCCGTGGCCCAGCGCCTGAAGCTGGACACCCTGCGCGCAGACCTGCTGCCCGAAGACAAGGCCGGAGCGCTCGAAGCCCTTGGCCCGGTAAAGAACACAATCTTTGTGGGTGACGGCATCAACGATGCCCCGGTGCTGGCAACGGCAGGGGTGGGCGTGGCCATGGGCGGCCTCGGCGCGGAAGCCGCCATTGAAACTGCAGACGTGGTCATTCTGGATGACAACCCGGCCCGTCTGCCGGAACTGCTGCGCATAGCGCGCCGCACGCGTACCATTGTGTGGCAGAATATTGTTATGGCCTTGGGCATTAAGGGCTTGTTCATGGCGCTGGGCATCGTGGGCCTTTCCGGCCTTTGGGAAGCCGTGTTTGCCGATGTAGGCGTGGCCCTCATGGCTGTGCTCAACGCGGCCCGCGCTGGCAAGATAGACGTGTAGCAAGCAAATCGGGGGAAGAGGCCACAAAGCCCCTTCCCCCGATTTTTATATTCGGCCCTGTCCTGTTCAGGGCTGCGCCTCTGCGCCACTGGCGGGCAAATCTTCTCAAAAACGAAATCCGGCATCCTGCTTGCGCCGACCGACCTTTTACAGGGCAGCGCGCTCCACGGTGTAGCCGCTCGCCTCCAGCGCTTCAATAGCCGGAGCAAGCTTTTCCGCCTTCATCAATATATAGTCCGTATCAAAGGTGGACACGGCAAAAATGCTTATTCCCGCCTGGGCCAGCACGGTGGACAAGCCCGCCATCACACCGGTAAGGCCAAAATCCATCTGCCCCGCCACGCGCAGTGCGCGCCAGCCATCCTCCCGCGCCAGTGTGGCGTGAGGAACATCCACAGTCAGGCAGACCACCGAAATTTCCGCATCAGTTTTGCCCACAAACAGCCACGGCACATGAAAATTGACGGCGCGCAGGTTTTCCACCTTGCAGACGCTGAATTTTCCTTCAATAACTTGCAACTGCATGCTTTCTCCGCCTTTTCTTTCAGTTCGGTGTAAAAAACTGGCCGGGCAGATCATACACCTAGAGCATTTCAACTTTGAAAAAGGTTAAATGCTCTAACGCGGCACGAGAGTGCAGCGCGCCACAACGTGGCGTGGATTCTGCCGAAAATCGCATTTTTGAGCAGAATGACAACGTTGAAATGTGAAGCATTTCAACGTTAATCTGGTCTAGGAAAGCAGCATTTTCAAGTGCCTGTAGGCCAAAGCTGTCGCCATGCGCCCACGCGGGGTGCGCTTTAAAAAGCCGCACTGGATAAGGTAGGGTTCGTAAATATCTTCAATGGTTCGCACTTCTTCCGAACAGGCAACGGCCAGGGTTTTGATGCCCACCGGGCCGCCGTCATAGTGTTTGATGAGCACTTCCAGCAGCTTGCGGTCCATCTGATCCAGCCCCAGCTCGTCCACGTCCATGCGCTTGAGCGCCGCCGAAGCCTGCTCGCCAGTCACCAGCCCGTCACCGTGCACCAGGGCAAAGTCGCGTACCCGGCGCAACAGACGGTTTGCAATGCGGGGCGTGCCGCGCGAACGGCGGCCAATTTCCGCAGCGCCGTCAGTGGAGACCTCCACACCCAGGATGCGCGCCGTGCGCTGCACCACGCGGGCAAGGTCGCCCGGACTGTAATATTCCAGCCGCGCCACAATGCCGAATCGGTCACGCAGGGGCGAAGAAATCAAGCCCATGCGCGTGGTCGCCCCCACAAGGGTGAAGGGTTCAAGGTCTATCTTGACCGTGCGCGCCGCAGGCCCCTGCCCGATGACCAGATCGAGCTTGAAATCTTCCATGGCGGGATACAGCACTTCTTCCACGGCAATGGGCATGCGGTGGATTTCATCCACAAAAAGGATGTCGTGCCTGTTCAGATTGGTGAGGATGGCGGCAAGGTCGCCGCTGCGCTCAAGTACCGGCCCTGAGGTGCAGATAAGATTGACCCCCAGCTCGGAGGCCATGATCTGCGCCAGCGTGGTTTTGCCAAGCCCTGGATTGCCGTAAAAAAGCGTGTGATCCAGAGCCTTGCCGCGCTCGCGCGCAGCCCCCAGATACACGCGCAGATTGGCGCGCAGTTCATCCTGCCCGATAAAGTCGTCAAGGCTGTGCGGGCGTACGCTTTCGTCAATGCCTGTGGTGCACTCCGCAACGCACGGATTCGCAAGATCGGTCATCAGACCTTCCCCTTGGCAAGGGCCTTGAGGGTGGCGCGCAGAGCGCCGGTCACATCTAGATCAGGCTCTTCATGCAGCAGTTTTTTGACTAGGGGCGCGCATTCGTCCGGCTCGTAGCCAAGGTTGCCCAGACCGTCCAGCACATCGCGGAATACAGAACCGGGCCGCGACCCGGTGGTCAGCGCCGCCGCCTGCGGGGCGTCCTCGACCTTGAGCTTGTATTTCAGCTCAAGAAACACATGCTCGGCGGTTTTTTTGCCGATGCCCGAAACGCGGGTAAGGGCCAGCACGTCATCCTCAAACACAACCCGGCGCAGGTCATCGGGCCGGAAGATGGAAAGGATGCCAAGGGCCGTGCGCGCGCCCACCTTGGAGATGGAAACCAGCACTTCAAAGGTCTGGCGTTCTTCAAAGGTGGCAAAACCAAAAAGTTCCAACGCGTCTTCACGCACTGCAAGGCTGGTGTACAGCGCCAGGGGCTCCCCTCTGCCGGGCAGGCTGGCAAGCGTGTGGGCGGGCAGGGCCACTTCGTATCCCACGCCCCCTTCGGTGACGATCAGGCAGGCATTGCCCCATATTTCGGCCAGGCGGCCTTCAAGATAGGCGATCATGGATTCCTTACGAGAAGTAAAGGTTGCTACAGCCAGAGCATAGACTGAAAGGCGAAGGGTTTCAAATGGCGCTTGCCGTGTGCGGCGCTGCCGCCCTCAGTGGAACTTTGACCCGAAATTGCCTTATTTGGAAATAGCGTCAGGTTCAATACCAGGGATGTTCCCATCGGTTACGGCTGAAAGAACACGGAGCATCTGCGCAAAATCTTTCTGCCCACTCCCAAGGACCCCAAAAAATTCTCTATCTATAACCTCGACCGTTGGCAGGCTGTTGCTCAACCGGCGTTGTCCCTCATCTGAAAGGCTCACAGACTTGGCGCGGCTGTCCTGCGGGTGTGTCGTGCGCAGAATCAACCCCTTTTTTTCCAACAATACCGCAAGCTGTGAAATCGTCATCAAATCCATGTCGGCAAGGTTTGCCACCATGCTCTGGGTCACGTACTCCTCATTTTGCGCCAGATAGCCGGTACAGGCCAGAAAAACGAACTGAGGGTGCGTGAGGCCGCACTTGGCGAGCGCTCTTCGGATAATACCGTGCCAGCGGTTATATGCCCGTATAAAAAGCAACCCAGGGGAGGCTCCAGCCTCCCCCTGAAACTGTGAAGGAAAAACTACAGGCTTTCTGCCAGAATTTTCAAACGCCATAACACATCCGTCATATCCCCAGTGACTTTTTGGAAAAATGCATAATTTTCGTTTGTTATTTCACAATATTTTGGCAGAAGCGAGATGGAATGTTCCACAAAGCGCCGCCCATCGCGCTCTGAAATTTCATGCCCGAACTCTAGCCGTCCTATACCCCCAAGGTCAACGGCATCCCGAAAACGCTTGTTGGTCTGCACCTCTGTAAAAACAAATCGGATCGGCGGCATGCCTTCTAGCTGCATGGTACCGCCCACACCCTCGGCAAATGGCCCGTCAAGCTCATACGATTCCAAATCTGTTTCCCATTGTCTTCGAAGTGAAAATTCGCTGTAGACTCTCCAAATATTATCCGGCGTGGCGTTTACCGGCAATTCAAGTGACATCTTGAGCATGGCGTACTCCTTTGCGCTGTGTTTAATAAGTGTATTTATAATAAGTATACTTAATATCGAGAGTCAATCATAATCTTCCAATGGGGAGCTCTCTGTTAACCGCCAATGCCCACCATCTGCTTGTCTGCCACGGCGGAGCCTTTTTTGCGGGCCTTGAGCAGATCCGCACCGATGGGTTTGTCCGCACAGGCAAGGCGCACCACGCGGGCCAGATGTTCGTCATCAAAACGCGGATGACGCAGAAGCCCCCGCAAATGATATTCCCTGTCGTCAAACAGGCATGTGCGCAGGTTGCCGTCGCTCGTAAGCCGCAGCCTGTTGCACGTGCCGCAGAAATGGCAGGATACAGCGGTGATAAATCCCATGCGGCCCTTGCCCCCCTGCACGGCAAACATCTTGGCGGGGCCAGCCTCCGCGCTGCTGTCCTGCACGGGATCAAGGCGCACACGGCGCTCGGCTTCGGCCCGGATGTCTGCGGCAGACCAGAACGTCTCCGGCCCCCAGAGGGTGCCGCTGCCCATGGGCATAAATTCGATAAAGCGCAGATCAACGGGCATAGTGCGCACGGCATGAACAAAATCGTCCATCTGCCCGTCATTGACGCCGCGCATGGCGACAGCGTTGATTTTTACGCGAATGCCCGCTTGCAGCAGCCCGTCCAGCGAGGCGAGAACAGCGGGCAGCAGGTCGCGCCCGGTCACTCTGGCAAAGGTTTCGCGGTCAAAGCTGTCGAGGGAAAGATTGACGGCGCTCACCCCCACCGAGCGCAGCAGCGGAATGTGCGGCTCAAGCAGGGTGCCGTTGGTGGTCAAGCGCAGATCAAGGGAGGGGTAACGCGTATGCAGCAGATGCAGCAGTTCGTCGCAGCCCTTGCGGGCAAAGGGTTCGCCCCCGGTAAGCCGCACCTTGGAAACGCCCAGCGCGGCCATCATGCCCACAAGGCGCGCCATTTCTTCATAGCGCAGGACCTTGGGGTGCGGAATGAACTTCTGATTTATCTCGCTACGGCAATAGGCGCAGCGCAGATTGCAGCGGTCAGTGACAGAAAGGCGCAGATACCGCACCACGCGGCCGTGCCCATCGCACAGAGGGGCAGGGTGCGCCAATGACGCGAGTTCGTCACCAGGGGCGGCACAGTTGCCAAGAGGGGCAAATGGATTTACACATGCTTGCATGAAACACCTGCTATTCGGAGCCGCCCTGCTGGGCTGCCTTTGCATGACCATACCCGCGCTGGCCTGGGATGGCTTTGACGCCGATTCCGCCGACCTTGTCGAGGTGATCCCCGACCGTGTTCCCTCCAAGGGCGACACGGTGGACGTGCGCAACTACGATAAGGACGCCACGGAAACCTGCCTCGTTGAATCGGTTGCCCGCAATGCCCGCACTGTGGAACTTGTGGTGCGCACTCCTGCCGGAGTAGCCCGCACCCTTGTGATGGAAGGCCGTTAGCGGCTGTTGCCGAAAAGCATTTTGTGCCCCGAGGACTGTTGATCGCGCTTTGCGGCGCGCAGCCGGGAGCAAAAACGGCGTTTTCAGAAACAGCCGCCAGTTCCAGCACTTAGTTATCGCCCGAATCGGCCTCATGCCCCGGCAAAAGAATGCTTGGGCTTTCAGCCTGACCCTGCCCCTTGGGACACTGGGCCTGGAGATGGCAAATTTCGCAGCCGCCCTTGAAGGGATAGTGCGTCACAACAGCATAACGGCGCGTAAGAGTGCCGAACGCCTCGCGGTATTCAATGCCCAAGGAGGCCAGCGCCTCACGCAGCGTTTCTGTAGGGCGCGGCGACGGCGCGCAACCGGCATCTTCCACCTGGGGCAGAGCCTCCTGCACGGCAGCCATGCACATAAACTGGGCAAGATTGTTGATCATAAAGCCGTCAGAGGCAGATTTGCCCCAGGCTTCATCCACAAAATTTTCCACTTCTTCCGGCAGCCAGACAGCCAGATACGAAATTTTGCCAGCCGCAATCTCACAGACGTTGAGTTGCGGCAGCCATTCGCCCCACAGGCCCACAAGACGCTCAAGAATCGCACCGCCAAGGCGCGTTTCCTTGCTCATGGACATGAAGGCTTCCAGATCAAAGTAGGGCTGCATTTCATGCCGCCGGATTTCATACGGTTTGCTGCTTGCCTCGCTCACTTGTTCTCCTTGGATGCTCATGCCTGATTAGCCCGCGCGCTGCCGCGCCTGACCGTGCTTATGAGCCGCAGCAGATATTCTATCCATGCAAGGCACATCGTCAAGAGCATGTTTGCCGCAGCAAGGCTGTTGCATGGGCCGCAGAGCGGGGCTGGCGCTGCCTTTTGCGGTCATTTGATTCTTTCGCTCCAAATTTTTTGCAGCGGGCCGACCGGGCATGATCCATACAAAACAATGCCGTCCCCAGCGCGGAGAGCATGTTGCCTTTACTTGGCAGGGCCTCTTTTTTATCATATGCAATTGCCGCACAGCTGATGTCGTTGCAAACGGAGCCTCAGCCTGCGGCCAGGCTTCTGATACCACACACCACAAGGATGCCGCATGAACAAGCCCAGTGACCACCCCGCAAAGATCCGCTATAAATATCAGATGGATGAAAACGCAAGACTGCAAACAGCCCACGGCGTTTGGGGCGGCATAAATCCGCAGGGCGAGATCGAGATGAATTTTTATCACGAAAGCGATGCCCTGCCCGCTTTCTCTGAGCAGCTGGTCGCCCCCGACGGCTCCATCGGCCACGAAATGACCCCCGGCGAGATGGACGCGCGCGAAGTGAACCGCTGCATCCACAGCCGCGTGCTGCTCAACTACCACACGGCCCGCGCCGTGCTTGACTGGCTTGAAGACCGCGTGGCCGCCCTTGAAGAAGAAGGCGCACATGGCATGTACGATGCAGACCTGGACATTGAGCAGTAATACAAGATCATGATTGAAAAGACCTACCATATCATCACTTTTGGCTGTCAGATGAATGTGCACGACTCCCACTGGCTGGGGCGTGCGCTCGGCGCTCGCGGTTTTTTTGAAGCGCCGCTTGAAGACGCGCAGGTGGTGGTGGTCAATACCTGTTCCGTGCGTGAAAAGCCGGAGCAAAAGGTTATGAGTACGCTTGGCCGCATCCGTCAGGTTTCGGGCGGCAACCCCGCCGTGCTGGTGTGCGTGGCCGGATGCGTGGCCCAGCAGCTTGGCGAAAGCATCTTTGAAAAAGAAAGCCAGGTACGCCTTGTGGCGGGCAGCGACGGCATAGGCAATGCCCCGCAGGCCATTGAGCGCCTGCTGGAAAATCCCGCCCAGCGCCTCTCCCTGCTTGATTTTACAAGCCAGTACGTGGAGCGCGAGGGCACAACCGAACCCGGTGTGGTCAGCGGTTCCGTGGCCTACGCCAATATCATGCAGGGCTGCGACAATTTCTGCGCCTACTGCATTGTGCCCTTTACCCGGGGCCGCCAGAAATCGCGCAGCAGCACGGCTATTCTTGATGAATGCAAGGCACTGATCGACAACGGCGCGCGGGAAATCACCCTGCTTGGGCAGAACGTCAACGCATTCGGGCAGGACAAAAGCGGCGACGGCACAAGCTTTGCGGCCCTGCTGCGCAAAGTTGCCGCCCTGCCGGGCCTTGAGCGTCTGCGCTACGTTACCCCGCATCCCAAGGATATGGGGCCGGAAGATATCGCCGCCTTTGCGGAGCTGCCCCAACTCTGCCCCCGCCTGCACCTGCCCATGCAGGCAGGATCGGACGCGGTGCTGGCCCGCATGAAGCGCCGCTACGACAGCGGGGCCTTTCTTGATCTGGTGGAACGCCTGCGCGCAGCCCGGCCCGATCTGGCCCTCTCCACCGATCTTATTGTGGGCTTTCCTGGTGAAAGCGAGCAGGATTTTCAGGACACGTTGCAGATGATGCGCGCCAGCAACTTCATGTCCAGCTTCTCCTTTTGTTACTCGGACAGGCCGGGAACACGGGCCTCGCTTTTCCCCGACAAAATCCCCGCCGATGTGGCCCAGGACAGGCTTTTGCGCCTCCAGGCCCTTCAGGATGAACTTGGCGCGCGCTGGTTGCAGCAGCGGGTGGGCGGCGAAACCACCCTGCTGATCGAAAACCGCAGCCCCAAGGAAGGCCAGGGGCCGGAGCCAAGCTGGCAAGGACGCGACCCCTACGGCGCGCCCGTGCATGTGGAGCTGTCGCCGCAAGTGGATCACACGGGCCACATGGTGCGGGTGAGCATCACTGAGGCCAAGAAACACAGCCTCATGGCCCAACGATTGGGGGAACCATGGTAGAAATGCGCGTTTTTGGCCTCACCATCGACCCGCAGAGCAAAACACCCATCGTAGTGTTGCGCGAAGCCAGCGGCGATGCCGTGCTGCCCGTCTGGGTGGGAGCCATGGAGGCCATGGCCATTTCTCTGGTACTCAACAACGAAAACCTGCCCCGCCCGCTCACGCACGACCTTTTTCTCATGACGCTCAAAGCCTTCAAGGCCGAGCTGCGGCGCGTGGAGATCAACGACCTGCGCGAAGGCACCTTCTACGCAGTGCTTGTGCTTTCCGGCCCGGAAGGCAGAACGCGGGTGGACTGCCGCCCCTCGGACGCCATTGCCCTGGCCATGCGCGCAGGGGCGCCCATTCTGGTGGAAGAGGAAGTACTGCGCCTTTCTGCCGAGGAGCAGCAACGGGCAGAACAAAGCACTGCCGTGGAAGTTACCACGCCGATTCCTGATGCCGCCACCGACATGGTGCGCCGCGTCGGTGCCCAAAAAGAGGCGGATATGCTGGGCGGCGCCCTGCTGCGCCACGGCGAGCTGCCCCCCTCCCTCTCTGCGGATGAAGAAACCCGATACCGCGAGATGCTGCGTTCGCTTGATCCGATTTCACGCCGCAAGATGTAACCAGCCGCAACAATTCTCTTTATCTTTACCACACCCGCATTGCTTGGATGTGCGCGTGGGTTTGGGCATCTTCTGTTTTTCCCCATTTTTCGTGCAGACAGCGCTTTTCAGAGGCAATACGGCAGTCCTTGCGGCCATGACGGGACGGGCGCGGCCAAGCCTGCCCCTGGAGGATTCAGGGGTTTTCCTGAACTCTAAAAATATTCTAAATAAAAAATGCTGCACCAACCGCCCAAAATCATGGATAAAAATTTTCAGCCCGCGCCAATAGCCGATTTCAGATCCCTAAAGATATACCGTCTTGCTCCGATTATTAGCAGCAATGGGGAAGCGAACCATGCTGCACTATCGACTATTCAAAGAAATCAACGACCTTTTTGCCTCCGGGCATGTCGAACAGGCCCGCCGCCTGCTCATGGAAGTGCAATCGCGCAGCATAGCCCTGCACGATGAGCTCAACCTGTTGCAAACCCGCCTGAAAACACTTGAAGAAGTTGTTGAGCTTGCCAGCAACCTGTTCCGCCGCAACGGCCTCTACTGGCTCAAGGCCAAGGATATAAATCTTGGGCCGTTCTGCCCGCGCTGCTACGAAAACGAGGGCGGTCTCATCCGCCTTGAACGGGCAGATGGCACGCTGCACTGCCCATACTGCCACGCCGTTCATTCCTGCCCGCCGGAATATTGCGCCAGCGAGGATGTGCAGCAGCGTGCGCGCATAATACCCTTTGCCAATTAGGCTGGTTCTGACAGATACGACACATAAACACCTTGCCGCCACAACCAGCGACAAGGTGTTTTTTATGGAGGCACAAGCGCTTACGCTCATTCGCGACAGGCATTCATCAAATTTCAAGCCCCAGTTTTCTTGCGCAAGCCCGCTCCAGCGGGTATAGTGCATTTACGGAAGCCACTGCCTGCCCTTCCTGCCGGCAGCTTTTCAACTGGTTATTCCGACAAGGACAAGCATGACCCGCCCACGGCAGATCCATGTTCTTCTTCTCAGCGAAAGCGAATCAATGGCCGCTCTGGACAGACGCGCACTGCGCGAAGTCGGGGTTGACCGCATTGAAGGTCTGACCTCCGGCGTGGCGGCAGCCCGCATGCTGGCTGGCCTTGACGAATTTCCCCCTTCTTTCAAGCCCGATGTGGTCATCTGCTCGCAGCGCCTTTCTGATATGGACGGCGAACAGTTCTGCGCCATCCTGCGTCTGCACCCCCTGCTGCTCGACATGCCCGTACTGCTGATTCTGCCTCACGACAGCGAGGTGGAGCAGCTCCGCACTCTCGGCTGCGGCGCAAGCGCCCTCATATCAAGGCCCTACTCCTTTAGCCAGCTCAAGGCCCATCTTGATTTTCTGGCCAACTCGCGTTCTTCGCTTGATGACCTGGAAAAAGCCGCCCACCTTGCCGACACCAGGGCCTTTGACGAAGCCGTTGCCACCTACGGCATCCTGCTCAAGCCCATTCGCCAGCCCGAAGACTATTTTCGCGTGGGCATGCAGTGCCTTGAACAGCGCAAATGGAACAGCGCCATCAATGCCTTCCAGCGGGCCATGCGCGGCGCGCTTATTCAGGGCAAGGCGGAGCTGGGCATGGCCGCAGCGTGGAAGGGCAAGGGCGACATGGCCCGCTACCGCCACTATCTTTCGTTGGCGGCAGCCACTTTCGTGCGCGCGCGACAGTGGAACCGCGCCCGCGCTGTTTATGCCCGCATGCTTCAGGAAGACCCCGCAGCGCGAAGCCCGTTTTTGTCCGAGGCCTTGCAGCAGATACGCCAGGGCAACTTTGATTTTGCAGCAGGAATTTTGGCTCAGGGGTATGAAATTACCCCCAGAGAGCAGATCAGCGAGCGCATGGCTCAGATATGCCTTGCAACAGATACCCCGGACGACATGCTGAAAAACATGGAAGCCTGCCTTGAACAGGCTCTGGGCGCTGACGCCGAAGCCTTGAGCGCAGAAATCCGCACCACCCTTGAAACCCTGACCCGCGAGGCCGAGGCAAAAAAGATTGAGGACGCGGTCGAGCGCCAGTGGCGGGCAGGCCGTCAGGCCGCCAGGGAGCGCGGGGACGCAGAAGGCGCAGCCGCAGAATGGGCAAATGACCCTCTGATGCAGGTGGGTCAGGCGCAAATGGGCCATGTGCAGACAAATCAAACGCAAACAAATCAGGCTCAGCCCGCAGGCACAGTCCCTCTGGCTGGCGCGCGGCAACGCGGGCAAGTTGGCATTGCCCTTGCCGACGAGGACGAACCGGACATGCCCTCCCAGCAGGGTTCCGCCGCCAGAGCAGGCAATCTGCGCGCCGGGCAGGGTGCCTCCTCGCCAGTTATCCCCTTGTGGGGCGAGCATGAGGGCGCAGCCCAATCAACGCAGAACACCCGCACCGCGCAGGATGCGCAGCCTGCCATTTCTGGCAATACCCCCATCCCGCCGCTGCTTGATCCCCTCGCGCGCGGCAAAAGCTCCGGAAGCCTGCTTGGCGGCAAAAGCAGCCTCACGGACATGATGTCCATAGTAAGATTTACCTGGAAGCAGGCCTTCCGCAAATAGCGCAAACGTCCTTTTCATTTTCTCTGCCAACGCAATCAGTGATTGAAAGAGGCGCAGGCGGGCAAAGCCCGTCTGCGCCTCTTTTTACGCTCGCACCAGTCCGCCCGCAGAAAAAACGTTCTGACAGGGACAGGGTATATATAACTTTATGACATCGTCCTAACGCTTCACGCGCTGGAGCATGTCTTCCGTGGTAAGCGAATGCAGATGCCGCACCCGCCAGAGGTAACATGCCGCCCCGAATCCCAGGGCCACAATGTAGGCAATCCAAAAGCCCGCCGCTCCCATTGAGGGCACCAGAAGGTTTGTACGCGCCAGGGCAAACCCCAGAGGCAGCCCGATAATCCAGTAGGCCCCAAAGCAGATGGCAGAAATAATCTGCGTATCATTGTGCCCGCGCAGAATGCCGATGCCCGTCACCTGCAAGCCGTCCACAATCTGGTAGGCGGCCTGATAAAGCAGGAGTTGCATGGCCAGGGCGGCCACCGCCGCATCCTGGGTATAAATAGCCACAATACTATGACGGAACAGCACGGTAAGCGTGGCAATGAGCAGCGCAAAAACAACGCTCAGGGTCAAGGCCGTGCGGGCCACGATTTTGGCGCGCTCGGCCTGCTGCGCCCCAAGGTAACGGCCAACGCGGATTGTGGCCGTCATGCTGATGGAAAGCGGGACCATGAACACCAGCGCCCCAAAATTAAGGGCAATCTGATGACCAGCCACCATGACCGTCCCCAGTGGGGCCAGCAAAATGGCGCTGAGGGCAAAGAGCGAAACTTCGAAAAACAGGGCCAGCGCGCCGGGAAAGCCAATGCGGAACACACGCAAAACCAGCGCCCCGTCAAAGCGCGGCTCTTCTGCGCTGCCGCCACGGACCAAGGGCGCAAACAACGGCCCCAGGCATTTATACTGCGGGTCGCGGCGCAGATAATACAGCATGCACAGGCCCATAAACCAGAAGCTGATGGCAGAGGCCACGCCGCAGCCCACCCCGCCAAGCTCCGGTAAGCCGAACTTGCCGTAAATGAATACGTAGTTGCAGGGAACATTAAGCGCCAGCCCGAGCAGGCCTATGACCATGGCGGGACGAGTGCGGGAAAAACCCTCAAGAAAGCTGCGCAGGTTCACAAAAAGCAGGAAACCCGGCAAACCCCACATGATGGCGCGCAGGTACGCCCCTGCCATGTCTGCAAGCGCGGGCTCAAGGCCAAAAAGGTCCAGATGGAACGAGACTGCGTAATAAAAGCTCACCAGCACAACGCTCAGGCCAAGAGTAAGCCACAGCCCCTGCCGCAGCAGATGCGCCGCACGGTCAGGCCGCCCGGAACCCACCAGTTGCGCGCTTAAGGGAGAGAGCGCCAGCAGGCAGCCAATGCCAAGCAGGGCCACAGGGGCCCATATGGAACCCGCAACGGCCACAGCGGCCAGAGCCTGAGCGCTGTAAAGCCCGCTCATGGCAGTATCGGCAAAGGTCATGCCCGTTTGCGAAAGCTGGGCAATGAAGATGGGCAGCCCCACCGCATAAAAACGGCGGGCCTCTGAAAGGGAGAATATTTTTTCAAACATAAGGTTCTCGCAGGTGATCCGTGGCGGGCATAAAGCCAGCGCCAGAACAAGCCGGAAGAGTCCGGGGTAAAACGTGTTCCGTCCGCGCCGCAACGCGCGAAACCTGGGGAGGCAAAAGAGTTACGGGCCGGGTTTGCCCTGCCTGGCTATAGCAGTTAACTCATTTCATTCGTAACCTGCTTCAGGGGTTGTCTCTAAATAAATGATTTTGTGCCAAGGGCAAGGAAAAAGTTTTTTTTTACGAAAGGAGTGTACTCGCTTTAGCCGTTGCGACAAAGGAAGCTACGGATGCTTCAAGCGTTGTGACGCAGGAAACTACGCTTGAAGACAGCACGCGTAACGACACGGTTTCATCGTTGCAATCGCTGTCGCCATCCGTAGGCCCTTCGGCAACGGCTGCCGCGAAGACAGCAGCGCTTACGGTACATGACTGGAGTAAAAAATGGCCTTTTGACGCAGCCAGTTGGCCAAAAGAATTATTTAGAAACAGCCCCTAGCGCAAAAACAGCCCTTCAGAAGGCAGGGTCTTGCCCATGATATCCGCAGCCCGGCCCACCAGTGTTTCAATGGCCGCACGCCCTGCCGGGCCGAGATCAAGGCTGAAATCCGTCACAAAGGTCTTGATGTGGGCGCTGGTGACGTTTTCTTCCATTTCCTGCGCATGCGAACGGATAAATTCACGCGAATCATCGGGGTGCGCGTTGGCGTAAGCCAGGCTGGCAGTAATGGTATTCTGCACGCGCCGGGCAAGGGGTATGGGCAGGTCGCGCCGCACGGCAATGGCCCCCAGCGGCAGCGGCAGAGAAAACTCCGCCTCCCACCACTGCCCCAGATCAAGCAGTTTTACAAGCCCTTGACGTGCGTAGGTAAAGCGTCCCTCGTGGATGATCAGACCAAGATCAGCCTCGCCATTGCTCACGGCAGACATAACGTCGCTGAACAACATTTCCTTGCGCGGCCCCTGAAAACCGCCGTGCAGGGTCAGCAGCAGGTTGCCTGTGGTCAGCAGGCCGGGCACCGCCACCGTGGCATTGCGCCAGTCTTCGGGCTTGAGGTTTTTGCGCGCCACCACAAGGGGGCCGCAGCCCCAGCCAAGCGCCGCGCCAGAAGACATCAGGGCATAATCCTGCATGATCTCGGTGGTTGCGCCAAGCGACATTTTGGTGACGTCCAGCGCCTTTTGCCGGGCAAGGTTGTTCAGTTCTTCCACATCGGCCATATGCGGGGTGAGAGGCGCGGGAACAGGCACCAGCCCGTGCAGCATGGCATGAAAAATATAGGTATCGTTGGGGCAGGGCGAAAGACCGAATGACAGATTTGGCGGCGGCAAGGCAGACATTTTTTCCTCACGTTGACAGTGTGCGGCGGCGGGGCTTAATCTGCGAGCGGCATTTTGCCCCCAATCCATGCACAGGATTCAGATATGCTAGACGCAACATACTACGCCGCACTGGGCCTTTCGTCTATCCGCGAAAAGGTGCTCTCCGGGGAGCGGCTTTCGCCCGAAGACGGGCTGACACTGTTCAACTGCCCCGATATTACAGCCGTAGGCGCTCTTGCGCTGCACGTGCGCTGCCGCTTGCACGGCCACAAGGCCTTTTATGTGGTCAATCGGCAGATCAACTATACCAATGTGTGCGTCAACGGCTGCACCTTTTGCGCCTTCCGCCGCGACAGGGAGGACGAGCCGGGCGCGTTTGCCATGAGCCTTGATGACGTGCTGGCCCGCCTGCGCGCCGCAGACGCGACCCCCCTGCATCTGGACGAGCTGCACATTGTGGGCGGCTGCCACCCCACGCGCCCCCTTGCCTGGTTTGAAGACATGATCCGCGCGGTGCGGGCCTTCAACCCCAACCTGCCGGTCAAGGCCTTTACGGCCGTAGAGATTGAACATTTTGCGCGCCTTGAAGGCATCAGCACCCTTGAGGTGCTCAAGCGCTTGCAGAACGCGGGCCTTGTGATGATGCCCGGCGGCGGCGCGGAAATTTTTGATGAAGAACTGCGCCCGCAGATCTGCCCGCACAAGGCTGATGCCAAGGCATGGCTGCGCATCCAGGGCGAGGCTCACAGCCTCGGCATTGCCACCAACTGCACAATGCTGTTCGGGCATATCGAATCATACGAACATCGTATCGACCACCTCTGCCGACTGCGCGAGCAGCAGGACAAAAGCGGCGGCTTTACCTGTTTTATCCCCCTGCCCTTCCTTACGGATCATAGCCGACTCAAGCTGCCGGAAGACAAGGTGGGCCCCCAGCGCGGGCTGGATCAGCTGCGCACGGTGGCTGTTTCGCGCCTCATGCTCGACAATATCCCCCACCTTAAGGCCTACTGGATCATGATGGCCCCCAAGCTGGCCCCCGTGGCCCTGTGGTACGGCGCGGACGATCTGGACGGCACCATCATTGAAGAGCGCATCGGTCACATGGCGGGCGCGCAGTCCGCTCAGGGCATGACCATTGAGGAACTTGAGCACCTTATCCGCGAGTCGGGCTTTACCCCGGTGCGGCGCAACGCCACCTTCAATACACTGAACGACGAATCCACGGAGGCGCGCCAGTGAGTACGTTTTTCCCCGCGCACAGCCCCTTTGACGAAGCGGGCGCAGAATTTGAAGACGTGCGCCAGGCCGCAGCCCTCGCCGCCAGTGGTCAGCGCCTTGACCGCGCCGCCGCCGAAGCCCTGTACTACAAGGCCAGCCTGCACACGCTTGCTCAACTGGCCCACGCCATGCGTCTGCGCCTGCACCCGGAACCCATTGTCACCTACGTGGGCGACCGCAACATCAACTATTCCAACGTGTGCGTGTGCGCCTGCCGCTTCTGCGCCTTTTTCCGCGCGCCAGATCAGGACGGCGGCTACATTATCAGCCGAGAGGAAATGGCGCAGAAAATCGAGGAAACCCTTGCCCTCGGCGGTACCCAGGTGCTGCTCCAGGGCGGACACCACCCCGACCTGCCGCTGGAGTGGTACGAAGACCTGCTGCGCTGGATGCGGGCCACATGGCCGCAACTGCACATCCACGCCTTTTCACCGCCGGAGATTTTCTTCTGGGCCGAGAAATTCGGCCTTTCCGTAACGGAAGTGCTGCGCCGTCTGAAAGAAGCTGGCCTGCAATCTCTGCCCGGCGGCGGGGCGGAGATTCTGCACACGGGCGTACGCGCCCAGGTTTCGCCCAACAAATGCACTGCCGAGCAGTGGCTCGGCGTTATGGAAGAAGCCCACAAGCTGGGCCTGCGCACCACCGCAACCATGATGTTCGGCCATGAGGAAGAACCCGCTCACAGACTGGATCACCTCTTTGCCGTGCGCGAGGTGCAGGACCGCACCCATGGCTTCACGGCCTTTATTCCCTGGACATTCCAGCCAGCGCACACGCGCATCGATGTCGACCCGCTGCCCGCGCCCGCTTACCTGCGCCTGCTGGCAGTCTCGCGTCTGGTGCTGGACAATATCGCCAACATCCAGGCCTCTTGGGTGACCATGGGACCGCAGGTGGCCCAACTGGCCCTGTTCTACGGCGCCAACGACTTCGGCTCGCTGATGATTGAAGAAAACGTGGTGGCCGCAGCCGGGGTTTCCTTCCACATGAACCGCAGCGACATCCACAAGGTCATCCGCACGGCGGGCTTTACCCCTGTGCAGCGCACCATGGATTACACGCCCGTGGTTCCCCAGCCTGAAGCGTAAAGCTCCTTGCACAATTGATTCCACGTTTCCGGGGGTTCGCCCCCGGAAACGCGTTTTGGCCGCACATTCAAATTTCGCCCATCGGCTTTGCCCCTGGCAAAAGGTACTCCGCCCCATGACCGAGCAAAAGAAAACTCCCCCTGTACTGCGCATGGGCCGCATTGGCTATCTCAATGTACTGCCCATCTATCACCCGCTTGAAGCCGGTATTCTACCCCACGATTACGAGCTTGTTTCCGGCCCGCCAGCCCTGCTCAACACCATGATGGCGCGCGGCGAACTGCACGTTTCGTCCTGCTCGTGTTTTGAATACGCCAGCCGCCCGGAGCGCTACCAACTTGTGGAAGACCTCTCCATAGGCTCCCACGGCCCGGTCATGAGCGTACTGCTGCTCTCACGCGTGCCCTTTGACCAGCTTGAGGGGCAGGAAATCCTCATCAGCGGCGAAACACATACCTCGGTGGCCCTGCTGCGCCTCATCATGCGCGACAGGTTCAAGCTCAACGTCACATTCACCACCGGGCAGGTGACCCCGGCCCTGCGCGGCAAAAACCCGCCCGTGGCCTTTCTGGCCATTGGCGATGAAGCCCTGCGCCTGCGCAACCATCCCGAGTATCCGCACCGTCTTGATCTGGCTGAGGCGTGGCGCGACTGGACGGGCCTGCCCTTTATTTTTGGCCTGTGGGTGGTCAGCCGCGCCGCCGCCGAGGCAAAACTCTTTACCAGCGACCCCGGCGCGCTGCTGCGGCAGGGCCGCGACTGGGGCCTTGAGCACATGGACGTCATCCTCGACCTCACGGCCCATGGCTGCCCCCTCTCGCGCGAGGAGCTGGCCTTCTACTACAGCAAGGGTCTTGTTTACACACTGGGCGAAGAAGAACAGCGCGGCTTGAGCCTTTTTTATCAAATGCTGGCAGATGCGGGCATGATCCCCAAGGCTCCGGCTCTGGAGTTTTTCAAACTGTAATTATTCGCTGCGGGTATTTTTCATCTGAAAAAAATTTTGGGCGCAGGGCAAAAAAATCGGCATGGAGCAGCCGGAGCACGTGGTGCGGGCTGCTCCATTTTTTTGCCGTATTTACATAGTAATTCAGTAAGTTGCCATCATTCACAGAGGTATGCTCAGCCTTAAAAATTGCCGCAAAGCCTACAGCCAGGCCAAAATATTTTTCTCCGAATTATCATCCAGCACATGGAATGGAAGAGCAAACTAACCTAGTGTCAGTGCCCACGCGCGTACTGACACTCTTTTATCGTGGGGTAGGTATATGACTCAGGTTTCTTCCGCCGCAGGGCGGTCTTTTTTGGGCTATCTTTGTGAAAATATTCGTAATAGGGGCAAAAATCCCCTGCGCGCTTTCACGGGTTTTGCCCTGGCATGGGTTGCGTTTTTTCTGCTGTGGACTGTGATTCCCGCTTTTGACGGGCTGACGCACAACGGCATGGCCGTTCTCGGCATTGTGGTATGGGCCAGCATCATGTGGGTCAGCGAGGCCATGCCCGCAGGCGTGACTGGTATTTCCATTCCCACCATGCTGCTGATCACCCAGGCTCTGCCCTGGAACAACGGCAAGCCGCCCATGGCTACCATCTTTGCCGGATTCACCGACCACGTTATCTGGCTGTGCCTGTTTGCCTTTATGGTGGCAGCGGTCATGCAGCTCATTGGCCTTGACCGCCGCATCGCTCTGGGCATTCTGGCCCGCTTCAAGGCTTCGTCCGTATGCCGGGTTATCTGGGGCATGTTTTTTGTAAATATTGTTCTGGGCTTTCTGGTGCCTGCGGCAAACGCCCGCGCCGCCACCCTGCTGCCCGTGGTGCAGGGCATCTGCAATCTGCTGGGTGATACGCCCGAAGAACGCGCCGCAAAAAAGGCCCTTGTCATCCAGTCTCTGGTTTACGGCTCCATGATCTGCGGCATGTTCATCATGACCGCCCACCTGCCCAACATGATTCTGGTGGGTATTTTTGAAAAAAACGGCTTCACCAACATCAACTTTCTCAACTGGATGCTCCTGCAGTTCCCGTATCTGGGGATGTTTGTGCTGACCAACTGGTGGACGCGCTACTACTTCAAGACCAACTGCGTTTCCATTGCGGGCGGCTCCGCCACCATTGAAAAAAGCTACAAAGAACTTGGCCCCATGAGCATGGCGGAAAAAACCCTGCTGGGCATTTTTCTGCTGGTCGGATTCATGTTTGTGACGGGCAAGGGCAGCTTTATTTATGAACTGCACCGCCAGCCTTTGGGCGTTATCGGTCTTGTTGGTATGATGGTGCTGTTTGCCCCCGGCATGATGCCCTGCTCATGGAAGGCCGTGCAGCAAAAGACCATCTGGGGCACATTCTTGCTGCTGGGCGGCGCAATGACCATGACCACCGCCATGACCCAGGCTGGCGTGGCACAGTGGCTTGCCGACCACATCCACAGCATGGTTGTGGGTATGAACTGGTGGCAGACCGTGCTGACCATGATGGTGGGCACGCACATTATCCGCCTTGGCATGCTCTCCAACGTGGCTGCCGTGGCCATGCTTGCCCCGGTGGTATTTGCCATGGCGCCCAAGCTTGGGCTGCACCCTGTGGCCTTTACCCTGCTGGTTTGCGATACCGACACCTTCGCCTACCTGCTGCCCACGCAGATTACCGCCGCAGTCATTGCGCACAGCACAGAAACCTTCTCCACAGCTGACTACGCCAAGGTGGGTTCTGTGGCCGTGCTTATCGCTATCGCCTACGGCGTCTGCGTCATGGCCCCCTGGTACGCGCTGCTCGGCATGCCCGTGTGGAACCCCGCCGCAGCCTGGCCTTTTTAATCGCCCCAACCCTTTGCCCGAGAGGACATTATGGCACGCATAAAAACAACACATGCGGTCGATTTTCGGCCAACCAGCCTGAACGATATTGAAACCGTCGAGGTAACCGCCGACCTGTTGATCATCGGCGGCGGCAATGCCGGTTGCTTTGTGGCAACGGAAACCGCGCGTCTCAACCCCGCAGCCAAGATCGTTATTGTGGAAAAGGCCGACATCATGCGTTCCGGCGCGTGTTCTGCCGGCATGGACGCCATCAACACCTATATTCCGCCCAACAAGACGCCCGAAGACCTCGTGCGCTGGAGCCGCTCGCAGGTTGGCGGCGGCCCCCTGCGCGAAGACCTGGCCCTCTCCAACGCTCAGGAACTCAACGAATGCGTTGAAGACCTGGAGCGCTGGGGCTTGCCCATTCTCCGCGATGAGCAGGGCAACATCCGCTACCGTGGCAAGTGGGATATTTCCATCCACGGCGAGCAGCTCAAGCCCATCATGGCAGAAAAAGCCCTTGAAACCGGCGCGGATGTCTACAACCGCGTGGCGGCAACGGGCCTGCTGGTGCACAATGGCCGCTGCACAGGGGCCACGGGCTTTGGCGTGCGCGACGGCAAGTTCTACGTGTTCCGCGCACGGGCCACTGTGGTGAGCACCGGCGGCGCGGGCACGCTTTACAAGTCCTACACCGCCGATTCCACCGACAGCGGTTCGCAAATCTGGATGTGCCCCTACTGCGTTGGTTCCGGCTACGCCATGGGCCTGCGCCAGGGCGCGGAACTCAGCAGTCTTGAGCAGCGCTGGGTCGCCACGCGCACCAAAGATTTTTGCGGCCCGGTGGATACCATCTCCGTGGGTTACGGCGCGCCCATCATCAACTCCCTGGGCGAGCGCGTCATGAGCCGCTACGCAAGCCTTGGCGGCGATGCGGCCCCGCGCTACATCCGCGCCAACGCTCCCATGGAGGAATGGCTGGCTGGTCGCGGCCCATGCTTCTGCGACACCACCAACATGACCCCGGAAAAAACCAAGGCCATGATGGAAGACTACCTCAACGAGCGTCCTTCCTTCGTGCTCTTCCTCGCCAGCCGTGGGCAGGATCCGTCCAAGGAACCCATCGAAATCTTCGGTTCCGATCCCTACATCATGGGCGGGCACACAGGCGGCGGCTATTGGGTGGACATGGAACGCATGACAACCCTGCCCGGCCTGTTTGCAGCGGGCGAAACCGCAGGCGGCAACCCCAACAAGTTTGTGGGCGGCTGCTGCGCCGAGGGCAAACTGGCCGCGCGCGGCGCTCTTGCATATATGGCCGTTGCCGATGCGCCGGAGCTTGATGCCGCCCAGATCGCGCAGGAAAAGGAACGCGTGTACGCTCCCCTGCTCACGCGCGAAGAAGAAGGCGTAAGCCCGCTGGAAATGAAGGAACGTCTGCAAAGGCTTATGGATGAATACGCTGGCGGTTCCAGCCAGTTTTATCGCGTCAACGAGCAGCAGCTTGATTACGCCCTGCGGCACATCAAGATTCTGCAAAGCCAGTTCAAGCATCTGCGCGCCAAGGATCTGCACGACCTCATGCAGGCCAACGAAACCATGGATCGCGTGGACGTGGCCGAAGCCGTGGTGCACCACCTCAAGGCCCGCAAGGAAACCCGCTGGGCTGGCTGGCAGACCCGCTCGGACTACCCCCAGCGCGACGATGAAAACTTTGACTGCTTTGTGGAGTCGCGCCGCGATCCCGCCACAGGAGAAATGACAACCTTTACCCGTCCCTACGAGCAGTTGCTGCCCGGCGACAGGTACAAGCCCTAAGTCAGGAGAAAGACAATGCCGCCAAAAATCGACACGCACAAATGCAACGGCTGTAACGGGCGCGAAGAAACCCATTGCGAAGAAATCTGCCCCGGCGATCTCATGGCTCTGAACCCCGCCACGGGCAAGGCCTACTTGCGGGCCGCCCGCGACTGCTGGGACTGCATGTCCTGCATCAAGGCCTGCCCTGCAGGCGCGCTTGAAATCAAGATGCCCTACCAGTTGGGCTACTTCAAGGCCACGTTGCGCCCCATCATGGGCTCCAACTTCATTATCTGGAAGTGCCGCGACATCAACGGGCAGGAACAGACCTACCGCTATGTAAACAGGCTGGACAAGGCCTGATAGCGCAGAGTAGTATTGAAAATAGTCACCAGCGTCCCGCCGTCTTTGCACGGCGGGACGCTGGCGCATCACACAGGGAAGGGCATTCATGGACACATTCTGGCATCTGGAAAAGGAAGACTTTTTCAAGGGCATTGACGAGGCCAAGAGCGCCTTTTTAAAAAACGCCCAGCGCCTTGAACTGTCCAAGAATGAGATGGTCTTTCTTGAAGGTGACGCGGGAGACTCCTGCTTTTATATAGAATCCGGCCTGATACGCATCTTCTGTATGGACCGCGCAGGCAAGGAAATGACCTTCTCGTTGCGCATGAAGGGCGAAATATTCGGCATTTCAGAAGTGCTGAACAATTCCCCACGCAAGGCAAGCGCGCAGACTGCCAGCGCATCCGTGCTGTACGCCATCAACCGGCAGGATTTTGAAAGCATGCTTCAAGATCATTATCCGCTGGCGCGCAGCGTCATTACCCTGCTTGGGCGCAGACTGCGCCAGATGGGCGACCTGGTGCGCCGCCAGAACAGCGACGTTGCCAACAGGCTGGCAAGCCTGCTCATTTCTCTGGCCTACGAAACCCTGCGCACAACTGAGGGCTGGAACAAGCCCTGCGAAATCCCGCTGAGCATTCCCCAGGAACAGTTGGCCTCCATGGTCGGCTCCACCCAGCCCACAGTCAGCGCCACCTTGCAGCAGTTTCGTAATGCAGGGCTTATTGTTGGCTCGGGCAGGCGCATTGTGCTGCTCAATCCCATTGAAATGATCTACCGCCTCGACCACAACCTGCTGTAGCCGCGCCACCACGCACTCCGGCGCTACGGGCGCGCTAGCCAACACTTCTGCGCAGAAGAAAACTTGCCGCAGGTCCAATAATCTTGCAGCTTATAGTCTGCCCTGCCGGTAAATGGTAAATCAGAACAAGGGCTGCACCCAGTGCCTGCCATGTGGCTGTCTGCGGCCCCTTCATTCCACTCCATTCCGGTTTCTGCCCCTGCAACGGATTTTGCCGTCCGTGAAAGGTAAAAACAAAGCCCGCTCTTTCGAGCGGGCTTTGCGGCATTATACGTGCAGTTTCAAAAGGCCAAAGGCCGTCCGAATGTTTTGCGTCAGGCGGCTATTCCATGGCCTTGAGAATGCTGCTGGCAGAGACGGACGACAGCATATTGCCGTCAACAATCACGGCAGGCAGGGTCTTGATGCCAAAATACTGGGCAATCTGCTGGGCCTGATACAGGTTCACATTGCCCGCATTGTAGCAGTATTTGCCCACGGCCAGTTCCTCGGCGGGGTTCACCGGAGGCCGCAGCTTGCTCATGTAGCTGTAGTGGATGGGGAAGTCAGAGGATTCCGCCGTGGCGTCATATTCATTGTTAAAGGCCACAACGTGTCCTTTTTTCTTCTGGGCAGCCTTGATCTCGTTCCAGCGCGAGAGCGCGTAGGTCATGTAGGCCATGCCCTGACCGGGGCGGGAGTAAGAAATCCAGATGCCCATGCCCATGAGGTCGGTTCCGTAGTATTCCTTGCTGTTGGCAAAAACCGCCACCTTGCACTGCTGGGGCGAAACCGAGCGGCTGGCCTCAGCCACGGCATGCCAGACCTTCTCGCTCTGCGGCGAGGCAAAATCAAGCAGCACCAGAACTTCGTGAGGAGCCTTGGGCTCGCCAAAAAATACGGGATAGATCTCGTTTTTCCACTGGGGCCGATAGGCGGCCTCGCCCTCGATGGACGTAACGCGCCCGCCCATTTTTTGCAGCATGGCCTGACTCTCCGCATCGTTTGTGCGCAGGTTGGGCAAGGAAGTACGCAAGTAGGGGTTAAAAGCATTGGCCTTGGCGTTCTGCACGCCAGCCGCAAGGTTCACCTTTTCTTTGGGGCCTGTATCACCCGTGCCCATAGCGCCGCACCCGCCCACCAACAAACCTGAAACCAGTATAGCCGCCAAAAATCCGCGCATACGTCACCTCTTCTCCCAGCCAGCGGCAAGGGATTGCACGGCATCCTCAAGATGCCGCAGCCATATTTCAGCCACATCGGCGTATTCCGCCGTCCCCATGAGCACGGGCAGGCATTGGTGCCCTTGGGCCTCAATGCGACTGCGCCAACTGTGCCCGTTCTCGCCCGCCATGTCCTCCAGAGCATGGCGGCCCACCACCGACAAAAGCGGCATAAGCCATACCCGGCGTGAAGCGAGATTGGGCAAAATACTTTCAAGCGTCACAGCGCCGTTCATGGCCCCCACATGCACGCGGCTGTCAAGCTCGTGCACGGCGCTGGCCAGATCCACATAGCGGGCAACCGCCTCGTGTTCCGCGCCGTGCCCCATAAAGACCACGTCTTCATCCACGTTGCGCTCTGCGGGCAGATGCCGCACCAGCGCCCGCGCCGTCGCGCGCACATCGTCCGCTGTGGCCAGCAGGGGCGCCCCAACCCGGCAGAGCAGATGCTCGTGTTCGGCGGCCTCTTCAACCATGGCGCGCACATCACCATGCTCCTGACCGGGTATGGTCTGCAAGGGCTGCACCGCCACGGCCTCGAACCGCTCAAGCCCAAGACGGCAGACCGCCTTGAACACTGAATCGCTCTTCTGGCGGGCCTGCGCCATGCGCTCGCGCAAGAGCAGCGAAGTGTAGGCCCAGCGTACCGGAATACCGGGATAACGCTGGCGCACAAGGGCGTCAAATCCTTTGAGGGCGTTCTGCCCCTGCGGGCTGCTTGCGCCAAAGGCGACCAGAAGAATAGCGTGTCTCATGGGGGTTTTTTGTACGTCACTTGCGCCCTTGAAGCAAGAACGGCGCTTGCGGCAGGCAATGCCCAAGCGGCTTCGTATGAAATTGATGTTGACCTGTCTGTATTGTATTGACCCGGGCATCAATGCGGGGATAATGTGCCGGAGAATGGCCTGGATACCACCAGCACAGCGCTGGCGGGCAAACCTTGGGGGTCGCATGGCAAAAGCTCTGGTACTTGGGGGGGCAACTGGCCTTCTGGGCCAGGCCCTGACGCGAGTGCTTAAAGCACGCGAGTGGGAAGTCGCAACACTGGGCCGTGAAAACGGCAATCTGCTGGACATGGCCTTTCTGCAAGCTGCCATTGCAGAGGCGCAGGCGGATGTGGTGTTCAACACTGTGGCATGGACAGCTGTTGATGATGCCGAAGACCACAAGGACGAAGCCTGCCAGCTCAACCGCGCCCTGCCCGCCTCCATTGCGCGCTGTATCAAGGCGCAAGGGGCCGGATTTCTTGTGCAGTTCAGCACGGACTTCATTTTTTCCGGTGCAGGCGAAACCGCGTGGAAAGAAACAGATACGCCCCAACCGGCATCTGTATACGCCAGCACCAAACTTGAAGGCGAAAAGGCCGTTCTGGAAACACTGCCTGACCGCTCGTGCGTCATACGCACGGCATGGCTTTTTGGCCCAGGTCGCAAAAATTTTGTGGATACCATCCTCGCAGCCTGCCAGCGCCGCGACTCCATCAACGTGGTGCATGACCAGACAGGCTCGCCCACCTATACCCTTGATCTGGCGCACTGGAGCATCGCTCTGGCGGAAAAAAGGGCCACTGGTATCTGGCATGCGGTGAACGGCGGGCAGGCAAGCTGGTGTGATCTGGCTTGCGAGGCTGTTTCTCTGGCAGGTGCCCCGTGCCGGGTTGTGCCCATTGATTCGGCGGAATGGCCTCAAAAAGCTCGCCGACCTGTGTTTTCCGTGCTGGACAACAGCAAGCTGGCCGCCTTTCTTGGCAAGTCTCCTCGCCCGTGGCCCCAGGCCCTACGAGATTATGTTTTCAGCGACTATCTGCCCGCGCACGCCAGCAAAGGCGGGACGCAGTGACAATACCAGGCCCTTGCCCGGCGCGGATTCCAGCCAGCCAGCCCGAATGGCGGGCGCTTTGCCTGATCACGGCGGCCCTCGCGCTGTTCACTCTCGCGGCGCTCTGGAATGCCGATGACGCTCAGGCCAGGCCGCGCAGCTTGCAGGAGCTTGCCGCCATCAACGGCAAACTGATTGAAACTGGCGTCAAATATGGCTCCATCCCTTCCCTGTACCGCCCGCGCTACGACCGTATTCAGGATGCAAACCTGAGCCTCAGCGATGACGAGGTGGTGTTCATCGCCATGCTGCAAGGGGGGGCGCGCGTATACCCGCAGCGCATCATGGTCTGGCATCAGGTTGTCAACGAAATCGTGGACGACAAGGCCTACGCCATCACCTACTGTCCCACCACCGGCACCTTCATGGCCTACGATTCTTCCATGGGGGGCCTGAACCTTATTTTTGACACGGAAGGCCGCCTCTACGACGGCAACAGCGTTCTGATTGACCGCAATTCCGGCAGTCTCTGGCTGCAGGAAACAGGCATGGCCTTTGACGGCCCCCTGCTGGGCCGAGGGCTCCCCATGGTGCCCGTATACTGGACAACCTGGGGCGCGGCAAAGCGCACCTTTCCGCATGCCTTGGTGCTTGCCAAACCTAACGGCAACAAGCCCTACGGGCGCGATCCCTACGGCAACTACCTGCGCAAGGGAACCTACTACGATAACGACAGGCTCATTTATCCAGTGGAACGCATGGACAAACGTTTTGCCCGCAAAACGCCCATGCTGTGCATTGAGTATGAGGGATACCTTTTGGCTATCGACATAGGCTATGTGCGCAAAAAAGGGGCCGTGAATTTTTTTGTGGGGCCCAATGCCCTTCTGGCAGTTTATGACCGGGGCCTTGAGGTGGTGCGTCTTTTTAACCGCCAGATATGGGCCGAGCCATTCCTCTTCATATCCCAAAACGGCAAGCTCATGGATCTGACCACGCGCAGCCAGTGGGATCCTGCCACGGGCGTGGCGCTTGACGGCAACATGAAGGGCGCGTCCATGCCGCAGTTTTACGGCGCGTATTCCATGTGGTTTGCATGGTACAGCATGAATCCGGAAACACTGGTCATTCCCGGCCCCGGCGAGGTGCCGGAAAAGCTGCTCTCGCCAGCTCCGCCGGGGGAATAACCCCACAGCCCAAGCGGGGTCAGCCCATTTGCATTGCGTAAAACCAGAGCGTATTTGATTTCCCATGAACTGCACTGTCACAGCATCCGCCGACATATCCTTGCATCTGGCGTGGTTTACTGCATATGCCGCCGCCAAAACAGCCATGGAACAGGGCGATGCCTCGCCCATGGATCTCAAACTCCGGCACTCCCTCGAAGTGCTGGAAAATGCCCGGCACACCGTTGAAGGCGAGGGTTTTGCCCCTCAGACTGCGCGGGCCTGCCTGCTGGCAGCACTGTACCATGACGTGGGCCGGTTTGAGCAGTACCTGCGCTACCACACGTTCAGGGACAGGGAATCGTGCAATCACGGGCAGATGGGCGTGCGGGTTCTGAAGGCCGAACACCGTCTCGTCAGCGAGACACCGCAAATGCGCAAGCTGGTCATGGCTGCTGTGGGCATGCACAACCGTTTTGCCCTGCCCAAGGGGACGCCGGAGGATATCGCTCTGGTCACAAATGTGGTGCGTGACGCGGACAAGCTGGACATTCTGCGGGTCATGGATGAACACTTGAGCGGCCCAGCCCCGTATAATCCCACGGTGGTGCTGCAACAGCCGGACGACCCCACCATCGCCAGCGAGGCGGTTCTCAAGGCTGTACGCGAAAAGCGCGTGGCGGCCTATGTGGATCTGCGCTGCGTCAACGATTTTCGCCTGCTGCTTGGGACATGGTTTTTTGATCTGCACTTTGCTTCGAGCCGCCGTAAATTCATTGCGGACGGGCATGCGCAAAATCTGCTGCATCGCATGCCGGACGGCGTTCCGCAGGCCGGAGCCCGCGACTGCCTGCTGCATATTCTGGAGAGCGCGCAGTGACGTCAGCGCGCATGACAGCCAGTCTTGACGCTTTGCCTGTCTGCCCTGCATATTTTCCGCAGGAGGCGCTGGCGCGGCGGGTGCCGTGGCCGGATGCGTACGCGCATGCTCCGCTCAACCCAGATATGCTGACACTGCGAAGCGCCAGCCATGCGCCCCTGGCTTGTGCGCGCTTGGCTTTTACGCTGTTTTATCTGCCTGCGGCGCAGGCAGAAGCCCTGCTGCGGCTCGCGCTTGAAAGCGCTGAAGTAGTTCTGGTGGCTGATTTCAAGCTGGCGGAACGCAACCTTGAGCTGCCCGCAACGCTGGCGGCGCGCGGCCTCATGGCGCTGACAAAAGCACGCAGAACAGCGGCGGCAGACGGGGCGCCTCAAGCAAGTTTTATTCAAAGGGGCGGCATTGAGGGGCTTGTGCACCAATGCAATGCGCTGGTGCACGAGCGCCGCCCCATTTTTGCAGGCGCTGCGGCCTTGCTGCATTTGCAACGCGCCTGAGATCTTGAACCTTTCCACGCGGCCCCTCGCGAACCCTCGCGGCTAAACCCGCATTTCTGGCCTCATGGCCCCGCCTTGAAGGGCCACCCTGCCTGTGCTATAAGCTGCTCTGGCGCTGCCGCACCCTGTGCAGGCGCTCGCCTGTCAGGCATTTGCGCCGGTAACGCCCGCCTTTTCCGCTTCTGGAGTTTTCATGTCAGATTTTGTCCATCTTCATTGCCATACCGAATACAGCCTGCTTGACGGCGCCATCCGCATCAAGGACCTGTGCGCCCGCGCCAAGGATTTCGGCATGCCCGCCTGCGCCATCACCGACCACGGCAACCTCTTTGGCGCGGCCTATTTTTATCAGGGTTGCAAGGATTACGGCGTCAAACCTATCTTTGGGTGCGAGGTTTACGTCTGCCACGACCACAAGGATAAAAGCACGGATTCACCTCTGGCGCGCCGCCGCAACCACCTGATTCTGCTGGCCCAGAACACCACGGGGTACCACAATCTGGTCAAGCTGGTCACACAGGGCTATCTTGAGGGTTTTTATTACAAACCCCGAGTGGATAAACCCCTGCTGCGCAAGTATTCCGAGGGCCTTGTCTGCCTTTCGGCCTGCATTGCGGGCGAAATCCCCCGCGCCATTCTTGCGGACGACATGGACAAGGCTCTGAGCCTCACGCGGGAATACGCCGATATCTACCCCGACCGTTTTTATCTTGAGTTGCAGTCCAACGGCCTGCCGGAGCAGACCAAGGCCAACAACGCCCTGCTGGAACTGGCGGAAACCACGGGCGTGCCGCTGGTTGCCACCAACGACTGCCACTATCTCACCGCTGACGATGCCGAAGCCCACGAAGTGCTGCTCTGCATTCAGACGCAGACCACCATGGACGACCCCAAGCGCATGCGCTTTGGCACCCATGAGCTGTACTACAAATCCATCGAAGAGATGGAAAAGCCCTTTGCCCACGTGCCAGAAGCCCTGGCCAACACCATGCGCATTGCCGAGCAGTGCAATGTGGAGCTGGACTTCGGCCACCACTACTTCCCTGTGTACAAGCTGCCGGAAGGGGCCAGCCTTGATTCCGAATTTCGGCGGCTGGCAGAAGAAGGGCTGGAAAAACGGCTGGAAAAACACCCCGACAGAGACACGCTAGACGTCCAGCTCTACCGGGACCGCTTGCAGTACGAACTGCGCGTTATCCTTGAAATGGGTTTTCCCGGTTACTTCCTCATCGTGCAGGAATTCATCAACTGGGCAAAAAACCACAATGTTCCCGTGGGGCCGGGGCGCGGTTCTGCCGCCGGTTCGCTGGTGGCGTGGGCTTTGCGCATCACCAACCTTGATCCCATCCCCTACAATCTGCTGTTTGAACGCTTTCTGAACAACGAACGCGTCTCCCTGCCCGATATCGACGTGGACTTTTGCGAACGCCGCCGCGTCGAGGTCATCAAGCACATGGTGGAAACCTACGGCGAAGGCTCGGTGGCGCAGATCACCACCTTCGGCACCATGAAGGCCAAGGGCGTTGTGCGCGACGTGGGCCGCGCCCTGGGCATGAGCTTTGCGGAAACTGACCGCATCGCCAAACTGGTGCCCGCCGACCTCAAGATGACCATCAAAAAGGCGCTGGAGGCAGAGCCGGAGCTGGAAAACATTTACCACTCCGACCCCAAGGTCAAACACCTGCTGGACACGGCCCGCCGCCTTGAAGGTCTGGCCCGCCACGCCTCCACCCACGCCGCCGGGCTTGTGGTTTCAGACAAGCCCATGGAGGAATACCTCCCCCTCTATCAGGGCAAACGCGGCGAACTTGTGACCCAGTTTGACGGCCCCATGACGGAAAAAGCCGGGCTGGTGAAGTTCGACTTTCTTGGCCTGAAAACCATGACCCTGATTCAGGACACCCTGGACAACATCACCCTTCAGGGGCATGAACCGCCGGATCTCGACAACCTGCCGCTTACGGATACGGAAACCTACGAGCTTTACGCCCGTGGCGACACGGACGGCGTGTTTCAGGTGGAAAGTTCGGGCATGCGGCAGTATCTGCGCATGCTCAAGCCCTCGTGCTTTGAAGACGTCATCGCCATGCTGGCCCTGTACCGGCCCGGCCCGCTCGGTTCTGGCATGGTGGACGAATTCATCAAGCGCAAGCACGGGCAGGTGCCCGTGGTGTATCCGCACCAGTCGCTTACAGAATGCCTGCGCGATACCTACGGCGTCATCGTCTATCAGGAACAGGTCATGCAGATCGCCCAGATCATCGCCAGCTATACGCTTGGCGGGGCCGACCTGCTGCGCCGCGCCATGGGCAAAAAGAAAGCCGAGGCCATGGCCAAGGAACGCGTCAACTTTGTCACCGGCGCGGAAAAGAACAACATCGACAAGGACAAGGCCAACGAAATTTTCGACTTGATGGAAAAGTTCGCCGAATACGGCTTCAACAAGTCGCACTCCGCCGCCTATGCCCTTATTTCGTACTACACGGCCTTTCTCAAGGTTCACTACAAGGTCGAGTTCATGGCCGCCCTGCTCACCTCGGAAATGGGCAATCAGGACAAGCTGCTCAAGTATGTCTCGTGCTGCAAGGACATGGACATCAATGTGGTGCAGGCCTCGGTAAACCAGAGCCAGCGCGAATTTACGGCCCACGGCGGAAAGGTGGTCTTTGGCCTTGGCGGCATCAAGAACGTGGGCGATGAAGCCATACGCGAAATTGTGGAAGCCAGGGGCGAAGGCGGCGAATTTGCCTCGCTGTTCGACATGTGCTGCCGGGTAAACCTGCGCAAAGTCACCAAGCGCGTACTTGAATCGCTCGTCAAGGGCGGCGCCTGCGACTGCTTTGGCGTACCCCGCGCCGCCATGCTGGCGGCCATTGAAATTGTGGTTGCCCGCGCGCAAAAAAAGGCCAAGGACAAAACATCCAACCAGGTTTCGCTGCTCTCCATGGCCCCGGTGGTGGAAAGCGCGCCCCAACCCGGTATCGGCCTGGACTGCCCCGAAGCCTCGTTGCCCGAAATGGCTGACGACGACAAACTGCGGGCAGAAAAGGAGGCCCTGGGCTTCTTTTTGACCAGCCATCCGTTGCAACCCTTCTCGCGCGAGATCCGCCGCCTGGGACTCACCACGCTGGAAGACGCGCGGGAACTGTTCCCCGGTGCGGAAATCCGCTGCGCGGCGCTGGTTGTCAGCGTGAAGGAAGTACTGACAAAGTCCAAGGGCGAACGCATGGCCTTTGTGGGGATCGAAGACCTCACCGGCCACGCTGAAGTGACGTTTTTTCCCCGCCCTTACGCCGAATGCCGCGATCTTTTGCGCTCTGAACAGCCCATCTGCCTTGTGGCGCGGCTCGACAGCCAGACCGACAACGGCGACAATGGCGATATGGATGAAGAAGCAGACGAAGGCCCGCGCGAAATCAAGCTGCTGGGCCAGACCGCCCGCTCGCTGGCTGAAGCCTGCGGGCAAAGCGACACCCCCATATGCGTGCAGATACCGCAACACCGCCTTGGGCGCGAAGACATGCTGGCTCTGCGCAACCTTCTGGAAAAATTCCCCGGCCCGGTAGAAGCGCATGCCCAGGTTTTTCTTGATGGGCACGTGTGCATTCTGCACCTCGACAACACTCTGAAAGTACGCCCCGGGCCGGATCTGGATAAAGCTCTTGCCGCTTGGGCTTCATAAAACCATATGTTCCGATTTTTTCTGGTAACAGGCATAGGCCTGGCCATTATTAACGGCTGGATATCCTGGTGGCTGTGGCGCGCGCTTTCCGGCACTGGCTGGCTGCGCATCGCGCTCTGCATCCTTGTGCTCGCTCTGGGCGCGGCCTTCCCCCTGCTCTACAAGGGGCATGGCGATACCCTTGCCCACGTGTGGCTGATTCGGGCAGGGGCATTCTGGATGGGCGTGGCTTTCTACGCCTTTGCGCTTGTGCTGCTTGCCGACATATGGGGCCTTGCCGCACGTTTGTTTGGCGCACTGCCGCCCGTCACCCCACGCTGGGGCGCTGTGCTGCTGGTCATGGGCCTGCCCCTGCTGCTGGGCGTGGGCAGCTGGTTCAACGCGGCATTTCCCGCGTTGCGGCACTACGACATCACTGTCCGCTCACAAGGCCCAGTACCCAGCACCTACGTGGACAAGCCCCTGAAACTGGGCGTTATTACCGATATGCATCTGGGCCGCCTCATCACCGCAGGGCGGCTGAGCCGAGCAGTAGAGCTACTGGCCCCGGAGCAGCCGGACGCAATCCTCTATGTTGGCGACATCATTGACGACCACATAAAACTGGATGCCGAAGCCACCGCCGCAGCGCTTGCTGTGGCCCAGCCGCGCCTTGGGCATTGGGCTGTGCCGGGCAACCACGAGTATATCTCTGGTTCCATCGACAAAAGTCTGGATTTTCTGCGCGCTGTGGGTATGCAGGTGCTGCGCGACCAGTGGGCGGTGGTGGACAACAGCTTCGTGCTTGCTGGCAGGGATGATTTGAGCAAGCCCGGTTTTACCGGCATCCAGAGGGGCAGCATGGAGGAAATTTTGGCCGATCTGCCAGAACAGTACCGCAGCCTGCCCCTTATGGTCATGGATCACCAGCCCGCCGCCCTTGACGAAGCCCGTCAGGCGGGCACTGCGCTCATGCTGTCGGGTCACACGCACAACGGGCAACTTTGGCCTTTTAACTTTGTGACGGAACTAAGATACGAAAACCCGCTGGGCCTGCTGACAAAAGGCAACTTCCACTCTATCGTCAGCGCAGGCACTGGCACATGGGGGCCGCCCCTGCGTACCACAGGCCGCGCTGAGGTCTTGCTGGTTACGGTGCATTTTACTTCTGCGGACAATGCCGCTCCATAGCCATCGGCATGGGATGATCGACACCCCGGACATCTGGTTCCGGAAGGAGGCCGCATGTTATTCTGCTCCAGGTTTGTTCGGGAACTTGTGTTTGAAGAAAGGGCCTTGCAACCCTGCTGCAATACGCACAACATCGTGGTGCCGAGTTTTTCTTTTGAAGGCGGCGCGGTGGATATGGAGGCATATACCCGCCATATGGGCAGCGTTGCGCAGGAAGTGCAGAAGCAGAATCCCCAGGTATGCGCGGGCTGCCCCGATCTTGTTCCTCTTTCGCATTCCGTCTGTGTGCCCAAATTGCAATTTGCCGTTCTTTCCCTGAATCATCACAGGCACATCTGCAACTGCCGTTGCATCTACTGCGACCTGTGGAAGCCCGGGCAGCACCCGCGCCCCATTGCCATTCTTCCTGCCATCCAGAGTCTGTATGAGCAGGACGCACTGGAAAAGAACTGCGCCATAAGCTGGGGCGGGGGAGAATCCACCCTGTTGCCCGATTTTGAAGCCACAGGCCGCTGGCTGCGCGAGCATGACTACTTTCAGTACGTACATACCAATGCGCTGCGGCATTCTGCCTGGATTGACGAATTGCTTTCCAGCGGCGGCGGCAAAATCAACATCAGTCTTGATTCCGGCAACGCCGCAGCCTATGCCCGCGTTAAGGGCGGCGACTGGTGGAATGATGTGATGGCTTCGATGGAAAAGTATTTTATTGCAGCAATCACACCAGAACAAATTGATATCAAATACATAATTTTTGAACAAAATAACAAGATCGCCGACGTGGAGCAGTTTTTCCAGATCTGCCGCCGATTCGGTGCAGCGAAGGTACAGTTGTCCTTCAATTTTCTGGAAGTAAATGCTGGCGCGGTCAGTGAGCATTCCATTACCGCAGCTGCGTATTTTATGCACCGGGCGCAGGAACTGGCTCTTGCTTGCGAGCTGTTTTTTGTGGATGCACCGTTGCGTGAACGCATTGACCGCGCACGCGGCAAATTTTTTCAGTAGCCCGCACAGGCTCTGCGCCCCGCGCAAAATCAGCCAGAGGAATCAGGTAGATGAATCAGGCCCAATGTCAGGCCGGTCGTCAGGCTGTCCTCTCCGGCTCTGCAAAAATGCTCTCCCCCTCCGGGTCATGCCGCCGGAAATTCCGGGCCGCAACGGCGGGTGAGGTATTGGCGTAGCAGTACACGCAGCCGTGGGGGCAGGTGTCGTACTGGCCCACATCCTTGCAGGGTACGCACAGGCACACGGCACGCTGGCCTGTGTCGCGCGGATACTCATGCGGCGTGCTGGCAAGGTTTGCGCCTGAGGGCATTTCCAGAGGCAGGCCCAGTTGTCGCTGCGGCGCAATGCCAAAAAGGCGCAGCATGTCCGGGTGTCTGTTGGTGAGCCTGAGGATAAGTTCCGGGTCTGTGCAGCGGTTATGGCTGATTCCCCATGCCGAGAGGTCGCCCTTTTCACCGCAGGTGCAGGGTTCCGCGCCCATTTCCGCAGCAAGAGCGGCCACCCCCGCTGCCACGGCCTGCATTTCCGCCTGCGTAAAATCACGCCAGGCAAGGCCCGCCCTGCGCAGATTTTCCCGCACCTTGCGGTAGTCGGCAATATCGGCAAAACTGAACACCAGCTTGCGGGTACAGCCTTTCAGGGCTCTGCCGATGCGGGCCATTTTTTCCAGCAGCACATGGCAACCGTCAGGATTTTGCGCCAGTTCCCCGGCCAGCATCAGGGGGTCAAAGCGCCACACGACCCTTTCCGGCCCCACCGCATCCGCAAAACGGCGAAAGGTGTCGATGCGTTGGGCAAGCGGCGGTAAATTGGGTTCCCAGCCTTCAGCCTCATAATCATTGAGCGTAAATTCCAGATACCAGGCGAGGCCCCGCGCCTCCACTTCCGGCAGCAAGGGCAGCAAAGGCAGCGGATTTTTGCTCCAGAACACGACAACCCGCGTGTTGGCAAAGGACACAAACTGGGTCCTCCCGTTGAAGGGATTGATCCAGCGGGCGTATCCGGCGCGTAGCCTGTTGACAAACCAGGGCGCGTAAAAAGCCGGGATATCCGTTGCCCGGCTGGCCGCAATGATCTCTGGAGCAACGGCGCTTGCCTGCCCCGATGCGGTGGTTATCTGTACTGTAGGCCACTTCATGCCCAAAGTGTTTCAGGGCTGCGCGGCTTCGTCAACTGCACGGGGCATGCGGCCTGCCTGAAACCATGGCTCTGACGTGTATTTTGACTTATCCGGCGCAATTGTTATGCTTAAGGGCAAGCACAATCAATAACCTGTAACAAACTGGAAATTCATGTCTTTCTTTTCCTGGATGCAAAGCCTCTTCACGCCGCCCTCCACTGGCGACCCTGATCTGGATGATCCACATCCAGGCTTTGAATGGAACCAGAACGCCCGCATCATGCTGGCGATCATTGTTGTCATTATTTCGGCCTTCGTGGTCTACTGGATACTGTCATGACAAAGGGCGCTTTCTGGCGGCTGACCGTGCGGGACGATTTCTCTGCTGGTCATGCCTTGCGGCATTATGAGGGCAAGTGCGAACGCATGCACGGCCACAATTTTGCGGTGGAACTGACTGTGCAGGGGCAGCGCCTAACCCCGGATACTGAAATGCTGCTTGATTTTAAAACGCTCAAAAGCGGCCTTAAAACAGTGCTTGACGCGCTCGACCACCGCCTGCTCAACGAAACGCCGCCCTTTGACGTCATGAATCCTTCTTCAGAAAATCTTGCCCGGCATATCTGGCGGGGCATGGCGGAGCTGCTGGCAGCACATGACGACCCACAGGCCCGGCAAGTGCGGCTTTACAGCGTCACAGTATCTGAAAAAGCCGCGCAAAGCGCCACCTACATGGAAGTGGACGACTGATTCAGGGACGCGAATGGGGATGGACGTTGGCGCACCCCAGGAACACGCCCCCTTCACACCAAGACAGACGGAACCAGCATGACCAAGGCTCTGTGCCTTCTGCACGCCAACTGCCAGGGCGATGCCCTGCGGCCCCTGCTGGAAAACACTCCGGCCTTTGCCAGCCGGTTTTATATCCGCCAGTATGTGAATTACACGCGGCAGAGTATTGCAGACAGCGATATTGAACGCTGCGAGCTTTTTCTCTACCAGCGCCTTGCGCCAAAATGGGGCGACCTCTCCACAGAACAAATGCTGCCGCGCCTGCCGCAACACTGCAAGGCCATTGAGATTCCCAATCTGTTTTTCAAGGGTTACTGGCCCTTCTGGTCCCGCGATGACCGCATCAACTTTGCAGACAGCCTGCTGGAGACGCTGCTGCAAAAAGTCACACCGCAAGAGGCGCTGACCCTCTATCTGCGCGGCGCAGCCTCGCTGCTGGGCAATGCCGATACGCTCAACGCACAGGCTGAAGAATCGCTTGCGCGTGAGGAAGCCAAGGAGGCCGATGCCCCCATACGTTGTGCGCCCCTGCTGCGCGAGCGCTGGCGTGATCAACAGATGTTCATCACGGTCAACCACCCAGGCCGTGAACTGCTGTTCCACATGGCAGACAGACTGTTGCGCCTGTTGGGCCTTGGCGTTCTGCCCCCATCCACACGCGGGGCATATGTCCACCCGCTTGAAGATTTCTGGCTGCCCATCCATCCTGCGGTGGGGAGCGCGCTGGGCCTGCCCTTTGCCAGTGTAGACAAACGCTGGCCCATCTTCCACTCCCTGCTCACGCACAGGGAATATACCCTGTGCTACATGGCCTGCCGCGCAAGCAATGTGCCCGACTTTCTGACCTTTCTGAAAAACCTCTCGCCGGATGCCCTGAGGCTGGTCGCAAAAGATATGACAGGCTGATTTTGACTTGCAGATATGGCTGCTTCAGGAGCCAAGGCTGGTGCAGAGGCGCGGGCAGACGGCGCACACACAGGGCCAATGGAGGCAGACTCCAGCGTGGCTTGCACACGTGAAGGGCATTGCGTACTGTTGGAGGCCAAGAAATTACGGACGAAATTACGCTCAGGCTTGCAAGTACTCGCCTAGCCTGCACAGACCGACATCTGCTGACCTGACGCGCCCAAGCGTCAACATCTGGCTGGCTTTTACCAACAAAATCATACGGGGTCACTGGCCTCGCCGTTCCGCTCACTGCGAGGGCGGCCATTTGGACCCGAAAGGAGATTTTCATGAAGGTACTCATGCTCAACGGCAGCCCGCATCCCAAGGGCTGCACCTTTACCGCACTGTCCACGGTTGCGGCGCAGCTTGAAAAAAACGGCGTTGAAACGCAGATGCTCCAGTTGGGCACAAAGCCCATACAGTGCTGTATTGGCTGCGGCAAGTGCAAGGATACAGGGCATTGCGTGTTCAATGCCGACCACGTTAACGAGGCCATTGACCTGCTGCGCGAGGCAGACGGCTTTGTTGTGGGTTCTCCTGTTTACTACGCCGGCCCCAATGGCGGCGTGTGCTCCTTTCTTGACCGCATGTTCTATGGCAAGTCCCTCCACTATGCCTTCAAGCCCGCTGCCGCCGTGGTGAGCTGCCGCCGTGGCGGGGCCAGCGCCTCCTTTGACCGGCTGAACAAGTACTTTACCATTGCCCGCATGCCCGTGGTTTCTTCCCAGTACTGGAACGCCGTGCACGGCAATACGCCGGAACAGGTATTGCAGGACAAGGAAGGCTTGCAGATCATGCGCACCCTTGGCGACAACATGGCGTGGCTGCTCAAGTGCATTGCCGCTGGCAAGGCCGCTGGCGTGGCAACCCCAACCCCGGAACCGTGGGATCCCACCAACTTTATTCGCTAGAACCAGACACTATGTGAGATACCGTGCAGATATTCCTGCAATATTTACCCGTTTGCAGGGCAAACGCACAACTACAGTAACAGGCAAATATCAGTGAGCAAGGCTGTCCTAAAATATTTTCGGACAGCCTTTTTTATTGTCTGGCTGTTCATTTTATATGCTCCTGCTTTATGCAAGAGCATATCTTGTCTGGATGATCGCCGCGCATAAGCCTTCTAGGCGTTCTGACAGAATTTTTCACACGCGCTGTACACTGGCGGCTGCAATCTCAATGTCCCCAGTAAGGCTGGTAAAGCTTTGTCCGCGCATTCGCGCTTTATCTTTGGGCTTCCATACAGATTAGTTCGCGCTGAATATGTGTCTTGCACAAAAAAGCATACCTTCATTAAAAATTGCGATACAAAATTTATATAAAGAGACATTTAATGAAGATCAAACAACTACAATATTTATGACCGATAAATATTCATACCGCATAACATGCGTATTTGTGATTTTTATTACATACTACTTGATATAAAAAATTTTACCATCTTTCATACTGCATACGTTGAATAAATTATAAAGATTGATCAATCATTCAGCATAATATTGTTGCCACGATTTTTCATATCTGGCATTGTTTCAGGTATCCATTTATTTTCCCTGCAATTGTATACCATGAACGCAAAAAAACACGCAGGGACGCCGTAAATTTCATGATGCAGGAGGTTGGCGGATGAAAAGACCAGCTCTATGGGCGTTTATGCTGCTTGCGATTGTTCTTTTTGCCGGACATGAGGCCTTTGCAGCTTCCAGTCTTGGCATCAAACTACCAGAAGACCCCACCAAGGCATACATCACCCTGGGCATCCTGCTGGTTGCAGCAGTGATGTTTTTTACGGAAATTGTCCCCCTGCCCATCACGGCCCTGCTTGTGCCGGTGGCTCTTTCGCTCACAAATGTGGTTTCGTCCAAGGTTGCTTTTGGCTACTTTGGCGACCCCACCGTTGTGCTCTTCATGGCCATGTTCATTGTGGGCGAAGCCACGTTTATTACCGGCTTTGCAGACAAGGTAGGCGGCCTTGCCGTCAAGCTTTCCAAAGGCAATCCGGTTAAACTGATCGTATACACCATGGCGGCTATTGGCCTGCTCTCAACCGTGCTTTCAAACACCGGCACCACAGTTGTGGCCGTGCCCATGGTGCTTGGCATGTGCATGAAGGCCAAGCTTGCCCCCGGCAAGGTGCTTATGCCCGTTGCCTTTGCCTCGTCACTGGGCGGCACGGTAACCCTTGTGGGCACGCCGCCCAACGGCATTATAAACTCCATGCTGGCCCAGACAGGGCAAAGCCCCTTTGGCTTTTTTGAATTCGGCCTTATCGGCATGCCTCTGCTGGTTGTGGGCTTGCTTTACTATGCCATTGCGGGCCACAAATTGCTGCCCGAAAGAATGCAACTCGATGGCGAAGACGACATTGAAGTTGATGCCAAGGTACGCCGCGACAACAAAATGTGGCATTCCGTGCTGATCTTCGCCTTTGTGGTCGCCATGATGGCCAGCGAAGTCATGCCCCTGACCACCGCCGCCGTTCTGGGCGCCTGCCTTATGGTCATTACAGGCTGCATGACCATGCGTGAAGCCTTCCGCAGCGTTGACTGGACAACAATTTTTCTGTTCGCGGGCATGCTTTCCATGTCTGCCGCCATGGACAAATCCGGCGCAGCCGCCATCGTGGCGAATGCCGTGGTGAGCACGGTCAATGACCCGTGGATGCTCATGTTTGTGTGCTGCGCCCTCACAGCCGCCATCACCAACTTCATGTCCAATACCGCCACTGCGGCCCTGATGGCCCCGCTGGCTCTGCCCATCGCCATGGCCAGCGGCATTTCGCCCCTGCCCATCGCCATGGGCATTGCCATGTCGGCCTCGTGCTGCTTCCTGACGCCCATTGCCACCCCGCCCAACACCATCGTGCTCGGCCCCGGCAGATACAGCTTCATGGATTACGTCAAGGCTGGCTGGCCTTTGCAGTTAATTTCGCTCATTATGTGCTGGCTGCTTATCCCGCTGATCTGGCCTTTCCATTGATAGGCCAGCAGCAGTCGTACTTATTAAAGAGGAAGACATGAAGGAAATCAATGTTGAGGACATAGCGCGCGCCGTTGCCGACCTTGCAGTGCGGGCCTGCTGCCGCCTGCCGCAGGATATGGTGGACGGCATGCATAAGGCGCATGAGGCGGAACCCTCGCCCGTGGGCAAAAACATTCTTGAACAACTGCTGGAAAATGCGGCAATCGCGGCCAGCGATGGCATCCCCATTTGTCAGGATACCGGCCTTGCCGTCATTTTTGCCGATGTGGGGCAGGATGTGCGCATTGTGGGCGGCGCATTTGAAGACGCCGTCAATGAGGGCGTGCGCCGGGGCTATGTGGACGGGTACCTGCGCAAATCCTGTGTGGCGGAGCCATTGTTTGAACGCAAAAATACGCGCGACAACACTCCTGCCGTCATCCACACCCGTCTTGTGCCAGGAGACTCTCTGCGCCTGCGCCTGGCCCCCAAGGGGGCAGGTTCTGAAAACAAGAGCGTGGTCAAAATGCTTGTGCCCGCTGACGGTATTGAAGGCGTGCGTAAGGTGGTGCTGGATGCCGTGCTGGCAGCAGGGCCTAACTCCTGTCCGCCCATGGTGGTGGGCGTTGGCCTTGGCGGCACCATGGAAATGGCCGCCATTTGCGCCAAGCGCGCCGCCGCCCGCGACCTTGAAAGCCGCAACCATGATCCGCGCTACGCGGCCTTTGAAGAAGAACTGCTTGAGCTTATCAACAAGACCGGCATTGGCCCTCAGGGCCTTGGCGGGCTGACTACGGCGCTGAAAGTGCATGTGGAATGGGCGCCCACCCACATTGCCTCCCTGCCTGTGGCAGTGAACATCAACTGCCACGCGGCGCGCCACGCCGAAGTTACGCTGTAGGAGGCCCCCATGTCGGAAAACCAGATGAAAAAAATACGCGCTCCTTTTGACGAAGCCACCGCGCGTTCACTGCGCGCGGGCGACCGGGTACTGATTTCGGGCACCATTCTTGCCGCGCGCGATGCGGCCCACAAACGTCTTGTAGAGACTCTGGACAGGGGCGAACCCCTGCCCGTGGATCTGAAGGGCGCAGTGGTCTATTACGTGGGGCCAAGCCCGGCCAAACCCGGCGAAGTGATCGGCGCTGCCGGGCCAACCACCTCGGGGCGTATGGATGCCTACACCCCGCGTCTGCTTGATCAAGGCCTGAAAGGCATGATCGGCAAGGGCTACCGCAAGCCCGAAGTGGTGGAAGCCATGAAAAAGCATGGCGTGCCGTATCTTGCCGCCGTGGGCGGCGCAGGCGCCCTCATCGCCCGCAGCATCAAAAAATACACAGTGCTGGCTTACGAAGACCTTGGGCCGGAAGCCGTGGCTGCCATGGAAGTGGAGGATTTTCCTGCCATTGTGGTCATCGACAGCACGGGCGACAATTACTACGAGACAGGGCAGGCCCCGTACAGACGATCCTGACCTGCGGCCGCCCCTGTGCATGCCGAGTGCTGAAACGTGGCGCGGGCTGCCGCGCCGTTTTATAATGCCTGATATCTTTATGAAGGAGTTGGTATGGCCTTGAGCAGATCCCCTGTCGATGACCGAACCCGCCTTGATTTCTGGCAAGCGGCTTCTGGCGCGGTGCTGGCGCTTTTTGTGTGCGTCCATCTCGTGCTGGAAGGGACGGTCGTCCTTAGCCCCGCACTGACCAACGGCATTGCATGGTTGCTTGAAGTAACCATGCTCGCGCAGGTGGCGGCACCCGTCATCATGCTGCTGATCCTGTTCCATTTTTACATTGCAGCCCGCAAAATGCCCTTCCGCGCCAATGAGCTTGGCGTGTTTGTGCAGCACAGCAAGGGCCTCAAGGAAGTGGATACGTGGCTGTGGCTGGTGCAGGTTTTTACGGCCATCGTTATTCTGGCAGGCGCTTTCTACCATGTGTACAGCGTTATGACCGACCTGCCCATCAATGTGGCGGGCAGCGCCAAACGCCTGCACGCCGGCTGGCTGGCCTTCTACGTGTTCTTTCTGCCTTGCGTCATTCTGCATACGGGCATTGGCGTGTACCGCCTGGCCGTCAAGTTCGGCGTGTGCGTCAAGGCCACGCGCCCGGCGTGGCGCAAGTGGACCTGGATTGTCATGGGCTGTTATCTTCTGCTCGGCGCGGCGGCTCTGACCCGCGTGTGGTTCTTGGGATAGGGGGTGCGTATGCGAGTTTTTGAAAGCGATGTTCTTTGCATAGGCGCCGGCCTGGCCGGGGAACGCGTTGCCGTGGAAGCGGCTCAGGCGGGTTTCAGCGTTATCTGTCTTTCACTGGTGCCGCCCAAGCGGTCGCACTCGTCAGCCGCCATGGGCGGCATGCAGGCGGCGCTGGGCAACTCCATCATGGGCGAGGGCGACTGCCCAGAGGTGCACTTCAACGATACGGTCAAGGGTTCCGACTGGGGCTGCGATCAGGAAGTGGCCCGCCTGTTTGCAGAGACAGGCCCCATCGCCATGCGCGAAATGGCCTGGATGGGCGTGCCCTGGAGCCGCGTTGTGCCTGGCGAGCACACCTACTACAAGGGCGGCAAGCCCTTTCAGGCAACGGAAAAAAAGGAAAACGAGGGGCTGATCCACTCCCGCGCCTTTGGCGGCACCGCCAAGTGGCGCACCTGTTATACATCTGACGGCACAGGCCACGCCGTGCTGTTCACCCTTGATAACCGTCTGCTGCAACTGGGCGTTGACGTGCATGACCGCATGCAGGCCGAGGCCCTGATTCATGATGGACAGCGCTGCATGGGCTGCGTTGCCCGCGATCTGCGCACCGGCGAACTGGTGGGCTATTTCGCCAAGGGCACGCTTATCGCCACGGGCGGTTATGGCCGCATTTACCGGGCCACCACCAATGCCATCATCTGTGACGGCGGCGGCCAGATCACGGCCCTTGAAACAGGCGTTGTGCCGCTGGGCAATATGGAAGCCGTGCAGTTTCACCCCACAGGCACCGTGCCCACGGACATTCTGGTCACGGAAGGCTGCCGTGGCGACGGCGGCACCCTGCTGGACGTGAACGAATACCGCTTTATGCCCGATTATGAGCCGGAAAAAGCCGAACTTGCCTCCCGCGACGTGGTGTCGCGCCGCATGACCGAGCACATGCGCAAGGGCCTTGGCGTACAAAGCCCCTATGGCGAGCACTTGTGGCTGGATATTCGCCATCTGGGCGAAAAGCACATCACCACAAACCTGCGCGAAGTGTACGACATCTCAACGCACTTCCTGGGCGTAAACCCCATCCACCAGCTTATACCTGTGCGGCCCACCCACCACTACAGCATGGGCGGCGTACGCATCAACAAGGACGGGCACGCCTACGGCCTTGAAGGACTTTTCTCCGCTGGCGAAGCAGCCTGCTGGGACATGCACGGATTCAACCGTCTGGGCGGCAACTCACTGGCGGAGACCATTGTTTCTGGCCGCATTGTTGGCGCAAAGCTGGTGGAATTCCTCAAAGGTTACGAAACTGTTTTCTCCACCCAGGCAATGAAGGACGCCGCCACCAAGGTCAAGGAGCGCATCTCTGCCCTGCTGCGCGGTACCGGCGATGATTGTTACACCCTGCGCAACGCCATGCAGGACATCATGATGGAGCATGTGGGTATTTTCCGTAACGGCAAGGATCTGGAAGCAGGCGTTGCCAAGTTGCAGGAACTGCTGGAGCGCACAAAGAACATGCGCCTTGCCAGCGGCAACATCCCCGGCCCCAATGCCGAGCTTTCCATGGCCCTGCGCGTACCGGGCATGCTCAAGCTGGCCCTGTGCACGGCCTACGGCGCGCTGATGCGCACAGAAAGCCGTGGCGCGCACGCCCGCGAGGATTACCCCGAGCGCAACGACAAGGAATGGCTCAACCGTACCCTGGCCTACTGGAAGGAAGGCGACACCCTGCCCACCCTCAAGTACGAACCGGCAACGCCGTTCTATATTCTGCCCCCCGGCGACCGTGGATACGGCGGCGGCAAGATCATAACCGCCGACATCAGCCCGGAAAAAATTGTACCGTACGCACAACAGGGGTAAGGAGAGCCATATGGGACGCAATCTGACGTTTGAAATATTCCGTTACAATCCGCTGGATCCGCTCTCGCATCCCCATATGCAGACATTCCAGCTTGAAGAACACAACAGCATGACGCTGTTTATTGCGCTGAACATGATCCGCGAAACGCAGGACGCCTCCTTGCAGTTTGACTTTTGCTGCCGCGCCGGAATCTGCGGTTCGTGCGGCATGGTCATCAACGGGCGGCCCGGTCTGGCCTGCCACACGCAGACAAGCGACCTGCCAAGCCACATTACCCTGCATCCCCTGCCGGTGTTCAAGCTTTTGGGCGACCTCTCGGTGGATACGGGTACGTGGTTTCGCAATGTGGGAGCCAAGATCGAATCGTGGATACACACCACAAAAGAGTTTGACCCCAAGGCGCAAGAAGAGCGCATGGACAACGAGCTGGCCACCCAGATATTCGAGCTTGACCGCTGCATTGAGTGCGGCTGCTGCGTGGCGGCCTGCGGCACGGCCCGCATGCGCGAGGACTTTATTGGCGCAACGGCCATCAACCGTATGGCACGCTTCTACATTGACCCGCGCGACAACCGCACCCCTGCGGACTATTATGACCTGATCGGCGATGACAGCGGCGTATTTGGCTGCATGGGGTTACTTGCCTGCGACAACGTCTGCCCCAAGCAACTGCCGCTTCAGGATCAACTGGGCATCATGCGCCGCATGGTGACAATGGAATCTGTGCGCGGTATTTTGCCCGAGTTTATACGCAACAAATTGCAGGGCTGTGGATGCGGCTGTTCCAAATAACAACGCTTGCCTCATGGAATGGGCTGGCGTAAGCCGCCCATTCCATTCCCACCAGACGGGAGGGGCAACCCTCGCACTACCATCAGGGAGGATGCCATGCTGATACTCGACTGGATGCAATCCAAGGTAATTTCCATTCCGCCGACCGCAACCCTGCTCCAGTGCCGGAAGCTGTTCAAGGAACACAAAATAAACCGACTCCCTGTGGTTGACGCCAACAATGTCGTGGTTGGGCTCATCTCGTCTTCCGATGTCCGCAGTTTTGCTCCCAACAAGTCCACTGGGCTCGAAATCATTGAGCTTCTGGAAATCATGAGCGAAACCAAGGTCAGGGATGTCATGGTGGTCGATCCTGTGACCATCACGTACAAAAGCACTATTGAACAAGCTGCCAAAAGGATGATCGACAGGCACGTTGCCTGCCTGCCCGTGGTGAATGACGAAGAAAAACTGGTGGGCATCATCACCGGCTGGGATGTGTTCAAGGCATTGCTCGACATAAGCGGCGCAGAACAACCCGGCGTTGAGGTGGGCTTTGTAGTCCCCTATCAGCCCGGAACCCTGCGCGAACTGCTCGACAGGCTGAAGGCGCATGGCATGAGCATTATTTCTGTATTGTCGTCGGCTTCAAACGATGGCATGCGACAGGTCAAGATACGCTTCAAGGGCCCCGATGCCATGTCGCAAAATATGGCACTTGAGCAGTTCCGCGACCATCCCGGACTGCGTTACTGGGCGCGCGATGACGAATTTTACCTTAAGTCCAACGTGAATCTGGGCTAAGTATCACCCTGCCCGGCTCTGGGAACGCTGGCTGCGGGGCAGGCCTCGCGAACAAGCTGTATACGTGCCGCCACGGCTGCTGCGCCGTGGCGGTTTTTCTTGTACCCATCGGCATATTTCCAAGCAGATGCCTTGGCTTCCTTTCTGCAATACGATATACAAAACGGCATTCCGTGTTGCAGGGAGGGGCCATGCCCCGCACAGGGCAAAGGCCTTGCCCGTCCAGCATCGGCGCATGCATTTTCGGCACATCCGGATCCCGTCTTATCACTCGTTGCAGACATATCTGCCTTCACGCTTCAGGACGTTCCATGCATAAGAACTACGCCTTCCGAACCAATTTCATAATCTGCCTGATTATTGTTATCGGCTTTTCTGTCACGTCTGTAATAGGCTACCGTTCCAATGTGGACACCCTGAAAAAAGAAGCGGAAAGCGTGACGCGCCTGGCTTCAGAAGGCATGATGTATCAGATTGACGCCATTTTTGCCCAATCCATACATATTTCGCTGACAATGGCGCACGACAGTTTTTTGATCAATTTTCTTTCGCAGGAAAAAGAAAACCTGAAAAACCCGGCATATACGCTGAACATCAGGGAATACCTTGCTGCCTACAGGAAAAAATACAATTACGACTCCGTTTTTCTTGTCTCCATGCAGACAGACCGTTACTACAATTTTTCTGGTGTTGACCGCATTGTTGACCATTCTAATCCTGAGAACAAATGGGTACGGGAATTTATTGCAAGCAATCAGGAATTTTCACTCAATATTGATAATGACAAAGCTGCGCACGACACCATCACGGTATTTGTAAACTGCGCCGTTAAAAACAAGAATAATGAAACCGTGGGCATAGTGGGTGTTGGCTTTACTGTAACCTCCATTCAGGCCATGCTTATCAAGTATGAGCAGCAATTTGCGGTTAAATCCTACCTTGTGAACGCTGATGGGGCCATCCAGATATCTTCATCCGCGCAGGGCAGGTCTGCCGAAGATATTTATTCCGCGCAAACCTTTGCCGCAGTAAAAAATACCCTGAAGAAGAACAGCACAAAAATTTCAGACACGTGGTATTCTGGTCATGGCACAGATGGCTATGCTGTCACGCGCTACCTTCCTGCCCCGGATCTTTTCCTCATTACAGACAAAAACACCTCTGAAATAATCAGACAGATCAGAACAAAATACTACACCGGCGCTATTGTTGTTTGTTTTACAATGATAATTGTCATTTTTATTGTAACAGCAATAATACGTAGATATAAAAACAAGATAATCTCCCTCACCATTGCTGAAGAACTGAAATACCACGCCATACTCCAAAATGCCACGTCGCATATTTATGACAGCATTGTTGAATTTGACATAACCAACGATGTTGCCTGCGGCGAGGGCACCAAAAAGTTTATGCAGCAGTTGGGCCTCAAACCAAACACATCATACAGCACCATGCTGCAAACCATTGTGGCAAAGCATATTCTGCCCGAGCACGTGAACCTGTACCTGAAAACCTTCAGCCCGGAATCCATACGCGCAGCCCTGCAGGAGCAGCGCAACAAGCTGAGTTGCGATTTCCAGTGCATGCAGAGCAACGGCCAATACATCTGGTTCAGGGAAACTGGCTATATCTTGCGCTGGGCGGAGAATGACTCCATCCACATTGTCATTTGCCGCCAGAACATTGACCACGACAAAAGGCAGGAACTCAGCCTTCAGGATATGGCCCAAAAGGACGGCTTGACGGGTCTTTACAACAAAATGACCACAGAAGCGCTTATTGACAGACGCCTGACGGAGCAACCGTGCGATGCTGGCGCCCTTGCCATGATTATGCTTGATATAGACAACTTCAAGGAGCTCAACGACTCGCTGGGCCATGTTGCGGGCGACAGGATCATTCAGGAATTTGCCCAGAGTCTGAGGGCGGCCTTTGCGCCCGGTGATCTGGTGGGCCGCATCGGCGGTGATGAATTTATTGTTCTTACGTGCCAGCATAGCAGTGAGGCATTGACCACAAAGCTTGAAGAACTCTGCAATCGCATCCGCCACACCACATATGGAGGCGCAGGACAACACCACCTTGCCGCAAGCATGGGCGTGGCGCTCTTTCCCCTGCATGGCAAAAACTTCAGCGAGCTGTATGCAAGTGCAGATGCCGCCCTGTACCGCGCAAAGCAGAAAGGCAAGGACACGTATACATTTTTTGAAACCGCGTCCTTGGCATAAGCCAGAACTGCCCCCCCCCAGCAGACACGCCGGCTCGGGGGCAATTCAGACTGCACAGATGACAACATGCATTGGCCGGTTCGCAGACTATTTTGAGGCAATGCTCAAGGGGTGGATGACTCTACAGCTACCCTGCGGGAATAACATCCGTTTTTTGCTCACAATTTGCGAGACAGCGACAAACAGCCGCCACGTTGGCAGAGGCCATGCCCTTACGCCACACAAGCTCGGTTACGGCATTGCACAGGGGGTGTTCGAGCGCGTGCACGGAAAGCATGCCGTTGGTGCGGCACAGCTCAAGAACCGATGCCGGAACCACGCCAACCCCCATGCCCGCAATAACGCCCCCCACAATGGCGTGGTACGAAGCCAGCTCAACGATATGCTGCGGTTCCCACCCGTAGGCCCGAAACCAGTTCACCAGCCTGTTCCGGTAGGCGCACCCTCCCTGAAAAGCCAACACGGCCTTACGCCCTATGTCGTCCGGCGTATGGATGGGTGGATGCTCCCTGGTGGCAATCAGCACCAGCCGCTCAGTAAAGGCCTCCATCCTCTCCAGCCGTTCATCTGTGGGCGCATCAACCACAAATACCGCATCGAGCCTGTTTTCAAGAATATCCCCGTACAGGGAGCTGCTGGTACCTATTACAAGTTCGAGCTCGATGCTGGGATATTCCGCATGCAGACGGGCCAGAACTTCGGGCAAACGCGCCGCAGCAGCACTTTCCAGTGCGCCAATGCGTAACCTGCCGCCCGGTTCCATGCCCTTCACGCACAGCTCGGCTTCATCCATCAGAGCGGTTATCCGGCGGGCATAGGTGTAAAGCGTCTGTCCCCTTGCCGTGGGCAGCAAGCGCTTTTTCTCCCGCAAAAACAGCTGGATGCCCAGTTCTTCTTCCATCAGCATAATGCGGGCGGTAACGCCCGAGGGCACCCGGTGTAAAGCCTTGGCGGCGTGGCTTATGCTGCCGGTTTCCATGACGGCCATGAACGTGCGCAGGTCTGACACTTCCATTTGTTCACCATTTGTGACTGTTTATTTCATTTTTATTCATTTGCCATGATGGCTATCATCTCATAGCGTATGCCGCAAGCCGCCCGTTGTCGTTGGCAGGAAAAACCCTCACTTGCCAAATTTCTGCCAACGGCAACGGGAGGCGGCAGAAACCTTGAACATCAGGAAGACCCTATGCGCGCAACATGGAAGCTGCTTTGGCAGACCGCAATTCTGACAGCCATATTCTGGGGATGCGATCAACTCACACGGCTGACAGGAATTCCCATCCCCGGCAACGTGCTGGGCATAATCGTACTGTTTTTTCTGCTGCTCACCGGTATTGTGAAAGAAAGCCATATCAGCATGGCGGCGGAATTTCTGCTGAAGCATCTTGTGTTCTTTTTTGTGCCCATTGCGGTAGGGCTGATGCAATGGGGGAGCGTTTTTTATGATTACGGATGGGTGCTTGCGGCTGCCATTGTGGGCAGTACAGCCCTGCCGCTGGTGATTGTGGGCTTTATGGCCCGGGCCCTGCGCCGCGCTACGCCTGAAAAGAAAGAGGAAGAAGCACCATGCAGATCATAAACACACTTTTGTGCTCAGCGGGCACCGTGCTGGCATATGCGCTGGTGCGCAGCCTGTATATGCGTTATAAGCATCCGCTCATCAACATCGTGGCTGGCAGCGCCGCCATAGTCATCGCAGTGCTGGTGCTGTGCGATGTTCCCTATGAAACCTATGAGCCAGCCCGACAGATCATGACCTTGCTCATTGGCCCAGCAACGGTCAGCCTTGCGCTGCCCTTGTACCGCTATCGCCACCTGCTCCTCCGCAATGCCTTGCCCATTCTTGCAAGCGTGTGTGCGGGGGCCTTTGCAGCAATGCTCTCTGCCGGGGTTATTGCCAAACTGGGCGGCCTGCCGGACGACGTGGTAATTTCCATTCTCCCCAAGGGGGTTTCCATCCCCTTTGCCGTTGAGGTGGCCTCCATGTATGGCGGCATCCCGTCCCTGACTGCGGCCTTTGTGGTGGCTACCGGTACGCTCGGCTCCCTCTTGGGTTTGTGGGGGCTGAATGTCATACGCATCAAGGATCCCTTTGCACGGGGGCTGACCATGGGCACAATTTCGCATGCTCAGGGAACAGCCGTTGCATTGCAGGAAGGGCAGGAACAGGGAGCAATGGGCGGTCTGGCCATGATTCTGGCAGGTATTCTTACTGCGGCTCTGGCGCCTGTGGCAGTCTGGATAGTACAGCGGCTGCCGTTGATGTAGCCAGTGCGATTACGAGATCAAACTTTTTTGTGATGCGGTCGGCTTGCCGACCGCATCAGCTTTTTACAGAATATTTTCAGTTTGTCTGATTTATTCAGGCTGACCGGATTGGCCTGAATTACCAGCCTGGGCAATCTGATCTGCTCCCCATTCCAGCCACTGCACTGCCACTTCAATCAGGCGGTAGGGATCAATGGGTTTTGCAAGGTGGTCGTTCATACCCGCTGCAAGGCTTTTTTCCCGATCGCCCACCATGCTGTCGGCTGTGAGAGCAATGATCGGCGTATGGGCATAGCGCGCCTGGGCGCGTAGCAGTTTTGCAGCTTCGATGCCGTCCATCAGCGGCATATGGATATCCATAAACACCATTGCGTAGTCAGTGCCTTCCGCCTTTTGCAGCGCTTCAAGACCGGAAATGGCAATGTCCACAACAAAGCCTGATGATTCCAGCAATTCTCTGGCCACCAGCTGATTAACCTCGTTATCTTCGGCAAGCAGCACCCTGCGGCCTCTGTATTTGGCAGGGATGCGCAATTCCTGGGGCAAGCCGGATGCATCTTCATCAGCTACCCGCTGCCCAAAAACATCCAGAATGGCGTGTTGCAAGAGTGAAGGGCTGACAGGCTTGATGAGAAAATGGCTGATGCCCTCGGCCTGAGCCTCTTCCATGATTTCTTCCCGCCCATAGGCCGTAACCATGATGACGGTAGGAATGTAGGGCAGCTCACGGCAGCCGCGCAGCAGCCGCACCACCTGAATGCCGTTATTGCCGGGCATCTTCCAGTCCATCAGCACCAGATCATAGGGGTCGCCGCTTTCGGCGGCGCGCACCAGTTCTTCCAGCGCGGCATCGCCGCAGTCAGCCGTGCCCGACCGCAGCCCCATATCTTCCAGCTCTTGCCGGAGAATTTCGCGGCTTGAGAAGGAATCGTCCACAACAAGCACCCTGCGCTCGGAAAGGTTTTTCATGGCCGGGACTGGCTTTCGCTGGGGATTTTCCTGCAAGTCCAGATTGACGGTAAAGTAAAACGTGCTGCCCTTGCCCAGTTCGCTATCTGCGCCTATTTCGCCCCCCATCATCTCCACAATCCGCTTGCTGATGGAAAGGCCAAGGCCGGTGCCGCCAAAACGCCGTGTTGTGGATGAATCCCCCTGGGTAAACTCCTGGAACAGCTTGTCCAGCTGCTCTTGCCCCATGCCAATGCCTGTGTCTGTGACGGTAAAACGCAACTGCGCCTTCTGGTCTTTCTGCTCCTCAAGCGCAACGCGCACCACAACCTCGCCCGAAGGGGTAAATTTGATGGCATTGCCCACAAGATTGACCAGTACCTGCCCCAGCCGCAAAGGATCGCCCTTGAAAAACAAGGGGACCTCCCGATCGATGCGCAACAAGAGCTCAATATTTTTCCCGCCGGATTTGGTTGTATCCAGACTTGAGAGACCAAGAAGGACTTCTTCCAGGTTAAAGTCCAGATATTCCATGTCCATGCGACCAGCTTCAATCTTGGAAAAATCAAGGATGTCGTCAATGATCCGCAAAAGGGATTTTGCGGAGCTGTCTATATTTTTCAAATAATTACGCTGCGTTGCATTAAGAGAAGTACGCAGGGTCAAATGAGTAAGTCCCACAACGGCATTCATGGGGGTACGGATTTCATGGCTCATATTGGCAAGAAATTCGCTCTTGGCCCTGCTGGCCTGTTCCGCCGCCTGCTGGCTTTCCACAAGGTCGGTAATATCCCGGCAATCTTCGATAATGCCGAGAAGCTCGCCATCAGGCGAAAGAAATGGCGTGGCAACCAGATCGCAAAATACCCATGTCCCGTCTTTTTTTTGCCGCTGCTGACGGATGGCAGCCCGAGGCTCACCGTTAAGAATGCGCTTGCCCACACAATCAGAGCCGCAATCTGATCCACTGGGGTATTCGCCGCACCAGCGGCCCACCATTTCTTCACGTGAATAGCCAAAGCAGTTTACGTAGGTATCGTTGACTTCCTTGACTATCAGGCTGCGGTCAATAACCCGCATGGCGCTGCCAGCGGCATTGAATATCTGCGACATTTCCATTTGGGCGCGGCGCAGCGCCTGTTCTGCGGCCCGGCGTTCTGTCACGTCTGTCCCCATGTAGACCATGCCGTAAACTGTGCCGTCCGGCTCAAACAGCGGAACGCGCACAACATCCAGGACATGTTCCTCTCCCACTGCATCATACCGGACTTCTTCAGTTTTATGTACTTTTCCGGTTTCTATGACCAGTTTGTCCAAGCGCATTCCCTGTTCTGCAAGTTCAGGGGAAAGCAGATCGGCTATGTTCTTTCCCACAACGTAGGATTCGGCATAGCCGGTAAATGTTTCAAAATACTTGTTCGCCATGATGTAGCGGGCTTGCGAATCCTTAAGCATCATGAGACTTGGCAGATTATCCACAATGCTGCGCAATTGCTGCTTGCGCTGCCACAGGGCTGAAGCACTGGCTCTGGCCGCTTCCAGAGCTTTTTGCCTTTCTGCCGATTCCTGCGCGAGCTTGCGGTTCCAGATCAAAATGACCGCAAGCAGGCTGCCCAGAAACACTGTCACCACCCCGCCGATCTGCAAGACGAGCATCCAGTTCATGGCGCGCTCAATACGCAGATTGGCCCAGCGCTTTATGATCGCGGCCATCTGCTCATGGGGGATATTATCCAGTGTTGGTTCTTCCGGGTTTTCCGTGGGTAACCCCTGTCAGGAACTGGCCGGGTAGAGGTTTAGACCGCCACAGAAGAAGTAGATGGCTGTCTTGAAATGCTCCCGGTTCCTATAACCGCAAGCCTTCCTCTTGATGGCCATGATCTTGCTGTTGAGGCCCTCGGCCACGCCGTTGGTGATCCTGTGGCGGCAGAAGGTCAGGATGTTCTCAAGATGTCTCTGAATCAGTCCGCCCACTTTGCGCATTGGGGCAAGATCTGACCTGTTCACCCAGACCAGCCATCGCTTCACAAAACGTCTGGCCCATCCCGTGCTCAGGTACTTCCAGACGTCGTTCAGGCTTTCCTTCATGGCCCAGGCCTTGGCCACCTTGAGGTTCGCTGTCTTCAAGGCCTCCAGGGCTGGCCGGTGTTTGTCCGGCAGATTCTCCTCCCGGTATAGCCAGAGGAATTTCGTGCCCTTGAGTCGATGGTCATCCTGACTTGTGAGTTCGCGGTGCTCTTGCTTGCGTACCCGGTCCACAGCCTCGCCTACGTGTTTCATGACGTGGAACCGATCGTGAACGATTTTCCCCGCCGCGTCCGGCACATGTTTGAGCGTAGCTTTAAAATAGGGCTCCCACATGTCCATGGCCACGGCCTTGATCCGCTCCAACTGCGCCTTGGTGAACTGAAGGTAGTACCCCTCAAGGCTTTCGGCCTTACGCTCGTCGGCCACATACTCCACCGTGCTGCCGATCAGATCACAAACCACGGTCACATAGTCGTGCCCCTTGCGGAATGCCTTCTCGTCAACGCCAAGATACCGCGAGGGATTCGATTGCTTGCGCTCCCGGCCCCGGCGCACCGCCCTTTCCATGACACCCCATGCTTCGTCCCAGGTGATGCGCAGGATGCGCCGCGCTCCTGTTACGGTGGCGCACTCGGTCAGCACGTCGATGATCAATCGCTCCATCAATATGGTGAAACGTGCCTTGGACTCGGCCCAAGGCACGTTGACCTGAAGGACGCCATGCTCGGGGCAGTCCACTCGGGGAATCCGAGCATGCAGGAACGTCTTGAACTGGCACGTGTCCAGATGGCGCCAGACACGAGGCTCGGCATGGTCGCGGCAAGCCAGCTCTCGACCACAAGTAGGGCAAAACCAGCGAACACCAGGACCATGCTCCACGCGGATGTCTACCCGACCTTCCGCCGTGTCCAGTTCAACAGCCTCAACAAACCAGGGCTCGGTCAGCCCGAGAATCCGAAAATATAGGTCCGTATCCTTCATTGGTGCCCTCCGGGAAGGACATTAGCAGATCAGCTACCCACGGAAAACCCGGAAGAGCCCCAGTGTTTTATTCATGATTTCGACAAGCTGGGGCCAGTCTGAGCGTACGGCTACCCGGGCGGAATACTGCAACTGGGGCAGCAGGCCCACGCGCAGATCGCGCAGGTTTTTGTTCACCACCGCGTATTCCACAGAAAGTGCAATGCCCACCATAGCGTCGAACTGCCCACCCTGCACCGCAGAAAGCCCCGCAGTCAGGCTGGAGACCTCCACGATTTTTGATCGCGGCAACTGGGCGCGCAAATACCCTGCAAGACCTGCGTGATCATGCACTGCCACACTTTTGCCGGCAAGGTCGCCAGGGCTCGTGACCAAACGCTCGGAGTCAAGCGTTGCAACCGCCAGCGGCAGCTGCAAAAAAGGATTGGTAAACAACCAGGGGCCACCCTCTGGCGGCGTCCCTTCCAGAAAAGGCTCCACGTCCGCCCGGCGGGGGCCTGTGGTTTCTTTCAGCACATTGGAAGAAACAGGCTGTATGGCAACATTAAGGTATCGCCCCACAACCTGCATGAGGTTCATACCAATGCCGTTGTATGTGCCCTCGCTGTCCATAAATTCAATGGGATGCCAATCATCCTCCAGGGCAACACGCAGGGTCTGATGGCTTGCCAGCCATTCCCTCTCCGCTGGGGTGAGCAGCAGGGAGCGAGGCATGTCGCCCCAAACGCGGTGCGCCGGATTACGGACCCACCTTTCTTCAAGCGCCACCATTTCAGCGCGGGATATGCGCGAAAGCCCTTCATCCATCAACCGGGCAAGGTCATCCCTGTTACGCAGCACTGCCGGATGAAGGTTGCGAGAAAAAAGGGGGAATGCCTGAGGCATAAAAAAGCTGTTGAGGCCCAACCGGTCAATGGTGCCATAAGCCGAAGGAAAGTTGCTCGAAATGCCATCTGCCAGCCCATTGGCCACCGACATGAACATTTCTGCCCCGTTGCGCACCACCACCAATTGAACCTTGGGGAAGTGCTCCCGCATGTAATCTTCCTGCAACGAGCCTTCAAGCACAACAATGGTCGCATCCCCCAACTGGCTTGGGTCAGTAATTTTTTGCCCGGCAGATGTTGAGAGCAAAAGCCCCCCCATGCCGGGAGAAATGGCCGGGCCAAATTTTGCCCAGCGGGCCCTGTCGGGAGTGATGTACATGCTGAAGTGGATGTCGGCCCGCCCAGAATGGAGGGCATCAAGCGAATCCTGCCAGTCGCCCATGATGAATTTCACAGGTCTGCCTACTTTTTCGCCCCACAGACGCCACAGATCAATCATCAGGCCAACAGGTTCTCCTGTTTTTGAAACAAAAGACAGCGGTTCGTTATCCTTCATGCAGGCAATGGTAATGGGGTCAGCGCTGGCTGCCGTGGAAGAATCCGTCGCGCACAGCGCAAGATTCGCACAGGCGAGAAGCAGCAGAAGCAGGCAGCAGCAAGCGGTGTGGAAAAATTTGACCATGTCTACCTCGCTGGTTCTCTTGCAGGAGTTATACTTAATTTCTTATAGCAGTAACAGCCGCATTGCAATATTCTCCCCTTGCCATTGCCATCGCCAAATTTTTTTTTGCAAAAAGGGTGGCAGGAGCAAAAATACGCGCAACCACATATGAATATCTGCTCGGATCAGGCCCCGGAGCACGCTTTGACGCGTCTGGCCCGACAGGGATATGATCGGTGCGCGCGATAGCGCAGACGCGGGTTCTACGCCTTGCTCCGCAAGGAGCCCACATGCTGGATCAATGAGGTTTGTATGTATATTATCACTGGTGGCGCAGGTTTTATCGGCAGCGCCATGCTCTGGCGGCTGAACCAGGCAGGCATAACTGACATACTGGTGGTGGATAACCTCGGTTCAACGGAAAAGTGGAAAAATCTCGTCAACCGGCGATATGCCCGCTATGTACACAGGTCTGAATTTCTGGAAATGCTGCGCGACAACACGCTGGGCGGCAAGGTAGAGGCAATCGTGCACATGGGGGCCTGTTCTTCCACCACAGAAAAAGACGCAGACTTTCTGATGGCCAACAACACGGCCTATACTGTGGAACTGTGCAGATTTGCCCTGGAACACGGAGCGCGCTTTATCAATGCCGGGTCAGCCGCTTCCTACGGGGATGGCTCACAGGGTTTCTCTGACAGGCCAGAAACGACCAGACGCCTCAAGCCCCTGAACATGTATGGCTACTCCAAACACCTTTTTGATTTGTGGCTGCTGGATAACAAACTTACAGAGAGCGTGGTCAGCCTCAAGTTTTTCAACGTCTACGGCCCCAATGAATACCACAAGGGCGACATGCGCAGCGTCGCCTGCAAGGCCTTTCATGAAATCAGCACTACGGGGCGTTTGCGGCTCTTCAGATCAAACACGCCGGATTTTGCCGACGGCGGCCAGATGCGCGATTTTGTCTACGTGAAGGATTGCGTGGAGCTGATGTTCTGGCTGCTTGAAAACCCGACAGCCAACGGCATCCTCAATGCGGGCACGGGCAAGGCTCGAAGCTGGAACGATCTGGCTTGTGCCATATTTGCCGCATTGGGCAAAGAACCTCAGATTGAGTATATGGACATGCCGGAAGCCTTGCGCGGAAAATATCAAAACTTCACCCAGGCGGATATGAGCTGGATGCAGGAAAAAAACTGCCCGATGAGCTTTGCGTCGCTGGAACAGGGCATTGCGGATTATGTGGGCAACTATATGGCCCAGAGCGATCCCTATCTTGAAATGCCCGCGTGATTAAATGCAGCGGCCGCACGCTCAAGCGGGTAAAAGCCTGATGGGGGTATGCCGCTGCCAGCCTTTAGAGGCTCAACGGCCTGCGGCCTGCATGGCCTCAGCCCACAACGGAGCTGTTTGATCCTTGGCGGAAAGCAGAGGTTCGTCCACGGGCCAGACAACGCCCAAGGTCGGGTCGTTCCAGCGGATGGCCGCTTCGTCCTCTGGACAGTAGTAATCTGTGCACTTGTAGTGGAAGTGGGCGATTTCGCTCGTTACCACAAATCCGTGCGCAAGGCCGGGCTGTACCCACATCTGCCACTGGTTCTGCTGCGAAAGCTCTACGCCGAACCACTTGCCAAACGTGGGTGAATCTCGCCGAATATCCACAGCCACATCAAATACGCTGCCCAGCGAAGCATAAACCAGTTTGCCCTGAGGGCGTGTTTTCTGATAATGCAGGCCGCGCAGAGTGCCACGGGCGGACATGGAATGGTTATCCTGCACAAAGGGCATATCAATGCCTGCCGCCTCGTAGCGCTGCTGCTGCCAGGTTTCCACAAAATAGCCGCGCTGGTCACCCCACACCTTGGGTTTGATCAAGAGCACCCCGGCAATCGGCGTCTGAACTACTTCCACAGCCCAATCCCCGCATCCACAAGTTCAAGAAGATATTTCCCGTAACCGGTCTTGGCCATGGGCTTTGCCAGTGCGCGCACGGCGTCCGCATCAATATAGCCGTTGCGCCAGGCTATTTCCTCCAGACAGGCCACCTTGAGCCCCTGGCGTTTTTCTACCGCCTGCACAAAGGCCCCTGCATCCATGAGGGAATCATGCGTGCCGGTATCAAGCCAGGCAATGCCCCGCCCCATAAGCTCCACATGCAGATCGCCCTGTTGCAGGTAGGCGTTGTTCACATCTGTGATTTCCAGTTCGCCCCGGGCCGAGGGACGCACAGCGCGGGCGATATCCAGCACCTTCTGGTCATAAAAATACAGGCCTGTCACCGCAAAGTTGGACTTTGGAAGGACGGGTTTTTCTTCAATGCTGACTACCTGCCGCGCATTGTCAAATTCCACCACTCCGTAACGCTCAGGATCGCGCACATGGTAGCCAAAAATAGTCGCTCCGGATTCGCGGGCCATGGCAGCGTGTGTAAGTGCTGGCAATCCATGACCGAAGAAAACATTATCACCCAAAATCAGGCAGGTATTATGCCCCGCAATATGATCTTCCGCCAACAAAAAGGCCTGGGCCAACCCCTCAGGGCGGGGTTGCACAACGTAGCTGAACTTGCAGCCCAGTTGCGAGCCGTCGTGCAGCAAAGCCTTGTAAAGGGGCAGGTGCTCAGGGGTGGAAATAAAGCAGATATCCCGAATGTCCGCCATCATCAGAATAGACAACGGGTAGTAAATCATGGGTTTGTCATAGATGGGCATGAGCTGCTTGCTCACGCTCAGAGTCAATGGGTGCAGGCGCGAGCCAGAGCCTCCCGCAAGAACAATGCCTTTCCAGCCGTTCATGCCGCCCCCTTCTTTCAGTTGGCCCCACCGCAAGTGCGATGGGCGTAGTTGGCCGCGATCCATTCCCTATAAGCGCCGCTGCGGACATTTTCAACCCACGCAATATTTTCAAGATACCAGCGAACGGTTTCACGCAGTCCGGAATCAAACTTGTGGGTCGGCTTCCAGCCAAGTTCCGCTTCTATTCGGCTGCAGTCTATGGCGTACCGAAAATCATGCCCAGGTCTGTCGGCCACATATTCGATTTGATCGGCATAAGGCCCGCGAGCCAAAGGAACCAATTGGTCAAGGATGGCGCACACGGTCTGCACAACCTCAAGGTTGGTCTTTTCCGCATGCCCGCCGATGTTGTAACACCGCCCACCCTGCCCGCTTCAAGCACTCGGGCTATGGCAGCGCAATGGTCCTCTACATGCAGCCAGTCGCGAATATTGGCCCCCTTGCCGTAGACAGGCAAAGGTTTGCCATCAAGGGCATTGCAAATCATCAGGGGAATGAGTTTTTCAGGGAACTGGCGCGGCCCGTAATTGTTGGAACAATTGGTGAGCAGCACCGGGAGACCGTAGGTTTCGTGAAAGGCGCGCGCCATGTGGTCGCTGGCGGCCTTGGAAGCAGAATATGGGCTGTTTGGATTGTAGGGGGTCGCCTCTGTAAAAGACGGATCGCCCGGTTGCAACGCACCATAGACTTCATCGGTGGACACGTGCAGAAAACGAAAGGCTGAAGCGCGCTCCGCAGGCAGCGCGCGCCACCATTGGGCAGCCATTCTCAGCAGCGTGGCCGTACCCAGCACATTGGTGTGCACAAAAGCATCGGGGTCGATAATGGAACGGTCAACGTGGCTTTCCGCAGCAAAATTCACGATGGCATCGGGCTGGAAGGTTTCCAGCAGCCAGGCAACCAGCTCGGCATTGCCAATGTCGCCGCGCACAAAGACGTAATCAGAATCGTCTTTCAGCGCGGCAAGATTGGCAGGATTCCCCGCATAGGTCAGCTTGTCGAGGTTGATGACGCGCACACCCTGCCGCCGGGCCTGAAGAACGTAGCAGGACCCGATAAAGCCCGAACCACCAGTAACCAGCTGACAGGGCATGCGCTCGCTCAAATTACAGCCTCCAGAGATCAAACCCGGCAACAAGCATTTCCTGCTTGTTCCAGAAACCCTTGATATCCATAAGAGTGACTGCATCGCTGGCAAACATGGCGCGTATGGCCGCATGATCAAGCTGGCGGAAACTCTCGTGTGATACGGCCAGGATAAGAACATCCAGATTTTTGAGATCGCTCAGGGGCAACAGTGTTTGCCCGTATTCGTGATGGGCTTCCGCAGCATCAGCTTCGGGATCATGCACCAGAGCCGTGATGCCGTATTCCTTCAGCTCTGCGATGATATCCACCACGCGGGTATTGCGTATGTCAGGCACATTTTCCTTGAACGTAAAGCCCAGCAGGCCCACGCGCGCGCCCTTGACGTGCTTGTCCGCATTGATGAGGCGCTTGACGCAAATTTCTGCCACATACTTGCCCATGCCATCGTTGATGCGGCGGCCCGCAAGGATAACCTCGGGGTGGCAGCCGATTTCTTCGGCCTTGTAGGTCAGGTAATAGGGATCCACGCCAATGCAGTGCCCACCCACAAGACCTGGACGGAACGGCAGGAAGTTCCACTTGCTGCCTGCGGCTTCAAGCACTTCCAGCGTATCAATGCCCATGCGGTTGAAAATAAGGGCCAGTTCGTTCATCAGGGCGATGTTGATATCACGCTGCGTGTTTTCAATAACCTTGGCGGCCTCGGCCACCTTGATGCACGAGGCCCTGTGGATGCCCGCCGTCACCACCGCACCATAGACCTTAACCAGCAGGTCTGCGGTAGGAGCGTCTGAGCCGGAAACAACCTTGCGGATGGTTTCAAGCCGGTGAACCTTGTCGCCGGGATTTATGCGCTCGGGCGAATACCCCACGGTAAAATCCGCAGGAAAGCGCATGCCGGATTCTTTTTCCAGCAGGGGGATGCATTCGTCCTCGGTAACGCCAGGGTACACCGTAGACTCATAGCACACCACGCAGCCCTTGGGCATATGGTGGCCAACGGTGCGGCTTGCACCCACCACAGGCGTAAGATCGGGCTGGCGGTGGCTGTCTACCGGGGTAGGCACTGCCACAATGATCACGCCAGCCTTGGCAAGCTCGGCTGCATCGCTGGTAAAACGGGCCGTGCTGGCGGCAAGGGAAGCATCGTCAACCTCATTGGTGGCATCTTGCCCCTTGTTGAGTGCATCTACCCGCGCCACGTTGATATCAAAGCCAATGACATCAAAGTGATGGGAAAGGGCAACAGCCAGAGGCAAGCCAACATACCCCAGACCAACCACTGCCACGGAAGATTTCTTTGCCAACAGGTCTTCAAATGAAACCATCTGATTGTCCTCAATACTACTGGATTCCTTCTAACGGAACCACAGACGCAATCTTGTGTGAAGTAAAAAAGTCCGCATCGCAGAGTTGCCCAACATGCCGTATGAGCGGTAACACTGCAACACTTTTGAACACTCTATAACCACCTGTTTTTCACAAAAAAATAAGAATGCTTTCCTTTCAGATCATCCCGTTTAGACGGCCCTGGTCATGTGGGCCTCTACAGCAGCGAGTAATATTCGGGCTGACCACTGGATGGCAGCCTGCATACACTCAACGGCTCTGTATATTGTGCAGCCAAACATGGGCAATGCAGCAAAGAAAATTACACTAATGGCCGCGCATTGAAAAGAGAGAAATGAACAGCCTCCAGCACCACAAACAAACGCTACACAGACGGGTTAGGAGCGATTCCTCACCAGCTAATGCCAGTTGCGCAGACGCTCAACGAACATGCGGAACCGATAGGCACCCTGCGCTTTTCCATACCGCAGGGCGTCCAAGGGGGCCACGCAGAGGGGGTACAACACATTGAAGAGCACAAACAGCCATGAAAACTTGTGCTTTTTCAGCAAATACATGCGCCCGGCTGCATAGCTTGCCACCTTTTGCGGCGAGGGCTGAATTTCTTTCGGCGAAGGATGAAACACTCGAATTTTCGCATACCGGCGCACCTCTGTGCGGGCGTAAGCGTACAAAAGGTAGTCTGTATCTTCGCCGCAACCGTAGGGCAAGCCAGTTCCCGGCCCAAGCAGAGGATCAAATCGGATACCAATCACGGCATCTCTGCGGTAGAATTGTACGCATGTTCCCGCAAGCTGGAACAGCCCTGCCCGGCTGACGACTCCCTCGGTCACTCCTGAGGCATAAACTCCGGGTGATGAGGTCCACACTCCCAGCAATGCTCCGCAAGAAGGATAGGCCGCAAACGTTTCACACACGCGCTCCAGGGTGTCCGGCGCATACCAGCAATCATCATCAGGAAAAACAATGATGTCTGCACTGGCTAGCTCCAGCAAGACATTGCGGGCCACAGAAACACCCTGCGGGGGCAGCATCGTGCGAATAATGGGCAAGCCGGGATGGTGGGCAAGCATATCGTCCAAGTAGCCAGAAGGATTTTGGTCAGCCAAAAGTATACGGAAATTCTTGTATGTCTGTACTTCGAGCGATGTGAGCAGACGGTCAAGTTCGTTGCTCCGGCCAACTGTCGCCACAAGCAAATCAATTGCCGGAGCCATAGACAGATCTTGAGATAAAAGCACTATGTTCTCCGTAATGCAACATAGCTACAGTAATCCAAACTACATGCAGCAAGAAAGATCATACCACGATGTTATTTTATAGTTTTGCACAAGTATCATTTCATTTTTTTCAATGCTCTCTGCAAATAATTTTTACCACGAATTACTGACATAACCCCGGACTGAAGAATACTTGTTACCCTCAAGCCAGTATAATAATCACGTGAATATCCATCGCGTGTCACCCTCTTACTCTTTTCAGGCCCCTGAGCGACGATGCTTACCAAAAAATTTTCCAGCGCAGGATCATCATCCAGCATCGGCGGTGTGGCGTTTACAAAATATGGCTCAGAAAGGATCTTAAGAAATTGCTGCGGATCATTGTCAAGTTCTCGAACCCGCTCCACAACATCGTCCAACATGGCGTATTCGTGAACATTAATAAAACGCTTAGTATTAAATTCCAATCCAACTAAAGGGTTACCCCAGTAAATCGGCACGGTGTGCGCACGAAGAGCATCATAGAGCTTTTCAGTTGAATAACCACGTTTCAATGAATTTTCAAAAGCGATGGAAAACTTGTAAGTGCGTTGCCAAGCCAACTTATCATCGATACGATATCCAATATTATTACGAACACTCCCACCAGAATCAACTCTTTTATATTCTGAAAGCTGGTCAAAAAAACGTTCTCTCAAAGGATGCGCACACCTATTGTTTGAATATAAAAAGTTACAAAAATTTTTTTTCGATGCAGCCTCTTCTGAAAAAAAATTAGCATCGTGGCATACACCATCATCTTTATTCATATATAATCTGTAAAGTGGCAGTCTAAAATATCTATCTTCAAAATTCATCCAATCGAATCCCAATGCATAATCAAAAATATTAAAATCTGGGGTAGCATTTTCCCCCATAAAAACAATTTTAGTACACGACAGGCTTAACGATTTTTTACCAAAAATTGAACAAAAAAGAAAGTCTGGAGTATCGTTGTTGATTACGACTACATATTTTTTTCTTAAAATATTGAGAAAAAAATTATCGGTGACGTCAAAGCCATGCCAAAAATCACAAAAACCAACAGAAATTTTATCCATTTGCAACTCCGCTCACGGGGGAGAAAGATTTTCCGCAAAGCAAGCGCCGAGCGATAAAAAACAATTTACGAAGTGGTTTTAGATAGTTGTCACAATACAGTGGGTCCAATATCAACGCCCTGCCATAGGCTCGCAAGGCTTCTCCCATACGTCCAGGAATTCTGGACAAAAGCACTGCCCGGTGAAACTGCAAGGCTGAAGAAACCCGTCTCACAAGGCGCGGTGAAACGTCACCACTGTCAAGATGAGCCCGGATCATAGACTCTTCATCATCTAAAAATTTGCCATAATCACGTATCGCACTACCAGATCTTTGCCTGTAAAAATGTACAACATGGGGCACATGAATAGCTGCCCGAGATCGCAGCACCCTTAAAAGCCAATCTCTGTCTTCACAAATTTTTAGGGACGTATTAAAATATATATTTTTAACAGCTTCCGCACGCACACAAAGCGCCCCAAATTGCATAAAACAGTCGACCAGCATATCTTCCCAAACGTTTCCAGTATGCCACAACCTAGTGCCAGGCAATGGCAATCTAGCATTGCTTTCATCGTCAAAACGCTCAAAGTCAGCCCAGCAAAGATCGTAGCATGGATTTGCATCCAACGCCGAACACATATGCTCCAAAGCTTGAGGATGCCACACATCATCTGCATCCAAGAAAGCAATGTATTGCCCCTGCGCAACCTCCAGGCCTTTATTTCTGGCTACAGCCACCCCGCCATTCCCTTGTGAAATCAGACGGATTCGAGCATCAGCAACAGAAGAAACAATCAATGGAGTTGTATCAGAAGAACCATCATTAATGACGATGCATTCCCAATCACAAAATGTCTGCATCAATACACTGTCAAGCGCCTGCCTTATCCAGCGCTCAACATTATAGGCGGGCATAATGATAGACACGAGAGGAGCATTCATGGATGCCACTCCTTGTGCATTTGCAGCCAAAGCCATCCGCAAAAAAGACCAGTTACAAAATAAACTTCACCAATAGTATCAATAGCGGCATTTTGCCATCTATATTTTCCCTGCAGTAACTTTTTTATACTGCGACACGCTGAACACAAAAATCTATATGGGAATTTTATACAAACAATTGCCAGTTGCTGCCATCCTCGCAGTTCACTAAAAATTTGCGTAGATTTGCCCGCAAGAAAACGTATTTGCCATTGCTTCACAATTGTGTACTTGGAAGGCACAGCACAATGTGCCACAGATGCCGATGGCAGCAAATACAAGCGCCCCCCGGCTTTGCGGATGCGCATCTGCAGTTCCGTGTCTTCGCCAAAAGGCACAACCCGACCACGAACGCCAAAATCCGGATTAAACTCACCAACTTCGAGAATTTTTTCCATCCTCAAAGCCATATTCCCGCCATAGGCATATTCGTCTTTGAGCAACAAGCCAGCAGCCCGATAAGGGTCAGCTGGAAATGATTCGTATTCATCCAAAAACCAGACAGGAAGCGGGTGAAGCTTCCAGGGTTTTATGCCACCTGCAATAACATCATAATCATTTCTATCAATGGCGTTCAACAACTCTTCAACATATATATAATCCGGCAAAGCATCATCATCTAAAAAAGCAATCCAAGGTGTTTTACAATTGCACAAAGCAGCATTTCTAGCATTGCTAGAGCCAGCTTTTTCTTCAAAAATGTACTCAAAATGAGGAAACATTATTGCAAAATATTCCGATTTGCACCGCGTGTCATCTGTAGATGCGTTATCCACAACCATTAACCTAAAACAGTCAGCAGTTGCAGATTGCCGAAAAAGAGATTCCACCACCCGCATCAACATCCCTGAACGATTATATGTAGGAATTGCGATGGTTAACTTAGGTTCAGACATATTATTCTCGTCTTCGTTATAAAGCTTAATGCTATGCACGAAATATAAATTTTAGGGTCTTGCCTAGCTGAGCTATTCATGATTGGCTTCAAAGCTAGGTGCACCAATGAAAAACAGTATGCAATTCGTTTAAAAATTTCAGAAACTAAAATCCGGCAAATAGTGAGACTGTTTGCCGTTGACCTGGATGCCTTGCAGATTGCGCAAATCGCAGATGTTAACCGAAATACCGTAACAGGTATTTGGCTGCATTTCGCGTACGCATTGCCCATTTCTGCGAGGCAGAATCTCCTGTAAAGGGAGAAGTTGAGGTTGACGAGCTACTTCGGCGCTCGCCGAGCTAGGGACCGTCGAGGTCGTGGAGCCAGAGGAAACACTATTGTTTTTGGCCTTTTCAAACGAAATGACGGAGTCTCACAGAAGTTGTTCCCGATTGCTCAAAGGCCACGCTCCAGGGCATAATTCGTGGTCGGGGAGAACTCGGAAGTATTATCCACTCTGACGGCTGGCGCGACTATGATGCTCTGGTCGACTTGGGGTATTAAGCACTTCAGAGTGCAACATGGCAACAATAAATTGCCAGTAAGCACTATAATTAATGACATTGAAAGCTTCTGGGCCTTCGCCAAAACGCGCCTTGTGCGCTTTAGTGGGTTGGCAAAACATTTTACTTTCATTTAAAGGTTCTTCCGGGTTTTCCGTGGGTAACCCCTGTCAGGAACTGGCCGGGTAGAGGTTTAGACCGCCACAGAAGAAGTAGATGGCTGTCTTGAAATGCTCCCGGTTCCTATAACCGCAAGCCTTCCTCTTGATGGCCATGATCTTGCTGTTGAGGCCCTCGGCCACGCCGTTGGTGATCCTGTGGCGGCAGAAGGTCAGGATGTTCTCAAGATGTCTCTGAATCAGTCCGCCCACTTTGCGCATTGGGGCAAGATCTGACCTGTTCACCCAGACCAGCCATCGCTTCACAAAACGTCTGGCCCATCCCGTGCTCAGGTACTTCCAGACGTCGTTCAGGCTTTCCTTCATGGCCCAGGCCTTGGCCACCTTGAGGTTCGCTGTCTTCAAGGCCTCCAGGGCTGGCCGGTGTTTGTCCGGCAGATTCTCCTCCCGGTATAGCCAGAGGAATTTCGTGCCCTTGAGTCGATGGTCATCCTGACTTGTGAGTTCGCGGTGCTCTTGCTTGCGTACCCGGTCCACAGCCTCGCCTACGTGTTTCATGACGTGGAACCGATCGTGAACGATTTTCCCCGCCGCGTCCGGCACATGTTTGAGCGTAGCTTTAAAATAGGGCTCCCACATGTCCATGGCCACGGCCTTGATCCGCTCCAACTGCGCCTTGGTGAACTGAAGGTAGTACCCCTCAAGGCTTTCGGCCTTACGCTCGTCGGCCACATACTCCACCGTGCTGCCGATCAGATCACAAACCACGGTCACATAGTCGTGCCCCTTGCGGAATGCCTTCTCGTCAACGCCAAGATACCGCGAGGGATTCGATTGCTTGCGCTCCCGGCCCCGGCGCACCGCCCTTTCCATGACACCCCATGCTTCGTCCCAGGTGATGCGCAGGATGCGCCGCGCTCCTGTTACGGTGGCGCACTCGGTCAGCACGTCGATGATCAATCGCTCCATCAATATGGTGAAACGTGCCTTGGACTCGGCCCAAGGCACGTTGACCTGAAGGACGCCATGCTCGGGGCAGTCCACTCGGGGAATCCGAGCATGCAGGAACGTCTTGAACTGGCACGTGTCCAGATGGCGCCAGACACGAGGCTCGGCATGGTCGCGGCAAGCCAGCTCTCGACCACAAGTAGGGCAAAACCAGCGAACACCAGGACCATGCTCCACGCGGATGTCTACCCGACCTTCCGCCGTGTCCAGTTCAACAGCCTCAACAAACCAGGGCTCGGTCAGCCCGAGAATCCGAAAATATAGGTCCGTATCCTTCATTGGTGCCCTCCGGGAAGGACATTAGCAGATCAGCTACCCACGGAAAACCCGGAAGAGCCCATTTAAAAGAATGCGAATTCCGGTTTAATCACAGAAATGAGGACCTTGAAAAACACGTCCTCAGAATGTTCAGAAAAAAACCTCTCAGCTAGGCATGACCCCAATTTTATTAATATATGAGTAAGAATCAAGTATGGCCCCAACTTCCGGCGCAAGAGTTGCTTGCGTAACAATTTTTGGATCATGCAGAAATTAGTTCAAAAAGGGCAAAAAATGATCCCGACACCGACCCGATCATAGAATATATTACTTATCTTAAATTTTCCTGCGATAATACGCTAGTCTGTTGAAAAATTAGAGGAGCAATCTCCAAGTGTAAACTTTTCAGGCACGATTGCCAGACTGGCCATGATGCTTGACCTCCACTAATCGGAGCCACCTCCAATCTTGAACTCAAGATTGAATCGATTTCCTGCAAACAATGAACTTCTAATAAATTGACATGGGAAAGACACAGAGATATTCCTTGCTGTCAACACAACAGGAAACAAACTCTCACCTCCCCGCTGTGTTTATACAAGCAGTTCGAACTAGGCTCAGATACCGCCCATACCGACAAAATCAACTATACTACTGCACTAGTGATAGCGGAGCTTTCCAGTTGCAACGACAAGGTGTGTGCCGAACTGCTGCAAATCAATGCCTTAGCCTATAGGCAAGAGCGCTGCAACCAACCCGGCATATATTTTTGCCAGCACGCATGACATCTGCACCGTAGCAAACGACGCACTACCCCACGTTGTAGGTTGCGCAGAAGTTCACTTAGCACAGCGAGGGCATAAACTTCTTTTTGTGCATTTGCCGCTAGCAGCTTTTTCACCCATTGCGTGACCAACCATACATCACCTAGACAAGTTGGTTCTCGTGCCCCGGAAAGCATACTATGAGCGAGGCGCTCGCGCTCATCTGGTTCAAGGCCAAGCCTTTGTATTTGGCGTAGCCGCACAACATCTGCACGGCGGACCTGAGCATCTTTATAAGCAGATCGGTCTTTTTGGGGATACCATCTGTAATGTAACAATACTTCGGGAATATTGGCAAAAACGACATTGAGCCGTGAAAATCTTTCCCATAGATCATAGTCTTCTGCAGGGGGCATATCCAATGCATAACAGCCTAAATTCACTAAAAGATCTCGACGTATCATGGCAGTAGGGTGCGCAATGGGCGAGTTAAACAGCATGTGCGCCCTTATTCCTTCGTCAGTGCTGGGCCATTTCCATATATCTCCCGCCTCGTAAGTTTCAAGCCATGTTCCACATATGCCCACTTCAGGTTTTGCCTGCATAAACGTAAATTGCTTTTCTAGGCGCTCGGGGGCCGACCAATCATCAGCATCCATACGAGCGACAAGTGGCGACCGAGCCTCAGCAATCCCAGAATTAAGGCTAACCGCAATTTTTTTATTCATTTCATTAGTTATAATACGAATACGCGAATCTTTTTCCGCATATTGTCGAAGGATGCAGGGAGTTCTATCTGTAGAAGCATCATCAATGATGATAAATTCAAAAGTAGAAAAAGTCTGCGCAAGAATTGAGTCAATGGCTTCCGCAAGGTGTTCTTCCCCATTATAAACGGGCATAATAACAGATATGTCAGGAGATCTTTTCATAGTCTACATACGGAGCCAGCTTGAGGGACAAGGGTCTAAATGTGACATTGAGGAGTCAACAAACCACTGCTTCGGGGCAATCTTTATACCAGTATTGATAGTCAGCCATGCACCCCACCAAGAAAAAGATGAGTTGGCAATAATGTGATGCCGACAAAGTGACATAAGATGCATATCATGATGAGCTTCATTTTCACTGTGCAGATCTACCACAGTAAATGGCAATCCATGTGGATCAAAGTTCTCACGCACCCAAGCCGGATCATCGCTAAAAATATAGATATGGGAATCTGGCGCATGGACCTTAATATGGTTGATAGCAGCTGCATAATATTTATCAGAACACAATCCATGTACGGCATTGGTGTGTGCATTATTGGCATAATCCCCACGCCGCACGTGCACGGAAACTGAGTTCGGACGAGCAATGATGTCATTTGCTAAACACTGGCCCGCGCTCTGAAGCGGTGAAAAAGTAAAAAAATGCCGAACCAAAGTGGCCACATCGAGAAAGAAAGCTTCGTTTTGCCAGTAGCCGGTTAACTCTAGTGGCGCCGTTAATTTGCGAAAAATTTCTAAATTGGGAATTTCTCGCTCCGTTACTCTGGGGGATTCATCTCTCTTAGCGAAAAAATTTTTCTTTATTCGTTCAAGCAAAGAACGTGGTGCAGAATTTAGCCGCAAATCTATTGCACCTTGTGCAATTTGCTCTTTTATAAAAGGAAAAAGTTCTAGCGCAAAGGTTCGCGGTGTCTCATTTTCACCTTTTTTTTTCGAAAACCATGAGATGTCTAGCACAAGCCGTGCGTTAAGACGAAATGCAAGGGCGAAACCAGCCGCGTATTGAAACATCTGGTTGCCAAGACCACCACAAATTGAAATGCAAATCATATCGTTACTCAAGTTATTTTAACTTTTTCCTTTTAGAGTCCAGCCTTCCCAAACAAATTCAAAATTCCAAACTTGTTGATGTGTTTCTGATAAAAGTTCTCTAGCTCTTTCAATTTTTTTATCCGCATCGTCTACAAAGTTATGAAACTGTATTTGAAAATTTTTTACAAGATGCATTTTATTAGATACAAATAAGTCTTCAAGAATTTCATATTCTGAACCCTCTACGTTGATTTTTAACAAATCAATGCATTCCACATTAAATTCTGTAAAAAAATCAGAAATTTTGCACGCCTTAACATCAACGAGGTCTCCAGTTCCTTTAAATACCGAGCTGCTGTTTTCTGCAATTGCCATTTGCACAATGCCAGAGGACAGACACACACATTTATTTAGCACAGTTACTTTATTATTCTTCTGGAAAAATTTTCTGAGTGCCTCGGCGTAGCTTGGAATAGGCTCAAAGATGAAAATATTCGTGCTATATTTTGCGTAGATATCTCTACTCCATTCCCCTTTGTATCCACCCAAGTCGACCACGGTGCTATTGGGGTTCAAAAATGGATAATCAAGCCTGTATGTTTCATCGCCTCGTTCAACAAGCCATTGAGACAAAGCACTATTTCTATCAACCTTATAATTTTTGCATTTTTGGAAAAAGAGTACCAAACCATATGGTGTAATCATTTTTAGCGCTTTCTTAAAATTCACTGCAATTTTCCTTCATTTTTTTTACTCATAAAGATATCGTCACGAGAACATAGCCGCATTACGATTCATAATTTAGGTTGCATTCCATACCAATGTAGGAGCAATGACACTGGGCCGAGATACCTGCCAAAAGGGAGAATCACTATATCCGCCATCTATATCTACACTTACTGATGGACCTTGCCCGGGTTCAATTATCCACTTAATAAAATGGTAACTTGCCATCAGGTGAAAAGTATATGTTCCCTTATTTAATACCCCCTGAGGTAATTTGGCTTTCAAAGTATTTTTTCCCAACTTCAATTTTGGCCACATCTTTTCTGCGGCATCTGTAGTATACGACCAAAAAAAATCATTTTTTTCTTGGTCAAAGCAAGCACAACCAATAGTAAAAGAACTTGCAATTTCATGCAGCTCAAATTCAATTACGAGATAAAGTGAATCCCGAGAGCCATGCACAGAAGAAACAATCATGCCATCTTCATCAACTATTTTCATAGAAAGAGGAGTAAGGCAGTCTATCTTCCGAGGTGAATCGGCTTTCCAAAATGAAGACGATTTTCCTTCTCCCTGTAGGTAAACACTGGTGACACTGGCTATGTCGTAAGCGTCACATTGTACAACACCTTCTCGCAAAAGCAGTCCTCGCTTACATAAACTTCGGATCATATTCATGTTATGACTCACAAAAAGCACGGTTCGGCCTTGCCCCTTGCTCACTTCTTCCATCTTGCCGAGGCATTTTTTTTGGAATTCCGCATCACCAACGGCAAGCACTTCGTCAACCACGAGAATTTCAGGCTCAAGATGCGCGGCCACTGCAAAGGCAAGGCGCACATACATGCCCGATGAATATCGCTTCACGGGGGTATCCAGGAACTTTTCCACCCCGGCAAAATCAACTATTTCATCAAACTTGCGGCGCACTTCCGCGCGGGTCATCCCCAGAATAGCCCCGTTGAGATATATATTTTCGCGGCCCGTCAACTCCGGGTGAAAGCCAGTGCCCACTTCCAAAAGGCTGGACACTCGCCCGCGCATGGTGATGCGCCCTATGCTGGGTTCTGTGATGCGTGAAAGAAGCTTGAGCAAGGTGGACTTGCCCGCGCCATTACGACCAATAATGCCCACGCGGTCGCCCGGCATGATGTCAAAATTTACGTCTTTCAGCGCCCAAAACTCCTCCTTTTCTTCCTGCCGAGAAAGTATCTTTTGGGGGAGCTTAAAAATTTCCTCGCGCAAAGACTTGTACGGATTATTACCCTCATGCCGGATGACATACTTTTTGCCAAGGTTTTCTACCGAAATAATGGGTTTCATTCCCAGCTCCTAAATCACATCGGCAAAGTTGCGTTCAGTCTTGCGGAAAAGGCGTATGCCCCACCACAAAAAAAGGCCTGCACACAGACAAGATATCAGCAAGGCCCGGCCAGGAAAGTCAACGGTTCCCAGCACTGCCCAGCGAAAGCCATCAATAACTCCCACCATGGGGTTACATTCAAAAAGCAGTTGCCACTGCTCCGGCACAACCGAAGAAGAAAAACCCACTGGGGAAACATACAGACCAAATTGCGTAATAAATGGCACTATTATACGAAAATCGCGGTAGGTTACGTTGAGAGAACAAAGGATAAGCCCCGGGCCCAAAGCCACCAAACCAGCCAAAAGAGTCAGTGGAATAACAGCAAAAAACTGTACGGGCGGAAGATACTGATACCAGACCATAACCAGCCCAAGCAGTACGAAGGAAATGGCAAAATCCACCACCGCCACCCCCACGGAAGATGCAGGAACCAGCACGCGGGGAAAGTACACCTTGGAAACAAGGTTGGCATTTGTGACAAGACTATTGGCAGAAGTGCCAAGAGCCGTGGAGAATAGCTGCCAGGGCAGCATTGCTGCAAAAACCATGAGAGCGTATGGGGCCGCCCCCTCAGACGGAAGCTTTGCAACCTTGCCAAACACAAAGGTAAAAGCCAGCATGGTGAGAAATGGGCGCAAGACCGCCCACAAAATGCCAACTACCGTCTGTTTGTACTGCACAGCCACATCACGCCACGTGAGAATGAAAAACAGCTCACGATAACGCCACAAATCCTTCCAGTATTCGCGCTCAGTGCGCCCTGCTTCCAACACCAGCTGCATGACTATACCAATGCGTACTGCTTTTTATATATTTTTTGATTTAACTCTTGCCTCGGGAATCAATAAATCACTCCATCAACGGCCAAACTCCTCTGCATGTTTCCAACAACGCATTATCAACCCTCTTTATGGGCATCAGCAAAAAAATGGAGGAATCTCTTGGGAAATTCACATATATACGCATAAATATTTGCATTTCAAATAAAATATTCAGCGCATGGATGTTACATCGATAAAATATGCTGTCCCCGCCTGTTTATAACTGAAGGACACTTAGCAACTTACAGCAGAAGTTACTGGCACCCCATTATACAGTGCAAACGTATACCAAAAGGGCAAAAGTATCGGCGAATCCGCTCCAGCCAGCATACTTGACTCCCTAGGCCGCAAAATGAATACTGCAGGTCGCCCGCTCTGCGCACAGGCAGGGGGGAAGCCCCGTACTCCGCAATCCCAAAAGAACACTGAAGGACTACACCGACAGAAGAGGAATCCCCCTACTGCTGGTTTTGCAAAAAATCGCTGTACGCATCGCCCAGGCCTTCCTCAAGCCCAACGCGAGGTTTCCAGCCCATGCCAAAGAGCTTGCCCGAATCCATGAGTTTGCGTGGCGTGCCGTCCGGCTTGGCAGAATCCGTATCAATTTCGCCGTTAAAGCCCACGACCCTGGCAATAAGCCGGGCAACTTCCATAATGGTGCATTCCTGCTGGCAGCCCACATTCACGTGTTCAAAGTCAGAATAGTTCTCGAGCAAAAACACGCAGGCTTCCGCCATGTCGTCCACGTGTAAAAATTCGCGCAAAGCCTTGCCAGTACCCCAAATGGTCACTTTGGCAGCTCCGCTTTCCTTTGCTTCATGAAAACGGCGGATCAACGCAGGGATTACATGGCTGTTTTCCGGATGATAGTTGTCTCCAGGGCCATACAGATTGGTAGGCATGGCGCTGATAGCGTCAAAGCCATACTGCTTGCGGTAGGCCTGACACATCTTGATGCCCGAGATTTTAGCCAGAGCGTACGCATCGTTGGTTGGCTCCAGCGGCCCGGTGAGCAGATACTCTTCCTTGATGGGCTGCGGGCACAGCTTGGGGTAAATGCACGATGAACCGAGAAACAACAGTTTTTTACAGCCGTTGCGGTATGCACTGTCGATGACGTTGTTCTGGATTTGCAGATTCTGGTAAATGAATTCTGCAGGATATGTGGCATTGGCGTGGATGCCCCCCACCTTGGCAGCGGCCAGGATCACCACTTCAGGCCTGTGCTGGGCAAAAAAAGCTCGCACTCCGGGCTGATCGCACAGATCCAGTTCCGCATGTGTGCGGGTGACCTGCCGCTCATAACCGGAACGCGTCAAGGCACGACACAGGGCACTGCCTACAAGCCCCCTGTGACCCGCCACATAGACCAAAGCATCCTTACGCATGGCCTACTCGTTATGGCTGAAGGTTTTAAATCCCGCCACCTTGCACACGGCATCGCGCATGCTCAGGGCAAGGTCTTCACGAGCCATTTCGGCCACCATGTCTTCAAAGGAGGTTTTCGGCTCCCATCCCAGCTTTTCCTTGGCCTTGGTCGGTTGGCCCAGCAGGGTTTCCACTTCTGTGGGGCGGAAGTAGCGGGGATCAACGCGTACAATAACATCGCCGGGCTTGAGATGGCATTCCAGCCCCTGACGGTTGCCAGCAACCTGCTGCAAGCGGCTCACATCAACGCTTGTTACGGTGCCGGTTTCTTCCACGCCAGTGCCCTGCCAGCTGAGGCAGACGCCAAGTTCTGCGGCTGCGGCATTGACAAAATCGCGCACGGAAAACTGCCGTCCGGTGGCGATCACGAAATCATCAGGCTTTTCCTGCTGCAACATAAGCCATTGCATTTCAACGTAATCGCGTGCGTGGCCCCAGTCGCGTTTGGCGTCCATGTTGCCGAGATACAGGCAATCCTGCAAGCCAAGCACCATACGCGACATAGCGCGGGTGATCTTGCGCGTCACGAAGGTTTCACCACGGATTGGCGACTCGTGGTTGAAAAGGATACCGTTGCAGGCATACATGCCGTAAGCTTCGCGATAGTTGACCGTAATCCAGTAGGCGTAAAGCTTGGCGCAGGCATAGGGAGAGCGAGGATAAAACGGTGTTTTTTCCGTTTGCGGCACTTCCTGCACCAGACCGAAAAGTTCAGAGGTAGAGGCCTGATAAAAACGGGTGGTCTCAGCAAGCCCGGCAATACGAATGGCCTCAAGCAGACGCAAGGTTCCGAGGGCATCCACATCCGCAGTGTATTCAGGAGACTCAAATGAAACCTGCACGTGGCTCTGCGCCGCCAGATTATACACTTCGTCCGGCTTTACTTCCTGCATCAGGCGCACCAAATTGCTGGAGTCGCTCAGATCGCCGTAATGCAGAATAAAGTGCCGCCGATTGGCATGAGGGTCTTCATACAGATGATCAATGCGGTCAGTGTTGAACAACGAGGCGCGCCGTTTAATGCCGTGCACTTCGTAGCCCTTCTGCAACAGAAACTCCGCAAGGTAAGCCCCATCCTGTCCGGTGATGCCGGTTATAAGCGCCTTTTTCATAATTTCAGTATATTATCGTTTTAATGGTGAAGCTACAAGGGCTGAAACTCCCAGCTGTGAGCAAGGAGGCGGATAAAATACCTTGCAAGGCTACCATTGTCCACTGGTCGAAACAGCGGTCGTGCAGCAACCATACAGGCAGCAGTGCTACCCTTCCCGCCCGTACACATCCGCAAAACGCACGATATCGTCCTCACCCAGATAGGAGCCGGACTGTATTTCGATAAGCACCAGAGGGATAACCCCCGGGTTTTTTAACCGATGCATGGTGCCGAGTGGTATGTAGGTCGACTGGTTTTCCGTGAACAATTTAACCAGATCACCATTGGTCACCTCCGCAGTGCCGCTCACCACAACCCAGTGCTCGGCGCGGTGGTGGTGCATCTGCAAAGAAAGCTCCGCGCCGGGGTTCACAATGATGCGCTTGACCTGAAACCGCCCGTCCATGACAAGAGTTTCATAGCTGCCCCACGGCCGATAGACCAGGGGGTGCTGCCTGCACTCGGGCCGCTGAGCGCTTTGCAGGCGGCCAACAATCATTTTGACGTCCTGCACGCGGTCGCGCGGCGCAACAAGCACGGCATCCTGTGTTTCCACCACCACAAGCCCGCTCACACCAATAGCCGTCAGCAGCCTGTGGGTGGCGTTAAAATAGCAATCTTCAGCACCCTCGGTCATGACATCGCCAGAGCATACGTTGCCGGAGTCATCCTGCTGCCCTAACTGATAAAAGGCCTCCCATGAGCCAAGGTCGCTCCAGCTGACGCCAAGCGGCACAACAGCCGCCAGATCCGTTTGCTCCATAACCGCATAGTCTATTGAATCAGACGGGGAGGAAAGGAATGCCTCGCTGTCCGGGCGGAAAAAGGCCTGATCATCCTTGTGGCCCTTCCATGCGGCATTGCAGGCGGCGTATATCTTGGGAGCAAAACGCTCCAGCTCTTTCAGATATACAGAAGCCCGCAGCAAAAACATGCCGCTGTTCCACGAATAACCGCCCCTGGCCAGCATGACCGTGGCTTTTTCCGCATCTGGTTTTTCCACAAAACGGGCAACCCTGTATCCATTAGCTCCGAGGGCCTCGCCTTGTTCGATGTAGCCAAAGCCTGTTTCCGGGCCAGTGGGGGCTATGCCAAAGGTGACAATACGCCCCTGTTCCGCCAGGGCCGCCGCGCGCTTTACGCCTTCAAAAAAGACACCTTCATCGCCAATGGCATGGTCAGAGGGCAATACCAGCATGAGCGGATCTGCGCCGTCTTCCTTCAAGGCAAAGGCCGCCAGAGCAATAGCCGGAGCAGTGTTACGCGGCGCGGGCTCCAGCAGGATTTTGCCATGCACGCCGCATTCGTACAGCTCTGCGGTCACATAAAAGCGGTGAGCCTCATTGCACACAATAACAGGCTCCATGCTGTCCGGCATATGCTGCGCCCGAAGCACTGTATCCTTGAACAGTGTTTTCCCGTCGCCCAGATCCACAAACTGCTTTGGGTATGTCTCGCGCGAGAGCGGCCACAAACGCGTGCCACTACCGCCGCACAGAATCACAGGAGCAATTTTCTGCATGAATTTCCTCACCATTGCGTCAATGTTGGAACACCAATCTGATACACTGCCAGCAGGGCAAACGATTCCATACTACGGCGTCAAGCGTTCACAAACAAGCTTGCGATCTTGCCTATCGGGCCTTGCTCCGTCTGTAAGCGGCAGAACCGCAACGGCTACCTCAGGCGGGCACGGCCCCACCCTGCTCTTCCAGAAAAGCTAGTATTTCAGCCGTTTTTTCTTCCATCAGCGAATGTTTTCCCCTGCTCTCCACATTCAGGCGCAGCAGGGGTTCAGTATTGGACATGCGCAAATTGAAACGCCAGTCGGCGAATTCCAGATTAACGCCGTCCATGCTATCTTCGTGTAGAGCCGAAGGCGCATAACGATCCCTCACCAGCCGCATGAGGGCTGGGGCATCCTGCACCCTTCGGTTGATTTCACCGCTGCACGGATAGGCCGCCATGCGCTCTGCCACAAGCTCTGCCAGAGGTTTGCCAGTACGGTGCAGCAACGAGGCCACCAGCAGCCAGGGCAGCATGCCCGAATCACAATAGGCAAAATCGCGAAAATAGTGATGCGCGCTCATCTCGCCGCCATACACGGCATCTTCGGCACGCATGCGTTCCTTCATGAAGGCGTGGCCGGTCTTGCCCATGACGGGCTGCCCGCCTGCGGTCTGCACCACCTCACGGGTGTTCCAGTACACTCTGGTGTCGTGCACCACTTTGCCGCCAGGCACACGCCGCAGCAGCTCTTGCGCCAGCAGGCCTATGCAGTAATAGCCTTCAATAAAATTACCGTCCGCGTCATAAAAAAAACAGCGGTCAAAATCGCCGTCCCAGGCAACGCCCATATCCGCGCCAGATTCGCGCACGGCAGCGGCTGTGGCCGCTCGCCGTTCCGGCAGCAAGGGGTTGGGCACGCCATCGGGAAAAGTTCCGTCCGGCTGCATCTGGCGGCAGACAAATTCAAAGGGCAACGAGGCCATCAGGTCCTTCAACACCAGTCCGGCGCAGCCATTACCCGCATCAGCCACAATCTTCAAGGGCTTGCGGCCAGCAGTTGGCGCAAGCTGTGCTGCACCGCTGTATTCAAGCAGCCAGGCCACATAGTCGGCCCGGAACGAGGCATTGTGCAGAGGGGGTACTTCACGGGATTCGGCAGTGTCGCCGTTCTCAGCAAGGATGGCCCCCACGCGATCGCGCAGGGCAAACAGGCCAGAATCGCCGCTGATGGGTATGGCCCCGCCGCGCACCAGTTTGAAGCCGTTCTCGTCCGCCGGATTGTGGCTGCCCGTGATCATGACGCCCGCGCCAAAGGGCTGGTTGGCGGCGGCATAATAGATTTCTTCCGTGCCGCACATGCCTATGTCCGTCACCTGCGCCCCGGCCTCACGCAAGCCCAAGGCCAGCGCATCGCGCAATTCGGGGCCGGAAAGCCGGGCATCGCGGCCAATCACAACGCTTTTTGCACCCAGGATTTCAACAACGGCCCTGCCGAGAGCAAGGGCCAGCGGCGCATTGAGAACACCCGGCACGCGGCCCCGAATATCGTAGGCTTTGAAGCATGAAAGTGAATTGCCCATGACGTCCCTCTTCTGCTTTTTATTGAAGCACTGCCCTTTCCATTCCAGTCCAAAAGGGCAATGCATACTTTTTATCCAACTTGCAGCGCGATTGCCAATGTATTTTGGCGCGTACAGATTCCACACGAAAAATGGCCGCTGTGCACACAAGCCGAACCGTTCATCCCGAAGTCTTTACAGATGTGCAACGCATAAAAAAAGGGGCCACGGTATTATCCGTAACCCCTTGATATTGTGGTGGAGAAGAAGGGATTTGAACCCTCGACCCCCGCCTTGCGAAGGCGATGCTCTCCCAGCTGAGCTACTTCCCCACATGGAAAGCTTAACGCAGGAAATGAGCAATAGGCAAAAGCGCACGACTTGTCAAGCCTTTCTCCTGTCCAGCTATGCATCCAGCCCTCGCCACTTTTCAGACAAGTGTTTCAATAATCAGCTGAATACGTTGCTTATAGCCGTGGTGAGCGCGCAGATTCCCACGCCATGCCTGCCGCAGATCATGCGCGGCTTGCGGATGAACCCGAAACCATGCGCATCTGGCCATAAAGTCGTCGGGCCCGCGCAATGTCATGGGTTCGGTCAATTCCGCAGGGAAGATTTCCAATCCGGATGTGGCGTCACTGAGCAGCAACCCGCCGCTGGCCCAGACGTCAAAATGGCGCTGGCTCAGGCTCTGCGGCAACAGGAGGCTCGTTACGTTCAGCACGGCTTCGGCCCGCGCATACACTTCGGGCAGTGCCGTGTAGTAATCCACTGGCGGCAGTATTTCCGTGTTGGGCAAGAGGGATTTCCAGCCGTCATCGCCGATGACGCGCAGCCCGCCAACCGAACCCGCCCTTGCGGTCAAGAGCCAGCGCCGTCTGTTGGCCTGTGCGCAGCGCTCTGCCCCAAGGCCCGGACGGCGCGCATCATAGCCAGGCCACAGCGTGCCTCCCAGTTTGTCCTGCCACCAAAAAAAATGCGGCGCATCCCCCGGGCCGGTGCTGGCCTCAAGCAGCCTCACGGCATCAGCCTCCAAAGCCTGCGGCACACAGGCCGCAGCAAAAAAGCGCTCTTTTTCAGGAAAGGCGGAGCGCCCCACGAACAGGGGCGGCTCCACTGTAACGGAGGATGGAGCAATATCCGGCAGCTCGCGCCACATGTGGGGCGCAACAGCCAGGGGCAGATGAAAGACCCGGCTTGCGCCATACGCTCTAAGACCATCAACAAAACCGGCATCCGTCACAAAAATATGGGCATCCCGCCACCAGGGCAGCCGCAGACCAGACAAAATATGCCAGGGATTATCCACAAACCACAGGGCAACGGGAATCCCAAGGGCCCGGCAAAGCTCAAAAACGCGCCCGTCGGCATCCAACCCGCGCAGGTTTACTGAAAGCAGAAATACGGGCTTTCCCCCTTTCAAGAGATCGCGCCAGCGGGGCAAAAAATCATCCTCACGGCCAGCCTGCGCTCCGCCCATGCCAGACGCGGGCTGAGGCAGAGCGTCCACCACCGGCCCGAAACCGCATTCGGCAAGAGCCGTGCACAATTCCTGATGCAGCAGTTGCCCATCATTGCCGGGCAACAGAACTGCCCCCCGAACACCCTCGGCCATTATGGACGCACTCGCCCGCGCAGCGGATGCAGGAAGCGCAAGGGCCGCATCCACCCGGCCCAGCAACGGCCCCCAAAATTCAGGATCAAGCCGTAGGCCGGGCGAGTAAATGTAGCAATGACACTGCCCTGCCAGAGCCACAGCCTGCTCTGCGGTGACCGCGCGCCAATGGGCGGGCAACGGTTCGCGCGGCAAAATTTCTGCCTCCAGCCTCCATGCCTCCAGGGCACGGGTCACTTGCGGGGATTCCAGCCAGTATACGGCGGGGGCATTGGCAAGCTGGGGCAAAACCTGCGGCAGGTTTGCTCCTGATTTTGGCCCCAGCCCGAGCAGCAGCACGGCATCGCCTTCACCCCGGCAGGTCCAGGCGTCCGGGCCATCGGGCAGGCTCACACCCCGCCCCGTAAAGTCAGGCAAACGAACCCGCTGGGGGCGTTTGTCTTGGTCGGCCATATTTCTCTCCACCAATGCAGGATCCTTGCGAAACTGTCCTATCAAACAAAAAGCCCCGCTGCGGCAAGCAAGCGGGGCAGAATAATCCCAAACTCCGCGCCGGTTACGGCAGTCGGAGGCTCTCCCCTGTGGCTGGCAATACTTTGCGCCGATAATGACGCGCCCTTGCCAGAACTGCAAGACCCGCACAAGGGAGGACATGATCTATCCACGCGAACAGATAAATTTTTTGCCGCGTGAACGCAAAAAACATAATCCTACTTGATCACGCCGCAGGCGATACGTGCGCCTCCGCCGCCAAGAGGAGCTGGCTGGTCGGAATAATTGTCGCCGCCAGCATGAATCATGAGCGAGCGGCCCTTGATGTCAGATGTGGTCAGATCGGTCACATGCAACTTGGCCTTCACATTCTGTTGCGCATCGGCGGTGATAAGCGGCAGATCGCCCTTGTGCCCATGCTTGCCTGGGCCTTCGTGTTTGCCTGCATGGGTGGGATCATAATGTCCCCCTGCGGCTAGGCCAGCCACGTTGGCGCCATCCTTGGCAGCGGGTGCGCACGAAGGATTTTCATGCACGTGCATGCCGTGGTCGCCCTGGGGTATGCCAGCGATATCAACCATGATATCCATACCGCCCTTGCCATCATCCTCAAAAGCAACAAAGCCGATGGCCTCTCCAACGCCTTCACTGCTGATCTTGTTCACAGGAACTTTAATGCTTTCCGCCAGTACCGTCTGCGCTCCAAATGCGAGCGCGCAACCCGCAAGACAAGCGGCCAAAAGAATCCGTTTCATAGCCTCTCCTTACTGGTGATAGTGTGCGAGATCAAAGGTTCTGGAAACTTATTGAAAAAATATCCTGATAAACCCCAGAGGTCAACCTGTTCGGCGATTTTGCGCGGCTCGTCACGAAGGGCTGCACTGCGCACTTGGCGAGCGCAATAAAAAAGGGTATGGTCACCTGTTGGAATTTACCATGAAAGAATACCGAGATCATTATTTTCTGAAGGCCAAGCGCGAGAATTATCCCGCACGCTCGGTCTACAAGCTCAAGGAGCTGGACTCCAAGTTCCACCTGCTGCGCCCCGGCCAGCGGGTTCTCGACCTTGGCGCTGCCCCCGGATCGTGGTCCATGGGCGCGGCGGAAAAGGTCGGTACGCGTGGACTTGTGCTTGCCTGCGACATTCAGAGCACCGAAACGGTGTTCCCGCCGCAGGTCACATTCATGCAGGAAGACGTGTTCAACCGCTCCGCCGAGTTTGAAGCAAAACTCAAGGAGCTGGGGCCATTTGACGTTGTCATCAGCGACATGGCCCCGCGCACAACGGGCACGCGCTTTACGGATCAGGCCCGTTCGCTTGAGCTTACGGTTGAGGCATTGGCTGTAGCCTGTCTGCACCTTAAAAAGGGCGGCAGTTTTGTGGTCAAAATTTTTATGGGGCCAGATATTCAGGAGCTGCTCGCGCCCATGCGCAAGGCTTTTGATGCGGTCAAATCGTTCAAGCCCAAAAGCTCGCGGGCCGAAAGCAAGGAAACATTTTTTGTCGGCCTTGGTTTTCGCGGCCAGGCGGGCGCTACCCCAACGGCGCACGTGCCGGGCGAAGCCGCCGGAGAAACTTCACACGAAGTTGCCGACGACGCGCCGCCGGGTATATAAACATACTCTACACTAGGTTTCGGAGGTTTTATGTCAGGTCACAGTAAATGGGCCAATATCCAGCACCGTAAGGGTCGCCAGGACGCCAAGCGCGGCAAGATTTTCACCAAGGCCGCCAAAGAAATCATCATCGCAGCCAAGGGCGGCGGTGACCCTGTGGGCAACTCCCGCCTGCGCGCGGCCATTGCCGCAGCCAAGGCCGTCAACCTGCCCAAGGACAAGATTGAGGCTGCCATCCGCAAGGGTACGGGTGAAGACGCAGGCGGCGATCTGACAGAAACCTTCTACGAAGGCTACGGGCCCAACGGCATCGCCATCATGGTGGAAGTTGCCACTGACAACAAAAACCGCACCGTGGCTGAAGTTCGCCACCTTTTCACCAAGCATGGCGGGGCCATGGGTGAAAACGGCAGCGTGGGCTGGATGTTTGACCGCAAGGGCGTTATTGCCGTGGACAAGGCCGCCTACCCCGAAGACAAAATTATGGAAGCAGCTCTTGAAGCCGGTGCAGACGATGTCATTGACGATGAGGACGTGTGGACCATCCACACCGCCATGGCCGATTTCACCTCGGTGCGTGATGCGCTGGAAGCAGCCGGTATTGCCATGCAGGAAGCTGAACTGGCCATGATTCCGCAGAATCTTGTGGCTGTGAGCGCCGAAGTGGGCATGAAGGTACTGCGCCTCATGGACGCGCTGGACGACAATGACGACGTTCAGAATGTCTATGCCAACGCGGACTTCCCCGACGATATGCCCACTGACTAACGCGTTTTCACTTTGAGTTGTCTGGCGGGGGAGAATCCCGTTTGTAAGAAGGGTCATTCCCCCGCGCAGCCAGCCAAGCTTCGCAAAATCTCGCCAACCGCGCCCGCAGCGTGGCGCATCATCCGCACTTGTTCCTCCTGCCTCCCTGCGTTATGCTGCAAAAGCGCCAGAAGGCCCGCAGGCCATCCACCTGCTGGCGGCGCTTCGACATCAAGGCATTCTCACGTTGAAATACTTGCTTGCGAGCGATACGGGGTCGCCTGACAAATATTTTTCAACGGAAATTTTACAAAAAAATGTGCGGAGCAGAGACATACCTTCAATGATAATCTGCTCCAATCGATAATCCATATCAGAGGCGACAGGCGGTATTCATGCAGGCATGGGACATTGAATTTCGGGATCTCAGCGTGGGCTACGGCGAGCATGTGGTTCTGCGCGATGTCAACGCGGTGCTCCCGGGCGGCAAGGTTTCTGTAATTCTTGGCGGTTCCGGCTGTGGCAAGTCCACCCTGCTGCGCCATATCATCGGCCTTTCGCGCCCGCAGGCTGGCCATGTGCTCATAGGCGACAAAGACCTCTTTGCCCTGCCGCAAAAAGAATTTCGGCGCATGCGCCGCAACATGGGCGTGCTGTTTCAGGACGGCGCGCTGCTGGGCGCTCTGTCGCTGGTGCAAAACGTCACGCTGCCCCTCACGGAGCATCTGAATCTCCCCAAGAAGCTTGTCCGCGAGGCTGGCCTGCGCGTGCTGCGCATGGTGGGTCTTGAGGATTTTGCCGATTTTTATCCCAACCAGCTTTCCGGCGGCATGCGCAAACGCGCGGGCCTTGCGCGGGCCATTGTGGCCGAACCGCGCATTCTGCTGTGCGATGAGCCAACCTCCGGTCTTGACCCCATCACCGCTGCCCGTATGGACGAACTGCTGCTTGCCATGCGCAAGCAATATACCGACATGTCAGTGGTTGTGGTCAGCCACGACCTTGCCAGCCTGAGGGCCATTGCCGACCATGTTCTGGTACTGGGCGAAGGCCGCGCGCTTTTTTCCGGTTCGCTGGCCGAGCTTGAAGCAAGCGATGACCCATATCTGCGCCAATTTTTGTTGCGTGAACCCGGCGACACGCAGGCCGCCATGGGCGAAGCGCCAGATCCGGCGGTGCGGCAGGCCCTTGACCGCTGGCTGGCATCATAAAAACTGCGCCTCTGTATAATAAAAATTGCGATAACCTGGCGATTCGCGATTACCTACTCAACAGTAGGGCTTGAAACTTTGTCATGGCGCACTTATACTGAGATTTGATCTTATTGCCGAATTATCTGTGGAGCTACCTGAACCTTATGAGTACTGTTCGTGAAACCGCTGTGGGCCTTTTTGTCCTGTTCGGCCTTGTATGCGTTGCCTACCTGACCATCAAGCTGGGCAAGATGGAAGTTTTCAGCCAGCAGGGCTTTGAACTTTCTGCCAACTTTGATTCTGTTTCCGGCCTGCGGGTCGGGGCGGATATTGAAATGGCCGGGGTGCCGGTGGGACGCGTGGTAAGCATTGGTCTTGACCCGGACCCGGTGCGCAATCAGGCAGTGGTGCGCCTGCGGCTCGACAAAGACCTGAAACTTTCGGAAGACAGCATCGCCTCCATCCGCACCAGTGGCCTCATTGGCGACAAATATGTCAGCCTTTCGCGCGGAGGTTCGGAGCATGTCCTTGCGGCTGGCGACACAATTACTGAAACGGAATCCGCCGTTGACCTCGGTTCCCTCATCGGCAAGTACGCCTTCGGAGGAGTCAAATAACAATGACCATTCATGCGACCACACGCCATATAGCCGCAGGCTTTCTGCTTGCGCTGCTGACAGTTGCCCTGTTGCCCGGCGCGGCCAGTGCAAGTTCTCCTGCACAACTGGCGCTGGAAACTTCCATCAGCCGCATCCTCGGCTCCATCAAGAACCCCGACTACGTCAATCCTGCCACGCGCGGCCCGCTGCGCCAGCAGATTGAAGATGAAGTCCTGCACATATTTGATTTCAAAGAATTTTCTTCGCGCACGGTGGGGCCGCGCTGGAGCACATTCAGCCCGGCGCAGCAACAGCAGTTCAGCGATGCCTTTGCAGAACTGCTCCTGAATACCTACCTGAGCAAGATTGACGGATACAATGGCGAGCAGGTGGTGTACACTGGCGAGGTTTCGTCCCCCAAGGGCGACCGCACCGAAGTGCGCACAATCATCACCATGAAGGACTCGAAAAAAGTCCCCGTTGCTTACCGCATGCTCCCCAAAAACGGATCATGGCTTGTTTATGACGTGCTGATTGAAAATATCAGCCTGGTCAAAAACTATCGCACCCAGTTTCAGGACATTCTGAACACCGGCAGCCCTGACCAGCTTATTGCCAAGGTCAAGGCCAAGGCGCAGGAGGTCCGGCAGGGCAATGGCCAGTAACTACTCATCAACACTGCCAGGGCATCTCTATGTGCCCGGCTTTCTGCTGGCCGCACTGCTTTGCTTGTGGCATGCGCCAGCCAGTGCGGCCCCCAGTCAGGCGCCTGCGCCCTCCACTGTGTACGGCAAAGCGCCCCAGCTGCAGCCTGGGGCCATCACAGTAACGCCCTACGGGACAATGAATGCAGACAGTACCCTGGACGACTACGACAATGAGCCGATCCAGAGTATTTCCGACCCCATTGAACCGTGGAACAGGTTCTGGTTCCATTTCAATGATATTTTCTTTCTCTATGTTGCCAAGCCCGCCTACACAGCATGGGAAGCAGTTACGCCGCACCAGTTGCGCTCCGGGTTGAAAAATTTCTTTTCCAACCTTCTGTTCCCTGTGCGTTTTGTGAACAACATTCTGCAGTTCCGCTTTTTTGAAGCGGGGGTGGAATTTGGGCGTTTTGTCATCAACACCACTTCCAGCGCGGGCTTTGCCGACGTGGCAAAAGGACACAAAACCATTGTGCCCGTTGATCCCACAGGCGAAGACTTTGGTCAGACTCTTGGACGCTGGGGCCTTGGGCATGGTTTCTATATTGTCTGGCCCATCATTGGCCCAAGCTCCGCGCGCGACACTGTAGGCCGTGCTGGCGATCTGTTTGCCGACCCGCTGTTCTACCTGCAACCCACGGAATTGAGCCTTGGGATTGGCGGCGGCCTGCGGTTCAACGCCCTTGGAGATGTGCTGCCCCTGTATGAAGACCTGAACACCGTGGCTGTTGACCCCTACATAGCCATGCGCGAGGCCTATGTGAACTTCCGCAAGGCGCAGGTATTGCACTAGACCTTGCCCTGTAAGCCAGAATGCAAGCCCCCGGCGGAAACCATATAGTTTCTGAGCCGGGGGCTTTTTACGTTTTGGGATATATTTTGGGCGTAGATGCGGCGCGTTTTCGGCCGATCTGTACGATACTATTTTTTTCTGCCCTTCGGGCGCAATTTTCCGCCTTCCGGCGGGGTTTGGGACGCCTGTGCGGCGCGCAGCAAGGCGGGGCCGGTTATGGGGCTACGCCCCCTTCTCGGCCCCCCTTGCATCCCCCCCGAAGCACCCCCTTGAGTTTTCAGCTTCCACAAACCGGCGAGGGCAACGCGGCCATAGCTGCGGGAGCTTCCCTCGCTCGCTGCACTCGCTCAGGTGATCTCCCTCCGCGCCGCGTTTATGCCAGAGAACATTTCCGCTCCGAATGGAATTCCGCTTCAGCCAACTACCATTGATTTTATTGCTGCCAGAGAATGAGCCTTGTACCTTTTTAGTTGCTCTGAATATTCTGGCAGCACTACGCGTGGATAAATTCTGATAGCAAACAAAGACATGCACCACTTCGACAAGGTGCATGTGATACTGACAAGTTTCATTCAGCCATGACCAAAGGAATACCTTACGAGTCAGAAAAATTTGTACTCCATCAGGAGCTGGTCGTTGTGTTGCCTTCCTTAAACTCGCCGGAGCGAATGCGAAGGCGATGGCTGGTGTTGGGCGAATTTGCAAAATACGCGTTTTGCGGCCTGAAAAGGAAGCGCCGGGATTTTGAGCGCAGCGTACTCAAGTACGTGAGCATCAAAATCCCGGCGCTGACGCATTCCGGGCGCAAAAGTCGGGTTTGCGTAAATCAGCCTGACAGGCTCACCCACCCCGCAAAAAACATCTCCCCTTATTTGCCTTTTCTTTCCCGTCCTGCCTTCCATTACCTTCCCCTCTGCCGCAGCACCCCAGGCCCCAAGACTTTTTTTTGCCAGCACCTTCTGGTAGGCTCCGCCCATGAACAATCCGTCCACCCAAGCCTCAAGCCCCCTGCTGCAACTGGAAAACCTCTCTGTGACCTTTGCAACCGCAGACGGCCCGCTGCCCGCCGTGCGCAGCGTAAACATCTGTCTGCATGAGGGCGAAACAGTTTGCCTCGTTGGTGAATCCGGCTGCGGTAAAAGTCTCACGGCCAAAGCCATTTTGCAGCTCACCCCGCCCAACGCGGTGCTTGACGGGCGTATTCTGCTGCACGGTCAGAATCTGCTTGAGCTTTCAGAAAAAGAAATGCGCTCCGTGCGCGGTCGTCAGGTGGGCATGATCTTTCAGGAGCCCATGACCTCTCTCAACCCGGTGCTCAAAATTGGCGATCAGGTGGCGGAACCTTTGCGACTGCATCAGGGCATGAACCGCTCAAAAGCCCGGGAGGCTGCCATAGAGCTGCTGACGGAAGTGGGCATCCCCGCGCCGCAGAGTCGCTATGACGATTACCCGCATCAGCTCTCGGGCGGCATGCGTCAGCGCGTCATGATCGCCATGGCTTTGTCGTGCAGACCTGCCCTGCTGCTGGCTGATGAGCCAACCACTGCGCTGGACGCTACCATTCAGGGCCAGATTCTGCGTCTGCTGGCGGCCCGCTGCCGCGAGCGCAGCATGGCCGTACTGCTGATTACCCACGATCTCGGCGTAGCCGCCCAGATGGCGGATACGGTGGGCGTTATGTACGCCGGGCGTCTGGTAGAATGCGCCCCGGCCCAGGAGCTGTTCGCTGACCCGCGCCATCCCTACACTCAAGGATTGCTGCACGCTGCGCCCAGCGCCCGTTCACGCGGCCTTGAGCGCCTGCCAACCATACCAGGCACAGTTCCATCCCTTGCCAAGATGCCTACGGGGTGTCCATTCCACCCCCGCTGCAAGTCAGCCCTTGCGCGTTGCGCCGCCGAAATGCCGCCCACAGCTGCCAGCGGCGCACACAGCACGGCCTGCTGGCTGGTCGGCCAGCTATAGCGATAGCCCCTCGCGGGCAAGCATCACGCCCAGCCATTGCAGCAGACCACCTTGCGCAGATATATTGCCTCTGCTATAAACTTATTTTCCAGTTCTCCGTAAATTCAGACAGTGGCTCTGTCCGGCTCATTCCTGCTGCCGCGCCATGCCGCATCTGATTGCTCCCCCCATCGCGTTGCCCCCTACTGGCAACGTTTGGCAATCGGACTTCTGAATTTCGGCGTATTCAAGCATTCCGCCAGACTGTCAGTTTCTGGGCCGCCCCCCTACGGCCCACCAGAGCATTTCGTGGCGCGGATTTTCAGAATCCGCGTGAACAGACAAACTTGTTCAAGTTCATCTGCTCTATGCTGTCAACAGCGCTGCCCTGGGCAAACAGGGCAGTTTCAGCTGAACGTGGAGGATGCCTCACATGAAACTAGGCGCAAAACTTGTGCTCTCTTTCGGCAGTCTCATCGCTGTCATTCTGGTGTCTTCTGCCGTCACCATGCACAACGTGGGCGAAATGAACGGCAAGGTGCGCGAGATTGACGAGGCATGGCTGCCTTCTGTCACTGCCATCCAGTCTATGAATGTGCAGCTCAATTCGCTCCGCGCCGATCTTGCGTCAATAATGTCGCAAACCTACGCCGACGAGATCCGCAAGTACGAAAAAAATCTTCAGGATTCCATGGATTCCATCCAACGTGATCAGGCTGCCTATCTGCAACTGCGCAGCGCCACCCCCGGCATGGATAGTGAGGAAGGCAAGGCCCTTATGGCCCGCATTGCCGACCTTTCCTTGCAGGAAAGCAAGGCGCGCGAAGGCATCATCAAGGGGGTGCTGGACGGACGGCGCGGCGTGGCAAACGTGGCCTTTGACAAAAAATACCGCCCAGTGTTTCAGGAACTTGGCGAAACCTATGGCAAAGTCGTACATATGAACATCACAGGCAGCAAGCTTGCGGCCCAAAGCGCCACCGATGCAGGGCAAAAAACCCGCAACATGTCCATTGCCATCACTCTGGCTGCCGTTATCATCAGCACCTGCATTACCTGGCTGCTCACGCGTTCTGTGGGGCGGCAACTGGGCAAAGACCCCGGCGAACTGGCCGTCATAGCCCGCCGGGTTGCCAACGGCGATTACGATATTGACGATGGCAGTGCCAAAACCGGCGTGTATGCAGACATGGTTTCCATGGCGCAGACGCTTAAGGAAAACATGGCAAGGGCGCACCAGGAATCGGAAAATGCCAGGCAAAGCGCCCAGCGGGCAGAAGAAGCCCTGCGGCAGGCGGAGGCAGCAAGCGTTGAAGCCCAGCGCAAAGCCGAAGCAATGAGCGCCGCTTCTGAGGGTCTTCAGCAGGTTGCGCAGGTTGTGAGCGACGCTTCAACGCGACTGGCAGCGCACATTGAGCAGTCTGACAAGGGAGCATGCGAAACGTCGCTCAGGCTGACGGAGGCCGCCAGCGCCATTCAGCAGATGAACAAAACCGTACTTCAGGTGGCGCAGAACGCCGCAGCCGCCAATGCCGCCTCGCTGGAAACGCGCCAAAAAGCCGAGCAAGGCGCGGAAATCGTCAAGCGCTCCCTGCACAGCATCAGCGAGGTGCACCATGTTTCGCTGGCGACCAAGAACGATATGGCGCAGCTCCGGGAACATACGCAAAATATCAACCGCATCATGAACGTTATTTCGGATATTGCCGACCAGACCAACCTGCTTGCCCTTAATGCCGCTATTGAAGCCGCCCGAGCTGGCGATGCCGGGCGCGGTTTTGCCGTGGTCGCTGATGAGGTGCGCAAACTGGCGGAAAAAACAATGAATTCCACGCATGACGTGGCCAACGCCATCACAGCCATTCAGGACAGTGCCGCAAAGAGCATGGATTCTGTGGATAACGTTGCCCTTCAGATCGAGCAGGCCAATGATTTTGCCCAGCAATCCGGGCAAGCGCTGACAGATATCGTTGTGATGGTGGAATCCACCTCTGATCAGGTTACCGCCATCTCTTCTGCCAGCGAGGAGCAGTCTGCCGCCAGCGATCAGGTCACAAGCGTTATTGACCAGATCAACGGCATGTCCCGTCAAACAGCCTCTGCCATGCGTGCAGCCACTGAAGCTGTGGAAGATCTGGCGGCCCAGGCCAACGGGCTTTCGGGCCTTATTGCGCAGATGCGCGCCCAGTAGTTTTTTCAGGGCATCCCTGGATGTCTGCAACATTCGTTGCAAAAACGCCGACCTCCGGGTCGGCGTTTTTGTTTGCTGTGTCATCCTGGGAGTCTGATCAACTGCCATTATACTTTAGGAGCGAGGCGGCAGAGGCCATAACCAACCTTTCCGCCCAGGCCAGCAACCTCATGCAATTGGCAGAAGCCATGAATCACGATTGATCCCAGCTTGCGACGGCATCCCCCACACACTGCATGGCACGTACAAAGCGGTGGTTCAAAAAAACCACCGCTTTGTTGTATATTTTGTCCTTCATGCCATTGAAAAAATTTAGCACGCTCTTTGCATATGTTATACATTCATCGCAAGTGTCTGTAGCACAAACCCAGGAGGTGAAAGCTTATGCGACTGATTGTAAAACTTGGATTATCATTCTTTTTCATTACACTTGTTCTGCTTGCGATGAGTGGCATGTCGATCAAAAACATTTCTGCAATGAATAAAAGATTCATTGAAATAGATACATCGTTACTCCCATCGCTCATAGAACTTCAGGAAATGCATCTGAAATTCTGGATTATTCGCTCTGACGTATTGGCGCTTATTTCACAAACATCGCCAGCAGAGATCGAACGCTATTCCTCCAACATCACCAGCACGATGGATTCAATCAGGGAAAATCATGATAGATATTTTTCCATTGTGGGTGAATCCGAAGACCAGCATCATGCAGCGGCAAAGGAACTGATAGAAAAAATTGATGCAATTTCTCGCAAGCTCAACACTGTACGCAAAGAAATCCTTGCATTTGTGCAATGTGAAGAACGCGGAGAGGCAATAAACATATTTGAAAAGAAATACACGCCCTTATTCAACAGCATTGAGCCACTCTATGAAGAACTGATGGCACTTACCAAGTCAGACAGCAAACAGGTGTCTGCCGATGCCGTTGCCTCAGGCGAAAGCGCCGTTAAAGGCGCATATGCGCTCAGTGCTGCCGCCGTATTTTTCAGCATCATCGTTTCTCTTGCACTTTCGCGCTCCATAAAGCATCAACTTGGCAAAGACCCCGGCGAACTCCAGGCAGTGGCAAGCCGTGTTGCCGCCGGAGACTACGACATTCATGACGCAAATAGCGACAGCATCGGCGTGTACGCTTCCATAGTCGCCATGGTGCTGGCGCTGAAAACCCACATCGAAAGTGCTCAACGCGAATCGCTGGTGGCTCGGGAGCAATCCGCCAAGGCAACCGAAGCATTGCGCCAGACGGAAACCGCCAATATAGAAGCCCAAAACAAAAGCGAATCTCTGCGGATGGCCGCCGCCAGGCTTCAGGAGGTGGCCCGGATAGTGAGTGCAGCCACCGCGCGCCTGGCCGCGCAGATTGAACAGTCAGATAAAGGCGCGCAAGAGACATCGGCCCGACTGGGCGAGGCGGCCTCTGCCATGCAGCAGATGAATGCCACTGTGCAGGAAGTGGCGCGCAACGCGTCCGTTGCCTCGCAGGCCTCCACAGAAACCCGCGCCAAGGCGGAAAACGGCTCAGAAATCGTCAAGCGTTCACTGCGCAGCATTGATCAGGTGCATCAGGCATCCATGACACTCAAGGACGACATGGCCCAACTGCACGGACACACCCAAAACATCAACCGCATCATGGGCGTTATTTCAGACATAGCCGACCAGACCAACCTGCTTGCGCTCAATGCCGCCATTGAAGCTGCCCGAGCTGGCGATGCCGGGCGCGGTTTTGCCGTGGTGGCGGATGAAGTGCGCAAACTGGCGGAAAAAACCATGGCCTCCACCCATGACGTTGCCAACGCCATCAAGGCCATCCAGTCCAGCGCTACCCAGAGCATGGATTCTGTGGACAAGGCCGCAAGGCAGATTGAAGAAGCCAATACCTACGCCAGCCAGTCTGGTGCGGCCCTGACCGATATTGTGGCCACGGTTGAGGGCACGGCGGACCAGGTCAATGCCATTGCCGCCGCAAGCGAGCAGCAGTCTGCCGCCAGCGATGAAGTAAGCCGCGCCATAACCCAGATAAGCGAAATGTCGCGTCAGACCTCTGCCGCCATGCGCGAAGCGGCAGATGCCGTGGCCGAACTGGCAGGGCAGACCCAAAATCTTATGGATCTCATGTCCAGCATGCAACAGTAGCACAAAAGAAGGGGCTGTTCCGTCAGGACAATGCGAGTCTCTGCCGGAAAAGCCCCATCGGCCCGAAATATTTTTTTTTCTACGGCTCTTCCGCCACGGCAGGCTTGCACCGCCTGCCCAGCCAGCGGGCGATCACAGGGGGCAGCCAGCCAGCGCCCTTTTGTCCGGCCCCGGCAACGCAATCCTTGCTTGGCGTATACTGCCTTTTGACAATATAGACGCCCACCAGCACAACCCCTATGCCCATAACTTCCAGCCCAGACAATTTCTCTGAAAATATGGCCCACGAGTACACAGCTGCAATGGCAGGCTGGCAAAGGCATATCACCGAAGAAAGATTGACGCTGAGCTTGCCCTGACAATGCGTGAGCATGTTATGCCCTATTACCTGCACGCAGAGCGTAAGAGCCAGTATGGGCCACAGATCATCCCAACTTCGCGGAATCTGCAAACCCTCCACACCCCACGAGGCAAAAAACAGGCCCACAAGCCCGCCAACGGCGCTGCCAAGCATGATGACGCTGCTTTCCATCCTGTCGCGCAGGCGGTAGGCAATGAGCAGAAATCCCGCGTAAAAAAAGGCCGCAGCCAGTGCCAGAAAATCACCAAAATAGTTGCCCGGCACAGGGCTGGCCTTGCCCCCCACCAATAGCACCACCCCGGCAAGGGTAACAGCCGCGCCGGGAATGAACAGCTTCGGCAGCCGCTCGTGAAACAGAAAATATGAGACCGGAATAACCGTGAACGGCGTCAGATTGGTGAGCAGGTTGGCATTGGCAACCGTTGTATAGCTGAATGCCGTGTTCCACAGGGCCACATCGCCCGCCAGAAACAGGCCGGATAACAGCAGCAGGACGACATCCCTGCCGCTGAGCCGCCCAAGCCTGCCATAGGCCAACGGCCAGAGCAGCGGGATAGAAAAAAGCATGCGGTACATGCCCGTATTGATGGGCGACAGACCGCTCTGGCGCACAAAGATACCCCCGGTGGCCAAAAAGGCCACTGCCAGCACCGCCAGCAGAACATATTTTGTGCCGTTCCCCCGCCGCATTCCGCCCTGCGGCGCAGTATCGTCTTGCGTGGACATGGAGCCCCCCATCCTTTTATTGTGTTTGCTGCCCCCTTTGATACAGTGGGCATGGCACCATCAAAAGTGCCACATGATACATATTTTATGGTGCCACCTGGGGGCAGACATGATCAGCACGGGCAAGAACGGCTCCGGGCCGCTGTATTTGCAGATATACAGCCAGTTGAAGCAGGATATTGCCTGCGGCGCGCTTGCAGAGGGCACGATCCTGACCGGCAGCAGGACGCTGGCATCCATGCTGGGGGTCAGCCGCAATACTGTGGACAATGCCTATAGTCAACTGGTGGCGGAGGGCTATATAGCCGCCCGCACGGGGCTAGGATTTGTGGTGCAGCATGTTCCCATCATTGATGCCCCAGCCGCGCCAACAGGGCACACAGCGCCACAACCTGCGCAGCGCCCCGCGCAGCCAGAAATTTATGCCCAAAGGCAGGCGCAGATTCACGGGCAGCCCCTGGTTTACGACCTGACAAACAGCAGCCACACGGTTGACCTTTTTCCCAAAAGCCTCTGGAAAAAATACACCTTTGAATGCCTTGAGATGCTGGAGAGAGAAGAAAAAATTTCTGCCTTGCAGGTCATGCAGGGCGAACCCTACCTGCGCAAAAACCTGCTGGCCTACCTCAAACGCATTCGCGGCGTGAACTGCACGGAAGACCAGATCGTCATAACCTGCGGTTTGCAGCAGTCGCTGGAATATCTGTGCAAAATAGCAGCCCGGCACGGGCAAAAAATTCTGATGGAAGAACCCGGCTTCAACAAGGCGGCCGCTGTATTCCGCAACAACCACCTGCCCATTGAGACCGTACCCGTGGATGAAAACGGCCTGAAAGTGGCCGACCTGCCCCACAGGCCGCAGGCCTTTGCCATCTATACCACGCCATCCCACCAGTTCCCCACCGGTGTCACGCTCCCCATCGGGCGCAGACATGCCCTGTTGCGCTGGGCGCAGAGCAACAACGTCTACGTGCTTGAAGACGACTTTGACAGCGAGATGCGCTACTATTCCAAGCCCATTCCTTCGCTGCAGTCCATAGATTCGGAAGCGCGGGTCATCTATCTTGGCACATTTTCCAAGGGCATATCCCCTTCCATCCGCATGGGGTACATGATTCTGCCGCCGCAGCTTGCCACCGCTTTTCGCGAAATGTTTGACGAATACAACAGCACCGTCCCCGTACTGAACCAGTATATCATTGGTCGCCTGCTCGAAACCGGCCAGTACGACAGGCATATCCGCCGTCTGAGCCATGTGTTCAAAAACCGCCTTGAGCTGTTCATTCAGGAATTTTCCCGTCTTGGATCGGGCCTGCGCATTACAGGCAACGGAACGGGCCAGTATTTTCTTTTGCGTTTTTCTGCCGGTATTGATCAGAAATTGCTCATAAAAAAAGCCCTGGAGCAGGGGGTGCGGGTCTACCCCACCATGCAGTTCTGGCAGGACAAGGCCGACTGCCCGCCCGACACGCTGTTTCTGGGGTTTGGCAAAATTCGCCTTGAAGACATACCAGATTGCGTGACGCGGCTTAAAACGGCCTGGGCGGAATGGCTGCATTGAGAGGAGCAAATAGCCGCCAGCACCAGGAGGACCAGAGAGGACGACCCGCAGAATACTTCCAGAAGGCTTCCGCACCCTGAATGCAAAAGGGCCTCTGCACGGTTTTGCACCGCACAGAGACCCGCAGTGTTACAATGAGACAGCCCCTAGTTTTTCATATCCACAATCAGATCGGCCAGCCCCCTGGTCTGAACTGCCAGATCAGCCACGGCCTTTTGGGCTTCGTCCATGGCCTCCGCCGTCTGGTGGGCGACCTTTGTGGCATCATCAATTGAATGGTTGATTTCTTCGCTGGCAGCAGACTGTTGCCCGCTGGCTTCGGCAATGGCGTTCACCTGGTTGGCGGTGGCTTCTACAGTAGCCACGATTTCTTCCAGAGCCTTGCCCGACTGATTGGCAAAATCCGTGGCCTGCTCCACTTGCCCCACAGCCTTGTCCATGTCCGAAACGCTCTTGGCCGTGCTTTCCTGGATGGCCTTGATGGCGTTGCCCACATCCTGGGTTGAGGCGAGGGTTTTTTCCGCCAGCTTGCGCACTTCATCCGCCACCACGGCAAAGCCGCGCCCGGCATCGCCCGCTCGGGCAGCTTCAATGGCGGCATTGAGCGCAAGCAGGTTGGTCTGGTCGGCAATATCCGAAATAACGCCCATGATGCGCGTAATGGCCTGTGAATGGTCGTTAAGCTCGGCCATGCCATCCCTGAGCCGCAACGAGACCTCGTGCACATGACCAATGCTCTGCACGGCCTTTTCCACAATGCCCGCTCCGCTCAGAGCGCGCTCACGTGTCTGGCTGGCCGCGTCAGATGCGGTTGCGGCGCTGAGCGCCACCTCCTGCACGCTGGCGTTCATCTGGTTCATGGCTGTTGCGGCCTCTGCAAGCATCTGGGCGGAATGCACAGCCCCTTTGTCCGACTGCTCTATCTGGGCCGAAAGCTGGGTAGAGGCAGTGCTCACAGCCTGGGCAACCCGCTCCAGCCTTTCCGCAGCCTGGAGCATGGCCGCGGCTTTGTCCTTTGCCTTGAGCTCGGCTTCGAGAGCCTCCGCCTGCGCCTGCTGGGCTTCACTGGCGGCCTTACCAGCAAGACGGCTCTGCTCCTCGGCCTGACCGATAAACTCCTTGAGCTTCACAACCATTGCGCTCAAGGCCTGTTGCAGGGTCGCCACTTCATCGCGCCCTGTTGTTTCAAATTCTTCATCAAGATTGCCTTGCGCCACGGCGCGAGCATGCCGGGTTATGCCCGCAAGAGGGCGAGTTATGGACACGACCATAGCATAAGAAAGCGGGCAGACCACCAGCAACAGTATCGCCAAAAAAACACCGCCATAGATTGCCAGCTGGCTGTGCAGGATGGAGCGCATGGTGGTGATGAGGCGACTTTCGGCCTTGTCCACATTGTCGATATACACGCCCGTGCCAATCCAGAAGGGCGTGCCCGCGATAGCTTCCGCATAGCCCAGCTTGAACACGTCGCCAGAGCCGGGCTTTGGAAACACAAAATCCACAAACCCGCCGCCGCGCTGCGCGGCCTTGTACAGTTCACTAACATAGTGAACGCCCCTGCTGTCAGCGGTTGAAGCCAGATCCTTGCCGATCAGTTGCTTCTGCAAGGGATGGGCCGCGCTGAGCGTGCCCTTGTACACATAAAAATACCCGGAGCTGTCATCCTCAAACCGGGCGCTGTCCACATACTGCGCAATGATGCGCAACTGCTCGGCCTCGGACTGGCCTTGCGTCAAGGCCGCCAGACCAAGCGCCTGGGAGTGCGTGATATCCTTGATGCGCGCCCTTTGGGAGTCGAGCAGCATTTCTTTGGCAAGTGCCGTGCCGTCAGCAATGACGCCTTCCGTCATGCGCACGGACAGGCCCGCGATGGAAATAATCAGAGCGATCATGATGATGACAAAAAAGATAATTCGCTGACTGATGCTGAAATTTCTGAGCACGTCTTAATCTCCTGAAAAATCAAGGTGCAAACCGACACGCCGAAAAGCCGCACCAACCCTCCTGCGCAAGCACGCGCTGTTGCAGCGGGCGCGGAACGCAAAAAAGTACAGCGCGGACACAATGCCAGAGCAGGTCATACCAGCGTAACTGGCTACGTAAATGGGCGGTCGCAAGGCAAAGGCGGGAAGCAATGCACACATGATAAAACCAAAAGCGGAAAGGCCATGCCCGTAAAATACGGCACACCGAGGCAGCCCGCAGGATGCTCCGGCGCATGGAAGACAACAACTTTATATACAAGCTGTATGGCCTGATTGTGGCAAACAGTAACTATTTTTGCAACATGCAGAAGTCGATAAAATTGATCAATTTACTATGGCAATATCCCCTGTCAGCCTAGAATCATGTCGGCTGCGTCCCAATCCTCTACGGGCAGGCTCCATGAAGGACATCGGCTTTGTTATTTTTCAGCGGATAAAAAAATGGGGCTTCTCACGGAAATACCGCGAAAAGCCCCAACAAAACGCTTTCAGCCTGCGGCTGAAACAGCGGAACTAGTCTTTCTTGTCCTTCTTGAGCCAGGACATCATGCCGCGCAGTTCCTTGCCCACCTTTTCGATCTGGTGTTCAGATTCGTTGCGGCGGGTGGTGAGGAACATGGGGTACTTGGCGCGGGCTTCAAGAATGAAGTTGCGCGCAAACACGCCGCTCTGGATGTCCTTGAGCACGCCCTTCATTTCCTTTTTCACCGTTTCGGTGATCAGGCGGGGGCCGGTGACGTAGTCGCCGTATTCAGCGGTGTTGCTGATGGAGTAACGCATGCGGGAAAGGCCGCCCTCGTACATGAGGTCAACGATGAGCTTCATTTCGTGCATGCATTCAAAGTACGCCATTTCGGGCTGATAACCGGCTTCCACGAGGGTTTCAAAACCGGCCTTGATCAGGGCGGAAACGCCGCCGCAAAGCACGGCCTGTTCACCGAAGAGGTCGGTTTCCGTTTCTTCACGGAAGGAGGTTTCAATAACGCCGGAGCGAGCGCCGCCGATGCCCTTGGCATAGGCCAGAGCAATCTTGAGGGCTTCGCCGGTGGCGTCCTGATGAATGGCCACGAGGCAGGGCACGCCACCGCCTTCAGTGAAGGTGCGGCGCACCAGATGGCCGGGGCCCTTGGGGGCGATGAGGAACACGTCCACATCCTTGGGCGGCTGGATCTGGCTGAAATGGATGTTGAAGCCGTGGGCGAACAACAGGGCCTTGCCCTTGGTCAGGTGGGGCTTCACGTCGTTTTCGTACACGGCGGCCTGCACTTCGTCAGGCAGCAGAATCATGATCAGGTCGGCCTGAGCGGCGGCCTCGGAAGCAGACACGGGGGTGAAGCCGTGTTCCTTGGCCAACTCGTAGTTGGCGCCGCCGGGGCGCTGACCCACCACAACCTTGACGCCGGAATCACGCAGATTCTGGGCATGGGCATGGCCCTGACTGCCATAACCGATGATGGCCACGGTCTTGTTTTTCAAACAATTAAGGTCTGCATCCTGATCGTAATAAACTTTCATCTGAACATCCTCTGAGATCACTCACGGTTAGACAAAAAAAATACATTCCTTCCCGCCCTTGCGGCAAGGACAGAGGGGGGCCGACTGGATACGGCGGGCAAGGCCGCCTGTGGGACGCTTTGCCAATGACCCGGGCTGGTTTGAATGGATATACGCACCACCCCGACCTCATGCGCGCTGTCAAGGAGACCTTGTGGGCCATTGACACGCTCACGGGCTAACGCTCCTGTAATCTCGCGGCGCATGGCCGCGCGACCGGGTTCTTTACGCGCAGGGGCAGCCATGCCTCGTGGGGTGTCTTGTGTCAAACACCCCGGCAAAAGGCTGTCCTTCGCGTCCCGGAACCCTAATCCGTTTTCTTGGAACGACGCATGGCAACTGCGCCTGTGCGCGCCAGTTCCTTGATTCCAAACCGTTGCAACAGGCTGATGATGGCGTCCAGCTTGTTCTGGTCGCCAGTGGCCTCAATGGTCATTTCATTGGGGCTGACATCAACCACCTTGCAGCGGAATATTTCAACAGTTCGCAGAATTTCGCCCCGCATGGGGCCTTCTGCCTGCACCTTAACAAAGATCATTTCGCGTGCCACAGCGGGAATATCCGCAAAATCCACCACCTTGATGACCGAAACAATCTTGTGGAGCTGCTTCATGATCTGCTCCAGAATAAGACTGTCGCCATCGGTGGTGATGGTCATGTGCGAAACGCCCTCTTCCAGAGCCGGAGCCACATTGAGGGAATGGATATTGAAGCCGCGCCCGCTGAACAGGCCAGCCACGCGGGAAAGCACACCGGGTTCGTTTTCCACCAGCACGGAAAGCACATGTCGTTGCATAGCCATCTCCCTTACACCAGCAACATTTCATCAAGCGCCGCACCAGCGGGCACGATGGGGTACACGTTTTCTTCGCGCTCTACTACCACGTCAATAAAGGCAGGGTTGGGCGAAGCAAGGGCCTTTTCAAGCACGGCCCGCATGTCATCAGCCTTTTCAATGCGATAGCCTTCGGCCCCGTAGGCCTCGGCCAGCTTCACAAAGTCGGGCTGGGCTTCCATGTTGGTGGAACTGTAGTTGTTGTTGTAAAAGAGCTCCTGCCACTGGCGCACCATGCCCAGATAGCGGTTGTTCAGAATGACGACCTTGATAGGCAGCTTGTTGGCCACTACGGTTGCCAGCTCCTGAATGTTCATCTGCAGCGAGGCGTCGCCTGCCACAGCAATGACCTTTTTATCCGGAAAGGCAAACTGCGCCCCCACCGAAGCGGGAAAACCGTAGCCCATGGTGCCGAGGCCACCGCTGGTCAGCAGGGTGCGCGGCTTGGTGAACGAATAAAACTGGGCCACCCACATCTGGTGCTGTCCCACCTCGGTGGCGATGATGGCATCGCCGCCGGTGATGTCGTAAAGAGCTTCAATGACCGACTGCGGTTTGATGTTGCCGTTGCACTGGTAACACAGGGGCTTGCTTGCCTTCCACTCGGCCACGGCGGCAATCCAGGCGGCATGTTCACCCGCCCAGTCCTTGTTTTCCAGCTTGGCATCGCAGATTTCGGCAATGCCTTCCAGCGCCAGGCGGCAATCGCCAACCACAGGCACATGCACCTCCACATTCTTGCGAATGGACGTGGGGTCAATGTCGATGTGCACAATGCGGGCCTTGGGCGCAAAGGCCGCCAGCTTGCCGGTAACGCGGTCGTCAAAGCGCGCGCCCACGCACATCAGCACATCGCAGTTATTGATGGCAAGGTTGGCCGCGTAGGTGCCGTGCATGCCCACCATGCCCAGCCACAGGGGGTCTGTGGCCGGAAAAGACCCAAGCCCCATGAGGGTGCAGGTAACAGGGATGTTCAGCTTGCGCGCAAGCCCGGTAAGGGCCTCCGCACCGTTGGACAGAATAACCCCGCCGCCCGCCAGAATCACCGGACGCTCGGCCTTTGCCAGTTCTTCCACCGAGCGGCGCAACTGGTTCAGGTTGGGCTTGTAAGTGGGGTTGTAGCTGCGCATGTAGACGTCTTCAGGCCAGACAAATTCAGCCCGCTTCTGCATGACGTCCTTGGGCAGGTCCACCAGCACCGGGCCGGGGCGGCCCGAACGTGCAAGGTAAAAGGCCTGACGGATGGTCAACGCCAGTTTACTGATATCCTTGACCAGGAAATTATGTTTGGTGCAGGGCCGGGTGATGCCCACGATATCCACTTCCTGAAAGGCATCGTTGCCGATCAGCTGGGTGGGCACCTGCCCGGTGAACACCACCAGAGGAATGGAATCAGAGTAGGCTGTGGCTATGCCCGTGACCGTATTGGTAGCTCCAGGCCCCGAGGTGACCAGGCATACGCCGGTCTTGCCCGAGGCACGGGCATAGCCGTCAGCCGCGTGCACAGCTCCTTGCTCGTGCCGTACCAGCACATGGCGTAGCTCGGGATGTCGCGGTAGTTCATCATAAATATCAATGACCGCACCGCCCGGATAACCGAACAGCACATCCACGCCCTCTCGCTTCATGGACTCAAGGAGAATCTGCGCACCAGTACATTCCATGTCCGACTCCTTAAAAAAAGCCCGGCTATCCTTGTTTCTTCAGACGATCAAGAACGGCCATGAGCTGGGTTTTTCCTTCGAGCTTCTGCTTTTTCAATTGCTTGAGCGTCTGCTCTTCAGTGGGCGAACGAAAGGCCTTGCCTTCGAGCTTTTCCACCTGTTTTTCGTAGAGCACGTGATCTTCCCAAAGGGATTTCAGCTCCGGATCAGTGGCAGCGTACTTTTCCAGCAGTTCCAGTTCTTGCTGATCCATAAGAAATCTCCATTGTTAGATGTTCATAGGCTTTTGCCTGCGCATCAACTGAGGCTTTTGCTCAAGGGGATCAGCCCGCCTGTGCCGCTGCGCCGATGTGGCTTTGTGCAGCGCGGCTACAGGTTATATGGGCTTGTTCTCCTGGCGCGGATTCTCAGACATCCGCATGGAGCATGTGTAAAAAATCAGTCCTCCGGCGGTGCCAGTTCTTTTAATGAAGCGTCATCGCGTACTGGGCCAGCGAGGTAATGACAATTCTGTTAAACAGCTCAATGGCCAGCAGCACCACCACAGGCGAAAAATCCATGCCGCTTGAATAGGTGAACGGCAACCATTTGCGCACACGGTAAAACACAGGCTCCGTAAGCGTGCGCAGGGTGCGCACAATAGGATTGTACGGATCGGGGCGCACCCACGTGAGCACAGCCGCGATAATGACAATCCAGAAATACAGACTAAGCAGAGACCCGAGCACCAGGGCAATAGCGCTCATGGTATTGGCAACAACAATCATGCGCCCTCCAGCGTGGCTTTCTTTTATATTCGCAACGGGTCCAGGCCTTACAGGCCTGAAACAGGCGGCAGCACTGCGGCCAGCGCATTGTGCAGACCGGGATAATCCGCCGCCGTAATCTCTCCCCGTAACGGGCCGCCATTAAATGCGGCAAATATCACGCCCGCCCCCCGGGCCGCCTCCTTGTCGTGCTCGCTGTCGCCAACAAAAAGCACCTGCTGAGGAGGGCATTGCCACGCGGCGCATATGTGCCGCGTACCCTCGGGCGAAGGCTTGGGTGCGGCTGTATCCGCCGCGACCACAGGATTAAAATAGGAGGGCAGGGAAAAAATGTCCAGAACCGTTTGTATTCCATCGAGCTTTCGATTGGTGTGCACGGCCATACGCACCCCCCTGCTCCGCAGATTGCCGATAAAGTCCATAAAACCGGGCTGTAAGCGCAGCATGGGGACAATATCGCGCTGGTAAATAACCTCGTGGCGGATGACATGGTCGATCTGCCCGTGCAGAGGCTGCGGCACAATATGCAGCAATGCCTGACGCGATGTAGCCATGAAACAGTAGTTTTCCTGTTCAATGGTCATGGGCGGCAGACCAAACCAGGCGAGAACACGATTGTAAAAGATGTTGTTCGCCTCGCGCGAATCAATCATCACGCCGTCGCAGTCAAAGATCACGCCAGCAATGCCGTGCGGGAACAAACCTTGCGCGGTGAGTGACTGCGCCTGCTGGCTGTTCATGCTCCGGCCCTCCAGGTGATCCACACCCGCTCGGCGTCAAGCGGCGGCTGCCCTGTGGGGCGGGTATGCCCAAGCAGTTTCCAGCCCGGGGCGCGGGCTTCTACCGCCACGGGCAGCGGTGCGCCTGCGGAGGCCGACTCCGGCGCGCCAAGCAGGCCCTGACGTTCTGGGGCCGGGACAAATTCCAGCATATCCAGCACATCTTCACGCATGGCCCCTTCAATAATAATGGGCGCATGGGGCGGCACAAAATAGAGCGCGTTGGCCATCACCAGCCGCCACGGCGGCACAAGGCCAGTATCAAGCGCAATGGGCGAACCAAGGCGCACCAGGTCGCCCGTAAGGGCATCCGGCGTCAGCCCGGCCATATCTTCATCCGGGTCAACCCCCAGAGAAGCTGTCAGGCTGCCCGCATTTTTGGCAAAACTCGCTGTCAGCTCCGCCAGATCAGCCAGGCTTTCCTCCTGCTGCCAGACCCAGAGCAGGGTCTTCTGCGCCTGAGTGCGCGCAAGCAGCTCCTTGCGGGCCGCTTCTGCCGCCAGAGCGGCTGCGGCATCGCCATCAGATTTTTCAAGGCCGGAGAGCATGGCCATTTCTGAGCTGCGGCGCGCGGCGCGCGCGTTGCCAGCGGCGGCTGCGCCAACCGGCAGGCCGGAAAGGGCCGCATCGCCCATCTGTTGCAGATCGCCAAGGCAGGCCACGGCCTCGCGGGGTGAAAAGGGATAGGTATCCGGGCAAAAAAAACCTTCGGCAGGCGCGTCAGGCAAACCGGGCCACAGACGCAAAGCGCCAGCCCAGTGTGGGTCTGATCCTTTTCCGGCGGCTGGGGCCTGGCCGGACTGAGCGGACGCTTCAAAAGCGTGCAAAGGCAGTGGGCCGCGAAGCAATGGCAAAAGAATGGGGAAACTTTCTGTCATCATACTTCCTTTTGAGTCCTTAAGCATAGCCAGAGGACGCCCGAAGCGCAAGCCGCATGGACCAATGACGGAAGTTTTTTGCGTCGGCTGTCCTGTAGCGGAGCATGTCAGGTATCATATTGTCAGGTGCGGCTTATTGACATATATACACGCCAGCAAAGCCGCCGCATGTGCGGCATGCAGACATCATCACCAGCCGGCCTCCGGCTCAGAAGGAGTAGAAAGATATGGAACAGGGCACCATCCGCCTGAAGACAGGCCTTGCTGAAATGCTCAAAGGCGGCGTGATCATGGACGTCACCACTCCCGAACAGGCTAAAATCGCCGAAGCAGCGGGAGCCTGCGCAGTCATGGCCCTGGAACGCGTACCTGCCGATATTCGCGCCGCAGGCGGCGTGGCCCGTATGGCCGACCCCACCATTGTCAAGCGCATCATGGAAGTGGTGAGCATTCCCGTCATGGCCAAGGCCCGTATCGGTCATTTTGTTGAAGCCCGTATCCTTGAAGCCATGGGCGCCGACTATATTGACGAAAGTGAAGTGCTCACCCCCGCTGACGACAAGTACCATATCGACAAGCGCGATTTTACCGTGCCTTTCGTGTGCGGCTGCCGCAATCTGGGTGAAGCCCTGCGCCGTATCGCCGAGGGTGCAGCCATGATCCGCACCAAGGGTGAACCCGGCACAGGCAACGTGGTTGAAGCCGTGCGCCACTGCCGTCAGGTTATGGACGATGTGCGCAAGCTGTGCAGCCTGCCCGAAGCCGAAGTTGCCAACTACGCCAAAGAAATCGGCGCTCCCCTTGAAGTGTGCTACGCCGTGCGCAAGGAAGGCCGCCTGCCCGTGGTGAACTTTGCCGCTGGCGGCATTGCCACCCCCGCTGACGCCGCCATGATGATGCACCTCGGCTGCGACGGCGTGTTCGTCGGCTCCGGCATCTTCAAGTCCGGCGACCCGGCCAAGCGCGCCAAGGCCATTGTGCAGGCCGTGACCAACTACAACGATTTCGCCATGCTGGCCGAAATCTCCCGCGATCTGGGCGAACCCATGGTGGGCATTGAAATTTCCACCATTCCTTCTGCCGAACGCATGCAGGAACGGGGTTGGTAATGTCGCAGCTTTGCGTAGGCGTTCTGGCTCTTCAGGGAGCCTTTCGCGAGCATGTGGCCGCTGTTGCCAGCCTTGGCGCAACGGCCCGCGAGGTGCGCCAGCTCAAGGATATTGAGGGCATTGATGCCCTGATCATTCCCGGCGGCGAAAGCACCACCATCGGCAAACTGCTCAATGAATGGAACATGCTTGAGCCCCTGCGCCAGCGCATACTCGACGGCATGCCCGTTTATGGCAGTTGCGCCGGGCTTATACTGCTGTGCCGCGACATTGAAAACTCGGATCAGCCCCGCCTGGGCGTGCTTGACGCCACCGTGCGACGCAACGCCTTTGGCAGGCAGGTGGACAGCTTTGAAACCAATCTGAGCATACCCGAGATCGGGGCAGAACCCCTCCCGGCAGTTTTCATTCGCGCTCCTGTCATTATCGGCGTGGGCGCGGGTGTAAAGGTGCTGGCAGAGGTTGACGGTCAGGCGGTAGCCGTGCGCCAGAACAATATTCTGGCCACGTCCTTCCACCCCGAGCTTACGCCAGACACGCGCATGCACAGCTACTTTCTGTCCTTCTGCGGCAAGTAGGCCGCTGCGGCAATCTGCCGACAAAGCCTGATATAAAGCCCGTCCCGCAATGCGGGACGGGCTTTTGCGTACAGAAGCCCGCAAAGCAGCCAGAACTCATTGAACAGATTGTGGGTTTACCGCATCACAAAAAAGGCCCCTTCCACGCACCTTATCCATTACTGGTAAAGGCAACGACAGGAAGGGACCCTTGCAGCTCAGTTCTGGCCTTTTGCTACTGAGGGAATGCCGCTACAGCAAACTCAGCTTTTCGCCACCATGATGTCCAGCACCACGCGGTCAGCCTGAGCCATACCGTCGCAGCCCAGCCGGGCCAGATTGGCAATGCATTGTTCAATATCGTCTTCAACAATGCCTTCATTGCGGGTTACGCCCATGCCATCCATAGCCAGCATGGCAGATTGCACGCCCGCGCCTACCGCCGAAGCAACCTTCATGGCGCAACCGGTCTTGGCGCCATCGCAGATCATGCCCGCCACGTTGCCCACCATATTGCGGATGGTACGGTCAATCTGCTCTATCCCGCCGCCAAGCAGCATTACAATACCGCAGGCGGAGGCCATGCTGGCAACCGTAGCGCCGCATAAAGCCGAAAGCCGCCCCAGACGATGCTTGACGTGAATTGAGGTAAGGTGGCTCATAATCAGCGCCCTTGCCAGAGCCTCGTCCCCTGCTTCCAGCCGCATGGCAAAGGCCACCACCGGCATGGTGCAGGTTATGCCCTGATTCCCGCTGCCGGAATTGCTCATCACAGGCATCATCACGCCGTCCATGCGCGCATCGGAAGCGGCAGCCGTCAGCTTGACCGCCAGGGTGGTCACATCGTCGGACATAAGACGTTTGCGGATATTGCCATCAATGGTGCGTCCTACCTGCAGGCCGTATTCCCGGGCCAGGCCTTCCAGAGCCACCGCTTCGTTGAGCCTTGCGGCTTCAAGAATAAAGCTGATGTCTTCAAAAGGTGCCTGCGTGGCAAACTCGTGAATGGCGGCAATGGACAGCGGCCACTCGTCACTTTTTGCAGTTGCCGCGCCCTCTGGCTCTTCACGGCTGAACAGTACCTTGCCATCGCGCTCAATACGCACAATGTTGGTGTGCTCATGCTCAAGCACAGCCCGGCCTGTATGGCCCCCGCCTTCCACAAGAACTTCCGCATACAGCAGGGGCGAGCCTTCGGCAATGTCCACATGGACACGGCCTGCTTCGACCATATTGCGGCCCGCTTCGGCCTGTTCGGGCGTAAGCTCCGCCAGCACTTCAAGCCCGCGCGCAGCCTTTCCGCCAATCGCCCCGACAGCAGCGGCAATATTCATACCCGTGGCACCGGTGCCGGGCACACCAACACCCATGCCGTTTTTCAGCAAATTACCGCTAACGAGCACCTTTATGTTCTCGGGCTGGCAACCCAGAGCCTCAACGGCATGGGCAGCAGCCAGCGCCACGGCTACTGGCTCTGTGCAACCTAGAGCGGGCACTACTTCCTTATGCAGCAGTTCAATAAAACTGGGCCATTGGGAATTGGGCATGTATGCTTCCTCGCATTTATTGCAGGGGGTTGTTATATTCATGATTTTCAGGCTTGGCTGACCTTGCCTTTTGACCGGTTGAAAAGGCCTTCCAGCATCAGGGCCATTGCGCCATCGCCGGTAACGTTGCAGGCAGTGCCAAAGCTATCCTGAAGGGCAAATATGGCGAGCAGCAAGGCCACCCCGGCAGGATCAAAACCAAGCACACTCACCACAATGCCAAGAGAAGCCATTACTGTACCGCCAGGCACGCCAGGAGCACCGATGGCGAACACCCCAAACAGGGCAATAAACACCGCCATTGTCGCCGGGCTGGGCAAATAGCCATACAGCAACATGGAAATAGTCATGGCAAAAAAAGTTTCCGTCAGCACGGAGCCGCAGAGATGGATTGTCGCCCCAAGCGGCACGGCGAACTCCACCATTTCCTTGGAAAGTACGGAAGATCGCGATGCGCAGGAAAGGGAAACTGGCAGCGTCGCCGCGCTGGACATGGTGCCAACAGCAGTAAGGTAGGCCGGGCCATAGTGGCGCAGCACCTCAAGGGGATTGCGACCAGACACAATACCGGCAATAGAGTACAGCACGGCAAGCCAAATGTAGTGCCCGAGCAACACAAGAATGATAACTTTCAAGAATACGGGAAGCTGCCGCGTGAGGCTACCTTCGTAGGCGAGTCCGGCAAAGGTGGCGGCAATAAAGAGCGGCAACAGGGGAATGACCACGTTGCTCACGATCTTGAGCATGATGGATTCCAGCTCGTCCAGCAGGCGCACCATGATTTCAGCACGTGTCCACAGCGATGCTATGCCAATGAGAATAGCCGTTACCAAGGCTGTCATGACCGGCATGACCGGGGGGATATCCAGCTTGAAGAGCACATCGGGCAGAGGATGCAGGGCCGCCACCGCCGTGGGAACGGACAAATGGGGAATAATGGCGTATCCGGCGAGACAAGACATGGTGGCCGCGCCTACTGAAGAAATATAAGCAATGACCAGCGCCGCAATCAACATGCGGCTGGCGTTCTGTCCAAGCCGGGTAATGGCAGGCGCAATGAACGCAATGATAACGAGCGGCACGGTGTAAAAGATTATCTGGCCCAGAACATACTTGAGAGACATTACAACCTGCATGACATTTTCATTGGCCGCAAAACCGATCAGTGCGCCAATGACAATGCCTGCCAGCAGCTTGAGAATAAGACCGAATTCGTTCTTGCTCTTGGACATGTGGTGTCTCCTGACGATGAAGTACCGTTCAGCGGCCCCATGCCGCCGATGCTCAGACAGCTAAGCCCACTTACGCCTACAGGGCGGCGATTGCTTCAATCTCGACCTTTACGCCAAGAGGCAAGGCCGCAACCTGTACGCAACTCCGGGCAGGAAAAGGCTCTGCAAAATAGGTGGAGTACACCTGATTCACAGTGGCGAAATCACCCATATCAGCCAGAAACACCGTAGTTTTTACCACGCGGTCCATGCTGCTGCCGCCAGCTTCCACAACGGCCTTGACATTTTCCAGCGACTGCCGGGCCTGAGCAGCCACATCGTCGGGCACAGCCTTGGTGGAAGGATCAACGGGTATCTGACCGGATGTAAAAAGAAGGGTGCCGCAGACCATACCCTGAGAGTACGGGCCAATGGCTGCTGGGGCCTTTTCCGTTGCAATACGCTGAGACATTTGACGGATTCTCCTTAACAAGTTGTTAAAACAATATGTTATGCGCTGCCCCGTTAAGGAGACCACACGCCCTGCAAGCACAGCTATCGCAGTGAAACAAAATTATCTTGATAATAATTTTTTGTCAATATGATAGAAAAAAATCATGCGTGCGGAAAACACTTCAGGAAGCAACCCGTTGCAGATACCTGTAAACGGTGGCCTCAGATGCTGCCAGATGGCGCGCCACAACCGCCACCGCACCTTTAAGCAAAAATACGCCTTTTTCGTTAAGGGTGCGTACAATAGCTATTTTTTCATCTGCCGTCATGCGATCCGGCGGTATATCCGCGCCATTCACTGCTTGCTGGATAATACTGCTGGTCAGGTCTTCCAGCGATTCAGCGAATGTTTCAAGAGGATGCCCATTTTCAACATCTGACCTGGGCTTTTCCATTCGCGCTCGCGATATGAAGCGCTCAAGCAGATCGCGCGCCTCAATCAGCGGGGCCGCATCCATGTTGAGACATAACATCCCCGCCAAGGAACCATCGTCTTCACGGATAAAATATGTTGCCGAATGGAGCTGACGACCATCCTTGCTCTGCGTTTTATAGCCCGTAATAAAAGGCGCGGTCATCCAGGTACCGTCCTTGATAAGCCGCAACGCCATATCCGTAATGGGCGATCCCACACGGCGTCCGCTTATATGGCTGTTGGCTATCGCAAGCACGGAGCTGTCCGGCCTGGTGGCATCGTGCAGCACAACTTCACAGTCCGCACCCAAAAAAGCGCCCAGAAAGTCCACAATAGGGATAAACCGCTCTAATGTTGAGGGCTTTCTATATTCGGACACAACTTCCTCCTTGGCTACATCGTGATGATAAATTATATGCATGAGAAAATTATTGCACAAACACCCCCCTGTCAACAAATCTTCCCTTGAGCTGCATCTGTTCAGAAAGCACAGGCCCCGCCTCCACCACTTTGCCGCCAACATGACGCACAAGTTCACATGGGCGTCACCATAACGCAAACCAGCACATTCATGATGCCCCAAGAGCAACAGTTCAACCATCGGAAAATCTCCGGAGGAGGCAGACATGGACAATTTGCACACTTTGCAGCGTCTTCAGGGCGAACTGAACGAAGAAATGCACCGTCTCACCCTGCTGCGCGATGTTTTTCAGGCTCAGCACTGCGCGGACGAACTGGACGCAGCCAGCCACCTTGAGGCGGCCCACATAGCCCATTGCAGCGCCCGCCGCAGCTCCCAGCGCATCCGTGAACTCCAGAGCCTTGTGGCGCTCCTGCGGCACGGCGGCCCCCGCCGCTGCGAAGAATGCGGCGAAGAGATTCCCCTAGCCCGCCTCATGGCCGCACCAGGGGCGACCCGCTGCTGCGAATGCCAGCAGAACATTGAAAACGATCTGCGCACAAATATGATCCAGATGAAGGCCACGCCGCTTCCTCAGGAAGTGTGCGCCGAATACTGTTAGACATACGAAAAGTACCCTCGCCCGGCCCGGCTCGCCGCCACGCGCAGGAAACGGAACCAGCCGGGTATGCGCCCACGCGCATGCCCAGCCCAAGCACAGGAGAATCCCCATGCCCGGCAATGCTGATATTTTACCCCTTGCACCTGGCCGCCCGCTGGTCAGAAGCGTCGGGCGGCTGGCCCGCGCCCTGGCCCGTCAGCTTTCGGGTTTCGCCCGGTTGGAAAAAATGGCCGACACACTGCCCCAGTGCGGCGACCCTCAAACCTTTGCCACCGCCTGCCTCACTGCGCTGGATGTCCGTACGGAATGCCTGCGCGGCGATCTGGAGCGCATTCCTGCCCACGGACCGGTGGTGCTTTTTGCCAACCACCCCTCCGGCGCGCTTGAAGGGTTGATGCTTGCAGCGCTCTGCGGCAAGGCACGTCCCGATCTCAAAATTCTTGCCAGCGATGCCTTGCTGCGCATTCCCCAACTGGCGCAACTTGCCCCCATGCTGTTGCCCCTGAATCTTTCTGGCGGCGCAGCCGCCAACGCCGCAGTGTTGCGCGCAGCCATGACCCATCTGCGGGGGGGCGGCGCACTGGGTATTTTCCCCTCCGGGCGCGTGGCCCGCTGGCAATTGGGACGCGGCATTGCTGAGCAGCCATGGTCGCGCCTGCTCAGCAGGCTTGGCGGGCGCAATGCCGATATCCCCGGCCTGAATTTTGTTCCCTTGCATATGGGCGTACGGCAGAACGCCCTGTTTATCGCTGCAACAGCGCTCAAGGAAAACGTCGGCGAGGTTCTGCTGCCCAATACCTTGTTCAGACAAAGGGGAAGCACCGCCCGCATGATCGTGGGCGAGGCCATCCCCGCAGAAATTCTGACCGGGCTGAACCACGAGCAGCGCACCCACTGTTTGGGGCTTTGCCGCTCTGCCCTGGGTTCTGAACACGGTGCAGCCGGGCATGCAGCCAATTGCCTGCCCCTGGCCCCTGCCGCTGCCAAGATGGATATCATGGTCAGCCTTGCCGCCCTGCCGGAAAACCGCATGCTGGCCCGCGAAGGCCGCTACGGCGTCTATCTGCTTGAGGGCAACGAATCTCCCCTGCTGCTGGACGAACTGACCAGAAGACGCGAAGAGGCCTTTCGCGCGCTGGGGGAAGGATCTGGGCAGGCGCGGGATACAGACCGCTACGACCCGCAATATTCACACCTGCTGCTTCTGGACGAAGAAGGCAAAAATATTGCCGGTTCATACCGGGCACGAGTGGTGCGACCAGAAGGAACATGGCAGTATGACAAAAAACACCTCTACACTGCCTCGCTTTTTGAGTACGAGCCGGAATTTTTCCACCAATGCGGCAATGCGCTGGAGCTTGGACGCGCCTTTGTCTGCCCTGAATATCAGCGCGATTACACTCCCCTGCTTCTGCTATGGAAGGGTATTGGGCAGATGGCCCTGCGTAATGGCGTGCGTACCCTCTTTGGCCCTGCCAGCATTGGTCTCAACTATCGCCCGCAATCGGTAGACCTGCTCTGGCGGCACCTGCGCCTGCGCCACTGGGATACGCCTCTGGCAAGTCTGGTGCACGGCAAACAGCCCCGCAAGCTGCGGGAAGAACTGCCCTTTGCCCAGCATCTTGATTACAAGTCCGTCAACGCGCTGGTGCGGCAGATGGAGGGCGGGCGCACCCTGCCCATCCTTTTTAAGCACTACCTGCAATTGGGTGGGCGCATTGCCGCCTTTCACGAAGACAGAACCTTTGGGACCCTTGATGCCCTGCTGGTGGTGGATCTGCTCAATGCCCCTGACAAGCAGTTGCGCCGCTATGTGGGAGAGGAAGGCATGCGCAGACTTCGCGAGGGCAGCTGGCCCGCGTAGGGCAGACCTGCATCGGGATGTTCTGTGAAAGCGTGCCCCTTTCGTCCCCTCCCTCTGAATTTTTATCTTTATTCCAGGCTCAGAAAGGGGACAGGAAAAAATATTGTTCTGAAGCGCCACCTGCGCAAAGGGGCAATCACGCATGCCCGGCGTGACGGCCCCTTTTTTGTAGGGTTCCGCACGCAAGCAAAAAGCCCCTTTCGGGGCTTCTTTGCTTGCATAAAAAATCTTTGATTTTATGACTACCGCTTAGCGGGTTCCTTGTCCTCAGGCTTGAGGTAGGGCAAATAGGTGGGGTCTGTGCCCATGATGTGCTGTACCAGCCAATCCTTGAGGAAGGTCAGCAGATCCATGCTCACAGTGGCGGTGCCCATGCGCAACTGCTCTTCCACCTCATCCAGCTTGGCGACAAACTTTTTATGAATCTTCATATGCTCCGCTGCGGCCTTGTAGGCGGGAACATTGAACAGCCTTTCTTCATCGCCAAAGTGGGTGGCCGTGTAATCGCGCAGCTTTTTGAGCACCGTGATCATTTCAGACACAGGCTTGTTATGCGTCATGGCCTGATGCAGTTCGTTGATGTATTCCACCAGCAGCTTGTGTTCTCTGTCCACCAGGGGCACATGCAGTTCAAGCTTGGGCGTCCACTCCACGAACTTGTCGGAGAGGGCCTGATCAAAGTCGCCTGCAACAAGCGCATTGACGATCATATCCAGCTCTTCCATGCCGCTCTGGAACGTCAGCAGCGAGGCAGTAAACATCTCCATGTTTTTGGAGGTGCTCTCTGCCACATCTCGGACTTCTTCCAGCGCTCCGCTGGTTCCGGCGCTCTGCTCGGACTGCTCGGCGGCACCGGCAGCGATGCTGGCAAGGTGCCCGGCGGTATCCGCCATGCTTTGCAGAATAGTACGCATCACATCACCGGCATTGGTGGCCTTGTCTGCCGCGTCCACGCTCAGTTGCGCGGCCTTGTCCACAGTCTGCACATTACGCCGTGTTTCATCCTGAATGGCCTTTACGGCCTCCTCGACTTCCTTGGTGGCACCCATGGTTTTTTCAGCCAGCTTGCGCACCTCGTCGGCCACCACGGCAAATCCGCGCCCGGCCTCGCCAGCGCGCGCCGCTTCAATGGCGGCGTTGAGGGCCAGCAGATTGGTCTGATCCGCCACTTCGTTGATGACGCTCATGACCTGACCGATATTGCTGGCTTTTTCGCCCAGACCAGCCATGGCTTCCTTGAGTTGCACGATGGTGTCACGCACACTGTCAATGGAGCCAACAGCGCCTTCCACTTCCTGCTCGCCCGTGGCTGCGCTGGCGCTTGAATTCTGGGCGCTCTCGGAAAGTTCACGCACACGCAGGGAGGCCTGACTGGCAGAATCGGCCACGCGCTCCATTGCCGCGCCTGTTTCCTCCAGCCTGTCACGCTGCACGGCAACGCCGCCGTTCACGTCCGTAATGAGGCTGGCAAGCTTGCGCATGTCGCCAGAAAGTCTGGTGCACACCGAGTGGGCCTTGTGCAGGGCGATAACGCCCTTTTCGCGCCGCCCGCGCAAGGTTACGACAAGTTCCTCAGATTCCTTGAGCTGCTTGGCGAGTTCGCTGTTCTGCGCCTGCAAGGATTCCACAACCTGAGTGTCCGCCTTGGTTTTCAGCGTTTCACGCAGGCTTTCAATGCACTGCATGGCCCGCTGTTCCACATCGCCATCAGCAGATGGTGCTGCTGCCTGAGCGTCCAGATACTGCGCCAGACGGGCAGCGCGGGAACGCCCGCTCAGCCAGAGCCAGATGTTTGCACCGGCGCAGACAAAAATAATGCCGACCACCAACCAGCTCATACCCTGTATACCACCCAAAGCGGCCAAACCGCCCAAAGCGGCAATGATTACTACCTGAAGCGCAATGCCCATATATGCCTACCTTAGTTTGTCTTGCTTATCGGCTTTTTTCTAACTACCCTTACCCCTAATAGTTGTAAATCGCAGATATCATGATCAGGAGGATATTCATGGAACTATTTGATTGCAGAGGGCTGGCCTGCCCCCAGCCCGTCATGCGCACCCGCGATGCCCTGGCAGCAGGAGCAAATGCCCTGGAAGTACTGGTGGACAACGAGCCTGCCCGAGAAAACGTGCGGCGCTTTCTGGAAGGTCGCGGCTTTACTGTTGCTGCCAGCCAGGATGGCCCCGACTGCTGGCGCATCACGGCGAGTGCTGGTGAATCTGCGGCATCCGCTCCGCAGCAGGCCGAAGAAGCATCACGCCCTCTGGGTGAAACCAACCGGACGCTGGTGCTCATCACCACTGAGACCATTGGCCGTGGCGATGACGGGCTGGGCGCCAAACTCATGGGCAATTTTGTGGCAACCTTGCCGGAGCTCGGGCCTCGCCTGTGGCGTATTGTACTGATCAACGGCGGCGTTAAACTTGCATCCCAGCCTGGCCCTGCGTTGGATGCCCTGAAAAAAATGGCAGCCGATGGCGTTTCTGTGCTTGTGTGCGGCACCTGCCTTGCGCACTTTGGTCTGCTGGAAGCCAAGCAAGTGGGCGACACCTCAAACATGCTTGATATTGTCACCAGCCTTGACCTGGCAGACAAAGTCATCCGTCCCTGAGCCGCTGCCCCTCGGGCATGGGCTGCCTTAACACGCAAAAAGCGGCATGGGTTCCATGCCGCTTTTTTGTTATGGGGCAAAGCCACGCAGTTTTTCATTTCATGCCCCGCCAGATACGCGGAACAAAAATGCGCCGTGAGGCTTGGCATAGAGCACAACGCAAAGAGCAAGAAAAACGGCGCGGAAAGTCCGCGCCGTTTTTCATACCGCGATGTCTGCCAAAGGCCTGCCCCGCAATGGGGGATCAGGCAAACGGCCTACATTCTGGAGGACACTGTATTACAGGGCCGCCTTGTAGATAGCCGCCACAGCCGCATCCGTCATGGAGCGGGGGTTGGTAAGGCCGCAGGCGTCCTTCTGGGCGTTGGCGGTCATTGTGGGGATATCGGCTTCGCGTACTTCCTTGCCGTATTTCTTGCCAAGGGCGATCAGGCCATCAGGGATGCCCACGTCCTTGGACAGGATGTTGATGGCGGTGATGGCTTTGCGAGAGGCTTCGTCTGCGCTGATGCCCTGGGTGAGTTCGCCCAGAAGCTGGGCAATGCGGCCAAAGCGGCGACGGCTGGAGATGCGGTTGTATTCGCACACATGGGGCAGCAGAATGGCGTTGCATTCGCCGTGGGGCAGGTCATAGAAGCCGCCAAGCTGGTGAGCCATGGCGTGCACGTGGCCGAGGCTGGCATTGTTGAAGGCCATACCAGCCAGATACTGGGCATAGCACATGCCTTCGCGGGCTTCCTTGTCCCGGCCGTTGGCAACGGCGCGGCGCAGGTACCGGTTGATGTATTCCATGGCCTTTTCAGCGCAGGCATCGGTCATGGGCGTGGCGGCAGTGGAAACGTAGGCTTCCACGGCGTGGGTCAGGGCGTCCATGCCGGTGGCTGCGGTCAGGGCCGGGGGCATGCCCATCATCAGGACGGGATCGTCAATGGCCACGCTGGGGGTACAGCGCCAGTCAACAATGGCCATTTTCACCTTGCGCGAGGTGTCGGTGATAATGCAGAAACGCGTCATTTCAGAGGCGGTGCCAGCGGTGGTATTAACAGCAACATACGGGGGGAAGGGCTTTTTGGACTTGTCCACGCCTTCATAGTCATGAATCTTGCCACCGTTGCCAGCCAAAAAGCCTACACCCTTGCCGCAGTCATGCGAGCTGCCGCCGCCAAGGGTAACGATGCTGTCGCACTTTTCCTTTTTGTACAGGTCAAAAGCTTCTGCAACGTTTTTATCCGTGGGGTTCGGGATGGTCTTATCGTATATGGCATACTTCATCTTGGCGGCATCAAGGATGTCGGTGATCACTTTAAGGATACCGGCATTGACGATACCCTGGTCAGTTACAACCAGCGGCTTCGCACCATTGATGCTCTTCAATCGAGCAGGAATCTCTTTGGAACATCCCTCGCCCACCAGGGTGACGTTGGGGATAAAGAACGAGGTGATCTGACCCATATGCATGCTCTTAAGATCCGTACTCATTCGTAACTCCTTTTGTTATACAGAACGATATCAGTGTGAAATGCTCTGTCGTATGTATGAAAGACTCCTGTGGGAAAAAATATACCATATAAAAAACCAATGCAAGCATAACACAGCATTTAGTTAGTTCTTTTTTTCCTTTTAGTTTCACATTTAAATGTTCCTTTTTGCACAAGCAACTAGTGTTGCGTCCTTCAAATAAATAGATAATAATGCCTCCCATCCAAGGAGGTGTTTATGGCTGCACGAGTCCGGGTCGATTTGAATCAGGAGCAAGCAAGTACGCTGACGATGTGGGTTGGTTCAGGAAAAACAGAGCAACGACTTGCCTTGCGGGCGAAGGTGATTTTGCTGGCCTCAGAAGGTTTGAGCCTGCATAATATTGCTGAAAAAACCGGACTGAACTGGCAAAGCTGCTTGAAATGGCGCAAACGCTTCTTGGAGCAAGGCCTTGATGGGCTCAAAGACAAGCAAGGCCGTGGAAGACCTCAAGAAATTTCAGCAGATGAGCGAGTGAGCGTAGTTGCGCTGGCGTGCACCACTCCGCCTGATGGGAGCACTCGTTGGAGTGTGCGCAAATTGGCGGAGGTGACGGGACACGGGAAGTCCACAGTGCAGAAAATCTTGTCTGAGGCTGTCATCAAGCCGCACAAGACCGCCTATTGGTGTGGAAAAAGTCCTGATCCCGAGTTTGAAGAAAAGCAGGCGGCAATTGTCGGGCTTTACATGAATCCGCCGGAAAACGCGCTGGTTCTGTCGGTTGACGAAAAATCTCAGATACAGGCTCTGGACAGGACGCAGCCCTTGTTACCCATGAAGCCCGGCGCAAGCCGAAGGCTAACGGCAACGTACAAAAGAAACGGCACCACCTGCCTGTTGGCGGCCTTGGCTGTCCACAGTGGTGCCGTCTCAGGTCGCTGTGTTGACAGCGCAACCCATGAAGAATTTCTTTTGTTTTTGAAGCAGTTATATCGAAAGAATCCTGGCAGACATCTGCACGTGATCGTAGACAACTTGGCTGTCCATAAGCACCAGAAAATCAAAGACTGGGTGGCAGGCAAGAGGCGGATCACGCTGCATTTTACGCCAACATATTCTTCCTGGCTGAATCAGATAGAAATCTGGTTCAATATATTCAGCCGAGACGTGATTCGAGGCGGAATTTGGAAGTCAAAACAGGAACTGGTTGATCAGATCATGGACTACATCAAGAGCTACAACCAGCTCTGGGCCAAACCATTCAAGTGGACCTACACGGGAAAACCGTTGACCGCTTGATATGGATCAATTTCGTGGACGCAACACTAGAGTAAAAAATTATTTTTTGCACAAGCACATCTTTGATTGATTGACCACACAATGCACTCGCTTAAAATAAAAACGTGAAAAAACAGATCACTAACAGTTTTACCTTGTACTTTTGCCGCAACAACAAAAAACCACCGGAGCAAGCGTACCTGCAACGGTGGTTTGAAGACGGGAACCGCGTCGTTCCCATACTTCCGGTGTGTACTGGCGCTGCCTGTCAGGCAGGAGCGCCCTGTGCCCGGCGCAAAGGCAAAAGCCGCGCCCGCTGTATGATTTTATTCAGATGATGCCCGCGTAGCAGGCAATACCTGTTCCCTTGCTATCCTTTGCCTACTCTGGCCTTCCGGTATCGGCGGCGATCGGTTTCAGAAGGTTACCGGCTCCCGCATCTTTCCCGGACGGCACAGGCGGCTTAACCGCCTCAGATATTCTTTCCGCTTATCGAGGTAAAAAGCCAGTGGCCGGGAGAAATTACGTCCAAGCAATCCGTCCACCAGCATCTGGCTGACCTCGCGCTCACGCGTCAGCACAAGCTGCGCCCGTGCAAGCACATTGCGGTCAGCCTCAGGCATGGTTCTGGCAATCTGCCGGAATGCATCCTGCGCACGTGGCTGGTAGAACCATATATACATGAGGTCAAGGGCGTTAATGATGAAAGCCCGTTCAAGCTCCTTGCCCATCACCCCGCCGCTGCCCTGCAGGCCGCCGGGTTTCGCAAGCTTGATCAGTGCGTCTTCGTCAGGAAACAGCAATTCCAGCCGCGTGTAGCAGTCAAAAACATTGGCAAGCTTGCTGCGATAATCCCATCTGCGCATGCGCAGGTTTACCTGGCTGTCCGCATAACCTTCAATGAGAGCGGCAACCGAATCCGAGGCCATCTTGGAAATAACCGCAGCGCTCGGCACAAGATACATGGCCGGATTATCCACCCCAAGCAGAAAGGCCACCTGATACAGCACCCAGTTGTACAGCGACGACACGGGGATGGCCAGAAGGCTACGGAACAGATTGCCGATGGATGTTTCTTTGGGAAAACCGCGAAACACATTGTGCGCGCACAAATAAATGCCGTTAACGAGGCTGAGCACGCCAAACACCACCCAGGGATTCTGGGCCGCTGTGATGCCAAGTGTTTTATCGAGCAGCAGCACACGCACCAGCATTTCGAGCAGTAGCACCGAAAAACCCGTGAACATGAGGGAATCGCACAAGCGGCTCACGTTGACCTGATCTTTCCAGTGAATGAGCGTGGAGCGCGTCGCCCCCTTGGCGGCCATGACCATTTGCACCACGTTACGGAACCCGGTGATGCCAAACCAGATAAAGGTGCCGCACCAGGCGAGGAACCACCAGTTCTGCGTGTACATAAAGGAGAAAAACGCCGGGCAGAAGCCCATGAGCACCTTGAGGCAGTTGCTCACAAAGCTGTTGAAATATGCTGGCCCCAGAGATTCGCTGCTGCCCTTTTCGCAGGTTTTGCCCAGCAGGCCGTTGCCGCAGGCAAGGCTCAAGCCGCCAAGGTTGAGCACGTTGCCCTTGGTGCAGATGCGAAAGTCCACGCTGGCGGTCTTCCAGACAGACTGGCGTTCCATACCCAGATGGCGGCAGCCGGGCAGATGGCGCAACAGGCGCAAGGCCTTTTGCCAGGGCGAAGGATTGCGGGGTTTGCTGTAACGCACGCATTCTTCAACCGGCGAACACACGGGAATATCCGGCTGCTTTTGATCCCTTGCGTAAAATTTGCGGCTGCGGGCGGGCAGGGTCTCGCGCAGCACAAAACCCATGCCATAAGAATCACGGCTTACCGAGCTTGTGCCAAGGCGTGAACCAAGGGGCTTGTTGCGATAGTGCTCCCACAATTTCGGCACGTTGTGCAGAATATGGCGGAACTTTGCCGCGCGCTCCTCGTCCTGGGTGCTCATGCGGCGTACCATCGTGCGGATCATCTGCTTCACACGCGGGCCAAGCCCTTCATTGAGAGCTTGCTGCAACTCGCTGATAGCCTTGAGGCAGGAGTGTTTGCCTTCCATCCAGCCGCGCATGTTGAAAATTTCCAGATGGCTGATGCTGCCCCGGCTGTCCCACAAAAGTTCCGCCACGTCTTCCACGCTCAGCCCCTTGGTGGTCAGCACAAGGCGGTAGCCGGGGTTCAGTTCGGAAAGTTCGCGGGTAATATCACCCACAGAAAGCTGCATGAGCGGCGGCAGGTCGCCGTGCGCGCAGGGTTTGTTGAGGTCGGGCATTTCCGGGTGTTCCAGGGGGGAAAGCCAGTGGTCGGCGATGTATTCAGCGCTCAGGTTATCCAGAAAAACCAGTTCGGCCCTGGCCTCCTCGCTATCGCTCTCGCGCAGCAGGGCTGCGCGTTCACGCAACGATGGCTGCACATGCGCATGCAGCGCCTCGGCAAGATGCAGGCCAGAGGCCTGCCCCCGGCCCACATGCCGCGAAAACCCCTCGCCGGTCAGTTCCGGCACAGTTACTCCCCACTGGGCTTCAAGCTGTGGACGCTGAATTTCGTTCCAGAGTGCAAGGCTTTCGAGCACGCGTTCACGCCGCCAGCGCAGCACCTCGCGGCCCCGCTTCATAAGTTCGGCAACCTTGGGGCTGTGCAAAAACTCCAGAAAATCCTCGTTGGAGCTGAAGCCACGGGGAATCCAGAACAGGCTGATGAATCGCCCGTAAAAAGGCAGATGAAATTCCAGGCCGATACGCACGCCGATACCGGTGATTTCCGCTGCACGCAGAATTTCACGCGCTGCCTCGGGCTGCACCCAGTATTCATAGGCCACGGTAAGGGAACGCATCCCTTTGATCCACGCGTCCATGATCAGATGGGTGGGGGTTTTGCGCCCCTTGGTGTTGGCGTCATACACATGGTCGTCAAAGGCAAGCTGATTCCAGCTTTCGGGCATTTCAGGCAGGTGATAGCGCGCAAGCATGCGGCGCACCACGCGCGGCGTACCCTGCACGGTGCGGCGAAAGTCGTGCGCCAGCTTGAGCTGCTCAAGCTGGTTGCCGTGGGCGCGCACCATGCTCTTCATGATCTGCATGAGGGCGCGCGCAGTATTGCGCCGCAGGGCCGAGTGGGCACTGTTGAGCACTTCGTCATACAGGGTCTTGAGGGCAAGCAGACGGTCGCGAGCCTGTGTACGGCCCGCCTGAAGGTTGCGCAGCAGGTTTATGACGGCATACGCCATACGCGACACAGGCGAGGCCACCAGTTCCTTGATGCCGTGCGGATGCAGGCTGGGATCAAAAAGAAATGTGTCCGACTGTTTGCCGTCGGATTCCAGAATACGGTTGACCAGAGCCAGGATGTCCCTGTCCTGCTTGTCAAAATAAAGACCTTGCATCTTCGCGCACACGGCGGATCTCCTTTCTGCCGCTTCCCATTCAGCCAAATCCATTGGGGGAATGATCGGCAAGGAACTGTTCCCACATATTTGCACGGCCTTTTGCTGGCAAAAGGCCGAACCCAAGACGGATGCGGCGCGGTGAAGCAGCGCGCAACCTGCTTGTGACGGAGTGAACAGCCCTAGTATTTCTTATTACTTACCCTGTGACAATGGCTTCGTCAAACAGAGCTTTTTCCTTACCACTCAAAAAGTTAGGAGCGGGGCATCACTACCCCGCTCCTGTTTGATGGCAAAACCCGCATGACGGGCTATAAGCTTATCGGCGGCGACAAAACAGCCTTGCCGAAAAGATCAAAAGCCAGAATGTCAAAGCCGCGACTCAAAGCTTATCCTTCCAATATTTCAGACAGTATCCGCCTTTGTACGACAAACCAGCCCACAAGGTAAACCTGAAACTACAGTTGCCCACCCCACAGAAAGTTCAAAAAAGTACAACCATGCGCCATGTGAGAAACGGCAACGGATTACTCTACACCTAAAAGGCCTTTGTGCCAAACACCGTATCCCAGAACGACTTTTCCTTGGACGAAGGATCAACCCAGGCCAGAACCTCGCGGCCCATATCCCACGCCAGCGAGCGGGCGATAAAGCCCGAGGGGTCGCCGGGATTGCGCTCCCTGATGGAGAAAAGATAAAAATCGTGCACCTGTCGGGCTTCCATCAGGCCACCCTGCGCCATGGACCAGAGCAAGGTGCCGGAGCGCGCGTCGTACACTTCCATAGCCAACGAAAGCGAGCTTGAGCCGGTGCTGCCGCCGTCCATGTAGTGATTGATGTACCCCCCGACCACCATTTCCGCACCGCGCTGGCGGGCCAGAGCTATGGCGCGGGAGGGTTCATACGGCGCGCCCTGCGGCGCATACTCAAGGGCCTGAAAGGCATTGAGCGAAAGCCAGACCTGCCATATCTGCCGTGAAAGCATCTCGCTGAAGCTCACGGCATTGGCTATCTGCTGCGTGGCACGCAAAGGCACGAACAGGGCGCGGGGTCGCCGCCCCAGAACCATCTGCGGAGCCACGTAAATGGCAGGAGGCTGACGCCGCACAAAGTTGTTTATCTGCAACTGAAAAGGCGTGCCAAAGTCGCCGGTGACGCTCACAGACCTGCGGCTGTCGTCCGGCGGCGAAGAGCAGCCGCCCAGAAGCGTAAACAAAAGCGTTGCCAGAACTGTAGCTGCGACCAGCGCAAGTGGCCCGCGCTGGCGCGACACCGCGCCGCCCAAGCCGCAAAACCGAGTATACAGATGGTTCATTGCGTTTTCTCCGAGGCCAGACATGCGTTTTGCATGGAATCGAGCAGCTTTTCCCTGGCCTGCGCCAGGCTGTCGTGCAGATCGCGGCGTTTTTCTGCCGGGATGGTGCAAAACGAGGTCTGGCGGGTCATCTGCACAAGGCTGCGCATTTCCCGCTCCAACTGGGCCAGATGGAGCGATTCCGCTTCCGTCAGCGCAATACTTCTTCCGGCCAGTTCCGCCAGATGCCCAAGGTCTTCGGCCTTGGCGCGAATGGTGTCTGGCCTGATGCTTGCGCCATATTTACGACCATTGCGAAATTCATGCCAGAATAGCGCAATTTTTCGCCAAAAGCGGGCCATGGCAATCCTCAGAATTGGGCAGCCTTCATCACCTGCAACAACAGCGGCGCGAGCAGCAGCACAACAGGGGCAAAACCCATGAAGGTCTGCGGCCACGTAAGATTAAGAACCGTGCGGCAACCCACAAGGACGCAGGCAACCATCCAGATAAAGCCAACAATGGAACCCAGCAAAGGCACCACGCACAGCAAAGAGGGGGCCGCCGCATAGGCCGCCACCTGAAACACCAGCGAGAATTCGGGCCTTTTGCCAGTTATAAAGCCATAGGTAAAATGCATCAGCGCCGTCAGCACATAGAGCTGCACCACAGAAACGCCTGTTTTGATCAGGATGGTCATGGGCAGGCTGAGCTGGGGCGAAAGCAGGATGAGCATTTTTTCCAGCTCGGGGTCAGAGGCGGCGCTGGGTGCCATGAGCGAAAGAAAGATGCCCGACCAGACCCTTTCAATAACAACCTGAATCACGCTGATGATCAGATAGAACACCAGCGGCCGCACCTGCGAGGATTCAGCCCGCATATGGGCAAAAAAGTTGTGTGCGCCAAACATGACCCGCATGCAGGTGTGATAAAAGGCGGGTATCCAGCCATCAGGTTCAGGCGCGGCATCCCAGGGATTGGCCGGGCCGTGCTGAGCATCGTCCTGACTGGCGTCGTGGTCGTTTTCAAAACGCGCAGACTCACGCGCATAGGCCGCGCTGGCGTTACGGCTTTCATCAGCATCATCGTCAGCAGGGCCAAAAAGTCCGCGCTGCGAATTACGTTTCTGCTGATTGTCGTCATCCCTTTCGCCAGCACGCTTTTCACTGCTTTTGTCATCGCGCTGGCCAAAAATATTTTTGCCGCCCAGCAGCCCCCACAGATTACCTATATGCTTTTCTTCTCCAGCATCCGCCTGGGGGAATTTTCTGCCAGACTGCGGCTTTTGCGCGGGTTCACGGTTCGCGTCCCGCTCGTCATCCGAATAGGAAGGTTTCTGCACGGAATGACCGGGAACAATGGCCCCAGGGGGCAATGGATCATCATCGCCCGACTGCCAGGCTCCCCGCCCATGCGGTTCCGCACCCAACTTTTCAGGCCGCGCAGCGGCGACTTGGGAATCACCGTTGTGTGCAGGATTTTCAATGGGGTGTTCCGGTTCGGACAGCACATCCATGACGCCAACGCCGGGAACCAGACGGAACCGGCAGGCGCAGTGCGGGCATGTAGCTATAACTGCCTTGGAGGGCAGACGATCGGCGGGCAATTCGCGGCTGAAGCCGCAACGCGGGCAAGTAATATTCACAAAGAGCTCCTAGGCTGGCCGACTACGCCGGCACATAATTCATCGTCACTTTAGCCGCAGGCACCCATACTGGCAAGTGCCGCCTGCCCCCTTGCAACAATGCGGCGCATGGTTCGGACAGCAAAGCCTGTGTCCCTGACTATGCAGCGCTGCATGCCGCTGAGCGCCCGGTGGAATTGTTGACAGCACCGTGAACAACGTCTATTTTGGCAGTTCAAGGGGAGTAACTGGGTTCTTGAAACCCGGGCGACATCAACAGCATGGCCTCAGGCCTGGTGTCGCCGTCGGTACAGCCGATTAGTGAGACCTTGGCGTTACATCGCCAAGGTCTTTTTTATTTTTTAAGGAGAACAGCATGACCATTCGCGCACTGCGCCCCTACATCATTGCCGTGGGCATGACCCTGCCAGGCATTGGGCTACGTTTTCTGCACCCTGACGTTTCGCCGCTTCTGGTGGCCCTGCTCTCGGGCATGGCCATTCTGGGCGCATCCTTTCTGCTCACCTGGGCGTGCGAAGTGGCCCAGATGGACATTCCGCAGGCTGTAGCCGTGGCTGTGGTGGCCTTTATCGCCGTGCTGCCCGAATATGCCGTGGACATGTACTTTACCTGGATGGCAGGCCAGCACCCCGAAAGCGCGTACTCCCACTACGCCATTGCCAACATGACCGGGGCCAACAGGCTGCTCATCGGCGTAGGCTGGTCGGCCATTGTACTTGTTTTTGCCAGACGGTTCCATTCGGGGGTGTCCCTGCCGGACGACAAACGCACGGACGTACTCTTTCTCGGCCTGGCAACCATTTACGCCCTGTTTATTCCGCTCAAGGGTTCGCTGACCTGGGTTGACGGCGCAGTGCTGCTGGGTATCTATATCTGGTACATCTGCATTATCGCCCGCAGACCCGTGGAAGAGGAAGAACCCGAAGGCCCCGCAGCCCTGCTGGCCCATTTTGCCAAAAAGGTGCGCCTGCGCAGCGTTATCCTTATTTTCCTTTTTTCGGCGCTGGTCATTTTGTGCAATGCCGAGCCCTTCAGCGAAAGTCTGGTTGCCAGCGGAAAACTGCTGGGCATCAACGAATTTTTGCTGGTGCAATGGCTTGCGCCTCTTGCCTCTGAATCTCCCGAGTTCATCATTGCCCTCATGTTTGCCGCGCGGGGCAATGCTTCACTGGCTCTGGGCAGCCTGCTTTCGTCCAAACTGAACCAGTGGACCCTGCTTGTGGGCATGATCCCCGGCGTCTACGCCGCGTCATCCGGCTCGCTTTCACCTTCCATAAACCTTGACACTCACCAGTTTCAGGAAATACTACTGACCGCCGGGCAGTCCCTTTTTGCCGTGGCCCTGCTGGTGGATCTGCGCCTGCATGTACGCGAGGCCCTGTGGCTGTTCATTCTGTTTGCAGCCCAGTTGCTCTCGCCTCTCTACGACACCCAGGTTGAAGCCCTGCTGGGGCTTGCGCACGATCCTTTACGCCTGCACTATTTCTTTGCGCAGGTGTATCTGGTGCTGGCGGCAGTGCTGCTGCTCAGAAACTGGCGCGGCCTTCTGCGCCTGCGTGAAGGATTCAAGGTTTAAAGCTATTGTATTTACCGCCCGCATGTGTTCCTGTGCCAGCACATGCGGGCTTTGCCGCGAAACCCCGTCGGTCAGACTTTTCTGACCGCTACAATGGATGAATATGCCCCGCCTAGTCTTTTTTCTGCTTCTGCTTTTGCCGCTGCTGGCATGCGCGCAAGCCGCCCTTGCCGCCCGCCTGCCCGAAGTGCAGGCAACGGGATCACTAAAAGCTGAAACTCCGGCTCAGGGCATTAAAATAATACCGGCCCGCAAGGATTCCGCGAACACGCCTGCCACTTCGCTGGCCGCTGCAGACCCCAATGCGGGTGCGGGCCAGATCCCCCAGCCAGTGGCCAATGCGGACAAAGACAGCCCTGCCGCGACAGATGCCGCACCAGCGCTGAAAGCTGTGGAAAAAGCGGATGAAAAGACTGCGGCAGCCATCATTTCCGGTTCGCGCCGCCCTGGCATCATTGAACACCAGATCGTGCGCACCAACCGGGAAGACAAGCCGGATATCAATCTCAGCTATCCCTCGGTCGGCATCCGCTCTGTTGACGCCAATATCCGCGAATGGGCCACGGGCATAGCCGACGCCTTTGAAGAAACCTTCAATTCTCCCGGTCTGTACCCGGATGAAAACCGCCCGGTTCCTGAACTGTGGTGTTCCTATTCTCTAAGCCATCCTTCGGACAAGGCGCTGAGCATCACCTTTGAAGTCTGGACCTACACGGGCGGCGCACAGGGCAATCTGGACATCATGACCCTGAACTACAGCCTGCTGACAGGCCAACGCCTTGGACTGGTGGATATTTTTGAAGACCCGGACGCGGCCCTTGCCATCATGTCCGCATGGTCGCGCAGGGAGCTTTTCCAGCGTCTGGGCGGCATGCGTCAGGAGCAGTACCTGCGAACAGGTCTTAATCCCGTGCCGGAAAACTTCGCCAGCCTGACCCTGACGCCCTCGGGCATACGCATCAACTTTCAGCCCTATCAGGTGGCCCCTGGCATGGCTGGCGCGCAGAAGGTGGAAATCCCCATTGAAGAACTCCAGCCTGCGCATCCCCTGATGCTGCTCTGGGGCAAATAACGCCCCTCGCCGTAGCGCGCTCATATATGCAAAAAGCCCCTTCCGGGGCTTTTTTTGTGAGCAGTCGTCAGTGCCTGCGGCCATCAATCCAGACCGCGTAACTTTTCGCGCAGCAGAGCGGCCTTGGCAGGGCCGATGCCGGGAATCTTGCACAAATCCTCCACCCCTGCGGCCCGCATGGCCTCAACACTGCCAAAGTTGTCCCAGAGCAGGCGCGCCGTGGCAGGGCCGATGCCCGGCAGACGCATCAGCTCGCCAGACAAAGCAGCACCTTGCCGCGCCCGGCGGTGTCGGCCAATGGCAAAGCGGTGGGTGTTGTCGCGCACGTTCTGCAAAAACAGCAGTTCCGGGCCGCCCTCGCGCAGGGGCAGCGGATTTGCGCGGTTGGGCACAAAAATTCTGTCAGCTACATTGCCTGCGCGGCGGTCGGCATGGCCCTCCTCATCCCTGGCCTTGGCAATGGCCGCGAGGGCAAACATATCTTCCTGCCCTGCCTCGCGCAGAGCGCGCTGCACGGAGCCGAGCTGCCCGCGCCCACCGTCTATGAGCAGCAAATCCGGCCACGGCGGGCCGCTCTCAATTCTACGCGACACCCAGGCGTACAGGGTTGCGTAGTCATCTCCGCTGTCGGGCATGGCATAGGCCCGATACTGCGAGCGTTCGGGCTTGCCGTCCTCAAAAACAACCATACCCACGCGGGTCTGTTGCCCGCCAGTGTGAGACACGTCCACGCATTCAATCCGTATGGGCGGGCCGGGCAGGTGCAGGGCCTTTGCCAGACGCTCCAGAATGTTCTGATCCGTCTTCTGTTCCTGACGGCGGGCTTCCTCCCGTGCGTTTGCCTGCGCAAGGTCTATGAGCTGGTTGTCGCCCGCATTCTGCGGCGGCACAATGCGCACGGCTCCGCCCCGGCGGTCTGCAAGAGTCTGCTCCAGAGTTTCGCGGGTTGATGCGCCGCTTTCGCCTGCCTGTCCGTTACTGTCAATTGTCTTGTCGCCTTCTTCTGCTGGCTCCTCTTCCTGATCGGCGGGAATCCAGGGCAGCAGGATACGCGGGGGCGGCGTGGCCTGACTGTAATACTGCCCCATGAACGACCACAAAAGCTCCGGCGCGTCTTCAAAGGTCAGGCCCGACCAGTAAAAAGCCCGCCCGTCCGTCACCGCCCCGTTACGCACAAAGATAAGCCCCAGCGCCAGACCCTTGTCCGCAGAGAACAGGCCCACCACGTCCATGTCGCCGCCGCCGGGCAGCACGGCGGCCTGCCGCTCAACAGTGCTTTCCACTGCGCGGATCTGGTCGCGCAGGCTGGCGGCCCTTTCAAATTCCAGTTCTTCGGCGGCCTGTTCCATGGCGGCGCGTAGCCCGCCAAGCAGCTCGGCGGAACGCCCCTGAAGCAGATCCGTCACCTTGCGCACATTTTCGTTGTATTCCTGCGATGTCACCATGCCCATGCAGGGCGCCGGGCATTGCCCCATAAAATGATACAGGCAGGGGCGCACGCGGTTTTTCATGGCCTTGTCGGTGCAGCGCCGCAGGGCAAAGGCGCGGTGGATGAGCTTCCACGTTTCACGCGCCGCCAGAGCGGATGTGAACGGGCCAAAATAACGCGCGCCATCGCGCCGCGCCTGCCGCACGATTTCCAGCCGGGGAAAGGGATGCTTGGGATTGATGCGAAAAAGCACGTACTGTTTGTCGTCGCGCAGCACGATGTTGTAGTGCGGCCTGTGCTTTTTGATGCAACTGGCTTCCAGCAGCAGGGCCTCTTTTTCCGTGGTGGTGGTCAGATACTCAATGCTTTCGGCATGCGAAAGCATGGCCCGCGTTTTGGCGGGCAGCCCCTCTGGCCGAAAATAGGAGAGCACCCGGCGGCGCAGCACGCGCGCCTTGCCCACATAGATAATGCGGCCCTTGGCGTCCTTGTACAGGTAAACACCGGGAGTAATGGGAATGCTGGATGATTCGGGCTTCTGCATGACAAAAAGAATGGGGAGTTAAAGAAAAAAAGCAAGTGCGGGGGAAAAAGCCAAAAGGCTTCCTTCCCCCGCGCTCCTCCTGCAAAACTGGCGGGCGTCTGCTCACACAGCCGCCAGAGCAATTTTAAGAATTGCCCTAAATCAGGCCCTTCTGCATCATTTCGGCAACCTGGGCCACGTCCTTGTCGCCACGGCCAGAGAGGTTCACCAGCAAAATGCCGTCCACAGGCATGGCGGGGGCCATCTTCATGGCGTGGGCCAGCGCGTGGGAAGATTCCAGCGCCGGAATGATGCCTTCATGCCGCGAAAGGGCAAAAAATGCGTTCAGGGCTTCCTTGTCTGTCACGCTGACGTATTCGGCGCGGCCCATATCCTTGAGCAGTGCGTGTTCCGGCCCCACTGAGGGGTAATCAAGCCCGGCGGAAATGGAATACACTTCGCCCGCCTCGCCCGCAGGATCCTTGATCATATAGGAATTGAAACCGTGCATGACACCGGGTTCGCCAAGGCAGAGGGATGCGGCATGTTCGCCGTAGCTGTTGCCGCGACCGCCGGGTTCCACGCCCACAAGGCGCACGTCCGTATCGTCAAGAAAACCCGCGAACAGGCCGATGGCGTTGGAACCGCCGCCCACGCAGCCAAGGCAGGCATCGGGCAGGCGGCCCGTTTCGGTCAGCATCTGGGCACGGGCCTCGCGCCCAACCACCGACTGAAAAACACGCACCATATAAGGGTATGGATGGGGGCCAACGGCAGAGCCTAGCACATAGAACATTTCCGGATCTTCAATCCACATGCCCAGGGCTTCGTCCACGGCTTCCTTGAGGGTGCGCTGACCACTCTTGGCCGCCACCACGCGCGAGCCGAGCATCTCCATACGGATAACATTGAGGTGCTGGCGCTCAATATCCACTTCACCCATGCAGATGGTGCATTCCAGCCCCATCAGGGCTGCTGTGGCCGCTGTGGCGACACCGTGCTGGCCTGCGCCGGTTTCTGCGATAACGCGCTTCTTGCCCATGCGTTTTGCCAGCAGGCACTGTCCAAGGGTATTGTTGATCTTGTGCGCGCCCAGATGGTTGAGGTCTTCACGCTTGAGCCATATCTGCGCGCCGCCAAGGTGACGGCTCAGGTTGGCGCAGTGAAATACCGGATTGGGCCGCCCTGTGTAGTGGGAGCAAAGATAGTCCAGCTCTTTCTGGAAGGACGGATCCGCCTCGGCGGCCTTCATGGCTTCGGCCACTTCGTCCAGACGGGCCTTGAGAGGCTCGGGTACGAACTGCCCGCCGTAGGCCCCAAAAAAGCCCTTGCTGTCAGGAATGCCGTAAGGGGCGGAATGCTGGCTCATGCGATCTCCTTCTTCATGCTGGGTTTCTGCAATATCTGCGGCCTGCGCGGTTTTCAGCCTATGAATGGCCATCCGGCGGCGGCATTTCAAAAAACTCCGTCACTCTGGCGTGTTGCCCGCGCCATGTCAAGATGCCGCCCCAAATACCCGCTCAGGGCGGGCCTTTTTTGATATCTCCGTGTTTTGCGTAGTGCAGTACGCAACCTTGCCCGCAGGGGCGCTTTGCCCTATAGTCTGCCTCTGTTGTACTGACCCATATTAGATTAGGCGGAAATCCATGCTTGACGAAAAATACACTGGCAACGGCAAGGTTGTGTTGCTGGCAGGCGGCGGAAAAATCTATACGGATATCGCCGCCCGGTTTGTGCGCAGTGAGCGCGATCTGGAAGAAATCGTGGCCTCGCCTTACTCGCGCCAGATAGTGCAGAATATTCTCGATTCGGGCCACAGGGCCGCGCTGGAGTTCGACTTTTTTCTCTTTGGCGTCGAGGGCTATTCGCGCGTTACCGAAACCCAGCTTGTGCGCAAGCGGCTGGCCTCGTACCTCATCAAATCCGGGCGGGCGGAACTGGGCGGCAAGCGCCGCTATTCCGTGGTGTATCCGCGCAGCGTTGCCGAATTTTCCGCGCAGGTGACCCTGCCCGACGGGCACACGGCAACCCTCAGCGGGCACGATCTGGCTGACATTTCACGCCAGTGGTATGATGCTGGCCTTGACGCGGGCCTGCCTGAAGAAGACTTGCGCTACCTGAAGCCACAGGCCACGGAATTCAAGGCCATCATCGGCATGAACGCCCACGCCCTGCTCGACTGGTTTGCCATCCGCTGCTGCCGCAACGCACAGCACGAAATTCGCCATCTGGCGTGGCAGATACTGCGCCTCAGCCGCAAGGCCGCGCCCGACCTCTTTGCAGGGGCTGGCCCAAGCTGCGTGCAAATGGGCTATTGCCCTGAAAACAAGCGCCAGCACACACGGTGCGTGGGCCGCGTGCTCACCAAGGAGCAGGCGCTTGAAATGCTGCGCTCGCATGGCGGGCAGCAGACCAGCGCTGAAGACTTTACCGATCAGTAAGGCTTTCCCAAAAGGCTTGCAAAAGAGAATGCGGTTCCACATACAGTGTGTGGAACCGCATTCTCTTTTGCTCGTATGGGACTCTTAAAAGAATGTTTTGCCCACCGCTACGGCTTCATCCTGACGCGCCTGCTCGGCCAGGTCTTCCGGGGCGGCGTCCAGACCGTTGACCACAGCCCCGATCATGACCCCAAGGTGGCTCATGGCAAGGCCCAACCACCAGATGCGGTAAAAGTCATGTCCAAAGATGCCGTTGACAAGCCAACCGCCAAAACCGATCCAGAACCAGGCAGTCAAGCGCCAGTAGATGCTGGGGCTTTTGCTTTCAAGCTCTGCCAGCAGGCGCGGGCGTATACGCTTGTAGCCCCACCAGATAAAGCCCAGCAGAAAAATCATACCCAGCACAAAGCCAACAATACCATGCGCGTACAGCATATCCAGATAAAGGTTGTGCGGATGGCTGATGGTGATAACGTCTTTTTCAGGCGCAAGACCGAGCGCGCGGAAGGCCTCGTTATAACGGCCCGCTCCGGCTCCCAGCCAGGGATGCTCACAAAACACCTGCCACGCCAGATGCCACAGGCTCCAGCGGCCATCGCTCTCCACCGCGCCCAGCCCGGCCCGCCCCTGCAGCAGGAGCACCGCCAGCAGAATGCCCAGCGAGCCCACGGCAAGTTTGAAGCGTCCACGGCCCCCGCGCAGCAGCACCCACAAACCAAAGGAAGCTGCCACAGCCAGCGCGCCGCTACGGCTGCTTGCGCCAATCAGCAGAAAAAACGCGGGCCAAAGCGTTGCGAACCACAGCAGGGCCGAAACCGCAGGCGAGAGGGCACGGCGCAAGATGAACCAGAGGGAAAAGGCAGGGATGAGCGCCAGGGCTATGTAGTTGCCCACAGTGTAATCGCCGAGGCTCCCCGTGAGCCTGCCCGCATTAAGAGCATAGCCCATGATGAAATCCGTGCCGGTCAGCGCCTGATGCAGGCCGTCCAGCCCTTCCCAGAAGCAGGCCAGCGCACAGGCCCACACAAGGCGGCGCAGGTCTTTTTCGCTCCGCACGCATTCCATGCCGATGAACGGCAGAATAAAACCCTTGTTAATGCCTGTGCCCGCGTGGAGAAGTGAAGTCCATATGTGTTCTGAAAAAAACACGCCAATACCGATCATGGCCCACAGGCAATAAAAAAACGGACGCGCATCAAGCCTGTGCAAAACACTTTCTGCCCAGTTGTAGCGATAATAGAGCAACAAAAAAATAAAGCAGATGACTGGCAAGACCTCACGCGCACCGTACCCTATGGGAAAGGAGGCCAGCGAAATCCAGAACGACCAGAAAAGGCAACGATGCCACTGTACATCAGACGGATTGCGCAGTGCGCAAAGCAGGTGCTCCCGCACGTGCAAACCCTGTTTTTTTGCTTCATTATATATATTCAGCACAGCTCATGCGCCCTTTGTTTGGATACAGATTATGGCGCAAGGTGTATCCGTTGGCGGGCATAAATTCAAGTAGCCGTAAAGTCCTTGCATTAGGGGAACAGGCAAAATATACTTTTGCGATAAATTATTTCACCATTGAGGTATACTATGGCCAGATTTACCGGTTTTGACGAAGTATTCAGTGCTCTTTACGTTGACTTCGACAATATTTACACCCGCTTTCTTGAAATTGACCCCGAGGCTGCCAGGGCCTTTGGCTCTGTTCCATACCGGTGGGTGCGCTGGATTGAAAACCATGCGCTGCGCATTCTGTACGGCGAAGGCGTGCGCCGCCGCATCCTCAAACGCGTGTGTTACCTCAACCCCCAGCGCTATCAGGAATACCGCAATCCCTTCATCCGCAGCGCATTTCAGGTGGTGGACTGCCCGCCGCTGACCACACGCGGCAAAACCAGCACCGATATCCATCTGGTGATGGACTGCATGGACGACCTTTCCCACTCCACCCACTTTGACGAATTCATCATTCTTTCCGGCGATGCGGACTTTACCCCCCTGCTCATCCGCCTGCAGGAACATGCCCGCCGCACCCTGGTACTTTCTGTGGGCTATTCTTCGCCCGCCTATACGGCTGCGGCATCCTGGCGCATCCGCGAAGACTGGTTTTTGCAGCAGGCCCTGCGCGACGAGCGCGCCGATGATGTGGACGACCAGCCCATTCCTGTAGCGCCCGCACCATCCATTGCCCGCACCGCGCTTGTCGCGCCGCCCGCCCCCGAAAAGAATCCTGAGGATGAAGACGAAGGCCCAGCGCCCGGCAATGCGTGGTAAATACCCGCAAACTGTCAGTCCAACAGCCCGGAGCGCTTGACGCCGGGAGCCGCCAACGCTAAAAAGTGAGACGCTCTTTTCTGGTTGGTAGCCCGCCCTACTGGTGCACCCCGCGCTTACCGGCGAACCACGGACCGCCGCAGCCTGTAGCCGTTTTCAGTGATTACGGCCGCATGATTACGGCGCAGGCGTCCCCCATGACGCATACAGCGGCGGGCCTGAATCATAAAACCTGGTTAGGAGGTCCTATGTTTCGCCGTGTTATTCTTGCCCTGATTACCCTTGCCCTGCTCTGCGGGCCGGCGGCCGCCGCCGAAAAATTCATTGTTGCCAGCGACTGCACATGGCCCCCCATGGAAATGCTGGACGCCAACAAGCAGCCTGAAGGCTTCTCCACCGACTACCTCCGCGCCATGGGCAAAGCCGCAGGCTTTGAGGTTGAAGTGCGCAATATCGCGTGGGACGGCATTTTTGGCGGTGTGGCCACCGGACAGTACGACATCGTGGCTTCCTCGGTGACCATTACCCCCGAGCGTGAAAAGCAGTTTGACTTCTCCGCTCCTTACTATGAAGTGGTTCAGGCCGTGGTGCTGCCCGCTGGCAAGAGCATCAAGACCCTGGCCGACCTTAAGGGCAAGAAGGTCGGCGGCCAGATCGGCACCACCGGCATCTTTGTTATGCGCAAGGCCAATGTCAACGCGGACATCAAGGAATATGACGATGTGGGCCTGGCCATTCAGGACCTCGTGGGCGGCCGTCTTGACGCCGTTATCTGCGACGATCCGGTTGCCATGTACTATGTGAACAAAAAGCCTGACACCGCCGGCAAGCTGAACATTTCGTTCAAGGCCGACGAAAAGGAATACTATGGCTTCACCGTCCGCAAGGGCCGCAAGGACCTGGTGGAAAAGCTGAACAAGGGCATTGCCGCTGTGAAGGCTTCTGGCGAAGACCGCAAAATTGCTGAAAAGTGGCTTGGTAAATCCAACTAACGTTCCGTTTTCGCGGGGCGTTCGGGCTTGGCCTGGGCGCCCCGCCGTATTTTAAGGAGTGGACATGATCCGTCGTCTGTTGCTGGCCCTTGTTGCCGTTTCCCTTTTGTGCGGCCAGGCTATGGCTGCTGAAAAATTTGTTGTGGCCACCGACTGCACCTGGCCCCCCATGGAAATGCTGGATGCCAACAAGCAGCCTGAAGGTTTTGATGTGGACTTCATCAAAGCTGTCGCCAAGGCTGCCGGCTTTGAAGTTGACGTGCGCAACATCGCCTGGGACGGCATTTTCGGCGGTGTAGCCACCGGACAGTACGACATCGTAGCCTCCGCCACCACCATCACTGAAGAACGTCAGAAGCAGTTTGACTTCTCTGATCCCTATTATGAAGTGGCCCAGGCTGTGGTGCTGCCCGCTGGCAAGAGCATCAAGACCCTGGCCGACCTCAAGGGCAAGAAGGTCGGCGGCCAGATCGGCACCACCGGCGTGTTCGTTATCCGCAAGGCTGGCGTGACGGTTGATCTCAAGGAATACGACGATGTGGGCCTGGCCATTCAGGACATGTTGGGCGGACGCCTTGACGCCGTTATCTGCGATGACCCGGTTGCGCTCTACTACGTCAACAAAAAGGCCGACACCGCCGGCAAGCTGAACATTTCTTTCAAGACCGAAGAAAAGGAATACTACGGCTTTACCGTGCGCAAGGGCCGCCCGGATCTGGTGGAAAAGCTGAACAAGGGCATCAAGGCCGTGAAAGCTTCCGGCGTGGAAGCCCAGTTGCTCCAGAAATGGATGGGCGCTTCCAACTAGCTTGCTTTTTTTTGCGATATTTTGCTGGCTTCCGGGAAAACTCCCGGAAGCCATTGCACAAACCAGGGCAATGCCTTACACCACAGGGCCAGCCCGTTATAACCTGCGGCATCTCGAGACGGCCCAGCCCGTTGCCTGCCGCCAGCCTCAAACGCCTTGTCATGAAGGACTGCGATGCACGATAAAAAAGATGGAAGCAAAGGCAACATCATTATGGTCACGGATGGCGCGTCCATCCCCGACCCGCGTGAATGGCGCCTGATAAACGCATGGTCTATCGCCCTGGTGGGCGCGCTCGGCACCCTGTTTACCCTCTGTACGCTCTGGCCCGAGCCATACCTGCGCATTCTGCTTTACCTGCCGGACGGCATACTGATCACATTCAAGATCACCCTGCTTTCCATCTGCTGTGCGGTGCCGCTGGGGCTGCTCACAGGGCTTGGTCGCATTTCGGACAACCGCCTCATAAATCTCATCGCCTCCACCTATGTGGAAGTGATACGCGGCATCCCCCTGCTTGTGCAGATATTTTACATCTACTACGCACTCTCGCGCTTTGTGCAGGTGAGCGGCGTGACCTCTGCGGTGGTTGCCATCAGTTTTTGCTACGGCGCCTACATGGGCGAAGTGTTCCGCGCGGGCATCACGGCCATCAACAAGGGCCAGACTGAAGCCGCACGCTCGCTGGGCTTCAACCGCTACCAGACCATGCGCCTTGTGGTGCTGCCCCAGGCCATGCGCACCATTCTGCCCCCCGTGGGCAACGAATGTATCGCCATGCTCAAGGATACCTCGCTTGTATCCATCATGGCCGTGCCGGACATCATGCAACGCGCGCGCAGCTTTGTGGGCACCACATATCTGTATTTTGAGACCTACACCATAGTGGCAATTATGTATCTGATTATCACTCTTGTGCTCTCCAAGGCTGTGAGCATCATGGAATCCAGGCTGAACTACTATGACGGAAAATAGCGCCGCCCCCATTATCTCCATCAATCACGTCTGGAAGTACTTTGGTTCGCTGCCTGCCTTGCAGGATGTGAGTCTGGATATTGCTCCCGGCGAACGTGTGGTCATTATCGGCCCTTCCGGCTCCGGCAAGTCCACCCTGCTGCGTTCCATCAACAGACTGGAACAGATCGACCAGGGCAGCATTATTGTTCAGGGGCAGGATATCCAGAGCGATGAGAACAACATCAACGAGATGCGCCAGAATCTGGGCATGGTTTTCCAGCAGTTCAATCTTTTTCCGCACAAGACGGTACTGGAAAACCTCACTCTTGCCCCGCGCCACCTGCGCAAGCTCTCGCGCGAGGAGGCTGACGCCCGCGCCCTGAGTCTTCTCAAAAAGGTCGGCATCAGCGACAAGGCCAATGTGTACCCGGCCATGCTTTCGGGCGGGCAGCAGCAGCGTGTTGCCATTGCGCGCGCTCTGGCCATGCAGCCCTCCATCATGCTCTTTGACGAGCCTACATCAGCCCTTGACCCCGAAATGGTGGGCGAAGTGCTGGACGTTATGGTGAAGCTGGCAGAAGAAGGCATGACAATGGTTTGCGTAACCCACGAAATGGGCTTTGCGCGCACGGTCGCTGACCGCCTCATTTTTATGGACCAGGGCCAGATTGTGGAAATGGGCAAGCCCGAAATGCTTTTCACTGCCCCCCGCCATCCGCGCCTGCGGCAGTTCCTGAACCAGATTCTGTAGTTCGCTTTTGGGCAGGAGGGGCCATTGCCCGCAAGGGGTCCCTCCTGTCGTATCCCCTCCCTCTTTCCCGCCATCCCTTACGCGCTGCGTCAGCAGCTACGCCCTCCACGGCGAAAACTGCAAGGGAGTGAACAAATCCATGAACGCCCCCCATACACATAGCCCTACTGTAGCCGTTGCCGTGAGCGGCGGCGTGGACAGCCTGTGTGCAGTGGTCATGCTGCGCAATGCGGGTTTTCGCGTATTGGCCCTGCACGGTCTTTTTTTACCAGACGGCCCAACTGTCGCCCCCGCAGGGCTGGCCGAAGCCTGCGCCGCGCTAGGGGTTCCTCTGCATGTGGCCGACCTGCGCGCAGCCTTTCAGCGCGAAGTGCTGGCCCCCTTTGCCGCCGCCTATGCCCAGGGGCGCACCCCCAACCCCTGCGCCTACTGCAACCGGGCCATCAAGTTTGGCGTGCTGCTCGACACCGCCCTTGCTCTCGGTGCGGACAAGCTTGCCACCGGACACTACGCCCGCCTTGTTCCCGCCCCAGACGCGCCAACAACTGTGGGCGAGGATGAAACTTCCAAAGCCTATCCCCTGCTTGCCGCCGCTGCGGATGCCGCCAAGGATCAGAGCTATTTTCTCAGCCTTGTGCCGCGTCAACGGTTGAGCCGCGCCTTGTTTCCGCTTTACGGGCAGAACAAGGAGCAGACCCGCGCCATTGTGGCGGCAGCAGGGCTGGCAGTTCCCCTGCCGTCCGAGAGCCAGGATATCTGTTTTGCCCCGCCCACAGCGCAGGCTGGCATGTCTGCCGCAGAAGCCTATCGCCCCTTTTTGGAGCGGCACTGGCAGGCAGCTGGCACCATCGCGCCTGGGCCGGGGCCAGTGCTCTTGCTGGACGCTGCGGGCAACAGGCGCGAAATTGCCCAGCACAAAGGCCTGTGGCGCTATACGGAGGGGCAGCGCAAGGGCCTTGGCATCGCTCATACGGAGCCGCTTTTTGTGCTGACCAAGGACAGCGCCACCAACACACTTGTGGTCGGGCCGCGTGCTTTGCTGGGCATACGCACCTGCGTGACAGGGCCAGCAAATATCGCATTGCCGCCGCATCTTTGGCCTGACAGGTTGCTTGTACGGCTGCGGCATCGGCAGCGGCCATGCCCGGCGAGAGTGCAGGTAGAGGATGCGTGTCTGCGCATTATGCTGGCTGAACCTCAGTTTCCCACGGCGCCCGGTCAGGTGGCAGCGGTTTATGACGAAGAAGGCCGAGTGCTGGCTGCTGGCGTTGTGGAGGAGATGGCATAGGGCAAGAAGAAGAATTTCCCCATACGGTAGTGCGGGTGAGCCTGTCAGGCTGATTTACGCAAACCCGACTTTTACGGCCTGAATGCGTCAGCGCCGGGATTTTGATGCTCACGTACATGAGTACGCTGCGCTCAAAATCCCGGCGCTTCCTTTTCAGACCGCAAAAACCGTATTTTGCAAATTCGCCCAACACCAACCATCGCCTCCGCTACGCTCCGGCGAGTCTAAGGAAGGCGACTTCACGACCAGCTTTTGATGACGTGCCGAGTTCCAGTTGCGCGCAAGTTATCCGCCTTGCCCTAGCTGAATGAAACTCGATATTGTCATCTGCTCCCGTACCTAGCGAACGATTTCACCCCGCTTTTGTCACTTCAGCTACATCTCGACGACATTTGCCTTGACCCGCTGAAAATACTTTGCATACCGGACTGAGGGCTAACCGAGATCTCCAAGTGCCAATGATTGTCAGATTTAAAGAAAACACTGCAACGTCACAGTCACTGATGTTATCCAGCTGAAACGGAAAATCATCCAAAGCGAATGTGTACTCTGGCATTAACGCGGCGCGGAGGGAGATCACCTGAACGAGTGCAGCGAGTGAAGGAAGCTCCCGCAGCTACAGCCGCGTTGCCCTCGCCACGCGAAGGGAATTGAAGATTCCTCTTTGGGGGTGCTTCGGGGGGGATGCAAGGGGGGCCGAGAAGGGGGCGCAGCCCCATAACCGGCCCCGCCTTGCCGCGCGCCGCGCAGGCGTCCCAAGCTTCGCCGGAGGGCGAAATGGTGTGCCCGCAGGGCGACAAATACTCGCAACACCACGCGGGAAGGCGAAAACGCGCGCCGCGCAGGCGTCCCAAGCTTCGCCGGAGGGCGAAATGGTGTGCCCGCAGGGCGACAAATACTCGCAACACCACGCCGGGAAGGCGAAAACGCACGCCTCGCAGGCGTCCCAAACTTCGCTGGAGGCTGAACCCTGTGCCCGAAGGGTAGCAATGCTACAAATATCCCCCACCAGCAACGACAAAAAACAGGCCTCAGCATCAGCCAAGGCCCGTTATAAAAGTTTTTGCGGGGATGGGGGTTTGGGGGCAGGGGCGCTTTTTTCAAAAAGCGCCCCTGCCCCCATCAGTTTTTACCTACCCCATATCTTCCGTCAGCACCATCTGACGCGCAGCGGCGGTTTCGTCCAGACGGCGCACGGGCAGATTGGTGGGCAGCTCCTGAAGAGACTGGGGATCAGCCTTGCCCGTGAGGATAATTTCCTGCAGGGCTTCCACGTAACCGTCCAGGGTTTCCTTGCTTTCCGTTTCCGTGGGTTCGGCCATGAGGCACTCGTGCACGATGAGCGGGAAATAGATGGTGGGCGCGTGGATGCCGCGTTGCAACAGGGCCTTGGCGATATCCAGCGCACGCAGTCCCTCGGGTGCGGACGCCACAAATTCGTGCGCGCAGAAACGATCCTTGAAGGGAATCTCCAGCACTTTCTCAAGCTTTTTCTTGAGGTAGTTGGCGTTGAGCACCGCGTATTCAGATGCGCGGGTGAGCCCTTCGCCGCCGAGGCGAAGCATATAGGCCAGGGCTTTGATAACCACGCCAAAACTGCCGTAGAAGGGGCCGATGGGGCCGATGGTCTGCGGCAGATTGTAATCGAGGAAGAAACGGCCATCAGGGTGCTTTGCCACGCGCGGGGCGGGCATAAAGGGCAGCAGACGGTCAGTGACACCCACAGGGCCAGCGCCGGGGCCGCCGCCGCCATGCGGGGTAGCAAGGGTTTTGTGCACGTTGAGGTGCACCACGTCAAAGCCCACATCGCCCATGCGCATCTTGCCCATGATGGCGTTCATGTTCGCGCCATCGTAGTACAGCAGGGCATCGACCTTGCGCAGTTCCGCCACGATGCGGGGCAGGTGCACTTCCATGAGGCCGAGGGTGTTGGGGCAGGTCATCATAAGGCCCGCCACATCTTCGCCGTGTTCGGCAATGGCCGCCACGATGGCTTCGGGATCCACCATGCCGTCGCGCGATTCGATATTGATGGTGTCAAATCCTGCAAGGGCGGCGGAGGCAGGGTTGGTGCCGTGGGCCGCATCGGGAATGAGCATCTTTTTACGGTTGCGTCCCTTGGCCTTATGATAGGCGGCAATAAGCTTGACGCCGGTGAACTCGCCGTTGGCCCCGGCCATGGGCTGGAAGGTGAAGGCCTTCATGCCCGTGAGTTCGCAGAGCAAATTTTCGGCTTCATACAGGCATTGCAGCGCGCCCTGAGCGCAGTCGGCCCCGCCTTCAAGCTGGGCCATCATGGGGTGCAGGTGGGTAAAGCCCGGCAGCGCCGCCACGTATTCCATGAACTTGGGGTTGTACTTCATGGTGCAGGAGCCAAGGGGATAAAAATTGGCGTCCACGCTGTAGTTGAGCTGCGAGAGCTGGGTGAAGTGGCGCACCACGTCCAGTTCCGAGCATTCGGGCAGACGGGGAGCTTTTTTGCGCAGCAGGTCTGCGGGCAACATGGCCTCAGCCTTGGGGGCGTCGCTGTTCAGGCAGCAGGCAGTGCGCCCAGAAACGGATTTGGCGAAAATGGTTTTCACAACAGACCTCCCATGATTTCGGCCAGCTTGTCTATCTGGGTGCGGTTGTTGGCCTCGGTGCACGAGAGCAGCAGCACGTTTTCCATGCCGGGATAGTGCTTGCCCAGCGGATAGCCGGGCACGACGCCCTTGGGCGTCATGGCCTTGACCACTTCGGCAGCGGGCATGGGCAGGCGTAGGGCCACTTCCGAACCGTAAGGGGCGCTGTTGAGCAGTTCCACGCCCTTGAGGCCGGTAAGGCGTTCAACGGCGTAGCGGGCAAGCGCCATGTTGTTTTCGGCAACCCGGGTGAGGCCCTGCGGGCCAAGCAGGCTCATGTGGATGAGCGAGCGCAGGGCGCAGAGAGCCTGATTGGAGCAGATGTTGGAGGTAGCCTTGGCGCGGCGGATGTGCTGCTCGCGGGCTTGCAGGGTCAGCACGTAGCCGGTTTTGCCGTCCACATCGGTGGTGCGGCCCACAATGCGGCCGGGGAACTGACGGATGTGTTCCTTGCGGCAGGCCATGAGCCCGAGGTAGGGGCCACCGAACGAGAGGTTCATGCCAAGACTCTGGCCTTCGGCCACGGCCACGTCAGCCCCCATTTCACCAGGGGTTTTGAGCACAGACTGCATGACCGGATACACGGAGATGACGCCAAAGGCTTTGTTGGAACGGGCCTTGGCAAACAGGGCCGTGTAGTCCGCCACCGCGCCGAAAAAGTTGGGATTCTGCACGATAACGGCAGCGCAGGTAGCGTCGGTGGCAGCCATGAGGGCGTCCATATCGCTGCAACCATTCTGCTGGGGGACGGTCTTGATTTCCAGATCAAGGCTGGAAACATAGGCCTCCAGCATGGAGCGCCAGATGGGGTTGACGGCTTCGTCCACCACCAGCACGCGGCGGCGCGTGGAGCGCACGGCCATCATGGCGGCTTCAAAAATGGCGGTGCCGCCGTCATACACGGAGGCATTGCCGCAATCCATTTCCATCAGGCGGCTGACGGCGGTCTGGAATTCAAAAATGGCCTGCAGGGTGCCCTGCGAGCATTCTGCCTGGTAGGGCGTGTAGGCGGTGTAAAATTCGCTGCGGCCAGAGAGCGCGTCCACAGCCTTGGGGATGTCGTGATTATAAAAGCCCGCGCCGAGAAAGGACACATGACCGGGGCAGTTTTTGGCTGCCAGCTCTTCAAGGTGTCCGCAGACGGCGGCTTCGCTCTGCCCCTTGGGCAGATCAAAGCTCTGGGGGCGCATGCTGGATGGGATGTCGGAAAAAAGCTCATCCAGACTGCGCACGCCAACTACGGAGAGCATTTCATGCAACTCTTCCGGCGTATGAGGAATGTATGGCATACTAGCTCCTTGCCGCCGGACACGTTGTACCGCTTGTGCGACGGCAGCCGCTGTGAAAGGGACTCCGGCTGGAACCCGCCGTTGTACGACGCTGCTCCAGCCGGTGCGAAAGAAAAAATTTCAGGCTGTTACACACTCGGTGCAAAAGTTTGCCAGCGCGCAGGCAGCCCCAAATCATACAAGGGTAACGTGGTTAAACTGCGCTACCCATGTCACACGGCATGACGGATTAATGCTTTTCGGTGGCGCAATGAGCTTCGTAAGCCGCCGCGTCCAGCAGGCCGCCGGGCTTGTGGGCCAGCTTGACGCGCACAATCCAGCCTTCGCCAAAGGGATCGCTGTTGCAAAGCTCGGGGGTGTTTTCCAGAGCTTCGTTCACGGCTATCACTTCGCCCGAAACGGGAGAAATCAGGTCGCTTGCGGCCTTGACCGATTCCACAGAGCCGAATTCCTTATCTTCAGAAAGCTGATCGCCCACAGGGGGCAGTTCCACGTAGGTGATATCGCCAAGGGATTCCTGGGCAAAGCTGGTGATGCCGATGACGGCCTCGTCCCCTTCAATGCGGGTCCATTCGTGGCTGGTGCTGTACAGAATATCGGCGGGATTGGTAGCCATGTGCAAACTCCTGAAAAATTGGGTTCAATCGTTATAAAAATTACGCTGTTCTGCGGGATGTACCGTGCGATGCGGCCCCCAGAGATCAACGACCGTATCAGGCCAGTTTTTTACGCGCGGTGCCTTCGGTGTAGAACGGCGCTTCAACCCGCGCGGCGGGCAGCTCCGTTCTGGCGGCGCGAACCACAAAATTTTCGGCCCCGGCATGCGCGGCCTTGACCCAGGCAAAGGCGATCACATAACCCAGCGAGGGCGCAAACGAACCGCTGGTCACGTGGCCCACTTCCGTGCCGTCAGCAAGGGCTATCACATCGCCATGGCGGGCGGCGCGGCGGCCGTCAATGCGCAGGGGCACCAGCACTTCGGCAATGTTCTGCGCGCCTTGGCGGCCCACATAATCGGCTGTGCTGGTCATCATGCGGCCCATGCCTGCCTCGGCGGGGCTGTGATTCTCGTCCAGATCGTGCCCATACAGGGGCAGACCAGCCTCAAGGCGCAGGGTATCGCGTGCGCCAAGGCCTATGGGCTTGACGCGTTCATCAGCCAGCAGGGCGCTCCAGAAAGCCTCGGTCACGGAGCTGTCAATGTACAGCTCATAGCCCAGCTCGCCGGTGTAGCCGGTGCGGCTCACCAGCAGGGGCGTACCCTGCCATGTGGTTTCGCGAAAGCCGAAGTAGCCAAGATCATGAAAATTCTGACCCAGCAACTTTTCAAGCACGTCCAGGGATTCCGGCCCCTGAAGGTCGATCTTGCCGGTTTCTGCGGAAATATCGGTCATCTTGACGCTTTGGGGCAGGCGGGAGCGCAGCACGGCAAAGTCGTTGGCGGCGCAGGCTGCGTTGACCACGGCCATAAAGGAATCAGGGCCGAAGCGGTAGATGATGCCGTCGTCCAGCACGCCTCCCTTTTCGTTGAGCAAAAAGCCGTAGCGGCACTTGCCGGGAGCAAGGGTCTGGAGGTTATGGCTCACGGCCTTGCTCAGGGCTTCGTCCGCGCCGGGGCCTTCAATAAGGAACTCACCCATGTGGCAGATGTCAAAAAGGCCTGCATGCTGGCGGGTGTGCTGATGCTCGACAATAATACCCTCATACTGGATGGGCATGAGCCACCCGGCAAAGGGGGCCATTTTTGCGCCATGCGCCTCGTGCCAGGCAGTGAGGGGGGTACGCAGATCCGACATGGAATCTCCTTGAAGTTGGGCAAACAGCTTGCGCTGACGCTATAGAGGACGCGCCGGGGCGGCCTGCCGCAGCAATACGCTGCGGCAGGCCGGACAAAGCACTGAAAATATCTATCAAAAAAATTACCAAGCCACCGTTTCGAGCGGCTTTGGACATGGTATCACTTCTGCCATGTGGACACAAGAACAGACCCGTGCGAGGCCAGCCGCGCGAGCAGGGCTGGCGGGGGTCAGCACCGCATCATTCCTGCGCTGGCAGACCGAAAAACCGGCGGGCATTGTCGCCGCAGGTACGCCAGAGTTCTTCGGGATTTTCTCCCCTCGCTTCGGCCATGGCCCGCACGGTAAACACCGTATAGGACGGTTCGTTGCGTTTGCCGCGCCACGGCAGAGGTGCAAGATAGGGGGCGTCGGTTTCCAGCAGCATACGGTCGGCGGGGATAAGGGCCACGGCCTCGCGCAGGGCCTCATTGGCCTTGTACGTGACAGGGCCGGGAATGGATATGTGCCAGCCGTTGCGCAAGATGCGCCGCGCAATTTCCGGCCCCTGACCAAAACAGTGCCACAAGAGCGGATACCCGGCAAAGCCCTCGGCCTCCAGCGTCATGAGCGTTTCTTCTTCTGCATCGCGGCAGTGAATGACCACCGGACGCTCCACGGCGCGGGCAAGGGCAAGCTGATCGCGCAGAGCCTGATACTGGATTTCCTTCGGGCAATCAGGCCAGTAAAAATCCAGCCCTATTTCGCCCACGGCCTTGAGCCTGGGGTCAGCGGCAAAGGCCGCGCGCATGGTGGCAAGACGCTCCTGTGTACACTTCTGCCCATCACAGGGGTGTACCCCCATAAGAAAAAAAACCTCGGGGTGAGCATCAAAATAGGCCCGGCGGACATGATACTCTTCCGGTCCCAAAAAAACGTTGCCCACCTGGGCAATACCTGCCGCACGGGCGCGTTCAAGCACGGCATCGCGATCCGCATCAAATTCCTGACCATCAAGGTGCGCGTGGCTGTCCACCCCGGCAAGGGGCAGGGCCAGAGTCAGGGGATCAATGCGGACGGCTGATTTTTTCGACATGGTTTACCTCGCGGCCGATACATAGCAACGGGGGGAGGCGAAAGGCAAGGGGCAAGCCTCGGCAGCACCCCCTACACCCAGTCACCATTGCAATGCCCGGACAATGGGGCTATGCTTTTGGGGATTTGCCAGTTTTTACTGGTTTCTTATACTCTTTTCGGGGGAATCATGCATCTCCGCAAACGCATTCTTGTCACCGGCGGTTCCGGGTTTTTAGGTTCGCAACTGTGCGAACGCCTGCTCAACGAAGGGCACGAAGTGCTCTGCGTGGACAATTTCTTTTCCAGCGCCCGCGCCAACGTGGAAGCGCTCATGGATAACCGCAGGTTTGAGCTTATCCGCCACGACGTGACATTTCCCCTCTTTGTAGAGGTGGATGAAATTTATAATCTGGCCTGCCCGGCCTCGCCCATCCATTATCAGCATGACCCGGTGCAGACCATCAAGACCTGCGTTCACGGCGCCATCAATATGCTGGGTCTGGCCAAGAGACTTGGCGCGCGCATTTATCAGGCGTCCACCAGTGAAGTGTACGGCGACCCCGAGATACACCCGCAGCAGGAAAGCTATTGGGGCCATGTGAACCCCAACGGCATCCGCTCCTGCTACGATGAAGGCAAACGCTGCGCCGAAGCACTGTTCTTTGCCTACTGGCGTCAAGGCGGTCTGCCCATCAAGGTGGGACGCATCTTCAATACCTACGGGCCCAAGATGCACCCCAACGATGGTCGCGTGGTCTCCAACTTCATCATTCAGGCGCTCAAGGGCGAACCCATCACCATTTACGGCGATGGCTCCCAGACCCGCTCCTTCTGCTATGTGGATGATCTTGTGGAATGCATGATCCGCTTCATGGCCTCGCCCGATGATTTTGTGGGCCCCATGAACATGGGCAACCCCGGCGAATTCACCATTCGCGAACTGGCGGAAAAGGTCGTGGAAATGATCGGCAGCAAGTCCGTGATTTCTTACGAACCCCTGCCCTGCGACGACCCCAAGCAGCGCAAGCCCGACATCACCCTGGCCCGCGAAAAGCTTGGCTGGGAACCAAAGGTAGCCCTTGAAGAAGGCTTGGTTAAAACCATCGCCTACTTTGAAAAGCAGCTGAAAGACGGCCTGGCGTAGGTATTCCGGCAGTCATGTTCCTTTTTATCACGGCCATCGGCATATTGGCGGCAACAGCCGCCCTGTGCGCACTCTTGGCCGTGCGCCCGCCCTCAAAGGCAACCGGACGCGCGGCCAATGCGGCTGGCGTTATCGGGGCCTTTGCGGGCTGTTTTGTCGGATTGTGCGCTCTTGCTTCCGGCCCCTGGGCCGGGCAGGAGAGCCTGCGCCTGCCTCTGGCCTTGCCCGTGGGTTCCTGCGCCCTGGGCATGGATGCCCTGAGCCGTCTTTTTTTGCTGCCAGTGTTTGGTCTGGGTTTTGTTTGCGCCGCCTCTGGCGGCATTGCCCTACGACATGAAGAACCAGCGCGCCACAACCTTGCGGCGCACTGGTTCTTTTTTCATATGCTCCTGATCGGCCTTGCCCTGGTGATGACCGCGCGCGATGCCGTGCTGTTCATGCTGGCGTGGGAAATCATGTCGCTGGCGCCTTTCTTTCTTATCGATTTCAATGACGGCGACAGCAAGGTGCGCGACGCCTCCTGGGTCTACCTTGTGGCTGCCCACCTGGGCGCTGTGGCCCTCATGGCCTTCTTTACCCTGCTCTGGCAGGTCACGGGCGACACCTCGCTTGACGCCCTCCAAGGCGGGGCTGTGCTTGCACGGGTGCTTGAACAGGCGCAAGGCTATTCCGGCCCCGGCCTGCTCACGGTGCTGTTTGTGCTGGCTCTGGTCGGTTTTGGAGCCAAAGCTGGGCTTGCCCCCCTGCACGTATGGCTGCCCGAGGCGCACCCTGCCGCGCCAAGCCATGTTTCGGCCCTGCTCTCCGGGGCCATGATCAATGCTGGATTTTACGGCATGATCCGTAGCGTGGGCATGTTGGCCCCTGCGGGCGCGGCACCTGAATGGTGGGGCTGGGCACTACTGTTGCTGGGCCTTGCCACGGGCCTCATGGGAATTTTAAAGGCCACGGCCCAAAGCAACCTCAAAAGGCTGCTCGCCTATTCCAGCGTGGAAAACATGGGCCTGATGGTCATGGGGCTGGGTGCCGGGCTTATCGGCCAGAGCTGCGGCAATGCGTGGATTGCTGTTCTGGGATTTTCCGGCGCGCTGCTGCACATGCTCAACCACTCTGCATTCAAGGGGCTGCTCTTCCTGTGCGCAGGCGAAGTGCTGCACGCCACAGGAACCGTGCGCATGCAGCATCTGGGCGGGCTTCAAAAACGTCTGCCCCTGCTTGGCGCGGCCTTTGCCATAGGCGCAGCGGCTATCGCCTGTCTGCCGCCTTTTAACGGATTTGCGGGCGAACTCGTGATGGGCCTTTCCCTGCTGGACGGCCCAGCGCTTTTTGGCGTGGAACGTCAAGTGGGTTTGCTGCTTGCACTGGCGGGCCTTGCCTGCATCAGCGGCCTTGCGGCAGCCCTGTACGCCAAGGCCTACGGCATCGCCTTTCTGGGCGAGCCGCGTTCCGGCTTTGCCGCCAGTGTGCACCCGCTTTCATGGCGCACGCTCTGGCCCCTGGCCCTACCCGCCGCCGTGTGTCTGGCTGGCGGTCTGGCTGCCCCCTGTTTTTTTGATCTGGCAGCAGGTGCGGCGCAAAGCGCCCTGCCCTTGCCTCCGGCATTTCAGAAGGCTGGTTTGGCTGGCTTGACACAGGCGCATACAAGCCTTGCAGCTGTGGCAAAAATCGGCGGAGCCGGCCTTGGACTGACCCTGATTATCCTTTTTGTTCGGCGCTGCCTGCTTAAAAAACGCGCTGTAGAATCCATGCCCACCTGGGGCTGCGGCTTTCAGGGCGGCTCTGCCCGCATCCAGTATACGGACGCGGCTTTCTCCGAACCCACGGCAAAAATATTTGCTCCGGTCATGGGCCTCAAGACACGCCTGCAACTGGATGACGGTCTGTTCCCCACGGGCGGGCAGCTGAACGTCACCGCGCCCGATCGCTTGCGCAGCGGCCTGTTTACACCGCTGTTTACGGCGGTGGAAAACCTGTGCAATGCCTGCAAGGTTATCCAGCACGGCAAAATCCACCTGTATATTCTGTATATTCTCGCCACGCTGGTGGCGCTGCTCGTGTGGGGGCTGCACTCATGAAAGCCGAGCTTGCAGTCTATCTTGCGCAGTTTGCCCTGTCCCTGATTCTGGCCCCCCTGCTGCCCGGCATCATCAACCGGGTCAAGGCCAAATTTGCCGGACGCCACGGTAAGCCCGTGCTACAAACCTACTATGATATCGCCAAACTGCTGCGCAAGGGCGAGGTGATCAGCCGCACATCCACATGGATATTTGCCGCCGCCCCCTCCATATCCCTGGCAGGCGCAATCTGCGCGCTGGCCCTGCTGCCCCTTGGCGGCGCGGTTTCGCCCCTGGCCTTTGCTGGCGACTTTGTGCTGGCCGCCTATCTGCTGGGCATGGGGCGCTTTGCCGTCATGCTGGGCGCGCTGGATACAGGCTCGGCATTTGAAGGCATGGGAGCGAGCCGCGAGGCCACATTCTCCGCCCTTGCGGAACCCGTTCTTTTTCTGGCGCTCATGGTGCTCACCAGCCTGTGCCTCGGTCTTGGGCACGGCACCGAAACAGCATTCAGCCTCTCCACCATGTTTGGCGGGCAGACTGCCGGGGCATGGCTGACAGGCAAGGGCGAGCTGCTGCTCCTGCCCGTGATCTTTTTTGTGCTGCTGCTGGTGGAAAACTGCCGTATCCCGGTGGACGACCCCAACACGCACCTTGAACTGACCATGATCCACGAGGTCATGGTGCTTGACCATTCCGGCCCCAATCTGGCCCTGATACTTTACGGTGCTGCCCTCAAGCTGTGGTTTTTCGCCGCGCTCATTGCGGGCCTCATCACTCCCGCGCTGCCCTTGTGGGAGCAACTGGGCGTGCGTCTTGGCATTGTACTGCTGCTGGCCGTGGTTGTGGGCATTGTGGAATCCATCATGGCCCGCCTGCGCATGGAGCGCGTGCCCTATCTGCTGGGCGCAGCAGCGGGCATGGGCATGCTCACGCTTATTCTGACCCAGGCGAGGTTGCCATGACCACGCTTTTACAGTCCTGCCTTTTCCTTCTGGTATTAAGCAATTTTCTGCTGCTCGGAACGCGCCGCGTTGCGGGTATGACGCGCCTGACTGCCTTTCAGGGCGTTTTGCTGGCAGCCCTGCTGCTGAGCCTTGATCACGCCCTGCTGGCCGGGGCTGTGTTGCTGATCAAGGGCGCGCTGCTGCCCGGTTTGCTGTGGCGCACCCAAAAACGGCTGCCCGCCGATGCCCTGATCTGCCCGGCCCGCCGCGTGGGCTTCGGCGTGCTGGCTGGCATGGCCGGCCTCGTGTTTTCCATCTGGCTGGACGGCAAGCTGGTCATGCCGCTGGGCCTTTATCCGCCCCTGCTGCTGCCAACAGGGCTGACAACGCTGTTTTGCGGCTTTATCCTCATCGTGGGACGCATCAAGGCCATCACACAGGTCATCGGCTATCTGGTGGCGGAAAACGGCATTTTTCTGCTGGGCGTGCCGCTCATGACAGGCGGCACGGTGTGGTTTGAGCTGGCCCTTCTGCTGGACGTTTTCGTGGCCGTGTTTGTTATGGGCATAGCCATCAACCATATCAGCGATTCCTTCGCCTCCATTGACGTGGCGCGGTTCCGCAGCCTCAGGGATTAGGACGAGCGCATGCTGACAGCACTTCTTTTCATCCCCCTGTGCGCAGGCTGCATCATGCTGCTCTGGGGCCGCGCCGTCATCTGCCGACTCGGCCTGCCGCTCACGGCACTGGCGCACACAGCCCTTGCCGCCGCGATTGCCGTCAAGGTCGCGCGCGGAGAAGCCCCTTCAGAGCTTGGCGGGCTGCTGGCCCCAGACGCGCTGGGCGTGCTGTTTCTGATGTTGGCGAGCGTGCTGTTTCTTACCGCGTCGTTCTATGCCGTGCATTACCTGCGGGAAGAAGAACGCATCGGCGAACACACCAACATTCTGGATCACGGGCGCTTCACCAATGCGCCGGAGCGCCGCTTCACAGCCTGTCTGTGCTTTTTTCTCGGGGCCATGACGCTTGTGACCATCACGCCGCACATGGGCGCGCAGTGGGTGGGCATTGAGGCGACCACGCTTTCAAGCGCCCAGCTCATTTATTTTCACCGTCACAAGAGTTCGCTGGAAGCCACCTGGAAGTACCTGATCATATGCTCTGTGGGCATTGCCCTGGCCCTGCTGGGCAACATATTGCTCGCCGTGTCGTTTCACGGTGCGGAAGGCGCCACTGGCGCAGCTGACGGCATGGATCAGGTGGGCTGGTTTGTGCGTAATGCGGGCCTTGCCGAACCCACGTGGCTCAAGGCGGCCTTTGTTTTTCTGCTGGTGGGCTACGGCACCAAGATGGGCCTCGCCCCTCTGCACAACTGGTTGCCCGATGCCCACAGTCAGGCTCCTTCGCTGGTTTCGGCCCTGCTTTCTGGCGCATTGCTCAACTGCGCCATGCTGGGCATGCTGCGCGGGCACCAGATCATGCTGGCTGCAGGGCTTGGCGGGCTTTCGGGCGGCATGCTCATGTTTTTCGGCATTCTTTCGCTCATGACAGCCGCCATCTTTATTGTGGGGCAAGGCCACTACAAGCGCATGCTGGCCTATTCCAGCGTTGAGCACATGGGCATTCTGGCTCTGGGCATAGGCGTGGGCGGTGTGGCTGTGCCCGGCGCAATGCTGCATGCGGTCTGCCATTCACTCACAAAATGCATGCTCTTTCTGCTTTCTGGCAACATCCTTGCCCGCTACCACACCTATTCCAGCTACGACGTACACGGCATGCGCTGGACCATGCCCGCCACGGCGGCACTGTGGACAGCAGGATTTCTGGCTGTAGCCGGATCGCCGCCCTTTGGGCTTTTTGTCAGCGAGCTGCTCATCTTCAAGGGCATGCTGGCAGCAGACCTGCCCTGGCTTTCCGCCGGGTATCTGGTGCTGCTGGCCATAATCTTTGTCGGGCTTTCCGTGTCGGTGCTGCGCATGGTGCAGGGCAACCGCCCCGTGGATCTGCCGCCCGCAAACACCGAGCCAGTGCTGAGCGTCCTGCCGCCGCTGGTGCTGGGGCTGACCGTGCTGACTCTGGGCCTGTGGATTCCTGACTGGCTGTGGAATTTTCTTAACCGCGCCGCTGCGCTCATAGGCGCGTAAGCGCCAAAGGCTGATGCCAAAACCCACCGGGTTTTGCGCTGCCAACGGTGAGAGGGCCGATGCTATTCGATTACCGCGATACCGTGCCGCTGTCGGGCATGCCCCCTGTTTCTGTTGAAGAACTGGGAGCTTTTGTGCGCCGCTACATTGCCGAAGGCTGGCGTCTGCTGGCCCTGTTCGGCCTGCCGGAATCTTCGGACGAAAACGCCCCTGCGGGATTGTGCTGCGTACTGGCTCAGGACAGTTCGCACTATCTGGCCGCCATGCGCACCGCCCCCTTGCAATCCTATGCTTCCATGACGCCCGCCACGCCTCAGACGCATCTGTTTGAACGCGAGATATTTGAACAATGGGGCATACGACCCGAGGGCCATCCCTGGCTCAAAAGTGTGCGCCGCATCCCGGACGCCGCCGAAGCCAATGCCAGAACGCAGGCCGAAGGCGGCTCGCTTGCCGCAGCGCCCGGACAGGCTGCCCAGCCCTATCCCTTCTACAGGGTTGAAGGCGAAGAAATTCATGAGGTTGCCGTTGGCCCCGTACATGCCGGGGTTATTGAGCCGGGGCATTTCCGCTTTCAGTGTCATGGCGAAAATGTGCTGAACCTTGAAATTGCCTTGGGCTATCAACACCGTGGGCTTGAGCGTATGCTTGTGCGCGGCCCTCTTGCCCGCTGTCTGCCCCTGCTGGAATGCGCCGCAGGCGATACAACCATAGGCCATGCCACGGCCCATTGCGTACTGCTTGAGCGCCTTGCGGGCTGCGTGGTCGGCCCGCGCGCTCACCGTCTGCGGCGGGTGGGCCTTGAGCTTGAGCGACTTGCCAACCACACGGGCGACCTTGGGGCCATTGCCGGGGATACGGGCTTTTTGCCGACAGCTTCATGGAATGGCCGCATTCGCGGTGATTTTCTCAACACCACAGCCTGTCTGTGCGGCAACCGGTTTGGCAGGGGGCTGCTGCGCCCCGGCGGCACGGCCTATGATCTTGACGCGGAAGGCTGCGCAGACATGCTCGCACGCATCAAGGCGGCAGGGCGCGATGTGCGCGGCGCTGTGGACGTGATGCTGCACACCGAAAGCGTGCTTGAACGTCTCACGGGCACGGGCTACGTCAGCAGGGAAACTGCCCAGAATCTCGGATTGGTGGGCATGGCCGCGCGATCCTGCGGACTCAAAATTGACGCGCGTTTCCACTTTCCCCTTGCCGACCTGCCCACCAGGGACTGCGCGCCGCGTGTTGAAAACACGGGCGATGTTCTGGCCCGCACCCTCGTACGCAGCAAGGAGATTGACGATTCCCTGCGCCTGCTTGAGGCGGATCTTTCCACCCTCGCCAACCTGCCCCCCCTTGCGGAACGGCCAGACGCAGAGGCCCTTGCGTCCCTTCCGCCCGATACCCTCGCAGTATCGCAGGTTGAGGGCTGGCGCGGCGAAATCTGCCACGTGGCTGTTACCGGGCCTGACGGCAGATTTTTGACCTACAAGGCCATCGATCCTTCGTTCCACAATTGGTCAGGCCTTGCCATGGCCCTGCGCGGCAACCAGATTTCCGACTTCCCGCTCTGCAACAAGAGTTTCAACCTCTCGTACTGCGGACACGATCTGTGAGGCTTTGACATGCTGCGTATTATCAAGGAACGCCTGCACCAAAAATACCGCACGCTGGATTACCCCAAACTCCAGCCCTCGCTCTCGCCCCGGTATCTGGGCCGGCCCGAGCTTGCACAGGTTTCCTGCGGCTCGTGCCGCGCCTGCTACGCGGTCTGTCCCGCTGGTGCCCTGCTGCCCACCGCTGGTGCCGAAGACAGTACTCCCACGCTGGACATGGGGCGCTGCACCTTTTGCGGCGCATGCCGTGCCGCCTGCCCCAAGGGTGCCTTTACCTTTACCGGGCAGCACCGCATGGCGTCCTTTACCCGCGAGGGCCTGCTGGTAATTCCCGGTCAGGCGTTTGCAGAGCAGCCCACGCCGTCCCGGTTTTCCCTGTTCCGCCGCTCGCTCAAGCTGCGGCAGGTCAGCGCCGCAGGCTGCAACGCCTGCGAGGCCGACAGCAACGTGCTCACCACTCTGGTGTTTGACCTTGGGCGCTTTGGCATCGATTTTGTGGCCTCGCCCCGCCATGCTGACGGTATTGCCGTGACTGGCCCGGTTTCGGAAAACATGCGGCTGGCCCTGCTTGACACCTTCAAGGCAACTCCGCAGCCGCGCGTTGTCATTGCCGTGGGGGCTTGCGCCATTTCCGGCGGGCTGTTCCGCGAGAGCGAGCAGTGCAACCGTGGCGTGAGCGAACTGCTGCCCGTTGATCTGTATATTCCCGGCTGCCCGCCTAATCCGTGGACAATTCTTGACGGGCTGACCTCGCTGCAAAAATAATCCCCCAAGCCGCCGAATTTGCTGACTTCAAATCTGCAAAAATACTTTTCCGCCCACGCCGCAGAGAGCAAAAAATTGCGCCCCTTGCCGCGTTTTACCCAGACTTGCCTTAATCTGCATAATGATTATAGTAGATAAGGCTTGTACAGAAAGTACTATCCGGTCATATCGCCACTCAAGGAGATGACCAACACCGCCCTTATGGGAGATGTTCATGCAAATAAAAGCTTTTTTGACGATTCTTGTTCTGCTTTGCTGTTCGCTTATGTTCGCCCTGTCTGATGACGCACTTGCCGCTCGTCTTGGAGGCGGGGGGTCGTTTGGCAGCAAGCCCTTTATGAGCACGCCTGCGCCCCGTCCACAGACCACTTTCCAGAATAAGCCCAGCGCCGCTCAGCCTCAGGCACAAGTGGCCCCTGCCGCGCGGCCTGGCGGTATGTTTGGCGGTATGGGCGGCCTCATGGGCGGCCTGCTTGCCGGTACGCTCATAGGCTCGCTCTTGGGCGGTCATGGCTTTGCTGGCGGCGGTTTTATGGATATCCTGCTCATCGGCCTGATGATTTTCCTCGGCCTCAAGCTTTTTGCCGCCTTTCGCGGCTCACAGAGGCCAGCGCAAGCATCCGCAGGCGCGCAAGACGCACAGGCCGCGCAGCCCGAAGCGGGCATGATGCGTAATGACAGTGCGAGCAATGGCTGGGACGCACTGCGTGGGCAGGGCGGCGCTGGCGAAGCTGAAGCCCCCGGCCCGCAGATTCCGATGCCTCCCGGTTTTGATGCCGATGAATTCTTGCGCGGGGCCAAGATGGCATACACCCGTTTGCAGACGGCCTGGGACAAGCGCGACATGAACGATATCGCGCAGTTCACCACCGAGGCCGTGCAGAAATCAGTGCGCGAGCAGATGGAAGCCGATCCCAAGCCGAGCACCACAGAAATTCTGCTGGTCAATGCCCAGCTGCTCGGTGTGACCGATGAAGGTCAGGAGCAGTACGCACAGGTGTTCTTTGACGTGCTCCTGCGTGAAAGCCCTGAACAGCAGACGCCGTCTTCCGCGCGCGAAGTGTGGCACTTTATGCGCCCTGTGACAGGCGGCAACTGGAAGCTGGACGGCATCCAGCAGGTTGAATAAACCATATCTGCATTTGTTTGATGTAACACGGGCTGAAAGCCGAGGCCTTCAGCCCGTTCTTTTTCACAAGAGCAAAACAGCCTTGAGAATGCGTATTCTCAAGGTTTTTTAAACGCCAACTTTGGCGCGGTGGTGCGGCAACAAGGCATGTGCCTGAGACAAAGCCGACTCGCTAAACGCCAGGGCAAGGGGTACGTGTGGAGATGGAAATGAAAAACTACGTGGAAAAGCACGACAAGCTGGTGCGCTATCTGGATATGAGCATTGAAAGCGCCACACCGGAATATGCCAAGGTAACCATGCCGATCACCGAAAACCACAAAAACGGCATGGGCATGGCCCACGGCGGGGCCATCTTTGCCCTGGCCGATGTGGCCTTTGGCTCTGCCGCCAATGCGGGCAAGGATTACGGCGTGGTAAGCCTGAATACCACCATTGAATACCTGCGCCCCGGCAGGGTTTCCCCCCTCACGGCGGAGGCCTTTGTGGTGCGCAACGGCAAGCATATCCTGAATTACGACGTAAAAATTTACGACGGTTCAGGCGATCTTATTGCCAAGTGCGTTGCCGCCGGATTTCAGACCGACGTGCTGCTGCCGGATTAGTTTTTTCTTAATCACGCCGAGCCCCGCCCCATTATTCAGACCGGGCAAGAGCAAAGCCCGCAACAACATTAACATAAAGCCCCTGCCGGAGGTTGTCCTCCGGCAGGGGCTTTATGTTGGCCTGCAATAAAAGAATTGCCCCTTGCCGAACCCTTGGCAAGGGGCTTCCACCGTAAACGCTTGGGGCGCATGGAGGTGATGCGTGGCGCAAACGTCAGAGATCGAACCTTGCGCGCAATATGAAAAATTTCAGAGTCCTATGCTTCTGCCTTGGGCGTTGGGTGTTCTCCCAAAGATTCCGCCAGGGGCAGGCTGAGGCAGAATTCCGCCCCGCCATCAGCCGCGTTGGCGGCTGTCAGCTCGCCGCCTCGGGCGTGCGCCAGAGACCGTGCAACCGCAAGCCCCAGGCCGACGTAACGGCCAAGCGTCTTGCCGCCGGATGCATGTGCGGCAACCGGGCTTTGCAGGGCGCGCGTGCTGAAAAAGGGTTCAAATATGTGCGGCATGATGTCGGGCGCGATGCCTGGGCCGTTATCGCGCACCACAAGGTCATACCAATCCTGCCCCTGCGCATCGCGCCTGGTGCTGGCAGTCAGGATAATCAGACCGCCGGGGCGCTCTGCCGCTCCTGATGCGGATTCAGTATCACTGAGAGCATCCAGCGCGTTTTCCAGCAGGTGCAGGCATATCTGCTGCAATTCCGGGGCGGAACCCAAGGGGCGGGGCGCGCCCTCGCCCTGCGGCACTTGCACATCGCAGCGCACATGGGCGCTTTCCATGCGTTCGTGCAGCAGGCGCAGCACCTGAGCCACATCCACAGCCACATCAAGAGCGCCCACACGGGGGTCAAGCCCGTGCCCCACCATGAGCAGCTTGCGCGTAATCTCGCGCACCCGCAGGCTCTGCGTCCTGATGGTGTCCACAGCTTCACGCACTTCGCCGATATCGGGCAGGGCTTGGGCTTCCGGCTCTTCCAGACAGTCACGGATCAGGCCAGCGGCCTGCACCATGATATTCAGCGGGTTGTTGACCTCATGGGCCACACCTTCCGCTACCCGGCCAAGGCTGCGCCAGCGGGCTGCCTCGGCCAGACGTGCGGCTTCCTGCCGTGCGCCTGCGCGTTCCGCCGCTTTGCGGCATTCCGCAAGGATGCCGTCCATGCCCACGGGCTTTGAAAGCCAGTTCAACGCGCCGCGCCGCATTGCCTGCACGGCCTTGCCCATATCTCCTGCGCCGGAAAGCATCACCACATCAGTCTGCGGGTAGTGCTCGCGCAGAATTTTCAGCAGATCCACGCCGTCCATACCCGGCAGCCCCACATCAAGAAATATGAGGTCGCGGGGGCCGCGCGCCAGTTCGGCCAGGGCCGCATCGGCATCCTGCGCGGTTGCGGTTTCGTAGCCGCGCAATGCCAGACGCTCGGCCAAAGGCTCCGAAAAGGCAGGTTCGTCATCCACAACAAGCACACGCATGGCGAACTCCTATGGCGAACCGCTGCCGCCCTGACAGTTTCAGAAAACTGCTTCAGGACAATTAACGCTTGAACCAGCCGCCTTGCGGCGGGCAAGACCAGCCAACGCCTGTTTATGGCAGGGACTGGGGGACAAGCCCCTTCAAGAGCATTTCGTACAGAAACACTCTTGCCGCAGGCCGGATGCGCTCCATCCGGCCCTCCCCGGCCAAAGCTGTACCAGCGCCTATTTACCGTGCTCTTCCAGCACGTCCTTTTCGTTCATAACATCACGTGCGGAGTCAAAATCACCGCCTTCGGCCAGAGAAACAGCCACCATGGCGTTCTCAAGCTTGTCGCGGTAGGCCATGCGAATGCTGTTGAGCAATTCGTCAATGTCCATGGGCTTTCTGAGGAAGTTGTACGCACCCATGCGATAGGCGGTCTGTTCTTCAGCGTCGCCGCCGTGGCCCGTAAGAATGATGACCTGAACCTGCGGATTGCTCTTCTTGACGTTGCGCAGCACTTCAAAGCCGTCCATGCCGGGCATGCGCAGGTCAAGCACGATAACGTCGGTGGGCTGCTCCACAGCCTTGAGGGCCTCGGGGCCGTCATAGGCCACCCGCGCTTCAAAGCCGCGCATGGCAAGGCGCTCCGACAGCGTGTCCACAAACTGCTTTTCATCGTCCACCAGAAGGATTTTGATGTCTTCCTTGGTCATGGAATACTCCTTGAAGGCCCGGCAACATGCCGGCGCCGGTTATTCGCCTTCGCTATCGCAGGCCGAAATGGAAAGGAAAAATCTTGGCCCGGCATCCCGCCAGGGCATAAGCACGGCGCGCCAACCGGGGCGCATGCCGTCCAGCATGGGGCTGCCCGTCATGGCCGCCAGGGCCATTTCGCGGTTGGCCCCTTCCAGTGCCTCAACAATAATGCCTTCTTCCTTCTGCCGCCGCCCGGCGGTAAGGCGCAGGTTCACCTGCCCGCCCACCGAGGCGCAGAGATCAAACACTTCAAGCAGCGACCGCAGCACAGCCAAAGGTGGCACATTGGCCCACACGGGTTCTTCAGTTTCGCCGCTGGTCAGGTGTATCTGCGCCGCGCGCGCCTGACGCGCCGCCAGCAGACAGAAACTGCGGCTCACCCGCGCAAGATCGCAGGGGCCAGCACCGCCGGGCTCCATGCCTCCAGCCTGAGCCATGAAGTCCATGGCTTCGGAAAGGGCCGCCCCCTGGATGATGGAACGCTGCACTTCACTCAATGCCGATGAAAGCCGCTCTGCCCCAGGCGCGGCAACAGCCTTGCCGCCAGCCAGCGTTGCCAGATCCTGCGCAAGCCCGGCAGATTCACGTATCACTGCCAGCACGTTGCGCATGTCGTGAACGGCGGAAGCCAGCAAGCGGGCCATGCACTGACTTTCATTCATGACTTGCCTCCGCTGGCTGAGCATTCCTTGCCTTCACGCACTGCAGCTTGCAGTGTTTCCAGAAAAACATTGAAGCTCAACGGCTTGGTGAGGCAGGCAAAGGCCTGCGCCACGGGGTTTGTGCCGTTGTCGTCCACGGCCTCGTGCCCTGTCAGCAGGATAATCGGCAAATCCGGGTACAGAACCTTGAGGCGGCGCAGCACTTCATCACCCGACAAACCGGGCATGAAGAGATCAAGCACCACAACATCGGGTTTTTCCGGCGTGGCGGCCTGGAGTGCGCTGATGCCGTCATAAACCACATAGGTAGCAAATCCGCGAAGCGAAAGACGCTCTGCCAGGGTATCGACAAATTCTTTTTCATCGTCAGCCAGAAGGATGCGTAATGACATTCTACACCTCCACCGCGACATCTGGCGGAGTAAGCGGCAGGGTGATGCTTATGGTGCTGCCCCGCCCTTCTTCGCTTTGCACGTGAATTTCGCCGCCAAGCTTGCGCACGATGCCGTAGGTGATGAACATGCCGAGCCCGGTTCCCTTGTCTTTTTTTGTGGAGTAAAACGGCTCAAAAATATGCCGGAGCACTTCGGGCGACATGCCCTTGCCGTTGTCCTGCACACTCACCAGCATCTGCCCGTTCTGGCTTTGACAGCGGATTTTAACAAAACGCTCTTCGCCCTGCGGAGTCTGCGTGCTCCCCTCGCCACCGGCCAGCGCGTCCAGCGCGTTGCCCACGATATTGAGGAACACCTGCTGCAACTGGCCTCTGTCGGACACAATTTCCGGCAGGTTGGGCGGCAGTTCCGCTTCAAGTTTAACGCCCCGATTTTTGGCTTCGCGCTCAAGAAAACCAAGGGTTTCTGAAATAACTTCTTCTATGTGCAGGGCCTGACGGTTGGCTTCCATGCGGCGGGCAAAGCCCAATAGCCTGTGGGTAATGCCGCGCGCGCGTTCCACTGTGCTTTCAATGCCTTCCAGCAGTGCGCAAAGCCTTTCCTTGTCCTTGCCGTCGCCGCACACCTTGCCCATGCTCAAAAGATCCTGGGCAAGCCCCGCCTTTTCGTAAATGACGGCCAGCGGATTATTGACCTCGTGGGCCACACCCGCAGCCAGCCGCCCGATGGACGAAAGCTTCTGGTTGTGCTCCATCTGGGCAAAAACAGCGACCCGGCGTTCATCGCTGGCCTGCAACCGGTTTATAAGCTGCTGCATGAGCAGATTAGAAACCATAAAGATCAGGGCAATGCCGCCGCACAAGACCAGCAGCAATTCCGTGCGCAGGGCCAGCCAGGGGCGGATGGCGTCTTCCGTGGGCTTGACGGCCAGCAGCATGAAATCCGTGCCTGCCAGCGTGCACGAGGCCACCATGAGCTGCCTGCCCTTGGGGTCTGCAATGCGGCGCACCACTGTTTCGTGCGAGGCCGGGGGCAAATCCATGGGCAGTTTTTCCAGCGCCTTGCCGAAAAGATTGGAATCCGTTTGCAGCACGCCTTCCGTGTCCACAAGAAACACGTCAGTATCATGCTCCGGCCCAACGGTGGACACAACCTGCTGGATGCGCAGGGTATCTGTGGCCACGCGCAACGTCCATGAAACGCCGTTTTCTTCAAGCCTGTGGACTGCCACGACAAGGTGCGGATACCCGCGATACCCCAGAATTGCGTTGCTGAGGTAGCGCCCCTTTATCTCGGTATCGCGCAGCCAGGGCTTGCCCGCGTAATCCACGCCCTTGAGCTTGTAAGGCCCCACATAGCCAACCTGCTGGCCGTCCGCGTCCACCAGGCCCATATCCACAAAGCCCTGATATTCACTTTTAAGGGCCAGAAACACGCGGTTGAGAGTTCGTTCGTCCAGTAAATCCTTGAAGGTGTACGCGTGAGCCAGAAAACTCACCGTGGAAACACGTTCACCAAGGTACAGTTCAAGTGCCGCCTGCGACTTGCGGGCCAGGGCGTACACCGGGCTTTCAAGCTCGCGCTCAAGGGTACGCATGTACTGCACGTGGCTGATGGCCGAAAGCAGCAGTAGCGGCGTAACCGAAACGGCCACCATGAGCACTGTCATCAGCCGCCGCAGTGAGCGGTACCGGGCCGGAGACACAGCCTCCGGAACTTCCAGCAGATGCGCAAAGTAGTTTTTTATCGTGGCAAACATGTGCCCTCCAAGGTCTGCGCCGCCGTCAAGCCCGCTGGTGCGGTTCAGCTCCACGGCGGCACGTTCCCCGGCCCCGTAAGGCAAAACCCCGACTAATGGCCGCCAGCCACCAGAACGCCCGAAGCCGCAAGGCTGAGCACCAACACTTCAAGCACGGCAATAATCGTCATAATCCACTGCTTCTGGCGCACAAGACTGATCGCAAGCTGCACAAAGCAGATGATGGTGAGCGCCGCAAGAAAAGCGATACCAATGAAATTGCATATATCGCCCTTACCCACAAGGGCAAGCCAGCCCCAACCTTGAGGAATATTGCCCGCAGCGCGGTAGGCTGCTGCGTTCTGCGTCCACAGGTACGGCATTTGGTCCAGAGGAATCTGCGGCGTCAGCACGCCAAAAACATAGAGCGCGTAAGTAACAAGCATTGCCACAAAGCCCAGCAGCGCGCCGTAGAACAGGGTGTCTGCATAGCGCAGTTGCGCGGGGGAGGCCTTTATGTCGTTCTTCAGATCAGTGGTCATTGTTTTCTCCCTTCAGTTCAAGCGTATCCGATGCGGATTACCAGCCGAGGCCCTTCATGAGGGCCTTGGCCCCGGAGAAGAAGAGCACGCCAATAACCATGTAGCGGATGAACTTGGGCTTGGCCTTGGCAAGCAGACGCACACCCACCACAGAACCCAGCATGAGGCCAACGATGGAAGGAACGGCCATCAGCGGGATAACGCAACCCTGGTTCAGATACACCCAGGCGGCAGACGTGTCGGTAATGGAAAGCAGGAATTTGGAGGTACCCACGGCCACCTTGAGGGGCGCGCCCATGAGCAGGTTGAGCACAGGCACGTTGGCCCAGCCAGCGCCAAGGCCGAACATGCCCGCCATGATGCCGATGGCGATGAACAGCAGTAGGCCAGCCAGGGTGCGGTGGGTTTTCCACTCCACCACTTCGCCGGTGCTGGGTTCAAGGAAAACGCCGTTCATGCCGAGCGCAAGACCGATGGCATCCTGCTTGGTCACTACCGGACGCACGGAATTTTTGGAAAGCAGCAACAGCACGGCAATACCGAGGATGGTCGCACCAAGGCAGGTCTGGATGATATGGGTCGGCAGCGCCAGGCCGAGCATGGCGCCCACGATGGCGCAGGCAGAGGCAATCAGCGCCACAGGCAGAGCCAGACGCAGGTTGGCGAAGTTACGCCGCAACAGACCGGGGCCAGCGGCCAGCGCGCCCGCAAGGGCCACCAACAGGCCAGCGCCTCGCACAAAGTCGAGGTGGAAGGGGAAAAACCCGCTCACCAGCGGCACAAACAAAACGCCGCCGCCTACACCTGCCATGACGGCGATCACACCAAGGATAAAACAGAAGAACAGCAGGGCCAGCGGCCAGTACCACCACGGATGGTTGTCTATGGCCACCGCTTCAGTCGCTTGCGAAGCAGCAGGAGCGGCTTCAGCGGGCGCAGCCTGCACCGAGGTTTCGGCGGCAGCCACAGCCACAAAAGACTGGGTCTGGATTGGAGCGGCATTTTCAGCCTGCGCCGTTACTGCGGCCTGAGCAGCCGGAAGGGCCTCAGCGGCCTGCGCCGACATCGGGCAGGCAAGCCACAGACACAGTACCACGGGCAGCAGAATGAACTTCATCACAGAATTCTCAGCCCCGCTCTTCAAGGTTCTTTGGAAATCAAAAGCCATTGTTTCCCCCTTGCGGCCTTTTGCCGACGCAAGTTTATTTACGGTTAGCCCAAGGTAGTTTGGAAAGGGGTTGGGTACTATCAGGAGAATCCTGAATTGTGAAAAAATGACTAAGGGATTTCCCCAGAGGGGAGGGGGAGAGAGTTAGCCTGTTGGCGTGCGGGGAATTTGCGGTCTTTCGGGCGCGGGGTTTGCCTCCCCGCGTGGGGCTTAAGCAGTTTACTGCCCTTCGGGCATGTGATTCCGCCACCCGGCGGTGTTTGGGACGCCTGCGCGGCGCGCAATTTTGCCTCCCCGGCGTGGTGTTGTGAGTATTTGCTGCCCTGCGGGCACTCTATTTCGCCCTCCGGCGAAGCTTGGGACGCCTGCGCGGCGCGCGGCAAGGCGGGGCCGGTTATGGGGCTACGCCCCCTTCTCGGCCCCCCTTGCATCCCCCCCGAAGCACCCCCATAAGAAGGGCTTTCAACTTCCTTAGCGTGGCGAGGGCAACGCGTCTCTTGCTGCGGGAGCTTCCCTCGCTCGCCACGCTCGCTCAGGTGATCTCCCTCCGCGCCGCGTTAATGCCAGAGGACGCTTTCGCTTCGATCAATATCCGCATTCAGCCAAGTACCACTGGTTAAATTGCTCGTTTCGGGTTTGCATTTGTACTTTTCTCAGTAACACTAAACATTCTAAAATCACCACAAGTTACTTGTAACGACACCAATTCCCGTTCAGCCATGACCAGACAGGAAATTTGCGAGTCAAAAAATATATTCACCACCAGGAGCTGGTCGTGGAGTTGCTTTCCTTATACTCGCCGGAGCGAATGCGAAGGCGATGGCTGGTGTTGGGCGAATTTGCAAAATACGGTTTTTGCGGTCTGAAAAGGAAGCGCCGGGATTTTGAGCGCAGCGTACTCAAGTACGTGAGCATCAAAATTCCGGCGCTGACGCATTCAGGGTGTAAAAGCCGGGTTTGCGTAAATCAGCCTGACAGGCTCACCCATCCCGCAAAAACTCTCCCCCTACTTTTGCCTTTTTCTCCCAGCTTTTCTGCTTTTCTTGCCTTTTCTGACTCCCTCCGCCCCGCCATCAAAAGCTGGTCGTTGTGTTGCCTTCCTTAAACTCGCCGGAGCGAATGCGAAGGCGACGGCTGGTGTTGGGCGAATTTGCAAAATACGGTTTTTGCGGTCTGAAAAGGAAGCGCCGGGATTTTGAGCGCAGCGTACTCAAGTACGTGAGCATCAAAATTCCGGCGCTGACGCATTCAGGGCGGAAAAGACGGGTTTGCGTAAATCAGCCTGACAGGCTCTCTCCCCCACCCAGGACTGCCGCATTCCTGCTTTCTGGCCTTCTTTTTTGCTTTCTGCCGTTCCGCTACACCTTCACAAGACCGTGCCGGATGGCAATCTTGACCAAATCCCCCACAGACCCGGCCTGCAACTTGGTAAGCAGATTGTACTTGTGGGTTTCCACCGTCTTGGGGCTGATATACAGTTCTGCGGCTATGCTCTTGACGCTCATGCCGTCAGCGAGCAAACGAAAAATCTCTTTCTCGCGGGGCGAAAGCGCCCCCAGATCAGCCCCGGCATCGGCATTCGCCGTATCGGCAGCCTCGCGCCGCTGCCGCAGCATGGCCGCCACACGGCCGCCCGGATCAGAAAAACTCAGATAAATCTCGCCCGCGCGCACACTTTCAATGGCGCGCAGCAGCACACCGGGCGATTCAGACTTGCGCACATGCCCCATAATGCCCAGATCAATAAGCTCCGGCAGCCAGCGCTGATCTTCATGCCCGGTATAGACCAAAATACGCGTCTGGGGCCGCACCTCAAGCACGGCGCGCCCTGTTTCAAGACCGTTCATGCCGGGCATGCCAAGGTCAAGCACCAGCAAATGCGGTTGCAGGGATGCCGCCAGAGCCACAGCCTCGCCTCCGTTCTGGGCCATGCCCACAACGCGCAGATGCCCGTAAGGCGCGAGCAGACTGCGCACGCCCTCCATAAGCAGCTTGTGATCGTCCACCAGCAAAATGCGGCAGACCTCGCCCGGAATATCACCCATTGGCACGGCTTTGCGGCTCTCGCAGCTGATGTTTCGGCCCGCTTCCCCTGTGGCGGCTGTTGGCGTCTAATCCGGCAATGGGGGACAAAGCCGGAAGGCCTCCATGCCCTGGCCGCGCGGCAAGAAAGCCGCAGCGGCTATGATGCAGCACACGGAGCAACGCAAGGTTGCCCTGTAACAGCCGCGCCGTTGCAGGGGCATGATCCCTCAAACAGACCAAGGGTGACAAATTTTTTATAAAATGAACAGAGAGGCCAGGCCCAAAAAGATAAAAAAGCCTGCGCCATCGGTGATGGTGGTGAGAAAAATACTTGAAGCCTGCGCGGGGTCACGCCCCAGCGCCCGAAAAATAAGCGGGATGGAACCGCCAGCCACAGCACCCAAAAGCATGTCGCACAAGAGCGCCCCGCCCATGACGCCGCCCACCATGGGCAGGCCCGTGAACCACCATGCAGCGAAAAAGGCCACCACAGCCATGGCCATGCCAGTGACAATGCCGATCTTGCCCTCGCGCACCACAGCCATCCAGGCTTTTTTCTGGTCAAAACGGTCTGTGGCCAACTGGCGGATCATCACCGCCAGAGCCTGCTGCCCCGTATTGCCCGCCTGATTGGCCACCATGGGCATGAGCACGGCCAGCACGGCCATCTGGGCGATAGAACCCTCAAACATGTAGACCACAGAGGCCGAGAGGGCGGAATTTATCATGTTCACAAACAGCCAGGGCAGGCGCTTGCGCACACTCTCAAGCCAGGGGGTATCCACGCTTTCTTCCGGGTCGGCGCCCACCATGCCCAGCATGTCGGCGCTGGCTTCTTCGTGCATGATGTCCATGATGTCGTCATAGGTGACCACGCCGAGGATATGCCCCTCGTTGTCCACAACGGGCATAGCCATAAAATTGTAGTGCGAGAGCAGGCTTGCCACTTCGCGCTCGTCCGTATCGTAGGTGACGCTGACAACGCTCTGTCCCGAAACCGCGTCGCCCACGATGGTGCCGGGACGCGCCAGCATGAGGTCGCGCAGAGAAAGCACGCCCACAAGTACCTGATGTTCGTCCACCACATAGGCGTAGTAGGGGCTTTCCTTGTCTTCCATTTCGCTGCGGATATGGGCGATAGCTTCGTCTGCCGTGAAATTCTTTTCCAGCAGAATAAGCTCGGTGTTCATGACACCGCCCGCAGAATCCGGGTCAAAATTGAGCAGGTTGCGCAATTCTTCCGAATCTTCGCGGTCAAGCTTTTCCAGCAGGGCGTCGCGGTGATCCTCGTCCAGTTCGTCCAGCACGTCGGCGGCGTCGTCAGGCGACATCTCGGCGATAATCTGGGCGGCTACGTCGTCGTCCAGATTTTCCAGCACGTCCACGGCCATGTTCTCGTCCAGTTCGGCCAGCGCCTCGGCGGCGTCCTCCTTGGACATGCGACTCAGGGTGCTGACCTGCTTTTCGAGACTCAAATTCTCCAGATGGTCCGCCATGTCAGCCGGATGCACGAATTCGGCATCGGCGTATTCTGCGGCAAAATCTTGATCATGGGCATCGGGCCGCTCCGCAGTCAGCAGAGAGGCCGCGCCCGTGGGCAGGGTGTCTTTTTCAGATGAAGGATGGGGAGGTACTACAGTGGGCTGCGCGCTGCCGGGCTGTTCCGCAGGATCGGTACGGAATTTGTCGTTGTGCTGATCTGCCATGGCGCGCCTTTAATCCAGTCTGTAGCCAAAGTGGAATGGTCGCGCCCAAGGCGCAACCCTGCAACAAGGAGCGGCAAAGCTCCGCCACGGGCAACAGCCGATGGCAGCCTCCAAAACCGCACACGATGGGCGGCACGGCAATCCGGGGCAATTTTTTACGATCCCCGACAGCCAGCCGCAAAACACTGCCGACTGTTAAGCAAAAAACGTGTGATTGTCACCAGCACGTCATGCTTGTGAAAAAACTCATGAAGTCCCGGCAGCTTGACGCGAAACACGGGGCATTCTATCTATTACACCACACCCGTATTGGGCAACCGCCGCAATCGGGCCATATTTACAGTCTTGCAGCGTGTGCGGAGCGCGCCCTGACGGGCGAGTTTCCACTTAGCACGTGCAAGAAATGGGGACAAGCGCAATGTTCACGCCCTGGGCCGCATTTTTCTCTCCCGAAGGTCAGCGGCTACTCCAAAAATCCATCGATCTCGCTCTTGAGGAAGACGGCCCTGAAATGACCGCTCTGGGGCTTTTCGCTCCAGAATCCTCCATGAACGCCGTTATCCGCGCCAAGGAAGACACCCTGGTTGTGGGCCTGCCGATTATCGGCGCTGTTTTCAAAAGCCTCGGCGCGCCGTTCACATGGCGCGCGCTGGTCAGGGAAGCCGCCGCCGTGCCCTCCATGACAGAGGTTGCGCATATCACGGCCCCAGCCACGGCCATGCTCAAGGCCGAACGCGTCATTCTGAACTTCATCACCCATCTTTCGGGCATTGCCAACCTCACCGCCCGCTACGTGCGTGAACTGGAAGGCACTGGCGTACATCTGCTCGATACCCGCAAAACCACTCCGGGTCTGCGCTGGGTCGAAAAATACGCCGTTCAGGCTGGCGGTGGGCACAACCACCGCAAAAACCTGACAGAAATGCTCATGCTCAAAGACAACCACATTGATGCCGCTGGCTCCATCACGGCGGCGGTTGCCAAACTGCGGGCGCAGTACGCGCCCTGCCCGCCCATCGAGGTGGAGTGCCGCACCCTTGACCACGTGTACGAAGCAGTAGCCGCCAAGGCTGACCGCATCATGATGGACAACATGGACGGCCAGCGCCTTTCCGAGGCTCTCGCCCTTGTGCCCCGCTCCATCGAAACCGAAGTGAGCGGCGGCGTGCGGCTGGATACCATCCGCTCCCTTGCGCTCACCGAGCCGCGCAGGCCCGATTTTATTTCTGTGGGGCGTCTGACCCATTCCGCAGTGTCGGCAGATTTCAGCATGACCCTGCTGGCAGTGTAGCCGCAGCAACAGCCATGCCCGCGTTCTGCTGCCATACTTCCGCACACCGCAAACCGCCAGCCTTGGAAACAACACGCTGACCCACGGCGGCAACCATACGGCGACATTGCGACAACACAGTGACATCACCGGAACAAATTTCCGCATTTGCCACTTCTTTTTTCATACTGCCTGCTGAGGAACCTGACATGCAAGACACAAGCGCTGCAATCGCATCCCTGAAAAAACAGCTCGGCGCGAATCTGTGTATAATGGGGCACCACTACCAGAACGACAACGTGGTGCGCCACTGCGACATCACCGGCGATTCGCTGGAGCTGGCCCGCCGCGTTCCCGGCATTGACGCGGCCCACATTGTTTTTTGCGGCGTCTATTTTATGGGTGAATCCGCCGCCCTGCTGGCAAAGCCCGGCCAGAGCGTGCATCTGCCCAGTCTGGACGCAGACTGCCTCATGTCGCGCATGACCCCGGCCCCCCTGGCCCGCAAGGTGCTGGAGCAGCTCGCAGCCACAGGCCGCAAGATCATTCCGCTGGCTTATGTCAACACAGATCTGGCCCTTAAGGCCGTGGTGGGCGAATTTGGCGGCGCGGTCTGCACATCTGCCAATGCCAGGATCATGCTGCGCTGGGCGCTGGATCAGGGCGATGGCGTGCTCTTTCTGCCCGACAGGCATTTGGGCAACAATACCGCCGAAACTCTGGGCATCAGCCAGGACGAACGCCATGTGCTGCGCGTGGGCGCTGCGGGGCTGGTACAGCCAGAAACCCAGCCCCTTGACCGCAAGCTGCTGCTCTGGCCCGGCTGTTGCGCCATCCACGCGCGTTTTGAACCCGATGATGTGGAGGCCATCCGCGCCGAATACCCCGGCTGCCGCGTCATCGCCCACCCCGAATGCAGGCAGGAAGTCATTGAAGCCTGCGATGGCGCAGGCTCCACGTCATATCTCATCAAGGAGGCGGCCCGCGTAGCCGCCGAAGAACCGGGCACGACCCTGATTGTCGGCACGGAGAACAACCTTGTGTACCGTCTGGCTGAACGCCATGCGGGCCAATGCCGCATCCTGCCGCTGGGCCATGCCATTTGCGGCAACATGGCCAAGGTTACGGAAAAGAAGCTTCTGGCCACGCTGCAAAGCGTAGCCGCCGGAGCAGCTTCGCCTCTGCACATTGAGGAGAACCTCTGCCCCCCCGCCCGTCTCTCCCTAACCCGCATGCTTGAAGCTTGCGGTAACTGAGGTTTGCGCCGTGAATTCTATTCGCCGTCATGTGCCCGTGCTGATCATCGGCTCGGGCGTTGCCGGATGTACCGCTGCACTTACCCTTGCCGACTCTGGCTGCGACGTTCTCCTGCTCAACGCCGGAGACAGGCTGGCTGACGGCAACTCCGAACTTGCCCAGGGCGGCATCATCTATCAGGCAAATCCCACGCCAGAACATCCCTCGGACGCGCCAGCTCTGGAAAAGGACATTCTGGTTGCAGGGCACAATTATAATTACAACAAGGCCGTCAGTTTTCTGTGCGCGCAAGGCCCGCAGTGCGTGGATGAGGTGCTCATCAAGCGCGCCCAGGTGCCCTTTGACCGCAACGAGGACGGCACGTTCAACCTCACGCGCGAGGGCGGGCATTCCACCCAGCGTATTCTGCACTGCGCCGACTTTTCGGGCAGGGCCATCATGGAGGGCCTCACCGCCCAGGTGCTGGCGCATCCGCGCATCACACGGCTGCACCGCCGCGCCGCCATCGACCTTCTGACCAGCCACCACCACGCCAAGGCCTCGCAGTACCGCTACGAGGTGCGCAACCGCTGCCTTGGCGCGTACGTGCTCAATGAAGAAACCGGCGAAACGGAAACCATCCTCGCGGACTGGACTGTGCTTGCCACCGGCGGCGTGGGGCAGGTCTTCCTGCACTCCACCAACGCGCCCGGCTGCGTGGGCACGGGTATGTCCATGGCCTTTCGCGCTGGCGTTGATCTTGCCAACCTCGAGTTCATGCAGTTCCACCCAACCGCGCTGTACGAAGAACGCAGCAACCGCCGCTCGCTCATTACCGAGGCCATGCGCGGCGAGGGCGCGCGCCTGCTTGACAGCAAGGGCCGCGCCTTCATGCTCGACCACGACCCCAGGGGCGACCTGGCCCCGCGTGACGTGGTGGCCCAGGCCATGATGGACGAAATGCTGCACACCGGCGCGCCCTGCCTGTATCTGGATGTGAGCGGCGTGGAGCAGGACGTGCCCACGCGCTTTCCTACCGTATACGAAAAATGCCGCGAGGCCGGCATCGACATTCTCAAGGAGCCCATCCCCGTGGTGCCTGCGGCCCACTATTTCTGCGGCGGCGTACTCACCGATGTGCATGGACGCACCTCGCTGCACGGGCTATACGCCATCGGAGAATGCGCCTGCACCGGCCTGCACGGGGCCAACCGTCTTGCCAGCACCTCCCTGCTTGAGGCATTGGTATGGGGCGTGAGCAGCGGCAAGGATCTGTCCCACCGCGTGGTGGCCGAAAGCGGCCTGCCCAAGGCCCTTGCCGCCGCCATCCCAGACTGGAAACACGAAGGCGATGAGCGCAGGGACGACCCGGCCCTTGTGGCTCAGGACTGGGCAAACATCCGCAATACCATGTGGAATTACGTGGGCATTGCCCGGACAGAGGCGCGCCTGCGCCGCGCCTTCGAAGACATGCGCGACCTTGTGCGGCATATCCACGACTTTTACAAGCGCACGCGTATATCGCGGCGACTGGTGGATCTTTTCCACGGCTCGCAGACCTCGTACATCATCACGCAGGCCGCGTTGCGCAACAAGGTAAGTATTGGCTGCCACCACCGGGTGGATTAAAGTGCATGTGGGCCACGGCCCTTGCCGAACACATTTTAGCAAAATCGGCTGAATACCTGCGGTGCGCGGCGCAAGCCCGCACTTGAAATTTTGCCGCTGAAGTTTTGAAGCTGGAGAAACCTGAATGAAAAAAGCATATTTGCCAGCCGCCGTGGTTATTCTGATCGCGGCGGGTTTTCTGGGTCTGTTTTTCGGCCTGAGCCCTCTGGTGGAGGGGCAGGTGCAGAGGGGCATCCAGAGCATCGGGATCTCCGGCGACGGCATATCCACGCAGGCCGCAGTGGACAGGGTGGAATTTTCGCCCTTGTCGCGCACCCTGACCCTGTACGGCCTGCGCCTGCGCGGCGAAACTCCCCAGGGGCCACTTGCGTATGAAGTGGCGGAGGTTTCGCTCCGCATTCCCATGCGCATGCTGCTGGCCTACACCCCTTTGCGGCCCATGGTGCTGAAGGATGTGGGCATGATGCCCGTGGCCGAAAACATCGTGCTGCGCAATCTGGCCCTGCGCACGCCCGAGGCCCGAGGCTCGGTGCAGCGCGAAGAAATTGACGAACTGCGCAGTCAGAGTGAACTGGTGGGGCGTTTTCTTGACGGAGCACCCATTGACGCGCTGGCCGCCACCTACCTCATGGGCGCAGACAAGGCGCACAGCTTTTTTCTGAGCGTCAGCCTTCCCGGCAAGGAAGGTCTGGCCCAGCTGACCATTAAAGAATCGCTGATCAAGGGATGGGACGGCGCATCAGTCGAGCATATGCGCATTGAAGACATGCAGAGCCGCCTTGATGGGCACGAGAGCATGCGCATGGCGAGCTTTGAAGCCAACGGCCTCACCCTGCCGGAGCTGGGCCTGCTGCACCGCCTTATGGACGCAGCCGCCATGAGCGAAAACGACATGGACGCAGCAGTTAAGGCCCTTGGCCCGGTTGTGGAAGAAATTCTGGCTGCTGACCCGCCCCTTGTGCGGCAGGTGCGCGCCTCGGGCATGACCTTTGCTGTGGAAAACGGCAGCGTGACTGTTGGCAGCGTGGGTTTTGACTGGCTTTCCAACTCGCCGCGCCACACAACCAGCTTTATCCGCGACCTTGCGGCCTCCAAAAGCCTGCTTGAGGATGCTTCCGGCCTTGCCATGCCGGCGCTCAAGGCCAGCATGACCTTTGAAAGCCTTGGTCTGAGCACCGCTTCGCACAAAAAAACAATGTCCATCAAGGCCGAAGGCCTCGCGGACGTGGACTGCTCGTTCACCCTGTACGATGCCGGAATCATCAGCACCAGCGAACAGGCCCTGCTGATGCAAAGCTTCAGCGATCTGCACCTCGCCGTGAAGGATCACGGCGCGCTGGCCTGGGTTGGGCTCAATCTTTCCCACGACGGGCGCGCGGCGGCCACGGCGCTGCACCAGACTCTGGACAAGGGGCTGGATCTTGCCCCCACCCAGCAGAACAACGCCATACGTCAGGCCCTGCTGACCTTTGTGCAACGCCCCGGTCAGCTTGAAGCCGCCAGCGCCAAGGGCCAGCGTATAGGTATTCTGCAAATACTGGCTGCTCTGAACGACCCCGGCGCGCTGTTTACATGCTCCTCTGTCGCCGGTCAGAAAACGCTGGAAGAACAGATCAACGCCCTTGCGGCGCAAACCTCCCAAAAATCCGCCCCCGCCGAAGCAGCGGGAAAGTAACATATGCGCAAACTCTGTCTCAAAAAAAATGAAGATCGGCGTCTGCGCGCCGGGCATCTCTGGATTTTCGCCAATGAGGTGGACGTAAAACAAAGCCCGCTCACCGACTTTGCCCCCGGTGAATCCGCGACACTGTGCGACTGGCGCGGCGCGCCCCTTGGCAGCGTGTGCGTCAACTCGGCTTCGCTTATCTGCGCCCGCCTGCACAGCCGCAAGCCCGATGTGGAACTGGACGAAGCCCTGCTGACCCAAAGGCTGGAATCGGCACTGGCCCTGCGCCAGCGCCTCTATCCCGGCCCCTGGTACAGGCTTTGCCACGGCGAGGGCGATTTTTTGCCCGGTCTGGTCATTGACCGTTACGGCGACCACCTGACCGTACAGGTCACCACTGCGGGCATGGAACAAAGGCGTGAGGCGCTCACAGCTGCCCTGCACACGCTGCTGCGCCCCACGTCCATTCTCTGGGCCAACGACCTTGCCGCGCGCGGGCTTGAAAACCTCTCCCGCGAGCAAGAGAGCGAAGGCCTGTTGCCCGAAAGGCTGGAAGTGCCGGAAAACGGCTGCCGCTTTTTCGCGCCCTGCGCCACAGGCCAGAAAACCGGCTGGTTTTACGACCAGCGCCCCAACAGGGCGGAACTGGCGCGCTATGCCAAGGATGCCGACGTGCTGGATATTTTCAGCTATGTTGGCGGGTTCGGCGTTACCGCAGCAGCTGCGGGGGCGCGCTCCGTCACCTTTGTGGACGCCTCGGCCCTGGCGCTCGCCTTTGCGGAAGAAAACGCCCGAGCCAACGCCCCCGGCTGCGAAGCCCAAACCCTGTGCGGCGACGCCTTTGACCTGCTGCGCCAGATGCGCGACGAGGGCCGCCGCTTTCAGGCCATCAGCCTTGATCCCCCGGCCTTCATCAAGCGCCGCAAGGACGCGGCCCTTGGCCTGGCGGCCTATAAGCAGGCCAATGATCTGGCCGTGCAACTGCTGGCGCCGGGGGGCATACTTGCAACCTCGTCCTGTTCGCACCATCTTGAAACGCAGTCTTTGCGCGCTTGCTTGACGCAGGCCGCCGCCAAGCGCAAACTGCATGCCCGTATTCTTTTTGCCGGGGGCCAGGGGCCGGATCATCCCATCCACGCCGCCATGCCCGAAACGGCCTATCTGAAGTGCTTTATCGCCCAAGTGGGCGCGTAACTAGAAGGATTTGACATGCTGAACAAAGTCCGCCTGCTCACCCCTGGCCCCACGCCTCTGCCGGAGCGCGTACGTCTTGTGCTTGCCAAAGACATGATCCACCACCGCAAAAGCGAATTCAAGGCCGTGATGGGCCGGGTTCAGGAGCGCCTGCGCGTGCTGTTCGGCACCGCAGATGTGGTTCTGCCCCTTTCCTGTTCCGGCACAGGCGCCATGACGGCGGCGGTGTACAGTCTGTTTACCCCCGGCCAGCGGGTACTGGTGGTCGAGGGCGGCAAGTTTGGTCAGCGCTGGCGCGAGATCGCGGTTTCGCGCGGGCTTGAAGTCACCACACTTGAAGTGCCGTGGGGCGAAGCCGTTGACCCGCAGGCCGTTGCAACGGCCCTCAAGGCCGATCCGGGCATCGCGGCGGTGCTTATCCAGCACTCCGAAACCTCCACCGGCGTACTGCACCCTGTGGAAGCAGTGGCGCGCATCACCCGCGATACCGACACTCTGCTGCTGGTGGACGGCATCTCTGCCGTGAGCCTCGCGCCCTGCCCCATGGATCAGTGGGGTATTGACTGCCTTGTCACCGGCTCGCAAAAAGGCCTCATGCTGCCCCCCGGCCTTGCGCTGCTGGCGCTCTCGCCCCGCGCATGGAAAAGGGCCGAAAGCGTCACGCCCGGCTGCTTCTATTTCAACCTGCCCAAGGAACGAGCCAAGATCGCTCAGGGGCAAACATTGTTCACCTCTGCGGTGAACCTTGTGGTCGGCCTGGACGAAAGTCTTGAAATGCTGCTGGAAAACGGTCTTGAAGCCATTTACGCCAAGCAGTGGGCGCTGACCATGCTGGCCCGTGCAGGCGTTGCCGCCATGGGCCTTGAGCTTTACGCCAAAACCCACTTTGCCTGGGGCATCACCAGCGTCATGCTGCCTGCGGGCGTTGACGGCGCCGAGGTGCTGCGCATCGCCATGGACAACTACGGAGTGTGCATGGCTGGCGGTCAGGATCACATGAAGGGCCGCATGGTGCGCATAGGCCATATGGGCTGGGTGGACTGGGCCGATCTGGTGGCCGGGCTGCATGCCCTTAACCGGGGCATCATTGAAGCGGGTGGACACTGCGGCTCGCGTGACTATCTTGAAGAAGCGCTGGCAGCTTATCGCATGGCCCTGGCGGGCAAACCAGGCGAGCCGCTGCCGCTGATCCACAGCTAGGGCGCAAGCCCTTGCGCTGGCGGTAAAAGCTTGTATGTTGGACGCAGGCATTTGGCGCAAATTGCAGTTACCGTAACCGTTTACGTGCCACGAGGTCGCCATGAGTGACAATAACTGCGGCTGCAAGGCCGATGGCCCCATGCCGGAAGTGACGTTTTCGACCTTTATCATTTCGCTGGCGTCATCGGCATTGGTGCATCTGGGCGAGGTGCCCAATCCCGAAACCGGCGGTACGGAAACAAACCTGCCGCTGGCAAAGCACAGCATTGATGTACTGGAAATGCTGCGCGCCAAAACTGAAAATGGACTGGAAGAACAGGAGCGAAAGCTGCTGGAGAGCATCCTCTACGAGCTGCGCATGAAGTTCGTGATGAAGTGCGGCCCGGACTGCGCCTGCCAGTCAAAAAAAGCTTAAGGCTCTGCGGTGCGGCACGGCCAGCGGCAATCTGCCGTCTGCGCGGCGCGGCTTCGTCACTACTATCGACCATAGTTTCCAAAGGATCGGCGGCATGAAGACAATCAATGTGGGTCTGGTGGGCATTACCGGCTACGCGGGCATGGAACTGACGCGGCTTCTCGTAAGCCATCCTTCCATGCGGCTTGCCATGGCCTGTTCGCGGGCGGAATCCGGCAAACGGCTGGGGGATTTCTATCCTTTTCTGAACCACATGCCCGGCGCGGATGTGGTCATCAGCGTATTTGACCCGCAGGAAGCCGCCCGTCAGTGCGATGTGGTCTTTCTTGCCGTGCCCGCAGGCACAGCCATGGACATGGCTGAAATGCTGCTGCGCGCCGGGGTGAAAGTTGTTGACCTCTCGGCGGATTTTCGCCTGCGCGACCCAGAAACATATGCCACATGGTACAAGCGCGAGCACGTATGCACTGATCTGCTGCACAAGGCCGTGTACGGCCTGCCCGAACTATATGCGGCTGAAATCGCGGGTGCGAAACTTATCGCCAACCCAGGTTGCTACCCCACCTCGGTGATACTGGGCCTGTACGCCGCCATCAAGAATGACCTCGTGCATACCGATGACATTGTAGTGGACGCCAAATCCGGGGCCACGGGCGCTGGCCGCAAGGCAGCAGTGCCTACGCTGTTCTGCGAGATTTCCGACAATTTCCGTGCCTACGGTCTGCCCACGCACCGGCATACGCCGGAAATCGAGCAGGAACTCAGCCTGCTGGCGGGCCACGACATGCGGGTTTCGTTCAACACGCACATTTTGCCCACCAACAGGGGCATTTTGTCCACCATCTATACCAAGCTCAAAAACCCCGCCACAAGCTTGGACGAAGTGCGCGAGGCCTTTACCCGCACGTGGGAACACAGCCCGTGGGTTCGCATTCTGCCCAAGGGTGCGCTGCCGGAAACGCGTTTTGTGCGCGGCAGCATGTTCTGCGACCTGGGTCTTGTGGTAGACCCCCGTACGGGGCGGCTCATCATCGTTTCTGCCATCGACAACCTGTGCAGGGGCGCATCCGGCCAGGCCATGGCCAACGCCAACCTCATGTGCGGGCTGCCGGTAGAAACAGGCCTCAATACTTTGGCCCCGCTGGCCTAATGATATATTAACAATATGGCCCTGTTGCCCCCTGCCTGCGTCAGGAAGCCTTTTTATTCCGGTCGAGTACCGAAGCAGTACACTCTCTCCATAAAAAGGCTTACTTCCTTGGCAGGGAACAAAATTTCTCATATTGTTAACATATCATGGACCTGATACACACAACCATTTTACATTCAAGGCTCGGCAGAAAGGCTTTTATTCCTGCTGGATACAGCGCGTGTGCAGCAGGTAAAAAGCCTTTCTCCTTGCCGGAACCGCCAGTAATGGCCGAGCCTTTGCCCCGGAGAATGCCGCCAGAGTTTTGCCCGCCGATCCCCTGCGGGCCGCAAAAAAGGAATGCCCATGCAACTGGAAACCGCCTTTCAGAATCCGCAACTGTGCCACAGCCTTCTTGATCGCCTTAACCGCGCCCTTGATGGTCGCACAATGCGCTTCATGGAAGTGTGCGGCACCCATACAGTTGCCATCTTCCAGAGCGGCCTGCGCTCGCTCCTGCCCAAGTCGGTAACGCACCTTTCCGGCCCCGGCTGCCCCGTATGCGTCACGCACGATGCGGAAGTTGCCGCCTTTCTTGAGCTTGCGGGCCGTGACCGCGTCATCATAGCCACTTTTGGCGATCTGTTGCGCGTGCCCGGCCCCGGTGGACGCAGCCTCAAACACGCTCAGGCCCAAGGCGCACGGGTTGAAATTGTCTATTCGCCGCTGGACGCTCTGACCCTTGCGGCGGCCAACCCCGGCGATACAGTGGTTTTTCTGGGCATTGGTTTTGAAACCACCGCCCCCACCGTGGCCGCCACCCTGCTCACCGCCCAGCAGCGCGGGCTGAACAACTTTTGCGTTCTCTCCCTGCACAAGCTTGTGCCCCCTGCCCTGCGCATCCTGCTTCAAGACAGCCAGTGCGGCGTGGAAGCCTTTTTGCTGCCGGGGCACGTTTCCACCATTCTTGGGCTGGAGCCTTACGCCTTTCTGGCGCGCGATTTTCATGTTCCCGGCATCGTGGGCGGCTTCCAGCCCGCCGACATTCTGCTGGCTCTCTGCCTCATGGCCGAGCAGATGCGCGACGGCAAGCCCGATGTGGTCAATGCCTATCCCCGCGCTGTGGACGACACGGGCAACCCCCGCGCCCGCGCCCTGCTGGAACAGTTTTTCCAACCTGCGGACGCCCTGTGGCGCGGCATAGGCCGCATACCCCAGAGCGGCCTGGCCCTGCGCCCGGAATATGAGAGCATGGACGCCATGAAGCGCCTTGACCTCACCTTGCCGGACGTCCCCCCCCTGCCCGGCTGTCGCTGCGGAGATGTGCTCAAGGGGCGCATTACCCCGCCGGACTGCCCGCTTTTCGGCAAGCGCTGCACCCCAGCCAACCCCGTTGGCCCCTGTATGGTTTCCACCGAGGGCAGTTGCGCGGCCTACTTTAAATATTCGGAGCGATAATGGACGAGTGCCTTCTTCTTGATGCTGGCAGCGGCGGCAGAGCCTCGCAGCGCCTTATTGCCCAGTGCTTCATGCGCCATTTTGCCAATCCCCTGCTGGAACGCATGGACGATGCGGCGCTTTTGACCGATCTTTCCGGCCCGCTGGCCATGAGTACCGATTCCTACACGGTGACGCCCCTGTTTTTCGCAGGCGGCAGCATCGGCAGTCTGGCTGTGCACGGCACCGTCAACGACGTTGCAATGCTGGGCGCGCGGCCCCGCTACCTGAGCTGCGGATTTATCCTTGAAGAAGGCCTGCCCCTCGAAACCCTCGAGCGCGTTGTGGCCGACATGGGCGCGGCAGCCCGCGAGGCCGGGGTGAGCATTGTGACGGGCGACACCAAGGTTGTGCCGCGCGGTGCTTGCGACAAGATTTTCATCAATACCACAGGCATCGGGCAGGTGTTTGCCTCGCCCTCGCCCTCGGGCCATAATGCCCGGCCCGGCGATGTGGTGCTAGTCAGCGGAGCCATGGGCGACCACGGCCTCACGGTCATGGGCAGCCGCGAGGGCCTGTCCTTCCTTACGGACGTAGCCTCGGACTCCGCCCCGCTGAACCACATGATTGAAGACATCATCAACACGGTGGGCGAGGTGCACGTGCTGCGCGACCCCACGCGTGGCGGGCTTGCCACCACGCTCAACGAAATCGCCGAGCAGTCGCAGGTGTCCATCCTGCTTGACGAGGCCAGCGTTCCCGTTCACGAAGCCGTGCGCAACGGCTGTTCCTTCCTCGGCATGGATCCGCTGTACCTTGCCAACGAAGGCAAATGCATCTGCATTGTGCCCGAAAGCAGCGCAGAAGCTGCCCTTGAGGCCATGCACCGCTCGCCCTACGGCAAGGAAGCCGCCCGCATCGGCACGGTAACGGAAGGCAAGGCACAGGTGGCGCTGCAAACCCTCATAGGGGGCCGCCGCCTGCTGGGTATGCTGGAGGGCGCGCAGTTGCCCCGCATCTGTTAGGGCATGCCACTACGGTTCTTTTGCCCCCTGAAACGGTTCTCTTTGTTTCAACTGAATGCGGGAGCCTCCCGCCTGAAAGGAAAAAATATGGATTCCACCTACCAACGCGCCATGAACGCCAATGTGACCCCGCAGATTTTTTCCACCATGGTGAGCAATGCGCAAAAGGTGGCCGAAGCCTTTGCCGGTTCCGGCTCCGCCACTGTGGATGCAGAGAGCATTGCCGCCGTGTTCAGCCGCATGGTGGTTGCCCAGATCGAGATGTTTGAAAAAAAATAACGTTCGTTTCACAAGATATACAAAGGCAGAGGCCGTCCCATGGGACGGCCTCTGCCTTTGTATATCTTGCACATTTTGCTCCTTGTTCTGCTTCAGACAGAGCCTGTTAAAACTGCAAGTAAAGCATATGACGATTGGTGCGGGGCGTTTTCCCCCGCAAAAAATACCAGCTAAAGAACCCAGGGCGACATGTCCGCCCCTTTGCGCAGGGCCTCGCGCACGTCAGACCAGTGCCGCTCCATCTCTTCCAGCCGGGCCAGCAGGGCGTCTTCCGCCGGGGTACGCGCCAGCACCGATGCCACGGCCCCCTGCTCGAACACCAGCCGCCTGTCTGCCGCCAAAGCCAGCACGGGATCGTGCGTCGCCATGACAATAATCTTGTCCGATGCCAGCAGCAGATCAAGGGCCTTGCGCTTGTCCACCCCCGCGTTTTCAATTTCGTCAATGAGCAGCAAGGGCGACCAGCTGAGCAGGGCTGTATCCGCAATCATCAGGGCGCGCGATTGTCCGCCGGAAAGCTGGGTCAACTGCGTACACCCGTCAAAGGATTCGCCAGCCAGTTCGTTGGCGGCGGCAAAAACCCTGGCCGCAGCGGCTTCGGGGTCTGGCACCTCGCGGCTCAGGGCGTGGGTGCGCAAAAAATCCATCACGCCCATATCCAGCACAAAATTCATGTTCTGGGTCAGCTGGGCCACCAGCCGCCCCTGCAGATCAAAGCGCGTGTCTTCATCGGGTTCCGCGCCGTTGAGCAGCACGGTGCGACCAGTTGGGGTATCGCCTGCGGCCAGCGACTCAATATCGCTCAAAAAGCGGCTCTTGCCAGCGCCCGTTGGCCCCAACAGGGCCGTGATTTCACCGGGCCGAAAGTGAATCTGCGTCTTTTCCGGCTGGCCTGCCTTGTCGCGCCCAGGGGTCAGGCTCAGACTGCGCAGGGCCAGTTCCATATTTTCACGCTCCATGGCCCTCTCCAAATTCCGCCTTTTTGACGTTGCCCTTCTGGTAGCGCGCGCCAATGCGCATTTCGCTCAGGCAATAGGAGCAGATGGCTGCGGGCATGGCGAAGCGCAGCCGCATGTCGGTAACGGAGGCAATGTCCGGCGCGATGGCCATGATGGCGGCAAGCTCCGCGCAACCCTGCCCTGTCAGGCCGTTCACGTGGCGGATAACCGCCCGCTGGTTCATCTGCCGGATGCGGTAGCGGTAGACCTCGCGCTCTGCCTGCGAAACCAGATCCCCCTTGGTCACGGCCACCACATCTGCCAGCCGCAGCATGGGGCCGATTTTTTCCGGCGCGTCAATGCCCATGAGGTTGTCGATGACGCACAGGGCCAAGGCTCCGCGCAGATGTGGCGAGCAACGGTTGCACAGGCCAGCAGTTTCGATAATGCAGATGTCGGCCCCGGTTTCTGCGGCCCAGGCAAAGGCTTCTTCCAGATTGGTGGCAAAAAAATGGTCGGGGCAGAGCCCGCCGGAAAGTGCCACGGAAACGGGAATATCCGCCGCCGCGTAGAGTTCGTCGTCGCGGGTTTGCAGGCAATCAAACTTGATGACGGCGCAGGTCGCGCCCCGCGCTTTCAGGGCCGCGCCAGCCCTTACCACCAGCGAGGTCTTGCCGCACGCGGGCGGCCCCGCCACGGTTATGAGACGCATGCCGTGCCCGCCTGCAAACGCCGGAACTTCAGGGCCAGAATATCGCGCAGACTGTTCACATCGTTGCTTTCCACAAAATCCCAGCCCACCCATTTGAGCTTGGCCCCTGCGGGCAACTGCGAGGGGCGCGAACCGTCCACAGGGATGAACCATGCGGCGCTGTCTATGCCGCCAAAGCCATTGGCAAAGAAATCCAGCACCGGGGCCAGACGGGCTTTTTCAGACTTTTTTGCCAGCAGGTAGAGGGGGCTTGCGGCTGCGCCGTCCTCAGGCCAGACAATTTCCACGTGTTCCGGCAGCTTGGTACTCTCGGCAAAAAACAGGGGGATGATAAAGATGCCCCCGGCATCCGGCGCGGCTGTGCCGCAGACCTTTGCCATGCGCGAGGAGTGCATGAAGCTTTTAATGTTGGCGGCAAGCCCGGTGACGCCCGGTTCGCCAAAATCCTTGTACTGGTTGAGCAGCACGGCATCGGCCATGTCGTCGCCATCGCCGCACATGACAATCTGCCCGCGATAACGTGGGTTCATGAGGTCTGCCCAGTTTTTCGGCGCTGGCAGGCCGTCCAGCTTTTTGTGGTCTACCAGAAAAATATACGGGGTCACGCCATAGATGGTATAGGCCCCGGCAGGGTCAATCAGCCCGGCATCGGCATACAGGGGATTCAGTACGCGGGGCTGTACGCTTTCAAATACGCCCGTGTTGACAAAACGCCGCACAAATTCGCCGCGCCAGAAGTCGCCGTAGCCAATGGACGCGATAACGGCGGGCAGCTTGTTCACGTCTGATTCCATATACAGCGGGTCATAAGGATCAACCGACGTGCAGCCCATAGGTATATGCGCCGTGAGGGGAGGATTTGCCGCAGCGGCAATGGCCTCTATGCGCTCCTTGACCACAAGCTTTACCGGGCAGGGGGCATAGAGCAGCAGGTCTGTTTTGCCCATGACGGGGGTATCATCCTGCTGCTGCAATGCCTGCATGAGATGTTCAAGCCTTTTCATGGTGCCTCTTTCCGCAAAAAGTTTGGGAACCGCTCTGGGTACAGCAAGGAACATGCCGATGAAAGATTTCGTTCAACATGCCGATATGTAAGTTAATTTACCTTTCACCTTCATCCACGATCCAGACAATATTGTACTATAGCCACACGGCAATACAATATTGTGTCCGCTGACAGGTACATGCTTGGGCTGGTTCAGAAATGTCGCTAATCCAGCGCGCTGAAGAGCAGCATGATGTTCAGCACGGTCACGATGCCCGTGAGCGTGTAGAGCAGCAGCTTTGTGCCCTTGCCGTTGGCGTATTTGCCCATGACCTTGGGGGACGATGTCAGCGCCACCAACGAAACCATGGTGATGGGCAACTGTACCGAAAGAGCCATCTGCGAAAGCAGCAAGCCCTTGAAGGGGTCGCTGGTCAGCCAGATGAGCACAAGGCCGCAGCCCAGCGAGCCAACAATGCCCATGACGCTGTGCTTGTCCTTGGTATTGTAGGGTTCGCCCGCCATGCCCGAGGTCATGATGCCGCCCGCCATGCCCGATGTGACGGACGAGGCCACCCCGGCAAACAGCAGGGCCACGGCAAAAATCACGGAGGCGCTGTCGCCCAGCAGGGGTTTGAGCAGGTCGCGGGCCTGTTCAAGTTCCGTCACATGCTCCCCCGCTGTCCAGAACACCGCAGCAGCCAGAATGATCATGGCGCTGTTGATGGCCCAACCCACCAGCATGGCAAAGAGCGTGTCAAAAAATTCATAGTCGAGCCTTTTTTTGATAAAGGCGTCGCCCTCAAGATTCCACTGACGGCTCTGAATAATTTCGGAATGCAAAAAAAGATTGTGCGGCATGACCACCGCGCCAAGCACGCTCATGATCACCAGCATGGAACCTTCGGGAAAGGCTGGCATCACCCAGCCCACCGCAGCCTGGGGGAGCCATCCGGCGGGCACCAGCCACAATTCATACAGAAAGGCGATGCCGATCAGCGACACAAAACCGATGATCCACTTTTCAACCTTATTGTACGAATTGAACAGCAAAAGGCCGCCAGCGAGCAGAGCCGTGAGGGTTGCGCCAATGGGCAGGGGGATGGAAAAGAGCATGCGCAGGGCAATGGCGCCGCCGAGAATTTCAGCCATGCTGGTCATGACCGAAGCGCCAAAGGCGCTGAACAGCACAAGCCGACCAAGGGTGCAGGGAAAATACTCCGTTATGGCCTCGGCCATGCATTTGCCCGTCACAATACCCAGGTGGGCCGCATTGTGCTGCAATACAATGAGCATAAAGGTGGAAAGGCTCACCATCCACAGCAGGGAATAGCCGTATTCCGCCCCGGCAGCCAGATTGGCGGCCCAGTTGCCAGGGTCGATAAATCCAACTGTCACCAGCAGCCCCGGCCCTACAAATTTAAGGAACTCTTCGCCCTTGTGGGCAATGCCCGACACATTGCACTTGCTCCAAAAGCTTGTTGCACACATGCAAACCTTCCCGATCTTTAATTTTGATTAACCGGCGGTGCGCAGACTGACCGTGCAGACACACCGGATGCTGCCGTATTGCAATCTGACGGTATACGCACTCATGGGCAGCAGGCAAGTGCGGCCTGCCCCTCTTGCGCGCACGGGGAGTACTACGTATGTGTCATCTGCCCCCATCGTTTTTTTCATGTTACATTTGTATTTCAGATATTAAGATTCCAGAAAACAAGCCGATAATCTTGTTAGCGTCAGATCCGCCAGACTGGACGCATGTCCACTTCAGATTGAGCAGGAGCCTTGCTATGACTATCAGACTGCGCGTTATTCTTGGATTCCTTTTTACAATTATTGTGATGGCAGCAGGCACCCTGCCCTTTATGATCATGACCATGCGCAACAATGCCGAGGAAAGCTATACTTCCAATTCCTCAACCCAGTTGCGCCTCATGAACAACTATGTGGAAACATTCATCAGCGGGGCGGAACGCGACGTCGCCCTTCTGGCGCAGGAACCTTACATTGCTGAAGCTGTGGGTCTTTTCCCCAACTTCTCCAACAATAAAGAAGCGGACGTTTTTCGTCGAGCCGATCTTTCGGTAGATGCCTTCAAAACGGTTCAGCCGCTGGTGCGGCTTGACGAAGGCTCAGAAGATTACGTGGAAGCCTACGCAGGCTACACTGACGGAAGCTACGCGACCTCTGCCGACAATACCAAGGTACCCGCTGGCTACAATACCAGCAAGCGGCCCTGGTACACGCAGCGCGCGGCTTCGTCGCAAAAGGTCGGCCTGGCCGACAGCTACCTTTCCATCACTGGTGAACTTGTGGTGGGCATCACGCACAAAATGTTTTCACGCCGGGGCGACTTTACGGGCGTTCTGGGCATCGACGTTTCGCTCAACGGCCTGTCGCAGCGCTTTGCCGAACTCAATTTCGGCAAGACCGGCTACTTCATGCTGCTCGAAAACACGGGGCGCATCCTCTGCGACCCGCGCAACAAGGATCTGACGGGCAAAATCATTGGCAAGGACATACAGGATCCCGGCCTTGTAAAGCTGTTTGGCGCCAAGGACGGCATGCTGCAAACCGTTGTGAACGGACACGAAGTACGCGCCAATGTGCTCACCACGCCGCATGGCTGGAAGATCCTCATGCTCCAGTCTGAGGAAGAAATTCTTGCGGCCACCAACACCGCCGTGCGCGCCAGCGTAATCATTACCCTCAGCGTGGCCCTGATCATGCTGCTGATCGCCTGGGTCATAGCGCGCTCCATCAATCGGCCCTTGAGCCTTATTGTCAAGGAGGCCGACAAGGTCGCCACCGGCGATCTCAACGTGAACCTTGACGCCCGGCAATTCTACGGCGAACTGGCCGAGCTGCACGCTGCCCTGCTGAACATGGTGAGCAATCTGCAGGAAATGATCACCACCGCCCGCCAGAAAGGCGAGGAGGCCGAACAGCAGACCGCCCTGGCAAAAGCCGCCACAGAGCAGGCAGAGGCCGCCCGCAAAGAGGCGGAAAACGCCCGCCGCGAGGGCATGCTCTCTGCCGCCATGCAACTGGAAGAAGTGGTGAAGGTCATATCCTCCGCGTCCAACGAGCTTGAAGCCCACATCGGCCAGGCCAACCACCTTTCGAGCGAGTCTGCCCTGCGCCTCGGCGATGCTGCCACAGCCATGAACCAGATGAACGCCACCGTGCGCGAAGTGGCGAGCAATGCCTCGTCCGCTTCAGACATGTCTGACCAGACCAGAGCCAATGCCGAAAACGGCGAAAAAATCGTGCAGCAGGCCTTGCAAAGCATTGACCGCGTGCACTCTGTTTCCATGGCGCTCAAGGATGACATGGGTACTCTCAACGAGCATGCCCAGGCCATCAGCCGCATCATGAACGTTATTTCAGACATAGCCGACCAGACCAACCTGCTGGCCCTCAACGCCGCCATTGAAGCGGCCCGTGCTGGCGAGGCCGGTCGCGGCTTTGCCGTGGTGGCCGATGAGGTGCGTAAACTGGCGGAAAAGACCATGGCTTCCACCAACGATGTGGGCAACGCCATTGCGGCCATCCAGCAAAGCACATCCAAGAGCGTGCAAAGCATGGACAACGCCCTTGAACAGGTGCAAACCGCCACAACGTTTGCTAACAAGTCGGGCGAAGCCCTGCGCGAAATCGTCAACAACGCGCTTTCCACTGCCGATCAGGTGCGCGCCATCGCAACTGCCAGCGAGGAACAGTCCGCAAGCAGCGACGAGATCAACAAGTCCATTCTTGAGGTCAATGAACGCTCTGAGCAGACAGCCCACGCCATGAACGCCGCTTCCGGCTCCGTGGCGGATCTGGCAACCCAGGCCAACACCCTGAGCAAGCTGGTAGCCGACATGAAGCGCGGCTAACGCGACCCAGGCATTACAACACCCATCGGGGCGTCCGCCATGCACAGGCGGACGCCCTTTTTATTTGCGCGTGACAAATACGGCAAGCATGGCCCGCTGCATGGGCAAATACGGGCTTGCGCCACGCAATTGTAACAAATCCATCATACATAACAGACGTAAGCGAGGGTAGTTATTGCCCTGCCGTTTTACCAATGCCACGGGAGCATACAATGAAGCCTTCGGCTGTTATGAACAACAGGGAACTGAGCTGGCTCAGTTTTAACGAACGAATATTGCAGGAAGCCCGCGACCACTCCACGCCGCTTATGCAGCGGCTGCGCTTTCTGGGTATTTTTTCCAGCAATCAGGACGAATTCATCAAGGTTCGCGTGGCTTCCCTTGTGCGCCTTACCCGCTCCAAAAGCAAAATAAAGCCGCTGCTCATGGGCGGCTTGACGCCGGATGAAGCCTTGCAGCGCGTTAACGACAAGGCCGCCACCGCGCAAACGGCCTTTCGCGAAACCTACGAGGAAGTGCTGGACGCCATGGAGCACGAAGGAATACGCGTGCGCGATGAAACAGAACTCAGCGAAGGGCAGGATGCCTTTTGCCGTGGCTATTTCGGCAATGTGGTCTATCCGCAGCTGGTGCCGCTTATTCTGAACAAATCCGCCCGGCTGCCCTTTCTGCAGGACAGCCAGATATACCATGCCGTCAAGATGGAATCAGACGCGGCACCCGGCAAATGCCGCTATGCGGTATTGCGCATCCCCGTCAACGCGGCCTGCCCGCGCTTTGTGGAAATGCCCTCGTCGCCCGGCTGCCACGACATCATCTTTGTGGACGACATCATCAGGCTGTGCCTGAACAATATTTTCTTCATGTTCAACTACGACCGCATCTCCGCGTACACCTTCAAGGTAATGCGCGATGCGGAACTGAGCCTTGACGACGACGTGTCCAAAAGCCTCATTGAAAAGATGGAAGAAGGGCTGGAGCACCGCCTGCGGGGCCGCCCCGTGCGCCTTATCTACGACAGCGCCATGCCCGAAGACCTGCTTTTTCTGCTGGCCTCAAAGCTCAACCTCAAGAAAAGCGAGCTTGACCCCGGCGCGCGCTACCATATGATGCGCAGCCTCATGAACTTTCCGCGCGTGCGGCCAGATCTGGAAAACGCCGTCATGCCCGCCCTCACCCATCCGGATATCAAACCCTTTTCCAGCATTCTCAAGGTGGTGCGCAGCAAGGATATTCTGCTGCACTTTCCCTACCACACATTCAATCATGTGGTGGAATTTCTGTGCGAGGCGGCCATCGACCCCAAGGTGACGGATATCTCCATCACCCTGTACCGCACTGCCGACCATTCGCGCATCATCAATGCCCTTATAAACGCAGCGCAGAACGGCAAACGGGTTACGGCCTGCGTGGAGCTCATGGCCCGCTTTGACGAAGAGCGCAACGTCAAAAGCATCGACATGCTGCATCAGGGCGGAGTGCGCGTTATCCACGGCCTCAAAGACCTCAAGGTGCACAGCAAGGTCATTCTTGTTGAGCGCGTCGAGGGCAGCAAAAAAACAGGTTATGTCTATATCGGCACCGGCAACTTCAACGAAGACACAGCCCGCCTGTATAGCGACATGGGCCTTCTGTCCGCCAATCCCGGATTTGCGGAAGACGCCCGCACCATCTTCAATTTTCTCAATGCATCGCACAAGCCTGTTTCGTGCCGGGAGCTGGTGGCGGCCCCCCAGTGCATGCGCGCCTTTTTCACCAACGCCATTGAGCGAGAAATACGCAATGCCAAAGCCGGGAAAAAAGCCTATATCCACGTAAAACTCAACAGCCTCACCGATGAATCCATGATCCGGCTGCTTTACCGCGCCAGCAAGGCCGGGGTGGAAATACGCCTTATTGTGCGTAGCGCCTGCTGCCTCAAGCCGCAGGTTCAGGATCTGAGCGAAAACATCCGGGCTATCAGCATTGTGGACAAATTTCTCGAGCATGCGCGCATTGCGCTCTTTTGCAACAACGGCAGCGAGCTGGCCTATATCTCAAGCGCCGACTGGATGCCCCGCAATCTTGACCGCAGGCTGGAGGTGGCGGCCCCTGTCCACTGCCCGGCCCTACGCCAAAATCTGCGGGATATTTTTGACATCCAGTGGGCGGACAACGTCAAGGCCCGCATTCTTGACGGCACTGGGGTCAACAAATACAGCAAGGGCGAATCCGTGGCCCCCTGCCGCTCGCAGACGGTGCTCCACGAATATTACAGCCGCATGGCCGCACGCCCTGCAACAGATGCGCCTGCCGCTCAGACCGAAATAAGCCGGGCCAAAAAGTCACGGTCACCTGCAACCAAGAACCGAAAGCCCGCGCGCGACGACACGGCTGGCGCACTAGCTGAAACTTAGGGCTGCTTGCCATTCAAGGGCCTGACTGTTTGGCGTGGGTGCTGAAAAAATCTACGCCGACATGCAGGCATCCAATGTAAAGAAACCCTGAAGTCGCAGGTTTTCCTGCACCCCTCGCCCTAAAAACCAGTGTATATTCCTGCGGTCTTGGTGTAGTCTTACCGAACCGCGCCTCAGGGCGGGCGGTAACTACCGCAAGGCATTTCACCCACTGCCGCAAGCGCAGTTTACGAATGAAGCGAGTTAACTGCTCTGCAAGGATTTTTCTGAAAATCCTTGCCGCGAAATGCGAGCAGGCAGGCTTTGTCTGCCGTAAGCGAGTATTTCAAGTGTTAAACTCTCTAGAGGAGACAGAGTGAAACCCAGCATGCTTGCCGCCATTGACGTGGGCTCCAACGCCATACGCTTTCTCATCAGCAATGTTGAAGAGCTGAGCCCCGACAAGCCAGTCAAAAAAAACGCCTATCTTCGCATTCCCATTCGCCTTGGGACGGATGTTTTCCTTTACGGGGCCATCTCTGAACAAAAGCAGGCCGCCTTTGTGGACGCCATGATCGGCGTTGCCCACATCATGCGGGCCTACGGGGTTGACCACTACCGCATCTGCGCCACCAGCGCCATGCGTGATGCCGCCAACGGGCAGGACATCATGAATCTTGTGCGCGAAAAAACAGGCCTGCGCATAGATATCATCAGCGGGCTGGAAGAAGCGCAGATTCTTTTTAACGCCAATGCCCTTGCCCGATACACCGATGTGAGCAGCGCCCTGTATGTGGATGTGGGCGGCGGCAGCACAGAGGTGGTCGCCCTGCGCGATGGCAAGCTGCAAGAGGCTTTTTCCTTTCAGCTCGGCACGGTGCGCATTCTCGCCAATGCGGTGAACCCGGCGGAACGAGAACGCTTTGCCACAGAAATGCGCAGACTGGGTGAAACCTACGCGCCGGAATGCGTCATTGCCTCTGGGGGCAATATCAACAAAGTTTCAAAGCTGCTCGAAAAACGGGACGGCAAGCCCGTTGGCGCGCCGGAACTGCGCGCCCTCTACAAGGATCTGCTGGCCTTGCCGCTGGAAGGCCGCATGGAAAAATACGGCCTCAACGCCTACCGGGCGGACGTTATTGTTCCGGCACTGGACATATTCCTCGGCGTGGTTGACATGTCGGGTGCAAAGCAGCTCATCATACCCAAGATAGGCCTTGTGGATGGCATTATCCGTCACATGTGGCTCAATGCGGACAGCCTTGAAGACCGGGCTTGCCCCGGGCTGGCGCACTAGGCCGACACACATCTCAGGGCACGGCCTCAAGGCACTAGGCTGTGGATTCCGCACATTTTTTGTGTGTGCAGACCACCGTGTCCCACGGCCCTATATACTTCTTCAACCTTTGCGGATTGCGCCTCCCCCCGGCGCAAATCAGCAGCCCCCGTCCCTGTTCCATGACTGCCGTAGACAAATAGTGCCGAATCCGGCATTCATAGCATAGCACCTGTTAACGCGTAGCGTTAGCGGGCGCTTCCTTCATAATTCCACCTGTTTTGCAGCGCTCCGGGCCATGCGGGCACCGGATTTTCGCTCCTGCCCTTTACCGCACTGCGGAGGAATCATGCCGACAACGCCACTGCGTTTCCTGCTCATAATTCTGGCTGTTTTTCTGCAAGCCGCTCCGGCTCTGGCCGGGCCTGCCTACCGGGTTGCCGCCCCCAGCAATCCGCAGGAGGACAACTGGCTGCGCCGCGAAGGGTTTTCCATAACTTTTCAGGTGGATGAAGCCCGCTGCAAGAAAGAATACGGCGCGGATTGGTCGCGCCAGTGCGCCTCTTCCCCGGCTGGCGAGGAAGGACGCGTTGTGGATGGCGTGCGCATGACCCCGCCCGTGGCTGGCGTGTGGCGCTGGGTTGACGACTCCACCATGGAATTTACCCCCAAGGAGCACTTGTCGCCTGATACCCGCTACACCATTTCGCTGGAAAAAATGGCTTTACCGGGACGGTTCTCTCTCAAGCGGCAGGCCGTATACGCCACCCAGCCCCAGGCCGTGCGCGTGGGCAAGGAAACCTTCTGGATTGATCCCTCGCCCAAGGGCGCGCACGCCGTTTCCGTGCCCTTGCGCTTTATCTGGCCCGTGGGCACGCAGGATATGGATGGGCGCATTAGCATTGCCCCCAGCGATGCTAAAAGCGGCCTTGCCCTTGGCGCGCCCCGCCTTGTGTGGAACGAACGCCGCGACGAGGTGGTCGTCACCGCGCCCGTCACAGCCCTGCCGGAAAACAACGCCGCCGCCCGCATCAGCATCAAGGGCTTGCCCGCATTTGCCGAAGGCTCGGGCAAATGCGTGGTCGTTGCGCCCAAAAAGGACGCCAAGGCTCCGCCGAGCGTGGAGGCCCTCTTCTCCATCACCGGGCGCGCCCGCCTGATGGATGTGGCTAAAATTACCATTAATCCCGTCTATGACGACAAGCTGGACAAAAAATTTCAGCTCGAGGTCAAAACCACCCTGCGCGTCCTGCCTACAGAGCTGCTGCGCAAGCTTGAGCTTATCCAGTTGCCCCGCAAGCTCACCGCCGAGGCAGGGAAAGATGCTGACTGGACAAAAATGCCCGCCATCAGCCCTGAAGACGTTAAAAACGGCGCGCGCCTCAAGCCGGAGCTGATGCAGGCCGCCGATGAACCGGCAGACCGTATTTTGCTGCGCATTCCCGCAGAGGCCGGGCGCGGGCTGCTGGCAGCCGTGGACAAGGGCCTGCCCTCCACCGCAGGGCCGGAAACAGCGCAGGTTCGCCGCTTTATCATGACAGTGCCCTCCCTCGGCACCGAAGTGGGCTTTTTGCAGCCCGGCAACGTGCTGACCCTGAGCGGCCAGAAAAAACTGGATATTTACGCCACAGGTCTTACCTCCGTGGCCTGGCGCGCCGAGCGAGTCCGCGATCCTTTTCTGGCCCTTGCCGCAAAAGAATCCGGCTTTGAATACCCCACGGCGGATATGGACGTCATGAGCGATGTGGTGGAAGGCCGCATTGAAGTACGCAAGGAACAGGCAGGCGCTTCTTCCTTTCCCGTGCTTGATCTGGCCCCGCTGCTGCGCGGCGGCAAGGAGCCGGTGCACGGGCTCATGCGCATAGAGCTGACCGGATACAGCGGTGATAAATCCATTGCCTATGCTGCTCGCCTGCTGCTGGTTACAGATATGGGCCTGACCGTTAAAATGGCGGGAGACGGAGCGCGCACGGTCTTTGTGCAGCATCTGGGCACTGGCCAGCCCGTGCAGGGCGCGGAAGTGCGCCTGCTGGGTCTTAACGGTTTGCCGCTGCAAAGCGCCGTCACCAACGCGCAGGGCCGCGCCGACCTGCCGCCCGCCAATGGCCTTGAACGCGAAAAACGCCCGGTGGCCGTGGTGGCTCTGGCCCCCGCAGCCGGAAAAACCGCCGATGCGACCAAAGACGCTGGCCCGCAGGATCTGGCGTGGCTCTCACTGGACGATGCCACCCGTATGGTGGATTACAGCAACTTTGCCATTTCTGGCCGCCACACCTCGGCGGATGGCCTCAGCGCCTCGGTTTTCAGCCAGCGCGGCATCTACCTGCCGGGCGAGACCCTGCACTTTGGCTGCATTGTGCGGCGGTTTGACTGGCAGCCCATGCCCGCCGGTCTGCCGCTGGAGGCGGTGCTTGTCAGCCCCACCGGGGCGGAGGTCATGCGCCGCGCCTTTACCGTGGGCGAAGACGGCCTGAATTCCTTTGACTGGGCCTGCCCCGAGGATGCCGCCGTTGGCTCGTACCAGCTTGATGTGCGCCTGCCGGGCGACACTGCCCGATCCGGCGCTTCGCCCGTGTTGGGCAGCACCCGCGTACGCGTTGAAGAATTCCAGCCCGACACCCTGGCCCTTGCAGCCTCGTTTACGCCCGCAGCGCCCAAGGGCTGGATACGCACCGGGCAGGAGGCCCCGGCTATGGAAGCGCAGGCGCGGCTGGACAATCTGTATGGCGAACCTGCGGTCAATCACCGCGTTCAAGCGACCCTGCGCACGGAAAAAAGCCGCCTGCACTTTGCAGGATACGAAGACTATACATTCTATGAGCCTGCGGGCTTTGAGGGCGAAGGCCAGTCTCTGGAACTGCCCGCAGCATTTACAGACAGCAAGGGCATAGCCGCCTTTGCCCTGCCTCTGGGCAGGTTGCAGGCCGGTACTCTGCGCGGGGCCGTGCAGATAGAAGGCTTTGAGCCTGCGGGCGGCAGGGCCGTTACCCGCCAGCTTGACGCGCTGTTCTCGCCTCTGGTGGTGGCTCTTGGCTACAAGCCCGAAGGCGAGGTCAACAACCTTGACTACATCCCGCAAAACGCCAAGGCATCCCTGCGCCTGCTGGTGCTGAACAACGACCTTGCGCCCGTAAACCTTGCCAAGGCCGAAGCCGTGTTTTCTGCCCGGCGCTATGTCAACAGCCTGGTAACGGATTCCAGGGGCGAATACCGCTATGACGCCACGCCCGTCGATACGGAACTGACGCGCAAAACTCTTGATTTCGGAACGCAGGGCCTCTCCCTGCCACTGCCCACCACTGATGCGGGTGATTTTCTGCTCACCGTGCGTCAGACAGACGGGGCCGTACTGGCGGTCATCCCCTACACAGTGGCTGGCGACAGACTTGCCCAGCCTTCGGCCCTTTCAACGGAATCTCTTGCCAAGGGCGATCTGCGCCTCAAGCTCGACAAGCAGCAGTACTCCCCCGGCGACACCATCAAAATGCGCATTTCCACGCCCTACGCGGGCGCGGGCCTCATCACCATTGAGCGCGAAAACGTGCTGGCTCAGGCATGGTTCACGGCGCAGGCTGGCGAAAGCGTGCAGGAAATCCGCATTCCCGATGACTTCCAGGGTCGAGGCTATGTAAACGTTTCCTACGCCCGTTCGCTGGATTCGGACGTGATCTACATGAAACCGCACGTGGTCGCCGTGGCTCCCTTTATGGCGGGCATTGACCAGCGCGATCTGGGCCTTGCCCTTACCGCCCCGGCGCGGGCCTTGCCGGGCGATACCGTCACCGTGCGGCTTACCTCCCGGGTGCCGGGCCGCGCGCTGATTTTTGCCGTGGATGAGGGCGTGCTGCAACTCACGGGCTTTACCACGCCAGACCCGCTGCGCGACCTTTTAGGTGACCGGGCGCTGGATGTGAGCACCGCCCAGATATTTGACCTGCTCATGCCCGACCATGCGCGCCTGCGCGGGCGCATTCCCGGTTTCGGCGGCGACATGTCCGGCCCCGGCGGGCGCTTCCTTAATCCTTTCAAACGCAGGGGCGAGCCTCCCTTTGCCCTGTGGCAGGAAATTGTGCCAGTGGACGCCAAGGGTACTGAGGTGCGCTTTACCGTGCCGCAGTACGCCAGCGGCAAAATCCGCATCATGGCCGTGGGCAGCGCCGCACCCAGACAGGGCATCGCCCTGGCGGGCAGAACAGAGGCTTCCATGGAAGTGCGCGGCACGCTCATTCTCAAGCCCTTGCTGCCGCTGGCAGCCGCCCCCGGCGACGAGTTTGACGGCGCGCTGGTTGTGGCCAACACCATTGAAGGCAGCGGCCCCGGCGCGCGGGTGCGCGTGAAGATGGAAAGCGCCTCCGGCGGGCTGGCCTTTGCTCAGGAACCCGCACCCCAAACCGTGACCGTGGATGAAAACGGCGAGGCAACCATCAACTTCCGCATGCGGGCGCAGGATATCCTTGGCGAAGCCGCCGTGCGCTTTACGGCAAGCCTTGAAAATCCCAAAGCAGACAAAGCCGGGCCAGACAACGTCAAGGCAGGCAAGCCCGTTATCCGCACACAGACTGTATCCATACGCCCGCCCATGCCGCGTCTGCGCACGGAGAGCGTTACCCCGCTGCGCGGCCCCACAAGCGTTGACGTGCAGCGCAACCTGTATCCTTTTGAGGCCCAGGGACAGGCCAGTGTGGGCGCCATGCCCGTGCTTGCCCTGCGTTCGCTGCTTGCGCGGCTGGACACCTACCCTTACGGCTGCACGGAGCAGCTCATCAGCCGAGCCATGCCCTACGCCGCCCTGCTGGGTTCGCCCGAGGCGCGGCACGAGGTATTGCGCAATCCCAACATCAGCCCCGAGACCATGCTCAAGCGCGGCAACAAGGTTATCAGCGCCGCATTGAGCGCCATCATGGGCAACTTTACCCAGTATGAAGGCGTAAGCCTGTGGCCCGGCGGCACAGCCAATGACTTTGTCACCGCCTACGCGGCGGACTTTCTGCTGACCCTGCGGGACAGCGGAACCGTCACGCCCGAGGGGCTTTCGCACAACCTGCTCGATACCCTTGAATCCATTGTGGGCCGCTCGCCCACCGACATGGCCGATGCCCGCGTCAAGCTCTACGGGGCCTGGATTCTGCAACGTGATGGCCGCATCATGACTCAGGATCTGGAGCGCATCGAGCAGTGGCTCAAGGACAACTTCAAGGGATGGGAAAACGACATAGCCGCCGCCTTTCTGGCGGACAGCTACGATATGCTGCGGCTGCGGCGCAGGGCCGAACAGCGAATGCCTGCGGCACTCACCCGCTGCGATGACGAATTCATGAGCAATGGCGCTGTCCGGGCGCTGCATGCCCTCATGGTGGTGCGGCACTTCCCGGAAAAGAAAAAAAATCTGCGTATGGCCGACTTGCTGGACAGCGCCTTCAGCACTAACGCCACCACGGTGGATATGGGCCTTGGGGCTAGGACCCTGCTGGTCATGGGTGAAGCAACCGCCCTCAAGGCGGACAACCTCAGCCTGACCTGCCAGCAGTACGCGCAGGGCTTTACCCCGGCGGAGGGCAAGGCGTCGCCCCTTGGCGGAGCGCTTGTTCTTGATGCGCCGGGCTGCACCCGCTACCGCGTCGAAATGCCGCAGGGCGAGCCATTGCTCAGCCTGCTGGTAACCACAGAAGGTTTTGACCGCGCGGTCATGAGCGATGCTTCCAATGGCATCAGCCTGCAACGACGCTACCTTGACTCCAAGGGCGAGACCATAACCGCAGCCAGGCTTGGCGATGTCATCACGGTTGAACTGGCGGTTCAGGCCAGTGGAGAAATCAACAACGTGGTGTTGCTGGATCTGCTGCCCGGCGGCTTTGAACCCGTGCTGGAAAAGATCGGGCAGAGTCAGCCTCAGGACGGGCTGGTGCGCTATGAACGCCGCGAGGACAGGGGCATCTTCTTTGTGGATCTGAACGGCGACCGCCAGACCTTTACCTACAAGGTGCGGGCGGCCTCCAGAGGGCGCTTTGTGCTGCCCGCAGCCACTGCTGAAGCCATGTACAACCCGGCTGTAAACGCCCGCACGGGCGGCGGTAATGTCACTGTCGAATAAGCTTCTGGCCCGGTTCCGTATGGCTTTGCCGCTTGTGCGGAACCGGGCTGCCCATATGCCAGACGCCTTCTGCGCCCTGTTGCGACGCAGAAGGCGTCTGGCACTTGCCGCAGGCATGCTGGCTCTGCCGCTGGCGGCTCTTTTGCTCTGGCTGGCCTTTGCTCCCTGCCCGCACCCGCTGGCGGGTGTGGAATTCTCGCGCATGGTGCTGGACAAACGCGGCGGCATCATGCGGGTCAGCCTTTCCGCCGATCAGAAATACCGCATCCGCACACGGCTGGCGGATATTCCCCCTGCTGCCGTGGATACTGTTTTGCGCTACGAAGACAGATTTTTCTGGTATCACCCCGGCATCAATCCCCTTTCGCTCTTCCGTGCTGCCGCAGGCATCATGACGGGAGGCCGCCGCATGGGCGGCTCCACCATCACCATGCAGGTGGCCCGGCTGGCATATGGGCTGGAAACCGGCAAAATGGGGGCCAAGCTGCGGCAGATGCTGCTGGCCCTGCAACTGGAATGGCACTACAGCAAGGAAGAAATCCTCGAGGCCTATTTCAACCTTGCGCCATACGGCGGCAATGTGGAGGGTCTGGGCGCGGCGGCGGTGTGCTATTTTCACAAAACAGCCGCCCAGCTTGCCCCTGCGGAAAGCGCCGCCCTCATGCTGGTGCCGCAAAACCCCTCCCGCCGCAGACCGGCCCGCGACAACAAGGCCTTCAGCCAGGCCGTGCGCAGGCTCAACGAAACGTGGTTCGGCAAAAAGGAATCCGCTCCCCTGCGCGTCTACGGCCCGCAGGACATGCCCTTCATCGCGCCACATCTCAGCACCGAGCTGCTGCAACGCCCCGGCGCGGACATACTGCGCACAACGCTGGATACCACGGCCCAACGCCGCACAGAGCGCCAGCTTGCCCGTTTTGCAGCGCGGCACAGTGCCTACGGCCTCACCAACTGCGCGGCCCTGCTGCTGCACTGGCCCAGCATGGAAGTACGCGCGCTGGCTGGATCCGCCGACTTTTTCAACAAATCCATCGAAGGACAGGTGGACGGCACGCGCGCGCGGCGCTCCCCCGGCTCCACCCTCAAGCCCATGATCTACGCTCTTGCGCTGGAGCAGGGCCTCATCCATCCGCAAAGCCTGATGGCAGACACGCCGCACAGCTTTGCAGGCTATGATCCGGAAAATTATGACGGCGCGTTCCGTGGCCCCCTTTCTGCGGCTGAAGCCCTGCGCGCCAGCCGCAACGTGCCCGCCATAACCCTTGCAGCCAAACTGACCCGCCCGAGCCTGTACGAATTTTTGCGCCGCGCCGGGGTGGAGTTTGCCGATGGCGCAGACCACTACGGCCTGTCGCTGGTGCTTGGCGGGGCGGAAGTGAGCATGCGCGAACTGGCGGGCCTGTATGCCATGCTTGCCAACAAGGGCGTATGGCGGCCCCTGCGCTTTCTATCAGACGAAGCGCCGTCAGCACCCGCCCTCCCCCTGCTGACGCCGGAGGCGGCCTTTGTGACCCTCTCCATGCTTGAAGCGCCGGACCCGGACAAGATAGCCCGCTCGCAGGGCGGCGCTGTGCTGCCCGTGCGGCTTAAAACCGGAACGTCCAACGGCTTTCGGGATGCCTGGGCCGTGGGGCAGTTCGGCCCCTACGTGCTGGCCGTTTGGGTGGGCAATTTCAACAATACCGCCAATCCGCTGCTGGTGGGCGGCATGGTGGCCGCGCCGCTGTTTATGGATATGGCCCGCGAGCTGACGGCGGCGGAACCCATGACTGACCCTTTCCGCGATCCGGCCCCCGGCCTCAATGTAGAAAAATTGCGCGTCTGCGTGGCAACGGGCGATCTAGATACGTCCCTCTGTCCGGAAACCACGCTCACATGGTTCATCCCCGGAGTATCACCTGTTGCGCCGTCAGGCGTGTTCCGCAGCATCCTGATAGACAAGGCCAGCGGTCTTCGGGCCTGCGCCCCGCAGGATGGCCGCACGGAGCAGCGCGTATGGGAGTTCTGGCCCAGCGATCTGGCCCGCATGTTCGCCCGGGCGGGCATGCCCAAGCCGCCGCCACCACCTTTTGAGGAGCAGTGCCGCCGCGAGCAAAAAATCTCCGGTCAGCCGCCCACCATCATTCAGCCCAAGAGCGGACTTGTGTACCGCCGCACTGCTGACGCGCAAAATGGCAGCATGGTTTTTATGGCCCATGCCGAGGCAGGTGTGAACGAACTTTTCTGGTTTGCCAACGATAGCTATGTGGGCAGCACCGCACCGGGCGAGCCGCTACTCTGGCAGGCCACTGCAGGCGATGTGAGCGTGAGGGTGGTGGACGATGCGGGCCGGGCCACACGGCGGAACATCCGTGTGAGACCTGCTCCCTAGGGGCGGGTAGTTTGACGTTCGGGAGTGTTGCGGGGGCAAGAAGCAACCGCCCGCTGAATGCTACTTCTGGCAATGGGGGCAATACACCGTGGCGCGGCCCGCCACCTTGATTTTTTCAAGTGCGCGCCCACAGGCCTTGCAGGCCTGACCGTTGCGGCCATAGACGGCAAAACTGTTCTGGAAAGCTCCCACATTGCCGTTGGCATCACGGTAATCGCGTATGGAGCTGCCGCACTGCGATATGGAAAGTTCCAGCACATCCTTGAGGCAACGCAGCAAACGGCTGCGCTGCGCTGCGGAGAGCGAGCCAGCCTTGCGGCGCGGGTCGATGCCTGCGGCAAACAGGCTTTCATCCGCATAGATATTGCCCACGCCCGCAATGACCTTCTGATCCAGCAACACCGCCTTGATGGCCGAATTTCTGCCGTCAAGCCGGGCAGAAAAGGCGGCGTCTGTCAGTTCCAGCGGTTCGGGGCCAAGCTCCCGCCAGAAGCTCCACTGCTGCATGGTTTGCGGCGTTCCTGCCAGCAGCAGGCCAAAGGCCCGCACATCGTCAAAAAAAAGACGGCGCGTTTGCCCTTGAGCATCTTTCAGGTCAAACACGCAGCGTGTATGCGGGCCAGGCGCAGTGTGGGCGGGGTAAGTCATGAGGCGGCCGGTCATGCGCAGGTGCAGCGCAAGGCGCAGGCCGATTGCGCCGCGCAGGTCTGCCCTGGCAGCTTTTGCGGCGTCCAGCTCAAGCAGCAGCAGTTTGCCGCGCCTGCCCACGCCAGTGATGACGCAGCCCTGCAAATCTTCGGGCCGCAAGCTCAGAGGATGCAGGCTGGAATCGCGCAGCAGGGTTGCGCCCATGATGACGCAGCCTTCCACATGGGGGCGCAGGGTGCGCGCCACCGTTTCAACTTCTGGCAATTCCGGCATGGTCATTCCTGTGTGTGGCTGGCGGTGCGTACAATGACTTCGGGGGAAGAACCTTCCGCCGAAAGCTCCTCCCCCGTTTCAGTGCGGCTCATGCCGCACGATCAAATCTTGCCCGCCAGAGCAGCGGCAAAAATCTTGCGGCGCGTGCCTTAACTGTTTTCGGACTCGCCCTCGGCCTTGTTCTCTGCCTTGCTCTCGGCCTTGCTCTCGGCAAGATAAATATCCAGCAGCCCCTCGGGCGGGTCAATGACCACAGCGGGAATTTCCAGATCAAAACCCGCAATAAATTCAGGCCGCGCAGGGAAGAGAACTTCCTTGTCGTCATCAGTCATGATGACCCACATTTCAAGGCCCGCAGGGTACTCAAAATGGTCGAGCCTGCCGATGCGGGCACCGTCCGGCAGGACCACGTCGCAGTCGAGCAGATCTTCCAGATAGACCTCGCCGTCATCAGGCTCCGGCAGATCCTCGCGCCGCACAAACAGCTTGCAGCCGCGCAGGGCTTCTGCCGCTGTGCGGTCAGCTACACCCTCAAGCAGGAGCAGGGGCCGCTCCTTGTGGCTGCGCACAGCCGCAATCTTGACACGGCGCGGCGCGTCCTTGCCCTTCTGTAGCCAGAGGGGGGTATCCAAAAGCAAGGGGGAGTCCGCATGCCAGTCGATGCAGATCTCCCCTTTGATGCCGTGGGGCCGCGCCAGCGTACCCATATGAATCCAGGTTTCCGTCATACTTCCAGTTCTGCCGGGTTTCCGGCGGGCTGAGGCGTAGCTGCAATGCCAGGCATTGCAGCAGGCGGAACCGGGTTTTTCCCATTCCCCGCTTCCCTCAGGAAGCAGAAGCATGGAAAGAACGCGGCGCTACTCCAGAATTTCCAGCACTGTGCGTTTTTTGCACTTGATGGAAGCGGCGCTCAGAATGGTGCGCATGGCCCTGGCCGTGCGCCCCTGCTTGCCGATAACCTTGCCCAGGTCCTCTTTGGCGACCTTGAGCTCAAGAACCGTAGTCTGCTCGCCTTCCACTTCGCTGACTTGCACTTCTTCGGGATTATCCACCAGGGATTTGGCAATGTATTCTATCAGGGCCTTCATGTGTACCTCCAGTGGGGGTCAGCCAGTGGGCCTCGGGCGCGCCAAGCGCGCCCCCGGCTCAAACGGGGCCTGCTTGCAGACCACCGCCGGTTCTGATGAACCGGGACAGATATTGCCTGAGCTTTCCCAAAAAACAGCCAACAGCAAAGTTCTCCTTCAGGGCATGCCTGAAAGAGATTTGCCGTAGGCTCTGCGTTGCCGCAAAGATAAGCCCAATAAACTAGCCCAGGTGCTCTTTGATAAGAGCGCGCACGGTATTGGTGGGCTCAGCGCCACGACCCAGCCATTCCTTGATCTTTGCGGCATCAAGCTTCACTTCAGCCGGATTGACCATGGGGTTGTAGTAGCCCAGGAATTCCAGCGGACGGCCATCACGACGGGTTTCGTCATTCGCGGCCACCACACGGTAGAAGGGGTGCTTTTTGCTGCCGAGGCGGGTCAATTTCAACTTTACTGCCATGAGTCCAACTCCCTTTGATTGATGTTATGTTAGCGTTGCGCCCGGGAAAGGGCAAGGGCGGGAAGCCCTGGCGCAAAGAGATTCATCGCCGCGCGTGGCGGCGCTCCTTGCCCCGTAAATATTGTTACTTTTTCTTGCGCTTGGGACGCTCTTTTTTCTTGCGCTTTTTAGGCGCAGCCTTGGTTGCGCCAGCGCGAGCGCCGGGCATACCTTCCATACCGGGCATTCCAGGCATTCCACCCATCCCCGGCATGCCGGGCATTCCGCCCATGCCGCCAAGATTGGGCATACCGCCAAGCCCCTTGGGCAGGTTCATGCCAGGGGGCATGCCGCGCATGCGCGGCATTGCGGGCATTTTGGCGCCCTTGCCACCCATCATGCCCTTCATCATCTGGCGCATCTGCTCAAACTGGCGCACAAGCTGGTTAACCTGGGCAACAGTAACGCCTGCGCCCTTTGCTATGCGCGCCCTGCGGCTGCCGTTGAGGATGTCGGGATTGCGGCGTTCAGCCATGGTCATGGAACTGATGATAGCCTCAGTGCGCGCCATTTCCTTTTCAGGCATGGCCCCGCTGGCCTCGGCCAGCTTGTCGCGCAGGCCGCCCATGCCGGGGATCATTTTAAGGATGCTGTCGAGCGAACCGAGCTTTTTGATACGGCGCATCTGAGTGCGGAAATCTTCAAGATCAAAGCTGGCCTTCTTCATCTTGAGGGCCAGTTCTTCGGCTTCTTCTGCGTTGATGGCGCTCTGCGCCTTTTCAACCAGGGTGAGCACGTCGCCCATGCCGAGGATGCGGCCAGCGATACGGTCGGGGTGGAAGACTTCCATCTCCGACAGTTTTTCGCCCATACCCACAAACTTGACAGGCGCGCCCGTAACAGAACGGATGGAGAGAGCAGCGCCGCCGCGCGCATCGCCGTCCATCTTAGTGAGCACCACGCCGGTGATGCCAAGGCGCTCGTTAAAGCTTTCGGCCACGGTCACGGCGTCCTGACCGGTCATGGCGTCGGCAACAAACAGAATTTCCTGCGGCTGCACGGCCTGCTTGATGGCTGCCAGCTCCTGCATGAGCGGCTCGTCCACGTGCAGGCGGCCCGCAGTGTCGATCAGCAGCACGGTGGCCTGCTCTTCGCGGGCTTTTTCAAGCGCGGCCTTGGCAATATCCACGGGGTTCATGTCCACCGTGGAGGGGAAACAAGGCATGTCGAGCTGCTTGGACAGCACGGTCAGCTGGTCAATAGCCGCAGGGCGATACACGTCGGCAGGCACAAGATAGGGCCGCAGCTTCTGCTTGCGCAGAATATTGGCGATCTTGCCCGCAGAGGTCGTCTTACCAGAGCCCTGCAAGCCCACAAGCATGATGACCGCAGGTTCGCGCCCTTGCAGATTCAACCCGGCGGTTTCGCCGCCAAGCAGCTGCACAAGTTCATCGTTAACAATCTTGATGACTTGCTGGGCAGGGCTCACGCCCTTGAGCACCTCTTGCCCCAGGCACTTTTCGCGCACGCTTTCCACAAAGTCTTTAACGACCTTGAAGTTGACGTCCGCCTCAAGCAGGGCAAGGCGCACCTCGCGCAGGCCAGCCTGCACATTTTCTTCGGTAAGCTGCCCGCGCCCGCTGAATGTGCGGAATACGCCTGAAAGTCTGTCGGAAAGGCTCTCGAACATGAAGTCCCCATTGCGCCGCAGCCTCGCGGCGAAAAAATCGGCGCTCTCGCGCCCGCCCTGCGCCAGCCGCTGTTCACACAGTGCAGCCGCGCATTGGTCGAAGTGCTGATTCATAGGCTGTTTGATGCACCACGTCAAGCCTTAGACGCAGAATGCCCGCGCGAAGCCCGGCTTTTCAGAAGGCCGCCTGCTGAGCCGCACCATACAACACACGGCGGGCCCCTTGCAAATTTTTGCTAAAAGCTGTACGCCGCCAGCACCCCATTGGACTACAGCAGCGCGCCACGCACTGCCGCAATTCAATGCCAAGAGCCGCGCCACACTGTGGCATAACAGCGGCATACACAAGCGGATTGACACAAAAACCAGTAGCCCAAGGGCGCAGCACCGCCCTGACATGCCTCTGATTTCTGGTCGCGCTGACTTTACCTTCACCCAGCGGCGCAAACACTATTGCCTGCTGACGCGCCCCACCTTGCGGGCCTTGCGCAGTCAGCACATGCACCGCCCGGACGTAAAGCACGCCTTCATGCTTTAGCGCTGAAACCGCCACCGGCAGGAATATCCCGCGTACCCGCTGCCCCTTGAAACACAAGGGCTGGCGAGCGCTGCCATCATTGACATATGGGGCACAAGGGGATAGTCTTTTGGATTATAATTTGCATAATTATCACAGCCAATTACGAGGACGTCATGTTCACCAATCGCGGTAAGGCGCTGACCTTCGACGACATTTTGCTAGTCCCCGGCTTTTCGGACATCACCCCCGACGCCGTTGACATCTCCACCTGGCTCACCCCCGAAATTCCCCTGCGCATCCCCCTGCTCTCCGCCGCCATGGACACCGTGACTGAAGCGGCCATGGCCATTTCCATGGCCCGCATGGGCGGCATCGGCATCATCCATAAGAACATGCCTGTTGCGCGGCAGCGTCTTGAGGTGGAAAAGGTCAAGAAGAGCGAAAGCGGCATGATCCTTGACCCTGTGACCATTTCGCCCAACAACACAGTGCAGGAAGCCCTGGACCTCATGTCCGACTTCCGTGTGTCGGGCTTGCCCGTGGTTGAGAATGGCCGCCTGGTGGGCATTCTTACCAACCGCGACGTGCGCTTTGTGCAGGACGGCGCGGCAGTGCGCGTTTCTGAAGTGATGACCAGCACCAACCTCGTGACAGTGCCCATGGGCACCTCGCTTGAAGAGTCCAAGCGTCACCTGCACGAACACCGCATCGAAAAGCTTCTGGTGGTGGACGAAGAAGGCCTCTTGCGCGGCCTCATCACCATGAAGGACATCGACAAAGTCCAGAAGTACCCCAACGCCTGCAAAGACTCCAACGGTCGCTTGCGCGTGGGTGCCGCCATCGGCATCGGGCGCGACTGCGAATCCCGTTCCGAACAGCTGATCGAGGCTGGCGCGGACGTGCTGGTGCTCGACTCAGCCCACGGCCATTCGCTCAACGTGCTCAACGCCATCCGCATGGTCAAGGGCGCGTTCCCCAACTGCCAGCTCGTGGCAGGCAACGTCGCCACCTACGAAGGCGCCAAGGCCATTCTTGAAGCAGGCGCTGATTCCGTCAAAATCGGCATCGGACCCGGCTCCATCTGCACCACCCGCATTGTGGCTGGCGTGGGCGTGCCCCAGGTTACCGCCGTTATGGACGGCAGCCGCGCCGCGCGCGAGATGGACCGTTGCTGCATTGCTGACGGCGGCATCAAGTTCTCCGGTGATATCGTCAAGGCCCTTGTGGTGGGCGCGCACTCGGTGATGATCGGCTCCCTCTTTGCCGGCACCGAGGAAAGCCCCGGCGAAACCATTCTGTATCAGGGCCGTACCTACAAGATTTATCGCGGCATGGGTTCCATTGACGCCATGAAGGATGGCAGCTCTGACCGTTACTTCCAGGAAAAGAGCAAGAAGCTCGTGCCTGAAGGCATTGTTGGTCGCGTACCTTATCGCGGCCCGGTCATGGAAGCCGTGTACCAGCTCATGGGCGGCCTGCGCTCCGGCATGGGCTATGTGGGCGCGCACAATCTGAACGACCTTTTTGAAAATACCACCTTCTGTGAGATTTCACCTGCGGGCCTGCGCGAAAGCCATGTCCACGATGTTGTTATCACGAAGGAAGCGCCGAACTACCGCATCGAGAACTAGGCAAAACCGCTGCCAGCGGTCTTTTGCCCTCTGCGGCATCAGATTTCGCCTGCTTTTCCGGCAACGTGCCGCTAAAGCACCAACCGGGAAAGCAGGCGCGTCTTATTTGGCGGAGGACAAAAAATCCTAAGGCAACACAAGCGGAAAGCGCTGCGGCCACAAAGCCGCAGATTGCCCACAGGCCCCGGCATCACGACCATCGGGCAAAAGATCGACAAAGATCAGGCGAACGATCAGGAGCAGGATTAACCGGGCGCGCAGTAGCGGCGCACAGCAACAGGCCACGGCCAGCACCAGGCGAGGACACATATGCCCAGCAAAGTCATAATTATTGACTACGGCTCACAGGTCACCCAGCTCATCGCGCGCCGCGTGCGCGAAGCCGGGGTTTACTCCGAAATACATTCCTGCATCACCACCGCCGCTCAGGTGGCGGCAATGAAGCCTTCTGCCGTCATCCTTTCCGGTGGCCCGGCCAGCGTGGGCGAAGCCGATGCCCCGGTTCTTGACCCCGGTTTTCTTGAGCTTGGCGTGCCGGTACTCGGCATCTGCTACGGAATGCAGCTGCTGGCCCAGAACCTTGGCGGTCAGCTTGCCCAGTCGCTCACGCGCGAATACGGTCCCTCCGACCTCACCCTCACCGCGCCCTGCGCCCTGTGGGAAGGCATCGAATCCACCAGCCGCGTGTGGATGAGCCATGGCGACAAGGTGCTTGCGCCGCCGCCAGGCTTTACCGTGACGGGCCGCACGCCCACTCTGGATGTGGCCGCCATGGCTGACGAAGCCCGCAAAATCTACGCCGTGCAGTTCCACCCCGAAGTGCACCACAGCGTGGACGGCGAGCGCATGCTGCGCAACTTCCTCTTCAAGGTTGCGGGCATCAAGCCCGACTGGACCATGTCTTCATTTGTGGAGCGCGTGGTTGCCGAAATGGCCGAGCAGGTGGGCGACCGCCACGTGGTCTGCGCCCTTTCTGGCGGCATCGACTCCACTGTGGTGGCCGTGCTGCTCAACAAGGCCATCGGCAAGCGCCTGCACTGCATCTTTGTGGATAACGGTCTGCTGCGCCTTGGCGAAGGCGATGAAGTGGTCAGCTACCTGCGCGAACACTTTGACCTCAACCTCGACTTCGTGCAGGCGCAGGAACGTTTTCTTTCCAAGCTTGCTGGCGTGGATGATCCCGAAAAGAAGCGGAAGATCATCGGTCACACCTTTATTGAGATTTTCGACGAAGAATCCAAAAAGCTGCCGCAGGTGGACTTTCTGGCGCAGGGCACCCTGTACCCTGACGTTATCGAGTCCATCTCGCACAAGGGCCCCAGCGCCGTTATCAAGAGCCACCACAACGTTGGCGGCTTGCCCGATACCATGAAGCTCAAGCTCATCGAACCCCTGCGCGAACTCTTCAAGGACGAAGTGCGCAAGGTTGCCGCAGAGCTTGGCATGCCCGATTCCATCGTGTGGCGGCATCCCTTCCCCGGCCCCGGCCTTGCCATCCGCGTGCTTGGCGAAATCACCGAAGAACGCCTCCAGATTCTGCGCCTGGCCGACAGGATCGTGCAGCAGGAACTGCGCGAATCCGGCTGGTACCGCAAGGTGTGGCAGGGCTTTGCCGTGCTGCTGCCGCTCAAGACCGTTGGCGTTATGGGCGATGGCCGCACCTATGAGCATGTTATCGCCCTGCGCGTGGTCGACAGCGTGGACGCCATGACCGCTGACTGGGCGCGCCTGCCTGCGGAACTGATCGAGCGCATGTCGAGCCGCATCATCAACGAGGTCAAGGGCGTCAACCGCGTGGTGTACGACGTTTCTTCCAAGCCGCCGAGCACAATTGAGTGGGAATAAGGGGGCAGCATGTTCGGGATAGGAAGCACTGAACTTCTGGTCATCCTTGTGGTGGCTCTCATTGTACTTGGCCCCAAAAGCCTTGCCAACGTGTCGCGCACGCTGGGCAAGGCCATGGGCGAGTTCCGCCGAGTGTCCACAGACTTTCAGCGCACGCTGAATGCTGAGGCCGAGGAAGAGGAACAGCGTAAGCGCAAGCAGGAAGCCGCCAGAGCGGCAAAAGAAGCTGCTGCCGCAGCCAAGGAAGCCCACGCCGCCGAAATGGCCGCTGCTGCCGCAGCGGCAACCGAGGCCCAGCCTGCCGCAACGGCACAAGCTGATAATATTCCTGCCTCAGAGGCGGTAATTGACGCCACGGCCACCCGGCCTGCCTCCGATGCAGGGCAGACCACAGCCACGGCTTCGACAGCAACGGCTCAGCCCGAGGCCCCCAAGCCCACTGTAGCGGAAGCTCCGATTGCCGACGCTCCGGTTGCGGATGCAGCCCACGCGGCAGAGGGCAAGGCCGAGACCCAGCCTGTTGCGGGCACGGCAGCATCCGCCGAAGGGGCAGCTCCGGTTGCACCGCCCGCTGGCAGCCCGTTGGCTGAAGCCCTTGCCAAAACAAAGGCCGAGGCCGAAGCCGCAGAAGCCAAGCTGGCCTCCGCTCCCGCAGGTGCGCCTCAGGCCGCCGCCACCCCTGACAATGGCGGCAAGGCATGAGTGCGGATAAACCCTTGAGCCCCGAGGTGGTCGCATCCCCGTCTACCCCTGAGACCGCAGGGGAACATTCCGACCTCAACAAGACAAATCAAAACGCAGCGGACCCGTCCCCTCAGGGGGCGGCCCCTGCGGATACGCCTGTAGCAGCGGCAGAACCTTCGGAAGAACCCACCGCAGCAACGGCGCCCGAAACGGCACCGGAAGCCACGCCGGGAACACAGGCTGACGGGCAGCCTCCTCTGCCCCCTGTTCCCCCGGCTGGCGCAGTGCAAAGCCCTGCGGCAGAGCCTGAAAATCTGCCCATCCAGAGCGAAAGCACGCCTCCTGCCACGCCGGAAGACGAGGTGGAGGAAGAAGAGGCTGACGACAGGCCCATGGGCCTCATGGATCACCTCTCGGAGCTGCGCGGCCGTCTGGTTCGCTGCTGCCTCGCCGTCATGGTGGGCTTTATAGCCTGCTGGGCCGTGGTTGATCCCATTTTTGACGCCCTTGTGGCCCCCCTGCTGAGCGTTCTGCCTGACGGCTCGCACGCCATCTACACCACCCTGCCCGAAGGCTTTTTCACCCGCATGCACATTGCCTTTGTGGCTGGCGTGTTTGTGAGCAGCCCTGCAATTTTTTATCAGGTATGGGCCTTCATCGCCCCCGGTCTGTATGAAGAAGAAAAACGGAGCATCATACCCGTTGCCGTCATGTCGGCCTTCTTCTTTATCAGCGGCGGGGCCTTCTGCTACTTTGTGGTTTTTCCCAACGCATTTGCCTTCTTCATGAGCTACGCCACCGACACCATCGTAACCATGCCCAAGATCAGCGATTATCTGAGCTTTGTGCTCAAGCTCATTCTTGCCTTTGGCCTTGTGTTTGAAATGCCGCTGTTTGCCTTCTTTCTGGCGCGCATGGGCATTATCACGGCGGAGCTTATGCGCCGTGTACGGCGTTATGCCATTCTGGCCATTTTCATCGTGGCGGCAATTCTTTCACCGCCCGATGTGGTTTCGCAGTTGCTCATGGCCGCGCCCATGCTTGTTCTTTATGAAGTGAGCATCTTTGTGGCGGCTGGTTTTGGCAAAAAGCCTGCGAAAGAAGACGAGTCCGACGAAAAGCCCGAAGGCGAAGACGGCGAAACCGCCGGGACCGAGACAAAACCGGGCAAGGATGAAAATACCTCGGAGAATCCATGAGTGACATCGCCCCCAGAACCTCCACGCAAGAGCGCAAAAGCGCCGAAACCGACATCCGGCTTGAACTGAACATTGACGGTCAGGGCATTACGGACGTGAAAACAGGTTTTGGCCTGCTCGACCATATGTTGACGCTGACAGCTTTTTGGGCTGGTATGGATTTGCGGCTGGTGTGCGAGGGCGACATGGAAGTGGACGCCCACCACACCACAGAAGACGTGGGGCTGCTGCTCGGCAAGGCGCTGCTTGAAGCCCTTGGCGACAGGGCGGGCATTGCCCGCGTGGGCTATGGGCGTGTTCCCATGGACGAAGCCCTGGCGGAAGCCACCGTTGATATCTCGGGCCGCCCCTGGCTTGAGTGGCGCGGCGGCGAACTGCTGCCCCCGGTTCTGGCCGGAGAAGAAAAAGACCTCTGGCGGGAATTTTACAAGGCATTTGCAAGCAGTGCGCGCTGCAATCTGCATGTGGAATTCCGCTATGGCCAGAACGGACATCATCTGCTGGAATCGGCGGCCAAGGGGCTGGGGCTTGCCCTGGCTCAGGCAGTGCGCCGAAACGGCACAACCATCAGAAGCACAAAGGGAGGTCTTGATTGATGCAATCCCGACTTCGTATGCTGTTGCTGCCCGCGCTCTGCCTCATGCTGATCGCCTGCGCCTGCAGCCGCCGTCCCACAAGCACGGCGGACGTTCCCCGCGTTATTTCGCCTTCATATGTCATATCGGTTGCGCCCTTTACCCAGCCGATCAACGCAAGCCAGCTTATTACCGGGCGTATCCCTGATAATCAGGGCCGCATTGCCGATGAGCAGCTTCCCTCGCTTGACCGTCGGTTCCACAATGTGCTTACCGCCGATTCCAAACGTCAGTTCAAGTATATTGACGCTATTGATCTGTCCAGGGATCTTACGCGCTTCCACAGTTCCGAGCAGCCGCAGGCGCTGCCGCTCTGGATTGCCTATGGCAAGAAGCAGGGCGCGCAACTGCTGCTGGTGCCGCAGATTCTTGACTGGCACGAGCGCCAGGGTTCCACGGCCGGTGTTACCGAGCCAGCCCATGTGCGCGTTGAGTTTTTCCTCATCAACATTGCCAACGGCTCCATCATGTCGCGCTCCGTCTTTGAAGAAAGGCAGGAAGGCCTTGTGGACAATCTGATGAACGTCGGTACGTTCTTCAAACGGCGCGGCCAGTGGGTCACGGCTGAAGAACTGACCGAAGACGGCATGCGCAAAGCAGTAAAGGATATGGGTTTATGATTCTGTTTCCCGCCGTGGACATTCAGGACGGTAAGGCCGTGCGCCTCAAGCAGGGCCGCGCCCATGAAAGCACCGTCTTTGCCGAAGACCCCACAGACGCCGCCAAAGCCTGGGAAGCGCGAGGCGCTCAATGGCTGCACGTGGTTGATCTGGACGGAGCCTTTGACGGCGCGGCGAAAAGCCGCGAGATCGTGCGCCGTATCTGCACCGAGCTGTCCATTCCCGTGCAGCTTGGCGGCGGTATCCGCGACATGGCAACAGCCCAGGCCTATTTTGACGCGGGCGTTTCACGCCTGATTATCGGCACCCTGGCTCTTGAACAGCCCGAGCTTTTTGCCGAGATGTGCCGCGCCTTTCCTGGCCGCATTGGCGTTTCGCTGGATGCAGATGGCGGCAAACTCAAGACACGTGGATGGGTTGCCGATACCGGCCTGACCGTTGACGGGGTTCTGCCCCGCCTGCTGGCCGATGGCGCTGCATTCATCATCTATACGGATATTGAACGCGACGGCATGCAGTGCGGCGTCAACGTGGCCGCTCTGGAACATCTTTCGCGCCTTTCCACGGTGCCTGTCATCGCGGCGGGCGGAGTGGCGACGCTGGCAGATGTGCAGAAGCTCTATCCCCTCACCCGCAGCACCAGCCTTGCTGGCGCTGTGAGCGGCAGGGCGCTGTACGAGGGCACGCTCAACCTTGAGGAAGCCAACGCCTGGATCGCCGCCCAATAAGCGGCACATAATTGCAGAGACAAGGCGGGCCGCATGGCCCGCCTTTTTTATGATGAACTTTCGATCGGTTACGCCTGCAATGTGCAATCATGAGTCAGCCTGAACAAGGCTGCATTCATCAGCCCCAGAAATAGTCAGCGCATACTGCAACCTTGACTCCCCAATCTCACGGCCTTATGTTCTATCCATGTTACACTTCAACTCTGCTTTTATGCCTCTTTTACGCCCATGCGTTTCGGGCTTTCCTGAAGAACGCTACTGGCGTTCCCTGCTCTAGCATCTCTCGCTACTTCCTCTGGTCATAGCCATTGTTGTCCTTCTATGCTGAAGGATTATCTTTCTATTTTTTGCGAGAGATTTTTATGCTTAGATCAAAACCGTATCATTGGTGCTGCCTCCTTGCCTCCGTATTTCTGGAGGTAGGCGGAACACTTGTCATGAAGCTGGCGCAGAGCTGGGATTTTCCCCACGCGCAGGTTTTGGGGCTGGTTGTCATGTGGCTGGCCATCGCTATGTCCTACTATTTTTTGTCCAAGGCCGTTACGGGCATTCCCGTTGGCGTGACCTTTGCCTTCTGGGAGGGGTTGGGCCTGACCTGCATCACTCTGGGCAGCGTGCTTTTTCTGAACGAAGCCCTGACCTTGCGACGCGCGCTGGGTCTGGCCTGCGTGCTGTCTGGTGCTTTGCTGGTCAACTATGGTACCGCGCACGGGGCACCAAAGCCCAGCCGCGAGGACTCCCCCACGGCCAGCAACAAGGCTGAAGCCCGCAAGCAGCGCGCAGAAGCGTCCGCCGTGAATAACGGCCTGGCCGCAGGAGGGAACAGATGATGGATATTTCAAGCCTGTTCCAGAACGCCGCCCTGCCGCTGGTTTTGCTGGCTGCCGCCCTGGACGTGACCGCCAATATGCTGCTCGTGCGCTCCGACAGCTTCCGCCGCCGCGCCGTGGGCCTGCTGGCCCTTGCGCTGGTGGGGCTGGCTTTCTATTGCCTTTCACTGGCAGTTCATCATATGGATTTGGCCGTGGCTTACGCCATGTGGGGCGGTTTTGGCGTACTTGGCACTTCCCTTGGCGGATGGCTGCTGCTGCGCCAAAAGCTCAACCCTAGCGCATTTGCGGGCATTGCCCTGCTTGTCTGCGGCATGGTGTTGCTGCACACGAGCTGATTTAGGGCCGGATAGTTGCTTTCAGGAGAACGTATGAGCAAAGGTTTTTGGGACTACCTGTCGCACTGGCAGAAGGTCTTTCCCCGTCGCCGTGCCGTCAGCTGGCGCGAAGGATGGCTGCAAAACGGCTATTGCCGCGATTGCCGCTATTGCTGCGGCCCGCAGGATTCCAACGAGCTTTTTCCCATGGGCCTGCTGCCCGAGCAGTTGCGCCCCGGCCTTGCCAACGACTTTTATCTGCTCAACAAGGATACGGCCTTTATGGACGGCCGGGGTTGCCGCTCGTGCACCAATCAGGGTTGCCGTCTGCCCCGGCCTGAACGGCCTGTGGCCTGCGGGCTTTTTCCTTTTGTGCTGAACGCGGGCGAGATGTATCTTTATCAGATTTGCCCGGCGTCGCTCTTTACACCGCTGGCACGCATGGCTGAGCTGGGCCGCGAAGCGGCGGACTGGCTGGCGAAATTCAGCCAGCACGAGCAGGAGCATATCGCCCTGAATCTGCCCGCAGAGGTGCTCACAGACCGTTACATCAAGCTGCACATCCGCGTGTACAATCCCACGGCCTGGATCTGAGGCAAAAGGGAGTGCTGCCAGCGCGTACAGGTTGCGGCTGTGGGCGGGCTACCATTCCGGCACAAAGGCGCGGCAGCCGTAGTATTGGGGTATGCGTAGCACATCCCTGAGCGGCAGGGCAAGGTAGTGGGCCAGCAAGCTGCCCAGAATACCCGCATGCGAAACCATGAGCAGGGTTGCACCGGGGTAAAGCCTGCGCCAGCGCGCCACAGCCGCCAGAGCGCGGCGCTGGGCCTGCATGAAACTTTCACCCTGCGGGGGGCAAAAATGCGCCATATCCTGCCCGCGTGCGGCATATGCGCCGGGCCATGCGCGCTCAATTTCCGCCTTGGTCATGCCCTGCCAGAGGCCAAGATCAATCTCGCGCAAACCGGGCTCCACATGCAAGGGGGGCCGCCCCTGCGGCACTGCCTCCATCAGGATGGCGGCAGTCTCACGGCAGCGGTCAAGATCCGAGCAGATGACCGCGCCAAGCGCGCCCTGCACCGCTGGCATGAACTGCTTCGCCAAAAGCCGTATCTGCTCCCGGCCCGCATCACTTAAAGGAATATCCCTCGCGCCGACCATGCGCCGCTCCGGATTGGGCGGCAACATGCCGTGCCGCACCAGCCAGATGCCGCTCATGCAACCTCACGCCGGGCAACATTGCCGCGCGCAGCATTGCAATTACGCACAAGGGCGCGTTCCGCCACCAAGGCGGGTTCTTTGCCTATTTCGCGGGCAATGCGCTCTTCCAAAGCCTTGACGCGACCAAGCCGCCCCCGGATGGCCTCGCAGGCCGGGGCATCCTGGGCATAAGCCTCCAGTTTGAGGCCAAAGCGCCGCTGCACAGGCACAAAGTTGCCGCCGTAACAGTATTTGTCGGCCAAATAGACCAGCTCGCGCTCTGTGACCGGCTCGTCCTCCGGCAAGGACAGATCACGGTGATCCTGCACCAGACGCGCCATCTCCGGCAATTCCAGCCGCCGTAAAAATTCCCCAGCAGCAGCCTCATGCCTGGGCTGGCCTTTGCAGATATCGTGCAGCAACCCACCAGCCAGCGCCAGGCGGGGATCCACCCCGGCATCATAGCCTGCGGCCTCACGCACGTGCGCGAGAGCCTCGGCCAGGCAACAGGCCACAGCCCCCACTGCCCGCGCGTGACGCAAGCCTTTTTCCGGCACGTTGCACATACGCAGCAAGCATTCCGCCTCAACGGGCGACAAAGTATGCCGCTCACTAGCCAGCACGCGCAGGCGCGCATAGTCGTCTGGGGTGTCCATATCTTCCAGAATCAGGGCGTCAGCCACAGGCACCTGCCGCAAAGGCGCGCCTTCCAGCGCCCCACGCAGCCCGTTTTGCCCCTGGTGCGCCAGAATATGCGGAGCCAAAGCCATGGGAATCAGGGGAGGATGCCCCTCCTGTCCGTCAAATGTCGGCACAAGCACCGGCATGGACGCGGCCTTGCCGCTCACAGCCAGCTCTGCCGCCTGGTTGGCCTCTTCCTGCCCTGCGGCATCAAGCAATGCCTTGATGGTCAGGGGCCGCACCAGCGGTACATCCACAGGCTGCACAAAAAATTGCCCGTTAAAACCGCCCTTCACCAGAGCTTCCACGCCTGTCTGCACAGATGAAAACATGCCCCGCTGCGGGTCGGGATTGCGCACTGGGGTCAGCCCCAGCGCCAGAGCCTCTGCTTCCACAATTTCGGCATGGAAGCCGCTGATGATCACCACATCTTCCACACCAAGGGCACGATACAGACTGACCAGCCCCCTCAGGGCGGAGCAGCGCCCGCCTTCTGGCAGCGAGGGCAGGGAAAGCAGTGCCTTGGCTGCCCCCATGCGCGAGGCCATGCCTGCGGCAAGAATCAAAACGGCTGGTTTCATGTGCTTTCTTCTTCGCTTTGTTGCGCTGAAAACAATCACTGTGTGGAGCCAGATACAAATACCCATTGTTGGGCATGGCATCAGACGCTAAACACCCCGCCCCTTGGCCGGGCGCACGATGCGCGGCGGCTGCCCGCTTTTGCGTTCAATGCGGCCACGCACAGGGCCGAGCCTGCGCAAGGGGCTGCCGCAGGCGCAAGGGGCTGGCAGCAGACAGGCCACATCACCAGTTCGATATCGCACCAAGGGCATGGCCTGTCGTTGAAGCGTGGTAATGACGACCTCGCCCTCCTCGCCTTGGGCCAATACTTTACGCCCTAAAATATCTACTATTTCTATCAGAACGTCCAGTTCGCGCACGTGAAAACCCTGATGTGCGGGGCATTCCACCGCGCAACCGTAGGCGGTTTCGGTGAGGCCGTAGTGATCCAGAATCTCGCATTGCCACGCCCGGCGCAAGGCCAGACCAAGCGCATCGTCCAGCGGCTCAGCGCTGGTGAGTATGCCCGCAAGCCCCTGCGGCCCCCGTTCGGGGAAATGTTTCAGCAAAAGGGCCAGTTGCGCGGGCGCGGCCACGAGGCAATGGGGCTTTGTCTGCTCCAGCCACTGGGCAAGAGCTTTGCCCTGCTCGCCGCCCGCCTCTGCGCAAGTGCCTGTATTTGCCGCTGGGATCGCGTGAACTTCCGGCGGTGGGGCCAGCACCTCTACATCTGACGCTCTCAAAGCCTGCCGCAACAGGTCGGCCACGCCATCAGGCCGTTCCGCACCGGGCAACAGCACTGCCAGCCGCTGCCCTGCGCCCACAAGCTGGCTCATGCCCACGGAAAAAAAATCACGCGTGCGGGCCAAATCCGCATCAGTAAAGGCAAGCCGCTTGGGTTGCCCCGTGGTGCCTGACGTGTGCAGCGTGACCATACGCTGCACATCCCCCTGCGACACGCACAAAAAATCACCCCAGTTGCGCAGGTCTTCCGCAGTGGTGAAGGGCAGGCGCTCCAGATCATCCACACTGGTTATATCCAGATCGCACTCCCGCAAATGTCTGGCATAAAACGCCCCATGCACGGCCTGTCGCAAGGTGCTGCGCAGCAGGGCCGCTTGCGTAATCACCAGCTTGCCGGGCAGTTCCCCGGCGCTACGTGCCCCGCACTGGCGGGCCAGCCAGCGATCAAGCGGGCAGGAGCCGAAACCCGTTATGGAAGGTTGATTCGCGGTATCTGTCACTATGCGTCACCATACAGGCGCGTGCCATCGCTGGCAGTGAGGTTATGCAAGCAGAACGGAATCATGCGCCCGTCAGGCCGCACCACATGGATGCAGCAGCCGCGTACACGGTCAAGGTCGAGGCTCAGGGCATCCTGAAAGGCCATGGCCGAAAGTGTGAAACGCTGCTCTGCCCCAGCCTGAGCCAGAAATCGGCTGAAGCCGTCCGCACTGGCCTTGCTGCCTGCGCTGCCAGCGTCAGAGCCAGATGCGCCCCCACAGGCGCAGGCAGATTCCCCGCCGTCGGTGCCGCCCTTCCAGTGCAGGGCCACAAACTGCTTGGCCTTGCGCGCGCCGTCCTCCGCTGATGGCGGCACTTCCGCTCCAGCAGACTGCGGCGCAGGTGAGCAGCACGACTGCCCCGCATCGGCCAGCCATTCCAGCGAAGGTACACCGTTTTTTTGCACCCGACGGTACACGGCACTGAAGGAACACAGCTCGTTTTCACATCCAGGCGGGTGCAGGTGGCTAGGGCTGACCATTTCCGGTGCCTGATGGGCCAGTGCTGCCATGACTTCGGGCAGGGTCAGGCGCGGGGCTTCCTCCAGCCGCCAGGGGTAGCGGCCAAAAAATGCTGCTGGCTGCATGTGCAGCCCCCGCACCGCCGGGCCAAGCTCCAACGCCATGCGCAGCAGATCGCCGAGTTCACCATCGTTGACGCCTCGTACGAGAGTTGCCACCAGCACCACGCCAAGCCCAGCCTCTGCGCAGTTGCGCACGGCGCGGCGCTTGAAATCAAGGCATTCCCTGCCCCGAAGGCTTGTAAAACTGCTTTCGCACACGCCGTCCCATTGCAGATAGACAGAATCAAGCCCCGCCTCGCGCAGCACGCGGGCATAGCCCTGCTCGCGCGACAAACGCAGTCCGTTAGTATTGATCTGCACCAGCCCAAAGCCGCGTTGCCGCGCAAGTGTGATGATCTGCGGCAGGTCATGGCGCATGGTCGGCTCTCCGCCGGATATCTGCACGTTGCAGGGGCCGGACGCTCCCTTGAGGGTGTCCATCTGCGCCGCAATCACACTGAACGGAACGTCTGCCGCCTCGCCGGAAGATTGGTTCGACATAGAACCAGCAGAAGCATAGCACACAGGGCAGGACATGTCGCAACGCATGGTGACCTCAAACAGGCCCGTGCAGGAATGTTGGGCGTGGGCAGGGCAAAGGCCGCAGTCAAAGGGGCAGCCATCGCGGATGGGCGTATACGGGTTGGTCGGGTAGGAGGGGCTTTTGGGCCGCGACCATGCTGCAAAGGGCGGCGTGGCAACCGCACCGGGCTTGGCCTCTCGCCATACGGGGACACTGAACGTGCCGTGATCCGGGCAGGTTTTGCGCAGCACAACCGTAAGGGCATCCTTGACCGAACGTTCATAGGTGGCCTCTACCCGGCGCAGACACACGGGGCAAAGGCTCTGGGTGCGGCGTAAGGTCATGCCTTTTCCGTCAGATCCAGCTCGTAACTCTGAACCAGTTCCATGATTTTCCCCCAGCATTCCGCCAGCAAGTCGCCGCAGGCCACAGGATTTGGCTGCTCGCCCGCAGCACCGGAAGTCGCGCCGAGCCCAACCGCAATCTGCCCGCAACGCTGACCGCCGTAAGCTTCCGTGCGGTCATAAAACCATGTGGCGTAGTCATTGAGCAGGGGGGTGAGCATGGGATGCGGGATTTCATCTTCCGCCCCCTTACCCGCGACCAGAGCAAGAGCGCAGGCCCCGCCGGTCAAAAGGCCACAGGGGCCGTCCGATTGGCCGATACCATGGCACAGGCCCTGCGCGGCGCGCACAACGCCGGGGTTCTGCCTGTCCTGAGCCTGCAACATGAGCAGGAGCAGCAACTGGCTGCAACAATAGCCCTGATGCACCAGGGGCAATAATTCCATCATCATGGGATTCATGGGGTCTCCTTTCGGGCAATCCAAAGGCCGTATCCGTAGGCGCGCCAGCTTTTGCCGGGGGCGGTTCCCCCGCACTTGCACCCTTGAACGGGCCGGGTTGCGTCGTCGCTGTACCAGATCATGCGGGCGGCCAGTTCCACCAGAGCGCGGCTGTTGTCCTCAAAATGCAGCAGGTGCAAGCCAGCCGCTTCCACAAGCCCGCGCCACGCAGATTCAGGCCGCGCACCCGCAAGGCACGATGAACCCGGTGCGGCGTATTTTTCCGGGAGTGGCTCAGCTGTCGCTGTTGTCGGCGGGATGGATTGGGACGAGTTCGATTGTACTGCGCTTGCGTGACCGGAACAGGAACAACTGGAGCGGGAAGAGCCTGCACCAGAGCAGCCGGTGCTGCCGGGGCGTTCATACCCTGGCCGCAACATGAGGTCGCTGACCACCATCACCCCGCCGGGGCGCAGGGCGCGGCAGGCGGCACGCAAGGCCGCAAGGGGATTGTGCAACAGGGAAAGAACACATTCGCACACTATGCAGTCGCAGGAGTCTGCGGTCAGCGGCGGGCGCTCAAGATCGGCCTGCACAATGCGGACGTCAGCAGAAGGGGCTGCATCCACAGGAAGTCCGGCCTCAGCGTGTTTGTCCAGCCCCACGGCACGGTAGCCCATCTGCGTGAGCAGGTGCAATGTCGCCCCTGCCCCGCTGCCAAGGTCAAGAACCAGCCCGCCGGGCGCAAGCAGGCCCGCAGAAGCGCACCACGCAAGCGCTCGACGCGTCAGTTCCACGCCACCGGGACGCCATGCGTCACCAGCTGCGCGGCGAAAGTCCGGTCTTTCCCACAGTGCGTTCATTTATCTTCCAGCAGAGCTTCCACTTCAAGCATCTTGCCTTCGGCCAGAGATTTGGGCACCTGCGTCAGCCCGCACTTGGGGCAGCGCGGCAAAAACACGTCAAAGGCGCTGTTGAGATAAAAAACAGGAACCTTCACCTGCTCAAGGGCAACGCGGCAACGCCCGCACACCCACTGGCCGCCGTCCGGCCCGTAGTTTGGCCCCATGCTCATGACTGTTCACCTCTCTGCCCGCCATTTTGCGCGCCCAACATGTTGGGGCGCTGCCCATCGGTGCAGCACTGGTGGCTGTTGATGACATCCGCAGCTTCCTGACCGCCGGAACCCGGCACCACCATCCGGTGGCACCACGCATCGTGCAGGACAAAGACCTCGCCCTGCGCTTCGTATTCCACCCAGAAAGTCACCTTTCTGGGCCGCCACGAGCCAAGACGATGCCCGTCATCCAGATTCTCGAACCAGTGCCCACTGGCCTCGGCCCCCACAACGGCCCCTTCCACGTCTGAAAGCAGAATATGCCGCTCTTCCAGCCGCGCCAACACATCCGCCGCCACCAGCACCCTGCCCTTTCCGGTCGGCTCGGGCGTGTCTGCAAGCAGGGCCTGTTGCCCGGCGGCGCTGCCATATTTTTCCAGCAGTTTGCGGCGCAAGGCAGCCCTGTTGACGCGACGCGCCGAAAGGCCCGGCCCTTGAGCCGCGCCGGACTGAGCCTTGCCTGACGCTGGCAGCAACAGATCAAGCAGATGCCAGCACTCCTTGCCGCTGGCCGCCATGCGGTCACGGCACATGATGCACGAGGCAAGGCCGGGGTGCTCAAGCTGGGCGGCCCGGTGATCGCTCATGGCTCGCGCTGTTTCCGGCTGGGCGCACCACACAAGGCCGCCGTAGCCGCAACAGGCTGTAGATGCGCCGGAAAGGCGCGGTTCTTCAATTTTTGCCCCGCATTTGTCAGCCAGGCTGCGCACAGCGGCAAGCCAGGCCGCATCGTGCCGGGCGGTGCAGGGATCCTGAATGGAAAAAACCGAGGGCAGTGAATTACCAGCAGTGGGAGCCTCAAACGGCAAGCTGTCCAGCACCTCCCACACGGAAACAGTCTGCGCTTCCGGCAGGGCCTCGTGCAAGGCCGTAATACATGAAGAACAGGCCGCCATAATGCGCGGCTTGCCTAGACCCTCCCAGGCGGTGCGCAGTTTGTCCGTATGCTCCTTGAACAGGGTGGTTCTTCCGGCCCAGCGCGCTGGGATGCCGCAGCAGGAAAGCATGATGCCCACGCCGGATTTCAGGCCGTTGCCAAATTTTTCGCACAGCAGATCATAAAGCGCCGCCGTTTGTTCCACGCGGGCCGCAGCCAACTGACAGCCGGGGAAGAACAGCCACTGCTCGCCCACCGCCTGACTCGCGTCAGCGCCCTGGGATTCTGCGTCTGGCGACAAGGGCGGCAGCACAAGGGCGCATTCCGGCCCGGAGGCGCTTTCCATATCCTCAAGCGCAAACTCGTGGGCCGTGGGCGGCATAAAGCCGCGTTCCACCATGTCTTCCCGTGCGGAAAGGCACAGCTCGGCCATGGAAAAATTCTCCGGGCACAGCTCCTCGCACTGACCGCACAGGGCGCAGCCATTGATGAGGGCATTGGCCGTGTGCAGGCCCTTGACGATGGACGCGTTGTTATTGACCTGACGTGCGTAGAGGCGCGGATAGCCCTTGTATTTCTGCAAATATACGCATTCGCGCACACAGATCATACACTGGCATTGCAGGCAGCGCTCCGCCTCGCGCGCGGATTCCTCCGCCGAATAGAGCGGATCGCCGCAAACAGCCTGCGCGGCTGGTTCCACGCGCGGCACGGGCGCAATACCTGTCACATCGGTGTGCAGCGGCCCCTGAGATTTGTCCCGCGCGGCTGTGAGGGAAACGCCGCTGGTCACGCGCTCCATTGTCTGGGCGGCATGCCGCCCCTGCCCCGCCTGACGCGAAGGTGAGGCGAAAGCGTGACCTGTGGGAGTGCGGCTTCGCCAGCCAGCGCAGCAGATATTGTCGCGCCAGAGCAGGGTTTCCGCCTCCACCAGCGCTTCGTCTGGTGCAAGACCGGGGGCAAGCTGCTGCACGGCATCAGCATCCACCAGTACGGCGTCATACTCCGCCGCCAGCTTTTCCAGCAGCGCGGCATCAAGCGTTGCCTGAGTAAAACTGACCTTCTGGCGGCCAAGAGCTTCCATGTCTTCGGCCAGAAAATCCTTGGCAATGCCCGCCGTATTGTCTGCCGCCAGTGCGGGATGCGCTGCCAGCAAAAATTCACCCGGCGCGCCAGAGTGAAAGACTGTAACGGGGTAAGCCTTGCGCGACAGATCCCAGGCTGCCGTGAGCCCGGCAAGCCCGGCACCCATGACGGCCATGCGGAATTTTTTGGGCGGCAAAGGCAGCATACGGGTCTGCGTACCCACCGCAAGCATGCACGAAAGTTCAAGCCCATGCATGGCGAGGCTGCCGCCCAGATCCTGCCGCAGACAGGAGTTTTCACAGGGATGATCGCAAATGCGGGCAATGATGCCGGGCAGGGGCAAATGCCGCTCAAGCACCTTGCGGGCCTCCCCCTGCTTGCCCTCAGCCATGCGGGCCATGAAGGCGCGCACATCCAGATCAAAAGGACAGGCCACCCGACAACGGGGCGGGCTTTCCTGTGTGCAGTGCAACTCTATTTCGTGCAGACGTTGTTGATCCATCATGGCGATTGTTCTCGCTGGCTTGGTGCAGACAGGCGCTGCTGCAAGGGGCAGGCGGCGCAGGTTGCCGCCGAAAATACAAACGGAGCTTTCAGAGATACCCCCGAAAGCCCCGCTGCAAAAACATTGCACACCGTTACGGCGCTCATGGCCCGGCGCGCGGTAAACCTGACGAATAAACATGGGGCTGGGATATGGGGAGAACCCCTTTTCAATCAGGATTCTCCCCAGTGTCTCCAGATGTTTACCGCAATCTTACGCTACTTGGGCATGGCCGCCAACACCTTTTCGGGGCGGGCGGGCAAGTGGCGCACGCGCGCGCCGCAAGCATTGTAGATGGCGTTGATGATGGCAGGATGCGGCGCGGTGAGGGGCATTTCGCCCACGCCGGAAGCGCCGAAGGGGCCAGCCTTGCGGGGGGTCTGCACATAGACGATTTCCATGTCGTCAGGAATCATCTTGATGGTGGGCACGCCCGCGCCAGCAAGGGTGCTGTGCTTCTTCAGGTCTTCGTAGTCTTCGGTCAGGGCAAGGCCAACGCCCTGCGCCATGCCGCCGTAGATCTGGCCGTCAACCACCAGCTTGTTGCACAGGGTGCCGATGTCAGCCACGCACACAAGCTTTTCAACCGTGGTCTTGCCGGTTGCGACCTCAACGGCCACTTCGGCAAGGAACAGACCGTACATGTAGCAGGCAAAGGGTTCGCCCTGGCCCTTGGCGTCGCAGTCCTTGGCCGGAGCAGACCACTTGCCGTCATAGTGCACGGGGCGGCCTTCGGCCTTCATTTCCTCATAGGTGAAGAAGCCGCCGCCGGTGGGCTTGCGCATGCCTTCAATAAGCATTTCGCAGGCCACGCGTGTGGCGTTGCCAGTGACAACCTGGGAGCGCGAACCGCCAGCAGGACCGGAATTGGGGGTCTTGCTGGTGTCGTTCATGACCAGATGGATGTTTTCAGGCTTGATGCCCAGGGGACGCAGTGCTTCATGGGCGGTGCCCAGAGTGCCGGAGTCAGCGCCCTGGCCGTGGTCTTCCCACGAGTTGCCCACAGTGACGCTGCCATCGGGGTTCAGTTCAGCCCAGGCTTCGGAGGTGTCCGGCCCGTCAAGGCCCGCGCCATACACGCCAAGGGCAATACCCACGCCGCGTTTGACTTCGGCGGTGGACTTGGCCTTAACGGTCTTTTTGGCTTCTTCGTAGTAGGGGCGCATTTTCTGGAACATTTCGGGCAGGCTCATGACTTCAGGCACCTGACCCGAGGGGTTGGTATCGCCTTCGCGGTAGCAGTTCAGCTCGCGAATGTCGAAGGGATCCATACCCAGCTTTTCAGCCAGTTCGTCCATAAGCACTTCGGAGGGGAATTCGGTTTCCGGCGCGCCGTAGCCGCGGAAAGCCGCACCCCAGCAGTGGTTGGTGGCAACGGTGCGGCCCTTGCCGCGAATGTTGGCGATGCCGTAACCAGCGCCGATATACTGCGCGCCGCGCAGGGTGAGCAGATCGCCGAATTCGGAGTAGGGGCCGTGGTCAACGCTCCAGTCCGTTTCCATGGCAAGAATCTTGCCCTGCTTGTTGGCGGCAAAACGCACGGTCGTCCAGAAGGGCGAACGCTTGCCGGTGTAGTTCTGCTGCTGTTCGTAGTTGTAACGCAGGTGGCAGGGACGGCCCGTAGCCATAACGGCCACGCCCACAAGGGCTTCCATGGTGGGGCTGAACTTATAGCCAAAGGTGCCGCCGGTGGTGTTCTGCACCAGCACGAGATCCTTGGGGAATTCCAGGCCGAGGCCGGGGGCGATCATCAGCGCGTGCAGATGAATGGCAACGGACTTGGAGTGGATGACCACCTGGCCCTTGTCGTTCACATAGCCGTAGCCCACATCGGGTTCGATGGGCAGGTGGGGCTGGCGCTGGGTGTAGTAATCGCCTTCCGCGATGACGTTTGCCGGATCATTGAAGAAGGGAGCGGTATCCGCGCCTTTTTCCTCAAGCTGGTCGTAGTAGATGTTGGGGGTGCCGGGGTGGATTTCGATGGCGTCCGGGGCCATGGCCTCGGGGGCGCTCATGTATTCGGGCAGCAGCTCAAGGTCAAACTTGACCTTTTCAGCCGCAGCGCGGGCGTTGCATTCGGAGTCAGCGCAGACAATGGCCAGCGCATCGCCGTACTGGAAGATTTTGGTATCGTTAAGGATAGGACGTTCCCAGCCATCGCCCTTGTTGGTGGGGAAGGTGATCAGGCCGGTGATGCGGTTCCTGCCCTTCACGTCCTTGTGGGTCAGCACCTTGTACACGCCGGGCATTTTTTCGGCTTCAGAGGTGTCTATGCCCTTGATGTTGGCATGAGATACCTTGGCCTGGGCAATGGCGAGGTGCAGGGTGTTGGCGGGCAGGCGGTGCGCCGCGTCCGCGCCGAATTCGGCAGTGCCCGTCACCTTGGCGACGGCAGAAGGACGGGGCATGGTGGAACCCCAGATGCGGCCATCGGCAGGCATCTTGAAGGTAACGTCGTCCAGCGTTTTATCACCGCGCATGAGGGCGGCAGCGTCCATGACCGCGTCCACCAGGGGCTTGTAGCCCGTACAGCGGCAGACGTTGTGATTTTTCTGGAACCAGTCGCGCACGTCTTCACGGCTGGGATTGGGATTGGAATCAAGCAGGGCCTTGGCCGAAACGATGAAACCGGGGGTGCAGAAACCGCACTGGGCCGCGCCGTGGTAAATCCAGGAATGCTGGAGCGGATGCAGGTTGCTGGGCGTACCCACGCCTTCAAGCGTGGTTACGGCGGCGTTTTCCGCCACGCGGCTCATTTTGACCACGCAGGCGCGTACAACCTTGCCGTCAAGGATCACCGTGCAGGCACCGCACTGGCCCTTGCCGCAGCCAACTTTGACACTGGTGAGCTGCAGCTGATCGCGCAGCACGTCCACAAGCATATCGTCGGGGTTAGCCAGCAAGCGCCGGGGAATGCCGTTAATCACAAGGGTTTTTGTTTCCATGCGCGACTCCTTTTAATGATGAACAAAGGTATATGCCTGCGCGGTAAATCCGCGCCCGGGGTCAGATTTCCGCCTCCTATTTCCCGAACGGACAGATAGGATAGCGGCATTCTTCACACTGGGAGCAAAAGCCCCCGTGCCCCAATGCGGCCACATCGGCAGCCGTCACCTCAATGCCGGCCAGCAGGCGCGGCACAACGAGATCAAAAATGCTGGCCTTGTGGTACATGACGCATCCGGGCAGCCCCAACACGGGCACCCGTCCTGCCGCCCCCTGGGCATAGGCCAGAAGGAACATGGCCCCCGGATACACAGGCGCGCCATAGCTGACCACCTCCGCTCCGGAAGCGCGGATGGCAGTTGGCGTGCGGTCGTCCGGGTCAACAGACATTCCGCCTGTTACCACAATAAAGTCAGCGCCCTGTTCGAGAAAATCCCTGATTGCTCCGGCAGTCATGGGCACTTCGTCGCTGGTGAGGGTCTGCCCCACCACCGTGCTGCCAAGAGCGGCAAACTTTTTGCGCAGCACAGGGCCAAAGGCATCCTGAATGCGCCCGTAAAATACTTCGCTGCCTGTTGTGACCACGCCAACCCTGGCGCGACGCAGAGGCAGAACTTCAACGACCGGCCCATCGACGAAAGATTCTAGCTGCCGCAATTTTTCATCCTCAATCATCAACGGCACCACGCGGGCTCCCGCTACCGAGCGCCCCTTGGTCACGTGCTGCATGGAGTGGATAGTTGCGACAGAAATTTCGCCAAGGCTGTTTATACGGTTGAGAACAGGCACATCCACCCGCAGCAGCCCGTCACAGGCGACCTTGAGGTCGATACGCCCTTCCTTGGGCTCCGTGCACGTCAGGTTGCCGCCGGAAACGGCAGAAATAACACGCGCGGCGGCATCGTTTTCGTGAACCATGCCGGGCAGGGATTCAAAAACATAAAGATGCTCTTTGCCAACCTGCAGCAGCACCTCAACGTCTTCTTCCCGCACAACATGGCCTTTGCGAAAAACAGGCCCTTTGCTTTCACCAGGAATAATCCTGGTGATGTCGTGACACAAAATACTGCCCACGGCGTCATGCACATGGATGGTTTTCATTGCCAGTTTGGACATGACCTCTCCCGAAGCTGACTTCTAGATTGTGCATAAAATACCACCCTTACAACAAATTGCAAAATAAAATTCCTTATTTATTAATTGTGCTTTTGCTAACCATCCGGCTTACCATGGTATCAACAGATAAATTCCTCTTTTTTACAAAAAGCGTGACTATTATCCCTGCGAGCAGGACTCAACCAAGGTCGCAAGCGCGTGAGGCATTGACAGCCGCGCGTTTCTTTGCGAGAGGGAAGGAAAAAAGCCGCTGTATTTGCCCAGAATACGGCAGCCATTAAAAGGAAATGCCATGCAAACGCGTTCAGCTCATTGGCCGATGGCTCTGCTCGGCAAAGGCCGCCTGGGCCTTTCCGGTCTGGCGGTTCTTACGGCTCTGCTGCTCGGCGGGTGCGGCTTCGGCGGGTCCCCGGCCCAGCCGGAAACACCCCCCGGCCCTGTCACTGGCTTCATGATCGTCTCCGCAGTGGGAGAAACCGCGACTGTTGACGACCCTGATTTTGGCAAGGGGGTACGTGTGAGCCTGGACGAGCTTTTCACCTCGGCCAAGGGCGAGGACTGCAAACGCGGCACCGTGCTTTCAGGCCAGCGTGAAGCGGAAGTTATTGTCATCTGCAAGGACGACAAAGGCCGCTGGAACATGGCCCCCCGCGTGTGGGGCCAGGGTCTTTCACAGTAGCGAGGCTGAGACTCCGGCGTATTGCCAGCATGCCCTTTGGCAAAAAACGATCAAGGGTGCATTGCCTCTGGCTAAACCGGGCAAATGTGATTATTTATGGAAGCGCACGGCGAATACCACGCCCGTGCGCTTTCCTTGTTGCAGTTGCAGCCTCGCAGCCCTGTTGAACCGACACGCCCTGAGCATGTCTCAGCGTCTTCAGACACTGGAGATACAAGGCGTTACGAGGATATTGACCACGGAACCCTGGGGCCATACAGCCTGTTTGCGGAACCACCTCTGGGGGCCATGCAAGCCCGAATCCATTGCATCAACACTGCCATGTCGCACAGAACTATTGTTACTTTTCTGATGATCTTTTTTGCCATGACCACTGCGGTCAAGGCCGAAAACGCACCCCAGCCCTACGCTGCCAACCTGTTTCAGGGCAATTTTTCGCAGAGCAAGGACGCCGCCAAGGACGCAAAGGATGCCTCCATCATCGCACCGGGCGACCGGGTGGTGCTGCGCCTGTGGGGCGGCGACCTCAAGGTGGACAGCACCCTGACTGTGGCCGCCGACGGACATCTGGACGTACCGGAAGTGGGGGCCATACCTGTGGCGGGCCTTGGCTACGACAAGCTGACCGAAGCCCTGCGCAGCAAACTTGCCGCCAACGGACACGCCGATGCGCAGATTTACGCGGCACCGCTGGATGCCCGGCCTGTGGCTGTTTTTGTCACAGGCGGCGTTGCCAGGCCTGGACGTTATACCGGCACCCCCGGCGACCCTTTGCTGAGCTTTCTGGACAAAGCCGGGGGCCTTGACCCCATGCGCGGCAGTTATCGCGACATCCGCCTCATGCGCGATGGCAAGGCTGTTGCCAGCCTCGACCTCTACCCCTTTGCCCGCAAGGGCGTGTTGCCCGCTGTGCGCGTGCAGGAAGGCGACACGCTTGTGGTGGGCGACAAAGGCCCCACCATCACGGCCATAGGAGCGGTGCGCACCTCTGCAAAATTTGAATTCCCCAAGGGCAAATCCACGGGCACGGCCCTGATTGAACTGGCGGAACCTCAGAACAGCGCCTCGCACATCGCCCTTTCCGGCACACGCAACGGCGCGCCCTACAGCACCTATCTGCCGCTCAAGGAACTGCGCAACCTGATGCTTGAAGACGGCGATCAGGTGCAGTTTATTGCAGATGCGCCCGGCAATACCATGATGGTTGAGGTGCAGGGCGCAGTGCGCGGGGCTTCGCGTTTTCCCGTTCGGCGCGGCGCCCGCCTGCAGGAAGTGAAGAACTTCATTGCCGTTGAGCCTGGTCGCGCCAACCTTCAGGCCATGTACATCAAGCGCAAGAGCGTTGCCGCCCGGCAGAAAAAAGCCATTGCGGATTCCCTGCGCAGGCTGGAAGAAACAGCCCTTACGGCTTCCTCTGCCAGCGCGGATGAAGCGGCCATCCGCGCCAAGGAGGCAGAGATGGTCTCCAAATTTGTGGAGCGGGCCAAGAGCGTGGAACCGGAAGGCGTGGTTGTGCTTGACGGCGGGCCGGACAAAGCCGACCTCTCGCTGGAAGACGGCGATATCATTGTGATCCCGCCCAAGAGCGACGTGGTGCTGGTGAGCGGCGAGGTTATGATGCCGCAGGCCATGCTGTGGGGCAAAAAGAAGGATGTGGACGACTACATCAAGGGGGCTGGCGGTTACACCAACCGCGCAGACCACGACAAGGTCCTTGTGCTACACCAGAACGGCTCGGTGTCGCAGAACGGCGATGATATTCTGCCCGGCGATCAGGTGATGATACTGCCCAAGGTGGAATCCAAGAACATGCAGGCAGTCAAGGACATCACTCAGGTTATCATGCAGGTGGTGGTTTCCGCCCGGTTGCTGCTGGGCATGCCTTCGCTGTAAGTTTTATATAATTCGGCAAAAAGGGGGCTTTGGCCCCCTTTTTTTATTTCATGCGCGCAAAGTGCAAACGTGCGGTTGCATCACAAACGAGATATGGGGTATGGTTTTACAAGGTATGCAGAATCTACAAGAGGAATACATGGAACGCGCCCTGGAAGCATCCCCCCTGTTTTCTGGAATGAGCGGGCAGGAGGCGCGCTTGTGCCTTGCATGCAGTGGCGCATTTGAGGAACAGCACGGCAAAGGCGCGTTGATTTTTGCAGAATCCGACCCGCCGGAAAGGCTGTATGTGCTGCTGGAAGGTGCGGTGAACGTGTGCCGGGAATCAACCGAAGGCAGACGCGCAGTCATGGCGCGCGTTGACGCCCCGGGCGACCTGTTTGGCGAGGTGCATGTTTTTTTGGGCCGCCCAAGCTATGGCTGCAGCGTCCTGGCGGAAACGCCTGTACGCGTACTGGGCATACCCGCCCGGTTTTTCTACGCCACCTGCGAAAAGGCCTGCTCCGTCCATTCACGCATGATTCGTAACATGCTCGGCATTTTTGCGCACAAGGCTTTTTTTCTCACACGCCGCATTTCACTGCTTTCTTCAGGCAGTTTGCGGCGCAAACTTGCAGCCCTGCTGCTGGAACACCGCCGCCCTGACGGCATGGTTTCACTGGCAATGAACCGTGAACAGATGGCTGATTTTCTGGGTGTAACCCGCCCCTCACTTTCACGTGAGCTCGCCGCCATGCGCGACGAGGGGCTTCTGCAAATGGAGGGTAGAAGCATTCGCGTACCGGACATAGCCTCACTGAATTTTTTATGCGAATATTTCCCGGCCTGATTGAAATTTATTCTTTTTTATAATTAATTTCAGGCTATTGCATACTTTCCCTCTTTTTATCCAGCGCCCCAAATATTTTCATTTTCTTGAGCATCCGTAACATTTGTTACAGAACCATTGTCCCAGCCTTGATAGAACGGAATCGTCAACACAAGGAGGGCCTCATGGACCGCATTCTCAAGAACCTTGAATTCGCCGCCGCGCTGCCCCTGGCCGCGCAGGTCGAGTGCCAGCCTGGCCAGATAGCCAGCAAGACCCTTATCCAAAACGCCTCTGTGGGCATCACCCTGTTTGCCTTTGACGCCAACGAAGAAATCAGCGCCCACACCTCCACGGGCGATGCCATGGTTCTCGTGCTCGAAGGCTCGGCGCAGGTAACCATCAGTGGCCAGTCACATACCGTGCAGGCGGGCGAAGTGATTATCATGCCCGCCGGCCAGCCGCACTCTGTACACGCGCAAGAGCGCTTCAAGATGCTGCTTACCGTTGTTTTTCCTACCCCCAAGACCCCCGCGTAGGCGGATCACCCCCCAGCCTCCGCGTTGCGGAGTATCAGGAGACATCTCATGAGTAACGCCATGTTCTGCTATCAGTGCCAGGAAACCGTGGGCAACAAAGGCTGCACCCAGATCGGCGTATGCGGCAAGAAGCCCGAAACAGCAGCCCTTCAGGACGTGCTGGTATATGTGACCAAGGGCCTTGCGCAGGTCGCCACCAAGCTGCGCGCCCAGGGCAAGACCGTGAATCACGAAATCGACCGAATGGTTGTGGGCAACCTTTTCTGCACCATCACCAATGCCAACTTTGACGACGACATGCTCGCCGAGCGCGTGCGCAAAACCTGTGCTGCAAAGAAAGCCCTGATGGCCGAGCTTGGCTCGCGCGACGGCATGGCCGACGCCGCCCTGTGGGAAGCGGACGACAAGGCCGCCATGCTTGCCAAGGCTGCCACTGTGGGCGTTCTTGCCACCAGCGACGACGATGTTCGCTCCCTGCGCTGGCTTGTTACCTTTGGCCTCAAGGGTATGGCCGCCTATGCCAAGCATGCCGATGTGCTGGGCAAGCATGATCCTGCAGTGGACAACTTCCTTCAAGAAGCTCTGGCCAAGACTCTGGACGACAGCCTTTCCGTGGCCGATCTTGTGGCGCTGACCCTTGAAACCGGCAACAAGGGCGTGAGTGTTATGGCCCTGCTGGATGCCGCCAACACCGGCACCTACGGCAACCCAGAAATCACCAAGGTCAACATTGGCGTGGGCACCAACCCCGGCATCCTGATTTCCGGCCACGATCTGCGCGACCTGCAGATGCTGCTTGAGCAGACCGAGGGCACAGGCGTGGACGTGTACACCCACTCCGAAATGCTGCCCGCCCACTACTACCCCGCTTTCAAAAAATTCAGCCACTTCAAGGGCAACTACGGTAATGCGTGGTGGAAGCAGAAGGAAGAATTTGACACCTTCAACGGCCCCATCCTGCTGACCACCAACTGCCTTGTGCCGCCCAAGGACAGCTACAAAGACCGCGTGTACACCACAGGTGTTGTGGGCTTCCCCGGCTGCAAGCACATCCCCGGTGAAATCGGCGAACACAAGGACTTCTCGGCCATTATCGCCCACGCCAAGACCTGCCCCGCACCCACGGAAATTGAAACCGGCGAGATTGTGGGCGGCTTTGCGCACAATCAGGTGCTGGCCCTGGCCGACAAGGTCGTTGACGCAGTGAAGTCTGGCGCCATCAAGAAGTTTGTGGTCATGGCTGGCTGCGATGGCCGCGCCAAGGGCCGCTCCTACTACACCGAATTTGCCGAAGGCCTGCCCAAGGATACCGTCATCCTTACTGCCGGTTGCGCCAAATACCGCTACAACAAGCTTGACCTCGGCGATATCGGCGGCATCCCCCGCGTGCTTGACGCCGGTCAGTGCAACGACTCCTACTCCCTGGCCGTTGTGGCCCTGAAGCTCAAGGAAGTGTTTGGCCTCGCCGACATCAACGACCTGCCCATCGTGTACAACATTGCATGGTACGAGCAGAAGGCTGTTATCGTACTGCTGGCCCTGCTCGCCCTTGGCGTGAAGAACATCCACCTTGGACCCACGCTGCCTGCCTTCCTTTCGCCCAACGTGGCCAAGGTGCTGGTGGAACAGTTCGGCATCGGCGGCATCAGCACCCCGCAGGACGACCTCAAGGCTTTCTTCGGGTAATCCTCAGTTCAAAGGGGCGGCAGCTTGCTCTGCCGCCCCCATCATACAAAAGGCGGCGCACTTGTAATGGGTGCGCCGCCCTTTTGGCATTATACGGATGGGGCAGATGCCCCCGGGGCTGTGATCGTGCCTCAACAAATACAGCAACCGGGGATGACGCCGCATGATGACACGCAACATGGATGCCTCACGTTAGGGCGTATGCCGCTCGCGTGCAAATACTAGAGGAAATGCGGTGGGGGCATTACCGGGAGCACGGCGTTTATTAATGCTGAGCACAGTTGCACGATGTCCAGAGCGGTATCATCCATTCAAGCTGCAAGCACCCATAATCCATAGAATGCCATACCGAAAAAATGCAGCGCATCACTTTGCAGGGGGATACCGCGAGAAGATCAAGGTAGACTCAAAGAGTGGCAGACAGCCCGCATGACTAGCACTGCGGGCTTACAGACGCATGTTGGACGCAGGGCAACAAAAAAGGGGAACCCGAAGGCTCCCCTTTTAATCATAAGGCTAGGTACTCTTAGAAGGAGTACACGAAGCTCACGTTAACGTTCCAGGGATCACGTTCCTGGTCGCTACGGCCGTTCATGCGGCTGTTGCCCCACACAGAGCGGGACTGGTCAAGCCAGGTGGCGATGTAGGCCGCATCCAGCATGATGGTGAAGTTGTCATACATCTTGTAGGAGTTGGTCAGGCCAATTTCCATGGCGGTATCGTTGGTGGTCATGTACAGGGGATCCATGCCGGCAGCAGCGCTGACGGGGGAGCCACCCTGACGGACGATGTAGCTGGCCATCTTGGTGTTATTGGTGCCACCAATAACGTTCAAGCGCAGCGTGTGCTTCAGGTTTTCAACGAAGCTCATGTCCTTCAAGCGGGCACCGATACCCCAGGTACCAGTCATGGTAGAGCTGAGGGTGTTTTCACGGGCAATATAGGGGTTGCCGCTGAAAGCATAGTTGGAGAATTCGTTGTTGCCCGTGGCGCTGATGGTGGGCATGCGCTCGGAACCATTGGCCGGGTTGTCGTCATCGCCAGAAGCGTACCAACCATACAAGCCGGGGGTAGCCCAATCAAGCTTGTATTCGAACAGCAAAGAACCCAACCAGCCAGCGCGGTTGAAGTGGCCGTCGTCATAAGACACGGAACCGTAGTTGAAATCCCACGCGATGCGGAAGGGATCAAACGTGGTCACTTCGCCGGTCAGGCCAGCCCAGAAGGCATTGCCGTATTCGTTCAGCTTCTTGCCGTAGGTGGCGCCGCTCTTATACATGGCACCGTAAGCAGGCACCATACCAGCACGGACGTTACCACGGGAAGCCTGAGCAAAGTTGGTATTGGCCAAACGGTCAAATGAACCATCGCCGTTACGGAAGGTGTTGGGACCAACAGAGGCGTACATGGCCCAGGGGGTCACTTTCACGCCGTCAAAGGTCAGGGGAACCAGCAGACCAAAGGCGTCAAAGTTGTCCATATAGTTGTTATGGTTGCCGCTGTGGTCGTTGAGGTTGCTGTAGTTGTCGTTGTACAGACGGGCCCAGAAGGCGCTCACGCCAACGTTGTCGTTGAACTGGTAAGAAGCGGTGATACCAGCCACGTCATCATTGAGGACGGAGTTGGAATTGGTGGTGAAGCTGGGCAGGGCCATGCCCTGAATGCCCATGCGGACCTTCAGATCGGTCTGGGGAACGAGCCAGTCAATGTAGGCATTCTTGACCTTGATGGCACCGTTGCCATCAGCGCCAAGAGCGCCGCCGTTGTTGCCGTTACCGCGACCGGAGTCGCTGGTGCCCCAGTACTGCTGGCCAATTTCGAAGAACACGGTGCCGGACAGGGCTTCAGAAGCCACGGCGTCCAACTGCAGGCGCACACGCTGGCTGGATTCGAATTCATCCTGGCTCGTGTTGTAACCAGTGCGGCCGTTACCGCCGGTGAAGCTGCCGTTCTGGCCGTAGTCAAAGCTCATGATCCACTGGCCCTTGGCCTTGAAGTCGATGGCGCTGGCGCCCGTGGCAACGCCGAACACAAGGCCGGCCGCCAACAGAAGAGTAGCGATCTTTTTCATGGTTATCCTTCCTTTCTTTTGCCCCGCTTGGGACTATGGTTTCATACAAACGCCTATGGAGCGGTTTCCCGCTTCGGTGTGAATATATGGAAGGGCTAAACACTTTGCAAGCCCTATCGTGCAAAAATTTTTACCAAAAAAGAGCAACTTTGGTTCAACATTGCATATCTATCTATATTTAAGCAGGTTAAATAAAATCTAGATATAAAAAAAAGTTCTGACACATACCTGTCACAGTGTCATTTTTTGCGGAACGCATCCAAATTTCCGCGCTGCTGGCTTACAATCTGTCAAAGGGATGTCGGTTAAAAAATTTTTCACCGTCCTTTTCTCTGCCGCCGCAAATGCAAATCTGGACTTTCCCTGCCAGCCACCGTTTCCAGAATGCAAAACGGCCATGCGCATCTTCTCAAAAACGCATGGCCATAATCAGAGGCAAATAGATCTGGTGTATCGGCGAACCACACTGCTAGGTGGCAGCATCCAGGGGGAACCACAGGGGTTTCAAAAAGTGCAGGCGGCAGTTTTCTCCTTCATGCGGGCCTCGGGCGTACCGCCCTTTCTGCACCCGCACGCACTGCTCGCCCACACGCACCTGATAGTCGAGCTGTTCGCCCAAGAATGTACGCCGTTCCACAATGCCAGGTACGCCGCCTTCATCCACGAAATCAATTTCATTGGGGCGGCTGGCAACCACGCCGCGCCCGGCCTGCACAATGGCGGCATCAGGAACGCACCCCGCCGGGAAGTCGGCACTCACGCCGTCAAGCTGCATATGGCTTGCCGTTACCGCCATTTCCGTAAAGTTGGACAAGCCTATAAAGCTGAACACAAAACGGTTGGCGGGCCGGGTGTAGACCTCCAGAGGCGAGGCCACCTGCTGCACCACGCCGTTTTTCATCACCAGGATGCGGTCAGAAAGCGCCATGGCCTCCGACTGATCGTGAGTCACATACATGATGGAGAAACCGTAAATCTTTTGCAGCTCCTTGATTTCAAAGCGCATTTCTTCACGCAGATGAGGATCGAGGCTTGAAAGCGGTTCGTCCAGCAACATGACTGAAGGATTGATGGCCAGCGCCCGGGCAAGAGCCACGCGCTGCTTGCCACCGCCGGAAAGATCCGCAGGGCTTTTTTGCGCAACATCCAGCAGGTTGGTATGCCGCAAGGCATCGGTGGTGCGTTTGTGCAGCTCCGCCGAGCCGATCTTTTTGATGCGCAGCGGAAAGGCCACGTTTTCATACACGCTCATGTGCGGCCACACGGCAAAGGCCTGAAACACCATGCCGAAATCTCGTTTTTCAGGCGGCAGATAGTATTTTTTGGCGCCGGACGAAAGCAGCTTGCCGTTCACGCTGATTTCGCCCTCGTCCAGATCCTCAAAGCCCGCCACCATGCGCAGGGTCGTGGTTTTGCCGCAGCCCGAAGGCCCGAGCATGGAGAAACATTCGCCATCTCCGATCTCGAGATTCAGGGAAGAAACAGCCTTAACCTTGCCAAAATACTTGCTAACATTGCTGAGTGTAATGGACATAATCAGGCCTGCCTGGACTTGGCGAAATGGTTGATAATGCTCTGCCCCGTCACGATAAGAATGAGGGCAATGCCGGCCAGAGCCGCCGAGGTCACGGTTTCGCCGTCTTCATTGAGGGTGTAGATGGCCACGCCGATGGTGCGGCTGGTTGTGCCGTACAGCATGACCGAAACCGTCAGTTCGCGCAGCGCAGGCAAGAAGATCAGAAAGAAAGCCGCAACCATGCCGGGCCGCACCAGGGGCAGCACCACATCGCGCAGGGCCTGCCACATGCTTGCGCCGCAGGCGCGGGCCGCTTCCACCAGTGAATCATGCACCTGTTCCAGCGCCGCCGAGTTGGCCTTGAGCGAAAAGGCCATATACCGCGCAATATAGGCGATAAGGATAATCCAGATGGTGTTGTAAAGATTCACGCCAAAGCGTCCGCTCCAGGCCAGTATCACGCCAAGGGCGATGACCGAGCCGGGCACGGAAAAAGGCAACATGCCCAGAAACTCCAGAAAGCCCTTGCCCCGCACCTGCATCTTTACAATGACGTAAGAAATCATGACGCCCGCAAACATGGTGATGGTGGCGGCAGCCAGGCCGAGGCCGATACTGTTCTTGATGGCCTGCTGGGTCTGATCCCACTCAAAAAGCACGTACTTGTAGTTGTCGAGCGACAGATTTTCCCAGGTGATGGGCACGCCGTAGGTTTTAAGCCCGCCCACAAGAAAGATGGTCACAGTGGGCAGCACAATGGTGATGGCTATGTACAGCAGGCAGAACACAAACAGAGGCGTGCGCAGACCGCGCAACTTGAGTTCCATGGGCCGGAAGCTCTTGCCCCCGATGATCTGGTATTTGCCAGACCCCAGCACCTTGCGTTGCAGCCAGATAATCAGACCTGCCGTAACAACCAGCACCGAGGCCAGCACCGTGCCGGTGCGGATGGAGGCAAAACTGCCCGCGCTCTCATGGATGCGCTCGTAAATCAGCGTGGGGATATTGTAGATGCCCACCTCGATGCCAAGCACTGCCACGGTGCCAAAGTGCGCCATGGAGTACAGCATGATGAGCAACGCGCCCGAAAGGATGCTGGGCAGCACCAGAGGCAGGGTTATCTTGCGGGTGATGGTGAACAGACCCGCGCCCGAAATCCGGGCCGATTCCTCCAGGGTGGGATCCATGCGCTCAAGCGCGCCGCACACCTGAATGAACACAAAGGGGAAAAGATACATGGTTTCAATGGAAATGATGCCCGCGTAAGAAAAGATGTTGAACAGGGCGTCTTCCGCACCTGTGACATCGCGCCAGAGCCTGTTGATGTAGCCCGCGCGGGGCGAGAGCAGCATCTTCCAGGCCAGTGCGCCGATGAACGAGGGCAGCATGAAGGGCACAAGAAACATGCTCTTCATAAAGCCCTTGTAAGGAATGTCCGTGCGCGTCACCAGCCATGCAAAGAACGTCCCCACGGTGGTGGCGCAGAGGGTTACGCCGCTGGCGATAAACAGCGAGTTCATCAATGCCTGATAGGTTTCGCCCTCGCTGAGGTTTTTTACCAGATCCGCCGCGTTGAACTGCCCGTTTACAAAAAAGGCGTTGAAAAAGATGAGCGCCACCGGCACCACGACCACGATAACCAAAATAGCAATGGAGAGGAGCAGAATCACCTCTGCCACGCCCCACGAACGCTGTTGTCTGACTGCTTGCATACCTGACCGCCAAATTTGGAGTAATCCTGCGCCCCTTATCCTGCCAGCCGGATTGTCCGGCACGCTGCGCGGCGCGCTGCTGCAAAATCCAACCTAGCTGAACCAATGCGCTCCACGAAGGTTAATGACGCATTCGTCCCCTTCGTGCAGCAAGAGGTCGCGGGCCAGGGCCTCGTGGGTATCCACCGCCGTGCGCACCTGCTGGCCGCACACGTCAAGCTGATAATCGGTGAACGCGCCCAAAAAGCTGGCGCGGCGCACCGTTGCCCGCAACCCCTGGCCCTGACGGCCCAGTTGCACATCTGACGGACGGAATCCCACCCGCACTTCACCAGCAAGACCAGCCTGCGGGGCAAGGGGAAAAACATGCCCGTCAATGGTCGCGACCCCGCCGTCCACGGTTGCCCGCAAAAAATTGCTCATGCCCAGAAAGGAAAAAACAAATTCGTCTGCCGGGGTGGCAAAGAGATCTTCCGGCGTACCTATCTGGCGGATGGTCCCCTGCTCGTCCAGCAGGGCCATGCGGTCAGAGATGGCCAGCGCGATTTCCTGATCGTGGGTGACATACAGGATGGTCACGCCCAGATTTTTTTGTAGCGCTTTGATTTCAAAGCGCATTTCTTCACGCAGGTTGGCATCAAGGTTGTTCAGCGGCTCATCCAGCAGCAAGAGGCTGGGCTGGGCCACCAGGGCGCGGGCCAGGGCCACCCGCTGCTGCTGCCCGCCCGAAAGCTGGGAGGGAAGGCGATCTTCCATGCCGGTGAGGTTCACATCGTCAATGCTTTTTTGCACCAGAGCCGCAGCCTCTGCGGTATCACGCCGGGCGATCTTGAGGGGATAGCCCACGTTCTGGCGCACCGTCATGTGCGGCCACACGGCATAGTCCTGAAACACAACGCCAAGGCTGCGCTGCTCGGGCGGTAGGGCAGTGCCGCTCTCGGCATCCGCCACCACTTCGCCGCCAATGCTCATGCGCCCGGCATCCAGTGTTTCAAAACCAGCCATGATGCGCAGCAACACGGTTTTGCCGCAGCCGGAAGGCCCGATGAGGGTGAAGCATTCGCCGTCCCGCACCGCAAGAGACAAATCCTTAAGAACCGTATGGTCGCCAAAGGATTTTGATATGTTTTCAAGAAGTATTTCTGCCATGAAAATTCCCGCTTGCGCTGTGCGCGCTGTCGGACAGCGCCTGCCGGTTTCTCTCCGGCAGGCTCGCCCGTGGCTGATTCAGACCTCCCGCGCGGCGTAACCGCGCGGGAGCAGGACGCAAAATTGTAACGTTTACGTCACTATTTCGACATCATAATATCTGTAAATTTTTTAACAGTGGCTTCCTTTTCACTCAAAATATGCTGGTAATCAATTTTTATACCGCGTTCAAAGGCCTTTTCACTGGTGGGCAGGCCAAATTCCGCCGGGGGCACAATGCCTTTGCGCACGGGCAGGGTTCCCTGATCGGCCAGAATCTTCTGTCCTTCTTCTGAAAGCAAAAAGTCCACAAACTTCTTGGCCGCTTCCAGGTTGGGGGTACCCTTGAATATGGCTGCGGGGCTGGGGATCACCAGCATTTCAGGCGGATAGACCAGAGCAAGGTCTGCGCCCTTCTTGATTTTGTCGTTCACGATATAATCTACGCCGATGCAGGCCAGAAGATCGCCGGAAGCAGTGTCGTCAATGACCTGACCGGACCCCTTGCCCATGCGCGCCCCATTTTTATGAACATTTTCTATGTATTCCCAGCCGAACTTGTCCACCAGCAACTGAATGCTCATGTAGGACGTGCCGGAAAGCGCCGGATTGGCAATGCCAAAGGCCTTTTTGAATTCGGGCTTCATCATGTCGCTCCACTGGGCGGGAGCTTCCTTCACATGGCGTTTGTTGTAGGCGATGCCAAGCGTACCCAGGCGAATTGCCGTGAACGAGCCGTCAAAATCCGGGAAAGGATTGATGACGTTCTTCAGCTCTGGTGATTCGTATTTTTCCAGAATGCCCTCGGACTTCATGTTAAAGAAGTCAGGCACTTCGCTAGTCCAGATAATGTCGGCCATGATCTTGCCCGACTGGCGCTCGGTGGCGATTTTCGCCATGAGCTTGCCCGCGCCAGCAGACTGATAATCCATAGCAATATCAGGATATTTTTTAACAAAAGCCTCTTTGAGCGAACCAATAATAGATTCCTTCATGGAGGTGTAGACCACCAGTTTTTCGGCGGCAAAAGCCGAAAACGCCGAACCCGCCAAAAAGACGGCAGCAAAAAAAAGAATGCTGATCCGTTTCATCTGTCATTCGCTCCTTTTTAATGTTCTCTGAAAACCGGGCACGTTCCGGCTGAATGTTCCATACTGCCGGAATTTTTCTCAAAGGTAGCCAATGCAAGCGATGAAGACAATGCGTTTTTATCCTGATGGCTCTTCTGTCAGTCCAGTATCGGGCAAGCTCTCTGCAAGACGGTTCCGAAACATTTCCATGCGTGGTAGCGTTCCCTATCCGCCGTCGCAGCAAGTGCCCGGCATGGACCTGCCTGCGCAGGCCACACACAAACCAGGAGATTGTCATGACCACGGTTTTTGGAACACTGGACCATGTGCTTCTGATGGCCCCCGGCCCTAGCCCGGTTGCGGTCAACGTGCTTGAGGCCATGAGCCTGCCCACCCTTGGGCATCTTGACCCGGACTGCATCAAGGTTATGGACGCCCTGCAAGAACAGCTTCGCGCTGTGTGCAAAACACGCAATGCCGTGACGTTTCCCATTTCAGGTACAGGTTCCGCAGGCATGGAAGCCTGCTTTGTCAACCTGGTGGAGCACGGAGACAACGTGCTTATTGTCAACAACGGCCTGTTCTGCTCGCGTATGGTTGAAGTGGCCTCGCGCCTTGGCGCGCTGGTAGACACTGTGGAATGCCCGTGGGGCGCGCCCATCTCTGTGGACGCGGTGAAAAAACAGCTGGCGCAGAAGAATTACAAGATTCTTGCTGTGGTGCATGCCGAAACATCCACTGGCGTGAACAACCCTGTGGCTGAACTCGGCGCGCTGGTCAAAAACAGCGATACACTCTTTTTGGTGGACAGTGTGGCCGGTCTGGGCGGCGTGGATGTGCGCGTGGACGAATGGGGCATCGACGCTTTTTACAGCGGTTCGCAAAAATGCCTTTCCACCCCTCCCGGTCTTGCGCCTGCTTCGTTTTCCGAGGCTGCCATGGAGGCCATGGCCCGCCGCAAGACCAAGATACCCAACTGGTATCTGGATGTGCCGCTTATCCGCAAATACTGGGAAGGCACGCCCCGTACCTATCACCATACTGCCCCCATCAATATGTACTATGGCCTGCATCAGGCCCTGGACAATCTGCTGGCCGAAGGCCTGGAGCCCTCGTTTGCGCGGCATCAGGCCATGCACGAAAGGCTCAAGCAGGGCATGGGCAAGCTTGGCTTCAAGCCCTATGTGACCGAGGGGGCCGCGCCCCAGGTCAACCTGTTTGTGCCGCCCGAAGGCGTGGACGCCAATGCCCTGCGCGCCAGCCTGCGCAAGGATCACAAGATTGAAGTGGCTGGCGGCCTTGGCGCCCTTGCTGGCAAGGTGCTGCGCGTTGGCGTCATGGGCGAAGGCGCGCGCGAAGAGCCCATTGACCGTCTTGTGGCGGCGGTAGCCGCCTGCCTGTAGCACGTTAACTTCCCTGCCCCCCGGCCCAGACCTGCGCCCCGATTGCGTCCAGGTTGCCAGCCGGGGGGCAAAACGCGCAGAGCGTCCTTCATCTCCCGAAGCCTCTGGCTCCGCCTTGGCGACAACTCCGCCCTTCCGGGCAGCGTTTGACTTTTTCCCGAGCAGCACCCTATATTGATTACGTTGGCTTCCTTTGACGCAGGATGCAAAGGGCGCTCTTGGTTCCGGTTTGTGCATGACCGCAACCATTCCACCATGGAGACATTCACAACCTTTGGCAGCACTCCCACGCCAGGAAGACCGGGGAAAACGTCACATGAAGACACTTCGCCTCCGCCTTTCCCTGCTGATCCTTCTGCTCTGCTGCCTTTTTGCGGGCCTGATGCCAACGCAGACAGCCGCTGATGCCACAACCGCGCAGAACAGGCCCTCGGCAAATGCACCAGCCTCTCCACCGTCCTCTCCATTCAACGATCAGGCAGGCTTGCCGGTGTACCCGCCGGAAGAAGAGCACTCCTTTGCAGCCCGCATTGACCGGAGCATAAACTGCTCAATTCAAAAACGTCCCTTCAAGGTTGTTGGCGGCCTCATTGCCTTTTTCCTGAGCGTCATCCTTTTTCTGCTCTACTGCCTGGGCTGCAAGTGCAGCCGCATCTGCCGCATGGAAGCCCAGATGAACAAGGATGAACTGACCGGCCTGCCCAACCTGGAAAAATTCAAGGTGCTCTGCGACAGCCTCATAACAACCCAGGTCACCTCTGACTACATGCTGCTTTCCGGCGATATCTGCCAGTTCAAGACAATCAACGACCAGTTCGGTTTTGGCATGGGCGACAGCCTGTTGCAGGCATATGCGGCAATTTTGCAGCGTAACATTCTGCCAGAAGAGTGTTGCGCCAGAATATCCTCTGATCTCTTTGTCATGCTCCTGCGGTTTGATACATGGGAGCAGCTATCGGGCAGAGTCCGCGAAATGGACAAGGAACTGGACGAATGGCGGCGAAGTCAGGCACTGCCCTACACGGTGCGCACCGTCTACGGGGCCTACTGCGTACCCAGGGAGCAGGAAAGGGACATGCAGCTCATGCTGGATCTGGCCAACTATGCGCGGCTGGAAGCCAAGCGCTCGTCCGGCATTCCCATGGTGCTCTACAATGAGCATATGCGGCAGGAGGCCCTGCTGAGCCATGAACTGAACGGCAAGCTGGAAGACGCCCTGACCAACGGTGAAATGCAGGTGTGGTATCAGGCCAAGGTAGACATGCGCACGGGGGCCATTACCGGCAGCGAGGCGCTGGTGCGGTGGAATCATCCCTCACGGGGAATGCTGCTGCCGGGCAGTTTTATCCCCATGTTTGAACGCAACGGCCTTGTAACGTCCATTGACTTTTTTGTATTTGAGCAGGTCTGCCGCAACCTGCGTAGCTGGAAGACGCGCAACCTTCCGCTGCATACGGTTTCCTGCAATTTTTCGCGGCTGCATTTTGACCGCCCCCACTTTACCCAGCGGCTTGCGGATATTGCCGACCGCTATTCCGTGCCGCGCCACCTGCTGGAAGTGGAAATCACCGAAAGCGCCATCATGAACAACCCTGAAGCTGTCTGGCTACAGATCGTTCAACTGAAGGAAATGGGCTTCAAAACGGCCATCGACGATTTTGGCGCGGGCTATTCGTCCCTCGGTATTGTGCAGATGCTTGACGCGGACTGCCTCAAGATTGACCGTAGCTTCATCCAGCGCGACCTGCCGGGCCAAAGGGCGCAGATCGTGCTTGGCAATATCATTCGCCTGGCTTCGGATCTTGGCATGAATGTCATTAGCGAAGGTGTGGAAACAGCAGAACAGTCTGCCATCATCATGAAGCTGGGCTGCTATACGGCGCAGGGCTTTTTTTACGCCAAGCCCGAGCCTTCGCACGAATTTGAAGCAAGGCTCGCCATGCAGGGCTTATAAGCCAGGCTATTGCCGGTCAAACCCGCGCAGCATACTGCCCGGTGCAGCAAAGTCGTCCCGGCTGGCCCGATGTCAGCCTTCTGCACTGCCCTTCATGCTTGCGCTGATGAGATCCATAAATCTGCGCGTCTGCACATCCGCATCATACGAACGCAGCACCGTTTGCCGTGCATTACGCCGTACATGCCCCAGTTGCGGAGCCCGCGCCAGCACATCAGCCAGTTTTTGCGCCATGTTTTCATGATCCCAGAAGTCGCACAAAAAGCCGTTTACACCGTCCTGTACCACTTCGCGCACAGGCGGCGTGTCCGATGCCACAACCAGTGAACCGCAGGCCATGGCCTCAAGCAAACCGGTGGAAAACACATGCGGCGCGGCCAGATACACATGAGCGGTGGAATGTTGCAGCATGGCCCGATATTCCTTGAGCGAACGCGCGCCAAGCAGGTGCACACGCGCCCGGAAGCTCTGATCTATGCCCAGAATATCTACCGCACGGCGCATGGCCTTGCCGGTCTCGGTGCATTCGGCTGGCGTATCTGAGCCGCCACCCTGTTTGCGCCCGGTCTGGGCAATATCAAGCCAGGCCAGCACCACAAGGCAGTTAGGACGCAATTCAAGCAGGCGCGGCAGGCACTTGCGGAACTGGTCAAAGCCGCGCGCGGGGTCGTGCATGGGGCCGCAAAAGGTCACCAGCTCATTGCTTGCGCATCCCCAGGAATCAGCAACGCCGTCGCCTGCGGCATCGCCATCCTTTTTTTCCTCGCCGGGCATAAAAAAGCGCGTGTTGATGCCGCTGGGCACAACCTTTATGTCGCGTTGCAGCGGGGGGGGGTACTGGGCGCGTTGCCAGAGGGAGGAGGTAACGGCAAGCTGGCATTCGCCCAACGCGTTGTATTCCCACAGATTGCACACCCGCAGGGGGGCAAAGTCCGCCGGGGGGCGGGGGGTGCCACGCGTAAAAAAGCAGTGACTCTCGCCATTGTTGTAAAACCAGTCGCCCTGAGCCACATAAAAAGCCTTGGGGAAGATGTCGCGCACGTAAAAACTGCCGCCCATGCTTGCCGCAGCGCAGATGATATCTGGGACAAAACCGTTTCTCCGCAACGACAGCAGGGCATTGCCCGCCCGCGCGCCACGCCGCAGGCGCGTCACGATTTCCTTTTCTGCCGGGTCGTCGCTTTCATAGGGCGCAGGCGGCGCCAAACGCAGCCGCCGCACACCGGGAATGGCAAGTTTTTGCCCGGTTTCTGCAAGAAACAGCACGGTATTGTTCTGGGATGCGCCAAAGGCCTGAGCAAGAGAACGAAAGCGGCCAGGAAAAACAGAATTCAAAAAAAGAATGCGCATTGTTAACCCCTGTACCTATTAGGCGCTGTTTGGCTGAGGATCGCCAAGCAAATGCTCCAGAAAGGCCATACCCTGCTCTGTCTCCAGAAAAGCCCGTAAAGAGCCCACAACCGAGGCGTCATACTTGGGCGGAGTTTCGGACAGGATATTCAGGGCATCTTCCGTACTGTGCGCCTCACGGTAGGAGCGTGGTCGCATAAGCGCGCAGAAGGTATTGGCAACCGCCAGAATCCGGGCGTTCAGACAGATGGCCCCATCATTCAGGGCAAGGGGATAACCGCTGCCGTCCAGGCGCTCGTACATCTGGGTGATGGCCTCCAGCACCGGCAGGCCAAAGTCTATGTCTGCCAGGGCCTCGCGGGCAAATTCCACATGCTGTTGCAGCAATTCCCGTTCCTGCGCCGAGAGCGCGCCTGTCTTGGTGAGCAGATCCTTGGGCAACTGGATCATGCCCACATGCGAAAGGTTGGCTGCCGTGCGCAGGGTGGCAAGGGTTTCCGCATCGCTGCGGCCAAGCCCGCAGGCCAGAGAAACCGCCAACTGCGCGGTAAAGGCCGACTGCCCGCGCAGATAGGTATCCACGGCCTCGATGGCCTTGACGAAAGCGTTGACGGTCTGGGCCACCATTTGCTGCGAACGCTGCTGCGCCACGGCAATATCCGTCATGTCACTGTATACGGAGACCATGCCTGAAAGCCGCCCGTTTTCATCCCGAAACGGAGTGCAGGAGGTAAGATAATAGCGCAGCTTGCCATCCACCAGCAGGGCTTCGGCAAAGCTGAAGGGTTCACCCGCCCGGTGTACGGCCAGCGTATGGGTTACAAGGCTGCGGGCAAGTTCCATATCCAGCTCGGAATATTTCAGCCCGCGCAGCTCCGTGGCTTTTCCCCTGCCGCACAAACGGGCAAAGCTCTGGTTGGCGTAGTGGATGACGCCGTTCAGGTCGTTGAGCACAATGCCTGCCGACAGGGCGGAATTTACGCCGTCCATGATCTGCTTTTGCTGGTTGACCACCAGATAGAGCTTGTGCATCTGCTCCGCCACGGCGCGCTCGTTACGGCTCACAAGGCTCCACCACAGGGCGGCCAGCAGGCCGCCAACCAGCGCAGCCATGATCAGTGAAGCCACAACAACATTCTGCTTTATGCTGGAAAATCGTTCATCAATACGCCGCACGGGCAAGGTTTGCTCCACAAGCCAGGGCAGGTTGGGCACGGGCAGGGCAAGCCCGTATATCTCGCGCTCGCCTTCCGGCAGGCCGGGATCAATACGTGTGCCGAGCGGCAGTTTTTCATCATGCAGCGACCAGCCGGGCAAATCCGACACGCCCGACACTTCGTTAGGTGCTATGCGTTGCAGCTTTTCACCAAAAGATTGAAGAATAAATGTATTGTACTGGGTGCCATTGCCCGCTTCGCCAGTGGCCGCAGCAGTTACAGGCAGGACGCTGTAGGTGGCCAGCAGCAGGGAAACCACCCTGCCCCCTGTTGAATCCACATACAGGGGCGCAAAAATGGGAAAGGCCATATCCATGACAAGTCTGCCATTTTCGCGCCGCACAGGCATAAGAACGGGCTGTTTGCTGTTCAGGGCCTGCTGCAAATAGGGCCGCTGTTCCTCATCTGGCGGCTGCACGCCCTCAGGGGCGAGGTACATCTGCATGTCTGTATTAACCAGGCTCGCGCCGCTGAAACTGTTTTTCTCCATGAAGTCTCTGAGATAGTTGACCATCAACGGAAGACGCGGGGCAATTTTTTTCAGAGGGTCACTGTTGCTGGCAGTGCTCGCCAGGGGCGCCGTATCCGCTTCGGCCCCATTCTGGCTTTGCCGGGCCATCTGCAACATATCCGTGGCGGACACGCCCGCACTTGCAACCTCTGCGGCGAACAGCCGCAGCATATCCTGCGTGACAAAAATATTTACCTGACCGGCAAGGGTGCCAGACCACACGGTGAGCAAGGCCACCTTGCCCGAGGCCTGCGAGTTCATGTCCTGCCCCATTTCACGCAGCAGGTGGGCACGCGAATCATGCAGATACCAACGTGCAAAAATAAAAATCAGGCAGAGCGCCAGCACAAACAGTGCCGACATGGTCAGCGCCGCCTTGCGGTTGCGCTGGGCTACGCCTGGGAGAGTCAGTTCTTGGGGTGCCATATATTTTCCTTCATCTGGCGGAGCGTCTCAACAAATCTGCAGCGGATCATTAACCTTTGAAATACTGGTTTACGGAAGGCCAAAGCCTGTCAGCGCATTTTCGCCCTAGCGCTCGCGCAGGGCGTTCTGCTTAGCCTTGAGAATGGGCTTGAGCAGATAATCCAGCACGGTTTTTTTGCCAATCATAATGTCTGCCGTCACCACCATGCCCGGCATGATGGGAAGAGACTCGTTGTGGTAGACAATGGCATTTTTCTGGGTGCGGATCTTTACAAGATAAAAGTGCTCGCCTCTTTTATCTTCAATGGTATCGGCGCTGATGGATTCAAGCTTGCCTTCAATCCCGCCGTAAATGGAGAAATCATAGGCTGAAACCTTGACCATGACATTCTGTCCCGGACGCAGGAAGGCAACATCCTGCGGTTTGACCTTGGCCTCCACCACCAGAGTGTCGTCAAGCGGCACAAGATCCATGATGGGTTCGCCGGGTTTGACCACGCCGCCCACTGTGGAAATGTATATCTGCTTGACAGTGCTGCGCACAGGAGCGCGCAGTTCTGTACGGGTTACGCGGTCGCGCCCTGCCGAAAGATTTTCGCGCAGGGAATTGAGTTCCTGCCTGCGCTTGTTGATTTCGTCAGTAACAGCAGCGACCTGCTCGGCCCTGCGGGATGCTATGCGCTGCTTGGATTCGTCCGCTGCGGCCTTGGCCTTGGGTATTGTGGCGGCAAGGGAATCTATCTGACCCTGCAATTCCACAACCTTTTGCTGCATGCCGAGGTATTCCAGCTTGGAAAAATTGTTGCGCTGCACAAGGGCGTAGGCCGTATTCTTTTGCTCAATGGAAAGCTCAAGGCTGCGGTCAAGCTGCACCTTGCGGGCAGTCAGTTCTTCCACATCATGCAGACGCTGCACATACTGGGACTGTAGGACATCAATTTCCGCGTTGAGCTGCTCGCGGCGGCTGTGCCAGGCATTTTCCTGATCCTGAATGATCTGGTGGATGCGCCCCAGCATGCCGGCTTCCACCCTGCGGCCAATGACTTTTTCTGCCCACATGTCAAAATTTTCTGGAAAAACAGGCTTGTCCCCCTTGATCTCAGCTTCAAGGCGGATGATGGCGAGGCTGTTTTCCATGGCCTTGTTTACAGCGTCGCGGTAGGCGCTTTCGGCCATCTCATTGTCCAGTTGCGCCAGCACCGCCCCCTTGTCCACAATCTGCCCCTCATGCACAAGCACTGCGCGCAGGATGCCGCCCTCAAGGTTCTGGATGGTCTGGGTGCGCTGTGAACCTACAACCGAACCTTCCGCATGGGTCACTTCATCTACGCTGGCAACGGCCGCCCAGATGATCAGACATAGAAAAAACGCGCCCACGCTGATGGACAGCGCGCGCACGCCGAACTTGGGCCGCCGGGCGAGGGCCGCGTCCACCTCGTTGGCAAAAAGGATATCATCGGGCGTCAGGCCGCGCAGGGGCGCGTCCATGGCTGCGAACAGGCCAGGATTGCCCTGCTGCTGCCCGCCCGTCATGGCGCCAGCTCCCTGCTGACCGCCCTTGCCCAAAATTCTTTCTACAGTTTCATGCAACGACTGCCGCAAGCTTTTATCCGGGCGTTGTTCGTGCTCCCCGCCCATCAGCAACTGACGCAAAAAAAGCTCGAGATTACTCGGTTCTTTCTTTTTGGCGGCGGCAGCATCCAGCCCCAGGGGCTGCATGTCGCTGGCACTCTGACCCAGATCGGCCATCAACGTGTCCAGATCAGGCAAACGTCCAGCGCCCGCATCCAAACCTGACCCAAACGAGGCGGTTGCGCCAGAATCAGCAGCAGATTCATGCACGTTCTCGCTGCCGGGCATGGCTGGCAGCGGCACGTCAACATTGGGCCGTGAAAAATGCGAGCCAAAGGGCATACCCGGCATGCCGCCCGGCTGCGGAAAGACCGAAGGCTCCACACCTCGGGGCAGGAGCACATCGGGCTTTGACGTGCCGCATTGCGCCCCTGCTTTCTGTTCTGGCTGATTTTCAGCCCCGGTCATATCCATAGTTTTCTGTGGCAACTGCATGCGCCCTTCTCCAAAAACCGCTGGGCGGTCATTTCAAAACAAAAAGCCAAAACTTTTCAGCAAAGTCAAAAACTTCAGTCCGTTGCGGCATCAGCAGATTTTTCCTGCGGTGCGGCCTGCTGCACATTGGTCACGTTCTTTTTCGAGCGGTCGCGCAGACTTTGCAACACTGCGTCGCGAGGGCCGTCCAGTTTGATCTGTCCGCCTTCCATAACAATGAGCCGATCCACTATACGCAGCATGGAGAGCCGGTGGGTCACAAGAACAAGGGTGCGCCCGCTAATGACCGATTGCAGTCTTTTTTGCAGCAGCATTTCTGAATCCGTGTCCATATTGCTGGTGGGTTCGTCAAGAATGAGCACCTCAGGGTCGCGCACCAGAGCGCGCGCCAGGGCCACTGCCTGACGCTGCCCGCCAGAAAGCGCCTTGCCCTGCTCGCCCACCTGCGCGGCAAAGCCAGCGGGATTATTGCGCAAAAAGTCTGTGACGCCAGCCAGGGAGGCGGCGCGCAGAATGAGGTGATCGTTGATGGTGGGGTCCCCAAGGGCAATATTGTCGCGAATGCTGCCGTAAAACAGCACCACATCCTGCGGCAGCACGCCCACGCGGCCACGCAGTTCCATGCTGGGAATCTGCCTGATGTCCACATCGCCAAATTTCACCGCCCCTTCCTTGGGCTGATAGAGACCAATAAGGAGCTTTGACAGGGTGCTTTTGCCCGATCCCATGGGCCCGATAATGCCCACGCGTTCACCCGGCTCAATGCGCAGTGAAACATGCTCCAGAGCCAGACGTTCCTGCCGGGGATAGGCAAAAGAAACCCCTTCAAGAGCGAACGAAGGCCGCAGCATGCCAAAATCCATGCAGGTTTTTTCCATCTGATTTTCAGAAGGCAGCATCATCAGCATGTCCAGTGCCTTGAGGGCCACATGCGAATTTTGCAAACGGGTGAGCAGGGAGGCCATCTGGAGCAGCGGGGCCATGGTGCGCCCCACCAAAATATTGCAGCCGATAAGCGCGCCCATGGTCATGAGGCCATCAGATATGCGGTACACGCCCCACACCACCATGGCCACAGTAACCAGCTGGGTAATGAGCATGGAAGATGTGACCGCAAGGTTGTTATATTTGCGGGATTCACTGTTGGAGCGGGCCGAAAGGCCCACCACAGATTCCCACAGCTTCTGCATGCGGCTTTCGGCCATGCAGGACTTGAGCGTTTCCAGCCCGCCCACTATTTCCACCAGCAGTGCGTTTTTTTGCATGTTCTGCTTGTAGCTGGCCTCGGCGCTCATGCGCGAACGGTGCTGGAGCAGCAGGCCAATGCCGATCATGATGGGCATGGCCCCAATGGACAGCAGCACCATAGGCCCACCAATGAATGCCGTAAGTAGTAAAAAAATAACAAGAAAAGGCAGATCAATGCAGGCAAGCAGGCTTGAGGAACTGAAAAATTCGCGCAGCTGCTCAAATTCGCGCAGGTTGTTGACCAGCGCGCCCGTGGATTCGGGCTTTGCGTCCAGCCGCATGGAAAGCACCTTTTCCACCAGCGAACTGGAGAGAACGATATCCGCATTGCGGCCAGCCACATCAACAAAATGTGTACGCAGAGCCGAAAGCAGAAAATTGAAAAGATAGATGATGCAGATGCCGCTTGCCAGCACCCACAATGTTTCTATGGCATTATTGGGAACCACGCGGTCATAGACATTCATCACAAACAGCGGGCTGCCCACGGCAATGAGATTGATGACCACGCTGGCCAGGGCCACGTGTCTGTAGATGGGCGCGTAATACCGCAGCACATCCCAGAACCAGCGCTTGCCACGAGCGATGCTGAGGCGTTCGGAGCGGTCATCCGGCGCTGCTTCCACTGCGGCAAAGAGCGCATAGCCGGAGTATTCGTCCGTCAAGGCCTCTACTGGCACCAACTGGGAACTTTCGCTTGTTTCGGGAAAAACCACCTCGGCCATGTCGCCGTCAAGGGCGGTGAGCACGCACGAGCGGTCGTGGGAGAGCAACAGAATGCACGGCAGCACAAGGCCTGGAATATCTGCGATATCAGGCCGATAGGCGATACGCCCGGCCAGTCCCGCCTTGCGGGCCGCCCGCAGGCAGGCCTGAGGCGTTACCTTGCTGCCCGAAAGCCCGGCCATGAGCACATGCGGCGACACTGCCCGCCCGCGCAGGCGCATCAGGACCGAAAGACTGCGCAACAAGCCGGGCATGAAGTCCACGTCTGAAGGGCGCAACGGGCCCATGCCCGGCGCGGTGCGCGGCGCTTGGGTTGTGCCGTGTTCTGCAACGCCGGAGGCTTGCCCCGGTGTCATGTCTGCTGTCTTTTGGGGAGCCCGGCTGTCGCCGGATTCCTGTTCAGGTGATGTGGGCCGTGCCTTTTCTTCTGAATCCGCAGAAATTGTATCCATGCATATTCCATTGATGCTGATGGGGATAACTCGGCATCATCTTTTCGTTATCAGCGCGCAGAGCGGCAAAGCCCCTACCTTGAGGGAATTCACTCGACAGCCCAGAGTCGCAAGGCGCGCCGCATGGGTCAGCCAATTATCCCGGCCTGGTAAAGAAGGATTTGCGCCCTTAAAAAAGCGCCGCATGCCCCGGCTTAACCGGGGCATGCAGAAGGGTTTATCAGTTGAACCAGCCAGGAGCGAACTCCTCGCGAGGATCTTCCGGCTCTTTGGGCGCGCTCTGTCCAAGCGGTCCTGTATTAATGGACATTTCTGGCAGCATATTGCCCGTGAGCGCCGACAGCCTGTACGCGCCCACAAGAATATTGCCACGGGCTGTTTCCGCCTGGGTTGCAGAATTGTACAGCTCACTTTCTGTATCCAGCACATCCAGAATACTGCGCTTGCCAATCTGGAACTGTTCGATATAGGCGGTGCGCGTGTACTTGTTGTACTCTATGGCTTTGGAATAATGATTGTACTGTTCCTGGGCAGCAAGATAGTTGATCCAGGTGCTGTCCACATCCAGCTTGAGATCATCAATAAAGTTGTACATCACCTGACGCGACTGACGCATGCGGGCTGAAGCAGCGCGGCGTTCAGCCACGTCTGCCCCGCTGTTGAAAATATTCCAGCGCACTACGCCCATGACGTCAAAACTGTAGACCCAACGATCACTTGTGCCGCCAAGGTTGGTATAGTTGGGGCCTGCTTCGAGATTGAGGGCGGGAGAAAAAGCCGAATCCGCAAGTTCGCGCTCGGCGCGCGAAGCACGGATATCCTGCAAGTAGGCGGCGAGTTTGGGATTGCTTTTTTTGGCCTTTTCCAGAACAGCCTGCGATGCGGTGTAAAGCTGGGGCGGCATGGTCACGGCCTGCAAACGGCTGGCCGCTGGCAACCCGGTAAGCCGGGTATAGGTTTCCTCGGCCACAAGCAGGGATGCCTTGGCTTCAGAAAGGCTTGAAAGCGCCCGTTGCAAGCGCGACTGCGCCTGGGTTACGTCTGCGGCAGTGTCCGCGCCAAGGCTGGCGCGATCCTGGGCCTGCCCCACAAGAGACTTGTGATGAGCCACGTTTTCTTCGGAAAGCTCGTAGATTTTTCTGCGGCGTAGCAAATCTATATGGGCGATAATCGCATCAAGAGAAAGCGATGTCGCCGTATCGAATACACGGTATTTCTGGGATTCAAGAGTGGATTTGGCAGTGCGAACGCGCGAACGGGTGGCAAAACCATCCCATATGGGTTGCACAAGCTGGGCGCTATAGCCCACCTTGCCCCACATCTGCGAATCAAGGTTCTGGCTGCGGGTGCTTGAATCGCTTAAGACGCTGCCACCAGCCTGCCCTGTAACGTCAACACGGGGGCCAAAGCCAGCCTGAGCGCGCCTCACCTCATGATCCAGCACCTCGCGGTTTTCAATCATGCCCCGCAGATTGTGATGATTACGCAACACTCCATAGATGGAGTCCTCGACCGAAAGCGGCTTCCCCGCTGGCGGGGGCGGGGGATAACCGGTTTCAGCCGCAGTGGCCGCCGTTGCCAAAAGCAGGGAAAAAAGTGCTCCCCAGATAATCTGTTTCACGGTTGACTCCTCAGCTTGAAGAATGCACCGTCCGCATTCTCCCGCTTGTGGCATATCGACCAGTATGGACCACATTACACAGATGGCAGAGTCCCTTCCCCACCCATATAACGACATGCCTTTTATTAGCTGTAACCACTTAGTCCCAGTCCTGCAAGATATTTAGATACCTTTCAAATGGCCGGAAACTGCAAAAGGCAACTACCAGAACTATACTTACTCGCAATAACATTGCATAGTAGATATTTGATTGCTTTTCAAATCTGACTGAACACGCAGCAGCCATGCTGCCCCGCAACGGTGACGGCTCTGCGTCAGGCACATGCCGCTTCGCAAAAAAAGCGCCAGACCCAAAAGGTCTGGCGCTTGCGGTCAACGCAGTTCGACTGCTATCTGTAGACAATAATTCAGGGTAGGTATGTGAAAGACATCATGTCATCCTGCGAAAGCCTCTGGCACTCATCCCGGCGTCTGCCGCGTTGTAAAAACGGGCAACTTTCCAGTGTTGATGCCGCTTAGAACGTGTAGTTAAGCTCTGCAAAGTAGGCCTTGGGATGCGCACAGGCGGGGCACATCTCGGGAGCGTGGTCGCCCTCCACAAGACAGCCACAGTTCAGGCAACGCCATATTGTGGGCTTGGTACGCATGAACATGCGCCCTTCCTTGATATCTTTGGCAAGCGTAAGAAAACGCTTTTCATGGTAGGCCTCGGCAACGGCAATCTGGCGCATGACGGCAGCAACTTCGGAAAAACCTTCTTTGTCAGCCGTAGCCGCAAATTCAGGATACATGACGGTGTGCTCGTGGTTTTCGCCACTGGCGGCTGCGATAAGGTTGGCTTCGCTGTCAGCTATGACCCCGGCAGGGTACGCCGCCGTAATTTCAACATCTCCGCCTTCAAGAAACTTGAACAGGCGCTTGGCGTGTTCTTTTTCCTGCAAGGCGGTTTCTACAAAAATTTCCTGCACCAGCACAAAACCGTCATTCTTGGCCCGCCCGGCAAAGTAGTCATAGCGGTTACGCGCCTGAGATTCACCAGCAAAGGCTGTAAGAATATTTTTTTCCGTCTGGCTGCCTTTCAGCGATTTCATAGCGTCTTCTCCTTGGAATGATTGGTGGCTGCGCGCCTATTGGCGCAACGGCAAAAAAGGGCACGGGCAAAAGTGCCCCTCTTGTTTAACCACTCTAATTAGGAATCATTCCTATGTCAAGCAGAAGTCGACTCTGCCTCGGCAAGCTGTGCTTCGAGAGCCGCAATCTGCGACTCGAGCGACTGGATTTTGCTTTCCACAGCCGTACTGTTGCCGCTGCCAGCGTGGCTGGCCAAGCTGGAAAGCTGGCTCTTTAAGGCCGCAATCTGCTTCTTGATATTCTCGACAGCATTGGAAGAGCTGTCGTTACCGCCACCGCCACCACCGCCGGCGCCACCGGCCTTGGTCGAACCGCCGCCACCGGATTCGCTGGTTTCATCGGTTTCGCCATTGGCAGTTTCAGCAGAAGTGTCACCCTTAGTTCCCGCAGATTGCGATGTCGCAGCCGTGGACGAACCCTTGTCGTACATGTGGATCTTTTCAGAAAAAAGCTTCTTGGCTTCATCAGAAATATCCACAGTGTCACCAGAATCTGACGAATCGCTGCGTGTGCGTATGGTATTCGACCCCAGACCGACCTTGTAAACTGCCTCTGCGCTGCTGGAACCCAACAGATTGCCAATCCCTGTTGTACTCATATGACGCCCCCCGCAGTAATCATCGCTACGAAATACCGCATCATTTTAATAGTGGCTCCCCCACGGAACCCATGGGTGCGGCTGCCCAACGGGTTTGCACCCGGCAAAACCTGCCGGATGCACCTTTCCGCAGGTAGTACAGCAACAACCATGCCGCAGGCAGTCTTTACAGCCTTGGCCGCCTATGGCAGCGTTGCCGCATGCCTGCCCGCAAAGCCCCTGCCACCCCCTTGCACGATCTGCCCGCCACGGTAGAATTTACCTTGGCCGATGGTACGCGCCTGACGGCTTCAGTGCGCCTTTCACCCCGTGCTCGCAGGGCAAAACTGTCGCTCACGCCTCGGGGCGACCTTGTGTTGACTATCCCGCTGACCATGGGGCCAACGCAGCTTCAATCAAGCCTGCCGCTCTTTTTGCCCTGGCTGGAGCGCGCCCGCACAACCCTGCTGCGAAGGGTACCCGCCCCCCAGTTGCCTTCCAGTATCACTCTGCCGCTAACGGGCGAAATTTTTGCCGTCACGCCCTGTGGCGACATGGCAGCAGGCCGCAAAGCCGCCACTGCGCAAACCGGCAAAACCGCTACTGTGCAAGTTGCCAACGGCGCACGACGCTTGTTGCTGGTGGAAAGTATGGCTCAGGTGCGCCTGTACGGCGCCGTAGATGACATATCCTTATGCGCGCAGGCCCTGCGCCAGTGGTGTCGAAAAAAAGCAGCCCGCCTGCTGCCGCCGTATCTGGAACAGCTTGCGACAACGGAAGGATTTGCCCTTGCGGGTGTAAGCGTGCGGGACCAGAGCGGGCGCTGGGGCAGTTGTTCCCGCCTGCGCCGGGGGCACACTCCGCAGCCCGCGACGCAACGGTCACAACTGCCGCAAGGGGCTTTCGGCCGCACCAGATCGCTGGAGCAGCTCACCACGCGCATCCGCAACTTTTTTTCCACTCCGCCCCTGCCCGCCACATATGAAGCGGCCCCATCCTTTGCCCAAGGCGGCGCAGCCCTCGCGCCTGCATGCCCCGAGGGGCGCATCAGCCTCAACTGGCGCGCTTTGCTTCTGCCTGCCCCGTTGCTGGAGCACTTGTGCTGGCACGAGCTGTGCCACCTGCGCCATATGGATCATTCCCCGGCCTACAGGGAGGAGCTTGCCCGCTTTTCGCCCCAATGGCCCGCGCATGAAAAGGCGCTCAACGCCGCATGGCGGGGCTTACCCTGGTGGGCGCTCCCCGGCGAGGACGCCTCCCCCAGTCGCTGATTTTCCCCAGCCATCCTCGCCCCGCGCGCAATCCTGCCTACAGACCGGCCATCTTACCCGCCCATCTCGCCAGATATTGCGCCAGCCGCCACTGCGCAATCGTTGCATTACATAAAGAATATTCAAAGATTGCTGCAAGATCACGCCAGAGCATTGCACAAGCCTTCACTGAAAATGCACAATTTTCAGTGAACCTCGGCCAAACACAAATGGACAAAGTTTATACTTTGAGCGATAAAAGACAAAAGGATAGATAGGCATTCAATCTGCACAGCACAGCTTCATCATGCGCAGGCATTCCCTGCTGCGCACACCCTCTACTTGCCGCTGTAATGGTAAGGAGCGCGCCAATGCCCATAGACAAGCATGAATGGCCTGTATTGATTGTTTCTGGTGAATTTGATGCGGCAACAGATGAAGGTTGCAGACTGCGCGAGCTGAAGAAACAGCTTGTGGAAAACAAAGGCTGCTCTGTTCTCATATCCTTGCGATATGAAGACGCAATAAATATTTTTGCATCCCGCGCAGACCTTGGAACTGTCATAATAGACTGGGACATACAGTGTGAGGACCCCGGCGAGCAGGCAACGGCAACAGAGTTGCTTGAGGGCATCCGTCAGCGCAATAAAACCATCCCGGTTGTGCTGCTCACTGACCATTCCGAGCTGGAGAATCTGCCCACGGATGTCCTTTCCAAAGTAGACGACTGCATCTGGAAGATAACAGATACCGTGGATTTTCTGGCAGGGCGCATCGAGGTCCTGGTCAGCGATTACCTGCAAACGGTGTATCCGGCCTTTTTCGGCGGCATGGCCCGCTACGCCAATGAATACAAATACGCATGGCACACGCCCGGCCACATGGGCGGCGAGGGTTTTCTCAAAAGCCCCGCAGGGGTGGCCATGCACAAGTTTTTTGGCGAAAACGTCTTTCGCGCCGACCTTTCCATTTCCGTGCCCGAGCTTGGCTCCCTGCTTGACCACAACGGCCCGGTTGGCGATGCGGAAGAAAATTCCGCCAGAGTCTTTGGGGCGGACATAACTTTTTATGTGCTCAATGGCACCTCCAACGTCAACCAGATCATCTGGCGCAGCCAGGTGCTGCGCGACGACATAGCCTTTGTTGACCGCAACTGTCACAAATCGCTCAACTACGCCATGGTCATTACCGAGGCCTATCCCGTGTATATGACGCCACGGCGCAACCGGCGCGGCATCATCGGGCCGTGCAGGCTTTCGGAATTTTCAGAAAAAAGCATCCACAAAAAAATCGCAGCCAACAAGCTCATTCCTGACGAGCTGAAAAGCTCCCGGGTCAAGATGTCCGCCCTTACCAATTCTACCTATGACGGGCTGTGCTACAATGTGACCAACATCAAGAAGCAGCTTCGCAAGAGCGTGGACAACCTGCACTTTGACGAGGCCTGGTACGCCTACGCCCGTTTCAGTCCCATGTACGAGAACCACTATGGCATGACGGATGCCGACAATGTGGCCGATCATCCGCCCATTTTCTGTTCACAATCCACACACAAGCTGCTCACGGCCTTTTCACAGGCCTCCATGCTGCACGTAAAGCACGGCACACATGTACGGATCAACCGCGATGAACTTAACGAATCCTACATGATGCACGGCTCCACCTCGCCACAATACAACATGATCGCCTCGCTTGATGTTGCCACCAAGATGATGGACGACGACGGCGAGGTGCTGCTGCACGACACCATTGCCGAGGCAGTTCGCATCCGCCGCAAGATCACCCTCATGGAGCGGGAAATGACCGCCAGGGGCGACTGGTTCTTCAGCATGTGGCAGCCCAGAAGGGTTCCTTACCAGAAGGGCATGCATGACTTTCTGGAAGTGCCCGCCGAATATCTGGCAGAAAGCCAGCTCCCCTGGGTACTGGACAGCGCCAACAACTGGCACGGCTTTGACGATATTGAGCCGGATTACGTCATGCTTGACCCCATCAAGCTGACCTTTATCACGCCCGGCCTTGCGGAAGACGGCACAATGGCGGATACGGGCATTCCGGCTGCCATTGTCACCAACTACCTGATCCGGCACCGCGTGGTGTGCGAAAAAACCGACTATTATTCCTTTTTGCTGCTGGTTCTTCCGGGTTTTCCGTGGGTAACCCCTGTCAGGAACTGGCCGGGTAGAGGTTTAGACCGCCACAGAAGAAGTAGATGGCTGTCTTGAAATGCTCCCGGTTCCTATAACCGCAAGCCTTCCTCTTGATGGCCATGATCTTGCTGTTGAGGCCCTCGGCCACGCCGTTGGTGATCCTGTGGCGGCAGAAGGTCAGGATGTTCTCAAGATGTCTCTGAATCAGTCCGCCCACTTTGCGCATTGGGGCAAGATCTGACCTGTTCACCCAGACCAGCCATCGCTTCACAAAACGTCTGGCCCATCCCGTGCTCAGGTACTTCCAGACGTCGTTCAGGCTTTCCTTCATGGCCCAGGCCTTGGCCACCTTGAGGTTCGCTGTCTTCAAGGCCTCCAGGGCTGGCCGGTGTTTGTCCGGCAGATTCTCCTCCCGGTATAGCCAGAGGAATTTCGTGCCCTTGAGTCGATGGTCATCCTGACTTGTGAGTTCGCGGTGCTCTTGCTTGCGTACCCGGTCCACAGCCTCGCCTACGTGTTTCATGACGTGGAACCGATCGTGAACGATTTTCCCCGCCGCGTCCGGCACATGTTTGAGCGTAGCTTTAAAATAGGGCTCCCACATGTCCATGGCCACGGCCTTGATCCGCTCCAACTGCGCCTTGGTGAACTGAAGGTAGTACCCCTCAAGGCTTTCGGCCTTACGCTCGTCGGCCACATACTCCACCGTGCTGCCGATCAGATCACAAACCACGGTCACATAGTCGTGCCCCTTGCGGAATGCCTTCTCGTCAACGCCAAGATACCGCGAGGGATTCGATTGCTTGCGCTCCCGGCCCCGGCGCACCGCCCTTTCCATGACACCCCATGCTTCGTCCCAGGTGATGCGCAGGATGCGCCGCGCTCCTGTTACGGTGGCGCACTCGGTCAGCACGTCGATGATCAATCGCTCCATCAATATGGTGAAACGTGCCTTGGACTCGGCCCAAGGCACGTTGACCTGAAGGACGCCATGCTCGGGGCAGTCCACTCGGGGAATCCGAGCATGCAGGAACGTCTTGAACTGGCACGTGTCCAGATGGCGCCAGACACGAGGCTCGGCATGGTCGCGGCAAGCCAGCTCTCGACCACAAGTAGGGCAAAACCAGCGAACACCAGGACCATGCTCCACGCGGATGTCTACCCGACCTTCCGCCGTGTCCAGTTCAACAGCCTCAACAAACCAGGGCTCGGTCAGCCCGAGAATCCGAAAATATAGGTCCGTATCCTTCATTGGTGCCCTCCGGGAAGGACATTAGCAGATCAGCTACCCACGGAAAACCCGGAAGAGCCTTGCTGCTCAACTCCATCGGCACCACCAAGGCCAAGGAAGGGGCGCTCATCTCGGGCCTGCTCAAATTCAAGCAGCTCTATGACGCCAATGCTCCGCTGAGCGTTGCCCTGCCTGATCTCTACGCCGCCTTTCCTGAGACATACAAGGGCGTTGGCCTCAGAGATCACAGCAACGCAATTCACCGTCACTTCCGCGAGCACAAGCTGCTGGACAAGATGCAGGCAGCCTTTCAGGGTATTCCCGATCAGGTCATGCGGCCTGCGGAGGCCTACCATGAAGTGGTGCGCCGCAATGTGGAATATGTGGAACTGGCCGATCTGCGCGGACGCGTTCCGGCTGTCATGATTGTACCCTACCCGCCAGGCATCCCCGTCATGATGGGCGGCGAGGTGATGAACGAGGCGGCGGAACCCATATTTGCCTATCTTGAGGCGCGCCAGAACTTTGAAAATGCCTTTCCCGGCTATGAAAGCGACATCCACGGCGTAGAACGCATAGAACGCGACGGCAAAAAATACTTCAGCGTATTGTGCATAAAAAAGTAGCCACGCCCGCTGATTTTTGCCCCGAAAGGCCGGGGAGAGTTTTTTAACCGCACCAAAAAGGACGGCAGCCATGACCACGCCCGGCACAAAAAAACTTGGACTTTTCGCCTGCACCACTGTAGTGGCGGGCAATATGATGGGGTCTGGCATTGCTCTTTTGCCCGCGAACCTGGCGGGCATCGGCAGCATATCTGTCATCGGCTGGCTTGTGGCCATTCTGGGAGCCATGGGTCTGGCCTATGTGTTTGCCCGGCTGGGCATGGAAGACCCGCAGGAGGGCGGCCCCCTTGCCTATGCCAACGAAATCGGGCCAGAGCTGGGCTATCAGACAGGCCTGCTCTATTACCACGCCAACTGGATAGGCAATCTGGCCGTAGCCATAACCGGCGTGGACTATCTTTCGGTTTTCTTTCCCGCGCTGGAGCATCCCTTGTGGGCAGGCTTCGCATCGCTGGCCCTTATCTGGATATTCACAGGCGTGAACATTCTTGGCGCGGCCTGGATAGGCAGGCTTGTTTCCATCGGGGTCGTTCTGCTGCTGATCCCCGTATTCATTACGGGCACCGTGGGCTGGCTGTATTTTGACCCTGCGGTGTTTTCCGCCAATTGGCTTGCCGGGGGCAAACCTGCAGGCAGTTCCGTCATGAGCGCCGTTGTGCTTTGCATCTGGAGCTTCATAGGGGTTGAGAGCGCCTCGGTGAATACTGCGGTGGTAGAAAACCCCAAGCGCAACATTCCGCTTTCCACCCTCATTGGCACGGCTCTGGCCGGGTTTGTCTACATACTTTCCTGCACGGCCATATCGGGCATGTTTCCCGCAAAACAGATGGCGGAATCCGGTGCGCCCTTTTCGCTGGCCATGGGCCATATCTGCGCAGGGCTACCCCTGGCCCACCTGGTGCCGGACATGGTTTCGGCAGTGACCGCCTTTGCCTGCCTGGCCTCACTGGGATCATGGATAATGCTTGTTTCCAACGCTGGCTGCCGCGCCGCGCAGGACGGCACCCTGCCGCCCATTTTTGGCAGAAAAAACGCCAAGGGTCAGCTCGTGGCTGGGCTTGTTCTTTCAGCCTGCATGATGAGCGCCATGCTGCTCTTGATGATGGTTGTCAGCCGCTCCGGCGACACTCAGGATCTGTTCAACAGCATTACCAGCGTGGCTGTACTGCTGACGCTCCCGGCCTATTATTACTCTGCTCTGGCGCTGCTCAAACGGTATGGCCTGCGCAACCGGGCCGCATGGCTCAAGGTGGCGGCATCGCTCGGCGCATGCATGTTCTGCCTCATCGCCTTTTCCGGCGCTGAAAAAAGCGCCCTGTCCGGCGCTGTCATTGTCATGCTGGGCGCGTTCATTTTCTATGTGGGCAAACCACGCCCCTCCCGCCAGGGGTAGCGTAAAAAAGGCCTTCTCCGGTTCAGGGGAAGGCCTTTTTTGTTTCTGCCGAATCTGGTCAGCCTCAGGGCTTGAGCATGCGCATGGAATCAGCCCGGCCGGCCACCACAAGAGAGTCGCCCTTGTGCAGAACTGTTGTGGCGGGCGGCACAAAGACAAAGGCGTTTTTTCCCGCAGGACGTATGCCCATGACCATGACATTGAACTGCTGTATCAAATTCAATTCAATAAGGGTTTTCCCGTCCCACGCATCCACGCGCAGCTCCTGAATGGCAATGCCGCCGTACTTGGGGATAAGGTCGAGCATGCCGGGGTGGGTCAACTGGTGGGCCGCCATGACGGCAGCTTCAGTTTCTGGCACCATGGCGCGGGTGACGTGCAGGCGTTGCAGAATTTTTTTGTGTTCTTCGTTGGAAGCTTTGACCCATATCTTGGGGCCGTTCAACTCCTGCACGTTGAGGGTGATGCTCAGCGACTGCTCCACGCTTTCCCCAACGCTGATCACCACCCAGTCCAGATCCTGCACGTGCAGCGACCGCAACACGGCAATATTGGTAGCGTCGGCCTTATATACGGTATCCAGCGCTTCTTCCGCCCTTTGCACCCTGGCCTCGGACATATCAATGCCAAGCACCGTATGCCCCAGCGACACAAGGGTGGACGCCATGCGCAGGCCAAACTTGCCTAGGCCGATAACGCCGATTTCCAGTTTCTTTTCCGCCATAATTACCTCTCTGACCGTCAGGCCATGACCGGACAAGCCCGCCTACCCTATGGGAAGCTGGGCTTCTGCCACGCTGTAGGCCTTTTTTGACCGCAAGCTCTGCACCGCCATGAGCAGGCTCAAAATGCCCACCCGGCCCGCAAACATGCTGAAAATTATGATTCCCTTGCCCGCAGAACTTAAATCCTGCGTCAGATTGACGGAAAGCCCCACGGTGCCAAGCGCCGAAACTTCTTCAAACAGCAAGCGCAAAAAGGGCGCGGCCTGCGTGCCTGCTCCGGCAATAACGTCGCCTTCCGTGATGGCAAGCAGAAAGACAGAAATCCCCACCAACATGGAGTAGGCAAAAAACAGGGTCAGCGCCCGACTGACGTTCTCTGCCGCCACACCCCGCCCTTCCAGCACAATCTGGCTGTCGCCCCTGAACTGGGCGGCAATGTAGCCCGCAAGCACGCGAAAGGTCACAACCTTGATGCCGCCTGCACACGACCCTGGGCCGCCGCCGATAAACATCAGGGCTATCAACACCAGCAGGGTGGCATCGCCCAGCACGGCGAGATCAATGGAGCTGAAGCCTGCGGTACGCGCCACCACCGAGTGAAAGAACATGGTGATGGCAAGGTCGGCGCATCCATCCACGGTTCTCGGCACGCTTCCCCGCCAGAACTCGATGGCGAACATGACCACCCAGCCGAGAACAATAATCAAGAGGCTTGTTTTGACCACCAGACGGCTGAAACGGCTGAGACGGCGCACAGGCGCGCCCATGCGACCTCCTGTGCAGATGCCCAGGAATTCCCGCAGCACGCCAAATCCTATGCCGCCCAGAATAACACTGGACGCAATAACGGCATTAACGACCACGTCGTCCCGAAAAAGAGCCAGGTTGGTTGTGCTCAAGGCAAAGCCTGCATTGCAGAAGGCTGAAACAGCATGAAACACGGCACTGAATGGATAGAAAAATACAGGGTCGTGCAGCCAGAGCAGCAAGGCGGCCACAGCCTCAATGCCAAAAACCAGCCCTAGCACCTGCCGCAAAAAGGCGGCAAGGCTGAAATCTCCCCACAATAAGGCCTGACTCACGGCCTCGCGGCTGTTGAAGGGTACGTTATTGCGCCACAACAGAAAGATGATGCTTGTGTAGGTCATGACCCCCAGCCCGCCGGTCTGGATGAGGCACAGCAGCACCCCCTTACCGAAAGGACTGAGCACCTCGCTTATGTCCAGCGGCGAAAGGCCGGTAACGCAGACAGCCGAAGTTGCGAGAAAACAGGCGTCTATGGGGCTGATGCTCTGGCCCTTGGCCCAGCTTGCAGGCAGGCCGAGCAGTACTGACCCCGCAAGGATAACCGCAAGGAATGACAACACCGGCCAGGTGAAGGGACTCAAAAAACGTTTTCTTGCCATAACTCGTCTATGCCAGCCGGAGCAGGTAAATGCAAGGCATTGCAGGGCGGGCTTTACAGCGGGTGACATACAGAGTATTCATATAACCAGTGCTAGGGGAGCCGCGGATCGCAAGGTTTGGCGGCTGAGAGTGGGATAAACCCAGACCCTATGAACCTGACGCAGTTCGCACTGCCGTAGGGAAGCCGCGGCCACGACGCTGTTCCGCTGCTTGTGGCTTTTTTTGCGCCCTGCGTCGCAACCCGCGAGGCACAACCATGTCTGCATCTTTTCGTTCGCAGAATTCCGCTCTGAGCGGCCTGCTGGACAAACACCTCACCACTCTGGCCGAGGAAGAACAACTCGCCCCGGAATCCATTGTTGAAGCCATCGAGGCGGGTACAATGGTGCTGCTGGGCAACCCCGCGCATCCCAACCTCAAGCCCATTCTTGTGGGCCAGCCCTCGCGCATCAAGGTGAACGCCAACATCGGCACTTCGCCCTTGTGCAACTGCCCCGCTACGGAAGAACGCAAAATCAAGGCTGCCCTTGATGCCGGAGCCGACACCGTGATGGATCTTTCCATCGCGGGCGACCTTGACGCCCTGCGCCTTGGCATGCTCAAGGCCTGCCCCCTGCCGCTCGGCACCGTGCCGCTCTATGCCGTGGGCCAGCAGATTCTGGACGCGGAGCTGGATATCGCCACCATGCAGCCCGATGCGCTGTTTGCCGAAATCGCCAAGCAGGCCGAGCAGGGTGTGGACTTCATCACCGTGCACTGCGGCCTTTCCAAGCGCGGCGCTGAAATGGCCGTCAAGAACAACCGAGTGCTGGGCATTGTTTCGCGTGGCGGCTCCATGCTCGCCCGCTGGATGCTTGAGAACAACCGTGAAAATCCGCTGCTGGAATACTATGACCGCCTGCTGGACATCTGCCGCCCCTACAACGTCACCCTTTCGCTGGGCGACGGCCTGCGCCCCGGCGCGGGCGTGGACGCGGGCGATGCCGCCCAGTGGGAAGAAGTCATCAACCTGGGCCAACTTGCCAAATACGCCCTTGAACGCGGCGTGCAATGCATGATCGAAGGCCCTGGCCACGTGCCGCTCAATCAGGTGCGCACCCAGATTCAGGGCATCAAGCGCCTGACCAACAATGCCCCCCTGTACGTGCTCGGCCCCCTGTGCTGCGACAGCGCCCCCGGTTATGACCACATTGCCGGAGCCATCGGCGGCGCCATGGGCGTCGAGGCTGGCGTGGACTTTCTGTGCTACCTCACCCCTGCCGAACACCTCACCCTGCCTGACGAGGCGGACGTGCGCGCAGGTGTGATGGCCTCACGCGTGGCCGCCCATGTGGGCGAAGTGGCTCTTGGCCGCCCCGCCGCCGTTGCCCGCGAGGCTGCCATGAACGCCGCCCGCAAGGCTCTGGATTGGGAAGCCATGTCCAAGGCAGCTCTTGACCCACAGATGCTCGAAAAACGCCGCGAAGACCACAAGACAGAAGAAGTCTGCGCCATGTGCGGCAAGTTCTGCTCCGTCAAGATGCTGCGCGGGCATTAAGCAATAACGACCTGAAACGCTCGCTGATGGCGGGCAAAAGCCTGTCTGCGCGCATTTCGCGGCAAAGATTTTCAAAAAATCATTGCCAAGCAGGTTCCCTGAGTTACGGTAAGTAGGCTCCCGCAAGGGAGCCTACTTTTTTGCCTCCGTGTGCCGCATGTGGCTACATGCCATAAATCCTGATGGAGGCTCCGCATACAGTGGAATGCTCCCTCCCTCAAAGTACTGAGCACGTTGTGCAGCGTTTGCCCTGCATGCCGCCATCTATTTCTCCCGCTTGTCAAATTTGCGTGAAAAAATGTTTGTGCGCTCAAAGAGCTTTACTATCTGCCTGAAAGTTTTTATAAACACTTTATGTGAAAAAAATAACAAAATTTCAATCAACCCGCCTTCGCGGCGGATACGTGCCATAGCACTCTGGAGGATCATATGTGGGATCAAGCTGCCGATTACAAAAATGTGCGGGAAATTCGGGTCAAGACAACTACCTATCTGGGCGTTGGAGCTATTGATAAAATAGACGATATCCTCGCACAGCTTAAGAGCGAGGGCATCACGTCCATACTCTGCGTTTGCGGCGGGCGTTCATACAAAATCACCGGCGCTTGGGACAAAGTTGAAGCCGCAGCCCAAAAGCACGGCGTCACGCTGGCGCTCTACAACCGCGTCACCCCCAACCCCACCACTGACAGCGTGGACGAAGCCGCAGCCCTGGGCCGTTCTGTCAATGCGGGCGCAGTGCTGGCCATAGGCGGCGGCAGCCCCATCGACTGCGGCAAGAGCGCCGCCATCCTGCTGGCAAACCCCGGCAAGACGGGCGATGATCTGTACTGCTACCGCTTTACGCCGCAAGTGGCACTGCCCATCATCGCCATCAACCTCACCCACGGCACCGGCAGCGAAGTGAACCGCTTTGCCGTTGCAACTGTGACCAAGCTGAACTACAAGCCCGCCATTGCTTACGATTGCATATACCCCCGCTTTGCCATTGACGACCCCGCGCTCATGACCGGGCTTTCGCCCGACCAGACGCGTTATGTGTCCATTGACGCCGTCAATCATGTGGTGGAAGCCGCCACCACCACTGTCACCAACCCCTTTGCCATTTCGCTTGCGGCAGAGACCATCCGGCTTGTCCACCAGTGGCTGCCCGCCGCCCTTGCCGACCCCGGCGACCTCAAGGCCCGCTACCAGCTGTGCTACGCCGCCATGCAGGCAGGCGTGGCTTTTGATAACGGTCTGCTGCACTTCACGCATGCGCTTGAGCACCCACTGAGCGCCGTCAGCCCCGACCTGTCGCACGGCCTTGGCCTTGCCGTTCTGCTGCCCGCAGTCATTCTGGAATGCTACCCCGCCAGGCCCGATGTGCTGGCGCACATTCTCGCGCCCCTGGCCCCCGGCCTCAAGGGTCTGCCGGAAGAAGCCCCGCAGGCCGCCAAGGCTGTGGAGCAGTGGCTTGCCAGTGTGGGCGTGCCGCAGAAGCTTGAAGACATCGGCGTGACCGCCGCTGACGTAGACAAGTTCTGTGATCTGGTGGAGCAGACTCCTTCGCTGGGCCTGCTGATTTCCGTTGCGCCAGTGGAAGGCACGAGGGAGCGCGTGGCGCGCATCTATAACAATTCTCTCAAGCCCATGGCTTAAAAAGGATCGCCATTGCCAACGCCTATTGCGTTGCAATTGAAAGAGGTCAGCGCGTGAGCGCTGGCCTCTTTTTTGGGGTGCCTGCGCGGTCGTGCGGTTTCGCGCCCCGACGTGAGACTTAAACAGTTTGCTGCCCTTCGGGCACGATATCCCGCCGTCCGGCGGTGTTTGGGACGCCTGCGCGGCGCGCGGCAAGGTGGGGCCGGTTATGGGGCTACGCCCCCTTCTCGGCCCCCCTTGCATCCCCCCGAAGCACCCCCATAAGAAGGGCTTTCAACTTCCTTAACGTGGCGAGGGCAACGCGGCCATAGCTGCGGGAGTTTCCCTCGCTCGCTACGCTCGCTCAGGTGATCTCCCTCCGCGCCGCGTTAATGCCATAGGACGCTTTCGCTTCGATCAATATCCGCATTCAGCCAAGTACCACTGGTTAAATTGCTCGTTTCGGGTTTGCATTTGTACTTTTCTCAGTAACACTAAACATTCTAAAATCACCACAAGTTACTTGTAACGACACCAATTCCCGTTCAGCCATGACCAGACAGGAAATTTGCGAGTCAAAAAATATATTCACCACCAGGAGCTGGTCGTGAAGTTGCCTTCCTTATACTCGCCAGAGCGAAGCGAAGGCGATGGCTGGTGTTGGGCGAATTTGCAAAATACGCATTTTTCTGGCCTGACAAGGAAAAATCCTGCTTTTGAGCGCAGCGTACTCAAGTACGTGAGCATCAAAAACAGGATTTTAACGCCGTCAGGCCAGAAAAGACGGGTTTGCGTAAATCAGCCTGACAGGCTCACCCACCCCGCGCCCAAACAGTCCTGCCTTTCTTTTCTCCACGCCGCCGCGCGGCAAAGCCCACACGTCAAAAGAGGCCAACACTTGCGTGCTGGCCTCTTTTAGCGGGATTGCCTGAGGAGGGCATTGGAGGAAGGGAAAGGCGTTGCGTCTGCGTGTGGAAAATATCTGCCTAAATCTTGCCTACAAGATCAAGACCGGGCTTAAGGGTGGCGCTTCCGGGCTTCCAGCGGGCAGGGCAAACCTGATCGCCGTGCTCGGCCACAAACTGCGCGGCTTCCAGTTTGCGCAGCAATTCTTCAACATTGCGGCCAATGGGCGTATCGTGGATTTCATAGGCCTTGATGACGCCATCGGGATTTACCAGAAAACTGCCGCGCAAGGCCTGCCCCGCGCCTTCAATCATCACGCCGAACGCGTTGGAGAGGGCTCCGGCGCAGTCTGCCAGCATGGGGTAGCGAATCTTGGCGATACTTGGCGAGGCATCGGCCCAGGCTTTGTGCACAAAGGCACTGTCGGTGGAAACGGAATAGACTTCGCAATTGAGCTTTTTGAACTGCTCGTAATTGTCTGCCAGGTCTTCCAGCTCCGTGGGGCACACAAAGGTAAAGTCTGCGGGATAGAAAAAGAATATGGACCAGTGACCCTTGATATCTGCTTCGGTAACCGTTTTCAGCTCGCCACCGTGAAAGGCCTTCACGTTGAAAGGTTCAACCGCTTTATTGATGAGATTCCCCATGATTGTATCCTTATGGCGAAGCGTGACGCTCCGGCAGAGGTTGCTGCAACTTCGTTTTGAAAACAGTATTCAATCCTATTTAGTCTGTCAAGAAATTACGGCTGAAAAATCTCTTTTTTTTCGCACACGCCCTTGCTCTCCACGCGCCACAACCATACCATAGCTTGAAGGGCAGCAAAACAGCAGACAACCGCCTTTCAGGCGCTGCATTGCTTTTTGCCATTTTTTAGGCCAAAAGGTACCCTACATGCTGGCGACTGCAAGCCCTGGCCGCATCGACAGTTTTAACAAACGCACACTTGTTATTCGGGGGTGGGCATATATATGACAACGCAACAAAACAATGCCGGTCTTTCGGAATTTCTGGATTTCATGAGCCGCAAAGGCCTGAACACCACATCCCAGCGCCGCATCATAGCTGAGGCTTTTTTTGAATTGCCTGGGCACCACTCGCTTGAAGAATTTTATCAGCACGTGATTAAGCGTGATTCCGGCATCGGCCAGACCACCGTATACCGCACGCTCAAGCTGCTTTGCGATGCGGGCCTGGCCATGGAAATCCACTTCAGCGACGGCATCACCCGCTACGAAATCGCCAAGCCGGACAGCCATCACGACCACCTTGTCTGCCTTGACTGCGGCAAGATTGTGGAAATCTGCGATCCGCGCATTGAAAAACTCCAGCGCGAAATGGCCGAAAAATACGGCTTCAAACTGCGTGGCCATGTCCATAACCTCTACGGCATCTGCAAGGATTGCCGCGACAAAGCCGCCAAGGACGACTAAGCCTCACAGTTTTGAGCTTAATCGACTATTTCGGGCTGCCCTTGGGCAGCCTTTTTTATTTCTCTGTGAATAGGGGGAAGCTTTCCGCACAAGACAAATATTTGGCTCTTCCGGGTTTTCCGTGGGTAGCTGATCTGCTAATGTCCTTCCCGGAGGGCACCAATGAAGGATACGGACCTATATTTTCGGATTCTCGGGCTGACCGAGCCCTGGTTTGTTGAGGCTGTTGAACTGGACACGGCGGAAGGTCGGGTAGACATCCGCGTGGAGCATGGTCCTGGTGTTCGCTGGTTTTGCCCTACTTGTGGTCGAGAGCTGGCTTGCCGCGACCATGCCGAGCCTCGTGTCTGGCGCCATCTGGACACGTGCCAGTTCAAGACGTTCCTGCATGCTCGGATTCCCCGAGTGGACTGCCCCGAGCATGGCGTCCTTCAGGTCAACGTGCCTTGGGCCGAGTCCAAGGCACGTTTCACCATATTGATGGAGCGATTGATCATCGACGTGCTGACCGAGTGCGCCACCGTAACAGGAGCGCGGCGCATCCTGCGCATCACCTGGGACGAAGCATGGGGTGTCATGGAAAGGGCGGTGCGCCGGGGCCGGGAGCGCAAGCAATCGAATCCCTCGCGGTATCTTGGCGTTGACGAGAAGGCATTCCGCAAGGGGCACGACTATGTGACCGTGGTTTGTGATCTGATCGGCAGCACGGTGGAGTATGTGGCCGACGAGCGTAAGGCCGAAAGCCTTGAGGGGTACTACCTTCAGTTCACCAAGGCGCAGTTGGAGCGGATCAAGGCCGTGGCCATGGACATGTGGGAGCCCTATTTTAAAGCTACGCTCAAACATGTGCCGGACGCGGCGGGGAAAATCGTTCACGATCGGTTCCACGTCATGAAACACGTAGGCGAGGCTGTGGACCGGGTACGCAAGCAAGAGCACCGCGAACTCACAAGTCAGGATGACCATCGACTCAAGGGCACGAAATTCCTCTGGCTATACCGGGAGGAGAATCTGCCGGACAAACACCGGCCAGCCCTGGAGGCCTTGAAGACAGCGAACCTCAAGGTGGCCAAGGCCTGGGCCATGAAGGAAAGCCTGAACGACGTCTGGAAGTACCTGAGCACGGGATGGGCCAGACGTTTTGTGAAGCGATGGCTGGTCTGGGTGAACAGGTCAGATCTTGCCCCAATGCGCAAAGTGGGCGGACTGATTCAGAGACATCTTGAGAACATCCTGACCTTCTGCCGCCACAGGATCACCAACGGCGTGGCCGAGGGCCTCAACAGCAAGATCATGGCCATCAAGAGGAAGGCTTGCGGTTATAGGAACCGGGAGCATTTCAAGACAGCCATCTACTTCTTCTGTGGCGGTCTAAACCTCTACCCGGCCAGTTCCTGACAGGGGTTACCCACGGAAAACCCGGAAGAACCGAATTTGTTAAGGAATTTTATGAATGGTATCTTATAAAAGATTATGATCTCTCGGATGCCCTAAAACAAGATAAACTAGCTGAGTATGTTGATGAAGAGCTGATTGCAGAACTCCGACAAGAAGAAAAATGTCATGAGATGAGCTATTTTACGCAAATGGGTCCCTTTTTTATCCGCTTTAAAAATGCAAAAGTTCGGGTTGGTGATGTGCTGCCTATGACAGACGATGTATTTGTCGTGCCTGCTACAATTACAAAAGAATCAATAGAAAAAATTGTGATCGTCTACGTACATAAAAAGGACGGAATATTTAAAATTCATTCCGTATCAGACGCATATCCATACTAACTGGCGGGAATACCAATATGAAAAAGATTTTTCTTGTCTGCATGCTTCTGGTTGCGAGCTTGTTTCAAACAATCCCTCAATCTGCCCAAGCGCAAGATGTAAAGTCCTTTGTGCGTAACTTTTATAAATGGTATCTTAGAGAATCACTGTCTGTGCGTAAGCATCCTGTTTTTGATGATGCCATATTCAAATACGTGTGCAGGGATACTGTAAAAAGGGTGCGGATTGATTATGAAAGATCGGTTGCAGATGTGGATTATTACTTCAAGGGTCAGGATGTTGACGAAAAATTATTGGAAAATCTTGTAGTTGATAAATCTATTGTCGTAAATAATAACCTTAGCCTTGTATCTATGAGCACGAGTTTTAGAAAAGAATACGTGCCCAGTGTTGTGGTATATGTAGAAACAAGGAAGGGTGGTATGTGCATCAGCAAGGTAGAAGAGATTCTTGGGCGTAACCGTCGCGGTGAGGCGTATTAATTCGTAGCATTTTGGTCGGTTGTGCCATGTGCTCTCAGGCTGAAATCAACTTGGTACAAAGCATGATCGACTAGAGACAGGGGCAAGCCAGCAAAATCACCAGTAAAGAGTAAATTGCATGCAAGAATTCACAGTTAGACGTGTTCGTCAGGATGATTTGGAGAGTATAGCTGAAATAGAATCCGTGTGCTTTCCTGCGGCTGAGGCCGCCTCACGGGCCTCCTTTAAGGAAAGGATTGCGGCTTTTCCTGAGTCTTTTCTTGTGGCTGAAGTCGGCGGTAAACTGGTTGGATATATTAATGGATGCGCTACCGATAGCCCCGTCATATACGATGAACTTTTTTATAGCACGTCTCACCACAATAAGACTGGTGAAAACCTAACTGTTTTCGGGCTGGCTGTGATTCCAGAATTTCGGAAGCAAGGCATTGCCTCCCAGCTAATGAAGCACTTTGTGCAAACAGCTAAAAAGTTAGGCAAAAAGAAAGTCATACTGACGTGCAAAGAGCAACTGATTCGCTACTATGAATGCTTTGGTTATGTGAATGATGGAATTTCGAAATCAAGTCATGGCGGAGCGCAGTGGTTTGATATGACGCTTGGGCTTGATACGTAAAGTAAACTGTAAAAATTGCAGTGTGGAAAAAGTGGTTTGCTTCTTTTCCACGCCGCTTGCGGTTCTTTTAGAATTGCAAAAAACAAGCCCGGCTCTTGGCCGGGCTTGTTGCGTATATCTGCGGGTTAATCCCAGTGACGCTTGTCTTCGATGGGTCTGATCTGCGGGGGCAGGCTGCCGGGAGCCAGCACGCGCAGTTCGGGGCGCAGTTTGATCTTTTCGCGGAACTGGTGCAGCAGCTCTTCTTCGCGCTTGAAGCCGCTGGTTTCCACAAACAGGGTCATTTCGTCGATGCCGCCGGGGTTGGTGACTTCGATCTGCCAACGTTTGATTTCTTCAAAGCGGCTCATGACCTGTTCAACCTGATGCGGGTACACAAACATGCCCATGATGCGGGCGGTGGTGTCCACGCGGCCCACAATGCTGCCAAGGCGCGGGCTGGTGCGGCCGCAGGCGCAGGGGCTGCGGTCGATGTACGAAAGGTCGCCCGTGGCAAGGCGGATGAGCGGGTAGGTCTTGTTGAAGGCCGTCACCACGATTTCGCCCACTTCGCCGTCCTTCAGCGGGATGCCCGTGTCAGGATGGCAGATTTCCACGTAGCAGCGGTTGGCAATGTGCAGGCCGGTTTTGTGGAAGCATTCGTAGCCGATGCAGCCCACGTCGGCCGTGCCGTAGCCCTGACGCATGACGAGGTCGTACTTCTTTTCCATCTGGGAGCGCATCTTTTCAGACAGGCGCTCGCCGGTGACAAAGGCCACTTCGAGGAAAAGATCCTTGCGCAGGTTGAGGCCTTTTTCTTCGGCTTTTTGCGCAAGGTGCATGAGAAAGCTGGGCGTGCCCACATAGCCGGAGACGCGGAGCTTCTGCATGATGTCGAGCTGGGTGGCGGCGTCTGTGGGGCCGGCGGGAATAACCGCGCAGCCCAGATTGCGCAGCGGCTCTTCAAACATGAGGCCAGCGGGCGTCAACTGGTAGTTGAACGTGTTCTGCACGGCGTCGCCGGGGCGGAAGCCAACGGAATAGAAGGCTTCGGTGTAACCCCAGTAGTCTTCTCCACGGTCTTCGGGATCGAAGATGGGCCCAGGCGACAAAAAGATGCGCTTGAGCTCGCCGATATCCTTGGTCAGCAGACCGCCCAGGCGCGGCCCCATGGACTGAAGGAAGATAAGTTCTTTCTTCTTCAGGATGGGAATGTGCTTTATATCGGTAAGTGTTTTGAATTTCTCCACATTGAACTGCGCACGGTCGAAGCGTTTTTTAACGTCTTCTGAATAGCGGTATGCGTAGGAGAGCAAATCTTTGAGCTGAATAAGGCAGTACTGACGACGCTCACTTTCGTCCAGTACTTCTCGGCGGCTGTATATGCCTTCTGTGCGGTCTTTACGGGTCATACCTACTCCATGGGGCGCGGTTGGTTTTGCAATTGGTGAACATAGACACTCCAATTCCAAAACGCAAGCATTTTTTTAAAAATTCAAATATAACGAATAGTTATATGGATAAAATTTTGCGGCATCGTGCGCCTTTTGCACGACCTTTCATTTTTGCAGTTGTGTTGCGCTGCCTGACGCATCGGTATCATTGCCATTTTTGTCGCTTGGGGCTGCCGCGCCAGCCAGATCAAGGCAGCGGGCGCGCAGGCTGTCGTACACAGGCTCGGAGCGCAAGGCATTGGCGGTGAAGGCGGCAATATAAGCCGTGAGCACCACCGTGGGAATGTTATGGAACGATCCTGTCATTTCAAGCAGCAAAAATGCGCCGGTCAGCGGCGCGCGCACAGAACCGGCAAAAAGGCCTGTCATGCCAAGGGTCAGCACAGTGGCGGTCTGCTCCGGGCTAATAACTCCGGCAGATTGCAGGCCCGAGGCCATGCATGCCCCGCCAATGGAACCCATGAGCAGCACGGGCATCAGCAGGCCGCCGGAAACGCCGGAGGCAAAGCTTATCCATGAAAAAGCCATCTTTACCGCCAGTAGGCCAAACAGGCCCAGCAGGGGCAGGGGCAGGCTCTCAAGCTGTAAGGTGCTGAAGCCAATGCCCACAAGCACCTGCGGGCAGAGGTAAAGCAGCGCGCCAGCCAGCATGAAGGGCAGGAGCACGCGCAAGGGGCGGGGCATCAGGGGGGTGTGATCGGCCCAATGGGTGAGCCGCAGCAGTACCAGATTATAAAAAGCGCCCAGAACGCCCATTGCAATGCCGACAAAGGGGATGACCCACCACTGCGTCCAGTGGATAAAGGGCTGTTGCGCAAAGGGGAACACCAGGCCGAATCCAAGCAAAACCTGCACCACAAACCACGCGGCAAGGGCGCACACGCCCGTAAACAGCAGCATGGGAGCGCTGAGGATGGTTTTCATTTCTTCAAACGCAAAGAACATGCCCGCCATTGGCGCACCAAAGGCGGCGGCAAGCCCGGCAACGCTGCCCCCCACAAGGTAACGCGGCAGGCTCTGCCCACTGCGCTCGCCCCACAGGTGCCCCACGCCAGCCCCCACGGCTGCGCCCATCATGATGGAAGGCCCCTCGCGACCCACAGACAGGCCGCCACTGAGGGAAACGAGGGTTCCGGCAAACTTGCACAGCAGCACGCGCAGCCAGTTCATGCGCATCTGCCCGCGCACCATCAGCTCCACCTGCGGAATGCCACTCCCGCTCACAAGGGGTTCAAGGCGCAGGGCCAGCAGTGCCAGCAGAGCCAAGATCGCCAGGCCGCCGAAAATCCATGCTGCCGTAACCGGGTCATAAAGGTCGTGCTGGCGTATGGTGTGCACAAGCGCGGCGTTGATGTGGTCGTAAGCAAGGCGAAACAGGCCGATAACAGCGCCAGTGACGCCGCCGGTAACAAGGGCCTGCATGATGACGCGCCTGACGCCAATGTTGCGCAGGGCATCGAGATCCCGCAAGGTTGGGGGGATGGGGCTGTGAAAAGGCACGATAAATCCTTGATTTGATCTGTTGACGGGGGAAAGTATGGCCGGAAGAAAGCCATATTTCAAGCCGTTGTACAAAATTCTTAAAAAAAAGCTTGCCAAAGTCAGCGCAAGTAGATAGAAGACTTTTCCAGCCGCTGTGAAAGAGCAAACGCTCTGGCGGCAAGCCCTAATGGGCCGAGGTAGCTCAGTTGGTAGAGCAGGGGACTGAAAATCCCCGTGTCGGCAGTTCAATTCTGTCCCTCGGCACCAGTAAATACAAGGACTTATGCTTTCTGCATAGGTCCTTTTTTTGTATTTCCGAAATTTTATCCCGCTCTTATCCCGCGATCGTCGAGTATGAAGCGGTTATTTGAGGTATTGTTTGGTAAGAATCTAAGCGCTAGAGTCGGCAAGAACTCTTATTAAATTTCGCCAGTACCCCAAGGTTTGCGTTCAAGCAAGACAATCGCTATCTTCCCAGCATGAGCACAAGCAAGGAATACCTTCCTCCACTCAGGCCGTGTATCAAATGCGGCAAAATGCCTCAACGTGAAACATCAAGGCCGGATGGTAGAACCCACGATATTTACCGCTATGCTTGTGAATGTGGCAACTGCCCACTCCAGTGGTCTGTCAGCGAGTCTGCTGCAATTCGTTTGTGGAATGCATATGTTGCGACTTGACCTATACTTCAATCAAAAAATAAAAGTATAGCAAGGGCAAGGAAGCGGGAAGTCCCCGTTTCCCTGCCCAAGAATCAACACGGATTCTTACCTGCCTTCGCTTTCAGGCAAGGCCAGCCTTTTCGGTTCTTCTTCAGCATTGCATCTGCCGTCTCTCCGATTTTCCAATTCCACCGACACCGCTGCCGCTGTGAAAACTCCTGCGATCCCCGCCATTATGCCGCCTATAAATGCCCATTTACTGCTCATATCCTTGCTCCTTCTTGCTTGCGTGTACAAGCTAATCATCCCAATTGTCCTTTATGGCTTGAAGCACAGCTATAACAACTGGTATCCAGCTAAGATAATTCATTTACCCTCCTTTCATTTAGCAGCGCTGGATGCGCCGTTTTTTGTTAAGTAAGAAGAAATGAAATATTCCCGTTCGGCTCCAAGGTCTGAAATCAAGCGGCACCATCATGCAGCACCGCCTTTAAGCAACGCAGCCTGCAGCATGGCAAACATGGCAGGCACCAGGTCAGGCAAGTCGTTGACCACCCGGCTGGAGTGCGGCAGCAGGTGCGTGATGTGCTCATCTCTGATGCCAAGGCCATAAACTTCAAAACCGAGTTGTTGAGCCACCCCTATGGCATTGTTTGCAGCGAGCGGGTTGTCCGGCATGCCGTCAGTGATTACCAAGATCATCTTGCGTTGTTCTTTGAGAGGCAGCATGTTTTGCAGCACCCACCACAAAGCCCCAGCCAAGGGGGTTCCGCCAGAAGCCAGAATGTCGAACCTATCAGGCAACGGCTGCCCATGCCGCATTATTGGGAATACAGAGTTTGTGACCGTCGTAGCGGGGAAAACCGTAACCGCTGGGTTCACGCCACGAATATGGCTCAGGGCAGTTGCCACGGCAAAGCAGGCTCGTTTGGCAAGGTTAATTGGTGCGCCAGCCATGCTGCCGCTTACGTCCAGCATGATATGGACAGCCGTATTGAGGCCCAGTTGCACCGACTCTTTTTGGAAAACACGAGCATTGCCAACCTGCAGACGGTGTAGCGAATTGGCATGCAGATCCCCTCTACGCCCGATGCTCCAACGCCTTTGCGTTTGCGCCTGCAGAAAGCCCTGAAGGCGAGTACGCAGCGCAATGCTGGCCTGAAGGGCTTGCAGCTTCTGCTCTGCTGGCAAGGGGGTTGCATGTCGGGTGCCTTCCACAGCCACGGTCAGTGCGTCACCAGCGGATTCTGCGCTGCTATTGGCAAGCTCAATCGACATGATTTCGCCTAGTTGCTTGGGGAGATCCTGCGCCTCTGCATGAAACAAGGCCTTGAGCGGTAAAGCACTCGACAGTTGGACCGGTTCAGATTGCTGGTCAATTTGTGTGGCAGAATCGTTAGCTTCCCCTGCCGCCCTTGGTGTGGCTCCCTGACCCTTTTTATTCGTGCCTTCGCTGGTTGCAGTTGGCTGAGGTGGTTCCCACTGCCTGACGCATATGGCAATTTGTCGAGCATATTCGACTGCTGCCGCAGTATCCGGGCAATGGATGTAAACCTTGACTAAAATGGCATCCAGAGCCCCTATCAAGTCGGGGAAGTGCTGCTCCACGATGCTTGCCGCGTGTTGGCGTGCCGGGGTCACCTCATCCACATCCCAGGCCCGCACCGTCAACAGCACATAGTCCAAAACAGCAAGGGCCGGGGAATCGTCCCCGGCCCTTGGCTGTGCTTGATCTACAAAGAATCGTCGTATCAGCCAGTTCAAGTTTCTCCGGCAACCTGGGAAAATACTTGATAGCTTCATTTCAACACGCCAGTCCTCAAGGCAGTTGAACAAATTGGTTCTTCGTCGTTTGATGTGGAATTCATGAAGCCACTACGACCTGAATCGGGGCCGCAATCAGGTAGACCATGGTGATGAAGTTCTCCACGTTCCGGTATCCTCGGGCCCTGGCCCTTGCCGCCTGGAACAGGCCATTGAAGCCTTCGAGCCTCGCATTGGTGTGCAAGGAATGCCAACGATGAAGGATTCGCGGCAAATGCCTCTCAAAGCTGGCCAATGCTCCGCGCACGGGTTCCAATAGCGGGCAGTCGGCCGCGTACTCGGCGGCATGCTTGAGAAAATGGGTTATGCGCCACTTGGCGGCCTGCTTCGATTCGGCCCGTCGAACCCAGCGCAGAAGTTCTTTGACACGGTAGGCCTTGGCGGTAGCGAAGCCCTGCTCGACGAGTTCCAGGAGAGCACTCTCCTGATTCTGCGTGCGTATTGTCTCGGCGCCCTTGAGTACGGCCCAACGGGTGTGGTCCGGCAGCTTTGACTGCCTGGCCTCAAGCTTTCTGACGTCATCGACGGCCTTGGTGAAGAGTTGGACGACATGAAACCAGTCGACTGTCACCGAGGCAGACTTGAACTTCTGTTCGACGGCGGAGAGGAACGCAGGCGACATGTCGCAAACTACCTCGACGATGTTTTCAGGACAGCCTTCATGGGCTTCAATGAACGCGCAGAACTGAGTCAGGCATTCCTTGCCCTTACCTGGAGTCGCGAAGATCACGGGCCTGTCGGAACGATCCAGGTCAATGAAGACGGTGATGTAATTGTGCCCACGCTTGGACGCGGTCTCATCCAGACCGATGGCCTTGATGTCTTTCAAGTTCAGCGCATTGATGGCTTTGGCCACATAGTGATGGACGATGCGCCACAGGCGGGTATCCGTGACCTCGACATGACGCGCTACGGCATTGACCGGCATCTCTCGAACGAGGCTCATGACAACCTGCTCAAAAAGCAGGGTAAACCGGCTGCCTTCCCTGGCCCATGGGGCTTCGACGCGTCGGATTCCATGTTCCGGGCAATTGATCCTCGGCAGTCGGGCTGTGAGGTAACAGTGATGCTGGAAGAAGTTGAGATGCCGCCACGTGAATTCCTTGAAGTCGTGAGCCTTGCACGCGGCTCCGCACTCGGGACACGGATACAGCGCTCCGCGGTCGGCACCGATCTCCAGGTGGAGCTTGGTTGGCGTATGGTCGGTATCAAGACGTTGGCTCATAACTTTCCAGGGCGGCGTGAGGCCGAGGCCCAAGGCAAAGATTTCTTCAGCTTGCATGGCAGTCCTCCTAAAGGAGGGCTATCCAAACTGATTGAGGTCGGTCAATTCCACATCAAACGACGAAGAACCATTATACTCAACATTTTCTTCTACAGATTTGCCTTCCACCAGTTTGGTTGAGTCGTCAGCCTTCGATGTTGGCTCGCACATAGCGTATTCCTCATTTTGCATTGATCAAATTTGAAATTACTTTTTAGATCAGACAGTTGCTGATATGTTCAGTCTCTACGGGCCCAATTTCATCAATTTGTGGGATTGGTTAGGACTGTTTCAAGATTTGGTTCTTCCGGGTTTTCCGTGGGTAACCCCTGTCAGGAACTGGCCGGGTAGAGGTTTAGACCGCCACAGAAGAAGTAGATGGCTGTCTTGAAATGCTCCCGGTTCCTATAACCGCAAGCCTTCCTCTTGATGGCCATGATCTTGCTGTTGAGGCCCTCGGCCACGCCGTTGGTGATCCTGTGGCGGCAGAAGGTCAGGATGTTCTCAAGATGTCTCTGAATCAGTCCGCCCACTTTGCGCATTGGGGCAAGATCTGACCTGTTCACCCAGACCAGCCATCGCTTCACAAAACGTCTGGCCCATCCCGTGCTCAGGTACTTCCAGACGTCGTTCAGGCTTTCCTTCATGGCCCAGGCCTTGGCCACCTTGAGGTTCGCTGTCTTCAAGGCCTCCAGGGCTGGCCGGTGTTTGTCCGGCAGATTCTCCTCCCGGTATAGCCAGAGGAATTTCGTGCCCTTGAGTCGATGGTCATCCTGACTTGTGAGTTCGCGGTGCTCTTGCTTGCGTACCCGGTCCACAGCCTCGCCTACGTGTTTCATGACGTGGAACCGATCGTGAACGATTTTCCCCGCCGCGTCCGGCACATGTTTGAGCGTAGCTTTAAAATAGGGCTCCCACATGTCCATGGCCACGGCCTTGATCCGCTCCAACTGCGCCTTGGTGAACTGAAGGTAGTACCCCTCAAGGCTTTCGGCCTTACGCTCGTCGGCCACATACTCCACCGTGCTGCCGATCAGATCACAAACCACGGTCACATAGTCGTGCCCCTTGCGGAATGCCTTCTCGTCAACGCCAAGATACCGCGAGGGATTCGATTGCTTGCGCTCCCGGCCCCGGCGCACCGCCCTTTCCATGACACCCCATGCTTCGTCCCAGGTGATGCGCAGGATGCGCCGCGCTCCTGTTACGGTGGCGCACTCGGTCAGCACGTCGATGATCAATCGCTCCATCAATATGGTGAAACGTGCCTTGGACTCGGCCCAAGGCACGTTGACCTGAAGGACGCCATGCTCGGGGCAGTCCACTCGGGGAATCCGAGCATGCAGGAACGTCTTGAACTGGCACGTGTCCAGATGGCGCCAGACACGAGGCTCGGCATGGTCGCGGCAAGCCAGCTCTCGACCACAAGTAGGGCAAAACCAGCGAACACCAGGACCATGCTCCACGCGGATGTCTACCCGACCTTCCGCCGTGTCCAGTTCAACAGCCTCAACAAACCAGGGCTCGGTCAGCCCGAGAATCCGAAAATATAGGTCCGTATCCTTCATTGGTGCCCTCCGGGAAGGACATTAGCAGATCAGCTACCCACGGAAAACCCGGAAGAGCCCAAGATTTTTTAAAGCACGGACTTTGCCTTCATCCGTTGGATGTAAATACCGCTGTGCCATGGCCAAGGTTGACCATCCAAAAATTTCTTGAATTGTTCGAATATGTTCTCCGGCCTCCAGCAGCATGGATGCTGCGCTATGGCGCAGAGAATGGAAGACCAAAAGGTCACGCCTGTCGTTTCTCCCTTCGTTTAAGGCTTGTTGTTTTATGGCTTTGCGGAAATTTGCAGGCATGGATCTCCACTGGTCACCATTGGCATTTGTGAAAACTAATTCGTCTAATTTGCCTTTGGTTTTATTGTCTAGCACAAGTTTTAATGTTTTTGTCAGGGGTATTGAGCGTGGTTTACCTGATTTAGTGTGCATGAGTGTGAGAAAGCCTTTCGCCATATCGATATTTCCCCATGTCAGCCGCGCAACTTCGCCAAGTCGACCGCCCGTATGCAGGCAAGCGAGAGTAAACTCCCATGCATTGTTATCAAGCCGTCTTATTGTCTCCAGAAGAGCTGTAGCCTCTTCTGGAGACAATATTCTGGTACGTGCATTATTTATGCGGCCAATTTTTACCGAGTGAACAGGACATTCTTGTTGGACAAAGCCTCGTTCAAAAGCATGGTTCCATACCGCCCGCATGGTCGCGAAGACAAGTTGTATGCTCCGGGGCGCTCTTCCTTGCTCGCGCATTTTGACCAGAATTTTGTCAAAATCATGAGGAGTTAATTCTCTCATGGGGAATTTGTCCAAAAATGGCAAGAGCCATGTTTTATACATGGATTCTTCGCGCCTCCATGTCTCGGCAGCCTTTTCTAATTTGGCGTGAGGAGCGTAATATTGTTTCCAATAGGCTGATAAGTTAAGCGCGGTGCGCTCTTCATGCGCTGCTTGCCGTAGCTTTTTTTCTCGTTCCAACCTTTCAAATTCACGTTTCTCTGCAAGGGATGTTGGGCCAGCGCCTGTTCGCGCGTTTTGTTTCAGTTCTGCTAATTGTGCATAGGCACTCTCCTCGGTCACGCCTTCAGAACTCCATCCGACTACTTCTTCACGTTCCTTCCCTTTCTGTTTAAATCGGATAGTGAAACAGCGATCTTTACGGATACCGTGCTTTCGGGTAGCGTGTTCACGATATCGGACACCTGGGAATTTTGTCTGAACCCATATAACAGCCATAGGACACCTGCCTATTTTTATCCCGCCTTTATCCCGCGCTGTGAGGGTAAGCGGCGGGGGGGAAGAGTATAGCGTGGTAAGAATACGATAATTTATTTCACTGAATTATCAATAGTTAGGTATAAGCCGGTAAAGACAGGGACGTTTCATATGGGGACTGAAAATCCCCGTGTCGGCAGTTCAATTCTGTCCCTCGGCACCATATAGATTTCAAGGACTTACGCAGTACAAGCGTGAGTCCTTTTTCTGTTTCTTGGCTGTTTTTCTCCCTAACCTCTCCCTACTTTGTGGGTGCGGATTTCACGTAAGTGTAATTTGCAGCCCTTATGTCCATTCCTTCCTGCCATGCATTCGGGCGGGAGCGCCCATAACTGCTTTTATTGCAAGCCTTTTATCTGTCACGCGGGCACTGGCCTTTCACGCTCTTGACAGAAAGAGTGATTGTGCGTCACATTTTTGTAAGTGTGCCGTTCCCGTTATTCGTTGCGCATACCGCACCCGTCCCATGCCCGCGATCTGTTCCACGCCCACAACCTGTCTTTGCCCTGAATCCCGCGTAGCACTTTTGCAAGCATCCATGCGCGTTAAGGCGGCCATGTCAAAAGCGATTTCCCAAAGTCATACATCCCGCCCTGCGGAGCAGAGCCCGTCTTCCGGTCTTTTTGACCTGAGCAGCGAGGAGTGGCGGTGCGCGCTTGGAGCGGTAAACCACTTTGACGATTGCGCCGAGGTTTTTCTCGGGCAGTGGACACTACGTATGAAGGCTGCGGGCTACCTGTCCTTTACCACTGCCCGGCGGGAAGACTGCATGACCTCCTGCGACGGGCTGCTGGACGCAGTGAAAGGGCATGCCGACCGCAACACCCCGCCCACCTTCGAGATGCTGCGCACCAATGCCGACGGCTGGGCCGATGCGCTGAAAAGTTCGGGTCTGCGCCATCTGCGGCGGGGCATCACCGGCAGCATGTTTCTGGGCTGCTACAAGACGTTTACCCTGTCGGTGCAGGATGCCCTTGAGGCCTTGCCGCGCCTTTCGCCAGAGGCCACGGAACGGGCAGCGGCTCTGGCCGCCCGGCTGGTGGAGATTTACAGCCAGGCTTTTGAAATCGTGTGGATGGAAACCTGCATGCAGGCCGCCCAGAGCGCCCGCACCTTTGATCAGGATGATCTGTTCCGCCTGCTGACCGTTGAAAAATGCCGTTTTGAAAATATATTCAACGCCACGTCCGACGGCGTGCTGGTCATGGATTCCGCCTGCCGCATAGTCACCGCCAACCGCTCCTTGCGGCAGTACGCGGGCGAGAACCTTGAAGGCAAATACATCTGGGATGCGCTCGGCCTGGAAGAAGCAGACGCCAAGACATTCTTCGCCCGCTACAAGGTGGGGCAAACTGTCGAGATATCTCCCTTCGGCAATGGCTTGGTGTTCCGGCTTTCCATGGCTTCGCTGGGCGACCTCAGCATGGCAAGCTCCGGCGACTTTTTGCTCCTGCTGACCAACATAACGCCGCACGTGCTGCACAGGGAAATGCTCGAGGACGCCGTACAGCGGCAAACGCAGGATCTTCAGCAGGAAAAGCAGCGTCTTGAAGAGCTGAACATCACCCTGCGCAACGTACTGCGGCATGTTGAAGAAGAACGCTGCCAACAAAGCGATGAACTGGCCGAAAACGTGCGCAACTTCCTGTGGCCCGCCCTGGCGGAACTGGGCAGGGAGCAGGATGCTGCGGCCCGTAAACAGGGAATAGAGCTTGCGCGCGAGCAGCTTGAGCGCATCGTTGGCGGCACAGGCTCCGCGCAGGAGCAGATGGTTAAGGACAAGGGGCTGAGCAAACTGACCCTCGCCGAGCTCAAAATCTGCCAGTGGATCCAGACCGGGCGCACGACCAAGGAGATTGCCGCCATCCTGCGCATTTCGCCGGAGACAGTGCAGACCCACCGCAGAAACATCCGCCGCAAGCTTGGCGTGCGCGGGCACGATACACAGCTTGCCATGTACCTGATTACCAGTCAGGCCTGAGGCTCTGCCGGATTGCATCCGTAGCCCGGCGCTTCTTCACTTCACTCCTTCGCTTTTCCCTTTCTACCCAATCCCGATTAATCGGGTATAGCTGTATACCCGATCTCTCACCAAACATTCACTCTGGCGCACTGCACACAGAGCGGGCATTTTACTAACGTATCAAAATGCTCGTGATGCCTCGCTTGGGGCATCCTGCCGGAGGCTTGAATGTCCCCATCATTATCAGAAATGCAGGCTCTGGCTCAGGCCCTGCGCGACTTTTTCAGCAGCACAAATGCTGACGCGCTGGCTGCGGCGGGCACGCGTTTTGCTCCCGTGGAAATCCTGCCCGACAGCATAAACTGGCAGGCGGAGGAATACGCCTTTAACCGGCTGTTTGTGGGGCCGCAGGCCGTGCCTGCGCCGCCTTATGCCTCGGTGTATCTGGAGGCGGAACCCCGGCTTATGGGTAATGCCGCAACAGATATGCGCGAAATATTGCAAGCCCTTGGCCTTGCCGCGCCTGATGGTCAGCCGGACGACTTCATCGCCTGCGAGCTGGAAGCCTGGGGCATGCTGACATTGCTGTTGCGCCCCGAGTGTGGCGCCCCCCTGCGCGCCCATGCCCGCGAAGCCCTTGCCTGGCTTGTGGATGAGCACATGGCGCGGTGGCTTCCCGCTTTTGTGGAAAGGGCACGCAAGACGGACGCGCCCACGCCCGCAATACAGGCGGCCCTGCGCTGTCTTGAATATTGGCTGTGTCATTGTACGCAAAGGAGTATGTATGCATAAATCTGATTGCTCAAAAGAAAGGCGCGGCTTCCTTAAAGGATTGCTGGCGACCGGGGCTGCGGGCGCGCTTGGCGGCGTATCCGGTTCGCTGCTCCTGCCTGCGCGCAGCGAGGCAAAACCCTTTGACCCCTCGGCCTATCAGGTGTTTCGCAACGCCTGTCCCCGCAACTGCTACGATACATGCAGCATTAAGACCTACGTCAAGGACGGCATCGTGCAGTTTGTGGAGGGCGCGCCGGAATCCTCCTTCACTCAGGGGGCCTTGTGCGTAAAGGGCTATTCCTATCCCCGGCGGGTCTACAGCCCTGACCGCATCAAATATCCCATGATTCAGGAGGGCCGTGGCTCGGGCAACTGGCGCAGAATCAGCTGGGATGAAGCCATGGACCGGATTTCGGACAAGATTCTGGAGCTGAAAAAAAAGGACGGCAACCTGCTGGGGCTGGGCCTTACCAAATATTCCGGCAACTTCGGCATCACCAACTACGGTGTGGAAGGCATGATGTCTTCCCTCGGCTACACCAGCCGTTTTGTGGGCACGCCCTGCTGGCCTGCGGGCATTGACGCCCAGAACTACGACTTCGGCGATATGTGGTGCAACGACCCGGAAGACATGGTCAAGGCCAAGTACATCATCGTGTGGGGCGCAAATCCGGCATGGTGTTCCATGCACTCCATGAAGTACATCTACGAGGCCCGGCAGAAGGGCGCCAAGGTGGTGGTTATTGACCCCATCTTTACCCAGACTGCGGCCAAGGGGGATGTGTACTGGCAGGTGCGCGCTGGCGGCGATGGGGCGCTTGCGCTCGGCATGGCCCGGCATCTGCTGGATTCTGGTCTTGTAGATCTGGATTTTGTCAAAAACCGGGCCGTGGGCTTTGACGAATTTGCGGCCTACCTGCGGGCCAATGTCACCGTGGAGTGGGCGGCGCAGGTTTCTGGCGTGCCCGCCCATGAAATCCGCGCAGTGACGGAAGAATTTGCTTCGGCCCACCCCGCGACAGTGTGGATTGGCTACGGTATGCAGCGCCACACCAACGGCGGGGCCATGGTGCGCGCCGTGGACGCCTTTGTGGCCATGACAGGCAACGTGGGTGTTGAGGGCGGCGGCGCTCGCTACGGGCATCTGCAAACCTGGGGGTTCAACTACCACGCCATGACGCAGCAGCGCCCCGCAGGCTCCAGGGGTTTTGTGGGCGGCGGCGGCCCCAAGGGCGAGTTTGACTTTGGCGGCGGGGAAAAGACCGCCTACACCGACCGCTCCCTGAACATCAACAGGATTGCCCAGGAAATTCTGGATGCCAAGGATCCTGAGCTGAAAATGCTCTGGATATCCTGCAAAAATCCCTTTGCGCAGGATTTCGACCGCAACAAGCTGGAGCGGGCCTTCAAAAAGCTGGATATGGTTGTCTCCGTAGAGCAGTTCTTTACGGAAACCGTGCGTCATTCCGACATCGTGCTGCCGGTGACAACACTTTTTGAGGAATGGACGATCAACGTATCGTACTGGCACTACTGGCTTTCGCTTAACGAACAGGCCATCAAGCCCATGCACGAGGCGCGCTCGAACATCGAAATCGCGGCGGCCCTCTCCCGCGCCATGAACCGCAAGGAATCCGGGTCGTGTACCTTCCCGCAGGAAGTGGACGGCAAGGAATGGATGGCGAAGGAATGCAACAAGGGCATTTACGACCTGTTTGGCATCCCCAGCTGGGAGGCGCTGCGTCAGGGGCCGGTCAAGGCCAAGCGCAAATCCTCTGCCGCATGGCCGGAAGGCACCTTCAAAACGCCCTCGGGCAAGTACGAGTTCAAGTCCGACCTCTGCGCCAAAAACGGCTTCAAGGCCCTGCCCGAATTTGTGGAAGGGCGCAAGGCCTCTGGGCCGTTTCGGCTGCTGACTCCGCATGTGCAGTTTGGCCTGCACTCCCAGTTTATCAACCTGGACTGGATGGAAAATTTCTATCCCGAGCCATATGTCTACATCCACCCCAAGGCGGCGCAGGAGCGCGGCATCAGGGATATGGCCATGGTCAAGGTGTTCAACGGCATCGGCGAGGTGCGCCTGCGGGCGCGGCTCAGCACCAACGTGGCTACGGATTGTCTGGTCATGTACGAGGCATGGTTCCGCAAGCTCGACTTTAACGTGCAGAACCTTGTGGACGATTGCTCGTCAGACATGGGGGCCATGAAAACCGGTTCGCCGGGTGTTGCAATCCACGATCAGTTTGCAGACGTGATTGCGGTGAGCGGAGGCTTGGCATGAGTAAAAGACGCGCGTTCTTGATGGATATGGATAAGTGTATTGGCTGCCGCTCTTGCGCCATGGCCTGCAAAAACTTCAACCAGCTGGAGCCGGACATGGTCTGGCGGCAGGTGTATCCGCTGGACGAGGCCATTTATCCGCACCACGACAGGGCCTTTCTTTCGCTGGCGTGCAACCATTGCGAGCATCCCGCCTGTATGGATGCCTGCCCGACGTCTTCGTACGAAAAGCGGCCTGACGGCGTGGTCGTGCACCACAAGGAAACCTGCATCGGCTGCACCAACTGCATCCGTTCCTGCCCTTATGGCGCGCCGCGCTTCAACAAGGCGGAAAAGCATGCGGAAAAATGCAGCATGTGCCATGAGCGCCTCGATGCCGGCCTGTTGCCCGCCTGCGTGCAGGGTTGCCCCACTGGCGCGCTGGAGCTTGTGGATCTGGAGCAGTTTGACGATACCAACGCCGTGCAGAATCCGGCTGGCTATCCCGCCATGCCGCGCCTTAATCCTTCCACCCGGTTTATCCTGCCCAGGATGCCGCGTCAGGTCAGGGGGTAAAACCATGCATTACGAATTCCCTCTTGTCTTCTTTACGGTGCTTACCCAGCTTGCCGTGGGCATGGCCGTATTTGCGGCTTTTGGAATGCTGCGCCCGGCTGCCGGGGCCGTAACCTCGGCCTCCAGACAGGCCGTAGGGCTTAGCCACCTTGGCGGCAAGGAATGGTACGTTGTGGCCGGGGCCGCCCTGCTCGGGCTGGCGGCTTCCATGCTGCATCTTGCCCAGCCCTGGCGCGCCGCAACGGCGCTTACCAATATGGGCGGTTCCTGGCTCAGCAGGGAAGGGCTGGTATTCGGCCTGTTCGCCGCGCTGGCCTGCCTTTGCTGCTTCAAGCCTTCGCGCCTGCTGTGCGTACTCACTGCCTTGGCGGGGCTTGCGGGTATCATCATGCAGGGCATGACCTATGCCGTCATCTCCATGCCTGCCATCAGCAACGGCGTACCCATGCTGCTCTTCGCCCTTACCAGCCTTTCGCTGGGCGCGGCCTTTGCGCAAAACCGGGTTGGGGTGCTGCGGGTGTTTCTGGGAATGCTCATGGCGGTGCTGCTGATTGTGCCCTGCGTGTGGGCCTCCGGCGGTACGATCATGCAGGCCACGGCCCGTGCGTGGCTGGCTTCGCCCTTGTTCTGGGGCGGACTGGCGCTGCTGGGCGCGGCCTTTGGGTTGACCTACGCGGCGCGGCAACGCGCCTGCGCGCTTGGCCTGCTGGTGTTCTGCGCCGTGCTGCTCAGCCGCATCGTCTTTTTCAAGGATACCATCCACACCGCTACAGGCCTTGGCTTGCCCTACTAACACGCTGACAACGCCTTATGTGAACGGCCTGCCCGCAGCAGCGGACAGGCCGTTTTTGCGTGGATTTTACCCCAGTTTAAGAGCAAATAAATTGTTCACGCAGGATTTGCGCTATTTTGAAGGTAGCCCTAGTCTATCAAAAAAGGCTCTATTGCGTTCTTTAGCTGACTTAATTAGTTGGTCGAATCCGATAACTTCAATATACGCCTTATAGCTATCATTAAATCCAAAATATCCCATGTAGTCGTGGGTCGGTTTTAGGCCCGCAAGCTTTGCTCTATTAATCATTGTGGGGGTTAAGTCGGCAAGTATATAGCAAAATGCTGGAGTGGCATCCGATTGGGGTATATTTCTACCTCCAGACGTTTTGATCTTACCATCCCGGATTTTTTGAATATAAAGAAGAGCTTGTTCGATGGGGTTATCCTTTTCCCCTTCTTTGAAATCGTTGCGCATCGGTCTTTTTATTTCCACAACAGTTATGCTGGCCAATGGTAATTGTTGGCCCTCATTAACGAGAATTGGATTGTCATATATGTTTAGGCATGTAATATCTGGTTCTAGTGTCTCATTTGCTCCTGTGACAGGCATTGATAGCAAGGTCTTGTCAGATCCGAGATAACGATGAAAAGCTAGGCGTTCATCAATTAGCCAAAGATTTGCATCCTCAACTTTTATTTCATCTGATTCAACCTGCATTGGCATAATAAGTTGATGAACAATGTTTTCTTGCGAATATTTGCCATCCCGATGTCTTTCAATAGCACGCTCAAAAAAATCTAAGACAACTTTTCTATGTGAGACATAGCTTGCCAGATCAGACATCTTGATGTCACTTGCCATTGAAAGGTAATGTTGCAATCTAATTTCATAATCTTCAAATGTTTCATCTGTGAGAGGGCTTGCTAAGTCGTGCCCTTTAGAAATTAGATTTACTTCAAGCTCAGAACGTTTTCGATAAAGAATTAAATCTAATTCTTTGTCGGAAGTATCAGGATCAATGCTTAATTCAGGATAATGTCGTAAGATAGGCTTATATTTGGGGGCAAATGTTGATGTGAAATCCTCGATTCTTTGCCGACCAAAAACTGACCTGCCCCCAAAAAACTGGTCCGCCTAAAAAGTTAGTATAAGGTGGAGCCATGGAGGGCATCAAATGGGTCGCAAAGCATTCACTCCAGAGCAAATCATTTTCAAACTTCGTGAGGTTGAAGTTCTTGTAGGACAAGGTGAAAGCATTGCGCTGGCTTGCCGCAAAATTGCTGTAACCGAGCAGACGTATTATCGATGGCGCAAGGAATACGGAGGCATGGGTACTGAGCAGCTCAAGCGATTGAAAGAACTAGAAAAGGAAAACGCTAGGCTGCGGCGAGCCGTCGCTGATTTAAGCCTTGAAAAAATTATTCTTGCGGAGGCGGCAAAGGGAAACTTCTGAGCCCCACCCGCCGTCGTCAATGTGCGGAGTATGTCCGTGAGCAGACCGGGAGCAGTGAGCGCAAGGTATGCGCTGTTCTGGGGCAACATCGGACTACTCAACGGTATACGTCCTCTGTTTGTGAGTTTTCAGTGCTCGTGCGCCAGGCGGTGATCAACTATGCCTCGGAGTATGGCCGGTACGGCTACAGAGCGGTGACCGACCTCTTGCGGACAGACGGGTGGGGTATCAGCTATAATCGCGTAGAACGGATTTGGAAACAGGAAGGCTTAAAAGTCCCAGCAAAGCAGCGCCCAAGAAAGCGCTTGTGGCTGAATGATGGTTCCTGCATTCGGCTCCGGCCTGAGTGGAAAAATCACGTCTGGGCTTATGATTTTGTGCATTGCCGCACGGCCAATGGCAAATCTTTTCGTGTGCTGGTAGTCATTGATGAATATAGCCGTGAATGCTTGGCACTACATGTGGCCCGCACAATTCGTGCAGAGCAAGTAATGCACGTTTTGGCAGATTTATTTCTGACGCATGGCAGACCTGATAACATTCGCTCGGACAACGGTCCAGAATTCGTAGCGTTAGCTTTAAAAGAATGGTTGGCAAATCTGTCTGTGCAGACGCAGTACATTGAACCGGGCAGCCCTTGGGAAAATGGTTACTGCGAAAGTTTTAACGGCAAGCTTCGGGACAAGCTGCTGGACGGCGAGGTGTTTATGACGTTACAGGAAGCCGAAGTAGTTATCGAAAACTGGCGCCAGCACTACAACCACCGTAGGCCGCATCGCTCCCTTAACGGTAGACCTCCTGCGCCATTGACAGTTTTTACCCCTCCCCAAAGAGGAGAAATGGGACCAATCTCGCCTCCGCCAGAATTATCAGCTATACAGGCGACAGAAACAGAACCACAAAGAATCTACCACTAACATTTAACCTGGTACAAAAAAACGGGGCTGGTCACGGAATCTCGGCAATGACAGCGAGCCTGGTGTTCCCCTCTCCGTAGTGGGGCAGGTAAATTCTCATGATGCTGATTTACATGACAAAACGCCCACATATTCTATTGATGGCGTCACCAAGCTTGCCACAGCAACAACAGTGGGCAGCGAAACGTATGACTATAGCAAAACTACCGACTACGGGACGCTGTATCTGAACAGCAGCTCTGGAAAGTATGTTTTTAAAATTGACGACACAAAGGGTGGCGTTGTTGATAAAATGGCGTCCGGCGATGCCAAAATTTTAGATTTTGGCATTACCGTAAACGATGGCCATGATGGTACCGGAGCCAGCACCATCGAGGTCACCATCCACGGCACCAATGATCAACCCACGCTAAAATTTGTGACAAAAGACAGCCATGGCGATGCTGTTGTGGTAAATTCTGGCGATCTTTCCGTAGTGGAAGCGGGGGCTGGTGTTGTCCACACTAGTGTCTCTGCCAGCGTGCTTGGGGCAGACGTAGACGCTCATGCGGCAACATCATTTGGTCTTGTTGTTGGTCACAAAGACGTAGCTGACATTGACGGGCGCAACCTTGCTTTTGACAAGGACAGTGCGAACCAGAGTGGGCTTGGAGCCGGTCATACAACGGTAGATGGAACCTACGGAACTCTTAGTATTGATGCGAGTGGCAAGTACACTTACAGCCTTGACGAGAGCAAAGCAAATTTTCTTGACTCTGGTGAAGAGCGTCAAGAGAATTTTACCATCTATGTAAGGGATGAGCACGGCGCATGGGATTCAAAACAGATTACCGTCGCCGTGCATGGTACCAACGATGCCCCTACTTTTGACAATAATTACAATCATTCAGTCAAGGAAAATGGTTACTATGTTAAGGGTGACCGTGGAAAAAACCTTGTTTCTGCAGAAAATACTGAAAAGACAACAGATTCCAATGCGGGTGCTGCAAACGGCTCTACAGGCAAACCATACCACGAGTTCGTCGTCAGTGGGGCGCTGCACGCCACGGATGTGGATGGAGTAGATGGCAGCGTAACTTCTCCTAAAGACACGCTGACATTTGGCCTTCAGGCAAGAGATGGCAGCAACAAGGTTGTTAATCTCTATGCTGCTGGCCACGAAATAACAGTGGATGTTCTTGCGCCAACGAGCGGAACTCTGAGCAGCACAAACTACCGGATAGTGACAGAAGGCGTATCTATCAAGAACTATGAAAAGTGCGGCACGCTTGTTTTGCACGAGGATGGTAGCTACACCTTTACCCTTACAGAATCAGAGGCCGTTAACAGGCTTTCAGAAGGAAAGTCCGTAAATATCACGTTTACGCCTCTGGTCACGGACAGCAACAATATTGTTAACGGGCATCCTCAGAACACCATCAGTGGCGGAACCTATGCCGAGACCACTGGCATAATTACTGTAACCGTCAACGGCTCTAACGAAGTGCCAACCATTACGAGCAACGCGTGGAAGAGCTCTGTTGGCCTTGCCACCGTCGGCGGCTCTGAATATGGCATCGTTGTCGAAGATAGTAGTATAGCCACCACCATCACGGGGAACATTGCAGGCAAGGACACTGACACCAGTGACAACCTACGTTACCACCTTGTCGCATCTGTCAAAGACGGGGCCGCGCTGAATACGGTCATGTACGTCAAGGCCGACGGAACACTCGTTGACGAAGCTACCTTCAAGAAAGGTAGTGTTGATGATTTTTGGGGTAAGGTCAGCATTGAATCATCTGGGGGAAATGCAGGCAAGTATACTTTTGAACTCTACCAGTCGTCCGCCGCAGTGCAGAAGCTTTCTGGCAACGATATCAAGAATCTTGATATCCCCGTGGTAGTTGTGGACAACCACGGTGCATACAAATCTGGAACAATCAACGTACAGATTCAGGGCAGTTACGATGCCATACGGGTTACAAGCAATGATGCGCACAGCATCCAGGCTTGGGAATCTGGTGTTGCGCGTGTGGGCAGCGACCCTAATGCCAGTTTTGAAAAATCCACAGAGTACGATGGCAGCCAAGCCACAGGTGGAACGTTTAAAGTTATCCAGGTCGATGCGAACACTGATAATCTGCAATACGGGTTCAAGGTGACGTTTGATGGTGGAATCGTAAAGTATATAAAAGATTCGTATGATACCGGATACGGAAAACTTACCATTGACCGTTATGGCAAGTTCTCGTTTGAGTTGGATCAGGATACTTCAGCGGTGAAGGCCCTCAATGCCGGGGATCTCACGAAGATTACTAACATTGAGCTTGCCGCCTGGGATACGCGCCAAGGTACAACCAGTGGCAATACATTTACACCACCTAAAGACCTCCCCCCCGCAACGCAAAAGCTGGAACTTTATATCAAGGGAACCAACGACAAACCAGATTTTACCTTCAACACGGAAAATTCTGACAGCCGAACAATTACGTTTAAGTCAGGATTGACGGAAGACAACAGCAAATTTTCCACGTCAACCGGGCAACTGTCCGGGACAGACGTCGATGCTGCGGATACCCCGGCAACGCTTCGCTACAGCCTTGTATATGGTTCAGGCACCACACAGGTGTTGGAAGGCAAGTATGGCGTTCTGGAGCTAAAACCGGATGGCAGCTATACCTATACCCTCACCAGGCCAGACCTGCTGCAACACCTTGACGATAATACCCACCTGAAGGACGAAGTGTTCACGGTCCGCATTCAGGATCAGCGTGGGGCGTACTCCAATGCCACATTGCAGATAGATATAACGGGCAATAAAGATACACCCATCGTCAATATCTCTGGAAACAGCATTAGGGAAGATGCAGGGCACACGATATACCCTGGTTCTGTTGACCACAGCGATGATCCCACTACGACGGGTCAGCTTACCCTTGGCAAGATTGTGGACGACAGCGACGAGGCCAACTTTGGGAAAGACGGTGCAAAAGCCGGATGGACAGTGGATTCTTCGACTTCCACCGATATTCAGGTGGTCAAAGCTTACGCTGATGGCATATCGGGAGCCACTGTGGCCAAGGGAAACTATGGCTATCTGGTTGTCAGCCCTAATGGCAGCTACAAGTACTTTTTGACGGAAAATGACAATGAGGCCATTCAGAAGCTCAACGAGGGCAACTCGCTGAACGAAACGTTCACTGTTGTCGCCACTGCGGGGGGCAGCACTGTCCCCCAGAGTATTTCCATAGCAATCCATGGCACCAATGACAGGCCATACTTTACCAGCAGCACACCGGCCTTTGCTGGTGCGGCAAAAGTTGGCAATTTTGAAGATCAGGCCAACGACTGGGTGGATACAGCTCACCCTGGTACGGTGTTTGTGGGCACGGTAACTGGCAAGGCCGATGTTGATGATCCGACCAATAGCCTGGTCTACAAATTTGCTGTTTCCCACACTGATGGCTCCACTTCTTACGCAACGGAAGTGAAGACAGACTACGGAACTATTTCCATTGATCCGGCCACGGGCAAGTATACCTATTTTCTGGATACCTACAGCGCAAAGCTCGCCACGGCCCTGAATCACAGCAATGCTGGCATTGATGATTCTGTCAAGGTTGTCATCATTGACCCCCATTCTGCAGTCTCAGAGCCAAAAGATATCACCATCCACATTACCCCCGGATCTAGCGGAACTGGCGGATCCGGCGGTAGTGACTGGCGCAATCCTTCCTATACGTTCAGTCAGCTTGAGCGGGCAGTGAAGGAAGATGACGGCTTTGACCTCCACGTTGGCAGCAAGGAACATCCCTCGCCAGAGGGTGTGGCTGTTACCGGCCACCTGGATGCAATATGGGGTGTATCTGTAATAAGTGTAGATGCGCCCGATTATGGGTTTGGTATAAATGACGGGCAAGGGAACCAAGTGCAGGGAATGGAGGGCAAATACGGCTACCTTTCAGTCAACCCTGCTACTGGTGCGTATACGTATACCCTGTATAACACCCGCCCAGATGTGCAGGCGCTGCATGAAGGCGAAACTGTAAAAGAAACATTTTCAATGATGTTCAACGGCAAGCCGTGGACGGAAGCGTTTGGGCTGTACCATGTAAATGTTGTCATCAACATCAGCGGAACCAATGATTCCCCTGTGGTTGATTCATACAAGGATATTGATCTGGCGGAGAAAGACCACTTTACCTCTCAAGCTACATACAGGATTGTGGGCTCGGACGCAGATGCTGGCGAATCTGCTACACTGAAGTACAGCATTGACGGAGATCATGGTCATAGCGGAAAAGTTGCTGGAAATTTTGGCACCTTTACACTCAATTCAGATGGAAAATATAGTTATAAAGCCAATGAAGGCCTGAATCTGAATGAAGGCGTCACCGAAACCGACAGCTTCACTGTGCTGGTAACAGACGCGCACGGAGCAACCACCAAGCAGGTTATCAAGGTAAATCTGACCGGCGCCAACGACGCTCCCACTGTCAAATTCGACAGTAGCGTTGACCATACTGGCAACACCGTACAGGCTTCTGTTGCCGAAGATACGCATACTAGCCTTACTGGCAATGCCAAAACATTTTTTGAAGATGACAAGGGTGATAGCAATCTTACGTTTTCCGCCAAGAGTGTCAGTTCCAATACTGCTGGCATGGTAGTACGCGGCGAATACGGAGTGCTGGTCGTCAAACCCGATGGCAGCTATTCCTATGTGCTCAACAATGCGGACAGTAAGGTGCAGGGGCTGGATTCCTCAGCAAAGAACCTCAGTGAAACTTTCACTATTATCGCCACGGACAAGCACGGTGCTTCTAACGAAGTAACGCTGAAAGTGAATGTTTCTGGCACAGATGATCTGCCTGAAGTGACCGTGGAGAAAGTGCTGACCGTAACAGAAGGCAGCCCTGTAAACTCCATGAGTGGTAAAATTACCGTATTTGATGCGGATAGTGCAGACGTTGCGAAATCGCCAAACCTTTACTTTGAGGCTGCCGACAAAACGGCTCATGACAACATCAGCAACGAGTATGGCACCTTTACAGTGAAGCCATCGGGTGAATACACATTCACGCTCGATAGCAGTTCTCCGGCAGTTATGGCCCTTAAGGCCGGGCAGCTTGTAGAAACCCATGCAACTCTTGTGGTGGAAGATCAGAACCACAACAAGGTTACGCAATTGATAACAGTCAATATCAAGGGGAGTGCCAGCGGTCCTGTGGTGGAAAATGCCACGGGCAGTGATTTTGATGTGCAGGCGGTGGCCAACCCTGATGCGGGCCTCAAATACATTGCCCAGGGGAAGGTCGTGGGCACGGATTATGAAGACCATGAGGTGTCATATACCGTAAAAACTCAAGGCGCTCACGGAACTCTTGGTATTGATAAGTATGGATCGTACACCTACACCGTTGATGCCCACGACAAAGCAGTGTTGGCGCTTGGTGACGGAAATTCGTTCTCCGATACTGTGATGATCAGTGTCATTGCAAAGAATGGCCAAGTTACAGACCATAGTATTAAGTTCACCATCCACGGCACCAACGACGCGCCTGTGGCGACAAGTGAAACTTTTGGCACAGCCAACGGTCAATTGCACGCAACAGATCCGGATACGGGCGACCATATCGCTTCTTATGCCTTGCAGACAGAAGCTGCCTATGGGCATGTTACTGTAACTGCCGACGGTCAGTACACCTATGACCCCAATATCCACTCAGAACAGGGGCTGGATGCTCTGCAACTGCACCTGAACGGCAGCGGGGAGTGGGCTACAAGCTTCACAGATTCCTTTCTGTTTACCGCCACAGACTCCCACGGTCTTATATCTGCTGCTGGCAAGGCAAGCCTTGCCTTTGATGTTACTGGAAAAGACGGCGGCCACCATGTAGATATTACCACTGGCGGCGAAACCAGCCACCTGTTGTTTGGCAGCAACAGCGCGGATTACCTTGATGCGAGTAGCGAGACGCAGAATCACATTCTCTACGGCGGCGGAGGCGATGACAGGTTGTACGGCGGTAGTGGCGATGACATCCTCTACGGCGGCGCTGGGCACAATCAACTGTACGGCGGAGACGGCAACGATACCCTTTATGCTGGCAATGATGGCGACCACCTCTACGGCGGTGATGGGAACGACCATCTCTACGGCGGGGCAAGCAACGACTTCCTTGACGGCGGCGCGGGAAATAACATTCTGAACGGCGGCGCTGGCAACAACGTGTTGGTCTTCCATACGGGCGACACCATTGACGGCGGTTCTACCACGGGGCTTAACGTGTTTATCAACCACAGCTCCGACACGCTGGATTCTCTGTTGGCCGATTCCAATCAGGTAAAGAATGTGAGCGTCTTCATTCAGGATGGAGCCAAGGATGGTGACGGCACCGCCAATCTGACGGACATGAATGCGCTTATCAACGCGGGCATCAAAATGGGTACGGACAACTCCATATCCTTGGACAGCACACAGTGGGAGAAGACAGGCGAGCATACCTTCAGCAATGTAACGCAAGATCTTACCATCACCACTGTCAATAATGTGACCGCAGATATGACAGCCGAGAAGAATGAATTCATCTTGAAGAATTCATAAAAGGGAACGCGCGCCAGCCAATGGCGCACCGTAAACAAAAAAGCCCGCCCGCATTCTCACAGAGGATGCGGGCGGGCTGCATTTTGCGCCCACAGGCGCGTACTATTCAGGCAGTGGAGCTGCTTACAGCCCCAAATCGCGCAACAGGTTGTCCACAGCCATGTTGCCCATGGTTTCCGTGGCACCTGCGGTGGAGGACGAGCAGTGCGAACCCATCACAAGGTTGTCCAGCTCATACCACGCCGGATCAGCCGGGGGTTCCTGTTCAAATACGTCAAGGCCCGCGCCGTAGATGCTGCCTTCTTTCAGTGCAGCCAGCAGGGCCCCCTCGTCAATAAGCCCGCCGCGCGCGGTGTTGATCAGCACGGCTGTCTTTTTCATGCTTGCAAGGCGCTGGGCATTAATGAGGTTGCGGGTTTCGTCCGTCAGCACCGTATGCAGGGTGATGAAGTCGGCCTCGCGGCAAATGCGGTCAACATCTGCGCGTTCCACGCCTTCCTTGGCGGCCCAGGCATCGTCCCACACAACGTCGTGGGCCAGAATCTTCATGCCAAAGCCCTGTGCGCGTTTGACAACGCAACGGCCAATGGCCCCAAGGCCGATGATGCCGATGGTTTTGCCGTACAAATCGATGCTGGTGATCTTGCCCCAGTCTTTCTGGCGGCAGCGGCGGTCAATAAGCCCGGCCTTGCGCGCCACCATGAGCATGAGGGTCAGGGCGTAGTCGGCCACGGCATTGCTGTTGGCGCCTACGGTGCGCGAAACCGCGATGCCGCGCTCCTTGCAGGCCGCAAGGTCGATGTTGTCCAGCCCCACGCCGTATTTGGCAATGGCCTTGAGGGCGGGGGCAGCAGCCAGCACAGGGGCATCCATGGGGTCAACGCCAAGAATGACGCCAGCGCAGTCGGCCAGCTTTTCCTTCATCTGCTCGGCGGAGAGAATGCCGCCCGTGTCGTTGCGTATCACTTCCAGCCCGGCCTGGGCCAGACGGTCAAACAGCTCGGGATTGGTTTTGCCGAAAGAACGGGGTGTTACAAGAATTTTCACAAAAACTCCTTGTGCGGATATGGGCAGAATCTGGGCCGGGAACCGGCGCATACAGCCTTACTACTCTGCGGGTATTTGTCAACGCGTGCGGGTAAACGAATAGGCACAAGGACGGCAACAGCGGAAGGCGCAAGATGACCGCTCGCAGCCGGGCCGCAGGCTGATCCTGATTCCTGGCATGTTCTCGTAACGCGCAACAGCCGCCGGGCTGTACCCGGCGGCTGTTCCTCTTCGTACGGCAAAGCGTGTTAAGCCTGCACGTCCAGCTTTCCGCCAATGCCCTCGGCGGCAAGCCCTTGGCTGCGCATGTTCTGCTCCATTTCCGCGCCCTTATCAATAGTGCCGCTGATAAGCGCTGCAGACATGTTGGCCTGAATGTTCAAGGCGCTTCTGGCCAGGCTTACGCTCATGCCCATCTTCACATCGTCCATGGCTTGCTCCTTGGCCGTTTGTGCGAACCTGTGCATCCATCTGATCGGCAAAATCGCAAAAAACTGTAGGGCAAAAAGCAAAAGCAAGACCAGCCGTAATTATGAGCGGCAGATGCGCGGCTGGCTTCAGGCCATTTTCGCGCAACCTGGGGTCAATCCTGCCCCTGCTCTTCGCCTTCAAGTTCCTTGAGTTTTTTCCACACGGTCACGCGGCTGATGCCAAGAGCGTCAGCGAGAGCTTTTTTGTTGCCGCCGTGTTCTTCAAGCGAGGCCTCCAGAATGAAGCGTTCCATCTCTGCCATGGTGCCGCGCGGCACCTGCAAAACATCATCAATAGGGTGGCATGGGCCAGCCATGCCCTGCCGCAGGCAGTGCCGCCGCATGATGTCTGTAATCAGCGCGTCAAAGTCCTGTTGCTCGTCATAGAGGGTAAACACGCGCTCCAGAATATGCTCCAGTTCACGCACATTACCCGGCCAGCCGTGCGCTGACAGCGCGGCAAGCGTTGCATCGTCAAACTTGAGGCGGCTGCGTCCGGCTACGTGCTGGTGGTTTTTTTTGATAAAATGGGCAATGAGCGTGGGGATGTCTTCCTTGCGCTTGCGTAGCGGCGGTATTTGCAATGGCAAGATGTTGAGTCTGAAAAACAGGTCGCGCCGGAAAGAACCTTCCTGAGCCATGGCGTAGAGATCGCGGTTTGAAGCCGCTATAATGCGTACGTCAATGTTGATGACGCGGTCGCCGCCAATGCGGAAGATTTCTTTTTCCTGCAAGGTGCGCAGCAGACGCACCTGGGTTGCGAGGCTCATTTCGCTGATTTCATCCAGAAACAGCGTTCCCCGGTGGGCCAGCTCAAACATGCCCGGTTTGCCGCCCTTGCGCGCGCCGGTAAAGGCCCCTTCTTCATATCCGAAAAGTTCGCTCTCCAGCAGGTGCTCGGGCAGGGCCGCGCAGTTAAGGGCCACAAAGGGGCCTTTTTTGCGCTCGCTGAAATTGTGGATACTCTGGGCAAAAAGCTCCTTGCCAGAGCCTGTTTCCCCTTCAATGAGAATGGAGGCGCTGCTGCGGGCATAGCGCTTGGCTTCGGCCACAACCGGGCCAAGGGTGTTTTTTGAACCGATGATGTCCGAAAAATTGTATTTTGCCACCAAGCCCTTGCTGGCAAGCTGTACACGGGCCTCAGCTTCGATTTTCTGGATTTTGGAAAGTTCCTGAAAAACAATGATGGTGCCCTGGTCATGCTCACGCACGCGGATAGGTACGCGATTGACCACCAGGGTCTTGCCCTTGAGGGGCAATACCTTGTCCACGGTGTATTCACCGTTGCCGAGCATCTGTTTGAGCTCCTGTGGCGTTGACGGGGCATCAATATCCATGCCCACCAGCTTTTTGCCGTGCAGGTCAAGCATCTGCTTTGCCGGGCGGTTGCAGATGGCGATTGTTTTGTCGCGATTGACGGAAACGATGCCGCTGAGAGAATAGTTGATAATATTGTTCAGGCGGCGGGAGCGGGTACGTTCCTTGATGTGCTGGTCAACAATGTTGCGGGCCGAAAGCACCGCCTGATGCACGCTGTCCTTGCTGGAACGTATGAGATAGTAGGGCAGGCCGTACTGTGCCGCCTTTTCAATGACACATCCACCAAATCCGACAATGGCAACATCTTTCAACGTAGGAAGGCGGGAAATAATACTGTTGAAGTCCTGCTCGTTGCGGTAGATGACCTGGCGGAAATTCTTAAGCCGCGCAAAGGCCGCCAGCGACTCAATATCAACGCTCAAATTGCTGTCGTAGGTGATGCAGAGCAGGTTCTGGTGGCGCTCTGACGCTTCGCGCAGAGGGGTGACGATGTCGTTGGCAGTAATCTGGATGGGCACCACGGGTGTTTTGACCATATGCTGGATGGCGATGGCCGTTCCCGCCTGACTGATAATGACATCGTAACGGTTTTCCACCTCAAGCGCGTGGAGGTGCCCGCTGTTGTAAATGCCGCCATCAAATACATCCACCTCAACGCCGAACTGGCCTGCGGAGTGGCGCACAAGCTGAGCCATTTCATCATAAATGGAAACGCAAAGAATACGCGGTTTGAAACTGGCTGGCAGCATGGGAGCCTCGTCATCTGATTGGTTCGCGCATGGCGTATGCGCCGGGCGGTGTTAAAAACATAAACCTCGCTGTATGCAAAGTAAACATGAACAGCATGAAATATTGAATGAATACAGCAGGTATTGAGAAAGAACAGGTCAAAACCTGTCTTGCGTCAGTGCCGCTTTGCTCGGCCATGCAAGCAATGCACGCCAGGAATGCCTTGCACCCTTTATGCTCCGATTACCCCGTAGATTCTGCTTAACGACGCAGTCACGGCAAGGACTTCACAATAAAATCCATGCCGCGACTGCGTAACAAATCCGACTTGCGTACCGGATACGCCGGAACCCCGTTACTTTATGAGGCCGAGCATTTTCCAGTAGGGTATGCTGATAAGGAAGGCCACTATACATATGGCGGTATATGCAGCCGAAAGTTTAATCATGGCTCCGTGCCGCGCCATTTTGCCCTGCGTGCCGAAATGGGCGCAAAGGTAAATGGAGTTCATGTAGCTCAGGTACCAGATATCACTGCCGGCAAAGGTGACCATGCAGGCGATCCAGGGGTTCATGCCGTGGGCGATCATGATGGGCGGAAGAATCAGCACAAAGATGGCCGAGGCGGACGTGAGCGACACAATAACCAGTTTGACGAGCGAGGCCACAACCACCAGGGTCACAATGAACAGGGCGGGTTCTGAAATCACGTTGGCAAGGAGGGGCTGCAGTTCCGTACCAAGCCAGCGGTCAACCTTGAGAGACTGGATAACCGAGGCCATGTTCAGGATGCTGCCCACGAAAACAACGGACGACCAGTCGATGCCCGTCTTGAAATCATTCTTGTCCATAACCTTGAGCAGCATGAGCACGCACATGGCCATGAGCGAAACTTCACCGGCAGATATCTTGTGCAGCGATTCGGTCATCCACATGAGCAGGGTGACAATAAGTACGCCCATGCACAGCTTTTCATTACGGGTCATGGGCCCGAGCTTTTCAAGCTGGGCGTTGCTGTAGCCTGCGGGCAGGCTGACTTTTTCCTTGGGTTTGTAGCAGGTCACGATGAAAAGACCCATGCCGAGGAAGACGCACACGCCATAGGGCAACGACCACAAAAGCCACTGCAGCCACGTAACGCCGCGATAGGCCTCGGGCAGCATGCCCACCAGAACGTAATGGCTGAACGAGCCGCTCATGAACATGTGCCCCATGAGGATAAAGCCCACATAGCATGCGCCGAACAGGCCGTTGGCCGCGTTTGACTTGCGTTCAATGCCAAGTTCATCGCTGATGCCCATGGCGATGGGCGAAGAAAGCGTGGCCTTGGCGTTCATGCTGGGAATGAGCGGCCCGATCACAGTGCCCGAACCAATCAGCCCCCACACCTGACCGGCAAAACTGGCAGGGAACAGCTTGAGAACCCAGAGTGAGATGCGCTTTAAAAGGCCTGTTTTGCCTGCCACTGCGCCCAGGGCGAATGCACCGACCATGATCCACCAGCCTGAGGTGGAAAATGTGGCAAACGCTGTTTTGAAGGGCACGCACTTGAAGGCCGACCACAAGATACACATCATCAAACCGGTGACAAATTCGGGTACGATCTCGGTGATCCACCAGCCTACAGCCCACACGGTGATGCCAAGAGCAATCATGGTCTTTTCGTTCAGGCCTTCCGGTGGTGCTTGCAGGGCAACCCAGATACCAAGGATGATGGAAAGAACAGACCCCGCAAGGCGAATGTTCTTGACCAGATTCCCTTTGTTTTCAGCAGCGATTTCAGCCATGACACTCCCTCTGTGTAAAAAAATGGAACGGCCTGGGGCAAAAAATGAACGAAAAATTGACAACCCCGGAGCAGACAGAAAATGCAAAAGAGGCGCTAGTAACCCAACGTAAAAATTTGTTTCGCTTCATCTGTTGAGCGTCACATCAGCTACGATTCAATAACGCTCTTGCCGGGTTCTAGTGCACGCATGCCAAGCGCAAACAACCAGTTCGTTAAACGCGTTTGAGATGTCCACAGAATCTCTTGATGCGCCTTGTTTTTGATTCCGCTTGGGCCGCATTTCCGCCAAGGGGATCGTAAAAAATGTTGTTTGTTTTCAGCTAAGTGTAATATGCCATGCGCCAGTGTTTTTTGCGCTGACAATGTCGATAAGCAAGTTAAATGTTGCGTTGTCAGAAACGCGCCGACAGGCCGGAACGGTGTGTCGCTCGCAGGGGCAAGGCGGATCTCCGCCTTGCCCCTGAGGGGGCTGCTCGATCTACAGGGATTGGGGTAAGCAGCGCGACACGGATGCACCTGACTATTCGTGGAAGGTATGGAAACCTTCTTCCTTGCGCAGTACGCGCAAAATTCCGTAGGCCAGCGCCTCCAGCTCGTTTTCTCCCGGCAGCACCATGACCTCGCCCAGGAACTGTATCCGGGGCACCACGCGGTCAATGATGTACGAGGAGTTGGCCAATGCGCCGGTCAGCACCACAACATCCACCTTGCCGTTGATGACCGCAGCCAGCGAGGCAATGTGCTTGGCAACCTGATAGGTCATGCCGTCGTACACAAGGCGGGCTTTTTCATCGCCTTCGGCAATGCGGCGTTCAACTTCAAGGGCATTGTTGGTGCCAAGGTAGGCCATCAGGCCTCCCTGACCGCGCGTGCGGCGCGTGGCTGAATGGCGGTCAAACTTGCCCGAAAAGCATAGATCGATAAGCTGCCTGTTGGGCAGGCCGCCAGAGCGTTCAGGCGAGTAGGGGCCTTCCTCATCGGTGATGACGTCAATCATGCGCCCCTCATGAATGACCGTGGCGCTGATGCCCGCACCCATGTGGCTGACGATGATGTTTTTGTCCGCCAGCTTCCAGCCCTTGCTCGCGGCGGCCTTGATGGCCATGGCGCGCATGTTGAGGGCATGGCACGAGGCCTTGCGGCGAATTTCCGGCAGGCCGGAGAGCTTGGCGATGTCTTCCATCTGATCCATCACCACGGCGTCATAGATGTAGGAGGGGATGTTCAGCGGCTTGGCGATTTCGTGCGCCAGCAGCGCCCCGAGGTTGGAGGCGTGGTCGTCAATGGGACGGTGCCGCAGAAAGTCCAGCATGCCCTCATCAACAAGATACGCGCCCTGCAACAGCGGGGGCAGTTTGCCGCCACGCCCGGCCACGGCGGAGAGCTGGTGCAGGTCAAACTGCTCTTCTTGCAGCGCCTTCAGTATGGCATCCAGGCGGATGGAAAACTGGGCGACGTTGCTCTCAAAACCGCGCAGGGATTCTGCCGGATGATCCACTTTTTTCTGGAACAAGAGTTCGTGGTTCTTGTAAACGGCAATCCGCGTCGAGGTGGAACCGGGATTGATGGAAAGAACGGTATAGTTGATTTCCGCCATGTCATATCCTTGTGGAACAATGTAAAATGCTCTTGCTGTTATGGGCTGCCGCGCCTGATGCGCTGAGCGGCATTGCAGCGCGGCAGCCTGAAACCTTGCGAGCGGTTGGCTCAGGGGAGCAAGCGGCAGGGCCAGCCCGCAGTTGGCTACCCCGCAGCAGAGGCCGCAAGAACCATGGTTCTGAACTTGTCTTCAGCGCTTGCCGCGCGGGAATTGAGCACCACCGGCACCCTGCCGCCCACTACTATGCCTGCGGTCAGCGCGTTGGCCGTGTGGCGCAGGCACTTGATAAGCACGTTGGCGGTGACAATATTGGGGCACACCAGCAGGTCGGCATCGCCTGCAACGGGGCTTTCGTAGCCCTTGGTGGCGGCTGATTCAGCGCATACTGCCAGATCGTAGGATATGGGGCCTTCAATCAGGCATCCAGTGATCTTGCCGTTTTTGTTCATTTCTTTCAGCGCGGCGGCGTCAACGCTTTCAGGCATTTTTTCATTAACGGTTTCCGCAGAGGCCAGCACCGCAACCTTGGGGTTATCAATGCCCATGCGCGCAAGGGCATCCACCGCGTTCTGGATAATGTCGCGCTTCTGTTCGAGCGAAGGCGCGATGTTGATGGCGGCATCGCACAGGGCCAGAAGCTTGGGGTAGGTGGCAACCTGCACAATATTCATGTGCGAGATCAGCCGCCCGGTGCGGAAGCCGGTTTCTTCCTTGAACAGACCCTTGAGAAGAACGCCGGTCTGGATCAGGCCTTTGAGAATGAAGTTGGCCCGGCCTTCCTTGACCGCCATGCCGGCCCCGGTGGCTGATTCCTGCGGCGTGGCAGTTTCAACAATGGGGTAAGCATCGCCCGGCAGGCCTATGGCCTTGAGTTTTGCTGCGATATCTTCGCGCTTGCCAAACAGCAGCGGCTCCACAAGGCCCACTTCAACAGCGTGCCGCACAGCTTCAAGCACATGCTCGTCTGCGGCTTCCACCACAGCCACCTTGCACTTGTGGGCCTTTTGCATCACTGCTGCTTCAAGCTCGTCAAAGCTCTTGTATACCATGACTGACTCCGGCCTGTTATTTTTCCAGAACTTCAATGGCAAAGTCGGGGCAGACCATCATGCATGTGCGGCAGCCTATGCAGGCCTGCGCATTGACCGGAGTCATAAAGAGGTAGCCAGCCGCATTGTATTCCGTGCCGAAGTCGTAAACAGACTTGGGGCAGAGTTCCTTGCAGTAGCCGCAACCCTTGCAGAGCACGGCGTCCACGCAAACTTCAAAAGTTTTCTTTTCCTCGCTCATCAGTTCCCCCCCCGGGCGGCTTCGGCAGCTGCAGCGCCCCGCCTGATAACTTCCATGTTAATCTTGGCCACTTCGGGTTTGCCCTTGCGCTCGGCGATGCTCAGCAACGTTTCCAGAGGCAGTGCCCCGGTAAGCGCCATGGCCGCCCCAAGACCGGCAAGGTTGGCCGATTTGGGCGCGCCCAGTTCGTGGGCGATCTCGGTCATGGGTATGCCGATCCAGTTGCTCAGCTGGCGGGGTTTCATGAGCGAGGTGTCGTACACAACAGGGGCTACGGCATTGTCGTAGCGGGTGCCCACAACCTCGTTCAGCGCAATGATCAGGTTGGGTTTGACGACCTGCTGGAAAAGGATTTCCGCATCGTCCATCAGCACTTCGGCACTGATAAAGCCGCCGCGCTGCGAGATGCCGTACGACTGGGACTGCACCACGTTGCGGCCACCCAGAATAGCGGCTTCGGCAAGGAAGGACGCGCAAAACACAAGGCCCTGCCCGCCGGTGCCAGCCATGATAAATTCATACTGGGCCATGCTACTTTCCTCCCTTGGCGGCCGTGATCACCGCGCGCTCGGCCTCGTAGCGAGTGTTGAAATCGTGAACGTCCTTGTCGGCAATGACGCCGGTGACAAAGTAGCCAAGATCTGCGGCATTCTCGATGGAATCAAACTTGGCCTGAGAAACGGCCTTTTCCTTGAGATTGCGCAGCATATCCACAGGCTGCTTCATCTTGTTGCGGGGGCCGAACAGGGTGGAGCAGGGGCTCATGGCTTCGATAAGCGAAAAGCCTTTTTTCTGGATGCCGGCAACAATGCGGTTCTTGAGGCGCATGCCGCTGGTGACGGATTCGCGGGCGACAAAGTTGGCCCCTGCCGCGCGCACCAGATCGCACACGTCAAAGCCGCGCTCGGGGTTGCCGCCAACAGACGTGCTGGTGATGGCCCCGTTGGGCGTGGTCGCCGAATACTGGCCGCCGGTCATGCCGTAGTTCAGGTTGTTCACAATGATGGCCGTGAGGTCCATATTGCGACGGGCCGTATGGATAAGGTGGTTGCCGCCAATGGTGGTGCCATCGCCGTCGCCCATAAGAACGATGACGTGGAGGTTGGGGTTGGCCGCCTTGGCGCCGGTGGCGAAGGTGAGGGCGCGCCCGTGCGTGGTATGCAGGGCATTGGCGGAAATATAATCATCGGCCTTGCCCCAGCAGCCAATGCCGGTGACGACAAGAACGTCTTCCTTTTTGAGATTCAGCTCGTCCATGGCGCACAAGAGCGCGTTCAGGACAATGCCGTTGCCGCAGCCCGCACACCACATGAGCGGCAGTGCCTCTTTGTTAAGAAGCGAGCGTGAAATAGCCTGTGCCATTGTATTTCTCCTTTACTTCAAGGCGGCTGCGATCTGGGCCGGGGTCATGATGCTGCCGTTGTAGCTGTTAACCCCAACAACCAGCGAAGGATCCGGCACATACTTTTTCACTTCTCCAGCCAGCTGACCGGAATAGTTCATTTCAGCAACAATAATACGCTTGGCCTTGCGTGCGGCTTCCCGCACTTCCACATCGGCAAAGGGCCACAGGGTCTGCAGCTGGAGAACGCCAACCTTGCCGCCGCTGGCATTGGCCTCTTGCGCCACGCTGCGGGCTGCGCGGGTGACCACGCCGGAAGTAATGATCAGGGTGTCGCAGTCTTCTTTACCGAAGTAGCGCGTCATGACGATTTCATCACGGCCCTTGGCAATCTTGGTGTGCAGCTGGGCGACCCTGCGTCCTGCATTTTCAGGCGTATTGCAGCTAAAGCCGTTTTCACCGTGCATGGAGCTGGTGACATGGAAAACATAGTCGCTGCCATATCTGGCCAGGGGCGCAACCGCGCCTTCGTCAAAGCAGAAGGGCTTGTAGTCTGCGGGTGCGCAGGTGGGCTGGCTACGGTCAACAACCTCCACTTCACCCTGGTCAGGAATAACAACGTTTTCGCGCATGTGGCCGCAGACTTCTTCCGGGGCCATGATGACCGGCACGCGATATTTTTCGGACAGGTTGAAGGCCTTGACCGTCAGGTCAAAGCATTCCTGCACCGAGGCCGGGGTCAGCGCGATAATTTCCTGGTCTCCATGCCGTCCCCAGCGCAGCTGCATGATGTCGGACTGGGCCGGTTTGGTGGCAAGACCTGTGGATGGGCCGGAGCGTTGCACGTTCACTACCACCACGGGCACTTCGCCCATGGTCGCCATGCCGAGGTTTTCCTGCATAAGCGAAAAACCGGGGCCGCTGGTGGCGGTGAACGACTTCACGCCTGCCAGTGATGCGCCCACAATGGCGCCCATGCTCGCCAGTTCGTCTTCCATCTGCATGAAAATCCCCCCAAGCTTGGGGAGCTCGCGCGAGGCGATTTCAGCAATTTCGGACGAAGGGGTGATGGGATACCCGGCATAAAACCGCGCTCCTGCGTAGAACGCGCCTTGGGCTATGGCGGCGTTACCCTGGATGAGCTTGCTTTGTTTTTTCATTGCCTTTCTAAACCTCGTTTCCGTTGTGGTGCCACCAGTAATTATTCTGCCATTGCTCAATTTTGTTTGTACTAATTTGTGCAAAACAAATTCATTTGCCAAAAGTAACGGCATTGATTGCAGTTGTATGGCTGAAATTTTTTTCCATATGAAAAATACAAGCATTATGGAGAGTATTTTTCTGCCATTATTCTTGAGTTACAGTTTGTAATCAGCAAATATTATGCCAATCATGATGGTTTTGCAGTTCGCTGAAATTGCTTCTCTTTTTTTTAAAGGCTGGACTGTTTGGTTAACTATGTTTTCGGCTGTGTTGCGAAAGTTAACGTTGAGGACTGCTGCGAAGTATCGGGATGATCCGGTATTCCCGCAAAAAAATTAAATAACAGGTAGTTATAAATACTTTGCGGTTGATTTGTATCTTGTTTCCCCTGCGGGCATGCTCGCTGTGCAGATGGCTCGATCGAAACAGCAAACATGCCCGCAAGGGATGCCGCGTAGGGGACGCGGCATGGCCCTGTTACAGGCCATATGCCTTGGCAAGCAGTTCGGCAGTGTGCAGTACGCGAATGTTTGCGCCTCGGTGGCTCAAACCGTCGATAAGCTGCATTTTGCAGGCAGAACAGCCAGTGGCGACAACATCCGCCCCTGTGGACAGGATGTCGCTGGTTTTATCCGCAAGGATCTGCTGGGACAGGTCATAGTGGGTAGCGCTGAACGTGCCCGCGCAACCGCAGCAGACATCGGGGCGGCTCATCTCCACAAAGCGCAGGCCGGGTATGGCGCGGATGAGGCTGCGGGGCTGCTTGGAGACGCCCATGCCGCGCACAAGGTGGCAGGCATCGTGATAGGTAGCCTTGAGGGGAACGTTCTGCACATAGGGCGCAGGGCCAAGCTTGGTGAGGAAGTCGGAAAAGTCGAAGACCTTGTCCTTGAATCCTTCCCAGGCCGAAAGTGCATCGCTGTTTTGCAGCACCTCGCCGTATTCCTTGCTCAGGGCCGAGCCGCAGGTGGCGCAGCCGGTGATGACGGCGTCAAAGCTGCCTCGCGAAAGGATGCGTGCGTTGTTTTCAGCCAGCAGGGCCGCGCCGTCAAAATCGCCGGATGAAAACAGCGGTGTGCCGCAGCACTGGAGGTTGTCCAGCAAATGCACTTCCACGCCGTTGGCAACCAGCACGTCTATGAGGGCCTTGCCTGCATTGACATAGACATAGTTGAGCATGCAGCCCGGGAAAAAGGCCACCCTTGCACGGGCGGATCCCTTGGGACTGCTGACGGCAGGCATGACCTTACGCAGCGGTTTGTCGGCCAGGGCCGGAACAACGCGGCGCAGGTTCAGCCCTGCGGCGGGGATGGGAATGCGTGAAACCTTGCCCGCGCCATTTTCAGTATTTTTGAAGAGTATGGACTGAAAAGGTTTGGCGTGGCTCAGGGCCATATCAAACAGCCGACCCTTGGTGACAGCTTTGAATGCTATGCTCTTTGCGGCTGGCAGCTGGCCTTCTTCCGCCATCTTGCGGCGCAAGGCCATGATCAGGTCGGTAGTGTTGACGCCAGAAGGGCAGATGGCCTTGCAGCGCATGCACAGGGTGCAGCGGGCGGCCAGTTCCATCAGCTCCTTGGTGGGCTTTACCGTGCCGTCCGCCAGAGAACGCAGCAGAAAAAGCTTGCCGCGTGAAGAATTGGATTCTTCGTATGTTTTGCCGTAAACCGGGCAGATAGTGAGGCATTGCCCGCAACGGGTGCATTTGAGGGCGGCTGCTTTCAATTCGTCCAGGGACTTGCTCATGCCTGGCCTCCGAAGATGCAGCCAGGATTCAGGATATTGTTGGGATCAAGAGCCTTTTTGATGGCCCGCATGGCCCCGACCTGAGCTTCGCCCAGCTGCTTGGTGATGTAGGGCGCTTTTTCGCGGCCCACGCCGTGTTCCGCAGAAACTGTCCCGCCCATCTTGATGATTTCGTAATGGAACTCGGAACGGGCCTTGGCGGCTGTTTTCTTTTCTTCATCCGAGTTGAAGAAGAAGTGCGGATGAATGTTGCCGTCGCCCGCATGCCCCTGACAGCTCACCTTGATGCCGTGTTTTTTGCCCACTTCAAAAAGCATGTGCACGGCCTGGGCAAGCTTGTTGATGGGCACCGCCGGGTCGCCGCCCAAACGTCCCTTTGCCACGCGGGCAAGGGCGGGCAGGCCGGAACGCCGCGCAACCCAGAGCTGCTCGGCTTCTTCTGCGGTTTCTGCCACGTGAAAATCGACCATGCCCAGCTGCTCGCACACCCGACGGATCACTTCCACCTGCGGCTTGAGGGTCGAAACATCACCGTCTACTTCGATGAGCAGCATTGCGCCCGCATCCACGGGCAGGCCCGCATGGGTGTAGTCTTCAACCGCGCGGATCAGTGTCTGTTCCTGAAATTCCATGATGGAGGGCACAACGCCGCTGGTCATGATTGCAGAAACAGCCTTGGCGGCGTTTTCAATGTTGTTGAAGGCAACGCGCATGGCGCGCTTTGCCTGCGGCAGGGGAATGAGCTTGAGGGTGATTTCTGTAATGACGCCAAGCGTGCCCTCGGAACCCGTGAACAGCTGGGTGAGGTTGTAGCCAGTCACGTCCTTGATGCACTTGCCGCCCGCGCGGATAATTTCGCCCGAAGCCAGCACGACCTGCATGCCCGTGACATAGCTCTTGGTGGTGCCGTACTTGACGCACTGCAAGCCGCCCGCATCGGTCGCCACGTTGCCGCCGATGGAAGAAAACGTGAAACTGGCGGGATCCGGCGGGTACATGAGGCTGTGCGCGGCAGCCGCTTTTTTGATGTCGGCGGTGATTGCGCCGGGGCCAACGACAGCCATCAGGGTTTCCGGCTCCACGATGATGGAGTTCATGCGTTGCAGCGAAATGATGATGGAATAGTCGCTTTCAGTAATGGCATTGACGCTGAGGCCACTTCCCTGCGAGCGCGTAACTACACTGATTTTATGCTCATTGCAGAAGCCGACAATCTTGGAGACTTCTTCGGCGGTGACGGGCAGTGCAACCAGAATGGGCAGAAAGGCCGAGGGAGCCGCCCCGCCGGCGTTGTAGGTGTAACAAACGAGGTCTTCCTGCTTGGTGAGCATGTTTTTTTCGCCAATAAATGCAGCAATATGTGTGCGAATATCCTCTTTTGTCAGCATTTTTTCTCCTCGCTAACCGCATTGGCGCGGTGTGCAAAATTTTGAGCCTTCCAAACGCCTGCCGATGGTATGTGCGTCCAGCAAGACGGAAACAACATATTCAATAAAATCGCGGACACTCCGCGCGTAACTTGTCTGTTTTGACGTAACTTGAGCCGTCACTTACCGGGAGATTCAGGCGCTTGTTACGAATTGCCCATGAAATAAGCAGCAATCATGCCACAAGGGATATAATTTTATTTTTTAAATAGTTAGACATGTTTTATGAAATTCTGCCGCGCAAAATCTCCATTGTCTGTTTATATTGCTTACGTACTGGTTGTAAAAATTAACACGGAGGAAAGCGAAGTTGATGATGTTTCGAGGTGTTGCGTATGGCTTTGTTTGCGTGCGGCGGTCAGCCACCAGTCTGCGGGCATGGCGGCGGCACGGTTGTCATCTGCCAACTTGCTGGGTGCGGGCAGGCAAGACTGGCGGAAAAAATCTGGAAACAGTTTTGTGGATTAAGCTGTGGCTGCGGTCTTGCTTATGCCCGGAGCGTGCTTACTGAATAACAACGGGCCAGTGTGTTTTTTAGGCCGCGCAGCGTGTGGAATATTTCTTCTGCATACAGCGTTTTTGTGAAGGGATGTTGGGTGGTTTGAAATAAGGCACGCCAGTTTGCGTTAAAAGTTTTAACGAATGGCTTGATTTATTGTGTATTCTCTGGAGCGGAGCTGGCTGCCCATTGCGGCAGCGGGCAACTCCATGTAGACTAATAAGAATTACCGGGTGCCCGCAGTCGGCCTGTGCCGCCTGAGGTTTCAAGAGCAACCGAATATTTCCGCAGGATTTTGCCATGAACAAAAAGCAGGACATCACCACGATCGGCATGCCCCTCATAGACAGCGTTGTTGAACGCCTCTGCCGAGAAGATTCGCTCAGCACCGTGTGGCACCGCTCGGGGCAGGGCGCGCCCATGCCGTCTTTGCCGGTGCTTTCCGAAATACTTGAGCGGCTGCGCGCGGCTATCTTTCCCGGCTATTTTGGCGCGGCCACTGTGCGGCGCGAATCCATGCGCTATCACCTTGCAGCCAATCTGGACAGCATCCACCGCCTGCTGGGTGAGCAGATCGTGCGCGGCTTCTGCTTCAGTTGCGAGGGACTGGGCATCCCCTGCACTTCGTGCGAAACAGAGGGCCAGCAGGCCGCGCTGGCTTTTATGGACAGCCTGCCGGAAATACGCCGCCTCCTCGCTGGCGACGCCAAGGCCGCCTATGAGGGAGACCCTGCGGCCACCAGCCCCGGTGAGACCATTTTTTGCTATCCTTCGCTGCGGGCCATGTTTCACCACCGCATTGCGCACGAACTCTATAAGCTCAAGGTGCCGGTCATTCCGCGCATCATTTCTGAAATGGCCCACGGCACGACGGGTATCGACATCCACCCCGGTGCCGCCATCGGCGAGGAATTTTTCATCGACCACGGCACAGGCGTGGTTATTGGTGAAACCTGCATCATCGGGCGTAACTGCCGCCTGTATCAGGGCGTGACCCTGGGCGCGCTCTCCTTTCCCAAGAATGCGGACGGAACCCTCACCAAGGGCAATCCCCGGCACCCCATACTGTGCGACAACGTCACTGTTTACGCCGGAGCCACGATTCTTGGTCGCGTGACAGTGGGCAAGGGGGCCGTGATTGGCGGTAATGTGTGGATTACTCAGGATGTGCAGGCTGGCGCACGTATTACTCAGGAAAAGCCTCGTGACTAAAGGTCGCAAGCTGTTGCGCCGCATGGCGCTGCTCTTGCTAAGCGTGGCCTTGTGCGCCGCCTTGCTGAACCTTGGAGGCTGCGGTCTTAATGTGCAACCCAAGGGGCAGGTGGTGACAGGCGTCAGCGTGGGGCATTAACGCGGCTTGTGCCCCTGCCACAAATTGACAAGCCCTGTCGTTCTTACGCGCCCAGAGGTGTGCAGGAACGGCAGGGTCTATTGTTTGCTTTTGAAACAGTGATCAATGCCGCAGGCCTGCTGGCAGAGGGGGCAGAAACAGTGCAGGCATCAGGCCGCGCAGGGCGCGCCAGCGCAGGAAATTTCAGGTTCAGGCGGGCTGATGGTATGGACATGAGGCCCCTTGCATGACATACTCCCGCCTTCATAAATTTGGGCCTTTCGCGACGCATGTTCCTTGGTGTGTTTGCATTTTGAAATGTTTGCCTGCCAGCAAGGCTTCCAATCTGCCTTCAGGAGTACCTTCCTGCAGGGCAACGATTGGGGCAGCGGACAAGACATATTGCCTTGCAAACATTTCATGTGCGGATTTTTGCAACAATTCGTGCAGGACAGGCAAATTGCTCCAACGCCAGGCTTCCGGCGCAGGAAGGGGAGTAACATGGAATTTTTTACTGAAGTTGTGGGCACGAGCATCAAAATTTATGCGCTCATGACGCCCCCTGCCGTGCTGAGCGCCTTTATCAGCGGCACCAAGGGCTTTGATAAAAAACAGAAATCCATGGTGGCCGCCAAAACATCTGCGGCCATCTTTCTTATCGGCGTAACGCTGTTCCTGTTTGGCCCACACCTGTTTTCGCTTTTCGGCTTCACCCTTGACGCCTTTCGTATCGGCGCAGGCGTGTTGCTTTTTCTTACGGCAGTTTCCCTCATGAACGATGACGGCAAGGATGCGCTTTCCGGCAAGGAGGGCGACATCAGCGTTGTGCCGCTGGCCATACCGCTTGGCATGGGGCCTGCCTCCATCGGTGCGGTAATGGTCATGGGCGCGTCCGCCACAGAGATGCATCAGGTGCTGGTGGGCGTGTTTTCGCTGCTGGCCGCTGCCTTTGGCATGTTTGTGTTGTTGCGCATGGCCGATGGCGTGGTGCGCGCCCTGCACCGCACGGGCATTGCCGTACTGTCCAAGCTGACGGGACTTTTGCTGGCAGCCATTGCGGCGCAGGTGATTTTTACCGGTATACGGGCCTTTCTAGGGTAGAGTATTTGTCCCGCTGCACGGCTGGCGGGCAAAAGTGCGAACAGGCGGCGAAAGATACGGATTTCGCCGTACTTTCTATAAGATGAACAGAATTTGGCGGTAGAGGGGTAGGCCGCCCTGGCTGTGGTTCAGGTTCAATCTGGGCACAGGCTCGGGGCGAGGCCCGGCGCGATGGCCGCAAGCGGCAGCGCTGCAAAGGGCAAACCGAAGCGATTAACGGCATGGGGGCTGCTGCCCCGGCGCAAAACAACTCGATATCTTGGGCGCGCGGTGCGGCAACAAGAGGAGGATGTCATGGGCATACTGGAAAAAATGTTTAATCCTGCGGCCAGAGGCAGCACGGTTCGGCGCGAGTTACGGGCTGGCCTTACCAGCTTTATGGCCATGTGCTACCTCATTTTTGTGGTTCCCAGCATGCTTGCTGACGCCGGTATGCCCAAGGATTCCGCCGTGGCGGCTACCATCTGGATTACCGTCATCGCAACGCTGCTCATGGGCCTGTGGGCCAAGTTTCCCGTGGGCGTAGCGCCCGGCCTCGGCATCACGGCCTTTTTTGCCTACTACGTTTGCGGCCCTGCGGGCTATACATGGCAGACCGGCCTTGGCGCTGTGTTCATTTCTGGCGTGGTCTTTCTGCTGCTCACCGTCACCAAGGTGCGCCAGCTTATCATCAACGCCGTTCCCATGGATCTCAAGTACGCCATCGTGGTGGGTATTGGCGCGTTCATCGCCTTTATCGGCATGAAGAGCTGCGGCCTCGTGGTGGCCAGCCCTGCCACCTTTGTGACCCTCGGCAACCTGGGCGACCCCAAGACCCTGCTTTCGGTGGTGGGCATCTTCCTCATCAGCGCGCTGCTTGCACTGCGCGTGCCGGGAGCCATGATCATCGGCATCGTGGCCATTGCGGCGGCGGACATGGTGCTGAACGGCCCGCATATGCCGCAGGGCAGCATCATCAACACATCCCTGCTCCTGCCCACTGAGACCTTCATGGCGATGGACCTCAAGGGCGCGCTGCACCACGGCCTGATCTCCATCATTTTCACACTGACCATGGTTGATCTGTTCGACAACATGGGCGTGCTCATCGGTCTTTCGCAGAAAGCCGGGTTCATTCGTGAAGACGGGCACATTGAAAATCTGGACAAGGCTCTGATTTCCGACTCAATCGCCACTATGGCCAGCGCCGTCATGGGCGCGACCACATCTACCAGCTATCTTGAAAGCGCGGCGGGCGTGGTCGAGGGCGGGCGTACCGGGCTGACCGCTGTGACCATTGCGGTGCTCTTTTTCCTCACCCTGTTTTTTGCGCCTGTGATTGGCATGGCTCCGGCCTATGCCACGGCCCCGGTGCTGATCATCGTGGGCGCCATGATGATGCAGGAAGTGGGGCGCATCAAGTTCAAGGACTTTACCGTTGCCTTGCCCGCCTTTTTGACCATCATCAGCATGCCGCTTACCTTCAACATCGCCACGGGTTTTGGCTTTGGCTTTGTGAGCTGGGTCGGCATCAAGGTACTTTCTGGGCGTTTCAAGGATCTTAACGTGGTGATGGTGGTCATTGCCCTGTGCTTTGTGGTCAACTTTGCCCTGCGCCTCCACTAGAGTCTTTTACGGAGCAGCCGAACCTTGCAAGGTAGCCTGCTCCAGGCCAGGTAGCGGCAACGCAGTGTGATTGCTGAACAGGCTCCTGTTCCGGCTGATGCCGGACTGGGGCCTGTTTTTTTGCTGAACCGCAGGGAGAAGAAGCACTGCTCCTTGCCTTTACTTTCGCATCAGGGCATACTTTGCGACCGAAAATGTAACGCTCACCAGCCCTAAGGGCACATGAGGAATATTCGCACATGGCAATGCTTCTGCAATCACAGCGCCCCCCCAAACCCCTGTGGCGGGAATACGGCGAAGCTCTGTTCGTCGCGCTTATTTTGGCTCTGGTCATCCGCACCTTCGTGGTGCAGGCATTCAAGATTCCTTCGGAATCCATGGTCAAAACCCTGCTTGTGGGCGATCACCTGCTGGCAAGCAAGTTTTCCTACGGCATCAAGATTCCCTTTACCCACTCCTATATTTACAAGGGGAGCGATCCGGTCAAGGGCGACATCATCATTTTTGAATACCCCAATGATCCCAGCGTGGACTACATCAAGCGCATCATCGGGACGCCCGGCGACACCATTGAGGTGCGCAACAAGCAGCTGTTCCGCAACGGCGAGCCGGTAAAGGAATCCTACATCCGTTTTACCGAGCCTGACCGCATCCAGCCGGTGCGCGACAATTTCGGTCCGATTACCGTGCCTGAAGGCAAGTATTTTGTTATGGGCGACAACCGCGACAACTCTATGGATTCGCGCTTCTGGGGCCTTGTGGACCGCAGCGCCATACGTGCCAAAGCCTGGCGCATCTATTGGTCTTGGGGCGGTTTGGGCGATATCCGCTGGGACCGCATCGGCAAGGCCGTGCAATAGCATCTGGCGGTACATTCTGCTTGCGGGTGCGGGCAGGGGTTGCCCGGTGCGCCTGACGGCAAGACTTTTGCGGCGCGGATAGATGCAACCATCCGCGCCGCTTATCATTTGCAGGGTCAAGGAGAACGCATGGTTGTCCGTTTGAACAGCGGCGGGGTTGAGGGTGTGGATGCCTACCCCGTGGAACTGGAAGTGGACTTCGTGCGGCAGGGCCTGCCCGGCTTCACCATGGTGGGGCTGGCGGAAACAGCGGTGCGCGAGGCCAAGGACAGGGTCTTTGCAGCCTTGCGGGCCTGCGGCTTCAAGCTGCCCCCGGCGCGGATTACAGTAAACCTTGCCCCTGCATGGCGGCGCAAGAGCGGGGCTAGTTATGACCTGCCGCTGGCCGTTGGGCTGCTGGCCGCTGCGGGCATTATCCCTGCGGAACCATTACAGGGTATGTATCTTGCGGGCGAACTTTCGCTCAATGGCGCGCTGCGGCCAGTGAGCGGCGTGTTGCCTCTGGCTCTTCTGGCGCGCCAGCAGGGGGCCGCAGGCTTGGTGGTGCCCCCAGGCAACGGCGCGGAAGCTGCGGTGGTGCGTGGGCTCAAGGTGTTTGCGCCCGAGGGCCTTGGCCGCTGCGCATCCTTTCTGGCTGGCGCTGAACTGCTGGAGCCGCTGTGCGAACCCGTGGCCGATATGCTTGAGGCGCCGGCCTACAGGCAGGATTATGCCGAGGTCAAAGGGCAGGAGGCCGCCAAGCGCGCGCTGGAAGTGGCTGCGGCTGGCGGCCATAACGTGTTGCTCATCGGCCCGCCCGGCAGCGGTAAAACTATGTTGGCCCAGCGCCTGCCCACCATTCTGCCGCCGCTGGACTTTGAAGAATCCCTGGAAGTCACCAAGATTTACAGCGTTTCAGGCAAGCTGCCGCCCGAGGCGGGGCTCATGCGTGTGCGCCCCTTTCGCGCACCGCACCATACCATATCCGACGTGGCCCTGGTGGGCGGCGGGGGCTATCCGCGCCCCGGCGAGGTGAGTCTTGCCCACCGAGGGGTGTTGTTTCTGGACGAACTGCCCGAATTTCGCAAGACAGCCCTTGAAGCCTTGCGCCAGCCTCTGGAAGGTGGCGTGGCGGCCATTGCGCGCGCCGCGCACAGTGTGAGCTTTCCTGCGGCCTGCATGCTGGTGGCAGCCATGAATCCCTGCCCCTGCGGCTATTACGGCGACCCCACGCACCAGTGCACTTGCCGCGAGGAACAACGGGTGCGCTATCAGTCGCGCCTTTCCGGCCCAATGCTGGACCGTATTGACGTGCATGTGGAAGTCCCGGCCGTGGCCTATGCGGATTTTCGCGGTTCCGGCAGCGGTGCTTCATCAGCCCAGATGCGCGAACGGGTGCTCAAGGCCCGGGCAACCCAGAGGGCGCGCTACGGCACCAACGGGCCGCGCTGCAATGCGGAACTTTCCGGCGCGTTGCTTGATCAGCATTGCGCGCTGGATGCCGAAGGGCATGCCTTGATGGAGGCTGCGGTCAACCGTCTTTCCCTTTCCGCGCGGGCATGCGCCAGAGTGCTGCGCATGGCCCGCACCATTGCCGATCTGGATGATGCCGCCAGCATCGCCACGCGGCATCTGGCCGAAGCCGTGTCGCTCCGTGTGCTGGACAGGGGCTGATTCTCTTTTCAGCACAGCAATATTCCACGCATTTTAAGAACGCTAACTCCCTTGGCCAGCCCCAATCCAGGGCCACACCAAGGGCGCGGAGTGTTCTTGACTAATATATGACATAGTCATATATCAACCAAGGAATATATTTCCTCGGTTCTGTAAGTGAGGTATGTATGGAAAACGACATGCTGGAAAAATCGTATATCCCTTTTCAATGTTTGGTAATTAACACTCTTAACCGTCTTAATGTTGAAGGCATCACCACCGCGCAATACGAAATCCTTGATGCCCTTGTGGAGAACGGCAGCAAAACCACCACAGAGCTGGCTGCCCTGCGTGGAATTTCGCAATCTGGTACGTCCAAGCTAACCAAAAGGCTTTTGGATAAAAATTATATTGTGCAAAAGAAAAGCGGAACCGACAGGCGCAGTTACGACATTTTAATCACTTCCGACGGAAGGGATTTTCTTAATAGAGCGGAAAAATTTAGAAGAGAACTGTTGGACACCATCGAAACCGCCTTGTCGGAACAGGAACGCGAAATTTTTGCGGCTCTTTGCCGTAAAATCGTAGCTTCGTCCGGTAAGGGAAAGGCATAAGCAATGAAATTCAGCGGCAGTATCGCCATAGTTACAGGCGCTTCCACCGGTGTTGGCGAAGCCATCGCTCAAGAGCTTTATAACCGTGGGCTTACAGTGGTCATAACTGCCAGAGACAGTGCAGCTATTGAGGCCACGGCTCGGAACATGGATCCGTCTGGCCAGCGCGTTCTTCCTATGGTTGCAGATGTCAAAGACCACGTTTCCGTCAAAAACTTGATTGGTTCGGTCATGGAACAATCTGGAAGAATTGACTATCTTGTGAACAATGCGGGCATAACTGGGCCGCATGGCGTCTCCATATGTGATTATGACGTGGCGGATTGGCAGGAGGTTATTCAGACGGATCTGAGCGGCGTTTTTTACGGCATGAAGTATGCCATTCCAGCCATGCTCAGGAACGGTGGCGGCGCGGTGGTCAATCTATCCGCCGTCAACGGTATGGTGGGGATTCCTGGGATTGCCCCGTACACTTGCGCAAAACATGGCGTTGTGGGGCTGACGTTGTCTGTTGCGCTGGAATTTGCAGAAAAAGGTGTACGTGTAAATGCTTTGGCCCCAGGCTATGTTGATACACCCAAAATGAAGGAGTTGCCGGAAAGCATTCGTCAGATGATGGCGGAATCTCACCCCATGAAGCGTATGGCTGAACCGGAAGAGGTGGGCAAACTGGCGGCTTTTTTGCTTTCGGATGATGCATCGTTCATTACAGGCGGTTGTTACACTGTAGACGGTGGCTACACCGCGCAATAGTGTGGAACGTCTCTCCTTCCTGCGGTTTTATAAGAAAGGCCCGTGAACCTTTGTAGTTCACGGGCCTTCAAAATTTCCAGCTGAGCGCCTTTCTTTTAGCTGGCGTTGTTGGCAACGCGGCGGGCGGCCTGCCCGTCATTGTCATTGCTGCGCTGGCGGGCGACTTTTTCCACGTTCTTCTTTTTGTTCTTGGCCGTCTTGGTCGCCTTGGCCTGCTTGCTGTGGTTGGTGGCCTTGGCGCGGTGCACGGTCTGGGTACCCTCGCCCCGGTCGTTTCCGGCAAACTGATGGTATGCCTCTCGGGCATTCTTGCGGATGTCGGGGTGATACTTTTCGCGCGGCAGAGTGTCCAGAGCGGCCAGCACTGTGGGGGCCTCGTTGTTGCATACCTCAAAACCGGCATCCAGCAGGCGGAAGGCCTCAATGCTGCGAATCTGCGAATCGGGCGCGCCCATGATGACGGCCAGCAGGCGTTTGTCGCCCTTCAGCGCCGTGAAAACCAGATTGTAGCCCGAGGCGTTGATCCAGCCGGTTTTAAGGCCGTCCGCGCCAGGGTACTGCCCAAGAAGGGGGTTTTTGTTCCAGGTGACACGGCCCCGGTAGTTCAGAACATGGGTGTTGTGGAAGCGCAGCGCATCGGGGTAGGCATGCAGATAGGCGCGGGCAAGGGTCAGCATATCGCGAGCGGTGGTGTACTGCCCCTTGGCCGGGAGGCCATGCGGATTAACAAAGTAACTGTCGCGCATGCCCAGATCGCGGGCCTTGGCATTCATCATGTTAATGAACGCGGGCACGGAGCCGCCCACATACTCGGCCATGGCCGTGCTGGCATCGTTGCCAGAAGAAACAGCCATGCCCGTGAGGAGCTGCTCGATCGTAACTTGCTCATTCTCGTTGAGGCCCATGCGCGAGCCGCCGGTGCGGGCCGCATTGCGGCTGATCGTAGTGGTATTGTCGCTGCGGGCCAGGCCGGAATTAATCTGATCCATGGCAAGAAACATGGACATGATCTTGGTCAGCGAGGCCGGAGGAATGCGCTGGTCAGCATTTTGCTCAAACAGTATGGCGTCGCGGTCAAGGTCGTATAAAATGGCGGAGCATACGCCAAGGGAACTTTGCGGCGGAACGGCCGGGGCCGAAACAGCAGCGCCGGGGTGTGACAGAAGAGCTGCACAAAGCAGGGCGGCGATAGCAAAGAGCGTGCGGAGCGGCAGGCAAAAACGACGGGTGCTGGTCATGCACAGTCCTTATGCGTTGGCTGGACGTCAAGCCTCAAGTGCGCTGCGCTACGCGGCTGCAACGGCTGGGCCGTGGGGTCGCGGGCGTGTGTGTTGAGGAAAGCCATGAGAAAAAGTTTAGAGATTTGCTAAATGGAACAACGCAATGCTTGTGTACTAAAGATGGGCAGTTATGGCAAGCGGGCAGTGCTTTGCTACTTTGCGCGATTTTTGCGCGATGTAGCGTTGGTCCGTTAGGGTACCTCTTACGTCCACTCCATTGCCGGCCATATCGAGGGGCAAGCGATTCATTATTTAGTCTGGTGATTTTTGACTAATCGATGAACAATTGCAGGTTTGCGATTATTCATTTCTGAAATGAGAAGTGGAATGATTTTATGATAGATATTGCATAATATGCCTGTGTATGGAGGGTGTGCAATGGATGAATATGCACCTGTCGTGGCAGTAAAAAATGGAATGAAGTATCTTTGATTTTTTGTAACATGCAAATTGTCTATTGAATGGCGTATCGCACGTAATATCCCAATGACATGAAATATGACAAGGAGGCTACAGTGTTGGACATTCCCCGCATTTTCACCATCACGGAAAGCGAACACCGCATCCATAATCCGTATACGTCAGAAAAGCTTGCTACCCTCGGCGCTGCATTGCGGCTCAAACCCGGAACCCGCATGATCGACCTTGGCAGCGGCTCCGGCGAAATGCTCTGCACATGGGCGCGGGATTACGGCATCACAGGCATTGGCGTAGACATGAGCCCGCTGTTTTGCGGGCAGGCACGGCTCCGCGCGCAAGAGCTGGGCATTGCAGGCATGGTAGAATTTGTCCATGCCGACGCGGCAGGTTACGTTGCGGCTGAAAAGGTTGATCTAGCCGCTTGCGTTGGGGCCACATGGATAGGCGGCGGCCTCGCGGGCACCATTGAGCTTTTGACGCAAAGCCTTCGACCCGGCGGGACAATCCTCATCGGCGAACCGTACTGGCTGTGCATGCCGCCCACGGAAGACGTTGCCAGAGGCTGCGGCGCAACCGCCATTGCCGACTTCCTCACCTTGCCGAAGCTCATCGAATCCTTTGGCAACCTTGGCTATGATGCTGTGGAAATGGTTCTGGCAAATCAGGACGGCTGGGACAGGTACGAAGCGGCCAAGTGGCTGACCATGCGACGCTGGCTTGAGGCCAATCCGGATGACGACTTTGCCCAAGAAATTCGCAGCCAGTTGACCAGTGAGCCAAGGCGTTACACCATGTATACGCGCGAGTATCTTGGCTGGGGAGTTTTTGCGCTCATGGCGCGGTAGGCAAGGCTGCCTTCGCGAAAGGCATCCCCAAAGATATCGCTCCCGAAAAAGCGCAAAAACCGCCATGCCTCGAATCCATGAAAGAACGGGGCATGGCGGTTATGCGTGATTGAGTTTTGTTTGGGCCTAGGCTTTTTCCAGCTCTGCTATAAGTTCGGTCAGGGCAGAAGACTGGCGCTTAAGGGCCTCAACTGCCTTGGCGGCCTCCTGCATTGCAGTTGCGGTGCCCTCTGCAATGCTGCTCACGGCAGACACGGAGGCATTGATCTCGCCTGTGGCGGCGGACTGCTGCTCGGAAGCCGTGGCGATGGCGCGCACCTGATCAGAAGATTCCATGGCGAGGCTGACAATACTTCCAAGCAGGCTTTCTGCCTTGTTGACCTCCTGCATGGATTTTTCAAGCACTTCCTTGGTGCTGCCCATGCTGCCGAGGGTTCCGCGCACGGCCTGTTGGATGGAATCAATGGACTGCCCCACCTCGCGCGTGGCGGTCATGGTTTTTTCCGCCAATTTGCGCACTTCATCGGCCACAACGGCAAAGCCGCGTCCTGCCTCGCCCGCCCGGGCGGCCTCAATGGCCGCATTGAGGGCCAGCAGGTTTGTCTGGTCGGCAATATCTTCAATAGTCTGGGCAATGGCCCCGATGGCATCGGCCTTGTTGCTCAGGTCGTCCACCGAGTCGCAGGCGGTCTGAAAATCCTTGTGAATGGCGCTTACGTCCTGCAGCACTGTTGCAAACTGCTGCGAGCCCTGCTCGGCGGCATGGCGGGAGTCTTCTGACAGATTTGCGGTGGTTTCCGCGTTCTTGGCTATTTCGAGCACGGATGCGCTCAGTTCTTCCACGGCAGAAGCCGTTTCCGTAATCCTGTGTGTTTGCGTTTCCACGCCTTCCGATGTTTCATCCACGCGGGCAGCCAAACTGCCAAGGGCTGCGGTGAGGGCCGCCACAACCTGGCTCAGGCGCTGGGCGGCATCACGCATGCCTTCTGTTCTCGCGCTTTCGGCCTTGCGGGTGGCTTCTTCTGCTGCATGCTGGGCCTGCTCGGCATTTTCTGCACTTATGCGGGCCTCGGCGGTGTGGTTATCTGCCTCGCGCATTTTTTCTTTCAGTGATTCCAGCATGGATACCATTGCGTTGCGCAAGACGGAAAATTCGCTCTGGTAGGCGGATGATATGGGCGTTTCAAGGTTACCCGCCGCAACAGAGCGGGAGAATGAGGCCAGTGAAAGAATGGGGCTGATGATGGTTCTGTTCAGCACCAGAATGACCACGCATGCCAGCACCAGAAGTATGCCCACAGCACCAATAGCTGTATAGCTGTTGTTCTCAGCCAGTTGTCGGGCCTCTGCAAAAAGTTCGGCATCAGGGATAGCTATGCCAAGGCCCATACCTGTGGGTGATACGCTGTAAAAAACCGTGGTGGGCTGACCGTTGACCATAAGGGGGTATTGGGCAAGGCTGCCGGGCGCTGTATCGGTAAGCTCGTTTTTTGCCCCGTTGAAGGGCAGCTTTGCCACTGGCTGCAGGAGCAGGGCGTTGTCAGCGGGGAATGCGGCGATGAGTCCGCTTCTGCAATCAACAGCAAAAGCGCGGGAATTGGGAGTGATTTTTATACCATCCACAGTCTTGCGGAGGTTTTCCAGGCTCACGTCGAGAGTGGACACGCCGACAATACGCTCTTGGCGGTCATGCATGATGCCAGCCACGGTTATCATGAGCTTGTGAGAGGTTTCGTCCAGATACGGGGCAGACCAGTAGACGCTGTCCTGACGTTTTTTGCTTCTGTCCCATTGCTCGGGAATGGCCTGGGTATACCATGGCTGCCTGGGGTAATCGTACTCAGGCGTGCTGTATTCCATGGTCATTTCAATCTTGCCTTTGTCCCAGTAGGCATAGGGGCCGTAATAGCGCTGACCTGCCCGGAATGCCCCCGGCTCAAACCAGAGGCCGCATCCCGAAGCCTCGGGGTAGCGGGTGAGGTTCGCCTTGAGCATGGCTGCTACGTCATCGCTGAGATCCGCTTCGTGCCCCTGCTGGACATGACGCAGATTTTGTCCGGCGATGGCAATGGCGGCTGCGCCTTCCTGCACCAGCGCCATATATGTGTTAATTTTTTCTGCCTCGGTGCGGATGCTCTGTTCAACCGCTGTTTTGGTCTGCTCGTTATATTCCTGCTCCATAGCCGTCATATTGAGCAGCAGCAGAATATACCCGCCAAGCGATACCAGCAGCATTGTGCTGACAAGCAGCAGTGCCTTGAATTTAACAGAAATATTCATTTTTCCCCCTATGCTGGTTCTTGTCTTGAAGACTTATCGGAGCGGGCAGGATAATAGTTTAGATGTTAAATTGAAATCAATATTCAATTTTAATTACAGTGGGTCACAAGAGATTTCCACCCAGGGTGCGCTCATGTAGCGAACCCTGGGTGGAGCTGTGTTAGGCTGAAAGAATCCGTAGTGGACAGATGCGCCCGACAATCAGGCGTGGATCACGAACTGTTTCAATTATCCATGCGAAAATCCACACGGATTTTATACAGTTTGGTGGCAGGCAGGTTAAGAATGGCAATGCCGGTGGCCTCGGTGAGGGCATCAAGCGTGGCCTGGCTTTCTTCACGCGAGGGGCTGATAAGCGTGAACCAGATATTGTAGACATGCTCGCGCAGATAGTTATGCGTCACGCCGGGGCAGGCGTTTACCCGGGCCACAAAGTCGTCCATCTTTTCGTCTGGTACCTTGGCGGCGCACAGGGTGGATACAAAGCCCAGCTTGGCCGACTGGAAGTTGGCCCCCAGACGGCGGATGATCTTGCGGGCCTTGAGGCCGCGCACACGTTCGAGCGCTTCTTCCTCACCGATGCCAAGCATCTGGCCCAGATCCGCATAGGGACGCGGCGTGAGGGGAAAGCCTGTCTGGATGATATCCAGCAGCTGGCGGTCAACGCTGTCCATCAGCGTTTCGGTGGTGGCGGAGGTGGCCGCGTGGGGCGTGGGCTGCGTCATGGCGTTCCTCGTGTGGCTCAGGGGTTTTCCTTGCGGCGCAGTTTGGCCGGAATGTAGGTGCACAGGGGTTCTTCACCCATGTGGTCGCCGTCCATGCTGTGGGCGCGGGCGCGGCAGCCGCCGCAGACCTTGTGGTATTCGCACACGCCGCACTTGCCCGTGTAGCAGGACTGGTCGCGGAACTGCAAAAAGTATTTGCTCTCGCGCCAAATCTGCGGGAAGGGCGTTTCGCGCACGTTGCCGCAGTTCAGTTCGAGGTAGCCGCAGGGCTGTACCTGCCCCACGTGGCTGATAAAGCAGAAGCCCGTGCCGCCAAGGCAGCCGCGTGTGAGGGCGTCCATTCCGAAGGTTTCGGGCGTAACGCTGATGCCTTCTTCCTTGGCGCGCTGGCGCATGATGCGGTAGTAGTGCGGCGCGCAGGTGGCCTTGAGGTGCATGCTGGTGCTTTTGCGGAAATCATACAGCCAGTGCAGCACGTCTTCGTATTCCTGCGCGGTGATGACCTGATCGGCCAGGCCGGAGGCGCGGCCCATGGGCACCAGCAAAAAGATGTGCCATGCGGCAGCGCCGATGCGCTCGCACAGCTCAAAAATCTTTTTGAAGCTGCTCAGATTGTTGCGCGTGACCGTGGTGTTGATCTGAAAGGGCACGCCCACGGATTTGAGGTATTCGATGCCGCGCAGCGAAGCTTCAAACGCGCCGGGTACGCCCCGGAAGCTATCGTGGCTGGCGGCGTCCGGCCCGTCAATGGAAATGGAGCAGCGGTTGACCCCGGCATCCTTGATTTTTTGCGCGTTCTCTGGGGTAATGAGGGTGCCGTTGGGCGAAAAGGCGCAGGGCAGCCCCTTGCTGTGGGCATAGGCCACCAGCTCGTACACGTCGGCCCGCATCATGGGGTCGCCGCCTGTAAAGATGATGATGGGTTTGCCCACCTGCGGAAAGGTATCGATGAGCGCCTTGGCTTCCTCTGTAGAAAGCTCGCCGGGGTACGGTTCCGTGTGGGCCTCGGCGCGGCAGTGCTTGCAGGCCAGGTTGCAGGAGCGGGTCACTTCCCAGGCGATGAGGCGACAGGCGGGGCTGCCGTCTTCAAGGGTGCGCAGGGGGGCTGATATGCCGTCGGGATGCCCGGCGGAAGGATTGCCCGCAGCGCCTGCGGGGTGCCCGCCCGGATGCCCGCCCGGATGACCTGCGGGATGCCCGCCCGGGTGTCCCATGGTGTGAGGATGATTGCTCATTATCGTGCCAGTCCTTCGCGCAGGATGGTTTCTGTAAAGTAGGTGATGATCATGTCCGCCCCGGCGCGTTTCAGGCCCGTGAGGGATTCCAGCATGACGGCGCGTTCGTCAATCCAGCCGTTGAGACCAGCCGCGCGGATCATGGAGTATTCGCCGCTCACCTGATAGGCGCACAGGGGTACGCTGGTATTGTCGCGCACAGTACGAATGATGTCGCTGTAGGGCCCGGCGGGCTTCACAATCAGGGCGTCCGCGCCTTCTTCTAGGTCGGCAAAGGCCTCAAGCAGGGCTTCGCGGGCGTTGGCCGGGTCCATCTGATAGGATTTACGGTCGCCGCAGGCCGGAGCGCTTTCCGCCGCTTCGCGGAAGGGGCCGTAGTAGGCCGAGGCATATTTGACGGCATAAGACATGATAGGCGTTGCCGTAAGGTCGCCTTCGTCCAGCGCCTCGCGGATGGCGGCTACCCGACCATCCATCATGTCGGAGGGGGCGACCATGTCCGCGCCTGCCGCCGCATGGCTCACCGCTGTTTTGGCAAGCAGGGGCAGGGTGGCGTCGTTGTTCACTTCGCCAGAGGGCATGAGTACGCCGCAATGCCCGTGACTCATGTATTCGCACAGGCAGACGTCAGTGATGACGTAAAGCTTGGGCCAGCGGTGCTTGAGCAGACGCACGGCCTCCTGCACGATGCCGTCCTCGGCGTAAGCGCCGGAGGCGTATTCGTCCTTGAGTTCGGGAATGCCGAAAAGAATGACGGATTTCAGGCCTGTATCCACGGCCTTTTCCACCTGTTTTTCCAGTTCGGCAAGGCTGAGTTGGAACTGACCGGGCATGGAGCCTATTTCTTTGCGAAAGCCCTTGTCGTCAGTTTCCACAACGAAGTAGGGCATGATGCAGTCTTCAACCAGAAGGGGCGGGGTTTCGCGTACTAGGGAGCGCAGTTCCGGAGTGGCGCGAAGGCGGCGGCCTCTATGGAATGTGGTCATGGCTGTTGTCCTTTATTCTGCGTGTTGCAGGTCGGTGCTTGGCCAGCCTGTGCGGCAATGCTGCCGGTGATGCAGTCGTTATTCTGTATGGCAAGTACGCGGCTGGCGCGACTGTTGTTTGCACAGCGGCTGCCGGGTGCTTTGTGCAGTATCAGTATGCCCTTGTGTCCGTATAAAAAACAAGCGGCGCGCCTGGGCGGAACGTAGCGGGCTACGACCGGGGCGCGCCGCCATGCTTGCACATTCAGCGGAAAAAGGGCTGCGCCGGAGCGCTACTTGATGCCGATTTCCTCATCCGTCAGATAGCAGGCAGGATCCTGAGCCCATTCGTCGCCGTAATAGGCTTCGGCGCGGGCGCGGAAGTTGCCGCCGCAAATGTTCAGGAACTGGCACTTGGCGCAACGGCCCTTGACGTGGGCTTTCTTGTCCTTGAGCTTGTGCAGCAGTTCGATCTGCGGGTCATCCCAAATCTGCGAGAAGGGGCGTTCCAGCACGTTGCCAAAAGTGTGGTCGCGCCAGAACTGGTCGGCGTGAACCTTGCCGTCCCACGAAATACAGCCGATACCGCGACCAGAGCTGTTGCCCTCGTTGTACTGCAAAAGCTCAAAAACTTCTTCGGCACGCTTGGGATCTTCGCGCTTCATGCGCATCCACACGTAGGGGCCATCGGCGTGGTTATCGACAGTGAGGATTTCCTTGGGCTTGCCAGCGTCGAAAAGGGCGCGGGTTTCGTCCATGATAAGATCAAGCACGTGGCGGGTTTCGGCGTGATCCAGATCTTCCTTGATCAGTTCGGAACCACGGCCAGAGTACACCAGGTGGTAGAAGCAGGCGCGGGGCACTTCCAGATCCTTGAGCAGGCGGAAGATACCGGGAATTTCAGACACGTTGCGCTTGTTGATGGTAAAGCGCAGGCCCACCTTGAGGCCTTCGGCCTGACAGTTGGCAATGCCTTCGAGCGCTTTTTTGAAAGCACCGGGCACGCCGCGAAACTTATCGTGCACGGCTTCCATGCCGTCCAGCGAAATACCAACGTAGGAAAGCCCCACTTCCTTGAGTTCGCGGGCCTTTTCCTTGGTGATAAGCGTGCCGTTGGTGGAAATAACCGCACGCATGCCCTTGGAGGTGGCATGGCTGGCAAGCTCCACCAGATCCTTGCGCACCAGCGGTTCGCCGCCGGAGAACAACATGACCGGCGCGCCGTAGGCCGCCAGATCATTGATCATGGTCTTGGCCTGCTCGGTATTGATATCGTCCGAGCCGTCAACTTCAATGGCGTGGGCGTAGCAATGCACACATTTGAGGTTGCAACGCTGGGTCATGTTCCAGACCACAACGGGCTTCTTATCTTTGGAGAACTGCAACAGGTGCGAGGGCAGCTTGCCCGATTCGCGTCCGTAACGCAGGGCGTCGGAAGGCTCGACCTGTCCGCAATACAGCTTGGAGATGCCTATCATGGCCTTGTCCTTATTGTTCGATGCGTTGTTTCAGCACGGCAAAGGCCTCGTCAATGCCATCGGCCTTTGTGCCGCCCGCCTGGGCCAGGTCGGGTCTGCCGCCGCCGGAGCCGCCGCAGGGAGCGGCTACGTCCTTGATAAGCGCGGGAGCAGTGAATTTTCCGTGCAGGTCTTTGGAAACGTAAAGCAAAAGCCCCACCTTGCCGTCTTCGGCTGTTGCCAGGCAGACAACGGCATTGTCGGCAAGGCGCGAGCGCACATCGTCCATGACTTCGCGCAGGGCTTTCACAGGAACATTGTCAAGTTTGGCGGCCAGCATGCGCACTCCGTTGACGTCCTGCGCGCGGGCGGCCAGATCGGCCCCGGTGGCAGGAGCGGCGGCGGCCTTTTCCGAGGCCTTGCGCAGCTTTTTCACATCGCCTTGCAGGGCGGTCACGCGCTCGGCCAACTGGCCGGGGCGCGCCTTGAGTATGCCCGAAAGCGCGGCAAGTTCCGCGCGCTGTTCAACAGCCTGGGCATAGGCATTCCAGCCGGTTACGGCCTCAATGCGCCGCGTGCCGGCGGCCACGCCGCTCTCGGAAACTATCATGAAGGCCCCGGCCTCGCCGGTGCGTTCAAGGTGTGTGCCGCCGCACAGTTCCACAGATTCAGGTTCGCCCTTTTCCGCGCCGGAAACTGTGAGCACGCGCACAATATCGCCATATTTTTCGCCAAACAGGGCCATTGCTCCGGTTGCCATGGCTTCGGCCACGGGCATTTCCCTGGCGGCCACAGGCAGGTCGGCCATAATGGCGCGGTTCACGTCGCGCTCCACCGCCGCCAGTTCTTCGGGCGTGAGGGCCGCAATGTGTGAAAAGTCAAAACGCAGGCGGTGCGGGTCAACCAGAGAACCGGCCTGCTTCACATGGGTGCCCAGCGCGCGGCGCAGGGCGGCGTGGAGCAGGTGGGTGCAGGTGTGGTTGCGGGCAGTGGATTTGCGCTGGTCGGCGTCCACCTTGAGGGTGGCCTCGCCGCCCTTGTGCAGCTCACCCTTGGTCACTTCAATTTCATGCACCAGCAGGGTGGGGGCAGGCTTGTGGGTGGTCAGCACCCGCGCCTCGCCGGAGGTGCTTGCCAGCGTGCCCATGTCGCCAGCCTGGCCGCCGCCCTCGCCGTAAAAAGGCGTGGCAGCGGTAATGGCGTAGCCGGTGTCGCCTTCGCCAAGGTCGGCCACTTCTTCACCAGCGGCATTGAGCAGCAGGGTCAGGGGGCTGGTTTCGGTCAGGCGTTCATAACCCACAAAGGTACTGGTTACGCCAGCGTCCAGCAAGGGCTTGAACACGTTTGCGCCGTCAGCCTGGCCCAGTAGGCCGCCTTTTTTCTGATGTTCTCGGGCGCGCTTGCGCTGTTCGCCCATGTGCTTTTCAAAGCCCTTGGCGTCAGCGGTGAAGCCGCGCTTTTCGGCAACGTCAGTCACGATATCGAGCGGGAAGCCATAGGTGTCGTACAGCTTGAAGCAGAACTCACCAGGAATCTGCATCTGCCCGGCGGCCTTGAGGGTCGCCAGTTCTTCATCCAGAAGCTCCAGACCCTTTTGCAGGGTGAGGGAGAAACGCTGTTCTTCCTCATGCACGGCGCGGGCGATAAAGTCGGCATGTTCGGTCAGTTCGGGATAGGCGTCGCCCATCACTTCCGTAACCTTGCGGGCCACCTTGTACATAAAGGGTTCGTTCACGCCGATGAGCGTGGCAAAGCGCAGGGCGCGGCGAATCAAACGACGCAGTACATAGCCACGGCCCTCGTTGGAGGGCAGCACGCCCCCAGCCACAAGGAAGGCCGCCGAGCGGCTGTGGTCGGCAATGACGCGCAGGGCCGTATCCACATCGTTGGTGTCGGGCGCGCTGAAGCTGTAGCTCACATTGGCAAGCGATGCGGCGTACTGGATGATTTCCTGAAACAGGTCGCAGTCAAAGTTGGAGCGCTTGCCCTGCGCAACGGCGGCCATGCGTTCAAGCCCCATGCCCGTATCAATGTTGGGATTGGCAAGAGCCACGCGGGTGCCGTCGGCAGACTGGTCAAACTGGGTGAACACGAGGTTCCAGATTTCAAGGAACCGGTCGCAGTCGCACTTGCCGATGCCGCAGTCCGGCCCGCAAGACATGTCTTCGCCCTGATCCACATAAATTTCGGAACAGGGGCCGCAGGGGCCGGTATCGCCCATGGTCCAGAAGTTGTCTTTTTCGCCCATGCGCACGATGCGGTCGGCGGGCAGCCCGGCAACTTCGGCCCAAATGGCCGCAGCTTCGTCATCTTCGCGGAACACTGTGACCCAGAGCTTTTCCTTGGGCAGTTCAAGCTCCTTGGTTACAAATTCCCAGGCCCAGGTGATGGCTTCGCGCTTGAAATAGTCGCCAAAAGAAAAGTTGCCCAGCATTTCAAAAAACGTGTGGTGGCGCGCTGTGCGGCCCACGTTTTCAAGGTCGTTGTGCTTGCCCGAAACGCGCAGACATTTCTGGCAGGTGGTGGCGCGGCTGTATGCGCGCTTTTCCTCGCCAAGAAACAGCTTTTTGAATTGCACCATGCCAGCATTGGTGAACAGCAGGGTGGGGTCGTTGGGCGGAATGATGGGGCCGGATTCGACAATTTCATGCTGGTGGCGTTTGAAAAATTCGAGGTAGCGGCTGCGGATTTCTTTGGCGGTGAGCATTTACTGGCTCCGTAATGGGGTCTGCGCGAACAACGACCGCGCATCACCAAGGCGCGCGGTCGCAGGTAAAAAATGGCCTTTATTCGTAAGTGGGCGCGGGGGCTTCCCCTTCGTCCAGGTCTTCCACTGTGGGCGTGAATTCCTTGGGGTTCAATCCCAGGAATTCCACAACCTTGGCTTCAATCTGGTTGCGCAGATCAAGGTTTTCGTCCAGCAGCGCGCGTACTTTTTCACGCCCCTGGCCGAGCTTTTCGCTGCCAAATGCAAACCACGAGCCGCTCTGGTCGATGATCTTGGCTTCAATGCCGAGGTCAAGCAGTTCGCCGGAGCGCGAAATGCCCTGACCATACAGGATATCAAAAATGGCGCTGCGGAAGGGCGGGGCAACCTTGTTTTTGACCACCTTGACCCTGGTGCGCGAGCCGAAGGATTCTTCCTTGTCCTTGAGGGTCTGGATGCGGCGGATGTCCAGCCGCACGGAAGAATAGAACTTGAGCGCGTTGCCGCCAGTGGTGGTTTCGGGGCTGCCGTAGCCGGTGACGCCGATCTTCATGCGGATCTGGTTGATGAAGATGACAGACGTGCGCGATTTGTGGATGGTGCCAGTGAGGCGGCGCATGGCATGCGACATGAGGCGGGCGTGACCGCCTACCTGCGATTCGCCCATGTCGCCTTCCAGTTCGGCCTGCGGAATAAGCGCGGCCACAGAGTCGACCACCACAAGGTCAACCGCGCCGGAACGCACGAGCATGTCGGCAATGTCCAGCGCCTGTTCGCCGTAGTCGGGCTGCGAGATGAGCAGTTCGTCAGTGTTGACGCCGAGTCGCTTGGCGTAAGAAACGTCAAGGGCATGTTCTGCGTCCACAAAGGCGCAGGTGCCGCCCATTTTTTGGCATTCTGCGATGATGTGCAGGGTCAGCGTGGTTTTGCCCGAAGATTCCGGGCCAAAAATTTCGCTGATGCGCCCGCGCGGAATGCCCCCCACGCCAAGGGCCAGATCAAGGCCGATGGAACCTGTGGGGATCACGGGAATATTGACGTGGGCATCGTCGGAAAGCTTCATCACAGCGCCCTTGCCGTACTTGCGTTCGATGGTGGCAAGTGCGGTGCCCAAGGCCTCTGCGCGTGCGTTTTCCTGACTCATGGCCGGTTTCTTCGCCATAGCTCATTGCTCCGGGTAAAAATATCTTCAAGCGCGTCAGTGTAGCAGACCAAGGCGAGCAAGGCAAATGCCAGATCGGCGGCGGGCCTGCGCTCGTGCCGTCATTAATTGAGCATAATTACTGATAATGGGAATTGCAAGCGGCAAAAGCCGTGCAAGGCTTGCATCGCCCCCTTGCGTGCGGGCGTATGCTGTCGTACAAGCGCGGGCATGAGCGATTCTCCCCAAATCATCGTACTATTTTCCGGCGGGCTCGACAGCCTGCTCACAGCCAAACTGCTTGAACGTCAGGGCCTCGCCGTGCGTTGCCTGCATTTTTACTCGCCCTTCTTTGGCGGCGAAGCTCTGGCGGCACGTTGGCGCAAGACTTACGATCTTGATATTGTTACTCAGGATGTCGGCCCCCAGTTTGCCGCCATGCTGCGCCAAAGGCCGGAACACGGCTTTGGCAAGGTGCTCAACCCCTGCGTTGACTGCAAGATACTGCTGCTGCGCGAGGCCCGCAAATATATGGAAAGCGTGGGTGCCAAGGCTCTGGCCTCGGGCGAGGTTCTGGGCCAGCGCCCCATGTCGCAACGGCGCGACACGCTGAATGTCATCATGCGCGATGCCGCCGTGGCAGATATCCTGCTGCGACCACTGTGCGCCAAGCATTTGCCGCCGACCCCTGTGGAAGAAAGCGGGCTTGTGGACCGCTCGCGTCTGCTGAGCATCTGGGGCAGGGGCCGCACCGAGCAGCTGAATCTTGCCAAGGAATACGGCATCAAGGAAATTCCCACTCCGGGGGGAGGCTGCCGCCTGACCGAGCGCGAGAACGCCCGCCGCTACTGGCTGGTGCTTACGCGCTTGCCGGAGCCAAGCGCCAGTGATTTTACCCTTGCCAATCTTGGGCGTCAGTTCTGGCACAGCGAGGGACAGAACCACTACTGGCTGTGCGTTGGCCGCAACAGCGCGGACAACGACCTGCTGGCCGCCGCCGCAGGGCCGGACGACCTGATCCTGCGCATGCGTGATATGCCGGGGCCACTGGCACTGGCCCGCAATGGGGCCTTGTGGCCCGAGGACGTGCTGCGCACCGCCTGCCAGATGACAGCCTCCTACGCGCCCAAGGCCGTGGCCACTGGGGGGGATGTGTTTGTGCGCGCCCGCCGTGGCGAGGAATTCACAGACATATCCGTTCCCACGCAGCGTTGCGAGGATCTGTGGAACGAACCCGCCTGGGACGAGATAAAGGGCGTTATCCGCGCTGAAGCGCGCGAACGGCAGGCCGCACAGGATGCCGCCAAGGCTGCAGCACGCGAAGCCCGCTACGAGGCCGAGCGACTTGAAGCCGGACGGGAAGACAATCCAACTGGTGCCTGATTGCCACGCAACGTTCACCATAACTTTTTATTGTTGTGCTTTTATGACGCCTTAGGCCCCGGTTTCACCGGGATTTCTGTTTGCGCCAGTCGCCAAAGTGCATGCTTTGCGTAATCTTGAGGGCACAGCTTTACAAAGATTGCGCATGTAGCTATATGAGTCCATTGCATCAAAAGAGCATTTTCATTGAGAGGTGCTCTGAGCGGGCCATGCCGCCGCATGGCTGGCCAATGTAGGATATGCGGTGCGAATTGCTTGCGCCATGCATGTTCCTGCAAGGCCTATGAGTAGACCGTTCATGCGCCCCCCAGCGGCGTCCGCCGGAGGATTTAAATGGATCACAAGGATTTGGAATACTTTCGCAAGCTTCTTTCCGACATGCTTGAAGAAGCGAAGCAGAAGGGTGACAGCACCCTGGAAGAACTGACGGATAGCAACGAAGTGTTTGCCGACCCGGCTGACCGCGCCACTGCAGAATCCGACAGGGCCTTTACCCTGCGCATCCGTGACCGTGAGCGCCGCCTGATCCGCAAGATCCAGGCAGCCCTTACCCGCATTGACGATGGCACCTACGGGATTTGCGAAGACTGCGGCGACGACATCAGCGTTCCCCGTCTCAAGGCCCGGCCTGTGACGCGTTTGTGCATCAACTGCAAAGCCAAACAGGAAGAAGACGAACACCTTCGCGGCGATTAACGTCATTTCTTTGCCTTAAAGGCACTGTTTTTGTTGCTTTCGGCCAGGCGGGCGCTGCGCTCGCGCACTCCCGCTTGCGCCTGACGGCATGCATGCTTCGGGCAGGCTCCCGGTGGTTCCGCTTTGCAGCGGGGGGCTGGCGAACTGGGTCTACGAGATTTCTGGCCCGGTTGCAACGGACGTATCATGCCCACCGGATTGCCAGCGAGGCTGTTACTCAAACCGTCTGCGCAATTATGCCAGCCTGCGGTCTGCCATCGGTTGCGCCTGGAACTGCGTTTGCCGCTGCATCTGCGCATGCGCTGGGGACGTTGTGCGGCCTTGTCTTCAACAGGGCAAGGTCTTCCCTCCCGAGCCCCTGCCGCGCTTTGCCGCCTTGCACCTGTTTACTCCCCAGCCATTCACCTTGCCCCTAAGCCGGTTTTTTCTATGGATGCCCATCTTTTCCGCCGTTTTTGTGAAGACCTGGCCCCCTTGCTCATTGGCGCAAGGGTGGAAAAAATTCAGGAACCTGCTGATGGTCTGCTGGCTCTCATGGTTTACAGCGGTGGGCGCAAACGGCAGCTTTGTCTGCGTTTTGGGCGCAAGGAACCGTTCTGCTTTATTACCTCACAGCGCATCAGCGTTGGCCGTGCGCCTTCAGCCCCCGTCATGCGACTGCGCAAGTATGCCGCTGGTCGGCGTATTGTTGCCTGCGTGGCCCGTTGGAGCGAGCGCTGCTTGTGGCTGCTGCTTGGCGGCGGCGCAGAGGCTCTCCAACTGCCGCCATTGTCCCAACAGGGGCAGGGTGAGGCAGGCACGGAGCAATCTCCGCGTCTGACCTGGCTGCTGCTTGATCTGCGCGAAGGGCCTTCGCTCCGCTTTCTGGCTGAGAATGAATCGCCGGAAGACGAGCAGGCCGTCTGGCCGGAGCCTGCGCAACTGGCAGATGCCCTGAGCAACTGGCGGCAGTGGCCTGTGCTTACCCCCGCCCTGCGCCGCACCCTTGCTTGCCTCGAAGAACCGGAACAGTGGGCCTTGCTGGAGGACCTGCGGACTGGCGGCGGTGATGTGTTCTGCTACGGCCCCTGCGCGCCTGCCTCCGACAATGCCTCTGCAACGACCATGCTGCGTCCAGTGCTCGCCATAAGCGCTTGGCCTCTGCCCCCGGAACTGCAAAGGGCCTTGCAGGGCAAGAATGCGGAGGCATCATCCATTGCTGAATTTTGCGGGCCGGATGTCCTGAATCTGACCGAACTGGCAGGGCAGGACATGGTGCTTGCCCGTCTGGCTCTGGATCAGGCGCGGGAGGCGGCCCAGCCTCTGGACAGGCGGGCGCGCAAGCTCGCAAAGCTGCTGGAAAAACTGCGCGAGGAAGAAAACCGCCTTGGCAGGATGATGGCTTGTCAGGCAGACGCTCTGGCGCTTCAGGCCGAATTGTGGCGTTGGCCTGCGGATTTTCGTGCGGCTGCCGTCACTGTGGAAGAAGGCCCGCACGGTCCGGCGCGGGAAATACCGCTGGATCTGCGCTACTCTGTGCGCGAGCAGATGGCCCGCCTTTTCCATTCGGCCCGGCGCGGGCAACGTGGCATGGAGCATCTGGCTGTGCGGCGTGCGGCGCTGGAAGACGAGATGGCCTCCTTGCGTCAGGCCCGACCCGGCAGCTGGCCTGGCAGCCTGCTGGGCGCCACTGCGGGCGCTGCCGATGAGGCGGCTTCCGCCGGGCGCGCGGCTGGTGCCGGCATGGCCGCCACCCTGCCCAAGAATGTGCAGATGTTCATAAGTTCAGATGGGTTTGTGCTGCTGCGCGGGCGCGATTCCAAGGGCAATCTGGCCGCGCGCAAGCTTGCTGCCCCGCACGATATCTGGCTGCATGCGGAAAACGGCCCCGGTTCGCACGTGATTATCCGCCGCGCCCACGGCGGGCAGGAAGTGCCGCCGCGCACCCTTGACGAGGCCGGGGCGCTGGCCGCCTGCAAAAGCTGGCAGCGCGACGCCGCCCGGGCACGCATACAGTATGCAGAGGTGCGTCACGTCAAACCCATGCGCAACGCCCCTGCGGGCACGGTGCGCATCGACAAGTCGCTGCCCTCGCGCGAGGTTCCCGTAGATCTTGCCCTTGAGGAAACGCTGCTGCCCCGGTAAAGGGAAGCAAGCCCCACGGGCGCATTAGGGAGAGAGGTTTTCATGGATTTTACAGTTGAAGGCAAAGTTTTTCGGGCACGCGCCATTGATGCCCATGTGCTGGCAGTTGCCTCCTGGCAGGCATCTGCCCCGGATCAGGACATAGCTTTGGGCGGAGGCGCAACTCTGCGTATGCCCAGTGGACGGAAGCAGTGGCAGTGCGCTGTGGTTCGGCTTGAAAATGGCTGCGAGGTGCAGTTGCCCCTTCCGGATTCCTGCCCTGTTGCGCCCGGCGACTGCCTGAAGCTCGGTTGCCTTGGCCCGGCCTGCGTCGCAGAGGGCGGCGATGGCACGGCTCTGGAAGTCTATGCGGTGAGCAACCAAACATCGGGCTGGAAGCATGATTTTGTGGACGCAGCAGCCTTGATGAAACGTTGCGGCGTGAACCGCGTTACCGAATATGACCTGGAATCCTACCCTCTGAAAAAGGTCTGCAAGGTCAGCGTCATTGTCTTTCTGGTGGGGCTGGTCTGTTTCAGCTTTCTCATGCACCTGTTTACGGAAAGCATGGATGAGCTTGTGCGCCGTCTGCCCGAGGCCCTGTATATGAGCGCCAAGTTCGGCGGTATTGCCGCTCTGGTGGTAGCCGCTGGCGGCGGCCTGTACATGAAAAGCTCCAACGACTACAACCGGAAAAAGAAACAGGACAGCTATATTCAGCAGTTTGAGCAAGCCATGCGGCATGCGGTCGATACAGACAGCTAACGTTTTTTTCACCTGTTCAACCTTGCAATGGTACAAAAGGCCGCCTCCTTTCGGAGGCGGCCTTTGACTTGCAATAAGGCAAAAGTAAGGGAGCTTACTTTTTCAGCACTTCCACCGTAGCAAGAGCGATCTGGAGTTCTTCGTTGGTGGGGATGATGATCACGGGGATCTTGCTGTCCGGCGTGGTAATGATGCGCGCGCCGGGCTTGCGGGTGCTGTTTTCTTCCTTGTTCAGCTTGATGCCGAAGGCTTCAAGGCCTTCGCAGACCATGGCGCGGACGATGTCGTCGTTTTCGCCAATGCCGGCGGTGAACACCAGGGCGTCCACGTTACCTTCAAGCAGGAAGAAGTAGGAACCAAGGGTCTTTTTGATGCTGCGCACAAGCAGCTTGAGGGCCAGCTCTGCGCGTTCGTTGCCTTTGTCCACCTGGGCATGCACATCGCGCATGTCGGTGTAGCCGCAAAGGCCAAGCAGGCCGGACTTTTTGTTCATCAGGGTGTCGGCTTCGGAGGGGCTGAGGCCCTTCTTTTCCATGACAAAGGGCACAATGGCCGGGTCAATGGTGCCGCAGCGGGTGCCCATCACAAGGCCTTCCAGCGGGGTGAGGCCCATGCTGGTGTCAAAGCACTTGCCGTTTTTCACGCAGCTCATGGAAGAGCCGTTGCCGAGGTGCATGGTGATGGAGCGCAGCTCGGAAAGGGGCTTGCCAAGGAACTCGGCAGTGGCGTTGGCAATGTACTTGTGCGAGGTGCCGTGGAAGCCGTAGCGGCGGATGCGCAGTTCTTCGTACAGCTCATAGGGCAGAGCGTACATGAAGGCTTCCTTGGGCATGCCCATGCCGAATTCGGTATCGAATACGGCCACGTTGGGAACGCCGGGGAAGAGCTTTTCAGCCACTTCAATGCCCATGAGGTTGGCGGGGTTGTGCAAGGGGCCAAGCACGGCGCATTCTTCCACAATCTGCTTCACGCGCTCGTTCACCAGCACAGGATCGCTCACGGCTTCGCCGCCGTGCAGCACGCGGTGGCCGATGGCGTAGATTTCGCTCTTGTCCTTGATAACGCCCTTGTCGGCGTCGGTCAGCAGAGCGATGACCAGTTCCATGGCTTCCACATGGGTGGGGAAGAAGGCCTCGCGAACAAGCTTTTCTTCCTTGTCCGTATCGGGGGCGATTTTGTGGGTGAGGCGTCCGCCTTCCTGGCCGATACGTTCGGCAAGACCGGAGCAGAGCACGCTGCGCGTGTCCATTTCCAGCAACTGATACTTGCAGGACGAAGAACCCGCGTTAATCACCAGAATTTTCATAACTCTTCCTTTCTTGAACTTGTTTATTCTGATCGCGGGCCGGCAGTCTGTGGCGCATGCCTTGCGTCAGTAATTTTTTTGCGGCGGCAGGCTTTGCACGGCGGCTTGCCCTCTCAGGCAAACCGCCGAAAGCTCATGTCAGCCGGGGCTGATTTTCTGTGACTACTTCTGCGCGGCCTTTTCGGCAGCGGCCTGCACCGCAGTGATGGCCACGGTGTTGACGATGTCGGGCACGGTGCAACCGCGCGAGAGATCGTTGACAGGCTTGTTCAGGCCCTGGAGCACGGGGCCGATGGCCACCGCGCCAGCAGCGCGCTGCACGGCCTTGTAGGTATTGTTGCCGGTGTTGAGGTCAGGGAAGATGAACACCGTGGCCTTACCGGCAACCTTGCTGTCGGGCATCTTGGTTTTGGCAACCGAGGGGTCGATGGCCGCGTCGTACTGCAAGGGGCCTTCCAGTGCGAGCTCGGGGGCCATTTCCTGCGCGATTTTGGTGGCTTCCACCACAACGTCCACGTCCGCACCCTTGCCGGAAGTACCGGTGGAGTAGGAAAGCATGGCAACACGCGGCTCAATGCCAAATACCTTGGCCGTGTGGGCCGAGGCAATGGCGATTTCTGCCAGTTGCTGCGCGGAGGGATTGGGGTTCACGGCGCAGTCGCCAAAGGCCAGCACGCGATCCTTGAGGCACATGAGGAAGACCGAGGAAACCACAGTGAATCCGGGCTTGGTCTTCACAAATTCAAAGGCCGGGCGGATGGTGTGGGCAGTGGTGTTGACCGAACCGGAAACCATGCCGTCGGCATCGTCCTTCTTGACCATCATGGTGGCAAAGTAGGTGGCGTCGGTCATGGTGTCGCGCGCCTGTTCAGGGGTGATGCCCTTCTTTTTGCGCAGTTCGTAGTAGGTATTGGCGTAGTCGTCAAACAGCTCGGATTTCACCGGGTCGATGAGGCGGGCCTTGGCAATGTCCAGACCAAAGGCGCTGGCCTTGGAGCGGATTTCTTCCACATCGCCCAGCAGGATGATTTCGGCCACATCGCGGCGCAGAAGGATATCCGTGGCGCGCAGGATGCGCTCCTCGGTGCCTTCGGCCAGCACGATGCGCATCTTGTTGGCCTTGGCGCGCTGGATCAGCTCGAATTCAAACATCATGGGCGTGATGCGGCTGCTGCGCTCGCCGCCGATGCGGTTTTCGATTTCCTTGCCGTTGACGTACTGTTCAAACAGGCCCAGCACGCTGTTGATCTTGCGCAGATCGCCCGGTTCAATGGGGGCGATGATGCTTTGCAGGGCCATAAAGGCCTTGTAGGTGTGGTGCGGCGTCAGCAGGATGGGCAGGGGCGAGCCTGTCCAGCCTTCAATGAATTTGCAGACGTTTTCGGAGGGACGGATGCCCCCGGTCAGCAGCACGCCCGCAATGTCGGGAGTAGAAGACGACAGGCGCGAGGCAATGGCTGCCAGGAGCACGTCGGCGCGGTCGCCAGGGGTGACGATGAGCTGGTCCTTGGCAATGTAGTTGAGCACATTGTCCACATGCATGGCGGCGATAAGGTAGTCGCCCACCAGCGCGTCCAGGCGCTTTTCGCCAAACAGCACTTCCGCGTCCAGGCCCTTTTTCACATCAGCCATGGTGGGCTGACCGATGGTGGGGTCGTTGGGAACGGAGAAAATCAGGGCTGGGCTTTCCTGCGTGCTGAAATGGGCGCGCAGTTCGTCCAGTTCTGTCTGCGTGAGATTGCGGCGGTTCACAATGGTGGCAACCACGTCCAGCGCATAGGGTTCAAGGCTGTCCATGGTGATCTGGAGCGAATCACGAATATCTTCGGCGCTCACATTATAGCCGCTGGTGACCAAGAGAACCGGGCAGCCAAGGTTGGCCGCGATTTCGGCATTGAGTTCAAACTCGAAAACCGGGTCTTTGGCAAGAAAGTCGGTGCCCACGCACACAACGAAATCATAGGTTTCCAGCAGCTTTTTGTACTTCTGGATGATGTTTTCGATGAGCAGGTTGCGCGAACCCTGATTGATGATCTGGCGAGCTTCGCGCTGGGTGTAGGCGAAAGTGTCGGCGTAGTCCATCTTGAGCTTGAAGTATTCAAGCATCAAATGGATGTCGGGGTCGCGGTCGTCCCACAGAGGTTCGTTGATGATGGGACGGAAAAAAGCCACCTTGCGCATGCTGCGGGTGAGCAGCTGCATGGCCCCAAGGGCAATGGCGCTCTTGCCCGTCATGGGCCCGGTGGCGGTGATGTATAGACCGTTGTGCATAGTGCCTCCCCTGCTGTGCCGGCAGGCTGGCGGTATTAACGCGAAAAGGGCGCGAGGGCTTTCCTCGCGCCCAGGCCTTTAACCTTTGATCCCAAGCGTGTGACGTAGCCCGCGCCCGCAGCAGAAGGCTGCCCCCCGGAGAGGAGCCAGATGCTGGCGGGCGCGGGTAGTCATAACGTCAGACCTCTCTACTCGGCGCTGGTGCCGGGGTAGGGCAGATCAGCCAGCTGCTTGAGCATGGCGTAGCGTTCAGTATAGGCTTCGGCCAGTTCGGCGCGCAGCTTCTTGGAGACTTCGGGAGCCATCTTTTCCAGAGAGGCAAAACGGGTTTCGCCGCCCAGGAATTCCTGAATGTCAGCAGAAGGAGCCTTGCTGTCGAGCTGGAAGGGATTTTTCTTTTCCTTGGCCAGTTCGGGGTTGTAGCGGTACAGGGGCCAGTAGCCGGAAAGAACGGCCATCTTGGCTTCTTCCTGGCTCTTGCCCATGCCCTTGCGCAGGCCCTGGTTGATGCAGGGAGCGTAAGCGATGATGAGCGAAGGTCCCTTGTAGGCTTCGGCTTCGCGGAAGGCCTTGAGCACCTGCTGCTTGTCCGCGCCCATGGACACGGAGGCAACGTACACATAGCCGTAGGTCATGGCCATGCGGCCAAGGTCTTTCTTGCCGGTGCGCTTGCCTGCGGCGGCAAACTGGGCCACGGCGCCAAGCGGGGTGGCCTTGGAGGACTGGCCGCCGGTGTTGGAGTACACTTCGGTATCCATCAGCAGCACGTTGATGTCGTCGCCGCTGGCGAGGACGTGGTCAAGGCCGCCGTAACCGATGTCGTAGCCCCAGCCGTCGCCGCCGAAGATCCACACGCTCTTCTTGGTGAAGAGGTCGTCCATGTGCCACAGTTCATGGGCCAGGGGGCTGTCAAAGCCTTCCAGGTTGGCCATGATCATTTCGCCGTACTTGCGGGAGCCTTCGGCATCGTCCTTGTTGTCCAGCCAGCCCTGGAGGGCGGCCTTCAGTTCGGGAGAAGCGGATTCTTCCTTCAGGGCTTCCTGAACCTTCATGGCCAGCAGACCACGGCGCTGTTCGTAGGCAATACCCATGCCGCAGCCGTATTCGGCGGCGTCTTCAAACAGGGAGTTGCCCCAGGCCGGGCCGAAGCCGTCCTTATTGGTGCAGTAAGGCGTGGTGGGCGAAGAAGCGCCCCAGATGGACGAGCAGCCCGTGGCGTTGGCCACGATCATGCGTTCGCCGAACATCTGGGTGAGCACCTTGACGTAAGGCGTTTCGCCGCAACCGGCGCAGGCGCCGGAGAACTCATGCAGGGGCTGCTGGAGCTGCGAACCCTTGACGGTGTCGCGAGCCATGAGCTCGTCCTTGAGCGTGATGTTGGCTTCGGCGAAGGCCAGATTTTCCTTCTGGGTGGGCATCTGGGTGTCAAGGGGCTTCATGACGAGGGCCTTGACCTTGGCGGGGCACACTTCGGCGCAGGAGCCGCAGCCCAGGCAGTCTTCGGTGTACACCTGGATGCGGAACTTCATGCCCTTCAGTTCTTTGCCGATGGCGTCCTTGGTCACAAAGGACGCGGGCGCGCCGGCCAGTTCTTCCTCGGTGGCGAGCACCGGGCGGATGGCGGCGTGGGGGCACACAAAGGAGCACTGGCAGCACTGGATGCAGTTTTCAACCTGCCATTCGGGCACGTCGATGGCGCAGCCGCGCTTTTCGCAAGCGGCGGTGCCGAGGGGCATGAAGCCAGCCGGATCCATGGCGGACACGGGCAGCTTGTCGCCCTGCTGGGCCAGAATGGGACGCACAACGGCGCTGATGTATTCGTCGTCATCGCAGTGGCAGGCAGCGGCGCCTTCGGTGGCAGTGGCCCAGGAAGCGGGGTATTTCACTTCTTCCAGAGCGTCCATGCCCTTGTCCACGGCGGCAATGTTCATGTTGACGATCTTGTCGCCCTTGCTGCCGTAGGTTTTCTTGATGGATTCCTTGAGCAGGCCCACGGCCTTTTCAAAGTCAAGCACGTTGGCAAGCTTGAAGAAGGCGGTCTGCATGATCATGTTGATGCGGCCGCCGAGGCCCACTTCCTGGGCAACCTTGACGGCGTCCACGTTGTAGAACTTCAGCTTCTTGCGGGCGATGACGCGCTTCATGGAGGCGGGCAGGTGCTTTTCCATGTCGGCAAGCGACCAGTTGGAGTTCAGTACGAAGGTGCCGCCTTCCTTGATGCCTTCAAGAATGTCGTACTGGGTCACGTAGGCGGCCTTGTGACAGGCAACGTAGTCGGCCTTGGTGATCAGGTAGGAAGAGGTGATCTGTTCCTTGCCGAAGCGCAGGTGCGACACGGTGAAGCCGCCGGACTTCTTGGAGTCGTAAGCAAAGTAGGCCTGAGCGTAGAGATCGGTGTTGTCGCCGATGATCTTGATGGCCTGCTTGTTGGCGCCCACGGTGCCGTCAGCGCCGAGGCCGAAGAACTTGCACTGCACAGTGCCAGCGGGCACGGTGTCGATTTCTTCTTCCACGTCAAGCGACGTGTAGGTGACGTCGTCGTTGATGCCCACGGTGAAGTGGTTCTTGGGCTGAAGGGCCAACATGTTGTCGTACACGGCCTTGGCCATGCCGGGGGTGAAGTCCTTGGAACCCAGACCGTAGCGGCCGCCCACCAGGGTGGGAGCTTCGCCCTTTTCGAGGAAGGCGGTGCACACGTCCTGATACAGCGGATCGCCAAGAGCGCCGCTTTCCTTGGTGCGGTCAAGCACGGTGATGCAGGTAACGCTGGAAGGCAGGGCGCGCAGCAGATGCTCGGTGGAGAAGGGGCGGAACAGGTGCACCTTCACGAGGCCCACGCGCTGGCCCTGTGCGTTGAGGTACTTCACGGTTTCTTCAATGACTTCACAGGAAGAACCCATGGAAACGATCACGCGGTCGGCTTCGGGGTGGCCCACGTAGTCAAAGAGGCGGTATTTGCGGCCAGTGATGGACTCGACCTTCTTCATGTTCTCAAGCACGATGCCGGGCACGGCGTCGTAGTAGAGATTGGAAGCTTCGCGGTTCTGGAAGTAAATATCGGGGTTCTGGGCGGTGCCGCGAATGTGCGGATGCTCGGGGTTCATGGCGGTGGCGCGGAATTCGGCCACCTTTTCCCAGTTCACCAGGGGGCGGATGTCTTCGTAGTCAATGGTTTCGATCTTCTGCACTTCGTGGGAGGTACGGAAACCGTCAAAGAAGTGGCAGAAGGGCAGGCTGGAATCGATGGCGGAAAGATGCGCAACGAGGGCCAGGTCCATGCATTCCTGCACGGAGGAGGAAGCCAGGAAGCAGAAGCCCGTCTGACGGGCGGCCATCACGTCCTGGTGGTCGCCAAAGATGGACAGGGCATGGGAGGCCAGGGCGCGAGCCGAAACATGGAAAACGCCGGGAAGCAGTTCACCGGCGATTTTGTACATGTTGGGGATCATGAGCAGCAGGCCCTGGGAAGCCGTGTAGGTGGAGGTGAGGGCGCCGGCGGAAAGCATGCCGTGCACAGCGCCAGCGGCGCCGGCTTCGGACTGCATTTCGCGCACATTCACGATCTGGCCGAGCAGGTTTTTTGTGCCCTTGGCCGCCAACTGGTCCATGACTTCGCCCATGACGGACGAGGGGGTGATGGGGTAAATGGCTGCCGTTTCCGACAGAGCGTAGGCAATGTGCGCGGTGGCGTTGTTGCCGTCCATAGTTTTCATATGAGCCATCTGTTCCTCCTTGGCGCCCACGGGCGCGCAATGTTTTTACAAAATCAGCGTGGGTCGGATCGGCCCCTGAGATAAGGCCCCGCACTTGGCAGGGACGGGCAACGGCTAGTGCCGTGAAGTGAACACAAAATTGAGGCTGGGAGTGGAATCGTGGTAGAAAAACCCTACCCAATCCGCCTTTTCGCGTCCACCAAAAAAGCTTGGTATCACTTGTTTTGGAGCCTTGCTGCACACCCTCGTCTGCCCCGACGGAATGCGCGTTTTTGCGCTTACCATAAAATTGTTTGTTTGAACAGTTTAATCGTGGGCGCAACAAAAAAAAATGTGACAGGCGCAACATATGGAAAATAGTGATGAATTGTAAAATCTGGCAAGGTGGTTTGGGGCATGCCCGATGGGAAAACCTATGATGACAACACGTTGGAATGTGCAGAGCAAATGAAAAAATGTTACAAATGTTTCAGGGCAGAAAACCTGCGGCTTGTCCCTGATTCAATGTTACAGATTTTGGGTGATTGCGGTCTGACCCCTAGCTGCGCCTCCAGCGTTAATCCGCCAGCGAAAATCGGCCTGCGGGCAGTGCCGGAACTGGTTTTGACAGAGTCCGCAGGGTGGAGAAGGCCGGTGCCCGCTGGAAGCGGGGGAGAAACCCTTTTGCAAGGTTCCTCCCCCTCAAAGTGTTCAGAAGCGTTTTTTCCTGGCGGGCATGTTACAGCGAGAGGCCCATCTTGATGACCGCCTGCATGCCGCCTGTGGAGTTGACCACGTTGGTCACGCCGTTGCGGGCCAGCACCAGCAGGCTGTCATAGGCGCGCAGACCCGTATTGCAGATAATGGCAACAGGGCGGTCCTTGGGCACTTCGCTGATTCTGGCGGCGATCTCTTCCAGCGGCATGGCGTGCCAGTCGGGATGCTTTTCCTGCACGGCCTTACCTGCCGCCGCAGGGCGGGAATCAATAAAGAACACATGATTTTCGTTGCGTTTCTTCCACAAGTCCATGAACTGGTCGGCGGTCACGGGGGTGAAGCGCCCGGAGAGGGCGTTGTCGGCAACGTTGGCAACCACGTTGACCACGTCCATTGCCGAGGCAAAGGGCGGGGCGTAAGCGATTTCAAGGTTGGAGATGTCTTCCACCGTGGGCTTGGAGTATTGCAGGGCCGCAGCCACCGCATCAATGCGGGCCTTGAGCGAATCCGGGTCGGCGCAGGCGCCCTGAATGCCCAGCACCCGGCTGGTGGCCTTGTCCACAACCAGCTCAAGGCTCATCATGGATTTTTCGGGGTAGAAGTGGGCGTGGTCGAGCTGCTCTACGCTGACGCTCATGGCGTCAAAGCCTTCCTTGCGGGCACGTTCAACCGTTAGGCCCACGCCGCAGAAGGAAAGACCAAAGAGTTTGACGGCCCAGGAACCCACGAAGCCGGGGAATCTGGCATTGCCACCAGCAAGGTTGGTGCCGATGATACGGCCCTGACGGTTGGCCATGCTGCCCAGGGGCAGGTAGCCGACCTTGCCGGTGATAATGTTCTTGATGGCCACGCAGTCGCCGCCCGCATAGATGGAGGGGTCGGTGGTGCGCATGTGCTCGTCCACCACCACCGCGCCAAAGGGGGCCACTTCCAGCCCGGCATCCTTGGCAAGTTGCCCGTTGGGGATAAAGCCCGCAGCAAAGATCACCAGTTGCGCGGGGATTTCGCGCTTGTCCGTGACCACCTTGGTGACGGTGCCGTTTTCGCCTTCAAGGCGCAGCACTTTTTCAGAAGTGAACACGTCAACCTTGTGGGTCAGGCAGTCGTTGGCGGCCATGAGCGAAAGAGGCTGGGAAAGCACGCCGGGCAAAATCTGATCCATCATTTCCACAACGCTGACTTTCACGCCCCACATGTCGGCCAGGGCCACGGCAGCCTCAAGGCCGATGAAGCCGCCGCCCACAATGACCGCCTCGCTCACCTTGCCCTCCTGGCAAGCAGCACGGATGGCACCGGCGGCTTCAAGGCGGGTCAGGGAAAGCACGTTTTTCAGATCCTTGCCGTCAATGGGGGGAACGCGCGGGCTTGCGCCGGTAGCGAGCACCAGCTTGTCATAAGGCAGTTTTTCTTCCTTGCCGGAAACAACGTCCTTGACGAGCAGGGTTTTGGCTGCGCGGTCAATGGCCAGGGCGCGCGTCTGGGTGCGTACGGTGATGCCCTTCATATCGCGGAAAAATTCGGTGTCGCGCACAGTATGATAGGGTGTGGAGCGCAGATCGTCGAGATTCTGTATTTCACCGGACACGTAGTAGGGGATGCCGCAACCGCCGTAGGAAATGAAGACGTTTTCGTCCACAAGCATCACTTCCGCATCGGGCATGAGGCGCTTGCAGCGGCAAGCCGCCTTGGGCCCCAGGGCAACACCACCAACTACCAGAATTTTTTCAGACATATCTGGGCTCCTTAGTGAAGAGTTATGAGCAAATGAGCATTACTGAGATATATGAGCATTCAAGGCAAGAATGCAAGGACAATTCTTGTTTTTAGAAACAGCCCCTAACGCCCGCGAAAACGGCGCTGATCGCCCACGCGCACGGTTATACGTTCATTATCCATATATTCCAGCAGGGCGATCAGATATTTGCGCGAAAGCCCCAGAAGTTCTTTCAGGCCGCCCACATCAAGATTGTCATGGGTCGTGAACCAGCCGCGCACACGTTCAAGAATATCGGCCAGGGCCGGTCCGTGGTAATACAGGCCGTCCTTGATCTTGACCAGTTCGCCAGCCTCGCAGAGCAGGCGCAGCACCGGCGCGGCCTCCTTGGGGGAAACGCCAAGCTCCTCAAGCACGTCCTTGGCGTTGGGCGGGGTCAGCCCTGCGCTGGCATGCGCGTCCAGCAGCTTCTGGCGCAGGCCTGCCTGATCGGCGGCCAGGCTTACCGTATGCGATTGCAGACGCAGCCCCTCGCCCTCGATGACCAGATCGCCCTGCTTGAGGGCCTGATCCAGCACTTTTTGCACCAGCTTGGGGGGCAGGTTGCGGCTCCAGCCCGTGCAAAGGGCTCCACGGGTGAATCCGGGTTTGAGCGGCTCGCGGCGGTGCAGGTCAGCACCGCGCTCAAGGCTGGCGGCCAGCAGCTTTTCAAAGGGAATTCTGCCGATCCAGCAGCGGTTTTCCTTGTCCCAGCAGATGGCATCACCACGGGTGGAAAGCAGTTGCAGCGCTGCCTCCACAGCGGATCGGGCAAGGCCCGTCAGGGCGCGCAGGCGCGCTTCGTCAGCACCTTCAATGCCGCGCAGGGTCAGTGCTCCGCGTACAAGCGCGGCCCTGGCCTCATCGCGAGCTCTGGCTTCAGCCTTGCCCCCGCCAATGGTTTCTGCCGCATCCCGCAGTTCAGGCAGCTCCTGCAACAGCCGCATTTTATCGGCCAGTTCAGGGTCTTTGGCCCGCAGTTCGGGCGGCAGCGGGCTGACCAGCAGGCCGCCAGCAACCGTGCGCAGGGGGGAGTAGGCCCGCAACACACAGTGGTCGCCAAATACGCCCACCATGGGTTCCTTGAAACGCAGTTCCGCCAGAGCAGTTTCGCCGGGGGCCAGCTTGTCCCTGTCGCGAAAGACCACCCGCGCTGCACATTCGCGCGTACCGTGGTGGAAGTGGATTTCCACCCTTTGGCGCATGGCCCTTGGGGCGGAAGAAAGGCAGGTGAGCCGGACCAGCCAGCGGTTGGAGGGGAATAGTTCACCGGGGCGGGCCAGCACAAAGCCGCGCTCGATTTCTTCCACATCCAGCCCCTGCACATTGACGGCGCAGCGCTGGCCCGGCTGCACCGACTCGGCGGCCTTGCCATGACGTTGCAGCCCCCGCGCGCGGGTGGGCAGATCGGGCGGCATGAAGCGCAGTTCATCGCCAAGGTTGCACGCGCCGGAAATGACAGTGCCTGTCACAACGGTGCCATGCCCCTTCATGCTGAATACGCGATCCACCGGCAGGCGAAAAATATCACTGCGCCGTTGGGCGGGCAGCTCGGCAGCCATGCGCGCAAGGTGGTCGCGCAGCGTGTCCACGCCCTCGCCAGTGGTTGCAGAGACGGGGAAGATCGGCGCACTCTCAAGAAAAGTGCCTTGCAGGAATCCGTGTACTTCTTCCTGCACCATTTCGAGCCAGTCGGCGTCCACCATGTCTGTCTTGGTGAGGGCCACAAGGCCGGTGCGTATGCCCAGCAGGGAGCAGATTTCAAGATGTTCCCGCGTCTGGGGCATGATGCCTTCGTCTGCGGCAATGACCAGCATGACAAAGTCCACGCCTGCCGCGCCAGCCACCATGTTTTTGACAAAGCGTTCGTGCCCCGGCACATCCACGATGCCCAGCCGCTCGCCACCGGGAAGATCAACCCAGGCAAAGCCAAGTTCAATGGTGATTCCCCGGCGTTTTTCTTCTTGCAGGCGGTCGCAGTCAATGCCTGTAAGCGCCCGTACCAGCGATGTTTTGCCGTGATCTATATGCCCTGCCGTGCCTAGCACTACTGCCATAAAAGCTCCTTGGTGGTCTTGGGCCGAGTTTACACTCTGGCAAGCGCCTTTGCAAACAGCGACCGCCTGGAAATGTAAAGGGGACCCCTTGTGTAAAGGAGTCCCCTTGAAAATGGCAAAAACGGATTGAGGCGTTTAGGCTTCGCCCTGTTCCCTGGCCTTGATGAGGGTCATGGCCCTGTGGGCCAGCTGGGTCACTTCCGGTTTGGAAATCTGGTCGTCCGCACCCACGCTTACGCCCTTGTGGCGCAGCTTTTCAGTAATGAGTGAGGAAAAGAGCAGGACCGGCAGTTTTTTGAGCACGGAGTCTTCCTTGATGCGCAAGGTGAGATTGAGGCCGTCCATGACCGGCATTTCGATGTCTGAAACCACCACATGCACAAAGTCTGTGATGGGGCGGTTGCCTTCTTCGGCGCTCTTTTTGAAATCCAGCAGACGATCCCAGGCCGCGCGTCCGTTGGAAACAACTTCAACGGTAAAGCCCGCCTTTTCCAGCAGGTCGCGCTGCATTTCGCGGATAAGGGCGGAGTCGTCGGCCACAAGGGCGCGGTAGCCTTCATTCGTCCAGTCTTCACCCAGATCGTCAAGGCGCAGACCCAGCTTGGGATTGAGGTTGGCGACCACCTTTTCAAGGTCGAGCAGAAAGATGATGCGGTCTTCAAGTTTGACCACGCCGATGACCGTATTGTTGGATACGGCGGCAACGTACTTGTTCGGCGGTTCAACCTGCTCCCAGCTGATGCGGTGGATGCGGTTGACGCCGGAAACCATGAAGGCCGTGGTGACGTTGTTGAACTCCGTCACAATGGTTTTGGGCTGTTCTTCTTCCGCAGGATGGGTTTTGCCCAGCCACATGGCCAGATCCACCAGCGGAATAATGCGCGAACGCAGGTTGAAAGCACCGAGCACGCTCGGGTGCTGCACTTCGGGCAGCGCCGTCACCTTGGGCATGCGGATAATTTCAAGTACCTTGGCCACGTTGACGCCATAGTAGCCGCGATAGGGCTTGGCGGGAACGGGTTCGCCATTTTCGTCCAACTGCGGCGCATCGGCAGAAGGAGGGGTGAATTCTTCAAGATAGAATTCCACCACTTCCAGCTCGTTGGTGCCGGCTTCCAGCAGAATATTGGTCTGGGCCATGCTGCCTCCAGAAAAGTACCGCTTCAGGAGCAAACGGGATTAAAGCGACTGCAGCCACAAATGAGCCGCGTCAATTAGACTTTTCGGCGTAGATGCGCCAGCCGTTAGACCTGCACGATTTTTTTGCGAAAATTTTTCTGCGGCCAGTTCTTCGACACGCTCCACAAGGTAGGTGTCGATGCCGTTCAAAGCGGCCACATCAGCCAGTCTGCGGGTGTTTCCGCTCTGCCTTCCGCCTATGATTACCATGACATCCACACAGGAGGCAATGTTGCGTGCCTCCTCCTGCCGCTCGCGGGTGGCGTCGCAAATGGTGGAAAGCACCACAAGGTCAGCAATGCGCGTGCGCAGATCTTCCACAATTACCTGAAATATCTGACGATCCTGAGTTGTCTGCGAGGCCAGTACATAGGCCTTGTTCTCGGCGAGGTGCAGGGATTCAAGCTCTGCCGCCGTGCCGAACACATGGGCCGGGCCGCAGGCGTAAGAAACCAGCCCGCGCACCTCTGGGTGATCCGCCTCGCCAAAGAGCAGCAGGGTTGCACCATCAGCGGTGGCCCGCCCGATGGAAAGCTGGGCTTTTTTTACCTTGGGGCAGGTGGCGTCCACAATGTCGGCCCCGCTTTGTTTGACCTGCTCCTCAACCTGCCGGGTGATGCCGTGGGCGCGGATAACCGCCACATCGCCGGGGTGCAGTTGCGCGGCTTCCTTGACGCAGACCACGCCGCGCGACTCATACTCCGCCAGAACCTGCGGATTGTGGATGATGGGGCCAAGGGTACAGATGCGGGTCGTCTCGGGGGTGCCCCCCTTGCGCTCCAGCGCAGTGTTAAGTTTTTGCAGGGCCAGGCTTACGCCCATGCAAAAGCCCGCTGTCTTGGCGCGGTAAACATCCATTACGGCTCTCCTTCAAGGGGGGGCGTGCCGGCACTGCCCCTCGTCTGATTTCACCCGCCAACAAAAATTTATCTGTATGTAATACTGTATTGCAGAAGCGCAGCAAACATAACCGTATGCGCCTTGGTTCCTTGCTAGCCGGGGCTTCCCAGAAAAATATCCAGTAACCGGTCAAGTTCTTCCCAATCATTACAGCGGCACAGCTCCTGACGCAAGGCCCGAGCGCCGGGCAGGGTACGCACGTAGCGCGGCACCACAGAGCGCATTTTCCACAGTGCGGCCTTGCCGGGGCAGTGGGCGCGGGCAAGCTCCAGATGCCGGGAAATCATGGCCCGCAAGCGGGGGGCATCGGCCTGAACCGGGGTGTTTCCGGCCAGCAGGGCTGCGTGGTCGGCAAAGATGGCGGGATTGTGCATGGCCCCACGGGCGTACATGACACCGCTGGCCCCGGTGCTTTTAAGGCAGTTCACGCCGTCTTCCGCGCTAAAGAGATCACCGCTGGCAAGCAGGGGGATTGTCAGGCGCTGGGCCAGCATGGCAATGGCTTCCCATTGCGCGGTGCCGCCAAAACCCTGACGGGCTGTGCGGGGGTGGAGGGTCAACCAGCCAGCGCCCGCATCCTCAAGACGCAAGGCCAGATCGGGCAGCACCGGGCGGGTGTCGTCCAGCCCCAGGCGCAGTTTGAAGCCCACGCGTCCACGGCCTGCGGCCTCGATCATGGCGCGGGCCACGGCAAGCACGTTCTCCGTGTCGCCCAGCATGGCCGCGCCCGCACTCTGGCGCAAAACCTTGGAAACAGAACATCCCATGTTCAGGTCAAACCAGCCAAAGCCGGACTGACGCAACAGCTCCACCGCTCGCCCCAGAAAGGATGCCTCCGCGCCGAAAAGCTGCACCACCAGCGGCTGATCTTCGGGCAGGGTCATGAGCAGCTCGTTGGTGCCGGGGCTTTCATAAACAAGCCCCTTGGCGCTGACCATTTCGGTAACACACACGGCTGCTCCGTATTCGCGGCAGAGCAGGCGAAAGGGCAGATCGCTGTACCCGGCCAGCGGGGCCAGCCAGGGGTGCTCGGGGCCAAAGGCCAAGGAATCCGGGTTTGCGGGGCAGGTGGGCAGTTGAAAAACCTTGGTCACGGGCGCTCCTTGATCTCGCGCGGCGGTTCGGTGGAATTTTCCGCAGGGGCGGTTTGTTCGGCAGGCAACACGTTGCCTTGGGGATCCAGCGCCACGCGGGCAGACTGCGCCATATACTCCGGACCAGGGCTGGCGGAAGCAGGCGGGGCTGCCTGCACGGTTTGCTCTGGCTGCGCCTCGGTTGCATCTGCGTCTACGGTCGCGCACTGGGCATCGCTGCAGGCAAAGCGGTTCAGCATGGCTGCCGCCAGCCGCAGGCCTTCGCCCGTGGTGTCGGCCACAAAGCCGTTGCTGAGATAATCCAGAAGGCCTGTGCGCCGCAAGATGGTACGCACAGAGGGGCTGCCCACCACCAGAATGACCGGCAGGCTGCGGGCATAACAGCGTTCAATAAATTGCGAAAGCGCATGCGCCCCTGACGCATCAATCCAGAACACGCGCGAAAGATGCAACACCACAAGTCGGGTTGGCTCGCTGTCCTCGGCATACAGCAGGCGTTCAAGCTCGTGGATGGCCCCGAAAAACAGGGTTCCTTCAATCATGTACACGGTGACGCCCTGCGGCAGTTCGGCGGGGCCTTCGCGCAGCAACGGGTCGCCCTTGTGGAGCCTGTTCACACGCGGGTGGGCGGTCTTGTAAATAAACAGCGTGAGGGAAAGCATCACGCCGATGAAGATGGCTTTTTCAAGATCAAACAGCAGTGTGGACAAAAAGGTGATGAGCAGCACGGCCCTGTCCACGCTGGTCGCCACAACGCAGAGGCGGATGGCGTCAATGTCTATCATCTTGAAGGAAATGAGCAGCAGTATGCCGCTCAGGGCGGGCAGCGGCAGCCAGCTTATGAGCGGGGCCAGCAAAAACAGCAGCGGCAGGGCGAGAATGCCCGAAAACACCGTGCCCATGCGCGTTCTGCCGCCGGATGTGACCACAAGGGCGCTACGGGTAAAGGAACCGCAGCCGGGGATGCCCGAGGTAAGGCCAGCGGCGATATTGCCGAGGCCCTGACCGATAAGTTCCTGGCTGCCGTCAAACGCATCGCCCTTGATGTTTGCCAGTTGTTTGCCAATGGCCAGTGATTCCACGGTACCCAGCAGGGCAATGGCCAGCGCAGGCATGAACAGGTCGCGCACCGCGTCCAGATCAAAGGAGGGCGGCAGGGAAAAGGGAGGCACAACGCTTGGGATGGCCCCAACCAGCGGAACGCCCCTTTCGTCCACGCTGAACACGGCGGCAAAGAGCGTAATCACGCCGAGCGCGGCCAGTGATGCGGGAAAGCGCGGCGACAGGCGCTTGAATGCCACGGTCAGAACAATGGTGCCAACGGCAATGCCGAGGCTCCAGTAATTGATAAAGGGCAGGCCGTGCAGCGCGCCGAACATCTGGTTGAAAAAGCCCGAGGGCTTGGGGCCGGTGAGGCCCATAGCCATGAAGAGTTGCCCTGCGGCAATGAGCAGCGCTGCGCCGGTGGAAAAGGCCACCATGACCGAGTGAGAGATGAAATTGACCAGATCGCCCAGCCGCGCCAGCCCCATGCCCAGCTGGATAAGACCGCACAGGAGCGCCATGCCGAAAATATAGGCCATGCGCGATTCTTCGGGCATGGTACTGATCAGTTCTCCGCCCACGCTGATGGTTGCTAGGGTGGAAAAAATAATCATGGAGATGGCGTTGGTGGGGCCAGCGGCCATAAATCGGGATGATCCCCACAGGGCGGCCAGCACCACGGGCAGCATGCAGGCGTAGATGCCGTACTGCGGGTGAACCCCGGCAATAATGGCGTAGGCCATGGCCTGAGGCACAGCCATAGGCGTCACGGTAAGGGCCGCCGTCATGTCCGCCTTGAAATCCTGGGCGGAATAGTTCCTGATGGTCTCAAGAAAGGGAAAAAGCCGGGCGGCTCGCATGACTAATCCTCGCGGGTTACATCGTCCTCAAGGCGCAGCACATCGTGCCCAAGGGCGTAGTGCATCAGGCGTGGCCGGTCTGCGGATTTTTTAAGCGAATTGATAATGCGCGTCATGCGGCGCGTACCTTCAAGCACGCCGCCAAGATGCCCGGCCAGCTCGGTGAGGTCGTTGCGGGCGAGCGCGCGTTCCAGCTCCATGCCCAGCATGCGCCCGCGCGAATTTTCAGGAAACTCGGCCAGCAGCTCGCGCGCAAGGCGCAGACTGCGCGCCTGATTGGCGTCCAGATCTTCCACCAGTTCGCCGCAATATTCCGCCTGATTGCGCATGACGTTCAGGGCGTTGTTGCCATAGTGGGCCATGGCTCCGGCGGCTTTTTCCAGCGTGTCGCGGGCAACGGCCACGCGGCGGCCCACGGTGAGCGAAACAATGCTGGCACATTTTGAAAGAAAACGTTCGTCAAAGCTTTCAAAGCCATACTCACGTTTGGTATACAACATTACCAGGCCGAAGGGAGGCTTGTTGCTGCGCTCACGCAGCACAAAGGCCAGGCGCGAACGGTAGCCTTCCTTGTAGATGATGCAGTCAAAGGATTCGCCGCCCATGGCCAGGGCCTGAAGGTTGTTTGACACCACATAGCGGGCGTGACCTTCAAGAATGGCGCGCATCACGGGGTGTTCGCGCAGGCCTTCCTCCAGCATTGGGGCCACGATGGGAATGCTGCCGCCGTCCACCTGATTGGCCGAGCGCGCCACCCATTCGCCATTGGCATTGCGCAGGCGGCACACGTACATATCGGCGTACAGGGCGTGGACAAGAATTTCAGCGCTTTGCCGCAGCACTTCCCCGGGAGGGGCCATGCGGTCGGCAATGGCAAGCAGATCGTTGGAAACGCGCAGCAGCATTTCGGTATCGTTCTGCATGGCAGATATGGAGGTGAGCAACATGAGCAGGCAGCGCCAGCTGCGCATGGGCACCCCGCGCAGGCAGGGGTGATAGCCGGTGTTGAGAGAGCGCTTGGCGGCGGGCAGCAGGGCAATGGCTGCGGCGCGCATTTCGGGCGGCGCATATTTGAGGAGTCGCTTGATTTCTTCGCGAATGTATTCTGGCGAATGCTGGGACACGGTTTGCTCCATTTCCCCGGGGTGCCTGGTTGGCTGGCAGTGTGGGGAACCGGCGCGGCTATGCGCGTATTAAGACGTTGTTGCCCGGGCTGAACCGCCTGATTCCCAGAGAAATGACCACGTTGGGCGCTCTTTTGAGGCCCGTGCGATGGCGCTCGCGCGCATGGCGTGCAAGCCTTTTTTCACAGAAATAAGTATAGGTGGGAAAAAAGGTCTGGTCAACGGTAGCTCATAAAAGGGGCCGTCTGTTCTGAATTAAAGTACACATTTTGTAAAGTGGTTTGTCAGGGACGTGTGGAGAATTGGCAAAGGAATTGCAAGAAGTGTTGCGGAAGATTCTCGGCTGTCGGATTTCCGACGCAATATTCTGCCTGCGGGCAGGGTGCATGAGATCAGCCCTACAACCGTCAGACGGCGGCGGGCCCAAGGCCGTGCCGACGCCCACGGGGATGCCCATGAAACAACGTAACACACTATTGCTCATATCGCTCGGCCTTGCCGCCGCCTTGCTGGTGCTCGGCCTGCTGGCCGGTTTTGTGCCGCAGAGCGAGGGCCCGGAACTGCGCCGCCGCGCCAGCAGTATGGTGGCCCGCCTGCGTCCGGAAGACATGCCCGTTCCCATTCAGGCGCAGGGCGACGGCATACGCCAGTGGGCCGTGCGCGGGGCGGTGGAACCGCATTCTGAACAGACATCCGGGGGTAGACCGCAGACGCGTCTGGCTGCCGATGCCAGCACATCTGCCCGCCCGGTATCCGGTGCTGACAAAACGCAGGGGATATCCTCTGCTACGGACCCTGCCACTGGTAAGGCTACAGATCAGGCTTTGGTCAGGCGCATTGTTTCCTTTGGGCCGGGCGGCGTCATTCTTGATACTGGCGAACCTTCATTGGCCTTTTCCGGCGATGCGCAGGGCGATTTTGCCCCGCTGCTGGCTCTGGACGGCGTTTCCATTCCGCTTCTGGTCAGCAATCAGCCCCGCGATTACGGCGATGCCCTTGATGCGGCGGGCCTCCCGCTGCGCTGGGTGACGCCTACGGCCATGATGGCGGGCTATTCGCCCCGCGTGGTGCGCAGGGCTGCCATTGAAGTGCTGCGCCACGGTGCTGTTTTTGATAACTTTGTGGGCGATATTGACGATAACGACATGGAAAAACTACAGGCCAGAGCCCGCCGGTATCAGAACCTGGTGGAGAATTTTTCGCGTCGCTACAATTTGAGCACCGAGCTTGTGTACGCCATCATTCATAGCGAAAGCGACTTTTCGCCAACCCTGGTCAGCAACAAGTCGGCCATGGGCCTCATGCAGGTAGTGCCGGATACTGCCAACGACGAGGTGCACAAATACCTTTACGGGCGCATGGGCGATGTGGGGTTTGAAGACCTGCGCGTGCCCGAAACCAACATCCGCTATGGCACCACCTATCTGCACATCCTGTTCACCCGGTATTTTTCCGGGGTGCACAATCCTCTGGCAAGGGAATATTGCGCAATTGCCGCCTACAATATGGGTCCGAACCGTTTTCTGCGGCTCTACGGCAAAACCATGGAAGAAGCCGTGGACACCATAAACGCCATGACGGTTGACGCTTTTTACAGGGATCTTGCCACACGCCTGCCTGCCCGTGAAACACGTTTCTACGTTGCCCGGGTGCAGCGAATGAAGGCCCAGTACGCCTCGCTGCGCTGATGCGGATTTACCTCGCGCAGGGCGCGCGCAAAGCACCGCCCAAGAGGGAATTTCAGCGAAAAATGGTTGTGGTGCCTATAAAAACAACGTACATGTTCTTCAACGCCGAGCCCCAACTCTATGCCCGGCATTTATTAGAGGAGTGGTCACAACCATGCGAATCCGTTTTTTTATGCCGCTGGCTCTGCTGCTGAGCTTCATGCTTTTTGCCTGCCAACAGGGCGACAATAACGCCCAGCCCAAGGTGGCGGTGGTGGATATGGCGCGCGTGATGCGCGATAGCGAACCTGGCAAGGCCGGCGTGAAGTTCCTTGAAAGCCTTCAGGGCGACATGCAGACCAGGCTTAACGACATCCAGCAGCGCCTGGAAGCCAACCCCAAGGACGCTGAAGCGCAGAAAGAGCTGCAGGCCGTCTACATGTCTGCCCAGCAGCGCATGCAGGTGGAACAGCAGAATGTTGTAAACCTGCTGTATGATGCCATTCAGCGCGTGATCAATACCTACCGCACTGAAAAGGGCTATGCCGTCATCATCAGCAGTGAAGCTGTCGCCGCTTTTGATTCCAAGAGCGACGTGACCAATGAAGTGCTGGAACTTGTGAACAAGCAGAAGCTTGATTTCAAGTCTGTGACGCCCGAAGCTGAAAAGGCTCCGGAAGCCGCCGCCCCCAAGGCCGAAACGCCCAAGGACGACAAGGCTGCCAAGGCCAAGAAGTAAGACAGATTCTTTCGGCTGTATTTGACGGCTGAATGTTTGCTAAAGCCCTTCGTCATTGACGGAGGGCTTTTTTATGGTCTGCATGCGGGGTTGAGAGGAGGGAGCTGAAAAACTGGCGGTGTCGAACCTTTGGCAAAGGGTTGGCAATTGTTTGAAGCAGATGATATGATTTTTGTAATAGTCTGTAATTGTACATTTTAAAAACTGTTTGAACGACCAAACAGTTTTTACTGGACAAGGTGGACAAGCCGCGCCATAGTTTCGCCGTCGCCAGCCGGGTATGCCGGTGGGTGAAAAACGCATCCGAATGGAAAAGGTTGATTATGTTTCAAGCGCTGTTTGCCGTCATGCCCGTATTTCTGATTATTGGCGCGGGTGTTCTTTTGCGCAGTCGCGATGTCTTGCCCGAAAACGCTGGCCCTGTTCTTGGCATTTATGTACTCAAGCTGGCTTTGCCGTTGCTGATTCTGCACCTGCTGGCCGGGGCCAGCCTGGCTGATCTTGGGCACTGGGCTTTCTGGGGGGGCATTCTTGGCTCCCAGCTTGTGGTGTACTGCCTTGGTTATGTGGGCGACAGGATTTTTTGTCGGCGCGGCGTGGGGCCGGGCGTTATTGCCGGGCTTTCCTGTTCCGCCTGCAATGCCGCCTTTGTGGGCCTGCCCATCGTGTCCAATTTGTTTCCCGGCAATGCCACGGCCATGCTCATTGCCGGTCTGTGTACCCTCACGCCCAATGTGGTCATGATAATCGGGCAGTCCCGTCTGGATGCGCTGGCCGGGTCGCTGGCCTGGGACGGCGGCAATCCCCTGAAGTTTGTAGGCAAGCTTCTGAAGGTTTTCATCCTCGGCAACCCCATTCTGCTTTCGACACTGGCTGGCATAGCGCTTTCTGCCTCCGGGCTTGGCCTGTGGGCACCCCTTGACCGCGCGGTGAGCCTTGTGGGCTACACGGCGGCCCCCTGCATGCTGTTGGCTCTGGGGCTGGATTTGCGGCAAAAGCTGGTAGTGGCGACGCGGCAGGCGCACGGACACGCCTTTGCGCGGCAAACGTGGTTTATTCTCTGCAAGTTGGTTCTCCACCCGCTGCTGTGCTGGGTCATGCTGGCGGCCTTGGGGGTTTCCGGCCTGTGGCTCGTCATCAGCGTAATCATCAGCGCCACGGCCACGGCTCTGGTAGTGACGGTCATCGCCGAGGTGTACAGCGCCGTGCCGGAAGAAGCGGCCCTTACGGCGGTGGTCGCCAACGGACTGAGCATTTTTACCCTGACAGGTCTTGTATGGGGTTTTCAGATCTTGGGCATGGTTTGAGCCGGGCCTTGAAATTTGAGGAACGAAAAGCGGGCTTTGTTCTCCGGCGGTGATCCGGGGAGCAAAGCCCGCTTTTTTTATGGTTGTGCGGCTGCGGCAGATAAAAGTCAACCTGCCACTGGCCCGCAATCAGGCAAAGTTGGCTGCGTGGTAGCTGCTGCGCACCAGCGGGCCGGAAAACACATGGCGCAAACCCAGTGATTTGCCGTAGGCGGCGTACTCGTCAAACTGCTCCGGCGTCACATAGCGGTCGAGCTTGTGGTGCTGGCTTGTGGGCGGCAGATACTGGCCGATGGTCACAATGGAGCAGCCCACGGTGTGCAGATCCTTGATCACCTCAAGCACCTGCGCGTCTGTCTCCCCCAGCCCCACCATGAGGCCGCTTTTGGCCGTCATGCCGCAGTCGTTTACGCGGCGCAGCAGTTCCAGACTTTGTTCGTAGTCGGCCTGTGGGCGCACCTGCGCATAGAGCGCGGGGTGCGTTTCCACATTGTGGTTGATGATATGAGGTTTGGCGTCCATGACCGTGCGCAGGGCATCAGCGTTACCCTGAAAATCGGGGATAAGCACCTCAACGCTGCTGTCGGGGAGAGCTTGCCGTAGCGCCGTAATCACTGAGGCAAACTGGGCGGAGCCACCATCCGTGAGGTCGTCGCGCGTCACAGAAGTGACAACCACATGCCTGAGCCCAAGCGTCATGGCGGCCTGAGCCACGCGCTGCGGTTCCGTGGGGTCGGGGGCGCTGGTCTGGCCGGGGTGGATATTGCAGAAGCGGCAGTTACGCGTACAGGTTTCACCCAAAATCAGAAATGTGGCCGTGCCGGAAGAAAAGCATTCCTGCCGGTTGGGGCAGTTGGCCTCCTTGCAGACGGTGGAAAGCCCCTGCTCGTTCAGCAGGGCGGAAGTGGTGAAAAAGCGTTTGTCGGAGGCCAGCGGGCGGCGCAGCCATGCGGGCTTGCGCAGAGGGGCGCTGGCAGAACCGGAATTATCGGAAGAATCGGGTTGGGTCATCTGTTTCGTCCTTGCTGTGGCACCTGCGGCGGCATGCCGCAAATTGCCTGAACTGGTGTTTGGCTTGTGATTTGATTCGTCCTGCATCCCGTTACGGTTGGCCCACGAGCAGGGCTTCGCAGGCTTGCGCCGATTGCAGGGGCGGCAGCGGTTGGCTGAAAACTTCGCAAAAGGATTCAAGAAAGCAGGCTTTCACCGCGTCCATAGTAGCCGGGTCGCCAGCTTGCTCCCGCTGCACCGAGGTTGCGGTCACGCCGTCAAGGCCGCAGGGGGTGATGATGTTGAAAAGGGAAAGATCCCTGTCCACATTCATGGCCAGACCGTGCAGGGTCACGTGGCGCTGCACGGCAATACCCAGAGATGCAATCTTGCTGCCGCCCACCCATACGCCGGGAAAGCCCGGCTTGCGGGCCGCTTCAATGCCAAAGCGCCGTACCGTGCGGATGGCGGTTTCTTCAACATCATTGACATAGGCCCGGACGCCGCCGGAGCGTTTTTTCAGGTTGATGATGGGGTAGGCCACCAGCTGACCGGGAAAATGGCAGGTAATATTGCCGCCGCGCGTGCTGTGCACGACATCCACCGCCGAACCCCACAGGCTGGCGAGGTTGGGAGGCAGATTTTCCTGACCGGAGTTTTTGCCAAGGGTGACGGTGGGCGGATGCTCCAGAAGCAGCAGAATGTCGTCGCCGCCCTGAAGCACGTATGCCTGCGCCTGTTTTTGTATTTCAAAGGCCTGCTGATAGGCGGTGCAACCGAGATCAAATGCGTACATGTGAGCCTTGGGCATTGGAGGTTGAGGCAAAAAAAGCCCTCATAACGGCTTGCGGCCTCGGCGTCCAGCGTTTGCGGCGCGCAGCGGCGGGCATGCCGCCGTGCCGGATCAGCCGCAGAGGAATCAGGCCAGATCGCAGGGCGTGGAAGTCTGGGAAAGGTAAACAAGCTCCTCGGTCATTTCCAGCAGCTCGGACAGAATGCCCCCGCCATTCATGGGGTGCCCGAACAGCGATTCGCGTTGGTGGTCAAGGCCGCGCTTGTCAATGGCGTCCGGCATGGTGGGGGAGAGGGTTTCCGCAAGGCGGCAGGCCAGAAAATAATCTTCCGCTCCGGCGGCAAACAGGCCTTCAAGCTTGGCAAAGCGCGGGGCCACTTGCTGCCAGTAGGCCAGCGCCGCCGCAGACGGTTCAAGGCTCGCCGCCGTGCACAGGGCCGCGTGCAGGTTGTTGCAGGCGGCGCCGGGCAGGCCCGTGCGCCAGCCCCACAGCCAGTGGGTGCGCCCAAAGAAAAGATGGTGGGCCACAGCCAGGTCAAGCAGCTCGCGCATGTGGCGCAGTGCGTCCAGCAGGGGGCCGCCCGAGCCTTGGGGCCAGGCGGCGCATGGGTGGCGCAACTGCCACAGGGGAACATCCTCGCGCGCGGGTTCAAGGCCTGTCATGCTGCGCAGCAACTGGGCCAGCCACGCGTTGGCATCGGGGCTGTGCGGCGTTTCAAGGTGCGAGTAGCTCAGCACATAGCGCCCCTGTCCGTAAGCTCCGGTCACGGCCATGGGCTGACCTTCGAGAAAATCTGCCGAGAGGTTCAGACCGTACAGGTCGCGCCAGTGAGAAAAAACCTTGGCGGGCAGGCTTTGCAGGGGCAGGTCCGCCAGCCAGAAATCCGCATCTGGCGAACCGTAGGAGGCCAGTACGGTGACGTTGTCGTTCTTTTCAGGCGCAAAGCGCCCCGGCCACCAGACAGGCAGCGAGGGAGAAAATATTTCAGACGATGCTCCGCTCTGGGGCTGCTGCGCGGCAGCGCGGCGAACTCCGGGGCAAAGGGGGGCAGTTGCGCCCGTGTCGTTGTGCCCGTTCTCGGGTGGGCTGGTTCGCGCAGCAGGCCTACGGGGCGAAAATTCATGCCCGGCGGCAACGTGCGCCCGCACATGGCCGGAAATAAGATGGTACAGGCGCTCAGGATAGGCGGCCCGTGCCCATGGGCAGATATTCAGGCCGTGGTCTGGGGTGGGGTGGCTTAGAGCAAGGCCGGAACCGCCGCAAAAGCCCAGATAGTTGCCGCCGTGTTCCACCCACTGGCGCACGGCCTCGCGCCCGTTCTTGCCGAGGGCCGAGGCCTTGAGCCGTGCGTTGCCGCCGGGAACCAGCAGCAGGCTTACGCCCGCGCCGCCTTGATGCAGGCCGTCATTGGGGCTGACGCCCCCCGGCTTGCCTAAATACGCGCCTTCGGCTATTTCTTGTCCCTTAACCAGGCGGCAGGGCAGTCCCAGCGCGCGAACAGCGCGCCAGGCCATGAGGCCCCAGATGTGGGACGCGTCCCATAAAATGCAGATTGGCTGTGCGGCAAACATATACCGCATTATCGCCGCCTTTCATGGAGAAAGCAAGATGGCGGATACGCTACCCAAGGGCTATGAGCCCCATGACGTTGAAGCCCGGTGGCGCAAGCACTGGGAAGATGACAAAACCTTTACGCCCGATCCGGACGCTCCCGGCGAGCCGTATTCCATTGTCATTCCGCCGCCCAACGTCACGGGCGCGCTGCACATAGGGCATGCGCTCAACCATACACTTATTGACGTGCTCTGCCGTCACGCCCGTCAGAAGGGCAAGAACGTGCTCTGGGTGCCCGGCACCGACCACGCGGGCATTGCCACGCAGAACGTGGTGGAACGCGCCCTTGCCAAGGAAGGCAAGAGCCGCAAGGATCTGGGCCGCGAAGCCTTTATCGACCGGGTGTGGGAATGGCGCGATGAATACGGCCACCGCATTCTCGATCAGGCGCGCGCCCTTGGCGATTCCGTGGACTGGACGCGTCTGCGCTTCACCATGGATGAAGGCCTCTCCGCCGCCGTGCGCAAGGTTTTTGTGCAGCTCTACAATGAAGGGCTGATCTACAAGGGCGACTACATCATCAACTGGTGCTCGCGCTGCCACACGGCTCTTGCCGATGACGAAGTGGAACACGAGCAGAGCCGGGGCAAGTTGTGGAAGGTGCGTTATCAGCTGGCCGACGGCAGCGGGCACATCACCATTGCCACCACCCGGCCCGAGACCATCCCCGGCGACACCGCCATTTGCGTGCATCCCGAGGATGAGCGCTACACCTCCCTCATAGGCAAAAAGGCTGTGATTCCCGTGCTTGGGCGCGAGATCCCCATTATCGCCGATGCCTATGTTGACCGCGAATTCGGCACAGGCGCGCTCAAGGTGACGCCCTGCCACGACCATAACGACTGGATGCTGGGCAAGAAGCACGACCTCGTTTTTCTCAAGGCCATTGACGAAAACGGCGTCATGACCGCCGAGGCCGGGGCCTATGCTGGCCTTGCCAAGGAAGAATGCCGCACCCGCATCGTGGCCGATATCGAAGCCGCCGGGCAGCTTGAGGGCATTGAGGAAATCGACCACGCCGTGGGCCATTGCTACCGCTGCCATACGGTGGTTGAACCGCACGTTTCCACGCAGTGGTTTGTGGCAGCCACCAAGATGGCCCCTGCCGCGCGCGATGCCGTGCCCGGCATGACCAAGATTTTTCCCGAAACGTGGCTCAAGACCTACTACCACTGGCTCGATAATATCCGCGACTGGTGCATCAGCCGTCAGATATGGTGGGGGCACCGCATTCCGGCGTGGAACTGCGAATCATGCGGCGAACTGGTGGTGGCCGAAGAAGCCCCCGCAGTCTGCCCCAAGTGCGGCGGCGCGCTGAAGCAGGAAGAAGACGTGCTGGACACGTGGTTCTCCTCCGCGCTGTGGCCCTTCTCCACCATGGGCTGGCCTGAGGACACCAAGGATCTGCGCCGCTGGTATCCCACCTCGGTGCTGGTGACGGGCTTTGACATCCTGTTCTTCTGGGTGGCCCGCATGATGATGATGGGCATCCACTTTATGGGCGAAGTTCCGTTCAAGGACGTGTACCTGCATGCCCTGGTGCGCGACGCCTCGGGCCGCAAGATGTCCAAATCCACGGGCAATGTCATTGATCCGCTGGAAATGATCGACAAATACGGCTGTGATGCCCTGCGCTTTACCCTGACGGCCTTTGCCGCCATGGGGCGCGACATCCGTCTTTCCGAGGAGCGCATCGAGGGCTACCGCCACTTTGTGAACAAGCTGTGGAACGCGGCCCGCTTCGCCCTCATGAACCTGCCGGAAGAAGCCCCGGCTCCGGTGGCTCCCGAGACGGTTCCCGGTCTGCACCACCAGTGGCTGCTGCACCGGCTTGAAGTGGTCAAGCAGGACATGGACAAGGCCCTGGTCGACTACCGCTTCAACGATGCGGCGCAGTTGGGCTACAAGTTCCTGTGGAATGAATTCTGCGACTGGTATCTTGAGCTTATCAAGCCCGACATGCAGTCTGAAGACCCCAAGCGCAAGGCCGAGGCCCAGTACGTGCTGTGGCTGGCCCTGCGCGAGCTGCTGGTGCTGCTGCACCCTATCGTGCCCTTTGTGACCGCCGAAATATGGGCCGCGCTGCCCGTGGCGGCTGGAGAAAAGGCCACAGATATCGCCCGCGAGCTGTACCCCGCCGCGCGCCCGGCCTGCCTGCGGCCTGCCGAGGGTGGTCGCATGGAGCTGATTCAGGGCATCATCGTGGCCGTGCGTACCATCAAGGCCGAGCTTGGCATCAGCCCGAGCCACAAGGTCAGCCTCATGCTGCATCCCGTGGACGCGGCCCAGGCCGAGCTGCTCCAGGCCAACAGCCAGTGCATGACCACATTGGCGCGGCTTGAGACCCTCACCATTGGTGCGGATGTTCACGCGCCCAAGGCTTCGGCCTCTGCGGTGGTGGAAGGCTGCCAGGTTATTGTGCCCCTCAAGGGTGCTGTGGACCTCAACGGCGAACTTGCCCGCCTGGACAAGGAAATCGCCAAGCTTGAAAAAGACGTGGTGGGCGTGAACATGAAGCTGAGTAACGAGAGCTTTGTGAGCCGCGCCCCTGCGGATGTGGTGGCCCGCGAGCGCGAACGCGCCGAAAAGCTGCTGGACGCCAAGGAAAAAATGCAGGCCCTGCGCGCCCGCTTTGCCGAGGCCCTGAGCGAAGAGTAATCTTCTGTAACCCTCAAGGGTTGCTGTTTTTATACGCGGCGCGGACGGCGGGCAGTTGCCTGTCGTCCGCGCCGCCGTTCCTGCGGGCGGCTTTGCTGCCCCGGTATACAAAAGAGGTTGGTATGACTCCTGCCGCAATGGCATATGTTCAGCTTGGAGCGGCCATTCTGGTCGAGGTGGGGGCCACGGCCTGCCTCAAGCATTCAGAGGGCATGAGCCGCCTTTTGCCCACCCTTGCTTCGCTGCTCGGCTATGGCATTTCATTCTATCTGCTTTCCAAGGTGCTCAATGTGGTGCCCATGGGCATATCATACGGCATCTGGAGCGGTATTGGCATTGTGCTGGTTTCGCTTCTGGGGCTGCTGGTTTTTGGGCAGAAGCTTGACCTTGCCGCCTGCCTCGGCCTTGGGCTGATTGTGCTTGGCGTGCTTGTCATACATTTTTTTTCAGGCTCCATGCCCCATTAAAATGAAGTTGCGTTGATCGCCAGCGCGCTAACAGCTTGTTTTTTTGACAGGCTCTGGTATAAAAATAAATTTTTTGTGCGCGTTCCCGCCGGGGACAGCCTATTGACAGGCTTCGGCGGAAACGCTATGTCCTGTCGTTCAAAAAGCTCATTTTTGAGCGCAATATCCCATATGGAGGGAAATAATGCCCACGATTAACCAGCTTATCCGCATCGAGCGGAAGGCCGTGGTGAAGCGCAAGAAGACCCCCGCCCTGCAGGCTTGCCCGCAGCGCCGTGGCGTTTGCACCCGCGTTTACACCACCACCCCGAAAAAGCCTAACTCGGCTCTGCGTAAGGTCGCCCGTGTGCGCCTGACCAACGGCATTGAAGTTACGGCCTACATCCCCGGCGAAGGCCACAACCTTCAGGAACACTCCGTGGTCATCATCCGCGGCGGTCGTGTAAAAGACTTGCCCGGTGTCCGTTACCACATCGTGCGCGGTACCCTTGATACGTCCGGCGTGGCCGATCGTCGCAAGAGCCGTTCCAAGTACGGCGCCAAGCGTCCCAAGTAGTTTTATTCTTTCGGCGCGTGCCATGCGGCCCGCCTGGCTGCTTCCCTTGGGGAGCGCCGGTCGCCGCGGGGTTTGGTGCCGCCGCAAAACAAGCATGAAGGAGAAACCCCATGCCCCGTAAAGGTCCTATCCCCAAGAGGGAAGTGCTGCCCGATCCGTTGTACTCCAGCCGCCTTGTCACCAAGTTTGTGAACAGGCTTATGTTCGACGGCAAGAAGGGTGCAGCCGAAAAGATTTTCTACAGCTCCCTTGAGACCCTGGCTGAAAAGACGGGCGAAGAACCCATGCGCGCCTTTGAAAAGGCCCTGGACAACGTGAAGCCCCACATGGAAGTCAAGGCCCGCCGCGTCGGCGGCGCCACCTACCAGGTGCCCATGGAAGTGCGCCCGGAACGTCAGGTTTCCCTGTCGATCCGCTGGCTTATCAACTATGCCCGTTCGCGCGGTGAAAAAGGCATGACTGCCAAACTTTCCGCCGAACTGCTGGATGCTTTCAACGGTCGCGGCGGCGCGGTGAAAAAGCGTGAAGACACGCACCGCATGGCCGACGCGAACAAGGCTTTCGCTCACTACCGCTGGTAAGAGGGCCTTCCGTTTTTTATCTGAATTCAGCCCGACGCCGCGTCCGCAAGGAAGCGGCGTCGGCTTTGCACCACACCGCATCCGCAGTATGGAGGAAACACCGTGTCCCGCACCGTTGCTGTAAACAAACAGCGCAATATCGGCATTATGGCCCATATTGACGCAGGCAAGACTACCACCACCGAACGCATTCTTTTCTACACCGGCGTTAACCACAAGATCGGCGAAACGCACGACGGCGCCTCCACCATGGACTGGATGGAGCAGGAACAGGAACGCGGCATCACCATTACTTCTGCCGCCACCACCTGCTTCTGGAAAGACTGCCGCGTTAACATCATCGACACCCCCGGCCACGTTGACTTCACCATTGAAGTGGAACGTTCGCTGCGCGTGCTCGATGGTGCCGTGTGCGTGTTCGACGCCGTTGCCGGCGTGGAACCCCAGTCTGAAACCGTGTGGCGTCAGGCTGACCGCTACAATGTTCCCCGCATCTGCTTTGTGAACAAGATGGACCGTATCGGCGCCAACTTCTTCCGCTGCGTGGACATGATTCACGACCGTCTTGGCGCCAAGGCCGTGCCGCTGCAGTTGCCCATCGGCAGCGAAGACAAGTTTGAAGGCGTGGTGGATCTGGTGCGCGGGCATGCCATCCGTTTTGACAAGAGCTCCAAGGGCGCGGAATTCAGCGTTGAAGACGTGCCTGCCGACATGAAGGATCTTTACGAAGAAAAGCATCACGAGATGCTGGAAGCGGTGGCCGAAGAAGACGAAGCCCTGCTCGAAAAGTATCTCGGCGGCGAGACCCTTACCGAAGAAGAAATCATCACCTGCATCCGCAAGGCCACCATTGCCCGCAACATCGTGCCGGTGCTGCTGGGCTCCGCCTTCCGCAACATGGGTGTGCAGCCCCTGCTGGACGCCGTGGTGGACTACCTGCCTTCTCCGGTGGACATCCCGCCCATGCCCGGCCACATTGCCGGCAAGCCCGAAGAAATTGTGGAATGCCATTGCGACGACAAGGAACCCCTTGCTGGCCTGGTGTTCAAGCTTTTCTCCGACCCCTTCATCGGGCACTTGTCCTTCTTCCGTATTTACTCCGGTTTCCTTGAATCCGGCATGACCGTGTACAACGCCAACACCGGGAAGCGCGAACGCATTGGCCGCATCCTGAAGATGCACGCCAACAAGCGTGAAGACGTGAAATGGGCTGGCGCTGGCGACATCGTGGCTCTGGTGGGTCTGAAAAACGCCTCCACCGGCGACACCCTGTGCGATGAAAAGCGCGAAGTCATTCTGGAATCGCTGAATATTCCTGATCCGGTTATCGAAGTTGCCATCGAGCCCAAGACCAAGGCCGACCGCGACGCTCTTTCCGCCGCTCTGAACAAGCTGGCCAAGGAAGACCCCTCGTTCCGCGTGAAGGGCGACGACGAAACCAACCAGACCCTGATCGCCGGTATGGGCGAACTGCATCTGGAAATCATCGTTGACCGCCTCACCCGCGAATTCGGCGTGAACGCCAACGTCGGCAAGCCCCAGGTTGCCTACCGTGAAACCATCTCCAAGCCTGCCAAGTCGGACCTCAAGTACGCCAAGCAGTCTGGTGGTCGCGGTCAGTACGGTCACGTTGTCATTGACGTTGAGCCCAACCCCGGCAACGGTTACCAGTTCGTCAACGCCATCACCGGCGGTGTTATTCCCAAGGAATACATCCCCGCTGTGGACAAGGGTATCAATGATGCCCTGAAGTCTGGCGTGCTCGCTGGCTTCCCCGTGGTGGACGTGAAGGTTACCCTGGTGTTCGGTTCGTACCACGAAGTCGACTCCTCGGAACAGGCCTTCTACGTGGCTGGCTCCATGGCCATCAAGGACGGCATGCGCAAGGCTACCCCTGTGCTGCTCGAACCCATCATGGACGTGGAAGTGGTGACGCCTGAAGAATACCTCGGCGACGTCATGGGCGACCTCAATGGCCGCCGTGGCCGCGTGCAGAGCATGGAAGCCCGCGCTGGCGGCGCGCAGAGCGTGCGCGCTCAGGTGCCGCTTTCCGCCATGTTCGGCTATGCCACTGACCTGCGTTCGCGCACTCAGGGCCGCGCCACCTTCACCATGCAGTTCGATCACTACGAACGCGTGCCCCAGGCCATTGCCGAAGAAATCCAGAAGAGCCGCACATAATCTGAGCCTGGCGGCCTAGCCGCTCAAGGCTTTATACGGCGGGGGAGGAAGCGGTGTGCTTTCTCCCCCGCCTTGCTTGTGGCGGGCACTAAAATTAGCTGTTGTTGGCAGGGCCAGAAAAGGGCATTCTGCTGTAACGGAAACTTGGATTTGCTATATTGCGTGAGGCTTCGCACTCTGCTGGGGCATCATGGCACAGTCAACGATATGATGGAGTAGGTGATGCAGGACGATCTGCCAAAGGGTTTCAGGGCTGGGGCTGCGGCTGCCAATTTCAAAAAGGCTGGCCGGGACGACCTTGGCATTATTGTTTCAGACACAACCGCCGTGCTGGCGGGCATGTTCACCCAGAATCTGTTCAAGGCCGCTCCTGTGCTGGTGTGTCAGGAGATACTGGCAAGCCGGGGCACGGCGCGTGCTGTTCTGGCAAATTCCGGTCAGGCCAACGCCTGCACCGGCGACGAAGGCCTTGCCAACTGCCGCGCCACGCAGGCAATGGTGGCTGGGCTTACCGGGCTTGAGGCTGATGAAATCTTGCCCCTCTCCACTGGCGTTGTGGGCGCGCATCTCAAGATGGATCTGTGGCTTGATGCAGTGCCCAAACTGGTCAGCAATATTGGCACCCGCGATGCGGAGGGCTTTACTCGCGCCTTTATGACCACGGATGCCTTTCCCAAATTTTCCATGCGCGAGGTTACGCTTGCAGGCGGCACTGTGCGCCTTACCGTGATGGCCAAGGGCGCGGGAATGATCTGCCCCAATATGGCAACCATGCTCTGCGTGGCACTCACAGACGCCAAGGTGGCGCGCGATCCCTGGCAGGCCATGTTTGGCCGCGCCGTGGAAAAGACCTTCAACCGGGTGAGCGTTGACGGCGACACCTCCACCAACGACACCATTCTGGGCCTTGCCAACGGAGCGTCTGGCGTTGCCGCTGAAAGTGCGGCTGACCTGACACTGCTGGAAGAAGCGCTTACCGACATCCTGGGCACGGTGTCGCATATGCTGGTTATGGATGGTGAAGGAGCCAGCAAGGTCATCCACATCACCGTTACCGGCGCTGCAAATGATGACGATGCCCGCACCGTGGCCCGCAGCGTGGGCCATTCGCAGCTGGTCAAAACCGCCATTTACGGCGGCGATGCCAACTGGGGCCGCATTGTTACCGCCGTGGGCTACAGCGGCGCAAAGTTTGACCCCACCAAGGTAAGCATGAAGCTGTGCGGCATTGAGCGCTTCCGCAAGGGGTGCCCCGTGAACGAAGATCAGGAGGACGCACTGGCCGAGCTGCTCAAGGCCAAGGATGTACAGGTGGAGATCGACCTGGGTGGCGGTACTGGTTTTTACAACTTCCAGGCTTCCGACCTTGGTCACGAGTACGTGACCCTTAATTCAGACTACCGCTCATAGGCAGAGCGCCCCGCTCGCCATATATTCAAGGCCCGCACCGCACCAGAGATTACTGGGCGATGCGGGCCTTGTTGCGCACGTGGGCCTTGCGGTAGCAGTTGGGTATCTCGCGTGGTAGTGTGGCAAGCCGGGTGAGGGTGCCCGGAGCATGCCCATGCATGCACGGTACCTTATGCGTTGAAAACGATCACCTGTTTGCCCACCATGGTTTCAGATGCCTGCCGCAGGTGTGCCTGCCGCACAGTGTTGGCAGAAAGCCCCGTAAGCGTATCAGCCAGCGTGGTGCGCAGCGTGCCTGTTTCCACCATGCGGGCCACGGCATCCAGAATCTGGCCCTGCCTTTCCATGTCCTCCGTGTGGAACAGGGAACGGGTAAACATGAATTCCCAGCAGATGCGGGCGCACTTGGGCTTGAAAAGGGTGATGTCCAGTGGGCCGGAAGGGTCATCAATAAGGCACACGCTGCCCTGCGGCTTTATCACTTCGGCCATGGTTGCCCAGTGGTCTGAAGCGTGGGTGGTGCAAAAAATGGCGTCTGTCTGGGGCAGGCCTGCTTCCTTCAGCCGTGCGGGGATATTGTCACGCCCGATCACCAAAGACGCGCCCAGCTCCTTGCACCACTGGGCAGAATTGGGTCTGCCTGCCGTGGCCGCCACCGTTATGCCAGCCCATGCCGCAAGCTGAATAATCATGGAGCCAACCCCGCCAGCACCGCCGATAACAAGCAGGCTGCGGCCCTGGTTCGCGCCTGGGGCGGCAACAAATCCAAGTCGGTCAAACACGCCTTCCCACGCGGTGATGCTGGTCAACGGCATTACTGCTGCCTCGGCATCGCTGAGGTTTGAGGGCGCAAGTGCCGCGATGCGTGCGTCCACAAGCTGATACTCTGCATTGCTACCATCGCGGGTAAGATCGCCCGCGTACAAGACTCTTTGGCCGGGCCTGAATTTGCCTGCTTCTGGCCCCACAGCCACAACTTCACCCACGGCATCCCAGCCCAAAACGCGTTGCACCCCCTGGTCGAGCCGTGCAAACACCTTGGTGTCCACCGGGTTCATGCCTGCTGCTGCAACCTTTACCAGCAGGTCGTGCGTGCCGGGAACAGGCACGGGCCGCTCCTGGTCAGTGAATGCCTGGGGCGAATCCGGGCTGTGGCCGCCAGTGGCGATAACTGCGTTCATGGTATGCTCCTGTGGTTAGTACTCTGTCTGGTGGTGGGGCCGGGCAGGCAGGGCCTGACAAATCCTGGCTGCGCCAGCCCCACCCAGATCGCAACCGCCGTCTGTACCCAACAGCCCTCGGTTGCATGAGGCATCACGCGGGGGTTTGATACGGTATCTCGCTCCCCACACGGCAAAAACGCATGGTATGTTCAGAATCATGTGTCTTCTGCCTGTATTCAGCTATAGGCAGAGAGTAGTAAAAAGTAAAATTAATAGTTATTGTGACATTAAGTAGTTTTTGTTATTGATCGTCCATGAAACAGCCAGATCTGGAAATCGACCTGCTGCGCACCTTTGTTACGGTTGCGGAAACTGGCAGCTTTACCTCTGCGGGGGATGTGCTGGCCCGAACGCAATCGGCTATCAGCCAGCAGATTCGCAGGCTTGAGGGTATTGTGGGCAAAAGCCTCTTTAACCGCACCAGCCGTGCGGTACTGTTGAGCGCAGATGGCGAGCTGCTGCTGGCACACGCCTATGCCATCATTGCCCGCAACGACGAAGCCCTGCGCCTAATGACCGCCCCACCCATTGAAGGCCGCATGCGCCTGGGCGTGGCGGAAGACTTTATTCCGCGTCAGTTGCCGGTGCTGCTCTCCCGCTTTGGCAAGGCGCACCCGCAGGTGCGCCTTGAGCTCATGACAGGACTCTCCACCATGCTGGTGGAAAAGCTCAACGCTGGCGAGCTTGACCTTGTGATAGCCAAGCGTGATGCCCAGCCGCAGACAGGCCGCGTCATTTGGCGTGAAAAACTGGTGTGGATTGCCTCGTCCGACTTCCGGCGTGACGGCAACGGCACGCTGCCGCTGGTGGCCTTGCCCGCGCCCTGTTCGTACCGGCGTGTGATGCTGGATGTGCTGCGTGCTGCGCAACTGCCGTGGCGTATCTCGTGCACGGTGCACAGTATCATGGGCTTGCAGGCCGCAGTGATTGGCAACCTTGGGCTCTCTGTGCTTGGCCGTTCATTTCTGGGGCCGGGCCTTGTGGAAGCACCGGAATCCCTGGCCTTGCCTGCCATGCCCGATACGGAAATTGCCGTATTTGGCGAGGAAACCGCCAGGCTTGATCTGGCAGACTGCCTGGTAAAATTTCTTACGGACGCGCTTGAAGGGCTCACTGGCTGTGGGCGGCCCCTGCCCATGGAAATTGTGGGTCAGATATGTGCATGCAAAACACTGCCCTAGCCACTGTTGCCCCCGTGATAGGCTGCATGCTGGACAGGTTCGCAAAGCCGTTCTAGTGTTCTATAACGGAGGAAGCGATGGAAGATAATTTTTTTGCCCGGCATTATCTGGAAAAAGTTGCTTCCTGTCCTGTGTGTGGCGGTCAGCAAAGCCAGATTGCCTACCAAGCTGGCGAGGGTGTAATGGCGCAAAAGTGTGCATGCGGCGCATACTATTGCGACCACCGTCTTAATCAGGCTGGCCTGTCTGCTTACTGGCAGGATTATCAGAACCGTGAACACTGTGCGGTTGAAGAAGAATGCGCCCAGCGGCAACGCATGTATGTTGTGGACTACGAGTATATCGCGCAATTTCTAAAACCTGGGGCCAAGGTGCTGGATGTGGGCTGTGCAGACGGCCTGTTTCTGGACATGTTTGCCGCTGCGGGGCACCAGTGCCATGGTGTGGAATTTGGGCACGAGGCGGCACTAAAGGCCGCGCAGCGTTACCCTGTGCAGGAGGGGTATTTTCCTGATCTGGAGATAACCCCCGGATTTGACCTGATCATTTTTCGCGGCGTATTGCAGTATGTGCATGCGCCGCGCCGCTTTTTCAGCAAGGCGGTATCGCTGCTGGCTTCCGGCGGGCTTGTCTATGTGACGGCCCAGCCCAATATGGAGGCCTATTGCCACCAGACTTTCCGCAACAGGTTTCGTTTCAGCCTTACCCCGTGTGACTGTGTGGGCTACACGCCGCAATCGCTGGCAGGCGAGTTCGCGGCGCTGGGGTGCAGCACAGTGGGGCAGACGTTCTTTTATGAGGAAACTCCTTACGCTGACCCGCCCATGGACATTCAGACCCTGTACAGGGCCATTGAAGCCAGAAACAGGGGGGAAGAGCCGGAAGGAATCTCGCCGCCATTCTGGGGCAATATGATGACCATGGTATTTCGTAAAGACTGAGTCCATATTGTCAGCGCAGACAAAAAAGCTCCGGGCATTTTCCATGTCCGGAGCTTTTGCATTTCATTCATATGCGGCAGTTAGAAACCTTCAGCAACCCAGTCCACAATCTGGGTCATGCGGGTGAGGGTATGCTGGTTGTTGCGCTGCCTCTGACCAATCTCTTCCATGGAGCCTTCAAGGCGGTAGATGCGCCAGTCGCCCTCGGTCAGGACGCCGAGCCGCACGGCTTCATTCACAGCCGCCCGTGCTTCGCCCGGCGAGCAGAACAGGTCGAACTCCTGTACGCCAGGGTCAAGAATCACCTGTGACCCACTGGCAATATCTACAATGTAGTTGCCAGGGGCGTAGATGTATACAAAGGGGCAGGGTTCGACCGGAGGAAGGGGCGTAGCGTCCTGCGTTGGCTGGGTCTTGTTACAGGCTATCAGCGCAAGGCTCAGCAGGGCGGCGCAAACAAGGCGTGCGTGCATCATCTACCTCGTGGGCTGTGGTTTTCAGCGCCCGGAAGCTGCCATTTCGCGCAGACGGCGAATGCGTTCTTCCAGGGGCGGATGGGTGCTGAAGAGGCTTGCCATGCCGCCATGAGCGTACATGGGGGTCACAATGAACATCTGTTCCGTGCTGGGGTTGCCTTCCTGCATGGGGATCTGGCCGCTGGCCATGCCCAGTTTGTTCAGCGCACCGGCAAGGGCCAGGGGCTGACCGCAAAGCGCGGCGCCCGTGTCGTCCGCCAGATACTCGCGCGAGCGTGAAATCGCCATCTGGATAAGCCCGGCAGCCATGGGCGCCAACAGGGCCAGAGCAATGGCGGCAATGGGGTTGGTTCCGCCGCCTTCTTCGTCCCGGTTGCCGCCAAATATGGCCGTAAACTGAAAGATATTGGCAAGGGTCACAATGGCGGAACCCATAACGCCCGCAATGGTCTGAATAAGAATGTCGCGGTTGACAATGTGCCCGATTTCGTGCGCCAGCACACCGCGCAGTTCTTCGGGCGAGAGCAGGCGCATGATGCCGTCCGTGACGGCAACAACGGCATTTTCCGGGTTGCGGCCCGTGGCAAAAGCATTGGGAGCTTCTTCAGGCACCACGCAGATGCGCGGCTTGGGAATGCCCGCATTGTGGGAAAGCTCTTCCACGATTTTGTGCAGGTAAGGGGCTTCTTCCGGCGCAAGCTCGCGCGCGCGGTACATGGAGAGCACTATTTTGTCAGAATACCAGTAACTGCCCACGTTCATGAGCAAGGCAAGGCCAAAGGCAAAAATAACGCCTGTACGCCCGCCCATCAGGCCGCCAAGCATGATTATAATGGCGGAAAGCAGGGCAAGCAGAAGAGCAGTCTTGATCTGGCTGGTCATGCATTTTCCTCTCAAGCAGATTTAAGCAGCGGGTTTTCCGCATGCTTCTTTAATTATAAGCACTCTGTTGATGGTGGCAAGCAGGGCTGGCTCAGGGATGGCGAGCCCTCCACCACAGCTGGAACACCAGCAGGGTCCACAGTGGCTTGCGCAGATCGGCCCTGCCAGAGATGTGATCGTCCATGAGGGCGCGGACCGACTGATAGTTGAATATGCCCTGCGCCTTCAGGGTGGATTCGCTCAGCAGGTCTTCCATGAGGGGTCGCATGCGGCCCCGCAGCCATTGCGCCACAGGAATCTGAAAACCGCGTTTGTTGCGGTACAGGATTTCATCTGGCAGCAGTTCGGCAAAAGCCTTTTTGAGCAGCCATTTGCGCTTGAAGCCGTGCAGTTTTCTGCTCACAGGCAGGCGCGCTGCAAACTCCGCCGCGTCCTTGTCAAGGAACGGCGCGCGAACCTCCAGGCTGTGCAGCATGGAGCAGCGGTCAACCTTGACCAGAATATCATCAAGCATGAACTGGCGGGCATACACGTGGAAAGCGCGGGCAAGCGGCGTGGCGGTGTTTTGCGGCTGCCAGTGGTCATAGTGCTCGCGCGTGGGGGCAAAGAGAACTTCGGGAGCCAGAAAGCCGGGCTGTTGGGCCTTGAAAGCGGCATCCAGAATGGATTCCTGCATGTCGGGCGTAAAGGCCGTGAGCATGGTCTGCACCCGCTGCCATGCCGGGGCATGCGCCGCCCGCAGGAATGTGGCAACGGCTAGGCGGGGGTTGATGTACCCCGCAGAGGAAGGGAGCAGTTGCGCGAGCGGTTCTATGATGCCCTTGCGCAGCGCGGAGGGGGCTGCATTGTACCACTGGGCAACCTTGAAGCCGATGTAATGCTCATAACCTGCCCAAAGTTCATCAGCGCCATCTCCGCCAAGGGCCACGGTGACCTTTTCGCGCGTGACGCCGGAAAGCAGCCATGTAGGGGCCACGGATGCATCCGCCATGGGTACGTCCATGCGGCTGATGATGCCGGGCAGGGTATCCGCGCATTCCTCGGCGGAAAGCACGCGTTCATGGTGGTCAGTGGCAAAGGCCTTGGCCACGATGCGGGCATAGCGCGACTCATCATAGCTGGCCTCGCTGAAGCCGATGGAAAATGTCTTGATGGCCGTGGAAGACTGGCGGGCCATGAGCCCGGCTACAATGGAGGAATCAATACCGCCGGAAAGAAACACGCCCAGCGGCACATCACTGACCATGCGGCGGCGCACCGCCCGTGAGAGCAGAAAACGCAGTTCTTCGCAAAGCTCATTGTCGCTGCGCTTGTCGGACTCATCGGGCATGGGCATATCCCAGTAGCGGGAAATGCTCAGATTACCGTCCTGCAGCAGCAACATGTGCGAAGGCGGCAGGCTCTGCACCTCCGTGTAGACGCTGTGTGGCGTGGGCACGTACTCGTAGGCAAGATAGCGCATAACGGCCTGCGGATTCATGGTCAGGCTCAGATGGCGCAACTGCTCAATCCCGGTTAGTTCAGAGGCAAAATACAGCCTGCCGTGCTGCACGGTGTAGAAAAATGGTTTTTTGCCAAAGCGGTCGCGGGCGCAGAACAGACGGCGCTGCTGGTTGTCCCACAGGGCAAAGGCAAACATGCCGTCAAAGCGGGCCAGGCAGTCCGGCCCCCATATGCGGTAGCCTTCGAGAATGACTTCCGTGTCGGAACTGGTCTGAAATTGTCCGCCAAGGGCGATCAGCTGTTCCTTGAGCTCGGCATAGTTGTATATTTCACCGTTGAAGGTGACGGTCATCTGACCATCTGCGCTATGCATGGGCTGGCCGCCGCCGGAAAGGTCGATGATGGAGAGCCGCCTGTGCCCAAGGCATACCGGGCCGCTGCTCCACTGTCCTTCACCATCGGGGCCGCGATGGGACATGCGATCGGTCATGGCCTTGACCCACTGCCCGGCTTCGGGAGTGAGAGGCGAGGCGTCAACTTGGCAAATGCCCGCTATACCGCACATTTTTGCTTCCAGATGGTGTAATGTTTGATGAAAATGTCTGCCAGACGCCGATTGTTGCGGGTCGGGTCAAACATATCCGCCGCAAGCTGCTTGCCATTGCGCGCCAGCTCCTGAGCCAGGGCGTCATCATCGGCAAGGCGCTGCAGGGCATCGGCCAGAGCCACGGGATCATTGGGCGGCACGGCAAGGCCGGTTTTGCCGTTGATCACCACTTCAGGCAAGGCGTTGACCGTGGTGCTCACCACGGGCAGGCCGTAGGCCAAGGCTTCAATAACCGTGTTTGGAATACCATCGCGGCGGCCAGATTCGTGCACTACGCAGGGCGCTGCAAAAATGTCGTGCTCGGCCAGAATGTGCGGCAGTTCGTTGTGCGAAATAATGCCGGGCAGCAGTACGCGGTCTTCAAGCCGCAGCTCCTCGCGCAGGCGCAGTATTTCTGCTTCCATACGCCCTAGACCCATAACCGCGCCGCCTCCGCCTGCGAGGGTAAGCCTGAAATCCACCCCTCTGTCGCGCAGGATAGCGCAGGCCTTGATCAGCACGTCAAAACCCTTGGTAACGTCAAACCGCCCCAGAGCCAGAAGGCGCACAGGGCGCTCCATGGGCTGTTGTGCCTGGGCATGTTCCTGTGCCTTGGGTGCGGCAACGCTTGTGGTTGCTTCAGTTTTTGGCAAGGGCGGCAAGGTAAGGCTGTTGTAGATCAACTCCACTTTGCCCTTGGCCTGCCCCTTGGCAAAAACCTCGATACGTGTTTTGTCCGCCTCGTTGTTGGCACGGACAAAGAAAGCTGCGGTCAGCTTGTCGCCGAGGTCCGAGTCGGCTGGCTCCAGATTATCGCCGCGCGCGGCTGTGGCAAAGGGCAACCCGGCGATCTGCGAGGCAACCCAGGCCGCTGTGGCCGTGCCGCGTGGCCATGGAGCGTAGATCATGTCTATGCCAGCCTCGCTGAACAGACGGCCCAGGTACATGCCAGCGCAAAATGCCCAAAGGTTTTCCCCCAAGGTTTCCCAGCTGCGCCAGCGGCGGAATATGGCCCTGCGGAAGAGGCGTCCCGAGCGTAAAGGGTGCAGCGCAATTTGCCGGAAGCATTCCCCCAGCACACGCCCCAGAGCGCGCATGCCGTAAGTGTGCGTCTCTCCGGCCACGGCCCGCATCTCATTGGAACAGTGGCGCAGGTTGGGGCCGTACAGGCTGTATACGGAAAGCGGAAGCAGCCTTTTGAGGCCTTCTACTTCCCTGAAGATAAAGGGCTGTGTAAACAGCGGATACCACAGCAGAACATAGGCCACGTGCGGCAGGCCCGTCTCGAATACGGGGGGGGAGGCCTTGGTGCTGGTTTCCGTCATGGCTGTCTCCAAATGCGGCGGGCTTTTCTCAGCGGGTTGCTGGGTATTAAGGCTATCGCCGCCTCTTTGTATATGTATCATCAAGGTTTGCTAGTAAATTTTTTCTGGAAAGCTGTACTATGGACTTGTAGATTCCCCGGTCCAGTCGCCCTTGCCCAACAAAGTGGGGGCGGTTGGCCCAAGCTCGCAGCGCAGTTCGTCCATGGTCACGCACCGCACACTGTAATGCCTGTGCAGCCAGTTGAGCCAGTCGGCAACTTTGCGTGTGAAGCGCGCCACTGCTGTGGCGTCAGGCAGGTGAGGCGTGCCGCCGGGCATCATTTCTGATGAATGCCAGGTCAGGGAAAGCACCCGTCCGCCACGGGCCGTAAAGACTTTTGTAATGGCGCACATGGCCCACAGAGGATGGTAAACAGGCAGCAGAGCCAGTGCTCCCCAGCTTTTCAGGCTGGCGCGTATTTTTTTGCCAGCCGGGCCGGACACGCTGCGCAACAAGGCCGGAAGCTGCGGAACGAGGGGGGTCACTGTGAGGGGAACTTCAAAAATATTGTCCTCTCCCACCGAAACCCAGTATGGAGTGCCTGGCGCGTCAAAATGGTCGGGGCCCTGCATAGGCGTGGGGGCGCAGTGCAGGGGGCGCACTGAGGCATCGCAAAGAATGCCTGCGGCGGCCAGAAGATGCCAGTGCTGGCGGTGCAGATCCCATCTGCCCATGCGAAAGGAAGTGAGCGGCGCGCTCTGCACTGCACGGCCAGCCTCCATAAGGGCCGCGAGTTTGGCGGCGAACAGATCGTTGGACAGTGCTGCAGCGGGCACGCTGTCGGTCATGTCGGGCAGGGTTTGCTCCGACCCGTCCAGCGCCAGAGGCGGCGTGTTCCAGTGGTGCAGGTGCACGCCAATTTCAGCATGGTGTTCGTCTCGCAGCCATGCCAGGGTCTCGTGGGATGTTTTATCAGCCAATACGCTGTGAGCGCAGAAGAGCGTGGGGCGCACGCCCATGGTGCAGAAAGGGGTCAAGGCTCTCAGGCTGGCGGTGTTGCGCGTGGAAAAGCCACGGCGGGCGTAGCGTCCGCCAAAGAGGCCTTCTTCTTCAACGTCCAGACTGACGGCCAGATAGAGCGGCTGTTTGACGCTCATGCGTGACCTGCCGCTCCGGCTTTCATGGCGGCGGGGATGTCGTCCTCTGCAATGCTTCGGGTCTGTCCACCGGAATGGCTCCAGTAACGACGGCTTTCATCCACATAAAGGCGCAACAGAGCCGTGATGTTGTTTTCCCGGTCAAACATTTTTTCAACGCGGGCGCGGCCTGCCTCGGCCATGCGGCTTGCGTGTTCCCGGTCTTCAACCATATGCCGTACGGCGTCGGCAAGAGCGCGCGGGTTGCGCTGCGGGGTAAGCAGGCCGGTTTCTCCGTTGATTATCACTTCGGAGATGCCGCACACGTCTGTGGCAATGACAGGCATGCGGTGCGAGAGAGCTTCCATGATCACGTTGGGGATACCGTCGCGGTCGCCGTTGAAATGGACAACACTCGGCATGATGAGCATGTCGTGGTCGAGCATGTAGCCGCAGATCTGATCATGCGGGATAAAGCCGGGCATGTGCACGATATTTTTAAGGCCCAGTCGGTCACGCATACCCATAAGCTTGAACCGCCAGCGGCCGTTGCCCACGAGGGTAAGGGTCACAGGTACGTTTTCTCTTTGCAGGCGCGCCATGGCCGAGAGCAGGTCGGGGAAACCCTTGGTGCGCGCAAAGCGCCCCACCGCCAGCAAACGGTAAGGAGGGCGCATGCTGACTGCACACTGCCCCTTGGGGGTAAATGTAAGGCTGTTGTAAATGGCGTGTACTTTATGCTCCTGCCCAACAGGGCAGAAGTTGCGCAGCCAGCTCACATTGGCGTGATTGTTGGTGCGGATGAAGAGCGCATCTGCGGATTTTTCCCGCAGCAGGCCGTCTTCCGGGTAGATGTCGCCAGCGCGTCCCGTAAAGGCAAAGGGAATACCTGTAAGACGCGAAGCCACCCATGATGCCGTTGCCGGGCCGTTGGCCCACGGGGCGTGAATAAGCTTCACGCCATCCCTCACGCACAATTCGGCGAGCAAAAAGCCCGCCATGAAGCACCACAGGTTTTCACCCAGGGATTCCATGTTGCGCATTCGGTGGAAAAATCCCTTGCGCATGAGGTTCCAGACCTTGAGCGGATTGCGTGAAAGGGCACGCATGAAAGCCCGGAGAATGCGCACTGTGCCGCCAACGCCCATGCGTTCCACAGGCCCGGTAAACTTGCGCATTTCTTCGCTACAGCCGCTCAGGCTTTTCCCATACATGGTATAGGCGCGCACAGGCAATCCCCGCGCCATAAGCTGCACAACCTCGCGAAAGATGAACGTTTCGGAGGAGAGGGGAAACCAAAGCAGAACATAGGCAACAACCGGCAAGGCGTCCATTTTCGGTTGTGATGCGCTTTTCTCTGCTTTTGCGCCGTCAATATGCGTCATGGTTTTCTCCGCTGCAAACAAGAGCCGGGCCACTTGGCCCGGCACGGCAGACGGAAGTTCCATCTGCCCGAAAATGCGAACATGCCGCAGAGTCGCACAGTTGCGACCCTCAAGCGGGCGATGTAACGCCCGCTCAAGCGACAGTCCGACCACGCAACACGGGTCGCTATGAAGTTACGCCTGCCCGCTCTCGCTGGCGTTCTGGCGCTTGTAGTCGTCCACAATGGCCCAGGCCTTGGGGATTTCTTCCTTCACGGCATCCAGCGCAGTGCGGATATGTTCTTCCGTATGGGCTGCGGAAAGGAAGAAACGCAAACGGTCTGTGCCTTCTTTGACAGCAGGGAAGGTGATGGGCATCACATAGATGCCGCGCTTGAACAGTGCGTTGGACAAAAAGCCCGCCACCATGGGGTCGCCCACCATGACCGGCACAACGGCATAGCCCTGGGCCGCGCCCGTATCAAGGCCAATGCTGGCGGCGTAGTCCACAAAGAAGTGCGAAATCTTCTGTAGCTTGTGCACCCGTTCGGGTTCGCGCAGCATGATGTCCAGAGCCTTGTGGCAGGCCACGGCGATAATGGGGGGCATGCCCACGCTGAAAACGAAGCCCGGCGAACCGTACTTGAGGAATTCGATCAGCTCATGGCTGCCGGCAATGAAGCCGCCGCAACCGCACATGGATTTGGAGAGCGTGCTCATCCACATGTCCACATCGGTGGGATCAATATTGAAATGTTCGTGCGCGCCCCGGCCCGTTACGCCAAGCACGCCAAGGGAGTGGGCTTCGTCCACAAGCAGCATGCAGTCGTAACGCTTTTTCAGTTCAATGATGCGCGGCAGATCAGGGATGTTGCCGTCCATGCTGAACAAGCCTTCGGTAACGATAACGGCGCGCTTGTGCTCGGCGCGTTTGGCTTTGAGCATTTCTTCAAGGGCATCGCAATCGTTGTGGGCGTATGAGTAGCGCGATGCGCCGGAAAGACGCGCGCCCTGAACCAGTGAGTTGTGAGCCAGGCCATCGTGGAAGATGGCGTCGCGATGGCCGAAAAGAAAGCCAAGGGTGGAGACGTTGGTGGCGTGCCCGCTCACATAAATGATGCAGTCTTCCACTCCGTACAGGTCGGCAAAGGCGCGCTCAAGCTCACGGTGTGGCGGACGTTCGCCGCCGACCAGGCGGCTGGCGCCAGCAGAGGTGCCGTAAATGGCAGCGGCTTCGCTGACGGCAGCGGTGATCTCGGGGTGAGCGTTGATATCCAGATAGTCGTATGTGGAAAAATTGAGATATTCTTTGCCGGAAATGAACGTGGTGGCCTTGGCCGCGCGCTCATGGCAAAGAAACAGAGGATTTTCCATCCCCATCTTGGCTCCCATTTCCACAAGCCGATCAAAGGCGAGCTTGGAACGCGTGCGGTTAAATCCGGAAGCGCTGCTTTCGGCGGCGGCGGGAGTTTGCACCGCCTCTTGGCCAGCCTGATAGGAATGGTTGTTCTTCATGCCTCGTCCTCGTAAATTTGTCCAAAAAAGCCGTGCCTGGTGGGCCAGATGAGGGCCGAAATCCGGCAGGCGCAACATTGTAAGGAGTCAGTATAGCCAAAGCAAGATGTTATGGCAAGTCACGTGTTGGGCGGCGCTGTTGAAAGCTTTACAGGCAGTGCTGAGCTGTCGGCAGTGTGGTAAAGGAGTTTGCGGGCGCTGGCTGGACAAGAATGATGATATCTACTAACATAATCCTTTACCCAAATGGCTGCTATGCCCCTTTTGCCCCGCCTCGGCCCTGTCGGGTTGCCGGGCTTTGGCCCTTTACAGGCACTAAGATATGCGTCAGGACTATGAAAATCCAGTACCAGGCACCATGCAAGACGAAGTAGTTCTTGATGGCGTGCGTTATGCCAACCTGCAACAGGCTGGCCAGCAGTGGCGTATCGGTGCCGTCAACCCCGCATGGCGACAGGAATTACTGGCTCTGCCAGCAAATCCCGATGCCGAAGCCCTTGGCAGGCTGGAAGCTCGCGGTCTGTGGATTGCGCCGGAGCGGGCTGACGGCCCGCCGCCTTTGGCGGTGATGTGCTGCGGCCTTGGGGCGGTCTGGCCCGGAATGGGCCGTGAGCTGTACGACAATTTTCCCGCAGCCCGAGCAGCAATGGATCGCATTGCCGCCGTGGCGGATTGGGACGTGCTTGGCCTCATGGATGAAACGGGCGTGGAGAAAATCAGCCTTACCCGCTGGCAGTCTCCTTACGTATTCATGCTGGAGTACGCCCAGTGGAGCGTGTTGTCTTCGCTGGGGCTGAGCCCCTCGCTTTTTTGCGGCCATAGCCTTGGTGAATTGATCGCTCTCTGTTTTTCAGGCATACTGGCCCCCGAAGTGGCGTGGTATATCCTGGATACGCGCGCCGTACACATGGCTGAACTGGAGGCTGGGGCCTCCCGTGAAACAGGTATGATGGCCGTGCACGCGGACGCCGAGATCATCAACGAAGCCTGCGCCACCTGGCCAGAACTCTATGTTTCCAACTACAACACGCCGCATCAGTTTATTCTGAGCGGCCCTCGCGGTGTGTTGCAGGAAGCCCGCAAGAGCCTGCGCAAACGCCGCATCCCTGCCATTGTTCTCAATGTGAGCCTGGCTTTTCACCATCCCAGCATGCGCGTGTTGCGCGACATTTCTTTGCGCCGTCTGAGCGCACTCGACATGTCTGCGCCCGAAAGACCCATGCTGAGCGGTATTACCGCAGATTTCTACCCTGAAGATCAACCCTCCATCTGCCAGTACATCGCCGATCTTGATGAAAATTCCGTGCGATGGACAGAATGTGTGCAGACCATGTGGAACCGTGAGGGCATCCGGTATTTTCTTGAACTTGGCCCGCAGGATACGCTGTGCAGCCTGGCGGCTGACAATGAGCCGCAGGCAAAATGCCTGACGGCAGGACGCAAGGGGAAAGAAGTAGAGGGCATGCGTCAGGCCTGCGCCCAACTGTATTCACTGGGGTACCTGCGGCGTGAGGCTGTGGCCCGGCGGATGCATCTGGCGGCAAGCGGCGGCGAAGCCCGTTTGTTGGCCTGCAAACCGGCACCCCACTGCGGTTTATGCCCTGCTGTGGCTGGCAATGTTGCAAATACCTGCGCTTCGGCGGCGTCAGATGCCCCGCAATCCAGTGTTATGGAAACGGCAACGGCTGAACTCGCTGATTCTTCTGTCGCTGCCTCGGATGCCGCACCTGTAATGGCATCCTATGCCGAAAACATGGCGGTGGTTCTGCAAATTCTGGCTCAGGCCTGCGGCAGGCCGGTTGAAGATCTACGCCCAGAAATGGACTTGCGGTATGATCTTGCCCTGCGCTCCAGCCGCTTTCCCCATATTGTGCAGGATGTGGAAAAGGCCCTTGGCATTGCCGTCAATTTTGAAGACCTGCTGCAGGTATCAACCATCGGTGATCTTGGCCGGGTGCTTTCCGGTGGTTCTGCGTTTGCAGGGCAGGCAGAGCACACCGCAGAAAGGGTCAGTGCAACCGCAAAGCTTTGCGCGGAGCCTCTGCGCAGGTTTGCCCCCCTTAAAGATTTGCCCGCAGTTGGGAGCAATGGCGAGCTGTGCCTTGAGCCTCTGCTGCTTGATCCCAGTGCTTCAGGGATAAGTCTGCAGCTTGGCGATGTTGTGCTCCTCTGCGTACTGGATGCTCACATATTGCCCCGCCTGCTGAGCGGCATTGCACCCCTGGGATGCGTGCTGGGTGTGCCCCAGCCTCTGCTTGAGCGGTGCGCGCCCCTTGCCAAGGCCGGGGCAAATTTGGTGCCGCTTGATATAGATCTGGGCAATGGCGACGAAACCGCTCTTGCAGTTAGTCAGTTGCAGACGGCCATAGCGGATTTCGCACAGGCACAGGGCCGAGTGGACGGGTTGTTTTTTGTGCCGCCGATCCCGGCTGGCATTATGGTTGCGCCTTCTGCCGATGATGTGCCGTCACATGCTGCGCCGGAGCGGCTTGGCGCGTTGATGGAAGCGGCTATTGCGGCTGCCGTGCCTCATGGCTTGCGCTTTGCTGGCAATTGCTCCGTGCTGCCGCCCAAAGTGGAAAACTGCATTTTTGACGCCCCGTTGGAAAAAGCCCTGGATGCGGCGGCTCACGCCCATGATGTGGCTGTGCGGGCAATTCGCATGTTGCACGGCCCTGAAAGAGCGAGTCTTGACGAATGGGGCGACATGCTGGCGCGTGAAATTCTTTGCGGCACAGCCGAACAGGTGCTCTGGGTGCGGCCTGGATCCTTGAACGGTCAGGTTGTTTGTGAGGAGCCGTCCGTCCGGAACATCATCAAGGAGAATCCGTTGAGATTCCCGCTGGTGTTTCCTGAAAAACAGCCCGTATACCGCTCAACCGCCACCCTGTTTCAGGGGGCCTGCCATTTTTCGCGTTTTGCCGACAAAACACTGGCCCTGCACGGCGCGCAACCGGGTAGCTGCCTTGGAGCAGATGTGCCACGTCTGCCGGTTTGCCGCAGTCTGGAGGCCATGCTTGAAAGCTCGAGGCAATCCTTGCCCTGGCTGACAGTCACGGGCTTTTGCGATTTGCGTTTTTTTGATGCGCCGGAATTGCCGCCCGGCATTACTCGCGAATGCCGGGTGACCGCTGAGGCAGAACCCTGGCTGCTGCAGGAAAAAGTCATGACGCGCATGTGCCGCAGTGAGCTTTCAGTGCGCGGCTTGACGCCCAACGGCAGGCATACTGCCCAGTATGCACCGGTAAGCGAGGGGATGGTGTGGCTTGCGGCCCATCGCAGCAGTGTGCCCCCCCTGTGGGAGGAGGTGCCTGCCGCAGCCTCCGTGGCAAGCCCTGCGCTAGACACCGGGCCATTTTATACTGCTGCCGGGCTGGGGCGCGAGTGGCGTTTTGTGGAAAGCTTCTGTATGTTGCCCAACGACTTGTTTTCTGGCGCGGTGAGTTTGCCCCAGACATGCATTGCCCCCGAAGCTGATTCTGGCTATACTGACGACATGCTTGTGGTGGAGGGCGTATTGCAGGCTGCATGGCTTGCCATAACATCCGAATACTCCAAGGATTTTTCAGATACTGCCGCTCTTGCTGCCGCTATGCAGGAGTGGGCTTTGCATGCCGTGGGCTTTATCCGCATCGGGCCTGTCCGTGCTGATGGCCCCTTGCGCATATTGATGCAACGTTCTTGGGCCAATGCACGGCTGCGTCGTTTTGACGCGCAGGTCATTGATCAGGAAGGGCATGTTTTTTTGACAATTCACCATCTTGAATTTGACCGAGGTGATCAGGCCGGGCTTTCCCCTGCCATGAATCCCTCGGCATAAACACTCAATCTGCTCAGCGTCGCGCAAAGCGCAACGACGCAAAGGGTGCCAGATGCTCACTGCACAAGCAAACCTTACTACACGTCTTTTTCTGCCGCTGCTGCTTGTGGCGGCCCTGCTTGCCGGAGCCTGTTCCAACAAGGCCGGGCTCAAGTCGCCGGAACTTCCCGCCAAGCATTGGCTTGAAGAAGCCCCAGGCGTGCCTGTTGAAAACAAGGCCAAGCTTGAAGCCGCAGTGCCGAACCTCTATGATCCCAAGAAGGTTTTTTCCTTCGAAGATTGCGTGTTCCTGACCATTCAGCAGTCGCCTGCCCTGGTCAACAGCGCCGTGAATATTGAAATCAAACGTCTCGCCCAGACAGACGCCGTGTGGAAGTATCTTCCCGAGCCGCGCATGAATTTTACCGTGTCCAATAACCTGACCCGGTATAATATGGACAATAAAGACACGCCCAGCGATTACGGTCAAACCCGGTTCCGCGTGGGTTTTTATGCCGCCTTCCCCAATCCCATGGCCACCTACTTTGAGCACAAGGTGCAGTCAGCCATGGTCAATCTGGCAATCTCCACCCACCGCAAAGCCGTGGGCAAGGCTATTGGGAAGATTGGCGAGGCCTATCTCCAGCTTCAGGCTCAGCAGAAGATTGTGGAAGCGCAGAAAGAGCTGCTGCCGCTCGGCAAGGAGCTTGTGGATTACTGGAAGAAGGTTGAGGCCGTTGATGGTCGCCAGGGGGTTTCGCTCAACATGGCAATCCAGCACCAGCGCGAGCTTGAACTCAAGCTGGAGCAGACCAAAATGCGGGAAGTCATGCAGCGCACGCAGCTCAAGATTCTTGCTGGCGTTGAGCCACAGCAGAGGCTTGAGGTGGACACCAAGAGCGCTGATTCCGTGCTGGCCGGTTTTGATGGCCGCAAGCTCACCTGGGAAGAACGTTGGCCTGCCACTGAAGATGACCTGCTGCTTCGCGGACAGGTGACTCTGGGCGATTACAATATCATGGTTGCCTGGGCACAGTATATGCCGACCATGTCCATTGCCGTGAACAACAACCCTCCGGCTGGTCAGTATCAGCCGCCGAGTGGGACTGAAGACACGTTTTTGCACCTGACCTTCGACTTCCCGCTTATTGACTGGGGCCGTAGATACCGTGGCGTACAGACTGCACGTATGGTCAAGGCCCAGGCCTTCCACGATCTGGCCCGCAAACGTACGGACTACTCCAACAAGTGGCTCCAGAGCGAACAGCGGGTAGCCTTGGCCGAAACGGAACTCAAGCTTGCCAAGACCCGTCTGGACACAGCCAGCATGCAGTACAAGGAAGCCCAGATTTCTTTCCACGAAGGCATTGCGCAGCTGCCCGACATGGCCTCCAAGCAGGAGGACATGGTTCAGGCGCGCATTGCCTACATCAATGCCGAGCTTGACTATAAGCTGGCCCAGCTTGAGTGGATGGACCTGTCAAATTCTCTGGCCCAGCGCTTCCTCGGCCTGCCTGCTAAGGAGCTGCTGTAATGTTGGGTATGTATAAAAAAACGAGCTCGCGGGTGCGGCGGCGTTGTTTTGCCGCAGCATTGTCTGCTGTCACGCTACTTGCTGCTTTTTTGATATTTCAGGGTGCAGTCTCTGCTGCGGAGAATGGTTCCATAGGCGCTGGCGCGACCATTCTGACCGGCAAGGTCGTTACAACGGTCACGCGCGCCGTGCCTGTGCCGTTTAACGCTGTTGTGGATGAAGTGATGGTCAAGCCCGGCGAAGCCATTGCCAAAGGTGCGCCGCTGATGCGTTACCACCTTCAGGAAGAAGCCGAGCGGGTGCTGCAACGAGAAGTGACCACCGGGGCTGCTACCGAGGGCCTTAGAGGACAGGTGCTTGATCTTGACCGCAAGCTTGCAGAAACTGCCGCCCAGCGCAACAAGGCCCGCCAGCTTGCAGCCTCGGGGCTAGGCTCTGCCCAAGCTTCCAGCCGACTGGAAGACGATGTTCACTCCCTGAAGCGCCGCATTGAACTTTTGACTGCGACCATTCAGAAGTCTGAACAGAATTTCGCCGCCCGACTCGAGGAACTGAGCGGCTATTTCGGCACAACCATCAAGGAAGGCGAGCGCCTGCCTGCGACACTTACGCTTACCTCTCCCATTGACGGTTATGTGCTGTCGCTTGACTCCACGCTCAATCCTGGATCCCTGTTGGCCGCTGGCACCACGCCCGTGCGCGTGGGGCGGCTTGATCCCGTGCTGATCCAGGTGCCCGTCTACGAAGCCGAGATCAGCGGCATCAAGGCTGGAGACTCGGTGGAAGTTGAAATTCCTTCGCTGAACAACAAAAAGTTCAATGGTACAGTGAATGAAATTTCCTGGGTTTCTAATGATATGAGCGTTTCAAATCCTTCATATTACACGGTGGAGCTTACTGTTCCCAATCCTGGTCTGGAACTCAAGCCTGGGTTCAAGGCTGTGGTGCGCTTCAAAGGGAGCAGGTAAACCCGTTTCATGAAGCTGAAAAGCATCCCCCGACGATTGGGGTACATTCTGGGTGCGCAATGGACGCGCGACCTGGCCTGGACCGCTTTTACCATTCTTCTTGCACGCCGCAGCCCCGATATCTTGGGGCAAGTCGTGCTGGCACTCACGTTCGGCTACTTGGTGAAAACCGTAGCCGACGTGGGGCTTAATGATTTTCTGCTCTCAACATTTGCCCGGCGCGAAGGCCGCCCCTTGGCCCTCCTGGGTGAAGTCACCTGGCTCAAGCTCGTTGTGCTTGTTCTGGCCCTCTGCGTTACATGGCTTGTGACTGGCTGGCAAAACTATACACCTGAGCTGCGGCTTGTGGTTATGTGCATTGCCGCTGGTTTGGGACTGGACGGGGTGAGCGATTCGTTTTTTGCACTCTGCCAGGCGCGGGGGCGGCAGGATGTGGAAATGCGCATCCGTGTTCCGTCTGCATTGATGGGCATTGGCTTTGGCATTGCCTGCGTGGTGCTTGGAGCGCCGCCCATTGTGATTGCACTGTACAAACCCATAGAATCGGTGCTGTGCATCATTTTTGCCTTGTTGGCATTACAGCGCAATCCCCTTGCTGGTGTTGGACTTGATGGCATGAAAGATCTGGCCCGGCACATGAAGCACGGCCTTATCTTTACCTGCATGGCTGGCTGCGCCATGTTTTATAACAAGATCAACGTGATATTCCTTAAGCAGTACGGTGGTAATGCCGATGTGGGTGGCTACGGCGTTGCCTGGGAAACAGTTGAAGGCCTGTCGGTGCTTGTTTCCAGCGCATTGCTGGGCAAGGTTATTTTTCCACTGCTGGCAAAACTCTGGCAGCAGGATAAGGGCGCATTCCGACAACTGGCCGGTCAGACTGCACGCTCCCTTTGGGCTGCGTCGCTGCCCATTATCTTTCTTATCTGTGTGGAGAGCGACCGCTTTCTTCCCCTGATTTACGGCCCCAACTACCAAAGTGCGGTCACCGCTCAGCGCTTGCTTACACCATGTCTAGCAACGGCCTTTTTGCACAACCTTGCGGCATACGCCATGATCGGCATGCGCCAACACCGGTTGCTCCTGGTATTTTATCTCACGGGCCTGGTGTGCAATCTGATATGCTGCTTTACTCTCATTCCTGCCATGCCCCTTGAAGGTGCGGCCTTGTCCCTTACCATTACCAAGGTTTGGGTGGCCTTGCTTACAGTTGGCTATTTTCAGTGGGCCGCGCGCCCCATGTCGCTTGAGCAGTGGGGAATCATGCTTGGTGCCTGCGCTGCCTGCGTAGGAATGTGGTGGGGGATAGGGCGGGTCGCGCCGCGTGAATTGGCAGAACTGGCAGGCCTTGTGCCTTTGCTGGCCTTGTTCTGGCGTTGGAGACCACCACCGCCTTTTGAAAAAGCCGCGCTTGCCTGATGCACATCTGGACGGTCAGTTGCCGTGCAAGGCATGGAGTGGCAAGCATTACCCGGATGATCAGACTGCGCCGGGCCAATTGTCTGAGAAGTTGACGCCACGGTAAAGGCAGGCCTATAGAATTACTGCAAGACAGTAACAGGCAAGGCATTCTCATGGGCAACAAGCTGCTTCTACAGCGCAGGTCAGTCATTAAGGCCATGGCAGGCACTGCGGGCTTATCGCTGGCGGGTGCATCATCTTCTATGGCCTCAAGCTTGCAGAACTGGGGCGGCGGTGATGACCGCGCCACCATCATTGATGTGGATCTCTGCAATGGTTGCGGAGCCTGCGTGTCCGCCTGCCGCGATAGAAATCTGGCAGAAATTCCACTTCCTGTTCAGCCAATTCCCCGCCCCTACCCAGCATGGGTGCGCGTCAACGACTGGTCGACCCGCCGCGATGAAGTTTCACGCCTTACTCCCTACAACTGGCTTTTTATTCAATCATGCTCCATCGCGGTTAACGGTGTGGAGCGTCGGATATATTTGCCTCGGCGCTGTTTGCATTGCCTGAACCCACAATGCGTCACTCTGTGCAGCACAGGCTCCTTGCGCCAAAGCAATGAAGGAGCAGTTTACTCTCATCGCAGCACCTGTCTGGGGGACGGCCCCTGTGACCGGGCCTGCCCGTGGGGTATCCCGCAACGCCAGGCGGGGGTTGGCCCTTACCTGAACCTTGCGCCCAGGTATGTTGGCAACGGACAGATGTTCAAATGTGATTATTGCAGTTCTCTGCTCAAGGCTGGCGAAAACCCTGCTTGCGTGACGGCCTGTCCGCAGAGGGCCATGCGTATTGGACCTCGTGAGGAAATGGCTAAGCTGGCCAAGGAAATGGCGGAGCAGCGGGCCGGGGATATTTTTGGACTCAAAGAAAATGGCGGCACAAACACCATCTATGTTTCTTCAGTGCTTTTCCGCGATATTGAATCCAACATGCTGCGTCAGGGAAAGGTAGGCTTTGGTATGCCGAGTTTGCGCCCGGCTGGCGCCAGTATGGATAAAGAAAACAGCCTGCTGAAGGCGGTTCTGCTGGCCCCTGTGGCGGGGGCGGCCCTGGCGGTACTGCGATTGTGGCGTGAAAGAAAGATGAGGCGCAATCCATGAAAAACCATCCATCGCTTTTTTCCTCATTCTTCAGCGTATTGTGGCTGGCCAGCATGCTCACAGCCGTGTGGAGCGGTCTAGCGCATTTGCCGCAGGCCGGGCGCTATGGGCTGATTCAAAGCTCTAGCTGGTCGCCATCTGTTGCGCATTATTATTCGTCAGCGGCACTGCTGTTCTTGGGAACATACGCCTTCACAGTCTGGCGTCTTCAGGGGCGTAGCGCTTACTGCCTGACCCGCTGCGGCCTGCTGCGCGTGAGTTTGCTGATAGGGTTGGCCATCAGCGGCTTGGCGCTTATCATGCATAACATGCCAGATTTTTCTCTGTACGATGGTGTGTATGCATACGTTAAAGGGTTGCATCTTGTGTGTGCCCTGGCCTTGCTTCCCCTGCTGATTTACAGGCTCTGCCGCCGCTGGACGGGCGGGTACGGCTGGCTGAAACCACGCGATGGGGCAGACACGAGCTGCGGCGCCTCAAGGCGGCGTCCGACTCAACGCTAGAACTATTCCAGCCAGCCACCCCGGTTCAGTCCAATTGTGCCTGTCGATCCGCCTTAAGCTGTCCACAGGCTGCCTTGATGTCCTGTCCTTTGCTCTTACGCAGTATGGCCGTGATCTTGCGCTTCCAGAGATACTGCTCAAAGGCCAGTACGCTTTCTTCCGTGGGGGCGGCGTAGGGAGCGCCTTCTGCGGGGTTGTAGACAATAAGGTTCAGCTTGCCCCGCACATCGCCTACCAGCCGGGCCAGATCCCTGGCCTGTTCTTGCCCGTCGTTGACCCCGCCCAACAGCAGATACTCAAAGGTAATGTGCTCCCGCGTTTTAAGCGGGTATGACTTGAGCGCTTCAAACATCTCGTCAAGAGGCCAGCGTGCGGCCTTGGGCATGATTTTCGCCCGCAGTTCCTGCGTTGGCGCATGCAGCGAAACCGCCAGATAAGCAAGGCCGCTATCTCCCAGCTCGCGCAGCCCTTTTTCAATGCCGCATGTGGAAACTGTGATGCGGCGCGGGGAGAAATTCAGCCCCTTGGCGTTATTCAGGCCTTCAAGGGAGCGCATGAGTTCGCGCATGTTGAGCAATGGCTCGCCCATACCCATGAACACAATATTGCGCAGCATGGGCCATTCCGGCCTGTCATCACCCAGGTGCGCACGCGCCACAAGGATCTGCCCCAGAATTTCGGCCATGGTCATGTTGCGTTCAAAGCCCATTTGCCCCGTAGAACAAAATGTACAGGCCATGGCGCAGCCTACCTGGGACGACACGCACTGCGTCCAGCGACGCACGCCTTCGCGTGAATCCGATGGAATGAGCACTGTTTCAACCAGCGCACCATCCTCGAGGCGCAGCAGAAATTTTGTGGTGCCATCCTGGCTTTTCTCTACCGTGACTACCTCCGGCCAGACAATGACAGCCTTGGTAGTCAGTTTTTCGCGGCAGTCTTTTGAAATATTGGTCATGGATTCAAAGTCGCGAACCATGCGTTGCCACAGCCATTGCCAAATTTGCATGGCGCGGAACTTGCGCTCGCCCAGTTCTGTTTGAAGCCAGTTTTCCAGCTCGGGAAGGGTCAGGTTGAGAAGATTGGTCATATGCTCTGCCGGAATGAGATAAGGTTTTGTAGTACAGAAGTATTGTGTACTGGCTGTTGAACTACGATGTTTGGCGCTGATGGGCAAGAAATTTTCATGCCTGCAACATCGCGATTACGGGCGGCGGACAAGCAAAAATGGGCGTTCCCAAAGGAACGCCCATAGTGTCAGCATAGGCGGTTGGGTGATTATCCCACTGACTTGCGCGCGTAATCACGCACAAAGGTTACGGCGGATTCAACATCCGTAACTTCGCCTGCAATCTGGGCCTGCAGCAGTGCGTCACGAATAATTCCCACCAGCGGTCCGGGCGACAGCTTGGTTTCGCTCATGATCTCATTGCCGTTCAGCAGCGGTTCCAGCATCTGCTCCGGCGTTTCCGCGCGATCCAGATACTTCATATTGTGGTTGAACGAAGTGAGGATGCCGTCGCGGGCCTTGAGGTCGGCCCTGGCCATGGCGATAAGCCGGGGGTAGTCGTCCAGTGCCTTGAAGCGGCGGATGCCCCTGTCGGTCATCATGAAGTGGAAGCGCATGTGGTGGCGCACCAGATGACACAGCAGGTCGATATCTTCCTGCGCAAAGTGCAGGCGGCGCAGAATCTTGCGCGTTACCTTGGCGCCCACGCGGTGATGCTGGTAGTACGTCCAGATGCCATCGAAGTATTCGCCAGTGTAGAGCTTGCCCACATCATGGAACAGCATGGCCATTGTGCCAAGCCAATCGTAGTGGAAATCTTCTTCGGGGTAGTGCTTCATGCACTCAAGCGTGTGTTCAAACACGTTTTCCGTGTCGCCTTCCTTGTTACGCATCTGGGTGAGGCAGGAAAGGGAGGCCACTTCAGGAATAAGCCCCTGAAGGATATGCGAATCAAAGAGCAGGCGCACAAAACGGTACATGGATTCGGCAGCAACCTTGCGCCATTCGTCCATGATGTCCGTGGCAGGAACGTAATCCAACACGCGGCTTGAGGCGCGCACAATGGCAAGCCAAGTGTTTGGCTCGATGGGCAGGTCAAAATTGGCTGCAAAACGCAGAGCGCGTATCGCCAGTAGGTAATTGTGGCGAAGGGTTTCATCCGGAAGCCCCGCAAGCTGGATAGCGCCGCCCTTGACGTCTTCAAAGCCGTCGTAGGCATCCTGCGTGGTCTCGGGGCTGCCAAAGCCCGTAATGCGCAGCTTGAGCTGTTCCTCATGGGGCATCCTGTCCATCATGGTGGGCGTGATACGCAGCAGGGAAAGCTCCGGGTGACCGGCAGCAGCTACTTCCAAGGGATAAAAACAGAAGACAAAGCCGTTTTCTTCCAGCGTTGCCAGAGCGCGCTTGTCGTGCTGGGGCACTGCCTTGGGAAAAAGCTTGATAAGCGTATCGAGATCCGGCTCGCAGGCAATATCCACAGTGGGCTGCGTGGCGTTTTCCAGCAGGTGCTCCTGCAAGGGGGCGTTGATAACATGAGCGTCATAGCCGTTGCGCAACAGAGTTTTGCTTATGGTTATGGCGTCTTTGAGCGCTTGATGCATCCATGGCTCCTTGCGAATAAAATAACGGGGAATGGCTGATACTATGCCCGCGAGCATGGGTGCGAGTCAAGCTTGCGGTTGAAGAAATGCCGTTATGGCTACGCGGATCATTGTTTGTGGTGCTGACTGCTATTTGCTGACATATCCGCTCGCACGACAAAACGCCCCCGCGTCAGCGACGCGGGGGCGTTTGAGTACACGTACCTGACGATTAGTCAGAGAAGTGGTTCACTTCTTTTTTCACGCCAAGAGCAATCCGCCAGAGCAGGGAGACTACCAGCGCGCCCACGGCGTACACGCCAAGGGCCACGGCAATTTCCTTACCGGTGGGCATGTAGGGGGTGATGGCTTCAAACATGTTGGGGGTGAAACCGCCAATCAGAAGACCAAGACCCTTGTCGATCCACGAAGCAGCCACAAGCATGGCCAGAGCAATAGGCATGAGCGTGGGGTGCGTGCGGAGTTTGGGCGGAATAAGAATGGCAAGGCAACCAAAGGCCATGAGAACCGCAGCCCACATCCAGTAGCTCACCCACAGCAGATGCCCGCCGTGACCGAAGAACAGCACGTGGATGGGCTCCATGTGGCCGGGAATGTTGCTGTAGAAGGCAGTGAACAGTTCCAGCACAAAGAAGAACACGTTCACGCACATGGCGTACACGATGATGGTGGTCAGGGTCTTCACGGCTTCCTTGCCCACGTCAAAGCCGGTGAGGCGGCGCAGCAAGAGCATGAGCAGCATCAGGATGGCAGGACCGGAGCAGAAAGCGGAAGCCAGGAAGCGGCCAGCCATGATGGCGGTAAGCCAGTAGTGGCGGCCAGGAACGCCAGCGTACAGGAAGGCGGTCACCGTGTGGATGGAGAAGGCCCACAGAATCGAAAGATAGATGAGGGGCTTGATCCATTTCGGGGGATCGATTTCGTGACGCTCGGCTTCAAGGGTCACCCAACCGATAATGATGTTCAGGCCAAGGTAGCCAATGAGCACCAGCATGTCGTAAAACATGACGGAATTGGGTGTGGGGTGCAGCATAACGTTGAGCATGCGCTGGGGCTGCCCAAGGTCAACCACGATGAACAGGGCACACATGACCACGGCCGCAACGGCCATGAATTCGCCAAAAATGATCATGCGCTTGAATTTTTTATAGTGGTGGAAGTACGTGGGCAACACCAGCATAACGGCTGAGGCGGCAACACCGACGAAGTAGGTGAACTGCGAAATATACAGTCCCCACGAAACGTCGCGGCTCATGCCGGTCACAGACAGACCGTTCTGGAGCTGATCCAGGTACACAATGCCGCAGCCTGCGATCACGCAGAGCAGGAAGAGCAGCCACAAGTAGTAGGTCTTGGGACCTTCGAGCAATTTTTCAACCATGGCCTGTCCTCCCTATATGAGGTAGTAAACGCCGGGCTGCGTGCCCAGGTTGGGCTTGCGGCGGATACTGTAGTTGGCGGACAAAGCCTGCCGCACCGTTGAATTGGGGTCTTCCAGGTCGCCGAAGAGAATCTTGCCGCCAGAAGCTTCAACGCAGGCGGGCAACTGGCCAACGGCCAGACGCTCGGCGCAGAAGGTGCATTTTTCCACCACGCCGATCATGCGCGTGGGGAAGGCCGGATTGGGCACGGGATCTGCCAGGAACTTGCGCGGATCCTTGAAGTTGAAGGAACGCGCGCCGTAGGGGCAGCCAGCCATGCAGAAGCGGCAGCCGATGCAGCGGTGGTAGTCCATGGCCACAATGCCGTCTTCCATCCTGTAGGTGGCCTGCGTGGGGCAAACGCGCACACAGGGCGGATTGGTGCAGTGGTTGCAAAGCAGCGGATAGCTGGCTTCGGCCCGGCGTTTGTCCAAAAAGGCGTTCATTTCATCAGGGAAGGTGTGCTCGAACGAATCAAGCCAGAACCATTTGATGTTCTGATCGCCCGGAACGTGCGGGACGTTGTGGAATTTATGGCAGGCTTCGATCAGCGGTTCGTAGTCCTTGGGGCCATTGAACTGGCGCGTATCGATAACCATGGCCCAGCGCTTGGCGTGCAGGGCGTTGGCACCTTTTTCATAGTGACCGGGGGCAATCTTGGCCTGAGCAACGCCGGACAAGGCGCCAAGGCCAGCCAACCCGCTGCTCAGGGCACAGGCAGAAAGCCCCGCCACTTTCAGAAAGCTTCTTCTGCTCTTGTTCATTACTTGCTCCCCTGGGGAATGATGTGGCAGGTCCAGCAATAGGGATCAACGCTGTTGGCAACGTGGCACTTTTCGCAGAATCCCTTGTAGTCAGTGTGGCACTTCATGCAGGTGTTCTGCAGGCTGATGGTCCACTTTTTACCGTTGGATGCCACATAGGTGCGGTTTTCGTTGCGCAGGGCTTCATCACGCCACTCGTTGAGCAGCTGCATGTGCTTGTCGCGCATGAAATCCACATTTTCCACACACTCTTTTTCATTCTTGGGCAGCGCAATACCGGTGCTGGTATAGGACTTGCCCAGCATGCTTGCCCAGAACGGGGAGGTGAACAGGACCACAAAGATAATGATCCCAAGAATTACAGCTTTGGAGTTATACATCTATTGACCCTCCCCCTGCGCCTCGGGCGCGTCATCATCCTCTACCACGTTGGGCAGGTCTTCCTGGCGCATATCCATGGTGCGCTTGCACTCACCCTTCATCACAAGGGCATTGCCCACCAGTTCGTGCAGGCCGCTCACATTGACGCCGGGCGCCCAGTAATTGGCAAGCGGGGGCAGAGTGGCGCGGTCAATGGCGCACACGCAGGCCATGTGGTTGACGCCGTGCTTTTCCTGCACATAGCGCAGGGCATTGCCGCGCGGCATGCCGGAACGCATGCGCAGTTCCATGATTTCTTCTGTGTTGAGGCCGGAACCGGCACCGCAGCAGAAGGTCTGCTCGCGGATGGTGTTTTCGGGCATTTCCACAAAGTTGTTACACACGGCGTTGAGCACGTAGCGGGGTTCATCAAGCAGACCCATGCCGCGCGCAGGGTTGCACGAGTCATGGAAGGTGGTGATGATATGGTCGTTACGGCTGGGGTCGAGGTTCAGCTTGTTGTGGTGGATCAGGTCAGCCGTGAACTCGGCAATGTGCACCATCTTGGTGGAAGCCGCGTTCTGGAACACCGTGCCCGTGTAGGGAGAAACAGGCGTCGTCATGTGCGAGGGCGACGGGCCGTTGTAGGTGTCCATGTACTGGTTGATCACGCGCCACATGTGGCCGCATTCGCCGCCCAGAATCCACTTGGACCCCAGACGTTCGGCTTCGGCGTACATTTTGGCGTTGAGCTTCTTTGCCATGTTGAACGTGGTAAAGGAGCCGAAGTTGCCGCCTTCCGAAGCGTAGGTCGAAAAGGTGTAGTCCAGATCCAGCTCATGGAAGAGCATCAGATAGCCCATGAAGGTGTAGATGCCGGGGTCGGCAAATACGTCGCCAGAGGGCGTGATGAACAGGATTTCGTGGCCCTTTTCGTTGAAGGGCGTCTTGGGACGGATGCCGGTGATGGTTTCGCAGTCATCGGCCAGCATTTCCACGATTTCCACAAAGGAGTGGGGCTTGATACCAAGGTGGTTGCCGGTGAAGCTGCAGTTCTTGACCGGATCCATGATCCAGTGGATGCCAAGGCCCACTTCATGCAGGAGTTCGCGCACGATGGCGGTGATTTCCGCCGTGTCGATGCCGTAGGGGCAGAAGAGCGAGCAACGGCGGCATTCGGTGCACTGGTAGGCGTAGTAGAAGAGTTCCTTCACTACTTCCTTGTCCCAGCCGCGAGCGCCCACTTTCTTGCCGAGTATCTTGCCCAGCATGGTGTGGTCGCGGCGGTAGAGCGAACGGAGCAGCTCGGCGCGCAACACGGGCATGTTCTTGGGATCATTGGTGCCCAGGAAAAAGTGGCATTTGTCGGCGCAAGCGCCGCAACGCACACAGATATCCATGAACAGCTTGAGCGAACGGTGCTTTTCAAGGCGTTCTTCAAAAGCATCGCAGAGAATCTGTTCCCAGTTTTCGGGCAGGTTCCAGTCTTCTGCCGCCGGATCCCATTCGTGGGGATTGGGCATGTGCAGAAGTTCCATGGTCTCTTGCTTGGCCGGATAGCAGAAGCTGCCCGGTGTAAATTCGGGCTTGGTGTCAAGCCAGTCCTGGGCGGGAAAGGCCGGGCGGCTGGACACAAGCATTTGCGGCGTAGGTAATTTTGCCATCGTGGAAACTCCTTACTCGGCGGCCTTTTCGGGTTGCTTTTCCAGCGGCAGCCCGGCATCAGCCATGGCGTCGCGGTAGGTGTCCTCGTACTCGGCGTAGGTGAAGTACTGCTTGGGCGGATTCCAGGGGTTGATGTGGCGCACGCGGCGGGAATTATTCGCCATGTTGCGCGTGGGGCTGAAGAACACGCCCGGCATGTGCATGAGCTTGGAGAAGGGGAAGTAAATCAGCAGTACGCAGACCAGAGTAAGGTGCGTGAAGAACAGCGCGTTGATGCCCACGGTGGACACCGGCGCAAAGTGGGTCAGGCCCATGACGAAAATCTTGACCTGGGCGATTTCGGTCTTGTCGAAATAGCGCAGGCAGATACCGGTACCCACGATGCTGATGATCAGCCACAGGGGGAAGTAGTCGTTGGCAAGCGAAAGGTAGCGCAGGCGTTCGTTAAACAGGCGGCGTCCCAGAAGGAACAGCAGCGCTACCAGCAACAGGCCGCCCGTCCAGAAGAAACGGGGCGAGCCAAACTGCATGATGCCGTCAATGCTTTCCAGAAAGCGAATACAGGAAGGCACGGGTTCCATAAAGAAACGGAAGTGACGGATAAAAACCAGCAGGAAGCAGTAGTGGAACAGCAGGGCAAAAACCCACAGCCACTTGGAGGAATAATAGATGGTGCGCGGCCCGTTGCTGACGGGATCAAATTCCCTTACTTCCGCAACCGTGTTGCGGAACAGCGAACGGAAGCAGAACACTTCCAGAAACATGCGCTGCACAACACCCCAAGTTGTGCTGGGACAGTCGATTTTTGCCTGCTTGATGAAGTCAAGCGACTGCTCCTGCCCACCTGTGGTGGGGATGCAGAAGGGCACGGGCGATTTGGCCCAGTACACCATGCGCCAGACGACACCGGCGATGAACACGACTACTGCCACATAAGGCAGCGCCACGCCGAACAGGCCCGCAAGCCCTATGGCCGCTCCCGCCCAGGCGATGGCTCCTATGAGCAGCACCAGCAGTAATGAATTGAACATTCCCTACCTCACTTCCACTAAAGTTGCCTCAAAAGCCCACCACGGGATTTGAGAGATCTCTGGCCCGCATGCTGCAAAGCCCACGGTCAGGCCCTACGGCCTAATGAACGCGGAATGTCAGCGGTCGTCCCCTGAAGGAACGGCTCCGCTTTCCAGTTGTTGCGCCCAGCGCGCCAGTTGGGCGTGCTGGTTGCGTATTTCCGTAATGCGCGACTCAGCCAGAATTTCCCGGTCTTCCATATACATGTCGAAGGCCAGGAGCGTCAGGCTGTCGATGCGCGATTCGGTCTCAAGGTAGGCCGCCAGGTCGTCCTGGGCCATAAGTTCAGGCATGACGTGTTGCCGCAGAAGAGGCTTCATGAGGCTGAACACGGCCAGGCTCTGGCTGGGGGAGAATTTTTGCACTGCCCGCAGTTTGATAAAGCGGTCCATTGCCTTGCGGGTCTGGGCCACTTCCACGGATTCGCCGGTAACGGCATCGTACACGGCCCCTGCGGCTTCCTTGGTCATGTTTGCTACCGGATTGCCGAAGGGGTCGTCTTTTGTGCGAAGAAAACCTGTTGTTTCAAATGGATAGGTGTCGAATACGGAGTCTGTCCATAAACGCACCATCTCGCTCTTGTGTTTACGAAACACGTCGATTGCTTTCATTCTGTCCCCGTGCCCTTTTGTCTAAGGCTCTCTCATATAAATAGTAAGCGCAAAGGGCGTCAAGCCCCTTTGCGCTTTTAAAACGCAAGGTTTGTCATTTTTTGCACAAGGCCCCGGTGGAGGCGATAAGCCAGGGCAGTTTAAGGCCACGCCTGGACAGGCTAAATCGACCCGTGCAGTTCCTGCGCCGGAGGCAAAAAGAACTCGAGCCGGCTTTGCCTAAGGGCAGGGCGTTGTGCCAGAACACTGGCCAGCCACTTGCGGGTCAAGCGGCAAATCTGCACTGCCTGCTGCCGGGGGGGGAGTAGGAGCTTGCGGCAAAGAAGCCTGGCCTGCCTGCTGCTTGGTATTCTTTTTCAGCATGGCGGGCAAGCCGTGGTATTCAAAAAATGGAACTGTCTGCGAACCAGCCATGAACACGTGGGCCTTGTTGCGCAACATGCGCAGGCGCAGCAGCAGCATGTCGGGCGCGGTGGCGGCCATGCCCGATGGCGCAGCAATGTCTTTTGCCTTGGTCAGGGCTTCAGAAAGACTTGCGCCGTTATCCATGAGGCGCAGCATGCGCGCGACTGTATGAATGTCGGCTTCATTTTCTGCCAGAGGGTAGAAGGCCACATCCACATGGCCGGAGAGAAGGGCGATGCCTTCCTGACAACTGGGGCAGGAGGGAGAAAAAAACATGCGCACGCTGGCTTCGTTGCTGTTGTCCGTGATGGCCCACACGTCCGCCTGCGTACGCAGGGCGGTACCCGTGTTGACGATAAACAGCAGAGCCCACAGAGCCAGCAAAAGCGAACGGCCCGGCTTGTCCGCCGGAAGACCGGAGCGGCTGCGCTGCGCTGCTTGCCGAAAGCCAGCGTAGATCATGGCAAAAAAGCAGGCTACAATAAGGCAGCTCACGCAGGGGGCCGTAACCGCCATGAGCAGCAAAAGGCCGATATCGCCCAGAAGGGCCAAACCCGCCAGAATCAGGCCCAATTGGGCCGCACCCATCAAGGCAGCTGCGGCAAGCAGCGTGAACATGACCCCGCCAGCCCACCAAAGTGATATGCCCGCAACGGACGTATCCTGGAACAGTGCGCAGCCAGAAGTTACACACAGGTTCACTTCGTTGCCAAAGGCGCTCCAGATACAGAAGGCCGCAGCCAGAACGGCCATGCTCAGAATGCCAGGAAATAATTGATGGGTTCGGTTCATAGGTACCTGTGAATGTAATAGCTTTTCGGCTGGTGCAGCAATAGCGCGACAGGCCCGGTACTGACCATCATTAGGCCCGCCGAAACATCGGGCTGTAGCCGCGATTTCATGCAACTCGTTTCAGGTTATAGGCTGTTTTTGCTTTTTCGTAAAGCGCGGCCCCATCTCTGTTGCATGGTGGTTGTGCGCCAATAAGGGCTGTGCAAAACTATATTGCGGAGGCTGTGGCGAAAGTATGCCGTGCACTATTATTTCAGATCGCATACGGCAAGGGCTGGCAATATGCCCAAATTCGGCAAGCCCAGGCCGCAGGGGGCCATAACTGTTGGCCGCAGTGGGGATGCAGCTAAAACAAAAGGACGCCCTTTCGGGCGTCCTCTCGCGTTGTGTTGCTGCGGTCAAGCTTACATGGTGGAGCCGGAGGCCGCACGCTGCATCTTGATTTCAACTTTTTCGGTCAGGCTGGCATAGTATTCGCGCAGGATGACGAGCACTTCAGCGCGGCCAAAGTGATCCGGCACTTCCGCGCCTTCGGAGAGCATCTTGCGCAGCTTGGTGCCGGACAGGATGACGCGATCTTCCTTGGTGTGGGGGCAGGTGCGCATGCTGGCCATGCCGTCGCACTTTTTGCAGTAGAAGGTCCAGTCAATGTTCAGCGGTTCGCAGAGCAGACGCTTGCCGGTTTCGGCGGGCACAGGGATCTTGCGGAAGATTTCCTGGGCTTCAAACATGCCGTAGAAGTCGCCCACGCCAGCGTGGTCGCGGCCAACCAGCAGGTTGTTGATGCCGTAGTTCTGGCGGAAGGTGGCGTGCAGCAGGGCTTCGCGGGGACCGGCATAACGCATGTCCAGGGGGTAGCCAGCCTGAATGACGAAGTCTTTCACGAAGTACTTGTCAACCAGGGTGTCGATGCACTTCACGCGCACTTCGGCGGGGATGTCGCCGGGCTTCAGGGAACCCACGAGGGAGTGGATAACCACGCCGTCGCAAACTTCCACGCCGATCTTGGCCAGGTATTCATGCGAGCGGTGCATGGGGTTGCGCAGCTGAAGAGCGGCAACCTTCTGCCAGCCGCGTTCGTCCATCTTGGCGCGCAGCTGAGCAGGGGTCATGTACACGCCGGGGAACTTTTCGGGGAATTCGCCCTGCGAAAGAACCTTAACGGTACCGGCAACGTTGAATTCGTTCTGAGCCAGAACCATCTTCACGCCGGGGTGGTCAGCGGGGGCCACTTCCCAGAACTTTTCGGAGTCAGGGCCAGTGCCCTTGAACACCAGTTCGCATTCCCACTTTTTGTCGGCTTCGGTCATTTCATAGACTTCTTCGACCTTCATGGTAGCCATGATTTCGCCTTTGCGAACCAGGGCCACTTCTTCGCCGACCTTGAGGGCCTTGGCGTCAGCAGCGGGAACATCAAGGGTAACGGGCACGGGCCAGAAGGTGCCGTCAGAAAGGGTCATCTTTTCGCAGACGCTCTTCCAGTTGGCCTTGTTCATGAAGCCGTTCAGAGGCGAGAAACCGCCAATGCCCATCATGATCAGGTCGCCCTTGGCGCGGGAAGAAATCTCGATCTGCTTCAGGCCTGCGGCTTTTTTCTTCTCGTCATCCAAGGCCTTACCTTCCAGAAGGCAACAGACCAGACCCTTACCGCCATGAGGAGCTACCAGCTTGGACATTGCGAAATCCTCCGTGTTTTAGTTATGTGGGCATCCTTCCGTGGCCGCGTCGCCATGCGGAAGGGCAGCGTTCAGTTCGCATCTTGTGAATAATCTAACAAAAAGTCAACTACCTCTTAAAACTTTTCCTGACTACTCGCCAAAAAAACCACAGCCACAGCGGGTAATACGGAAAATTCACCGATACCTATACGCTGAATCGCGCAAAAAGAGAAGGGGGATTCACAATAAAAATGTGCCTGAACCCGAAAAAGCATGTGAAAGTGCGCTTTTTTTCGCAAAGTCTTTTGCTAGGCTATGTTGCGCGAATTGGCGTAATTGCTTGCAGGCAGCGAAATAGGGAGAAAAACTGTTTGGCTGGATAGAAATTTGCTGACTGGGGGAAATTTTTCTCAACCACCATGCCCAGCTCCTCGTCAAAACAGAAGCAACAAAAAAGGCGTGGATGTAGCATCCACGCCTTGCGGTCAAAAATCTGAGGGATTAGCCCCTAGAACGGCACATCGTCCATGTTGGAGGCTTCGGAAGGAAAGGCCGGGCCGAGATCATCGTCCATGGGCTGCGGTTTGCGGTTGCCGCCCTGGGGGGCATTGCCGCCGCGTCCGCCCTGCGCGCCCTGGCCGCCGCGAGGGGCATTGCCGCGCGGAGCCGCAGAGGCAGCGGGCGCGCCGTAGTCGTCTTCAAATCCACGGCCACCGCCGCCCTCACGCGGGGCATCGCCGCCCTTGCGGTCAAGAAACTGCACGCGTTGAGCCTTGATTTCGGTGGTATAGCGATCCTGGCCCTGCTGATCCTGCCATTTGCGGGTTTGCAGGCTGCCTTCCACGTAGATCAGGCTGCCCTTGGCAAGGAAGTTGGCGCAGTTTTCTGCCTGGCGCTGAAAAACAGAAACGCGGTGCCATTCAGTGCGATCCACCTTGTTGCCGTCACGGTCGGTGTAGGATTCGTCGGTGGCGACATTCAGGGTGGCAACGGGCGAACCGCTCTGGGTGTACCGCAGCTCGGGGTCGCGGCCCAGACGGCCAATAATCATTACTTTATTCAGCATGGTGATGCTCCAAGGTGGTATTCGAGTTTCAGACTCAGGCTACAAACGCCTTTTCGAGCTGATCCAGCACGTCTTCAAGGGAGTCGCTCAACTTGTTGGCTTCGCGCGGCTGCCATTCGGCAAGGGCCGCTTCCAGTTCGGCCTTGAGCCTTGCGGCTTCAAGAATGCCGGGGCCAAGGGCCTTGCGGCGGGCTGGCGACCAGGGCAAAAACTGCAAGCCTTCATCCAGCGCCTTCACCATTTCAAGCACTCCATGTTTTTCGTGCTTGATGGGAACGCTGAAAGCCAGCTCTGTAAGTTTGGGCCAGAGTTTTTCCAGCAGGTCTTCGTTCCAGGTGACGGCGCTCACGCGGATTTGCAGTGCATTGCCCATAGGTGCTCCCTTGGCGGCGGGCCGCCCGTATGCGAATTTGCCGCGCCCAGACGTGCTGTTTTCGGCAGCGTGTGCAGGGCCAACGGCCTGTGCTGGCAGGAGAGCCTAGTCTTTTTCAGTCCATTCGGTCTGCACGCGCATGATGACTTCCTGAATGGCGGGAAGCTGATCCTGCGGGCATACGCCGATGAGGGGCGCTCCGGCGTCGATGTTTTCGTTATAGGTGAAGTAGACGGCATAGATAACGCCCGCAGGCCCCGTATAGACCAGCGGCACCTCGCGCTTCATGCGCGACATGATGAGCAGTTCCATGCCTTCGCGCACGGCTACCGACTGAGAATCTGCCGCGCGGATTTTTTTGTCCACCTCAGGTGTGAAGTAGTACTTGGCCCGCTCGGGCGCAACAAAAAGATGCAGGGCTTTTTTGAGCAGGATGCGTTCCACCTCTGCGCGGGTGAGCATGTGCCGCACCACGGCAAGGGGAGTGCCAGCCTCCACAAATGTGCCTTCAAGTTCGGTGTGCAGAAGGCTGATCTCGCCTTTTTCGTTGGCGCAGATGGATTTGGGATTGCGTTCGCGTTCAAGCGTGGCGATGAGCGTCCCGGGCTTTTCCTTCCACTGGCCCTGCGGGCCTACCACCTTGTCGCCCTGTTTTATGCCCGCAAATGTCACCTTGCCCGTGTGGGGCGTGCTGATGACTATTTCGCGGTAGGGCGAAGCCTTTATTTCGTCCAGCAGTGCAGATATGTTTATCATGCTTGGGTCCGTTAACGTTATATATTGGCGACGCTCCGGTTGGTGGGGCTGCTGCCCCCGAACCGCCGGCGCATGGCGACCGGACTGTTCCCGGCCGCCGCGTCACTCGGAATACTTGTCGTTTTTCTACGCAGTGGGGCGCTACCTGTAATACAGGTTTCTGCCGCCAATGGTCAGCAGGGCCTGCTTGAGGTTGGCTCGCACTTCCCTTCTGTCCCAGATGCCCTGAATGTGCCCGCGCGAAAGAGCGCGGTACGAGCGGTGGTACTTGGGCGGGATGTCCATGCCCGTGGTTTCCTTGATAACGCCCGGCCCGGCAAAGCCGATGTTGGACGAGCGCACTGCGAACTGATAGGGCGAGCAGCCGAGGAAGCTGGCCACAGGCCCGGCAAAGGAATTGGTGTCGTACAGCACCATATACAGGCCGCCGGATTCAATGTAGCGGCGCACAGCCACGGTGCAGCGGGGCATCTGGATAACGCCGTGCGTACCTTCCTGAATGCGGATGCCCGCCGTGCCATGCACATAGGCCAGGAAGGGATAACGCTTCTTGGCGGCGCGCTGGGCGGCTTCCACAAACTTGTAGCCTTCTGCCGCGCCCACGGAGCCGCCCCGGAAGGTGCCCATGAGCATGGCTACGACCATCTTGGTGTTGTCTATGCGGGCTTCAAAGGTCATGCAGCCGCTCTTGGCCCCTGTTTTCTTCTGCGCGTCAAGAACTCGGTCGCTGAAGTTGGGGAAATCAAGGGGGTTGCCCGCTTCAATCTCACTGTTGAATTCAAAGACCGAGCCGAGGTCAAAGACGTTCTTCACATACCATTCCGGCTCCATGGGAAAGTGGTAGCCGCAGTGGCTGCACACGCCCGCGAATTCGGCAAAGAGGTCAGGCCCCCACAGGTCAAGGCAGCCATAGGCGGCGCTGTTGGGGCAGGTGATGGCCCGGTCTGTCTTGTAGCGCGGCGAAATGTAGTTCCACCGGCTGCGGCGGCCATCGTCCGACCACGTAGACAGGGCGGTCAACTCCTTGACCTTGCTGCTTTCGGCCTTGGCGCTGGGCAACTTGCGGGTGAGCTTGTGCCAGGGGGCCAGCAGGCGGCTCTTGAACACTTCCCACTCGTTGTCGATTTCTTCCATAAAAGTGCGGATGCGCATCTGGTGCTTGCGGTAGAAATCGTACTTGAAGCTGACCCACGGCTTGGTGAGCCAGTCCCAGGTGGCAACGGCCATCTTGGTAAAGAAGGGACGCCTGTCGCGCGCCGCCTGACGCGAGAGCCGCAAGAACTTTTGCTGGCGGCGTTCGCGCAGCCTGTCCTTGGCGGCAGAGGTCAGACCCCAGCGGGTGTACATTTCGTCCAGGTTGGCGTCCGGCTTGCGCACGCGGGCCAGGGCAAGCCCCTTGAGGCCGGGCATGGTACGTGTGGAGATCACGACCTCGTCGGTGGCGCGCAGCACTTCCTGCCGCAGACTGCGGAAAAAGTCGAAGTGCCAGGGGCGCGCGCCCAGCGGCGGTTCCTGCACCACACGGTCGATGTAGCCGAATTTGAGGTTGTCCTGCGCAGTCATCTTGAGGTTAGTGGCGCAGCTTTCAATCAGCTCGGGCGTGGCGCGCTGGCCAGCCTTGATGCGGCCTTCAATGGCGGCGGCGCCTTCGGGTGAAATAACCGAATAGTAGCCGTGCGAGAGCATCAGGCGCTTGTCGGCAAGGCCGATGGCTTCCGCGCCGCCGGAACCGCCTTCGGAAATGACGGCGATTACGGGCACGCGCAGGCCAGCCATGCTGTAGATGTTGCGGGCGATCTGCTGCGCCGCGCCGGGGTAATCCTCAATGGGATACGAGCCAGGCGTGAAGATGTAGGTGTGGACAGGTATCCCTTCGGTCTCGGCCACGCGCATGTACTGCTGCGCCTTGGCGTTGCCCCAGGGCTTGACCGAGCCGCCGTTGCGGAATTCCGCGCCGTGGCCCTTTTCCTGCCCGATAACCATAACGGACTGGGTGTACACCTTTTTGCCCCGGCGGCGGGTAATGACCGCGCGGGCAATGAGCATGCTGGGGTCGAGGCTGTGCTCGTCCTGGCCGCCCACTTCGGTGAAATTGTCGTAGACGTTTTCAAGTATGTCGCGCAGGCAGATACGCTGGGCGTGGCGCACAATGCGCACCTTGTCCATGGGCGTGATGCTGCCCTCAAGGCGGCGTTCCACATAGTTGAAAAGATCTTCTACCGTGGCAAGTTCAGCATAGGGATCTTCCACATTGCCGGAGCGGACGCGCGCAGTGAAGGCGGTCAGCTTTTCTTCAAGCAGGTCGGCGTTGTCCTTGTGCTTGCCGGCGAATATGTCCACCAGATAGGTAAGTCTGTCGCGCAGACTCTGGATGCGTTTTTCGATGTTGTTGTCCATAGTATATTGGGGCCAGCTAGACTGGTTTTTTTAGGTAGGCGAAATCCCCGGAATTCCGGGCGGCCAATGGATTGTCTGCCGGCATGCGTCCATACTGGGGGCGTACGTTGTTCGTCCCGGTCACGGCGCAGGAGCTTCCGCAGTCAGCGGAAACCTGCGCCAGATGTGTGTACGGTGCCGTGCTCATGGGCTGGTCCCGTCAGAAGCGCAAAATGCGCTCTGTGTTGGCCGCAAGGAAGTTGACGTTGGACTTCAGCTCCTCGCCCGATGCATTGTGGCCTTCCAGCCGAAGATCCCCAAGAAATTCAAGGCCGCGCGCCTTGGCTTCCTCAAGGTCTTTGCCCCAAATGATGGCAAGAGCCAGGTTGGGGTCAAATTCTGTGGGAATTTCGTAAGGCTCGGTTGTCGGAACATGGGTGAGCATGGTCAGCCATGGCTGGTCTTTCCATGCAAATTTTTCAATGCGGCCCACCCAGGGGGTGAAGTTGCTGTCCGGGTCTTCGGCGATCAGGCGGTATTCAATACCCAGACCTTCAAAGGTGATGTCCGACTGCCCGTAGCCCAACGGCTCGCCAAGGCCAATGCGGATCTGCTCGGCGATGAGGTCTACATCGCCCTTGCCGTTCACCCTTGAAATACGTGCTGAAACGCCGTTTTCCACCTGAATGCGCGTGTTCACTTCCATCAGGAAGGGTTCGCCCTTGCGGGTCACAATCCATTCCCAGGTTCCCACGTTGTCGTAGCCCACCTTGCGGGCCATGGTGAGGGAGTAGTCAACAATATCGCGCAGCACCTTGCCCGCGTCAAAAGTGTACTTGAGTTCATCGGGGGCAAAGCCCGGGGCGATCTCAATGCGCTTCTGGCGGCCAGTGGACTGAATGGAGCAGTTGCGGGTGCCGAAATGCACGGGATTCTGCCCTGAACGGTCAGAAACCACCTGCACTTCAAGGTGGTTGAAGTCGGTGATGCGCTGCTCGATGAGCACGCCTTCATCCTTGAACTGGCGCAGGGCGTAGCTGCGGATGCGGCGGTAGACCGAGCGAAACTGATCCGGGTCGTACACTTCCTCAATGCCCATGCCGCCGCCGCCAGCGGAAGCCTTGACCAGCACCAGCGGGCGCGTGATGCCCTGCTGATCCTGAAACTCGAACACGCTTTTGGCGATGCGTTCGGCTTCCATCTCGTCATAGATGGGGCGGTCGGAACCGGGGACGGTAGGTACGCCCAGACTGCGCGCCAGGCGCTTGGTGTTGATTTTGTCGCCCAGCTCGCGAATGATTTTCCACGAGGGGCCGATGAAGATAAGTTTCCGGTCGCGTTTGGTTACGCGGCGTGCAAAACGAAAATCCTCGGCAAAAAAACCGTAGCCGGGGTGAACTGCTGTGCAGCCCGCCTCGTCGGCCACGGCCATAAGTTCGTTGGCGTCATGGTAAGATGACACGCGGTACAGGCTTTTTTCTCCGCCTTGTTCGCGCGCCAGGCGCACATGGCCCGATGCCGCGTCCTCAGCCGTGAAGATGGCGGTAAAGGCCACTCCAAGCTTGCGGCAGGCGCGCATGATGCGCATGGCTATTTCGCCACGGTTGGCCACCAGAATTTTGTGCTTTTGCAGGGGAATGCTGTCCTGAGCTTTGTCCAAGCCTGTCTCCCTCATTGAATTGCGCTTTTTTGTGTTGGTTTATGCCCGGCATGGCCGCGATTGCCCAAGAGGCGGAGCGGGCGTGTGCCGGAGTTTGGATTTGCATCGCGGGGTGTTACGGTTCTGTTTCGTTGCCCGCTCCCCCCTTGTGGGGTGTCGATTGGCGAGCTATACAGACTGTGCATCCGCACCTCTTACCCGCTTTTGGCGCGAAAATCCACTCGCGCAGGGGCTGTCCGGCACAAAAAGCCGCGCAGCGGCAAAGGAACGCGCGGCGCGGATTGCGGCCTGACAGCAGACCACTGAGCGTATTTTTCAGGAGGGGATTCTATGCAAAATTTTCAGGATGTCCAGCGCGCCGCAACGGCACTGCGTGACGCCATTCAGGCCGCGCAGGGGCCTCTGGCTTTGCCCTTGGGAGCGCGCAGGCTTGATCCCAAGGCCGCGCCCGATGCGGATGCACCTGTAGGCATTGTGCTGGGTACGGGGCTTTCTGCTCTGGCAGAAAAGCTGCAAGGCCGTGTTGTTGTTCCCTATACCGACTTGCCGGGTTTCCCCGCTTCCAGCGTGGAAGGGCATGCGGGCGCATTTGTATGGGGCCGGTTTGCCGGAGCGTGTGGAGAGGACGACTCCATAGGGCGCTATGCGCTTATCCAGCAAGGTCGCTGCCATCTCTATGAAGGACGCACCCCGGCAGAGGTCTGCATGGGAGTACGGGTTATGGCGCTGATGGGCGTGAAAACGCTTGTTATCACCAATGCGGCTGGCGGGCTGAACCCGCAGTTCGATGCTGGCGGCATCATGTGCATGAGCGACATCATCAATAATACCGGTCATTCGCCCCTAACCGGGATCAATGTTGAGGCGTGGGGGCCGCGCTTCCCCGACATGTGCGCGCCTCTGGACGCGGATTTGCGGGCGATGGCCATGGAAACTGCGGCAAAAATGGGCCTGCGGCTTGAGCGCGGCGTATACATTGGCGTGCATGGGCCGGAAATGGAAACGCCCGCAGAAACACGCATGTACCGCCAGTGGGGAGCGGATGCCGTGGGCATGAGCACTGTACTTGAGATCATTGCGGCACGGCATATGGGCATGCGTGTACTTGGCCTTTCATGTTTGACCAATAAAAATTTACCTGACTGCATGACCCCGGCCCCCTTGGAAGAAATCCTCGCAGTGGCCGCAGTGGCGGGCAAAAATCTGGGTCGGCTCATCCGCGCCATGGTGACAAAACTCTGAAAAGTGCGTAAAAGCGCGGCCCGGACATCATTAAAGAACAAACAATACCGACTGCCGGTTTTTCCCCCTGCCTGCGTCGGCCGCACCCGGCGCTGAACTGGCGCAGCTTCGCTGCCAGTCGGAATCTCCCCCCGGCGGGGAACAAAACCGCACTACCTAGTGTTTTTTAAGGGCACAAAGCCATGCAGCACAATGAATCCCTTCGTAACGTCGCCATTATCGCCCACGTTGACCACGGCAAGACCACCCTTGTGGACGGTCTGTTCAAACAGGGCGGCGTGTTCCGCGCCGACCAGCAGGTTGACGACCGCGTGATGGACAAAATGGATCTGGAACGCGAACGCGGCATCACCATTGCCGCCAAGAACTGCGCCGTCAACTGGAAAGGGGTCAAGATCAATATCATTGACACCCCTGGCCACGCCGACTTTGGCGGCGAAGTGGAGCGTTCTCTCTCCATGGCTACCGGCGCAATCCTGCTGGTGGACTCCTCTGAAGGGCCGCTGCCGCAAACGCGCTTTGTGTTGCGCAAAACCCTTGAGGCCGGTCTGCCCGTGGTTGTGGTCATCAACAAGATTGACCGCAAGGACGCCCGCCCCCAGGAAGTGCTCAACGAAATTTACGACCTGTTCATTGATCTGGACGCCAACGAGCACCAGCTTGAATTTCCTGTGCTGTACGCCATTGGGCGCGCTGGCGTGGCCATGAACAACATTGACGACGAGCAGAAGGACCTTTCGCCCCTGTTCGATGCCATTGTTAAGTACATCCCCGGGCCCAGCTACGACCCGGAGCAGCCCTTCCAGATGCTGGTGGCCGACCTTGACTATTCCGACTATCTGGGCCGTCTGGCCGTGGGCCGCATCATGCACGGCACTGTTTTCGCCAAGGAAGCCCTGGCTTGCATTGGTGAGGACGGTCAGGCCAAGCCCCTGCGCGCCACCAAGCTTCAGGTGTATGATGGATTGCAGGTGGTGGAAGTGGAAAAGGCCCTGCCCGGCGACATCGTGGTTCTGGCAGGTATTGAAGATGTGACCATCGGCGATACCATCTGCACCCGCGACAATCCCCGCGCCATGCCCCGTATCCGCGTGGATGAGCCCACTGTGGCCATGCGCTTTGGCATCAACAGTTCTCCCCTGGCCGGTCGCGAGGGCAAGATTGTGCAGAGCCGCGCCATCTATGACCGCCTGGTCAAGGAAACCCTGCGCAACGTGGCCGTGCGCGTGGAAAACACGGCAGACCGTGACGCCTTCCTGGTCAAGGGCCGTGGCGAATTTCAGATGGCCATCCTTATCGAAACCATGCGCCGCGAAGGTTTTGAACTTTCCGTCGGCCGCCCCGAAGTTATTCTGCGCAAGGACGATAACGGCAAGGTCATCGAACCCATCGAACGCCTGTACGTGGACTGCGACGAAGTGTTCATGGGCGTGGTGACTGACAAGCTGGCCCAGCGCAAGGGCCGTATGCTCAACTGCGTCAACAACGGCACGGGCCGTGTGCGCCTTGAGTTCAGCGTGCCTTCGCGCGGGCTTATCGGCTACCGCGACGAGTTCCTCACCGATACCAAGGGTACCGGCATCATGAACTCCTATGTGGAAGGCTACGAAGAATGGCGCGGCGATTTCCCCACGCGTTACACGGGGTCCATCGTTGCCGACCGCGCTGGCGCTGGCGTGGCCTACGCCCTCTTTAACCTTGAGCCGCGCGGCGTTCTGTTTGTGGAGCCCGGCGACCCGGTGTACGAAGGCATGATCGTGGGTGAACACAACCGCGATAACGACATCGATGTGAACCCCACCAAGGAAAAGAAGCTCACCAACCTGCGCGCTTCGGGCAAGGATGAAAACGTCACCCTTACTCCGGTGAAAAAAATGACCCTTGAACATGCCCTGCACTTTGTGCGCGAAGATGAACTGGTGGAAGTCACGCCTCTTTCCATCCGTTTGCGCAAGGCCGAACTTTCGGCCATGAAGCGCTACCAGACCGCAGGCAAGCGCAAGAACAGCTAAAGCATCAACACCGCGAGCGGCAATATCCTTCCGTTCATTTTGATAGTTCACCCCCGCAGGGCATGCCCTGCGGGGGTGTTGCTGTTTGCGCCGCCAGCATGATTTTTTGTGGTGGCTCATGGTTCCCTGCCATGAATGGCAAGGCCTTTCAGACAAAAGCTCTTAAGTTTTTATTATACTGTCGATAAGCTTATGGTGTGCTACTCTGTCCGCAATACAAATAATAATTTGATTGTGTGTATTGAATACATGTTTAAATGCAAGAACCTAAAGTATATTTGACTGTCATGGATGATTAGTGTGCTAACAAATTTACTGTTTGTTGCTTATCATTTTCAATAAGACAAATCACAAGGTGTGCAAAAATACCTCTTTAAAAAAAAAGAGAGTAGCATTGACTTTTGTGTAAATTTTTTAGAGGTTCTTTGCCCCCCCGCTTGAGTTTTGATACAGCTACTGTAATTTGCAACGGATTATTAACCGTCCGTTTTTTTGCTCTGCCTTGCGGCGCCAAGAGAAAATCCGAGCGAGGTGATTGTGCGCGACCCCCATGCGTCCACGAAAGAGGCCGTTGAGCAGCTGATTCCCTTTATGCCTGATATCAGGCGATGCCACACGGTATTTTCTCAACTGGAACGGCAATGGACGTGGATTGCCCTCACGGGCAAGATCAATTGCAACGCCATTGCCGCCACCCTCTTTGATTTCATCTTCAAGACCCGCGATACGTTTGGCCTGCTGCGGCAGGACATGACCAGCATGCTGGGCGAAAAGCTGCTTGAAAAAGCCGTGCGCGAAATGTCGCCTGTGGCCCAGGTGGTCATGGACATCATCAAGCGCAATCTTTATGAGCGCACTGCGGACGTGAGCTTTCTGGCAACAGATGGCGAGATTGTGGGCTTTTTGCAGAGCGGCGCATGCGATGTACCCACGCTGCGCGCCCGGCTTGCTGCCTACCGCTCAAAATATAGCGTGTACCGTGACATCTTGGTGCTTGATCCTCAGGGCCGGGTGTGCGTGCAGCTTGATACCAAAAGGCCTGTGAGTGCCTCAAAAGATCCGCTGGTCAGGCAGACGCTGGCCGCGCAGGAATTTGTGGAAACCTTTCGGCCTACAGACCTCTCCCCCGATGGCAGGTCGGCCCTTGTATATTCCCACGCCATCAGGGGCGAAGGTATCGCCGAACCCCTGGGCGTGCTCTGTCTTGTATTCGATATGGACGGAGAAACCGCAGACCTCTTTGCAGGTATGGCCCGCTTTGCGCAGGATATGGTCATCCTGCTGCTGGACGAAAAAGGTCAGGCCTTTGCCAGCAGCGATACGCGGATGGTTCCCATCGGGAGTTCCTTTGCCCTCACCCCGGAGGACAGCTTTACCGTGACCAGTCATGCCAGCAAGGCAACTCTGGCGGTCTCGCGTCCTTCAGAAGGTTATCAGGGCTATGAGGGGCAGGCATGGCAAACCCACGTGTTGCGCAACGCGCAAAGCGCGTTTGCCAGCAAGGCGGCAGAAGGGCTTGATGTTGCCCTTGTGCGGCGGGAGGCGGGATTCTCCGCCCAGTTGACCAGCATTGAAGAACAGGCCGGCGATGTTATGGGCGATCTGACGCTGGCTGCGCTCAACGGGCAGATAATGGCCGCCCGTCAAAGCGGCAATGCGCGGGATGACGAACGCCTCGCCGCCCAGGCCTTGCCGCCCATCCTGGATGCTGTGCGCAAAATGGGCATCGAAATGGAGCATGAGTTCCATTATTTCACCGATGGCCTGCTAAAAACGGTCACGGCCTCGCGTTTGAACGATGCCTCCTTTCTGGCCTCCATCACCGTGGAAATAATGGACCGCAATTTGTATGAGCGCGCCAACGATTGCCGCTGGTGGGCGCTGACCCCGGATTTTCGCCGTATCCTTGCGCAGCCGTCCGTCAGCAGGGGCGACCTCTCACGCCTTGAGGATATTCTGGAGTACATCAACAGCTATTACACGGTGTACTCAAACCTGTTTCTCTACGATGCGCGCGGAACCGTTGTGGCCTGTTCGCAGGCCGGGGAGCGCAGTCTTTACGGGCAGCAGATAGGCGAGGAGTATGTGCGCCGTACCTTGTCGCTCAAGGATTCGGACGATTTTTCCGTCTCGCCCTTTCGCGCCACTGAACTGTATCACCCCAAGGGCGCGGCGCAACCAACCTATGTGTACAGCGCTCCCGTGTTTGCACCACAGGGGGGGCAGGCCGTTGGTGGCATAGGCATTGTTTTCGATTCCCTGCCGCAGTTTGCGGACATGCTGGGCGATACCCTGCCCAAGAATGGGGATGGCGAAGTGATCACCGGGGCAGCAAGCTTTTTTGCCGAGGCGGGCGGAACCCTTGTGGCCGCCAGCGAAGCCCACATGCACCCTGGCGAAAACCGTGAGCTGCGGCCCCAGTGGCTGGCTCTAGGACAGGGCGAATGCACCTCGCAGCTCGAATCTGTGGATGGTGTGCTGTATGCCGTGGGTTGCGCGCGCTCGCGCGGCTACCGCGAATACAAGCGCGATGGGCGCTACGCCAACGATGTACTCTGCGTTGTGCGGCTACCCATTTAGAGCAGTAACTCATCCATTCGTAAGCTGAGCTAAAAGTTTTTTCTGCCAGCCCGAAGCCAGAATTGCAAAAGCCCTCTGCCGCTCAAATGTCGAGCGGCAGAGGGCTTTGTGAGTAGTTGAACTCTGGAGCGCAGGTCAGGCTATGTGCTGTACCTTGCCCCGGCAGGTGATGGCGGGGCCGTCAAGGGAACTCATGGCATCCAGCAGCAGAGTGCGGTAGGTGCCTGTGCCGCCGCCCACGGCCCCCATATTTTCTGCGGCGATCTCCCCGGCCACGCCCATGGAGCACATGGCGCACAGGCAGGCCTGTGGCAGCTCGGCCGGGGCAGCGCCCACGCAGCAGCCCACCACGGCGGCTGTCATACAGCCTGCGCCGGTGATGCGCGTCATGAGCGGGTCGCCATTGCTGACGGCCCAGGCCCCTTTTGAGTGGGCCACAATGTCTATGCGCCCGCTGATGATGATAACCGCACCAGTGGCGGCGCACATGTCCATGGCCATGCGGGCCGAGGCGGCAAGGTTGTCTTCTGAAACCAGTGTGCCTTCATCTGCGTCAACGCCGCGCGCCGTGGCTTTATCGCCCGCCAGAAAACGGATTTCAGAACTGTTGCCCTTGATGGCGGCAAAGCGCACCTCCTGCATCAGGGCGCGCAGCGTTTCGTTGCGCAGGCTGGACGCGCCCGCGCCCACAGGGTCGAGCACAACAGGAATGTTCAGGGCATTGGCGCGTTTGCCCGCTGCAAGCATGGATGCCGCCGTTCGGGTATTGAGGGTGCCGATATTGAGAACCAGAGCCGAACTGAGGCCCACAATCTGCTCCACTTCCGCCGCATCATCAGCCATGATGGGCGATCCCCCCGCAGCCAGAATGATATTTGCGCAGTCATTGACTGTCACATAGTTTGTAATGCTGTGCACCACGGGGCTTTGGCGGCGCACCATGTCGAGAATTTCCCCAAAGCATTCCATGCTCTGTCTCCCCCGGCCAGACCGGAAGCAATAGTAAAAAAAGCGCAGGGTAGAACGCGCTCAGACACCGCAGATGCCCACAGAAACGCAGTTCGTCCTAGGGCTTGATATAGGCGAAGCCTTCGCGTTGCAGGCGCACAATTTCCACAAGCCCGGCGGGCACAACATCGCAGCCGGGCCAGATGCCAGCATGATCGATCTTGTTGTCGGCCAGCGCGTTGGCGCACAGCAGGATGCGCAGGCCCTGATCCTGCAAGGGGGCCGCAATGGCTCGGAATTCTTCATTGCCCTTGACGAACTGGGTGACGGCTGGGCCGTTGGCTACAACCACAAGCTGAAAGCGTTCTTGGGGCAGGGCTTTGATGTAGTTGGCCGCATTACGAAGAACAAGACGCAGGATGTCGGGGTCCTTGCTGTCCATGTGCAGGCAGAGATCGTAATTCATACTTCTTCCTGTTGTTATGCGTTGCGCAGGCTGCAAGGCCTGTTGCATCAATCCTAGCCAAGCGGCAGTTTTTTGCAAGCAACAGTTGCGAATGGTTCTTGATTCATGCGGCGGGGCAACGTATGATTCGACATGATCTCCACCCTTGGCGCACTACCCCCCCAGAGGGCGACCAGCCTTTCCGTACTGCGAGCCTTCGCAGTCTTGGTGTTGCTGCTGTGCGCCGGGGGCTGCGGCTTGCTGGCCAGAGCGCCCGCAGAAGAACCGCAGCCAGCGCCGCCGGGGCTGGAAACGGCCTGGCAGGGTAAGCCCGTGCCGTACAAGGTGCGTATCAAGGTGCAGGACGGCCCTGATTCTCTGGCAGGGCAAATGAAGGCCTCAAGCCAGCTTGTGCAGCTTGCCAAGGAACAGCCAGACAGCCTGCTGGCTCTTGAAAGGCGCGCCAGAGCCGACACCGCCAGCGCGCAAAGCCTGCTGCACTCCCAAGGCTATTATGACGGCCTTGCTTCTGTTCAAATAGACAAGGACGCCTCACCCGTTGTTGTTGACCTTGTCCTTTCGCCGGGCAAGCGTTACAGCCTGGGCCGCGCCGATGTGTATTACGACCCGGAGCCCGACATCCCGCAGTTTTTCCGCAATCGGCAGCGCGAGGTGGGCTTTTGGGGGCTGCAAACGGAACCCGTGCCCCCGCCGTCCTTCCCCACAGTTTTGCCGGGTGTCGCCATTGGCAAGCCCATTGCCGCCGATGACCTGCTCGCGGCGGTGGATGCCCTGCCAGAATCCTTGCGGCGGCAGGGCTATCCCCTGGCCGCTGTGGCGGATACCAGCTACACCCTTGACCGCGAGGCCCGCAAACTCAATGCCGATATCCTGGTGCGGCCCGGTCCTCCGGCGCTCATGGGCCGTATCGAAGTGCGCGGAGCAAAGGAAGTGAACGCCGAATACGTGCAGCGGCTCGCGCCCTGGAATGTGGGCGAGGAACCGTGGGATTCGGACATGGTGGAAGACTACGCCAACAAGCTGCGCGGCCTGGGCTTGTTCCGCTCCGTGCAGGTCAAACCTCTGGAAGAAAATCTCGCCTGGGGCGCGGGGCGCGAAAGCGCCTCCGTGCTGCCGCTGGAAGTGACCGTGGCGGAAGCGCCCTTCCACTCGGTGGGGGCCAGTGCCCGGTACGATACGGATACGGGCCTTGGTGTGGAAGGCATGTGGGAAAACCGCAATGTCTTTGGGAATGGTGAAAAACTCACGCTTTCAGCGCCGCTGGCTACGGAAACGCAAGGCCTCAAGGCGGTGTTTGAAAAGCCCGCCTTTATGGCCAGGGAGCAGAAACTGCTCGTCACCGGCTCCACCCTGCGGGAAGATACCAGCGCCTACGAAAAAATTGCGGGCAGCGGCTCCGGCGACATCGAGCGGCGACTTTCTCGCCAGTGGTGGGGCAGCGCGGGCCTTGGGGGCGAAAGCGGCTCCATCAAGGATAACGAGCAGGACCCCAAGGGCTACGGATTTTTCGGGCCACGGGTGGGGCTGCGGCGCGACACTCGCAACAATATCCTCAATCCTTCCGACGGGTCGGAACTTGCGGTCAAGGTCAAGCCCTACACGGGCTTTTACGGCGAATCGTTCAACGTCATGACAGGGGTTGTTTCTGCCAGCGGCTATTACGCCCCCTTCCGCAAGGACGGCCTGCCGGACGACAAGCTTGTGCTGGCGGGCAGGGTCGAGGCCGGGGGGCTTGCGGGTGCCGGGCTGCGCACCATTCCGGCCAGTTTGCGCTATTACACGGGCGGGGCTGGCTCTGTGCGGGGCTATGCCTATCAGTCGCTCGGTCCCCGCGACCACAAGGACGAACCGCTTGGCGGGCGTTCCTATCAGGTGGTAAATCTTGAGGCGCGCTATAAAATTACCGAGGATGTGGGCATTGTGCCTTTTCTGGATGGCGGCATGGTCTACAGGGACGAGCTGCCGCGCATCATCGGCGACATGAACTGGGGTGCTGGCCTTGGCCTGCGGTACTATACGCCCATCGGCCCTGTGCGGCTGGATGTGGGTTTTCCCTTGCAGCCCATTGACGGCGATCCCCCGGTGCAGATTTACGTCAGCATAGGACAGTCTTTCTGATGGATCAGGAACACAGCGTGGCCCCGCCGTCTTCCTCTCCTTCCGCATCTGCCGCTCTGGGCGGCAAGGCTGCCTCCAATGCGGGCCAGTCCGGCCACAGAAAACCCTCTGGCGGCGGTAGTGGTTCCTTTCGCAAGTGGCTGCGCCGTGCAGGCTGGGCGCTGGGCCTGTGCGTGCTGCTGTGCGTAATTGCCCTTGCCGCAACCCTCGCGGCCTTGCGCAGCGAATCCGTGCAGGGCTGGCTGACGGAAAAAATCAATACGGCTATGGAAGCCGCGCCGGGATCCGGTACGCCGCCTGCTGGCGTGCGGGCGCGCATTACCCATCTTTCCGGCTCCTTGCCCTTTGAATTTTCTCTTGGCCTGGAACTGTTCGATGGTGACGGCCTGTGGATGCGTCTGCCGGACTGCCGCGCGCAATGGGATTGGCGCGCCCTGCCTTCGGTCGTGCGCATTGCTTCCGTATATGTAAATGACGCGCAACTGTTGCGCCTGCCCATACTGCCGGACGCGCCCGTTCCTGCGCCTGCGCCGCCCCTGACTGAGGCTGCCTTGCGCGCCATGCTGGGTGATGCGCTACGCATGCTTGGCGGTTTGCCCGGCTGGTTGCCGCAGGTGCATCTTGGCGGGCTGAACATCCTCAATGCCCATTTGCCTCAAGCTTTGCTGGGTGGGGAGGCTCCTACCGCAGAGGGCCAGCCAGCGACACCCGGCGCGACATTGCCCGGAGTGCGCCCTGCGTTGCATCCCGAAGCGCAGGGCGGAGGGAAAAATAAAACTTCCGCCGATGTACTTCTTGAAGCCAGCCTGCGGGTGGAGGGTGGAATACAGGGGGCGAAAGCCTTCTTGCTGCTCAGAATAGCCTGTGCGGAAGATAGCCCTTTGTACGTTGGTGGGGCGGCAATCCACGGGGTTGACTCAACAGCCAAAGTGATTCTCACCCCCTCTCACGTGGGCGAAGTTCTTGGCCTTGATGCCACAGCCGAGCTTTCCTCGATATTGCGCAGTGCTTCTGACGCTTCCACTGCTTCTCCTGCAAGTTCTTCTTCCGTAGAAATCTCTTCTGCCAGGAATCTGCCCGCCGAGTCAGGCGTGCTTGCCGCCCTGCTGCGCGAAGGAACCTATGTACAGGCGCGCCTTGCCGCGCGCGTCACTGCTCCCGTCGCTGGTGGTGGAGCCGCCGGGGTCAGCGCCGCGCTGGAAAGCATCCGGGTGGAAGCCGGGCCTCTGCATCTTGCCGGGCATGCAAAGTGGGACACTGGCGAGGCCGTTTCCTGGTTGGACGGGCCGCTGGATGTGGATATTCAGGCCAACACTGGCGGGAAAGCTGATTCGGAAAAAGACGCTGCTGAAAAGACCGCACCTGCATCAGCCGCCGCTCCTTTCACAAACAGTACATTGCTGCCGGAACTCGCCCAGTTGCGCATCACGGCAAAGGGGCCGCTGCAAACTCCAGATATGCAGATAGCGCTGGATTGCCCCGCGTGGAACGTGGGCGGGCATGCCCTGGCGGATATTTCCCTGAAACTGGAATCCACGCCGCTCAACTGGGGGCGGGTGCTGCTTGGCGCTTTCAAGCAGACAAGTGCAACCCCGGCAGAAGTCGGGCTGACAGACCCCGGACAAAAAGATGCGGCGCAGGCAGCGGAACTGACAGTAAAAGTGCAGGCCTCCGCCGTGGTGGATAGCCATCCACAGCGCCTTGGCGCAACGCTTTTTGCCCTGAACGACAGTGAAGACGGGCATGGTCTTTTGCGCGCTGGCCTGCGTGACCTTCAATGCCAGTTGCTGGGCGTGGCTGGTTCTGGCCAGGTGAGTGCGGCCTTGCCCCTGCCGCCGCTGGTAGGCGGTATGCCCCGCGTGAACGGCAAGGTGGACGTGCGCGTGGCGGACTGGCAGGCGTTGTCCGCCATGTTGCCTGGGGCGCGGCTGGACGGAGACGCCGCGCTCTCCCTTGAACTGGCTTCGCTGCGGGTGGAACCTGCGGTGCCCGCAGCTGCTCAAAGTTCGTCAGGCCAGGATTTATCAGGCAAAAATTCTCAAGCCCTGAAAACGCAGACTCCGGCCTCGCAGGCCGCGTACTCACAGCAGGCAACGCTTCGCTGGCGAGTGCCTCGGATGGCTTACCGGGCAGGCAAAGACCCGGCGGTGGAAATCCAGGGCCTGGAGGGCGAGGCGGTTCTGACCGATACCCTCGGCAAGGGCCTGCTTGCCGTCCGGCTTGACCTCGCCGGGGTACGCAGCGGGACTATCCGCCTTGGTGCCAAGCTGCGCGCCCAGGGTTCCATATTTGGGCCATTGGAAGCCAGCCTCGAAACAAGTGGATTTGCCGCAACGCGTTGCGCCGTGCGTTGGCAGCCCGGCCTGCTTGAACTGCGCCGTCTTGATCTTGACCTGCCCGCGCAAAAGCTGGGCCTGCGCGCGGCGGCAGGGGCCACAATGCGCTACGGCGCGGGCGATCTGGAGGTCAACGGTCTTGATGTAACCATGAAGCCTTCCGGCAGGTTGCGGGCGCAGGCCGCCCTTGGGCCGGAAAAGCTTGATCTGCGCCTTACGTTGGAGCGTCTTTCGCTCGCGCCCTGGCATGTGCTGATTCCGGCCTTGCCCAAGGGCGAGCTTGAGGCCAGCGCACGGCTTACCGGCACTCCGGCTCAACCCGGCGGGGATCTGCGCGTGGACGTGCGCGGCCTTGTGGTGCCAGGGGCGGCGCTCAAACCCATGAATCTTGCGCTTACCGGCAAGCTGGAGCGGGACAGTGCTGGCAGCGGCGCTCTGGCCCTGCGCCTTGTGCCGGATCAGGCCACGGTGGTGGCTCTGGGCGGTACGGAATGCCGGGTAGAAGCCCGTTTGCCCCTTCTTTTCGGGCCGGACGGATTGCCGAGCCCGAACATGCAGGGGCCGCTCCGCGCGGCAGTGCACTGGAATGGAGCTGTGGCCCCCCTGTGGAGCCTTATGCCCGTGGCTGACCAGCGGCTTGCGGGGCGGCTTGCGCTTTCGCTTGATGTGGGCGGCAGCCTTGAGGCCCCGGCTCCCAAGGGTTTTGTGCGCATGGACGACACCCGTTACGAAAATTTGCAGTACGGTGTGCTGCTCACGGGCATCAACCTACGGCTTGATCTTGAAGAAGGCCGTGGCGGCGCATTGGGGCTTGCCCGTCTGAACCTTGGCGCAGCTGATGGGCAGGGCGGTACAGCGCGCATCACGGGGCAGGCCAGGCTTGACGGCAGCATGCTTGATTTCAAGGCCGTGGTTGACCATCTGCGCCCCTTGCGACGCCGCGACATCCGCGTGGAACTTTCGGCGCAGACTTCCGTGGCTGGCAGCGCCGCAGCGCCCCAAGTACGGGGAACCGTCACCGTGAATCAGGGGCTTGTGCTGCTCAATAACCTTGATGTGGGCACCAGCATCACCACCCTGCCCATCAGCAAGGTTTCGCCCGCCTGGGCCAGAGCAGGGCATGAACCGCCCACACCTGCCGTGCCGCAGGGCAAAAAGACCGCATCCCCCGCAGCCGTCGGCCCAGCCCCAACTGCTCCCGCTTCTGGCGGCAGTGCGGGCCTGCTGGACTTGCGCATTGTCATCCCGGGGCGCTTTGTCGTGGAAGGGTTTGGACTCAAGAGCGAGTGGAAGGCAGACATGCATGTAGGCGGTACGCCCGCCGAACCTCTGATCTCCGGCCAGCTCAGCGCTGTAAAAGGCAGTCTTGATATTCTGGGCAAAAATTTCAAGCTGGCGCGGGGCGCTGTGACCTTTGGCGGCGGGGCTGTATCCAACCCCCTGCTGGACATCATGCTCACCAGTCAGACCCCTGCACTCATGGCCAATATCAGCATTGTGGGCACGGTGCGCAAAATGCAGCTGATCCTGAGCAGCGACCCTGAAATGCCGCGCGATGAAATTCTGGCCCAGATACTTTTTGGCAAAAGTGCCAGCGAGCTTGGGAGGTTTGAAAATCTGCGTCTGGCCGCCGCCGTGGCGCAGCTGGCCGGATTTGGGTCGGGCAGCGGAGGCGGTGGTGTGCTGGATTCTGCACGTCAGGTGCTGGGCGTTGATGTGCTGCGCTTCAATTCCAGCGCTTCCGGCACAAACGGGACGGGCCAGTCGGGCCAAGGCGGCGACGGCATGGCGGCTGGCAGCTCGGTGGAAATGGGCAAGTACCTCACGGAAGATATCTATGTGGGCGTGCAGCAGGGAGCCAAACAGGGCACAACCGCCTTTGTGATTCAGCTGGAGCTGACCCCGAAGGCCAATCTTGAACTGCGCACCGAGCAGCAGAGTACCAAGGGCGGCCTGACCTGGAAGTATAATTATTGATGCCGCTCATCTTGGCGGGCGGTGCGGGTTGTGATAACATACGAAAATAGTGTTATTAGGCAGCTCCACTGCTCACGTACCTGTTTGCGCGGTTTCCCGCCTGCGGGATGTGCGGGTGGGCAAGCATACATGATGTGTCAGGCAGCAGGCCTGCAGCCTGACTGGACGCAGCCGCCTATCTGGGGCAGACTGCGGACAGCCGCTTGCAGGCGGCAAGGCATAACGACAGTAAAGGAAATGTAGTATGGGCAAGATCATAGCCATTTGCACCAGTCAGAAAAAAGGCACGGCCAAAAAGGCCGTGGATCAGGCGAATATTATAGAAAATCACGGCATTGAGGGCGACGCTCACGCGGGCAACTGGCACCGTCAGGTCAGCCTGCTTTCGTGGCAGGCCATCGAGGCCTTCAAGGCCCGGGGCGCTCTGGTCGCCAACGGCTGTTTTGGAGAAAATCTGATAGTGGACGGTATTGATTTTGCCGCTCTGCCGGTGGGAACCCGTATTGCGTGTGATGACGTGCTGCTGGAAGTTACGCAGATCGGCAAGGAATGTCACAGCCATTGCCAGATATTCCACACCATGGGCGAATGCATCATGCCCACCCAGGGCGTATTTGCCAAGGTGTTGCACGGCGGCGTTGTGCGCACGGGCGACATGATGGAAGTACTGGCTCCCTCTGCCGGGGAAGCTGCGCCTGCATAACACGTTCAGGTCGGGAGACATATGGAAACGCTTAAGATGTTGCTGCGCACGGCGCTGTTTCTCGGCGGGGTAACAGTGGTTTTTGTGGCCTATACTGTTTGCGTGGCGCTGGTCGAAAGACATTTTTCGCCCAAGTACGCCAAGGGGCATGAGCAGTCACCCTCGGCGGTGGCTTCTGCCGCGCCCGACCGCGAGGCTCGCGTCCGCGCTCTGCTCGACAGCGGCCAGTTGGTCAAGGAGCAGTTTACCCTTGAAGTGCAAAGCCATGTGCCGCCCCTGCGTGTCGACCGCACTGCCGGTCTGCTGGCCGGGGTTGCTCATCAGAATGTTCGATGAGCGGCGTTGTCGAAAAGGCTCTTTCGCAGACATTGCGCATCCGGCAGGCAACAGCCTGCGACCATGCGCCCTTGGCGGATTTGTGGCGGCGCAGCGTGGAGGCCACCCACCATTTTTTGCCTTCCGGCGAGGTGGAACGCCTGTTTCATGATGTGCACAACACCTATCTGCCGGGCGTGGAAATCCTATGGGTGGCGGAGCTTGCGCCTTGCGGGCAGGCTGCACCCGCGCAACACGCTACGGGCAGCCCATTGGCGGGCTTTATTGGCTGCAACGGCGCGCAGGTGGAAATGCTCTTTGTTGAGCCGCGCTGCTTCCGTCACGGTGTGGGCAGGGCGCTTCTGGAGCATGTGCGGGCTTTGCATCCCCGGCTGACACTGGATGTGAACGAACAGAATCCGCAGGCTCTGGCTTTTTATGAGCGGCAGGGTTTCAAGGTGGTGGGGCGGTCGGCTCTGGACGGGCAGGGCAATCCCTACCCCCTGTTGCACATGGAGTGGCAGGGCGAACCAGCCTGACATCTTTCGGCGCACGGTTCTGCCCTGCGCCAATTTTTTTTGCTACACATAAAAATAGAGGCTGTGCAGCAGGTATTCCACCTTATGCCGCTCGGCCAGGGTCAGCAGCAGACGCTTGACGCGGGGCAGGGCGGCAAGGCCGTTTTGCAGTTCTGCCATGCCCGCCAGAGCGCGCTTTTTTTCTGCGGGCGCGGCCAGCTTGTCCACATAGCCCCACACATGCTCGGCGGCATTGCGCGCCTGCGGGCCGCAAAGTTCCTTTTCCATCGCCTGCTCCACCAGTGCATAAAAACCCTTGGCATCGGGCGTCTCCGCCTTGAGCAGGGCGCGTATGGCTGTGTAGGCTGCCTGATCTCTCTCCAGCACAAGATACTTGTATCTGGCCCACTGGGCCGTAAGCTCCTGCCGCGTCAGCCCAGGATTGGTGAGCTGGATGCACTTTTCGGCTGAAAGGTTTTTGTCCTTCACCTCCAGCATCACATCCACCTCACGCTGCCCCAGAGACTGATGAAATTTCATAAAATCCCGCATGGCAATGGTGCGCGAGTGCATGCCCGCTTTGCCGCCAGCAAGCTGCTGGCTGTAATGCAGCTTGGGGCGGCCATGCTGCGGGTTCCAGCTCTCCATGGCGCGATCAAGCCAGTACGCCAGATTTCCCTTTGCCGGGGAGTTCAGGGAATGGTGAAAAACGTCAAAGATGGCGGGCAGGCCGCATTTTTCGCAGATACACAGAGCATCTTCAATAGTAAAGGTGCGCTCATCGTTTTCAAGCGAAATGCGGGCCAGAACGTGCGGCGGCAGGGCCAGCAGATTTTTTGCCAGCCGCGCGAGGGCGGATGCCCTGTCGCCATAGCCTCCGCCAAGGTGCAAGACGATGCGGGCGCTGACGTCCGCCCCCAGCGCGTCAAGAAAGTCGGCATGGAATACAAGGTCAGCAAAGGCGTGCTCCACCACCTCTTGCCGAGGGGAGTTAAGCACCGTGTACTGACCGGGATGCATGGAAACCCGGATGCCGGTTTGCTTCAGCACTGCGCGCAGTGCCTCAAATTCCTCGTGCAGCTTGGCACGCCAGTCAAATGTGTTTTGCGGGTGCGAGGCCAGCGGGATGATGTCCGAGCTTATGCGCATCAGGGAGATGCGCGCCGAGGCGCAGTAGCGCAACATGGTTCCCAGTGCGCGCAGGTTATGGCGGCACACGGCGAGCATGTTTTCGGGCGTGGCCCGCGCAAGGGTAAGGGCGCTCAGGTCAGCGCCGGGCACCCCGATGGTCTTGCAGGCAAATCCATAACGTATCATGGGCATACTGTAGCGGATTTGCGCCGGGCCGCAAGAGGCTGCCAGACCCCCAAAAGCTTACGCTCCCGAGCCAACCAAAGTGCTGGCTCGGTTTTTTGTCTGCTCCAGTTGTCACATGGTCAGAATAAGATGATTTTTGTCATTTTATTCTGACAAATCCTAAGCCCCTGACTTCCAGAAGATCACAAACTACCGCTAATCACACAAATTTTCAAAATAGGGTTTTTGGCACCTCTTTTGCTTTTTGTGGTGAAATTCACAATTTGCGCCCTGCCGCAGGCATATCCCCGGGCGGGAATGCCCTTTTGGCATGGCGGCACCATCAGCCATGGAGACCAAAACCATGCCGTATCCTTCTAAGCGCGTCTGGATTGTGGGCTGTATCGCCCTGGCCGCGTGCGTAGGCCTGGCGGCAGCGGGAGTGTCGTATTCGTCGCGGACGGAGTTTTGCCTGTCCTGCCACGAAATGCGCGTGTATCAGGATGAACTGATGCTCTCCCCGCACGCCAAGGACGCACAGGGCAAAGCCATCGGATGCTCGCAATGCCATATCCCTTCGGGCAATCTGGCCCGCATGCTCGGCGCCAAGGCATGGATGGGGATAAAAGACCTGTGGGTTCACAATGTGGAGGGCGGTACGGATCTTGACCGGGCCGCCATGCAACCCATTGCCCGCCGCTTTACGGACGATGTCAACTGCCGCGCCTGCCATCAGGATTTGACCCGCAATGCCAAGGCAGACGGGCCGATCTCGGCAGAGGGCCGCCTTGCGCACGACAATTACGAAGGCAAGAACGGTCAGGCCCGCAGCGGTTGCGTGGGCTGCCATCGCAACCTTGCCCACTTGCCCGTATTTGACGAGCGCATTCCAGCAAATCAGAAGTTCGCACAGAAAATCAAGGAGATACGGCCATGACTCGCAACAAGAAACTGCTCATCGTTCTGCTTGCCCTGGCGGTGCTGACGGGCGGCTATTTTCTGTATATGGCCTGGGCCTTCCCTGCGGAGCGCTGCGAGGCGGCCAAGCATCTGGATTCTCCGCAGATGGCGGGCGATTGCTACGCCTGCCACATGAAGAGCACCCCCCGCCTTGCGCAGGAATGGTACGAGAGCAAGCACGGCATCACCCTTGTGCGCTGCCAGACCTGCCACGGCATGCCTGACGGCAAGGGGGCCATTCCCTTTACCCGCAAGCCGGGGGTCGAGGTCTGCGCCCGTTGCCATTCGCTTTCCATCCAGCGCATGGAGGCCAAGTTCGGCAAGCGCGATGACTGTTCCGCCTGTCATCCCAACCACCAGAGCCCAATGCACGGCAAGGCTTACGAATACCGTATGCCCAGCGGCAAGACGGACTGGTAGCCCGCACGTGCGGTATGCGCCGCATCTGACGGCGCAGGGTGGGCCAGCCCCAAGCAGGGCGGCCCGCAGTAAAGAAACAATCATGCCAAGCTAACAGCGAGGTTGCGGATATGAATTCATCGCGTCGTGATTTTTTACGTTTTTTTGCCATGTCTGCCGCTATGGCGGCGGCCACTGGCGTGGGCCTGCCAACCCTCGCCCTTGCTGCGGACGATCAGAAACCCGACAAATGGGTCAAAGGCGTGTGCCGTTACTGCGGCACCGGCTGCGGGGTGATGGTGGGCGTTAAAAACGGCAAGGCCGTTGCCATTCAGGGCGACCCCAACAACCACAACGCGGGCCTGCTGTGCCTTAAAGGCTCGCTGCTCATTCCCGTGCTCAACTCCAAGGAGCGCGTCACCCAGCCCATGGTGCGGCGCAAAAAGGGCGGCCCTTTTGAGCCTGTGAGCTGGGATGAAGCCCTTGACCTCATGGCCTCCAAATTCCGACACAGCATTGATACGTATGGCGCAAATTCAGTTGCCTGGTATGGCTCCGGCCAATGCCTGACGGAAGAAAGCTACCTCGCCAGCAAAATATTCAAGGCTGGCTTCGGCACCAACAACGTGGACGGCAACCCCCGCCTGTGCATGGCCTCGGCTGTGGGCGGCTATACCACCACGTTCGGCAAGGACGAGCCCATGGGCACCTATGCCGACATCGATCAGGCCACCTGTTTTTTCATCATCGGTTCCAATACCTCAGAGGCGCACCCCGTGCTGTTCCGCCGCATTGCCCGCCGCAAGCAGGTGGAGCCGGGCATCAAGATCATTGTGGCCGATCCGCGCCGCACCAATACTGCCCGCATAGCCGACATGCACGTGGCCTTTCGCCCCGGCACGGATCTGGCCTTCATGCACAGTATGGCCTGGGTCATCATCAATGAAGAACTGGACAACCCGCGTTTCTGGCAGCGCTATGTGAGCTTTGTGGATGCCGAAGGCAAACCCTCGGACTTTGAAGGCTACAAGGCCTTTTTGGAAAACTACCGGCCTGAAAAAGTAGCCGAAATCTGCCGCGTCCCTGTGGAGCAGATTTATTCGGCGGCCAGGGCTTTTGCCGAATCATCCGCCACCATGAGCCTGTGGTGCATGGGCATCAATCAGCGCGTGCAGGGGGTTTTTGCCAACAACCTCATCCACAACCTGCATCTGCTGACCGGGCAGATATGCCGCCCAGGAGCAACGCCTTTTTCCCTCACGGGCCAGCCAAACGCCTGCGGCGGCGTGCGCGATACCGGCGCGCTCTCGCATCTGCTGCCAGCGGGCCGTGCCATTCCCAATCCCAAGCACCGGGCGGAGATGGAAAAACTCTGGGGCCTGCCGGAAGGGCGCATTTCGCCCAATCCCGGCTATCACACCGTGGCACTTTTTGAGGCCCTTGGCCGGGGCGATGTGAAGTGCATGGTCATTTGCGAGACCAACCCCGCGCACACCCTGCCCAACCTGAACAAGGTGCACAAGGCCATGTCGCACCCGGAATCGTTTATCGTGTGCATTGAGGCCTTCCCCGATGCCGTTACCCTGCAATACGCCGACCTTGTGCTTGCGCCTTCATTCTGGTGCGAGCGCGACGGCGTGTACGGTTGCGGCGAGCGACGGTATTCGCTGACTGAAAAGGCCGTGGATTCGCCCGGTCAGTGCCGTCCCACGGTGAACACCTTGGTGGAATTCGCCAAACGCGCTGGCGTTGACCCAAAGCTGGTGAACTTCAAAAACGCCGAGGACGTGTGGAACGAATGGCGCATGGTGGCCAAGGGCACCACCTATGATTTCTACGGCATGACGCGTGAGCGCTTGCGTAAGGAATCGGGTATCATCTGGCCCTGCCCCTCGGAGGATCATCCCGGTACCAATCTGCGCTTTGTGCGCGGGCATGATCCGCTGGTGCCCGCCGATCATCCGGACAAGTTTTTCTTTTACGGCAAGCCGGACGGCAAGCCTACCATATTCATGCGGCCCGCCAAGGGCGCGGCGGAAGAACCGGATGCCGAATACCCGCTGTACCTTACCTCCATGCGCGTTATCGACCACTGGCACACCGCGACCATGACAGGCAAGGTGCCGGAACTGCTCAAGGCCAATCCGGCGGCCTTTGTGGAAATCAACGAGCAGGACGCCGCCTCCCTCGGCGTGAAGCACGGGGACAACGTGATTCTGGAAACCCGGCGCGACAAAATGGAACTGCCCGCGCGCGTAAGCGATGTGTGCAGGCCAGGGCTTGTGGCCGTGCCGTTTTTTGATCCCAAAAAGCTGGTCAACAAGCTGTTTCTGGACGCCACCGACCCCGGTTCGCGCGAGCCGGAATACAAGATCTGCGCCGCGCGGGTTCGCAAGGTTTAACGCCCATCGGTAAGCCCCATATGAGTGAAGGCCCCGTCCGTATGCTTGGTATGCGGGCGGGGCAACGCGGGAGGAAATATGGCTATTGCGGGAATAATCCTGAGTGCGTCAGCAGCAGCCTGCGCAGGGCTTGAGAAGGCTTTGCAGGGCAGAGAAGGCATTCTGGATGTGCAACGCACGCCGGATGGCGCGGACATTGGCGGGCTGGTGGTCGTGGTGGAGCAGCCTTCGGACAAAATCCAGAAGGAACTCATGGCGTTGCGGGAACTGCCGGAGGTGGACGATCTGCATCTGGCCTTTGCCGATTATGAGGATGATCTGGACGCGCAAGGGCACATGGGCTGCCCTGCGCATGAGTCGCGCCGCCATGCGGGCGCGGACGCTGACAATGGCGGGGAACAGGCAGGGGAGACGAAATGAGCCTTTTTGTGCCGCCTCTGCGCCCGCCGGGTGCTGTGGATGAAGAAACCTTTTTGCGCAAGTGCGTTCGTTGCGGCAAGTGCGTGACTGCCTGCCCGCACGAGAGCATTGAGCTGGCTGGCGGTCTGGGGCGCGCGCGGCATACGCCGCAGGTGCGCCCCCGCAGAAAACCCTGCTACCTCTGCATGAAGTGCCCGCCTGTCTGCCCCACCGGGGCGCTGGACACCGGCGTAAAGGAAATTGCGCGGGCGGGAATGGGGCATGCCTATATTCTTAAAGACCGCTGCCACAATTACAAAACCGGCACCATGTGCATGACCTGCTATGACCGCTGCCCCTTGCGCGGAACAGCCGTGGTGCTGAGCGGCGGGCTGGTGCCTGCCATGACCACGGCTTGCGTTGGGTGCGGCATCTGCGACTATGTCTGCCCGGTGCAGGCTGTGGAGATTGTTCCCGCTTCATCCCGTTTTGTGCCGCCAATGGCGGCTCCCACGGAAAAAGCGCCCGGAGGCAAGGCATGAAGATTCTCGCTTGGGCGCGACGCGGCGCGCAGGTGCTGGTGGTGGCGGGACTGTGCGTGCTGCCGTGGCTCAATGCAGCAGAACTGCGCCAGATCAGCGGCAGCTTTTTTGCGCTGGATTTTTTCGGCATTCCCTTTGCTGACCCGGTTGGTGCGGCTCAGGTTGGGGCCACAGGCTTTTTACCCGGCGAACGCCTGCTGGCCGGGGCCTTGATCTCGCTGGCGCTGGCCTTGGTGCTGGGCAGAGTTTTTTGCTCGTGGATATGCCCCTACGGATTTTTTTCCGAGTTGGCGCACTGGCTGCGCGGGCGGCAAGGCGGCGCGCACGTGAAGGAAGGCCGCGCATTTGCGGGCAAGGCTCTGCTGCTCGGGGCCGGGCTTGCGGCGGCTCTGGTGGCGGGCTTTCCCGCAATGGGCATTGTTTCGCTGCCGGGCGAGCTATCGCTCCTGCCCATGCTTGTATGGCAAGGCGGGGACTTCTGGCTGCTGCTTGGGGCGGTGACTGTGCCGCTGGCGGCGCTGGCGCTGGAGCTTGTGGCTGGCAAAAGACTGTGGTGCCGCTTTGTGTGCCCGCAGTCGGTACTGCTTGGCGCTGCGGCCCAATGCCTGCCCGCCAAGGCTCCGGGCCTGCGCATCGGCTGGCAGGCGGCAAACTGCACCTGCAAGGGCAAGGCTCCTTGCCAGCAGGCCTGCTCGCTTGAGCTGAATCCGCGCCACAAGGGCGGCCCCGAGCGCAGGGACTGCACCCACTGCGGCGACTGCGTCAATACCTGCGCGAGCTATGGCAAGGCGCTGGAGTGGCGGGGGATGGCTCAGAGATAGTGGGGGAGCAAATCAGGGATTTCGTCTCAGTATCATTCCCACGCGGATTTGTTCCCATGCCATCACCACGCCGGACAGGAAGATTGAATTCCTCTGATAGGTCATAATGGTTGCAAAAAAACCAAAAATAATCGCACTAGTACAACTGACGCAGTTTCAGTAGATGGAGTTTGGGGTGGCGTAATTCGCTATGAAAAAAAATTGAGCAATAGGTAAAAAAACTATTGTAGTTCTTAAAATTTGCCAATGTTTTCTTTCAGAAAATTTGAGTTTAATTAAGCATGGTTGGCGAAAAAATAAAGTCATTTTTGTATGATTCTCGGCGAACTTCTGCAATTATTGCATCAAGTTCGACTGCAGAAAAGTTGACACCAGTTTTGTTATAGACCTCGTTTTTAAGAATGCCTTTTTCAAGTCCCCTTACAATGAAGATTTCTTTCGCAAGCAGGCAGGCGTCTTTATCTTTTATTACTGCTTTGCAATATTGGTTATCAATAGATTCAATTATTCTTAAACAAATGCTGGATAGCTTTAAAACATCTTCTCTATTTTTGGTGGCCAATTTTTTCCCGCTTTCATATTCTCCAAATGCATTTTCTAAATCTTGACTTGCAAATCTAGAGTTATGGACTATCGAGTTTCTCAAAAGGACATATTTGTTTAATTCACTTAATTCTTTTGATTTTTCTTGCCTGGCTCCAGATTTGCATGCATCACATATTTCTTTTACCATTTCACTTGTTTTTTTGTTTCTCAATTTTTGTGATGTAACAACATTGGCAAATTCAATTATTGGGTTTTTACTTTTTACAATATTCTCAATAATTGATATTGAAATTTGTTTTTCAGATTCTTTTTTTGTCGCCGTGGATGTATCCTTTACTGCAATCATTCGTTGATATGCATTGAAAATATAGCTTTCAAAAATAGAGATAATATTCACTATTGAATCTTGCCGGATGTATTCTTCAGTGTCTGAGATTTCATCCACAAATTCAGCGTATTTTAAATTAAGATTTGTTAAGAACGTGTCTTTATGCTCGGGCAAATCTCCTATAAGTTGCTCTCTGTTCTCACAGGTGATATTATTTAAATATTTTTCGGCATATGATAGCGAACATATTTTCATCCAAAATTTACGAATCTCATTCGTAAGCTCGATTTTGAACTGGATAAATGCAAGACTACGGGGAGAATCATATTTTGGCATACCTTCTCCATGAAATTGCAGGATGAATCTGTTGAAAACTTTTTAGATGTGGTGCCCAGGGCGGGACTTGAACCCGCACACCATTACGGCCAGGGATTTTAAGTCCCCTGTGTCTACCATTCCACCACCCAGGCACATTTCTTTATTCTTTTCGTGACAAATCTTTCAGGTCATCCTCTGCGAGATCCTGCGGGCCGGAGCCTGCGATACGCCATGTTTTGAGGCCGTTTGGCGGGTCTTCGGGGACAGGGCGTTCCTCTTCCTGCCATTCGCCGGGGCGCAGCCAGAAAACGTGCATGGATTCAAAATTCTTGTCCAGGCACAGCAATCTGCCGCGCACGCCCTGCGGCAGCAGGGCCGCAATTTCGAGCGCAATCTTGCGGTACACATACAGTCTGTGCGCTTCAAACACGCACTGGAACATGAGCGCGTCGCCCAGAGGCGTAAAGTCCAGATGGGCCGCCCCGGCCCGCTGGAGCAACTGCTCAACCTCGCGGGTCAGTTCTTCTTCCACTTCAAGCAGTGCCTCGTATGTGAGGCTGTCGTCATAGCTGAAGTGGGCAAAAAGTTCGCTGCGGTTTTTGTCCATGAGCTTGCATATACGGCAAAGAAGCCCTTTAGGCAATAATTGCGCGTGGATGTCTTCAGTGCTGGTCTTGCGGGCGCTTTGGGCGTAAGATGCACAAAAAACACGCACATAGCGGAGGCCGCATGAGTTTTTTTGACAAGCTGATTCTGTCGTTTTGTCGTCTGGGCGTTGCCGGGCTTGACCCCAAGGCTCCCGGCACGTGGGGCACGGCCATCGCCTGCCTGCTGGCGCCGTATATTTTTCTGCCTCTGTCCCTGCCGTGGCGGGCTGTGCTGCTGGTCGTGATTTTTGTGGTCGGCGGTCTGGCCTCCACCCGTGCCGAGCACTTGCTTGAGCGCAAAGACCCCGGCGAAGTTGTCATCGACGAGTTGGTAGGGGTGTGGCTTGTGCTGCTGCCTTTTGAAAGCCCCAGTTTCTGGCTGGTGCTGGCGGCTTTTGCCTTTTTCCGGCTGTTCGACATCTGCAAGCCATGGCCCGTGCGGGCTTCTGAAAACTGGCTGCCCGCCGGGTTTGGCATCATGATCGATGATGTTGTGGCTGGCGTGTGGGCCTTGCTGTGCGTGGCTCTGCTGCGTGTGATGGGCCTTGTATAGGCCGCGAGGGCAGGGCCACAGAATAGGCGGAAAGCTGAAAGGGGGCGCGGCCAATGGCGCAAAAGGCCACTCTGGTGGCGGAAAAAGCCGCCGCGCCCGCAGCTACTTCATGCGGTAGGTGATGCGCCCACGGGTAAGGTCGTAAGGGGAAAGCTCGACCTTGACGCGGTCGCCGGGCAGAATGCGGATGTAAAACTTGCGCATCTTGCCGGAAATGTGGGCCAGAACTTCGTGGCCGTTCTCCAGTTCCACACGGAACATGGCGTTGGGCAGAGCTTCCTGCACCACGCCGTCTACTTCGATTGATCCTTCCTTGGCCATGAGTACTCCAAAATATGATGTGGATAAACGCCGGTCAGCTTCACAAAAAAGCGGGGCGCTGTCAACACGCCGGTGTCCCTGCTCGGGGGATATTCGGCGCGCAAACAGCGCCCGCTGTCACTGCACGGGTAGAAAGTTATTTCTTGCGTCCCTTGGGTGATTTGCCGCCGGGGCGGGGCTTGTTCTCCACAGGGGGCACATGGGGTGCAAGCACCGGGGCCTTGCGGCACAGCAGCCACAGCCCCGCCAGTATGAGCGGTACGCAGAGCAGTTGGCCCATGGTCAGCCAGCCAAAGGCCAGATAGCCAAGCTGCACGTCAGGCATGCGCACAAATTCCACGGCAAAGCGGAACACGCCGTAGCCCAGTGCGAACAGGCCGGAGACCGCGCCCGTCTTTCGCGGTCTGGACGAAAAAATCCAAACCATGAAAAAGAGCACCAGCCCTTCAAGCGCAGCCTCGTAAAGCTGCGATGGATGGCGCGGATTAGGCCCGGCACCGGGAAACACAATGGCCCACGGCACGTCGCTGACCTTGCCCCACAACTCGCCGTTGATAAAGTTGCCGAGCCGCCCGAAAAAGAGCCCTTGCGGCACCAGTGGGGCGATGAAGTCTGATACTTCCAGAAACGACCTGCCCCGCGAGCGGGCAAAATACCAGAATGCGCCGAGTACACCCAGCAGCCCGCCATGAAAGGACATGCCGCCGTTCCAGATGCGCAGAATCTCCATGGGATCGCTGATGTAGACAGGCAGATCATAAAACAGCACGTAACCGATTCTGCCGCCCAGGATGATGCCGATCATCACGCAGGTCAGCAGGTCGTCCACATCTGGGGCTGTCCAGCCGGAGCCGGGGCGCGAGGCGCGCCAGCGGCCCAGTGCCCAACCAAGGCCAAAGCCAGCCAGATACATAAGCCCATACCAGCGCAATTGCAGGCTGCCTATGGAAAGGGCTACTGGGTCGATTTGAGCGAGGTTCATGCGTCAATATCCGAGGCGTTGAATTCGCCGCTTTTGCCGCCGCGTTTGTGCAGCAGGCGTACACGGCTGATGACGATATCCCGCTGAACGGCCTTGCACATGTCGTAAATGGTGGCCGCTGCGGTCTGGGCCGCAACAATGGCTTCCATCTCCACGCCGGTAGGGCCGACCGTGCGGGTTTCCGCTTCAATACGCACCGTGGGCGGCATTTCTGTTACCGTAAAGCGCACGTCCACATAGGTGAGGTTGAGGGGGTGGCACATGGGGATAAGTTCGCCGGTGCGTTTGGCAGCCATAATGCCGCCAATCTTGGCGCAGGTGAGCACATCGCCCTTGGGCAAGGCGTTTTTGATCAGCAGTTCCATGGTGGCCGGGGCCAGTTCTACAACTGCTTCAGCTATGGCTACGCGTTCTGTAGGCGTTTTTGCGCCTACATCCACCATGGTTACGTTGCCCTGGCTGTCGAGATGCGTAAAGTTGTCGTTCATTGATACCTCAAAAAATTCCCGCAGCGCGGGCTGCCGGGATGTTGTTTCAAATATGCGTTCCGCATGTCGTGCTGGTAATACGCAGCAAGTGGGAGCAAAATATGATGCTACCCCAAAAAGCGACGGGAGTCATTGCGCCTGTAATCGCGCTCCTCGCCGCAGTTTCCCGAAAGGAGAAAGTGCTGGTTGAACTTTGAGCTGTGGGGCATTGAGCTGGGCCGGACAGGGCAGGCTTAGCGCAAGCCCACAAGCCATTGCAGCAGCGGGGGAGTTGTGGGCGGGCGGGGGGCTTGCCAGAAAGAGTCGCGCCCGCTGTCAGAAAAGCGCATCCGCTCCCGCAGCAGGCGTTGCGGAAATGCGGCCTTTGTGGATACGAGCGGCCCTGCGGTTGCGGCATTTTCCTGCACGGAATTTTCGTCAGGGGCATCCTGCTCGGCAGGCTGCGGTGCAGGAGTCAGCTCCGCCATATATTTAAAAGGAATGTCCGCACTGGGGCGCATGCTCATGATTTTGCGCACAATGGCAAGGCTGCTGCCAAACCGCTGGTCGTGGATCATTACATAGGTGGGGGCCGGGGTGTTTGCTGGCTGCGTTGCCTGCGGATTATCGGCGGGCAGCATGTCGGTTGGCAGGGGGGCCACCACTGGCAGCAGGGTGAAATTCAAAAAAGCGTCAGCCACAACAGACTGTCGCGCAAGGTCGCGGGCAAGGCTCTCGGGCAGGGCGGTGGCGGCACCTTCCGGGCCTTGAGGGGTGCCAAGGGCGTTCAAGCCCTGAGTGTACACCGTGCCCCCGTTGGGTGTGGCTTCTGAATACAGGGCGCGCCAGAAAAAGGGCGAAAAGGCATCCGGCAGCACCACAATCTCCTGAGGCGCGCGGCCTTCCGCCGTGAGTCGTTCGCGGATTTGCGCCGTATGCCATGCGTTGAGGCCTATGGAAATGCCGGGATAGACAAAGAGCCACGCCATTGCCACCAGCAGGAGCCCGCGCCGTGCGCGCCAGCGCCAGATGGCCCACAGCAGGGGCAGGGTGATCAGCAGATCAATGATAAACACCGCGTTCAGCCGCACCCGTATGTGCGAGAAGGGTACAAAGATCATGGTGCCGTATGTGGTGATGCAGTCCAGCCAGATGTGCAGCAAGACCATAGCCGTCATGAACAGCCATGTTTTTGCAAACCGCCAGTGACCGGGCGTTTGCGCCCTCCACAGCGAGCAGCCCACGAGCGCCAGCACCAGCCCCAGCAGCGGAGCAAAAAAGAGGGAATGCGTAATGCCCCGGTGCAATAGCAAAAATTGAAGGGGGGTGTTCGCCATGAGCACATCAACATCGGGGGAGGCGGCGGCCAGGGCGGCCAGAGGCACCGCCCAGCGGCTCGCGGGACGGTGGGGCATGGCGAGCATGGCCACCGCGCCGCTTGCGGCGTGAGTTATTGGATCCATATAGTTACTGCCTGAACGGGCTGCGCTGTTTGGGCACAGACCTGTATTGCGGGTCTTCTGGGCTTACGTCCGTATCAAGACCGTTCATGCGGCGAAACTGCTGCATGCGCCATTGCTGCATGTTGGTCATGACATCGGGGCGGTTTTGATAATAGAGCATGCGCTGGGTGTTGTTCGACCCGTACACGGGGTAGCGCAACTGATCTTCCACGCTCACGCCCTGGGGCTGCGAATCGCTCTCGATGGAGGAACCCGCGCCGATGTCCTTGGGGCCGCAACCGCCCAGCCCGCCAACGGCGGTCAGCAGTAGTACAAAAAGGCAGGCAACGGACTTTCTGTTCATATCCACAGTATAGCTGTGTCGCAAAAACTCTGCAACAGGGGCTGAGGCACGCTTTCTGCGGGCAAATCCTGGATTCTGCGGATGAGCGCTGACCGTGAAGGCAATTGGCCGCTACGACGTGATCGTGATGCTCCTCCGCCCGCGCGCATCCTTGCGGCACGGCATCCACCTGTGGGCTTGCCTTGCAGAAAAACGCAGGGTATGTAGCACGTTCAGCACTTGCCCTTTTTTATTCAAGCGTTGTCCGGCGTTGGCTGGCTGCGCCAATTCATACAGGAGTCGCCATGCGTGCACCCAATAGCGGCATCACCCCCGAAGGTTGGCCTTGTATCGGCCTTACCGCGCTCAGCGCGTTGGTTTTTGCCTGCATGGGCTGGTGGCTTCTGGCCGTGATTTTTCTGGCCCTTTGCTGGTTCAGCATGCACTTTTTCCGCGATCCCGAGCGGGTGGTGCCACAGGGCGAGGGGCTTGCCGTAAGCCCTGCGGACGGCAAGGTTATCCGCATTGAGGAGCGCCCCGACCCCTTCACCGATGAACCCAAGCTGTGCATCAGCATTTTTATGAACGTGTTCAGCGTGCACGTGAACCGCGCGCCCGTAGCGGGAATAGTTGAAGGCATCCGCTATTTCCCCGGCGCGTTTGTCAATGCCGCTTTTGACAAGGCCTCCACGCACAACGAGCGCTGCGCCTACAGCATGCGCGATGCGGACGGCAACCCCTGGACCATGGTGCAGATTGCCGGGCTTATCGCCCGCCGTATTGTCTGCCGCGTTGACGAGGGCGAAGCCCTTGCACGTGGGGAACGCTACGGCATGATCCGCTTTGGTTCGCGAGTTGACCTTTACCTTCCTCAGGGATATGTTGCGGCCACGCGCATCGGCGAACAGGTCTTCGCCGGGCAGAGCGTGGTGGCCAGAGCGAAGTAGCCTGGCCGAAAAACGCGCCCAATGCCACGCTCAAAAGCCGACAGACCGGCACTTAGTTTAGTAAAGATGGTGAATGATGGCCCCGGAAGTTAAAAAGCCGCGCAAAGGAGTCTACCTCCTGCCGAACATGATCACGACGTTGAGCATGTTTCTCGGCTTTTTGTCCATGGTCTGGGCCGTGCAGGGACGTTTTGAATCGGCCTGCTTCGCCATCCTGCTCTCCGCCGTCATGGACGGTCTGGACGGCAAGGTTGCCCGCCTTACCAATACGGCCAGCGAGTTCGGCGTTCAGTACGATTCGCTTTCTGACCTTGTGGCCTTTGGCATTGCCCCGGCCATGCTCATGTGGCAGTGGGAGCTTTCGGCCCTTGGCCGCATGGGGCTTGCCGCCGCCTTCATTTACGCTGCCTGCGGCGCATTGCGCCTTGCGCGCTTTAACGTGAGCACCGCTGCTGTGGGGAAGCGCTTTTTTATTGGTTTGCCCATTCCTGCGGGCGGCTGCACTGTCGTTACCTTTGTTTTTTGCGCCGCACATTTTCCTGCCGCCATGGCTTCGGCCCTGCCCTATATGACCCTTGTGCTCGCCATTGGCGTCGGGGTTTTGATGGTCAGCAAGGTGCGCTATTTTTCCTTTAAGGAATATGATTTCCTGCGTGCCCATCCCATCCGCACCATGCTTTTCTTCCTGCTTGTGCTCGGAACGGTCATTTCCTTTCCGCGCGTCATGGGATTTGTGCTTTGCGCCGTCTACATCATTGGCGGCCTTGTCTACACCTTCGTCATCCTTCCCCGCCGCAATCGTCAGCTACTACGCGCCCTATCGCCCCAGAGCGATTGAGGTTGCGTAACGGTTGCCGCCCCCTAAGGGCGGAAACGCTCCCCTGGACAGCCGCCCTTTACGGTGGCCGTTATGCAAGATATAGCCATCTTTGTCAGAACCAGAGGAGTTTGTCATGAACAACCGCGTCTATTTTTTCGATACCACCTTGCGCGATGGCGAGCAGTCGCCCGGCGCCACCATGAACTTGCAGGAAAAGCTGCGTGTAGCCCACCAGCTTGAAGTGCTCGGCGTGGACATTATGGAAGCGGGCTTTCCCGCCTCCAGCCCCGGCGATTTCGAGTCAGTGCAGCGCATTGCCTCACAGGCTGGCGACATTCAGGTGGCGGGCCTTGCCCGTTGCGTCCCCAATGACATTGATCGTTGCTGGGAAGCCGTCAAAGTGGCTAAAAATCCCCGCATCCATGTCTTTTTGTCCACCTCTCCCCTGCACATGAAGCACAAGCTGCGCAAAGATCCCGAGGACGTTCTTAAGATGATCGTCGAGGGCGTCAAACGCTGCGCCACATATACCAGCAACGTGGAATTTTCCCTCGAGGATTTTTCGCGCACCGAAGGCGATTTTGCCTGCCGCGTGGTCGAGGCCGCCATCAAGGCCGGGGCCAGCACCATCAATTTGCCCGATACCGTGGGCTATGCCGAGCCGCAGGAATACGCCGCGCTGCTTGACCACGTCATCAAAAACACGCCCAACAGCGACAAGGCCATCTTCAGCGTGCACTGCCACAACGACCTCGGCCTTGCCGTGGCCAACACGCTTGCCGCCTTCCGCGTTGGCGTGCGCCAGGCAGAGGTTACGCTGTGCGGTATTGGCGAGCGCGCCGGTAACGCCGCCCTTGAAGAAGTGGTCATGAACCTGCGTGTGCGCCACGACTATTACCAGCTTGAGCACAACATCGTCACCGAGCAGCTTTATCCTTCGTGCCGCCTGCTTTCCATGACCATCGGCCAGCCCATTGCCAACAACAAGGCTATTGTGGGCGCCAACGCCTTTGCGCACGAGTCGGGCATCCATCAGGACGGCATGCTCAAGAACCGCGAAACTTACGAAATCATGACGCCTCAGTCTGTGGGCCGCACCGAGAGCAATCTTGTGATTGGCAAGCACTCTGGCCGCAACGCCGTGCGCAACAAGTTTGAGAGCATGGGCTACAAGCTGGACGATGAGCAGCTCAACCTCGTGTTTGAAGCCGTGAAGCAGCTGGCCGACCGCAAGAAAACCCTGCACGATGATGACCTCATGGCCCTTGTGCAGGAAGAAGTCTACCGCATGCCCGATCTTTTCCGCCTGCGCCATGTGAGCGTGCAGAGTTCCGATGCGGGCGGCGTGCCGCCCACGGCTGCCGTCATCATGGACATCAAGGGGATTGAGAGCAGCGGCGCTGGTTTTGGCGTTGGCCCTGTGGATGCCCTGTTCAACGTGATCGCCGACATGGTGGGTCGCCAGCCCGAGCTTGAGCAGTACGCCATCAACGCCATCACCGGCGGCACCGATGCCCAGGGCGAAGTGACCGTGCGCCTGCGCGAGGGTGAAGTGAGCGCCGTGGGACGCGGTACCCATCCGGATATTTTTGTTGCCAGTGCACGTGCGTACGTCAACGCCCTTAACCACCTGTTCAAGAAGGAGCAGGAGGGGCCGAGGCTGCACTGCCAGCACGATTAATGGCTGTTCCTCTGGTCTGAGCGGGTCTGACCGCCCCTCCCTGGGGCGGCTGACCTGTGGAGCCAAGGTGCACCCTCGCCGTGCAGGTAAAGCCTGTGCGAATTACATAAAAACAGGCGCTCGGTTTTTGCCGCGCCTTACGAAACACCGTATTCGCCGCGCCCCCCCTCGGTGGAGCCAGGATGAAAGGAGTAGATCATGCCACAGACGCTTGCGCAAAAAATTTTGCAAGCCCACACAGACGAAGTTGTGGAACAGGACGGCCAGATTGTTCAGTGCCGCGTGTCGCTGGTGCTCGCCAACGATATCACCGGGCCGCTGGCCATCAAATCTTTCAAGGGAATGGGCGCGGAAAAGGTTTTTGACAAAGACAAGATCGCTCTGGTCATGGATCACTTTACGCCGCAAAAAGATATTGATTCCGCCAATCAGGTCATGGTGACGCGCAAGTTCGCCGAAGAACAGAACATCACCCACTATTACGAAGGCGGCGACTGCGGCGTGGAGCACACCCTGCTGCCCGAGCAGGGACTTGTGGGCCCCGGCGATGTGGTCATTGGCGCAGACAGCCACACCTGCACCTACGGCGGCATCGGCGCTTTTGCCACGGGTATGGGTTCTACTGATATCGCCGCCGCAATGGCGCTGGGCGAAACCTGGTTCAAGGTGCCTTCCACCATCCGCGTGAACATCAACGGTCAGATGCCCAAGTGGCTGCGCGGCAAAGATCTGATGCTCATGCTCATCGGCGCCATCGGCGTGGACGGCGCTCTCTACAAGGCCCTGGAATTCGGCGGCTCTGTGGTGGACGATCTTTCCGTTGAAGGCCGCCTGTGCATGGCAAACATGGCTATTGAAGCTGGCGGCAAGGTGGGCCTGTTTGCCGTGGACGCCAAAACGCGCACCTACTGTGCGGAGCACAAGCGCCCCGGCCTGACGCAGGATCTGGCCGCAGACCCCGGCGCGGTTTACGAGCGCGTAGTCAATATCGACGTGACCGGCAAGGAGCCTGTGGTGGCCTGCCCGCACCTGCCCTCCAACGTCAAGCCTGTTTCCGAGGTGCGTGATACGCCCATCCAGCAGGTGGTTATCGGTTCCTGCACCAATGGCCGCATCAGCGACATGCGTGACGCCGCCGAAGTGCTGCGGGGCCGCAAGGTTGCCAAGCACCTGCGCTGTATTGTGCTGCCCTCCACGCCCACGGTATGGAAGCAGTGCCTCAAGGAAGGCCTCATCGAAACCTTCATGGAATCCGGCTGCGTGGTCGGCCCCTGCACATGCGGCCCCTGCCTTGGCGGTCACATGGGCATTCTGGGCGATGGAGAACGCGCCGTGGCCACCACCAACCGTAACTTCAAGGGCCGTATGGGCAGCTTGAGTTCCGAGGTTTATCTGGCAAGCCCCATCGTGGCAGCCGCTTCGGCCATTGCGGGTTGCGTGGCCGGGCCTGATCAGCTGTAGGCAGCACACATCAGCACCTGTCTGTGCCACGGCCCACCGCGCCCGGCGCAGAGAAAGAAGGACAGCCTCATGAATTACAAAGGTAAGGCTCACAAAGTGGGCGAACACATTGATACGGACGCCATCATTCCCGCGCGTTTTCTGGTTACGACCGATTCCAAAAAGCTGGGTGAAAACTGCATGTCCGGCCTTGAACCCGATTGGGTCAAGCGCGTGACCCCCGGCGACATCATGGTTGCGGGCCGTAACTTCGGTTGCGGCTCTTCCCGTGAACACGCGCCCATAGCCATTCTTGGCGCGGGCATGCACGTGGTGATCGGACACAGCTTTGCGCGCATTTTTTACCGCAACTCCTTCAATATGGGCCTTCTGCTCATGGAAGTGGGCGATGACGTGGACAAGATCAATGACGGCGACGAGCTGGAAATCGACGCCGCCACCGGCATTATCCGCGATCTGACCAACGGCGCGCAGATAACCTGCCCGCCGCTGCCCAAGTCCATGGCTGCCATCCTGGATAAGGGTGGGTTGGTTGGCTATGTCAAGGAACGCTTGGCCTAAATTGGCCTTTTGCCCTCTGGCTGCGTTAGATAATCCTTTTTACTCCGGTCGAGTACCATGAGAGTACACTCCCTGCGCAAAAAGGATTATCTGCCTTGCCAGAGAACAAAAATCCAATTTTTACAGGATATTTTTGGTCAGAACTGCGTCAAAACGGGCTTTTGCCTCCAGTCAAATACCGTAAGTGTATATTCCTGTCGGCAACCCCCTTTTTTCCTTGTTCTGGCGCAAAAATCTTCATGTAAAAAAGAGCTGGTAGTCGGCTAATTATAAGAAAATGAGCATCAACAGAAAGCATTGAGTTCAAGGATATTTTATGAAAAAGACCATCTGCCTCTTGCCGGGTGACGGCATCGGCCCGGAGATTCTGGCCGAAGGTGTTAAGGTTCTCAAGGCCGCCGCCGAAAAGTTTGACCACGAATTTGTTTTCGACACCGCCCACATCGGCGGTTCCGCAATCGATGCGGCTGGCGACCCGCTGCCGGAAGAAACCGTGCGCAAGTGCCGCAATGCCGATGCCGTGTTTCTGGCAGCTGTGGGCGGTCCCAAGTGGGACGCCCTCGCGCCTGAAAAACGCCCGGAAAAAGGCCTGCTGCGCATCCGCAAGGAGCTTGAGCTTTTTGCAAACCTGCGTCCGGCCATGCTGTTGCCCGAACTGGCCGGCGCGTGCCTGTTGCGTGCCGACATCGCCGCCAAGGGCCTTGACCTCGTGGTTGTGCGAGAACTGACCGGCGACATCTATTTTGGCGAACCGCGCGGGCAGGAAATGCGCGATGGCCTGCGCACCGGCTACAACACCATGGTGTACAACGAGGAAGAAATCCGCCGCATTGCCACGGTGGCCTTTGAAACGGCACGTAAACGCCGCAACAAGGTCTGCTCTGTGGAAAAGAGCAACGTGCTGGAAACCTCGCGCCTGTGGAAGGAAGTGGTCATTGAAACCCATCGCCAATACGCCGATGTGGAACTGACTCACATGTACGTGGACAATGCCGCCATGCAGCTTGTGCGCGATCCTTCGCAGTTTGACGTGATCCTCACGGGTAATATTTTTGGCGATATTCTGTCTGACGAAGCCTCGGTCATCACCGGCTCGCTGGGCATGCTGCCTTCGGCCTCCATGGGCGCTTCCGGCCCCGGCCTGTTTGAACCCATCCATGGCTCCGCTCCCGACATCGCGGGGCAGAACAAGGCCAACCCCCTTGCCACCATCCTTTCCGGGGCCATGATGCTGCGCCTTGGCTTTGATATGGGCAAGGAAGCCGATGCCATCGAGGCGGCAGTGTGCAAGGCCTTGGCTGATGGTTTCCGCACTGGCGACATTATGGAACCCGGCAAAACTCTGCTGGGTTGCAAAGAGATGGGCGACAAGGTTGTGGAGCGGCTGTAGTCTCCGTTTCAAACCATTTCAAAAGGCCGTCCGCATCATCGGGCGGCCTTTTGTTTTATGCGTGTTTGTGGCGCTGAAAAAAGGCTGTTATCTGTTTGCCCAGCATGACCAGTACAACCGATGCGGCAATAAAGGCCACCCCTGCGACCAGCGACATGCTGAACGGCTCGCTGAATACCAGAATACCCACCACCACGGCGGTTACAGGCTCCATAACGCCAAGGATGGATGTCAGCGTGGAGCCGATGCGCTGTACGGCAAGAATGAGGGTGAGGTTTGAAATAACGGCTGTCACCACTGCCAGCAATGTTGCGAGCAGCAGTTCCCACCATGAGTGCAGGGGCTGGAACGAGTCTGACAACAGGGCGTTGGCCCCGGAAATAACCGCCCCAAAGGCCAGCACGTAAAAAGTCATCACAAGACCGCTCATGTTGGGAATGCGCGCGGCATAAATGGTTGTGATGTATACGGCGTTGCACAGTGCGGAAAGCAGAAGCAGGGCCACGGCCAGCAGGCTTGCCCCGCCCATGTCGCCGTCACTTCCGCCGCAGAGCAGATACACGCCAGCAATTGCCAGCAGGATGGACAGGGCCGTGATCCACGAGAAGCGCTCGTGATAAAACACAATCATAATCAGCATGACCATGACGGGATAGGTAAATTGCAGCGTTGCCACAACACCGCTCGGCATGTGCTTGAATCCCCAAAAAAAGAGCAGGGCCGCCATTGTGTACATGGAACTCATGGCGGCAAGCTTGCACAGATCAATGCCGCGCGCGCTGAATCTTTCGCCGCGTACGGCAAGCACTATGCCCAGCACCACTGTGGCAATGGCAAAGCGATAGAACAGGGCGGAAGGCCCTGAAACGCCGCCATGCATCAGCGGTAGTGTAAACAGCGGGATAAGGCCAAAGGCCGCAGAAGAAAGAATACTGTAAAAAAAGCCCATGACATCCTTCTTGGTGGGGAACAACAAACAGATTCCATACCGGGGAAGCGACAGTGTGGCAAGCTTGCGCACGGCATAAAAAAACGTCCCCGGTACAAACCGGGGACGTTGTCGCGCGTGTGCAGCGCGGAAGGTATCGCGCTGTTACTTGGATTGATCCATGACCACTTCAGCCTCGGGGTGAACCTGGCGCAGTGCTTCATGCATGGCGGCTGCATCCGCAAATGCGCGGAAGGGGCCGATTTTTTCATCACCTTGAGCGGCGTTGTAGCGCACAAAATATGCTTCATCGGGTTTGAGGGGCGTGCCGCTTTCGTCACTGATGACTTCCAGCTTGACCTTGCTGATGCCTTTATCATCAATATCAATCTGTTGCGCTGCGGCAAAGGAAAGATCAATGATGCGCCCGCGCACAAAGGGGCCTCTGTCTGTCACACAGACCATAACGCTCTTGCCGTTATTCTGGTCGGTGACGCGAACAACCGTGCCCATGGGCAGGGTGCGGTGCGCGGCGGTAAAGGTGTACATGTCGTAATCAAGCCCGCTGGCGGTGGAGCCGCCATGGAAATCGCGTCCATACCATGAGGCCTTGCCGGCCATGATTTCGCTTTCCTGAGCGCGTTTCAGCCAGATATCACGGCTGTCTGTGCTATCCCGGCGTTCTTTTTCGGATAAGGACGCAGTGGATGAGGATTTGCGTTGCTTGGATTTGGAGCGCGATTCAGCTTTATCGCGCTTGGAGCGCGAGCTGTGCGAAGAGGCGGTTTTGTCACTGGTCTTTTCGCGTTTGGATTTGCGAGTCTCAGTGTCGCCGGAAGACTTTTTGGCGGCGTGGGGGGTAGCGTTCGAATGCTTTTGATCGGAGGGAGCGCTTTGTGAAGCCGCGTCGGCGTTCATGGGGGAGGCCAAAAGCATGCATAAGGCTATGGCCGCCAGCACTAATGGCCAGCGTGAATACTTCATGATCGTTCCTTTGTTAGTGTTCGAGGCTGGCCAGCGAAATTGCCGGACGAACCGCGCCCGCGGTTCTGACCCCAGGAACCTTCCAATGATGGCAGCAAGCGCGCCTTGCGCTCAACGTCCATCGGTTCCCCAGGGGAATGCCTGTTCTTTGTAGAGGCACTATACAGTAAAAAAATGCTCCGTGTCAAACTGATAAAACCTTTTAATTCAATTAGTTATTGAAAAAGATAGTCTAGAAAATGTCAAAATTGCAGCAGGGGAGTATGAAATCGGTACGATCGCGCGGCATGGCGAACTGGCATGGAGATGAGGCAAAAGCCTGCGTGCGGCAGAAATATTTGCGCAGAAATGCAGGAAATGGCACCGGATTCCGCCAAATAAAAAGGGCAGGCAGCCGCAAAGCTACCTGCCCTGACAGTTCCGTCGTAGCGGTGTTACCAATCCAGCGTGCGCTTGAAAGCGCGGGCCAGATCTTCCACCGAAGAGTTGACGATGACGCTGTCGCCGGATTTCATGGTCAGCTGACCGTTACCGGTGACAGTACCGATACGGGTACAGGGCTGCCACATTCCCAGCGCATCGAGAATCATGGCCAGATCGGGCTTGACGCTCACAACCAGGCGGCTGGCGCTTTCGCTGTAGAGCAGTTCGGTCACGTTCATGGCTTCAAAGGCGGGCACGGCATCAAGGTTGATTTCCGCACCCAGGCGACCGCCGATGCACATTTCTGCAATGGCCACGGCAAGGCCGCCGTCAGAGCAGTCGTGGCAGGCGGAAATGGCGCGCTGGCCCATGAGGGCGTTGACGGCGCGGTAGCGCAGCATGGCGTTGGAGGCGTCCACATGGGGGACGCGGCCACCCTTGAGGCCCAGCTCCGTAGCGGCTTCGCTGCCTGCCATTTCGCGCCAGGTGCCGCCGAGCACGTAGATGGCATCGCCGGGCTGCTTGAAGTCCGAGGTCTGGGCCGCAGTGACGTTGCGGATGACGCCAAGAATGGAGAACAGCACCGTGGGCGGAATGGAAATGCGCTCACCGCCGCCGGTGTAGTCGTTCTTCATGGAGTCCTTGCCCGAGATGCACGGCACGCCGTAGGCCAGCGAGAACTGGCGCAGGGCGCGGCAGGCGCGCACAAGCTGAGCCAGCTTGTAACGTCCGTCAGGGTTGGATGGGCTGACCACCGGGTCGCACCAGCAGAAGTTGTCCACACCTGCCAGGGCGTCAGGGTCTGCACCCACGGCAACGGCATTGCGGATGGCTTCGTCCATGGCGTTGGCCATCATCCAGTAGGTGTCGTAATCGCTGAACTTGGGGCAGATGCCATGGGAGATCACAAGGCCCGCGTCCGATTCCAGCAGGGGGCGGATAACGCCAGCGTCCGCCGGGCCGTCGCGCTTGACGCCCACAAGGGGTTTCACCACGCTACCGCCGCGCACTTCGTGGTCATACTGGCGGATGATGTATTCCTTGGAGCAGATATTGAGCGTGCCGAGCATGCGCTGCAAAAATGCGGTCTGCTCAACTTCGGCCACGTCCACGGTGACGTCGGTGATCTCAGGGGCCTTCCATTCGGCTTCAAGCTCGAGCTGCGGCACGCCGTCGTGCATGAATTCCATGGGCATGGAGGCGATGATGCGGTCGTGGTAGCGCACTTCAAAGAAGCCGGATGTGGTGAAGCGGCCAAGGGCCGTGGCTTCCACATCCATGCGGGCGGCAAGGGCCATGAATTCTTCGAGCTTTTCCGGCGAAACGGCCAGGGTCATGCGTTCCTGCGCTTCAGAAAGCAGAATTTCCCAGGGGCGCAGGCCATCGTATTTCAGCGGAGCCTTGGCGATATCCAGCACGCAGCCGCCCGTATCTTCTGCCATTTCACCCACGGAGGAGGAAAGGCCGCCGGCGCCGTTGTCGGTGATGGCGTGGTACAGGCCCATATCGCGGGCGCGCATGATGAAGTCGTACATCTTGCGCTGGGTGATGGGGTCGCCGATCTGCACCGCAGTGGCGGGCGAGCCTTCGTGCAGCTCTTCAGAAGAGAAGGTCGCGCCGTGGATGCCGTCCTTGCCGATGCGGCCGCCGGTCATGACAATGTAGTCGCCTTCTTCGGCCTGCTTGAACCAGCCGGGGCGGCCATGAATCTCTGCGGGGATGATGCCCACGGTGCCGCAGTAAACCAGCGGCTTGCCAAGATAGCGCTCGTCAAAAACCAGCGAACCGTTGACCGTGGGAATGCCCGACTTGTTGCCGCCGTGTTCCACGCCTTCGCGCACGCCTTCCAGCACGCGGCGGGGGTGCAGCAGGCGCGGGGGCAGGTTTTTATCGTGGAAGGGCGAGGCAAAGCAGAACACGTCCGTATTGCACACCAGTTCCGCGCCCATGCCGGTGCCCATGGGGTCACGGTTCACGCCCACAATGCCGGTGAGTGCGCCGCCGTACGGGTCGAGCGCCGAAGGGCTGTTGTGGGTTTCAACCTTGATGCAGGCGTCGTAGCCGTTGATAAAGGCGATAACGCCCGCGTTGTCCTTGAAAACGGACTTGCAGTAGTCGTCTTCGCCCATGCGCTCGCGCAGCATGGCCGTGGCGTCGCGGATGCAGGTTTTGTAGAGGTTGTCCACCACTTCGCTGCGGCCCGTGGCGGCATCGGTATAATTGATGCGCGAGGCAAAAATCTTGTGCTTGCAGTGCTCGGACCACGTCTGGGCCAGCACTTCCATTTCCACATCCGTGGGGTCGGCGGGCAGGCCAAGGGCCTTGCGGCGGTCAGCCTCTTCCTGCGCGGTGAACTGCTCGCGGATACTGTGCATTTCCTTGAGGTTGAGCGCCCAGGTATTTTCGCGGCTGGCCTTGGTCAGGGCTTCGTCGTCCATGGCGGAAAGAGCGATGGTGTCAACGGTTTCGTTGATCTCGCCTGTAACCCTGGCAGCCTGCGCTTCAAAGCCGGGCTGGGCGTCCCATTCCTGACGGCTCTTGATGCGGTAGCGCTGAATGAGCGTGTTGCACAAAAGGTCGCGGGCCAGCATGTCCACCTGCTCGCGGGTGAGGGGTGCGGCCTTGTCGCTGCTGATGCGGTACTGCACGGCGGTATACACGCGCAGGCTGTCACGCGGGATGTCCAGCACCATGGCGGCGGTGTCGCGTGCGGTGCGGGCCTCGTTATCTGTCACGCCGGGGCGGAAGCCCACTTCCACAAACCAGTCTGCCGCAGGGTCCAGCAGGGGCAGCGGTTCAAGGGAGGCTTCCTGAAGGATGGGGTCGTGCCAGATGCTTTCGTCCAGCAAGCGGGCCACCTGCGCGGCATCAAGCCCGTCAGCCGTAAAGACCTTGATCTGGCGAACGCCAGAAACAGAAATGTTCAGCGCCTTGCGCAGGTGCTGGGCCGTCTTGCGGCCCTGGGTATCGTCAAGTCCGGCGCGGGGGCCGGTTTCCACCCTATAGAGCATGATTTGCATTCCTCTTGGTTTGGCTGCTTACTTTTTTCTGTCGCGCACGTAGTCGGCCATCTGGCGCATAAGCTCGCGCTCGGGTCTGTCAGGCAGAGTTTCTAATGCCTGCCTGGCCGCGTCAAGAAATTCATCGGCCTGACGGCGCACGGCATCGTCATGTCCGGCCTGCCGGATGCTCTCGGCAATGCTTGCGGCATCGGTTTCCGTCATCAGCCCTGCGCAAAACGCGGCGTCAAAGGCGCTACGTTCTGCGGTGCTCAGGCTGTCGCGGTAGAGGCGCAGGGGCGGCGTGAGCTTGCCCTCGCGCACATCGCCGCCAGTGGGCTTGCCTGTCACGCTTTCTGGCGCGAAATCAAGGGCATCGTCCACCATCTGAAAGGCCATGCCAAGGTTTTCGCCATAGGCGGCGGCAGCGGCCACTGCGGCATCATCGGCCCCGGCGGCAAGCGCGCCCATTTCACAGGCAGCGCGAATAAGCCAGGCCGTTTTGCCGCGCACCATGTCTTCATAGTCGGCGCTGCTGGAATCCACGCGGCGCTGGGCCGCGATCTCGAGGATTTCACCCGCCGCTGTGCGGCTGGTGGCTTCCGAAAAACAGCGGGTCAGTCGCGTGTCGCCGTAATTGGCCACCAGGGCGTTGGCCCCGGCCAGCAGGGCATCGCCTGCAAGAATGACGCTGGAAACGTCAAAAAGCGTATGCGCAGCGGGCTTGCCACGGCGGCTTACGGCATTGTCCAGCACATCGTCGTGCAGCAGGGTTGCGGCGTGGAGCATCTCCAGCGTGATCGCCAGATCCTGTATGCTCTTGGCCTCATGCCCCAGCAGGCGGGCCGTGAGCACGGTCAGCAGGGGCCGCAGGCGCTTGCCGCCCGCATCAAAAATATGCCGGGCCACAGGCCGCACCGGTTCCGGCAGGGTATCCACTGCCTTGTTCAGAGCGCGGTTGATGCCGGGCAGCTCAAGGGCCAGACGTGCTTTCAGTTGGATCATATGCTACTCAGATAAGGTTAAGCGCGGGCAACACCCGCGTAAGCGCGCGCAGCGCGCCGGGAAAATCCTTTTCATCATTGGCGCGCGGCCCGACCTTGTTGGAAACGCTGCGCGCTTCCACACAGGGGATGCCCTCGCGGGCGCAGGCATACGCTACGGCAAAGCCTTCCATATTTTCCAGATCAGCCCGGTAGCGGGCGCGTAGGTCTGCCGCTCTGGCAAAACTTGCGCTGACCCCGGCCACGGTGAGCGATGTGCATGGCAAAAAAACATGCCGTTGCTGACGTGCGCCAAAGCGCTCCAGCGCTTCCGGCCCTGCCAGGGACAGGCGGTTGCGCACCGCAGGCCCGCCCTCTGGTTGCCACTGCGGAAAGCCAAAAGCTTCGGCGGTGACGGAGCGCCCGTCGTGCAGACCGTATTCGGGCCAGATTTCTTCGCTCACCATGCACAATCCCAGAAGCCGACGCTCTGTCAGGTCAAAGGCCCCGGCAAGGCCTGCGTTGAGCACAGCCGTTATGGGCGTACCCTCGGCTTTAGCCCGGCAAAGGGCCATGCCCATGGCCAGAGCGGCGTTAATGGGGCCGACTCCGGTAATGCAGCACAGCGCGGCGCCATGCTTGAGGCTCACGGGCCAAAGGTGCATTTCTGGCCAGCATTTTGCCGGGCTTTCAGTTGCTTCCCCGGCTGTGGCGGCAAGCCCCGCCGGGGAAAAACCGGGCACAAGGCTCGCCAGTTCCGGGCCGGTGGCGGCGCAAAGCAGCAGGCTCACAGGATTACTGCCTTTGGCTGCTGCTTGCCGGACGCAGGCCTGGACAGAGCGCGCCTGCGGGATTTCCCCCGCAGGTCAAGCTTGTGCCTTTGTACAGCGCCGTGTGAGCAGCCATGATTCGTTCCTTTACAAAAGGCGGGTTTTCCGTCACCAGAAAACCATGAAATTCGATTACGCCCTTTTTCTCCGCGCTCTTGGTCTGGCCATCGTTATTGAGGGCCTTTGCTGGACACTCTTTCCCGGCGGCATGCGGCGTGCCCTGCTGCAATTGCTGCCCCAGCCGGAAAGCCGTCTCCGCGTCCTTGGGCTGATCGCCCTGGCCGTAGGGCTTGGTCTGGTGGCATTGGCCTCGCGGTGAGGCATGGTTCCCTGCGTCACCTCGTCTGGCTTGCCGACCGGTGAGCCTCCAGATGCCGTTTGCCGTCAGATGGCAAGGAAACAGCATATTCTTGTGCGTCAATCTGATCTAGCGCGCTTTTTCACCCACATGCAGGCAGACAATGCCGGACGTGAGCTTTTCGTGCCATGCACGTTCAAAGCCCGCTGCGCGCATTTCTTTTTCAAGGCTGAGGGCCGAGGGGAACTTGCGGATGGTATCGGCAAGGTACTCATACGCGCCCGGATCTTTTGAAAAGACTTTGCCAACCCTGGGCAGCAGGTGGTTGAGATACACGTTGTACAGGCCGCCCCAGATGCGTTCCTGCCCGGAACCGAATTCAAGAATGCAGGCCCTGCCGCCGGGGCGCAGAACGCGCAGCATTTCGGCAAAAGCCGCCTCGCGGGGCAGAATATTGCGGATGCCAAAGGCAATGGTGATGCAGTCAACAGAAGCATCGGGCAGGGGCAGACGCTTGGCGTCTGCGGCAACAGGCAGAATGCAGCGGGCGTTGGCGTCCTTGAGCTTGCGGCTGCCGCGCACCAGCATGGGCGGGCAAAAATCCATAGCCGGAACAATGGCCGAGGGGTGGCGGCGGCGAATGGCAAGGGAAACATCCAACGTGCCAGCCGCCAGATCCAGTACGCGCCCGGTATCGCCCAGGCGCACGTTTTGCGCCAGCACCTTGCGCCAGTATTGGTCAAGCCCGAGGCTGAGCACGCGGTTCAGCAGGTCATAAAAAGGCACAATACGGCCAAACATGCCTGCCACAGCCGCATCGTGCGCAGGTTTGACAACAGTTTCCGTAGCGTTGTTGCGGGGAGATTCCACGTTATTTCCCGGCCTTGTCCTGGTCGGCATCCACACCGATGGCGGCGCAGACAACACGATAGACCGAAGGAAATACCTCAGCAAAATTGCTGGGGGAAACCGTGCGCGTTTCTATGAATTTGGCGGTCAGTTCCTTGGCAACCTGAAGGGCTTCCTTGCGATCCTTATCCATGCGGGCCTCAGCTTCCGGCCCTGACGGGCGCGGCAAATATGAAAAACCCGCCCCTTTGGGGAACGGCCGTGACCCACAGCGGGTATTGCCTGGACGGGTTAAGAAACGGAAGCAACAGCCCCCGCCCCTTTGTTTTTTGATTGAGAATCACGGGGCAGCGCCCGCGAAACCGCGCAACAGCATATGCGTTCCGCCTGTCATTGGCAAGGCCGACATGCCTGTGCGCCTGGAGCCGTTTAACCTTGAAATACCCGCTGTTGGCGAAGCAACGATTGAAGCAGGGCCCTGGCAAGGGGCGAATCTGGTTCGCCTTGGGGCACGTTGCCAAGGGGATTACTCCAAAAAATCTCGTAGTGCAGACGGGCAGTCATGCTGCCAAGAGGCACCAACAACCCGGAATGGTCCGGCGGCTGGTTGCCCCCCCGCTGCATAGGGCAAAAAGCCCCCTACTGATCTTCGAGCAGTCTGCCGATCTCTTCGCGCAGTATGCGCGCCGCAGCTGCGGCAGCGGCCCGTTCCACCCTGTCGTTGAAGCGCGGTTCAAGGGCATCCAGCCGTGTTTCAAGGGCGTCTATGCGCGCCGTGGCGCTGCGGGCGGCAGTGACAACGGGTTGCAGGCGCTCTTCCACAAGCGATTGCGCATCGTTAGATTCGGCCTGCAGGGGCGGCGCAGATGCCAGGGCTGCCGCAACCGCCTTGCCGATGCAATCCATGAGGCTCTGATGCAGGGGATGCCCCTCGACAAACATGTCTTCCAGTTCCTGACGGGGCAGGCTGTTGGCGGCCAGCTCATGCGATGCGTGAATCTGGGCTTCCAGCGCGGTTTCCAGCGCAATGATGCGATCCCCGGCTTCCTGAAGCGCGGCCTCGCACTGCTCAACGCGTGCCGTGAGCTTGCTGGCGGTTTCGGCAGCGTCTGCCGCACGCGTGGAGGCGTCAAAGGCCTGGGCAAAGGCGTCAATGGCGTGAGACGAGGCCTCTTTGGCCTGCTCCATGACAGCCTCAAGGGCTGCGCCGGAAACGGCTGCGGCGGCAACGGCAGTTGTCATATCTGTCGAATCCGTAACAGGGGCCGCCTGAGGCCTGAATGCGGGTTCATAGGCGAACTGCCCGGCGCTTTCCGGCATATCTGCCGCAGCAGGCTCCACTTCGGCAGCTTCCATTTCGGCAGGCTCAGCCGTGAAAAGTTCGGCTCCGTCAGCTTCTACTTCGGCAGGTTCATCTACGGAAGGCTCTGTCCGCACGTTGGCATCCGGCGGCAGGATTTCATCGGGTTCAAGCAGGGGAAGCTCATCTGCCTGCGCTGGTTCAGCGGCGGCAACGGCTTCAAATACATCGGATTCTGCCTGAGCTGAGGCGTCTGCCATAATGTCCTGCATGTCTGCCGAGGCCACATCCGCATGGTCTGTGGCTGCTTGTTCCGTAGCGGCGGCCAGCAGTGCGTCAAAATCTGTGGGCAGTTCCATAGCCTGTTCCGGCTGGGGGGCCTGAACTGACTCCAACACTGGTTCCAGTTCTGGCGAAGAGGCGGGCAATGTTTCAGCAACAGGCTCTGGCTGTGCATCGGCCATGAGTTCCAGCTCGGGATGGAGCAGAACATCGGAAATTTCTTCCTGCGGTTCAGAGGCAGGGGCCGCACCGCCGGTCACAGCAGCCAGCAGGCTGTCGAGGTCTGCATTCAGATCGGGCTGAGGTTCCGAAGCAGGCGCGGGGGCCGTTTCGGGCTGGGCAGCGTCAAGTTTGCTCTGCAAGTCGTCTGCGGCGGCAGCCAGCAGGCTGTCGATATCCACGCCGAGGTCGGCACCCATATCCGGGCTTGCAGCAGGGGCTGGCGCTGGAGCTGGCGCAGGAACAGGAGTTGGTTGCGTCGCGGGAGCCGCTTCTGGCTGGGCAGCATCAAGCTTGCTCTGCAAGTCGTCTGCGGCGGCAGCCAGCAGGCTGTCGATATCCACACCGAGGTCGGCGCCCATGTCTGGGCTTGCAGCGGGTGCTGGTGCAGGTGTCGAAGCTGGAGCAGAAACGGCAGCTGGTGCCGGGGCAGCTGCCTGCGCAGGACTTGGGGGCACATCCAGCCCATTGGCCGCAGCGGCCAGCAGGCTGTCGAGATCATCGTTGGAAAAGGCTGGGCTTTGCGCAGCGGAAGGTGCTGCTGTCGCAGGTTCGGCCTTTGCATCTGCGAGGTTGCCAGCGTTGAGCAGGTCGTCAATATCGCTTGTGTTTCCGGTGGCCGGGGCGGCACTCACAGATGCCAGCAGTTCGTCCAGATCAGGAATACTGTTTTGTGGTTCAGCAGACGCTTGAGGCGCGGGCGCAGTAGCATGAAAATCGTTCAGCAGGGCGTCCACGGCATCGTCAGCGGCCTGACTTGCGACAGGGCTTGCGCTGGCAGGGGCGGCAATTTCCGGCTCCCTTTCCGATGGCTGCGGGGGGATATCAAGGGCGTTGAGCAGGTTGTCCACATCGCCCATGCCCGGCATGAGCAACTGCTCATTGGGGTCAATGGGGTGATCGGTCTGCGTAGACGGAGCGGAGAAGTCCAGCGCCACGTCATTGGGGGCGTCCTGGCCTTCGTCCTTGATGTCCATCTGGGCGAGCAGGTCGTCAATTTCTGCATCCGCAGCATTTGAACCATCGTTGAGGCCGCGCAGATGTTCGTTCAGCGCCTCCTGATCCGCCTCCACATCGGGGGCGGCAGCGGCCTGGGGCTGCTCGGACGGATCGTTTGCCGGAACTTCGCCTTTTTCGATCAGTTCTGTGAGATCGATGATCTGGTCATCGGTTTCAGCGGTGTTCTTGGCAACCATGCGCCACCTCATGGGGTTATGTGCAGCGGCCAAAGGCCGGAGTCATGCAAAATACATCGTTTCATACTGCAAAAACGACAGATTTTCGTATCAGTTTATGGCAAAAGACGCAAATAGGACAAAACTCTTTGCGCCAGAATTGCCTTCTGCCGCGCAGAAGCAAAAAGATAATGCGCAGGGAACGCGTGACTTACTGATCATGCCAGCCGCGATACAAAGGCTACAAGGCTGTTATGCCCAAATAAAAAAGCCGCCCAGAGGCGGCTTTTGAAGCAAGGCAGCCAAGCAGACCTACGGATGGCACTTGGACTTGGCGCAGGCGGTCAGATCTTTCTTGAGTTCGGGCTTTTCTTCCACAACCTTGGAGTGGCAGCCGATGCAGTTGGAGTGCTTGAGTTCTTTCTTGGTGTGCACAACATAGTACAGGCTCTTTTCGCCCTGCTTGCCTGCGAGGTCGTCGTGGCAACCGGAGCTGCCGCACTTGGCAAAGCTTTCCTTGCCGTCAACCTGATGGTGACAGGTAACGCATTCAACCTTGGCATGCACAGCGTGCGGGAACATAACGGTCTTTTGGGAACCCTTGAATTCCAGCGGTTTGTCAGGAGCGGCGGGCGCTGCAAGCGCGGGCAGAGCCAGGGCAAACACCATGATACAGGTAAGAACCAGAACTTTCTTCACGGCAGACCTCCTTTTGTGCGGCAGATGAGAACAAATTGGTGTAATTTTACGGCTCTCATTACGGTAAGTCAATGACTATGGAAAAATGACATTCCAACTATTTTGATAAGTTGCCGAGATTGGAAGTCTTTTTGCGCGCGTAACCTCTGGGGGTGAGTATGAAGTTCCCCAGCGCCCGACTCTCTGCATTGCCAATGATGAGTATGGAGAGCATGTCCACCTGTTCCGGGTCAAATTGGTCAAGGCGGAACACGCGGGCCTCTTCGCCGGGGCGAAAGGCCTTGCGCACAAGCCCCACAGGGCAGTGCGGCGCGCGGAAATGCCGGGCAATTTCAAGAGCCTGTTCCAGATGGTGGGGGCGCCCCTTGGAACGGGGATTATAGATAGCGCAGACAAAATCGGCCTCAAGGGCCGCGTGGAGCCTGCGTTCAATGGTTTCCCAGGGCGTGAGCAGGTCGCTCAGACTGATGCAGGCAAAATCGTGCATCAGGGGAGCGCCCAGCAGGGCTGCCGCCGCGCAGACCGCCGGAACGCCCGGTACAACATTGAAGGGCACTCTGCCCACAAGGCCCCGGCTTTCCAGAATTTCGAGGGCCAGACCCGCCAGCGCATAGATACCGGGGTCGCCAGAGCAGACAAGGGCCGTGGGCTGGCCTGACAGCGCTGCGTCCACCGCCGCAGAGCAGCGTTCTTCCTCGTGCCGCATACCGGTGCTGATGCACTGCTTGCCTGCCAGCAGTTCCGGCGGCACCAGTTCCATGTAGAGGCTGTAGCCAGCCACGCAGGATGCATTCGCTATGGCCGTGCGGGCCTGAGGGGTAAGACATGCGGCATCGCCGGGGCCAAGGCCGACAACATGCAGACTGGCTGGGTTCATCATTCAATCCTGTCCGAGATGGCTAGGGCCAGAGTCAACTGGCCTTGCTCGATAGTTTTGGGGAGGAGCAGACGGGGCGCGCCCGCCGGAAAAATCTGCGCTGCCGCCAGCAGAGCCGCTGCTTCGCACACACTGAAAGGCGGCTGTTTAAAGCGTCTGCCCGCCGCTGCGGACGGATTGGGCGTGGGGCAGCGCGCAAGGTCGGCGGCTTCAAATCCGTGCAAGGGAACGCCAAGCCGCTCGGCAAGGGCCAGCAGGGCGGGCTCCTGTAATTTTTCTTTCACGGTCGCCAGCGCAGCCACAGCCAGAGGTTCAAGCCCTTGGGCCGCCAGCAGTTTGCGTGTAGCGGTTTCCACCATATCGCCGGGCGCGTTTTTGCGGCAGCCAAGACCTATCACCAGTCGGGGAACTGCCACACGCAAGATTGCGGGGTTTGGTGCAAGCTCGCGCCAGTGCGCCGCAACCAGAGGGCCGAGCTGTTCTGGCGGCGTGGCCTCGGCTTCCCCTGCGGGCAGGCGCTGCAACTGGGGATGATCCGGCACGGCATGGCAGGGATCCCAAAGGCTCAGGCTTTCCCCTTCGACCATGGCGGCCTGCGCTGCGGGCAGGCGGTTCCAGTCCACGGGCAGCAGCCCCGCGTCGCGCAGGAGCATATCCAGCGCAGGAGCGCTCTTGCGGGGGTGGTTTGTCCCTGCTCCGGGCGCATCGGAGGCCGTGTCCGATGCTGTGGTGATAACTGCCGTAGCGCCGAGCAGGTGGGCCACATGGCTGGCCAGTTCGTTGGCTCCGCCCCAGTGGCCGGAGAGCAGGCTTATGACGTGCTGCCCCGCAGGATCAAGTACAATCACAGGGGCATCGGTGCTCTTGTGCGCCAGCAGGGGCGCAAGCGCGCGCACGGCTATACCCGTAGCGCCGATGAAGGCATGCGCCGTAAAATTTTTATAGGTTGCCGCCAGCAGGGAGCCGATTTTTTCAAAGGGCGTAACACCCGCAGGGCAAAACCGCGAGGGGGCGAAAATTTCCACGCGGGCCAGACCGGAGGGCTTGCCGGGGGCTGTGTGCTCTGATGGCTGGGCCGGACGCGCGGGAGGCTGGAGTTGACCGGGCAGGCCCCACGGTTTGGCCGCAAGGCAGTCCGTCAGACGCTGCGCCAGAGGCAGGGCAGACTGGCTGAGCGCATAGCAGGCAAGCGCGGTGATTCGGCGGGGACTGTGCAAGGGGCCTCCCTAGGCTGCCTGTCTGGTGACGCGCGGCAACGGGGATACGGCGGATTCCGCTGCGAGGAAAAAATAAAGAAGGGAACCCCTGCATGCGAGGTCCCCTTCTTGCTGGTTCGACTTAAAAAATGACCTTGCGGGCAGCGTCCAGGGCCTTGTTGAAATCCTCGTCCGTGTGGACAAAGGAAACCATACCCGTCTCGTAGCCGGAAGGCGCAAGGTAGATGCCGTGGGTGCGCATCTGCTTGTAGAACGTGGTGAAAAGCGCCTGATCGCACAGCGTGGCGCTGGCAAAATCCGTAACTTCCTGTTCGCTGAAATAGGGGCAGAACATGGAAGCAAGGGTGGGCATCTGAATCGGCACGCCCTTGGAAGCCAGAATGTCGCGCAGCTCCATGGCAAAGGCATGGGTACGCTTTTCAAGTGCCGCGTAGTCAGCGGTTTTGAGGTAGCGCAAGGTTGCTATGCCGGCAGCCATTGCCAGCGGATTGCCCGAAAGCGTACCCGCCTGATACACGCCGCCTCTGGGCGCGATGAGCTCCATGTAGCGGCGCTTTCCGCCAAAGGCCCCCACGGGCAGACCGCCGCCAATGATCTTGCCAAAGGTGGTGAGGTCGGGATCTATGCTGAAGCGGGCCTGCGCGCCGCCAAAGGCCGCGCGAAAACCGGTGATGACTTCGTCAAAAATGAGCAGGCTGCCGTACTGGTCGCAGAGGGAGCGCAGGCCTTCAAGAAATCCGGGTTTGGGGAGCACAAGGCCCATGTTGGCGGCTACAGGCTCCACAATGATGGCGGCAATACTCGCGCCGTGCTGCTCAAAGATGGCCTTGACGGCATCAATGTCGTTGTAAGGCGCAAGCAGGGTGTCGGACACAACGGCGGCGGGCACGCCGGGAGTGCCGGGAATGGAGAACGTGGCAAGGCCGGAACCGGCGGCGGCGAGGAAGGGATCGGCGTGCCCGTGGTAGCAGCCCACAAACTTGAGCACCTTGTCCCGCTTGGTGGCGGCGCGGGCCAGGCGCAGGGCGCTCATGGTGGCCTCTGTGCCGGAGTTGACCATGCGCACCATTTCAAGGCTGGGCATGGCGGCAACCACTTCTTCGGCCAGGGTTACTTCCGCCGGGCAGGGAGCGCCGTAGCTGGTGCCGCGTTTGGCGGCCTCGCACACGGCCCGGGTGACGGAAGGTTCGTCATGCCCAAGGATCATGGGCCCCCAGGAGAGTACAAAGTCGACATACTCGTGGCCGTCCACATCGGTAATCCGGCAGCCGTGAGCTTCGGCTATGAACAGGGGTTGGCTGTCCACGTTGTGGCAGGCGCGCACAGGGCTGTTGACGCCGCCGGGAATAACCGCGCAGGCCTTTTCAAAAAGCTGCCGAGAAGTGGTATCCATCAAAGGCTCCTTGTATCAGGCAAAATAGGTCATGGAAATTTTTTTCAGTTCCTTGAGGCTGCGCAGCACGGCATGCTCGCGCAGCAGGGTATCACGCTTGAGGTCTTCCACCACGCCAAGGCACTCGGCCTCGCTGCGGCCATGAATCATGGTGTAGAGTTCATACGGCCAGTCTGGCGCGGAACTCGGGCGGTAGTAGACATGGGAGATATGGTTGTGCAGTGCGGCCTGCGTGCCGCACTGTTCCACCAGGTCGGCGTCGATCTTCCAGGCCACCATGGCGTTGTGCGTCCAGCCGGTTTTCTGGTGTTTGATGCTGGCGCCAAAACGGCGGATTGCCCCGGATTCCTTGAGCGAACCAAGCAGCTCAAGCACCTGGGCTTCTGTCATTCCTGCCTTTTCGGCAATATCTGCGTAGGGCGTGAGCGAATCCGGCAGGTTGTCCTGCACGATGCGCAGCACGGCTTGTTCTGCGGGGGTAAACTGACGGCTCATGAATTCTCCGGTACGATGGGCTGAGGCGCTGCCTGCGCAACCTGCGGCAGGTGGGATACATGTCGCAGGCACGGCCCCCGGACCGTTTGCGAACCAGGGGCCGTTGCAGCAGAAGCGGATTATTTTTCTAGTGCATTGACACTAAATTATTCTGCTTTAGCGCGAAAAAGAACGCGCAAACAGGTCTTGAATGGCGATGCGGCCATTGTCTTCAAGAAAACGCGTGCCTGTGGCGGCAAAATGGGCATGGGTGATCATGGGTTCGTCTGTCTGGGTCCAGTTGTCTTTGTTCCAGGACAACCAGGCGTTCTTGGGCTGATCAAAAACAAGCAGGGGCTTGTTGCATATCTTGGCAAATTCCGCTCCCCATCCGGTGCCGCCCTTGACGGTGCCGTCAGGCTGGACTGCGCCGATGACAATGATCTGCTCGCCGCTGCTGACCTGCCAGCAGATGGACTGCAAAACTTTGCGGAAAAGGGGTGCGCGCGTGTATTCGCGGCTCATGAGGCGCGAAACATAGGTCAGGCTGACATCCTTGAGGGCCAGTTCTTCAGAGGTGAGCACCCGCACGCCGCGCGTGCGTTCGATCTGGTGGCCTTCAAAGCTGTAGTTTACTTCTTCCATACCCCAGCTTTCGGCCAAAGCGCCGAAGAACTGCTCTGTTCCTGCGGCGCCGCCGCTGTAAAGCACACACTGGTTGGGGGTAAGCATGGATGCCCTCCTCAAAGGATTGTTGCGCCGGACAAGGGTATAAGGGCCAAAAAAACCGGCAGAAGCTTCATGAACATCATGGCAAAATTTGCAGCAGTCGGCAAGGCAAGCCCGCAAAGAAAAGCGCCGCAACCGGAATGCGTTGGCATTCGCAGTCGCGCGCCGTAAAATAAGATGCCCTGCAATGCCGTGTTGCTTTTGCGGATGAGGTTTACAAGTTCATTGAGCCTGCCCGCCCGAAAAATATCTGTTCCGGGCGGGCAGGTTGTTTGATGGCCGCTGACGGCTAACACTGCCCCATGTCAGGCTTTGCTACACGGCCTTGGTGTGGGCGTAGTGTGTCTGTCGTCTTAATGCGCCGTGGGCTTGAAAGCTCCAAGGCCGGTTTCAGACCGGATTTTCTGGTCGGCAAAAGCCTCCCTTTCCTTCTGCGCCTGCGGGGACTGATCGCATATGGACACTACCCATATGCACAAAAAGGCCAGCGGCATGGAAAAAATGGCCGGGGAGGAATACGGAAAGGGCGCGGAGCCTGGCGGATTACCCAAGGTTGCCACCCACACGGCATCCGAGAGCATGGTCATGACCAGCGCGGCCAACAGACCCACAAAGCCCCCGGCAACAGCACCTCTGGTGGTGCAGCCCTTCCACAGCACCGAGAGGATCAGAGCCGGAAAGTTGGCCGAGGCCGCAATGGCAAAGGCCAGAGACACCATGAAGGCCACGTTCTGTTTTTCAAACACAATGCCCAGAAACATGGCGATGATGCCGAGGGCCACGGTTGTCAGCTTGGATATCTTAAGTTCCTCGCTGGAGCTGGCCTTGCCCTTTTTGAGGGCAGAGGCGTACAGATCGTGCGCCACGGCGGACGCCCCCGAGAGCGTCAGCCCAGCCACCACGGCTAGAATTGTGGCAAATGCCACCGCCGACATGAAGCCAAGAAAGATATTGCCGCCAATGGCGTTGGCCAGATGCACGGCAGCCATGTTGCTGCCCCCGCGCAAAACGCCGTTTGGATCGAGGAATTCGGGATTGGTGCTCACAAACACTATGGCCCCGAAGCCGATGATGAAGGTCAGAATGTAGAAATAGCCGATCCATGTGGTTGCCCAGAGTACGCTTTTTCTGGCTTCCCTGGCGTCCGGCACGGTAAAAAAGCGCATCAGGATATGCGGCAGCCCGGCAGTGCCGAACATGAGGGCAATACCGAGCGAAATGGCAGAAACGGGGTCTTTGACAAAACCGCCCGGCCCCATGATGGCCGCGCTTTTTTTGATGCCCACAGCGGCGGTGAAAAGTTTTTCGGGGCTGAAACCATACTGGGCCATAACCATAAAGGCCATAAACGAGGCCCCGCCGAGCAGCAGGCAGGCCTTGATGATCTGCACCCATGTGGTTGCCGTCATGCCGCCAAAAAGCACATAGGCCATCATGAGCAGGCCCACGATAACCACCGCATAGTGGTAATCAAGCCCGAAGAGCAGCTTGATGAGCTGCCCCGCGCCCACCATCTGAGCGATAAGATAGAACAACACCACAACCAGGGTGCCAGATGCGGCAAAAATGCGCACAGGCACCTGCTGGAGCCTGTAGGCCACCACATCGGCAAAGGTGAAGCGCCCAAGATTACGCAGACGCTCCGCCAGCATGAAGGTTATGAGCGGCCAGCCCACCTGAAAGCCTATGGCGTATATCAGGCCGTCAAAGCCCGTTGCCATGACTGCGGCAGAAATGCCCAGAAAGGATGCCGCCGACATAAAGTCGCCCGCGATGGCAAGGCCGTTCTGAAAGCCCGTGATGCCGCCGCCTGCCGTGTAAAAATCCGCAGCGGAGCGTGTGCGCTTGGCGGCCCACTTGGTTATCCACAGCGATGCACCGACAAAAATGGTGAACATGATGATGGCTGTCCAGTCGGTGTTCTGTTTTTGCGTTTCTTCAATGACACCCGCCGCCAGGGCCAGACCGGGCAGAAGGGCGACAAAAAGAACCATGAAGAAGGTTGTGGCGGTGATCGCTGGGGCGAGTTTGTGTCGCCCGAATTTATGGTCGCATGTGCAAGCGCTTATTCCCCTCATGACTGCACCTCTTTTTCAAGAATCTGCTTGAGCGCAGGGTCAAACTCGTTGTTGGCCTTGCGAACATAGACCGCCGTAAGCACAACGGTCAGCAGGATGATGCCGATGCCAAGGGGAATGCCCCAGGTTGTTGTCATTCCGGCTGCAAGAGGCGTGGCAAAGAGCTGTTTGTCAAAGGCGACAACCAGAATAAAACCGTAATACGCGGCAAAAACCACAAGCGTGAGACGCCAGCCAAGGGCGTTGCGCGTCTTGATCAAGTGCTGGTATTGCGCGTTCTTTTCAATTCGTTGCGTCAGTTCTGAGGCCATTGTTCCCTCCTCGCATACATTTGTCCGCAATGTCTTTTGCGCAGACATTGGACGTTATGGGAGCCTGTGCGCGCCGTATCCGCGCGATTGCAGCGCCAGATACATCATGGCGGCTGTTATGGCGTCGTTCATGGCATCGTGCCTTGGCAGCGTGGGAAGGCGAAGATTTCTGACCATCGTTTCCCATCGCAGATCAATGTAGGCGCCAGGATATTGCGCAAATCGCCAGTCGTAATAGCGGCCTGAAACCTCTATGCGACTGTTTGGCAATGCTGCCCCCATCAGTGGCCTCAAGTTTTTGTTTAACACTGCAAGGTCGTATTGCAGATAATAGCCCACCAGTGTTCTGCCTCTGACAAACTGAAGAAAAGCCGACAACACATCCTGAAGCGGCAGACCCGTGCTGAAATCACACGGGCGCAGCCCGTGCACGCGCACATTCTGCCCGTCAGGGGCATGCTGCGGCGTTATCAGCGCGTAAAAGGCGTCCTTGGTGCAAAGACGCCTGCCGTCTATGCAGACGGCGGCGATGGATAACAGCTCAGCTTCCTTCACATTGAGCGAGGTTGTTTCGCAATCGATGCTCACAAGCCGGCCGTCATCCTGATCCAGCAGGGAACGGTAGGGTTCCCGCAGGCCGCGCATGCGCCAGCGGCGCGTCACGGCCTGTATCCAGGTGTTTTGCATTTTAGAACCTGTCCAGCCCGTAGCGCTGGTTGATCATGCGCTTGAAGCGTTTGACCACCTGGAGGGCGTCCTGCAACAGGTCTTTGTCCAGAGTGGACAGGGAGGCCGTGTCAATCTCGTTGCCCAGGGGGTTCCCCTTGCGCAGCATTTCAAGGCCCGCGTCCAGCCGCAGGCGCATGAGAAAGGCCAGAGATTCGGCCAGGTCATCTGCCTGTGATTTCTCAATAATACTGCGTGATGTGAGGGCCTCCAGTCGGTCAAAGGTGTTGGTGGCATCAATGCCCGCCTCCAGCGCGAGAACGCGAGCGCCGTGGACAATGGGGAATATGCCCGCTTTCTTGATGTCGAGTAGGGCGTTTTTTTCGCGGTTCAGCAGTTGCCGCCAAAAGCCGCTTTCGCCTGCTCGGGTGGGGAATTGTTCAATGGGCAGGGCCATGCGCGCAAACCACGCCGCGTCATCTCGCAGGGCCGAGCGCAAGGCCTTGCGGCAGGCCTCAAGCCAGGAGGCCGGGCCGGAGACTGTTTCCGCATCCAGAAAAATTGCCAGCTGCATAAGCCCCTCGCCCTGCGCGGAATCCGCCCACTGGCGCAGGGTCTGTTCCCATTCGCGCACCGTGTGCCGCCAGAGCGGCTGGTTCACCATCATGTCGCCGGGGCAGGGCGGATAGCCAAGGCTGAGTATGCGTTCCGTAAAACTGTTTGCAGAGAGTTCCACCTCCTTTTCGTCCAGGCCTTCCGCAAGAATCAGCGCATTGTCCTGGTCGGTTTTCAATATCTGCTCGCCCCGGCCTTCGGAGCCAAGAGCGAGCAGAGCGCTCCCGGCAAATACGGTGGGTGTGGCCGTCATTTGCCAGAGGCGGGCCATAAGCTGCGCGTTGAGCACCTGCACAAGGCGCGCAAGCTGGGGCGTTTTTATGCCCTGGGTAACGAGGGTTGTTACCAGAGATTCCATGTCCCGCATGGCGCTGTGCAGGTCGGTCAGGGTGGCGGCCGCCTCGAGCTGTCGTGCGATGGACAGAGAATGGTTGGAAAAATAGGAAAGCAGGTCGATCATGGCCAGAACGCCCACAGGCTGCCCCTTGTCCGTCACCACGATACGATGGATGTTGTGGCGGGTCATGAGAAGCAGGGCATTGAAAAGGTAGTCCTCCTTTTCGCAGCTCAGCAGGGAAAACTGGGCGCAGGCCTTGAGTGGCGTCTGGTTGGAAACCGCGTTGGCCACGATTTCGCAAAAGTCGCCCGTGGTGAAAATTCCGGTGCTGGAACCGTCGCGCACAAAGATGGATCGCCTCCGGCTCTCCTTCATGCGCTGCGCGGCGTGGGCGATGGTATCCGTTGCTTCGGCAAATATGGGGAGGCGAAAGCCCGCATCGCTGATCCTGACCGCAAAAAGGCTCTGCCATTCGCGGCGGTCGCGGTTTTGGGCAAGCTGGCCCAGCTTGTCGGACACGGTTGCAAAAAAGTACGCGCCGAAAAGCGAGTTCTTTTCCGTCAGGGCCAGCACCTCTCGCCCTGGGAACACGCAGAGTAGCACTTCTTCGTGTGCCACAAACCTGTGCCGCGTTCTGCCTGTGGCCAAGGCGCGACAGTCAAAGGCCTCGTGTTCTCGGTATGCCCCCACAATTTCCTCGCCCGACATTTCACGAACAAGGCCCTTCATGACCAGATAGAGAGCATCGACCGCACTCCCCGAGGCAAGAATCTCCTGATCATTGCTGAAAAAAAGAATATCAGCAGAGGCCGACAGGGCAGATGCCTCTGCCTTGGTCAGCAGATCAAAGGGGGGGTGCGTGAGGTCAAAGCGGGTGTTTGGCATAGTCAGCCCCGAATGCGTCCCTACGGTATGATTGTCTTTTTGCCGACCGCGCCGTGCCTGCGTGAGTTTCCTGTTGTGCGAATTATGTTTGCAATTCATAGAAACTGTTCAATCAATGAGCTGTTTGTGCTTCATGAATAAATCAAAATTATTGTATGTAACTAATGTATGTGAAATATTTCATTGATTGTTTATACAGTTTATAGAAGCAAAATTTAACAAAAAATTTTCTATTGAAATTATCAATACACTACAATTAATAGCTTAAGTCGTGCAATGATTATTTTTTATAGTCATTAATATTAATAAAAATAAATTAAAAATAAATTTTTTTGTTAAAATGATCGTTTTTATACACATAAACAATTCAGTAATCAGGATTGTGTGCAATATATGTAGCTGGAGCATGCAGGTTCAATAGAAAAAAGAGGCATGCAATAGTAGCGGCTTTGTGACTTGTGGGCTTTCCTTCGTCAGAGCAAACAATTGGGGGAGGCGTGCCGAGAAGCTGTTTCGCAGGCAAGGGCCTAAGGCTGGCTGTAATGCCTTTGCCTCATTGCATAGCAATACAGTCTGCTTTTTACGCGGAGGCAAGCAAGGGCAGGAGGGCGCAGTCGTTTATCCGCAATAAGCAGGCGAAGTTTGGCCGCATGGGGGGAGCTGAGCGCAGGAGTGATGTGCGGGAAAAGGGTATACGGCAGTTTAGCGGCGGGTTTAGCAATACGTGGGATGGCCCATCGTTTGCCTGTGGAGTATGGGAAGAAACCGTCGGCGGATGTTGCGGTAGGAGGCAAAAATGCTGCGGCGGAGCTTTCGGCAGATATTGTCTGTCGAAAGCTCCGCCGCGCTAGAATGTGCAGGAGCGCTCTTGGGCGATCCTAATGTGCGCGCAACAAAAAACGCCCCAATTGGGGCGTGTCTTTGTCCGTTACAGCGCCCTAGTAGCGGGGCTGGCGCGGGGCTCTGGGTTTGGCTTCGTTCACGCGCAGCGTGCGACCGCCAAAGCTGAAGTTGTCCAAAGCTTCGATGGCGGAGTCGGCCTCGCCGTCTTCCATTTCCACAAAGCCAAAGCCGCGGGCACGGCCGGTATCCCTGTCGCTAACAAGTTTCACAGACAGGACGCTGCCATATTCGGCAAAAAGGTCCTGGACCTGTTCTTCAGTGGCAGACCAAGGAAGGTTCCCGACATAGATGGACTTAGACATGAAACACCCTCTCAAAAAAAACAATCTTCCCGCGCTTACGCCCAGTAAAACGTATTACCGGTACGCGGCCCATGAAAAACATGGAAACACGCTTTGTCGGCCTTGTCAACGAATCGCCAAAAAAAAGTTGGTATTGCGTATCCTGGTGTTTAAAATAGGGCGCAAACCCGCAGTGAGAAAGGATGAAATGGAAATAGGCGAATGATTGGCAGGAGGTTGTGCAAAGAATCTCAAAATATGGTGATCATCGGATGTTCAATACATCACGCAGACACAACGGGCCTTGAAAAGATAAATAGTGGCACAGTGCATTGCTAACAATCAAATTGGTTGTTCAACCAACATTAAAATAGAAAACTATTGCTTGGAAAATACGTTCAGGCTGTAATTATTAGTGTCATACCAATTAGGGTGCTAAAGAGCCGCACAACGACAGCTTTTGCGTCAGTCGCACGGCTCTGAAATTGGCTAGGCTCCGCCCTCTGATGGCGGGGGCATCCAGTCTGGCGCGATATCTTCAAACGAAGTGTAGGGCGACATATACATAAGCTCTGCAACGCCCACCGGGCCGTTACGCTGCTTGCCGATAATAATTTCGGCAATGCCCTGGGGCGGTCGGTCGGCGGGTTTTTGAAATTTGTATACGTCATCGCGGTACACAAACATGATAACGTCGGCGTCCTGCTCAATAGCGCCAGATTCGCGAAGGTCAGAAAGCATGGGGCGTTTGTCGCTGCGTTCTTCCACCTTGCGGTTAAGCTGCGAAAGCGCAACCACGGGTACGTTCATTTCCTTGGCAAGGCCTTTGAGCGAACGCGATATATCCGAAATTTCCAGTTCGCGCGAATCGGTGCGGCGGCTGGTACGCATGAGCTGCAGGTAGTCCACAACCACCATGCCAAGGCCTTTGTCCGCCTTGAGGCGACGGGCGCGGGCGCGCAGTTCCAACGTGGTGAGCGCCGGGGTGTCGTCAATAAATATGGGCGCACGGGCCACAACGTCCGCCGCGTCATAGAGGCGCTGCCAGTCTTCGTCTGTCAGCAGAGAAGGACGGCGCAATTTGGAAAGATCCACCTTGCCCCAAACTGCCAGCATGCGCTGCATGAGCTGTTCCTTGCTCATTTCGAGCGAAAAAACAGCCACAGGCACGTTCTGGCGCACGGCAGCGTTGATGGCCATGCACATGGAAAAAGCCGTCTTGCCCATACTGGGGCGGGCCGCAACAATAATGAGATCTGAGGGTTGTAGGCCAGCGGTCAGTTTGTCCAGGCGGGTATAGCCGGTGGTGACGCCTGTAATGACGTCCTTGGCATCGGCCAGCTTGGAAAGTTTGTCAAACACCCGTTCCAGCAGTTCTCGAGTGGGGGTAAAATCCTTGCCCGAGGTGCGCTGCGAAATGGAAAAAACCGCCTGTTCGGATTCGTCCAGCAGTTCGCCAACTTCGCGCGTGGCATCGTAGCAGTTGACTATGATGCCGGAGCAGGCGTTGATCAGGCTGCGCTGCAAGGATTTGTCGCGCACTATGGTGGCGTAGTATTCCGCATTGGCGCCAGAAACAACGGCCTGCGCCAGCTCGCCCAGATAGACCGCGCCGCCGGCTTCTTCAAGGGCGTTCATGCTCTTGAGCTGTTCGGCGGTGGCAATAAGGTCGAGGGGGGCCGATTTGCGGTAAAGCTCTAGAAACGCCTTGTAGATGGTGGCGTGTGCGGGCAGATAAAAATCTTCGTCAGTGAGCTGGTCTGCGATGGAGTGCATGAGCTGGGGGCGCATGAAAACGCCGCCGAGCACTGCCTGTTCGGCTTCAACACTGTGGGGGGGCACACGCCGCAGAATGTCGGCCTCGGCCTTTTCCGCGCTGTGCGCGTTTGAAGAGCGAGACTGTCCATCCTTGTTGCGGCCCTGCCCAAAAGGCGAGCCCCCGGCCGCGTGGCCGGGGGCGGAATTGCTATCGTTGCGGGAAACCACGCAAACCCCTACTGGGCTGCCTCGGCTTCTTCAGCGGGCGCAGCAGGTGCGGGTTCTTCTTCGATGGGCTGATGGTCGGAAATGACCTTCACCGGCACCATGGCGATCACGCTGGCGTGCAGGCGCACGCGAACGGGATGTTCACCAAGGGTACGGATGGGGGCATCCATAAGGATGCGGCGGCGGTCAACTTCCACACCAAGGGCGGCAAGAGCGTCGCCGATGATGGTGGTGGTGACAGAGCCGTAAAGCTTGTCGTTGTCGCCCACGTGCATGGGGATAACAACTTCCAGGGCTTCCAGGCGGGCCTGGAGGGCCTGGGCGTCAGCGCGCACGGCATCCATGCGGGCCTGAAGCTTTTTGCGTTCCTGTTCAAAGCTCTTGAGGTTGGAAGGCGAAGCGACCATGGCCAGACCCTGCGGGAGCAGGAAATTGCGGCCATAACCAGCTTTCACTTCAACCACATCGCCAAGGCTGCCGAGATTTTCAACGTCGGCGCGAAGTATCAGTTTCATGTGCGCCTCCTTAAATGGTGCTCTTTTTCTTGACGCCGGAATCGTGCGTCGCGGTGTAGATGAGCAGGGCCATCTGGCGGGCGCGCTTGATTTCGCGGGTCAGCAGGCGCTGGTGATGTGCGCAGGTGCCGGTGATGCGGCGGGCAATGATCTTGCCGCGCTCGGTGATGAAGTCGCGCAGGATGTCGGCGCGCTTGTAATCCAGGGGCAGATCTTTATCTGCGCAGAAGCGGCAGAACTTGCGGCGCGGGGCAAATTTCTTCTTAAAAGCCATGTTAGGCAACCTCCCCGGCCACTTCGTCGGCCAACTTGACGGTCACAAACTTGAAGATGCCGTCGGTGATGCGAATGTTGCGTTCCAGCTCAGCGATAAGCTCAGCAGGAGCCTGGTACACCAGACGCACATAAAAGCCGCGCATCAGTTTGCGAACCGGGTAGGCGAGGTCGCGCATGCCCCAATTGTCCACTTCCACCATGACGCCCTTCTCACGCTCGATGATCGCGGTAAGGGCGGCAATGGTGCCCTCGCGAGTATCGGCGGAAAGCTCCGGGGAAAGGAGCAGCAGGGTTTCAAATTTCCGCATTGGTATTCTCCTTTTGGATTGGCAGCCCACGCCACACGGGGCGCGAGCAAGGAACGAGTCTTATACTTCCGGCAAAAGGGCCTGTCAAGCCGAAATTTTCAGAAGGCCGAAAGCCTGCACTGCCAGGGTGATGCCGTGGGTTATGCGTACACGCGTGGGTTCATACCGCCAAAAAGGCAGAGCACTTCGTACGAAATGGTGCCCAGCGCGTCGGCGATGTCCTGCGGTGTCACCGCTTTTTGACCCGCCTCGGCGGGGCCGCCCACAAGCCAGGCGGTGTCGCCCACGCGCACGGGCGGCAGATCGCTGACATCGGCCATGATCATGCCCATGCACACCCGGCCAACCTGGGGGGCGCGCCGTCCGTTGATGAGCATGGCGGCACGTGTTGAGAGCGCGCGGTTGAAAGCCGTGGCGTAGCCAATGGCAACAACCGCCACGGTGGCGGGCTTTTGCGCCGTAAACAGCCGACCATACGACACGCTGCGGCCCTCGGCTACCTGACGCACTTCGATAACGGGCGCGCTGACGCTCATGGCCCATTCCAAACCGAGCGCGGCGCCCTTGCCCTCCCACGAGGTCCCCGTAAAGGGATTGCCGCCGTAAAGCGAAATGCCGGGGCGGCATACCTCGAAATGCGCTTCGGGGCGGCCTATGGTGCCAGCCGTATTGCAGAGCGAGCGCTCAATATCCGGAAATGCCGCGCGCAGCGCGTCAGACATGGCGGTAAAGCGCTTGATCTGATCCTGCGAATAGGCTTCCTGTTCCGGCACGTCGGCGCAGGAAAAGTGCGATATGACCATGGCCGGGCAGATGCCCGGGATGTTGCGCAGGCGGTCGATGACCTGAGGCAGTTCTTCCTGCGAAAAGCCAAGGCGGCCCATGCCGGTTTCGCACTTTATGGCAACCCGCAGGGTGCGTCCGGCGTGGCAGTGGGCTGCGGCGCGCTCAAGCTGGTCAAAGTTGCCCACCACCGGGGTCAGTCCCTGCATGACGGCTCCCTGCCATTCCACATCGGTGAGAGCGCCCAGAAGCGGCACAATGGTTTGCCGCAGGCCAGCGTCGCGCAGGGCCATGCCTTCTGATACGGTTCCCACGGCAAAGCGCCGCGCGCCAGCGTCAGACAAAATCCGCGCCACAGGCACAAGGCCGTGACCGTAGGCATCGGATTTGATGACCGGCATAAGCTTTTCAGCCTTGCCCATACGGCCAAAATTGCGGCGGATGGCGGCCAGATCGATGTGGCACAGCGATGGTGAAAACGTGCAGTCGCTCACAGGGAATTCCCTCATTTGAACTTTGCTGAAGGACATTCTGCGCGGTTTGTCCGCGCACCGCGCATGGCGGAAGCGAAGGGTCGCCGTCCCTTGCGGCCCCCCGGCGCAACGGCCCCGGCCATTGCGCGCAACACCCTTTAATGAAAGGGGGCAAGCTTAACAATATTGCCCCCAAGGCACAACAATTAGCCGTGCGGCATCCGTGCGCATTTGCCGCAAACCATAACTTTTTGAGCCGGAATCTGCGGATATCCGCTCACGATGCGGCGTGCTCCCCCTCTTGCGCAGTGCGGCGCTTGCGGCTACTCTGCGCGGCATGTCCCAATCCGTATTTACCATCGAACACACCGACGGCGCGGCCCGCGCCGGGGTGCTGCGCACGGCTCACGGCACTATCCCCACGCCTATCTTCATGCCCGTGGGAACCGTGGGCTCCGTCAAGGCGCTTGCCCCGGATGATCTGGCCGCCATTGGCGCGCCCATCATTCTGGGCAATACCTATCACCTTTATCTGCGCCCCGGCGATGAGCTTGTGCACAGGCGCGGGGGGCTGCACAAGTTCGCCTCCTGGCCCGGCTCCATCCTGACGGACAGCGGCGGTTTTCAGGTATTCAGCCTGAGTTCGCTGCGCAAGATCCGCGAGGAAGGCGTGGAGTTCCGCTCGCACCTCGACGGCTCAAAGCATCTGTTCACGCCTGAAAAGGTGCTGCAAATCCAGCGTAACCTGAATTCAGACATCATGATGGTGCTTGACGAATGCGTGCCCTTTGGCGCGGATTACGCCTATACGGAAAAATCCCTGGCCCTGACCACGCGCTGGGCCAAGCGCGCCATGGACGCCTATCCGCCCGGTTCGGCGCATAATCTGATGTTTGGCATCACGCAGGGCGGTTTTTACAAAGACCTGCGCGAGCGCTCGGTAAACGAACTGTGCGCTATGGATTTTGACGGCTTTGCCATTGGCGGGCTTTCGGTGGGCGAGCCGAAAGACAAGATGTACGACCTGCTCTACCACACAGCGCCCCTGCTGCCCGGTGAAAAGCCGCGCTACCTTATGGGCGTGGGGACGCCGCTGGACATTGCCACGGGCATCCATGCCGGGGTGGATATGTTCGACTGCGTGCTGCCCACCCGTAATGCGCGTAACGGCACGCTCTACACATCGCTTGGCAAGATCAACATCAAGCGGCGCGAATTTGCCGAGGATGACGGCCCCCTTGACCCCAACTGCCGTTGCTACGCCTGCCGCAATTTTTCGCGAGCCTATCTGCGGCATCTGTACGCCAGTCAGGAATTGCTGTCCTTCCGGCTCAATTCCCTTCACAACCTCACCTATTTTCTCGATCTGGCGCGCAACGCGCGTCAGGCCATCGTGGAAGGGCGCTATATGGATTTTCTGGCGAAAATCACAGCCCTGTATCCCGACGAAGCCGCCCGCGCCGCCGCTGGCTCGTAAGCGCAACAAATATCGTCCATATAAAGGGAAGGAGCTTTATGGTTTCTTCCCTTTTTTGTGGCAAGAATGCGCATTCCTGTCAGCTGCCCTTGGCCATGTTCATGATCTGTTGCAGCAGTTCTGTAAGGTAAGGGATGTTCATGCTGATGATGCGGGCCAGTATCTTGTAAAGGACGGCCAACACCAACGATGCGCCAATACTGAACCCCAGCCCTCTGGCAATGCCCGAAAGAAAGTTGAGCCAAAGGATCTTGCCGGTTTTTTGCGACAGGCGCACATATTCCGTGAGGCCTGCGTTGTCGAGGCGTTGTAGCAGAAGCTCGGCATCTGTCTGTCTGGCTTCAGGTCGCTTGTCCATTGATCCCCCTCGTGCGGAGTGCCGCTTGAGGCAGAGTCTATACGGTAAGCTCTCAAATCACAAAAACCCGTGATCCTGCGACCACGGGTTCAAACTATGTGTTGTGCGGTGCCCGCCCGGGCATGCCCTGCGGTGTCAATCGCTATGCCTGAATGTGCTCAAGCCCGCATTCGCGCTGCTCGCGGCGGCGTACCAGCCAGAAGACAAGCAGCGATCCTGCCAGTTTGCTCAGACTCATGGTAATGACAGACCACGGTGTGGCAATGCCGATCATGCCCAGAAACACGATGCTGTCCAGCGGCGCGCCCACAAGGCTTGAAATGAGAATGCGCTGTGAAAAGGGGCGGCGGGTGAAGGTGTATACCGCCCAATCGCCAAGTTCGCCCACGGCAAAGGCTGCGGCGCTGGCCAGCGCGAGCTGCGGGCTGGCCATGAACCAGCTGCCCACGCAGCCCACCAGCATGCCCCAGAGTACATGATGCCCCACGCGGCGCTGCGCGTAATCGCGCACCACAAAAATAAAGCCCACGATGAGCGAAAGGGGAGCCCACATGTCACCATTGGGCAACTGAATGAGCGGGGTGACAGAAAAGGCGAAGTTAACGCCCACAATAAGTGCAATATAGGTAAATAGGCTGAACATGGGCGGGAGAGTAGGCATTGGCGCGCCTGTAGTCAAGGGTGGCTGTGGAATGCCCCGCTGTTTGGGACGTGGCAGAAATATAATATGATGGGCTGTTCGGCGACAGGGAAAATGCATGTGTTGCCCCGTGATCGATTTTTGCGCCCGGTTTTGCGGCTACGTCTGTCCCCTGTATCTGTCCGGTTTTGGGCCGGAGGATGGGTCGGGGCAATGCTGCGCGTCTTGACCCCGAAGCGCGGATGTGGGACAGAAAGCCAGTTATAGTATGTTTCTAGAGTAAAGTTTACTCTGAGTGTGCCGGGCAGGTGCGCAAACCCACGCCCGCCCGAACGCGGAAGCGCAATTTCTTTGAGATGTTAGCCCGCATAGGGCGGCCTTTGTCGTGCCAATGCGCCCGCGCCCTGCAAAATTGCCAGAAAATTATCCGTCGAAGTTTACGGCGGTAGAGGCTGGATGTTTCCAGCCGGGAGAAAGAATGTCGGATCAGAACTATCGTTGCGGCTGGGTCGCGCTTATGGGGCCGCCCAACGCGGGCAAATCCACCCTGCTGAACGCTTTGCTCGGCCAGAAGGTGACCATTGTCACCCCCAAGCCGCAGACCACGCGCAATCAGATTGTGGGCATCCTTACGGACGAGAAAGCCCAGGTTATTTTTATGGATACGCCGGGCCTTGCCCAGGTGCGCGGTCGGCTGAGCAAAACCATGCTCCAGGCCGTGTGGCAGAGCCTTGCCCAGGCCGAAGTCATCATGCCCGTGCTTGACGCCCACCTGTACATCCGCCATCCGGAATTTCTGGACCGCGACCTTGAGCCGCTGTCCAGGGCGCTTTCCAACGATGACCGGCCCATGGTCGTGGTGGTCAACAAGGTGGATCTGTTCTCGGACAAAAGCCGCATGCTGCCGCTTTTGACCCGTCTGAGCGAAATGTGGCCCAAGGCGGAAATTTTCCCCACTTCGGCCCTGAACCGGGACGGCCTGCCGGAACTGGCAAAACTTATCCGCTCCAAGCTGCCCGTTGCTCAGGCCCAGTTCCCCGAAGACCAGATTTCCACGGCCCCCATGCGTTTCATGACTGCGGAAATCGTGCGAGAAAAGCTGTTCCTGCATCTGCGCCAGGAAGTGCCTTATTCCGTGGCCGTGGATGTGGAAAACTGGGAGGAAGACGAAGAGCGTGGCCAGACTGTGATCCACGCGGTCATCTACGTGGGGCGGCCCATGCACAAGGCCATGGTTATTGGCCGTGCGGGCGCATCCATCAAGCAGATAGGCATTGAGGCCCGCAAGGAAATTCAGGATCTGGTGGGCGGCAAGGTGCATCTGGAGCTTTGGGTCAAGGTGCGCGAGCACTGGACAGAAGACGCCGCCTTCCTGCGCGAGATGGGCCTGATGGCGGAGTAGTCATGGGCGATACCTTGTTGCTCGAACGCTATGCGCGGGTGCTTGACCGCATTGACGCTGCCTGCGCATCGGCTGGTCGCTCCCGCGAAGGCGTGAGGCTTATTGCCGTTTCAAAGCTGCATCCGGCGGAATCCCTGGCCCAGGTGGCCGCCGCCGGGCAGATTGATTTTGGCGAAAATTACGTTCAGGAGGCCTTGCAGAAAAGGCAAGACCTGAGCGCAGACCCGGCCACAGCAGCTCAGTGCGCCGGGATCCGCTGGCACATGATCGGTCATGTGCAAAGCCGCAAGGCTCCGCTGGTGGCTGGGGCTTTCAATCTTGTGCATACCCTTGATTCCCGCAAGCTTGCGGACGCTTTTGAACGGCGTCTGGCGGAGGGCGGTGCGCGCCAGCCAGTGTTGTTTGAAGTAAATGTTGGTGGCGAATCGCAAAAATCCGGTGTGATGTCTGCAGATTTGCCGGAATTGGCCGATTATGTTCTTGAGCGTTGTCCGCACCTTGAGGTGCAGGGCCTCATGTGTCTGCCCCCGGTTTTTGACGCGGGCGATGCCGCGCGGCCCCATTTTGCAAGACTGCGTGAATTGCGCGATGCCTTGAGCACCCGCCTTGGCCTGCCCCTGCCCGAGCTTTCCATGGGTATGAGCGGCGATTTTGAAGGCGCTGTGGCCGAAGGGGCCACCATGGTGCGCATAGGTACGGATATTTTCGGGCCGCGTCCTGCCAAGGTGTGAACAGCTTTGGCACAAAGTCTGCTATATGCCATGCAGACCTGAATGACTTGAGCGGTTCGCATTCATGACCCCACAATAGCGGTGGAGTACGTATGGCGGCCAAAGAAAAAGAATCAAAGGCCCTGCCTGAAGGGCAGGCTGAAAACCCCAAGAAGGGCTCCAAGGCCAAGCGCATCGTCATTATTTTGGCGATATTGCTTATCACTCTGAGTGGCGCTGGCATTGGGGGCTATTGGTGGTTTTTTATGCGTACGCCGTCTTCGGCAAATTCTGCGCCCGCTGAGGCTGCATCTGCTGATGCCGCAGGCAAGGGCGCGGCGGGCCAGGCAGGCGCGGGCGGTTCCGGCGGTGCCAACGGCGGTGCGTCCGGCCATGCCGGGGCAGGCGGTTCTGGCGGCGCTGGAGGCGCGGGTGACGGGCGCATTGAACGGCAGGGCGATCTGCCGCGCAGCAGTGGTCAGGTTTTGCCATTGCCGCCCATAACCGTGAATATTTCCGACCCCTCGGGGCGGCGGTACCTCAAGCTGGGCATGGAGGTCGAGGTCAATGCGGACGTTGCCGCCGCGTTGCAGGCCAACAATCCGCGTATCCGCGATGCCATCATCATGCTGCTGGCGGGCAAGACGTTTAATGATATCTCCACGCCTGACGGCAAGGTGCTGTTGAAGGCGGAAGTGGCCGCGCGGCTGAACCAGATTCTGGGCGCGCAAAGGGTCATACGCGTATATTTTACCGATTTTGTAGTGGAGTAGCGCGGGAAGCTCTGCCTCTGGCAGCTGATTTTTGTGCGGACGCGGTTTCAGATAGAGGCTTTTGGCAGCCATGCCCGGTGCGGGGCGCGCTGTTGCCGCGATGCCGCCCGAATTTCGGGTGAGCATGTTGGAATAGAGAATGAGGTGACGTATGTCGCAGGAAGATCAAGAAGCCTTGGCGGCCCAGTGGGCCGCGCAACTGGAAGATGAAGCCAATGCGGCAGAATCTGCTGCGCCAGCTGCACCCGCTGCGCCTGCTGCTGATGCTGCGCCTGGTGGTGCGGCTGGCAGCGGTTTGGATGAAGAAGCTCTGGCGGCACAGTGGGCTGAATCGCTGGCCCAGGATGAGGAAGACAAGGGGCCAACCTCCTTTGGCGGTGCAGGTGCAGGGCTTGGCGGTCATCCGGTAGATGCCCATTTTCAGGACATGACGGAAATGGCCCGTCAGCCCAAGGACAACAAGCTCAAGCGGGAACTGGATTTTATTCTGGATATTCCGCTGGATGTGTCCGCCGAACTTGGGCGCACCCGTCTGCTTATCAACGAACTGCTGCAGCTTGGGCAGGGTTCTGTGGTGGAGCTGAACAAGCTGGCTGGCGAACCGCTGGAAGTATTTGTGAACGGTAAGCTGGTGGCGCGCGGCGAAGCCGTGGTCATCAACGAAAAGTTCGGCGTGCGCCTCACCGACATCATCAGCCCCATTGAAAGGGTGAAGCAGCTTGGCTAGCCTGCCCCTACTGCTGGCCGCCGCCGAAGGCGGCCTTTCGGGCAGCGCGGTACGCGGCGTGGTCACTTCTGGCGCGCAAGGATCCGCGCCAGCGGTGCCGCCGGGGCTGGAACAGACCGTGGCTGCCGCTGCCGAGCAGATGCTCCGTGGGCTGGATATGGCCGCGCAGGCCGCGCAAAGCGTGGGCATTGCTACGGAGCAGGCCGCTGCCTCGCTGGCGGAACCGGCTTCAACGCTGGGACAGTCGTCCTTTTCATGGAGCAGCTATATTCAGGCCGTGGGTATTCTGTTTTTGCTGGTGGCCGTGCTGTGGCTGGCCGTATGGCTGGCGCGGCGTTTCGGCAAGTTCAATTTTCTGCCGCGTCCGGGGGCGCTGCCGCGCGATGCCCTGGTCATGGAGGCCCAGCTCCCGCTTGGGCCGCGTAAAGGCTTGATGGTGGTACGCTTCTTGAATAAAAGGTTGTTGCTGGGCGTTACCGACCAGCAGATTACCCTTCTGACAGAGGAGCAGGCACAGCATGAGCCAGAAAACGCCGATTTCAAACAGATCATGGAAGAAGCCCGTCGCGGCGCTGGCGGCAGCTAGCCTCTTCATCCTTCTTATGCCGGTTCTGGCCCTTGCGGCTCAGGATCTGGCCATGCCCGCAATGCAGCTCACCCTGGCCGGTGGGGCGCAATCGCCGGAAAAGGTCTCGGTGCTGCTGGAAATTCTTTTCCTGCTCACCGTGCTTTCCGTTGCCCCGGCCATCATGCTCACTGTTACAAGTTTTACCCGCATCATCATTGTTTTCAGCTTTCTGCGGCAGGCCATGGGCGTGCAGCAGTTGCCCCCCACCCAGATTCTTGCCAGCCTTGCCATTTTTATGACGGTGGTCATCATGTATCCCGTGGGCAAGCAGATCAATGATAACGCCCTGCAGCCCTATCTGGCCGAGCAGATCGACTACAAGGTGGCGCTTGACAGGGCGCAGGCCCCTTTGCGCACCTTTATGTTCAAGCATACGCGCGAAAAAGATCTCTCTGTTTTTTACTCCATCAGTAAGATGGAAGCGCCGCGCAGCAAGGAGGAAGTGCCCACCATGCTGCTGGCCGCCGCCTATGTAATCAGTGAGCTTAAAACCGCCTTTACCATCGGCTTTCTCATCTACATTCCTTTTCTGGTGCTGGATATGGTCATCTCCAGCGTGCTGCTTGCCATGGGCATGATGATGCTGCCGCCCATGATGGTGTCCATGCCCTTCAAGTTGCTGCTTTTTGTCATGGTGGACGGCTGGAATCTGCTGGTTGGCTCGTTGGTGAACAGTTTTCTGCTCTGACCGACGCTCTGCGTTCAGCTTTGGCCCGGTTTTTGCCTATGGGTTGGAAAGATTCGCACACCGTCAATTTTCAGGAGTCACCCATGTCCCCAGATTTCGTCATCGGTTTCGGTCGGCAGGCCATTGAACTTTGCTTGATGATGTCCTTGCCCATGCTTGGTGTGGGCCTTGGTGTGGGCGTGGTAGTGAGCATTATTCAGGCGGCAACCCAGATTCAGGAAATGACGCTGACCTTCATCCCCAAGGTCGTGTGCATGTTTCTGGCTCTGCTTATGGCCCTGCCCTGGCTCATGGAGCGCATGATTACCTTTACCGCGACGTGTTCATCAATATTCCCACCTATATCCGGTAAAGACTGCCTCTCGGGTCGCCCTTATCGGCGTGCACAACCCGCTCCGCCATCCGCGCATTCTTGCGCAGCACTGGCATGGGGCGGGTTTTTTGCGTTCAACGATGGTTTGCCAATTTGCGCAGATGTAACGCTCCAAGGGGTCGCATTATGTTGTTTAGGGTGTTTTGATTCTGATATGGGCAACAGCATAACTGTATTTTGCGCAGTTAGTTTGCTATTTGCGATGTATAAAATCTATCTAATAAATATCTAGAGAAAGTTTAGGGTTGTTTTGTTTGTAATAAAAAAGGAAGTGTGGTTGCACTTCCTTTTTTATGCTGTCAAGAGCTTGTCTGAACTGCGCAAAAAGGGCCTATTGTGTTGGCGTGCTTTTTGCTTTGGGTTTTGCTGAGCAGAAATTGCCCTACGATGCAGAATTTTTTGCCTTGTGCGCTGCGGCAAGGCCCAGCAGTACGGCTCCGGCTTGCGCCACGTTGAGCGAGTCAAAGGAGCGGGCAAGCGGAATACGCAGCATGTGCGCGCACCGCTTGGCAACTCCGGGCCGCAGGCCTTTGTCCTCATTGCCCAGAACCAGCACGGCAGGCAACTGCATGGGGTCATCAAAGGCATTGAGGCTTGATGGGCCATCACCGCCTGCGCCGTAAATGGTCAGGCCAGCTTCTTCGGCGCTGTCCAGGGCGTGCCCCAGATTGGTGACGCGGGTCACGGGCAGTTTTTCCAGTGCGCCCGCAGCGGCCCTGCGGGCTGCGGGGCCAAGGTAGGCGCTGTTGTGCTGGGGCAGAATGATGCCCGCACCGCCCAGCGCATAGAGGGTGCGGCAGATTGTGCCCACGTTGCCGGGGTCTTGTACCTGGTCTAGGGCCACAATGAGGGGCAGGGGGGCATCGGCAGCCGCAGTCAGCAGGTCGGCAAGTTCGGTAAAGCCGGTGGCGGCCAGGCGGGCCACAACGCCCTGATGGGAAACGCCGTCACGGCCTTGACGCCCCTGGGCAGTTTGACCGCCAGCGCCACGGCACAGGCGGTCAAGAGCCACCTGGTCTACCAGACTGAAGCGCACGTTGTGCTGACGGCAAAGGTTCAGCACTTCCTGCGCATCGGGGCCACGCAGGCCTTTTTTGCAGAAGACGCAGTCGATGCGCTGGGGCTCGCTGGCAAGCAGTTCCAGCACAGGCTTGAGGCCCGGCAGCAGCGGGGCTTGTTCAGTTTCATTATGCATATGCGCCTCCGGGCTGTGTGCATTGGCCGCCGTGCGGCCTGAGTGATGGGAGAGGATTGTGCGGGCAAGAACCCGCTAGAAATATTTATGCGATATGCTGCGCGGTTGCGCACGTGTGTGGGCTTTTGCCAGTCCATGCCGTGGCTTCGCGCACGGGGAAGGAACAGTCAGCCCTTGGCGGCTGTGTACGCATCTTCCCGGCAGATGGCAAGCCGGGGCGGCAAAAGGGGAGGGAACAATGGTTGCAGCATCGAACAGGAACGGATCGGCAATGGCAAGACTGTTTTTTCTGGCTGTTGTCTGCTGTCTGCTGCTTGCCGGGGGCTGCGCCTCACGGCAGGGCAGCGACCCCGGAGGGGGATTGTCGATGTCTGTGCCGGAAGAAGACACCTCACCGCCGCTGACGGCCAGTGAAACCGCCGCTCTCAACACTACCGGGCAGGTGGACAGAAACATCCCCGAAAGCGCAATGGCGGACGTGACGCGCCAGTACAAATACTTTTTGCGCAAGGGCCGCCCCACCATGAGCGCATCATCAAAAAGGGCGGAGCAGTTTCTTGCCTATGCCAAGCGCGTGTTCCGCTCGCGAGGCATGCCCGAAGATCTGGCCTATCTTGCGATTGTGGAAAGCGGTTATCGTAGCGAGGTACGCTCCCCTGCCGGGGCCGCCGGAGCATGGCAGTTCATGCCTTATACCGGGCAAAAGTATGGTCTGAATCAGGACTGGTGGACGGACGAGCGGCTTGATCCCTTCAAATCCACCGAGGCGGCGGCGGACTACCTGCAAAAACTCTATGGCGATTTTGGCGACTGGCCCACAGCCATTGCGGCCTACAACGCCGGAGAAGGCAAGATTGGGCGCGCCAAGCAGGGCACGGGCGGGCGTGACTTTTTTGAAATCAAGTCGCGCAACCATATGCTGGACGACAAGGCGCAGCTGCGCGATGAAACCAAGCAGTATGTGCCGCGCTATCTGGCTGTGACCAAGATCATGCGCAACCTTCCCCAGCTTGGCTTTGATCCCATCCATCCCGACAATGCACCAGGCGTGCTGCGCCTGACCGCCAAACCCGGCACGGATCTGGCGGGCGTGGCCCACGCCTGCCGCATGGGCATGGACGAGTTTTCGGCCTTCAACCGACATCACAAGCGCCCCATGACCGACACCAGCCGCACAACATATATATATGTACCGGCAAGCCGCGAGCGTGCGGCTCAGGCATTTCTGTCTTCATCCCAGTGCGCACCCTATGCGGGCTGGGCACCAAGCACTGTGGCCTCCAGTGCAGACTCATGGGACAAAATCAGCCGTCGGTGCGGTGTGCCTGTGGCTTCCCTGCGGGCTGCCAACCCAGGCAATCCCTATTTGAAAGCTGGCGAAACGGTGCTGGTTCCGCGCTCGGTGAACATGTCTGCCCAGGCG
>NZ_JBRBQR010000001.1:3407500-3562259 GCF_053570625.1 Desulfovibrio faecalis
CTCCGGGTGAAGTTAATTCACTTAACGAGCCTGAGGGAGCCGCAGAGAAATGGTGGTGGCGACTGTTTACTAAAAACATAGGTCTGTGCGAAGTCCTAAAGACGACGTATACGGACTGACGCCTGCCCGGTGCCGGAAGGTTAAAAGGAGAGGTCAGCGCAAGCGAAGCTTCGAATTGAAGCCCCGGTAAACGGCGGCCGTAACTATAACGGTCCTAAGGTAGCGAAATTCCTTGTCGGGTAAGTTCCGACCTGCACGAATGGCGTAACGATCTCCACACTGTCTCGGCCAGAGACTCGGTGAAATTGAAGTCGCGGTGAAAATGCCGTGTACCCGCAGAAAGACGGAAAGACCCTGTGCACCTTTACTATAGCTTGACATTGGGATTTGGAACTGCATGTGTAGGATAGGTGGGAGACTGTGAACTCTGTACGCTAGTATGGGGGGAGTCATTGTTGAAATACCACCCTTGTTTTTTCAGGTCCCTAACCCTCGACCGTTATCCGGTGAGGGAACAGTGTCTGGTGGGTAGTTTGACTGGGGCGGTCGCCTCCTAAAGAGTAACGGAGGCATGCAAAGGTTCCCTCAGGCTGATTGGAAACCAGCCGTCGAGTGCAAACGCATAAGGGAGCTTGACTGCAAGAGAGACATCTCGAGCAGGTACGAAAGTAGGTGTTAGTGATCCGGTGATCCCGAATGGAAGGGTCATCGCTCATTGGATAAAAGGTACGCCGGGGATAACAGGCTGATCGCATCCAAGAGTTCACATCGACGATGCGGTTTGGCACCTCGATGTCGGCTCATCACATCCTGGGGCTGAAGCAGGTCCCAAGGGTACGGCTGTTCGCCGTTTAAAGTGGTACGCGAGCTGGGTTTAAAACGTCGTGAGACAGTTTGGTCCCTATCTTCTGTGGGCGCTGGAGAATTGAAAGGGCCTGTCCCTAGTACGAGAGGACCGGGATGGACGCACCCCTGGTGGACCTGTTGTCGTGCCAACGGCACAGCAGGGTAGCTATGTGCGGAAGGGATAACCGCTGAAAGCATCTAAGCGGGAAGCCTGCCTTAAGATAAGTTCTCCCTGGAGCAATCCCTAAAGGGCCGAGGTAGACTACCTCGTTGATAGGCTGGAGGTGGAAGCGCCGCGAGGTGTGGAGCTGACCAGTACTAATAGCCCGTGCGGCTTGTGTTTGAAAAAAATCCTTCCGTCCCTGTCAATTAATATTTTGACAAATTTCGTTGATAGCCATGGAGGAGAGGGTACACCCGATCCCATTCCGAACTCGGAAGTTAAGCTCTCCATCGCCGATGATACTGCATAACGTCATGTGGGAAAGTAGGCCGCTGTCAACGATTGCTCCAAAGCCCCTTGCTGCTACTAGCGCAAGGGGCTTTGTCGTTTCCCCCCTTGCTCCTTCCTCGCGGCCTTCTCGCCTGCCAACATCCCTCCGCTTTACCGCAACGCCACCTTGGGCGTGGCCTTCTTCTTCCTTCTCCTTCTTGCTTCACAGCCTCCCTCTGCCCGAAATCCCTTGAACCTCACCGCTTGCAGTTCTGCCAGAGCCTGTCAGCCGCATTTACGCAAACCCGTCTTTTACGCCCTGAATGCGTCAGCGCCGAAATTTTGATGCTCACGTACTTGAGTACGCTGCGCTCAAAATCCCGGCGCTTCCTTTTCAGGCCGCAAAATGCGTATTTTGCAAATTCGTCCAACACCCGCACATCGCCTCCACTCACGCTCCGGCGAGTCTAAGGAAGTCAACGCCACAACCACCTTTTGATGGCAGGCCGTAAGAAAGGCTGGGATGGAAGGCGGCGTCACAACCATTTCACATCATTCCCGCGATTGTGGCGAGACATCTTGAGCCAACGACCAGCTTTAACAGTATAATTGTTGTCAGGGGAGTTGGCTGAAACGGACTTTATCCAAGCAAATGCGCCATCTGGCATTTACGCGGCGCGGAGGGAGATCGCCTGACCGAGCGCAGCGAGGGAAGGAAGCTCCCGGAGCTTCAGCCGCGTTGCCCTCGCCATGCTGGGGTAATTGGTAGTCCCTCTTCGGGGTGCTTCGGGGGGGATGCAAGGGGGGCCGAGAAGGGGGCGTAGCCCCATAACAGGCCCCGCCTTGCTGCGCGCCGCACAGGCGTACCAAACTCCGCCGGACGGCGGAAGATAGCGCCCGAAGGGCAATAATAAATTAAGTTGAGCCGATCAACGTGTTCTTGGCATCATTGCCGCATCGGACAGGGCTATCACTAAAGATCATCCGTTCTCCCATCTACACGCCGATCAATTGAGGCCCCGCGCAAACGCACAATTACCGCTGTAACTTTGTTGTCAAAAGTCGCGTAATACTGCTGTAACAATTGGCTCAATTCCCTCTTTCTTTTTGGTAATTGTCTTTTCAAATTATCTCTGACGAATTTGATTCGCCGTCAAATTCAATTATTTTTGTAACAGACCCGCCATAGTATCGGCTTAGTGATGTTTGTGACTACGAGTCTGAGTACCGAGCTAACAGCCGATTGATACCGCCTACTTCAGGCGAACAGACCGCAGCCCAACCAACACAGCAAGTCATGTGGAGGGGGTCATGCCCGATTCTTCCGCGCAGGATTTATTTGTAGAAACTTTTTGCGATCTGCCGCTGCATCCTGCAAGCTTGGCGGATTCGTGCTCTCATCCACGCCGTGCTACTTCCATGGTTCCGCCCCCCGCATCAACTTCACTGAATGTTGCAAATGCCGATGATGATGATCAGCGTCGTCAGGCCTTGCTGGACGTGCTCCAGGATCAGACCATCACCAGCGTGCTCCAGCCCATTGTTTCTCTTCGTGATGGCGCAGTTTTTGGTTACGAAGCGTTGGGTCGCGGCCCTGCAGGCACTCCGCTTGAAAATCCCGAGGCCCTCATTCAGTGCGCGCTGGAAAACGGCCGCATGCTGGAGCTTGAGCATCTCTTTAGGCGCAGCGCTCTGCGCGCTGCCCGCCAGATGCCAACGGGCATCCGTCTGTTCCTTAATGTAAATCCCAACATTATTCAGGATTCCCATTTCGGTATGGGATTCACCAAGGAATACCTGACCCGTTTTGCCATCAGCGCCGAAGATATTGTTTTTGAAATCACCGAGCGTGAATCCGTCGTGAACCTGCGCGGCTTCAAACAGATTATCGAGCACTACAAAGGCCAGAATTACCAGATCAGCATTGATGATGCAGGTGCGGGCTATTCCGGCCTCAACCTCATATCAGACGTACAGCCGCACTTTATCAAGCTCGACATGCAGCTCATACGCGGTGTGGATAAAGATCTTACCCGGCAGGCGCTTATCAAGAGCATGCAGGAATTCGCGGCGCTCACCAATACGCGCATCATTGCCGAGGGCATAGAAACTGAAGAAGAGCTGGCAACCCTCATAAGCTTTGATGTGCCCTACGGGCAGGGATATTTTCTCCGCAGGCCAGACCCCACGCCTAGGGCCGTAGATCCGGAGGCCCTTCAGGTCATTCACCGTGAAAACAAAATTAAAAATAGATTTTTCGGCGCGCGCGTCCACAAGTTTCATGTGCGGCACATTTGCCGCCCAGGCACTGTTGTACCGCCGCACATGCCCATACGCAGCGTGGTTGATCTGTTTGAAAAAAACAGCAAGCTCAATAGCCTGTGCGTTGTCATGGGCGAGATTCCCGTTGGGGCGCTCACGCGCAACCGCCTGCACGAGCAACTGAGCGGAAGGTTCGGTTTTTCCCTTTTTGCCGACAAAGCCGTGGAGGCGGTCATGGACCGCTCCTTTCTGTGTGTAGACCACCAGTGCACCATTGATCTGGTAGCGCGGCAGGCCATGCGCCGTGATGACGCCAAACTCTATGATTTTGTTACCGTGACCCGCGAGGGGCGCTACCAGGGCGTGGTGACAGTCAAGGAACTGCTCGAAAAAAGCATTGAGCTTGAGGTCGCCAATGCGCGCCAACTCAACCCCCTTTCAGAACTGCCCGGCAACGCGCTCATAGATATTGAGCTGGAACGGCTTGTGCGTCTTGGTTTGCCACGCATTGTTCTCTACTTCGATATCGACAACTTCAAGGCTTACAACGACAAATACGGCTTTAAAAATGGCGACAGGGCGCTCAAGCGCCTTTCCTCCATCATCAAGGAAAGCGCGCTCGAGGATGACTTTGTGGGGCACATCGGCGGTGATGATTTTATCGCTGTAACAGACGCCCTGACAGCTCGTAGCGTATGCGAAACCATCATCTCGGCCTTTAACGATAGCGTGCCTGCCTTTTACAGTGCCGATGACGTCCAGCGCGGTTACATTGAGGGCAAAAGCCGCAGCAATATTGAGGAGCGCTTCCCGCTCATGTCCCTGACCATTGTCGGCGTCAAGGCCAGCAACTTTCAGAGCAGCTTTGATCTGGCGCGGGCCGCAGCCACGCTGAAAAAACAGTGCAAACGCATCAGCGGCAGCAACTACCAGCTTGAAGCCTAACGATCTTTGCTGCCCTCGCAGGGGCAGCAATCAAACTACGGGAGTGTTCATGAAGCTGACCACGAAACTGGTTCTTTCGTTCAGCAGCATCATTGTTCTCATGCTGGCGCTGTTCGGCGTGTATTACGTCAATACCGATCGTATTGATCACGCCGTCAGCCATATGGATCAGCAGTATGTACCCTCGCTCGTTGCGGTGCAGACCATGGCCTCCCTGCTTTATTCGGCTCGTTCAGATCTGGCGGCCCTCACCCCCCATACGGATAGAGTCACCATTGCCGAGTATCGCGACCGTATCAAGCGCGCACTCAAGCAGTTTGCGCAGCACGCTGAGGCCTATCAGGCATTGATTGAGACGCGTAAGCAGGCGGGCGAACAAGTGGATGATGAGCTGTGGGGCAACATCACGGCCCAGTTGCGTGCGGAGGAAGCCACACGCGAAGAAATTATCCGACTGGCGGGCGAGGGTGACACTGATGGTTCCATTGCGCTGTTCACCCGTAGCAGGGCCGATTTTATCCGCCTTGCGCGCTATTTTGACCAGCTTGTACAGCACGACGTGCAGCGTAGTCAGGAGGCTGCGGCGGGCGCGCAGGAAATTGCGCGCCAGTCGCGCATGGCCGGGGCCGCGCTTGCCATCGTGGGCATACTGTTCAGCATTGCGGTTACGGCGGGCATCACGCTTGCCATCAAGCGTCAGCTCGGCAAGGATCCCGCGCAGTTGCAGCTTATAGCGTGCCGCGTGGCTCAAGGGGATTACGATCTTGAGCACTCAGGCCGCCAGCAAGGTGTGTACGCCTCGCTGGTACTCATGGTTCAGGCTCTGAAGGCGCATATAGAAAGTGCGCGCAGTGAATCGGAAAAGGCCCGAGAAGAATCCGCCAGGGCTAATGCCGCCCTGCAGCAGGCTGAGGCGGCGGAGCGCGATGCACGGGCAAAAACAGAGGCCATGCAGCAGGTGGCCGAGGCTCTGGAAGAAGTGACTCACGTTGTGGCCACTGCCTCGGGTCAGGTCGGCGAAACCATCCGGCAGGCGGAAGAAAGCGCCGACAGCACGGCCCAGAGGCTCACAGAAGCCGCCACTGGCATGGAGCAGATGAACGCCACTGTGGGCGAGGTTGCGCATAATGCAGCAGTGGCTTCTGATTCCTCGGCAGAAACCCGCCAAAAAGCAGAGGATGGGGCCAAGGTGGTTCGCCACGCTCTGGAGAGTATTGAAACCGTGCGCTCCACTTCCTTGCGCCTCAAGGATGATATGGAGCAGCTTGGCGGGCATGCGCAGGCCATCACGCGTATCATGAACGTAATTTCCGATATTGCGGATCAGACCAATCTGCTCGCCCTCAATGCCGCCATTGAGGCCGCACGGGCTGGGGATGCAGGGCGCGGCTTTGCCGTGGTGGCGGACGAAGTGCGCAAACTTGCGGAAAAAACAATGGCTTCCACCCACGATGTTGATACGGCCATCAAGGCTATTCAGCAAAGCGTGGCCCATAGCGCCGCCTCTGTGGAGGAAGCGGTAAAAGGCATCTCGCTGGCAACCGAAGCTGCCCAGCAGTCAGGGCAGGCGCTGGAGGGCATTGTGGGAACAGTGGAAGAAACCGCTAATCAGGTCAGCGCCATTGCCACCGCCAGCGAGCAGCAGGCTGTGGCCACTGACCAGATTAACCGTACTATTGGGGATGTTACCAGCCTTTCGCGGCAAACAGCTGTTGCCATGAACGCTGCTTCGCGCGCCGTTGCGGGGCTTTCTGCCCAGGCCAAAAATCTTGAAGGCCTCATTGAGCAGATGCAGAACTGCTGAGGCAAAAATTATCCCGCCACAAAAAAGAAGCCCCTTCAATGAAGGGGCTTCTTGCGTTCAATGGAGTACGTTCAGGCACTGCGGCAGCGCAGGCTAAGCGTAAGGCGCTATTTATTTACGTAAGCCTTGCCCAGCTCCAGCGCCTTGAGGTTGGATTCCTGCAATTTCGCGGGCAGGAATTTTTTAATGGCAGCTTCCAGCGCGTCCACGCCAAAGGGCAGCACGCCAGAAGAACAGACCACGCTCAGCAGCACAGTGTTGCCGCTCTGTACGGAACCGGCCTGCATGCCAAGTTCGCGGCAGGGCACAAAGTGGCACTGTCCGGCGACCTGACGGGCCTTTTCCATAATGTGCGGCATGTCGGGGTACACTGCCTTGCCCAGTGAAACGCTGAGGGGCGGCAGGGCATCGCTGCTGGAAAAGATCGCGCCGCCGGGTTGCAAATAGGGCAGGGCGCGCAGGGTTTCCAGCGGCTCAAAGCCAAGCAGCACATCGGCTTCGCCGTAGTCCAGCTTGGGGGAACGCCAGCCGCCAAGCAGCATGACAGATTCCACGACGCCGCCGCGCTGGGCCATGCCGTGCACTTCGCCAGCCACCACATCCAGTCCGGCTTCCAGCGCCGTGCGGGCCAGCAGGGTTGTGGCCGTCAGGGTTCCCTGACCGCCCACGCCGGTAAAGAATATACGCATCCGTTTTTGCATTTCTTGTGTCTTCATAATATCTCCCTACCGCTTCCGCGCCTTGAAGGCCGTGGGCGCAACCTGCAAACAGACCATGCAGCCCGTGCAGAGAGTGGCGTCCACAGCAAGATTGTCGCCCTCGCGGTAAAAGGCGGGGCAGGCCAGCTGCTCAAGGCAGCGCATGGCTTCCGGCCCCTGCTGGGCCACTTCGGCCACCTGGGGCTGGGCCTTTTTGAGCTGACGGCGGGCATACAGCACGCAGGGCTCTTCGGTAATCAGCACGCGCACGCCGCTCTGGGCCTTCATTTCTTCCAGCGCCTTGGTGACGGCCTTCACGTTGAAGGAGCGCACCTTGGCGCACTGGGTAACGCCCATGGCGCGCACAATGGCTTCGATATCCATGTGCTGGCTCATGGAGCCAAGCATGTCCTGCAGCATGCCGGGGTTGGGCTGATGCCCGGTCATGGCCGTGGTGCCGTTGTCCAGAATGACCAGAATGACGTCATGCTGGTTGAAAACCGCGTTGGCAAGGCCGGTCATGCCGGAGTGGAAGAACGTGGAGTCGCCGATAAAGGCCACAACGGGTTTTTCCGATGCGCGGGCAAAGCCGCTGCCTGCGGATATGGAAGACCCCATGCACACCAGAAAATCCGCAGCGCGCAGAGGCGGCAACAGACCCAGGGTGTAACAGCCGATGTCGCTGGAGTAGAAGGCATCGTCGCCAAAAACCTGCCGCGCGGCATAGTAGACGGCGCGGTGCGAGCAACCGGCGCAGAGGTTCGGCGGGCGGCCCGGCAGCTCCATATCCACGCTGCGCACGGGCTTGGCCGGGCAGGGCGTGTCGAGCCAGGAGGAAAGGCGGCGCATGACAAGGGTGGTGGAGTATTCACCCTGGCCGGTAAGGCCGGAATCCTTGCCTTCAATGCGCACGTGGATGTCCTGCTTTTGCACCAGGGCGCGGATGTCCTGCTCCAGCAGGTCAACGCCTTCTTCAAGCACCAGCACACGGTCGCAGCCGCGTAAAAATTCGGTGATCATGGCGGTGGGCAGGGGCCAGGTCATGCCAAGCTCAAGCACACGCACACGGTCTTCCCATCCGCCAGCCGAAAGGGCGTCGGCTAGGTAGTTGCGGGCCACGCCGCTGGTGATGATGCCGAGGCGCGTGGGTGTCTGGGGTTCATGCACTGTATTGAAGCGGCTGGATTCCGCAAACTGACGGGCTTTTTCAATGATGCCGTCCAGCACCAGATGGCGCTTGCGGGCCACAGCGGGAACCGGCACAAAACGGCTCGGGTCGCGCTTGAACTCAACCTTGGGCTGGGTGGCGGGCAGATCGTCAAAATCCACAGCGCCGCGCATGTGGCTGACGCGGGTGGTGGTGCGCAGCATCACGGGCTGTTGCAGCTCGCGGGCAAGACGAAAGGCCTCGCGGGTCATGTCCTTGGCTTCCTGCGCTGAGGCAGGCTCAAAACAGGGAAGCAGGGCAAAGCGCGCATAGGTGCGGTTGTCCTGTTCGTTCTGGCTCGAGTGGCAACCGGGGTCGTCTGCCGTCAGCAAGACCATGCCGCCGGGCAGGCCAGTGTAAACGGAGGTGAACAGCGGGTCGGCAGCCACGTTGACGCCCACATGCTTCATGGTCACGAGGCTCATGGCACCGCCAAGGGCGGCACCGGCGGCCACTTCCATAGCCACCTTCTCGTTGACGGAATATTCCAGCCGATAGCGGCCTTCGCCGCCAAGTCGGTGGAACGTGTCCGGCACTTCCGAAGACGGAGTGCCAGGGTAACAACTGACCATATGCACACCCGCTTCAAGCGCGCCGCGCACAATGGCTTCGTTTCCCAACAGCAGGTGCCGCTCGCCGCGAGCGCCCTGCAACAGCGGATGATTGCTCATGTTCCCTCCAGGCCCAGGCATATGCGCCTGAACCGCAACTGGATGCAGAATGGCGCGACCCATGCGGCCCCGCCTACAATGACGCAAGCCCGCGCTGTTTGCACATGCGCGGGCTTGCGAAGAGATATTTACTGGGCTTTGCCGGAAGATTTTTCCCCAGCGCCGTCTGGCGCTGCCGGGGTCGCAGTCTGGGCAGCTTCTTCTTCAACAATCTTGGGGGCCAGCGTGGTTGCGCGGGCGCGGAAATATTCGCTGTTGAGGCCCTGCGCCTCGCGCGAGAGGGAAAGGTATATGCGTGCGGCCTGTTCTGTCTGCCCGGCGGCTACGGCGGCTTCGGCCATCATCTGCTTGAGCTGGGGAGCTGTAACTTCACCCGGCAGCGCTGCTTGCAGCTTTTGCAGCAGGGCAAGGGCATCGGCGTATTTTCCGGCCTTGAGCATGGCGCCGGCCTCGTTCATGCCGGCAATCAGCGCAAGGGGGCCTTCGCTTTCCTTGGCGGCCTTGGCAAAGGCATCTGCGGCAGTGGCGTTGTCGCCGTTGCTCATGGCGCTCTGGCCCAGAGCCAGATAGGCGGAAAACTTCACGTCAGCAGGAGCTTTTTCCGCCAGGGCGGCAAGTTCCTTGACCTGCGCGGGGCCGCTGGTTTGCAGCACAATGCGCGCAAGCGACTGCCGCGCCTCATCATTTTTAGATGTGCTGTACCAGCGCCAGATGCCGGTGCCCGCCAGAACCAGCACAAACAGCACCACAATGCTGGCTATGGTGCCAGCGTGGCGCAGCATGAACTGGAGCATGGGGGCGCTTTCGGAGCTGACTTCTGCCTGAAGGTCGCGCAACAGGGGGGAATCCTCTGCGCCTTGATTCTTTTGCGGATTCATGTATCAAAACTCCTTAGGGAGGCGGAACCGCCGTAGTTTTTCCGCGCGTTTGCCCTGCGCGTTTCACGATCGGCGGAGCTGGACGGAAGCTTTTTTCTTAGGCCAGAATAAGCCCCTCTGTCAAAACAAATATCCTCTGGTCAGGCTGCCCGCGCGGCCCCGGCCAATACAATAAGGAGTATGCATGACGCCTGCAGAAGAAATGTCGCGCCTTGGCGCGCGGGCAAAGGAAGCGGCCAGGGCCATAGCCAAGGCCCACCCCGATGCCAAAACGCAAGCCCTGCTGGGGCTGGCGCAACTGCTGCAGGAGCGGGAGGCCGAAATTCTGGCCGCCAATGCGGAAGACCTTGCTGCGGCCCGTGCCGCCGGGCAGGATGCCCCCCGCCTTGACCGCTTGACGCTTACCCCTGCCATCATGGATGAAATGCGCGCAGCCTGCCGCCACGTGGCCAATCTGCCTGACCCTGTGGGCGCTACGGAGCGTCAGTGGCAGCGGCCCAACGGCCTGCTTGTGGGCCGTATGCGCGTGCCGTTGGGTGTGATCGCCATGATCTACGAGGCGCGCCCCAATGTGACCATCGACGCCGCCATTTTGTGCATCAAGGCGGGCAATGCGGTTATTCTGCGCGGCGGCAGCGAGGCCTTGCGCTCCAACATCGCGCTTGCCAAGGCCCTGTGCGATGCGCTGGCCCAGGCGGGATTGCCCGCCGATGCGGCCCAGCTTGTGTCCATACCCGGACACGAAGCCGTCAACGCTCTGTGCAAGCTCGACAGCTATATTGATGTAATCATCCCGCGCGGCGGCGAGGGCCTTGTGCGCGCCGTGACCGAAGCTGCCACCATGCCCGTGCTCAAGCACTTCAAGGGCGTGTGCCACGCGTATATTGATGTGGATGCCGATCTGGATGCAGCCGCAGAGATTGTTTTTAACGGCAAGGTGCAGCGCCCCGGTGTGTGCAACGCGCTGGAATGCCTGCTGGTGCACTGCGACGTGGTCAAGGATTTTCTGCCCAAGGTGGCGGCAAAGCTTGGCGCTGCCGGGGTGGAATTTCGCGCCTGCCCGCAATCGCTGCCCCTGCTTGGCGCGACTGCCGTTGCCCAGCAGCCCGATGATCTCGGGCAGGAATTCCATGCCTTGGTGCTTGCTGTTTGCGTGGTGGAAAGTATGGATGCCGCGCTGGATCACATTGCCCGCTACGGCTCAAATCATACAGAAATCATCTGCACCAACAACCATGAGCATGCCATGCGCTTTTTGCGCGAGGCGGATGCTTCCATGGTGGCAGTCAACGCTTCCAGCCGTTTCAACGATGGCGGGCAGCTTGGCCTGGGCGCGGAGATCGGCATTTCTACCTCAAAGCTGCATGCCTACGGCCCCATGGGCGTGGACGAACTGACTACCACCAAGTTTGTGGTGCTTGGCCAGGGGCAGGTGCGCGGATAAATGACGGAAGCGGCGTCTCCCCCGCCGGGCAGAGCCATTCTTGGCGGCAGTTTTAACCCGCCCCATGTGGGACACCTGCGGCTGGCCATAGAGGCCCGCGAGGCCTTGGGCGATCTTGTGCAGGGCGTGGATATGGTGCCTTGCGCCGTACCGCCGCACAAGGCGCAGCGCGGCATGTTGCCTTTTGATCTGCGCGCCGACATGGTAGAAGCCTGCGCTCAGGGCTTGCCCTGGCTGCGCTGCAACCGGATGGAGGCTCAGCGCCAGGGGCCGTCGTATACGTGGGATACGCTTTGCGCCTATCGTGAGGCAGAGCCGGATACGGATCTGTATTTTATTCTGGGCAGCCCGGATTTCGCCTTGCTCTCCACATGGCATAAGGGGCTGGATCTGCCCCGGCTGTGTCATTTTGTGGTTGTGCCCCGCAAGGGACATACCTCTGCCGATTTTATCACCGCCGCCAAAGCCTTGTGGCCCGATGCCGCAGAGTTCGCTCCATTGCTGCCTGCCTGCCCGTGCATGGTCTTGCCGGGGGGGGGCCTGGCGCATTTTCTTTCTGTGCCGTGGCTGGCTGTGAGCGCATCTCGGGTGCGTCAACTTTGGCTGACAGGCCGGAACGTGGATTTCCTTGTGCCGGATGCGGCCTTGCAGATTTTGCGAAGCAACGTTCAAACAGTGCGGCATCACTGGCTGGAGGACGGCTCGGCATGCTGACTACTGCTCCAAAAGAAATCAGGGAAAATATCGCCCGTGCAATGGGCTATCTGCGGCGAGACGAAGTTGAGCGCGCTCTTGTGACCATGAGTGAGGCGCTGCGGCTTCTGGCCGGGGTAAAGCTGATGCGTTCAGCAAGGGCGGAACTGGATATTCAGATCGGGGAATTTTTGGGGGGCATTGTGCGCCATAGCGCCCTGCAACCGCTGCTTGATCCCGGCAATACGGGCAATCCGCGCAGCATCACCCTGCAAGCGGGCAAGGAAGCAACGCTTTCCACCGTACTGGATGGGCTGGCAAAGATTCTGCAAACTGCGGCAGAGCAGGCTGTGCAGCAGGAGGCAGAGGCCCGGCTGGAGCGGAAAAAGCAGCTTATCAGCAGCGGGCTCGATTTTTTGCGCGAGGGGCAGGTCGCCAAGGGGCGCGCTTTTTTGAAGCGCATAGTGGAAGAGTTTGGCGATGAGGAAGGCATCCGCCTGCAAATGGGCCAGATTTTTGCCGCTGCCGGGCTGTTTGCCGAAGCCGCCGCCATGTATGAGGAATCCATGACCATCCAGCCGCGCGAGGCCTCGGCCTACACCGGAGCTGTGGCGGCGTGGATGGAACTGCGGGAATACGAAAAGGCCGAGGCGGTGTATCAGGCGGTGCTGCGTACGTTTGGCGGACATGCCTCCACCTTTGGCAAAATGTCGAAGCTATATCTTGCCTGGCGTAAAAAACAGGCTGCGGAAGATAACGCCCTGCGCGCCTTGCAGACAGACCCCGAGCAGGCTGATGCTCTGGAGGTCATGGCGGCGCTGGGCAAGCACTAGGAGTGGCGCAGGCAAGCACTACGGGCGGGTTTTGCAGGAGGGGAGAGAGCGTGACTAGGACGATATCGTAGATATGGGCACGCGGCCTTTTTCCTTGGCTGGTCAGGGCTGGACGAAAATTTTGGCCTGCTTCCCGGTCCCTTCTTACCTGATGATCTTCTGTCCTCGGCCTTGCGCCTATATCCATGGGGGCGTTTCCCTCAGGTTGCCGGGGGATGTAAATAAAGGAATTGCGGGCGACTCTTAGCCATTTTGAGACAAAGCACAGCGGCGACGCGCCATTGTGAGACAGAAGCATTGCCTTTCACCCAAAGATAGGCTATATACCGCCTTCGGCTGCAAGCGGGGCACCCAACGCCCTTTGTGGCCTGCGGAGAGGTAGCGAAGCGGCCGTAACGCGCTCGACTCGAAATCGAGTTAGGGGTTAATAGCTCCTACGTGGGTTCGAATCCCACCCTCTCCGCCATTAGTAAATAATTTGAGCTGGTTACAAATGTGACCAGCTCTTTTTTTATGCCCTGATTTTGGGTGTGCCTAGGGACAATTCGTGATTTCATTCGTGATACTGTTCGCAGGCCCTTGCAAAACAACACGATTCAGACGGTCACGTTTTTTTTAAAAAGGTAAAAAAATAGGCACATTATGCCTAATTGAATGGCAAGGATGTGTGCAATCAGCCTGCAATCATTTGCAAATGGCTGCATTGCGTGCAACGGAGAGTTTCCCTTTCCCGCCCCTGGCCCCGTAGATTTGCCTGCCCTTTGCGCAGTCCCTGGGATTGCACAGAAGCGTCAAAAAAACGCCGAAGGTTTGGGGCGGAGGAGTGCTTTTTTTCTGGGGTGCGCGGCGGAGCGGCATCTCCCTTTGCATGTGATCTCTTTAGATTTTGCTTGCAGCAATATCCGCTTCCCCCAAGCGCTTGGCAGAGCTCTGGCAAGTGCTACAAAAAAAGAGGTAAGGGAAAATTCCCTTACCTCTCTCTTGTTACGCCTTTACCCAAATGGGGATCGGCGCCCGGTGCGAATAATCTTTCTGGATTTCGGATGACGAAACCACATGCGGAAGACCACCTAGTAACTAGGACGAGTTGTCATGGTTACCTCCTAATGGATAAAACATCCCTCCGGGTCTTTACGAAAGCTACCTTTACTGTTAATAAATAATCATCTTGTGCAAACGTGTACGTTCACGGATCTGCCAAGTTGCCGGTCATCTGGGTTTCTTGGCATATTTGTATCCCTCGCGATAGCTGTAACTATCTCGAGGGATTCGTTTTACTGAAAGCAATCTTGCTTCAACAATTGGTTTATCCATCGGGGTAAATGGGGTTATGGCTTAACAACCAGCTTCTTCAGGCAAATAAGAACCATCGGAGGATTTTTACTCATGAAGGGATAGCTGGCGTTTTCAACGAACCCATCGCGGGTGGCTTCACCCTCAATTTTTATCTTTGCTGTGATGCCTGCTGGGCGGTTAGAATTGCAAATTTCACCCATAACATTAGCGCAACTACGTGACAGATCCATGCTACCTGTGATCATAATATAATCTTCATTGTTATATGATCCATATTTAGCCTGACCATTATATTCTGGTATTTGTTTTATGCCATTAATGAAATCAGGAATTGCAAACGAAACATTCACTGCCACATCACCATACAGCCAATTAATAACATCATATTTTTTCATGGCGTTGTCCTTCATTTGAGTAGAAGTGTTTTCTGCATGCTGGTTAACTGCTGAGGCGCTAATGCCAAGCAGAAGAGCAATGTTTTTTTGTGAAATTTGATGCTCCAAACAAATCCGTATTAATTTCCTTCCAAATTCAGTTAACCTCCCATTGTCATTTTTTGATTTCCCCCTTAAAAGGCTTACAAGATTGGCTTGGGATGCTAAATCCTTTATTTCCGCTGACAACATTGACAAAACGTCTTCGATAGGCATTTTTCACTCCTTGTTTTTTCTTAATTAGAAACTGCTATTTTTGATTAAGTTAGTCAAGGGGTATTTATCAGCTTCTGGGTATTGCCTCGTTTAAAACTGAAATCATTTTGGTTCTTCCGGGTTTTCCGTGGGTAACCCCTGTCAGGAACTGGCCGGGTAGAGGTTTAGACCGCCACAGAAGAAGTAGATGGCTGTCTTGAAATGCTCCCGGTTCCTATAACCGCAAGCCTTCCTCTTGATGGCCATGATCTTGCTGTTGAGGCCCTCGGCCACGCCGTTGGTGATCCTGTGGCGGCAGAAGGTCAGGATGTTCTCAAGATGTCTCTGAATCAGTCCGCCCACTTTGCGCATTGGGGCAAGATCTGACCTGTTCACCCAGACCAGCCATCGCTTCACAAAACGTCTGGCCCATCCCGTGCTCAGGTACTTCCAGACGTCGTTCAGGCTTTCCTTCATGGCCCAGGCCTTGGCCACCTTGAGGTTCGCTGTCTTCAAGGCCTCCAGGGCTGGCCGGTGTTTGTCCGGCAGATTCTCCTCCCGGTATAGCCAGAGGAATTTCGTGCCCTTGAGTCGATGGTCATCCTGACTTGTGAGTTCGCGGTGCTCTTGCTTGCGTACCCGGTCCACAGCCTCGCCTACGTGTTTCATGACGTGGAACCGATCGTGAACGATTTTCCCCGCCGCGTCCGGCACATGTTTGAGCGTAGCTTTAAAATAGGGCTCCCACATGTCCATGGCCACGGCCTTGATCCGCTCCAACTGCGCCTTGGTGAACTGAAGGTAGTACCCCTCAAGGCTTTCGGCCTTACGCTCGTCGGCCACATACTCCACCGTGCTGCCGATCAGATCACAAACCACGGTCACATAGTCGTGCCCCTTGCGGAATGCCTTCTCGTCAACGCCAAGATACCGCGAGGGATTCGATTGCTTGCGCTCCCGGCCCCGGCGCACCGCCCTTTCCATGACACCCCATGCTTCGTCCCAGGTGATGCGCAGGATGCGCCGCGCTCCTGTTACGGTGGCGCACTCGGTCAGCACGTCGATGATCAATCGCTCCATCAATATGGTGAAACGTGCCTTGGACTCGGCCCAAGGCACGTTGACCTGAAGGACGCCATGCTCGGGGCAGTCCACTCGGGGAATCCGAGCATGCAGGAACGTCTTGAACTGGCACGTGTCCAGATGGCGCCAGACACGAGGCTCGGCATGGTCGCGGCAAGCCAGCTCTCGACCACAAGTAGGGCAAAACCAGCGAACACCAGGACCATGCTCCACGCGGATGTCTACCCGACCTTCCGCCGTGTCCAGTTCAACAGCCTCAACAAACCAGGGCTCGGTCAGCCCGAGAATCCGAAAATATAGGTCCGTATCCTTCATTGGTGCCCTCCGGGAAGGACATTAGCAGATCAGCTACCCACGGAAAACCCGGAAGAGCCATCATTTTTTTGATTGGAGCAGAATCGCGATCTTAAGGCAGATTTATTTTGAGATTGCGAGGGGCTCACTTTTCATTGAGGCTGGCAGTTCCGAGATTAGAGTCAATTTACAAAGCAAGGTTTGATGATGGAAGAAGCGCTCACATCTGGGCTCAAGGCGTGGCTGTGGGTAGCTAAAAGCGGCAAAAAGACATGTACAGAATGGGAAAACAGGCCAGAAAATGACCGAAAATATAAAAAAGGCGGAAAATTCCGCCTTTTTTGTGGTTTTTTGCTGTTTTTTGCCGTTCTTTAGTGGTTTTGCGCAGGGCTTTGGAGGTTATTGCCCTCGCGTTTGGGACAATCCGTCCTCAATGTGTTGTAGGCGCGGCAGCGGGGGCACTTGATGACCAGCAGGTCGACGTAGCCTTCAGCCAGCTTTTTGCCGCAGTGCTGACAGCGCAGTTCGGGGAGCGGTTGGGTGGTGGTTACGCGCACGGCTGCCCCTCCAGAGGAAGGCCGGCCAGGTCTGCCAGCCAGCGGGAGCTGATGTCGAAATATTCCGGCGAGAGCTCAACGCCGGTGTAGGGATGCCCGGTGGCAATGCAGGCAGCCCCAACGGAGCCGCCGCCCATGAAAGGATCCAGCACACGCCCGCCTTCAGGCGCGATGGCCAGCAGGTCGCGGAGAAGCTGCACGGGTTTGGCTGTGAGGTGGTTTTTGCGCGCAGCTATCACGGGGTATGAGTATAACCCCGGCAGACACTGCCGTGTATGCGGTGAGAAGTGCCCCTTGATCCCAAAGATCAAGTACTCGCATTGTTGTTTGAATTTGCCGATTTGCGGCCTGGCGCTGCGCTTGTCCCAGGGGATAATGCCCACCCATTTCCAGCCAGCCGCCTGCACAGCATCCGTAAGGCTGGGCAACTGCCGCCAGTCGGTAAAGACAAGGCACACGGCACCCTCCCGGGCTACGCGCAAGCACTGGGAAAGCCACAACGTACTCCACAGGATCCAGCTATGCTGGTCTTTGGCATCGCCCAACATGGCTGGATATGTGCGTTTGGTGCCGGTCGCCTGGTATTTTTGCGCCGGATCAGCCTGCCGGGCAGACAAGGTCGACCCACCGCTTGAGTAGGGCGGGTCAGTCAGCACCATGTCGACGCTGTCGTCAGGCAGGGAGCGGAGCACGTCCAGGGCATCGCCCTGGAACAACGTTATGGACGGGGAAAGGGTAAGCGATTGCATGAGGAGTCCGAAGCCTCGTGGGCGTGGTGTTGGGGCTCGTGGCTCTCATGGGTTGATGATTATCCACCCACCGGGGTGCCGGTGGTGGAACTTCCGGGCATGACGCCCGTATGGGTATGGCCACGCAGGGAAACGGCCCCTGCGCTAACGTCCTTGTCGGGCACGGCTACGCCGCCGTTGCGCACGGTAAAGTCGCCATAAAGGGTAGAGCTGCCCGGGCCGCCCTCGTAGCCCTCGGTGGTGAGGATGCCCTGAATTTTGACCACGGGCGCGCGCAGCAGGATCTCTTGCGCGCTTTCGATAGTGACCTTGCCCTTGGCCTTGATGGTTTCCTCGCCTTCCACGGTCACGGTGTCGGCTCCCTGGACAATCAGGCCTCGGTTGCCCGCAATGTCGATCTGGCGGTTGCCTGCGACCTTGCTTGTGTGATCCTTGCCCACCGTCTCCTGCGCAGCGCCTGCGGTGGAGTGGGTGGAGTCGCCCCCTGCCGTGAGGTTGAGCGCGCCAAGGCTGCCCAGGTCTGCCCGCAGGCCTGCCAGCATGGTCAGCACCGTGCCGGCCTCGATAGTTTTGCAGCTCCCCACGCTTTCGGTACTGTGGGCGGCCACACTGCGGTTTTCGCTGCCAAGGTCTGCGGAGTAATTCTCCGCCTTCACGGTGCGGGCAAGCGAGCTTTCGTTGATGTCGGCGGTGGTTTCGCGCTTCCAGTTGCCCTGGGCGTCCACCCGCTGAAAGCTGGTGGGGCTTTGCTGCATGAGCACCTCGCCGCGTTCCAGCGCGGGCAGGCTCACGCCCAGGGGGAAAATCTGCCGGATGATGGGGTGATCCTGCCGACCATAGGCGAAGCCCACCACGCACAGCGCGCCCTCTTCGGGAAAGCAGAACGTGCCGCTTTCCTGCCCGCCGCCCACACTCACGGGCAGCGGCACGGCGCTGTAGCGGGGAAAGTTTTTGTCAGGCTCCATATCCGGCCCGAGAATTTCCAGATCCACGGCATACCGGGGGCGAAAGCGTTCGCTGGTGGCTCCCTCTGTGGGGGAATCCCCCGCGGCCAGAACCCGGGCGTAGCGATCCAGATGCAGACCGCCCGCCAGTTCCGGCAGCAGCTCCATGACGATTTTTTTTATCATTTCGCGCATGGTTACACGTCCTCAAAGCCCACGGTCATGTTGTGGCCAGAAAATCGCACCATGCGCACCCTCTGCCCGTTGAGCACGGCACCGGGGCGCATGGTGGGCACGGCCGCAATTTTGCGGGCCGCGCTGCCGGCAGCGGTGAAAAATTCTTCCGAGATTGTGCCGGGCCTGTCTGGCCAGCGGGAATCTGCCCAGGATCCCACAAATATTTTTCCATCGCCCTGGGCCTGCCAGTGGTAGTCGGCAATGCCGAAAATGTCGCCCGCGCAGGCCAGTCCGTGAAAACCGCTGCCGTGCCCGTAAAAGGCCGGCGCTTTGACCGAGGCATATGGTTTATCCGGCAGGATGAACTCAAGCCCGGTAGCGGCGGCATACGCGCCTAGCACGTCCTTGAGGGTGGCGTGGCGAATGGCCAGCGGGATGTTGCTATCCAGCCGGGCCGAAATTTCGCGGCAGAAGAGGCGGCGCTGCTGGCCGTCCACCCGCACGGCGCGTTCAACGTCGCCCGTGAAAAACAGGGTCATGCCGTCTGAATGCGCCCAGCCAAGGGCGAACTGCACCATGCCCGTGAGCGCTTCCGCCTGCTCGTCCGTAGCGCGCACCTGAAACACGGCGCGCCCGGGGCGGTTGTAGTAGAGGGCCACGTTATCGTCGACCAGGCCGTATTCCTGCCCTGCGACCATGAGCTTTTTGCGTAACCGCATGGCCTATCCCCACCAGTCTTCCAGCTTCTTGAGCCCGCGTTGCAGCATGTCCAAGTTCTCCCCGGTGGATCCGTCCGGAGCGGCTGCACCGTCCACCTTGTCGCCGTTGTTCTGTTGGGCGGCAACTGCGGGGGTGCCCTCACGGTCTTCAGCCATTTCAGACACGGACTTGTGTTCGGACAAGCTGAAGGACAGCTCCCACATGGCGAGGCCCTCCTGCGGATCTACCTTCACGTCACCGGAAAAGCGCCCCTGGCGCATGCCGCCTGCATTGGCCACGCGGTTTGTGATTGTGAACAGCTTGCCGTCGCCCTTGCTCATGGCCTCGGCCAGGGACATAAATTCAGTGAGTTTGTCCTCGTCCTTGAAGCGGATCTTGGTCTTGACCTCCAGCTTTTTGCCCTTCTTGCCCTTTTCCGCCTTTGACGTGCTGGAAGAATCGCCGCTGGCGTCCTCGTCCTTGATGGGCAGGGTGAGCGAGACGGTCAGGCCGAAGCCGGGAACGGTGTAATCATCGAGGAGCAAGAAGTCTGGCATGGCGGTAATCCTAGAGTCCGAAAAGTTCTTTGTAGTAGGCCACCTCGGCCCTGGTGCCGTACCACGAAAGCACGGTGCAGCACTTGAAGCGCTCGTCCAGGGGCGGGGCAAGGCTGGCGAGGGCCTTGGCCGCAACTGCGGCTGCCCCGTCCACATACACGCCGAACCATGCGGAAAGATCCACCAGGGCGGCAAGGTCATTGCCGACCGCCGCCAGATCCTGCTGTGCTTTTTGCACCCTGGCCTGTTGCCGTCTGGCAAAATTTGCCATGACATCGGCGGGCGGCTTTGCCGCGGCTTCCATGCCTTCAGCCTGGGCAACCATTGTCGTCATGGCCCGACTGGATCTGCGCGCCTGCGGCAACTGGCGCGGGGCCACTGTGCTCCACGGCGGGTAGGCTGGCGCTGCCGGCACAACAAATTTTGTCTGCTCCAGATCTGCCACGCCTTTGGCTCGGCGTTGCAGCTTTTGCAGCTCGGGCAGGGGAAAAGCCTTGTTGAGGCTGCCAAGCGCCCCGGCCAGGCTGGACTGATCCACGGCGGCGGTAAGCACCAGCACCAGGGCTGTGTCCATATTCGTCACATCGTCCACGGTCAGGCCGCCAAGACTTTGCGCGGTGAGGCGCAGCGCCTGCGCTGGCGTGAGCCACGCGGCCTCGCCCATGCGGCTGCCAATGCCGTACTGGTAGGGCGATACTTCAAGAAAGCGCGCTGTGCCTTCAAGCGCCGTGGCCAAGCCCTTGCGCAGCTCGTCGGCTGAAGGAAGCTCGGGCATATCCGGCAGCGGTGGCAGGGACAGGTTGCCCAGATCCGCCAGCCCATCGCTGATGGTTTGGCCCACGGCCGTGAGCGCTCCGCCCACCCGCTCGGCCATGTCGGCAATGCTGGTGGGCTGGCGAAGTCGTAAAGGGGAAAAGGAGACGGTCATGCATCCCCCAGGGCGTTGAATATATCCACCAGACTGCCCAGCCGTTTACGGCCTTCCTCAGACATAAGCGCGTCAATGCCGGAAACAATCTCCAGAGCTTCGGCCCGGGTGATAAACTCGTTGCAGTTTTCAACGCGGATCCACGCCTTGTTTCGGTAGCATTTTGTGGCGAGGGCTAGACCGCCTGTGTTGCACATGAGCCCACGGCATACGCCGGGTAAATAGGTTTGCCAGCGCAGCAGGCCGCCCAGGCCATCGTCATTCCACGCCTGCCCGACGTGGGCGAAAATATCTGCCAGAGTGGTGCGCAGCCCAAGGCCCCATATGCCGCCGCTCTGGGTAAACAGGCAGCGCTCCGCAGCTATGCGCCCGCCCCTGTGGGCCCATCCGCCGAATGCCCGCACGTCGAAGGCGCGGCCCCAGTTGTGGATCCAGCAGCGGCGCATGGTCAGCTCCACAAAATCTTGCGCTTCAGGGCAGCGACGCCCCGCGCCCACAATGACGCAATCCTCCATTTCCCAGTGCCCGAAGCGCATGTCGTTGCCGGGGTGATCGCCATTGCCCGCAAGTACGGCTTTGATGCCGCCGAGGATAACGCAGCGCTGCAAACGCACTATTGCCCCATCCACGCCGCTGATAACTTCGTCCTGTTTTGCGGCGGGGTAGTCGCGGAAGTCGAACACGCGGTCGCTGATGATGGTCACACGCCCCGGGCCGCGGGCGGTGGCGCCGTCTTCCTTGGGGGATGTCGGGCCAGTGCAGATGCCGCCCCTGATCTCGGTAGGCAGTGAGGTGGAGAACATGCGGGCCTCCTACACAGCGTAGCTGACGACAATGGCCTGCACGGATTCAGCCGTTTCGGCGGCTTCCACTGCTGCCAGCAGTTCACCGCGGCGGGCGGCCAGGGCATTGCGCACGTACTCCAGCCCCTCCGGGTCAGAAGCGGCCAGAAGCCCTGCCTCTACCGCAACTGTTGACGGTGTGGGGTCAGACAGTGCCACGGCACCGGCCAGGGCTGCCTCATGCCCGGCAATGATAGTTGCAACCTTTGCGGCTTTGATTTCTGCCAGCGGTTGCTCCGGGCGTTTGGTCAGGGCGTCTTTAGGCAAGGGGCCAGGTGCGTGCATGCGGCGCGCCGGGGTAAGGTGCGTATCGCCCGGCAGCCAATACTCGGTGCCGGGTTGCACGTCCTCTGCTGCAAAGTGCGGTTCCGCGCGCTGCCGGTGATCCTCAACCAGCACCCAGCCTTTGTTGTCCACGTACTGCGGCCACTGGTTTTTCCATGGCCTTGGGGGCAGAGCATCGGGCGTGGAGTTGTACGGCGGGTAGCCGTAGTCTTCATCTGAGCTGATATAATACTGGTCAGGGCGCGTATATCTATGGGCAATTGCCATTGGTTACTCCTTAATTTTTTAACCAGCTCCCGGCGTGGGAGGTGTGCATATTGATATGATTCGCAACATCACGGGCTCGTTATTGAGTGGTGCCACCTGGGGCATGTACCCGTATTACCCTGATGGTGGGGCCGTGGGGGCGATTGCCTTTGGCCCAACAACTCCCGGTGCAAACTCATACAATCAGTCTGTCAGTGGTCAACGTGGTTTTGTGTTTGATGCGTCTCGCATTGTGTCCACCGGCGCAGCCAACAAACCGAGGGGTTGGGGCGCTCTTGCGTGCTGCTATCTGGGGCAGCCTACATAACTATACCGCAGGAATGCCGAGGTAAGCGCAGGCCAGTGCGCCCCAAGCGCGGGGCGCGGTTTTGTTACCAGTCGGCGCAACATTGCCGGAGTCAAACCACTCGCGCTCGACATTAAGGGCGGCAATCTGTCCGGCAATGCTTTGTGAATCTTGGTAACCGGCGTATTCCGACCATTTGAGTTTTCCGGGGTCTTGCAATCCAACAAGCGTTCCATATTTTCGGTCAGAATATCCTCGTAGCCGCCGCATTGTGTCTATATGCACGCCTCCCACGCCGAGAGCGTCATATCCCGCCATTTCGCGGAGCATGCCCGTGAGGTCAGGCATAAGGAGCGTGTCCGCGGCCTTGTTCCACCAGAATTTTGCAGCGCCGCCGATGTTGTTCCACCTGACCTGGGAGCCATCGGCAAGCGTTGCCCACGCGGCGTTATGGGCCGCCTCGTACTCTGCAAGCGAGGCAAAGAGCCGCTTTGCGCCGTGCGTTGTGGACAGATAGGCGGCCATCTGCGGGTATGTGGCGGCGAATGCCGAAATGACGTTGGCATTGCAAGGCTTGAAGCCTGGGCGGACAAGTTCGTCTTCAAACCAGGTATATTGCCCGATGGGGTAGGGAGCCATGCCGCCGATGATCTGCCAGGCGTTGCCGGAAAAAATCAGGGTGTAGACCTGCCCCTGCGCCAGCGCGCCCACCTCAACGGCTACGCCGCAGTACGTGAGCGGTTTGGCCCCTGTGTCATTGATGTTCAATGTGGGGTTTGCTGCGGTGTTTACCGTGGCAAATGCCACCTGAAGAACCACGCCCGGGATAAGCGCAAAGTGGTCAAGGCTTGCGGTTTTGGCCGCCGTGGCCGCCGCTGTGGCGCAAATGGCGTAGCGTCCGCTGACCTTCAGCAGCTCCGCGTCCATGTGGCAGGTGATGCCATCGGGCCGCATGGTGCCCGCAACTTCCGGCGTGGCTACGTCCGGTATGGGCAGCGCTCCGGATGTTTTGCGCGGTCGCAGATCCGTTACCGTGCCGTCCGCCTCGATGCGGGCAACCAGGGCGCGGTAGTGCATGAGGCCAGTTTCGTCAGCGGCGCTGTCCGCCAGGGGCGCTGCGGGCGGCGTGAGCATGGGCGAGGCCTCGGCCACGCGGTCGCTGCCGGTGTGCTTGAGGCAGACGTCAAGCCAGACGTTCTGCGGCAGGTTGGCGCTTTCCGGCGCTGCCAGGGGCAGGCTCTCGGCAAGGGCCGCGCGGATGCCGCCCACATAGCCAAGGCCCGGCGCAAAGGCGTAGGCCTCTGCCGTTTTTTGCAGCAGCCAGCCATCGGCATCGAAAAAGGCCTGGCCGTAGATGTCGAAATTGGCGAGGCGCTGGCGCTCGTCAATGCCGTTGAGACGCACGGTAAAATCAAGCTGCCACACGTCGGCGCTGATGGTCAGGCCCGTGAGTTCGCGCGCGCCCGTGAAGGTCAGCAGAAAGTTACGGGTCAGGTTATTGCCCGTCTTGCCGTTGGCCTCGTCGTAGCGGCGTTTTTCCAGCGCGGGGAAGGTGGCCACAGCCACCAGGGTGTTGTGCTCGCTGCACCAGAGGGCCTGCCAGTTGAAGGTAAAATCGCCCATGTCGCTGCCCAGCATGGCGCTGTAGACAACCTGGTTGGGGTTGACGTAGGCGCGGTACTGCGGGGGGATGGCGTAGCGCAGGGCGATTTGCGCCTCTGCCGGCACGGTAACGCCGGGCGCGATGGCCTGGGTGTGATCCTGCCCGGGCACATTGGCCAGAATCATGGTGTCGATAATGAGGGCCTTGCCCTCGGCCTGAAGGCGGGCAATAAGGCTCTCGCCCGCGGCGGTCAGTATTGTACTCATCGTAAAACCTCTGTGGGTTGAAGCCTCGGTAACGAACTGCTGTCGCCATCCGTAAGGCTCGAAAACTCGCCTAACGGCTGCCGCATGCGTGGGCCTCCAGTGTGGCGGCATGGTGGTCAAACACGGCCAGACGCGCGCCGGCATCGGTAATGGCGCGGGTGCTCATGGCGGCTTCTACGGTTTCCTGATGCCAGGAAAAGCGGCCCACATGGGCCAGGGCCGGAATGGGAATGCGGCTGTCGAAGTAATAGCGGCGGCAGGTGCGGCCGTAGTCGTCAATGATGATTTCCAGCACGTTCTGCTGGTCGGGAAACTGCGAATCATCGGCAATGATGCCCACGCGATCCCAATCTTGCCCGGGTACGCGCTCGGCCAGGGAGAGTCCCCCAAGCTCCAGGCGCTCAAAAATGCGGCCCCAGCCTGCCGTCTGGCCAGAGTCGCGCGCGTTGGCGTAGGCATGGGTGACGCGCAGGCGGTAGAGGCGTTCCGGCTCGTTGCTGTAACGGGCCACGCCGCGCTGCCAGGCCAGCAGATCCAGCACGGGCAGGCTGCACGTCATGGGGTTGAACTGGCGCGCTGGCCAGATGGCCGCATCGCCCAGGCGCTGAAACCAGAGCTGCGCCGCCTTGCACAGGGCCTGTGCGTTGGCCCCGTTCATCCAGAAACTTACTTCCGGCAGATCCAGCTTGTTGTCGTCGCTCATTGCCCGGCCCCCAGCACAACCTCAAGGCTTGCCAGCACAGGCAGCGCCCGGGCGGGCACAATGTCCACCCACACAAATTCGTTTTCAACGGCTTCGCCTGCCGCAGCCGGGCGGGTAAACTCCACGCTGCGCAGATCCGGCAACTGGGCGTGCAGCTCCTGCGAGAGGGTGGAGAAGGAAAAGCGCGTGAGCGGAAGCACCCTTGTAAGGGTGAAGTCGGTATTCTCCCTGAAGGCGCAGCGCACCCGGTTTTCCACGCCAAGGCGCAGAGCTTCAGCCCTGGCCGCATCCATGCCCACAGGCGGGTACACGGTGACGCGCAGATCCACGGGCGTGGTGGTTATGGCCATACAGCGCAAGTCGTCGCCGTGGCCATGGTTGCCACTGGTCTGGACAAAGGTATTGATGGCCTCCACCAGCTCCTGCGGCGGAACGCCGGATTCGGTCATGATGTGGGCATTGGCCGTGCCCGGGCCGCGCGGGGCGTCTTTCTCAAAAAATATGTAGTCCACGCGTATGCCCGCAAAGGCGGCGATCATGGCCCGGTAGGCGGCATCGTGGTGGTACTGGCCAACGGCCGCAAACTGGTTGCGGCTGCGCAGGCGCAAGGCTTCGTCCGATTCTTCGTCCGCGCCTTCGGTGGTGAGCCAGCCGTCCGCATTGGCGACGGAAGCGATGCCGGGAACGGGCTTGGGCAGAAGGGAGTAATAGCCCGGGCCGAGGTTGTAGGCTGCGCCCGTGGCTTCAGCCCGCACGGGCACCAGGGCGCTCTCCTGCCCATCGGGTATGACGGCGGCGGCAAGTGTGGTGAGGCGGTAGGTGGTGCCGTTGATGGTCGGGCTTTCCACCACCGTGCCGGCAGGTATGGCCACAGCGCCAGCGGTGCCGGGGTTGCGGCTGAAGGTAAGACTGCCCAGGGCGGCTACAGCCCCCTTGCGGGTAACGTCCACGCCCCAGGCGAATACGTCCAGCCATGCGCCCGAGGCGTACTTTAAAAAGACGTTGGGCAGGACATGCTTGACCAGCAGGGTGAGCAACCACTGGCTGGGCTTGGTGGCAATGGCCGACATAAGCCGCCAGAAGGGCGAAAATTCCGAACTGTTGGAGAAGGGCGAACCGGCCTCCACATTACACTGGGCCCAGGCCTGCTGCATCTCGGCTTCGGTTGTGGGCATGCCCGCCTCTGCGGCCATTTGCGTGAACAAGGCGTCTGTGGTGTTTGTATCAGCCATTTGCTTGCTCCGCCTGGGCATAGGTGAGTTGCAGGGTCAGCTCGCCGTAGTCCACAGTTTTGGCCGTGAGCCAGAGTTCCCCGGCTACGGATTCCGTGATTCTGGCCGTGCCGGGCACGATGCGCTTGTCGTCGTCCACGGCGAGGGTGATGAGCACCATCTGGTACTTGCGTTTGCGCACGTCACGCTCGGCAATCATGGCCGTGAGGTAGCCGCGCTCGCGGATCATGTGGGCAATGTCCTGGGCAATGCTTGCGCGGTCGGCCAGCTTGAGGGGCTGGCGGCCCACGTCAAGCGCAATGTCGTTATCCACAATGCGCAGATCCCAGTAATTGCCGGGGTCGGTCAGTTGTAGGGGAAAGCCAAGAGTGCCTTTCATTGCCTCACCCCAGGTAGCCCAGGCCGTCAAAATCATCGAGCGAGGGCATGGTTTGCGGCTGAATGGTGATGGAGCCGATAGTCACGGTTTTGCCGCTGTTGTTGGTGGCATTGCTGATCTGTCCAGCCACGCCGCCAGGCAGGATCTGCGACTGGCGGGGAGCGGCAAGAGCGCCCACGCCAGAGGCTTCAATCTTTGGGCCTTCGCCGCTGATGATGCCCAGCTTCTCGCCGATCCATCCGATGCCGTCGCCTAGGGAACGCAGAGGGGCCATGAGGGTATCCAGCAGGCCCATGAGGGTTTGTATCCATGTGCCATCGGTAAAGGAGGCGGTGAGGTCATTCCACCACTGGCGCAGATTCTGAAACATGGTGATAAGGCCTTGCCCCCAACTGGTGTTGGAAAACCACGCGACCAGGTCAGACCAGTAGTAGACCAGGGCCACGACCGCGCCCACCAGAGCCATGATGCCCAGGACTACCCAGGTGATGGGGTTGGCCAGCAGGGCAGCCCCGAACTTGAGAGCGCCGACGGCCATCATTTTAAAGACCATGGCCAGGTAGGTTCCGGCAAAGGCGAAAACCCACACCGCCGTTTTGACGAAGACAAAGAGCATTTTCAGCTTGCCGAGCAGGCCAATGAGCGGGCCGCCAGCCACAAGAAAGCCCATGAGTACAACCTTGCCAAAGGCAAAGGCAGCCCCCACAAGGCCAAGCACTGCGCCCACAACGGTGAGTCCAACCGCCAGCAGGCCAATTTTTGTTGTTAGCCCGGGCGCGATTTCAATGCACTTGTGGATGTAGGCCACAAAGTCCGCCAGCTTGCCCACCACTATGTTGATGGTGGGCAGGAGGCGCTGCCCAAAGCTGATGCGCACAGCTTGCCAGGAGCCTGACAGGCGGCCCCAGACGCCAGACATTGTCCGGGCCATTTCCTGGGCCTTGTCCATGTTGTTGACCTGGCCAAGGTCGGCAATATTCTGCTTCAGATCCCCGGTTTGCGTGAGCAGCAGCTTTATGAGGCTGACGGCCTCGTCCGAGCCGAAAGCCTTTTTAAGCATGTCGGATTCCTTGACGCTCAAGGTGTCGCCAAACTTGCCCCGAATCTTTTCCAGAATCCTGTCCATACCCAGCATGTTGCCGCTCTTGTCGGTAAACTTGAGACCAAGCTCCTTTTGGGCGTTGCCCACGCCAGCAAGAAAGGCCTTGTACTTGGTGCCGGCTTCAGAGCCGCCCATGGTCGATTGCAGCATGCCGAGCACGGCAATTTGCTCCTGTGCGGATATGCCGGCAGCCTGGGCATTAGCCCCAAGGGCAGTGAAGGCCGAACTCATTTCCATGCCTGTGGTTTTGAACATCTGCACGGCCAGGGCTGTGCGCCCGGCCATCTGCTCCACCCACTGGGCCTTGCCCATTTTGTCCGCCTGCTGCTTGAAGATGCCGTACATGGTGCCCATGTATGCGGTGATGGTGCCCGCATCGGCCTTGGTGGCCCTGGCCAGTGTGGCGGAGGCCACGGTGAACGAGGCCAGCTCCGTGCCTTGCAGCCCGGCAATGGCGCTTTTGATGTCGTAAGCGGAGCTGACGATTTCCGCCGCGTCTCCGCCGTAGCTGATGACAAACTGCTTTGATGCCTTTTGCAGGGCATCGAGGGCGGTGGTATCCGTGCCAAGACTGGCTACCTCGTTGACGGACTTGTTGAAGGCCCTGGCAGGGCCGATCATGCCGGAAAGCGCGCCTGCGCTTAAGGCTCCGCTCAGAGCAGAGGTCAAACCGCCAAAGCTGTTTTTTGCCGTACTGCACGTCTTATCCACGGCGCGTTGGATGCCCAGCATTTTACCGCTGGCTTCATCCGACACGCCGATGGCGAAAAGCAGTTTTTGCAGTGCTGACATTATGACCTCTAGAAGCGAGCAGTTTTCGTCCCGGGCAAGGCGGGCAAGCCGCAAGGCGAGGGAGTGTATCGAGCAATACATGGCGGTAGGCGTTGCGACGAAGGAAGCTACGCATAGCGACAGCAATTGCGCTGATTGCCTACCGTATAACCCATTGCTGTCTTCATCCGTAAGCTGCTGCGCAGCAACGGCTGAAGCACCGAGCGCGCGGCGCGGCCCAACACAGCCTGGGGCGAAAAGAGCCGCTTCTAGCCCCTGAAGGCTTTGGCAATGCCATTTGCCACGGCCACGCTCATCTTTTCCCAGGAATCTTTTTCCAGCCACAGGGCCTCGCCCATGCTTTCCTCGCTGAGTTCCCGCCCGGGGAACCAGTGGAGCGAAAGGGCAACCATCTGCCCTATGGCATCGTCTTCCAGCGAGGCAGCATGGGCTTCTATTTTCCCACCGTGATATTCACATCGGGGGTATATTCCTCAAGGATAGACGCGGCGATCTGGACGCCAACGCCGGGCAGGTCGACCACCTCGCGCAGGGCATCCTTGCTGTCTGCATCGACCGTGCGCATAAGGAAGTTTCGCCCTGGGGCAATCTTGTTGAACGGCGTAATTTCGTTGATGTACTTGTTGTAGTCCGCCAGGGTGACGGTGAAGTTCAGCGGCTGGTCGTTGACCGTGAGGGAAATCTTCTTTTCCATGAGTAGCTCCTTATTGTGGTGTGCCGGCATTGTCGCCGGGGTTGACCTTGCGTTGAATGTACCTTTCCAGAGCGCAGACGCCCGCCTCATACAGCCTGCCCACAAGCTCCAGCCCACCCCAACCAACCAGAAAAAAAAGAGTGTAGTGCCATTGGGCCGGGGTTTCCGCCTGGATCAGCGGGCAGACCATGTTGGCCGTGACCACGCCGCCCACAACTTCGCTCATTGCCTGGCCAAGGGTGCGGCCCTTGCGGGTGGAGTGCATGAGCGCCCCGCCCGCGCCGTACAGGCTGGCCGGCAGGAGGATGAATTGCAGGAAGCGTTCAAGGTAGTTGAGAGATTCGGGATCCTGCATGTGCATCCTCGTAAAGCCCGCGCAGGGCTGTTTTGTCGTCGTTAGCGCTGTGAACGGCGTCTTGTAGTTCAATGGCGTAGTCCAGCAGCTCGCCGTTGGTTGCGCCCTGGGCAGGCGGCATAGGTTCCGGCGTTTGGGCAAGCAACGCGCCCGGGGGCGCTTGCCGCACAACCTCAACGCGCGGCGCCGGATTGGAGCAGGCGAACAGCAGTGTCAGGCAAAGGGCTATCAGCCCAGGCAGAAAACGTTTTGTCATCATGGCGCGCGGCCTCCAGTTGCTTGCGCAGGTCGGCAGTTTTTTTGTCCTGGGCGTCGCGCTGGATGCGCCAGTCTCCCAGTGCTTTGTCCACATTGCCCGCCCATTCTTTTTGTTCCTGCACGGCGGCGGCATTGGCCTTGGCGGTTTCTTCCAGCTTGCCCATTTGCGTGGCCTGTTCACGCCCCTGCCAGACCAGCCAGACAACCACGGCCGTGAGCAGCACGGCAAAAACGATGGTAGCGATGGTTTTGCCCATTACTGCCCCCGCGCCATTTGCAGCGCGGCCTCAAGGCAGCGCCGGGTTCTGGAAGTCCAGCCCTTGCCGTACACCGGGAATTTGGGCCGCGACTGGTAGTAGGCAAGGCGCTGATCCGCGAGCGCGCGGAGCAGGGACACAAGATCGACCGCCGCGACCGCGGCAAGGGTTTGCCCGCCGATATCGCCGTCCACGTCCACCTTCTGGCCGCAGGCCTTGAGCGCCTGTTGCAGAAGTTTGGGGCTTGCCCCAGGGCCGGGGTTGAGCATCATGTCCACCAGCATGAAGGCCAGGGCGTCCGGGTATTCCGGCTTGATGTTGGGCCGCCAGTAGCGTTTTTCGTACATGACCAGGGCGTCAGTCTCTTCAAGAAGGCGCACATCATTTTCGTCAATGATGCCGTTGCCGTCCTTGTCGGGCATGATGTCGCGGTTATAATTGAGGGCCATGCCCCACTTGGTGGGGCCGCCCGCATCGCGCGGGTCATTGGTGTATTTGTCGCGGCCTTCTTCAAGCTCGCTAAAAATAAAGGCGCGGCGCAGAACTTCCTTGCGATCCATGTTGGTTCCTTACTTGTCGTTGCTGATAAGACCTTCGGTTTCTTCAGGCCGCAGGTAGGGCACGCCGTTGATGCGAATAAAGTCCGGGCTGGTGACAAAGTATTTGACCTTGCTGATGTGTTTCTGGCCGCCCGCCTTGTCCAGGTCGAGCAGGCTGTCGAGCACAAATTTGCAGCCGAAGGCCTCGACCTTCATTTCTTCATCCTGCCCTGTTTTGGCGTAGAACAGGATGTCGAAGGATGGGAGCCCACGCCACGAGCCAGCCGCCTTGGCGGCTTCGCCCAGGATGCCAATGGCCTGGGCGTCCAGTTCCATATCGCCAGAGCCGGAGACTTCTCCGTCCACGTGGCCGTTGGGAACGCCGTTGTCCTTGGCCACATCGGTTTTGTCCTCGATGGTCAGGGTCGCCTTGCCCACGTTCATGGTGAGGTCGCCAATGGAAACATCAAAATTTTTGCCGCTGATGCGTTGCATGTAGAGCCTCCTACGCTGTCGCGGTTGCGTAGTTTGTCAGGTCAAGCAAAAGGTTGCAGGTGATCTTTTTTGGGCAGTTGTAGGGGCGCGCAGCAATGAAGACTTCCACGCTGTACTTGCTGACCCAAGTGAGGGTGATGTCGCCTTCCTTGGGCGGTTCAATCTCGCCGGGAAAGACGATGCCCAAAATGGTGCGGCTGCGGCTCATGGCGCGCAGCGGAGCCATGAAGGCTGTCTGCGCCTGGGCGATGCTGGCCGGTGTCTGGTTGAGCCTGCGGTCGCCGATGCGGGCCACGGCCAGGGGGTACACGCGGCGCATGCATTTTTGAATCACGCGCAGGTTTTCAATGACCTGAAAATCGCCGCCGTTGACGTCCAGCACATTGCCATCGCCCCAGTACATGCCCTCATAGTCAGGGTACCACTGCGGCACGGAGAAGCGCGCGGCGTCCAGCGCCTTGAGCACGGAGAGGTCAATGACGCGCCCGGTTTTGTCTGTGGGGCGGTTACTCCACACGCCCACCAGTGCGCCAGTGGCCACGCGCATGGGGCTGTCGGCCACGGTGACGGCCTCACTGGCCAGCCGTCCGGCAAGGGTGCCCATCTCGTGCCCCCAAAGGCTCACGGTCAGCATGACCTGGTCGGCGGCAATGCCCGCCTGAAGGGCAGATGCCAAGGCCTGATAATCGGCAAAGGTCTGGATTGCGCTGTTGAACTGGGGAGCGCGGGCCATGATCCAGAGGGGGCGCATGTACTTGGCCATGATGCCTTCGGCCAGGGCCTGCATGGCTTCCACGCTGGTTGCCCTGGTGACGGGGTCGGTGCGGATGATGGCCTCGACCTTGACGTGTTCCATTGCCGTGTTGACGGCGCTTTCAAAGGCGGCGTCCAGAGCGTCAGGCGTGGATTCGGCCACAGTGTAGGGCAAGACGCAGCCGTACCAGTTTTGCCCGGCGTTGAGGCGCGCTGCCGTCACCTGGGTTTTGAGGTCGCTGGCGGTTGCCCCCAGCACGGCGTCCAGATCCGTGGACTGGTCGATGGTGACGATCTTTCCGGTATTGGCTCTTCCGGGTTTTCCGTGGGTAGCTGATCTGCTAATGTCCTTCCCGGAGGGCACCAATGAAGGATACGGACCTATATTTTCGGATTCTCGGGCTGACCGAGCCCTGGTTTGTTGAGGCTGTTGAACTGGACACGGCGGAAGGTCGGGTAGACATCCGCGTGGAGCATGGTCCTGGTGTTCGCTGGTTTTGCCCTACTTGTGGTCGAGAGCTGGCTTGCCGCGACCATGCCGAGCCTCGTGTCTGGCGCCATCTGGACACGTGCCAGTTCAAGACGTTCCTGCATGCTCGGATTCCCCGAGTGGACTGCCCCGAGCATGGCGTCCTTCAGGTCAACGTGCCTTGGGCCGAGTCCAAGGCACGTTTCACCATATTGATGGAGCGATTGATCATCGACGTGCTGACCGAGTGCGCCACCGTAACAGGAGCGCGGCGCATCCTGCGCATCACCTGGGACGAAGCATGGGGTGTCATGGAAAGGGCGGTGCGCCGGGGCCGGGAGCGCAAGCAATCGAATCCCTCGCGGTATCTTGGCGTTGACGAGAAGGCATTCCGCAAGGGGCACGACTATGTGACCGTGGTTTGTGATCTGATCGGCAGCACGGTGGAGTATGTGGCCGACGAGCGTAAGGCCGAAAGCCTTGAGGGGTACTACCTTCAGTTCACCAAGGCGCAGTTGGAGCGGATCAAGGCCGTGGCCATGGACATGTGGGAGCCCTATTTTAAAGCTACGCTCAAACATGTGCCGGACGCGGCGGGGAAAATCGTTCACGATCGGTTCCACGTCATGAAACACGTAGGCGAGGCTGTGGACCGGGTACGCAAGCAAGAGCACCGCGAACTCACAAGTCAGGATGACCATCGACTCAAGGGCACGAAATTCCTCTGGCTATACCGGGAGGAGAATCTGCCGGACAAACACCGGCCAGCCCTGGAGGCCTTGAAGACAGCGAACCTCAAGGTGGCCAAGGCCTGGGCCATGAAGGAAAGCCTGAACGACGTCTGGAAGTACCTGAGCACGGGATGGGCCAGACGTTTTGTGAAGCGATGGCTGGTCTGGGTGAACAGGTCAGATCTTGCCCCAATGCGCAAAGTGGGCGGACTGATTCAGAGACATCTTGAGAACATCCTGACCTTCTGCCGCCACAGGATCACCAACGGCGTGGCCGAGGGCCTCAACAGCAAGATCATGGCCATCAAGAGGAAGGCTTGCGGTTATAGGAACCGGGAGCATTTCAAGACAGCCATCTACTTCTTCTGTGGCGGTCTAAACCTCTACCCGGCCAGTTCCTGACAGGGGTTACCCACGGAAAACCCGGAAGAACCAAAAAAACAAGCTCAGGTTTAAGCACTCTTCCAAGAATTTCTGCAAAGAACTCTGTGCCGCTTGAGCGATATTTTTTTGATTTATAAAGATGCTTTTTGAGCTTGCAACGCGCTGTAAGGAACTATCCTTTCCATATCCGTGCGCTTCTGGGCATCCCTCGAATCTGCTTCGTATTGCGCCTGCAAGTTGACCCACAGATTGAGGTCAGTTTCAAAAAACTTTGCAAGCCGTAGGGCTGTATCCACAGAAATGCCCCGCTTCTCGTTAATAATTTCATGCACTCGTGCGGCCGGAATCCGCAGCTCCAGCGCAATTGTGGAGGGCTATCCCCCATCAACCAATTGCTATCATCTCATATTTTAGCTACTATACCAAAAAATAAAGTTAAGAGCTATTATGTTAGACGATATTCTAAAAACTCCGCAGGAAATCCGGCTCGGCATCGCCGCCAAGGCGCAGGCCAAACGTCTTGCTCTCAATATGAGCCAGAAAGATTTGGCGGCCCGTAGCGGCGTTTCCCTTGGCTCTGTGAAGCGCTTTGAAACAACAGGGGAAATCTCGCTCGCGTCCCTGCTGGCTATCGCCCTGATTCTTAACGATCTTGAAGCCTTTTCCGGCTTGTTCAACCCGCCGCGCACAGAAAACCTCTTCAAGCCGCAATCCCCAGCACCCCGCAAGCGGGCAGGGAGAAAACGCCATGAATCTTGACGTGCATCTGCATGCATACGGCGTACGCCGCCATGTGGGTAAGCTGGCCGCGCACAGCAACGCCATTCTGTTCCAGTACGCGCCAGAATTTCTTGATTCGGGCATCAACATTTCGCCGTTCAGGCTTCCGCTCAGCCCAGAGGTCAAGGAAGACCCCAAGCGCACCTTTGACGGGCTGTTCGGCGTGTTCAACGACAGCCTGCCCGATGGCTGGGGGCTGCTTTTGCTGGACAGGGCATTACGAAAAAAAGGCTCATCGCTCCATGCCTGCCTGCCCTTGCAGCGCCTTGCCATGGTGGGTGCCCACGGCATGGGCGCGCTAGAGTACACCCCGGCGGCGGCACAGGCAGAAGAAGCCGTTTCTGTGGCGGAACTGGATGCTCTGGCAGACGAATCGCTGCGGATTCTGCGCGATGCGCCTGTGGATGCGGGGCAACTGGACAAACTTATTCAGCTCAATGGCTCATCCGCAGGGGCCAGACCCAAAATTCTGGTGAACGTTGCCGATGATTACCGCATTGTGCCGCAGGGGGCGGGGGAACCCCAAGGAACCCCCTGGATCATCAAATTTCGCTCCGCGCACGAACCGCCAAACACCGGGCTGACGGAATACGCATATTCCCTGGCGGCCAGAGAAGCCGGACTGGATATGCCGGAAACGCACCTGTTTCCGTCTGCAACCTCGCCGGGATATTTCGGCGTCCAACGCTTTGACAGGGTGCATGGCCAAAAGGTGCATGTGCACACCGCCTGCGGCCTGCTGCACGCATCGCACCGCGAACCCTCGCTCACCTATGAAAGCCTGCTGCGCCTGACGCTGCTGCTCACCAAAGACATGCGCGAAGTACTTAAAATGGTTCGGCTCATGGTGTTCAACGTGCGCTCCGGCAACAAGGACGACCATTCCAAAAACTTTTCTTTTCTGCTGAACAAGGAAAACCAGTGGCGCATGGCCCCGGTTTATGACCTTACGCCGTCAGAGGGCATTAACGGGGAACAGACCTGCATGGTCAACAACAAGGGCAAGGATATAACCGAAAAGGATTTTTTTGCGGCCGCCGCAACCGTGGATGTGGACGCTCGGACAGTGCGCGAAATTATACAGCAGGTGGACGCGGCTTTGGCCGATATGAAAAAGTAAGGTGCTCAAATGTGCAGGAAGGAGGGCGCCTGAGCGACAAATGGGAAATTCCGCAAGCAGCCTGAGAACTGCTCATAAAGGAAACGCCAGAAAAAATATCCGGCTTGGTATCTGATTTTTACAGCGCGAAAGAAGGCTGCCATGCGGTTACGCATAGCAGCCTGTATTTATTAACTGGCTGGGATGATAGCCTAAATCCCTACGGCAATACTCAATGACCTAGCCAGCGGAGAAACAAGAACAGGAGCATGAAAGCAATCGCTGTGCATCCAGAAGTTACACTTGCCAACCACCACGTATCACCCCGCAATTCCTTGCCGTAACCATCCATTACTGCACGCGATTTATCAAAATATTCCTTTGATGCGATTGCCGCCGCCTCGCACTTTGCCAAGCATTGCTCCATACGCGCCCGGTGCTGATTCAAAACCTCAACGGGATAATCCCTTACTTGGTGAGCTGCGGTTCCGATCTCCCGCGCGGCCTGAGAGGTACTTCTCTGCAATTCTCGTAAAAGCTGAATCAGCTCCTGTGAATTCTTGATTCGCGCTTCCTCCTGCAAGCTCAGAACCATCAGGCTTGCCTCTAACCTTGTCTGATCTATCTCGCTCGGCGGGGCTGGTGGCGTTGTCGCTTCCGATGCCCTGCTCATACTCTTTAATTCGTCTATCTTGCTCATGGAGTAATCCTCTAAGTTGCAATGCCCCCCATGTGTAGCCTTTGCCGAGCTTGCTGCCCTTAAACGTCACGTCACTAAGCGCAAAGCTGATCCCCGAAACAAATCCGGTGGAGGCTTTATTTAAACGCACGGTCACGCCCTGGGCTGCCAACTGCTGACAAAACGCATTCAACGCAATTTTTTGCGTAAGGGCCGCATCAATTATTTTTTGTAGGTTCATACGGGTGGAAGCCTCACCAGTACGCAGGGCGTGCTCAATCTCCCCTTTCGTAAGGGCTGCCCGCAACGTTTCCCGACTTGAGCGCACCTGCCGAAGAGAAAACCGTTGCTCTAGCTCCCGCATGATTTTTTCTTGTCGCCTGTAGTCGTGCGCGTCACTCACCACTTTTCCATCCAGCGCAATCCTGTTCACCAGAATATGAATGTGTGCGTGCGCCGCGTCTGTATGTCGGCTAATGACATATTGATTGTTTACAAAGCCCATGCCCTGAAGCCACGAATGCGCGGCCTCACACCACTGTTCATCTGACAGGGATTCTTCCGGGTGCAAACTGAGGCTCACATGGCAAACGGCCTTGGACAGATTCGGCCTTAAGGCACGAATAGCTCCAAATTCCGCAGCAAGGGCGCGTGGTGTGCGGCCTGCCATATTGGTTTCAAGCAACAGGCTTTTATGGGGCTGCAAATCGTAGGCTGCCGCTCCACGAAAGCCTTTGCCCTTGATGCACTTGGCAATCAAGGCACTTCCCCTGCCACTGGCGGCATGCTGCCAGCAACCCCCATCAGCGAAGCTTGCAAGCACATTATCTGGCTAAGCAGCTCCCGTAGCAGCCCGAAGGGAACAGCCGTTCGCCCCGCATTGGCAGCCTTGGCGATCTGGTTGAGATTTACGCCCAGCCGCGCAAGCTCGCCGTAGGCCTTGCGGTTCACCTCTGGCACAGGGGGAAGCGGCATGCGCCTGCTCAAAGCTGCTGTGCGCAACCACTGCGCAGGGCTCATGCCCATGTGCCGCGCACGAAGCTGAAGCGCCTCCCACTCTGCCGGATTAACACGCACCCCGATTGTCATGTGGCGCACCTTTATGGGGTCGCCCTTTGGGCGTCCACTTTTTCGGGGGGCGTGTTTGCGCGACTCAGCAAGCATAGGCGCGCTCCTTTTGCCGTGAAGCGGCAATGTGCTTTGACGCCTCGCAGAGCAAGCCGTTTGAGCGAAGCGAAAACATGGCTTGCTTCAAGCCATCTGACGCGGGGGAGGCGATATTTTGCAAAGCTGTCCCACTGTCCCTGTCCTTAGGGGTGGGACGGTGGGACACAGCATTAATAACGAACAGCACCAGCATCGCCGCCCTCCTCCAGCTTCTTCTTGAGCCGATGAACCACAGACTTGCTCACCCCCATTTCGTCGGCGCAATCCCGAATGGAGAAGCCTTCTGCCAAGAGCTGCTTCAATTGTTCGGCCTGAACATTGACCAGCTCGTTCACATCCCAAATGAGCTGATTCCCTTCACTGCGCAGATGCACCTCAAAGGGCATTGCATCCTCGCCCACAATTCCCCGCGCCTTGGTCAAATGGACTTCAAACCGCGCACCTTCGGCAACACTGTAGGTTGTGGGCCTCCGTAGGCTTATAACCGTGTCCATAATGTCTTCGCGTGCCGAGGTTCCGCGCTGATCGCCTGATTTGCCCGCGTGATGCACAAGCAAAACTGCCATGCCCCGCCGCCGCAAATCCAATAGCCAGGTCTGCATGGGCGTCCATGATTGGGATTCGTTTTCTTTGCCAGTGCGGCAAAGGGTGGCGAGGTTGTCTAAAACCAGCAAATCGACTCCAGCAAGAAATGGTTCAAGAGCCTGCTGCCCATAGGTTGTTGCCAAGTCCGGCATGGGCCGCGATTGAATGTCGGGGGTGATAATGGAAAAATTCTGCATCGCATGGGGCGGTGCTGCCATGCCCGTGGCCAAAGCTGCTAGGCGCTCTTGCATGGAGATAGCTGGCATTTCGCCATCCACATACAAAACGCGCCGAGCCTTGGGAGCATGCCAGTTGAACAGGGACAACCCACCAGCCACAGACAGGGACATGTGCAACGCCGTAAAGGTTTTGCCTATGCCCCATGACTATCCCCTGCTCAGGAATTACCGGATGAAGCAGGTAGTCGCGTTCGGGCAAGGTGCTTAAAAGAAATTCCTCCATACTGATCGCCTTCAATGGGGGAAGATTATTTTGTGAACCAAGAGGAACAAATGGGGAGGTCATGCGGCGTCCCCTCCTTCCACATTGCTGATCAGCGCCCGAATATCTTCAACGCGCCAAACGGTGGTGCGCGGCCCTAACTTCACAGGGGTGGGATAGCGGCCTTTTTTGACGCCTTCCCACCAGCTTGTTTTGCCAATGGGCAAGACTTGGAGAATTTGCGACAAACGAACAAACCCCTCGTCAGGCAGGTAGTTTCGTTGCCGATACAAAAAATCGACTTTTGCCATAACGGCTCCTGAGGTTTACGGGCCGTTATGAAATAAAAACGGCCCATGTTGGAGAACATGGGCCTATTTTGGCGTGTCCCACTAGTCGGACAGTCAAGGAAAACTATTGGACAAAAATAAAAATAATCTGGGACAAATTGAGTGGGACAAATTTATGTAACCTTGCGCAATCGATAACCGTGTTTTCTTTGACTGTCATATTTAATCGTCTTTTTGCGCTTAGCGGGCAGCAATTCACCTAGTTCTTGATTTGATAAAAAGTCTGGGAAAAAGATATCAATGGCTCTGGCGATTTCTTTTTTAGAAGTAACCCCTTGCTCTCGCTTCTTTTGGATAAAAGCACGAACTGGATCCAAATCTTTTTCTTCCTTGCGCGAATCTTTGGGTCTAGTCCGATTGTTGCTCCAAAGATTTTCATCCTTGACTTGCCATTCAGACTTTTTCTCTTTCCCCTCATATATCAGGGGGTCGTAATTAGGGCCATAGATTGCATTAAGCACGTTGTCTGGCTCAAAATTTTTATAATACCTATCATGAGATGTAAGGCATATTGCATAAGCAAGTTGCGCCGCCAATCTATTAATATTCCTAACTGTGCATAAATGAAATTCTTGAGAAATTAAATCGCTAGCTGGCGCATAAACATATTCCTTTTTCTTTTTTTCAATTTTTTTCAACCTGCTCACGTTTGAATGCAAAGGCATTAAATGACTTAGTTGCAAAATCATAAGAAAGGCTTGAAGTCGGGAAACTCATTATTATATTTTCCACCTCACCATCCTCAGAGAGATACGATTCAGTCACAACGTACATGCACAATCGCTTCTTAAACAGCTCAAAGCATATTTTTAAATAACATTCGAAAGGCCACCTCAGCATGAGATCAGAATGATATATCAGCTCGTTATCTGGAAACGGGATATGGTATTTGGTTCTTCCGGGTTTTCCGTGGGTAACCCCTGTCAGGAACTGGCCGGGTAGAGGTTTAGACCGCCACAGAAGAAGTAGATGGCTGTCTTGAAATGCTCCCGGTTCCTATAACCGCAAGCCTTCCTCTTGATGGCCATGATCTTGCTGTTGAGGCCCTCGGCCACGCCGTTGGTGATCCTGTGGCGGCAGAAGGTCAGGATGTTCTCAAGATGTCTCTGAATCAGTCCGCCCACTTTGCGCATTGGGGCAAGATCTGACCTGTTCACCCAGACCAGCCATCGCTTCACAAAACGTCTGGCCCATCCCGTGCTCAGGTACTTCCAGACGTCGTTCAGGCTTTCCTTCATGGCCCAGGCCTTGGCCACCTTGAGGTTCGCTGTCTTCAAGGCCTCCAGGGCTGGCCGGTGTTTGTCCGGCAGATTCTCCTCCCGGTATAGCCAGAGGAATTTCGTGCCCTTGAGTCGATGGTCATCCTGACTTGTGAGTTCGCGGTGCTCTTGCTTGCGTACCCGGTCCACAGCCTCGCCTACGTGTTTCATGACGTGGAACCGATCGTGAACGATTTTCCCCGCCGCGTCCGGCACATGTTTGAGCGTAGCTTTAAAATAGGGCTCCCACATGTCCATGGCCACGGCCTTGATCCGCTCCAACTGCGCCTTGGTGAACTGAAGGTAGTACCCCTCAAGGCTTTCGGCCTTACGCTCGTCGGCCACATACTCCACCGTGCTGCCGATCAGATCACAAACCACGGTCACATAGTCGTGCCCCTTGCGGAATGCCTTCTCGTCAACGCCAAGATACCGCGAGGGATTCGATTGCTTGCGCTCCCGGCCCCGGCGCACCGCCCTTTCCATGACACCCCATGCTTCGTCCCAGGTGATGCGCAGGATGCGCCGCGCTCCTGTTACGGTGGCGCACTCGGTCAGCACGTCGATGATCAATCGCTCCATCAATATGGTGAAACGTGCCTTGGACTCGGCCCAAGGCACGTTGACCTGAAGGACGCCATGCTCGGGGCAGTCCACTCGGGGAATCCGAGCATGCAGGAACGTCTTGAACTGGCACGTGTCCAGATGGCGCCAGACACGAGGCTCGGCATGGTCGCGGCAAGCCAGCTCTCGACCACAAGTAGGGCAAAACCAGCGAACACCAGGACCATGCTCCACGCGGATGTCTACCCGACCTTCCGCCGTGTCCAGTTCAACAGCCTCAACAAACCAGGGCTCGGTCAGCCCGAGAATCCGAAAATATAGGTCCGTATCCTTCATTGGTGCCCTCCGGGAAGGACATTAGCAGATCAGCTACCCACGGAAAACCCGGAAGAGCCAGAGGATTCAACCGATGAGGACTGCTCGTTTGATATAGCCGTTAGGATTTCAAAAACTAAGCATCTTGGTCACTGTACAATTTATTCTTATAATGACTTTATTGACGACCTAGCGAACCAATCTTTTCATGAACTTATAAATTTTTTTAATACACTCCTGCTTAATGAATCCTACATCATTTTTGATGTCTTAGAGGATGGCAAATGCTGGGGGACAGAACATTTAGCTTTTGTTTCTGATGGAGCAAGCATACAGCTTGATGACTGCAGACTAAAAACACTTGAAGCATGCCGCGACAACGCCCATTTCCTAAATTTCTCATCTTGCCACTTGTTGCCATCTGATTTCCACATAGGCACCAACTACGAAGGGAATCCACTAACTGATAAATTCAGCAAACTTGAAACATTTTTATCCATTGCATTCATCTCAAACTCTTTTTCTTTTGATAAAGAAGGCTGCTCAACTTCATTTTCAGCCCTGAGAGATTTCAAAGAAGAAATCCATTTTGCGGATCTGCGTTTTAACAGACATTGGTATAAAATATATGAGTGGGCATACTCCGATGCGCATATTTCAGACAAGCTTGCGCTAGTTCGTAACGTTGTTAGTCTAAACTGCAAATTCAAAAAAATACTCGATATTGACGAATCACTGCTTGCCTCAATTCAATCAAACTATCTCATTTATTTAAAAAGTAACATATCCGAGTATCTAGAAGCTAGAAACAAAATTGGCGACTATATCAGCGGTGTTCTTTTAAATTTATCTGAACACATCAGCAATCTATCAATGAGCCTTATTCACAATATAATTGGGGTATTAGCATTCTCACTTACTACTATATTTCCAAAGCTTATTTCAGGAAATACTGGAATATTATTCGGCGACACCTCACGAAACATTGTTTTTTTGTGATACTTGTTTCTTTCGCATACTTAATATTATGTGTAATAAATTTAAACGACAGGATAGAGACTGTTAAAGAAAGTTTTACGGCATTAAAGGATAACTACATTAATATATTTTCTGAGGAAGAACTCGCTCAAATTTTTGACAATACCACTGTAGAAAATCGTATAAAGCGCGCGAAAAAACGGCGTAAACAAATTATTAATATCTGGATTATTATTATGCTTGCGCTTGCATACGGCATCAACCTATTAAGTGAGCATCCATTATCTTTTAATTTCTCAACCAGCAGCATTTCTTTCAACACTTGCAGCGCTCCATTTATTTTAATTCCATGCTAACCATGTAACACTTTAGCCAGAATTAAATACCAAGCATGATCCGTTCCAGACTTCGCTAGCCCTGTGAGAATCACGCACAAACAAAAAAACGGCTCTTCCGGGTTTTCCGTGGGTAGCTGATCTGCTAATGTCCTTCCCGGAGGGCACCAATGAAGGATACGGACCTATATTTTCGGATTCTCGGGCTGACCGAGCCCTGGTTTGTTGAGGCTGTTGAACTGGACACGGCGGAAGGTCGGGTAGACATCCGCGTGGAGCATGGTCCTGGTGTTCGCTGGTTTTGCCCTACTTGTGGTCGAGAGCTGGCTTGCCGCGACCATGCCGAGCCTCGTGTCTGGCGCCATCTGGACACGTGCCAGTTCAAGACGTTCCTGCATGCTCGGATTCCCCGAGTGGACTGCCCCGAGCATGGCGTCCTTCAGGTCAACGTGCCTTGGGCCGAGTCCAAGGCACGTTTCACCATATTGATGGAGCGATTGATCATCGACGTGCTGACCGAGTGCGCCACCGTAACAGGAGCGCGGCGCATCCTGCGCATCACCTGGGACGAAGCATGGGGTGTCATGGAAAGGGCGGTGCGCCGGGGCCGGGAGCGCAAGCAATCGAATCCCTCGCGGTATCTTGGCGTTGACGAGAAGGCATTCCGCAAGGGGCACGACTATGTGACCGTGGTTTGTGATCTGATCGGCAGCACGGTGGAGTATGTGGCCGACGAGCGTAAGGCCGAAAGCCTTGAGGGGTACTACCTTCAGTTCACCAAGGCGCAGTTGGAGCGGATCAAGGCCGTGGCCATGGACATGTGGGAGCCCTATTTTAAAGCTACGCTCAAACATGTGCCGGACGCGGCGGGGAAAATCGTTCACGATCGGTTCCACGTCATGAAACACGTAGGCGAGGCTGTGGACCGGGTACGCAAGCAAGAGCACCGCGAACTCACAAGTCAGGATGACCATCGACTCAAGGGCACGAAATTCCTCTGGCTATACCGGGAGGAGAATCTGCCGGACAAACACCGGCCAGCCCTGGAGGCCTTGAAGACAGCGAACCTCAAGGTGGCCAAGGCCTGGGCCATGAAGGAAAGCCTGAACGACGTCTGGAAGTACCTGAGCACGGGATGGGCCAGACGTTTTGTGAAGCGATGGCTGGTCTGGGTGAACAGGTCAGATCTTGCCCCAATGCGCAAAGTGGGCGGACTGATTCAGAGACATCTTGAGAACATCCTGACCTTCTGCCGCCACAGGATCACCAACGGCGTGGCCGAGGGCCTCAACAGCAAGATCATGGCCATCAAGAGGAAGGCTTGCGGTTATAGGAACCGGGAGCATTTCAAGACAGCCATCTACTTCTTCTGTGGCGGTCTAAACCTCTACCCGGCCAGTTCCTGACAGGGGTTACCCACGGAAAACCCGGAAGAACCAATCCTCTAAATAGGTTTCCCAACTATCTTCGTCGCAAGGTTTTTTGTTTTCGAAGCTAAAAAAATTTTCGTCATCTACTGTCACGGTTATGTCAATATGATCTCTTTCTGGAAGGTTTGATAAAAAATCTAAGATGCTTTTAAATTTCGGGAGGTTATTTGCATCAAGCGAAATTGTGTATTGAGCGTTCAATCTGTTTTCCCAGAATTTCCCATCGCCAGGGAAAAGGCTGTGTAAGCTTTCTAGGAAACTCATGGTAACTCCTAATCTCTTTTTAGGAAGGCTTGATAGGTTGTTTCATCTTCAACTGCAAGCTTTAAAAACTTTTCACCCGTGGGGTCCTGAATTGAAACAATCTTGTCGCAAGGGCTTCCGTCTGCAATATCGATGTGTAGCTTAATGCCCTGGCTCACTGTGTAGACTTTTCGTACTTTAGCGGTAATTGCTTTGGGGGCTGAAGTAAATTGTCTATCAAAATTTTTTTTGTCAGGAAGGTCCCGTAGTTTTCTTTCCAGCTTTTCAATCGTTGCCTTCTCTACACTTGTGTTGTCAATTCTTGAAACACAATCAGAGATCATTTCATCATAGTTTATTGTATCATGTGTCTTTATATACGTAATGATATTGTTTCGGAAAATTAATTTATCTCGTGGGTGGCTTTTAAGAATATTTAGTGAATTATCGATTGCACTAAATGAATTAGCCGTATTGTCATCATCAGAATTAATAGGATCGAGTTCAAGAAAAGTATTATTCCAGTATTTTGCGCCGTTGTCAGAATATATCTTAATTGTATTTATGTTGCAATTGGAGTCAAAGAAAATGAGACATGATTTCCAAATGCCTTTTTGATCCTGCGGAAATCCAGTCCTCGAGATAAGTTCAATGTCGTCAATGTAGCTACGGTGCTGGACTTTTGCCAAAAGATAAATAAAACCATTGCTGGATTGTGCAAATGCCTGAATACACGATCCTTTTCGAACGGCCCCATTCATGTTTTTTATCGAATCTTGGGCATTGAGTTCTTCTCTTAGTAAGCGACTTGCAATGATTTCAGATTTTTCATGAAACATTTCCTTTGATTGATTTTTGCTGACTTCAGTCGCTGCACTAATTACCTCTGTATTCAACGATCTTGTTTTGTAGTTCCTTGTTGTTTTGTTGTTGTCAATGTGGTCAAACAGTTCAGAGGAAAATTCTGAAAATCCTTGTGGTATCGTACGCTTAAGAATCTTAGTTTGCTCAAGGTCAATTGTGTGGATGGTTATGACTGAAAAATCCATTTATTCCCCCCCAAATTTTTTACTCGAAATTACCTCGGTTTTTGACAAGATTCAATATATTCATGCTTCTATTTGTTTTCAAAACTCGGTCGTCCTACAAAAAAGTTCAGATTGTTTTGAATGGGGTTCATCTTCAGCGTGTACCTTATTTGATTTCGTAAAGAATGCGGAAGGGATTGTGGCAGGATTCGTACTTATTTTTTCGTGAGGATAGCATTTCAATTGTTTTCTTAGTTTTTTCTTAGTGGGACATAAAAGCGGATATTGTTGTCGGGGGAATTATTTTTTATTATGATATTTCGTTGTGTTAGTTTCTATTGTCGAATCCCACCCTCTCCGCCTTCTTCATCGCACCCTGTAATACAAATGGAATCGGGCATGGACATATACGATATTGCCATGATGCCCTTAGAAGCGTGGGTATTGAAGAAAATGCGTTCAGCAATAATGCCCGGTGCCTATGGCGATGTGCTTGAAGCCGGGATAGGAACAGGAGTCAACCTCCGATATTATAATCCAGCAAAAATACGCAGTCTGACAGGGTTGGATCGCCAGTGCTCACAGGAACTTGAACGGCGGGCCGGGAAGAATTTTACGTTTTATCAGGGCAATGTTGAAAAAATGCCTTTTGCAGAAGGGCAGTTTGACACCGTGGTCGCCACGCTGCTTTTTTGCACTGCGGATATTAAAAAAAGTATGAGCGAAATACAGCGGGTGCTCAAGGCGGGCGGCCTGTTCATTTTCATAGAGCATGTGCGGCCCAAAGGAGCGCGGGCCGGTAAAATTTTTGACTTTGCTAATGGCTCATGGACACGAATTGCCGACGGATGCAACCTCAACCGTCGCACAGACGAGATTTTGAAAGAAAGCAGTTTTTCTGATCTCATCATTATGGAGCGCGGCGTTTTTCGCTACGGCACGGCAAAAAAGCCCTAACCTGCAAATACGAATCATTTTGCCAGTTCCCCGTCATGTTCATTGTGCCCTGTTGCATAAAAACATAAGGGCAAGCTTCTGTATTGTCCCCCCATGTGGTAAAATGTCCAGAGTTGCCAACTGGCCTTGGCCTCATGCCTCCGAACAGATTCCGACAGAACCACAGATTCAATAATCACCGCCAAGGGGTTAACATCTGGCGGCAGGCTCTTTAGGTGAAAATTCCTTCTGGTAGTTATCTGGCGTCCCACGGACACTAACTATTGGGCCCCCTTTACCTCTTGTCCATCAACACCCGCTGAAAAAACTCCAGCGTCCGCTGCTCCGCGTCTGTGGCGGCAGAGCGGTTAAAGCCGTGTCCTGCGCCGGGGTAGATCACCATCTCAGCCGTTTGGCCAAGGCTGCGGGTCAGTTCCACGAGTTCCTTGCCTCTTTCCATGGGCACAACTGTATCCGCGTCGCCGTGCAGTTCCAGCAAGGGCGGCATGTGGGTAATGGGGTGCTTGCCGTCAGCCCTGCGTTGAGCGGGGATGCCGCCGTAATACACAACCAGCGCCGCGATTCTTGTATCCTTGCTGGCTACGGATGTTCCCAGATATCCCCCCTGAGAAAAACCCACGATGCCAACGGGGCGGGCCTTCTGCCCCTGCGCAAGCACGTCTGTCACAACATCGCTGATCATCTGCGACCACGCGCCTATGCGCTTTGAAAAATTTGCGCGCCGCGTTTCCACAGTTTTGGAGCATGCGACGTCCTGCTCATTATAATAATCCAGCACATAGGTATCAAAACCCGCGTGGGCCAGCTGCGTGGCGTTACGCTCATAAAACGCCCGAAATTTATCCAGGCCCTGGCTGCCGTGCAGCACGATGATAGCCGGGTGCGGCCCTTGCCCGGCAGCAAGAAAGCTTTTGACCTCAACCGGGCCTTGGGATGTCGTTTGCGTGGTTTCGTGAACCTGAATCTCGCCCGCAAGGGCGCAGCCAAATCCGCCAAAAAACACAAACAGAAAACACCAGCAAAAGATTTTTGCGCTCCGCATATTCCCGCCCTTAGGTAATGAATGAAGTTCCGGCAATGTCTTCGGGTACTCGCTTTGTGCGGGCAATACAAGGTCGCCCGCGTGTGTTGTGCAGATTGCGCCGCGCGCAGCCTTGCCCCTGGCCCGTTGCGTCAGTTTCGCCGCTGGGGTAATGATACGCCTCTGCGGGGCGCAGGTGCAGCGCATTTTTTGCGCACAGCGCTGGTCGCCCAGTTTGCGGATCGCGCAAAGCAAGCATCCGCAGGGCAGCCGCAACCCAGAGCAGCCACAGCCCTGGGCAGAATCATATCACCGTGTTGGAGAATATTTTGGCATTTTTGAGCATGCAGGGTGTTACCCTGAACCTTGGCGGCAAGCCGCTACTGGATTCTGCGGATTTTTCGGTTGAAGTGGGCGACAGGCTTTGTCTCGTGGGCCGCAACGGCGCGGGCAAGTCATCGCTGCTGGCGCTGCTCGGCGGGCAGATGCAGCCCAATTCCGGCATGATTATCCGCCCCGGCACGCTCATAGGCCAGATGCCGCAGGATGTGCCGGAACGCTGGCGCGGCACTGTCTTTTCTCTGGTGGCGGAGGTTCTGGGCGAGGAGGGCACGGCCCTTGCCGCTGCCCATGCCGGGGCCGAGCACAGCCTTGAGCTGACCAGCGGCTGGGAGCGCTACGGCGATGTGCTTGCCGTCATCAACCATCTGGGGTTGGATCCCGATGCGGATTTTACCTCCCTCTCCGGCGGCACCAAGCGCCGCGTGGCTCTGGCGCGGGCGCTGATCTGCTCCGAAGACCTCATTCTGGACGAACCTACCAACCACCTGGATATCGCCACCATCACCTGGCTGGAAGATTTTTTGCTGCGCAAGGCCCGCACCCTGATTTTTGTCAGCCACGACAGGGCCTTTGCCAAGCGCCTTGCCACGCGTGTTGTGGAGATCGACCGGGGCAAGCTGCACAACTACTCCTGCGGGTTCGACCGTTACCCCGAGAGGCGCGAGGAACGCCTTGCCGCCGAGGAGCGCGCCTTTGCCCTGCAAGACAAAAAGCTGGCGCAGGAGGAAGTGTGGATTCGGCAGGGCATCAAGGCTCGCCGCACGCGCAACATGGGGCGGGTGCGCGCTCTTGTGGCCCTGCGGGCCGAGCGCGCCGAGCGGCGCGACAGGCAGGGCAACGTGCGCATGGCCGCGCAGGAGGCCGGGCGCTCGGGCAAGCTGGTTATTGAGGCCGAGAATGTTTCAGTCGGCTACCTTGGTCAGCCGCCGCTTATCCGTAATTTTTCCACCATCATTCAGCGCGGCGATCGTGTGGGCCTGATCGGCGAAAACGGCACGGGCAAAACATCGCTTATCCGCGTTCTGCTGGGCGAGCAGCAACCCACAGAAGGCGAGGTGCGCCTCGGCACCAATCTGGAAATCAGCTATTTCGATCAGCTGCGCGAAACGCTCGACCCGGAAGCCAGCGTCATGCACAGCGTTGCAGAGGGCAACGACGTGGTCACAGTGGGCGGCAGCACGCGCCATGTTGCAGGATATTTACAGGATTTTCTCTTCACTCCCGACCGCTTGCGTCTGCCTGTCAAGGTGCTCTCCGGCGGCGAGCGCAACCGCCTGCTGCTGGCAAAGCTCTTTACCCGGCCATCCAACGTGCTGGTGCTGGACGAACCCACCAACGATCTGGACGCGGAAACCCTTGATCTGCTGGAAGAGCTGATTGCGGATTATTCCGGCACGGTGCTTGTGGTCAGCCATGACCGCAGTTTTCTGGATAATCTTGTCACCAGCGTCATCGCCCTGGAGGGCGACGGCATGGCGCACGAGTACGTTGGCGCGTATACCGACTGGCTGCGCCAGCGCTCGGCCCCTGCGCAGGAGCGCAAGCCGGAAGAAAAAAGCGCCCGCTCAACTCCCCGCCCAGCCTCGGATAAGCCCCGCAGACGCAGCTTTAAGGAACAGAGGGAATTTGAACTACTGGGCCAGGAGCTGGAAGCCCTGCCCGAACGCATGGACGCTCTGGAGCAGGAGCAGAAAACTCTGGAAGCGACCCTTGCCGACCCGGAACTGTTCGCTCGCGATCCAGAAGCTTTTGCCAAAACGACAGACCGTCTGGTGGCGCTGGAAACAGAGCAGACCGAGCTGCTGCAACGCTGGGAGTTTGCGGAACAGCGCCTGCAAGAGCTTGGTGAACTGGCAGGGTAGGGCATACTCCCGTCAGCGTCAGCTGCATGTATGGTGCAATGCCGTACATGCAGCTCCAGTCTTTTTTTCTAGTTAAGCAGCCTTCCCCCTCCCCTGCACCATTCTACACTCTTATCGGCGCGCAGCTTCTGCAATTATGCGTTCGCTATGTGAAAGCAAGTTCCCGGTCATGTGCTGCTTTATATCACACGTGGCTATCATGGGGCACGTGTGAGCTTGAAGCGCGCATGCTTTCCCTTGTTGCTGTAGTGGGAAGTTTTAGTAGTCGTTATTTTGTTCAGTATGGCAATGGTTATTTTGCTTATTTCCAAAAAAAATTATTTTTTCAACTAATAAAAAAATTGATGCATCCGTTATATTTCAAATAAGGTTGATACTGAGGTCAATGCATGGGGCGGTAAGTCTCTAGAGATATTTTTTTATTTTATTAAGCAAACTACTCAAGAATGGGCACACGCTTTGCCATTGATTTAAAAGATAGGCAGCTACCGTATTTTTTGAGTGACAGTTGCATTTAACTTTGTATAATTATATATAAAAGTTATTAATGTTCCCGTTGAGTTGTTTAGCCTGCATTTTTATCGAGACAGTTTTTGCTTCCTGAAAATCGACAATCGACTATATTAGGGGATCTGTCATGGCTATTGCATCAGGAACAAGCCTCTCATTCCGGTTGTTTTCTTCTGCTGTCGTGCTGATGTGCGGTGGCGCAGCATCATTCACATATGGCGTTATTTCTAATGCATCGTTTATAATACACGGTGTGTTATTTTTATTAGCGGCCACGGCTGGTCTTTTTTTAATATGGACGGTCTACAGGCAACTGATACTTCCTTTACGCAGCATACGTGATTACGCACAAGAGATCGCCAGTGGCCGTCCCGCAGCATGCCCAGCGTACACCATGCCCAAAGAATACTCAGATCTGCAAGAAAGTATTTGCACTATGGTCGCCTCACTGGATCAGGCCCTTAAAGATGCCCGGCAGAAAGGCGACGAAGCGCACCGGCTCGCGGCAGACAGCGAGCTTGCATTGCAGGAAAGCCGCGCTGCGGAAGCGCAGGTGCGGCAACTGCTCAATGACATGCGCACCGCCTCGCAAAAAGCGGCCACTGCATCCTCGAGTATTTTTTCCGGTATCCGCGAACTTGGCCAAAACATGGAGAATGTGGATCGCGATGTGGTGCTTCAGCGGGAAAGAATGCAGGAAGCCTCGCAAGCCATAGAGCAGATTAATTCCGCCATTCAGAGTATAGCGCTCAATACCGTTAAAGCTGCGGATGACGCTGCTTTGGCGCAGCAGGGGGCTGTGTCGGGCGCGCAAGGGGTGCGCTCGGCAGTTCTTTCCATTGATCAGGTTAAAGAGCGCATTCTGCTGCTCAAGGAAACCATGACCAATCTTGGGCAACAGGCCGAGGGCATTGGAGCTGTGCTTGGAGTTATTTCCGACATTGCGGATCAAACAAATCTGTTGGCCCTGAACGCCGCCATTGAGGCCGCCAGGGCTGGCGAAGCCGGCCGTGGATTCGCCGTGGTAGCCGATGAAGTGCGCAAGCTTGCGGAAAAGACAATGAAGGCCACCAGCGAGGTCGGCGAGTCATTGAGAAATATTCAGGCCAGGGCCCGCGAAAATGTTCAGGCTGTGGATGCCGCCGCGCAAGATATTGTTACTAGCGCAAGCGCCGCCGAACAGGCCGCTGAAGATGTGGACAGGATTGCGGGATTTGTCCAGCAGGCCGCCAACGAAGTTTCTGCCATCGCAGCATCCAGCCAGGCGCAAACTGCAGCGAGTGAAGATGTTCGCAAAGGTGCGGCTGAAGTCAACACAATCGCAAAGGAAACGGCGGAACATGTCAATAATTCCATTCGTGTGCTTGTGGAAATATCCGGTCAGGCAGAAGAACTGGACGCCATCGTCAGCGCCATGGGGCAGGGAAATCTTGGCGGTGTTGTAGATTCCGATCAGCTGATATGCTGGACGAGCGATCTTTCTGTAGGGGTTGCAAAGATTGACGAACAGCACAAGGCTCTTGTGGCCCTTATCAATGAGTTGAATTCCGCCATGCGGCAACGTCGGTCAGAAGAGGTGCTTGCAGGCGTGCTGGACAGGCTGAAGCAATACACAGTAAAGCATTTCGCCACGGAAGAAGAATTTTTTGACCGCTATGGCTACGCAGAAGCGCCTGCACACAAAAAAGCGCATCGTGATCTGGTAGAAAAAGTTCTGGCTTTTGAGCAGGAGCTTAAAAGTGGTCGCGCCAAGGTCACCATGGAAATCATGCGTTTTTTGAAAGAGTGGCTCGTGGGACATATTATGGGGACGGACAAACGCTACGGGCCATTTCTTAATGGTAAGGGCGTGCACTGACAGCAGCCTGAAAGCAAACTCTGATATGCGCAAAAAGAGCCGGAGTATTATTTGCTCCGGCTCTTTTTGTTTACAGGACCGGGCGTGTTGTGTGAGTATCCGCGAAAATATTTTTCAGTTCAGGGCACTAATGGCAACTCTCTAGAGTTGATAAGTCAACGTAAAAAGGTAATGTAATAAATAAATCAGACATCGGAGTGCAAGAAATGCAGATATCAACTGGCGAAATCAACTGGTTTTATACAACAAAGGGGCAGGGGGAACCTCTTCTTTTTTTGCACGGCGGGCTGGATACCTGCGAAAATTACGAAACCCTGCTGGCAGAGCTGGCAAAGGATTTTCGCGTTATCGCTGTTGACCGGCGCGGGCACGGCAGAACAGCGGATACAGACGCGCCTTTTGAGTATGCCCTGATGGCGGAGGAGCTGATTTCTTTCACGCAGGCGCTTGATCTGCCATCTTTCCATATCGTTGGTTACAGCGATGGGGCGAACCTCGGCTTGCATATGGCAAGCCGCCTGCCGGGCAGGGTAAAGAGCCTCATTGCCATATCCGGCAATTATCTTGGTGAAGGTATGTCGGATGGTTGGCTGGAAACTGTTGGTAATCTGTCTGCGGATTTTGTTCGGGAGCATATGCCGGAAGTTGCGCAACAGTATGAGGAACTTAATCCGGTCCCCAAGTTCGAGAGTTTCATCAGCAAGACAAAAGAGCTGTGGGAGTGCATGGACATTATAAAAACTGAGCGTCTGCAAGCCCTGCAAACGCCAACGCTCGTTGTGGGTGGCGACCGGGATATCGTTTTGCCAGAGCAGCTTGTGGGTATGAAAAAGTTGATTCCAGGGGCCTCCCTGCTCATGCTGCCGTATTGCGGACATTTTGTTTTTCAGGATTTTGCCTGGAGTCCCACTGCGGCCTTGGCCGTGGTTATGTTCAAGGAATTTTTGACAACACGCTTCAGCGCGCATAATGCGGATTTTTTCTGATGCACTGCATCCCGGCATAAATCATGATTTCACTGAATCACCAGATTTTTCTCGTTCTTAACGCCAGCGATGCGGCATCTCCCTTTGCAGTATGGGCCGGGGCCGCACTGGCAGAATGGCCCATCGGCATCGCTGTGGTGTTGGCCCTGTTGGCTGTTGTGCGGCAAAAGCCTCGCGGTTTTGCCATTGCTCTGGCTTTACGTGTGGTTTTGACCGTGGCGGTGGCCATGGGTTCAGCCTGCCTGATCCGAATGCTTCATTATAATCCTCGGCCCTTTGTACTGGGGCTTGGGCGAATGCTGATTGCCCACGAACCCACATCGTCCTTTCCCAGTTTACACGCCACTTTTTTGTTTTCTCTGGCGTTTGCTCTGTTACTGCAAAATGGCTCGCGTGGCATTGCGCTGTTTGTCATGCTGCTGGGGTTCGCTACGGCCTGGGCCAGGATTTTTGTGGGGGTGCATTATCCGCTGGATATGGCGGGGGCGTTTTTGACAGCTTGCCTTGCCGCAGTGGCGGTAAAGCTCAGCTTTCACCAAACCATGGGCTGGGCTGTAAAAAACGGGGGCGCGAGGGGGTAACCCTTTGCTGGCGGGCATGCGGCTGATTTTTTCGGCACCATAAAAAAGGCGGGTTTTCCCGCCTTTTTTAATGATGCGCAAGCTGCGGGCATTGCCCTGGCACTAGACAGCCTTGTGGTTTTCTTCGTCCAGAATCAGGTATTGGTTGTTAGCCTTTAACACCACCGCGCGCGAACGGGCATTGTGCTTGGCGTGGTACAGGGCTTTGTCCGCCCGGTCAAAAAGTTGTTCTGCCGTTTGGATTTGGGGCGCTTTGGCATCCAACACGGCTATGCCGGCGCTGACGGTAATGTGCAGGTTATTTTTTTCAACATTGCCTTCCGTATCCCGGATGAGCAGGTTGAAATTTTTGATGGCCTTGCAAAAACGGCTGATTATTTCGGGCAACAGATGCGCGTTGGCCCCGGAGGCCACAAGGGCAAACTCATCGCCGCCAAAGCGTGCTGCAAGGGCATCCGTATCTGTATCAATTTCTTCGCGTGCCCTGCGGAGGTGCGAGCCCACAACCTTAAGCACCTGATCGCCGATAAGGTGGCCGTAGGTGTCGTTAAAGGTTTTGAAGTGGTCGATATCAAAGAGGGCCAAGGCAAAGGGTTGCCCTTCTTCGTGCCACCGGGCCGTAGAATTTTTGATAAAAAGATCAAGGCTCAGGCGGTTGGCAACCTGCGTCAGAGGGTCAATAAAGGCGAGATTTTCAAGGTTGCAGATGTCTTCCTCAAAAAGAACCTTGACCCGGTGAAAGGCTGATTGCAGCTTTTCAAGCATGACGGTGCTATCACCGTTTTCCGCCACAATGGAAAGGCTTTCTTTCTCAAGGTGGGCAATGTCGCCGTAGCGCGAAGACAGCTTGCTGAAAAACTGGTCTATGATGGAAGACGTTTCGTGAACCATGCTGTCGAGCTGGGTCACTATTGGCTTACTGAATATTTCGCTGCATTTGCGGATTGTGGAAACAAGCTGCTCATCAGAGTAGTGTCTGTTTTTCAACAGATCTTCCATCTGTGCGAGAATGGCAATCTTTTGTTCTTCGTCAAGAAAATGATAGTCCTTCATTTCCCTGAAAAAAAGCAGCAGGGAGCGCCAGCGCGTTTCTGGCGGGACGCCTGCTTTATCAAACATATCAAATAGTTTGAGGTATGTATTTTTGCAGTTAACAGAAGACTCTTTGGATTTCACCATGGCGCTTGTTTCGCAGTGCAGTAAAATATGGATAAACTTTGAGCGGATGCTCTTTAAAAATTTTGTGAAGACTAGCTTCTCTGGATAAGCCTGTCAAAGAGGATCATGATCAATTTTCCAAAACAGCCTTGCGTCTTTTGCCATCCGCATCGGTGGTATTTTTCGGCAGACCGCATGTCAGCGCAAAAAGCGGCGACACCAAGATGCCGCCGCTTTTTGCGTAATACTGCTATCAGCCTTCCTGTTCAGGGCAAGGCTTTGTACTAGGGTTTGCCGTAAGCGCCGGGCAGGCGCGGTTGTGGTGCTGTCGCCTGCGGCGTGGCTTGGTCAAAAGACTGCACATGCGCGCGCTGGGCATCGGCCGTCTGGCTGGGTGCCTCTGCCGCAGGGCGCATGGCGCTACGGCCATAGGCCGCCTGAGCATGGGAGCGCGGTACGGCAGTGACTGTTGACGGTATGATAGGCTGCGGAGATCTGGTCATTGTCCCCAGGGGTTGCAGGCGGGTGGCGATATCGTTGCTCGCCTGACGGGCCTCTGGGGTTTCAATAATCTGGGCATAGGCGCCACGCAGGCCTGAAAGGATGGATTCCACACTGTTAAGTGAATCCATATCCATTTTCAGGTTGGCGCGCAGCAAACGTGCCGTGCAGAGCAGGTACAGGTTGTTCAGGTTCACAGCCAGGCTGCCGCCCTTGTCCATGTTCAAAGAAGCGGAAAGCTCATTGATTATGTCAATAACCTTGGAGATAAGGATGCCCTTTCCCGCATAGTCATTGGCAATCATTTTTGTGCGCGCCTGCTGTATGAATGTGAGCGCGCCGTCATAGAGCATGAGCAAAAGTTGCCCCTGATCCGTGGTGCCGACCTTGGTCTGAAAATATGCTTGCGCCGCTTTGTTCATAGTGTGTCCTTATGGCGGTGTTCTTTGGCTGGCCTTATTGTTGTTTCATGCTGGTTAGGAGGAACTGCTTGACGAACTGGAAAGCTGCTTGAGCTGCGAAGTGAGTTGGTCTTTCTGGGTATTGTATTTTTTGAGCAGGGTTTCAAGGTTGGCAAAGTATGTTTTTTGCCGAGCCTCCCACGTATCAAGACGCTCCTGTTCCTGGGTAATCTTTTTATCGATATTTTCCATGATGCTCTGATAATTGTTTTTCAGAACCATCAACGCGCCATTCTTCGATTTGAGCGCAATGGCTGCGGACGTCTGCTCTGCGGTACCGGTGCCCGAGACGTTGACGTCCGTATAGGTCAGTTCGCTTTTGAGGAATGTGCTGACCGTCTGGATCAGTCCTTCCTTGATGCGTACCTGCCCCGTGTGGTTTCCGGGGGTGAGGTTGTCTATCTGAAGTGAGAGGCCTCGCGCATCACCGGAAGCAACGCTGTAATAATAACCCGGCTGGCTGGTGTCGCGCGTTGCAGCCACGCCGCCAACTGTGACATTGGTAATATTGCCGCCAGCATCAACAGTGTAGTTCACATCGTAGGAACCGCCCTTGGTGATGCCCGCAATGTGGCTGCCATAGCGAAAATCAGAACTGGTAGTCGTGCCGGTGCCGCTGGAACAGAAAAAATCCACAACATCCGAAAGGTTGCTGTTGATCATTTTCTCATAATTGCTCTTGTCCATCTGCTGCAGTTCAGCGATGCCGGACGAAGGCGCAATTACCAACAGCCCATAGTTTGAACTCGACTGGTCGGTTTCAACCTTGATGCCCATGTTGGCGAGGTTGGCAAGCACGTCGCCCGACAGCACATCAGAGGCGGATGACCGGCTGGCAAAACCAGGGGGGGCGCTGTTGATCAACGAAGTGAAGCGCGACTTGAACAATTGCACGCCATAGTTGCCCTGCAACAAGCCGCCTTTTTCTGCGGTCAGCTGCGAGGTGCTGTAGTTGCTGCTGGTCTTATTCTTGGGATCGTTGGTGGTGACTTCCTTGTTCGTGTCAAATTTTGTGTAATCATTGATGGTCATCAAAACGGAGTTGACGGAATCAAGAAATGTCTGAATGGATTTTTCCACCGAGGTGATGTCTGTATTGACCGTAATGGATGCGCTGCCTTTGTCCTGAATGGTAAAGACCACGCCTTCAATCACGTTGCTCACGCTGTTGGTGTCGGATTCCATGGTCAGGGGCCAGTTGTCCACCGTAAATTTGGCATTTGCCGCGCCACGGATATTCCAGTTGGAGGACGACGTCACCTGACCGGTAATGCCCGGCCCGCTGAGCGAATCAATATTGTTGAGCTTGAGATAATAACTGCCGGTTGTAGGCAGGGTGCCTGTTTGCAGGTCAATGGTCGTAGCCCCGTCCGCGCTGACCAGTGAGCCAGACAGCCCTTTACTCTTGAGTTCGGCGATGACGTCCGCAATCTTGGAGCCGCCAGGAATCGTAAATGTTTGCGGCGTGGTGCTATTATTGGTTGTGTAGGTATAGGTCAGGGCCGGGGGCGTCTCCAGCGCGGTGCCAGCGGCCATGTTGGTAACGGTGGCCGTGGCGTCTGTTTTGACGGTGATTCCGTCCATGCCGCCGCCGGTACCGCCAGCGCTTAAATAGAATTTTTCCGTATTGGCAAAAGTGACAGTTTTGCCATCCCCACTTAATGTACTACCGCTTAAAGACTGAAGCTGGGTCAGCAGATCCTGATAGGTCTTGTCCTGCGCAATGGTCAGGGTTTGCGTGCCGCCAGTGTTGTCAACAAAGGTATAGGTAAAGTTTTTTGTGCCGTCAGCGCTTGTGCCGCCAAGCTTTTGCGAGAGCTTGGCGCTGTCGAAGGTAATGGCGGTGCTCGCGGTGAAGCTCTGTGCGCCGGCATCTCCCACCACCTTGGTGCCAAGCTTGGTCTGGTCGGCAACAACGGTTGAGGTCATCTTGCCAGAATCGCTGGCGCTGTCAGCAAAGCTAAGGGTCGCACCGTTCACGTTGGAGAGGTTCAGCTCCCAGCCGCCAGTGGTGCTGTTGTAGGTCATTTCAGCCGTGCTCGCGCCGGAAGCCTGGGCGATCTGCAGTGCGGCATCCTTCATGGTGGTGCCGGCGGCAATGGTCAGGGTGCGGGTGCCAGTGGTGACGCCATCGTTGATGTTCAGATCAACCGTCAGGGCGCCCGTTAGCTTGGTTGTTGTGGGCGTTGAGCCCAGGGAAAATTTTGTGACCGGGGTGCTGAAGGATGTCTGCGTACTTGTGTCGCGCCGGTACATGGCCTTGACGTCAGCAAGCTGCAGGTTGCCGGAGCCGTCAATGCTGGCAATGCTGCGCCCTACCTGCGCATTGATGGCGCTTGCAAGATCCTGGTTGGTTTTGTCGCCGTTGATTTTAACGGAAAATGTGTTGCCGTCCTCCATGATGAGGTCATATGCATACTTTGTGGGATTGGTAAGCACGCTGCTCACATCCAGCGCACTATTGGTAGACCATGTGGAAGTTGCGCCTGATGCGCTCATGCCCACAAGGCCGGAGCTGTGAATGACCAGATCGTTGGCCACCCCGGTGCTCTTGCCGGCAACCTGAAAAACATAGCCGGAACTGGCCTGAACAATGCTGACCTTGATGCCGGGGTTGTCGGAAGAATTGTTGACCATGCTTACGAAGGAATCGAGCGTGGTATTGGCCGGAACGGCCATGCTGTATTCCTTGCCGGCATAGCTGTATGAAAATGTCTGCGATGTGCCGGATGTGTTAATAATGTCTGTCTTGCTGCTAAAGATGTGCCCGGTGTTGGCCCAGATGGCGTTGCTCGCCACCTGGCTGACATTGATGGTATGCTGAACGTCATCTGCTGAGGCACTGGCAACAGCAGAAATAATATTGCTGTCGCTGCTGGTTACATTTTTGGTAACAAAGCTGTTTTTGTTGGCAAGGTTTGCAAGCACATTGCTGGCGGTGCTGACCTGCTCAATAACTTTGTCAAAAGCATCATAGCGCAGTTTCCAGTCGCTTTTCCACGCAGTAAGACGATTGAGTTGCGTGGACTCAACCTTTTTGAGGTTCGCGAGAACCGTATCAAAGTCAGTATCCGAACCACTGAGGTTGGATATGGCGTTGGAGCCGGATATGGTGCTGGCCATAGGTGCCTCACAAAAAAGATGTGCCGTTCCCGGTGCGGGCATCATGCGCAAACCCCGGGGAACCGCCAGCCGCCATGCATGCAAATGGCGGCAATACGTGCCGGAGACATGACGGACACTCAAAAATTTGCAAGATACGTGCAAATTGGTGGATACGGCGGGGCGGGGCGGGCGCGATGCCAGAAATACTGAAAAAAAATCAGCAGATAGCGCGGATACCCGTCTTGGCCGTATTTTTTCGTTTGCGCGCGCGGAGCATTTGTTTTGCTCCGGGCTGCCCCAAAGGCATTTTTTGCCTCCATGCAAAAATGCCGAAGGTCTTGCACCTCAGTTATTTTAACGGAGCAAAGGCGAAAAAGTTTAGAGACTGGCGGCGCGTGGAAAATGAGCATATCCGCTTGCCGGTTGCCCTGACTGGCATAAAAATGACGGTCTGTTCCTCCGGAACTCGTGGGGCGTTCTGCGCATCGGCAGGAGGGCGCAGCCCGCGGCCTTGCAGCCGGGGTAAAAAAGAAGTGGCGGGTTGCCCCGCCTGCTCCTGATTTCTTGGCTTTGTAGCCATGCGATCTTTGCGGGCGGTTTGTTCCGTCCGCATCATTGGTGCGTGTCGCGTCTTAACGCATAAATTCGGCCCAGCGGGCCAGCAGGGTGCGCAGGGCATTGCCCCGGTGGCTGCGGGCGTTTTTTTCATCCCGCGTCAGTTCCGCGCCGGATTTGTTCGCTGTTGGATCAAAGAAAATAGGGTCGTAGCCAAAACCGTTGTCCCCGTGCGGGCTTTCCAGCAGGGTGCCTTCCCATGTGCCGCGCACCACCAGTTCATCGCCATTGGGCTTGGCGGCGGCCATACAGCTGACAAAGCGGCAGCCGCGTTTTTCAGCGGGAACTGCGGCCATGGCGTGCAGCAGTTTGCGGATGTTGCGGGCATCGCGGCTTTCGCCGGGCAGGCTCTCCCAGTCATCGGAATAGCGGGCAGAGTACACGCCCGGTGCGCCGTCCAGTGCGTCCACTTCCAGGCCGGAATCATCGGCAACGCTCACAAGGCCGGTCAGGGCCGCCACGGCCCGGGCCTTGATGAGAGCGTTTTCTTCAAAGGTGGTGCCGGTCTCTTCGATGTCGCCAATTTCAGGAAAGGAGGAAAGCCCCAGAACTTCCACGCCGAATTCGGTCAGCGGGTCGGCCAGTTCGCGAACCTTGCCCGCATTTTGCGTGGCCAGAACGATACGAAGTGTCTTGCTGTGCGCCATGTCTGCATCCTTTATGGGTTTGGGCAAAGAACATATCCGCAGGCGGGCCGCAGGTAAAGAGCGTTGGGTAAAACGCCCGAATAGTTTAAATATACTGTTATTGTAAAATGTTATGTGAATGGGCACAGCGTGTGCTTTTCTTTTGCATCTTGCGGGAGTATAGTTTTCCCCCATCATTCATCAGAGAGGAAATGAGCATGAAACTCATGGAAATATTCGATGTCCCCACTCAGGAAACCCACATCCCCGTTCCCTATGTTATTGCCGAGGCTGGCGTGAACCACGAGGGCAGCATGGAAATTGCCCGCCGTCTGGTTGACGAGGCCGCCGAGGGCGGGGCCAATGCCATCAAGTTCCAGACCTACAAGGCAGGAACCCTGGCCTCCAAGGATTCTCCTGCCTACTGGGATACCTCCAAGGAACCCACCTCCAGCCAGTACGAGCTCTTCAAAAAGCACGATTCTTTTTGGAAGAACGAATTTGAAGCCCTCAAGAAGCATTGCGACGCTGCGGGCATTGCCTTCATGTCCACGCCCTTTGACGTGGAGTCGGCGCACTTTCTCAACGACCTCATGGACGTGTTCAAGATTTCCTCGTCCGACATTACCAACAAGCCCTTTATCCGCATTCTCTGCGATTTCAAAAAGCCCATTATTCTCTCCACCGGCGCGGCGCATCTGCACGAAATTGCAGAAGCCGTGGAATGGATTGAAGAAAAGGGCAACAAGCTGGCCCTGCTGCACTGCGTGCTCAACTATCCGACTGCTGATGAAAACGCGGCTCTGGGTATGATTCCCGCGCTCAAGCGGCATTTCCCCCAGCATGTCATTGGTTATTCCGACCACACTCTGCCCAACGACATGCATATTCTTGAAACCGCCACCCTGCTGGGCGCGCGCATTCTTGAAAAGCATTTTTCGCACGACAAAACCTTGCCCGGCAATGACCATTATCATGCCATGGACAAGGAAGACCTCAAGCATTTCTACAAGCGCCTCAACGCCACGCTGACCAGCGTGGGCGGCATGGAGCTGCGCGCCCTGCCGGAAGAAGAACCAGCACGGCAGCATGCCCGCCGCTCCCTGGTGACGGCGCGGGCTGTGCCTGCTGGTCAGCCGCTGACCGCTGCCGATCTTACCTGGAAGCGCCCCGCGCACGGCATCTCCCCCCGTAATTACGACGAGGTGCTCGGTATGCGCGCCCGCCGCGATCTGCCGGAAGATACCGTGCTTTCCTGGGCCGATCTTGACAGGGCCTGATTATGAGCAACGGGCGCGTAACCCTTGTTCTTGGGCGCATGCCCCACAAGGCCGACCCTGCGGTTTTTCGCGCGGCCGGGCCTTGGTGCTTTGCAGAGCAGGAAGAATTTTTTCCCGACTGGGATAAAAAATTCACCTTTGCTCCTGAGCCGCTGGTCGAGATTCCCTTGCAGGAGCGGGCCTGTCAGGAGGTAAAGGCTCTCTGCGCCGACATGCTGCCTCATGTTGCCGAGCGTATATGCCCGCATGCCCGCAATTTGCCGCCTGCCTATTGGGAGACCCTGCTCACGCCGTGGGCAATGAATGTTTCCAAGCAGGTTGTGGAGCGCTGGTGGCGGGTCAAGGCCATGGTGCAGGCCTGGGGGCAGGAGCCGCTGCATGTGCCGCTGCTGCCGCGTGACTGCTCGTTCAGTTTTGCCACCGGGCCGGATTTTGTGATGCACGGGGCGTTGGGGCATACCTACAACCACTGGCTGTTCTCGCGCCTGCTGGAAGAGGTCTTTCCCGCTGCCTGGAGCATGGAATATCTGCCCTCGGTGCAAAAAAAGTATGGCGAGCAGGAAAAGCTCTCCGGCAAGGAGCAGGTGCGTGAGGTGCTGCGCAAGCTGATGCTGCGCCTGCCTTGCCCCCGGCTCAAGGGCATGAGCATTGCCCAGACTTTGCGTTTTTCGCTGGCCTTGCTGCACCGCAGCCATGGGCCGGACAAGTCGCGCCCGCAGGCGGAGTACAGCAGCGCCGCCACCGGTATTGCGGCGGATCTGCCAGAAAATTTCGCCAGTACGCTGGTGACGCTGTTTATGGCTTCCTTGCCGCAACTGCTGGCAAGTCACAAGCATCCGGCCCGTCTTACACCTGATCCGCTGGGGCCGCGTCTGCGCGTTGCCAGCGTGCTGGCCTATGAAGATGCGGATTACCGCCAGTCGCTGGCCAAGTGGCGGGGGCGCGGCAACCGCCTCATGTATGTGCAGCATGGCAGCGACTACGGGCAGGTGCGTTGCGTTTCAGATGTGGAGATGGTGGAATACAGCCAGCATGCCTTTGGCACCTGGGGCTGGAAGCAGCATCAGGGCAGTGCGGGCAATTTTGTTCCCTTGCCGTACCCGCAGCTTGATGGCCTTGAAGGGCGCTGGCAGGGGCAGAAGGGCGAAAACCTGCTGTATGTCGGCACCGAAATGCCCGCCTTTCCCTATCGGCTTGACGCGCATCCCTCGCCCTTGCAGGTAGTGGAATACCGCAAGGATAAAAGTCGATTTTTTGAAGCTCTGGGGCGCGATGTGCAGGCTTGTTCGCTGTACCGCCCCTATTTCCCGGTTCCCGGCTCCCTGCGCGATGCGGATTGGGTGCTGGAGCGTTTCCCCGCTGTGCGAATGGCTACAGGCATGTTGTCAAACCACCTCTATGCCTGCCGTTTGCTGGTGCTGGACCACAACGGCACAACACTGCTGGAATCGCTGGTTGCCAATATCCCCATGGTGCTGTTCTGGCGGCGCGAGGCCTGGGCGCTGACAAGCGATGCCACGGCCCTGCTGGACATGCTGGCCGAAGCCGGTATATGGCACGAAACACCCCAGAAGGCCGCCGCCAAGGCCGCCGAGGTCTGGAGTGATCCGCTGGCATGGTGGATGAGCGATAAGGTGCAGCAGGCGCGCAAGGCCTACTGCGCGCAGCAGGCCCTGACCGTTCCGGGCGGTCCTAACCCTTACTGGCTGAAAATGCTGAAGAGTCTGTAACACATGCAAGTTCGTGTCTTTTCGTTGTCGCTGTTGGTGGCTGCGGTATTTTGTTCTGTTCTGCTCATGGGCGGCACTGTTCTGGCTGATGATGCCTCGACCCTGCGCGAGGCTCAGGCCGCGCTGGACAAGGCCGATTACGATCAGGCCGTGCGCGTGCTCAAGCCGCTGGTGGACAGCGGCAATGCCGAAGCCCTCTATGTTATGGGTCGCCTGATCCTTGAAGGCAAGGGCGTGAAGAAAAACAATACGCGCGCTGCGGAATTTTTCCGTCTGGCGGCAGAAAAGGGCGACGTCAGCGCCATGAATTCGTGGGCAACATCGCTGGTTACCGGGGATGGCGTTCCACGCAATTACCACGAGGCCGCCCGCTGGTTCCGCAAGGCCGCCGATCAGGGGTTGGCCATGGCCCAGTACAATCTTGGCTACCTCTATGCCTATGGCAAGGGCGTGGCCAAGGATGAAGCCGCCGCCATTGACTGGTACACCCGGGCCGCCAATCAGGGGCTGGCTTCGGCACAGTATTCGCTGGGCTGGACCTACATGAACGGCAAGGGCGAAAACCAGAGCGACACCAAGGCGGCCCATTGGTTTGAAAAGGCTGCAGAGCAGGATCACGCCAAAGCCCAGAACAACCTGGCCTACATGTACGCTGAAGGGCGCGGCTATGCCCAGGATCCCGCCAAGGCCGTGCAGTGGTATACACGCGCGGCGGAGCAGGGCTATGCTGAAGCGCAGTACAACCTCGGCTATATGTATGAGCAGGGGCGCGGCGCGGCGCAGGATTATACCCAGGCTGTGGATTGGTACCGCAAGGCTGCGGAGCAGAATGAAGCTGCCGCTCAGTACAGCCTTGGCCTCATGTACGAACAGGGTACGGGCGTTCCCCGCAACCTGACCGAAGCCAACCGCTGGTATCAGCTTGCCGCCAAGAACGGGGATCCAGATGCCAAGGCCGCCCTGCGCAGCATGTCCACCAAGGCTCCTGCCAAGGCCGCAGCTCCCAGCAGCCCCACCAAACAGACCCGCGATAAAAAGAAACAGTAAACCAGACGGGCCAGAAGACCCGACATCCAAAAATATAAAGGCCGTCCGGCATACCTGCGAGTATGCCGGACGGCCTTTGCCTTTCTGCCAATCGGCACCGTCTGTTCCTGCGGCATCCCTGTATCCGCCATTGTGGCAGAAAAAGACTATTTTTTGTCATTGCTGCCAGTGCGGTCGTTTTCTATTCTGCACACATGAAACAGCGCGTTGTTTTCTTTCTTTATCCCGGCATTGTCTCGTTGGATGTATCCGGCCCGCTGGAGGTTTTTGCGGCGGCTACGGATATCCTGGCGCACACCAACAAAAAGGATCAGGGCTATGCCCCCGTGTTCGCCGCCTGCACCCCAGGCCCTGTGCGAACGTCATCCGGTCTTGTGCTGACGGCGCAAACAACACTTGAATATCTTTCGCCGGATATTCTCGTTGTTCCCGGCGCAGTGAATGCGGAAGCCATATCGGAGAATCCGCAGATCATACAGCAGGTAAGTGCGGCGGCGGCCCGATCTGCGCGCATAGCAAGCGTGTGCAGCGGGGCGTTCATTCTGGCGGCCTGTGGTCTGCTGCATGGCAAAAGGGCGGCAACCCACTGGCTGGTGGCTGGTCGCCTGGCCGAACTGTATCCGCTGATTACCGTGGAGCCTGACGCCATTTTTGTACGCGACGGCAACACGTCCACAAGCGGCGGCGTTACGGCGGGCATAGATCTGGCGCTGGATATGGTTGAGGAAGACTACGGCGACAGACTGGCAATGGAAGTCGCCCGCGTCTTGCTTTTGTACCGCCGCCGCCCCGGCAACCAGAGCCAGTACAGCTCCGCGCTGGCCGCGCAGGTCAATGCGGGCAGGTTTGCCCCTCTGGTGCGCTGGCTGGAGGCGAATCTTGGCAAAAGCCTGACTGTTGAGCGCCTGGCCGAGGTGGCGAACATGAGCCCCCGCTCGTTCGCGCGGGTATTCCCCGCAGAAACCGGCAGCAGCCCGGCCCGCTTTGTGGAAGGCTTGCGCATCACCCGGGCGCGGGAGCTTATTGAAGCCGGGGCTGATTCCTTTGCCTCGGTGGCGCAGTCGGCGGGTTTTGGCAGCGAAGATCGCCTGCGCAAGGCCTTTATTCGCCGTCTTGGCCTCAGCCCCCACCAGTACAGCCGACTTTTTTTTAAAGGAGAATAAAGATGAAAAAAGGCCTCACATACGGAATATATATTTATGAACAGGTGGCGGAGCTGGATTTTGTAGCGCCCATGCAGGTTTTTGCGGCATCTAACCAGTTTGCCGGGGGCGGCAGGGTGGTGACGCTGAGCTGCACGGGGCAACCCCTCTGCGGGTTGAGCGGCTTGCGTATTACCCCGGACTACAGCCTGCAAAACGTCCCGCCGCTGGATGTGCTGCTGTTGCCCGGCACGGCGGAAGTTTCCGAATACGCCTGGAGCGACCCCGGCATTCTGGAGTGGGTGCGGCAGCAGTACGAAAAGGTGGAATACCTTGCCGCCGTATGCACCGGTGGGTTGATTCTGCAAAGGGCCGGCTTGCTCAAGGGGCGCCGGGCCACAACGCACTGGCAGCTTATGGCCGCCTTTGAAAGAGACCCAGAAATAACAGCTCTGCCGGATGCGCGCTATGTGCGCGACGGCAAGATCGTCACCTCGCAGGGCGTCTCTGCGGGGATGGATATGGCCCTGTGGCTCGTGGGCCAGATACATGACCCTGATCACGCCCGCCTTGTGCGCAAAATTTTGCAGTACGATCCGGCCCCGCCGTATACCGCCGAAGTTTAGGCGGCTTCAACCCCTGCCAGCCTGAATTGTCTGGTTGAAAATATAACGGCGCAGCTCTGTGAGGGTAACAGGGCTGCGCCGCGTGTGTGATGGCAACCTGCTGAAATATTGTCAGATTGTTGAGGGTAGTTAATTCATTTCAGTTGTAAACTGCGTTACCGCAGGCCGTGGTCAGCTCCGGCCCTGCGCCTTTGCCGCAAAGAAAAGGCCTCCGCGAGGAGGCCAATACTGATGGAAAGTTACAAATGGTTGAGCGCTACAGCCACGCCCGCCAGATGCAGACGAGAGCCGCAACGGCAATGATGCCGCGCAGCACGGTGCGGAAGCGTTCTGGATTGATCCTTTTCGCTACGGGGAAGGCGCACAGCGTACCCAGCACAGTGGCTGGCAAGCCGTATGCGGCGTAGCGCAGCACCTCGGGCGTGTATAATCCCGCTCCGGCCTGGAGAACGCAGGTCAGTGAAGCCCTGATGATAAAAAATACGCCCAGCGTGCCGAGAAATATACGTGGAGTCCACCCGGCATAGAGGCCGTAAGCTCCCACTGGAGGGCCATCAAAAGAGATGGCCGACCCAAGCACGCCCGAGGCAAAGCCCGCAAGCCCGCCCTTGAGCCAGGATTCCTGCCCGGTCTGGCTTAGGCGCGAGCGGCTCTGCCAAAGCACAAATGCCAGCAGGAGTATGCCGGTCATGCCCTGGAGCATGCTGCCAGGAACCATCTGGAGAATGAAAAGGCCGATGATGGAGCCGGGGATGGCCCCGGCAAACAGGGGGTACAGCGCGCGAACCTTGCAGAACCGAAAATGCATGGCGGCGATCATGCCGTCCATAACAAGATTAAGTATGCAGCTCAGGGCGATGACAACCTGAATGGGAATAAACAGGGCCGCAAGGGGCAGGGCGATCATGGCGCCGCCGATGCCGCTTGCACCTGAAACAAAACCGCCCACAAACCAGGCGATCACAACTACAAGAACGGGAATATCCATAGGGCCTTCGCTGATCCGGCATCAGGGCCGGGGTGGAACGTATTCAACAGGCAACACGGCAGGTTGCAGCCACCTCTTGGCCTTACGCGTGAAGCACGGAGCAGGTCAACCTGGCGGAAAGGGGCGGTGGCGTAAAAGGAGTGTTCGTGCCTGGCAGGCCGGGGGAGTATTTGCGCCTTTTCAGGTATGGATCAACATGCTAATCTTGCTCAAGGTTTCTGAGGCATTCTGAAATTTTGGCTTGTTCCCAACCGTTACGGATTGTTGCCAATGATTGATCTTTTGAGCAACTTTGATGCCTTTACCATGGCAGTTCTCGTGGCGGCTCTCTATTTCTCGCTGTCTTCCGTGCTTGTGTACACGTACTTGTACCGCCGCACCTATCCTGGGTTCGGGAGTATGACACTTGGGCTAGTTTGCTGGTCTGTAGGGCTGTTTCTTAACTATTTCCGTCCTTTTGATTTATTGCTTTCCCTCTACTCTGGCGGCGTGCTGATGCTGCTCTCCGGAGTTTTCCTGTTCCGTGGCCTGCTGCTGTATGGCGGTGTCAGGCCGAAGCGTCGCATGGCAATAAATTATGGTGTTTTTGCGGTAGCTTCAGCCGTAATCGCCTATTATATGTTTGTTGATTTCAACACGTGCACAAGGGTTGCCATATTTTCCCTTGGCATGGCTTTCATGTTTCTCCGCATCGGTTTTGAGCCGTATGTGGTCAAGGGCTGGAAACGGCATGCGACGCAATCTCTGCTGTCGGCGATGTTTGTTGTCCTTGGGGCGGTGTTTGTGCTGCGCGCGTACAAGGCCTTCAACTCCGTGCAGTGCCTTCCCTCCGGGCCGGATGACATGGCCAAGGCCCTGCTGCTCATGGCAATGTTCATTGCCTCGATTTTGACTTTCAGCATTATCGCCATGACATTTGCAAGAATGGAAGCGGAACTGCGGGTCGCCAACGAAGAACTTCAGGATATGTCGGAGACAGACGCCCTCACCAGCCTTGCCAACAGGCGCAAGTTTGATGCCGCGTATGAGAGCGAATGGAAGCGGGCCGTGCGTGGGCGGCTTGGTATGGCCATTGTGATTCTGGATGTTGACGACTTTAAAAACTTCAATGACCAGTACGGCCATCAGGAAGGCGACGAATGCCTGCGCAAACTGGCGCAGGTTCTGCAAGCGCATGCCCGGCGCACCACAGATGTGGCCGCCCGATATGGCGGGGAGGAGTTTGCTCTGATCCTGCCCGGCATGGGCGCCACAGAGGCGCTTGCACTGGCGGAGGATGTGGTGCGGGCTTTTGCACAGATGTGCATTGAGCATGCAACTGGCAGGCACGGCAATGTTGTTACCGTGAGCGCCGGAGTTGCGGTGCTGGAGCCCACGGGAAAGAAAAACAGGCGGGAATTGCTGCGCGCGGCAGATGCGGCCCTGTACGCCGCAAAGGCTAAGGGCAAGAATACCGTGGTGCACTCCGCCTGAGCGGAGGGTGCTACTGGTCGCGCGTGATAATTGCTGGCCCGGTGCTGACGAATCCTCTTTTTTCCAGTTCTTCCACTGAAAGCGCTTTTGCGAAAAAGAATCCCTGCCCGATATTGCAGCCCATCATTTTGATTTTGGTGAATTGCCCTTCGTTCTCAATGCCTTCCGCAATGGAGGCTATGCCCAGGTATTTTGCCAGATCAATGACCGTCTGCGTGATGGCGCAGGCATCCGGGGCTTCGTCCATATCCCGCACAAAAGACTGATCGATCTTGAGCCTGTTGATGGGGTAGTGGCGCAGGGACGACAGCGAAGAAAAACCGGTGCCAAAATCGTCAATGGAAATTTCCAGCCCCATATCGCGAAATTTGCCCAGAGCGCGGCGGGCCTCCTTGGGGTCGGTCATAAGGGCGCTTTCCGTCAGCTCAATGGCAAGCAGATACGGCGGAATGGAATATTTGTTGAGGATACGCTCAATCATGGGCAAGGCCGCGCCACGCAAAAATTGCGATGGTGAAATATTTATGGAAACCTTGGGCGGGTTGAGCCCTGCGGCGCGCCATTGCTCGATCTGCGCGGCGGCGTTGTCGGCAACCCATTCGCCCAGTTTGTCAATAAGGCGTGTTTTTTCCGCCTGGGGAATGAACTTGCCAGGGAACAGCAGCCCGTCATTGGGATGCTGCCAACGCACAAGGGCTTCAAGCCCGATTATGCGTCCGGAATCCAGTTCCACCTGCGGCTGGTAGTGCAAAACCAGCTCGTTTTCTGTAATGGCGCGCGGCAATCCGCTTTCTATCTGCAGCTGGATGGCTGCCTTGATCTGCAGCTCGTCATTAAAGAAGCTGAAAGTGTTTTTGCCCTGTCCCTTGGCATGGTACATGGCAATATCGGCATTTTGCAAAAGACTGCTTATGTCGCTGCCGTGCTGCGGGTACACGGCTATGCCAATGCTGACCCCTGCGTAGATTTCAAAGCCGCATACAGAAATGGGCTGGCGTAAAGACTCAATGATGCGTTGCGCAGTGGCTGCAGCCTTGGCATCGTCCACATTTTCCAGCAGCAGGGTAAATTCATCGCCGCCAAAGCGTGAAACAACGGCATCCGCGCCAGCTGCGGTGGTGAGGCGGAGGGCCATTTTTTTAAGCAGACTGTCGCCCGCCGCATGCCCTATGGAATCATTGACTATCTTAAAATCATCAATGTCGATAAAGGCAACAGCAAACTGGCAACTGGTGGGCGGGTAGCAATCCAGCGCTTTTTGCAGGCGGTCGCAAAACACGGCGCGGTTGGGCAACTGGGTCAGTTCATCGTGCGTGGCCAGAAACTCAATGCGCCTTTGGGTTACGGCGATTTTTTTGATGTCGGCAAACACGCCGATATAGTTGGTTATGGCCCCGCGCAGATTGCGCACAGCCTTGATGTTCAACCATTCAAGGTAAAAGGTGCCGTCCTTTTTTTTGTTCCAGATTTCGCCTTCCCACCAGCCGTTTGAAAACAGCTGATCCCACATATGCTTGTAAAATTCCGGACCGTGACGGCCTGAGGCCAGCACACGCGGCGTCTTGCCGATAATCTCCTGCTGCGAAAAACCCGTGAGGCGGCAAAAGGATTCGTTGACTGCCAGGATGTTTGTTTCGCTGTCTGTTATGCAGATGGCTTCACCAGTGAAATCAAATACCTGCCCCGTAAGCTCCAGCTGTTTTTCGGCTTCATCGCGGCGGCGCAGGCTGTCGTAGGCAAGAAAGGCCAGAGCCACCAGCAGGGCAGATACCAGCGCCGCCGCGCACAACGTGGCGGTACGTATCTGCTCAAAGGGCGCAAAGGCGTTGCCCACAGCGCTGCCCACCACAAAGGTCAGCCCATACTGGCCAATTTTGTAATAGCCGAATATCCGTTCAATACCGTCAATCTGCGATGGGCGGCGAAAGTTGCCGCTGATGGGGGAGTTTGCTTTCAGATAGGTTGTGCCGCTGATGATGTGCCCGTAAATGAGGCCTGCTCCCGTGGAGCGCACAAGCAGTGCGCCGTCGGAGCGGATGACATCGATGGAGTCTTGCGCATCAAGGCCAAGGCTGCGAAAGAATGAGGCAAAGTAGTCTGGCTCAACAGAAACAACAATGACGCCGACAAGTTTGTCTTGTCGGACAATTGGGCTGGAAAACTGGATGGTCCATTTGCCGGAAACACGGCCCAAAACCGGCTTGCCAACATAAATTTCCCGCCACGGCGGGGTGAGGTGTACGCTGAAGTGCTCTCTGTCGGCTATGCTTATGCCTGTTGTGTGTGGCAGGGTTGAATAGGAAACAAGTCCGTCAGGTTCGACTATGGAAATTTGCAGGGCAAGATCGCCGATGATTTTTTTCAGCCCCTCCGCTTCTGCGCGAATATCCTTTTGGTCGGGAGCCCATGTGGCATCCAGCTCCTTGATGGCAAGCTCAAGGCGCTTGATTGTGGACATCATGTGCTCGCTCAGGGCGCGGGCCAGAGTGCGCGTGGTAATTTCAACAGTTGACTGAACTTCTCTTTCTGAGCGTGCAATGTCCCACAGGGTTGCCGACCAGATGATCGTCAGCAGAAAAAGAAGGGACGCCGCCGTGATGGCAAGCATGCGCCTGTTGCAGTTGCATAACGCGCCTTTCTTTTCTCTGGTGCTTTGCTCTGCTGTGGGCATGATCTCACCATCATTTGAAAGGAATTCAGTCGGGTACAGTGGAAGCTGATTTGCCCGCCTGCAGTGGGGTGCTGCACCACCTACTCGCTGTGGCTCCAAGTTTACATGATGCCGTATGTTTTTTGAATAAAAATAGTTAGATAAAATATAACAATCTAAAATAATGGAACTTTTTGTTGGCTTGGGTGGCAGGGTAAAAATATCTACCGATATTTAAGGCACACAAAGGGGGCTGCTGCTCTGCGCACAGGTTAATATTGATCAAGTATCTGCTGGTTCGGGCCTTATGCCATAACTGGAGAGAAGCGTTTCATGCACGTACCATTCTTTGACGCGCATAGAAAATATGGTGTGGGATGATATATTAATTGCTCTATGTATATATTTTTTATTTCTTAAAGTTATGACCAAGGTTCACAAAGGTGATGTATGATAAAATTTATTTTATTAATATATCGTGTTTGTAGTTTGTTGTTGGTGAAGCGTGTCTCTTTGAAGTTTATAAAAATCATAAAAACAATATTGTAGACAGTTTATATAAAAGTAAAAATTATCGGACATGAATGTTTTATATTTCAAGCCGGGATAACAATTTTGTACTGAAAATATGCCATAATAATATGATGTAAAAATAAAAGTTATAGAATCATTATGGTTACGAATATCGCGAAATAGTAATTTTTTATCTAGTCAAGCAGTATTTACAATGCTATTTTTTTGAACATCTTCAGCTAAGCACTGTTGTTCGGAGGAAGCATGGATAAATTCTTGCGTTTTATCTGTTTGTGTTCTGCCCTGACCCTCATGCAGCTGGGGGCAATGGCGCTTGTTTCAGGAACCTCCCTTGCGCAAAACGACAGGGGGACGTCATCAGGCCCCGTTCAAGCCAAGGGGTATCCCCACCCCGACCAGTATCTGACTGTCCCCGGCGTTAAAATCGCCGACAATCTGGAGCCTGTCATTCCCCATCCAGATCAGGACAAGGCCGTTCGGGAAAAACTGGCTGCTCTGGAAAAAAAGTTCGGTAAAAAACCCAACATCCTGGTTTTTGTGCTTGATGACGTTGGCTGGATGGATGTGGGCTTTAACGGCGGCGGCATAGCCGTGGGCAACGATACTCCCTCGCTGGACAAATTCGCTTCCGAAGGGCTTATCATGACCTCCGCGTATTCGCAGCCAAGCTGCACGCCAACCCGCGCCACCATCATGACCGGGCAGCTTCCGGTGCATCACGGCTTGCAGTACCCGCCCATGTACGGGCAGGCGGGCGGTCTGGACGGGGCCATCACCATTGCAAAACTGCTTTCCGATCAGGGCTATGTGACCCAGGGCATAGGGAAGTGGCACATGGGTGAAAACGAAGGCTCCCTGCCCAACAATGTCGGCTTTGACGATTTTCGTGGATTCCTTTCGGTTTCTGACGAATACACGGAGTGGCGCGACATCAATGCCAACCCAGAGATTGCCCTTAATCCCCCCCGGTTTGCCGCTTTTGAAAACGCCCCCTTCAGCCACAGCGAAGTGCAGTGCAAGAAAGGCGAAAAAGGTTGCAAGGATCTGCGGGTTATTGACCTCGACAGCATCAAGCATCTGGATGACGACCTGACGACCTACGGTGAAAATTTCATCAAGGCTCAGGCAAAAAATCCCAAGCCTTTCTTTCTGTATTTTGGCACGCGCGGATGTCATTTTGATAACTATCCCAGCGACAAGTATCTGGGCAGATCCCGCGCCTGCACGCCGTATTCCGACTGCATGGTTGAGATGGACGATGTCTTCGCCCGCCTGATGAAGGCCCTTGAGGATTCCGGCCAGATTGACAACACGCTGGTTATTTTTACCTCGGATAACGGGCCGGAAGGTGAAGTCTCGCCCTATGGCCGTTCGCCGTTCCGTGGATACAAGGGCACTACCTGGGAAGGCGGCACCCGCGTGCCCACGTTTGCCTATTTCAAGGGCGTGATCTCCCCCCGCAAGACAGAAGGTCTCTTTGACCTTGCGGACATTTTGCCTACAGCGCTTTCCCTCGCTGGCAAGCCCGGAGCAGAGCTTGCCAAGCTGCTGCCCCCAGACCGTTATGTGGACGGCATCGACCAGCTTTCCTTCCTGCTGGCGGACAAGGGCAATTCCAACAGGCGCAGCATCCTGTACTGGCTGGGCACCACCTTTGCGGCTGTGCGCATTGACGAGTTCAAGTTGCACAAGGCTGTGCAGATCACCGACATGATCACCCGCAAGGGTTACAATGGCGGCTTTACCGGCGGCATCGTTGAAAAAACCGGCGGCCTTGTGATGTTCAACCTGTACACAAATCCGCAGGAAGACGATTCCGTGGGTATTCGCCACATACCGGTGGGGAATGTCATCAATTCGGAATTTGGCCGCTACCGTGGCGTGTTGCAAAAGTATCCGCCCAATTTCCGCCTGCCAGGGTACTAGGCTTGAACATAGCCGAGAATATATGCAGATGCGGGCAGGCCCTGTTGCTGGGGCTTGCCCTTGTCTGCGGGCCGGACGCGACTCTTGCCGCCGATGCCGCCGAGGGATTTGCCGGTTCGCAAAGCTGCAAGAGCTGCCACGAAAAATTTTATTCCCTCTGGTCCACATCCCGTCACGGGCTGGCCATGCAGCCGTATGCAGATGCCACGGTTGGGGCGCAGCTGGCCCCGCAGGGTAAAGGCATTGAATCCGGCGGGCGGGTGTACCGCGCCTATTGCGGGCCGGGGCAGGGTTTTGTGCGCGAGACGGGCCCGGACGGCGAACACGACTACGCCATCGCGCAGGTGCTCGGCGGCAAAAACGTTTATTATTTTCTTACAACCCTTGAGCGCGGGCGCTTGCAGACCCTGCCTCTGGCTTTTGACGTGCGCAGTCGCCAGTGGTTTGCAGTTGCAGACAGTGCAACGCGGCACAGCCCCCACTTTCGGGCTGGCGGGCACGAGGGCCTCAACTGGCGCGACCGCGCCTACACCTTCAATACCTCCTGCCACGCCTGCCATGTCAGCCAGCTGACCACCAATTATGATGCGGCAAGCGACAGCTACCGCACCACATGGCGTGAGCCGGGCATCAACTGCGAAACATGTCACGGGCCGTCGCAGGCCCACAATGACGTTTGCCTTGCCGCGCAACCGGGAAAGCCGCCTGCGGATCTGAAAATCATCCGTATAAAAAAAGATCTGGATCGCCAGCAGCGCGACGATTCCTGTGCCTCGTGTCATGCGAAGATGTCGCCCATCACGGATTCATTCCGCCCTGGCGAACGCTTTTTTGACCACTTTGATCTGATCCTGCTGGAAAATGAGGATTACTATCCAGACGGGCGCGACCTGGGGGAAAACTTCACCTTCACATCATGGCTTTCTGCCCCCTGCGTGCGCGCGGGTAAACTGGAATGCATATTTTGCCATACCTCCAGCGGGCGTTTCCGTCAGGCCAAGGATCCAGATCAGGCATGCCTGCCTTGCCATAAGGACAAGGAGGCCGGGCTGGACAAACACACCCGGCACAAGCCGGAAAGCCCCGGCTCCCGCTGCATTTCATGTCATATGCCCAAGACGGACTTTGCCCGCATGAGCCGGAGCGACCACTCCATGCGCCCGCCCACGCCTGCCGCAACTGCCAGTTTTGGCTCGCCAAACGCCTGCCTTGGTTGCCATCCGGACAAGGACGCCGCATGGGCAGATGCCCTTGTGCGCCAATGGCGGCCCAGGGATTATCAGGCCCCTGTGCTGGCCCGCGCCCGGCATATTCTGGATGCGCGGCAGCGTAATTTCAGCCAGTTGCCAGCCATGCTTGCCTCCCTGACGGAGCCGGGGCGGGATGCTGTCTACGCAGCATCCATGTTGCGCCTGCTGCGCGCCTGCCCGGACAGCGCCAAGTGGCCGATGGTTCGCGCTGCCCTGAACGATGAATCCGAACTGGTCCGCGCCAGTGCCGCTGCCTCGCTGGCCGAAAATCGCGAAGCAGTCACCGTGAACGCCCTTGCCAAGGCTTGCGTTGATCCCTCCCGGCTTGTGCGGGTTCGGGCCGCCGAGGCATTGGCTGGCGTGCAGAGCCAGAATATCCCTGAATCCTCGCGACAAGCTGTTGCCAAGGCCAGAGAGGAACTGGAGCAATCCTTTTCTGCCAGAGCCGATGACTGGGCGGGCAGTTATAATCGCGGCAACTACCTGTTGCGCTCGGGCGAACCCGCAGCGGCCCTTTCGGCTTATGAGGCCGCTTTGCGTCTGCGCCCGGACGCCAGCGCCGCCCATGTTAATTCCGCCATGGCTCTGGCCCGTCTGGGCAGCATGGCCGGGGCGGAAGCTTCCTTGCGCAAAGCGTACGATATTGATCCCGACAATGCAGCCATTGCCTATAATCTTGGCCTGATACTGGCAGAGAGAGGCTTCCGGGCGGAGGCAGAGCAAATGCTGCTCAAGGCTTTACGCCTTGCCCCGACCATGTCTGACGCCGCCTATAATCTTGGTCTTCTTGCTGCCAGAACTGACCGCGCCAAGGCTCTGGGGTATCTGTGTCAGGCCGCTGGCATGCAAGGCGGCAATCAGCGTTACGCCCAGGCCATCCGCCAGATCAGCGGCGATACAGATATCGAGAACGCGTGCGCAAAAAGTTCTGCCCAGCAGGCGCAGTGAGTGCGGGTATGCTGGCTGCGATCTGCAATGTACGCTGCCGTATTTGCGGGCAGCAGTAATTTGACGGTAATGGTTTGTGAAGTTCAAAAGTGGAGAGGGGCAATTGTCCATGTAGGATGAATAATCAGCAAGGTGGGTAGGTATGGCGCCAAGAATCTTATTGGGGTTAGCTCTGGTGGCGGCGGTTACAGTTGGTGCGGTTATGCAGTCGCAGGCCTGCACCAGCCTCAGGGTGAAATCCACGGAAGGGCACGTTTTTTATGCCCGAACAATGGAGTTCTCCACATCTGACCAGCCTCAGGTTGCCGTGATGCCCAAGGGCACTGTCATGAGGGGCACATTGCCCGATGGCAGGCAGGAGGGCGCCACGTGGACGTCAAAATATGGCTTTGTCGGCATGCGTGATTACGGCCCGCCCCTGGTCAGCGATGGCATGAATGAAAAAGGCCTGGTAGTCGGCATGCTGTTCTTTTCCGGGTATGCCGGGTATCAGCCTTATGATCCCGCCTTTTCAACCAAGACCATTGCCAATTTTGAAGTGGCCAACTGGCTGCTTTCCAATTTTGCCACGGCAGATGAAGTGCGTGAAGGCCTCAAAAACATACGAGTTTGCGAAGCTCCCTCGATCGTGCCGATCAGTCTGCCCATGCATTACGTGGTGCACGACGCCGGGGGGAATTGCATTGTTATTGAATACATGGAAGGCCGCCTTAATGTTTATGACAACCCTCTGGGAGTCATGACCAATTCGCCGCCCTTTGACTGGATGGTCATCAACCTTTCCAACTACGTGAATCTCTCCGCCAACGGCGTTCCCAAACTTGATCTGAAAGGTTTCTCCATCTACCCCACGGGGCAGGGCTCCGGCATGCTGGGCTTGCCCGGTGATTACACTCCTCCCAGCCGATTTGTGCGCTTTGTGGCTCTGACGCAGACCGCCCTGCCTGTCAGCGGCCCCGATGCCGGCGTGAATCTGGCCATGACGCTTATTGATAACGCCGATATTCCCAAGGGGGCCGTGCGCCAGAAAACTCCCGAAGGTGACAAGTATGACATGACCATCTGGTCTGTGGTGGGCGACACCGAACGCCTGCGCTACTACTTCCGCACCTACTACAATAAAAACTGGTCGATGGTCGATGTGCTCAAGGCCCTGTCAAATGCCTCAGGGCCTAAAGTCATTCCCATAATGACCCAGCCCGATTACAAGGACGTGACAGATTCGGCCAAGCCAGCCCCGTAGCCACAAGCCGCCGTTGGTAGCGTACACAAAAGGGAAGCACTATGAATATGAAACAGCGTGCGGCCTCACTGGTTTTGTCTCTGTCAGTTTTGGTCTTTATGGTATGTGCGCCTGTCTGTGGTGCTCTGGCTGTCGAGCCTGCCCCGGCAGAGGCGGATGAAAGCGCTCAAAGCGACTTCAAGCTGGTGCTGATTCCATACGGCTGGCTTACGGGCTTTACCGGCACCCTGGGGGCCAGGGGACATGAAACCCACGTATCAAACAGCTTTGGGCAGTTGGAAAAGTACCTGAATTTTGCTGCCATGGCCCACATGGAAATGTACTACCGGGATAAGGTGGGCTTGATTGCCGAGGTCAATTATGCGCGCATGGGCGAGCAGACTTCGCGTAAGGGTGTTTCGCTTGACGGGCAGATGACGTCCACAATGTCTGACGTTGCTGCATTTTACCGCTTGGGCACCGTGCCGCTCAACGACAATGGCGGCAAGATAAGCTTCGATATTCTGGGTGGCGTGAGAATCTGGACTATGGAAATGGGCTTGAGCGCGGAATATCAGCAACTGGAAGCATCCAGCCGCATATACAGAAGCTGGGTAGACCCGATCGTGGGCGCGCGAACGACCATTCATCTGGATAAACACTGGTTCATGGATTTGCGTGGCGGGGTGGGCGGCTTTGGGGCTGCCTCAACCAACACGTGGGACGCCATGGGCGTAGTGGGCTATAATTTTTGGAAAAATGCCACCGCCATCCTGGGCTATCGCGCCGTTGGGCTGAACTATGAATCCGGCAGCGGCAGGGATAACTTCAAGGTCAACGCTGTTCAGCATGGCCCTGTTGTGGGGTTGGCGCTGACATTCTAGATAAAAGCTCTTTTGGCACAGCCTGAAGGGAAGGTAGCCGCCCCTGATCTTTTTTGCTGAAGATCAGGGGCGGCTTTTTGCATGGGGAACGAAGGGCTTGATCGTGACCCGTTAAGCGAAAAAAAATTCCAATTAATATGCTACAATATCAAAGTTTCATGCCAAGCAGAGAGGTCTTTTTCTGAGCATTTTGAGGACGAACTTGTAAAGATCCTCGTTTCTGTGATTAAAGCGGAATTCGTATTATTTCAAATGAAAGTAAAATGTGTGTTTTGCCAGCCCACTAAAGCGCACAAGGCGCATCTTGGCGAAGGCCCAGAAGTTTTCAATGCCATTAATATATGAGTGTTTATTGCAAATTCATTGTTTCCATGTTGCACTCTTGGCAGGTTCTTTGAAATTGTAGTATGAGTAGGGTATGGCACGCGTATTCCCGGAGTTTTGCACCATCCTTCAGTGCGTTTGAGGCGCAAGCGCAACAGAGGAATTGGGAAAGCTGACAGCGGCGGCACAACCTGCTACTGTGGCGTTGAGAAAAAACATGCGCAATCACTTGACCCGCCAACAACTCGAAGGCCTGACCCTGTGCTGGGAGCAGTGGGAGGCCGAGGCCGCAACACGCACGCAAAAAACCATGCGGGCGCGTCTGCATCTGATTTTTTTACTGATGCGCTACGGCGGCTTGCGGCTGGGCGAGGTACTGGGGCTGGAGCTTCGTTCATCCATAGACACCGTCACGGGCATGCTGCGTGTTTCTGGCTCCAATGCGCGCGAAATATTGCTGCCCGTAAGCGCCATGCGCAATATCCGGCGCATTCTTGGTCTGCCGCAGGCGGCGGAGCCTGATTTTTTACAGTTTGACCAGAGCTTTCTGCGCAAGAAATTTTATGCCGTGGGCAGCTTGATGGATCTGCCGTCTGCCTGCGTTGGGCCACGTGCCATACGTTATTCACGCGGGCTTGAGTTGCTGGAACTGCATGTGCCCATGCCGTTGGTGCTCAAATTCCTCGGGCAACAGGATGCTGACCAACTGCTGGCATTCCTGAACTTTTCTGACGGCGAAGCGCGTAAGCTGCTCACCTCGCAGGCCCAGGCAAATGGCACCTCTGCAAGTGCCTGCCACGGCGGCGAGGCCGATGATGGAACCAATCTTTTTTGGGGCATTGTTACCCGCATATTTACCGGCATGCGCAAGGTATATGTGGAGATAACCACTTTTTCTGATTTCAGGCTCGCGGTGGCCTGCACGCCGGAAGAAGCCGCCCTGCATGAAGTGCACGAAAATCAGGTGCTGAGCGTGAGGGTAGACCCGGAACGCATAGTCCTGAGCCCTGAAAACTCGTCCATGAGTCTTGCCAACTGCGTCAAGGGCGTGGTGGAAAGTCTGCACTCTGACATGGTGGAAACCTTTGTTTGCGTCGGTCTGTCAGACGGCACAACCCTTCGGGCAACTGTCGACACATGCACGCTGGACACCATGCATCTGCGTGACGGCAAAAAGGTGTACGCCCATTTTGCCTCCAGCGCTGTTCGGCTGGTGGCTGAGTAGTTTTTTCTGATATTGCTGCGGCCCGCATGAAGCTGGTTTGTTGCCTCCCTGTTTTGCGCCTCCTTTTGCAATCTTTTATGTCCCGTTTTTTCATGATAGCGTGATTAAAGTCGCGCTGAACTGAGTTGGTCTTTTAAGATTACCTCTTCAAAAGGAGTCTGATCCATGTTCCGTTTCCCCCGTTTTCTGCTTCTGGCTTGCGCTGCTGGCTACATGGCCTGCGCCGCGCCAGTTCTGGCCGCTGATACTCTCATGATGGCAACCACCACCAGTACGCAGGATTCCGGCCTGCTCGAATATCTGGAGCCTGTCTTCAAACAGGAAACCGGCATTGAGCTGAAATGGGTTGCCGTGGGCACAGGCAAGGCCCTTGAAATCGCCAAAAATTGTGATGCCGATGTGTTGCTGGTGCATGCGCCTTCGGCTGAGCTTGAATTTGTCAAGGCCGGGCATGGCGTGGACCGCCGTCAGGTCATGTACAATGACTTTGTGATCGTTGGCCCCGTGGCTGACCCCGCTGGCGTGAAAGGGCAGACCACTGCCGAGGCGCTCAAGCGTATTCTGGATACCAAATCGGGCTTTGTGAGCCGTGGCGATCAGTCCGGCACGCACAAGGCGGAGCAGAAGCTGTGGCAGCAGAGCAACATTGTGCCCGACAAGGATCCCAAATATTTTTCTGCCGGGCAGGGCATGATCTCTACCTTGAACATGGCTGCCGAAAAGCAGGCATACGCCCTCACCGACCGTGGAACCTGGATCACCTTTGCCGACAAGATGGGCGACAAAAACCCGCTGGCTATTGTGGTTGAGGGCGACAAGGCCCTTTTCAACCAGTACAGCGTCATCACGGTCAATCCGGCCCAGTGCCCCAAGGTCAAGACCGACCTTGCCAAGAAGTTTGAAGACTGGTGGGTTGCCCCGACCACACAGCAGAAGATCGCTGGGTACATGCTCAAGGGAAAACAGCTTTTCTTCCCCAATGCCAACAAGTAGCGCATCCCGGTAGCGCAGGCATGCAACACGCATTCGCCCGGGGCCGGTGGTGTGCCCCGGCTTCGGGCGAATGCTATTTTGACCAGAGCAGCGAGCGGCAGTAATGGATTATCTCCTCAGCGGATTCAGCAACGCGCTTTATCTGCTCACGCACATGGATGAGGCCACGCTTTCGGCTATTTACGCAACCATTGCGTCTACCTGCTACGCCATGGCGGCAGCTCTGCTGCTGGGGGTGCCGCTGGGTTTTCTGCTTGGCCATTGCTCTTTTCCCGGCAAAAGGGCGCTGCGGCTGGTTTCAGATACCTTGCTGGCCTTTCCCACCGTGTTGATCGGTCTGCTGGTCTATGCCTTCATTACCGCGCGCGGCCCCCTTGGCGAATATGGACTGTTGTTTACCCTGCCGGGCATGGCCATCGGCCAGGCGGTGCTGGCCTTGCCCATTGTAGTTTCATGGACAGCGCAGGCGCTTGAAGACCTCGATCCCCGCTGCCGCGAGACCCTGCTCACGCTTGGGGCCAACGGCAGGCAGCTTGCCATGTACGCACTGTGGGAGTGCCGTTACGCCGTGGGCATGGTCTGCGTTACGGCCTTTGGCCGCGTGATTACAGAAGTGGGCGTGGCCATGATGCTTGGGGGCAACATTCGTTACGCCACCCGCACCATGACAACGGCCATTGCCCTTGAAACCAGCAAGGGCGATTTTGCTCAGGGTATTGCCCTTGGCCTTGTGCTGTTGCTCATGGCCTTTGTGGTCAATCTGGCGCTTGCATTTTTCCGTCGCAGGGGGCGGGCATGAGCGGCAAGCTGTATGAAGCCCGCAACCTTGTACAGCGCTATAATGGGCGCGAAGCGCTCAATGTTCAGCACCTTGCTATTGAAGAAGGCGGGGCAGTATTCCTCACCGGCCCCAATGGTTGCGGCAAATCAACCTTGTTGCGGCTGCTGGCCTTTCTGGAGCACCCTGCTTCTGGCGAGCTGCGGTATGCTGGCGGGGCAGAGGGCCGCAAGGAGGCAACCCTGCTTTTGCAGGATCCCTATCTGCTGCACATGAGCGTTTTCAATAACGTGGTGCTTGGGTTGAAACTCCGCCACCAAGGGGCAGATCTGCGGCAGACATTTGACTGCTGCATGCAGGCCGCAGGTTTTGACGATCCCTGGAATTTTGCGGATCGCGGCCCGCACGAGCTTTCTGGCGGCGAACGCCAGCGGGTTGCCCTGGCATCGCGCCTGGCCCTGCGGCCAAGGGTGCTGCTGCTTGACGAGCCAACAGCCAATGTGGATGCCGCAAGCGCACGGGCCATTGCTCTGGCCGTAAGGAACAGCACGGCAGAAGGCATGACTGTTGTCTGCGCCACACACGATCCTGCCTTGCTGCGTGCCATTGATGCCCGTGAAATCAAGCTTGGCACCTCGTGGGACATGGACGCCTGCGCCTCACCATTATAGATACTGCCTGCATTATCCCGGTTTCCCCTTACAGCAAATTCTCCTTTTCCTCCTTCTTGCACAAAAACTCCCTTTTCCTCCCCTTCTTTTCCCCTAACAGGAGAAAAGCGAGACATTTTTTTTACCCGCTTGCACTTTTTTTTCTCGCAATGGTATCGAAGGATAAACACAAACGGGCGTAACTGCGCCTTGTTTAAGGAGGCTCCATGTTCCGTTTTTTGCGCGTCAATATGGCAACCAAGACCTGTGTTTTTGAAGAAATCCCTCAAGAATACGCTGGCCTTGGCGGCCGTGCGTTGACTTCTACCATCGTTGCGCGTGAGGTGCCGCCCACCTGTACGCCCATTGGCCCCCACAACAAGCTTGTTTTTGCTCCCGGCCTGCTGGGTGCCACCAACAGCCCCAACGCCAACCGTATTTCCGTGGGCTGCAAAAGCCCGCTGACCGAAGGCATCAAGGAATCCAACGCGGGCGGTCAGCCCGGCGGTCACCTGGCCCGTTTGGGCATTCTGGCTGTTATTGTGGAAGACATGGCCAAGGAAGGCGAGTGGTGGCAGCTTGAAGTGAGCAAGGACCACGCCAAGCTGATTCCCGCCGAAGTGGCCGGGATGAACAACTTTGATGCCGTGGCCAAGCTGGTGGAAAAGTACGGCAAGGATTGCAGCTACATCACCATTGGCCGTGCGGGTGAATTCAAGCTCACGGCGGCTTCCATTGCCTGCACCGACCGCGAACTGCGGCCCATGCGCCATGCCGGGCGCGGCGGCGTTGGCGCGGTAATGGGTTCCAAGGGGCTCAAGGCCATCATTGTGAATCCCGAAGGCGGCAAGAGCCAGCCTCTGGCTGATGAAAAGGCTTTTCGCGAGGCTTCCAAGCGCTTCGCCACGGCGCTTTCCGAACACCCCATCACCAGCAAGGGACTTGCCGAATACGGCACCGCCGTGCTCGTCAACATCCTGCACGAGGCGGGCGGCCTGCCCACCGCCAACTTTACTGTTGGACAGTTTGACAAGCATGAGGCTGTTTCGGGCGAACTTTTGAACCAGCTCACCAAGGAACGCGGCGGCGAGGGCAAGGTTGCCCACGGCTGCATGAGCGGCTGCATGATCCGTTGCAGCGGCATTTTGCCCGATAAAAAGGGCAAGTTCCAGAGCAAGTGGCCCGAATACGAAACCCTGTGGTGCTTTGGCCCCCATTCCGGCATCGGCGATCTTGATGCCATCTCAAAGTACGATTACATGTGCGACGACATCGGCGTGGACACCATTGATGTGGGCGTTGCCGTGGGCGTTGCCATGGCTGGCGGCGCCATTCCCTACGGGGATACCAAGGCTGTGCTTGATGTCATGAACGGCATCAGCGAAGGCTCTCCGCTTGGTCGTATTGTTGGTTGCGGCGCGGCCACCACGGGCCGGGTGTTTGGCGTGCGGCGCGTGCCTGCGGTCAAGGGCCAGAGCCTGCCCGCCTATGATCCCCGTGCAGTCAAGGGCCAGGGCGTCACCTACGCCACCTCGCCCATGGGCGCGGACCACACCGCCGGCTACGCGGTGACGGCCAACATCCTTAACTGCGGCGGTACGGTTGACCCCCTCAAGAAGGACGGGCAGATCGAGCTTTCGCGCAATCTCCAGGTGGCTACCGCCTCAGTGGATTCCGTGGGCCTGTGCCTGTTTACGGCTTTTGCCATTCTTGACGTGCCGGATGCCCTGCCCGCCATTGTGGACATGCTCAATGCCAAGTTTGGCTGGAAGCTCACCGGCGACGACGTTGTAACGTTGGGCCAGCGTATTCTTTCCACGGAAATCGACTTCAACCGCCGCGCGGGCATCACCCAGGCTGCGGACGTGCTGCCCGATTTCTTCACTGACGAAAAGCTGCCCCCGCACAACACCACTTTCGACATTACCCACGAGGAACTCAAGACGGTCTTCAACTGGATTGAGGAAAAGAAGTAGGGTTGCCCTTATTGGCCTCCGCTCCGGCTGGTTCGGAGCGGGGGCTAGAGATTTTGTTTTACGGCGGCGCCATGGCGTGCGCCCCGGCTGGCTTGACTGTTTTCGGACAGGGCGGGCATAACTGGACAAGACCTTATGAGGTCAAGGAGCGTCCATGAAACTGACCGTTAAGCTGAGCACCACCCTACGTGACTATGTGCCGGACTACGTGCCGGAAACAGGTTTGCAGGTGGAAATGCCGGAGGGCAGCACCGTGGCCCAGTTGGCGCAACATCTGGGATTGCCGCCGCAAGACATAAAAATTGTCATGGTCAACGGACGCCAGCAGAAGGTGAGTGATCTCATGCGCGACGGAGACCGTATTGCCTATTTTCCGGCTGTCGGAGGAGGCTAGGCCAGTTGACCATGACAATATCTGATCTGCACCAGTTCTTCAGCCCTTATATCCGGGCAAGATACCAGACAAAATCTGCTGGCAATACGCAGGAAACACTGTTCGTGAGCCTTGAGGGCTTGCGCCTTTGGGCCGCGTCCCAGGCTCTGACGCTACGCGCCGCCATGATTTACCTGTTGGGGCGGAGCATCTGGCCGGAGCGCTTTCGCCGGAATTTCGGGCTGGTCACAGCGGAAGAAATGACGCGGCTGCTGCAAAGCCGCGTGCTTGTGCTGGGCTGCGGCGGTCTGGGGGGGCACGTGGCCGAACTGCTGGCCCGCTCCGGCGTAGGCGGCATACGGCTTGTGGATAACGACGTGTTTGACGAAAGCAATCTCAACCGCCAGCGGTTCTGTACAGAGCGTGTGCTGGGGCAGCGCAAGGTCTGCGTTGTGCGCAATGCCCTGGCGGATATTGCCAGCCACGTGGAGACTGAAGCTCTTGGATTAGTGGCAGATGCGGGCAATCTGTCCGATCTTGTGGCTGGTATGGACGTGGCCCTGGATTGTCTGGACAACATCAGCGCCAAAACAGCCCTGGAAAGGGCAGCTCTTGCTGCTGGCGTGCCATTCATCCACGGTTCCGTACTGCGCGAAGAAGGCTTTTGCTACGCCAACTCAGGCCCGCAGGCGCGGCTTGAGGAGCTTTACCCGCAAGGGCAGAGCGACAACGAGCTTGAGCATGCACGGCGCGAAGGCGTTGGCGCGCTGGCCCCGGCTTCGGTTGCCTGCCTCATGGCCAAGCTGGCTCTGCAGGCCATTTTGAGCCGCAAAGCCAGCAGCGCCCTGTACCATCTCGACCTCTCGGTGCCGGAAATGGAGCGTTTTGATTGGGCGGGTAAGGCCTAACCGTTCATTCCACGCCCTGTTTCCCGGCGTATTCCCAGATAATCTGCCCGGTTTTTTCCGTGCCGTAACCGCCCATGCCTTCCACTGTCTGGCGGAAGGCCTTGCTGCGGATAACATCCAGCAGGGCCTGAACCGCATCCCCATCAAAAAAACGGCGGGGAATGACCAGATCATATTCTTCAACACCGATGGGCGTGAATGGCAGGCCCAACGCATTGGCCGCAGCACGCACGGCAAGGCCTGCATCCACCCGGCCAGAAAGCACTGCGGCAGCAACGTTCATGTGCGTATATTCCTCGTCGCGGTATCCGTTGATGCTTGTGTGCGCGATGCCAAGGCGACTCAGGCGGTAGTCGAGCAACACGCGGGTTCCGCTGCCGCGCTGGCGGTTGATGAAGCGCACCCCCGGCTTGGCGAGGTCTTCAATGCTGTTGATGCCAAGGGGGTTACCGGGCGCGGTCAGAATGCCCTGTTCCCTGTCCACCAGACGCAGCAACACAGTGGGTTCTTCCAGGTTATCTTCAATGGCCTTGCGGTTATATACGCCACTTGCCGGGTCGAGCAGATGACTGCCCGCCAGATGGCATTGCCCGCGCTTGAGCGCCATGATGCCGCCCAGCGAACCCACATGGGCCGAGGTGAGCCGGAACTGCGGATGCGCCTTGCGCAGCATGCTGTCCAGCAGGTCAAGCGTGTTGTCGTGACTGCCAATGGCAAGCAGTGCGCCCGCAAGGGCCGTGGCGGGGCGCAGCAGCTCGACAGTAACGGGTTCCCCTGCATTGCAGCCTTCGCTGTCGCGCGGAATGCGAATGATGCCGTCAGCCCGGCTGAGGCTGGTTATGGTGCCAGCGCCGCGCGGCAGGGGCACGGCAACAACCGTATCGCCTACGCAGCCCAGTTTGACCCGCAACCGTTCTTCCATACCGGGGCGCGAGGGCAGGGGATTGCAGGGTACCGCCGTGATCTTCTGCCGCTCGCTCATGGCCCGTTTTTGCCACAGGGCCAACAGGGGCAGAACAAATTCTTCCATGGATATGCCCGCAGAAACGGGATACCCAGGCACACCTACCACGGGCTTGCCGTTGACTACCGCCAGCACCGTGGGTTTGCCCGGCATGACTGAAATCCCGTGCGTCACCACTGTACCCATCTGCCCAAGCACATGGGCCGTAAAATCGTGGCTGCCAGCCGAAGACCCGGCGTTGAGAATAACCATGTCGGCAGTTGCAATGGCGCTGACAATGGCCGCGCGGATAGCCTCTGGGTCGTCAGGAACCACAGGCAGGGTGGCGGCTTCACCCCCGGCCTCCGTAATCATGGCCGAAAAAATCAGTGAATTGAATTCTGGCAGCACGCGGCCTGCGCGCAGATCTTCCTCCCGCGCATCCACCAGCGGCACAATTTCCGACCCGCTGGGGATGATGGAAACGCGGGGGCGGCGGAATACCGGTACTTCAAGCGCGCCGCCTGCCGCCAGCGCGCCAAGGTCGTAGGGACCAATGCACGTTCCAGGCGGCAGGATGATCTCTGTAGCCACCATGTCTTCACCCATTTTGCGCACGTGCTGCCAGGGAAAGGCGGCCTTTTCTATAACGGCCCACTGCGATTCGCCCTGAGAATCCTTTTCAGTCTCGGTATTGATATTCTCCATCATCACCACGGCGTTGCAGCCCAGCGGCAAGGGGTGCCCTGTGTTGATCCAGTGGGCCTGTTCGCCAATTTTGAGACGCAATGGGGTACGGGCCGAGGCGGTGAAGGTATCCTCCGCATGTACGGCGATGCCGTCCATTGCCGCGCCGTGAAAGGCCGGGGATGAACGCAGGGCCGCCACGGGCCTGCTGAGCACGCGGCGCAGGGCCTGCGCCAGAGGGATGCGTTCCTCGCCAAGGGCGAAGGCTTTGGCGTCAAGGCATGAAAACCAGTTGGCGCGGGCTTCTTCCGGGGGAAGCAGAGTCAGATATGTGTTGCGCTTCAAGATAATTCTCCCAGCAATAGTGCCAGACGCGGGCTGGTCTAGCGAAAAAGTTCCACCATAACGGTATCGCCCGCATCGTAGCCTTCGCGGTTTTCAGGGCAGACCATGAGGCCGTCTGCCGCAGCAATGCCAGAAATAAGGCCCGATGCGCCCATGATGGGTTCCGCCTCGTACAGCGGTTGCAGATTTTTATCTGACGGTGCCCGCGTGGGGGGCTGGCAGGGCAGGGGGCACAGTTTTACGCGCAGATAGTCGCGTCTGCCCTGTGCGGAAGCTACAGAACGTGCAAGCACAGCGGGAACCTGCGGCAGCTTTGCGGAACTGGCATGCCCTTGAAGGTGCTCCAGCAAGGGGGCAAGAAATACGCGGGCGCAGACAAGCGCGCTGGTGACGTGACCGGGCAGGCCCACAAGGCAGACTGTGCGCCCGTTGACTACGGCCCTAGCCAGAATAAAGGGTTTGCCGGGGCTGATGGCGACCCCGTGCACCAGCAACTGAGCCTGAGGCAGAGACTCAAAAATTTCCACGGTGTGGTCGCGCATGCCCGCTGAGGAACCGCCGGAAACCACCACCACGTCATGTGTTTCTGCAAGCTGGGTTACTGCTGCTTTGAGTTTGGCGGCGTCATCGTTGACAATCCCGGCTCTCACGGCCTGCGCGCCAGCCTCGCGGCAAAGGGCTGCAATGCTGTGGGCGTTGATGTCGCGGATTTTGCCCGGCGGCGGAGTCGCGGAACTGGGCACAACCTCGTCGCCCGTAGAGAGCACGGCAACCAGCGGTTTGCGGCGTACGTCCACATCCACCACGCCAAAAGCCGCCAGCAGGCCAATGTCCTGAGGGCGCAGGCGGTGCCCGGCTTGCAGCAGCAAAGCCCCAGCGGTTGCGTCATCATCGCGAAAAATAACATTGTCGCCCGGGGCCTGACTGCGGGTAATTTCAATGAGATTGCCGCCCGCCGGGCGGGAGTATTCAACCATCACCACGCAATCCGCGCCCTGCGGCAGCATGCCCCCGGTGAGAATGCGCGCGGTCTGTCCTTCTTCAAGATTGATGTCCGGCACCTCGCCCATGCGGCAGTCGGCCACGCATTCCACCAGAGCAGGGTTGCCCTCCTGCGCGCCAAAAACATCGCGGGCGCGGCAGGCGAAACCGTCAACGGTGGAGCGATCAAATCCGGGCAGGTCTTCTGTTGCCGAAAAGCATTGGGCAAGGCCGCGACCAAGGGCATCGTCCAACGGGACGCGCTCTTCACTCAAAAGGGGAAATGCCCGAATATGCTCAAGCACCGCTTCAACTGATTGCAAGGTCAAAAAAGGCTTCACCCGGCCCTCCGGTTCATGTGCGCGACGGTGTATAACTGTCTGGATATTGGCCCAAACCAGAGTAAAGGGCAATACGGACGGGTGAAATGAAATTGTCGGGTTGGGCACCCGCTGGTGTGAATGTAAAAAATAAGAAAAGCCTGATGCTTCTATCGTTCGGTGCGGAAGTCCGGGTACGGATTTGACTTGCCGCAATACCCCGTCACCTCAGAAACAAGAGCCGCTTCCCGGCGATCAGCATCCACTGGCCATTGGGTAACGCGATCTAAAAAAATACCGTCACGCACAAGACACGGTGCCTGGGGCTTGCTGGTAGATGCTCTGTCCCGCCCCAAAGTAGTTTTCGTAGATATGGGCGTATGTCTTCACCCGTTTGTCCTTTTTCAGGTCGGGCGTGTAGGCCATCGGCAGCTTGATGTAGAAGTCCCGGATGGTTCGTTCCACATCTGCCTTGGTCTGGGTCTTCAGCCGCCAGTCCAGCACCAGTTTTTCGGCTTTCAGCTTGGCGAGAAGATCCTTGGCAACCTTTTTGACCTCGCCTTTTTCTTTGTCGCTCAGTTCCGGCTCTGGCTGTGTCAGCAGGTCGAAAATGGCCAGTTCCTCCTCGGTGAGGTTCTCCCGGTGTGACCGTTGTTCCTCGTCCGTCAGGTTCTGGGCAAAATCCATCAGATCCTTGAAGAATGCCTCAAGGTTATGGCTGGAAGCATTGTAGCTGTCGATCAGCTTTTTGAACGTCTCCATGAAGTCGATCCGTCCCTTGTTCTCCCGAACCATCTTCTCCAGTTTTTTCTCGATCTGCCCCTTCAGTTTTTCGGTCTCGGTAGCTTTCTTACCCATCGCGAACTTTTGTTGGAGAGCGGCAAAATCGATCTGCGAGAGGTCGATCAGGGCTTCAGCCGCCGGGCGGTCCCCGATGCGGTATCCCTCGGTTGCAATGGAGTCATCCAGCAGAGCATCCAGGTCGCTCATCACCCCGGAGATGTCAGGGGTAGGACGCAGCGCCTTGATCATTGCCCCGAGGTAAGCCACCAGAACAGACATGGGGGCGTAAGCGTTGGCCTCGGCATCGGGAAGGATCGCCTTGAAGGTTCTGGCCACCTGACCAGCCAGGAGCAGGTATGCCTTGACCTTGTCTTCCCCGGCTTCAAGGATCACATCCATGGCTTTTTGCAGGGCTTCCAGGCGATTTTCCAGCGGGGTGCTTACAATCGCCATCAGGTCAATGCCCATACCCGCGCAGAAAGTTTCCGTTTTTTTCAGCAGCTCCTTCAGTTGTGCCACCAGAGCCGCCTTGTCCTTGATGGGCATCTGCCCCGGCTGATTGGGTTTGGCGTAGATGCGCAGGGCATCCTGAAGGTTACGGAAGATGCCCACATAATCGACGATCAAACCGGCACTCTTGCCCGGCGCCACGCGGTTGGCCCGAGCGATGGTCTGCATCAGGGAGTGGTTCCGCATCGGCTTGTCGAGGTACAGGGTCGAGCAGGTCGGCACATCAAAACCTGTAATCCACATGGCACAGACGAAGACCAGACGCAGGGAACTGTCGGGGTCTTTGAATTTTTCGTCCAGGTCCTCGCGCAGCATACGCTGCCGGTGCGGAACGATATCCAGCCCCTTGGCCTTGAGGTCTTCAACTTCGTTCTGGCCTTGCGACACAATCACGGCCATATCGGTGCTCTGCATGACCATGATTTTTTCGGCGAGCACTTCTCTGGCATCCCCGGCGGCTGTTTTCATCTGCTTTTGCAGATCAGCCATCTGTTGCTTCCAGAGGGCTTGCACCTTGTCGTACATCCGCACAGCCGTGGCCTTGTCGATGCAGATCATCATAGCCTTGCCACGATAGCCTCGACCGAGAAAATGCTTCACCAGATCGGCGGCGATGGTCTCCAGCCGCTCATTGCGGGTAATCAGGTGGTACTCGCGGGCAAATTCCCGCTCCAGCTTCTTTTCCTGAGCTTCGTCCAGTTCAGCCTTTTCAAGGAGATTTTCGATATCCCTGTTCAGGTTTTCGTTGGTGATCTGAAGTTCCGGCGTGCGGTTTTCGTAGTAGAGCGGCACCGTGGCCCCATCCTCGATGGATCGGGCAAAGTCATAGACCGAAACGTAGTCGCCGAATACTTCGCGGGTACGTTCTTCCTCCCCGGCAATCAGCGGTGTCCCGGTAAAGCCGAGAAAGGCGGCGTTGGGCAGGGCATTGCGCATGTTCAGCGCGAAGATGTCGTACTGGCTGCGGTGGGCTTCGTCCGTGATTACGATGATGTCGCTGCGGTCCGAAATCTGCGGGTAGGCCACGCCTTTGTCCGTGTGGAACTTCTGGATCAGGCTGAAGACGTAGCGGTGATCCTGCGACAGCAGCAGTTTCAGGTTGTCCCCGCTGCTGGCCTGTACTTCCGCCCCCGTGATTGCCCCGGTTGCCGTGAAGGTCTTGTAGATTTGATCGTCCAGTTCGGCGCGGTCAGTGACGATCACAAAGGTCCACTTGCCGGGCAGGGTGCGAAGAATCTTCTGGGTGAAGAACACCATGGAAAGGCTCTTTCCGCTCCCCTGCGTGTGCCAGAATACGCCGAGCTTTTTGGCGGCTTCCGCATCCCCGGCTTCCCGCAGCATGATCATCTGGGCAATGGCCTTGTTCACACCCAGGTACTGGTGGTTTTTGGCTACCTTTTTGATCAGGCCACCGCGCGCCAACTCGAACAGGGTGAAGTTCTCCACAATGTCAAGCAGTCGCCGCTTGTGGCAGAGCCCGCGAATGGCGGTCTCCAGACCAGTTGAACCCGCCTCGGTTTCATCATCAATCCGCCGCCATTCAAAAAAATGTTCCCAGGGGCTGGTCAGGGTGCCCACACGGGTTTGCGTGCCGTTGGACAGCAGAATGAATGCATTGGGATGGAAGAGCTGCGGGATGCTCTGCCCCTTGTAGTCCTTCAGGTTGTCGTCATAGGCGGACTTCAGGGGAACATGCGGGCCCTTCAGTTCGATGAAGATCAGGGGCATCCCGTTGACAAAGCCGAGCAGGTCGCAGCGGCGCTTGTACATCTCCCCAGACACCCACATCTGCTGGGCAAGGAAGAAGTCGTTGTTCTCTGGGTTGCTCCAGTCAATGACAGAAAGTTCAACCGTCTGCGGGTTGCCATCGTCGTCTGCAATCTCAACCTTCACCCGGTCCCGCAGCAGCTTGTAAAAAGCCTGATTGGCATTGACCGGAATCTGCGTGGAGCGATCCTCTGTCAGTTGCTCGATGGCCTGATCATAGGCAGTAGCCGGATAGCCGGGATTGATGCGCTCCAGCGTCTTGCGAAGACGAGGCACAAGGATGACCTCGGCGGCAGACGTGCGGCCTTCCGTGCCGTTCGGCCCGAAGGCCTCGTTGTAGAGGTTGGCCGTCTCCCAGCCAAGGGATGCAAAGCAGGTGATTGCGTGTAGCTCGACCAGGGGGAGTTCCCCGTAAGTGGCTAATACTTCCTTGGCTGTGAGAGTGTGAGTCATGCCGTGATGACCTCCTCGGGTTCGGGCAGGGAAGAAACGTCGAGTTCGCCGGAGATAAGCTTTGGGAGCAGGAGGTCGCGGGTGGCGCGGAGGTTGGCGTTTTTCCGGGAATAGTTCAGTACCGTCGCATTCATTGGCTGAACAAGGCTCTCGAAACGAGATAGTAGGTCAATACTTGGAAGAAGAACAGGATGAAGCTTGAGTTGCGGCCCATTCCAGCTTGGGAATGTCGATCCACCTGTTTGAGCCAAAAGTATGGGTAGCTGATGCATGAACATCTGATCCACAAAGCACTGCCAAGTGCTCTTGATCGCGCAGACGCCCCTACCCAGGCAATACACACCGTCACTCTTCACATATTTGCCTGTGGTTGAGCCTCTCACGCAAATAATAAAATCTCCGGCGGAGCAAAGCTTTGTCGGTGCAGTGGTCCATTTAACACACATAGTGAAGCGATCACCAAATTCCACCGGGCCGTTAATTAACGGAATCCCATCACCATTCGTGTTGTAGCTCTCTCCTTTTGGCGACAGGCCCATCGTGACCGTTGCGATATTCTGTAGAGGATGAACAGTCCATCCCTCCGGGATCATTCCCAGTTCCGACTCCACCATCTTTACCTGCTCATGTCCCGGAAAACGGAAGCGGACAAACCATTCCTCATAGATTCGCCGGGCCATTTCTTCAAGGATGGCGATCCGCCGCGTGTTGTTTTCGATCAGGTCGTCGTAGGCAGACAGGATGGAGGCGATGCGACGTTGGGTAGAGCGTTCTGGAAATCGGATTGGGATGTTACGAAGTATTGAAGTATTCAAGTTGGGCATTGTTGCGCCAATGGCTTGTTGGGCAATGAAGGCAATTACTCCCTGATCCCTCAGGTAGTAATGTAGCCATTTGGGATCGACTTGGCCTTTGCCCAGCGTAATGCGAAGGCATCCTGTCCCACAGAGCCAGCCTGATTCTCGATCACGAATAAGGGCTTGTCTTCCTATATCGCCTCTTCGTCCGTACACGATGTCGCCTGGCAGCAATCTATGCTGGATCAGGCGATCTACATGCTCTTGCCCAACTCGGGCAATCGATTTCTCGGAAACTTTGCCTTCGATGATGTCTTTGGGCATCACAACTGGGGTTCCGCTGTCAGAGTAATCGGATTCGTGCAATTGAGAGCCAAAAGGGCCAGTACGGACAATACCGCCACCTTGATCACATATTTTGCCAAGAGAGAGCTCCTGCATACTCATGGCGCTACACCATCAATCAATTTTGAGACGGCATCAGAAATAACCTCTTGAAGCTGTATTGCCTCGGTATTGAGAACTTCGAGCTCTTCAGTCAAAGTTCCCAAACGCTCTGCAAAGTCAAAGTCATCAGCCGTAAGATTTGCAACCCCAACATACCGCCCCGGATTCAGGCTCCATCCTTGGCCTTCAATGTCCGCCCGCGTCGCCACCTTGCACATACCAGCGATGTCCCGATAGGCCCCCTCCGGGAAATGCTGTTGGAGCATCTCCTGACTGCCTGCACCAGTTTGGACCGTCTCACCACGCCACAGCCGCACGATGTTGGAGAGAAATTCGATCTGCTCCGGCAGGAAGTCGCGGATTGCCCGGCTGACCTGCCGATAGATGCTCCGCGCATCAATGAACAGCACCTGATCCTTGCGCTCGCCCTTGGCTTTCGCCTTGTCGAAGAACCACAGGGTGCATGGCAGGGTCACGGTGTAGAAGAAGTTGGGACCGACCGAAACGATCACATCCACGCCGCCGCTCTGGATCAGCTTTTTGCGGATTTCCAGTTCCGCTCCCCGCGCATCCCCCGCCGAGTTCGCCATAACAAAGCCAGCGCGGCCCGTTTTGTTCAGGGCGGTGTAGAAGTGCTGAATCCAGAGGTAGTTGGCGTTGTCCGTGGTCGGGATGCCAAAGGGGAACCTTGGGTCATCCTTCACGCGCTCTTTATCGACACCCGAGACGTTGAAGGGCGGGTTCGCCATCACAAAGTCGAACTTGCCAAGCGCCTTGTGCGGGTCTTCGTAGTAGGTGTTGGCTTCCCGGATGTCCCCAGAGATGCCATGCACCGCAAGGTTCATTTTGGCGAGTTTCACCGTGTCGTTGGCCTTTTCGGTGCCAAAGACGGTGAGTTCTTCGCTGGCGCGCTTGTTGCGGCGCTGTACGAAGGCGGCACTCTGAACAAACATACCCCCGGAACCGCAGGCCGGATCAAAAATTTTGCCGTGGAAGGGTTCAATGATCTCGACGATCAGTTTGACGATGCTGGTGGGCGTGTAGAATACGCCGCCCTTTTGCCCTTCAGCCATTGCGAACTTGCCGAGGAAGTATTCGTAAATTGTCCCGAAGGCGTCACCTTCGATTTCCCCGAGGCTGTCCATCAGGCGCAACAACTCGATCAGAACGGTATTGGGGAGCTTGGCGTAGGAGCGGGGCAGCACGCCCTTCAGTTCTTCGTTCTCCAGCTCCACAGCCGCCATGGCTTCATTAACGGCTTTGCCAACGTCTTGCCCTTCTGCCAATGCCAGCAGGTAGGAGAAGCGGGCATTGTCAGACAGGTAAAGCGCTCCCTCCGCCTGATAGTCGAATTTCTCGATCTCGGAAGCGTCCAGCCCCTTCTCGACCAATGCGGCTTCAGCTTCCAGAAATTTTTTTTCCGCGTAGCGCAAAAAGATCAACCCAAGCACTGGATTGGAAAATTCGGCGGGCTTCAGCCCGGTGTTGGCCCACAACTGGTCGGCAGCAGCCCAGAGGCGGGATTCAATTTGATTGAAGTCGATAGTCATTTGATGGTCTGCAAATTTGTAAAAGTGGTTAGATGCGTCAATAGGTTACCAAGGAGCCTAGCAGTGAGGAGGGGGGCGGGGCAAGCCAATCAGTTGATAAAATTGACCCCAAACTGGCGAGGGCGTGGCGTGGTATGCCTGAATTGGTATGGCGCGATATTCGCCAGCACCGACAATAGACGACATGCGGCTACAGTTTGGCGCTTCACATATTACCCCTTCATACTCCTCCATAACCTGAAATAGCGGGATAAAACACATAGAAACAGAAAAAGCCCTCGCGGCTATTAGCTGCAAGGGCTTACTTTCTTTTGGCTCCCCGAGACGGACTTGAACCGCCAACCTAGTGATTAACAGTCCATCAGTAAATAGTTACCAGGACTTACTAAAGTTTACTGAACAGGCTGACAATACAGGCTAATTTGCAATTATTTGCTTACCACTTTATACTAAGTTATACCGTTACTTCTGCTGTGATAGCGGGATAAGGGCGGGATAAGCAGGAGGCGTCTATGGCAGTTGCTTGGCATAAAACAAATTTCCTCGGAGTGCGCTATCGGGAACATGCAACACGCAAGCATGGTGTTCGTCTCGATCGCTGTTTCTCCATTCGATACAAGTTGAATGGCAAGGACAAAGAGGAGGTCGCGGGGTGGGCCTCTGAAAAGATGACTGCTGAAAAAGCGTTCGGTTTGCTATCTGAATTGCGCGAAGCCATTCGCACTGGAAGGGGGCCGCAGACCTTGGCAGAAATGAAAATTTCCAATGAAGCAAAAATAATGCAAGAGAGGGAATCTGCGCATGCAGCTTCCTTGGCTGCAACAACCTTTTTGGAGTTTTGGGATGCGGAATATTTACCGTATGCCGAGGCAACCAAAAAAAGCATGAGCATACACAGCGAAAAGCATCTCTTTAAAAATTGGATTCGTCCAATATTGGGCGAGATCCCTTTGCAGCGGGTTACAAGTGCACTGGTGGAGAAGATAGCCATGAACATGCAACAGATGGGTAAAAGTGCCGCTAGTATCCGCTATGCGTTAGCTGTTGTTTCTCAAGTATGGAACTATGCTTCGGTGCGCGGTTTTGTTCAAGGGGATAGTCCCACTCGCCGAATTAAGAAACCCAAAGTGGATAACCGGCGTGTTCGATTCCTGACGCGAGAGGAAGCTCGTATGCTACTTGATGGCTTAAAGTCGCGTTCTCAAGATGTGCACGACACTGCGTTGCTGTCTCTGTTCGCTGGATTAAGGGCAGGGGAAATTCATGCTTTGACATGGGGCGATGTGGATTTTGAACACGGAAATTTGTACATCCGTGACCCTAAAAATACTAATAGTCGCCATGCTTATATGACACAAGAAGTCCGAGAAATGCTATGCAGTAGAAATAAAGGTCAACATAAAACAGCTCTTGTATTTCCTTCTGTGACGGGTAAGCGAAGAGTACAAGTATCAGATTCTTTTCAGAATGCGGTGCGTGAATTAGGCTTGAATGATACTGGAGAGGTTGACGCTGAAGGCAAAGCCATTGAGATAGATGATGCCCGGCAGCGTGTGGTATTTCATACGCTTAGGCATACATTTGCATCTTGGCTTGCCCAAGCAGGCACACCCATGTTTACGTTGGCACAGCTTATGGGGCATCGCGATATGAAGATGACGCAGCGTTATAGTCATCTTACTCCCGACAATATGCAAGCAGCCACGTTAGTGCTGCAGGGTGTGCTGGGATAACGTATAGCGCAAAAATGACTGGGATAAGAAATGGCACAGGTTATTTTTTTGCTTGGAGCGAAATCTCAACGGAGGATGTCACACCTTTAATATGATTTATTTGAATGCCTGGTTAAAGGGTTGGGCATTAAGTCGTAAAATACATTTTCACAGATTTTAAAAATAAGTGGGTATTTAAGGGGGGGAGGGCAATGAACACTGATGATGTTATTTATTGCTATGATGATAGTTGCATAAATCATACAAATATATTGCCAGGATGGGATACTGAACGCTTGAATGATATATATATGTTTGTGACTACATCTGATGTAAAATTAAAAAAAATTGGAATGGGTGTTATTCCAGATGATATTCCCCAGATATACCCATCAAAAAATTATTTTGAAATAGAAGAACGTTGGAATGCTGCCACAACATGCATTGATTCAAGATTTTTTTGCAAATTTAGATTCTCAAAGAATGGAATACCATTTAGAAATTTTGATGCTATGGAAAAATGGCAATCTTGGCTCCAGTACGAAACGTGGACGACAGAATTAACATGTAAACTGTTGTGGTATGGCCCATGGCATCCCATTGATAGTAGTATGTATGAATCTAAGAAATCACACTGTATTGATGAATTTTCATTGGTTAATTCAATTGTCAAAAAAAATAATAGCCCATATTCTATCATGAATACGATAGTAAATAAGTATAACGGCCCTGGGCTGACTTTTCCAGTTCCACTTGATATGGTAAAAATTTCAAATTGTTTCCCTGAAATTATAAAAAGTGATCGTTGTAATGTCACTATGAATATATTAAATTTTCAGAGTAATAAATTTGAAATAGAGAGTGTTAATATAAATAATAGCATTAATTTGAATGCTGATATTATTAGAAGGTTTGATGAGCGCCGTTGTGGAGATACTGCAACCATTCATGAAAAATGGGAGCGGGGGATCTGTGGTGCTCATGGTCAAGATCAAACAAGGCTTTGTTGCTACTATGTATGCTACGGTAAGGATCTTTCACAAAAAATGAGAGAAAAGTATCTTAAAGAAAAGTATGGCATTGAATATTCATATAAAACGATAGAAAGGGCTGCTAAAAAAGCTATAGAGGATGAGTTGTATAGTAAATATGGACTTGATCGGCTTCATGAATAAGGAAATTGTTAATTTAAGTATTTATACTGCAGTTATTCAACACTAATATTTTTTTGAGTTATATTTTTGCTTAAACTTCAATTTTTTTATTATGAGTGAGTCACTAACGGCCACGCTCTCAGACAGTTTCCACCAGCAGAATGTATAACTGGCAAGAATAAACGTCCTTTAGGTGATCGGCTAAGCGGTATGCGACTACTGCTTATAATTGAAGCGACGCCAACCTCCAAGTACCTCGAGGGCCTAGCGGCCTGTCTCCAGTTTTTGCAAATAAGGTCTTCCCATTTCAACCAATCTCTGCAGCATCGCTATAAACGTTGTCAATCCAACTATTTTGGTTCTTCGTCGTTTGATGTGGAATTCATGAAGCCACTACGACCTGAATCGGGGCCGCAATCAGGTAGACCATGGTGATGAAGTTCTCCACGTTCCGGTATCCTCGGGCCCTGGCCCTTGCCGCCTGGAACAGGCCATTGAAGCCTTCGAGCCTCGCATTGGTGTGCAAGGAATGCCAACGATGAAGGATTCGCGGCAAATGCCTCTCAAAGCTGGCCAATGCTCCGCGCACGGGTTCCAATAGCGGGCAGTCGGCCGCGTACTCGGCGGCATGCTTGAGAAAATGGGTTATGCGCCACTTGGCGGCCTGCTTCGATTCGGCCCGTCGAACCCAGCGCAGAAGTTCTTTGACACGGTAGGCCTTGGCGGTAGCGAAGCCCTGCTCGACGAGTTCCAGGAGAGCACTCTCCTGATTCTGCGTGCGTATTGTCTCGGCGCCCTTGAGTACGGCCCAACGGGTGTGGTCCGGCAGCTTTGACTGCCTGGCCTCAAGCTTTCTGACGTCATCGACGGCCTTGGTGAAGAGTTGGACGACATGAAACCAGTCGACTGTCACCGAGGCAGACTTGAACTTCTGTTCGACGGCGGAGAGGAACGCAGGCGACATGTCGCAAACTACCTCGACGATGTTTTCAGGACAGCCTTCATGGGCTTCAATGAACGCGCAGAACTGAGTCAGGCATTCCTTGCCCTTACCTGGAGTCGCGAAGATCACGGGCCTGTCGGAACGATCCAGGTCAATGAAGACGGTGATGTAATTGTGCCCACGCTTGGACGCGGTCTCATCCAGACCGATGGCCTTGATGTCTTTCAAGTTCAGCGCATTGATGGCTTTGGCCACATAGTGATGGACGATGCGCCACAGGCGGGTATCCGTGACCTCGACATGACGCGCTACGGCATTGACCGGCATCTCTCGAACGAGGCTCATGACAACCTGCTCAAAAAGCAGGGTAAACCGGCTGCCTTCCCTGGCCCATGGGGCTTCGACGCGTCGGATTCCATGTTCCGGGCAATTGATCCTCGGCAGTCGGGCTGTGAGGTAACAGTGATGCTGGAAGAAGTTGAGATGCCGCCACGTGAATTCCTTGAAGTCGTGAGCCTTGCACGCGGCTCCGCACTCGGGACACGGATACAGCGCTCCGCGGTCGGCACCGATCTCCAGGTGGAGCTTGGTTGGCGTATGGTCGGTATCAAGACGTTGGCTCATAACTTTCCAGGGCGGCGTGAGGCCGAGGCCCAAGGCAAAGATTTCTTCAGCTTGCATGGCAGTCCTCCTAAAGGAGGGCTATCCAAACTGATTGAGGTCGGTCAATTCCACATCAAACGACGAAGAACCACTATTTTGCAGTCTCTGGCGATAGTCAGTCCGTCATCATTGAGTCGTTGCGCCTATCATAGTCTGGTAAGTTGCAACCCTTTGTCCGTGTTTCATGGTTGTGCTAGCCCCTAACTACTCTGGCCCTTCTAGGGCTTCCATGCAGGATTTGACATCCATTGTGTTGTTCAGCCGTGTCAGTCCAATGCCTCCAACCCATCTTGTGTATTAGTGCCCGGTTACGTCCAATTTAGCGGCCCAATGTTGCAAATCTTGTCTCGTCTGCGTGATCCGCGAAATGGAGTCAAAAAACAGCTCGTTTTGACCTTACCCCACTGCGCATACCACTTGTAAGTTAGTGGTTCCCACTGGGTTGCAGGTTATATTCTTTTCACGGAACTCTTCCGGCGTCAGCCAGCCCAATGAGCTGTGCGGTCGCTGCTGGTTGTAATCCTGCCGCCAGGCTTCAACTGTCCTGCGGGCATCGTGCAGGGACAGAAACACGTTCTGATTTAAACACTCATCCCGGAATTTTCCGTTAAAGCTTTCAATGTGCCCATTATCTGTGGGCTTCCCCGGACGAGAGAACTCAATCTGCACACCATGCTCAAAAGCCCATGTATCCAGGGCCTTACCGCTAAATTCCGGCCCATTATCAACCTTGATTCGCTGTGGCAACCGACCTTGAAGGCGTAGTCTTTCAAGGACGCGCACAACTCGTACTCCAGGCAACGACATATCCACTTCGAGTGCGGGGCTTGAACGATCCCACAGATCGGCAATTGTCAAAATCCGGATGCGTCGCCCACCCATAAGGGAGTCGCTTACGAAATCCATCGCCCATTGTTCATCTGGGCCAGCAGGGCCAGCCTGGACAATACGGGCATGGCTTGGACGCTTCACTCGCTTGCGGGTACGCAGTGAAAGGTTTTCTTCCTGGTAAATCCTTTCTGTCCGCTTATGGTTCTGCACCAGCTCTTCCCGACGCAATAATTCGTGCAAGCGCGGAGAACCGAAACGCCGCCTGTCATTTGCCAGTTCCAGCATCCGAGTCCGCAAAAGAAGATCACGGTCCTCAGATGGTGGCCGTCTGGCTGAACAGCGATTAAACTGAATCACTCGGCAAGCCCGCCGCTCTGAGTAGCCATGCGCAGTCTGAATGTGATGCACGGCTTCCCTGTTGGCTGCGGGCCTCAAAAGTTTTTTGAGATCACGTCCTTCAGGACGACGATATCAAGCGCTTGTTCGCCCACAAGTCTTTTCAGCCGGGCGTTCTCTTCCTCCAACTGGCGCAAACGCTTGGCGTCAGAGATGTTCATCCCACCGAACTTGCTGCGCCATTTGTAAAAGGTCGCATCCGAAATGCCATGCTGACGGCAAAGATCGACAACGCGAACGCCAGCCTCGGCTTGCCGCAATATCCCAATAATCTGTTCTTCGGTGAATCTGCTACGTTTCATTCTTGTGCTCCTATGCCAGGAACACTAACTTTTCAATGGCATACTTTTCGGGGGGAGGGTCATGTCGCTGTGCGGTCGATTACGGCTTTGCGAAAATGGCCTGGATCGGCTTTGTCAACGAGGAGGGCTCGCTGCTCGAACCGGTCGCCTCGTATGGCGACGACACGGGGTATCTGGATGATCTCTTGATTCCAATGGATGAGGGGAACCCGCTTTCAAGGGCACCTGCCACCACCTCGATCCGCAAGGATCAGGCAATATGGTATCAGGATTTCGCCCATGATCTAGAGATCGGTCCCACCTCGCAATCTTGGCATGAACGCGCGGCGAATGCCGGCATTCACGGGCTGGCTTCCCTCCCGTTGCATCGCGCTGGTTCTGCGGTCGGGTGCCTTGTCATCTACGCCGACACGGTCGATGCCTTCGATGAGGAGGCCCGCAAGCTTTTGATCGAAATGGCGATGGACATCAGTTTCGCGCTGGGCAATTTCGCCCGGGAGGCCGAGCGACTGCATTCGGCAAAGGCGCTGTGCGCCAGCGAAGCGCGCTATCGTCTCGTTTTCAAGACCAGCCCGAACGCCATCGCCATCAACCGTCTGGACGATGGGGCTTATGTAGAGATCAACGACGGATTTACCGGCATGACGGGCTTTGGCCAAGATGATGTCCGGGGACGCACGTCCTTCGACATCGATATCTGGGGCGATCCCGAAAGTCGTGTGTATCTGGTTGAACGACTGAAGCAGAATTCCATCTGCCAGAACATCGAGACCCAATTCAGGAAAAAGAACGGGGAACTACTTTGGGGTTTGATGTCTGCGTCGGTCATTGAACTCGATGGTGTACGCTGCATTCTTTCCGTCACACGGGATATTACCGATATCAAGAAGGCCGAGGAGGAGATCAAGACCCTCGCATTTTACGACCCGTTAACGCATCTGCCCAACCGGCGGCTTCTGATGGACCGCTTGCAGCAAGCTCTCGCCCTTTCCACCAGAGACATGTGCAAGGGCGCCTTGTTGTTCATTGATCTCGATAACTTCAAGACCCTCAACGACAGCAGTGGCCATGCCATCGGCGACCTCTTTTTGCAAGAAGTTGCCGAGCGTCTTGTCGCCAGTGTGCGCGAGGCCGACACCGTGGCCCGACTGGGCGGAGACGAATTTATTGTGCTCCTCGAACAGTTGAGTAAATCTATTGAAGAAGCGGCAAAACAGGCCGAGGGAGTCGGCGAGAAAATCCTTGCCGCCATCAATCACCCTTATCAGCTTGCCGACAGAGAATACCGAGGCACGACCAGCATCGGCATAGCCATGTTCGGGGGGCAGCATGAGAATCCTGACAAGCTTCTGATGCAGGCCGATATGGCGATGTATCAGGCTAAGGCGGCAGGACGCAATGTGATACGCTTCTTTTCGCCTGACCTCCAGAACACCCTTGATTCCCGTGTGGAGACGGAGAATGACTTGCATCTGGCCATCGAAAGAGAACAGTTCTCTCTTCATTACCAACCGCAATGGGATAATGGCAGCCTTGTAAGTGCCGAGGCGCTGATACGTTGGAATCATCCGGAGCGGGGCGTGGTGGTGCCGGGAGACTTCATTCCCTTGGCCGAAGAAACCGGGTTGATCCAGCCATTGGGGCAGTGGGTGTTGCAAACCGCCTGCCGACAGATTGCGGCCTGGAGTGACCAGCCGGACATGGCCCATCTCACGCTCGCGGTCAATGTCAGCGCCCTTCAGTTCCGGCAGCCGAACTTCATCGAACAGACGGTTACGACGCTGGAGCAAACTGGGGCCGACCCTCAGCACCTCAAGCTCGAGCTAACGGAAAGCATGCTGGTGGATAACGTCGAGGACGTCATCACCAAGATGTTGGCTCTGCGGTCACGTGGCGTGACGTTCTCGCTGGACGACTTCGGGACCGGCTACTCGTCGCTGTCCTACCTGAAACGCCTGCCCCTGGACCAGGTGAAGATCGACAGGTCGTTCGTCAAGGATCTGCTGACGGATGCCAATGACGCGGCCATCGCCCGAACCATTGTCGCCCTGGGACAGGCCATGGGGCTGTCGGTTATCGCCGAGGGCGTGGAAACCGAAGCCCAGAAGGGCTTCCTCACCAGCTTGGGCTGCAAATCCTTTCAAGGGTACCTTTTCGGGCGGCCAATGCCCCTTGATGCGTTTCAAGCGCTGGTTCGCTGTGGAGTTGTGTGACACCACAGGAATTATTGAATTCAGAAGGTTAGAGTCTGTCCTTTCACGCCGTCGACAGGGGTTCAAATCCCCTTAAGGACGCCAAATGTAGGTATCAAGAAGAACTCCAAAATGCGTAACTGCTTTGGAGTTATTACTTTTTTGTTCCAGTATCGTTTCCCAAAGTGCGCCCAAGTCACCTTGTATCCGCACATTTTGTAGGTATAAGAAGTGAACCCACTTCTGAGAGACCGCTTATTAAAATTGATTGTAGTTTAGAGATTTAATTATATATTAGATGATGAATTTATACAAAAATTAATTTGCAATCCATATTTGTAAGTACACTATCAAAGGTAGTCGATTTGTTGGAAGACCGTTGGAGGTTAACTACAACCTGTAGTTTGGGGTTACTTTACCAATTGCCTACGTTGAGTAGGGATATTATCTATGACCATGTCCATAAGCTGCTCGATATTATAATTATGTGCAGCAGAATAATAGACTGGCAAATTAATTTTTACTCCGGTACTTTCTTGGATTCTAATCTGAAAGCGAAGAGACATATTTTCCAAAAAATCTTTTAACGGTTCTTCAGGCTCATTACGTTGTTTATCCCAAAATCTACCTTTCATAGCCATATCAGCTTGATTAATCGCAACTAAAATTCGATCTGCTTGGATGTTAGGAATAATTACGTCACATAAGAGTTTGTTTGTGGTTCCCAAGTCTCTATGAGACCCTTCAATAACAACTAGAGCCAAGTCAATGAAGCCATGAGTTATATTATCTCTGGTATAAGTTCTATAAAGTAAATCTATAATCTTTTTTGAATGAATACGATCGGCTTCAACACCGTCACCTAAGCCTGGTGTATCCCAAAAGCGCGCCACATCACTTAATTCATAACTTGTTAAATCCATTGTTTCTGGGTCAACACCACAACCGACAGTTGCTACCGTTTCACCAAACAGTACGTTGATAGTAGTAGATTTACCAGCACCTGTCACACCAGTTATCATCACGTCAAGAGGATAGATAGACATAGATTCAAGTTTTTTTTTAATGTCATTCTTTCTATATGGTGAAAACATATCGGCCTCTTGTCGTGATAGATATTACTTGTATGTTATTGATGTAAAATTACAGTGGATCTAACTCTACCAAAAAGAGAAAAAGCTTTTTATTGCACCAACAACTGCCCCCGCAACAGTCCCTACTGTCTTGCCAATAAATTCGCCTGTCTTACCAAATATCTTACCTATGTTACCACCAATTTCTGCTCCGTCTGCCGCATATTCGCATACTGTTTGAGCAAATGATTTTTTTATCTCTTCTTGATAATCTTTGAGTTCGTCATTGTCGCTCCAAACTTCACAAGACTTATTAAGATTTTCAATGTATCCTAATCTCTTTTTAGTTGGAGTATTTTTCACAATATAGTAAAAAAGCTTTGAGAGATTATATGGATTTTGCTTTTGATCTCCCTCTTTATATCCAGCACTGTAATAGATGGGAGTTGTATCAACCCCGGTTCCTTCTTTAATTCTTCTCTTAACTGACGCTACTTTCTCATCGAGAAACTTAATAAGCGGAAGTTCAGGTTTATTTTCAATATCATTCCAATATTTTCCTTTCATAGCTATGTCGCATTGATTTATTGCAACGCGGTTTCAAGTTCAAAGTGCAACACCCAGTCCTTGGGTATTGGCGTCTTCTAAAAAAACTTCATAGGGTGTCTTAAACCCAAGGCATTTTCTAGGCCGCCAGTTCAAGCGGCACATTGCCGCTATGATCTCATCTTGCGTGACCGATGCCAAGCTTACCCCCTTGGGGAAGTATTGGCGTAGAAGGCCATTGGAGTTCTCGTTCAAGCCACGCTCCCACGAATGGTAGGGGTGCGCAAAAAATCCCTGAGCCTCGAGTGTAGCTGACACATCGGCATGGTAGCTGAACTCCTTGCCGTTATCATAGGTAATAGTCTGAACAAAGTCCTTAATGGGTGTCAAGAGTCCTTCAATGACCCGCCTTACTTCGCTGGCGCTTTTGTTGGGAGCCTTGCCAAACAGGAAAAGACGGCTTTTACGCTCTGCTAGTGTTACCAAAACGGGGCCTCCTTTACTCCCTTCAACGGTATCAGCCTCCCAGTCACCAAGGCGCGAACGCTCGTCAACAATAGGCGGCCGTGTGTCTATGCTGATACGCCCCTTGATTTGACCTCGTCTGTCAGGTTTGCCATATCGTCGTTTGCGTTTGCGCTGGCAGCGCAAATGGCTGTGCAGCGTCCCTCCTCGCCTTTTGTCCGCCAGAATGTACTGGTAAATCCATTCATGACTGAGGGCAAAACCTTTGCGTTTGAGAACTCCAGAGATTTGCTCCGGACTGAAGTCCTGGTGCAGACACTGTTCAACATACGTCCATACCTCAAGGCTAATGCGCTTCTTCCCTTTACTGGTCTGCCTTTTCTGACTGCGCTTGTGTGCCTGCCTGTAGCGGTAGCCACGCGCCCCGGTATTTCGCGCAAGTTCGCGGCTTACAGTTGAGACGCTACGGCCTATCGCTTTGGCTATGGCCCTCAGTGACGTTCCACTTTTCACTGCCTGGCAGATGTAGTACCGTTCTTCCCTGGCAAGGTGTGCATAGCCCATACGCCCCTCAATCTTTGGTTGGATGGAGAGGCTAAAGTGCTATACCACCTTGCCTTTTCATTCAACCTTGAGGGTGTTGCACTTGCAAGTTGAATCCGCCCAACTAAAATGCGTCCTTCACGCTCTTTTCCCAAATTTGGAATTATGACTGAATTGATAAGTTCATATGATGTTCCAAGATCACGAGAACCACCATCAAGAATGACAAGCACAAAATCTATGAGTGCTTTTCCGTTTTTATCTCGCTCGTGTAATTTTTGTGTTATGTTTTTAGCGTGGCGCGTGTCAGCTTCTTTTCCGTCTCCTAATCCAGGGCTATCCCAAAGTATTAAATTTTTTAGTTCATAACGGCTGATATCCATTGTTTCTGGATCAACTCCGACTCCAACCCTTGCAACTTCTGTACCGAACAGTGCATTGATCGTAGAACTTTTTCCGCACCCTGTTGCACCAGTAATCATTAAGTTGATTTCTTGATTTTTTAGCTGAAGAATGTTTTTAAAAAATCTCTTTTTTTGTTCTTCTGACAAATCAGAATTAGAAACATCGTGTTCCATTGCTGAGTAAATATCATTCTTGTTTTCCATCAGAATCTCCATTTATTTATTTGCAAGAAAAATGATGCTTGCAAATTTATATTTTTGATACCACATTTTTTTGTTTAAGCTTGATATTTAATATCAATATTTATGCCTTTTAAGATAAAGGCAATATGTTTCATGACTAGTACAATGTTGACCTAAGTCAGCACAATGCTGTGCTGTCAAATAAATAAAGTGAATGTTATATATTCGTAATTTCCTAGCATGAAAGACTTCAGTTGGAAAGTGTGTTTTTACGGTTGTTTGTGTGGTAACTGATGTTCAGACGGTGACTGTGCGCGGCAGGCCTGGATGACGACAGGCAAGGATAATTATAAAAGATTATTGCATTGATTCTGTGATAAAAGCATATTGCAACTTGCATAAAGCATAATTGCAAAAATTTTTACATTATTTCATTTTGTAGGTATATATGTGGGTATCTACATCTTTACAGAAAAACTTTACAATAATATTGACGCCTTAACATAAACATCGTCGCCCCTTAAGGACGCCAATTAAGAAGTATCGGGTTACATCGGAAGATGTAACCCGATACTTGTATGAAGCCCCCACCGCTAGTGGTATGCCCCCATCATGTTTTCAAAGTTTAAGCCCTGTGGGGTTTTTTTGCTTTGTCTACCTGATGGGGGGGCATACCATATACCGGGGGCTTTTATTACGTTAATCAGCCGTTAGCGCAGTATCTGCGCCGTAGAAACGCAGGGCAGGCCAAAGGCCTCGGCCACACCGGCAAAGGTGCACTGGCCGTTGACCGTATTGAGGCCGCGCTCAAGAGCGATGTTGTCACGGCAGGCGTTTTTCCAACCCTTGTCTGCCAGCTCCATGGCAAAAGGCAGGGTGGCGTTGGTCAGGGCGTAGGTAGAGGTAACCGGCACGGCCCCGGGAATGTTGGCAACGGAGTAATGGATGACGCCGTGCTTTTCAAACGTGGGTTCGTGGTGGGTGGTGGGCCTGCCCGCCGTGGTTTCAAAAGAGCCGCCCTGGTCAATGGCCACGTCCACCACCACGCTACCGGGGCGCATGGTTTTGATCATGGCTTCGGTCACCAGCTTGGGGGCCATAGCGCCGGGAATAAGCACAGAACCGATGACAAGGTCGGATTCCTTGACGGCTGCGGCGATGTTGTATTCGTTGGAAGCAAGCGTCTGCACCCGCGAGGAGAAAATATCGCCAAGATAGCGCAGGCGGTTCAGATTGTTGTCCAGAATGGTTACTTCGGCCCCAAGGCCAATGGCCATCTTGGCAGATTCTGTACCCACCGTGCCGCCGCCCACAATGGCAACCCTGGCACGTTGCACGCCAGCCACACCGCCCAGCAGCATGCCAGCGCCGCCAGCCTGCTTGGTCAAGATGTACGAGCCCATCTGCACGGCCATGCGGCCAGCCACTTCAGACATGGGAGCCAGCAGGGGCAGGCTGCGGTCTTGCGGCTGCACAGTTTCGTAGGCAAGGCCCACAACGCCGGATTTGAGCAGAGCGTCTGTGAGTTCCTTGTCGGCGGCCAGATGCAGATAGGTAAACAGCAGCAGGCCGGGACGGAAGTATTTGTATTCGCTGGGCAGGGGCTCCTTGACCTTCATGATCATTTCGGCCTTGGCCCAAACATCTGCCACCGGCAGCATACTTGCTCCGGCCTTGGCAAATTCGTCATCACCTATGCGGCTGCCAAGCCCCGCACCGCTTTCCACCAGAACCTTGTGCCCGTGATCGGTTAAAGCCTTCACACCCGCAGGGGTAATGCCCACACGGTATTCATCGGCCTTGATCTCCTTGGTGACGCCAATAATCATGGATAATCCTCGCAAGCTTATGGTTGGCGCGCGACCAGTGTTGTGTGGTCACGCAGGTTGCATGCATTTGTCCATGGTCTGGGGCGTAGGGGGGATGACGCCTTTACGGGCTGGCCTGAGCCACCCGATGGGAAACCGTATATTTTTTTACGTTTATCGGCAATAAAATTGATTATTCATTGGGGCAGCTTTTATAGGCAATCGCAAAGTGTGCGCTCGCGCAGTGATTTAAGCCGCACGCCGCCGTTGAGAATTTCACCCCGCAGTTCGCGCAGGCGGCGGTCGAGATCCTGGGGGGTGTTTTTGCCAGCCGCCGCCTTGAATGTGGCCATGTCGGTGATATCAACACCGCCGTTTTGCAGATCGCGCACCAGAATCTCCTTGCCCGCAAACTTGCCGGAAGCAGCAGCGGCCACAATGTCGTAAACGGCCTTGTTGGGGTGCTTGAGAATGGAGGTGATAACGTGGCCGGGCAGCTGGGCGTCCTTGTTGGTATCAAGGCCCACGGCGTAGGCGTTGCGCGCCTTTACTTCCTGAAGGGCCGGGCCGTTGCCCGCGCCACTTGCCAGCACCAGCACGTCGGCACCTTGATCCAGTAATTTGCGCGCCGCAACGCGGCCAGCTTCCGCATCGGCAAACGAACCGGTGACCACATTAACCACGCGAATTTCGGGGTCGATAACCCGTACGCCCTCGGTAAAGCCACCCAGCAGCGAACGCATGGAGGGGCAGTCCTCGCCGGTTATCCAGCCCATGACCTTGCTGCCGCGCATGCCGGGCAGGGATGTCTGGCGGGCTACCATGGCTGCGGCGGCTCCGGCAAGGTAGGCCGCATGCTCGTCGGCAAAGGTTATGGACATGATGTTGGGCGCACGCACGCCAGCGTCGATGCAGCCAAACATGGTGCGTCGAAAGTTGGCGGCGTTGTTGCGCAGCACTTCGTGCAGCCCGCTGGAGGCCACCAGTACAAGATCATTGCTGGCCGCAGCCGTGCGAAACATCTCCTGAAGGGCCGCATCATCGCGACCCTGCTGGGCCACTACGACCGAGGCCCGCACGCCCAGCTCCTGTTCGGCTTGCCGCAGACCAGCCACCAGGCTGTCGCTCCAGTCGTTATCGCCCGTGGGTGTTTCAAGCAGCAGTGCAACGCGCAGCGAACCCTGGGGCTTGCTTTCATCCGGGTTGGGGGCGGCGCCACAGGCTATGGGTAATAATGCCGCAAGGCTGGCAAAAAGCAGAAGGGCCGTTATGTGTCTGGCAACGCGCTGGGTAAGCATGGTGTTTCCTTACATTCACAAGATGGTTTGCCTGCATCGGCGGGCAGTTGTGTCCATTGCCATGTTTCAGCCTGGGCACTGCATGGCCGGGACACAGCGCGGATCAACGATGGATTTTACGCGGTATGTGCAGCCGAGCCGCAAGCGCAGGGGCAATATAGCGCCGCGTAAATTGCGGTGCAAGCTGGCTGTGTATGCTGCGGCACGAACACGCAAAAAGGGAATAAAAAACTTTTTTTTAATAAGTATTTGATGGGAGCAAATTTAAATTTATATATAATTGGCTAAAATTATTATAAATTTGAGTATTAAAACCTGTCTGAAAAGTTCATTGATTAATCAAACAAGTAGGAGTACATACCTTGACTTGCAAATGTGAAATAAATAACGTGCAACTTGTGAACAAAATAACATGATGTGCGGTTTTGCCGTGTCGGCATTTCTGCCTGAAATACTTGAAAATTATTGCAAGGAAGGTTCCCATGTCAGCCCATGCACAGCCCAGCTGGTTTGATTCCCAGGCCATAGAAAAAGCATTGGAAAGAAATAGCGCTCCTGACAGCGCCGAGCTGCGCGATATCCTCAACAAGTCGCTTGAGCTGCAACCGCTGTCGATGGAAGAAACCGTGGCGCTCATGCGTGTGCAGGACGGCGTGGGTATTGGCCGCATCATGGCTGCGGCAGACGAGGTAAAGCAGAAGGTGTACGGTGACCGCATTGTGCTTTCCGCACCGCTGCACATTTCGAACCACTGTGGCAGCGAGTGTCTGTACTGCGCCAACCGCAAGAGCAACAAGGCCATTGAGCGCAAGTACATGACCCCGCCCGAAATGCGTCAGGCCGCTCTCAAGCTGATCCGGCAGGGACACAAACGCATCTTTCTTGTGAGCGGGCAGCTGCCCAATGCGGATATTGAATATCTGGCCGAGGCCATAAGCATTCTGTACACGGCCTTTGACGGCGTGGGCGAGGTACACAGCGTCAACGTCAATGTGGGCGCGCTTGAATCACACGAATACGCGGCCCTGCTTGATTCGTATGTGGGAACCATGCTCATCTATCAGGACACCTACCACGAGGCCAGCTACCGCGCAGCCCATGTGTCCGGCCCCAAGAGCGATTTTTACGCACGCCTCAACGCGGCAGATGTGGCCTTTCAGGCTGGCGTGCCCGACGTGGGCGGCGGCCTGATGCTGGGCCTTGGCCCGTGGCAGTACGATCTGCTTGGGGTGGTGCAGCATCAGGCGCATTTGCTGCGGGCCTACAATGCTGGCTGCCGCACCCTGAGCCTGCACCGCATGCGTTGCGCGCCGGGCAGCAACATGCAGACCCCGTATCCCGTGAGCGATTCGGACTATCTGCGTTGCGTGGCCATTGCGCGTCTGGCTGTCCCCTATGCCGGTATCATTTTGACCACCAAGGAACCGGCGGGCCTGTGGCGCGATGGGTGCAGCGCCGGTGGTTCGCAGCTGCTTACCGGCAGCGTGGCCAATCCCTACGGCAACTGGATTGACGATGATGAACAAAAGGTGGCCTTTCCCATTGGCGAAGACTGCCATGTGGATGAAGTGGTGCGCTTTCTGCTTGAAGAAGCCCACCATCTGCCGTCCTTTTGCGCGGCCTGCCCACGCCTGGGCCGCCGGGGTGACGACTTTTTGGCCATGGTGCGCGAATGCGGCATGAAAAATCAGTGCGGCCCAAACTCTGCCGCGTCCTTCCAGGAATTTTTGCTGCACTATGCCACGCCCTATACCCGCATGATGGGCGAACAGCTGCTGACCGAAAAGCTGGAAAAAATGACCACCGTTGAACTGGGCGCGGCCAAGAGGCTGCTTTCCAAGGTGCGCGCTGGCCGTATCGACGAATTCATCTAGCAGACCGCTTGCGCTAAAACCCTCAACAGCAGGCGAGTTCTGTGATTAACGCAAAAAGGCGGGCAAAAGCCCGCCTTTTTGCGTTGCAGATCAGAGAATGGCTGTTGCGGTAAGTCTAGATAAAGAAAATCCAGGTCATCAGGGCAAACAGCGGCACAAGAATGCACACAGACCACGCAATGTAGCCAAAAAAACCGGGCATGCGCACGCCCTGGTCTTCAGCTATGGCGCGCACCATGAAATTGGGCGCGTTGCCAATGTAGCTGCACGCCCCCATGAAAACCGCGCCGGCAGAGATGGCCGCCAGCGTTTCGGGCGTCTGGTGCATGAGGTTTTGCGCGTTGCCACCGGCAGTGTTGAAAAAAACCATGTAGGTGGGTGCGTTGTCCAGAAAGCTGGTAAGAATACCCGTAAGCCAGAAGTACATGGCGTTGACCGGCTGCCCGTCGCGTGAAACAAGCTCTACCAGCGGGGCCAGCGCGCCAGATGTGCCAGCCTTGAGGATGGCCATGGCCGGAATCATGCTGACAAAAATGCCAAAGAACAGCTGGGCCACTTCCTCTATGGGGCCCCACGAAAATCCGTTGAGCTCCCGGCACTGGCGGCTGGTATGGCGCAGTGAAAGCCCGGCAATAACCAGCAGGGCCGCATCGCGCAGCACGTTTTGCGCCTCAAGGGGCACGCCGCCAATGGTTGCCACTGTTCCCAGGGGAAACAGGCCAGAAAGCAGCACTGCAAGCACCACGCCCAGCAAAAACAGCAGATTGATCTTGCCGTCAAGGCCCAGCTTTTCCTGCCGCGCGGTGTCGGCCCCGGTAGCCGGGGGGGCGGGCGGCACAGGGCGGCCCTCCTTGTTGTAGAGCACCGTATCAATAATAAAATAGAGCGCCAGCAGGGCTACAGAAAGGCAAAGGGTTTTCAGAAAGAGGTGCGATGTGGTCCAGAAAAAATCCACGCCTTTCAGGAATCCCAAAAAAAGCGGCGGGTCGCCCAGGGGTGAAAGTGAGCCGCCGATGTTGGCCACCAGAAAAATGAAAAAAACAACAGAATGCACACGGTATTTGCGGTGTGCGTTGGCGCGCAGCATGGGGCGCACCAGCAGCATGGCAGCACCCGTTGTGCCCATCCAGCTTGCCAGTACCGTGCCCAGCGCCAGAATTCCCAGGTTCACCGGCGGCGTACCAGTAAGCGAACCCTTGAGGCGCACGCCACCGGCCACGGTGTACAGCGAAAACAGCAGTACTAGAAAAGGTATGTAATCCAGCAGGATGCTGTGGCAGAATTCGTAAAAGGTCACGCCAGGGCCGTAGACAGCCAAACAGGGAATCAGAAAGGCCAGAGCCCAGAAAATGGATATCTTGCCCCGGTGGTGCTCCCAGAATACGTGGGCTGTCAGCGGCATTACCGCGATGGAAAGCAGCATGCCCCCAAAGGGTATGATCCACCAGACGGAGAGGGAACCTGGAACAGAAAGATGGTCGGCAGCGGCAAGGGCCGCACTGGGAGCGAGCAGCAGGGTGCTCATTATAAGGGTAAGAAAGCGGAATAGAGTCATGTTGCTCCTGAAAAAAGGTCGCGGTTTCAAGTTCAAAGTGCAACACCCAGTCCTTGGGTATTGGCGTCTTCTAAAAAAACTTCATAGGGTGTCTTAAACCCAAGGCATTTTCTAGGCCGCCAGTTCAAGCGGCACATTGCCGCTATGATCTCATCTTGCGTGACCGATGCCAAGCTTACCCCCTTGGGGAAGTATTGGCGTAGAAGGCCATTGGAGTTCTCGTTCAAGCCACGCTCCCACGAATGGTAGGGGTGCGCAAAAAATCCCTGAGCCTCGAGTGTAGCTGACACATCGGCATGGTAGCTGAACTCCTTGCCGTTATCATAGGTAATAGTCTGAACAAAGTCCTTAATGGGTGTCAAGAGTCCTTCAATGACCCGCCTTACTTCGCTGGCGCTTTTGTTGGGAGCCTTGCCAAACAGGAAAAGACGACTTTTACGCTCTGCAAGTGTCACCAAAACGGGGCCTCCTTTACTGCCTTCAACGGTATCAGCCTCCCAATCACCAAGGCGTGAGCGCTCGGCAACAATGGACGGGCGTATGTCTATGCTGATACGCCCCTTGATTTGACCTCGTCTGTCGGGTTTGCCATATCGTCGTTTGCGTTTGCGCTGGCAGCGCAAATGGCTGTGCAGCGTTCCTCCTCGTTTTTTGTCCGCCAGAATGTACTGGTAAATCCATTCATGACTGAGGGCAAAACCTTTGCGTTTGAGAACTCCAGAGATTTGCTCCGGACTGAAGTCCTGGTGCAGACACTGTTCAACATACGTCCATACCTCAAGGCCAATGCGCTTCTTCCCTTTACTGGTCTGCCTTTTCTGACTGCGCTTGTGTGCCTGCCTGTAGCGGTAGCCACGCGCCCCGGTATTTCGCGCAAGTTCGCGGCTTACAGTTGAGACGCTACGGCCTATCGCTTTGGCTATGGCCCTCAGTGACGTTCCACTTTTCACTGCCTGGCAGATGTAGTACCGTTCTTCCCTGGCAAGGTGTGCATAGCCCATACGCCCCTCAATCTTTGGTTGGATGGAGAGGCTAAAGGGCTATACCACCTTGCCTTTTCATTCAACTTTGAGGGTGTTGCACTTGCAAGTTGAATCCGCCTTGCTTCAGAAAGGTACAGATAGTTAATATATTCTCCTTCTTCTTTGAGCAGAGCAGATTTTAGATTCTCGCTCAGTGGTAAATCCTTAAGAATAATAGCCATAGGGGTCTTCAAAATTACCTCCAACAAAGAAAACATACCCACTAAAAAAAGACTTTCTTTTTGATTGCCGTCAACGGCTACCACAGAACCCAGCTTATCTAAAAAAAGCGCTCGCTGGAGGGCCATTCGGAGCATTTCAGGGTTAGAATGACCACCTAGCACATCGGAATAAAGTATTAGACGCAGCCAATGGCGCAACTGCTCAAAGCCAAGCAATGTTATAGCCTGCCGCACTGATACAATTTTTTCGCGAAAAGAAAATGCAGAAGAATTAATATATCGAAGCAGCCTGTACGTAAGGGAAGCATCGATCTGAATTGCTTTTAGGATAGCTTCCGTATCTAAATCTTTCTTTTCAATTTCAGCAGCAAGATTTAAACGTGAAGCTACTGCACTACTAATCTTATTACCAGATAATATTTGAGGCTTTGCAAAGTAATATCCTTGAAATAACATAAACCCGTTGCTCCGCAATGCAGAAAACACTTCTTCAGATTCAACTTTTTCCGCCAGAAAAACACATGGAACATTGGAGAATTTTCTTTTAATTTCTAAAATATCTTTAATAGCCTTTCCGTAGCAGTCCAGCTTGATTATATCAATGAATGAAAATAGTGGCCTGTATTTTTCTTCCCCAGCAAAGTCATCTAAAGCTAGAATATACCCCCTCTCTTTCAGTTCCTTAAGCCTCTCTATTAACTCATCACTAACTGGAATATCTTCCAAAATTTCTACCACTGTAGTTGGGGAGGGAAGAGCAAGAGGAAATCGGTCAAAGATTAGACTTTGCGTAAAATTAATGAATATTTTAAGAGAGCTAGCCCCTCCTGTTGTCGCCTGCAAAAAGCCAGACGATGCAACCGCCACGCTAGCAGATTCCGGATCATCAATTTCAGCATAATTAGCGGAAAGACCATTCCGAAAAAGTAGTTCGAACCCCCACAAATTCTCATTTTGATCAAAGATTGGCTGACGGGCGATGAAAAATGTCTGCGGCATGCTTTTCCTAGCTCCTTCATCTTGAAATAATTTGATATGTGTTATAATTATCATTATTGGCAACATAAATCAATCGCATCATATTTTTTAGCACAACTTAAACAAGTTTATAATATTTTTTGTATGCACAATTCATTCTGGGTTGCTGTTCTGCTCTGTCAGGCATAACATTTTAACTTAAAACCGCGCTTAAAAATAAGTACTGAGAGCCCACGATAGCGTAAAAAATCATGCTGATTTTCCCTTTACAGTTCAATCGAGGCCAAACATGTTTAAGTTGGATACAATACACGGGAAATTCATCAAATACACTCTTTTACTTTTGATAGTACCATCTTCAATATTTTTAACATCCTATTTCTGTTCCCTCAGAAAAGATGTCATCGCAGACGCTTACACTGACATCAGCGATGAGGTCACCAATCAGCAAACAGCGATTTCAGGCTGGTTAACCCACCATGAAGATCTGCTTAAATTCGTTGCATCAAGCCCCAATATCGTGCAACAGCCAGAAACAATGCGGGGCATTTTTCAAGCATTTCTGGCAGCACACAATGGCATTAGAAGTATCATTTTTTTTGACAAGCACGGCGGAGTCAAGGAAAACACATCCCCTACTACAGATGTAAATGTTGCCGACAGAGAATATTTTATTCGCGCACGCAATGGCCAAGCAACCACTACGTCCCCTATAGTAAGTCGACTTTCTGGCGAGTACATTGTCATCATGTCACAGCCAGTCTATGGTAATGCAAAGGAATTTGAAGGCGTAATAACCGCTGCCATCAGCTTTAAGACCCTGCTTGAAGAATTTTCTCTTTCCGAAACCAACAACTCTGCACGCCCATATTTAATTGACGCACAAAGCCAGACCTTTCTGTCCAATATGGGCAAAAACAAGGCCCAAACGATTATTCCCCCGCAAAAGGCAGATGATGCCCCCCATAGCTATATCAATTCAAACGGGGTTCGGGTTCTTGGCGTTAGTGCGCCCATAAATGACGGCAAGTGGCACATTGCCATTGAAAGGCCATATAGCAGCATTCTAGGTAGAATGGACTCCTTTTTATTGCAGTTTGCTTTTGGCTTATTGCTAAGCATTGCAATACTCTTTCCACTTATAAAAAAATATATTTCTACAGTTGTAAAACCGATTGAAACAATATCAAATCTTTCAACAGAACTTTCACACAACATATCAGATGCCGCTTGCCCATATATAAACACAAACAACATGCCACAAGAAATAGCTTTATTATGCCATAATTTCTGCGAGATGTCAAAGAAACTGTCCTTATATGTTCAGGAACTGAAAGAAAGCAGCCTGACCGACCCCCTAACGGGCCTTGCAAACAGACGCTGCCTTGAAAAGGATGGGTGCAAACTTATTGAAATCTGCCGTCGCAGCGGCGTTACCTGTTGCTGTCTGGTACTGGATCTGGACCATTTCAAACACGTCAACGACACCTATGGGCATCAGACTGGCGATGTGGCCCTGCAAACTGTCAGCACCATCTTGAAAAACGGTTCTTCCGGGTTTTCCGTGGGTAACCCCTGTCAGGAACTGGCCGGGTAGAGGTTTAGACCGCCACAGAAGAAGTAGATGGCTGTCTTGAAATGCTCCCGGTTCCTATAACCGCAAGCCTTCCTCTTGATGGCCATGATCTTGCTGTTGAGGCCCTCGGCCACGCCGTTGGTGATCCTGTGGCGGCAGAAGGTCAGGATGTTCTCAAGATGTCTCTGAATCAGTCCGCCCACTTTGCGCATTGGGGCAAGATCTGACCTGTTCACCCAGACCAGCCATCGCTTCACAAAACGTCTGGCCCATCCCGTGCTCAGGTACTTCCAGACGTCGTTCAGGCTTTCCTTCATGGCCCAGGCCTTGGCCACCTTGAGGTTCGCTGTCTTCAAGGCCTCCAGGGCTGGCCGGTGTTTGTCCGGCAGATTCTCCTCCCGGTATAGCCAGAGGAATTTCGTGCCCTTGAGTCGATGGTCATCCTGACTTGTGAGTTCGCGGTGCTCTTGCTTGCGTACCCGGTCCACAGCCTCGCCTACGTGTTTCATGACGTGGAACCGATCGTGAACGATTTTCCCCGCCGCGTCCGGCACATGTTTGAGCGTAGCTTTAAAATAGGGCTCCCACATGTCCATGGCCACGGCCTTGATCCGCTCCAACTGCGCCTTGGTGAACTGAAGGTAGTACCCCTCAAGGCTTTCGGCCTTACGCTCGTCGGCCACATACTCCACCGTGCTGCCGATCAGATCACAAACCACGGTCACATAGTCGTGCCCCTTGCGGAATGCCTTCTCGTCAACGCCAAGATACCGCGAGGGATTCGATTGCTTGCGCTCCCGGCCCCGGCGCACCGCCCTTTCCATGACACCCCATGCTTCGTCCCAGGTGATGCGCAGGATGCGCCGCGCTCCTGTTACGGTGGCGCACTCGGTCAGCACGTCGATGATCAATCGCTCCATCAATATGGTGAAACGTGCCTTGGACTCGGCCCAAGGCACGTTGACCTGAAGGACGCCATGCTCGGGGCAGTCCACTCGGGGAATCCGAGCATGCAGGAACGTCTTGAACTGGCACGTGTCCAGATGGCGCCAGACACGAGGCTCGGCATGGTCGCGGCAAGCCAGCTCTCGACCACAAGTAGGGCAAAACCAGCGAACACCAGGACCATGCTCCACGCGGATGTCTACCCGACCTTCCGCCGTGTCCAGTTCAACAGCCTCAACAAACCAGGGCTCGGTCAGCCCGAGAATCCGAAAATATAGGTCCGTATCCTTCATTGGTGCCCTCCGGGAAGGACATTAGCAGATCAGCTACCCACGGAAAACCCGGAAGAGCCTGGATATCAGCGCCTTTCCTGCGAGCGACCTTCAACAGACGCTCACGGGTCATCAGGGGCTTTGTTCTGGCGTCATTGCGAATCTCTTCTGGAAGTGATGCAATTTTCAGTATTTCGCTTGTGGTACTTTTCTTCTTGCCAATTATTTCAGCAATCTCATTGCTGGAGCAATTCTTCTGCTTTTGCAAGGCAGCTACAGACTCAGCAAACTCAATAGCTGTCAGGTCAGATCGAAGTATGTTTTCCATCAGGGCAAGTGTTAGAAGGTCGCCTTTAACATACTTGGCTTCTATTGTTCCCTTCCCCAACTGCTTGTGAGCCCGCACACGTCTTTCTCCAGAGATGATTATCAGCTTACCCTCATGGCAGGTAAAGGTGATGTTTTGCAGGAGGCCGTTAACTTCAATGTCAGCTGCAAGGGCTTTGATCTCATCTTCGTCAAAATACTTCCTGGGCTGCTCAGGGTTAGGCATCAAATTGTTTATATCTATTGAGTATATTTTTCCGATTTCATATTCACGATCTTGAGATTCAGACATAATCCCTCCGATAATCAATGAATACAGCTTGTTGTAGCAGTTCGGCCAACCGAACTGCTACTGAGTGTAGGTAAAATTTGATTCAAATCATAGTAGGTGTCAATCCTGATGGACTTGACCTGGATCACGCGCTGAATCGTTGCCGCAGCCAATGCATAAAGTTTGTGCGTTCGTAGGCAATTTTTTTCCCCAGCCGAACTCGTACAGAGGGGCCTGTGCCCAGTGCGTCTGCATTGGACATCGTTTTAGGGGTCAGCAGCCCCCCCATACACTTTGATGCTACATCCCGGGTGAACACCGGTGGAAGTTCTTTTTCCAACGCATTGAAAAAACTCTCCGTACCATACATATCCACAACTCTGGAGTGGCTTATCTTCATATTGATATTGGCCTCATTGGGTTGAAAAGTATGAAATTGGGCATAATATAGGGGGTAGTGAAAATTAATTCACTGCCCCCTGCTATGAATGTTTCGCACACTCGCACATGCCGCACACGATAATTTCTGCTATTTCTGAAATAACTCTCAGAAAACATTATCGTCCATGTCTTTATCTTCGTAGTCAATTTTTTTGCCCAAAGGCTGATGAACTTCTGCTGTATCTGGATCATCATATAGATTTTTTTTGATAATGGCGAAACCTCTAGGCCGGTTGCTGTTATCGCCCTGCCAGAATTGTTCCCGAATTTCACCGTATTTAGTTAGTGCCAGCAGCCCCTTTTCCTTCAGATTTGCCACAAAAGACTTGTACTGATACTCCTTGCAGATTTCAGACACAGCGTACGAGCGCGGTATAAAGAAACAATCTTTTCCATCAGACGTGAGTTTCTTTATTGGATAGTCATCACCGCATTTCCCATAGAACCCATTGCGAGCTTGAGATAAAAGTTTTTCTGTGGCTTTTTCAATCTCAAAATCAACAGCGCCATTCCTGTCCCGCAGCCACCACTCAAAGCAACTTTTCATTGCTGTCATTGCTTCCCCTGTTGGCCAGGGAAGAATGCCGAGGTCTATCGCGGCTTCTCCTACACCTGCGAGAAAAGCAAAATGATCGGCTACCCGCCTAGCTTGGGACGACAAAGAGTTGCGGTCAAGCCCATCTAGAAATTGATCCATATGTTTATTGACCGTATTGCAAATACTATTTTGATCGGCTTTGATGTGTTGAATCATCGCCCGTAACGGCGCACCACGATATTGTTTACTATTCTGTACCAGCATGTCGGAAAAGGCGCCTGCATGCATGCCATCAGGTATAATCGTGAAGATGCCGTGCCCAGCACCTCCGTCTGCGAGTATACTGATGACACGCACCTCATGCCCGGCCATGGCTTTATTTCTATAACCCTGGTCGGCACGGTCAGATATGGACACTTCACCTGAAGACAAAAATGTCAAATTCCACGTCGGCACGCGACGGCTGACCCCGGTCTTTGAGGAACGTGATTTACCTTGGCCATTGGCAAGCATATAGGCCACCTGTGCCACAACGTCAGGATCGCACTGGCTAATTTCATCAAGCAAAAGGCTGTTGTCATTATGCTGTTCTGCGATGCCTTCCAGTCCATTATCTGTTGTTCGCCATGATTTTAGCTCGCCCCCGGTGACGGAACCCGCTATATGAAGACTTGTGGTTTTGCCACTGGAAGAATTACCGTAGAGGTGAATGCCAAAACCAGAATGTCCCATGAACGCCAGCAGGGGGCCAGAAAGGGCCGCAATGGTCACCACCTGCAGGAGCGGATTGCCCTTGCAATATACGCCCACGTGCTTTTTCCATTCTTCAAGCGTACCTCTTTGCTCAAATAGCTTGGATGCAACTGGAAAGCGTGAGCAAAGGTATTCACTGCAACCATCCATCTCTCCTAAATCGAACGGCACAAACATGTTAGCTTTTTCAACCCAGCCATTCTTTTCAACGATCAATGCCCGCTGTTTCGGGGTTGCCTTGTTGAGATATTGAAGAAGCCGTTGACGAGCCTGCCTGCCTGGTTCCAGTTGCAACCCCGCCTCCGACAGCAGCGCAAGCGCTTCATCGCCAGAACCATTCAACGATGTGAAAGGAACGCGGCATTGATGCAACACTCCATCTGGATCACGGACTTCGATGATTTTTGACCATCCGCAACTTTCGGCGTCCCGAGCAGAGGCTTTTACGTCAACATAGGAACTGACCAGCTCAAAGACAGTTTTGTCAGTGGCATCAGGGTAAAACACAAGTCCCTCATCCAGCACGGCAAAGGCTCCCTCTTCATTGGTGGCAAGTTTTCTTCGATAAATGTCCATAGGACATTTTACCCGACAGCAACCTGAACAAGGAAATACGTTTTGAATTTCCTTGCAAGTGACGGGTGGATAGCTGTAGGCATTGCGTAGCTTTTTACGTGCCCCATCCTCATTATAGCGCAGAGGATCAAGCTGGCTGTACACGTGAAATAGCTTTTGCCCTAATGCACCACAGTGGGCCATAATTCTGGCGAGAACAAACCACTGAGGCTCTGTAACTTCACTCGCATGCTGAGCGCAAAAAGACACGAACTCGCACTCCGTTTCAATGCTTGCAATCTGGCTGCTGGCATTCCGCCTGTCTGAGGGAAGGCAAACGAACTTTTTGGCTTGTAAATAAGCTTCTTCCAGCAGAGGAGCGCATGTGATGCCCTCACGAATGCCTTCCCCATCAATATGCCGGTCTGACCTGACGATTTTTTCAAAAAACGCGGCATCATTGTGCATGATTTCGTCATATGTGACAGGCACCTTGTAATTGCCATCCGCCCGCTGAATATGGGGCAGTCTGATGAGTTGGCCTTTCCCGCCCTTGAACCCGTTTAGATCAATACAAAGGTCTTCTAGGACAAACTTACGACTTTCTTTGAGTGCATCGAGGGTGGCACCGTCCCACAGTTCCTTAGTTGTGACCATGTTGAGAATCTGGTTCAGCATCTGCCGATAAATGGCAGGCAGTTCAATATCACCCGCTTCCGAGCCAATGACTTCTCTAGGGACAACAACATGAAAGCCCTTTCCTCCGCTGGCGTAATAATGCAGGTCTTGGGGATTTACCCCGTACTTATTAAAAATTTGAAGAAAAGTGCGAACAGCTTCCAGGGCTTTGTCAATATCGCCAACTTTGCCCAAAGGATTGCCATTGTTGTCACGCAGCTCTTTCTTGGCGTCAAAATCTAGCACCATATCTCCATAGCGCATGGGCTGGGCTTTGCCTTTTTCAACAGGGTGGCTAAACTCAAAGATTGAGATAGCTGTATAACCATCAAGTACTGCTTCTTTGATGTCTTCTTCTGAAGCAGGGTACACGCTCCATTGGCGAGACATTTCCGCAAAATCTGCGTGCTCTTGGTCGGCATGGCCCGCGTAGACTATCCTATTTTCCTTCTGTCCAGTTGGCGTAAGTGAACAATTCAAGCTTTCCATGATAAATCCTACTGAGTATGCGTGTGATAGTCGTTCAGGGCCACAATGGTCTGCATCGGGCTATTACACATATACTAACCAGCAGAAAAGTATTCTTTAATTTTTTTGGAAATGCGTGCTTCTGTGCTGTGCGGCGTGTGCGAGCTGTGCGGAAGTTCATAACGTTAGGAAAAGGTTAGGCATTAGGTCAAAATGTCGAACAGCGTCATCTGTGCGGGGTCTCGCAGTCATGTGCGGTAAGAAGCTGAGACACGAAATTTTAGGCTTTCAGGACATTAAATTTGAGCGAGTCTTATGCCAGTCACAGATTCGCAGCCAAGGGCACGGGGTTTGTCTTGCCTGATTGAGCATGCATATTCGGCAATTATCGGAGTGAGCGGTCAGCATGAGCCATGACCGGGAGCCATAGCCTTTACTGCTGTTCTTTGATTCAGCGCCAGCGGCTAGGTTATGAGGTCGGGAGGAGGTATTTGTAGCAGATGAATCCTTGGCCCTTGGGCCTGCTGTGCAACAGAGTGTCGAAAAGGTGTCGTCCATTAATCAACGAATGCTTGGGCATTATGGCACCATCGGCCCCAAGGCTATACCTGACTGACAACGTCTATTTGTCCGTCCATGAAAATGGCAGCCAGTTCAACATTTCGCGTGCTATACACTTGTGGTTGATTATGCAGAAATAGACAATCGTCATCTAGTTAATAGTCTGATTTTATTTGACAAAAGTTTGACAGCTCATTTCGAGATCCCTCATGTGGGATGCAATAGGGGAGGCGATGAGGGATCGCCTGCGGGAAAAATGCAAGAAGGTTGAGGGAATCTGTGGCATGAAGTTGAGGGATCATGCGACATAAAAGCCTGTGGGTCCTGTCTAGCTAAGCCATTCATAATTGGCTATAAGGCTAGGTATACCAATAAAAAAAGTATGCAACTCGTTCAAAAATTTCAGAGGCCAAAATCCGGAAAATTGTGAGGCTGTCTGCCGTTAATTGGGCTGCGTTACAGATTGCGGAAATCGCAGGTGTGAACAGAAATACCGTAAGCAGATATTTGCTGCATTTCGCGAGCGCATTGTCCATCTCTGCAAGGGCGAAGTTGAGGTTGACGAAAGCTACTTTGGCACTCGCCGAGGTAGTGGACTTCGAGCCCGTTGCGCCAACGGAAAAAACATTGTTTTTGGCCTGTTCAAACAAAATGGCGAGTCTACATAGAGATTGTCCCCGACTGCCAAGGGCTACATTCCAGGACATAATCCGTGGTCGGGTAGAACTCTAAAGCATTATCCATTCTGACGGCTGGCGCGGCTACTCCACGACGGGCTTGTAGACTTGGGGTACCTGGCCGAGTTCGATTTTCGGTGTATCAACCGTAAGGCGCTTGAATTGAGGACATCGGACGTGCTGAACGGCTTTTGAAGGGCGAGGTTGGCAAACGTCTTACGTATGAAACAACAGCTCAATGAGGAACCTGCACAAAAGGGGAAGAAACGTGGTCGAAAATCGAAGTCAAAAGCCTTGTGCTGATGATCCAGAGCAGTCGCAGCGTTTTATTGAAATGGCAAAGCTGCTGGGCGTAGAAGGGTGCAAAGATGCTTTCGAGCCCGCCATTTCGGTCATTACAGACATTCCGAACAAGACGGCTCCATTTATCGAAGGTGAACCGGAGCACAGACGAAAATGAACGATATTTCACGATTTACCTGCGCAAGGTTCTGGCGCTGTGCGTTACAAGTAAACCCGGTGGGCTACAACGAAGCGTACCGGGGTGGCGATCATGGTTTTGATGAGGATGGGTATAACCAGGCATTGCTTCGAAAATGCCTTGAGATGGATATCTCTGTTATTGGCTTGGCAGATCACGGTTGCGTCGACAGCGTCGATACTCTACGAAACGTGCTGAGGCCGCAAGGGATCACGGTGTTTCCCGGCTTCGAGATCGCCTCGAACGACAAGACTCATTATGTCTGTCTCTTCGCCGAGGATACCACGGTGCAGCAGCTTGATCGCTACCTTGGCAATCTCAAACTGCATGACCCCGCCGACGGTATTCGGCCGTCCCGCCTTAGTTCGGAGGAACTGATCGATGAAGTTGATCGACTCGGCGGGTTCCTCTATGCGGCTCATTGCACACAAGAGAGCGGACTGCTGAGAAACCGCCTGAACCACGTATGGAAGCACCCAAAGTTGCGGGCGGCCCAGATCCCGGGGGCGATAGATGATCTAACGAGCATTGAAGGCGACTTCTACCGCAAGGTGCTCTTGAACAAGGACGATAGCTACCGGCGTGAGCGCCCTGTAGCAGCAATCAACGCCAAGGATGTTGCCAAGCCTGAAGACTTGGATCAGCCGAGCGCAACGTGCTTCATAAAGATGACACGACCCACTTTCGCTGCGTTCAAGGTTGCCTTCCTCGACCCGGGATCGCGAGTCCGACTTAACTCTCAGCAAGCCCAAAGCCCGGTTGGCAAGGTAGTACGCATGACGGTGGCTGGTGGCTATCTTGATGGTGTCCAGGTGGATTTTTCCGACCATCTCAATACGGTAATCGGTGGCCGTGGAACGGGGAAGTCAACCTTACTCGAATGCCTGCGCTTCGCCTTAGACTTTCCCCCCAAAGGCAAGCAGGCTCAGAAGCTCCACCATGAGATCATCAAGGAGAACCTTGGTCGCTCGGCCGGACGGGTTGATCTGACAGTGATGTCCTCTGCCCAAAACGGCAAGCAATACACTATATCACGCCGTCATGGCGAGCCGCCGATGGTGCGTGACATTAATGGCAATGTCTCCACCCTGCTCCCGCGCGACTTGCTGCCGGGCATCGACATCTATGGGCAGAACGAAATCTACGAGCTGGCCCAAGATGTAACCAGCCGGATGCAGTTGCTGGATCGCTTTCTTCCTCAAGACCGGGAGTACGAAGCGAAGAGCACCGATGTGTATAGACGCTTGAAGGACAACCAGCAGAACCTCACGAAATCTCTGACCAACCTTGACGAGCTGAATGTACAGATCGAGCGCTTGCCCAAGCTGGAAGAGCAGCTTCGGGGGTTCGACGAGCTGGGGATCAAGGAGAAGCTGGCCAAGACCTCATTGCTTGCGCGAGAGCGAGAGATTGCCAAGGCCGCGACCGATGGCGTGCAAAGCTTTCGCGACGCGCTTTCAGTCCTGCGTGACGGATTGCCTGATCTCGACTTCATCAACGACGAAGCCCTTGATGGATTGCCTGATGCTGCCCAATTGCTTGCTATGCGCGCCACACTGGATGGACTTAAGCAGGGGTTCACCGACCATCTGACCGTCATGCAGGCCTTGCTTGATGACCGGGCAGGGCAGTTCACCACCCAGCACGGCGCATGGCAGCAGGCTATTCAGGAACACGATGCCGAGTTGGAAAAGGCGCTGAGGACGTTGCCCGCCACTGCTGGTAAGAGCGGGCAAGAGGTCGGTGTTGCCTATCAAAAGTTGATGGGGGAGATCGAGCGCATCAAGCCCATGAAGTCGCGGGCGACTACCCACGAGTCTCAGCGCGAGACCTTACGCCAGGAACGGCGGAATCTGTTGGCCGAGCTGTCTGATTTGCGTGGGCAACGCATACAGGCATTGCAGAAGGCCGCGAGGAAGTTGAACAGGCGACTTGAAGGCAAGCTCAAGGTGGAAATCGTGCCGGAGGCTGACCGTACGCCATTGATGGCGTTCCTGCTTGGGTGCAAGCTGGACGGTGTAGGCGAAAAGCGGCTTGCGTTCATAGAGGACGCCGAGACGATCAGCCCGTTGTCGTTGGCCCAGTCGATTAAGAAAGGCTCTGCCGACGTGCAACTTGATTGGGGTGTCACGCCGATAGTGGCCGACGCACTCACCAAGCTCCAGTCGTCTCAGCTCATGGAGCTGGAGGCCTTGGAGCTGGAGCATCGCGTGGACATCTTTTTGAATGTCGCTCACGGCCAAGCCGATCCGCTGTATCGTCCGCTCAGCAAGCTTTCTACAGGTCAGCAGTGCACGGCAATCCTGCATATGCTGCTGCTTGAGAATTCCGATCCGCTTCTGATGGATCAGCCTGAGGACAATCTAGACAACGCTTTCATTGCAGATCGGATCGTCGCCGAGCTCAGAGAAGCCAAGATCAGCCGACAGTTCCTGTTTGCGACACACAACGCTAACATCCCAGTGTTTGGCGACGCGGAATGGATCGGTGTATTTACGGCAGCGGAGAACCACGGTTGCCTCGGACTAGATGCACAGGGTTCTATTGACGTTCCGACGATTCGTGATCAGGTTGCCAGCATTTTGGAAGGCGGACGGAGCGCCTTTATTCAACGCAAGGAGAAGTATGAGTTCTAGCTTCAATACCTTGCCCCTATGCGCAAGTATAGTATCGCCCAAAAAAATCCCCGGTGATGGCCGGGGACGAGCAAAAATGGTGCTAACCTTCATTGAGTCATGCACCCCTAATTTCTCTGGATGCTATTTTTTTAACCGATAGATGGTCTGGTTGTCCTTACCAAGGCGTTCAATGTAACCCATTAGTTCCAGATCCTTTAGCGCATTGCGGCTTGCACCTTCTTTAACGCCAAGAAGATTCTGAATATCTTTATTCATGATATCCTTTTCCGGGTGATGCTCGAAAAATGCGTAAACCGTCTGCTGATTTTTTGTGAGGTTGCCGTTAACGGCAGGTTGCTTGTCCCCAGCCCTCTCAGGATATTCATTCGATCCGTCCAGTGCTAACCCTGGCATATCCCCTTCAACAAACTTCCAGATTCCGCCAACAGGCAGTTTGTACACCATCTTCCGGCGTTCAAGCTCCGGGGCGATTTTGCATTTTTCAATGGTCATACGAACCACAGGACCATCGCCTTCAAGAGCCTCGGCCAGATCCTGATTTAACGGTTGATCATCGCCTTCATCGTCTTTACTTATTTCCTTTTCAAGCTGATCACGGCCTTCAAGGTGAATGACATTCTGGCACAGGCTGGCAAGATCTACAGGCCCCTTGAAATCTTTGCCTGTTTTACCGGCATGGTGCAGCACAATGACGCCAATACCAAGCTTTTCTATCCTGTGGATAAAATCAAAGAACGGGGTGGAATTACTTTTTGAAGCTGTCGGGGCGAGGGAAAGCAGATTGTCGATGACTATGCATTTGACCCCAGATTTTTGCAGCTTGCCTATGAGGATTTTCTGCGTTTCTCCGTCAAGAATATTAAGCCCACCCTTGGCAGAAATCACAAAGAGGTTTTTGTTCAGAAGAGGAAGAAATTCTTCACGCCCCTGCAGAAGCTGATTTACCCTAGGCTTAAAGTCAGAGCCGACCTCGCCATCCAGATAGCACAGCGTACAAGGAGCAGAGGCTGTAAAATAGAGGTAGGGTGTTCCCGTGGTCAAAGATGTTGCCAGTTCAATACCCAGCCAGCTTTTTCCCGCATTTGAAGCCCCCCAAATCAAGGTGGTATACTGCGGAGTAAACATTTGCCTCACGGCCACTGGGACGTCATCCTCTCTAGGAACGGCATCAGGCAGCATCTCGAACGTGACAATTTCAAAATCCGTCTGACAGGATTGTTCTCCTTCTATGCATATAGGGGCTTTTTCAAGGAGCAGCACGTTCTTTTTCCATGATGCCATATCTTCAATCGGAATGGCCTCGCGCCTGATGCGGGCAACCAGTTGTGAAGGCAATTCCAGCGTGTCAAGGTTAGTCGTCTTGGCAAGCACGTTATCCTGCATTTCCGGCTTATATGAGGAAATATCCGGAACACCCCCTTGCACTATGGGCCATGGATAAACATTCACGTCAGTAGCACCATTCTCAAGGCAGCGTTTGATCAGCAGGTCAACCCCATCCCAGCCTTTTTGCCCAGGAGTGGATACGATGGTTACGGAATGCCCAGCCACATCACTGAGCAGAAGGCCTTTTGGGGTTTCTTCTCCACCGGCAAAGCCCGACACAATCACACCAGTTCGTTCAAAAACATGTCCCTCACGCGCTGCATCCCGAAAAGAAATAGCCACTTTGATGTCCACGCAGATGAGCACGGAGGCTTTGGGGTGGCGAACAATCATATCACGTGACAGCAGATGCGCAGCGGCGGCTTTCATACCAATCTTTAGTGAATCTCTGCCCTGCTCGCCAGTAACGCGGACTGCGAGAGCAAATATGTCATTTTTACCATCAGAGTAATGGCACACCGCCTGCATTATGGAGTCGTCTAGATCCCGCTGAATGTCCATATGTAGACGTTTGAAGTTGATGGCACCCACAACGATGCTTTTCGGGGTTGCATCCTCAACTTGAGCTTCCTTCGAGTACTGAGCCCTCTGCTGGGTGGCTTCAGGAAATGCGCTAAAACAAAATTCCGGCTTCAGACACATCAGTTTTCCCAGAACCAAGGCTGAAATTACAGGGCTACGATTCAGCTTTTTCACGACCCACGGCAAGAAATCTTCCAAGCGTGGATGAGACTGCCAAAACTTTGCATCAGCATCATTGCCACCAACGGCACGGATGATTCTGATTTTCGTCCAGCCGTTCAGGGAAGTAAACTCGTAGCCGACCAGCGATACATAGAAGTCAGCCTGCTGGCTGTCCATCATGCATGCAGGAATGCCGGAGCGATCCATTTGCTGGACGATCTCAGCCACCTTTTCCGGGGTTATCTCGAAAGGATGGTCTTTTTTTCTTGCAGAAACAGTGTGCAGGGTATGGGAAGGCGGCAGCTTCCATCGTCTAGCATAGTCAAGCACGTCAAAAGGAGGTTTTTGTGAATGGTCGTGTGAAGGCACAACCTTTGCCGTTGTATCAATAGTTTTTCCGGCAACCGAGGCAGGAATATTGTCATGACAAACGAGCTGGCGAACTCTGGTGACTGGTTGGCCTGTTTCAGTCGCCTCCTTGACCATCTCTCTATAATCAAAAGCCATTGTTACCTCCAATGCCAGGAGAAACAGGTGTCACCCTGCTTCTCCTGGCATTCATCATCTAGGATTTTTTGGGGTAAAGGCGGGTGGTCAACACAGGCTTCCAGTCCAGCCGACATTCGATATGGTCGATTTTAGCCATATCTTCAGGGGGAAGTTGCAATATGCTGTGTACTTCTTCTTTAAACTCGGAAAGCGCATCACGCATCTCGGAGTTCATCATTTTCGTATCATAGTTTTGATCACTAGCAATGTTCTTGCTAAGCGGTGCGGTAGGTTTCATATTTGACATCTGAGCCTTCCAAAATAGCACTCCCAATTTTACTGGGGTGGTTATGGGTTGGCGTTTCCGCAAAAAGTGAGTGGCAAGTCTGTCAAGAGCCGAAGTCTTATTGATAACCACGGGAACGACGCGACATTGGCTCGCCGTCCTTTCCAAGGTTGTCTATTCAATTGGCAGAGAGTTTGGGCTTAATTCTTTTGACTTCTAGCCTGCGTTATTTAATTTACTCTCATTCCGACCCTTGCCGATGGGAGGGAGAGCCGCTACGTTCTAAGCATCGGGGGCAATCTGACGCGATTGCATGTAGTTGACGACTTCTGCCTCGGAATAGCGGACAAGACGAGCGCCGATTTTTACATATGGAAAACCTGTTCCCTTGAACCGCTGCTTCTGAAGAGTCGATCTGCTTATGCCAGTGAGGGCTTCAACCTGTTTTTCAGTAAGCCACTGATTTGGCCTTAATTGGACATTTGCCACAGACATTTTCATCACCTCCTTTCAATGTTGCTTGCATAGTAGCATCCGGTGCCTGTTAAAGCACTGTCATTTTACTTTCATTTGAAGAGGTGTCTAAAGAATTTATTGTGTTATTGCGGCGTGTTGTGCGAAATATTGCTTGCAGTGAACTTACCATCAGCTTGGAGCTAGTGAGATGGGGCTTTCAAAACGTCTATCGGGGAGGCAGGTTTGCGAAAAATTAAGCATTCCGCTGCTGAAGCTGGCAGAACTTTGCCACGCCGGGAGGTTGGCAGCCTACCGCTTTGGAGATTGGCATCAGATTTTGGCTTCGAGCCAGTGCAACACAAAATTTAAGTATTTTGGAAATACAATCTTTACTATAACGCCACACAAGACCACTGGCATCATTGCAATCAGTAAAAAGGCAACTGAATATTTTAGTGTATATGTTGATAAAAAGCTTACTTATTCCGGTAAGCAGGAAAGTAATACGCGCCATAAAAATAAATTTATGGAAGCAATTCTTAAGGCTTCTATAGAAAATACAACTCAACGGCTGCAAAATATCAGGGAAATGCAGATTAAGTTTTGTGATAGTGAGTATATAATTTATTACAACAACCTGACGGTTAATCCTCTCTCTCGTCCTGCTGGCATCGGTAGTGAGGTTGTCAGGCTATATGGAAATGGGCAGGTATTTTTTGAGGTGAAGGAAGAGGAGGGTGAGATCTATCTTGAATATCTTGAATTGAATGGGCACGGTAATGGATGCATAAAGAATTGTGTAACAGCGTTGTGTATAGAAAAAGAGCAAGACAGCTTTGGAAACAATAAGTTTGTGTTGTCTCGATATGACAGTAATGTAATACAAGTTGAAAAAATTGATCCATTTATAAATAGAACATGTAAACAAGTCGTTGATGAATACAAACTAAAGAGAAGAGATTCCTATTTGCGTGACTACGAATACCATCGTGTTTATTTACACCAATGCGCTATTGATTATTTTAACAAGGAAGACTTGTCGTATTCAAAGCCACTAAGTCATGAGATTGACTTTTTTATTTTTGATTTTGATGAATACAAAAAGCGTTTCCATTTTTTTGAAGATGAAGAAGAAATTCGGAAAGAATTTTTCAGTTACCTAGAGAGGCTGATGTTTGATGAAAATGAGATTTGTACCGTCCTCGAATATGACGTAGCGAAAAAATCCATCTCTGATGACCCCAAACAGTACATGCTAGATCGTTGTAAAGAATTGAAGGAAATTTATAAGGACAATGAAGAGAATCTAAAGATAGTGAAAGCGTATATGTTGGCGGTTGAAGGCCTTACATGGGCAGAGATAGATCCAAAAGTGTGGGATCATAGTAAAGACAAAGGTAATAGCGAAACTTTTGTAAGCCGAAATCTAATGGGCTTTAAGAAGATAGCTGGGGATAATAAAATTCCTTTTATTGCAGCCAAAGTATGGAAAGGTAAGGGGAATAACAAGTGCATAGATAAGGAGTCAATTGTAAAAGACATGCTCGAACAGCTAGCAACGTTTTATGCAGGAGAATAACGTTCCTCTTGATATGCAGGAAGATTTTTTAGGGGGAGGGACAATCCCTCCACTTAGCACGCTTGTAGTGCTCGAATAGCGGTAGAATTGTTTAGAAATCTGTAGGAAATGCTGTCCGCGGAAAGGGCTTGCCCTGTCTTTGGTGTAGAGCTATAGGGGGTCACGAGACCTGAGAATGAGGAAATACGCCAAACCTGCTTGACGGATACTGGCCGGGTGCTTGACTGGCGCGGCTCTGCGGGGAGTCAGCGGAAAAAATTAGGCGCGGGGAAAGAGTTGGGAACGAGGGGTGTTTTCAGAGCAGGAATTTCGCGGAAGATGAGAACGGGAAAAGGCCCGGTTGTGTTGATTCTGACACAACCGGGTCTTGTTTTTTTAGAAGTACTCGCGACCGCTCCAGAGCACGCGGCCAATGATACGGAACTGGTCTTCGTTTTGTCCGCGCACGTCCAGTTCCACGGGGGGATACGCAGGGTTGGCGCTTTTGAGGATGACCTTGCCGGGGAGGTTATCTATGCGTTTCAGATAGATAGATTCTTCAAAGCCAACAGCAAAGATATGGCCGGGGGTTATGGTCTTTTTCCCCTGTTCAATCAGCACAACGTCATTGTGCAATATCTCCGGGGCCATGCTGTCCCCTGCCACACGCATGAGCACCATATTTGCCGGGTTGCCTTTACGGCTAATGAAATCCAGCCGGAAAGCGTACTTACGTTCGCTGTGTGCGCTGGTTTCAAAGCTGCCGTGCCCTGCGGAGAGCACCGCGTCCACCATAGGAACCCACACCACATCGGTATCATCGGGGCCGTTCTGGTAGACAATGGGGCTAGAGTTTTCACTGGGCCGCATCGTCCCACGGCCTGTCATCAACCACTCAACTGATATTTCAGCCCCAGAGCATATTTTCAGTATAGCCTCTGCGCTGGGCGAGTTTTCGTCTCGCTCATAACCGCCGAGAGCACCTTTGCTTACTCCGATCTTGGCGGCGAAGGATTCTTGCGTCTCTTGCCCGCGTACTTCTTTGATGCGAGTTCCTAATGTGCTCATAGGGTAAAAGTTCCACGTCCAGAACCTTAACCTTTACTTTTACCCGCGCATCGCAATAACGCGCTAATATAATTAAAGTTAAAAATTCCAGACGAAATTTTAAGTTTTACCCAACATTTCAGTTGAAAAGGACGATATTTTGTCCGCAAACAGATTTGCGGGCGGTTGTTAAAAACACTTGTAAGCACACCCTAACAGCCCCCCGCGCTGGAATCAACGTCCACGGCCTTGCCGAGTTTGGACACGAGCCGGGAGGCAACCATGCCCACACCAAAGAAGCGTACTCAGCCCATGCCATTGACTATCGAGCAAAGCGCGCTTGTACGAGAAATTGTCCAGAACGTGCTGGAAGCTCTTCGCGATGGTGGTGATGGCAGATTTGATGCCGGGGATCGTATCGTTGTGAACCTTTCCGTGCGCGATGCGTCCATTTTGCGCGGTGCGCTCAAGCGCCTGTAAATTTTTATGCGCCAGCTCACTCTCATCGACAACTACGTCACCCTTGCGGGTGTCATGCCTGCCATCAAGGCAGCCATGAACCGTATTGCCGGCGCTTCGGAGAGTGAGGGACGCGATATCCTTTTGGACAAGATCAACATGGTGGCCCGCCAATCCGGCTTCGGTCCGCTGCCTGAAGGTGCGGTCACCAGCATACCCCCCAAAACGGCAGAGGAGATGATCGCAGAAAGGGCATGCAACGTGCGCGAAGAGCGCGACGCCCGCATACGGGAGGTACGCTGGCTCATCGAGCGCCACCGCGACGAGCAGGACGAGAGACGCGCCACCAGCCTGAGCATGGGGCAATATCAGGCTTTGCTGACCTATATTCAGGCATTGCGCGATGTGCCTGCTCAGTCGGGTTTTCCGTGGGACGGCGGTGGGGATGGAACGCCGTGGCCGGTGAAGCCCTTGTGAGAGGTAAGAAGCTGTCCCGTCAGTCAGCCAGCAGGAAAGCCATGAGCTTTCCTGCCGCCTTGCATTCCCACGATGCTGGAGAAATACGTTCAGGCAGTTCATTTTCTACAAGGTACTTGGGAATGAGGTATGCATCGCGTACTTCTTCTGGAATTTTTTTAAACCCTTCAGCTGCGAGCTGTTTTATTGTGGACGGCGTGAAATTTCCTTTGAATCCGCGTGCGTGAGCAATTTTAATGAACATCTCGGGAGTTCCAGAGTTAACCTCGCACGAGTCCCCCACTATAGAGTATGGTTCAACATTGGAAATAGTGCCTAAATAGGTGGCTCGTGTTCGTACATATTCGTGAGCCATGTTTTTTTGTGGTTCGTCAAATGGGAGTGCGGCAAGGTCAGGATTGAGTGCAATCAATAAATCAGTAATGATCGATGGTGCTCCCCCTACAGGGGCTATGCATTCATTTAATTCAGACCTGCTCAGTCCTACAAGCTTGCGTTGCAGTAGTGGGCTTATCCCCAACAGTGATCGCATTGTAGATCTGCCGCCGTGAAGTGCATTCATAAAGCAGAGGTAGTGCCATTCCGTTGCCCATGGGTCTTCCGCTGCAATCCCGACAGCGAGAAGCCCTTGAGTGGAAGCACGGTAAGCAGCTTCAGAAATTACTTCATCCACCTTGGGCAGTGCCCACGACTTGTTACTCAGTACCCGGGCGAAGTTGCGAAAAATGGAAGGGCAAGCGGGTAAGGTTGAATGCCAGCCGCCTTTTTTGTGCTTGATTGCCGCTGTATACCGTTTTACTGCTGGTCTGATTGCAGATACGTATCCGACCTTGGCAGGAGTGATTGCAGACAAGGGACGCCAGCCAAAATATCCCTTTGATGCTTCTGCCCCAACGCCAGTAATGGCAAAGCTTTTTCCGCTAGATATAGGGCCTCCCCCTGTTGGAGGATCGTAGATTCCAGCACATGAAAGAAACCAGCTTGGAATCTGTTCTTTTGTCTCCCCTTGTAGTTTTGGTGGATTTTTGAATTCAAAATTCAAATGTGCAGCTAGTTCATTGGCAATAGCGTAGTCATCTTTACTGTGAGGGTTTGTGGTGATGAAAAGAGATTCTTTTTCCCCGCAGTTAATTGCAGCGGCCAAGCAAACTCGTGAGTCTATTCCACCTGATAACGATAATGAAATATCAGAATTAGGAATTTGTGCAAATGTAGCAATAATAGCGGCAGCTGAATATGCACATTCAGAAATCGTGCCAATATAATCAGAAAGTTCAGCAGAAAAGTAATCAGAAGCAAGTATTTTTTCTATATGAAATGTAGTTGTGTTTACAGAAAAATTGACGCGAATTTTTGACCCCGGTGTGCAAAATTCTATGCCATCAATAAGTGTGCTAGTTCCAAGAGGTTGAGACGCTAGCCCGTGGACCCAAGCGCGTGATAGTGCTGCATCAGTATTAGGCTGATTTGGAAGCCCCAGATGTCGACGTAGTTCCGTTAAAATGAATGTTGAATCTGATATGGCGATGATTCCGCCTCTGGCAAAGTACAGCATGGGCAGTTGTGAGAAAAAATCATTCCCCACAACCACATCATCATGGTCACGCTGAAGCCTGATGTAGCACCCCTCCGTAGGCCAATGCACATTGGGTGCTTCACCATTACCGCTGAACGTGATGCTTCTCTTGTCGTGGTCAACGGCGTAGCCCTTGAAAATGCCACCATCGGCGGTTGCATCTGTCTGGCCTTTGTTCGCCAGATAGTAGCAGACGTTGTTTCCGGGAACGGCTATTTTGTGTAGATCTGCCGGAGACTCATTAACGGTGGAAAACCAGCGATCAATGGTTGCGCTGTTTGCTGCATCAGCGCAGACGATAAGATAATTTGCCAAATGAGCCTCCAGTGTGCAGCGGGTCAACGCGCAAGCGGGTGATCTGGATACGATATAAGGCTGACCATATTTCGCCAAGCTGAATTTTGCGTGAGCGCAAGCTGGGTAGAGAGCAGAGCGGGGGGCTTCTCCCCCTTAGTGCAGTCTCGTTGGGGCGGCGGCGGGGAGGAATCCCCGTGGCCGGGGAAGCCGTAGGGGGGGAAGTAGCTGGCGGTGATCTTCGACATGTCCGCCGTTTCCTGAAACAATATAATGTAGTTTGCGGCTTCTAATTGTGCCAATCTGACACGGTGGGAGAAGCCCGCTCAGCCGAAAAAAAGAGGCCCTTGCAATTCTACTGCCAAGGCCCTCTTTAGGGGAAGGCTGTTCTCAAATTGCGTGATGCGCGTTCTCAAGTTGAATGACGGATCACAAGAGCCTTTTTCAGCGGTGGTAGCCCGGTGGTAGCCCAACGAAAAAAGCCCTCACAGTGATTAGCTGTAAGGGCTTGATTTCTTTGGCTCCCCGAGACGGACTTGAACCGCCAACCTAGTGATTAACAGTCACCCGCTCTGCCAATTGAGCTATCGGGGATCGTTCAGGCAAGGAAGTGTTTACGGAAAATCAGGGGCAAGGTCAAGCGAAAATTGCAAAAAATTTTTGATCAACCCTTGATGCACCGCAAAAGCTTTTTCTGGTAGCGCTCCGCCTCGCTGTAAACGCAGCCGCAGTAGGGCTGGCGGTAGAGTTCCATGGCCTTTGAGCGGTCTATGCCTTCCTGCCAGTCTGCGCGAAAATCGCGATAGGCAAAGCCCGGTGCGCCCTGCTGGGCCGCCAGTTGTTCGCCTGCGGCCTTGATGACCTCATGGGGCTGATAGCGCGAGTAGAGCAGGCTGCTGCTCACCCAGGCAAAGCCCTGCTGCCGCGCAAAGGCAAAGGCGGCCTGCATGCGGCTTTCGCAGCAATAGGCGCAGCGGGCGGGCGGGGTATCACGCCCTGCCACGGCGCGCAGCCAGTTGGTGATGTCCCATGTTTCATCGGCGTAAATAATCGGCACGCCCAGATGTTCAGCGCATTGCCCGGCGGCCTCGCGGCGGCGCAGATATTCTGCCAGCGGCTGGATATTGGGATTCATGAACCATGCGGTTACGGCAAAGCCTTCGTCCAGCAGCCGCGTAATGGGCATGACGGCGCACGGCCCGCAGCAAACATGCAGCAGCAGGCTGTTGGCAGGCAGGGGATTAACGGGCGCAACAGTAACGGAGCCTGCCAGAACGGAGTCGGCGGGAGCAGTGTCGGCGGCGGAGTGCTGTGCAGAAAAAGCAGCCGGGGTTTCCACCCCGGCTGCCGTGCCATATTCTAAGGACGAACCATTATTTCCAGACATTTGCCATAATCCTGCTCAATCTCGCGCAGGGTGTCGCGCTTGTGGTTCAGCAGATACAGGGCCAGTTCCGGGCTTGCCGGATAGACGCATTTTTCCTTGGGCTCGGCGCTGACCATACGGCGCAGTTCGCGCAGGGCCTGCAATGCCTGCCACTCAATATTGCGGCGCATGCCTGTACCGCCGCAGGCGGGGCAAGGCTCAAGCGAGATGGCCAAAGCCGAGGAGCCAGTGCGCTGACGCACCAGTTCCAGCAGGCCAAAGGAACTCATGCGGGCTACATCGTGCCGGGCACGGTCGTTCTTCATGGCTGTGCGCAGGGTTTTTTCCACTTCAAGCACGTGCTTTTTATCGCGCATTTCAATGAAGTCGATAACCACCTGACCGCCGATGTCGCGCAGCTTGAGATGACGGGCAATGGCTTCGGCGGCTTCCATATTGGTTTTGTGCGCCATGGCCTCAAAGTTGCCTTTGCCGGAAATCTTGCCCGAGTTGATGTCGATGGCCATGAGGGCTTCTGTCTGGTCAAACACCAGACGCCCGCCAGAAGGCAGCAGCACCTCGCGCGAATAAATTTGCTCCAGCTGGCGGCGCAGATTAAAGCGCTCCCACATGGGCGTGCGCATGTCGGTGTGCATCCGCACAATATCCTTGCGGCGGGGGAACAGCAGGTTCACCGTATCGCGCACGCTCTGCGCCACTTCATCATTATCAACCCAGATTTCGCACACGTCCTCGGTCAGATAGTCGCGCACGGCGCGCTCTGAAAGGCCCGGCTCCTGATAGATAAGGGTCGGGGCGGAAACCTCGGTGGCTTTTTTGCGGATGTCGCGCCAGACACGCTTGAGATACTGCAAATCGTTCTTGAGCGTGGTTTTGGTGGTTCCGGCGCTGACCGTGCGCACAATAACGCCAAGCCCCTGGCCGGGGTCAATGCCGTTCATCATTTCGCGCAGGCGCGAACGCTCCTCGTCGTCGTCCACCTTGCGGGAAACGCCGATCTGATCCTGCCCCGGCGTAAGCACAAGGAAGCGCCCGGCAAGGGAAAGCCATGTGGTCAAAAACGCGCCCTTGCTGCCGGTGGGTTCTTTGACCACCTGCACCAATACTTCCTGACCGGCTTTCAGCACCTTCTGGATGGGCGGAAACTTCTTGCCCTTGGAGGGCTCGTGGTGGGCCAGCCAGTATTCGGGGTGCACCTCGTCAATCTGGAGGAATCCGTTCTTGCCCGCGCCGTAGCTGACAAAGGCGGCCTGAAGGTTGGTGTCGATATTGTGGATGACACCCTTGTAAATATTGCCCTTGATTTTGCGCTGGTGCAGCATGTCCAGATAGTATTCCAGCAACTGACCGTCTTCAGCCAGGGCTACTTCTACCTGTTCGCCGGGCAGTACGCTGATGAACATGCGCCGCTTGCCCTTGGGGGCTTCGGCAGGAGCCTTGCCAGCATTGGCGGCAATGGCGGGCTTGTTGCTCTCAGCGGGTTTGCTGCTTTCGGCAGGCTTGCCGTTTTCAGGCTTGTTCTGCTGCTGTTGCTGCTGAGGCTTGGCCTGCTTTGTGGGCTTGTTCTGCCTGGGGGCGCTCTGTCTGGAGGCGTTCTGGGGGCGCATATCCTGCGCACGGCTGGCCTGTTCCGGCGCGTCATCGACCAGATCAAGAGCCTCGTCATCATCGTCGAGGGGGGCTGTGCTGGCCTGATCCTCGGCGGTTTGCGCGCCATCCTGTCCGTTCAGCTCTTTTTTACGGTTGCGGCCACGCCCGCCACGACGTCCACGCCGATTCTTGCGGCGCGGGCCATCCCCGGCAACAGTCTCGCCGGTGGCAGAGGCCGTGCCGCTTTCAGCGGCCTGTTCCGCACCCTGTTCCGCCTGAGCGGCGGGTGCGCCAGCTGTTTTGTCTGTGGGCTGACTTGTGGTCTGGCTCGCGTTCTGGTCGGCAATCTGTCTGGGGCGTTGACCGCGTTCCGCTACGGGGGCGTTCTGGCGCGGCGCTGCCTCTGCGGGCTTGTCTGAAATTTGTTCCGGCGTCTGTTTTGCGCTCTGGTCTGCTGTTTTTGCAGGGGGTTGAGTCGCAGGGGCCGGGCTTGTGAGGGCCGCAGCAGCCGCAGGCTTGTCTGTTGCGGGGCTTGCGGTCTTGGGGGCTACGTCTGCAGGTGTTGCGTCAATTTTCGGAGCAGTTACCTGAGCTGTGGTTTTTACACTGCTTTTTGCCGCTACTTTTGCGGGCCGGCCTTTGGGAGCCTTTGCGGCGGGCTTTTGGGGGGCGGCTTCCTGCTTGGAACCATCAGACGTTTCGGCAGGTTTGGCCGTGAGTGTGGCTTCCGGTGTGCTGACTTCTGCTGCCTTGGCCTTGCGGGGCGTAGCGGCGCGGCTTGAAGTGCTCGCCCTGCCCGAAGTTTTGCTCGCAGTTTTGCCAGCAGTTTTGCCAGCAGCCTTGGGGGTCTCAGCAGCCGTGGCAGCGGCTGACTTGGGCGCTACGGCATCTGCCGTGCTGCCAGAAATTTCTTTGGAGGCGTCAGCCGTTTTTTTAGCTTTGGCGGTAGTCGTCTTTGCTGTTTTGCCCGCGCTGCGGCCTGCGGCCTTGGCGGTTGCGGCGGCCTTGGGCGCCGTGGTCTTGGATGAAGCTGATTCGGCCTGGGGGGCCTTGGAATCGGAAGCGCCTTTAGAATCAGAAGAATCTTTGGCGGCCGTGGATTCGGAGGATTTGGACGCAGCCTTGCCGGAAGCTGTTTTGCCAGCGGCTGGCTTGGCGGCTGGTTTGGCCTTGCTGCGTGTTGTGGTTGAACGTTTGGGTTTGGAAACTTCCTGCGACGATGCATCCGTGGCTGGCTGTGAAGCGGCCACGGGGGTGTCTTGGTCTATGGTCATGAAAATCCTTTTGCTGCGGGGCGCTGGGCCTCCGCGAAAATTTCAGCCAGCATGCCATGCACTTACGGGAATGTGCCGTATTTGCTCCGCCGCAGCGCCAACAAGGCGCGCGAAGGCGGCAGCATGCTAATCCGCTTTTTGGAGAGTACGTTTTTTTTGAAAATATGCAAGCGGGCAAGGGGCGGGCGGGAAAATGAGCGCGGCGTGAACGGCATCCTGCCGATCTAACATCCTGCGGAGGCAGAAGAAAAGCTGCGGGGGAGTGCGCGGGGCAGGGGCCGCATCCGCCGGATCACAACATTGCAATGCGTTCCGGCAGATGCGGCAGGCAAAAATCAGTCTTCAAGCATCTTGAGTTCGGCGGAGAGCTGGCCCGAATTGGAGCGCAGCAGCACGTAGCCGCCCTGCGCCAGCATGCCGGGGTTGACCACTAGGGTGCGGCCCACGCGGTCCATGGCGCGCGATTCGTGGATGTGCCCGCACAGGCAGATGTCCGGCTGGGCTTCTTCCAGAAATTCGCGCACGGCTGTGGAGCCCACATGGATACCGCCGGGGATCATGTCGCAAGCGGTATCCTTGGGCGGATTGTGCGAAACAAGCACGCTGTGCGGATAATGGCGGGCTTTTTGCCAGCAGGTTTCAAGCCACGCGGAAAATGCGGATTCCGGAAATTCGCTCGGCGTGCCAAAGGGCGTAAATGTGGAGGCTCCAACGCCAAAAATGGCGATTTCGGGCGTAAGCTCACGGGTGACGGCGTGGAGGTTCCAGCCTTTTTCGCTCAGCCACTGGTCAACTTCAGGCCTGTCCATGTTGCCGATCTGGGCCAGCACGGGGATGTCGTGGACGCACAGGGCGTTCATGACCTGCTCTGCCTGCTTGACGCCGCCGGTGATGGTCAGGTCGCCGGTAACGATAATGCCGTCAGCCTGCGAGAGTTCCGGTATTTGGGCAAAACGTTCAGGCTCGTCGTGGATGTCGCCCACGGCGATCCAGAGAAAATCCTGAGAGTCGGCGCTTGGCATGGTGTTGTTTCCTTTGTTACAGTGGCGCAGGTGTTGAGAATGCCACACATTGCACCACAAGGAAAGTGCCGCTTGCCCTCCGATACCACGCCATCCGCGCCTGTGCCGCCCACTCAACCAGCGCATCAGCCAGATGCTCCGCCAAAGAATCCGGCGGGCAATCTTTCTGCCGTGCTGCCCGATGCTATGGCTCAGGCCAGAAACGATGTGCGTAAAGTTATGCGCTGTCTGCGGGCGGAGCAGTCGCCCCAGTTGGCCGAAATCCGCAGCGAGGCGGCGCAAAACAGGCTGATGGAATCCGCCCTGTGGAAGAATGCCCGCTCCGTGGCTCTCTATGTGGGTGTGCGGGGCGAGCTTGGCACGCAAGCCCTGCTGCGCGCGGCATGGCAGGCCCATATGCTCGTGTGGCTGCCGCGTGTGCGGCGCAGCGAACCTGGATTTATGGATTTTGTGGCGTGCAGCGGCCCGGATCAGTTGCGGCCCGGCCCCCTGGGGCTGCTTGAACCGCACGATTCCCTGCCCGGTTTCGGGCCGGAAGCTGCGGGCGGCAGTGGCGCAGGGGCACACCCCCTTGCCCCCGACCTTGCGCTCCTGCCCGGCGTGGCCTTTGATCTCGCTGGCGGGCGGCTTGGCTATGGGGGCGGCTATTACGACCGCTTTCTGGAAAAAGGATTCACCTGCCCCCGCGTGGGTCTGTGTTTTGAATTTCAGCTTGTGGAATCCCTGCCCCTGGCCCCCTGGGACCAGCGGGTCAACTATATATGTACTGAAGAGCGTATGCTGTGGCTGTAAGCTATATCCCCTTTGTTTTCCCCGGTGTTCCGCAGGTGCGTTGCGCCTTTCAGACCCGCGCCGGAGGCGTGAGCCTTGGCGAATTTGGCGGCGGCAACATTGCTTTTACCGTGCAGGATAACCCCGAACACGTCATTGCCAACCGCCGCAGCATGCTGGAAGGCCTGCGCCCGCAAGGCATGACCGCCTGGGCCGAACTGATGCAGGTGCACGGCGACGGTTTTGTTTTTGAGCCGGAGGCCGTGGCCTGCGAAACGCCCGTCACGGCGGAAGGCGACGGCATGGCCACAGCGCGTCCCGGCCTTGGCCTGCTCATTAAGACGGCAGACTGCCAGCCCATCCTCATTGCCCACAAAAGCGGCGCGTACATCGCCGCCATGCATGCGGGCTGGCGCGGCAACCGCTGCGATTTCCCCATCACGGGCGTGGCCCGCTTTTGCGAACGTTACGGCCTTGAACCGCGCGATCTGCTGGCCGTGCGGGGGCCCAGCCTCGGGCCGGGCAAGGCGGAATTTGTCAATTTTGACAAGGAGTGGGGCGCTCCCTACCTGCCCTGGTTTGACGCCAGCAGCAAAACCATGGATTTGTGGGGCCTCACGCGGCACCAGCTGGAGCGGGCGGGGCTTTTGCCGCGCAACATCTACGGGCTGGACATCTGCACCGCCAGCAACAACGATCAGTTTTTCTCCTATCGCTGCGCCAGACGCTCGGGCCGTCAGGCCAGCCTTGTGTGGATAGCAGCCTGAGCCATTGACAGGCCGCAAAGCCGCGCCTAGAGTGTTGGCGGCATTGGTAGCCGGGCAGACCGGCTTGAAAAGGGAATCCCGTGAAAAACGGGAGCGGACCCGCCGCCGTAAGGTTCTTAACCTTGCTCCATCTTGCGCCACTGGAAACGGGAAGGCCGGAGCAGGGGAACCAAGCCGGAAGACCTGCCATGCCCCAAGGTGCGCAGTCATGGAATGACGGCACCACGGTGTGGCATTGGCCGCCCCACGGCAACGGGTTTTTGCCGGCAGGACAGAGGAAATACGGGCCTCTTCCACCACGAGTGGAAGAGGCTTTTTTTATGCCCGCGCGACGCAGGCCGCCACTGGGCAAGGGTCTGACCCCTGAGGTCAGCCAACGCTTTGGCCCGCGTTTGCCCCCGCAGGCTACGGCCAGAGGGCTGGCATGACCAGAACGACCGAGTCTTCTCCTTCCTCCTATCCGCAATCCCGCAGGCTGTGGCCGGTTTTTACCGGTCTTGTGGTCGTGTGGCTTGTTTCGCTGCCGCTGGCCTGCTTGCCTGGGCCTGTGCCCTTGAGCGCGCAGAGCGTGTTTCGCGCTTTGGCGGCATTGGCAGGCTTTGCGCCCGCACCCGATGATCCGGCCCTGACCGGAGTTGTGGTGAGCATCCGGCTTGCCCGGGTGTGTCTGGCCGCCCTGTGCGGCGGCGCTCTGGCTATGGCCGGGGCGGCATTGCAGGGCGTGTTGCGCAATCCGCTGGCGGATCCTTTTACTTTGGGCATTTCCGCCGGAGCAGCCTGTGGGGCCAGTATGGCTATCGCCCTTGGCGGGCCGCTGGTGGTCATGCTGGGGAATATTCCGTGGCTGGGCAATGTGCCGGGGCTGGCTGGCTTCAGTCATGCCGGGCTGGTGGCCCCTGCGGCTCTGATCGGCGCGCTGGCGGCCCTTGGCTGCGCACTGTGGCTGGGGCGCGGCGACGGCGCGTTCAGCCGGGAGAGCGTTATTCTTGCGGGCATTGCCGTGGCCGCTTTTTTGGGGGCGCTGGTGGCCCTTGTGAAGGCCCTTAACGAGGAATCCGTAACCAGTATTGTGTTCTGGATCATGGGGTCCTTTCAGGGCCGGGGCTGGAGCAGTCTGCCCCTCTTGCTGGCAACTCTTGTGCCTGGATTGCTGGCAACGGCCTTTGGCTGGCGCGCCCTGGACGTGCTTGCCCTTGGCGATGAACAGGCCGCTCAGACTGGCCTTGATGTGGGCCGCGCCCGCCTGTGGCTGCTGGCCGGGGCAAGCTGCATGACCGCTGGCTGCGTGGCCGTGGCCGGGGTGATCGGATTTGTGGGGCTGGTTGTGCCCCATGTGTTGCGCCTGCTGCTGGGCTGGGGGCACGGCCCCTTGCTGACTGCGGCCTTTTTGGGCGGCGGGGTGCTCTTGGTCTGGGCGGATGTGCTGGCCCGCTGCGTGCTTTCCGGCGGTCAGGAACTGCCCGTGGGCGTGGTCACTGCCTTGCTTGGCGGGCCGTTTTTTGCCCTGCTGGTGCGGAGGCGCTGATGCTGCGGCCTGACCAAGATATTCGCCATGAGGGGCGCACGGCGCCGCCTGTGCTGCGTATTGCCGGGCTGCGCGCCGGATACGGCGGGCAGAGCGTGCTGCACAAGGCGGGCTTTACCCTGCACGCCGGGGAGTGCGCCGCCCTGCTTGGCCCCAATGGCAGCGGCAAAACAACGCTGCTGCGCGCCCTTTCTGGGGTGCTGACGCCGCAGGCTGGCGCCATTGAAATTCAGGGGCGTCCGCTGGCGGCGTTGAAGCCGCGCGAGCGCGCCCGCATGGTGGCGGTGGTGCCGCAGCGAGGGCAGTTGCCGCAGGGCCTTACCGCACGGCAGATGGTGCTGCTCGGGCGTTTTGCCCACCTTTCGTGGCTTGGGGCCTATGGGCGGGAAGATTATGCCGCAGCAGACCGGGCGCTTGAAGAAACCGGAGCCGCGCCGCTGGCGCAGCGCAGGCTCACAGAACTTTCGGGCGGCGAGCTGCAAAGGGTTTTGCTGGCCCGTGCCCTTGCGCAGGAGAGTCCGCTCCTGCTGCTGGACGAACTGGCCGCAGGGCTGGACTGGGCGCGAATGGTTGATCTGTTCGACCTGCTTGAACGCCGCCGCGCCGCTGGAGCCTGTGTGCTCATGGCAGTGCACGATTGCAATCTGGCGGCCCTGTATGCCACGCGCCTCATGGGGCTGCGGGACGGAAACCTGGTTTTTGACGGGCCGGTAGCAAAGGTTTTTACAGAGGAGAATCTTGGTGCGCTCTACAACATACCCATCTGCGTATTGCCCCACCCCCAGTGGGGACTGCCTCAGGCCTTGCTTGCCAGTGCAAAAGGTCCATGGAGCGGGAAAAAATCTGCTGCCCCGGCAGTCTCTTCTGCTGAGTCTGACCTATTGTCTGGCCCTATGCATGGCGCTCAGTCCGATTCTGCTTCCGGCAGAGGCGCAGGCGGCCAATTCTGAAAACAGTGAACGCAGTGATTCCGCCCCCATTGTCATCACGGACGACACGGGCGCAACCGTAACCTTTGCCCAACCCGTCAAAAGGGTGATCGCCCTGTACGGAGCGTTTAACGAGATTTTTCTGGCCCTTGGCGCTGGCGACCTGTTGGTGGCGCGCACCGCTGCCGACGGCAACCTGCCGGAGCTTGCGGCCCTGCCAGCCATTGGTACGCACATGCGCCCCAATGCCGAGCTTGTGCTGGCGCAGCAGCCGGATGTGGTTTTGCAGCTTGAAGGCCGCAGCGAAGCACAGACCCAGACCGAAAATCTGCGTTCCTTGGGGCTGAACGTACTGACATTTGAAGTAAATTCTTTTGAGCGGCTGTTTGAGGTTACGGAAATCCTGGGGCGGCTTGCCGGGCGCGAGGATAGGGCCCAAACCATCGTAAACGGCTGGAAGAGGCGTGTGCAGGCATTGCGCAGCCGCAATGCTGGCAAGCCCGTGGCGCGCGTCTTTTACGAGGTGCGTTATCCCAATCTGCTGGCTGCCGGACGCGGCGGCATCAGCAGCGAGATACTGGCCCTTGCCGGGGGCGAAAACGTGGTGAGCGACAGCAAAAAGCTGGTGCGCTACAGCGAGGAAGCCCTGATCGCGGCAGACCCGGATGCGTACATTATTCAGAAAGGCCCCATGAATCCTGAGCCAACGCCTCTAGCGGAGCGCGATCATTACAGGAATTTGCGCGCCCTGCGCGTTGGGCGCGTGCTCGTGGTGGACGAAGATCGTTTTGCCCGCCCCGGCCCCCGCGCCCTGGATGCGGCGGAAGAGCTGGACAGCTGGCTGCACCGCTGATCCCACTGATCCCATAAATATTTCAGAGCATTGTAAAGAGAGCAGTTAATGAACGGAATTCTCTATGGCGTAGGCGTCGGCCCCGGCGCGCCCGATCTTTTGACCCTGCGGGCAGTCAGGGTGCTGGGCGAGGTGGATGTTATCCTTGCGGCAGCCTCGCCCCGCAATGATTTTTCAGCGGCGCTGGACACGGCGCGCCCGCATCTGCGGGCCGATGTGCGCGTGTTGCGGCTGGAATTTCCCATGACGCGCGACCGCGCCGTCTTGCGCGAGGCGTGGCGCGTAGCAGCCCAGACAACCAGAGATGTGCTGGAAAGCGGGCAGAGCGCCGCCTTTCTGACCATTGGCGATCCGCTGGTGTACAGCACGTTTGGCTATCTCATGCGCACCCTTGGCGAATGCGCGCCGCATCTGGCGGTGGAGGTCATTCCCGGCATCACTTCCTTTCAGGCGGCAGCTGCCCGCACCCGCACCGTTTTGTGCGAAAACGGCGAGACCTTGCGCATCATACCGGGCATCAACAGTCGGGAGAGTCTGGAAGACTCATTGCAACAGAGTGATACGGCTGTGATTCTCAAGGCCTATCGAAATTTGCCCGCCATTGCGGAAGCCTTGGGCGCAACCAACAGGCTGGAGTCGTGCGTGCTGGCGAGCCATGTGGAGCAGCCAGCGGAGAAGGTCTGTCAGGGACTTGGCGGGGCTTGTGCAGCGGGTGAAACTCCGCCCTATATGTCGTTGATTCTGAGCCGTAAGCCGCAGGCGTAGCCCTGTGGCAGTGTAGGGGGGGAGAGGGTAAGAAAAGGCGGGAAGAATTGGTGCGTGGGTGAGCCTGTCAGGCTGATTTACGCAAACCCGACTTTTTTGGCCTGACTGCGTTAAAGTCCTGTTTTTGATGCTCACGTACTTGAGTACGCTGCGCTCAAAAACAGGACTTTTCCTTGTCAGTCCAGAAAAATGCGTATTTTGCAAATTCGCCCAACACCAACCATCGCCTCCGCCTTGCTCCGGCGAGTTTAAGGAAGGCAACTCCTCGACCAGCTCCTGATCGGGGGCCGGGATGAAAGGCAGAAAAGGCAATAAATGCAGAAAGGCAGGGGGAAAAGACAAAAAGAGGGTAAAGAGTTCTGGCGGGGTGAGCCTGTCAGGCTGGTTTACGCAAACCTGACTTTTTTGGCCTGACTGCGTTAAAGTCCTGTTTTTGATGCTCACGTACTTGAGTACGTTGCGCTCAAAAACAGGACTTTTCCTTGTCAGTCCAGAAAAATGCGTATTTTGCAAATTCGCCCAACACCAACCATCGCCTCCGCTTTGCTCCGGCGAGTTTAAGGAAGGCGACTCCACGACCAGCTTTTGATGGAGGGCAGCTCTTTCTGACTCGCAATTCATTCTGCTAGTTATGATCGAATGGAACTTGCCATTTACGCGCATAACGTTCCTATATCGCATAGTTTTTTTTGTTGTGGTTAGCCTGGGCTTGGAGGTGACTGAAAACCCAGAATCCGTGGGGAAAGAGTACGAAGCCATTTCCTAAACGAGCGACTAGATCAGTGGAATTTGGCTGAAGCGGATACTGGTCGAAGCGAAGGCGTCCTCTGGCATTAACGCGGCGCGGAGGGAGATCACCTGAGCGAGCGCAGCGAGTGAGGGAAGCTCCCGCAGCTATTGCCGCGTTGCCCTCGCTGTTTTGCGGAAGCTGAAAACCTTTCTTAGGGGGTGCTTCGGGGGGGATGCAAGGGGGGCCGAGAAGGGGGCGTAGCCCCATAACCGGCCCCGCCTTGCTGCGCGCCGCACAGGCGTCCCAACCCCGCCGGACGGCGGAATCCCGTGCCCAGAGGGCAGAAAAGATAAACTTAGTGCCTCTCGGGCGAGGCTGGGCCGCACAGGCGTCCCAAACTCCGCCGGACGGCAGAATCTAACGCTTGACCGGCATAAACAGATCAAAGGGCATACTCGGATTCCAGTCCGCAGGGTACAATTCAAAGCAGGGGGCCTGCTCGTTCAGTTTCCATTCCTGCTGCCCGCCAAGCCATGTCTGGTACATGAACATGTATCCCGCACCGATGCTCTCCAGATTCGGCACAGTGCAGCGGGCGTATGCACCGGCGGGTATTGTGACAGCTTCCATGCCCGCAGGGGCTGCACCTGCGGGGGCTTCGGCGGCAGCCCAATAATCAAAATCCTCGGCATTGAGCATGATGGAAATGCCGTATCCCGGCCCTTCCTCCACCTCCTGCATCTTTGGGCAGAAGGAGTGCCACAGGGCAGAGCAGTCCTCTTTAGCTTTTGTCATGCTGGTACGCACCTTGATGCCAATGAGCTGCTTGGCCGGAAATTCCACAACTTTTATTTCAAATTCGTTCATAACCTCTCCTTGTGAATGAAAATTGGTGTGTGCAGGCATATCATGATGCAGGCCGAGAAAATTTACTCGACTTTTTTTGCGCTTCTGCCCACCGTGCCACTTGGCGGCCAGAACCGAGATGGGAGAATACATGGAAACACTTACCTACCAGCAGCGTATAGGCCTTGTGCTGCGCCACATTGAACAGCACCTTGATGACAGGCCAAATCTGGCAGAGCTGGCGCGCATAGCCTGTTTTTCGCCCTATCACTTTCACCGGATATTTTCATCCATGGTGGGCGAGAGCGTAGCGGCATACGTGCGCCGTTTACTGTTGGAACGCGCCGCCATGCAGCTTGGGCATTCCCCTGAATCTGTCACCCATATAGCCATGGGAGCGGGTTATGATAGCGTGGACGCCTTTACGCGGGCTTTTCGGGCGCATATGGGCATGCTGCCGTCTGAATACCGCCGCAGGAAGGGACATCTGGAGGTTGCCCGCAGACGCGATCTGACGCGCCCCCTGTTTTATCATGAAATGACCGACCTCCCGGCCATGGACGTGCGTGTTGAAAAGTTTGCGCCGCGCTTGGTGGCTGCCGTGCGGCATACAGGGCCGTATGACGAGAGTTTTCCTGCATGGGAAAAACTGTGCGGCGCGCTGGGGGCCAACGGCTTGCTTTCGGATGCCTCGGTGGCTTACGGCGTGAGCTACGACAACCCGGACATCACCGAGCCTCAAAAGTGCCGCATGGATGCCTGCGTCAGCCTGCCGTCAGAATTGCTGGAAACAAGTGCCGAACTGTGTCCCCTGCTACAGAAGGAAGATATTTTTTTGCGGCATATTGGCGGGGAGCAGGAGTATGCCGCGCTGCGCATCAAAGGGCCGTACACCCTGTTGCATCCGGCCTACAGGTCGTTGTTTGGCATGTGGTTTCCGCAGAGTGGGCGCGAGCCGGATAATGATCCGGGCTTCGAAATTTACTGGAACTCACCGCAAACGACCCCTCCTGCAGACCTGCTGACGGAAATCTGCATTCCGCTCAGACCGGTTGATAAGTCCTGACTTGCCGAGCGGCCTGTGCATACGCTGCTGGACACGATGACAGGAGTCTTGTTGGAAAGTTAACGAATGATTGTAGTGTGTTATGTGAAAAAAATTTTTAATTACTTTTGCTGATAACCTAAAATGTTTAAAGACTATGCCGATAAAGAAAGTAGTATGCTAATAGTATAAAATCCCCCTCTCCTGGAGAATCAACCATGAGCCTTTTGAGAAATACGCAACTGCAAACAAAGTTGATTGTGAGTTTTGTTTTGTCTTCGCTGATGACTTTGGGCGTAGGTGTTTTTGCCGTTTTTGAACTGGGTAAGGTCAATGATGCCGACACAGTTCTTTACGAACGCGCCACAGTTCCTATGGCGAATCTGCTGAAGCTTTCCGTGGGTTTTCAGCGCATTCGCGTCAACATGGAAGGTATCGTCGGTGCAACGTCTGGCGAGGAGGTCAGCAAACGCACTGCCCAGATTGAAGCGCTGCGCAAGGAAATAGACGAAAGCTCAAAAGCTGTAGAGAAAACGCTCATTTCTGCCAAGGCAAAGCAGATTATTGAAGAGTACAAGGTACACCGTGCCGCCTTCAGAGGCATGACGGACAAGGTTCTCAAAATGAGGCTCTTCCGGGTTTTCCGTGGGTAGCTGATCTGCTAATGTCCTTCCCGGAGGGCACCAATGAAGGATACGGACCTATATTTTCGGATTCTCGGGCTGACCGAGCCCTGGTTTGTTGAGGCTGTTGAACTGGACACGGCGGAAGGTCGGGTAGACATCCGCGTGGAGCATGGTCCTGGTGTTCGCTGGTTTTGCCCTACTTGTGGTCGAGAGCTGGCTTGCCGCGACCATGCCGAGCCTCGTGTCTGGCGCCATCTGGACACGTGCCAGTTCAAGACGTTCCTGCATGCTCGGATTCCCCGAGTGGACTGCCCCGAGCATGGCGTCCTTCAGGTCAACGTGCCTTGGGCCGAGTCCAAGGCACGTTTCACCATATTGATGGAGCGATTGATCATCGACGTGCTGACCGAGTGCGCCACCGTAACAGGAGCGCGGCGCATCCTGCGCATCACCTGGGACGAAGCATGGGGTGTCATGGAAAGGGCGGTGCGCCGGGGCCGGGAGCGCAAGCAATCGAATCCCTCGCGGTATCTTGGCGTTGACGAGAAGGCATTCCGCAAGGGGCACGACTATGTGACCGTGGTTTGTGATCTGATCGGCAGCACGGTGGAGTATGTGGCCGACGAGCGTAAGGCCGAAAGCCTTGAGGGGTACTACCTTCAGTTCACCAAGGCGCAGTTGGAGCGGATCAAGGCCGTGGCCATGGACATGTGGGAGCCCTATTTTAAAGCTACGCTCAAACATGTGCCGGACGCGGCGGGGAAAATCGTTCACGATCGGTTCCACGTCATGAAACACGTAGGCGAGGCTGTGGACCGGGTACGCAAGCAAGAGCACCGCGAACTCACAAGTCAGGATGACCATCGACTCAAGGGCACGAAATTCCTCTGGCTATACCGGGAGGAGAATCTGCCGGACAAACACCGGCCAGCCCTGGAGGCCTTGAAGACAGCGAACCTCAAGGTGGCCAAGGCCTGGGCCATGAAGGAAAGCCTGAACGACGTCTGGAAGTACCTGAGCACGGGATGGGCCAGACGTTTTGTGAAGCGATGGCTGGTCTGGGTGAACAGGTCAGATCTTGCCCCAATGCGCAAAGTGGGCGGACTGATTCAGAGACATCTTGAGAACATCCTGACCTTCTGCCGCCACAGGATCACCAACGGCGTGGCCGAGGGCCTCAACAGCAAGATCATGGCCATCAAGAGGAAGGCTTGCGGTTATAGGAACCGGGAGCATTTCAAGACAGCCATCTACTTCTTCTGTGGCGGTCTAAACCTCTACCCGGCCAGTTCCTGACAGGGGTTACCCACGGAAAACCCGGAAGAACCCAAAATGAAGCAGGCTGGTGATTCCGCTGGAGCGGAAGCCTATCTTGATAGTGAGGGAAACAAACTGGCCGACCAGTATCAGGATGCCATCAACCGCCTTGTGGAATCCAAGGAAGAGCAGGGCCATCTGTTGGCCCAGTCCAATGACAATCTTGCTGATTTTTCCAAGAAAATGATTTTTGCGGCCATTGCCATTGGTTTTATTTTGTCTGTGGGGCAGGGCATGTTGCTCACGCGTGAGGTTATGCGGCAGCTTGGCGAGGATCCTGGCTATCTTGCCGAAGTTGCGGGCAAGATTGCTGACGGTGATCTGGACGTGACCTTCCGTCAGCAAAAGAAGCCCGGCGGCGTCTATCATGTCTTGCAAAACATGGTGGGAACCATGAAGGACAAGATCGCCGAGGCTGAGCAGAAAAGCGCCGAAGCTTCGGAACAGGCCCAACATGCGGAAATAGCCACACAAGAGGCTCAGGCTGCCAAGGTGCAGGCCGAGCGTGCCAAGGCTGAGGGGATGTTGCAGGCCGCGCACCAGCTTGAGAGCGTGGTTGAGGTGGTATCAACTGCCACAGAGCAGCTTTCTGCATTGATTACGCAATCTAGCCGTGGGGCAGAGGAACAGTCCCGGCGTGTTTCGGTTACATCTTCTGCCATGGATGAAATGAACGCCACAGTGGGCGAAGTTGCGGAAAATGCCGCCAAGGCATCTGATACCTCCGATACAGCGCGTACCAAGGCGCAGGAAGGGGCGCAGCTGGTTCGCAATGTGGTGAGCGACATCACTGAGGTGCAAAAGCAGTCGCTTGAAGTCAAGGCCGATATGGCCACGCTTGGCAAGCAGGCCGATGGCATTGGACAGATCATGAGCGTTATTTCCGATATCGCTGATCAGACCAACCTGCTGGCCCTGAATGCCGCCATTGAGGCGGCCCGCGCAGGCGATGCCGGGCGCGGCTTTGCCGTGGTGGCCGATGAGGTGCGCAAGCTGGCGGAAAAGACCATGACTGCCACGCAGGAAGTGGGCGGCGTTATCCGTGGCATTCAGGAAGGTACCCGCAAAGGCATTGACGGCGTGGACAAGTCTGTCGCCACCATTGAAAGCGCCACGCGCCGGGCTTCGCTTTCTGGCGAGGCGCTTACGCAGATTGTCAGCCTTGTGGAACAGGCAAGCGATCAGGTGCGCTCCATCGCCGCTGCCAGCGAGCAGCAGTCGGCATCCAGCGAGGAGATCAGCCGCTCCGTGGAGCAGGTAGCAACGATTTCGGCAGAAACCGCGCAAGCCATGGGAAGGGCCAATCAGGCCATGAGCGAGATGGCTCAGCAGGCCCAGGTGCTGCGGCGGCTTATTCAGGAAATGAAGGCTGGTTAACGGAACGCCGCATTCAGGTTTTAAGGGCAGAAAAAAAGCAAAGAGCGTCTGTTGGCGATAGTGGTCGCAAGATGCCTGTTTGCTGAGTATCTGCCAGTTTGGCAGCTATGGGCAAGGGGGGGATCGGAAAGATCCTCCCCTTGCGGTTTTTTATGATTTGTTTGCGCTTGCTGCTGCATGATATCTGGCTGGTTGCTGCGTGTGCCTGCCAGATATTTTTTAAGTATTGCAGCAACGTTGCGGCCTGATCACGTTCTTGCGCAAGTTGCCGCCGCCCGGTTTACGCGCATTGCACCTTGCTGGCGGTTGGGGTATGATTTTGCGCATCGAAAGTTTGCCTGGGGCGCAATCCTGCGCGAGGCGAGCTTTTGCGGCCATGTCTCGGAGGCTTCAACGTGCGGCGTTTTTATCAGGAAAGCTGGCAGGGCATACCCTTCACGTCCTTTTCACATATTTCATTCTTTCATCTGGCGGAACCAAAGTTTTATGCGGTTTTTTATGAAGAGCTGTTCCGCCGCTACAAGAACTGGGAAGATTTGCCATCTGTCTGGCGCGAAAACAAACGCACAGACGCAAAGTGGCTTATCGGTCAGTTGCGTGCAAAACTGGCGCAAGACCCCGCAGGGCGCACGGAACCCGTGCGCGTGCTGTCCATTGGCAGCGGCGTGGGCTATATGGAAAAAATTTTGCTGGAAGAAATGCCGGAGCTTGAACTGCACGTCAACGAACCCAGCACGGTTGGCATGAAGTGGCTGCGGGAATACATACCCAGCGACCGCATTTATATCGGGCTGCCGCCCATGTGCCTGCCCTCTGATGTGCAGTACGACATGATCTACCTGTCTACTGTCGACTACGGTATTCCTACGCGCGAGTTCCAGCATCTGCTGTGGGAACTGCGGGCACAGCTTGCCCCCGGCGGGGAACTGGTGCTGCTTTCTGCGTCATTGCTGGAAGAAGATTCGTTTATCGGCAGTTTCGTGAACGCCATCAAGATCGGCATCCGCGCGGCCTTGCACTATATGGGTATTCGTCGGCAGCAGTTCTGGGGCTGGCGGCGCACACAGGATGAATACCGTGATTTGTTCAAGGAGGCTGGTTTCACCCGGGTGAAGGACGGCTGGCTTGAAGACGGCTTTGAAACCTACTGGATTCGCGGTCAATAATGGTCATGCAGGCGTGAGCGCCTGCTGCTGACAAATGTAACCGGCCCAAAGGCATTATGCTTTTGGGCCGGTTGTTGTTTGCAGTGCGGGATTTTTTTGAGTGAAATGCCGGAGTAATCCGGCATCTGTCGGATTTGTTGGATGGGGTGCTATGGCTGTGTTTCCGCAAAGGTCTGCAAGGATCCGTAGCGCGCCAGCACGGCGTTCAGGCTGCCATCAAGCAACATGGTCTTTTCCGTCAGGCGAGCGCTGCTTTGGTAAAAGGCGCTGTGTCGCATACAGGCCTCGCTGGCGTCATGCCCTCCGCCGGGGTGACTCATGATTTCAACCAGCGGGGTGCACTCCTTCTGGCGCTGAATGGCCGCAAGGGAAGCCTCGGCCCGCGCAGCAGTGAGGTTGCCGCCGCTTACAAGCCCGCACAAATAGTTGTTGTGGGCAATGCCCGCCTGATCCAGCAGGCCAGCAAACCCCTTCGCCCAGTGTGCAAGCAGGGTGCGCCGCGCGCATCCCACAAACATCTGCGTCAATGGCAGCGGGGGCAGGTGAGCGGGTTCCTTGGGCAGGCGCACATAGGCAGGCGGGTGCTCCCGCATGAGGTCTCGCATGATCCCGCGCAGGGCGGGGATGGTGTGCACGTGCAGATGCCCGTCCAGATGCAGCCCTCCCCTTTTCCGCAATGGTGAAAAGCCGCTGGCAAAGGCATCTATCTGGGCTTCAAATTCATTACGAATGGCTGAAAGCAGGGCCTTTTTGCTGGGGCCAGTGCCAGTGGCAAGGTTACAGAGCATCTGCCCCAGCCCGTAACGAAAAATTCCATCTGCACCAGCCAGCGGGCGAACCTGTGACACTGGTGCCGTGCAGCGCCCTTCAAGAATATTGAGGTGCAGGCACACACGAACATGGGGCATGGCGGCCAGTTGTTGCAGGCTTTCTGTCGCGTGCGAGCCGCCCATAATGACGGAAACTGAGTTGAGCGGCCCCTGTGCAAGGCAGGCAAAAATATCCTGGCTGATCTGCCGGGTCAGGCCGCAGTCATCCGCATGGACGATAAAACGCATGAAAGACTGTTTTTCGGCATCGCTTTGCTGGCGCATGAATCAGGCGTCCGTCTTGTCGCCTTCCAGCGTCTCGGCCAGAAGATAGCGGGGTCTGCCCTTAAGCTCGACAAAGGCGTGGTGCAGGTAGGCCGACAGAATGCACAGGCCTGTGAGAATGGCGCTGCCGGTCAGCAGCATCAGCAGAATGACCGTGGTAAAGCCCGATTCCGCTTGCCCTGTGGCATAGCTCCACAGCGCCTCGCAGCCTACAATAAACGAAAAACCATAGAACAGCAGGGTAATAATGCCAATGATCAGCAAGGGCTTACCGCTGAAAGACGTCATGGAATCAACGGCCAGAGTGACTCTGCGGGTCAAGCTCCATTTGCTGGTGCCGCCGCAACGGGCGCAGGGCGTAAACAGAATTTCTTTGTGCTGAAATCCCATCCACGATGTCAGCCCCCGGTAAAAGAGCTTGCGTTCGCCAAGATTTTTCCAGGCCTCAACCACCTTGCGGTCAAGTAGCTTGAAGTCGCCCGAGCCTTTAAGGTCATATGAGGTCAGCATCTGAAAAATGCGGTAAAATGAGACGGCGCAGATTCTGCTCAAAAATGATTCTACCTGGCGCTCCTGCTTGCGCACATCAACCACATCTACAGTGCCGGTGCGCCATAAGGCCACCATCTCTGGTATAAGTGCGGCTGGGTGCTGCATGTCGCTGTCCATGGTGATGACGGCATCTCCGCGCGCGGCCTCCAGGCCAGCGGAAAGGGCGGCATCCTTGCCGAAGTTGCGGCTCAGGCGCAGGCAGCGCAGGTTGGCATATTGCCCGGTCAGGGTGCGCATTGAGGCCCACGTGTCGTCTGTGGAGCCATCGTCAACCAGCACGATTTCGTAGCAGAGGCCGGTTTCAGCCTTCAATGGGGCAAGTACCCCCGCGAGTGAAGCCACAAATTTGTGCAGATGGCCGCCCTCGCAGTACACGGGGGCAACAATCGAGAGAGTGGTTTGGCGCATGCAAAGCCTCACTGCGTGACGTGTTCAGCCGCAATGCCGCGTTTGGCGATAAACCAGCGGTCATTGCTCCAGAGAACTGTTCCCTGTTGCTCGATGTCCTGCCGTTCGGACATGGTGCCGCATAAAATCCACTGAGCGCCAGAGGCAAGCCATGCTGCGGTCAATCCCTGTTTATCCCGAATGGCGGTCAGGTCAAGCCAGCGGGCCGCCCCTTGCGCGTCCTGGCTGTACAGATAGGAAGATCCGTCTTTAAAAGCGTAGGCCAAGGGCCGATACAGGCGATAGCGCACGGCCATGGCATCGGGTTCCGCAAAAATGGGGGCGTCTTGCGGAATGATCCGTTGCACGGCTTGCAGGGCTTCCGCGTAGGCGGCCCCCCCGCTCAAACGATTCTGTACTCGCGCTGGCTGCGGTAACTCCAGCACATGCCTGAAAGCGAAGCGTACTCCATAGGCCCAGCGGCCCTGATCGCAAACAAGAACGACAATTACAGCGGAAAGGGCAACAAGGCCCGCCCACTTGGGCGCGCGTTGCCAAAAACAGGCAAAGCCGCACACAATCATGAGCCAGCATAAAAAGATGACAAAGCGGATTCCACGCGGAAGCTCCGCTCCCATGGGCATTCTGCCGAGGGTCTGAGCGATGTGAGTTTCCGCTACCGAAATGAGCAGGGCTATGCACAAGCCCAAAAACAGGGTGGGTACAATGGATGCCAGACGCTTCATGGGTGGCGTGCCATAGCGGCGCACAACAAAGAATCCGGCAATGCCGCCAAGGATGAGCAAAAAACTGTCACTCTTGTAATGCAGGTGCCCAATCAGTCTGCGCCAGAGTCCGCCTTCGTCTTCAAGAAAGCGGCGGTCAAAAACCTGCTGGAGCACTGCCAGATCCTGCGCCGAAAATGGCGTAGCGGATTTGATGGAGCTTGTCAGATAGAGCAATGTTGGAAGGCACCATGCAACAAGGCTCAACAGAAGCCATGCCCCGTGCCGCAACAGGCTGTCGCCCTTGGCCCTGTGAAAGAAAAAGAGG
>NZ_JBRBQR010000002.1:0-21505 GCF_053570625.1 Desulfovibrio faecalis
AATTTTTGCGCCGCTACCCCACAGGGCGCTGGTGCGCCCTGCCTGCCAGCCCCGGCCTTTTGCCGGAACTTGGCGGCGGCCCCAGCAATGCCCCCGGGCACCTTGCCCACCTGCTCATGGCCGAGATGTTTACGGTACAGATAAGCCGCGAACTCTTGCGCCTTTCCCGTACCGGGGGCGATCTGGCGGTGATTGAAGCTGTTATTTTGGACAAGGCGCATCTGGACGAGGCCTCGGTTCAGGCGCTGGAAACCCTGCTTGTGGACTGCCTGCGGCAGTGCCGCGAGGAATGCGACACCCTTGGCTGTACCGGCCTTGGGCGCTTTGCCCTGCTCTTGCCCGGCGTCAGCGTGCTGCGCGCACGCCTGATGGCCGAGCAGATTCAAAAAATCTTTGCTGTCCGCGTAGCGGAAATTCCCATTGCCAGCAAAAGCAGGCATGCGGCAAAGGCCAATTGCGCCTTGGGCATAGCCTGCGCCGATCAGGGGGGCAGACCAACCCCCGAGGCCCTGCTGGGCAAGGCCGCACAGGCCACGGACGAGGCTCTGGCCCAGAAACACGGCCACATTTGCATAGCGGGTGGTGCAGCCCTTGACGCCAGAACCACCCTTGTACATTCCAGCGAAAAACGATTTCTCTTCTTTGGGGGAAACTGATGGCAAATACGACATTGAGCGTTGCCCTGCTGAGCGGCAAAGGCGGGGTGGGCAAAACAAACATGTCGCTCAATATAGCCTGCGCCCTGCACCAGCAGGGATTTAAAACCCTGTTGATGGACTGCGATCTGGGCCTTGCGAACCTTGACGTGCTGCTTGGCATTACGCCGGAAGGCAACCTCCAGACAGCCCTCTTGGGCGAAGCCGATGTATCGGACGTGCTCTGCCAGATTGATGGTGAGGATTTTGCCGTGCTGCCCGCAGCGTCTGGTGTGCCGGAACTGACCGAGCTGCAACCCGAGGCGCGCGACCTGCTGCTCTCCCGGCTGGAACCTGTGCTGCACAAATATGATTTTGTTTTCATGGATATCGGCGCGGGCATTTCCGGCACAGTGCAGACCTTTGCCGCCATGGCCTCGGTGCGTGTTGTTGTCATCACGCCCGAGCCTACGTCCCTGACCGACAGCTACGCCCTCATCAAGGTGCTCAACAGCCGTTACGGCCTGCGCGACTTCATGGTGCTGGTCAATCAGGCCACCTCCCAGGCCGAAGCAAAATCTTCATTCGACAAACTTTCCGGCGCGTGCAAACATTTTCTGCACATAGAGCCTGTTTTGCTGGGGCATGTGCGCTCCGACAAAAAATTGCCAGAGGCAGTCTGCCTGCAAAAGCCGCTGATGATGCACTCTCCGGGCAGCCCCGCTGCGCTGGATTTGCAGAATATGGCCTCGCGCTTGCAGCGCATCAGGCTGGGAATGCTTGACTGGCTTGGATCGCGCAACATTTTGCAGCCGGTTCCGGTTCAGGACTAGATTTTTTGTCAAACTGTTTACCTTGTCTGAGAAAAGGTATAGGGTTGAATTACTAATAAATGCCCGACGTTGTCGCCCTGTCGGGCAAACTTGTAACGCGGTCACGGAGGCATGATGAACAAGAGCGAGCTTATCAAGGCACTGGCCGACGAAACCAACATTCCTCTGGACGACGCGTCGTTGGTGGTCAACACCTTCTTCGACGCAATGAAAAAATCTCTGCTTTCCGGAGAGCGTATTGAAATACGCGGCTTCGGCAGCTTCAAAATCAAGGAGTACGAAGGCTACGCTGGCCGCAATCCTAAAACCGGCGAAAGCGTCGTTGTTGAATCGAAACGCCTGCCCTTTTTCCGAGCGGGCAAGGAATTGAAAGAATTTATCAATCAGTAAGGCCGTAACGCGCTGCCGAACCTGAGGCCCGTGCGGGGCCGCCTGCCTGCGAGGGCCAAACCTTCGCGCGGGCTTTTGTTCGCTTTTTGCAGCGCGCTGACACACAGGAGTCTGTAATGCAATTTTCAGGTGCATTGACCGCGCTTGTAACACCGTTCAAGAACAACGCTCTGGACGAAGAAGCATACCGCGCATTTATTGAACACCAGATCAGCGAAGGCATTCACGGTCTGGTTCCCTGCGGCACCACGGGCGAATCCGCCACCCTGACCCATGAGGAACACGAAAGGGTCATTGAAATATGCATAGATCAGGTCAAGGGGCGTGTTCCGGTACTGGCGGGCGCGGGTTCCAACAACACCATGGAAGCCATCCGCCTGACCAAGTTTGCGCAAAAGGCCGGGGCCGACGGCGCGCTGCTCATCACCCCCTATTACAACAAGCCCACTCAGGAAGGCCTGTACCAGCACTTCAAGGCCATTGCCCAGGCAGTGGACATGCCCCTGGTGCCCTACAACGTGCCGGGACGCACGGGTTGCAATCTGCTGCCTGCCACTCTGGCCCGTATGGCGCACGACTTTCCCAACATTGTGGGCGTCAAGGAAGCCACCGGCGACCTGATTCAGGGCAGCCGCGTACTTGAAAGCTGCCCCGAAAACTTCAGCGTTCTCTCCGGCGATGACTTTACCGCTCTGCCCCTCATGGCGCTTGGCGGCAAGGGTATCATTTCCGTTACCTCAAATCTTGTGCCAGGGCGCGTAGCAGCCATGTGCAATGCCTTCAACAAGGGCGACCTCAAGGAAGCTGCGCGCATCCATCACGCGCTCTTCCCCCTGCACGATGCCCTGTTTTTTGAGAGCAATCCCATTCCGGCCAAGACGGCCCTTGCGCTCATGGGCCGCATGGAAGCGGAAATCCGCCTGCCCTTGTGCCCCATGGCCGAAAGCACCAAACAAAAACTCATTGAAGTGCTGCGCCAGCAGAACCTCATCTAGCCTTGTTGCATCAGATATGACAAAGCCCCCGAGCCTCGCAGGTTCGGGGGCTTTTGCGTTCAGCCTGCAATAACAGTCTGATATCAGGTGCGGTCTTCAGGGCCAGCGGTATCGTCTGCCGCATCGTCTGCGTCCGCGTGCATGGCGGAAACCGACGAGGTACTGGACGCGAAGTCAGCCATACCAGCTGACTGGACCGCGCCGCCAGTGCGCGCCCCTTCGCCGCGTTCTTCACTCTTGTGCTTCACGCTTTCGCCCTGGCTGATAAAGTAGACCTGCTCCGCAATGTTGATGGAGCGCCGCCACACGCGTGTAAGCGAGCGGGTCACAAGAATGATGTGCATGGCCTGATAGGGATCCAGCGAGGCATCAGGGTCAGAAAGGCTTTCCATAATCTGCTGGATGATGCGCACTTCGCTTTGCACGGCTTCTTCATCACCGCGCAGCATATGCAGGGCGTCTTGCGCATTGTTTTCACGGAACACACGCACGGCGCGGTCAAAAGCCTCGCTGGCCTTGTAGTACATTTCGCGCACATGGGGGATCACCCCAAAGCCAGGCTTGTCCTGCATCAAAATAGCCTGCTCGGCCATGCTCACGGCTTCGTCGCCAATGCGCTCAAGATCAACCACCATACGCAGAGCGCTGACCACAAAACGCAGATCTCCGGCAACGGGCTGTGTGCGGGCAAGCAGTTGCAGGGCCATCTCGTCAATTTCATTTTCCAGAGCGTCAATGGCGGCATCGTTTTCAATGACTGATGCCGCGCGGCCCGGATCACCAGCCGCCATGGCCTTGCCGGCGTCTTCCAGGGCAATGCCCACGCTGGCGCACATGACCAGCAGCCTGGTGCGCAGTGATACGAGCAGTTGTTGCAAATAATTGGCCTGTTGCTGCATGATCGTTCTCCCGGAACAATTACGCTTGAATGTGAACTGCCCGCGCTCTCAAGTGCGCGCTGGCAGCGCCTGAACATGACGGCCTGACGGCTGCGAGAGCAGGCGGTTAGCCAAAACGGCCTGTAATATAATCTTCCGTCTGCTTTTTGGCCGGTCTGGTGAACATGACATCCGTGGCGTTGTGTTCAATAAGCCTGCCCATGTAAAAAAATGCCGTGTAGTCAGAAACGCGGGCCGCCTGTTGCATGTTGTGCGTAACAATGATGATGGAAAGCGATTCGCGCAATTCGCGGATACTTTCTTCAATCTTTTGCGTGGCGATGGGGTCAAGGGCGCTGGCGGGTTCGTCCATAAGCAGCACTTCCGGCTCCACAGCCAGGGCGCGGGCAATGCACAGGCGCTGCTGCTGCCCGCCGGAAAGCCCAAGCGCCGGGCTTTGCAGGCGGTCTTTGACTTCTTCAAAAATGGCGGCTCGGCGCAGGGAAAGTTCCACTTTTTCAGCAATCAGGCTTTCGTCCCGCAGGCCATTGACGCGCAGGCCGTAGGCCACGTTTTCGTAAATGGTTTTAGGGAAGGGATTGGGCTTCTGAAAGACCATGCCCACGCGGCAGCGCAGCGAAACCACATCTGTATCGGGACGGTTCACGTCCTGACCATCCAGAAGGATTTCGCCTTCTACGCGCGCGCCGGGAACAAGGTCGTTCATGCGATTCAGACAGCGCAGAAAGGTTGATTTGCCACAGCCCGAGGGGCCAATCAGGGCCGTAACCCTGCGCGGCTCAAAATTCAGGCTTACTTCGTGCAGGGCCTTGTTTTGCCCGTAGTATACACTGACGTTGCGTGCCAGCAGATGCTCGTTCATGAAAGTGCCGCTCCGTAAACGGAAGATAGGGTGAAAACAAGGGCCGTGCTGCCGTCCTGCGCCGGGCTTTCCGCCCGGATGCGGCCACCGTGCCGTTCAACAATGTGTTTGCAGATGGCCAGGCCAAGACCGGTAGTTGCCTGCCCCCTGTGCCGCTCCACCTGATAAAAACGTTCAAAAATGCGCTCCAGATCGGCCTTGGGAATACCGGGGCCGTCATCCACCACGCGAAAGACCACATCCGGGCCGCTCACGCGCGCGCTGATGCGCACATCGCCGCCTTCCGGCGCGTAACGTCCCGCGTTTTCAATAAGGTTTCTGAACACCTGCGCCAGATGCGGCTGGCTTGCCATCACGCGGCAGTCTTCGGGGATATCCACAACCACCGAACACTTCCGGCGCTCAAGCACTTCGCGGCACATACCCGTTGCCTGCGATACGGCATCGCGCGGATCCATGGGGCTGAGTTCCAGGCTGCCTGTCTTGCCCTCCAGTCGGGCAAGGGTGAGCAGATCATCCACCATACGGCTAAGGCAAACCCCGTGTTTCAGAATGATTTCGCCAAAGCGGCGACATTCTGGCGAGGCATCCAAGCTGATAAGGGTTTCAGCATAGCCCTGAATGGCTGTCAGCGGGGTGCGCAGCTCATGCGACACATTGGCCACAAAATCGCGGCGCACGCGCTCCAGGCGCATAAGCTCGGTAATATCGTGGAATACCGCCACCGCGCCCACGCCGGTCTGGCCCAGATGCTCAAGGCCGCACGGGCGGGAGATGCAAACCGACATGACCTGTCCGGACGAAAGCTCAAGTTGCAGATACCGCTGCTCCCGATTGAGTGTTGGATCTTCGCCTGTAGAAGCGCTCTCGTGTTCCGCAGCGAAGGCACCACTGTTTTGTACCGCGTCTGCCGGGGTTGCCCCAGAACTGTGCGCAGAACCTGGCGCAGAAACGGGTACCGGGCAGGCGGCCATGGCGGCATCCACAGCGGCCTGCAACTGCGGCGAAGGAATGACTTCCACCACCTGCGCGCCCAAGGCCGATGCCGCAGCAGGAAATTCACGAGCCAACGCGCGGTTGCAGCGGCGAATGCGCCCGTGCGGGCCCAGCACCAGTACGCCGTCGCTCATGGTTTCCAGTATGCTTTCAAGCTGGGCCGTCTGCTCCGCTGCCGTGCGCACATGGTCTTCAATGTTCTCAGCCATACGGTTCACGGCTTCAGCCAGCGGGGCAAATTCCCTGCCGGGAATGCGCCGCAAACGCCGCTGAAAATTCCCCAGTGAAATGGCTTCCACCACAGAGACCATCTGTGAAAGTGAATTGCGCAGCGCGCCGGAGAGCAGGCCCGCGAGAATCAGCGAGAGCACCAGCGTTACAATGCCGATTCTGGTAAATACAGCTACGCGACTTTCAATTTCCTGTTGCAGGTTGTTCAGCGGCAGGGCAATACGCAGCAGCCGCGCGTCATTCACGCGCACCGAGGCATACGCCATATCTGTGCCCAGCGTACCGCTCGAACGCACGGAATATCCCTGCCCGCCCTGCATGGCAGCCCGTACCTCCGGCCTGTCCGCATGGTTGTCGAGCTTGGAAACCGGCTGCGCGCCCGGCGCAGTGTCGGCCAGCACGTTGCCGCTGTTGTCAAGGAGCGAAAGCCGTTCCTGCGGCATTTGCAGTATGCCTGCCAGCTCGCGCAGGCCCTCAGGGTTCGCCCCTGCCTTGTCAAGAATGGCGGCAGACAGCGTAGTTTCGCGCAGCAGCCTTTCACGGGCCGCGTCAACCTGGCTCTGCTCAAAGGAAGCCCTGCCGTAATAAACGGCTATTCCCGAAGCAATGAGCGCTGCGGCAAGCACGCTGCAAAAAATTCGTGTTCTGAAAGAAAGCATGGTTTTTCTCGCTCGTAACATGCTGTCGTGGGCAATTACATTTTAAGGATGTGCAACCTCAAAACGATCAAACGATGACACTGTCGGCCATCAGCCAGGCATACCGCCCTGTTCCCGCCGCTGCGCCTTATTCCTTGATGCGGTAGCCAACGCCGCGCACAGTCTCCAGCATGGGAGCTGCCTCGCCCAGCTTGGCGCGCAGCCTGCGCACATGCGTATCCACGGTGCGGGCATAGCCTTCAAAGGAATACCCCCAAACGTTGTTGAGAAGCTGCTCCCGGGTACGGACTGATCCGGCATGCCGCAGCAGGTCTTCAAGCAGCCGGAATTCCGTTGCTGTGAGGCTCAACAGCTCGCCTTCCACTTCGGCGGAATGCGCCTCAGTGCGCAGGCGTATGCCGTGGCGTTCAAGCACGGGGCTTTCAACCTTGCGCCCGCCGCGCCGCAGCACGGCCTTGACGCGCAACATCAGCTCGCGGACGCTGAAAGGTTTGACCACATAATCATCAGCGCCAAGGCTCAGCCCCACCACCCGGTCCACTTCTTCACCACGGGCGGTGAGCATGAGTACCGGAATGTGGGAGGTTTCAGCCTGCGCCCCAAGGCGGCGGCACACCTCAAATCCATCCACACCCGGGAGCATCACATCAAGGAGCACCAGGTCGGGGGTGTGCTGCCGGGCAAGGGCCAGACCCTGTGTGCCGTCGGCTGCTTCATGCACGGTGAATCCCTCGCGCTCAAGATTGAAACGCAAAAGTTCACGAATATCGGCTTCGTCTTCAACTATCAGTATTTGCTGGCTCATATGTTTCACCTCTATGACGCAAACAGAGTACAGCGGCTTTGTGCGCCAAACTGATGGAGGGCATGTTACAATTGCGTGACGAAAAACATTTTAAACAATCTGCAATATTTCAGCATGTTAATTGCGCAGATTGCAGCTTCACGCAGTCTTCTTCGTTTCGTCATATTTCTGTAACAGAGGCGGGCAAAAAGAGAAACGTACCGGGAAACACCCCGGCACCAACATTAGAAACCAAGGAGAAAATCCATGTCTATCGGAAAACTGCTCGCCACTGCCCTCACGGTTCTGAGCCTCAGCGCTCCGGCCATGGCTGCCCAACAGGTTGTCATCAACGGTTCCACGACTGTGCTTCCTGTGGTCCAGAAAGCTGGCGAAGCTTTCATGGCCTCCCACCCCGATGTGGAACTGAGCATTTCCGGCGGCGGTTCCGGCAACGGCATCAAGGCACTCATTGAAAAGCAGTGCGACATCGCCATGAGCTCGCGCGACATCAAGGAAAAAGAAGTTGAAGCCGCCAAGAAAAACGGCGTGACCCCCAACCGCATAGTTGTTGCCGTTGACGCCATCGTACCTGTGGTCAACCCCGCCAACCCTGTTGCAGCCCTCACCACTGCCCAGCTGCGCGACATCTACGCGGGCAAGATCACCAACTGGAAGGAAATTGGCGGTCAGGACGGCAAGATCGTTGTCATCTCCCGCGATACGTCCTCCGGCACCTTTGAATGCTGGCAGGAACTTATTATGAAGGAAGAGCGCGTTAACCCCGCCGCCCTCATGCAGGCGTCCAACGGCGCTGTGGTGCAGGCCATTTCCAAGAACAAGAACGCCATCGGCTATGTTGGCCTTGGCTATCTCGACAAGTCCACCAAGGGCCTCAAGGTCAATGATGTGACCGCCAGCGCCCAGACCGCCCTTTCAAAGCAGTGGCCCATCGCCCGCGAACTTTTTGTCTTCACCAACGGCGCGCCTGCTGGCGGCGCCAAGGCCTTTGTGGATTACCTGCTGGATCCCGGCAAGGGCCAGAAGAACGTGCTTGAAGTGGGTTATGTGCCCCTGGGCAAGTAGGTAGATACTACCGCGTTACACCCACAGCATCGGCGGAGCGGGACGGCATGTGCCTCCCGCACCCGCCGGGGAGAAAGCGCAATGCGCTCCAGAGACATCAAGGAAAAAGCGGTGCGCGTCACCCTTACCACCATGGCAGGCAGCTCGCTGCTGGCTCTGGCTGGTATTGTCATTTTTCTCTTCATGGAAGGCCTGCCGCTTTTCAGCGAATATCCCTTCCTCAATTTTCTTTTCGGCAACCTGTGGTATCCCACTGAGGAACCGGGATTGTTCGGCATATTCCCCCTGCTGGTGGCCTCACTGGCGGTGACGGTGCTTTCATCTCTGCTGGCGGTGCCCATGGGGGTGCTGACAGCGGTTTACCTGACGGAAATCGCTCACCCCAATGTGCGGCGCGTCATTAAGCCTTTCGTGGAACTGCTGGCGGCATTGCCCTCGGTTGTGCTGGGTTTTCTGGGTATGGTGGTGCTTGCGCCCTTCCTACAGGATTTTCTGGACGCAGCCACAGGCTTGAATCTGCTCAATGCCTCGCTGGTGCTGGCGCTCATGAGCGTGCCGACCATCTGCTCCGTGTCTGAAGATGCCCTGTTCGGTGTGCCGCGCGACCTGCGCGAGGCATCGCTGGCACTGGGCGCTACCCGCTGGCAGACCACAGTGCGAGTGGTTATTCCTGCCGCTCTTTCGGGCATAGGCACAGCTGTGATGCTTGGCATGTCGCGCGCCATCGGTGAAACCATGGTGGTGCTGATGGTTGCTGGCGGTGCTGGCATCATCCCCACCTCGCTGCTTGACCCGGTGCGGCCCATGCCCGCCAGCATTGCCGCAGAAATGGCGGAAGCAGCATTCCGTAGCGAGCACTACCACGCGCTTTTTGCCATTGGCATTGTGCTCTTTTTCCTGACGCTGGCCTTCAATCTGGCTGCCGGATACATAGCCGAGAAGCACCGTCAGGTGGGAACCTCAAGCCTGTAACCGTTCAGTGTTGCCAGGTTGCGCAGTATGACGCCAGTTCAGAACGAGGAAAAATCCATGTCAGCCACCAGCCGCCTTACCCCTGTTCCTTCCACCGGGCCGAGCATCAAGCTCACACCGCGCCCTCTGGAAGCAGACCTCAAACACCACGATGCAGAAGAACCGCCGCGCGAAGAAGGCGTGCGCCTGCAATTTGCCAGCGGCAAGGGCCGTGGGCAGTACCAGACCTTCATGTTCTGGATGTTGCGCGCGATTGCCGCTTGTAACGTGCTGGCATTGCTTGCCGTATGCGCCTTTTTGCTGCAAAACGGCTTGCCTGCCCTGAGCTGGTCGTTCCTGACCGAGGCTCCCCGGCAGATGATGACCAAGGGCGGTATATTCCCCTGTATCGTCGGCACGGCAATTCTTTCGCTGGGTTCACTTTTGCTGGCGTTTCCTCTGGGCGTGGCCTCCGCCGTGTACCTCAATGAATACGCCAAGCGTAACGCCTTTGCCCGCTTCGTGCGGCTGGGGGTCAACAACCTCGCGGGTGTGCCTTCGGTTGTCTTTGGCCTGTTCGGACTTTCGTTTTTTGTTACCTTTTGTGGATTTGGCGTTAGTATTCTTTCTGGCGTGCTCACCCTTGCGGTCCTGACCCTGCCGGTCATTATCGGCACAGCCGAAGAAGCCCTGCGCAACGTGCCGGACACATACCGCGAGGCCTCGCTGGCTCTGGGCGCAACCAAATCGCAGACTATTGCCCGTGTTATTTTGCCAAGCGCGCTGCCCGGCATGCTCACTGGGGCTATTCTTGGCGTGGCGCGTGCTGCGGGCGAAACTGCCGCCATCATGTTTACGGCCTCGGTATTCTATATGCCCAAGGGGCCGGATTCCATATTCAGCCCGGTCATGGCGCTCCCCTATCATATGTATGTTCTTGCCACGGCTGGTACGGAAATCGACAAGACCCGCCCCCTGCAATACGGCACCGGCCTCGTGCTGCTCTTGCTGGTACTGGGTATGAACCTGCTTGCCATCATTCTGCGCGACAGGTTGCAGAAACGTCACTAATTCTCACACCCTCCCGCCTCCAGACTCCAATACCCTCTTCTTCCCTCCTCTCTGTCAGAGCCCGCGAAAGCGGGCTCTGGTCATTATGATCTTACCATCAGTGCTGGAAGCAAAGGCAGGCTGCTGCATTGCCGCACATCCAGCGGCGGGATCCGTTCTATCCGCTGTAGAGACAAGCTGAGAGGTTGTCAGATTGGCGAAAAGCCACGCGGTCTTGCGCTTCTGCCGTTGCGCTCTTCTCCCAAACAGCGCTGGCAGCTTTACGCTGGGGAGGGCAGACGGCCAGAGCATGGCTCAACAAAAAGCCTTGGCACAGACGCAAAAAGGGAGGCCCGAAGGCCTCCCTTTGAATGCGTATCAAGCCGTCCGCAGACGGTTGCGCTTGGGCTAGAAGCTGTACGCGAAGACCACCTGGGCCTTCCACATATCCTGCTTGCTGAACGAGCTAGGAGTCTGGGCCTTCTTCCAGGTGCTGTTGTCCATGCAGTTGACCAGGTAATCCAGTTCCAGGTTCATTTCCAGGTTCTGGTAGATCTTGTAGGAGTTCACAAGGTTGAATTCCACAAGACCATCATTGGTGGTCATATAGGGCATGATGGAGTTGTTGTCAGAGTTGTAGCCTTCGGTCCAAGCATAAGCGTTGCGCATGTATTTAACCATGCTGGTGCTGTTGGTACCGCCCCAGTAGGCCACGCGGAAGGTGTGCTTCAGGTCTTCCAGGAAGCTCATGTCCTTCAACTGGGCGCCGATGCCCCAAGTGCCGGAGTAGTCAACGCCGTAGTCCTGACGCAGCCAGCCCATATTGCCGTCGCCCATGTAGGAGGTCATGTTGCCGGTAGGAACGATAGAAGGCATGCGTTCAGAGCCGTTCTTCACGCTGCCGTCATCGCCGGAAGCGTACCAGCCGAACAGGCCGGGGGTAGCCCAATCCATTTTGTATTCAACAAGAGCCTTGGCCAGCCAGCCCTGACGCTGAGTGCTGCCGCGCACCCAATCGCCACCCTGGCCCTTCTGCACATCGTAACGGCCCATGGATTCCACATAGCCGTAGTTGATGTCCAGTTCGATGTTCAAGGGATCGAACATGGTCACAGCCAGGGGCAGACCAGCCCAGAACATGGAACCGTAGGACTTGCTGGTGCCGCCCAGACGGACATAATCGGTATTGGCAATCGAGGTGCCCACAGGATAGGGCAAAAGGGTCAAAGGCGGGTTACCGTCACGGCTGCCGGGGTTAGCATTGGGATTGCTGCCGTTGGTCAGGGCATTTCTGCCCATCATGCCGTACATGACCCAAGGCGTAAGATTAACGCCGTCAAAGGTCAGGGGAGCCATCACGCCGAACAGATCCATGTTGTCAAGGTAGTTCGCGCGGTCAGAGTAGCGGGGGTCGTTGCCAGTGTAGTTGTCGTTGAAGGGACGTGCCCAGAACGCGGTAAGGCCCACGTTTTCGTTGAATTTGTACGAACCGACAACAGCGGCCACATCGGTGTCAAGCACGGCGGATCCGCCAGCAATGGTGTTGGGCAGGGCAAGACCCTGGATACCCATACGGATCTTGGCATCGGTCTGGGGGATAGCCCAGTCGATGTAGGCGTTTTTCACGCGCACCTGATTGTTGCCGTCAGCGCCGAGGGCACCGCCAGTGGAGGACTGGCCCCACTTCTGCGTGCCGATTTCAAAGTACACGGTGCCGGACAGGGCTTCAGAAGCCACTGCATCCAACTGCAAGCGCACACGCTGCTGAGCGTCAAACATATCGGTATTGTTGGCTTTGACCTTGCCGTCATTGCCGGTACGTGTTTTGCTGACCATGCTGTCAGTGCCCACGCCGAAGCCCATGAGCCACTGACCCTTGGCCTTGAAATCAATGGCGCTGGCACCGGTGGCCGCGCCGAACACCAAGCCAGCGGCCAGGATAAGCGTACAGATGCGTTTCATAAATCCCTTCCTCTCTAGTTTTTCCCACAGGGTTGACACAGGCCTGCTCCAACACAGGCTGTGAAAACATACCTAGAATCATGGATGATGGCAACCATTTTCGTCAAAAAATTTTTACCAGACTGTCACAATGGCAGAAATATGACGCTTAAATGACATGCAGGCAATGCCAAGGCCTTCATTCCGCCAATCCAAAGCCACGAAACTAGCTGCGCCAGGAGCCATCATACACCTATTATTCCCCAAAACTGCCTGCGTGGGTTTGCCGCAAAAACGCGTTCAAATTTTTGCAGCACAAGAAGCCCCTCATTTTAATGGAGGCAGGTTCGCACACAAAAGCCCGCCCCTGTTCAAAGCCAGCATTGCTGCGGCAGCATGAACAGGGGCGGGCCACGGACTCACCCAAAAACCAAAACTTACTGGTACTTCGACTTACAGAAAATCAGGATCAGCGGCAGCTTTGCCCTCTGCCAGCATAATGCGCACATAGTGCAGGCTGTGCTCGTCAACCGGAATGATGGGAAAGGACTGGGAGCAGCCAGGGCAGCGCACCATGCGCGGCTCCGTTGGGCTTGCTTGCGGCACATGCTTGCCGCAGTTGGGGCACTGATAAAAAAACAGGATCTCCATTCCGTCAGGCGCAACAGGCTGGACGGGTCGCTTGCGCTCAGCCACGGCTGGCCTCCCCTTCATTTTGAGGCGCGGCCAGATTGCGCCCGGTCATCAGTTCAGAAGGCTGCATTCCCCAAAGACCAAGAATGGTGGTGGCCACATCGGCCAGCCTGCCATCTGCCAGAGCATGCACCTTTCCATCCGGCTCCAGCAGAATGCAGGGAACGGGATTGGTGGTGTGAGCCGTGTGGGGCTGGCCTTCGGGCGTGAGCATCTTTTCGCAATTGCCGTGGTCGGCAATGACAATCATGCGGCCCTTGCGTGCCTCCACAGCTGCGACCATGCGCCCCAGGCAGGCGTCAACCACTTCGCAGGCGTTGACCGCAGCCTGGAGAATGCCCGTATGGCCCACCATGTCGCCATTGGCGAGATTGCAGACCACAAGATCGTACGCGCCGGAATTCCAGGCTTCCACAAACTTGTCCGTCACTTCAACGGCGCTCATGGAGGGCTTTTGATCGTAGGTTTTCACCTCGCGGGGGGAAGGCACAAGAATACGATCCTCACCAGCAAAAGGCTCTTCAATCCCGCCGTTGAAAAAGTAGGTGACGTGCGCGTATTTTTCCGTTTCCGCAAGGCGTAGCTGCTTCAGTCCATGCCGGGAAACCACCTCGCCAAGCCCCATGCTCACGGCCTCCTTGGGAAAGGCCACGGGGATATTAAAACTTGATTCATAGGCGGTCATTGAAGCAACTCCGGCCAGAACCGGAACGCGGCCGCGATCAAAACCGTCAAACCCCGGCTGAATAAAAGCCTGGGTGAACTGACGCATACGGTCTGCGCGGAAGTTGAACAGGAACAAGCCGTCGCCATCGGCCATGCCTGCGTCATCGCCCGTTGCAAAGCACAGGGGTTTGATGAATTCGTCTGTGATGCCAGCCGCATACGAGGCTTCAATGGCCGCAACGGGTGTAAGCGTTGTTGCAGGGGTACCGTGAACGATAACTTCCCACGCTTCGGCAAGGCGCTCCCAGTGCTTGTCGCGATCCATGGCAAAAAAACGGCCCACCATGCTGGCGATGCGCGTCTTGGGTTGCCCTTCGATGCTCTTTTGCAGCGCGCGCATAAAATCCACGCCGCTGTGCGGGTCGCGGTCGCGCCCATCCATGAGGCAGTGGATGCGCACGGGCACCCCGGCCTTATGGGCCATGACGCACAGGGCTTCAAGGTGATGGATGTGACTGTGCACACCGCCATCAGAAAGCAGCCCCGCCAGATGCAGCTTGCCGCCGCTCTTGCGAATTGATTCAAGCAGCCCGTTGAGCACCGGATTGGCGGCAAAACTGCCGTCTTCCAGCGCCACGTCGATGCGGGTCATATCCTGATACACCACGCGGCCTGCGCCGATGTTCAGATGCCCCACCTCGGAATTGCCCATATAGCCGCGCGGCAGCCCCACATCGCGCCCGGAGGCCGTCAGTTGGGAATGCGGGCAGCGCGCCATGAGCGCATCCATATTGGGTGTAGCTGCAATATAGGGCGCGTTGCCGGGCCCCGGCTCGGCAATCCCCCAGCCATCAAGAATCAGCAAGAGCGTGGGCGTCATGATTATTCCCCGCTTCGGGCTTCGGCCAGAGATGCGGCCTTGCCCCACAGGGCTTCAAGGCCGTAAAGCTCGCGCACCGGCTCCAGAAAAACGTTGACGACAATGTCGTTCATGTCCACCAGAATCCATTGACCGGCGGTGTAGCCTTCCATGCGCAGATATTCAAAATTGCGCTGGCGGCAAAGTTCGCCCACGCCATCGGCGAGGCTCTGGGCGTGACGCACCGAACCGGCGCTGGCAATGACCAGAGCCTCGGCAAAACCGCCCTGCCCGGCCATATCGATGCTGACCACGCGCGCGGCCTTATGCTCTTCAAGCCACGTGACCACGTCCGCCAGCTTTTCTTCCAGAGGGACATCCGAATAACGCTTGGGGGCAGCGCCCCCTGCAGGTGAAGAAGAAGTGTTGTTTTCCATACCCTGCACATAACGTAAAGACGGGGCAAGAGCAATGGCGCAGCAAGCCGCCAACGCGCTGAAACGGGCGCGAAATCGCGCCAATCTGTATTGACCGCGCCAGCGCATTGCGGCATACCCAAACGAAGCTTTTCAGGGATCAGCGTCGCGCTTTTGCGCCGCCAAACGCCAGCCGCAGAAGGAGAGGGCCGTGCTTTTCAACATCAAACAGGAAACTCTGCCACGCGAAGAAATGGAGGCGCTGCAACTGCGCCGCCTGCGTGATTTGTGCAACCGCGTCTACGCCAACGTGCCCTTTTATCGCAAACGCTTTGACGAGGCGGGCATCACCCCTGCCGACATCAAGTCGCTGGCGGATCTGAAACTGCTGCCCTTTACGGAAAAGCAGGATCTGCGCAACCACTATCCCTATGGCCTTTTTGCGGTTCCCAAGGATCACATTGTGCGCCTGCACGCCTCCAGCGGCACCACTGGCAAATCTGTTGTGGTGGGCTATACCCAGCGAGACCTTGAAACATGGGCGGAGCTGATGGCCCGCAGCCTGGCGGCCGCAGGCGTGGTGCGCTCGGACGTGGTGCATGTGGCCTATGGTTACGGCCTCTTTACCGGCGGGCTGGGCGCGCACTATGGCGCGGAGCGCCTTGGCGCCACCGTTGTACCCGCATCTGGCGGCGCGACCCGGCGTCAGGCCGGATTGCTGCGCGATTTTGGCGCAACTGTGCTCTGCGCCACGCCTTCATACGGTCTGCATCTGTGGGAAGCGTCCATGGAAGTGGGCGTCAATTTTCGCGATCTGCCCCTGCGCGTGGGTGTGTTCGGTGCCGAGCCGTGGTCTGAAGCCATGCGCCGCGACATTGAGGACAAAATGGACATCAGCGCCATGAACATTTACGGCCTGTCCGAAATCATGGGGCCCGGCGTTGCCATGGAATGCGAAGAAGCAAAGTGCGGCATGCATTTGTGGGAAGACCACATTCTGCCCGAGATCATTGACCCCGTTACGGGCGACCAGCTCCCCCCTGGCGAAGTGGGCGAACTGGTGCTGACCACGCTGACCAAGGAAGGCATCCCCATGTTGCGCTACCGCACGCGCGACCTCACCAGCCTTGATTACACTCCCTGCCGTTGCGGTCGCACCCACGTTCGCATTTCGCGCCTCCAGGGCCGCAGCGACGACATGCTCATCATCCGTGGCGTCAACGTGTTCCCGCAGCAGATTGAGGGCATCCTGATGGAAAGCGAGGGGCTTTCCCCCAATTACCAGATCATCGTGGATCGAGTGCACAACCTTGATACCCTTGAAGTGCGCGTTGAAATGAACGAAAATCTCTTTGCAGATGAAATCCGCAAGCTGCAAATGCTTGAAGGCCGCCTGCAAAAGACCATCAAGGAATACCTGGGCGTCTCCGCCAAGGTACGCCTGATGGAACCCCGCTCCATTGAGCGCTCCGAGGGCAAGGCCAAGCGCATTGTGGACAACCGCAAGGATTAGGCTAGAGTACCAGGCGAAATATACGGCCTGCATGCGCGCCTAAACACGGCGCGTGCGGCATGTGTGGGGCCATCGGTAGCGCCGGTGGCCCTGATTGCAAAGAGGAGGCTCCGTCTCGGCGGATGACAGCTGGATATTTTATTTGTTATTTCAGCTAATTAACAAATTTGTCAAAAAAGCGGCGAAAAAAAGTCCAGCAATGCTTGACACCTCAGCCTAGTCCGCGTAGAACGTTTTCTCGCTGAGCGGGAGTAACTCAGTGGTAGAGTGCAACCTTGCCAAGGTTGAAGTCGCGGGTTCAAATCCCGTCTCCCGCTCCACTTTTTTTGCTGGCGGCATAGCCAAGTGGTAAGGCAGAGGTCTGCAAAACCTCCATCTCCAGTTCAAATCTGGATGCCGCCTCCAACAGCATCCTTTACGCTTCGCCGTTTCGCATACCATGCGGGAGTAACTCAGTGGTAGAGTGCAACCTTGCCAAGGTTGAAGTCGCGGGTTCAAATCCCGTCTCCCGCTCCACTTTTGCGGGAATAACTCAACGGTAGAGTGTCAGCTTCCCAAGCTGAAGGTTGCGGGTTCAAATCCCGTTTCCCGCTCCATAAAAGCTTACAGATAAAGCCCTTACAGTTTATAGCTGCAAGGGCTTTTTTGTTGACCTGATGTTGGTCAGCTACCGGGCTGCTGACTTTTTGAGGCTCTACACCAAAGACGGGGGCAAGCCCCTTCAATGGGCAGCTTTCCGACAGGTTTCTGAACGATTCCACAGCCATTTCAGCAGCACAAAACGGGTCTACACCAAAGACAGGGGCAAGCCCCTTCAACGGGCAGTTTTTCCGACAGGTTTCTGATCAATTCACCAGCCATTTCAGCAGCACAAAACGCGCACGCGCAGGCGGTAGTTTTCGAAGTTACGAAAACCATACGCACGCCGCTGGATCAACTTCATTTTGCGGTGAAAACCTTCAGTGATGCCGTTATTCCGCGTAAAACGGAACATTCGGGCCACTTCTTCCCGCCAATTATGCAACGTCTTGCCCAAGGTGCGCAACGGCGCGAAGGGCGTTTTTCGAAGTTGATCAATTTTGTCCAATAATTCAGATACATACTTGCGGCAAGAATCAATGTTTTGCGCCCGCACACGCAATAAATCGGCGGTTTCATGCAAAAAATTCGTACAGTGATTCAATGTCCGGCCTGTCAGCAAAGTATGTTCGCAATCGCTCTTTTTGCGAGTCTGTTAACCGCTCACGGCGAGTCAGCAAAAGACGCATCATGCCGCCGCGACCATAAGCTAGCTGTCTTTCATCAACTGCCTTGCACAGTTCTGAAAAGTGCTGATTCACAAGCCTGATGACATGAAACCTGTCCGCAACAATGCGCGCATTGGGAAACCACTCCCGCACCAATCGCCGATACGCAGAATTCATATCAATGCAAACAACCTTTACTTTGTGGCGGCCTTGCAGTGATTGCAAAAAATCGCGCATATCGGCGGCGCTGCGCCCCTTTACTACATCAAAGACTCTGCGCCGGGCCAAGTCGCTAAACGTGGTCGCAAAGCCCTGTCTGCGCGCAAATCGGTGCTCATCAATGCCCAGAATGCGCGGGCATGCGCGGTTTGCCCAGTGGCCGCTCTTGTGCTGCATCATCTGGTGGTAGTACCGCTCCACGCTGGCAACACCAATGCGGTGCTCATCGGCGATTTCCTTGCAAGAAATGCCTTTATTATAGGCCTGAAATACGTTGCGTTTGAGCAGTTCTGTTGTCCTGCTCCACACTTTTATGCCTGCAAGTCTGGTATTGAAATATCTTCCACAGTCTTCACATCGGTATTTATGGCAGCGAATCAACAGGCGTGATGGTCGACCATGAATGGAAATATTGCGTATTGATCGCCAGAATGAGTCCTTGATGCGTAGTTTTTCGCATCTGCAGTGCGGGCACGTATTCTTGCCCGTCCATCTGGCCTCAAACACCGGCGGAACATGGCTGACCACTTTTTCGATTGCAAAATCCCGCAAGCCAATTAACAATCCTTCCACAGAGCCTTCTCTTCTTTTCTTTGGTCGGAAAATAAAAGCTGCCCTGGTGGGCATACCGACTTTGCTTGGTATGCCCATTTTTTTGTCGAGGCGCTATGCCCCCGTCTTTGAGGTAGAACCCAAGGTAGTTGCTTCCATTACGGCTATGGATGATAATGGAGTAGTCCCCATTTCGCCCTGCCCCCACTAACCCGGGAGGAGGTGCTGGAACTATGTCTGGAACTAGTGCTAAGTTCAACGGTGGAGATAGTAAACATAACGCCCCGTCGTCGCTAGTCAGCTGATGAGAAGGTTAGCTTGATAGAAGCCCGCATGGCCCCGATCAGTCGGTTTCTCTGGTGGCACGAACGTATGGCGTTGCTCCGAATTTGCTTTACCGCTGACAAAACAGATGAGTGAAGACGGCAAGACATCCATTGAAGTTAATAACGAGGTCGTCAGCGCTGCCGAAGTAAAGGCCCTGAAAAAGCGAATCCGTCAGTCGGAACACGTCCTTGGCACAAGACACTGGAAGTGGAAATCCTTAAAGGAGCTGTTCGCATTGGCCGCGAAAAAAACTCATCTCGCGGCTGCCCTTGTCAGGCGTCGAGGATTTCCAGTGAAACGGGTCACAGACGCCTGGCGGTGTCCCGCTCCAACACCTATGAGCGTAGCCGCAGCCCGCGGCCTCGTCCGGAACGATACAGCAAAGCGGAAGACGCATTCCTTTTACCGCTGATCGTCGAACTTTTGGGCAGACGCCAGACTTACGGCTATAGGCGTATCCAGCGGCTGCTTAATCAGCAACTGATTGCCGGTGGGCGCACTCCGGTCAACCATAAACGTGTATACAGGATAATGAGACAGAACAACCTGTTGCTGGCACGGTTTACTGGCAGCCGACCTGACAAAGCGCACACGGGCAAGGTTTCCACACTACAAAGGAATCAACGTTGGTGCTCTGACGGGTTTGAGATTGCCTGCGACAACGGTGCGCGTGTGCGCGTTATTTTTGCCCTGGATACTTGCGACCGGGAAGTGATGGCCTATGCCGCCACCACTGGCGGGTACAGTGCTGACATGGCGCAAAGCGTCATTCTGGCATGCGTTGAAAAACGCTTTGGTGATGTCAAAACATTGCGGCCAGTTGAATGGCTCTCCAACAACGGCTCCTGCTACACGGCAAGAGAAACAATAACTTTTGCCGCCGCGCTGGGCGTCGTCAGCAAGTTTACTCCGGCTCGCAGCCCCCAACGCAACGGTATGGCTGAAGCTCTCGTCAAAACATTCAAACGGGATTACGTCTTCTGCAACGATCGATCGGATGCCGAAACTGTGATGGCGCAGCTTCCCGGCTGGTTTGAAGACTATAATGAAAATGCCCCACATAAGGCCCTGCGGATGCTCTCACCTCGTGAGTTTATCCGTACATTGCAAAACTTGGAGTGTCCGGTTTAGCAGGGGCAACTCCAGAACCCATCGGGGCTTTTCAACACGTCAAGACAGTACCATTTCCACAAGAAGGCAAAGAATTCTTAAACAAAATTACTTTAATAACTAACTTTTGGAAACTAACATGAATATTCTCCCACTGCTCACTAATGACTATCAAAGATCAATTTGGGGAGATGAGTTTGCTGCATATATTAACTCTGGATCAGATATTGCAACCCGTGAAAGGACTATTGTTGGGGACAAGTGCGACAAGTCACTGGGCAAAATATTTGAGCATATTGTGCCAAATTTTTAACATTTTAATCGCCCTTTAGCCAAACAGGAACGACTCAATGGAAAACTCCAAACGGGTATATGGCGTTTTGGAATCGAAAACTAACCCGTTAGATGATAATCTGCAAAATGAAGTGACCGCGTTTCATTGTGAGGCGCAGAGAAAGCTTCGGGAGGGGTTTCCGCTAGATGCGCTGGCATTCATTGATGGTATAATCCTACAGTATGGCGAAAAAGCGGTTACGCAAGAATTGCTGGAAGATAGGGCACGGGCCATTCAAGCGGTGGGGAGACAACCTGACTATCCAATGCCGCGATGTATTGGTTTGGGAAGAGGCGCCACCCCGATGTCGCCCTGTGATATTTGTGGAGATCAACTTCGATCGTATGAATATTATCATGACAAAGAGTGGTTGGTTTGTCCCACATGTGGATTGCTCCAGTACAAACTAGGGATGGATATCGCTACCCAACTCGGCAAAGGAGAAGCTGACGGCGCAAAACAGCCGCCTGAATCACTTGTTCATACCCGTGAAGGTTATTTTTGCGAACTGTTTTTGAATGGAATGGGTTGGAAAAAAGCGTTGCTATACGGGGCAGGGTGGAGCCTTATTCCCAAGCGTTTGCTTGATGATGGATTTGACGCTGTGGGCTGTGATCTCTGGATTCCCCTAATTGAGGAGCGTAAAAAGCAGTTGGGGAATGATCGTTTCTATCATCGTGATCAGTTGCCCAATAAAAAATGGGATCTTATTTCCGCCTTTGAGGTTTTTGAACACTTCATAACTCCCATGCAGGATTTAAAGTTTTTGGCTGACAGGTTGGAAGATGAAGGCGCCATCGTCGGATGCACTGATTTTTGGCATGGTGGTAGTTTAAGCCAGCACCCTAATCCCGACAAAAGATACTGGAGGCATCCTGCGCATGTTACAGCATGGAGTTTTTCCAGTATGAATCGGGTGGCGCTGGAATTAGACTTAGCAACCTCCTTTTTCAAGGTAGACAAGCCTAGGTGGGGAGCAAAAGTCATTTTTGTTATGCACCGTGGCAGTGCTACCAAAAAATTCATTCAATCAATTCCGCCGGTTATTTCTGGCGCATTTTAGTGTACAAAATACACCTGCCCCTTCCTGAGATAGGGTGTGGAAATTTTTGACCTTATGACCCTCCCCCCGAAAAGTATGCCATTGAAAAGTTAGTGTTCCTGACATAGGAGCACAAAAATGAAACGTAGCAGATTCACCGAAGAGCAGATTATTGGGACCTTGCGGCAAGCCGTGGCTGGCGTTCGTGTTGTCGA
>NZ_JBRBQR010000003.1:0-8557 GCF_053570625.1 Desulfovibrio faecalis
GAAAAAGACGGTAAACAGCATGCAGCTGGCCACCAGAGAACTGATGCTGTGCAGGTACATGCCGCAGCCCGAAACAAACATAATAAGAGGGCGCAGCTGCGGTTTGTCGAGAGCGGAAAGTGTTGCTGCCAGCAGTACCGGGAACAGAGCGGCATAAAAAACACGCGGCGTTATGTCGCCCGAGCCAAAGCCCCAATACGTACCAAAACTGACCCATACGGTCACGCCTGTCAGCAGGGCAAACAGGGCGGCAACCAGCGGCGTGTCGAAAAGGCGGCGTCCTAGATAATAACAGGCAATGTAGTGGAAAAACACACCCACAGCACCAGCCCGCAGCATCCCCTGCACAATGTCGTCATCGGGCTGAAGAAGGCTCGCCAAAGTTGATTCAAGACTGATGATGGAATTTGCAGTGGTTGGAAGCGCTAATAGCGGGTCAAGTGAAAACAGTTCACGGCGCAGTTCGCCCGCCATATTTTGCACATAGCAGCAAAGGTCGCTGCTGATTTTAAGCCCGTCGCACGAAAGCAGGCTCACTCCCCATAGTCCAAATAGGGTATAGCCAGCAAGGGCAATGATAAAAATCATATCCCATAATGCGTAATTTTTGGAATATCTGAAGGACATTTGCTGAAAGCCTGGGTGGATTAGTTAGTAAGGCCGTTTTGTTAAGGAACAGTAAAGCTGTAAATAGTGGTTATGCAGTGTCGTTACGTATAGGCCAGTCCTATTCCGTGCTTTTTTATGCGAGTGTGGCTCGCACCTTTGAAGAATGCTAGATGTCAGTTTAATACAGTGAAATACCGAAGGCAGGCTATTGCAAAATAACATATTTATCAACCTTGTAAAAAATAAGGATTTTGTTTTGGTGGAGATTTAATACTAAATTTCTATCAATAATATAGTTTTTATAATTAGAAGAGGCGAAAAAATGCGGCGGGTGGTTCGCCATGGGCGATTATAAATGGGGGAGGCAGCAACAGACGCTGGTTGGCGCGTGCCTGTTGAGTGCTTGATGATAAGTCCAAGGACTCTGGTGCGGCAGGAGAGTGACGCGTAGTGGTGGGCGCGATGCGCCAGAGGGAACGTCCGTCCTTGAAGCGCTCGGATGCGCCTGCTCTGATTGGCGTCGCCAAATAAAAAAGGCCGGGAGTTGTCCCGGCCTTCAATCACAGGTTGATTACAGCGTGCGGTGTCACATGCTGTGCTCAAAAGCGGTCGGCGGCTGCCAGCATGCGACGCCACCAGTTCATCCAACCACCCCAAACAGAGCCGAGGATTGAATCCTCTTTGCGGCATCCGACGGTCCCCAGCATAACGGCATATTCCATACTTCGCCTCCTTGGTTCTGGTGGTTGCGAACAAAAAAACTTCGCAGGTAAAATCTAGCACTCTCATAAGTGGCTTGCAATAGTTCGGGGAGCTTCGGCGTTCGGAATATTCAGGTTGGAACTTTTGTTTGTTAATACTGCAAGATATTTTAGGTGGTTATATTGTCGGGTAAAAATAAAAAATTATCGCGGCAAGATTCTGGCCCCGGAAAACCCCAAAGGCGGCCACCACAGGGAGTGTGGCAATCTGTCATTTGTTGTGGCAGCAAGCAGCAGATTCCTCACAAGAAACAGCCAAAAGGTGGTGGTCGAGAAAATTTGATGCATCACCATTTGGAGTGCGCTTGTTTTTTAATGTTCTTCGCATTATTCAGAGCTAAATGTGATTGCGTTTTGGTTAACGGATTGGAGATGGCATGGCACGTCCGGATCTTAATTTGCTTTTGGCCTTGGATGCTTTGCTGGAAGAAGGCAGCGTCAATGGCGCTGCCAGGCGCATGAATTTGAGCCCCCCGGCGATGAGCCGCACCTTGAGCCGGATTCGGGATGCACTGGGCGACCCCGTATTTATCCAGGTCGGGAGAAAGCTCATGCCGACGCCTAAAGCACTCGCGCTGCGCGAGCAGGTTCACATGGCGGTCGAGCAGGCTTCGCAGGTTTTCTCATCCGATGCCGAGATCGACCTGAAATCATTGGAGAGGCGCTTTAATGTGCGTGCCACCGATGAGTTTGTGAGCATGCATCTGGGGCATCTGTTGGGTATTATGGCAACGGATATGCCCCGCGCCATGTTGCGCTTTTCGCCGGAAGAAGATGACGTGGACGAGGAGGCGCTGCGCAGTGGTCGCATTGATCTCTTCATCAGTGGCTCACGCAAGCTGGGGCCGGAGATTCGCGTGCAGTCGCTGTTTACTACGACGTACGTTGGCGTTGCCCGAACAAATCATCCGGTTTTTGACGACGAAATTACCCCCGAGTGCCTTACCCGCTGGGAGCATGTCAACGTTTCGCGGCGCGGAAAGTCCGTTGGCCCCATAGACGCAGCACTGGAAGAACATGGGTTACGCCGTCATGTTGCCCTGGTCGTGCCGAACCCGTACACGGCATTGTTCGCGCTGCAGGATTCTGACCTGGTGCTGATTTTGCCCAAAAATCTGGCCAGCGGCGCGCTTGCCGCAGGCCTGCGCATCCGTCTGTTCGAACTGCCGGTTCCATTGGAAACCGTGCTGCTGATGCAGGCATGGCACCCTCGCCTGGAGAACGATCCTGCGCATCGGTGGCTGCGGCGTACAATCCATGCCCTCTGCAACGGCAATGCCGCGCAGACGGCCAGACAAGCAAAATAGTGGGGGGAGGAGCAACCTTCAATGCGTGCGCTTAACGCAATCATAAAAATGCAATAAATTCACTTTTCGGAATGGTAGGGCATATCTACAGTGGCGCTTATTACGTCATTGCAGAAGGGTTCTATCATGTCTTACGCGAATGTGTCTTCGGCACCTTCAGGCTTTTTTACCTCCTATCTTTCCCAGCTCCGGGGATGGTTTTTCCGCTGGCTGCCATATTTTGACCTGACCACGCCACGCGCAACCTACGTAGTGCGTTCGATTCTTGCCGCAGGCATGGCGCTTGTAGTTGCCTATTGGCTGGATCTGCGCGCGCCGTATTCAGCTGCATCCAGTGTGCTTCTTGTCATCAACCCGGTGCAGGGTGCTGTAATAGGAAAAGGCGTGTGGCGGATACTTGGCACGCTGGCCGGAATGCTGGCGTCCTTTATTCTGATGAGTTTATTTGGCCAGAGTCCCTGGCTGTTCCTGTTCGGCTTTGGCCTGTGGATGGGCGTTTGTGTGGTGGGGATGACGCTTCTGCGCCATTTTCGGGCGTATGGCGCAACCCTTGCGGGATACACTGTGGGGATGGCGGCCTATGGAGCCATGGAACATCCGGAACTTACGTTTTCTCAGGTGATGGGGCGTGGGGCTTCCGTGGCGATCGGCGTGGTGTGTCTGGTGTGCGTGTCCGCACTTTTCAGCACCCGGAGCGTAAGGAATCGTTTGGAAACGCAACTGCGGCGGTTGGCAGCAGCGACCGCAGGCATCCTTTCGACAGATCATCCGGCGACACATGCTGGTGAGACACCGGAAAGCAAGCCTCTGGATGCGGACAGGCTCAATCTCATTATTGAAGCGTATAGCGTGGATGACCTGCTGGCGCTGGGCAAAGCCGAATCCCCCGACCTTGCCCAACGTGCTGGTACAGTTCGGCAGACAATGGTTTCCCTGTTTTCCGCATTGGTAGGCGGCATGCCCCCCATGCGGGAGGGGAGCGCCAGCCTGGGCGCCCTGAAAGCACTCAAGCCCCACTGGGAGCTGGCATGGCAGCAAGTCAGCCAGGCGCTGGCGCAGGAACAAGGCTCCATCGGGCTAGAGCGCGCCGTTCAGGTATTGGCAGATATGCGTGCTCGTTTAACAGGCACACTCTCCACGACATCGCTTGATGAAGCGTCGGAGCATGCCGCACTGATGATCGCTGGAGACCGGCTGCTCGAACAGCTCGATGACTATATTGAAGCCCTTAAGGGCATTGAACGTTTACATGCTCCGCTGCCAACAGCGGCGCAAGTCTCCGTGCCGTTCTACCGGGACAGGATGGCAGCGATGCAGAACGGGCTGCGCGCCATGCTGACGGTGCTGCTGGGCGGCGCTTTCTGGCTAGCGACTGGCTGGACGTACGGAAACCTGATGCTGGCAGGCTTGGCGTCGGGCTGCGCGCTGCTGTCAACGGCTCCCAATCCGGCTCTCGGCGCCGTTGAATTTATCAAGGGCACTGTGGCTGCCGTCGTAATGGCATTCTTCTGCACCTTTATAGTGCTTCCCCATGTTGAAGGGCTGCCGCTGTTGCTCCTGGTGCTGGGGCTCTTTTGGCTGCCGGGCGTGTACGCAACCTCCATGCCCCGCCATATGGCGGCCGGGGCCACCTATCTCGTGGCTTTCACCACGCTGGCCGCGCCAGACAACCCCATGAACTACGATTTTACGTTATTTCTCAACAGTTCCGTGGCCTGGATACTGGCGGTATTTTTTACGCTGGTGGGGTTCAAGGTGCTGTTGCCGCGCAATCTGTCGCGCGACGTCGAGCGTTTGCACCTTGCTATCCGCGATAATGCGCTTGGCGCCTTCAGAGGAAAACGGACGGATGCGAAAATCTGGCAATGGAGCCAGCAGCACCGCACGGCTCAGCTCGGTGCGCTGCTTAGAGCGCAACCGGAGGTGATGGAGCGAGAGATTGCCAATGCGCTGGACAGTATCCATCTGGGGCGGGAGGTTTTGCGCTTGCGCAACTGGCTGCGCCATGCGCCCAAAGATTCTGAATTGCGCCGCCAGCTCGCAACCGCTTTTCGCTATATGAACCGCCGGGTCGGAGAACCAAAAATGGCGGCCCGGCATGCCCGCCGCGCTGCAAGATCCTTGTCGCAATTGTCAAAGACCGGGAGCGCCGCCACAGCCGAAGCGCAACGATTGACGGTCGTGCTGCTTGATATTGCAGCGGTGCTTGAAAATCGCGCAGATTACTTTTCGCAACATTCTGGAGGTCGTTCCGATGCTGAGTGAGTTCTCGGTGGCTGGCATCTACCTGCCGCCATTCTTTGTCTATGCGTGCGCCGCGCTGCCAATATACCTGGGTCTTCGCTCCCTGCTTACACGCTACGGCGCGCTGAGGTGGGTCTGGCATCCCGGTTTATTCGGGTTTGCTCTTTCCCTCTGCATAGTTTCGATGCTGATTCTCTTTGTTTAACCGCTAATTCCCAGAAAAGGTGTTGGTTTTCCATGTCTAACAGTTTGTTTCCGGCAAAACAGATATTCAGGGCAGGGCTCACAGCAACTGTCGTCATTCTTGCGTGGGTTCTGGTAAGCGCCCTCTGGCGTGCCTATGTCTTGGCCCCCTGGACACGCGATGGCCGCGTCAGTGCGCAAATCGTCCGCATAGCCCCGGAGGTGTCAGGTACGGTACTGGATGTCTCGGTGGCGGATGACCAGTTTGTGAAACAGGGGGAGGTGCTCTACCGCATAGACCCTGCCCATTTTGCTCTGGCTTTGGCTCAGGCCGAAGCCCAGCTGGCTGCGGCAGACGTGTCGCTGCGCCAGAAAATGGAAGACGCGAGGCGCCGCCGTGGTATGGAAGATATTGTGCCTGCAGAAGAAATCCAGCGTGCGAATCAGACAATGGCCATTGCCCAGGCCGAGCTGCGCAGTGCGCAGGTTGCTGTAGACAGGGCAAGGCTGGATATGGAGCACACCGTGCTGCGGGCTCCTGTGGATGGATATGTAACGCGCCTGCGGCTGAACAAGGGCGACTATGCGGTGACTGGTCAGCCAAATATCGCGCTGGTGGACGCAAACAGCTTCCGGATCATTGGCTATTTTGAAGAAACCAAATTGCACGGCATTGAGCCCGGCGCCTCTGCGCAGATCCGCCTGATGGGCTTTGATGAAGTGATTCCTGGCAGGGTGGTGAGTATCGGGCGCGGAATAGCCGATGCCAACCAGCAGGCTGATGCGCAGGGTTTGCCAAGCGTTGCACCAAGCTTCAGTTGGGTTCGCCTTGCGCAGCGCATTCCGGTTCGCGTCGAGTTTAGACAACTCCCTCAGAATCTTGTTTTGGCCGCAGGCATGACTGGCAGCATTGAGGTGGCTGCGCCGGGGGGCGACAGGCCACCCCAGGGCCGCCTCGCAACGCTTTTGCAACGTTGGCTGTAGGAGTGCGCATGTACACAGCACGGAATCATGCGCGACTGCGTATTTGCAGCGCATTTCTGATCGCCCCGTTGTTGCTGGGTTTGTCTGGTTGCCTGTCCGTAGGCCCGGACTATACCAAACCCACATTGACCCTGCCTGTAAACTGGGTTGAGGCCAACACTGCTTTGCCCGGCAACTCTCAGGATGGGCTGCGCATGTGGTGGCGGTCATTCAACGATCCGCTGCTCGACAGGTTGGTCGATCAGGCTCTGGAACGGAATCAGGACATTGGTATCGCGCTGGCCCGGTTACGTCAGGCGCGCGCGGAGCGGGTTCAGACTGCCAGCCTTTGGGCCGACGGTTTCCGGCGGCGGGGCTGGAGAGGCGCGGCGCACCAGCGAGGCCCTCACCGGGCAGGTCGGCGGCGAGTCGCGAACATGGCTTGCTGGCTTTGATGCCAGTTGGGAGCTGGACATCTTTGGTGGAACGCGCAGGGCGGTTGAAGCGGCAGATGCGGGCATCGAAGCGGTTGCCGAGGATCATCGCGCATTGCAGGTGAGCCTGGTTGCGGAACTTGTGTCCAACTACGCGGGCCTTCGTGCAACGCAGCTACGCCTGGCTATCGCCCATGACAACATCCGTACACTGCTTGAGAGTGAGCGACTGGCTGAGCAGGCCCAACGAAGGGGCATGGGCACCCTGGCCGATGTGATGCAGGCGCGGGCAGAACGTAAAACAGCCGAGGCGCAGCCGCCGTTGATGGAGGCAGATATTGCCCGGTTCAGTCATGCCATTGGCGTACTGGCTGGCGGTTTTCCAGGTGATTGGCGCACCGCGCTGGCCGAGCCGTCTTCAACCTTGCCTGTGCCCGCTCGCCTGCCGCTTTCATTGCCGTCGGAGGTGATGCGCCAACGCCCTGACATAAGGGCTGATGAACGGCGTCTTGCCGCAGCAACCGCACAGATCGGCGTTGCTGAGGCCGAGCGTTTCCCCAGGTTTACTATCCCGTTAGGCATCAGCAGTACCGTCAGCCTCATCCACGACCTCTTTTCCAGTGCCAGCACGGCATGGTCGGTAGGGGGGCAGGTCAGCCAGTCCATCTACGATGGAGGGCGGGCACGCGCAGGCGTGAAGGCGGCGCGAGCCAACGCCGATGCGGCAAGGCTGGTGTATGAGCGAGACGTGAGGCTTGCGCTGCGGGATGTGGAAGATGCCTTGACAGCACTGAACAGTGAACGTCTGCGGCAGGCCTCACTAAGAGAGGCAGTTATTGACAGCCAGAAAGCCCTGGAACAATCGTCCCTGCTCTATGGCAGGGGGTTAAGCGCCTACATGCCGGTGCTTGTGGCGCAGCGTACCGTTAATACTGCACGGGATGCCCTGGCCCTCAGCCAGTGGGAAGAACTGCGCGGCGTCATTGCCCTCTATAAATCATTGGGGGTAATCCCCCCAGAAAAAAGTAGCGTTTATAAGTAGAATTTCCGAGAATGAACTACACGGAGATTTTCACGATGAAAACGTCACGATTTTCCGACAGCCAGGTTCTGGCGATTTTGAAACAAGCCGAAAATGGCGTTCCCGTTACCAGGCTTTGCCGTGAGCATGGCATGAGTAGCGCCGCATTTTATAAGTGGCGAGCGAAGTTTGACGGCATGGTGACCTTACCCCACTGCGTATACCACTTGTAAGTTAGTGGATCCTGATGGGTTATAGGTTGTATTCTTTTCGCGAAATTCTTCCGGTGTCAGCCATCCCAAGGAACTGTGGGGTCGCCGCTGGTTGTAATCATGCCGCCAGGCTTCAACTGTTCTGCGGGCATCGTGCAGGGACAGAAACACGTTCTGATTTAAACTCTCATCCCGGAATTTTCCGTCAAAGCTTTCAATGTGTCCATTATCCCTGGGCTTCCCTGGACGAGTGAACTCTATCTGCACGCCATGCTCAAAAGCCCATGTATCCAGGGCCTTACCGCTAAATTCCGGCCCATTATCAACCTTGATACGCTGCGGCAACCGCCCTTGAAGGCGTAGTCTTTCAAGGACACGCACAACTCGCACTCCAGGCAACGACATATCCACTTCGAGCGCGGGGCTTGAACGATCCCACAGATCGGCAATTGTCAAAACCCGGATGCGTCGCCCACCCATAAGGGAGTCGCTTACAAAATCCATCGCCCATTGCTCATCCTGGGCCATCAGGGCCAGCCTGGACAATACGGGCATGGCTTGGGCGCTTCACTCTCTTGCGGGTGCGCAGTGAAAGATTTTCTTCCTGGTAAATCTTTTCTGTCCGCTTATGATTCTGCACCAGCTCTTCCAGGCGCAATAATTCATGCAAGCGCGGAGAACCGAAACGCCGTCGGTCATTTGCCAGTTCCAGCATCCGAGTCCGCAAAAGAAGATCACGGTCCTCAGATGGTGCCCGTCTGGCTGAACAGCGATTAAACTGAATCACTCGGCAAGCCCGCCGCTCTGAGTAGCCATGCGCAGC
>NZ_JBRBQR010000004.1:0-1317 GCF_053570625.1 Desulfovibrio faecalis
GGTTTTCCGTGGGTAACCCCTGTCAGGAACTGGCCGGGTAGAGGTTTAGACCGCCACAGAAGAAGTAGATGGCTGTCTTGAAATGCTCCCGGTTCCTATAACCGCAAGCCTTCCTCTTGATGGCCATGATCTTGCTGTTGAGGCCCTCGGCCACGCCGTTGGTGATCCTGTGGCGGCAGAAGGTCAGGATGTTCTCAAGATGTCTCTGAATCAGTCCGCCCACTTTGCGCATTGGGGCAAGATCTGACCTGTTCACCCAGACCAGCCATCGCTTCACAAAACGTCTGGCCCATCCCGTGCTCAGGTACTTCCAGACGTCGTTCAGGCTTTCCTTCATGGCCCAGGCCTTGGCCACCTTGAGGTTCGCTGTCTTCAAGGCCTCCAGGGCTGGCCGGTGTTTGTCCGGCAGATTCTCCTCCCGGTATAGCCAGAGGAATTTCGTGCCCTTGAGTCGATGGTCATCCTGACTTGTGAGTTCGCGGTGCTCTTGCTTGCGTACCCGGTCCACAGCCTCGCCTACGTGTTTCATGACGTGGAACCGATCGTGAACGATTTTCCCCGCCGCGTCCGGCACATGTTTGAGCGTAGCTTTAAAATAGGGCTCCCACATGTCCATGGCCACGGCCTTGATCCGCTCCAACTGCGCCTTGGTGAACTGAAGGTAGTACCCCTCAAGGCTTTCGGCCTTACGCTCGTCGGCCACATACTCCACCGTGCTGCCGATCAGATCACAAACCACGGTCACATAGTCGTGCCCCTTGCGGAATGCCTTCTCGTCAACGCCAAGATACCGCGAGGGATTCGATTGCTTGCGCTCCCGGCCCCGGCGCACCGCCCTTTCCATGACACCCCATGCTTCGTCCCAGGTGATGCGCAGGATGCGCCGCGCTCCTGTTACGGTGGCGCACTCGGTCAGCACGTCGATGATCAATCGCTCCATCAATATGGTGAAACGTGCCTTGGACTCGGCCCAAGGCACGTTGACCTGAAGGACGCCATGCTCGGGGCAGTCCACTCGGGGAATCCGAGCATGCAGGAACGTCTTGAACTGGCACGTGTCCAGATGGCGCCAGACACGAGGCTCGGCATGGTCGCGGCAAGCCAGCTCTCGACCACAAGTAGGGCAAAACCAGCGAACACCAGGACCATGCTCCACGCGGATGTCTACCCGACCTTCCGCCGTGTCCAGTTCAACAGCCTCAACAAACCAGGGCTCGGTCAGCCCGAGAATCCGAAAATATAGGTCCGTATCCTTCATTGGTGCCCTCCGGGAAGGACATTAGCAGATCAGCTACCCACGGAAAACCCGGAAGAGCC
>NZ_JBRBQR010000005.1:0-228 GCF_053570625.1 Desulfovibrio faecalis
CTGAATGTGATGCACGGCTTCCCTGTTGGCTTCGGGCTTCAAAAGTTTTTTGAGATCACGTCCTTCAGGACGACGATATCAAGCGCTTGTTCACCTACAAGTCGTTTCAGCCGAGCGTTCTCTTCCTCCAACTAGCGCAACCGCTTGGCGTCAGAGATGTTCATCCCACCGAACTTGCTGCGCAATTTATAAAAGGTCGCATCCGAAATGCCATGCTGACGGCAAAAA